>NZ_JBPGXB010000002.1:2500-3797500 GCF_056755015.1 Rhizobium sp. KNZ14-9A
GGCCTAGCCGGCCGGATATGGTGGAGGGGCTGGAGGTAGGTAGGAAGCTTGTCGCTCTGGGTCGTTGTTGTTTGCTTGTCCTTCGGGGTGAGCATCTGACGGACGACTTGATTACCGTTGCCTGACCGCGCGGTATCGGATCCAATCTCGAGAAGCTGGTCTTAAGACCTGACACAAGCGAGCTGCTCGGCGTAGCTCCAATAAAGTGATCAGGTCGAACACGTCGATGGCATTATTGGATTGACTGGGTTGTAAAAGGTAACCCGGTCTGTTGCCGTTTCCTTCGGGAGCGGGCAGCGAGATGATGAGCATTGGCAATGAGAACGATTAAGTGTCGTAAGGGCATTTGGTGGATGCCTTGGCATGCACAGGCGATGAAGGACGTGTTACGCTGCGATAAGCCGTGGGGAGCTGCGAATAAGCTTTGATCCATGGATCTCCGAATGGGGAAACCCACCTTAAATGCTTGGAAAATCCAAACTGACTGCAAGGTCGGCTTGGGTTTCCAAGCATTGTTATAAGGTATCTTACTTTCGAATACATAGGGGTAAGAAGCGAACGCAGGGAACTGAAACATCTAAGTACCTGCAGGAAAGGACATCAACCGAGACTCCGCAAGTAGTGGCGAGCGAACGCGGACCAGGCCAGTGGCATTAGTGATTAAAGCGGAACGCTCTGGAAAGTGCGGCCGTAGCGGGTGACAGCCCCGTACGCGTAGATATCATTAATGTCCTAGAGTAGGGCGGGACACGTGAAATCCTGTCTGAACATGGGGAGACCACTCTCCAAGCCTAAGTACTCGTGCATGACCGATAGCGAACAAGTACCGTGAGGGAAAGGTGAAAAGCACCCCGACAAGGGGAGTGAAATAGTACCTGAAACCGGATGCCTACAAACAGTCGGAGGGGGCAACCCTGACGGCGTACCTTTTGTATAATGGGTCAACGACTTAGTGTAACAAGCAAGCTTAAGCCGGTAGGTGTAGGCGCAGCGAAAGCGAGTCTGAATAGGGCGATATAGTTTGTTGCATTAGACCCGAAACCGAGTGATCTAGCCATGAGCAGGTTGAAGGTTGGGTAACACCAACTGGAGGACCGAACCCGCATCTGTTGCAATAGATTGGGATGACTTGTGGCTAGGGGTGAAAGGCCAATCAAACTCGGAAATAGCTGGTTCTCCGCGAAATCTATTTAGGTAGAGCGTCTGGCGAATACTCCCGGGGGTAGAGCACTGGATGGGCTATGGGGACTCACCGTCTTACTGATCCTAACCAAACTCCGAATACCGGGAAGTACTACCAGGCAGACACACGGCGGGTGCTAACGTCCGTCGTGAAAAGGGCAACAACCCTAACCTCCAGCTAAGGTCCCCAAGTCATGGCTAAGTGGGAAAGGATGTGAGGATCCCAAAACAACCAGGATGTTGGCTTAGAAGCAGCCATCATTTAAAGAAAGCGTAACAGCTCACTGGTCTAAATAAGGGTCTTTGCGCCGAAAATGTAACGGGGCTAAAGCCATGCACCGAAGCTGAGGATTCCTCTTTGAGGAGTGGTAGCGGAGCGTTCCGTAAGCTGATGAAGGGAGACCCGTGAGGGCTCCTGGAGGTATCGGAAGTGCGAATGTTGACATGAGTAACGATAAAGAGGGTGAGAGACCCTCTCGCCGAAAGACCAAGGGTTCCTGCTTAAAGTTAATCTGAGCAGGGTTAGCCGGCCCCTAAGACGAGGCGGACACGCGTAGTCGATGGGAACCACGTTAATATTCGTGGGCCTGGTGGAAGTGACGGATCGCACAAGTTGTTCATTCTTATTGGATTGGATGGGCAGCGGAGCGGTTCCAGGAAATAGCTCCACCGTATAGACCGTACCCGAAACCGACACAGGTGGTCAGGTAGAGTATACCAAGGCGCTTGAGAGAACTATGTTGAAGGAACTCGGCAAATTGCACGCGTAACTTCGGAAGAAGCGTGACCCCATAGTAGGCAACTATTGTGGGGTGGCACAGACCAGGGGGTAGCGACTGTTTATCAAAAACACAGGGCTCTGCGAAGTCGCAAGACGACGTATAGGGTCTGACGCCTGCCCGGTGCTGGAAGGTTAAGAGGAGAGGTGCAAGCTTTGAATCGAAGCCCCAGTAAACGGCGGCCGTAACTATAACGGTCCTAAGGTAGCGAAATTCCTTGTCGGGTAAGTTCCGACCTGCACGAATGGCGTAACGACTTCCCCGCTGTCTCCAACATAGACTCAGTGAAATTGAATTCCCCGTGAAGATGCGGGGTTCCTGCGGTCAGACGGAAAGACCCCGTGCACCTTTACTATAGCTTTACACTGGCATTCGTGTCGGCATGTGTAGGATAGGTGGTAGGCTTTGAAGCAGGGACGCCAGTTTCTGTGGAGCCATCCTTGAAATACCACCCTTATCGTCATGGATGTCTAACCGCGGCCCGTTATCCGGGTCCGGGACAGTGTATGGTGGGTAGTTTGACTGGGGCGGTCGCCTCCGAAAGAGTAACGGAGGCGCGCGATGGTGGGCTCAGACCGGTCGGAAATCGGTCGTCGAGTGCAATGGCATAAGCCCGCCTGACTGCGAGACTGACAAGTCGAGCAGAGACGAAAGTCGGTCATAGTGATCCGGTGGTCCCGCGTGGAAGGGCCATCGCTCAACGGATAAAAGGTACGCCGGGGATAACAG
Source organism: Rhizobium sp. KNZ14-9A (assembly GCF_056755015.1). NCBI lineage: Bacteria > Pseudomonadati > Pseudomonadota > Alphaproteobacteria > Hyphomicrobiales > Rhizobiaceae > Rhizobium > Rhizobium sp. KNZ14-9A. The sequence continues at coordinate 5,191 of NZ_JBPGXB010000002.1, forward strand.
GCTGATGACCCCCAAGAGTCCATATCGACGGGGTTGTTTGGCACCTCGATGTCGGCTCATCGCATCCTGGGGCTGGAGCAGGTCCCAAGGGTTTGGCTGTTCGCCAATTAAAGCGGTACGTGAGCTGGGTTCAGAACGTCGTGAGACAGTTCGGTCCCTATCTGCCGTGGGTGTAGGAATATTGACAGGATCTGTCCCTAGTACGAGAGGACCGGGATGGACATATCTCTGGTGGACCTGTTGTCCTGCCAAGGGCATAGCAGGGTAGCTATATATGGACGGGATAACCGCTGAAGGCATCTAAGCGGGAAACCCACCTGGAAACGAGTATTCCCTATCAGAGCCGTGGAAGACGACCACGTTGATAGGCCGGGTGTGGAAGTGCGGCAACGCATGAAGCTTACCGGTACTAATAGCTCGATTGGCTTGATCGTTCTCATTGACTATGCTCATCAGGCTTTGCCTGATGATGCTTGACCTTTTGTCCTCACGCGCCAATGGCGCTGCGGACGGCGCGCCGGACAACCGGCGACGCGCTTTGCGCTTGCGGCCTTCTGGCCGAAGGTGCCTCGCGAAAGGTTCAAAGACGTGTTCAAATAAAAAGGATGTGAAAACATCCACCAGCTTCTCAACACAAGTTGCGCTTCGCTGACCTGGTGGTCATGGCGGGGTGGCTGCACCCGTTCCCTTTCCGAACACGGCCGTGAAACGCCCCAGCGCCTATGGTACTTCGTCTTAAGACGCGGGAGAGTCGGTCGCTGCCAGGTCTGCAAAACGCAACTCGTGTAAATCTTCTCATTACGAAATTTACGGCCCAAAGCCGATCAAAGGGCCGCTCACAAAGCGGCCTTTTGTGTTTGGTGCCATATGATACGAGACAAATTGCTTCGCAATTTGCTCGGCACAGATCCGTAAATCGCAAAGCGATTTACGTAGCAGCGACAAATCCAAAACGGATTTGTCGCGGGACGGATAAACTGCTTTGCAGTTTACCTAGGTAACGCGGGGTGGAGCAGCCCGGTAGCTCGTCAGGCTCATAACCTGAAGGCCGCAGGTTCAAATCCTGCCCCCGCAACCAAAAATTATAAAGACTATCAATGACTTTTTGGCCTCCCAAGTGGAGGCCGAAGTCGTTTTTATGCCTAGCACAACTCTAGCACAAACGGCCGCCCCTGGTTTGACGGCGGCTTGATGCCGTGATTCCCTGTCCTTACATCAAAGGAAAGCGAACAGGGGGCGGTCATGGTGGTCCATAAGATCCTCGGAGGAATGGTCAATGTTTACCGGCGCGGGGGGCTGACGTGGCATTGCTCGGCCACTGTAAAAGGCCGCCAATATCGCGCCAGCACCAAGGAAACCGGGTTAGAGCAGGCGAAGGTCATTGCCGAGGAATGGTATCTGGGGCTGCGCGGCAAGGCTGCGGCAGGGATGCTGAAAACGGAAACGACCTTCGCGGAAGCTGCCAAGAAGTTCGAGCAGGAGTACGGGATCATCACGGAAGGCCAGCGCAGCCCGAAATGGGTTGAGGGGCACACTATCCGTCTGAGGCTGCACCTCATTCCATTCTTCGGCAGGATGGGCCTTTCCGAGATCAACGCCGGGACGGTTCAGGATTACCGTGTTCACCGGATGACGACATCAAAGATGGGTAAGCCACCGTCGCGCAGCACTTTGCATGACGAGGTCGGCACGTTGCGGCAGGTCTTGAAGACCGCCATTCGCCACAAGTGGCTCAGCCACCTCCCGGACCTCTCACCGCCCTACAAGACCCAAGGCAAAATCAGCCATCGTCCGTGGTTCAGCCCTGCGGAATACAAGCAGCTCTACGAGGCGACCCGGCAGAATGCCAAGGAGCCGAAAAATCCGCATTTCCGGTGGGAAGCGGAGCAGTTGCACGACTTTGTCCTGTTCATGGGCAATACCGGCCTGCGGCCGGACGAGGCCAAGCAGCTCCAGCACCGGGACGTGACGATCGTCGAAGATTCCGAAACACGGCAACGCATCCTTGAAATCGAAGTGCGCGGCAAGCGCGGCATCGGCTGGTGCAAGTCCATGCCGGGGGCAGTAAAGCCCTATGAGCGGTTGCGGGATCGGATCAAGCCCGTTCGTGGCAAAGCCAAGGCGGACGCAGAGATCGTGGTCAAGACCCCGGGACCCACGGATTTGGTGTTCCCTGGCACCTATCTTAAGATGTTCAATAACCTGCTGGATGATCAGAACCTCAAGCTGGACCGCGACGGCAAGCCTCGGACAGCCTATAGCTTACGTCACACCTATATCTGCCTTCGTCTCATGGAAGGTGCTGATGTTTATGCGATTGCCAAGAATTGCCGCACCAGCGTCGAAATGATTGAAAAATTCTATGCAGCGCACATCAAGACGACGCTCGATGCGTCCTTCATCAATGCGCGTAAGCCGAGGAAATCGAACCGGGGTCGCAACGTGCATAGGACGGCGGAAGCGCCGTCCCGGCAGGACAGTCGTCATCGTGCGATCCGGTAGACACCCGAAGGGGTGTCGTCAACGAATTGCTTGCCAATTCGTCAGCCCGCTTGGCGGGCCAGCAAAAAGGGATCACGCCCTTTCCGGTCACTGACAGCATTGTCGGTGGCCGGTCTCGTTTGGCGGTAAACGCATATTGAAGGGGGCCTGCCGAGTATTCCATGCCGTGCAACGACCTCAACCAATCTTCGGTGGGATGCGCATCCCCGTTCATCGACAAGGGCGGGGATTTTGTTTTAGGCGGCATCCCCGCGTTCTCCCGTCACCGGCTGTCGCCACGCGGCCGGTAGGGTCGGGGTATGCGCCCGGCTTCTGCCGCCGGCAATCGGCTGCCCGCTCCATTCGCTTCGCTCCCGTGTTGCCGTTGCCTGCGGCCGCCTTCGGCTCAGAAGCGCGGGCGCCAAAATCCCCCGACCGGCCGCGATGGGCGCAGCCGGATAACCAACGGGAGAACCGAATATGAATCCGACCCCAAAAAGCAAACCCGACTACGCCGTCTACGTCGTTGAAGGGGAGCGTGATAAAGCCCACTGGATCAAGATAGGCGCCGGATGGTCGCATAGCGACGGCGAGGGTATCAACCTCACACTGGCCGCCGTGCCCCTCAACGGACGCCTTATCATTCGCAAGCCGAAAACCGAACGGGACGACGCATGATGCGCCCCGCTCGGAATACCGTCCTCCATGGCGCTGCATCCCCTGATGCAGCGCCTGCCGAGCGGGTCGGCTTGGCCCGTAAGCGCCAGCCTGCCGGTCAGAAGTGCCCTAGAAAGACAGTCTGTGATGAATATTGACAATATGTGCTACGTTACCCACAATATAGGGAGAACGAAAGGGTAAATGTCTGTGGCATCGGGTAGCATTCACGTGAAGGTCAGCGGGGCTTTGCAGGATCATATCCAGCAGCAGATCGGTGATGACGGACTTTATGAAAATGCGAGCGAGTATATCCGCGCGCTGATCCGTCGCGACTTGCAGACAAGGGACGAGGCGTGGGAGGCCCTGCAGAAAGAGTTGGCGCCCGCCATGCGCGCCAAAGATAGCGAGTTCGTCGCTGTCACCGCCGAGGACGTTATTCGCCGCAACAAGCGCCGCTAACTATGGCGGGGTATCGTTTTTATCCTCGCGCGGATGCCGCGCAGGACAAGATTTGGCGCGACACTTCCGATACATGGGGAGAGACCCAGGCAGACACGTATCTGCGAGGATTGCACATGCATTTGCAGCGGCTCTGCGAAAACCGCCTCGTCTGGCGGCGTCTTCCCCAGAAGTTGGCTGTGCCGTCCGATATCAAGCAGAAGGCTTTTTTCAGCCGCTATGAGCATCACTACGTTTTCTTCCGCCAATTGGAAAACGGCGATCTCGGTATCATGAGCATCCTCCATGAAAAAATGGATTTGCCCGTTCGATTGAGGGAAGACCTGCATGCTCTGCTTTCGAAGGACGAGGGCAGCGATCAAAGCTAAAATCTCCGGGGCTGAATATGTCGGATGAGCCCATTCGCGAAACGAAATCTCTCCATACCCTCAACGCGCGCGGCAATATCCTGCTTGAGGTCGTGCGGGATCAATTCAAGTTGTCCCCGGAGCGGATGTTCCGCGAAATTCAATGGCTTCGACATTCGGTCGAGGAAGCTCTTGCCGGGAAGGGCATAAGCTATGACGATCTGAAAACCGCTCTGGTTCCCGACCGCAAGCGGAGAGAAATGGCCCTCGTGTTTGATATCCGCGCGCTCGATCGCGGATGGTATGGATTGCCTGTATTCCGTCGCCTTATCCCTCTCTTCAGTAGGGACAGCAATCATTCCGTTCTAGCTGGCGACTACACAGGCGGTTACGGGCAGCAACCATTCCTTTTCGAAGCTATGTCATCTGCTGTTGTGTTTGCGCGGGATGTTGATTTTGAACACAGTAGCCATTTCTTCATCGTCTATATCAACAACCTGACCAACGCGATGATGGAGCGATTCAATGCAAGCCTGCGCGATTGGGAGGCGTACGTCGGCTATGCCGACACCACGTATGCCTCGCCTTTCAAGATATTGCTTTCAACAATGTTGTCGAACGTGTTTCTCAAACACCGCAGCTTCATTATCCAGGGGCACGAGGATGACCGTCCCAACACGGACAACGTCAACATGTGCGGTTATCCGTTTGCAGAGTTCGGATTCGACTGCGTCAGCATCCAATCGCAGCTTGAAGGCACGCTTCTTTCCTACAAGATCGAGCGCCCGGTTTTCGAAGGGTTCGAGGCCGATACCGAGTTTTCCCTCAACGCAATCAGCATGGCTCCGCAGCGACTTGAGGAGTTCAGTGTCGAAGTAGAAGAGGCGAAGCTGCGTTATCTCAAGTCGGAAAAATCCGGTTCGATTGCGAAAGCGGGACTTGAAAACGTAACCGCCGCACAGCTTGCCGAACTGATCCGGTCAAAAATCCTCGCGAGCTATATTTACAACATGTCGTTCGATGAGGTCCACAGGACGGCCAAATTCAACGTGATTATCGAACTGCCATCCTCGGATGCCGAAGAGGCCGTTCGGCTGCTTGCCGCACTTGAATACAAATCCGACAGCCGCCAATTGAGGCTTATCACGCTCTACTAGGACGACGGGCATGCCGCACCCAGATAATGCGGCAGCACCAGTGGCATGACAAATAACAACACACCGCCCAGAGCGAGGGCGATTCCTGACTGATTCTTACCCAGCGAGACGGCCCAGATAATGATGCCGATCGAGGTAATGACGACTCCGATCTGACGGGCGAAGGTTATGATGGGGGTCAGCACCGTACAGAACGCCTGCGGCTGATATCCGCCCCAACCGGCCACCAGATCGACCAGCAACGCCGCCAGCAGGACGGCACCCACGACTGCGGCAAGATTGCCGATGATACGGGCTGGAGAAAAGGGTGCTGACATGAGTGGCCTGGGGAAAAGAGGTGAAAACGAGCTGAGGATAACAGGTCACACAGCGAGGCCAAGGGGAGGGTGGTCAGGAAAGAATGCGCACATATACATTGCTATCGCAACATAGGTGCCCCGGCCGCCACAGGGGTGTGGCGATCCGCCGGGAAGGAATGCCGCTTCGGGCATGGATTTTATCTGTTGCGGATGCGCATGAGGCGCAGCCGCTGGCGAGAGGGGAAGGCTGTGGCAATCTATCATTTTCAAGTTCACATTCTTGGCCGCGCAGTCAAACGTAATCCCGACGGCACGCGCCGTCCGCCTTCCAGCGCTGTTGCAGCCGCTGCCTATCGTTCGGGGTCTCGGCTGGTAGACCGAGCCAGCGGAGAAGCTCACGATTACAGCCAGCGCAGGGGCGTGGCTCACGCGGAAATCCTGGCGCCGCCGGGGAGTGCACCGTGGCTTACCGACCGGGAAACTCTTTGGAACACTGTCCATGCGCTGGAGAAGAGAAAAGACGCACAATTATGTCGGGAGATTGATGCAGCGCTCCCGTATGAATTGAGCGCCTCCGAGCGTCTCGAATTGGCCCGCGATTTCGTTGAGAAACAGTTTGTGCAACGTGGCATGGTCGCCGACCTCGCGCTGCATGATCCGATCCCGGAAAAGGGGCAATCGCCCCTTAACTTTCATTGTCACATCATGCTCACCCTGCGGCGCGCGACATCGTCCGGACTAGATCCGGTCAAAACCCGGGAATGGAACAGCAAGGAGCTATTACAACTATGGCGTGTGGAATGGGAAATAGCCTGCAATGCTGCGTTGGAGAGGGCAGGTAAGCGGACCCGTGTTGATCATCGCACGCTTCAGGCTCAGCGGGAGGACGCCCTGAGGGCTGGTGAAGTGGCCCGAGCTGCCATGCTCAACCGCGAACCGGAAATCCATGTTGGGCCGCGTGCGCGCCACATAGCGCGCCGGGAAAGGGTTCCAATCAGTCGCGCACGGGAGGTGGGGGCCTACCGCATCCGGGAGGCGTCCAAGCCGGCGGAGCGTCGCAGGCGCGACTATCCGGCGCAGGATCGCGGCTCCCGGCTCAATTGGCTCGAAAAGGTCGTGGCCGGGAACAACGAGCGGCTCAAGCGCGATTTGCTGACGCTGAACCGTCGCTTTGACCGCTACCAGCGGAAGCTGGATTATTGGGAACGGCGCGCGGCCTTCTACCTCGAAGGCCAGATCAAGGGGACGGAGTTCAGGTTCGACCGCTGGCGGGCGGCCCAGGAAGCCAAGGCGCGCCAGGAAGAGGCACGCCGCAGCGCAGCTCACGCCCGGAAACGCGCCGAGCAGCTCCGCTCGCTGTTGAAGGTCCTGGAAAGGATGGCGTTGGGCGCGCAGCGCGGCCAGGAATCCGCGCTGGTCCGGCGACAGGAAGTCGAACGGTGGTTGCGGTCACTGCCGGGTGAGACGCGCTCACGGAAGCCGGGGCGGGAGCGTTCGTAGGGGCGCTGAAGGATCACACCCGCTTCGAGCGTCAAGGCACGCTGCGCTCTGCGGCCTTGACCCTCTCAACAGGCGTGAAGGGGCTGGGGACCAACAAGGCCAATGAGTGGCCTTGTTGCCCATTCACTACGAAGGAAAGGCGGAGAGATCGCGATCTGTCGATTGGTCGTCGATGTCAGGCGGCAGCAACGGTTCGCTATTGAACCCACGAGGCTGAGACCTTTGCCAGCGGTCCCACTGACCGCGCCAGCGCCACATCTTGCGATAGTCGAGCCTGTGGCCGAGGATCGAGAACGGCACGTTGCGGAATTTGACGATGATGCGTGTCACCGGCAGGCGCTGCACTTCGGCGGCATCAATCAGCCAGTAGCCGCTTTCCGAACGGCTCTTCTGTTTGGAATTGGCGGACTGGCTTGAGCTGCGTGACAAGGTCGTTGTTTGTCCGACCATGGTGGCGACGTATTGGGCCGTATCGTTGTCATTCACGCCGAAGAATACCCGTACTGACGCGTTGGCGAGGAAGGCCTTGGCGCGTTCGCCGTAGATGGCGGTAATTTGCGGCAGGTTTTGCCAGATCAGGACCGGTGTGCAATAGGCGCGCAGGAGGCCGGATTGCGACTCCAGCGGATCGAGGCGGCCGAGCACGGCGACTTCATCGAGCAGGAGGACGACTTTCCGGCGCGGCCGGTTCGATTTTGCGCGCGTGAGTATCTTGATCGTGCAGCCGACGATGACGCGGAGCCAGCGTTCGTAAGTGGTGAGGAGGTCTTCATCGACGCAAAGATAAAGCGTGACCGTTTCCTTCGTCAGGTCGGCAAGATCGAATGTGGACGATTGCGAGAGTTGGCCCGCCGGAGAACCGGCCGACCATGGCTCCGTTGCCTTCTGGACGTTCGAGAGGATCGATTTGAACTCTTGGGAAAAGTCGCCATCGTTGCCCCTGGCGCTGGTAAGGAATCCGGCGGCGATTTCGCGGGCGGCGAGGGAAGGGGACTCGTTGGCGATGTCGGTGAGCATTTCGGTGAACACCTGCGGCGTACCTACGGAAAGGCGTCGGACCGTGGCCAGCGTGCGGCTGGCGTCGGGCTCGGTCTGACTGTGCAGGATGAGTGCTTTGAGCAGGGATATGGCCCGATCGTCCCAGTGGGCCTCGCGAGCGTCGGGCTTGACCATCAACGCTGCCAGCGCGCCGGCATCATCCGCTTCATTGGGTGTGCCACGTCGGATAACATCCATCGGATTGAAGCGCTCGGAATGAATCAAGTCCGTGGGGTTGAGCATCAGCACTTTGCCGTATTGCGCGCGGCGACGGCGGCTGATTGCGTAATTTTCTCCCTTTGGATCGGTGACGACCATTGACCCGCGATAGGTCAGCAGGGAGGGGACTACGATGCCGAGGCCTTTGCCTGCGCCTGTAGCCCCGAAAATCATGACCATACCATCTGAAGAGAAGCGGAGCAGGCGGCCGAATGGGCCTTTGCCGAGGACGACGCCTTCGCCGGTGATCGCGCCGCCACGCCATTGTTCCCATCGGGAGGCCCAGCGGGCGGAGCCGTGAGAACCGCCCTTGCGGTGGCTGTGACGGCCGAAGCGGCGCAAAATCTTGAAGATGAGAATGAGCAACCGCCAAGTCATGCGGAGAAGGAAGCCAGCGAGGCGGATCAAGGCGTTCAACACGTCCATAGCGAAAATCTTTCATAAAAGACGCGAGCGGGCCAACTAAAACGGAGCGAGGCGTTAGTCCTGAAAGCAGTCAGGCCCCGACTAGCGGGGCCTGGTCGTGCGATTGCGACGATGACGACGGTTCCGATGAAACGGAATATGTCGGGATGGTCGCCGTTGTCTGGATTGTGGTTTCCCTATCAACCGCTGCGCCAGCATCACGAATGTGAGGGCAACCTCATATGCGAGGTGGCATGACCATTCGGCCAGACGCAAAATCAGCTTTGCAAGAGCGATGGCGACTGACATCTGTCATTCATCGATCGGCCCCAGGTCCTGGGGCTCGAACGTCTCCGGTGAAATCGTCCACTGATAACGAATGGCGGTTTGATCGTCTTCGATGACGGCTACCCTGGTGCCGTCCGGCAAAGTGCGCCATTCGCGCACCTTGGGCCATTCGATGTCACCGAGCCCTTCGTTTTCAATCGCTTTGGTCAGGATACGTTCGACGGTCTTGGCAGAGAGTGGCTTAGGCCTTGTTACCGGTGCCGGGGGGCTCGGAAGCGGTGGCAAAATCTCGCCCTCTACCGCCGCTGTTGAGGCCGTCATCGGTTTGATATGTTCCAGACTGGAGCTTGCGATCTTTTTCGGGGCGCTTCCTGAGCGCTCGTTATGAAAGGTCATACGTGCGTTTCCTAATTGCGGGGAAGGCGGCGGAGATTGACCCCGCCGCTTGGATGTTAGTTGACGCGGCCGATAGCGAACGGCTTGCGGTTCTTCCGGCTGATGACCCACAGCCAATTCTCGCCGTTAAGGGGATTGCGGAAGACGTAGCCCAACGTGCCTTCACGGCTGCGCTGGAAGCGGATGAAGACGCCGTCTGCCTCCGTGCGGCGGAAGCCGTTGGTTACGGAGTAGAAGCAACGGGTGCGACCGAAAATCTGGTGGACCTCGGCGTCCGTGATCCAGAGCCTCTTGCTGCGGATGGCGGTATACGTGATCAGGTTCATGATACTCTCCATACTTGCGGCCAATGGCCGGTTGTTGCTGAAGTCCCAGAAGGCAACACGAAGCCGTCGCGCGGGCTGGAAAGCCGCGTGCTGGCTTGGGTTGGGTCCTGGGGAGATTGAGAAGCCGGGGAGCAGGCCCCGGCTTTTAGGCTGTGGAAGGGCTCAGTCTTCTTCCTGCTGATAGCCCCACTCGTCTTCGTCGCGAAGAGCTTGCGGGGGCATCGCAGCGAGCTTGGCCCAGATCAGGGCGCAGTATTCATCATCGCTAAGCTTTTGAACCATGTCGCTGGCGACCGCGAAAGTCACCGTCGACGCGTCCGAGCCGAAGAGGTCCGGGACGTTCATGATCAGGAGCCTTGCTTGAGCTTCGGCTGGCCGTCGAGAACAGTGCGGACCCACTCTTCCGCGAAGTCAAATGCTTCGCGAATGTGGCGCGGCTTGTTCGGTAGTATGATCTCGAAGGGGAGCTTCTCGTCGCCGGTAGCCTTCAAGTCATGCCGTTCCGAGAACGGATGAAAGCCGTCCTGATCTTCAATACCGATTGCAAAGATGCGGTAATCCGGATCATGAGAAAAGGCCAGCTTGGCATAGGCCTTCCGGCTTTGCAGGGGAAAGCCATAAGGCAATGCCTGCTTTGGCTTGTTTACGGCGAGGGACGTTGCCGGTGCGTTGACGCGATAGAGGCGGCGTCCCGCGGCATCATGACGATTAAATCGCGATGCCGACGGCATACTTCGTTCAGGGGGTATATTTTGCATGATAGAGCTCCAATGGACGCTCAGTAAGCGTCCGGCGGTGGGGCATTTGCGCCCGCACCTTTCCAGTTGACGTTAGCGTCTTGATGTTTGGGCTTTGGACACCCGGCTAGCGGCCTCAAGACGATCACCCGCCTATTTGCTGAGTGACTTCCTCAGGATGGCGGAGCGTCCGGCACGCTTTCAAGAGCGTTTATCACGGGGGAGCTATGCAAGAAATGCACTTGCGATTTTGGAGGAATGTGCATCGTTTTTACACAAAAAGAAACGACGGCATCTAATGAATGCCGTCGTTCCTTGGTATCAGCTGTGCAGTTTGAGGCCGCTAGCTCCTCGCGCTACACCGTAGAAGCCGTCAACTGGAAAGGCGTTTGGAGTCGTCTTTCAAACTTCTACGTCGCTGATTATGACTGTAAAAAGATAAAATATTATCTTAGTGAACATACCGTGAACAGATAGCCTCGTCAACAACCAGCTTTAATCCAGCTCCAAAAGCACGAACCCCCAGGATAGGTTCCGAAGGGGTTCTTTTGAGACTGAAAATTCATCCAGGGTAAACAAACCCCGCTCCGGGTTCCACGCGTTAAGTACCAGCCCAATAACCATGTTATCTTTGAACTCTGGTGAACCGCTATAGTCAATGCGCCCCGATTGAAATCAACCAATAGCTTGCGACAGCAATAGACTATGTTGCACACATGCAACATAATGTGGCAATTCTATGTCACTGCTTTTGCCTCGACATTTTTAAAGTGGGTGCAGGTGCCCGCCCGCATATAGTGACGACGGCAGCCCTTCCAAACTCCGCCAGGGGCACAAATGTGATGCCATACGAGCGGCTTTCCGGCAGGGGGCCAAACCACGCAATGCCATCATCTGTTCGGTAATCCGGGGCATCCATCACAGGCGAGCGCGGTTCTTCGCCTTTTGTGATCGGAAAACCCTTGTCATCGAAGGAGTTCATGGTGATGCCGATATAGCTCCCGGCTTTGAACCGTCCCACGAATTCCGTCGCGTCGCCGATATAGCGGAAGCAGCCATCGGCGGGCGCGAGTTTGATGGGCTGACCCTGTGCCGCTGCGGCTAACGGTATCGCAAGCGCCGCGCAAATGAGACTAAGTCGTCGCATCGGACATACCAGCGTGACGACGCCGAATGCCTTTGCTCGATAAGCGAATACGGACCGGCATATTAGTTCCAGCTCCAGAAATCCGCCTGATTCAATCTCTTGATGATATTGCCCCTGATCTCGGCACAGCGCGGACCATCAAGCCAGCCTCTGCTGATAGAGGAATTGACGCCCGCGATGGCGTCCCGCCGCATTGCGTTAATGTCTGCATCCTTGAAACCGTTGGCGGCGGCGTAGTCGTTGAGCTTATCTTCGAGGCGCTTCATGTATTCGCCCGTCATGGGCGACTGGCCGCCACGATTGCAGGCATCCATGTAGTAGTAAGTTTTGGTCTGATACGAATACCTTCCCCAGGCCTGATCATCGGCGCGGGCAGCAGGCACGAGCGTTAGGACGATGGCGACAGCGGTGATAGCGGTGTGCTTCATCACATCGTCTCCGTCTTGATGACGCTGTAGCGCAGGACATTCCAGCCCGAAGGCGTCTTCTGGAAATCCATGTTCAGCTCCTCGTAATATTTGTAGGCGCCGAAGGAACGATTGTAGGCGACGACGCAGGTTTTACGGTTGTCGTCACCGGAGCAATTGCTGAGCTGGAGGTTCCAGACGTTGCCAACGCGCCCGCTCAGGTATTGCTGGGCGGCATCAGGTGAAGGATCACCGCCACCCAGCAACGACCAGCCGGGCAGGACGAAAACGATTGGGGTAAGAAAGGAAAGTCGAAGAAGGCGTGCGCTCATGGGGGCTACCTGAAGGAGAGTGAATACCCTCTGTGGATAGCAAAAATCACGACTTATGACGGACGACCGAAAGGCCTGACATGCACTCGTTTTCAGTCAAAAAGATCAATACTTTCAGTCTTGCTAAAGTATGATTTTCGTTACAAAACGTGAATCATCCCCGCTTGCAAATATCGTGATTTATGAATGCTTTGCATGTGGAGGATAATTACAAACAATACAAAGCGTTGAATGTATGTTTTTGCTCTCTGGTCCCCTGAACTCATCTGGCGAGGTTCTGCAGTGATTTACGGTTATGCCCGTGTTTCTACTGAAGCTCAGGACCTCGCGTATCAGTTGGGTAGCCTGCGCCAAGCAGGGTGCGACCGGATTTTTCATGAAAAGCGCAGTGGTAAGAACCGGGTTGATCGACCGGAGTTGGCTAAGCTATTGCAAGCTCTTCAGCCGGGCGACTTGGTGCTCGCGACGAGCACCGACAGGATGGCCCGTGCGCCCCTCGATCTTCTATATATCCTCAATACTGTGAAGGAAGCCGGGGCAGGACTGCGGCTTCTTGATGAACCTTTCATTGATACCACATCGGAAATGGCTGACCTGATAGCATTCCTTGTAGGCTGGGCGGCACGCTGGCAACGGAAGCGGATTCTTGAGAATACCGCGCAGGGGCGTGAACTGGCGCGGAAGCGTGGTGTAAAATTCGGGCGGAAGCCGAAGCTAGGTCCACGTGAGCGGGCCAAAGTCATTGAGCGTCGAGAGAACGGCGAGTCTTGCGGGCGGATTGCGCAAACATACGGGGTTAGTGAGAGCACGATTTGCCGTATTCCTAAATTGACGGCCTTGTGACACTCTGGGTAGCAAACCCACGCATCAGATATCTAGGAGGTGCGATGCTGGTTAGAGCGAAGGAAATGCTGCGGCGTATTAATGGTTTTCGACAACGGTATTCGGTGTTCAGTGGACACCCCCTGCTTCCGACAGGGAGCTAGGTCTGAAATTGATTTTGCCAATACTGGGAAATTTGCGCACCTTAGAGAATAGAACTGAGTACTGTGATATCGCTGGTATGCCTTAGCGCGAAAAAGTGTACTCGCCGACCGGAGACCAGACATGTACCCGCTAGATGCTGTATATGGTCCGAGCGCCTACAAGCGCTTTCTTCAAGAAGGTAACCAATTTCGGTCGTTTAAGTCCGAACTCAAGCCTTCTCGGGTCCATTGGGACGATGAGTCCCTCAAGGCCGGAAGCTTTGATGAACTCATAGAGATGGTTTCTTTCTTTTCTGTGATGAACAAGCGATCATCCTTGTTCTTCCGTGGCCAGGGACGTCATCTAGATCCGATCCCTTGCATATTTCGATCTGAGTGGACTTCAATTAGCAAGACGAAACACGGAATACCGAACAATAGCTTGGCCCGGCAAAAAATTTGGGATCATTTGAATAACGTTATCGCGCCTTTAATCGTTTCCACGCTTCAGCAATTCGCTCTTCCCCGCCGCCGCAGCATCGAAATGTTTCGAGAAGCGGCGTGGGCAGTATCTCAACACTACGACGTTTGGCCTACACCTCTCATCGATGTCACCACAAATTTGCGAATAGCAGCAAGCTTTGCACTCTGGGGCGGTCGTCCAAAGGGAAACCTTTATATTGTAGCTCTGACGCCAAGCACCAATTCTATAACTTTCGACGCTGATCAGCATATTGTTTTAGCGCGCCTACAAGCTGTTTGCCCCCCCGTCGCGAGGCGCCCTCATTACCAAGATGGCTATCTCGTCGGCCGCTTTCCGTTCGACGGACCGAACAAAAATCAAATTGATAGCGATCCAGAGAGAGTTTCGACATTGTCGCGTAGGCTGGTGGCGAATATCCAACTTATTGACGCGGGGAATTTCTGGAGTTCGGATTTCCCACGTGTATCCGAGTCGGCTTTGATGCCGTTAGAATCAAACGACAGTATCCTTTATCAATTGAAGAACCACGCCGCCCAGATCGATCACGCAATGGCTGATATTTGTCGAGTAACCTAATCGCCAGATTGCGATAAAGAATTAACTTATGTCCTACGCCATTCTGCGCTTGGCGGCCAGCAAATAGCTGCCATGCCCGCGACTCGTAGTGCATCGCGCAGTCCTGCTATCTGCCCCGCGTGTTCTGCCGCGATCGATATATTCCCCTATTTATCTTCGCCTCTTCGTTTTTGATAGCGCATCAAGGACTTCCCCAACTCGGCGAACAGTTCGGGAGATTTTTTTACTACGCCGCCTAACGCGCCGTACATGTCATCGACTAGTTAATATCGATTTCACTGTTGATGATATGGGCGTTTTTCCGGATGATCGTCGCCAAAGCGTTTCTCTTTGCGCACTTTAGAAAGCGCTGCGCGACGATTTTTTTGAGCGCTTTCATCCTCGCCATCTACATCATTCCAGCGAGCGTATGCATCGGCGTACTCTTCAAACGCTTTCCAAACAGATTTCCTGAACTCCGGTCACGTCAATTAATGGCCAGGTTCACTTTCTTAAAGCCTGCGAAACCGCCGGAAGCGTCATATTCCACTTTAAAGACGCCTTGGCATTTCATCGGAGGCGGTGTGCTTTCGCCCTCCCGCAACCCGTGAGTCGCTGCGACGGCTTCTTTTAGCAAACCAGTGATGGCCGTGATGTTTTCATTTGTTTTGCTATCTACGTCGGTGCTGAGGCTGGTGAGGTTCCAGCCGTCAGTGAGCGTAGGGGTCGCTTTGACCGCGCCCATACCGGCTGAAATCGTTATGGCGTATTCTTCCGTTTTGTCGGGCAGATAGAAAGGCCTCACATCACATGTGACGGACTTGTCGGTTTTGGTTTCAACGAGGGCCAGATACGGCGCAGGTCGCCAATAGCGAATGCCTTCCTGGTTGTGGGCTGTGACGCGCTTGACCTGCACTCCGGCGCAGGCGGTCAGGAGCAGGGGTGATAGCAAAAGGCACAAAAATGTACGCATAACGGATCCCCCGGCGATGCGAAGTGGCTGAAGTAGTATTCAGGAATGTAAAGTTTCGAGATGCCCTTAGAAATAAGGATTCCGCATCTTTAAATTGAATACAAGTGTTGGCGTCAATAATTATGCGGATAAAGCGTGTGATAATGCCGAAAGATTGTGATGCAGCTCAAGCAAACAGCCAACCTATTCCTTGTCGTCGCTATATCGAGGCTGATAGCGCTCTATTGGAGTCTTCCAGGACATGAAGAACTCCAGAGGGTTCTGGTTGCCGAGGAAGTTACGGGCCAGCGTCAGGCGTTCGAGCACATGATGCCGTTCCTCGTCTGGTAGCGCAGCGGCACGATCCTCGACTCCCCGCAGAAATTGTTCGATGCTCATCACCTGGGCCCATTGCTGGATCACCTGTCCCAGATGGTCGCGACTTTCCTTGACGGACTGCTCGGTATGGCGCTTGTCCTCCGCCCGGCGCCGCCGTTCCTCGGCCGCCTCCCACTCACGACGGGCGATTTCGGCCTTGCGGTCGGCTTCCTCCAGTTGGGCGACGAGATCGACGGCGGCGCTTTCGATTGCCCTGACGATGGTTTTAAGAGATTTGTCGAGGGGCACGGATTTCGTTTCCTGCCAGTCGGTTGTCCACGTGACGCGCGAGTAGGGTGAATAGGCCACCAGACGCAAGCGTCCGGACGGGTTTTCCTTGGTGGTCGTCCATGTATGGTCCGCAACCCGGCGGGAGGCTTTGGGCGGGATATAATCGACATCCCGGATGTAGCGTCCGTTGCCGATGTAGCGCATCAGCGTCTGTTCGGACATTTCCACGATCGCGAGGCATATAGCGACGGTTCCGACATAGACAAGGGTGGGGCGGTCCGGTGACCAAAGGCTTGTCGAGTAATTGTTGCGCTGGGCACGGCGATCCTCCCTTTCGTCAACGCTGCCGCGATAGAACCCTTGTCCTGACGGAGCCGTGACCACGCGATGGCCTGCTGACTGGAGGGCAATGTAGAGGTCGTTTGCGAAGGTGAGGGTCTTATCAAGGCACGCCTTGGATGTGTTGATGTCGAGCAGGAGCCGTTTGTAGGGCTTGAGATAGGCGCCTTCGTCAACCGGGCGGCCGGTCTCGAAATGTTGCCGGGCTCCACGGACGAGGGGGTGGATGCCGTCTGCCGGAGCCGGGGTTGCAGGTGCGCGCCGGCGCTTGATCTGGGCACGGGGCCGGGGTGGGGGATGGAGCTTGCCGTCTTTCGACCAGTGCAACTGATCGCCGGGCTGTGCCTCGGGTAACGGTTCGCGGGCAGGGGCCTTGCCGACGGCCAGTTTTGCCCAGTAGCCCCGCTCAGGGCGGGGAACATTCAGCACGGTGCAGACACGCGCCATGTAGCTACCCGACACGTCGAGGCTTTTGGCAATCTCCGTCACGGGTTTGGACCAGACTAACTCGTAAAGTTCCTCTCGGGTCATTGGGTATCCTCGCTTTCATTTCGGGCACCATTCTAGCGACACTGCTGCTGTAGCTGACTACAATTGCAGAAATCTTTGGCGTTTGACCGGGGCGACTGTGCACTTTCCGACGACTTAGCGGGAAGTGCTTCATCGGGCAGCGAAGGGAAGTGCAATTGCCATTACAGGTGGTATGCTTTTCAGCAATTTGGAGAGCGAATCATGAAGATTACGGGATTTGATAAGTTGAACCGTCAGCTTGAGGATGCTCAGAAAGCCATCTCCGAACTGGACGGTGAATTGGGAACTGTGACGTTTACGCCCGATGATCCGGCCAGCATTGAGAACGCTATCCGTCAGGTGGAGGCCATCATTGATGAGCGAGTGGGGCGGTATGCGTCCAATCCGTTTGTTGCCCCGCTGATCGAAGGGTTAAAGGAGCAATACCGGGAAGGCCTTATTGAGAAGGCGGCGGCTGCACGTCTTAGCGAGGACGAAGAATAACCATGGATGGCGTTAGTCTCTTTACGCAAATCAACAATGCTGTGCTGGACCTGCAAGGTGCTCAATACCAGACTTATCAAAAGCCGCTAAAAACGTTGGCGCGCCTGTTGCGCCATGATGATCTGGCGGCTGTGAACGCGAAACTGACGAGCGGTTTGGATTTGGAAGCCTTTTTGGCGCGGCAGGATTCCGATGGTGGAATGGGGGAGGGACAATCGACTGGCCGGAAGATCCCGATGAAACATTAGGCTTAACGCTTCTGTTGATCTTCAAGTTTGCCGAAGATCCCGGCTTTATGGAGCAATTTGGCTATACCTATCACGGGTCGGGAGCCAAGATTATGTCGGGTATCAACGGAATCACTGGGCAACTGATCATTCCATTTGTGAGGGATTACAAAACCTACGTGACAACATCTGGTCAGAGCCAGCCGAAGCTCATTTTGCCAACTTCCAACAAGATTTTCATCGTTCACGGGCATGACGAAGGGGCTTTGAATGGTTTGGCCCGTTTCCTGGAGAAGCTGAAGCTGGAGGTCATCATCCTCAAGGAACAGCCGAACCAAGGGCGGACGATCATCGAGAAATATGAAGCCAGTGCGGCTGAAGTTGGCTTTGCCGTCGTATTGCTGACCCCCGACGATGTCGGATCGGCGGTATCTGCCGAGGGGCACAATCAACGCGCACGGCAGAATGTCATCTTTGAGCTTGGCTATTTTGCGGGAAAGCTTGGGCGAGGGCGTGTTTGCCTGTTGCGGAAGGGCAATGTGGAAATCCCCTCCGACCTCTTCGGGATCGTCTACACGGATATGGACCCCGCTGAAGGCTGGAAACAGGCTCTGGTGAAGGAGTTGAAGGCCGCCAAGATCGATTTTGATGCAAATCGGATGTGGGAATAATTGTGAAGCCCATGAGCGAAAAACCGACAACGGTAAATGTAGCCGCACCGATGAGTATTACCGACATTCTCACGGCTGTCGAAAAGCTGATGGGTGTGCTCGAAAGAACAGTTGGATATGTCCGCGCAACGGACAACGCCGTGCAGCGTTACAAGGGTCGCAAGGTTGCTGATGCTCTGGATGTCCTTGCCTTTAAGAGCGATGGTTCCCGCAAACATCTCGAAGCGATTGCCGCCGGAAAAGGCGAACTGAAGGATTTCGAAGGCATTGCAACACGGATGAACCAGACCGGTGAGGCCGTGGAGGAAGCGCTTGACTTTCTTGAGAGAAGTCGAAAATTTATTCGGCAACGTTACGGCATGGAATTGGCCAATCGCCTGGATGGCATGATGTACGCTGGAGGTGGAAAAGCCTCGATCCGATTTGATTTATACAGGCTCGCGCGTATGGAGGACCAGTTCTATTCCCCTGAGGACGTAGCTAATGAAGCCCGTCTGATCCTGGAGAATATCCACGCTTTAAATGAAGGTTTGGAGCAAGCCCACGACGCCCTTATCGAGCTTCAAAAGCAAGAAAAATGAGGAGCAGGCAGGCGAGAGTTGCAAGGGTTGGTGCTAGACCAGACCACGTTTTTTCTTCTCCCGACGCATAATCTTGCCGAATGCTTGTTCCCACCCATAGGTATGCGGGAGACGGTCGAATTCGGCGTCGGTGCCCCGAATAAGGTCTAAGCGTGACCTCTTAGAAACCTCCTGCCAATCATCGTAGAGGATGTATAGGGCGTTTCCGTATTCCATATTTTCAAAGACAACGAGATTATCAGCGTAGCGAGCCCCGATATAGCTGCCGAAGGTTCCGTTGCCGCGCAGGTAGGCATTGGGCTTGAGAAGAGAGAAGAGCTTGACTCTTTCCGCGACGACGCCAGCTTTTCGGGCATCCTGCCTACGCCCGGCAGTGAGCCGGCCAACAACTTCATCGTTCGAGCCGGGAGGGAAAATCTCCCAATCCAGCGAAAGGGTCGATATTATGTCCTCTGGTGAGGCGTCTGCACTGAATATTCCTATGGAGCCGCAATTCTCTTGGAGGAGATTTAGCATAAAGAAAAGTTCTTCCTCGTAGCCTTTTTGGGTGCGGAGAAGAGGCTGGTTAATCGTGATCTGGTATACCCCGCCGCCGCTAGCGCCGGTCGCCATTTTCAACAGTTTGGTCGAAATTTTGTATAATCGAGGCTCGTGGAATTCGCGGCGATAAACTTCCCGATCATGGAAATGCAGGTGCGTTCCGTAGGTGGCTGCATCGCCGAAATTAGGGGTTTCCCAATAGAACGTCTTCGTGATCTTTGGGAGATCGGTACGTTTCACTTCCCACCCTTCGACGTTGCGGGTCGAAAACATTCCCATCTCTTTGGGAGGCAATATCTCTGACGGCTCATCCAGTTCACCGGGTGGAGCCAGACGGTTAAAATGCGCTGCTATATCAGCGGCGGAAAGTGTCTTTATCGTGCCAACGACAAGGGCATCGGTATCGAGCTGCTGAATCTTTGAAAAAATCTCTTGCGGAACCTTCTTGAGGTTTCTCTTCCAAGGCACTTCCCTGAACGGCATGCTGTCCTCCCTACGACCCTGAGTCGTAGCTTCGCATGTCATCAGATTGCGTCAAGAAGTTTGTAATCGAAGTTATGCGCGTCCACTTAGGGTTGTTTGTTTTCCAAAGGCGAGAGAATTTCAAGAAGCTGCTTCTTCCAAGGCTGGTGTTTTCTGCTTGGCGCTGCGTTTTACCGAAGAGGTTTTCCGAGGAATTGTCCAGACGTGATGGGGTACGCCCGATCCTTTCAGAATCTCAGTCGCGGTGTTTACGTGACCTTCTGGGACAGCGAGGACGGCGAGCTTCCGTGCCCTTGTCAAACCTACATAAAGTACTCGGAGAGCCTCGGACGTTATTGTAGCCCGTTGCGTCCAATGATCTATGACGTTTTCTGATGATCCATCGACCACGACGCAGACAGCATCGTAGGCACGGCCCTTTGCTTCGTGAACCGTGGCATAAGGGATGCCGCTTACACTATCGCTGCCGGTTATCAGGGGACTAGCCCAATCGCTTTTACGTGGTCTCCATAGTGCCTTTACGCCTGTCAGGTGCAGTATTTCCGCCTTGGCCATGGTCAGCCAGCTATCAATCCTTATTGTACCGGCGCACCGGGGCGGTAAATGTTCAAGAAGCATGACCGCTTTACGGTGATACTCTCGCATCCGCTCCTGACTTTCAGAAACTGAACGGAAACTGCAGACTTCTTCCTCGTCATGCCCTTCAATCGCCATGAGGAGTCTTATGGTGGATTTGATCGTGTGTGACCGCTCACGAGGCGAGATACTAGGTCGATGGTAATCCGCAACAGCTTCGGCTAATCGCTTCAGTCCTTCACTCTTAGTGCCCGCTTGCGGGATGTTTCCGGAGATGCGTGCCGCCAGTTTACGCTTATGGGCCAGGACCATGCTGTCTTCTTTAAGCAGCTTTGATGCGTCGAGAAGTTCACTGAAATTGGCTCCAACCGCAGCCTTCGATGCGGTGGAATCCTTATACGGCATCACATGGATGACTTCGGGGGAATCGCGATCTACGCCGACGGCGAGGTCGGGGGTACTTCGACCGGCGGAACGCATCGTTGCGGCGGCAGCGCAAATTGTTTTGGAGCTGCGAAAGTTGCCGTTCATTACTAGCGATGGGAGCTTATCGGCAAAGGAAGCGAAATTGGCGGAGGAGCCGTTTCGGAATCCATAAATCGCTTGATCCGGGTCACACACGACAACGAGTTTTGCGCCGTGCGTTCTCAGCCATTCCAATACATAGACATCATCGTCATTGCAGTCTTGTGCCTCATCCACGATGATTTCCACAAAACGGGCCGCAATTGCTTCACCTAGCGCTTTTGCTCGCTCAGGATTTTCTTTCAGAAATTCAATTGCCGCTTTTCGTGCAGCGGTCGCGGCAAGCATTGCCTTTCGATGAAGGCCATCAAGTCTGCGTTTTGCCGCTGCTTCGTAGTGGCTTTTCACCTTAGCTTGGGCCGGAGTAAGCAAGTTGTGCCGATTGGCAGCTAGTAGCCCCGTCTCACCATCAAAATGATGAAGAGGTATGGGCGGAGCGGCAACCCCGGATCGTCCGTGAGCGACCATGATGCCTTCCCAGCGGTCCACGATTGTCGGTCGGTCGGCGCAACCGGGAATACCGAACGGCATTAGGATAAAGTGATTCAGGAATGCATCGAATGTCCCCACGAAATGGGGAAAGCTCAAGGGAGATGAGTTGGTTTCCGAGCTGTGCTTTTCCTTGAATTCGTCGACAGCGCTGTTTGTGAAGGAAAGCACGGCGATGCCTTGCCTCAAGCCTAGTGTTCCAGAGACGGATATTACCCGTCTCACCAGCGTCAAGGTCTTGCCTGCTCCGGGGCACGCTTCCACGTAGCATTCGCCCTTGTGTTCGATGACCGCTTGTTGACGAGCCTCTGCTTCCGATCGGGCGATTTCATCATCTGTCATGCGACAAGCTCTGAAACGGCCCGCTGGAGATAACCGGGAATCTCAAAGGCCTCGATGTGATCGCCGTAGGCTTTCTTTGCAGCCTCTACGTTCCCATTGTGCAGTTTAAGAATAGTATCCGGCACATACTCCGGGTCTTTAGGCGAAAGGGCGAAAGCTAGGGATTGCGCATAGTCGCCTTTTCGGACGGGATTTGTTTGGCTCGTAAAAAGCGCTAAGAATGCCTTTGGACGTTCTGCTTCGGTTACGCTTTCGATCTGGTCGACCCATTTCTTTTCTGATTTGGGATGGAGATCGAGAAATGCTACCTTGAGCAAGGGTGCATTGGCCGCGGTGAATAATGACTGTTCGAGAGTGACCTCGTTCACAGCTACACTCAGCTTATTTCCGACGCCCATAGAGGCTGCGAGTGTTTTTAGGTTCTTTTCACGGTCTCCCGGCGCACTGGGATCACGATCGGTTACGACGACAAGCTTTTCCGCAATACAGGGCGCGTCAGGTCCAGGCTTGAGCAGGAGCAAGGCATAGGGCTCGAAATCAACGCCTTCAATTGACACCAGAGAGGCGGACTGGAAGCGTTTCCATTTTTCCCGGTCTGCGTGGAGTGGGTCTCCTCGATGCTTAAACAACCGCTCGGCAAAAACGGGAAGCAGAAGAGCTTCTGCCATACCTTCAATGAGCATCACACGGCCGCCAAATAGCATTGCGGAACGCGTCACATCGAGATAGCGACTGATCTTTGCCAGTTTGCGCTTTTCAAGGCCCAGCGCGCGAATGGCAATTGCTGCCGATGCGGGTCGCATGTCGGTGCCCGGCGATGAGCGCATCACGACCAGGTTTTCCGGCTCAATCCAAGCTGTCAGATTTGGGGAGTGAGTCGTAACAACAACCTGTATCCGTCCCTCTGCTTCACCGGGGTTGCGAGGAGTTTGACTGCTCTGCTTTGCTTTCTCCTGCAAAAAGTCCAGCACGAGCATTTGTAATTGGGGGTGAAGGTGTGCTTCCGGTTCCTCTACGAGGAATAAGGTAAGATCGGCATCTTTAGCCTTCTCAAGCTCCATTATAACGGTCGCCATGAAGAGGAGATTGGCGTAGCCGAGTCCCGAATGGCGAAGCTCCTCCGGGCTGGCTATATCCACGTCTGCAAGTTTGAATCGCAGATCACGTGCAATGTCATAGAGGCTTTCGTTGTCTGAGAAGCCTAGGGCGGCTTTTTGTTCTCGTGCGCCTGTCGTGAGATCGCGCAGTAGCAGCCCGATTTCGCCATCAATGGTGGTCAGGACGTCGCTTGTTTGCGCTCGTTGGAGATCGGCCTTGAATTTTTCTTCTTCGCTCTTGCCTACAAAGTAGCGAAGCAACTGCGCGATCCTCGTGGGATTTCCGGAAGCAAGGGCTCTCTGCGCGTCGCGAAGTGGGGGCAAATATACATAGCGGATTAGGTCCGTTGACCCGGCTTCAGGCTGAGCCTCGAATTTGCCTGACCAATAATTGGGTCGGTAACGTTTTCCATCATCGCTTGAAAACGTCAGTCCATAAATTGCTTCGGCTTTAAGGGGATTGGGGACCGCTGATATTAAAAGCCCTTTCTGAGCAGGGCTCAACTCACTGATACAGGCTTTAATTCGGAAAGACCGGTTGTTCGCTTCACGGCGTATATCCGATGCCTCACGCCGTATATCTGACTCTTCGCAGTATGTTTCGCGACGGCCGTTGGTTGGGAGAAACAAGAGCCTGAGAGCGTCGATGATATTCGACTTCCCCCCGTTATTCTCGCCCACAATAGCGGTCAGATGGGGGTGAAATTTGATTAACCCATTTTCGAATGATCGGAAGTGCTCCAAGCGAAGTCGATCAAGATACACTTCTAGCAATCTTTCCTTTGAATAATTTCAGCTAATTCGATGTAGAAGACAAATACCATAGATTCGAATAATACGCACTGATGGTTGTAAATATTTAATTTCCACCTTGGCAGGGGTGGAAATTACTCTTTAAGGCCGACGGGGACTCCCGGCAGGCAATCCGCGACGAGGGCTAGCCTGACATTGCCTGCGTTACGCCGCCGATGAGACCGCCGACAAACGAGCCGATTTTTGTGTAGACTGAAGCGTCGAGTTCACCCTTTTCGCTGACTTTTTTCTCGATGCTTTCACCCAGATCGGGGTCTTTGGGTTTTGTCTGCACCACCGAGACACCCTTTGCAGTGAGTTGCACACCATTGAATGCGTAGCCTCCCTCGTATTCCTGAATACTGCGAACCCGGATGAGGCCTTCGTCATTCATCCAGTGCAGAACATCAGCAAATGTCCTTAGCACGTCTTCTTCATCACCAATGCGATATGTCATGACTTCCATGGCGTCGGACTGCTCGAAATCAACCCGTGAAAGCCCCGCATTGACCAGATGGGAGAGAATTCGGCCTATGGTTTGGTAATGATACTCCATTGTGGACATGACGATCAGCTTTCATTTGAGCAGTGAGGACATCCGAAAGCTACGTGACGAACCTTTTGTTGGCTACAACTTTGACGCTTCCTCTTTCTTAAGGAAAGTATGTGAAAGAGCCACTCCACACATACGAAAGGGAAAGTCATGTGGGATTGGATATATTTGATTGGCGTTGTCCTGATGGTTGGCGGCTTTCTGATTGGGATCATTCGTGCGGAGCGTAGCCTGTCCTATGAGCCAACCGCAACAAAAGCTGCCATTTGGATTGGAGCAGGGCTCCTACTGGTGCACGGTGTTGTTCACCTGAGCTGGTGGGCATAGGGGCATCGTCGCCTTTTGGGGAATCGCGCCCCGCAAGGCACACGATGTTAAGACGTGGTTAAACGCGGTGGCAGGCTGGAAATGCCTCATTAGCACAGAATTTAGCACAGAATTTTTTGATGGCTAAATAGTATAACAAATATAGCTACATGTTCCTGTCGCTGTCAGGCTCATAACCTGAAGGCCGCAGGTTCAAATCCTGCCCCCGCAACCAAAACAAGCCCGCACAGATGCGGGCTTTTTTATTGCTGATCAGCCCAGGACCTAACCCCGCACAAGCCACCTGCAAGCAGGCAAAGCCGACAAA
The DNA here is from genome assembly GCF_056755015.1 of Rhizobium sp. KNZ14-9A. NCBI lineage: Bacteria > Pseudomonadati > Pseudomonadota > Alphaproteobacteria > Hyphomicrobiales > Rhizobiaceae > Rhizobium > Rhizobium sp. KNZ14-9A. Next base: position 29,817 of record NZ_JBPGXB010000002.1, read on the forward strand.
GCGGGACGGGAAACTACAAATCCTCAAACGAAAATCTTCCCAAGCAATTCCAGCTTCCCGAAACACCAAAGTCTGTTATCGCTCGCGCTAAGACCGCATCTTCGACGGTCATCCTGGGCGCCTCGTCCTGCGCTCCATAACCGCAAGGGGCAGCGCAGCGAACAGTAATGCCGCAGCACAAAACCAATTAAATAAGCCCGCCGCAAAGCGGGCTTGTTTAATTGGCGCGAGAAAAGCAATCACTTTTGTGCCGCTCGCCTGCGGTTCTCGTCATGCGACGAACTCGCCACCAGTTTCATTGCGGCAGCGAGCAGGACGATAGCGCCGGGCAGCACGAGAGTGTTCCACTCCAGTTCTCCTTCGGTTTCTGCGATCAGCGTCGCAAAATGAACCACCAAATACAAAATGATGACCTGGAAGAAGAGGATCTTCAGTTCATTAATTGTGGACAGCAGCATCCACCTCGGCACTTTGCGACGCTCGTCATCCGACACATCGAAAACGAATCCGAACGTAATCGCATATGCAAAGATGATCAGAATGATGCCGAAAATGAACTTATCGGTAGAACGCAGTACTGCCGCGATAACGGACGAACTTGGATCCATGCGAATGGCCGCGAACGCATTGCCGAGCGTCAGCGTGCCCTCCCAGAACGTGAGCGCAGCACCGCTTAGAAGGCCTAAAGGGGCGATGATGATGACATAGCGTAGCGATAGAAACAGCGAGAGCATAAACGTACTCCGTCGGCGGAACTGGTCAAACCACCTTGCTATGTTGGGGCAACGGCTCCATCGGGGCATGCCCAGCACCCGCGTCAGCAAAAGCTAATCAATCACTCCTGAACCAGAAGATCGGAGGAAAGGAACTCTGGCCAATCGTTCAGGTTATTCAGATATTTGCGTGTACGGTTGGCAAAGCATAGCCCGGACCGCTCCGCCCCGCCATTGCCGTCGGGTCATTCCAGGTCGAAATGGACTTGAAGCATAGTCTTGGGATTCCATGCCGATTACCGGGCCTCCCGGGCAAGGCTAAAGTGGCTATTCGACGAACATGACCAGTCCGCCAGGAGCGCGTGACCATGACTTCAGATTCAAACCGGCATTTTTCCGTTTGGACATTGATGGCGATGGTCGTGGGCTCAATGGTCGGGGCCGGAATTTTTTCTCTGCCACAGGCCTTCGGACGCGCGACCGGACCGTTCGGCGCACTGATCGCATGGTCGATCGCCGGTATCGGCATGCTGATGCTAGCCTTCGTATTTCAGACACTGTCTCGACGAAAGCCGGAGCTGGACGCAGGGATATACGCCTATGCAAAAGCCGGGTTCGGCAACTATCTCGGGTTTCTCTCTGCGCTTGGATACTGGTCGGCTGCCTGTCTCGGCAATGTTTCGTATTTCGTACTGATCAAGTCGACACTTGGCTTGTTTTTCCCCGTCTTCGGGGACGGTAACACAATCATAGGGATCTTCTGCTCGTCGATCCTGCTGTGGCTCTTTCACACGCTCATTCTGCGCGGTGTCAGAGGCGCCGCCGCGGTCAACACCATCGTGACTTTCGCCAAGATCATTCCAATCATCCTTTTCATTGCCTTTGTTGCCTGGGGTTTCCACGCGGATATTTTCGCTGCCAATTTCTGGGGCGGCGAGGACGTCAGTGTCAGCAACGTCGCCAGCCAGGTTCGCGCCACGATGCTTGTGACCGTCTTCGTCTTTGTCGGAATCGAAGGCGCCAGTGTGTATTCCCGCTATGCGCAGAACCGCAACGATGTTGGAGTGGCAACGCTTGTGGGTTTCCTCGGCGTATTGTGCCTGCTTGCTCTTGTCACGATCCTTTCCTATGGCGCCATGTTGCGCGCCGATCTTGCAGGACTGCGCAATCCGTCCATGGCCGGCGTTCTGCAAAGCGTCGTTGGACCTTGGGGGGCGGTATTTGTCAGTTTGGGATTGTTGATTTCCGTTCTGGGCGCCTACCTGTCGTGGGTGCTTCTCGCCGCAGAAATTCTTTTTTCGGCCTCGAAATACGAAACCATGCCGCAGTTTTTGTCGCACGAAAACAGAAACGGAGTGCCCTCGAACGCATTGTGGCTCACCAATATCGTCGTTCAAACGTTTTTGATTCTGACGCTGTTTACGCAATATGCGTTCAGACTTGCGCTCGAGCTGACGAGCTCGATGATCCTCGTTCCCTATCTCCTCGTTGCCGCGTACGGATTTAAACTTGCCTGGTCAGGCGAAACATACGACCGGGATCCGGCTGGCCACCGGACGGATCTGATGCGTGCCGGGATCGCCCTGATATACACTGCGGGCTTGATCTATGCGGCCGGAGCAAAACACCTGCTACTGTCGGCGGTGATCTACGGCCCCGGTTCGATTCTTTTTATTATTGCGCGCCGTGAAAGGGGCAAAACCGTCTTCACTCCAAGCGAATTGATCATGTTCGCAGTTGCAAGTCTTGGCGCGGCAATAGCGATCTATTCCATCACAACAGGTCTCATTTCCGTTTGACCGGGCGCCATAACGGTGTGCGGCGAAGGAAACGTTTTGGCGCCATTGCTGGCTCAGCCAGTCGCAGTGTTTCATTTCGGCCCAAAAGGTCGTTGCTTGCGTAAGTCGCCACGAAAATCGGGACGCGAAGAATAGTCGTGGGATTCTATGCTGATCCACTGGAGGACCGAACAACACTATAATTCAAATCAGCACTCGCCGCGGTCAGCGCACTCGGACATTTGATAGAGTTTTGTAGAGGACACCATGACTTCAGACTCTACTCAGAAATTCTCGTTGTTTGCGCTAACGGCCATGGTCGTCGGATCAATGGTCGGCGCTGGCATATTCAACCTGCCCGGTCGGTTCGGTGCCGCAACAGGCCCATTTGGCGCCATGATCGCCTGGGCGATCGCGGGCACCGGCATGTACATGCTCGCCCGCGTGTTTCAAGCGCTTGCCGAGAAAAAGCCGGATATCGACTCGGGCGTGTTCGCCTATGCCAAGGCTGGCTTCGGCAACTATATGGGCTTCCTGTCGGCTTTTGGCTACTGGCTTGGTAGTTGCCTTGGCAACGTCTTCTACTGGGTGCTGATCGGCTCGACGCTGGGGCGCTTTTTCCCTGCCGTCTTCGGCGACGGAAGCAGCGCCACGGCGATCATCGTGTCGTTGATCGGTATCTGGGCATTTCATTTCATGATCCTGCGCGGCGTCGAGCAGGCGGCGTTCATCAACACCATCGTCACCATCGCCAAGATCGTGCCGATCCTCGTCTTCATCCTGATGCTGATCTTCTCCTTCCACTACGGGCAGTTCGCCGAAAACTTCTTCGGCGGCGCCGGCATGCCGGAAAAGTCGTTGGTCGCGCAGGTGCGTGATACCATGCTGATCACCGTGTTTGTTTTCCTCGGGATCGAAGGGGCGAGTGTCTATTCGCGCTTTGCCAAGGAGCGCGCGGATGTCGGGACCGCCACGATTCTGGGGTTCGTTGGCGTCACCGGCCTGATGGTGGCGGTCACCCTGCTGCCCTACGCAGCGATGCCGCAATCGGCTATCGCAGCCGTGCAGCAACCTTCGATGGCCAGCGTTCTCGAGGCGGTCGTCGGTCATTGGGGCGCCGTCTTCATTTCCATCGGCGTTCTGGTCTCGGTTCTTGGCGCTTATCTCGCCTGGTCGCTGATTTGCGCCGAGGTCCTGTTTGCTGCCGCCAAATCTGAGGACATGCCGAGGCTTTTTGCCGCGCAGAACGGCAATCGGGTGCCCGCCAATGCCCTGTGGCTGACCAACATCGTCGTGTCGCTATTCGTCATCTCCACCTACTGGTCTCGGGATGCGTTCAACTTCATGCTCGACATGACCAGCGTCACGGCTCTTTTGCCCTATCTGCTTGTCGCGGGTTACGGCGTTCTGCTCGCCCGCAGTGGCGAAGGCTATGAAGAAACCGCCAATGAACGCGGCCGCGACCAGATCTTTTCCTGGATTGCGGTCATCTACACGATCATCATGTTCATCGCCGCCGGGCTCAAATATGTGCTGCTCGTAGCGGTCTTGTTCGTGCCAGGCACAATTCTCTACGTCTGGGCGCGGCGTGAGCAGAAGGTGCAGATGTTTACGTCTGTCGAACTCATCGTTTTGGCCGTCACGGTGATCGCCGGCATGATCGGCGCCTACGGCCTGCTGAGCGGCACTATCACGCCTTGATAGGGAGGTAGAAGAATCATGACCCAAGACATCACATTTGGCGTTCACTCCGAGGTCGGCCAATTGCGCAAGGTGATGGTTTGTGCGCCTGGTCGTGCCCATCAACGCCTGACGCCGACCAACTGCGACGCCTTGCTCTTCGACGACGTTCTCTGGGTCGACAACGCCAAGCGCGATCATTTCGACTTCATGACCAAAATGCGCGACCGCGGCATCGAAGTGGTGGAGATGCACAATCTGCTCGCTGAAACCGTTGCGGTCCCTGAAGGCAAGAAGTGGATCCTCGACAACCAGGTGGTGCCAAACCAGGTCGGTCTAGGCCTCGTCGATGAAATCCGCAGCTATCTTGAAGGATTGTCCAACCGCGAATTGGCGGAAACCCTGATCGGTGGCCTGTCGACGCAGGAATTCCCTGAGACCCACGGCGGCGAAATGCTGAAGCTGGTACGCGAGGCGGCTGGCGTCACCGAATATCTGCTGCCGCCGCTGCCCAACACGCTGTACACCCGCGACACGACCTGCTGGATCTATGGCGGCGTGACGCTGAACTCGCTCTACTGGCCGGCACGCCACGAGGAGACCATACTCACCACCGCCATCTATAAATTCCATCCTGACTTCGCTGGCAAGGTCAAGGTATGGTGGGGCGATCCGACCAAGGACTGGGGTCTTGCCACGCTCGAGGGCGGAGACGTCATGCCGATCGGCAAAGGCAATGTGCTCATTGGCATGAGCGAACGCACCTCGCGCCAGGCGATCAGCCAGGTTGCCGCCAATCTCTTCGCGCAAGGTGCAGCCGAACGGGTCATTGTCGCGGCGATGCCGAAACTGCGTGCCGCGATGCACCTCGATACAGTGTTCACCTTTGCCGATCGCGACTGCGTGCTGCTCTATCCCGATATCGTCAATGGCATCTCCGCCTTTTCGTATCGGCCCGGTGCAACGCCGGGAACGGTCGAACTGCACAAAGATAAGGGAACATTTGTCGAGACTGTCCGCGACGCTCTAGGCCTCAAGGAGCTACGTATCGTTGAAACGGGCGGTAATGATTATATGCGCGAACGCACGCAGTGGGACAGTGGTGCCAATCTCGTTTGCGCCGGTCCGGGTGTCGTCTTCGCATATGATCGCAACACCTACACCAACACGCTTTTGCGTAAGCAGGGCATCGAGGTCATTACCATCATAGGCGCCGAGCTTGGCCGCGGTCGTGGTGGCGGCCATTGCATGACGTGCCCGATCATCCGGGATGCGGTGGATTACTAATTCTGGGATGCTTTGATTGCTGTGGCAAATACTGCGCACGCTTTATAGTAGCAGAGTTTAACGCCTACTGTGCGGAGGGTTAGTTGCAGGCGAAAATTGTTGCATTGGCGAGATCATTCTCAATTTTCGGTTTGGTTGTCGGCACTGTCTTTTTCGCTGCATCCTTAAGCCCGAGCCTGATGCCACGAACTTACCTGGTTCAAGGCATTGTTGCCGGTTTCTGCGCAGCGCTGGGTTATGGGGTCGGCGTCTTGATGCGTTGGCTTTGGCTCTATTTGGAGTTGCCGCTGCCGCGTACTCGAATAACCGTGAAGATCGCGTCCATTGCCATCTGCGTCGCAATTGCGGCTATCGTTCTTTGGAGAGCCACCGAGTGGCAGAACTCCATTCGGAAGCTGATGGGGCTCGATCCAGTGCAAAGCGCAGAGCCCTTTGAGCTTGTTGTCATTGCGCTGGCGGTGTTCGGCTTGCTGGTATTGTTCGCGAGGCTCTTCAGGCTGACCTGCGTGGTTCTCGCGGCGTTGTTCGAACGATTTCTTCCAAGACGAGTGTCCATTCTCGTCGGCGGTTTGATTGCGATCGGATTGTTTTGGTCGATCGCAGAGGGTCTTCTTTTCAGAACAGCGTTGCGGATTGCGGATACGTCATTCCAGCAGCTCGACGCCATGATTGACGATGATCTGGCGATGCCGGGTGATCCTCTAAAAACAGGCAGTGCGGCTTCTCTTATCGACTGGAAAGAACTGGGTCGGCGGGGCCGCGAGTTCATTATTTCCGGGCCTACAGGCGCTGAAATTGGCAATTTCTTCCACGAAAACGCTCTCGACCCTATCCGGGTTTATGTCGGACTTAACAGCGCAGATACCGCTGAGGAGAGAGCTCGGTTGGCTTTGGCGGAGCTCAAGCGAAACGGGGCTTTCAAGAGATCCATTCTGATTGTCATTGTTCCAACAGGGACTGGTTGGGTCGACCCCGCGGCAGTGGACACAGTCGAATTCCTTCACAAGGGCGATGTTGCGAGCGTAGCCCTCCAGTATTCATACCTGAGCAGTTGGCTGTCGCTGTTGGTCGAGCCAGCCTACGGCGCGGAAGCGGGGCGCGCGCTTTTTCGTGAAGTTTATCGCTATTGGATCACACTCCCTCGTGATCAGCGCCCGAAACTGTACCTGCATGGCCTCAGCCTTGGCGCGATGAATTCAGAGCTTTCGGCCGATCTCTTCGATATCGTTGCCGACCCGTTTCAAGGCGCATTGTGGAGCGGGCCTCCCTTCCAGAGTCGCACGTGGAAGTCAGTGACTGCCAATCGCAATCCCGGTTCACCCGCCTGGTTGCCGCGTTTCCGCGACGGCTCCATCATTCGATTTACCAATCAGCATAATGCGCTAAACATCCCGGGTTCCGTCTGGGGGCCGATCCGGATCGTTTACCTGCAGTATGCCAGCGATCCAGTCACGTTTTTCGATTTTCATTCGCTCTACCGGGAACCTGATTGGATGAAGATGCCACGCGGTCCGGATGTGTCCCCTGAGTTGCGCTGGTTCCCCTTGGTCACAATGACGCAACTTTTACTGGACATGGCAACAGCCACCACATCTCCGATCGGGTATGGCCATGTTTACGCGCCGGAACACTATATCGATGCGTGGATTGCCGTCACCGATCCGCAGGGCCTTTCCCCCGATGATGTTATGCGCCTCAAGACATCTTTCGAGAACAAGTTTCGAAGTGGCGCTGAGCTTGCCGTGCATGGATAGGATTTGATCAGCGGCGCTGGTCGACCGCAGTGTCGTATGCATTGCTGGCGGCGGCGCATTCAAAAAGAGACGCAACGCATCCCTCTGGGATTCTATGCCAATTTCCTCGCTGCGTTCGCGCGATATGTTTTCGGTGTGGCCTGGTGATCAAGGTCTAAGGGTTCGGTTCACAACTTGGAGGGTGTCATGTCTAGTCTCATCGCCATCGTCTATCCAACGGAAGCAAAGGCTGAGGAAGTACGCCGACGCCTTATCGAACTGCAGAAGGAATATTTGATCAAACTTGGTGACGCTGTCATCGCAACCAAGACACAGGGCGGCAAAGTCAGGCTGAACCAGCTTGTAAGTATGACGACGTCTGGAGCTGTATCGGGCAGTTTTTGGGGCCTTCTGGTAGGCGTCCTATTTCTGAACCCGCTCATCGGCGCCGCGGTGGGGGCGGCATCGGGAGCCATCGCAGGCGCACTAACCGATGTCGGCATAGACGATGCATTCATGAAAGACCTTGCGAGCAGTCTGCAGCCCGGGAATGCGGCGTTGTTTGTGCTGGTGCAGGAGATGACGGCCGATAAGCTGCTGAAGGAAATATCCGGTTTTGGCGGAGTGGTGCTTAAAACCTCCTTGGATGAGACCAAGGAGCAGACGTTACGTGACGCCCTGCAGAAAGATGCGGCAGCCTAATTGGCCGATGTTCACGCCTGAAGCGTAACCAATATGATCGCCGGCATTGAGCCGGCGAGAAGGAGGTATGCGAAAATCGAAATTTTCGAAGTCGCCAGGCAATCCAGGCGACGCCCCATCGGCGCATGAGCATCCTGATATTCCGTTTGGCGAGCCGATAGGGAGTGAAACATGACAGGACAAAGGCAATTCGGACCTATTGCGACCGGCATTCTGATTCTTGCCCTCCTTCATTTCGCTCAGGCGATCTTCGTTCCACTTGCATTCTCGCTGTTTCTCATCGCGTTGGTTTGTCCAATCCAATCCACACTGCAGCGGTGGTTGCCGCAGCTGATAGCGCTGCTTCTCACCCTTATTCTAACGATGGCAATCATTGCCGCCATCAGTTCATCGGTCGCTTGGGGGTTCGGTAAACTCGGTCAATGGCTTTTCGCCAATGCGAGCCGTTTCCAGCTCATCTACACCAACTGGACCGACTGGCTGGAAGGGCATGGCATAGCAATCGCCGGCGTACTCGCCGACCGTTTCGATGTGAGGTGGCTGGTCGGCTTCACGCAAGGAATGGCCGGTCGAGTCAATAGTTTTGCCGGCTTCGCACTGCTGGTTCTTGTCTTCACCATGCTTGGTCTGCTCGAGGTCGACGATTTCAACGAAAGACTGAAGACCCCTGCTGCACAGCCTTATGGCGCGCGCATTCTCCTTGCAAACCGCGAGATTGGCATGAAATTGCGCCGCTTCATGATCGTGCGCACATTCGCCAGTTTGTTGACGGGTCTCGTCGTCTGGATGTTCGCACTCGCGGCAGGGCTGGAGCTCGCGGCCGCTTGGGGCGCGATAGCCTTTACGCTCAATTATATCCCGTTCTTGGGTCCGTTTGTCGCAACGGTATTGCCGACACTGTTCGCCATTGCCCAATTCGAGTCATGGCCGATGGCGGTCGGAGTCTTCGTGGGGCTCAACCTGATCCAATTTGTTATTGGGAGCTATCTTGAGCCGCTGCTGATTGGCACTTCTCTTTCGATTTCACCGTTTGCGGTAATTTTCGCAGTGTTTTTTTGGAGTTTCATGTGGGGTGTTCCTGGCGCCTTCATCGGTGTGCCAATTCTAATTGCCTTCATTGTCTATTGCTCGGGCGAGCAATCCACGAGATGGATCGCGACGCTAGCTTCGCGAGGGTCGTCGATATGACCGGCCAGTGAATCTGGACCGGTCAGCGTGACGAGCGTCGCTGTTCCGCCTCCTCTGCTTCCCGAGCATCGTCGAGCGGGCGGGTGAACCGGCCGGAAAACCATTCTGCAAATCGTTCCACAACGACGAACAATCCCGGGATCAACAATATTCCCACGGTCGTCGCCGCCAACATGCCTCCGAGGATGGTGACGCCAAGTGCTTGACGCGCGTTGGCACCGGCGCCCGTTGCGACCACCAGCGGGATCATCCCCAAGATGAACGAAACGGCAGTCATCATCACCGCCCTAAAACGCTGAGCCGCTGCGGAAACCGCTGAATCAACGATCGAGAGCCCGCGCTCCCGTTCAACTCGCGCAAATTCGACGATCAGGATGGCATTTTTCGAAGCGAGGCCAATCAGCAGAACGATACCAATCTGGGCATATAGCGAGTTTTCCAGTCCTGATACCGCGAGCGCCGTGATTGCACCTAAAGCGGCAAAGGAGAGCGAGAGGATGATGGAGACCGGCAGAGTCCAGCTTTCGTACTGGGCAACAAGAAACAAGAACGCAAAGATGAGTGCCAGCGCCAAAATCATAGGGGTCTGCGCCGCAGATTGCCGCTCCTGCAGTGACAGTCCTGACCATTCGTAGCCGTAGCCTTCAGGCAGCACTTCTGAGGCCGCGCTCTCGAAAGCCGACATCGCCCGAGCCGAACTGGTTCCCACAGCCGGAATTCCGTTTATGGGAGCGGCGGGAAAAAGATTATAGCGCGACAGAGAAAACGGTCCGAGGTCTGGTTGCAGGGTTATCAGAGTGCGCAGGGGTACCATCGTGCCATCGCGGCTTCTGACATGCAGATTGAGAACATCATCCGGAATTGTTCTGAACCGGCTGTCCGCCTGCAGGTTGACCTTGAATGATCTGCCGTCATGCGTGAAATCGTTGACATATCTTCCGCCGAACTGGGCTCCGAGCGTTGAATAAATCTGGTCGACGCTGACGCCCAGGCTTTCGGCACGCACGCGATTGACATTCACGAAAACCCGGGGGACATCCGCCGAGAAAGAACTGGATGCAATCGCAATCTCCGGCGTCTGGCCGGCAGCGGCTATCAGCGCCCGTGCCACCTGACTGATGTCTTCCGGCGATTGGCCCAAGTGTGCTTGTAGCCTGAAGTCCAATCCCCCCACTTGCCCGATGCCGGGGATGGGCGGAGGAGCGAATACAGCAACGTTGGCCTGCGGAAGGGTCGAGAAGCGCGCATTGAGCGATGCCAATAAGGCTGTTGTTGACAGGTTTGGCGCGTCTCTTTTTCCCAGGGATCCAGCATGACAATGGCGAAGCCGCCATTCGGCACAGAGCCGCCCTGCAGAAGGCTGAAACCGGATATCGTCACGACCTTCGCCACGCCCTCCGTTTCTCGCAGCGCCGCTTCAACCTGTTGCATCGTTTTTTCGGTGGTCGAAAGTGTGGATGCATTGGGTAGCTGAAGGTCCACAAAGAGGAAGCCCTGATCCTCATCCGGCAGGAATGACGACGGCACTTTCAGGAAAAGCAGCATTGCTACGACGATCGTGGCAGCAAGGATGCCAAGAACAATGACGGTACGCCGAGCGAGACCGCTGACAACACGGGCATAGCCATTGCGCGTCTTTTCCAGCACGGACTCGAATCTTGCCAGCGGTCCGCTGAGTTCTGCCGGCTTGCGGAGAAGGGACGCGCAAAGGGCCGGGCTCAAGGTTAAACCGATAAAAGATGAAAAGACGAGCGATGCGGAGATTGTGACCGCAAACTGCCGGTAAAGCTGGCCGTTAATGCCCTGCAGAAATGCCGTCGGAACAAACACGCCCAGTAGCACCATCGTCGTGGAGATGATCGGACCGGTGACCTGTAGCATGGCCCTTTCACTGGCAGTTTTTGCGTCCAATCCCTGATCTTTCATGAGCCGCTGCACATTTTCCACGACGAGAATGGCGTCATCAACAACAAGTCCCGTCGCCAGTATGAGCGCAAGCAGCGTGATGAGATTGATTGAAAACCCCGCGACATAGAGAACGGCGAATGTGGCGATCAGCGATGCCGGAATGGCGAGCGCAGGAATAATGGTTGCGCGCCATTCGCCAAGAAACAAGAAAGTGACCGCCACCACAATTATGAAGGTTATTGCGAGCGTTATGATGATTTCGCGAATGGACGCGCGCACGAACTGCGTCGAGTCATAAACCGGCTCATAGGTCAGACCGCGCGGAAACTGTTGCGAGAGAGTTTCAAGTTCCTTGGTCACCGCATCTGCTGTACCCAGCGCATTGGCGCGCGGCGCCTGATTTACGACGAGCATTGCACCGGGAGCTCCGTTCACTCTCACGCTAGACGCGTAGCTTTGCGCCCCGAGTTCGACCCGGCCGATATCGCGTATGCGAACGAGAGCGCCCGCCTGGCCTGTCTTCACGATAATGTCGGCGAAGGCTCCGGTCTCCTCAAGTCGTCCTTGGGCGACCAGCGTGTACTGAACCTTCGCATAGTCTTGCGAAGGCGGACCGCCGACCTGGCCGATCGACGCCTGAATATTCTGGGCTTGAATTGCCGATGCGACATCATCCGGTGTTATTTCGAGCGCTGCCATGCGCACGGGATCCATCCAGATGCGCATACTATATTGGGACGATCCCATGACCGACGCTTCGCCGACACCCGGCACGCGCGATAGGGCGTCTGTGACATTCATGGAGAGGTAATTGGCAATGTCGAGTTCGCTGAGCGTGTGATCCGGGGAATAGAAGCCGAAGGCCACCAGGAAATCAGGAGAGCGGGCTCGCACGGTGATCCCCTGCTGGGAGACCGCGGCCGGCAACTGTGCGGTTGCAAGTTGAGCACGATTCTGGACGTTGATCTGGGCGAGGTTGGGATCGGTGCCGACGGCGAAGGTCACCGTTAGGGTATAGGAACCGGCATCGGAGCTGTTTGATGACATATATATCATGTCGTCGACGCCATTGATCGCCGTTTCCAGCGGGTCCCCGACCACTTTTGCGATGACCTCGGCATTGGCGCCGGGATAGAAAGCCGAAACCGTGATGCTTGGCGGCGTTATGTTGGGATATTGGGCAATGGGAAGCCCGAAAATTGATAGGCCGCCGGCGAGGCATAGGATAATGGCGACGACAATTGCGAACCGTGGACGGGAGATGAAGAAGCCCGAAATCATGGCTGCTTCCCAGCATCTTGCTCGACGGGCTGGACAGCGATGCCATCGGAGAGCCGTTGCGTCCCTTGCACAACGATCTTTTCACCCGATTTCACACCCTGTCGGACAGCCCACAGATCACCGACCTTCGCCCCGGTGTCGATACGGCGTTGCCGAACAATATTGTTCTCGCCCATCACGTATAAGAAGCGACCGTCGCGGTCCTGCAGGACGGCGGTTTGGGGCACGGATGGCCCCATAGCCTGCTGGGCGCTACCGACAATGAGCTTGACGAACTGGCCAGGCATCAACAGTCCCTCGGGATTTGGGAATATCGTTCCGACGGTTGCTGTTCCTGTTCTTGAATCGACTTCTGGCGATAGGAACTCCAGAATACCATCCTGATTGTAAACGCTGCCGTTCGGTAACCTCAGGGTCAATTTCATGGCCTCGGCTGTCGATTTCATCTCCGCCGCGTCTCTTTGACGAAAGGTTGTGATGTCTCCTTCGGTGACAGAAAAGGCAACGCGCACCGGATCGACCTGCACCAGTCGAACAAGCGCTCCGACATCCGGACCAACGAAATTGCCTTTGGTAAAAAGCGGCTGACCGACGCGGCCCGAGATCGGCGCTGTTATGCGCGTGTAGGAAAGATCGAGTCCAGCCTTCGTGAGGCCTGCCTGAGCTGCGGCAAGGTCGGCGGTTGCAATCTCAAAGGCTGTCTGGGCCTCTTCATAGGCGGCGCGCGCCACGGTGCTGCGTCGGACAAGTTCCGCATTCCTGTTTCGATTATCCGTGGCCTGGTGAAGGGTTGCCTCGGCACGTGCGACCTGCGCCTTGGCAGTGGCGACGGCAGCTTCATAGAGCGCAGGCTCAATGACGAACAGAATATCGCCATCGCTTACGGCTGCGCCCGGACTGAATGCGACTTCCTCGATGAAACCCGAAACGCGAGCGCGAACGTCCACCGCCTCCAGGGCCTCTACGCGGCCGATATTCTCACTCGGAGATTCAACCGGTCCATCGACAACCGATTGCACCACGACAGTGGGGGGCGGCCGGCCCACAGGAGGGGTGTCCTGCGCTGAAATGCGGACCGGCAATGCTAAAAAAAAGACGAGCCAAGGAGAGATGGCAAGGATAGTCCAGGAGATATTTTTCATCTGGATCTCCAAGGCGATAGCATCGTCGCACGGAGAAAATATATATTGCGGACCACTGTGCGAACAAGAAATTCCCTACCACTCCACATAGAAATGGACTGATTGCCAAGATTTGGGACGTGGAGCGAATAGAGATCAGTTTGACCTCTTGCGCACCAAGAGATGTGTCGGCCATTTGCTGCTGACGTGCAGGGGTGGTCCGAGCTATTTCGAGCACCACCCAGAAGTGGCATGCAAGCGTTCATATGTTGTTAACCACGTCGGCGCTGCAGTTGTGCCGGGCGATCCCTGTGCAGCGTTGGATGTAAGCAACATCTAAACAATCCGGATTAATTGTGTTATGCACTATTGCTACGCAGGGGTGAGTATCTGGCCGTCGGGGGGAGTGATGTCGGAGCAGCATCTTCAGAAAAGGGTGATTTGCTTGATTTCAGTAGACGTAGCCGCGGTAGGCGACCGGTTGCGTGCTCTCCTAGTTATCGGGAGTGTGAAGCTATGAGAGTCGAAGGCGCGATCGGACGAGATATCTTGGCCAACGGCACAATCTCAGATGCAAAGCCCGCGGCTCCGAAGCAAACACCAGTTGAGTCCGAACAGGGAGCACGTGGCGCCAAGCACCTGCCCACATATGAACTCACGACACACGATCTTCCCCCGGGATACCAGTTTGAAGCTTGGCGCAACAACTTTGCACCCATGCTCGAGTTCGACGAACCCGACGACGTGACAGTCGGCTTTGGCGGCAAACAAGTGACCTGGGACCTCGGTTGCCTTGCCTTCTCTCGCATCGAGACCGACGCATTGGGATTCGTCAGCCTGCCCGGACATACACGACGGGATCCACTGGATCATTGGACGCTGACGACGTTACTTTACGGGTGCGTGAATACCATCGCACCAGCCAGGACGTTTGAAGGCAGTGCGGGTGTGGTTCAGGTCCATCCTCTTGGCCGACCCTTCGAAGGGAATATCACCAATAGCGAAATGCTGATGTTGTTCGTTCCACGTGATTTTTGCACCGAAGTAACGGGCGCCCTGAATGCCGCGGAATTCTCCAATCTCAGCACCGGAATGGGTCGGCTGTTCACGGACTACATGATTGGCCTTGCCAAGCGGCTGTCGGTGATTGATGAAGCTGAACTTCCAGCACTGGTAGCTGCCACGCGGGCAATGATACTCGCCTGTGCGTCGCCTTCTGCGGACCATATTGAGGAAGCGCGGGAGCCGATTGCGTCGGTGCTGATCGAAAGGGCGCATCGAATTATCCAGGCCAAATTATTCGATCCGAAGTTTGGGGCAGATTCCCTGCGTCGGGAACTTGGCGTCTCACGCTCACGGCTCTATCGCCTGTTTGAACCGTTCGGCGGCGTCATGCATTATATTCAGCATCGGCGCCTGCTCGATGCGCATTCGGCACTGAGTGATCCGACCGATCAACGCCGTATCATCGAGATCGCTGAGCAACACTGTTTCAACGATGGGACGGAATTCAGCCGCGCTTTCCGGCGCGAATTTGGTTGTAGTCCCACCGACGTAAGAAGCGGGCAAAAGGCCGATCTGCCGTACAGGCCGGCGACCGATCTAAAGGCGTATGCTCCTGAAGAACGGTTTGGCGTACTGTTGCGCCGGCTTCACGGCTGAGGCGGACCGACGATCGCTTTGAACGAAACAGGAGCGAGATCGCATCCGGTCTGACAGCGCTGAAACCAGCGATCTGTTCTCGCTCTAGCAGGACATCAGCGGTGGAGACAGGCGCAGGTGTTGTTTTCACCCATGCGCAGTGGTAGTATTCAATAGTAGCGTTGCAGCTTTGGCGCGCGCTTTGTATGTTTCGTCTGTGAGTTGCTTCTAATTAGCAGAAAATCTCTCGCACATGAGGAACATACTCAGCCGCCGCTCAACGGTGCCTCCGCCTGTTTGTCTTAAACGTGAACGGATATACTGGAGGAAAAAATGACCAAGTGCACGATAGGTCTTACTCTCTTAGGCTGCCTTGCCTTGTCTGGCTGCCAATCTGCTTCGACGTCCCAAGGGGGACGCAGTAACGAGTTCGGCTGCATCGCCGGTACGGTCGGCGGCGCGGTCGTCGGTGGATTGCTTGGTGCGACCATTGGCTCGGGGACCGGGCAGCTCTGGGCTGTTGGCGGCGGCGCTACTCTGGGCGCTGCAGGCGGCAGTGCCTTGACATGTCATTGACGCGAAAGGTCGGAATTATGAAAAGAGTAGTCCTGCTGACGGGATTCGTTTTTTTTACCGCCATTGCGGCCGCCGCGCAGAACCAACCGGTCGCTATGAACCAGGGCCAAATGGACCGGCTCGATCGTGACAAGAATGGAGCGATCGACCGATCTGAATATCAAGCCTTCATGACATCGGCCTTCACGAGCCTGGACAAGAACAAGGACGGCAGCCTGAACTCTGACGAAGTTGTCGGAGTTCTGACCGTCCAGCAATTCTCCGCCACCGACGCCAACGGCGACGGCAAAGTCAGCCAGAGCGAGTTCCTGAATAGGGTGATGGCGGACTTCAAGACCGCCGACCGCGGCGGCGACGGGAGCCTGCAGTAACGCACAGAGATCCAAGCGCCAAGGCAAGCGTGTTTCCGCTCCCTCTACGCGGTAACGACGGCTAGGTGCGCGCGTTGGCAGGCTTCACTCTGTCGACCCTCACATAGTTCGTCATGCCGGTCTCGTGAGGCTTGAGGATGTGGGATCGGGCTCGCCTACTCGTCGCGTCGCAAGTTGCGAATTCGGTCGAAAAGAACGGCAAGGACAATTGCCCCGCCGATAAAGCAGCCTTGCCAGAAGGCGTTGATGCCGAGCAGGCCGAGACTGTTGCGGATAACCTCGATGAGCGCGGCGCCGATCAACGCCCCAAAGGCGGTGCCGACGCCACCGGCCAGATTGGCGCCGCCGATGACCGCAGCCGCGATGACCTGAAGTTCCATCCCGGCGCCGATATTTGTGGTGACAGCGCCGAGCCAACCGGTCTGGATGATGCCGGCAACCCCCGCCGACAGGGCGGAAATCATATAGACGATGACCTTGATCCTCTGCACGGGAACGCCAGTCAGTGTCGCGGCGTGCTCATTGCCGCCGATGGCAAAAACATAGCGGCCGAACTTGGTCCAGCGCAGCACAAAACCGGTAATGAGTGCCAGCACGACCATGTAAAGCACTGGATTGGCGATGCCGAAAAGCCAAGCACCACCACCCAGCGCCAGCAGCTTGTCGTGATCAGGCCCGAACTGGAAAACGACGGTGTTGTTGGACGCAACCATCGCAAGACTGCGCGCGATCGACAACATGCCGAGCGTGACGACGAAAGGCGGGAAGCCAAGATAGGCAATCAACAGGCCATTGAAAGCTCCGACTAAAAGAGCGGTACCGATCGAGGCGGCGATGCCGACCTCAATGCTGTACCCCGCGTGCATGACGACCGCCAGCACCATGCTGCACAGGCAAAGCACGGAGCCAACGGACAAGTCGATGCCGCCGGTGATGATGACCAGCGTCATGCCCAGCGCGATAATTGCGACGAAGGTGACGTTGCGGGTGATATTGTAGATGTTCTTTGCCGTCGCAAAGGAGTCTGTCGCCATCGACAGAAAAATGCAGGCGAGAATGACCGCAATCAGAACCCAAAATGTCTGGCCGCCCAAGATCGCCGCAAGCCAGCTCCGTTGCTTCTGTCCGATCGTCTGGTCAAGTGTAATCGCCATCGTCGACCTTCTTTCTTGCTGCTGCAACGGATAGCATCGATCACACCTGTTCGATGGCGCCGGTGATCAGTCCCGTCACTTCCTCCGGCGAACTTGCCGCAATTGGCTTGTCGGCCACTTTTCTGCCCCGCCGCATCACGATCACGCGGTCTGCGACCGAAAAGACGTCGGGCATGCGGTGGCTGATCAGGACAACGACAATGCCCCGGTCACGCAATTGGCGGATCAAATTCAGAACCTCGGCCACCTGGCGCACGGAAATGGCTGCTGTCGGCTCGTCCATCAGCACGATTTTCGCTTCCGACAGCATCGTGCGAGCAATCGCGACCGCTTGCCGCTGTCCGCCTGACATTTGCTTGACGAGATCGCGCGGCCGCGTCTCGGATTTGAGTTCGCGAAATATCTCGCCGGCGCGCTTGTACATGGTCTTGTAGTCGAGGATGCGAAGAGGCCATACGCCGCGGCGCAATTCTCGTCCAAGGAATACGTTCGCTGCCGCCGTAAGATTGTTGCAGAGCGCCAGATCCTGATGAACGATCTCGATGCCGTGCAGTCGCGCCTCCTTCGGCCGATGAAGCACGAGATCGGCGCCATCAAGGCGCATGGTTCCGTGGCTCGGCCGAAAGTTGCCGGCGATCATTTTGACCAATGTGGACTTACCGGCGCCGTTGTCACCCATGAGGCCGACCACTTGCCCCGCTTCGAGGGAAAACGAAACATCGTTGACGGCCTGGATGGCACCGAAATGTTTGGAAATATTGGTGAGCTCGAGAACCGCCACCAGCCTCCTGGCCTCCCAAAAACTTGTCGCTATCAGTTCGCTCCGGACCCGGCTTGTTTTTGACGAGGCTCAAGCGAATTGGCCTTTCCAATATCCTCCCAGGAAAAGCGATTATTAGCATTTACGCAAAACCCCGCGACAGCGTCAACTCATTGTCCGAGGTCTTGGCCCTATTGTAGCAAAAATCTGTTTTGTCGGACAAATATCAATTGACGGAAGTGGCGTCCGAATATTAGCTATCACTGGGAGAGAGAGCATGCTGATCCTTGTTACCGGTGCGACGGGCAAGGTCGGGCGGCGCTTCATTGCTGGGCTGCTTGACGATCCGAGATTTTCCAAAGCCCGTATTCGCGCGCTTTGTCATAATCGTTTGTGCGAGGCGACAGACCGTGTCGAAGTCATCCGCGGCTCGATCGCCGATCGCGATGTTGTGGCCGCGGCGCTCTCTGATGTTACCCATGTCGTGCATCTCGCCACATGCAAGGAAACGCCTGAAGACATCATGGATGTCACGGTCAAAGGTCTCTTTTGGCTGCTTGAGGAGTTCCGTGCGAGCGTCAGGGCACGCCAGTTCATCCTGATCGGCGGCGATGCGGGCATCGGGCATTTCCACTATCGCCACAATGGGCCGATCACCGAGAGCGCTCCCCATTGCGCCTATCCGGGAAGCTACGCGCTCTCCAAGGTTCTGGAAGAGGTCATGCTGGAGCAGTTTGGCATTCAGTACGGCCTCAATGGCTGTTGCCTACGCGCGCCCTGGATCATGGAAAAGGACGATTTCAAATATTCGCTGTCCTTTGGAGACGACGTCTTCGGTGGCCCGGACTGGAAGACGCTCGTTCCGGAAGAAGCCGCGCGGGGCTATGCGGCCATGGGGACTGTGCCGCTGTTGCTCGATGCTGACGGTCGTCCGCTGAAACGCAACTTCGTGCATGTCGATGACCTGGTATCGGCAATATTGGCAGCGATCGACAACCCCCGGGCGGAGCGGCAACTCTTCAATATCTGCATGGATCGGCCTGTCGACTATGCTGAAGTCGCCGCCTACTTGTCGCGCACGCGAAATCTCGGCTCCGTCGACATACCGAGCCGTTTTCATTCCAATTGGATGGACAACAGCAAGGCGAAATACCTGCTGGATTGGCGGCCAAACTACGATCTCGAAATGCTTATCGACTCGGCGTGGCAATATGAGCGTTCGAAGGAGGAGCCTCGCATCGTCTGGTATCCGGGTTGATTTCGTGTGGCGGGCATGCCGTGCCCGTCTATTTCAAGGGAGGAAACCATGAGGAAGGCATTATTACTTACAGCCGCAGTTCTAGCATTGACCGCCGGGCAGGCCCTGGCCAAGAAGCAACTCGTCATCGTCGTCAAGGGCCTCGACAATCCGTTCTTCGAAGCAATCAATCAAGGTTGCCAGAAGTGGAACAAGGAGAACCCGACTGCGGAATATGAGTGCTTCTACACTGGTCCGGCATCGACATCGGATGAAGCCGGCGAAGCGCAGATCGTTCAGGATATGTTGGGCAAGGCAGACACGGCTGCAATCGCGATTTCGCCGTCAAATGCAAAGCTCATCGCGCAGACCCTGAAGACCGCCAATCCGACGGTTCCGGTGATGACGCTTGATGCCGATCTTGCAGCCGAGGATGCAGCCTTGCGCAAGACCTATCTCGGCACCGACAACTATCTGATGGGCGCACGCATCGGCGAATACATCAAGAAGGCCAAGCCGAAGGGCGGCAAGATCTGCACAATCGAAGGCAATCCGGGAGCAGACAATATTCTACGCCGCGCGCAAGGTATGCGTGACACGCTCACTGGCCAGAAAGGCCTGACCGCATTGAAAGGCGAGGGCGGTTGGACGGAGGTCGCAGGCTGCCCGGTCTTCACCAATGACGACGGTGCCAAGGGTGTGCAGGCAATGACCGATATCCTCGCGGCCAATTCCGACCTCGACGCATTCGGCATCATGGGCGGCTGGCCATTATTCGGCGCGCCGCAACCCTATCGTGACCTGTTCAAGCCGATGGCCGACAAGATCGCCAGCAACGATTTCGTCATCGGTGCTGCCGATACGATCGGTGACGAGGTTGCTATTGCGAGAGAAGGCCTGGTGACTGCACTCGTTGGCCAACGGCCGTTCGAGATGGGCTACAAGGCACCTACGGTGATGATGGATCTGATTGCCGGCAAGGCAGTTGAAGATCCGGTATTCACCGGGCTCGATGAGTGCACGAAGGACACAGTCGATACCTGCATTCAAAAGTAGGCTCGCGGCTTGGCGCACCCGGTACAAGGGTGCGCCGACTGCCTCGACGTGGCGGATCGAAAGATCTGCAGGGCTTGACGCGCCCTGAATTCCGAGCTTTGTGCCGGATCCAATCGCAGGCGACTTCCTCGTTATTACGATTGTTTTGATAATACGTGCAGACAGTCGAAAGAATGCTGAGGCAGTAGAAATAGATGCCTGACAAGAAATCGGGAAAGCCTATGACTCCGGTCGAGGTGGCGGTGGTTGACCGCTCAGCCACCACAAGGCGCCCAAATGCTCCCCGCATGACGGGGGCGAGTGTTCATGTGTCTTTGGCGGGCGAGATCGGTCTCCGGATCGTGCGCGGTGACTATCCGCCCGGCACGATCCTGCCAAACGAGGCAAAATGGTCGCAAGTCTTTGAAGTCAGCCGGTCGGCGGTGCGCGAAGCGATCAAGATGCTGATGGCCAAGGGCCTACTTTCTTCCCGCCCAAAAATCGGCAGTTGGGTCGAACCCAAGGAACGTTGGAACCTGCTGGATCGGGATGTATTGGGCTGGTATGCCGCATCACCCGATCGCGAATCGTTTCTGAGGGCCGTGCAGGAACTCAGGCATATCATCGAGCCGGAAGCGACCGCGCTTGCTGCTGAGCGCCGAACTGAAGAGCAAATGAACGCGATCAGCCAGGCCCTGCATGATATGGGTCACGCGACATCACTCCAGCAGCGAACGGAAGCCGATGCGCGATTTCACATCGCGATCTTGCGCGCCTCCGGAAACGATCTGCTGGTGCCGCTCGGCGTATTGATCGAGTTGGCGCTGAACCACCTGTTCACCCATGTCACGCGTGAGGAAGACGACTTGGTATATGTGCTGAAACTTCATGAAAATATTGAGAAAAGCATCCGATTGCAGCGACCGAACATGGCGCGCAACGCAGTCCGCAAGGTGCTGGCAAATACAGACCAAATCATAGCACGGTGGTCACGATAGAAATTTGTATCCTGTCCGGCTGAGGGCTCGGTCGCCAGTCCCGCGTGCGTATCTTGAAATATCGCCGAACCACTGACGGAAAAGCCCGCTCTCAAGCGGGCTTTTTGTTGGCCAAGAGCTTAAATTTAAAACCCGTTGCTTAGGAGGCCAGCGCTGTGGCCCCGCGCGGCGACCTCGCCATCAGTCGTGCATATGCGATGGCTGACAGCATATTGACGTGGTTGGCGCGGCCGGTTCCGGCGATGTCGAAGGCGGTGCCATGATCGACCGAGACGCGGTCGATCGGCAGGCCGAGGGAGACGTTCACGGCGGTCTCAAAAGCGACAAGCTTGATCGGGATGTGGCCCTGGTCGTGATATTGGGCGATGACGAGATCGAAGGCGCCGTTATAGGCGCGGGCGAAGACCGTGTCGGCGGAGATCGGGCCGACCACGTCGATACCCTTGGCCTGTGCGAGTTCGACGGCAGGCGCCAGGAATTCCGTGTCTTCGGTTCCGAAGAGGCCGTTTTCGCCACAATGCGGGTTGAGACCGGCAACGGCGATGCGGGCTTTCTTGCCGAGGCGCATGAAGTGATTGTGGCCGGCTTCGATCGTTGCCAGCACGCGCTCGGTCTTGGCCCGCTCGATCGCACCCTTCAGCGAGATATGGGTGGAGACGTGGATCGTGTTCAGCCGCTCGGAGGCGAGCAGCATGAAGGAACTCTTGGAACCGGTCAGATGCGCCAGCAGGCCGGTATGGCCATCGAAATGATGGCCGGCAAGGTTCATGGCTTCCTTGTTGATCGGCGCCGTGACGATGACGTCGGCCTCCTTCGACATTGCGAGATCGACGGCGCGGGCGATGTAGCGAACGGAGGCGTCGCCGGCGACCGGGCTGACCTTGCCGATTTCGGGGAGGGGGGCGCCAAGCGGTACCTCATCGACGGCGATGGTATTTCCGTCTTCGGAGGCGGAGGGGCCAAAATTGAGGCCGACGTCAGTGGCGCGCGCAGCGCGTTCCAATGCTTCGGCATTGCCAACGATGACGAAATCGCGCCGTTCGGCGGCCGGCAGTGCGGCCAGCGCCTTGACGATCACTTCAGGGCCTACGCCGGCAGGGTCGCCAAGGGTTACTGCGACTTTTGCATTTCTGTCCATCAAACAAATTCCTCTTGAAAGCCCTGCCTCAATAGGCCGCTTCGTAGATCGAGCGTATGTCAGTGCGCGTCAAGTCGCGCGGATTGTTATCGAGCAGCCTGCGGATCGCGAAAGCATCGTCGGCCATAGCGTCGAGATCGTTTTCCGGCACACCGAGGCCGGAGAGCGTCATTTCGATGCCGAGTTCGGCGCAGAAGGCATAGGCCGCATCGAAGACCGATGTGACGGTATCGGATGTGTCGTAACCAAGCGCTTCCATGACCGCCTTCGTCTTTTCCGGCACGGCCGGCGTGTTGAAGGCGAGCACATGCGGGAAGATCAGTGCATTGGCCGCGCCATGGGCGACATGCCAGCGGGTGCCGAGCGGATAGGCGAGTGCATGGCCGCCGGCGGTATTGACCGGGCCAAGGCAGAAGCCGCCATAGAGTGAGGCCAGCGAAAGCCCGGCGCGGGCTTCGGCATCCGAGCCGTCGCGCACGGCTCTTGCAAGATACTTGCCGACGAGCCGCGTTCCCTCGATCGCATACATGTCGATCATCGGATGCGCCTTGCGATTGGTGAAGGCCTCGACGCAATGCGCCATGGCATCGATGCCGGTTGCGGCGGTGGTGCGAGCTGGAACGGAGAAGGTCAGCGACGGGTCGATGACGGCGATATCGGCGAGCATGTGAAGGCTCTCGACCGCGAGTTTAGCCTTGGTCTCGGGATCGGTGACGAGCGCGCGGATGCCGGCCTCGCTGCCTGTGCCCGATGTGGTCGGCACCTGCGCGAGCGCTGCCTTGCGCGCCTTCTGCACCTTGTTCGGGCCGACAACTTCGCGAAGCGTCTGCTGCGAGCCGGCAAGTACGGCAGCGAGCTTGGCAAGATCCATGGCGCTACCACCGCCGAAGCCGACGATGAGCTCAGCCTGTGTCGCTTCTGCCGCGGCGAGCACTTTGTCGAGATTGGCAATATCCGGCTCGGGCGTTACATCGGAGAAGACCGAAACCTCACCCTTCAGCTGCAGCACATCAATGCGTGCGGCGTTGAAAGCATCCGAGATAACCAGCGTTCGGGAATAACCCTTGCCGGCCGCCCAGGCGCCCAACTTCCCCGCAGTTCCGACACCGAACTCGATCAGGTGTGGCCGGACAACGGTAATAGGTGAATCCAAACTGACCATATACGGTCCTCCCGATGCGCGACGGACTTGACCGCCAATGATGTAAATTTGTTATCCTGTCCTACCGTTTTTGGCAAGAATGAATGAGGATTTTTCTCGTCTGTCGATCAATTCCCGGCAAATGGGAGGTGTTTTCATGCTCTTTGTATTGCTTAAATAATTGATATATAATGATAATTATTGCAATGCGACATTGGGTTCGTCTAGCTAAGCCAGCTTGGTCAATCGCTTGTCGTGTATTTGTAAAAATAATGACGCGCATGGAGGAGGCCGAAGTGTTTCACACATTTGGCCTCCTCCATCTGCAGTCGGAACTTGCGATTGCTTCTAAGCAATTGATTCCAAAGGAAGACGCACATATTTGATGGCGCGCCGGTAATAGGTGTAGGCTACATGAAGCGCGCCATCTGGTCCCTGCGTGATGGAGGGATAGGAGAACTCGCGATTGAGCATATCCTTCGAATTGTTGCTCAGGCAGTAACCATCGCCGGTATCGAGATCGAACTTGCGTTCGAAATGACCATCTGTATTGGCAGAAACTGCAAGGCTGAGCGGCGCGCGCGGAACGCCCCAGATGGCCTTTCTGGCCGGCATGCTCGAAATTTCCGCGACAGGCGCCTTATCGCTTTCGATTTCGTCATAGAGCGAGTGGCGTCGCGCATCGGAGGACGCGGCGTTGCTGTGGTTGTAAACCATCGCGATTCTCCGGTCCGTCAGCCCTACGGCCTGGATCGAGGAATTATTGTTGGGCAGATTGGTCGGCTCCGGAGCGCTCCAGGTCTCGCCCCGGTCTAATGACAGCGAGGCGCGAATATTCTCCGAATAACGATCGCGGAAGAAGGCGATCATCCTATCGCCCTCGAGCGGTATGATATTCATGTGCACGGCGCCCAGACTGCCTTCTATCTCCTTCATTTGCCAGCTCTTTCCAGCATCGCGGGAGATCAGAACGCCTGCGGTGTCGGCATCGCCGCTCCAGCGCTGACCGGGCAGGCTGATGCAACGGAAGATGGGAAGTAACCAGTCGCCTTTGCCATTAACGACAATCTGCTGGCGCACGAAGGTGCCCGGCAGGTCGCAGAGAATGGTGGGCGGAGCAAAACTCTCGCCACCATTTTCAGAGATCCGGCATTTGACAACCGCGCCGTCCTGATCGCCAGATGTTTGCGAGGTGTAAAGCAGCCAGACCCGACCATCCGGCGCGTTGAAAATCAACGGATTTTGCTCGGATTTTGCCGGATCGTCAGACATCTTCTCCGGTTCGGACCAGCGATCCGCGCCGGGTGCCAGCCGCGACATGTAAATCGAGATGTCGCCCATGCCTTCCATCGTGCCACCAAACCAGACGCAGGTCAGCGTGCCATCGGCCAGAAAAGCGAGATTGGAGGCGTGGTTCTGGATGCAGGGAGAGGGGAGATAGGCATCAAAGCGGTCAGTCTGGGCGGTATTTGCTCTGAGGACACCGTCCATCAACGTCGGAATGTCCTCGGGCTTCAAACCTGTCGTTTGCATGGCATCCTCCTTTACGGCAGCTTTGCGTAGCCTTCGGCGAGCGCTGCATATTCGGCATCATTGAGTGGCACCAGCGGCGGGCGCGTGCGTCGCCAGCCGGCATTGCCGGTCTTCAAGCCGACCATGGCTTTGATCGTCGGGATCTGGACATAGGAGTTCGACAGGGTGCGGAAGGCATTGATGCGCGCCTGCGCAGCCTCGACCTCTGCCCTCTTCGTCTCGTCGTGGACATGGTCGTAGACCGTGCGCAGCGAATTTGCGACGAGGTTCGAGGTCGCGGTAATGCAACCGGCGCCTCCGGCCTTCAGGAGCGGTAGCAGTAGCGGGTCGGCACCACACAGCACCGAGAAGCCAGGGCAGGCTGCGATGATCGCCTGCATGTTGGTGAAATCGCCTGCGGATTCCTTAATGCCGACGACCGTTTCCGGGAAGGCTTCGACCAGCCGGCTGATCAGCGGAATGGAGAGCGGAACGCCTGAGACCTGCGGGATATGATAGAGGATCACCTGCAGCCTGGTATCGCCGATCTTCTCCAGAATCTGCGCATAGGCAGTGAACAGCCCCTCATCGGAGACACCCTTGTAGTAGAAGGGCGGCAGCATGACCACCTTGGTAACACCAAGCGAAAGCGCATGCTTCGTCAGTTCGACCGTCTCGGGAATGGCGACGACGCCGGTGCCTGGCAGCAGCTTGTCGGCTGGAATGCCAGCCTTCAGAGCCGCTTCGAGGATCATGCGGCGTTCGGGGGAAGAGAAGGAGTTGGCTTCGCCCGTCGTTCCGAGCAGTGCCACGCCGTGGCAGCCTTCTTCGATCAGCCGCTGGCAATGTTCGGTGAAAAGGCCGAGATCGGGGCTGCCATCGGTATTGAGAGGGGTGGTGGCGGCGCTATAGACGCCTGTAATCTTGTGATTGCGCAAAGTATCCTCCTCGTCAGACCGGGCCTTCCCGGCACGTTCCTACGCTGTCGTATTCATCTCAATGCGGCGTAGTTGTCAATCTTACAAATTTGAAAATTTCGTATGCGCATTTTCAAGATATTGATTTTTATCATTAAATAATTGAGATCCTCGTTTTTAATCTTTCGTACCCTATTTTCCATTGACAGATTTACATTATCGCGCAAATGTCAGCGCCATATCGCGCAGCTTCGGGGAGGTCTTTCGAAAGGCGCGCTATTTGCCACGGAGGAGCAAATGACAATTGGTAGTGACCAAAACTTTTCGCAGATTTCCCGTCGTGAAGCGCTGAAGCTCGGGCTTGCGGCCGGTGTCGGCTTCTCGCTCTTCGGTGCGAGCGCGCGCATCGTCATGGCGCAGGACGGACAGGTCTTGAAGGCCATCAATCCGGCCTTCGACCAGGACTGGTCGCCGCTGCGCGGCGGCGGCAGAACCTTCCGCTGGAATTCCTTCTGGTGGGCGTCGCCGATGTATTTCGACGCCGAGGGCAAGATCCAGCCTTACGTCTTCACGAGCTGGGACTCGCCGGACAAGAAGGTCTGGACGTTCAAGATCGACCCGAAGGCAGTCTTCTCCGATGGCAGCAAGATCACCGCGGCCGATATCAAGGGCTCCTGGGAGGTTTCTTCCATGCCCAATACGAAGAACCAGCGCGTCGATCAGGTGCTGAACAAGGTCGCCGGTTACAAGGAAATCTCCGCCGGCTCCGCCAAGGAGCTGACCGGCGTAACAACGCCTGATGAATTGACGGTTGTCTGCACGCTGACGCAGCCAGATCCGATCTTCTTCATGCGCCTTGCCAACCACATCGTCCCGATCACCAAGGCCGCCCAGTCGCGCGGCAGCGATGGTGAGGAGGTGGCCGATTGGTACAAGCCTGATGGCAGCGCCGTCTATTCCGGTCCCTTCAAGCTGACGGCGCTTGATATCGACGCCGGCACGCTGACCTTCGAGCCGAACGAAAAGTTCTTCGGACCGAAGCCGAAGCTCGCCCGCATCGAGATCAGCTCGATCGAAGACAACGTGACTGCGACCTCGCTGATCAAGTCCGGCGAATACAATGCTCACACCGAGCTCGTCACCTCGACGATCATCCAGGATCTCGGCCCGGAGTTTTCTGCCGGTCCGCTCATCCCGACCAGCCAGCATTTCTGGTTCAACACGTCGCGCGCGCCGATGGATGACCCGAAGGTGCGTCAGGCGCTGATCATGGCGGTCGATCGCGACGGCCTGTTCAAGGCGTCCTATCCGGATGGTCCCCACAAGAAGGCCGACCAGATCCTGAACTCGGTTCCGGGTGCTGACAATTCCGGTTTCGAACCCTATCCGTATGATCCTGCAGCGGCCAAGAAGTTGCTGGCTGAATCGAGCTATGGCGGTCCTGAGCGTCTTCCAAAGCTGCTGTTCGTCGGCATTTCCGGCCCGGCGATCCAGGCGGCTGCCCAGTTCATCGCCGAGCAGTGGCGCCAGAACCTAGGCATCACTGCCGTCGACATGAAGCCGCAGCAGGACGCCTATGCCGGTCCGGACCAGAACTCGGTTCAGATCTTCCGTGATGACGTCGGTACGCGTGTTCCCGATGCGGTCTCCTATCTCGCCGGTTCGATCGCCTCCCCCTCGTCCAACGCCCAGAATAAGCTCGGCGGATACAAGAACGACAAGGTGGACAGTCTGCTGGCGGAAGCCGCGACCAAGGCTGCCGATGATCCGGATCGCGTGAAGCTCGCGCAGGAGGCCCAAAAGGCCTTCCGCGACGACTGGGCCTTCCTTCCGTGGTACTCTCAGGCGATGTCGCGCTGGGCAACCAAGGACGTCAAGGCAATGGAAAAGAACCTCGACTGGCAGGTCGTGGCTCCCTGGGATGTTTCCATCGGCTGAAGCCGATAGCAGGGCCGCATGATGCGGCCAAAGCAGCGGCGCGAAGGCCGAAAGGCCTTCGCGCTATATTTCAAGAAGAACCGGCGGCTGCGGCCTCCCGCGGGAATGCGCCGGGCAAGAATGGGAGGTGGCCTTGCTACGCTATGTGTTCACGCGGTTTGCCATCTGGATTCCGTCTGTCCTTGTCGTGATGATGGCCGTCTACGCGATGGCGTTCTATGGCGCGGGCGATCCGATCAAGCTGATCTTCCTTCGCGCGCCTGGTGACGTCGCTTACAACCCACAGCGGATCGAGGCGATCCGCGAAAGTGCTGGTCTCAACAAGCCCTTCATCGAGCAGTTCGGCCTCTATGTCTGGAACCTCCTGCACGGGCAGTTCGGCAATTCGTTGACATCCGGCCGCTCCGTCTGGGCAATGGTTTCGGCAGCTGCTCCCGTCTCCTTCCAGCTTGCACTCTGTTCCATCATCCTGACGACGGTCGTTGCGATCCCGCTCGGGATGATCGCCGCTCTGAACCAGAACAACCGCATCGACTATACGATCCTCGGTACGGCACTTTTTCTCTGGGCGATCCCTGCCTATGTCGCCGGTCCGCTGCTGATGGTGGCGCTGATCGTGCTGTTGCCGATGATCAAGGTGCCCTACGGCTGGGGCGGCGTCTTCGACATGCGCATCATCCTGCCGCTCGTCGTGCTCTCCTTCCAGCCGATCGCGCTGATCGTGCGCCAGACGCGCGCCGCCGTTATTGAAGTGCTGTCCGAAGATTTCGTTCGCACCGCGCGTGCCAAGGGCGTGCCGGAAATCGTGGTGGCGCTGAAGCATATCCTGCGCCCGGTGCTGACGCCCGTCGTCACACAGCTCGGTCTCATCATGATCACCATCGTCAACGGCGCCATCTTCGTCGAGCTCGTCTTTGGCCTGCCGGGTCTCGGCCGGTTGACCGTGCAGGCGCTCACCAATTCCGATTATCCCGTCATTCTCGCGATCACCCTGATCGGATCCTTCCTGGTCATGGTGTCGAACCTGCTGGTCGATGTGCTCTACCCGCTGCTCGATCCGCGCGCAAATGATTCCAGAAGGAGCCGCTGATCATGTCCGCTATTCCTCTTTCGACGATCGACACGGCCGAGGAGCCGCCGGTCAACCTGTGGCGCGATGCCTGGCATCGCCTGAAGCGCAACAAGCTTGCGATCTTCGGCCTGATCGTGATCG
Source organism: Rhizobium sp. KNZ14-9A (assembly GCF_056755015.1). Taxonomy (NCBI): domain Bacteria; kingdom Pseudomonadati; phylum Pseudomonadota; class Alphaproteobacteria; order Hyphomicrobiales; family Rhizobiaceae; genus Rhizobium; species Rhizobium sp. KNZ14-9A. The sequence goes on from NZ_JBPGXB010000002.1 coordinate 58,839, forward strand.
TGGTCCTCGCCTTCACGGCGATCTTCGGTCCGTATCTGACGCCATATGACTATCTCAGTCAGGATCTTGCCTCGCGCAATGCACCGCCGTCCCTCGCGCATTTCTTCGGAACTGATGATCTCGGCCGCGACGTCTTCAGCCGCATCGTGTTTGGTACGCGCACGGCCTTCCTCGTTGCCGTCATCGTCACCTTTATCGCTGTCGTGATCGGGCTTCTGCTTGGTGCGGTCGCCGGCTTCTTCGGCAATCCCTTCGACCGGGTCATCATGTGGCTGACGGATGTGACGATGTCGGTACCGAACCTGCTTCTCGTCGTCGTTATCAATGCATCGCTGAAGACGCCGATCACCAAATGGATGGAGGCGCAGTATCTCGTGACCCTCAATCCGTTCTACCGCCAGACGGTCTGGGTGGACTTCCTCCTGGTCTTCGGTTCGATGGCGCTGATCTCCTGGCCGCCCTATGCGCGCCTCGTTCGCGCGCAGGTCCTGTCGATCCGCAATCGTCCCTACGTCATGGCGGCACAGGCGCTTGGCCTTTCCAACTGGATCGTCATCATGCGCTACATCGTGCCGAATGCGCTTGGTCCGCTGATCGTTTCCGTCAGCGCCGGCCTAGGCACGGCAATGGTGCTGGAAAGTGCCTTCAGCTTCCTCGGTGTCGGGGTTAACCCGCCCACGCCGAGCTGGGGCAACATGATCTCGGACGGCCTACGCGTATGGCAGCATTATCCGCATCTCCTCGCCGCTCCGGCGGCCGTGCTCGGTCTTGCTTCGGTGGCCTTCAGCTTCCTCGGCGATGGCCTCAACGACGCACTCAATCCGCGGGGCAGCAAATGATGAACGCAACCACCAGTGAACGCCTGCTGGACGTGAAGGACCTCACCATCGAGATCGACACGCGCCGCGGCCCGGCCGTCGTCGTCGACGGCATCGACCTCTACGTCAACAAGGGCGAGACGCTTGGCGTCGTCGGTGAATCCGGCTGCGGCAAGAGCCTGACGATGTTGAGCCTGATGCGGCTTCTGCCGAACAAGATCAAGGTAACGAAGGGTACGGCCAAGTTTGACGGCCGCGACCTGCAGAAGATGTCGAACCGCGAGCTGCGCAAGGTGCGCGGCGGCGATGTCGGCTTCGTCTTCCAGGATCCGATGACGTCGCTCAATCCGGTCATGCGCATCGGCGACCAGATCTGCGAGCCGCTGATCTATCACCGCGAGATGTCGAAGAAAGAGGCACGGGCTCGCGCCGTCGAGCTTCTGCGCCTCGTTGGCATTCCGGGGCCGGAAGAGCGGCTGATGGCCTATCCGCACGAGCTGTCCGGTGGCATGCGCCAACGCGTGATGATCGCGATCGGCCTTGCCTGCAATCCGAAGCTTCTGATCGCCGACGAGCCGACGACTGCACTCGACGTGACGATCCAGGCCCAGATCGTCGATCTGGTGAAGGATCTGCGCGCCAAGCTCGGCATGTCCGTCGTCTGGATCACCCACGACCTCGCGCTGATTGCGGGTCTCGTCGATCGCGTCGCCGTGCTCTATGCCGGCACGGTCGTGGAAGATGCGCCTGTGGACGAGCTTTATGCTCGTCCCAGCCATCCTTACACGCGCGGCCTCTTGTCCTCGATCCCGAAGCTTTCGGATGCGCCGGCAAGCCGCCTGTCCTCGATCGGCGGCACGCCGCCGGAGCCCGGCCGCCGGCCGAAGGGCTGCCCCTTTGCGCCACGCTGCCCGCTGGCCGAAGCCGTCTGTCATGAGCGTGTGCCGCGGCTTGAGCCGATTTCCGGCAACAGCGCGCATCGCGCCGCCTGTTTCGTCGTCCAGAGAATGCAGGAGGCTGCGTGATGGGTGCTCAACCGCTCTTGAAGGTCGAAAACCTCGTCAAGCATTTCCATGTCAAGCTCGGTGCTTTCGGAGAACGCTCGGCGACCGTCTATGCGCTCGACAATGTCAATCTCGAGATCATGGAAGGCGAGACGCTGAGCCTTGTCGGCGAATCCGGCTGCGGCAAGTCGACGACCGGCTTCACCATCCTCAATCTCTACAAGGCGACTAGCGGCAAGGTGGTCTATAAAGGCCAGGATCTTGCGACGCTGGACGAAAAGCAGATGCGGCCGTTCCGCCGTGACCTGCAGATCGTCTTCCAGGATCCCTATTCAACGCTGAACCCGCGCATGACGGTCGGCGAGGCGATCGGCGAGCCGATCCTCTTCCACAAGCTTGCCACCAAGGCCGAGCTGAAAGACAAGGTCGCAGCGCTGCTGACGGATGTCGGCCTGCCGACACGTTTTGCCCAGCGCTATCCGCATGAGCTCTCGGGCGGCCAGCGCCAGCGTGTCGTCATTGCCCGCGCGCTTGCCTGTCAGCCGAAGTTCATCGTCTGCGACGAGGCGATCTCGGCGCTCGATGTGTCGATCCAGGCGCAGATCATCAACCTGCTGCTCGACCTGCAGGAAAAATACGGCCTGACCTATCTCTTCATCGCCCATGACCTGGCCGTCGTGCGCCATATCAGTACGCGCGTCGGCGTCATGTATCTCGGTCGTCTGGCCGAGCTTGCAACGCGCGAAGAGCTTTTCGACAATCCGCTGCATCCCTATACGAAGGCGCTGCTTTCGGCCGTGCCGGAGACCGATCCGGAGCTTGAGCGGTCACGTAAGCGTCAGATCCTGCAGGGCGATGTGCCAAGCCCGCTGAATCCGCCGACAGGCTGTCGTTTCCATACACGCTGCCCGATCGCGATGGAGGTTTGCAGCAAGGTCATTCCGGAATGGAAGGAAGCGAAGCCCGGCCATCTCGTTGCCTGCCATGCCGTCAATCCGGGGCAGACTTCATGACTTTGAAAGTCGCCATCATTGCCGACGACCTGACCGGCTCCCTCGATACGGGTACACCCTTCGTGGAGGCCGGGTTGTCAGTCGCTGTGGCGATCGATGTGGAGGCGGCTGGCAAGGCGCTGGGAACCGGCGCCGAAGTCGTTGTCGTCAATACTGCTTCGCGCGGATTGCCGGAAGCGGATGCGGTCGCGCGCGTGCGGGCCGTTGCCGAGACCCTGCGCGCTGCCGGGTCGGCCATCTTCATGAAGAAGATCGACTCGCGGCTGAAGGGCAATGTCGCAGCCGAAAGCATTGCGCTTGCCGATGTGCTGGGTCTCAAGACAATCCTCATGGCGCCTGCCATTCCCGATCAGGAGCGGATCACCTATCGTGGCTGCGTGGTCGGGCGCGGTGTGGAGCATCCCTTGCCGATAGCCGGCCTCTTTGCAGGATCTGGCCGCGACGTGATGGTTGCCGATGCCGAAGACGATGCCGATCTCGATATTGTCGTCACGGAGAACGACTGGCTTTCCACCCTTGCAGTCGGTGCCCGTGGTCTGGGTTCCGCCCTGGCGCGCCGGCTCGGCGGAACCGCGCGGCTGATGCCGGAATTTCTTGCGACGCGAAAAACACTCTTTGCCTTCGGCTCGCGGGATCCGATCACTTCCGGGCAGATGGATCGTCTGGAAGCTTCCGGTGCGTTGCGTGTCGTTGTCGATGCGCCCATGGGCGCGGTTGAAAGTGGTGAGGGTCTGGCGCTGCCGGCGCTGGTGCGCTGCACAGGCGAGATGAAGAGCGATGCCGCACTCGTTGCCACTCGCTTTGCGCAGGGTGTGAAATCGGTCATAGATGATACCAACCCGGACATGATCATGGTGGGCGGCGGCGATACTGCGCTTGCCGTTTTTCGCGAACTGGGCGTTTCGATCCTGTTGCCGAAGGGGGAAATCGAGGCCGGTATTCCGTGGTTTGACGTGACCGGCGTCAACGGGCGGCAATTCCGGTGTGCCGTCAAGTCGGGGGGCTTCGGCAATTCCGATAGTTTGCTAAGACTGATCGTTCGGAATCGGGCGGCGTAACGGATGCTAGCAGGGAGAATGAGAGTGGATGAAGCGAATGGCGGATCGGTGAATCCGGAAGCGGCGCCGGCAGCCCGGCCAGGCAGAGCCGTGAAGCTGGTCGACCGTGTCTTCGATCAGCTGATGGAGCGTATCCGCGCCGGCAACTATCCGCCGGATTCACGCCTTCCGGGCGAACATGAACTTGCCTCTCTGCTGGGCGTCTCGCGCCCCATTGTGCGCGATGCGCTGGCGCGTCTCAGAGAGCAGGGGATTGTCTATGCAAGGCAGGGGGCTGGCACCTTCGTCAGCGCGCATGGCTCGCCGACGGCGCAGCTTGCCTATTCGCCGGTCAAGACGATTGCCGATATCCAGCGCTGCTACGAATTCCGCCTGACGATCGAGCCGGCTGCCGCCTATTTTGCTGCCAAGCGCCGCGACGATGCCGCGATCCAGAAGATTGCCGCAGCCCTTGCGGATCTGCGCGAAGCGACAAGTCATCAGCTGCACCGGGTGGATGCCGACTTCGTCTTCCACCGCGCCGTCACCGAGGCGGCCAACAATCACTATTACACGGCCTCCATGGATGCGCTGAAAGCGCATATCGCCGTTGGCATGCATCTGCACGGGCTTTCGCTGCTCGGCCCGCGGCCTGGGCTGGAGCAGGTGTACAAGGAGCATAACGAAATCTACAAGGCGATCGCCGAGGGCAGGGCGGAGAGCGCCCGTGACCTGATGCGCGCTCACCTGGAGGGTTCACGCGACCGTCTGTTCGAAGGACGCGTGCTCGACCTGTCCTTCTGAGGAAGCCCGGCTCCGTGATGTGGACTCGAGGCCTCATTCCTCGAATAAAGCTCGTTCCGTCGCGAATATCTTGGTGATGTATTCGGCGACGGTCCGGATCGGCAGATCCTTGCGCTGCTGGCGTCGGGTGAGAAGCCAGGCTTCCCGCGGCGGCGGGACGAGCTCGAGCGAGCAAGCATAGAGGCTTTTTTCTGTGCGACCGATGTAATGCGGCAGGAGCGCCAGACCTGCGCCTGACTTGGCAGCCATCGCCTGGGAAACCTGATTGTTGGCGCGGAAGGACACACGCGCGTGCGAGAAGTGGCGGGCCAGCCAGATCGCCTCGGGCACATAGCCGTTCACCTCGTCAAATCCGACGAAGACGGGTTCCGCGCCGTTTTCGACCTGCCGGCAAACCTCCTGCGTTCCGTAAAATCCGTATCCGATTGTCGCGAGCTGCTTGGCAATGAGATCGCCGTCCTGAGGTTTTGCCAGGCGTATGGCGATGTCGGCCTCGTGGCGTTCAAGGCTTATGGTACGCAGGTCAGTCGCAAGGTCGATGTCGAGGCCCGGATATTGTTTGGTGATTTCCGCCAGACGGGGGATCAGGAAGCCCTGCGAGAGTGCGGGCGACGCGTTGATGCGCACCAAGCCTTTCGGCGTGTCATCCTTCCAGCCCCGTCCGAGCGTCTGGACGGAGGCTTCCATATCGCTTGCTGCAGTGAGTGCGCGGGTTCCGGCGGGTGTGAGCACATAGCCGTCCGGGCGGCGCTCGACCAGTTTTTCGCCGAGCGTTTCCTCAAGTGAATGAAGCCGGCGGGCAATCGTTGCGTGGTTGACGCGCAATGTGCGGGCCGCGGCCGAAAGGCTGCCGTGCCGTCCGAGTGCGAGAAAAACCCTGATGTCCTGCCAATCGGGCTCTGTGCGTTTTTTATCAGCCATTGGCAAAGAATAGAGAATTTTTCGCAGAAGGGAACGGGACTAGATAGGAGGCGACCTCGAAACAGAAAGGTTGCCGACATGACCTCTTCCAATCTTAATCTCACGCTTATCGGCGGGCCAACCGTGCTGATCGAACACGGCACGCTCCGGCTTCTCACCGATCCGACCTTCGACCCGCCGGGCCTCTACAAGGAAACGCCAGTCCGTTTCGAAAAGACTTCCGGCCCTGCCTTGTCGGTCGAAGAGATTGGTCGGCTGGATGCGGTTCTTTTGAGCCACGACCAGCACTTCGACAATCTCGACAATGCCGGACGGGCAATGCTTCCTGACGTCCGCACCACCTTCACGACGAAGGCTGGAGCGGAGCGGCTGGGCGACAATGCGCTGGGCCTTGCACCGTTCGAAACCGTAACGCTGGAAGGCGCCGGCGGCGAGAAGCTGCTGGTCACCGCAACACCTGCCCGCCACGGCCCCGTCGGCATCGAGCCGATTTCCGGTGATGTCGTCGGTTTTGCTCTCGGCCGCGAAAAGCCAGGTGACCTTCTCTACGTGACCGGTGACACGGTCTGGTACGAGGGTACGGCCGAGGTTGCGCGGCTGTTTTCTCCCAAGGTCGTGCTGTTGTTTACGGGCGCTGCCGAGCCCCGTGGCCGCTTCCACGTGACGATGGGCAGCGAAGACGCTCTGGAGGCGGCGCACGCCTTCCCGAACGCCCTCCTCGTATCCGCGCATAACGAAGGCTGGGTGCACTTCCGCGAAACTCAGGACCAGCTCGCACACACGTTCTCGGTCTTCAACCTCAAAGATCGCCTGAAACTCTTCGAAAAAGGCAAGCCGCTCGCCGTCGACCTGACGGCCTGATCACCTCTCAAACATGGCGCAAAGCGCCATCTTCCACGGAGACATACCATGAGCAATGAACAGAAAGTCGCAATCGTCACCGGTGCCTCGCAGGGTATCGGCGCGGGCATCGTCGAAGCCTATCGCAAGGAAGGCTATGTCGTCGTTGCCAACTCCCGCAACATCCAGCCTTCGTCCGATGCAGGCATTGTCGCAGTACCCGGCAGCATCGGCGAGCGTGGCGTGGCCGAAGAGGTGGTCAAGACGGCCGTCGAGCGTTTCGGCCGCATCGATACGCTGATCAACAATGCCGGCATCTTCATCGGCAAACCGTTCACCGAATACACGGTTGAGGACTTCAACAACGTCATCAACGTCAACGTTGCGGGCTTCTTCCATGTCACGCAATTTGCCATTGCCCAGATGCTGAAGCAGAGCCATGGTCACATCGTTCAGATTACGACGGCCCTCGTGGATCAGCCGATCGCCGGCGTTCCCACGGGCCTTGCGACGCTGACGAAGGGCGGTCTCGACGCCGTAACCCGCGGGCTTGCGATCGAATATGCCAAGAGCGGCATTCGCGTGAATGCGGTGGCGCCCGGTATCATCAGGACGCCGATGCATGCGCCGGAAACGCATGAGTTCCTCAGCGCCCTGCATCCGGTCGGCCGCTTGGGTGAGGTGAGCGAAGTCGTCGATGCCGTGCTCTATCTGGAGCGTGCCGGCTTCGTCACCGGCGAGACGCTGAATGTCGATGGCGGCCAGCATGCCGGTCGCTGGTAAGCCGAGAGAATAGGCAACGGACGGAGCGCTCCATAGCGCCCGTCCTTCAAGGAGAACGACAATGCCTTATGTGAATATCAAAGTGACGCGTGAAGGCACGGCTCCGGGCGCAACCAGCACGACGCCGGAGCAGAAAGCCGCCCTGATTAAAGGCGTCAGCGATCTGCTCTTCGATATCCTCGGCAAGCCGCACGACAGCACCTTTGTCGTCATTGATGAAGTCGAGATGGAAAACTGGGGTGTCGGTGGTGTGCCTGTGCCTGAATATCGCAAGCAGCTTGCGGAAAAAGCAGCAAAGCAGAAATAGTGTCGTGGCGGCCTGCAAAGCCGCCACTCGCTTATGATCAAACGCAATGCATGGAGTATCGTGTCATGGGCAATTGGCAGGACAATCGTATCATCGGCCTCTTCGGGATCGAGCTCCCCATCATTCAGGCCCCAATGGCAGGCGCGACCACGCCCGAGATGGTGATTGCGGCGAGCGAAGCCGGCGGTCTTGGATCGCTTCCTGCAGCGCTACTGACAATCGAGCAGACGAAAGCGGCACTCGACCAGATACGCTCGGCGACATCAAAGCCGATCAATGTGAATTTCTTCGCACATGCCAATCCTGCAACCGATCCCGTCGCCCAGATGAAATGGCGCACCGCGCTTGCGCCCTATTATGTCGAGCTGGGGCTCGATCCTGCCGCGCCGGTGCCGGCGGCAGGGCGTGCACCTTTCGATAGCGATTATTGTGCGGTTGTCGAAAGCTATCGGCCCGAAGTCGTCAGCTTCCATTTCGGCCTGCCGGGAGCGGACCTGCTTGAGCGCGTGCGGCTCACCGGTGCGAAGATCATCGCTTCGGCGACGACAGTCGCGGAGGCGCGCTGGCTGGTGGAGCGCGGTGTCGATGCGGTCATTGCAATGGGCCTGGAAGCCGGCGGACACCGGGGCAATTTCCTTGATGACGACATGATAACGCAGGTCGGTACGATGGCGCTCGTGCCGCAGATCGTCGATGCTGTTTTCGTGCCTGTTATCGCGGCTGGTGGCATCAGTGACCGGCGCGGTGTTCGCGCCGCTTTTGTGCTTGGCGCGTCCGCAGTTCAGGTGGGTACCGCCTATCTCTTTACGCCGGAGGCAAAGGTCACGACCTTTCACCGTGAAGCGCTGAAATCGGCGCGGGACGACAATACCGCCTTGACCAATATCTTTACCGGCCGTCCGGCACGGGGGATTGTCAATCGTATCATGCGGGAAATCGGACCGCTGTCGGACACCGCACCGGCCTTCCCGACCGCCGGCGGTGCACTTGCGCCGCTGAGAGCGGTGACCGAGAAGGATGGCAGGCCGGATTTCAGCAATATGTGGGCCGGTCAGGCCGCGAGCCTAGCGCGCGAAATGTCGGCGGCGGCGCTGACGCGTTATCTCGTCGAGGCCGATTAAGACGGTCGCTGCCGTTACAATAATATGTCAGCCCTCCGCGCCGGCTGCCTTCGCCTGCTGGGTAGCGCGGAGCGTGGCTGTTGCGGCGGCGGCCGCGCCGTTCTTGTCGTCGCCGCCGACCTGAACCATGGGCTGGGCGAATTCGATGCCGTTGCTCTGGAAGGCTTCCCGGATCATCGCGTAGGCCTTGCGGCGAATATAGGTCTGCATGCCGGGCACGGTCGTCATGGCGAAACTCAGGACGATGCCGTAGTCGCCGAATTCCTCGACGCCCTTCATCTTGAGCGGCTCGATGAAGAGGGGACCGACCTCGGCATCTTCTTTCAGCTCTGCGCCGATCGCCTTGGTAATTTTCCGGGCCTTGTTGATGTCGGTGTTATAGGCGACCGAGATGCGGAATTTGTCGATCACCCAGTCGCGGCTCATGTTCTCCACAGCGCCGAGCTCTCCGAAGGGGACAGTGAAGACTGGGCCGCGATGGTGGCGCAGCCGCACCGAGCGCAGGCTGAAGCCTTCCACCGTTCCCTTGTAGTTTTTCGCCTGAATATATTCGCCGACGCGGAAGGCATCGTCGAGCATGTAGAAAACGCCGCTGATGACGTCCTTGACCAGCGTCTGTGAACCGAAGCCGATCGCTACGCCGAAGATGCCCGCGCCGGCGATGAGCGGCCCGATCTCGACGCCAAGCTGGGAGAGAACGATCAGGCCGGCCATGACCGCCACCATGACGGCAAGTCCATTGCGGAAGATCGGCAAAAGCGTCCTGAATCTCGCGCGTTTTGCCACTTCGGCAGGGGCGAGGCCGGTCGCGTCTGCAGAGGTGGTAATGGTGCGATCGATCCAGCCCTTGGCAAGCTGCCAGAGAAGATCGGCAATCAAAAGTACGATGACGCCTTTCAGCAATCCATTGAGGACGGCGGCTATCGTCGCGTTCTGATTTGCGAGGGAATCCGGGCTGAAGCGCCAGACGAGAGCAAGCCACCCAGCAGCGAGCGCGATGACGATTGCCCGACTGCCGCGCACGAGCAATATGCTCTTCGGACTCTCAGGCGGTGCAGAAGTGAGTGTTGCCGCAGCCCTGCCCGTGGCGCGCAACAGATCCGGCAGGACAAGGACATAGACGCCGATCCAGAAAAGACCTTGCAGATCCAGGCACCAGAGTGCCCATAGGAGGGCAAGAAAGGCGGTCAGCCCTGCCTTTATGACAAGGGGATGGATGAGAGCCGACCAGACCGTTTCAATCGCCAGCGCCAGTAGAAGAATCGAGAAGCCGTAGGAGATCGCTTCGGTGACGGCGGGATCAACGCCAAGTGGTGCTCCGAGTGTTGAGGTTGCTACAGCAAACAGTGTGATGCCGAGAAAGATTCGGGCGCGGATAACAAGCCCGGGGCGATTGCTTTCCACGAGGCCAATCAGGACAGCGCCGATGCGGTAGACGATGAAGGCGACCAGATAGGCAAGGAGGACCAGCCGGGCGAGCGGCGGCCATTCGACGGCGAAGAATATGATCGCCACAACCACGCTAAAGACTGCGACCGGAAGAAGACGGGCGACCGGGCCGATCGATGCGGGGCGCGCGCGCCTGAAGAGCCATTCGGCGGCCGCGCCTATTGCGACCAAGCCGGCAAAAATCAGGAAGATCGGCGCATAGCCGTGTGAGACGGCGTCCTGGCGAGCACGAGCGGCGCCTTCGGACATTTCGGAGGGGATGCGCGGAACGGCCGCGAGAATACCATCGATGCGCGCGCGCACTCGCGCTTCCCAGGTCGCAAAGCCTGATGGCTGGGCGGCTGCGGCTGTTGCGTCCTGCTCCTTCTTCCGACTTTCCAGCCAGGTTTGGATCTCGGGATCCTGCAACAGGCCTATCAGTTGGTCGATCTTCTGCTGAGGCGGTGGTGGCGCGGTTTGAGCCGCCGCCGCGGTCACAACGAGGAAAGCCAGAAGAAATACCGCCAGCCTGATCATCCTAGATGTCTCCCGGCGAAGCTGCCGGTTGCAGCAGAGGCCGTCACCGATCTGTCCATGCGCTCATCCTTACACAAATAGAAGGATGTGCACAGCCGATGCGTTTAGGGGAGTACGTTACGGTAAACTCCGGCGTAAAGGCGAGGGAGGAAGCGTAAACGGTGGCGAATTTACGGTAACGTACTTCCATCTTCCGCCCGCCACTCCATAGTTGGCGGGATGAGCAGGAGGCCGAAATTCCAATGCGTGGGAAAGGAGGCATTAATCGCAACAGTACCGAAACCGCACAGCGCGGGCTGTGGCGGCTCATGCTGAAATTGCCTGCCATGCGCGGCAGACTGCAGCTTCTCGCATCGAAATCCCATTCGCTCGACGATCTCTTTGAGGCTTATGAAGAAGCAAGCCTCGCTCTGGGGCGGCTGATGCGGCAGCCTGGAGACGAGCATTATCCGATGGTGACAGAATACGAAACCATCTGTGCCGAAATCGAATCCGACATCATTCAATATGTCCTGGAACACCGCCCTAGCGTGCCGGATTGAGGCGCTGACTCGCGTTAAAATCTATCGTCTACTGGTTTTGTTAGCATTTTCGGTTGCAACCTTCTGCTGTCTCGGCGATAAACATCTCTGTTATACTTTAGCCTAATCAGCGCGTACGGGGCGATCATGGGTGCTGAAGTACACGATACCAGGGCATGCGAAGTATCGTTGCCGGAGGCCAGGGCGGAACTCGAACGAATTCTGTCCGATCCCAGATTCCACGCCACGGAACGGCAACGGGCCATTCTCAGGTATCTTGCGGAAAGGCGTTTCGCCGGCTGCGAGGAGGGGGTTAAGGCCTATTCCATCGCACTAGACGTTCTCGGCCGAGCGAGCAATTTCGATGCATCCAACGATCCGATCGTGCGCATCGAGGTGAGCCGGCTGCGTTCGTCGGTCGAGAACTATTACGAAGCCTTCGGTGCCGAGCGTGATGTGACAATCCACATCCCCAAGGGAACGTATGTGACGCTTTTCCCCCGTTCGCATGTGCCTTACGAACAAGACGAGGAAAAGCTGGCGTTGGAAAGCGATCTGCCCGAGACGCCGGATGATGTTCCGGTTTCTCAAGTTGCGGAGAGCTCTGTTGCCGCTTCACCCTCAGGTCGGCCTCTGGCGATATATGCCAGCGGGGCGCTGCTGCTGTGCGTCGCGATTGTCGCCGGCGCTGTCGCCTATGCATCGAAGCCGTCCCTGACGGTCCGTCCTTCCGTTGCTCTTTCCATGGATGCAGTCGACAGCAGGCTGCAGGGCGAGGCTAGCCAGACGCGCGATATGCTGCTGACGGCGCTGACACAATTCCAGACGCTGACAGTGGCGAAGGCAGGTTATGCCGATAAGCGAAACCAGAAGGTCTCGGGGCGGGCCTATGAAATAGACATGAAATATTACGGCGACGGGGATATCAGGAGCGTCTGGTGGCAGATCGTTGACAGCCAGTCCGGCGACCTCCTGAAATCGGGGCTCGAAAAGATCGCCATCGATGGCAGGAGCCCGGCAGCGGCCCGTCAGGAGATCGTCGATGTTCTTGCTCGCCGCTTTGCAGCGACGCGGGGGGCGATCAATAATATCGAAACGCATGCCGGCAGTACGGAGTCGATCGGAAACGCCTGCGTCCTGCGTGCCGAATATCAGCTCGATGACGGCAGCTCGGACAATATGGCCGCGGTGCGCTCCTGCCTTGAACGGACGCTTGCCGCCGATCCGAGCAATTCCGATGCGAAGGCGCTGCTCGCACGTGTCCTCATCGCGCCGGAGGCCGCGGCCGGGGATGCCGCGGTGCGCGCCCGTGCTCTCGATTTGGCAAACCGCGCGGTTTCGCTCGCCCCAATGTCGGACCGCGCCTATGTGGCGCTGATGATGACGCAGTTCGCCGATGGGCGCATCGATGCGGCGCTGCAGGCCGGGAACCGGGCGATCTCGCTCAATCCGAGCAATCCGGATGCGGTGGCGAAACTTGCTTCCGTACTGTTTTCGGCCGGTTACTTCGACGCCGGTGTCGCCATGGCGCAGGATGCGGGGCGGGCCGTCGATATCGTGCCGCGTGATGCCATGCTCGTGCTTGCCCTGGATGCTTATCGCCGCGGTGATTGGTCGGAGGCCTCATTGCTTGCCGAACAGGTGAACTGCACCGATTTCGTCGTGCGGGCTTTACGGGTGGCCGCACTCGGTCAGCTCGGTTCCGACCAGGCGAAGGAGCGGCTTGCCGATGTGCGGGGCAGGGATCCGGATTTCGAGCGCACCTTGCGTTGGAAGCTCGAGGCAAGGCGCTTCCAGCCATTACTTTCGGCAGAGATCGTAGCAGGACTGACAAAGGCGGGGGCCGTATTCGCGCTCAACGACGTCACCGGAGCCGTGAACCCGTAAATGGGATTAGCTGCTCGCTTCCGTTCTCTGCAAAGCTCTCCTGCAACCTGGTGGGCCGATGCGACGAGAACATTCGAAGCGTTTTTCCTTTCGGCTTCCGAGGCAGAAGCGTCGCAATATCCCGAAAACGACAGGCCCGTTTACAGCGGCGTTTACGGCGCGGTTTACCGTAACGTACTTCCGCGTAGAGCCGGAGATGTATCCTATCGCCACAGGGGCGATTAAATTCGTGGGTCAGCAGAGGGATATTGGATGCGAACCACCATGCTATTGCTTTCCGCGGCCATTCTGGCCGCTCCCGCAGTCGTGAAGGCTGCGGATATTGCTCCCGTTCTCGCTCCACAGCCGCTGCCGGATGATCCTGACAAATGGACCTTTTCGATCTCGCCCTATTTCTGGGCCGCCGGGATCACGGGCGACACCGGTGTTTTCGGCCTTCCGGAGGTTCATGTCGACGAGAGTTTCGGCGATATTCTCTCGGATATCGATTTCGGCTTCATGGCAGCGGGTGACGCCCGTTATGACCGTTTCAGCATCGTGACCGATATTATCTATGCCCGCATAACGACGGACTCGGCCACGCCGCGCGGCATATTCGCCGACGAGGTCGACCTGAAAACGGAAACCTTCACGGCGATGATCGGTGCGGGTTACTCGGTGACAGACGAGCCCCAGGGCCGCCTCGATGTGATCGGCGGCGTGAAGATCTGGTATACCGAAACGACGATTTCCTTTTCCGGCGGCCCGCTGGGCGGCGTGTCAGGCACTGACGATGCCACTTGGGTCGATGCCATGGCCGGCGTCAGGGGGATGTATTCGATCACGCCTTCGATCTATTTTACCGGGTGGGGTCTGATCGGCGCCGGCGGTGCCGATCTCGACTGGGATGTCATGGCGGCTATCGGCTACAAATGGAATGACACCATTTCCGCCGTTGCCGGCTATCGTGCTCTCGGCGTGAACTATAGTGACGATACCCTGACCAACGATATCGTCGAGCATGGCCCGATCCTGGGCGTCGTCTTTCATTTCTGAGATTGCGCGAGGGCGCTCGCGGCAATCACCCGACCGAGCGCTTTTTCACTGATCGAAAGCGAAGATCTTTTTCCAGTCGTTCTTCATGTCGACCACCAGCCAGTTGCGGCGCTCGGCCTCGTTGAGTGCCTTATCCAGCTTCCCGAAGGCTGAATCCCTATCATAGGCGTATTCCCGCGCGGCGTCGGTATGGTGGACCAGCATGGCGAAGCCCGGACCTTTGCCTGCCGTCGTCCAGCGCATCATCTCGTAGTCGCCATCCGAATTGCCGGCGACGAAGATCGGCCTGAGGCCAATGAACTTGTTGATGCCCACCGGCTTGCCTGGACCATCGTCGACAAAGTCGATCTTCGGCAGGCGTCTGAGAACCGGAACGTCGCCGACCAGATCATATTCGGAGGCAATCGTACTGCCGACGACCTGTTCGGGCGGGATGCCGTAGATCTTTTCCGTCACCGGACGCATGAATTCCACGCCGCCGCCCGAGACGATATAGGTGCGAAAGCTGTTAGCGCGCAGATAGTCCAGCAGTTCGCGCATCGGCAGGTAGGTCATCTCGGTATAGGGCTTGCCGGTCTTCGGATGTTTCGATGCCGCAAACCAGTCGGTGACGATCGTGTTGAATTCGTCCGTGGTCGTGTTGGCATGCGTCACCATCACGAGGTCCACCATGCCCTTTTCACCACCTCTTGCGACGCCTTTCAGGTCGCCGCCGAGAACGCTCTTGAAGGGCTCTCTGGTCTTCCATTCGGGATGCTGTGGCGCGAGCGTCTTGACCCGGTCGAGCACAAAGCCGAGCTGCGCGTAGTAGGGCTGCTCGGACCAAAGCGTGCCGTCATTGTCGAAGACGGCGATGCGGTTCAAAGGCGCGACATAGCGCTCACCACCCTCCGTGACGGTTGCCTTGACGAAATCCGTGATGCGGCTCTTGGCGGACGTGTCATTCCACGAAGGCAGCGGCTCCTGCGCGAGGACCGGGTTCCACGATGCCGCGATCAGAAGGATGAGAGCGACGACGAGGGAGGCAAGGCTTGCGTCAATGGTTTGAGTGGATCGTCTCATGGACGTCCTCCGGTGGCGCTGAAACGCGTTTGATGCAGCGGAAGCCGAGATGGCTCGTCGATGTATCCTCCGGTTCGGCATGGCGGGCTGCCGGGCGATAGCGACGGCAGTAATTCGGTGCACAAAGATGCGAGCCGCCCTTCAGCACACGGCGCGGAATGCGGATGCTGGGTTGGCGGGGATCGTAACTCGCCTCCACGCCGCCGCCGCGCGGATTGCTTGGAATGCAGCAGGCTTTTGCAGCGGGTTCCGTGTGGCGGTCGGACCAGTAGTCGGTGGTCCATTCCCAGACATTGCCGATCATGTCGTAGAGGCCGTAGCCGTTCGGCGGAAAGCTGCGAACGGGCGAAGTCCGCTCATGGCCTTTCGGTTTCGTGGATGTCACGGGGAAGGTTCCCTGCCAGGTGTTGGCCATGGGGGTGCCGCCGGGCATCAGCTCGTTGCCCCAGGCGAATTCGGTATCGTCCAGGCCGCCGCGAGCTGCAAGCTCCCATTCCGCTTCACTCGGCAGGTCAAGGCCTGCCCAGTCCGCATAGGCCTTGGCATCGCACCAGGCGACATGAACGACGGGGTGGTCGAGCTTGCCGCGCAGGTCGCTCAGGCCACCGAGCGGCCTGCGCCAGTTCGCACCGAACTTGAAGGTCCACCACTGGGTGATATCAGACCCACTGACCGTCTTCGGCTGGAAAAAGACAAGCGATCCGGCGCGCAGCATCTCTGGCCTGGCGCCGGGGTAGTCCCTTGCCTCGGGCGTCTTTTCGGCGAAGGTGATATAGCCGGTCGCCTTGACGAACTCCGTGAACCTGCGGTTCGTGACCGGGATTTCGTCGATCCAGAAGCCATTGACCTTCACGGGATGTGCGGGCGCTTCCTCCGGGTAGTGGTCGTTCGAACCCATCGTGAAGGTCCGGCCGGGAATCCAGACCATGCCTTCGGGTGTCGCTCCCGAAGCCTGCCCATCGTCGAATGCCAACGCCATCGTCACCTCCGGAGTCTGAGCTTGAAGTTTCGCGCTTAAGCGGGGGAGACGGAAGTACGTTACCGTAAACGCGCTCGCGCGCGAGGTAATGGCTGGCGTAAATTTACGGTAACGTACTTGTTTGCGAGGGTGAGCCTGTGTCTTCTCGTGCCGCATGGGTATCGGACGGATATTATGAGCCGGATCAGGTTGGCGTCTTGCCTGCTGGCGCTTTTGCACGGGCTGTTCGGCATGATCGGCTCGGCTGCGGCGCAGGAGTCCGACAGCGATCTTGCCAAGAAGCTCACCAATCCGGTCGCTTCGCTGATCAGCGTCCCCTTCCAGTTCAACTATGACCGCGGTTTCGGCCCGGAAGACGGCAATCGCGAGACGCTGAATATTCAGCCGGTCATTCCGTTTTCCATCAATGAGGACTGGAACATCATTTCGCGCACCATTCTGCCTGTCATATGGCAGGACGATATTGCTGGCTCCTCCGGGCATCAGTTCGGTATCGGCGATATCACGCAGAGCTTCTTCTTCTCTCCCAAGCAGCCCGGACCGGGTGGACTCATCTGGGGTGTTGGCCCGGTCTTTCTCATTCCGACAGCGACGGACGAATTGCTGGGGGCCGGGAAATGGGGCGCGGGTCCGACCGCGGTGCTGTTGAAACAGGACGGTCCCTGGACTTATGGCATTCTCGCCAACCATATCTGGTCCTTCGCGGGACAGAGCGACAGGGCGGATGTGAGCTCGACCTTCCTGCAGCCCTTCCTCTCCTACACGACAAAGGATGCCTGGACCTTCACGCTCAACACCGAGAGCACCTATGACTGGGAAGCCAACCAGTGGTCCGTACCGATCAATCTGCAGGCTTCGAAGCTTCTGAAATTCGGCCAGCAGCCAGTCAGCCTGTCCGCCGGCGTTCGCTACTGGGCGGATGCGCCCGACAATGGGGCCGAAGGCTGGGCCTTTCGCGTCGGCATGACATTCCTGTTTCCGAAATAGAAACCGGGTGGGCCGTCAGGCTGGCGATCTTTCATCGGCCGTGATCGGGTTGAGCGGCGGCAGCGCCGATCGTTTTTTCTCGTCGCTCACAGCACCGTGCAGGACAAGGGCCTTGGCGATTGCGGTCCTGTCGATATCCGTACCCACTTGTGCCGCAAAAAGCCTGCGTTCCAGAAGTTCGATCTGCTGCTTGAGGTCGGCAGAGCCCTCTCTTGCCAGCCAATCGGCGATAGTTCGGTACCCGAGTTCCGAGGCCCAGGCCTGCAGGGCCGCATAGATTGCGGTTTCGCTGCCGGTCCTGATGGTCTGCGTTATTTGGCGAAGGTGATGGGAGCGGGAACCGTCTCTGAGATCCCGATGTTTCGAGCGCCATGCGGCGAAACTGGGTGCGAGCCAGCGGACAATGAGGACGGCAGCCGCCAATGCGACGGCGATTGCGGCGATGAGCCAGATGCTGCGCGGGCGCGACGAGGGGTTCTCTTCCTGTGAAAGCTGTGGAGCGATCGCCTCTTTGACCGCTGCAGCGCCGACCGTGACTTTCACATCGGGAAGTGTCGCGGTTTTCTGCGTTTTGCTGTCGACATCGAACCACGGGTAGGAAACCGCGGGTATGTCGAATGTTCCGGCGGTGGCGGTGGTATAGACAATGGTTTCGGTGTGTCTGCTGGCCGTTTCCCTGTTCATATCTATGCCGTCTTCTATCTTCGGCGGCTTCACATATTGCTGCAGCCCGGATGCGGGACCGATGTCTACCGGCGGCATCATCATTGCCTGTGTGTCCAGAGCCGTGACGGTGATGGTCCGCGAAAGCGCATCGCCTGCCTTCAGCCTGGACGGATCACGATCGAAGGATTGTTCGATCGTCAAACCATGCGCCGCAAATACCGGCTGGTCCGGGAGGGAGTCGCCACCGACCGTGAAAGAAATACCCGGGATGGTGACGGTTGCCTTTGTCGGCTTTCCTTCCACGGCATAGCCAAGCTCGATCGGGATATCCGGCAGGGTAAAGAGGCCGGATACTTCCGGCACGATCGCATAACTGCGGCGGATGCCGGAATATTGCACGCCGTCGATGGTCTGCGTCAGGTTGAAGCTGCGCTCCTCCGGCAGGGTGACCATTGCGTTCGGAACATCGAATAGGGGAAACTGCGGCGGCGAGGTGAAGAAGTCGGGTACGAAGACATCGACCGTCAGGCGCATCTGCTGCCCCGGCACGATCTCGCCGTTGCCTTCGATCGCCGCCCGCGCAAACGGTTCGGCGGCGAGCGCACTCCCCGATATCACCAGCCAAAACAACAGGCCAAAGCGCATCATTGCTTTTGCTCCTGCGCTTCCATTGCGAACTTGCGCGCCATCAGGTCGGCCGGGCTCGTCTGAATGTTCTTCATCCACATCTCCGAGGTCTGTTCGGCGATGCTGATCTGCCCTTCCTTGCCTTTTTTTCCCTTGTCGTCGAACTGGACGCTGTCGGGCTTCTCGTTCGGCTCCTGCGGCTGCTCTTCTTCCTTCTCCTGTTGGGCCTTTAGTAGCCTTTCTGCGATGACGAGATCGGCCTCAGCGTCCGGCCAGTCCTTCTGTTTTTCGATCGCCTTCTGGTAAGCCGCGACGGCCTCTTCGAATTTGCCGAGATGCAGGAGTGTATTTCCCTGATTGTACCAGCTCTCGGCCGTATCGACGGCTGCGAAGGCGTCGAGCGCATCCTGAAAATGGCCAGCCCGGTAAAGCGCGACGCCTTTCCACATGGGATCCCTGAAATGGCCGGCAGCCCTCTCGAAATCGTCCTGTTCGAAAGCCAGTCGCCCCTGCTGGTTCGGCGTCAGCCACAGATCCATGAAGTCAGCCGCCTCCGCCGGAGACGGCGTCAGCAATCGGATAGCGAGGAACAGAGCGCCGACCCTGATCACCCAGCCGCGTCGGAAGGAGAAGGCGAGCAACAAGGCGACCGGACCAACCAGCCACCAGCCGGCATCCCGCCAGCGATTGCCTTCGGAAGCCTGCGCATCGGCAAAATTCGTGCTGATGCGCTGGCTGATCCAGCGCACGTCCGTATCGTCATCCGTGATCGTTGCGACATCTGCCTCCGTCGCCGACTGTACCTGCTTCAGGGCCTCGACATCGAGTTTGGGCAGGAGGCGCCCGCCGCCCGCACCTGTCAGAAAGCTGCCGTCGGCCGTCTTGACCGGACCGCCCTCGGCAGTTCCTATGCCGAGAATGACGACGCTATTGGCATTTGCGGCCTTCAGTGCATCCAGTGCCGCCGGTTCGATACCATCGGTCAGAAACAGGATCGTGCCAGCCATGCCCTCGGTCTTGAAAAGGTTGTTCGACAGCGAAAGCGCAGCTGACGTGTCCTTGCCGGGCTTGGGCATGATCCGCGTCGCCAAGGCATCCGAGTAGCTCTCGATCAAGGAGGCATCTTCTGTCAGCGGTACTACGAGGTGGGCGCTGCCGGCATAGGCGACGACTGCGGTTTTCGCCCCGGGTCGCGCGGCAAGGATATCGCGGATCTTGAGCTTTGCGCGTTCGATGCGGCTGGGGCTGATATCGATCGCATCCATGGTCGGCGAAAGATCGACGGCGATGACGAGAGGCGCTGTATCCTCGACAAAGGGCGGGGCCTCGCGCTGCCATGTCGGGCCTGCTGCGGCGATTGTGCCCAAAGCGATCAGACCGGCGAGCAGCCATGCCGGATTGATCCGGCCATGACCGACAGGCTCGACGATCAGCTTGTCGAGGAGATGCGGCGCGATCATGCCCTTCCAACGGTCGCGAATATCGTCTGAGCGCGCTGCTAGCCAGAGGATGAGCGGCGGAACGAATAGCGCCAGCAACCACCATGGCCGCAGGAAATGCAGATCCGTGATCATGCCACAGTCCTCCTGCGGATCAGGCCGTAAGCGCCTGCAAAAAGGTGATAGAGGGCGAGAATGACGATCGCGGCGCCAAGCGGCCAATGGAACAGTTCGATACGCGGGCGCCAGGACAGTACCTTCTGTTCATCAGGCGTGATCTGGTCGAGAACGTCATATATCGCCTCGAGCTGGTTCTGGTCGCCGCCGAAGAAATAACGGCCGCCAGTATCTGCGGCAATCTTCTGCAATGTGCTCGTATCCAGCTTGTCCTCGCCTGTCGCGGCGGGATCACCGATGCCGATCGCATGGATGATGATGTTATTCCTGCCGGCGATCTCTGCCGCCTTCAGCGGCGGCATCTTGCTTGCCGTATCATTGCCGTCGGTCAGCAGAATCAGGACTTTTTCCGGGACTGTGGTCTTTTCGAACATTCTAAGCGCGAGGCCGATCGAATCCCCAAGCGATGTGCGCGGGCCGGCAATGCCGGGCAGCAATCCGTTGATCATCATCCGTACGAGATCATGGTCCATGGTGAAGGGCGCAAGCGGGTAGGGCGCATCGCCGAAAGCGATCAGGCCTAGCCGGTCGTTCGGTCGTTTCGTGACGAAATCGGCGACCACGGTTCGTACGGCGTCGACGCGCGCTCTCAGACTGCCGTCGGGTACCGGGAAATCACGTGTCTCCATCGATTGCGAGAGGTCGAGCGCCAAGAGGATATCGCGCTGCGGCTCTACCTTTTCGAGCGGTGGCTCGACGAATTGTGGCCGGGCGAGCGCCAGCACGACAAGGCACCAGGCGAGGCCCTCGACGATCGTCTGGTGCCATGCTCGCTTCGGCACGACGGAACCCTCTGTCGGATGAACGCCGGCGGCGCGTGTTACTTGATCGAAAAACGGCAGACGGATCGATGCCGATGTCTCCCGGTGCGGTGGCAGCAACCACCAGATCAGCAGGGGAAGTGGAAGCAGCAGAAGCAGCCATGGATGCTCAAGCTGATACATGGTGCCTCCTGATCCACCGTCTCGAATTGAGTATGAGCTCATTGGCGCTATCAGGGGGAAGAGCGGCGATGGCTGCACTGTCGTGATACTCGAGATCATCGAGCAGGCGGGTCAGCGCCTTGTACGCTCCGCGGCTGTCCATGCGCTGCAGCCACGCCTGACCGGTGAGGGCTGCGACATCACTCCTTGGCCATGCCGCGAGTGCCGTGCGCTTCAAGAGTTCCGACAGTTCGTGGACACCCTTTTCCCGGCTCGACGGACTGCGAATGTCGGCTTCGATGCCATCAAGCAATCGCAGAGCTTCCCGCCGGTAGGCATTGCGGCGATATCGCCTGAGCCAGACAAGGAGGGCCGCCAGCACTGCAATGCCGAGCAAGACAGCAAGTGCAGCCCAGCCCCAGGTCTGAGGCAGCCAGGAGACATGCGGCGGAACCGCAATGTCGTGTAAAGAGCGGAGTGCCGTTTCGGTCATCGGATCGAGCTGGATTTTCGGCTCCATCAGCGCCTCCGCTGCCGCCAGGCGGATTGCTCGAGCAGGCGGCGAAGCTGCGGCGCCGTCTCCTCGGCAGTGGAGACGGGCAGCATGGGCAGGCCAAGTTCGCGTTGCCATGCCCGCAATTCGCGGCCGCGATTGCGGGCGAAGGTGTCGATGGATTTGCGCACGCCGGCCTGGCTGAGCGACAGTTCCGCCTGCAATCCTCCGCCGCTGACGACGATATCGGCGGATTTGGGAAGCTCCAGGAGAAAGGGATCGTAGATCAGCAGACAGATCACGTCATTGCGAGCCGAGAGTGCCAGCAGCAGATCGCGCGTCGTCACGCCGTGCCCGCCGAAATCGCTGA
The DNA here is from genome assembly GCF_056755015.1 of Rhizobium sp. KNZ14-9A. Classification (NCBI taxonomy): domain Bacteria; kingdom Pseudomonadati; phylum Pseudomonadota; class Alphaproteobacteria; order Hyphomicrobiales; family Rhizobiaceae; genus Rhizobium; species Rhizobium sp. KNZ14-9A. Next base: position 80,618 of record NZ_JBPGXB010000002.1, read on the forward strand.
TGATCACGATGAGATGATCGTGATGGGCGATACCCGCTACGCGCTGCAGCACTTCATCCAGCGAGGCCGGAGAGGGCGCGCCCGCAAAGCCGGCGTTTAACGCCGCGTTCTTGGCGGCAATCTTGTCGGCAAGCGCGATGATGGCATTGCGGCTCCGATGTGGCTTCACCTCCTCTATATCGCCATCGCCAAAGATGAAGCCGCCCACCCGGTCGCCCGATCCAAGAATGCGCCAGGCGCAGAGCATGGCGGCCTCGGCGGCGGTGACGGATTTCATGGCGCGGCGGCTGCCGAAGAACATGCTGATCCGCTGGTCGACCACCAGGATGGCCGGCCGCTCCTTCTCCTCACCATAGATGCGGACGACCGGCCTGCTCGTACGCGCCGTCACCCGCCAATCGATGGAACGGATATCGTCGCCCGGTAGGTAATCCCGCAATTCCTCGAAGATCAGGCCGCGGCCGCGCAGCGCCGATTGCATGCGGCCGGCGAGCTGCTGGTGGCTTCTTGCCTTCTGGACGAAGGTCAGGTTGCGGGCGCGGCCCTCGAGAGCGACGAGCTCTTCCGTCGTGACGTAGACGCCATCGTTGCTGAGGGCCGCGCCACTCATGAGACCGCGACCAGTTCGGTGACGCGGGCGATGACCTGATCGGCGGTGGTATTGGCGGCGTGTGCCTCGTAGGACAGGATAAGGCGATGGCGAAAGACATCGTTGACGATGGCCTTCACATCGTCGGGGGTCACGTAATCGCGGCCTTTCAGCCATGCGTAGGCGCGTGAAACCTTGTCGAGGCCGATGACGCCCCGCGGGCTGACGCCGACCTGCAGGAGTTTTGCCAGGTCCTTGTCGTATCGGTCGGGATAGCGCGTGGCTAAGACGAGGGCGACCATGTATTTCTCGACCGGTTCGGAGACCGTCACCGCGCCGATTTCCTTGCGGGCATCGAATACCGCCTGCGGGTTCAGGCGCTCCGTGGCCGGCGCGGAACCTTTGGTGTGGGCAGCGTTCTCCTCGTCTCGGTTGAGCCGCATGATCGCGGCTTCCGATGCCCCGTCAGGATAGGTGACCTCGACATGCATGAGGAAGCGATCGAGCTGCGCCTCGGGCAGGGGATAGGTGCCTTCCTGCTCGATCGGGTTCTGTGTCGCCATGACCATGAAGAGATCAGGCAACGGATAGCTCTTGCCGCCGACGGTAACCTGCCGCTCTTCCATCGCCTCCAGCAGGGCCGATTGTACCTTGGCCGGTGCGCGGTTGATCTCGTCGGCAAGGATGAGATTGGCGAAGATCGGCCCCTCTTGAAACTTGAACTCACCCTTGCCGCCTTCAGAGAAATAGATCTCCGATCCGGTGATATCGGCGGGCAGCAGGTCCGGCGTGAACTGGACACGAGAAAGCTCTGAATCGAGGTTTTTTGCCAGGCTCTTGATCGCCCGCGTCTTGGCAAGGCCTGGCAGGCCCTCGACCAGCAGATGGCCATTGGCGAGCAGCCCGAGCAGCAGCCGTTCGACCATCGTCTCCTGTCCGATGATCGATTGGCTGATACGCTTGCCGAGATCCAGGATGTCGTCACGTGCCGTCATATGCGCTCCGCGTGAGTTCGAATTGCAGGCGCGATAGAATTTGCCACGCCTGCGGTCTTTCGCCAGGCGATGCTATTGGGCGCCAGCTGGGCTCTGCTCGAGCGATCGCATCAGCGCCTCAACCATCTGGTCGACGCTGAAGCTCGCCGAACGTTGGCTTGGCGGGAATTCGCGGAAGGTCTGGAGGAATGGCGCAACACGCCAGACGCCGTACTGGATGAGATAAGCATTCTTCGCCAGCCAGTCGTAATACTGGTCGGAGACGACATCGGCTCGCTCGTACGGGTCCATCCGCAGATTGAAGACCTTCGGTGCGCGCAGGCATACGAAGGGATTGGCCCATACCACGAAGCCACCCGGCTCCCGCTGTTCGCAGAAGACGATCTTCCAGTTGTTGTAGCGATAGGCGACGAGCTGTCCGTCGTCGTTGAAGTAGTAGAAGTCTTGACGGTTCGATTTCTCTTGCTGGTCCGTGAGATAGGGAAGCTGGTTATAGCCGTCGAGATGGACCTTGAATTGGTTGCCGCCGATCGTCGTGCCTTTTACCAGCTTGTCCTTGATGTCTGGGTCGCCGGCCGCGGCAAGCAGCGTCGGGAACCAGTCGAGGCCTGATATCATCTGGTTGGAGACCTCGCCGGCCTTGATATGGCCCGGCCAGCGCACCAGGGCGGGAACGCGGAACGCGCCTTCCCAGTTGGTATCCTTCTCGCTTCGGAACGCCGTGGGAGCGGCATCCGGCCAGGACCATTGGTTAGGCCCGTTGTCAGTCGTATAGACCACGATCGTATTGTCGGCGATGCCGAGATCATCGAGGGCTTTCAAGAGCTTGCCGACGTCGCCGTCATGCTCGATCATGCCATCGGCATATTCGTTGCCGGTCATCCCGCTCTGGCCCTGCATCGACGCACGCACGTGCGTGAAGGCATGCATGCGGGTCGTGTTCATCCAGGTGAAGAAGGGTTTGCCCGCCTTCGCCTGCCTGTCCATGAAATCGATCGCCGCGGCCGTCGTCTCATCGTCGATGGTTTCCATGCGCTTGGTGTTAAGCGCACCGGTATCCTCGATCTTTCCGTCTGCCGTTGCCTTCAGCACGCCGCGCGGTGAGCTGGTGCGAACGAACTCCTCATCGTCTTTCGGATAATAGGGACGTTCCGGCTCCTCTTCGGCATTCAGGTGATAGAGGTTGCCGTAGAACTCATCGAAACCATGCTTGGTCGGCAGGAATTCGTCGCGGTCGCCAAGGTGGTTCTTGCCAAACTGGCCCGTCGAATAACCGAGCGGTTTGAGGGCCTGGGCAATGGTGATGTCACGCGGCTGCAGGCCGACGGTTGCGCCGGGAATGCCGACCTTGCAGAGACCGGTGCGCAGGCAGACCTGGCCGGTTATGAACGTGGAGCGGCCCGCCGTGCAGCTATTCTCGGCATAGTAGTCCGTGAACATCAGGCCTTCCTTGGCGATGCGATCGATGTTGGGCGTGCGGTAGCCCATGACGCCGAAGGAATAGGCGCTGATATTCGTCTGGCCGACGTCATCACCGAAGATGACGAGGATATTCGGCTTGTCGGGCGTCGCTGGCGCTGCCGTTGCGGCAGGAACCGCCTCCTGAGCGTAGGCCATCGAAACGAAGGGTGCAGCGGCGAGGCTCATTGCGACAGCTGCCGTTGCCGAAAGAAGTCTCCCGGAGAGTGTCGTGGCCATCACGTCCTCCCCTTCGCAAGGTCGTTCAACATTCCGCTCTCCTTGGTGTCGGGCAGGGATGACCCCGCCGGAACTGGATCGTCGCCATTCGACCGGGAGAGACTTCTACTTTGAGGTCGTTTGCGGAAGTACGTTACCGTAAATGCCGGTGTTGCGAGACGTAACCGCCCACGTAAATCGCGCTCGTTACTGCGTCAGCGGCTTCGATTGCGGGTCGGCGCGAAGTGTATCTTCGACTTCGACTGGTTTTGCAGCGGCCGGCAGAGGCTGTCCGATGATCGTCAGCGGTGCTGCGACTGCCGTGCCGGCGACCTTACCCACTGTTTGCACCGTGCCTCCTACGACGGCGGCAACGCCCTCGCCGAGGGTGATGTTGGAGTCCGTCAGGGGCTGGCCAGTCATCAGCCGCTGGCCGATCAGCTGGACGATTTCGGGGCTTTCGGCAAATTTGCCGTGATTGAGCTTGTCACCGGTGTCGACCTTTGTCAGATCGATGGCCGTAATGCCGGCCTCCTCCAGCCTGCTGCGATAGGGTTCCTTGGACGGGTCGATGGCGCCCAGCCGGGATACTTTTCCGGTGATTAAGCTCGAAACTGCCAAAGCCCGATCGTCCTGCGAAACGAAGATCGTGAATTTCGGATGGGGCGTACCCATTTCCACGAACTGCTTGGCGAAAACCTGTATATCGATATCGGGCGAGGCAAGAATGACATCGCGGATCTTGGTGTTCACATGCCCGTCACGGATGCCCATCTGGCGCAGAGATTCCATGGCGAGCCAGGTTCCCATGGAATGGGCAAGAATAGTGATATCCTTGACGCTCGGATCCTGCGCGAGGATTCGCAGCGCCTGTTCGAGTGCCGTGCGCGAATAGTTCGTGCTTTCCTTGTCGTATTCATAGGCCGTCAGCTTTGCACGCGAAGGCCAGGTGAAAAGGACCGGCGTCGCCTTCATGCCGCTGTCGTGGACGATCTGGGCGAGGCGGAAGACGGAATCCTCATAGGTATTGTTGAACCCGTGTATGAAAACGAGTGCGTGGCCATCAACGAGATGCTGTTGGAACCACGCACGCCCTTCCGCCCGCGTCTCGAGCTGCTCGACCCGCGTGACGGCGAAATCAGTCGCCGGGTTTGGCGGCAGCTTTTCGGGCCACTGTACGGTGCCAGCCGCGCGCTTCGGCGGAATGGAAATTGCGATATCCGTCAGGTAGGGCTTCGGACTGCGTTCCCCATTGAAAAGCGTCGCAGGATTTGCGGAAGGCTGACGAGTGGTCGCCACCAGCATCTCGACCTGCGAGGTTTTCGGAGTATTGGCCGTGAGGGCGACAGGGGTCAACACCCCGGTAGGATGGCCGCAGCTTGCCAGCACGGAAAGTGCGGCAAGGAGAATGCGTCGCAGCATGATCACTTCCTGGTTCAACAGTCCGGCACTCTAGGCCACGCTACAGCGCGGATGGAAGTAAGTTACCGTAAATGCGGGTGTTAATACGAATGTTTAAGCAGCCTCGGCAGCGACCCGAAGTGAAGGCCGGCCGATGCGCCATCTAAATGTACGAATTCAACGGGAAGCTTGCGCTTCGCCCACGATGACTGCGCCTCCCTGTGCCGGGATACCTGCTTTTTCCTGTGAAAGCAGACTCTGCTGCCGCAGGTCGCTGTCGGACGCGCTGCGCCAGAGTTGCCAACCTTCGCCCTGTATAAGACCGCTGTCGGAGAGATCCTTCCAGTGGTGATAGGTGCTGGTGCCTGTGTGGACGAAGTTGCGAGCGTCTTCGGGGGAAGAGTACATCGTGTACTCGGCAGTATGCTCCGAGCGGTTGGCGGGATCGGCGACCTTGTTGAGAAAGCTCGACAGGAACTTGAAGTGCAGGAGGGCGCTTGTGATTCCGACAGCGCCGCGCATTTCGCCAAGGTTCAGGGCGAGCGGCCAGACCTGGTGCGAGGATTTGAGATAGAGGCGTTCACCGGATACGTAGATCAGCGGGATCTTGTTGAGCGCTGGGCCATCCCAGATGCGGCCGCGAAAATAGACACGACCGCGTACACCGCCCTTGATCCAAATAGTGCGGCTGTTCCTGTCGAAATGCGATTCATAGCCTGATCGGTCGAAGAGGCTGCAGACCTCGAGCGGATTGCGGCCGGGCTCGCAGATGTTTTCGCTGACCGGATTGCGGCTGTACATGTCGATCATGACCGAACGGAGCGAGCGGGCACCGACGGATTCCATATAGGCGGTCAACTGGCTGATCGAACGCGTATCGCAATGCGGATAGACGAGAAACTCATCCGCATCGACATAGAGAACCCATTTTTCCTGGCAATGGCGGTTCATGACCGCGTTGATCCAGTCATTGCCGAAGCGCGCTGCCTTGTAGGAACCGGTGGCTGACAACAGCGAAACATCCTGCATGCCGGACAGGAGCTCGGCCGTGCCGTCGCTCGAACCGTTGTCGATGCAGATGAAGTGCTCGACACCGAGATCGCGATAATATTGCAGGAAGAACTCCATCCGGTGTCCTTCGTCGCGGATCACGCAGATCAGCACGTGGCGTGCCTGCTTCAGGCTGTCGCGCAGCCCGGCATAACCGACCTGGCCAGCCTTCAGCGAACGGCGCAGCCGGGCCTTGGCGTAGTGCGAGATGCTGGTCGTCAAAGCACTCATTTCTGCTCCTGAACACTGGTGCCGGCTTTAAAGACCGGCTCTGCCTGCAGGGATCGGGCCGACTTTTCGTCAGACGACATAGTCGCCGGCGAGCAGGGTCTGGACGCGCGGATTGGGCATCTCATTCTGAAGGGCATGCATCACGCGCTCGCGCATCGAACGATATTTGTAGACCACCTTGCGGTCGAAGCTGATGCCCCGGTAGAGCGCGTTATAGGCTGGGTGTGTCTTGCGCAGATCGATATAGACTTGGCTTTCGGTATCGCTCCAAGGGAAGAACGTCCCATGCCAGGGCTTGGGGTGCGCCATGTAGTGGACGATGGCGAGCGAGGACATGTCCACCAGATGCAGGAACTGCTTGGGGAAGTTCCACCGGTTCGACACCAGGATGAGCGAGGAGCCACAAACATAGTTCAACGCGCCCTGATCATGCTTGCCGTCGCAGGCTTCCGGGTTCGTGGCAAAGAGTTGCAGCGCTTCCGGCCCGATCCAGCCGTCGCGGTGGAATTTCAGAACGCCGGCATTGAAGTAACTGCTGTCCTTGCCGTTTTGCAGCAAGCCATTGATAGAGGTGTAATCGCGGGCTGCGAAGAACTTTCCGGGCGGCGCGAAGGCATTTTCGAGATCGGCAAGGCTGCTGACGATCTGCGTGTCGCCATCCAGATAGATGATCTGGGTGTAATTGTCAGGCAGAATCTCGGCGAGTACGAGCTTGGCCATGGTGCTGACGCTGATACGGCCCATGAAATGCGAACCATCGAGCTTGCCGAGGGATTGGTGCAGTGCTTCTGTCGCATCCATCAGCTTGACACCGCTCAACGCCAGAAGGCTCTTCAGCTCCTCAAAATTGTCCAGATGTTCCGACATAAGAACACAGACATCCGTCTCGGAATTTGCAAATTTTCGGGCCTGCAGCGCCGAGAGAATAGTCGGAAAGGAATATTCGACATCCGTAACGTAGGCCACGCACTGATTACTCATGGTACAATCCTTCTCGTCGTTCTTCGTCGGCAAGTGTCTTTATTGAGTCTGTAAAAAATTTCTCTTTGTCGAGTTGCTGCCTTGTACTTGTCACAGGCGAGTAATTTCTCATCCGGTCGGGAGCCAATCGTGCCTCGTCGGCGTTTTGATCACGGCGGATTGTGAGAAAATTAACCATTGCTATCGCTCCACTACCAAAAGCCGGGTGTTGTGGATTAAGCCCTGTAATGTGAAGATCGGCACGGGGCGCATGTGGGACGATAGAAAGGAATAAGGCATCGCAATGCTGAACGGCACGATCATTGTGATACTGATTTCGCTCGCAGCCGGAGCGGCCATTCGCGCCTGGGCCTTCGCGATATTCGCGATCGTTGTAGCCCTCGGTTTCGGCATCGTGGCTCATCAAAACGCTTCGCTGCTTGAAGCCGCGCTTTACGGTCTCGCTATCCTCGTGCTGATGCAGGTCTGCTATGTGGCAGGGGTCTTCGTGGCCGGGCTTTGGCGCCGCAGCCGCAAGCCGTCCAAGGAGAGTGCGATCGTCGACCCGGCGCCCGTGCCGAGCAAGCAGCAGCAGGGCTGATATCACCGACATGTTTTCTGCCCCGCACATCATCGTGATGGAAATACCGGCGTACTCATCAGAGATGCCGGCGTCCTCTGCAGGCGGGTCATGCGGTTCTGCTGCCCATAGGGGGCGGTCAGGCAACCGCTTGCAAGCCCGGCCGTGATGCTGAAAAGCAGGCCGAGGTCGGTGCTGCTTCCGGAAATCGTCGCCGAGGCAATCTGCGCGACGGAAGCGAAAACGGCAGCCATCCCAATCGCCCGGTTTTCACGGCTCGCCAGTTTGCTGCGAGCAGCAGCCGTCAGGAGGCTGTAAAGGAAGAGCACGAATAGGACCGTCCCGGTGAGGCCGACGTTCGACAGAAGTGCGGCGGCGAAGCTCGATGCGCGCACGGTGCCGAGGCCTGCCCCGAAAGTGGCTGTTTCCACGAAAGAGACCAGCGCCAATGTGTTCCAGGCGGTGCGCTCCTCGCCGGATTGCGATTCGAGCTTGTTGGCCAGGGTGACGTTCGCCAAATCGCCGACGGCGTTCCACGCGCTCGGGATCAGGGCCACAGCCATGATCACGCAGGGCACCATGAGCAGAGTGATCAAAAGGAAGGTCGCATAGGGACGTGTGGCCTGGCCGCTCAAAAGCCGCTTGAGGCTAAACAGGATCGCAACACCGATCATGAAGAGGCCGGCGACATAGGCAGTCGTCGAGGTGCAGAGGATCACGGTCAGGCCGACCGATACCGTTGCAAAGCCGGTGAAGCGGCTCGGGAAGCGCTCAAGCCAGAGGATGAGGGTGAAGCTGAAAAACACCAGAGCCGCCGCACCATAGGCACTTGCCTCCGGGAAGGAACCGACGATGCGCTTGAAGCCGCCGATGACCTCGGCTGTGTGCATCGTATAGTTGGCGTTGCGCATGAAATCGAGCAGGTCAGGCTGACCTATCGTGAACGTTGCGATATCGAGCAGGGCGAAACCCAGGCAGACGAGCGCCGTGACGATGAGCTGGCGGGCGATGAAGCGCCCGTGCCCGAGCCGGGCAAAACCGCAGACGACAGCGAAGCAGATGAGGTCGCCGAGCAGGTAGACGGACTGCGTGAGATTGGAGGAACCCGGCGCCAGCGGCGATGCCATGATCGACATCAAGCCGGAACTGCTACGTGCGGATGAATAAACCAGTGTCGCGCCGGCGAAAATGCGGGGCAGGAAGAAGGCCGATACGGCGGAAAACAGAACATAGGCCGCAAACCAGAAGCCGGGGCCTGGATAGGCCAGGCTGGTCAGGGCCGCCTGTTTCTGGCGGGGACGAAGCAGCACACCGATCGCGACGAAGAGCAGCAGCAGATGGCTCGGCTGAATGCTGCTGCCGCCGAGTGCGGGAAGCTGGAAGGCTGCGGCTGCACCGAGCAGCGTGGAGATGCAGAGGGCAGTTATCGCAAAGCGGGATCCATAGTAGACGAGCGCCAGGCCGAGCAGGAAGACGAGGAAGCCGATCGGTTCAATGGTCATGCCGCTACCTCCGAACAGCGTCGACGATTCTCTGCCGTCACGCCACGCACACCCTGCGTGCGGCGCAAAAAGACGGCAAATGCAGACATGAACTGAACTCCGACGCTAACAGGCATAGTCCTACCGTGGTCTCCTAGTTCGATCCCGTCCGCGATACCCAGTTGGGACGGGGCGTATCGCTTCGGGCTACATTAGGGATGAGGGCGGCGGCCGGCTGCTGGGGCTGCGATGCAGCAGATGAGGCATCGGCAGCTGCCTCGACGCCGATCTCGATGATGTCATGCGGCAACAGAGCGGTGTTTTCATTTGCCACGATATTGGTGTAGCTGCCGTCCTCGTTGCGGCGAATGATCTTGAAGTTCTTCTTCGTCGTGCCGAGAAGCGTCGATTCCGCACCCATGCGGGCGAGTTCGGCACTATATCCGGCCTGATCACCGAGCAGTTGCGCCACCTGCATGTCGATGCCCGCCTTGTTGATGGCGAGGCTGAGCGTGTTCAGCTCTTGCTGGTTTTCGGCATTCCGCTTGTTGATTATAGTTGCCTTTTCACGCTGGCTCTCGTTCAGTCCCTGGCGGGACTTGGTCAGCGCGATCTCGAGGTCCAGCAGTTCGCTCTGGGTTTCAGCCAGGCCGCGGTCCACCGAATATTGGCGGGTATTGCTGGTCAGGCCCTTGCTGACGAGGCTGTTGACGTTGTTCAGCTCCTGCTGCGCAAGGTCGATCTGTCGCTTCTGGGAGACGATCTTGGCCTCCAATGACTGGATTTCCTGCGTATAGAGGCGGCTCAGATCGTCTGCCGCCTCAATCTGGCTGTTGGACTCGACAGCCCGCAGGCGCATCAGGTTCAGTTCCTCGACCTTGAGCTTGTCGATATCCGGGACGCCTGCGATCTCGGCAGGAATGTCGAAATCTGACTGACCGGCGATCTCGGCGCGCAGGCGGGCTGCACGCATCAAGAGATCACGGCGATTCAGGAGGGCTGAGCGATAGTCGCCGGCCGACTGGATTCGGTCTCGCTGATAGTAGCTGCTGTCGTCACGCGACCGCATGTAGCCGCCTGCAATGCTGACGGCCTTGATGACGGTCATATTGGCCTCGAAGGGATAGCGTCCCGGCCGCTCGATGCTGCCGTTGACGAAGATCGGCGCGTGCTGGTCGATTTCGACAGCGATGAAAGGCCTTCCGGGAAGGTCGGCCTTGTCGGCCAGTGCGTCTGAAATGGCATCCGACAGCTGCTCGGTCGTCTGGCCGGAGGCCCTGATTTGACCGGCGATCGGGATCGAAAGATTGCCCGCATCATCGACGCTGTAGGTTCCATCGAGAGCTTCCCAGCTCGCATATTTGGAATCGGTGGAACGCCATTCCACGACCCGCAGCTTTATCTTGTCTTCGGGGACGAGCGTGTAGCTGTCGGCGTGGGCAGCACTCCATCCCATCGCGCAGGTAAAGACGGCGGCAAGGCCAACGAATGGAAGACGATCAAGGAAAGACATGGGCCACATGGCGTCTGTTACCTCCGTTTTGCCGCGATGGATGGCGAAGGCATCTCGCGATTTGGGAACTGGCTGAGTTCGAGGATGCGCATGGGAGATGCACGTCCCATCAGCAGATCGGACAAAGCCAGGAAATTGCCGTTCAGCCGGCCACGACGGTCGACCGCGCGATCATTGAGCAGGGTGCCCCGGGCGTTCGCCAGGATATTGCGGCCGATCTGCGCCAGCGCACGGGTCAAGGACATGGTGCCCTTGCGCATCAGATGCACGGGATTTGCGACTTGCGAATAGCCGAGCCTCTTGCCGGGCTGGCGTCCGGACTTGACGCCGAGATGGACGCCGCAGGCGCCCGAAATATGCACCGATCGTCCGTAGCGGGCGATGGATCGGCTGAAATCAACATCTTCGAGCCAGCCGTAGAGTGGCAACTCCTCGTCGAAGGCGAGCCCGTGGCCGACAATTGGCGCCAGCCGAACCGCCATGTTGCATCCATAGGCGTTATAGATTTCGGTCACCTGCTCGCCTCTTTCGCCTGCGGTCTTGATGACATGCATGGCTTCGGACTGGGTCAGCCCCTTGCCGAGAATGCCGTCGGCGAGGACGTCTCCGGTCGCGATGACCACATCCGGATTGTCGGCGAAAACGGCTGCCATGCGCGGAATAAAGCCGGGCGCGGGAATGAAGTCGTCGTCGAGGAAGATCAGCACGTCCATGTCAGCGCTTGCGGCTTCAATGATCCGGTTGCGCTGGGAGGTCAGGCCGCGAGGGCCGACCTTCAATTCCACGCCCTTTCGGTCGGTGAGCCCGGCAGCATCATCCAGGTTGGGGACGCAGACGATGATGCGCTCCGGGTGAGGCTGGAGGCTGTCGATATAGGTTACCGTCTCCAGAAGCGTCGCGGGCCGGCCCGCCGAGGCAATGCCGACGGCGATCTTCAGCTTCGGTGCTTGTGGGGTCGGAGCCATCATGTCTGAACACTCGCTGGTGTGTTGTTGATGATCGCGCCAAGAATTTCTGCGCCGACATTGCGCATGCTGTCGATGACGCGAACGGTCTCGTCAATCGAAGTGCGGCCGTAAGAGGTTACGACGAGAACGCCGTCCAGCTCCGGAGCGATCGCATTGGCGTCAGGCGACGAGGTGAAGGCGGAGATATCGACGAATATGGCGTCGAATTCCTTCTTCAGATCGCTGAAGTTGAGCTGAGTGCGGCGCGAGCTCAGACGGACGGCGGGCGTCACGGCGCGGACCTTGCCAAGAGGCAGGAACTTGAGCGTCGGTGTCAGTGACAGGGTGGCGGTGCGGATTGCCTCGATATTGTCGAGCACGTCGATCAGGCCGGCTGAACTGTTCGGCGCAATGGACTTGCTCAGGGAAGATTTTGTCGCCGCGGCATCGATCAGCAGGGTACGCGAACCTGATATTGCCGAGAGCACGGCAAGCTCGCAGGCGATGGTGGATGCTCCTCCGCCCGGGTTGACGGCCACGATGCCGATCACCACGCGCCGTCTGCGGCGAAAGCCTGTGACAGTCGCACCAAGTTCGGCCATTCCGGGGATCATTGGATAGGCGACGGTGCCGCTATCATTGGCAGTAGGCAGGGCCGCCGCGCGGCCAGCCCTTTTTGCGCGTCCAAGGGGTGTGACGAAAGACAGGCTGGCCGCCTGCGAGAGCTGGTTGGTGCGCATGATGCGCCGGTCGCTGACATGGCGGATCATGGCTAGGCCAAGGCCGGAACCGGCGCCTACGATCAGCGCGAAGGCGAGGATCAGCGAATTGTTCGGCTGCGCCTTGGAGAGCGGTGAGGTGGCCCGCGAAACGATGGTGGCGTCGGAGACCGGATAGGAAATGCGCTGCTTGGCCTCGGTGTACTGCGTGAGGGTGTTTTCGAAGAGGGTGCGGCGGGCGTCGGTCGCGCTCTGCAACTCAGCAAGCTTGAACTGGTCGCGCGGGTTCGCCTTGAAGGTCGCAAGCGCACTTGCGGCATCGGCAAGTCCGCGCTGCTGTTCATTGACGAACTGTTCTAGCCATTCGCTGTACTGCTGGGCCGCAGCGGCCTTCATCTGGACATTCTTGCGGATGTATTGCTGGGCAACCGCATCGGCGATCTCAACCGCCGTCTGCGGGCTGGATGCGGATGCGGATATTTCGAGGATCGTCGATTGGCCGATGCGGCGCATCGCGACAATATTGCGCAGCCGTGCGATCGCCCGGTCGGTCCGCTGCGTTTCCTGGCTCGTCGCAGCTGGCTGGGCATTGCCCGAGGTTGCATCACCCCGTGCCGTCTCCGGCTGGGCGGTGCTGGTGGCGTTGCCCGTCAGCCAGTCCTTGACCTTGTCCTGCAGGGACAGGGACTGATTGGAGAAGGCCGGATCGTTGGCGAGGTTCAGCGCGCTGGCGGCGCCACCAAGCACGTCGCTGGACTTCGCTATTTCAAGCTGTGCATCGATGAAGGCGTCTTCGGCGAACGCGCGTTGAGCGTCCGAGCCGTTCACCTGCGGGAAGACCATAAGCTGCGTACTGGCCACGTAGGTCGGCTTGGCGATGAGGAGATAGGCAGCGGCAAGTGCCAGGAAGACCAGGATGGTAGACACGATCCAAGGCCAACGCATCCTGACGAAAAAGGACATGTCCCGCAGCGTCAGCGACGAACTACCGCTGGCCGTGGCCGGCAAAGATATCGGGGAGACGCTGCTGAAGACGTGATTTGAGTTCATAGTGTCCTGATCCAAAGGGCGAGAGTGTCTTCTTCGTTGATATCCAGCAGGTGCGTATGGCCCGGGTCGGGCCATACGTCGTTCTTGGATTAGTAGCAGCCGCGCTGCGAGAACAGGGCGGGAACGGTCTTTGCGATGATGATGAAATCGCGCGCGAGCGACCAGTCGCGGACATATTGGACATCAAGCGCAACGCGATATTCGTAGCTGACATCGTTGCGGCCGCTGGTCTGCCACTGTCCGGTCAGGCCTGGTCTTGCGGCCATATAGCTCGTGACATGCTCGCCGTAGCGGGCGAGTTCTTCAGCCGTCACCGGCCGCGGGCCTACAACGCTCATTTCGCCGCGCAAGATATTGATGAGCTGCGGGAGCTCATCGATGCTGGACTTCCTCAGGATCTCACCGACAGTGGTGATGCGCGGATCGTTCTTCAGCTTCCGCGTCGTTTCCCACTCGGCCCGCGCTGAGGGATTGGCGCGCAGCAACTCGGCGAGCTGTGTGGCGGCATCGGTCTTCATGGTGCGGAACTTGAGACAGCCGAAGGCGGCGCCCCCATATCCAATCCGCGTATGCGAATAGAAGACTGGCCCGGGATCGCTCAACTTTACGATGAGTGCTACGATCAGCATCAGAGGTGACAGCAGAACCAGAGCGGTGGTTGCCACGACGATATCAACCGCGCGCTTGGATGCCCTTCCGACCACATGAGGCCGTGATACTATGCGACGATCGTTATTCGGCGCGGACTGGTCAACGTTCGGCCAGGATTCACGAACTTCAATACTCTGTGTTTCCCAAGTCATCGACCGACTCCAAAAGTTTCCGGTTAGAACCTTATGAAGTTTGGTGCAGCGCAATGTGCTTGTCTGTGACCGCGGTCATAATGATTAGCAAATTCTTTATGCTAATACTGTAATGCTACGGAGTTCTCTACGAATTCGGCGGCAGGGGATTTCTACATCCTAATTTTATTCGAAAATTTAACTTACATGTCGTCTAAGGCGCACGGCTTGAATAGATGAAGCCGGGCGTTGTAGCTATTTTTTGAACAATTTTGATAGGGACCGCCCCAAAAATAGGCAGTTTGGCTTAATACCTCTCCTGAATTCGACGGATACTAGAAAAAATATAATCTATATAACTGGGGGTATTGTCACTATTATTTGAGATGCTCTTGTCATCTTCGATTGTTATTTGACTCTCAAGTTAGGACAATATAAATGATGCAGTGCAGCATCAGCTACGACCAATCTGTTTTGTTGGGGAGTTATGCGCATGGACGGAGCTACACAAACGAGAGACTATAGGGTCGCTGTGGGCAATGCGGCTATTAGCGTTGTTCCGGATACATCTTTGAACAATCGCATCTCAAGTGACGACGACTTCCCGTTCTGCCGCGCGACTATACGCAATTTTCGTCGCGGCGAACTTATTGCAGGCGCTGGAGTCTTTGTAGACATGTTCGCTCGCGTACAGCGCGGGCTAGTCAGCGCCAGTACGATGCTGCCTGATGGCAGGGAGTTCATTGTCGAGATCATTCCGAGGGGCGGTTTGATCGGTGAGCTCGAAGTATTACGTAAGCAAATACTGAATCTGGAGTATAGAGCCAGTTCGGATTGCGAGCTATACTTCTTCGAAGGCCGGCTGCTGCGGGAAAGGTACGCCACCGATCCGCAGTTCCAGGAGAAGGTTTTTTCGAGAACGCTTGCGCGTGTTTCCGAGCTGGAGCGCCGCATCATTTCGAACGCCGGATCCAGCCTTCAGTCGCGGCTGGCGGCAATGCTTCTGCGGCTATCTTCGGTCTACGGAAAGGATACGCCGGCGAACCGGGACGTGCTGATAATTTCCCAGAACGATCTGGCGGCGACGCTTCCGGCTTCTCGTGAAAAAGTCAACCAGTGCTTGCGTCGCCTGCGTGAATGCAAGGTGATCGACGGAGCCCAGGGCAGGATCCGTATCCTCAACCGCAAGGCGCTGGAAGCCTATGCCGACGGTGCGGCGTCGGCAAAATAATGCACTTCGTCACGATCCGGCTGCCGTTCGCAGCCGGTCCGTGACCACTTCACCCTCATGGACGGTTAGGGGCCTGGCCGTCAAAAAGCATCCATTGTGTCTGTCGTCGGAGAGCTTCTATGAACGACATCGGCCAACTGCGTCCTGATGAGAATGGGCCTGCCGTTTCGACGTTGCGGTGGCCGGCTTCCGGACGCTACGCAAAAATATGGAGGGACGGCATCGCGGCGCACCCGGTGCTCGACCGTGTGGTCGTCATTGACGACTATTCGACGGCGAGGGGTGGGGCGACCGCCCTTGCGGTCCTGTCGGCGAAGCTCTTCTGCGGACTCGGCATTGCCGTGACCTATATCTGCGGCGACGATGGAGCGAACGAGGAGCTTGCTTCCCTCGGCGTTTCAATCGTCAAGCTGAATAGCCGTGACCTCCTGAGTTCCAACCGAGCCAAGGCCTTCGCGACCGGCATTCATAATCCGGCAGCCGGCAGCATGATTTCCGCCTGGGTGCGGGCCAATGATACGCCCAGGACAGCCTATCATGTTCATGGCTGGCATCAGATCCTGTCGCCGGCGGTCTTCGACGCGCTTACACCCGTTGCGGAGCGATGCGTCGTTCACGCCCATGATTTCTTTACCGGTTGTCCCAATGGGGCCTTTTTCGATTATCAGGCGCAGGAGATCTGCCAGCGTCGTCCGCTCGGGGCAGGCTGCATCACCACCTCCTGCGACAAGCGCAGCTATATGCAAAAGCTCTGGCGTGCAGCCCGCGGCGCCAATCTCTTGCGCGCGCTGAGAAGCCGTCCCGCCTTTAGCAGGATCATCCTGCTCCACGAAAAGATGGCAGAGTTCCTGGTGGGCTCCGGCTACCAGCCGGAACGGCTCGTCACCATCCGCAATCCGATCGCGCCGCTGACGGCCGAGCGTGTCATGGCCGAGGACAATGATGAGCTCGTCTTCATCGGCCGGCTGGACGAGGAAAAGGGCATCGAAGACGCGCTTGCTGCTACACGCAGGGCCGGTGCAAGGCTTTGCGTGATCGGCGATGGGCCGCTGATGCCGAAGGTCGTGGCGGCCGGCGATCATGTCCGGGCCATGGGCTGGCAGTCGCATGCGGAGATCGGTCGGATCATCCGCACCGCAAGCGCGCTTGTCATGCCGTCTCGCTATCCGGAGCCGTTCGGCCTTGTGGCGATCGAGGCGGCGCGCAGCGGTCTTCCCGTTATCATGACCAAGGGTGCTTTCCTTGCCGAGGAAATGGAGAGGGCCGGAATGGCGATCTCCTGCAACACGATGGACGAGGAAGCCTTCGCCACAACGCTGACGGCCTTCCGCAAAATGCCGAAGGAGGATGTTCGCCTCATGAGCGAACGCGCCTTCCGGCTATCGCCCAATCTGGCAACAACACACGAAGAATGGCGCGATGCCCTTCTCGCGCAATACCGCAGTCTGATTCCGACGAATGTAGTGCCCGAGCCGAGGGGCGGGGCGATCGTACAAGGAGCGTTCAGGTGACTGTTAAAGCAGCAAGCTCTCTCCCCGAAGCAATGGCATTCCGGGGCGACGCGCCCGTCGTGGCAAGAAGCCGGGTCGTCGAAGCCGGCAGCAGGGTCGATGCGAAGCAGCCTCGCGTCGCGATTGTCCACTACTGGCTGGTATCGATGCGCGGTGGCGAAAAGGTGGTGGAAGAACTCTGCCGTATGTTCCCTCAGGCAGACATCTTCACGCTGGTGCATAATCCCGAGCGTACCAGCGATTTCCTGAACAGCCGCAACATCCAAACGTCCTTCCTGCAGAAGATCCCGCGTTCTACGCGCCATTACACGAAGATGCTGCCGCTCATGCCCTTCGCGCTCGAGCACTTTGACCTGCAGGACTATGATCTTGTCATTTCAAGTGAATCCGGCCCCGCCAAGGGTGTCATCACCCGGGCGGATGCACTCCACATCTGCTACTGCCATTCGCCGATGCGCTACATCTGGGATCAGTTCCATGTGTACCGGCGCGGTGTTTCATGGATCGGCAAGGCAATGATGTCACTCACGGCTCCGATGCTGCGGGCCTGGGATGTGACGACCGCCTCGCGCGTCGATACGTTCGTAGCGAATTCCAGCTATGTCGCGGGCCGTATCCGCCGCTTCTATGACCGTGACGCCGTCGTTATCTATCCGCCGGTCGCGACCGACGATTTCGCCATCGGGCAGGGCAAGGGCGAATTCTATCTCTATGCGGGCCAGCTCACCGCCTATAAGCGGCCGGATATTGCCGTGAAGGCCTGCACGGAAATGGGCCGCAATCTGGTCGTGATCGGTGAGGGCGAGCAGGAGGCCTATCTGAGGTCAATCGCCGGACCGACGGTGCAGTTTCTCGGCCATCAGCCGTTCCCGGTTCTGCGCGATCATCTGTCGCGCTGCCGCGCACTGCTGTTCCCCGGCATCGAAGACTTCGGCATTCTGCCGGTGGAAGCGATGGCGTCCGGCCGGCCGGTTCTGGCTTTCGATGCAGGTGGCGCACGCGAGACTGTCTGCGCACCGCATGTCGGCTTCCGCTTTGCCGAGCAGAGTACGGAAGCGCTGATGGAAACGATGGCAGCCTTCGAAGCGGTCGAGGACACGCTCGATCCGGTGGCGATCCATAACCACGCCCTGAAATTCTCCGCAGCAGTGTTCCGCGACCGCCTCGGCTCGCTCATCGATGAGCAACTCGCCAAGCATGGCCATCAGGCCGCAAGCCCCGTCAGGAGGAAAGTAAGCTGACACGCACAAAAACCCCGGAGCGGCGGCACCCAGCGCTCCCCAGAAGAGGTTCGTTGCTCATGGCCAAGGAATAGATCGTGTCAAGCGTATCGCATAGAACGGCGACAGCAAGCATCTGGACAATCAGCGGAAAATTCCTGGCACGACTGCTCGATTTCGTGAGCCTGCTCATTCTTGCAAGACTTTTGAGCCCGGCCGATTTCGGAATCGTCGCCATTGCCACGTCGGTTCTTGTCATCGTCGAGGCGATCCTCGATCTGCCGCTCACCCAGGCGTTGGTGCGTGTTCCCTTGCCAACTGAGCGGATGTTTGCAACGGCCTTTACGTTGAGCCTCCTAAGAGGAACGGCGATCAGCCTGTTGATGATCGTCATCGCCTGGCCGATGGCTCTCATTTACAACGATCCGCGGCTTTTTCAGCTGGTTGCCGTGGTTTCGATCGCGCCTGCGATGCGTAGCGTCATCAGCCCGCGCATGGTGCTTTTCATGCAGCGTTTCGACTTCAGGCGCGAATTCGCGCTCGACATCATCGCCAAGGGATCGACCCTGATCTTCGGCGTCGGTGTCGCGCTTGCGACCGACAGTTACTGGGGGCTGGCGATTGGCGCCGTTGCCGGACCGACGGCGTCGACCATCGTCTCCTATATCTTCGCGCCGATGCGGCCGAGGCTCAGCCTTTCGGAATGGAAGCACTTCCAGGACATGATCGGCTGGAACACGATTTCGCAGGTTCTCAATTCACTCAACTGGCAGATGGACCGGCTGCTGCTGCCGCGCTTTACGAGCCTTTCCACCTACGGTGCCTTCAGCGTCGCGGATAATCTTGCCGGCATTCCCTATCAGACATTCGTCGGTCCGCTGATGCGCCCGCTGATGGCCGCCTTTTCCAATGTCAGCGACCGAGGCAAGCAGATTACCGCCTATTTGAAGGCCACCAATGCAATCATGGTCGTGGCGGCTCCCATCCTGTTCGTCATCATTTTCCTGGCCGAACCGATCCTGCGCATCGTCGTCGGCGAGAAGTGGGCCTTTGCGGCGCCGATCCTGCAGTGGCTCTGCGCCGTCAGCCTGATCGGTCTGCCGACGACCATCATGCCGCCGCTCGTCATGGTTCTCGACAAGACCCGCTATGTGGCGCTCAGGATGTTTGCTGAATTCGCAGTGAGGGCACCGGTTACCGTGCTCGGCGTCGTGATGTTCGGGCTTGACGGTGCGCTGGCAGCGCGCGTCATCGCCGCTGTCGTCGCCTATGCCGTCTGCCTTGTCATCACGCAGCGGCTGATCGGTGCCTCGATTGGCGCGCAGCTCTACGCGTTTGTCCGGCCGCTTGCGGCCTGCCTGCCGATGATCGGTTTCCTGCTCTGGGTTCAGCCTGTTCTCATCGCCATGCCGCTCGGCATCGAACTCGTCATCGGCGTCGGTCTCTGCAGCGGTGCGGCGCTTGCAATCTTCTGGGTTTCCTCCCTGCTCTTGTGGCAGGCCGTAGGGCGGCCCGACGGGCTGGAAGCCATCGTCGTCAGAAAGATCATGCCCTGGCGAAACGGAGTCGTCGTTTCATGATCGGCTCGCAAAACCCTACAACGGGGTCGAAATCTCCTGGAGGGAGAAACATGCACCACACGAAATTTGCCGGAAGATTTGCGCTTCTTATCGTCATCGGCCTTTTCGGCCCGCCAAGTCCGCGGCCGAGCGAGGCAGAAGAGCCGCTCAATCTCGACGATTTTCAGCTGACCTTTGCCGAAGACTTCAACACGCTCGATGCTTCGGCCTGGGGCGAGAACGGATCGCGCTGGATCGCGCATACACCGTGGAATGGCGATTTCGGCGATGCTCAGTTTACCGACCCGATGGACGGTTTCCCTTTTACGGTCAATGACGGCATCTTGCGGATCGAGGCTCGGAAGGATGCGGATGGTAAGTGGCGCTCCGGTCTGCTCGCCTCCACCAATCCGAAGGGCGAAGGCTTCTCCCAGACGTTCGGTTATTTTGAAGCGCGCATGAAGCTGCCGCCCGGCAAGGGCGTCTGGCCGGCTTTCTGGCTGATCGGCCTCGACCGGTCCAAATTTACCTCGGAAATCGACGTGATCGAATATTACGGCCGTGCGCCCGGCGAGTTCAGCATGGGCTATCATGTCTGGCGCCCGAGCAACCAGCACACGACGGACGGCCATCTGACGAATGTGCCCGAAGGCTCGCTCAGCAGCGACTACCACACTTTTGGCGTCGATATCGGCCCGCAGAAATCGACCTTCTATCTGGATCGTAATCCCCTCTGGAGTTTTGATACGCCGCCGGAATTCCAGATGCCCTTCTATCCGCTGGTCAATCTTGCGCTGGGGTCAGGCTGGCCGATCGATGAAACGCCGAACCCGTCCTATCTGCTGGTCGATTATATCCATGTCTATCAGCGAAAGAACCTGATTTCGGCCAAAAACGATTAGGGCCGGATGGCGGTCTGCGAGCGTTTGAGCGCGTCGAGTACGATGCCGGTCAACCGGCGCGATGGGGAGCTGCGCGGCCAGAGCATCCCGACCTCTCGCGGTGGAAAGGGCACGGGCAGTTCGAGGACAGCGATGTTGAGACCTTCCGGCCAGGGTCTTGCCCAGTCCGGCACCAGCGAGACGCCGAGCCCATTGGCGACCATGACCGAGATCGCTTCGAGGGAATCGAGTTCCAGACGTTCAGCCGGCTTCAAACCCTGTCTTTGAAGATATTCATCGGCAAGGCGGCCGCCCCAGTTGTTCCGGTCGTAGCGGATGAAGGGGCGGGTCTTCAGGAGTTCGTGCGGGTTCTCGCCCCGGCAATCGGCAGGCGCTACGAGAACCAGACGTTCGGCCCGCAGCAGTTCCCATTCCAATGTTTTCGGTATCGAAAAAGGTGGCTTTACGATGATCGCCGCGTCGATATCCCGGTCTATCAGCCGCTGGTAGAGATCGGTCGACGGGCCTGGCAGCAGGAAGACCTCGACCAGCGGCATGCTGGCGAAGACTTCATGCAGGGCTGAGGGCAGCAGCCCGGTCAGCGCAGTCGTGATGGCGCCGAGACGAAGCTCGCCGGAAGGCAGATCGGCGTTGGCAAGGCTGCGCAGATCGCGGACCTCTGCGAGGATCCTGCGGCTCTTTTCGATGATGGCGTGGCCGGTATCGGTCGGGCGGACACGGCGGCCAACCCGGGTCAGCAGCGGCACGCCGACATCGTCTTCCAGCGCCTGCATGCGCTGGGCGACCGCGGCCGGCGTGATGCCGAGGCGGCGGGAGGCTTCGGCCAGCGATCCGAGTTCGGCAACCAGCAGGAAGGTATCGAGAAAGCGCGTTTCCATAAGAAAAGTTTTTCTATCTTCTGAAACTGGAAAAAGCGAGATTTTTCTTCTTTTCGTGATCGCCATAATGCTGACGAAACCGGAGTATCTGCCTTGGATATGCAATTGAATGGAAAGACCGCGCTGGTGTTCGGCGCTGGTGGTGGTTTGGGTGGCGCGATTGCCCGCTCGCTGGCCTCGGAAGGCGTTCGCGTCGCCGTTGCCGATATCGATGAAGCCGCGGCCAGGAAGACGGCGGAAGGCATCGTTTCCGCTGGAGGGAAGGCGCTGGTTATCGGCTGGGATATCGCCGATCTCTCTGTTATCGAGGCGAGGCTGGCTGTGATCGCCGATACTTTTGGGGCCGTCGATATCCTCGTCAACAATACGGGCGGACCGCCACCAACACCGGCCTCCGGTCAATCGGCGGAAACCTGGTCGAAATATTTCGACATGATGGTGCGTTCGGTGATTGCCGTGACGGATGCCGTAGTGCCCGGCATGAAGGCGCGTGGTTGGGGCCGTGTCATTACGTCCACGTCATCTGGCGTCGTGGCGCCGATCCCCAATCTGGGTATTTCCAACAGCCTGCGTCTGGCGTTGGTCGGCTGGTCGAAGACGCTCGCCCGTGAGATCGGCCGCGATGGGATTACCGCCAATATCGTGCTGCCGGGGCGCATCGCGACCGGCCGCATTACTTTCCTCGACGAGCAGAAGGCGAAGCGCGAAAACCGGCCGGTGGAAGAAGTGACGGCGGAGAGCACAGCCGCCATTCCTGTCGGGCGTTACGGCCGGCCGGAGGAATATGGCGACACGGTTGCTTTTCTCGCCAGCCCGCGCGCATCCTATATTACCGGCTCCGTCATCCGCATCGACGGCGGCCTCATCCAGAGCATATGAGGTGCAATCCATGTCTCTAGATCCAGCCGTTATCGAAACTCTGAAGGGCGTCTCCACGGCGACTCTGACAACCGTGCTTCTGAAAAAGGGGCTCAGGAATGTCTGGATGCGCGGTACAAAGCCGCTAAGGCCGGGCCAGGAGCGGGTGGTCGGCCCAGCCTTCACGCTGCGTTTCGTACCGGCGCGTGAGGATCTGGCAACGCCCGAAAGCTGGGCTTCGCCGATCTCCACACGGGCGGCGATCGAGGATATGCCCGAGGGATGCATCGCCGTGGTCGATGCGATGGGGGTGCAGGATGCCGGTATCTTCGGCGATATTCTCTGCGCCCGGATGATGAAGCGTAAGGTTGCGGCCTTGGTCAGCGATGGTGTGGTGCGCGATCTGGAAGGGGTGCTTGCGAGCGAGTTGCCCGTCTGGTGCGATGGCATGGCTGCGCCGCCCTCCGTCGCCGGGCTGACCTTCGTCGGCTGGCAGCAGCCGATCGCCTGCGGTGGTGTTGCTGTTTTCCCCGGCGATATCGTCGTTGCGGACGAGGACGGCGCCGTGCTTATACCAGCCGCCCTTCTCGATGCGGTGCTTGCCGAAGCGCCGGAACAGGAGCGCATGGAAGGCTGGATCATGACCGAAATCGACCGGGGCGTGCCGCTGCCTGGTCTCTATCCCATGAAAGCGGAAACCAAGGCACGCTATCAGGCGTGGAAGGATGCACAATGAGCTTCGGAACTGACGCAAAGGGCGTCTATGCAATTGCGACCACGCCATTCCTGCCTGATGGTACTCTCGACGCGCCTTCAATCGACAAGTTGACCGACTTCTATCAGGACAGCGGCGTTACCGGCATGACCATCCTCGGGATCATGGGCGAGGCTCCGAAGCTTGAGCCGGCGGAATCGCGAGCAATCATTCGCCAGGTGGTCGGCCGTTCAAGAGTGCCGGTCGTTGTCGGCGTCTCTGCACCTGGCTTTGCGGCGATGCGTTCGCTCGCCCGCGATGCGATGGACATGGGGGCTGCCGGCGTGATGATCGCGCCGACGCCGGCGCTTCGCACCGATGAGCAGATCGTCCAGTATTTTGCGCAGGCTGTTGAGGCCGTCGGCACTGACGTTCCGTGGGTGCTACAGGATTATCCGCTGACGCTGACGGTCGTCATGTCGGCCAGCGTGGTTGCCAAGATCATTTCCGATCATCCCTCCTGCGTCATGCTCAAGCACGAGGACTGGCCGGGGCTGGAGAAGATCTCAAAGCTGCGCGCCATGCAGAAAGCCGGCGAGCTTCGGCCCTTCTCGATCCTCTGCGGCAATGGCGGCATGTTTCTCGATTTCGAGCCGGAGCGTGGTGCTGACGGCGCCATGACCGGCTACGGTTTCCCGGACATGCTGGTGGAACTGGTCAATCTGTTTGCCGCGGGAAAACGCGATGAGGCGCATGATCTCTTTGATGCGCATCTGCCGCTGATCCGCTACGAGCAGCAGCTCGGCGTCGGCCTTGCCGTCCGCAAGCATGTTCTCATGCGCCGGAGCGTCATCACCTCGGATGCGCAGCGCAAGCCTGGAAGCGCGCTCGGTGCAACGGCACGGGCTGAGGTCGACTACCTGCTGCGCCGCCTTGCGCGGCACGATCCTCGCGCACCGGTCTGAGGAACAAGGCTCCCCACGGCAAAGCGGGGAGCCCTTGTTGTTCAAAATGCACCGCCGCTCGCTCGATGGCGGCGCTCGCCTGCGAGGCAATGTGTAAGCAGTCGTTCCCACTCTACTTCGGAGAATTTAGAACCCGGACCGGTTTTCCGTCGATCCAGGCGGCGATATCCTCCACGGCATCCCGATAGAAGATGCGATAGGTTTCCTCTGTCACATAGCCGAGATGCGGTGTCGCCACGACATTGGCGAGCCGCCGGAACGCGTGGTTTGCGGGCAGGGGCTCCTCGTCGAAGACATCAAGGCCGGCGCCGCCGAGATGGCCGCTTTCCAGTGTTGTGACCAGTGCCTGCTCGTCGACAAGTGGTCCCCGGGACGTGTTGAGAAGTATGGCACCCGGTTTCATGCGGTCGAGTTCGCGCTTGCTGATGATGCCTTTTGTTTCAGCATTGAGGGTGAGATGCAGCGTGACGATATCGGCGGCGGATAGCAGTTCATCGAGGGAGGCGGCGTAGCCGATACCGAGATCGGCACTTTTCTGCGGCGTGTTGGAGCGCGACCAGCCGATGACGTTCATGCCGAAGGCGCGGCCGTAAGTGGCGACCTGCTGGCCGAGCTTGCCGAGACCGACGACGCCGAGTGTCAGCCCCCTGAGGTCGCGCCCGACGGAGAGTTGCCACGGATTTTGCGCTGCGCGGAAGTTGGCGACTTCCGAGGGGATATGGCGAACCAGCGCCATCAGCAGCGCCCAGGTGAGTTCAGCGGCTGAGCCGACAAAACCGCGCGTGCCGGCAACCGTGATGCCGAGGCGGGTGGCAGCGGCCATGTCGATCGAGGCATTGGCCATGCCGGTCGTGATCAGCAGTTTCAGCTTCGGCAGCCGACCGAGGCGTTCGGCGTCGAAAGGGGTGCGTTCCCGCATGGCGATGATGATGTCATAGTCCGCCAGCCGGCCGATCAGCGTGTCGGTATCGGCTATATGGTCGTCGAAACGATTGATCTCGACCTTCCCCTCGATGCCGCTCCAGTCGGCCATGGAGAGGGCGACGCGCTGGTAATCATCGAGAATGGCACAGCGTAAAGGCATTCGAAGAACTCCATGAAATATCGGTGTTTGGCGCCCTGGTCAGAGAACCATTATCGCATATTCCGAGGATATGGTGGCCGCTCGCGCAATCGTGAGAGAGGCATAGGCTAGTCGAGTTCTGCCGAATGCTCCCTGAGCAAAGCCAGAAACTCCGCCTGAAGGGCCGTCGGCAGCCAATGGCGGCGCAGCGTGACACCGACGGGGCGGCGCGAATCCGGCAGCGGATAATCCATCGCGGCGAGAAAGCCTGCCTCTAGCTCATAGCGGATCTGATAGCGGGAGAGCAGAGCGAGGTGATCGGACTTCAGGAGCACGCCCCTGATGGCATTGAGCGAGCCGGTCTCGACGCTCTGGCGGGCAGGTTTGTCCTTCGGAAAGGTTGCTGCCACGGTGTTGAAGGTTTCGCGCGAGGGCGTGTCGCGGCGGGCGACGACCCAGGGGTAGTTTGCGAGATCGTCAGGGGTGATCTCCCGGCGCTGCGTCAGGGGATGGTTGGCCCGTCCGACGACGCTGAGATCGAAATCGAAGAGCGGTTCCTGATGCAGCGTTTTCGAGATGAGGCTTCTGCGCAGTGCGCCGACGAGGATATCGATACGACCGCGCTCGAGATCGTCGATCAGCACCCCGTAGCTGCCCTCCACGATTTCGAAGCGCGCGAGCGGATAGCGGCTAGCGAGAAGTGCGACTACGTCGGGCACCAGGAAGGTTCGGGTCAGTGGCAGGGTGCCGATCGAGATACGGCCGGCATAGTGATTTCGTGTCTCCAGAAGCTCGTCGCGAAGGTTTTCGAATTCAGAAATCGCCAGGCCGAACCAGCGGGCGGCGGAAAGGCCTGCGGCCGTCAGGCGGACATTGCGACCGGAATTTTCGAAAAGGGAAATGCCCGTGACGGCTTCGGCTTCGCGAGCGGCGCGTTGTACGGCCGGTTCCGATTGCTCCAGCATGCGGGCAGCGGCGCTGAAGCTGCCATGTTCGGCAAATGTCGCAATGGCGCGCAGGTGCGGCCATGTGAGGCGCATCTCGATAACGCCGATTGCCGCTTTTGCAGCTGGTCCACAGGCCTGACGGATAAGACCAAGAAGGCGACGGAACCGCTGTTGGGCGATCTGGCCTTCTGCCGTCAGCGTCATGGCGTCGCGTTCGACCAGGGTTGCGTTCAGAAGCTCTTCCAGCCGCCGCAAGGCCTGGGATGCTGCAGGCTGGGTGATGCCGAGAATGGCTGCGGCTGATGTCAGCGAGCCGGTCTCGGCGCAGGCGACGAGCAGCCTGATATGTCTGATATTTGGATGGTTGGGCGTCGGCATGGCTCTTCCTGAGGACCCGGGGAGGGGCTTCTCAGGGTAGCGCGACCGATGTTTCGACGGAACGGTGTTTGTTCATCCAGTCTGCCGCCACCTGGATGCCGCCGAGCGGGAAGATATGCAGTTGGCCGATGAGGCTTTCAGGCTTTTCTGCTTTGTGATCGGCAAAGGCAGCGACCAGATCGGTCGGCTCGTAGGGCAAGAGCAGCTTGCTCATGTCCATGGCGCGCTTCTGCAGCACCTTGATCGAGGGGCCAATGCCGCAGGAGATTGCGTATTTGATCAATGTCTGCAGCTTGGCTGGACCGGCAATGCCGACATGGATGGGCATGGTGACGCCGGCTGCCTGGATGCGTTCCGCCCAGTCGATGACAGGCTGAGGATCGAAGGTGAATTGAGTGGTGATGGCAAGCTGCGCATCGGTACGCGAGGCGAAATCCTGTTTCCAGAGCAGTGCCCGATCGGCCAGGGCAGTTGATCCGTCCGGATCGACATCGCGGCTGCCTTCCGGATGACCGGCAAAATGCAGATGCGTGAAGCCGTGATGGTCGAAAAGCCCGGTCTCGATCAATTGTGTGGAACTGTGAAAATCGCCTACAGGCGTGTTCCTGCCGCCACCGAGCAGGAGAGCCTGGCGGACATCGGCTTCGCCCCGATATCGTTCCAGCCAGTCCGCCAATGTGCTGACATCAGGAATACTGCGGGCCGGGAGATGCGGCATGACTGCAAACCCTTGTGCGCTTAGCCGCCTTGCCGTCGCCACCATATCATCGATCGGGGTGCCGTCGAGATGAGCGATATAGACTCGGGTCCCCGTCGGCAGGAATGCACGAAAGTCATCGATCTTAGCGGCCGTACGTGGCATGACCTCGATCGAGCAGCCCTCGATCATGTCTGCGAATTCCGGCTCAGGAGTGCGTTCCCTGGATTTGCCGGCAAAATTCAACAACGCCATTTCATCACTCCCTTCGGCACTCCTCTACGCCTCTCAAAATGTATACATATAGAAATCTATTTCAATCCAGATGAGTCAATTTCGGGTGAAATTGCGATAAATCTGCAGATATCTCGATCTATAGGTATTCATTTAACTCGAAAAGGACAGGAACGTGCCTGTCGTGTAGGCGGTGCATTCGCTCCGGCAGCGTCAATAAATCCGGGCAGGGCCGCTAAAGGCGGCATCGAGGGCCTCGACAATTATATCGAGCTGAAAACCATCCATTTTGTCTAGGTGCGGGCAGGGTGGACGGTCGCCAGAGCGGGGCTTGGCAGCCATCCTTTCAGGCCACTTCTGCCTCTATCTGTAACCTCAGCTTATGACCCGTCAGCAGAACGAAGTTGCCTGCCGCTGCCAACCTTCCTAGTATTTTCAATGGCAGGCGGACGTGGAGGCGTGCTCCTGCGAGGAGGATCATCATGAGATTTTTGAAAGCCGGTGAGGCCATCGCCCGGCAGCCTGCCGCATGACCGAGCCCTGTTTTGACGTCGCCCATCTCGGTCATGTGGAACTCTACAGCGACCGTTTCGATGAGAGCCTGGATTTCTTCACAAGGGTCTATGGGCTCACACCCAGCCTGATCGAAGATGGCGTCGCCTATCTGCGCGCCTTCGATGATTATGAATTCCATACGTTGAAGCTGGTGCGCCATCACACGACCGGCGTCGGCCATGTCGGCTACCGCACGTCGTCTCCGGAAGCTCTGGAGCGGCGTGTGAAGGTGATCGAGGAAATGGGCTGTGGCCTCGGCTGGGTGGACGGCGATGCGGGACATGGCCGCGCCTATCGCTTCATCGATCCGGACGGTCATATTTTCGAGCTCTATTACGAAACGCATGTCTATGAGGCGCCCGAAGGGGAGCGTCCAGCGCTGAAGAATATCGCCCAGCGCTATCACGGGCGGGGCGCCAGTCCCCGTCGGCTCGACCACCTGAACCTGCTCGCAAGCGATATCAGGGCAATCCGCGACTTCATGACGAAAGCGCTTGGCAGCCGGGTGACGGAGCAGATCCAGCTCGACAATGGCCGGCTTGGAGGCTGCTGGTTCACGGTCAACAACAAGACCTATGACATCGCCTATTCCGAGGACCATACCGGTGCGAAGGGTCGCTTCCATCACGTGACCTACGCGGTCGACCAGCGCGAGGACATTCTGCGCGCGGCCGATATCTTTCTGGAGAACGGCGTCCATATCGAAACCGGGCCGCACAAGCATGCGATCCAGGGCACCTTTTTCCTCTACGTCTGGGAGCCGGCGGGCAACCGTGTCGAGCTCGCCAATGCCGGCGCTCGGCTGATCCTCAGGCCCGATTGGCCGACCGTGACCTGGACAGAGACGGAGCGCAAGAAAGGCCAGGCCTGGGGCCTGAAAACGATCGAGACATTTCACACGCATGGCACGCCCCCTGTGGCAAGGAAGGACTAGTTCATGGCAAAAACGGCCTTGGTCATCAGCGCGCATTCGGCGGATTTCGTCTGGCGCTGCGGCGGCGCGATCGCGCTGCATCAGGAAAAGGGCTACGAGGTGACGGTCGTATGCCTCTCCTACGGCGAGCGTGGCGAGAGCGCCAAGCTCTGGAAGAATGCCGGGATGACCCTGGAAAAGGTAAAGGCAGGGCGGCGTATCGAAGCGGAAAATGCGGCCAAGGCGCTTGGCGTGCACGATATCCAGTTCTTCGATCTCGGCGACTATCCGCTGGTTGTGGATCAGGAGGCAAAGTATCGGCTGGTCGATGTGATCCGTGCCGTGCAGCCGGAATTCATGCTCAGCCACTCCAAATGGGATCCCTATAATACCGACCATATGTACGCGACACAGGTGGCGCTCGAAGCGCGGATGATCGCGCAGGCCTGGGGGCATAATCCCGGCGAGAAGGTCCTTGGTGCGCCGCAGCTCTATCTCTTCGAGCCGCATCAGACAGAGCAGATGGAATGGAAGCCCGACGTCTTCCTCGATATTTCACCGGTCTGGGAGAAGAAATGGGCGGCGATCCAGTGCATGGAGGGGCAGGAGCATCTCTGGCACTATTACAAGAATGTCGCCGAGAACCGCGGCAATCATTTCATGCGGAATTCCGGGGGCCAGTCGGGCGGCCGCAAAGCAACACATGCCGAGGGCTTCCAGTCGGTGTTCCCGCGAACGGTGGATGAACTCTGATGGGCGTCGTCGTTCAGAACATCGAGAGGGCGGAACAATCCGTCATCAATCGTCTCGCTGCCTGCGGGGTGGCGACCGTGCATGAGGCTCAGGGCCGCAAGGGCCTGCTCGCAAGCTACATGCGACCAATCTATCCGGGTGCGAGGATTGCGGCGAGCGCGGTTACTATTTCCGCCCCTCCGGGCGACAACTGGATGCTCCATGTGGCTATCGAGCAGATCAGAGCGGGTGATATCCTGCTGCTTGCGCCAACCAGCCCCTGTGAGGACGGTTATTTCGGCGATCTTCTGGCGACGTCTGCCATGGCGCGTGGCTGCCGCGGGCTGGTGATCGATGCCGGCGTACGCGATGTTGCCGATCTCAAGACGATGAATTTTCCCGTTTGGTCGAAGGCGATCTCTGCGCAGGGGACGGTCAAGGAGACGCTAGGCTCGGTCAATATTCCCGTCGTCTGCGCCGCTGCACTGGTCAATCCAGGTGACGTGATCGTTGCCGACGATGATGGCGTCTGTGTCGTGCGGCGGGACGAGGCTGCTGACGTTGCCGGCAAGGCCGAGCAGCGGGTCGCGGCGGAAGAGGAGAAGCGCCGGCGGCTTGCCGCAGGCGAACTCGGGCTTGATATCTACAAGATGCGCGAACGGCTGACGGAGAAGGGGCTGAAATATGTCTAGGGCCGCCGCGCAAGACGGCGTTCGCTGCATGTGGATGCGCGGCGGCACCTCCAAGGGCGGTTATTTCCTGGCTGAGGATCTGCCCGAGGATCGCGATGGATTTCTGCTGCGCGTGATGGGCTCGCCCGATCCGCGACAGATCGACGGCATGGGAGGTGCCGACCCGCTGACCTCTAAGATCGCTGTCGTCCAGCGGTCCGAGAGGCCCGGCGTCGATATCGACTATCTTTTCCTGCAGGTTTATGTCGACGAGCCCATCGTCACCGATGCGCAGAATTGCGGTAATATCCTTGCCGGCGTCGGGCCTTTTGCCATTGAGCGCGGCCTGATCGAGGCCGAGGATGAGCAGACCGAAGTCCGCATCTTCATGGAAAATACCGGGCAGGTCGCCACCGCCAAGATCGCCACGCCGGATCGCCGTGTGACCTATGCGGGTGACGCTCGTATCGACGGCGTGCCGGGCACGGCGGCGGCGGTGCCGATCACCTTTGCAGATACGGCAGGTTCAAGTTGTGGAGCCCTGCTGCCGACCGGCCATGCCGTCGATATCATCGAGGGTGTCGCATGCACGTTGATCGATAATGGAATGCCCTGTGTCGTCATGCTCGCCAGCGATCTCGGCATCGATGGGACGGAAACGCCTGATACGCTCGAAGCCGATGGAAACCTCAAAGCAAAACTTGAGGCGATCCGGTTGAAGGCAGGGCCGATGATGAATCTTGGCGATGTCGCGAAGAAATCCGTGCCGAAGATGACCATGGTTTCGTCGGCAAGAGCTGGTGGCGCGATCTCGACACGCACCTTCATTCCGCATCGCTGCCATGATGCGATCGGCGTGCTCGGCGCCGTCAGTGTGGCGACGGCCTGCCTGCTGCCCGAAGGGCCGGCGGCAAAACTGGCTGTCGTGCCCGATGGCAACGAGAAACTGATCTCGGTCGAGCATCCGACCGGGGAGATGAGTGTGGTCGCGACCGTCAGGGACGGTGTCGTGACCGATGCTGCAGTGCTGCGGACCGCCCGTAAGCTTTTCGATGGATATGTCTTTGCGTGAATGCTGCTGCACTTTGTTGCTGATCAACAAGGACAGGCCGTCATATCCGCAAAACAGGAGGCTGAGATGAGGATCGGGTTTCTAGGTTACGGCGAAGCGGCGCGAGCTTTTCACGAGGGCTTGAGCCGGCCGGGCCTGAGCTTCATCGCCTATGATATCCTGCTTGCCTCGGGCGGCGAGGCCGTGCGCGAAGCGATGCGGAACCGCGGCGCCGATATTTCCGAGACCATTGCGGGGCTCTCGGAAGCGGACTGGGTGTTCAGCGCCGTGACTGCCGACCAGAGCCTGCTTGCGGTCGAACCGCTGCTGCCGCATCTGCGTCAGGGGCAGGTGGTGATCGATATCAATTCCGTGTCTCCCGGCCGAAAACGGGGGACAGCTCTCGCTGTAGAAGCGGCGGGCGGCGATTATCTCGACATGGCGGTCATGGCGCCGGTTCACCCGCGCAAGCACCAGACGCCCGTACTGCTCGCCGGTGCTCCGGCTGAGCGGCTGTTGCCGGAGCTTCTGGGTTTCGGCTTTTCGGCAGAGATTGCGGGGCCGGCAGCCGGTGCTGCAACAGCGATCAAGATGGTACGTTCGCTATTTGTGAAAGGGCTGGAGGCGATCACTGTCGAGGCCTTGCTCGCAGCAAAGGCATCCGGCTGCTACGAGGAAATCCTCTCTTCGCTTTCAGGGTCTTTTCCTGGTCTCAACTGGCCACAATTTGCCGAATACCAGATGGAGCGCACGACGCGGCACGGGCGGCGGCGGGCGGCGGAGATGCGCGAAAGCGCTGCGACGCTCGATGCGCTTGGGCTTCGTGGCGGCTTGGCGATGGAGATTGCCGAGGTGCAGGAGCGCATGGGTGCTTGCGGCCTCGGCCAGACTGGCGGGCTGGAAGAAACTGTCGGACGTGTGCTGGAATTGCGGTTGAGGCCTTAAGAAAGGATTAGCATCCGAGGGATCGTATGGCCCGGATGAGGGGGCCGTAGCTCACAAGCGACCGTCCCTCTCGGTCCGATCGTTCCCTCTCTTGCTTTGCCAGCCCCCTCATCTGCCCCTCTCCGGGGCATCCCTCCCGCTCGTGGCGGAACTAAAACTCTATGTCCTCGGTGTCATCGGATCACTGATGCGTCCGGCCTGGAATGTCGCAGGCAATGGCGTGAGTTCGATCTTTGCCACAATGCCTGCCCTGTTGAAAGGGTCGCCCTCTGCAAAGGCTGTTGCTTCGGCGATACCAGCCGTTTCCAATATGCCGAAATTGCCGATCGAGGTCCCGCCGTCATCGAGCAGGGCAGAGCCGATCAGCACCGTAGCGAGGCCTTCACCGCCGGATTGCACCCAGGCGCGATGGGTCGGGCGGTGCAGGTCGCGGGCGCTATCCTGCCCGGAATGGTGCAAGCAGCGCATGAGGAAGAAGGCGGGCATCAGGCGGCGTTTTCCAAAACGATCATGCCGGCACCGGTCATGGAGGCAGGGGCATGATAGTGCTTGTGGACGAGGTTTACCTGCTCGTTCATGGCGGCACGCATGACCAGCCACATGATGAGCTCTGCGCCTTCAGAACCGAACTGCTCGACATAAGCCTCGCGGCTCATGGCGCGATAAGGTTCAGGATTGGCAGCAATGCCGTCCAGCCAGGCGCGATCCGCCGTCTGGTTGATGAAGCCGGCGCGGGCGCCTTGAAGCTGATGCGACAGGCCGCCGGTGCCGAGGATGACGACACGTTCGTCACCCGGCCAGCTTTCGATCGCCTCGCGCAATACCTTGCCCATTTCCCAGCAGCGCTGCGGGGTGGGGATCGGATACTGGATCGTGTTGACCCAGATCGGCAGAACCTTGACCGGCCAGCGCTCCGGTCGGCCAAAGAAGAGTTCCATCGGCACCTGCAGGCCGTGATCGACCTCGATCTCGCGGCAGACCAGCGGATCGAAATGGCGCTCGACCAGTCTGTCGACGAAGTGCCAGGAAAAATCGACGGCACCTTCGAAGGCGGGAATGGACCGCGGTCCCCAGCCTTCATCGACCGGCTGATAGGTTTCCGCCACGCCGACGGCAAAGGTCGGCACGCGGTCGAGGAAGAAGCTGTTGCCGTGATCGTTGAAGACGACAACGGCGATATCGGGCTTCGCCTCGCGCATCCATTGCTTGCCTGCCTCGTAGCCATCGAAGAAAGGCTTCCAGTCCGGCGTGTCGCGCAGGCCCTTGTCGAGTGCTGCGCCGATCGAGGGAACGTGGCTCGTTCCGAGGCCGCCGATGATCTTAGCCATTTCTTTTCTTTCCCAGTCTTTCGTAGAGGAAATCCTCATGCGACATGCCGGCCTGTGCAGCGCCGATCTGAGTGATCGGCGTAGGGTCGACGGCGGCGATCTTCAGGATGAAGAACAGGTTGCCGCCGAGGCGCACCATCTCGTGCCAGTCACGGTTTTTGACGGCGGCTTTTTCCTCATCGTCCAGGCCGAAGCGGGCAAGATAGGCATCCTCATCCGCCTTGAAGGCGTCGCGGTTAGCAGGCTGAGCAAGCGCCATCGCCATCTTGTTGAGCTGGTAGCCACGGATCGAGCCGGCCCGGTCGAAGAGCG
Source organism: Rhizobium sp. KNZ14-9A (assembly GCF_056755015.1). Classification (NCBI taxonomy): domain Bacteria; kingdom Pseudomonadati; phylum Pseudomonadota; class Alphaproteobacteria; order Hyphomicrobiales; family Rhizobiaceae; genus Rhizobium; species Rhizobium sp. KNZ14-9A. Next base: position 114,237 of record NZ_JBPGXB010000002.1, read on the forward strand.
GCGTATCCGGAATGGTCGCGGTATTCTCGAGCATAATTCCTCCAAATCTGCGCGTCAGCCAGCTGGCGATTGCGGCCGTAACTTCGACTGGCCGCTCTACGGGTGCGAAGTGCCCGGCATCTTCGATGATGACGAGTTCTGTATCGGATGCCGCGTCCGCGATTTCCTGATGCTGGACGATCGGGCTCCAACCATCGTGGCGCGCTGCGACAAGCAGAATGGGACAGCCGAGTTCGGCTATATAGGCGCTGGCGTTTGGCCGGTTGATCAATGAGCGGATCTGCCGCTCATGCATATCGGGATCGGCTCGCAGCACCATGGCGCGCAGGCTGGTGATGAGTTCCGCATCCGTCAGCCGGGCTGGGCTCAGCATGGGCGGCAGCCACTCGTCGGCCAATTCTTCCATGCTGCGGTGGCCAAGGTCGATCATCTGCTGGCGTCTGATTTCCTCGCCGTCGCGTTTCGGGTGATGGCCGGTGTTGGCGAGCACCAGGCCGCGCATGCGGTCCGGTGCGATGCGTGCCATTTCCATGGCGACGCGCCCGCCCATGGAGTGGCCGACCGCAATGAGATCGCCGTCGGTGGCAGCGAGAATGCTTTCCGCCATGGTTGATATCGAGGAGGTGCGAGAGACGTCGGCTGCATGCACCGCCATGTGCTGCGCGACAGCCTCGGCAAGTGGCGCCCATACAATGCTGTCGGACACGAGCCCCGGAATGAGCACGAGCGTTGCCATCGATTTTCCTCCCGCAAGACAGACATCATAAATGTATACATTGTGTCAAGAGATCGGCCGATATGGCTATGATAATTGCCGTGCTTCGCGGATATTGCCTCTGATATGCATACAGATCTGTGCTAGAGTGATGGCTTGAAGCGGGGTTTTGTATGCGTTCGCGCTGTTATATACATTTAGCCGGGATTGGAGGCGCCGATGAAGCAGAGTGAAGCCGCAACGCATGGCCGTCGCGCCGTTATCGAGTTGCGGGAAAAGATTTTGAGCGGCGAACTGCAGGGCGGCACGCGTCTCTTCGAAGTACCGTTGGCGGAGGCGCTTGATATTTCACGCACACCGGTGCGCGAGGCGATGTCGCGGCTGACGGAGGAGGGGCTGCTCGATCGTCTGCCAAATGGCGGTTTTGTGGTCCGTCGCTTCGGCTTTGCCGATGTGGTCGATTCCATCGAGGTGCGTGGCGTCATGGAAGGCATGGCGGCAAGGCTCGCTGCGGAACGAGGTGCCACACCTGATGCGCTCGAGGATATCAGGCAGACGGTGCTCAACCTCGACGCCTGTTTTGGCGAGCAGCTCGATGATGTGGATTTCGACGCCTATTCCGACCTGAACGAAAAATTCCACCATCAGCTTGCAGCACTTGCCGGCAGCGAGATCATTCGGCGTGAGGTGGAGCGGGCAAGTTCGCTGCCCTTTGCCTCGCCGTCGGCCTTCCTGCCCGACAAGGCTGATATCACCGCCTTCCGCCGTTCGCTGCGCTCCGCGCAGGACCAGCACAAGGCGCTTGTCAGTGCGATCGAAGCGCGCGAAGGCAGCCGCGCGGAAGCGATCGCCAGGGAGCACGCACGGACGGCGCGGCGCAATCTTGAATACATTCTGGCGGAGGACCCAACCCTGATCGAGCAGATCAGGGGGCTTGCGCTGATTCACCGGTAATTTCAGATAATTCGCGCTTCAACAGGGCGGCTCGTGGCCGCCCTTTTTCATTTTCGGTGCATTGAACTGGGCGCTGCCGGGAGAAAATAGGCTTGCAATCTGATCGCTTTGGGCATTTGATGTATACATTATCGCATGCCAATGGGAGGATATCAGGTGGCGAGATCGAACCTATCCGAAGTTTTGAAGTCGGCCGGCAATACGGTGGAGTTGCTGCGCAATTCCAAGGTCGGCATGTATGTATACCCGGTCGTGGCGGCCGAGTTTTCCAACTGGCGTTCGGAGCAGGCCGCGTGGCGCAACTCCGCCGTCCTCTTCGATCAGTCGCACCATATGGACGAGCTGACTGTTGAAGGCCCGGATGCGGAGAAGTTCCTCGCCTATCACGGCGTCAACGCCTTCTCGAATTTCGATACGAACCGCGCCAAGCATTTCGTGCCGGTCACGCCTGCCGGTCATGTCATCGGCGACCAGATCAGCTTCCGTGAGCGCGAAGACAAGTTCATCCTCGTCGGCCGTTCGCCGACTTCCAACTGGCTGATGTTCTGTGCTGCCTACGGCAAATGGAATGTGCGCCTGAAATATGATCCGCGTTCGCCCTCCCGCCCGGAAGGCGAACGGGTGCTGCGCACGCATTACCGCTACCAGATCCAGGGACCGGATGCCCCAAAGATCTTCGAGAAGATGAATGGCGGGCCGATCCCTGACATCAAGTTCTTCCATGTCGACAAGATCAAGGTCGGCTCGAAGACGGTGAATGCGCTGCGCCACGGCATGTCCGGCGCGCCGGGCCTGGAAATCTGGGGCCCTTACGAAGACAAGGCCTATATCCACTCGGTCATCATGGAATCCGCAAAGGCGGCCGGCGTCGATCTCGTTCGCTGCGGCAGCCGCGCCTATTCCACCAACACGCTGGAATCCGGCTGGATCCCGTCGCCGCTGCCCGGCATTTATACGGGCGACGGCATGCTGGCGGCCTATCGCGACTGGCTCGGCGCCGACAGCTATGAGGCAACCGGTGCCATCGGCGGCAGCTTCGTTTCCAGCAATATCGAGGATTATTACGTCACGCCGTTCGAACTCGGCTACGACTTCTACATCGGCTGGAAGAAGGACGATTTCATCGGCAAGTCCGCGCTCGAGAAGATGAAGGGCCAGACGAGCCGCAAGAAGGTGACCTTCGAGTGGAACGCCGAAGACGTCGTCAACGTCATCGCCTCGGCCTTCCGTCCGGGCGAGGATCACTTCAAGTGGATCGATTTCCCGCAGCCGAACTATGCCTCGACCAGCGCCGACAAGATCATGCGCGATGGCAAGATGGTCGGCATGTCGATGTTCAACGGCTACAGCTACAACGAACGCTGCATGCTTTCGCTCGGCATCGTTGATGCAGATGTCGAGATCGGCGATGTCTTGACCCTCGTCTGGGGCGAGCCCGATGGCGGCTCCGGCAAGACGTCCGTCGAGCCGCACAAGCAGGCGGAAATCCGTGTGCGCGTTTCGCCCACGCCCTATGCCAGCGAAGCCCGCGAGAATTACGCCGACAGTTGGCGTAGCAAGAAGGGCTGAAATCCGACACCTCCATCCACGGTGTTAACGACGGCGCCCGGGAGGGCGCCGTTTTTTATGGATTCGTCCGGTCCTCTTGCCTCTAGCCGTCCGTGCGCAGCAGCGCTAAAAAACAGCCACACTTCCCGATCGGCGATCACTCCGATGTCACAATGACAACGCAGATATGCCCCCTGAAAATCGAATCGAACAAGGATGACAGCAGTGGCACAGGCCCAGCCGCATGAGCGAATTCAGTACATCGTCGAGGGCGGCCATCGCCTTGCCGGCGAGATCCAACCAAGCGGCAACAAGAATGCCGCCCTGCCGATCATTGCCGCCTCGCTGCTGACCGACAAGCTCGTGCATCTGACCAACGTGCCGCGCATCCGCGATGTCGAAGCACTGGTCGAGCTGATCCAATCCGTCGGCGCCAAGGCGCGCTGGCTCGGCCGCAACGAACTCGAGATCGAGGCGAGTGATCTCAAGCCGGCTGATCTTGATCCTGGCCTCTGCGCTCGTATCCGCGCGTCGATCCTGCTTGCCGGTCCGATGCTGGCGCGCTGTGGCGAGATCACGCTGCCGCCGCCGGGCGGCGATGTCATCGGCCGCCGCCGCGTTGACACACACTTTCTCGCATTGGAACAACTCGGTGCGGAGATCAGCGTTAACGGCTCCTATAGTTTCCGCGCCAGGCACCTGTGCGGTGCGGACGTTTTCCTGGACGAACCCTCGGTCACGGCAACGGAAAATGCGCTCTGCGCGGCTGTTGCCGCCGAAGGCAAGACGATCCTGCGCAATTGCGCCTCCGAGCCGCATGTTCAAGATCTCGCTCATTTCCTCATTGCCCTGGGTGCGAAGATCGAGGGTATCGGCACCAATACAATGACCATTCACGGCGGCCAGCCGCTTGGCGGCGCGTCGCACCGTATCGGCCCTGACCATAACGAGATCGGCTCGCTGATCGGCCTTGCTGCCGTCACCGGTTCCGAAATCACCATCCGACGGGCGGGCGTGGAACATCTGCGCTCGACGCTGATGACCTTCGAACGTCTCGGCATCCGCTGCCGCGTCGAGGGCGACGATCTCGTGGTGCCGGCGGGGCAGGAGATGAAAATCCAGCCGGATTTCGGCGGGCACATTCCGAAGATCGAAGATCAGCCCTGGCCGGCATTTCCGGCCGACACAATGTCGATCGCCATCGTTACCGCCTCGCAGTGTGATGGTGTGGTGTTGATGTTCGAGAAGATGTTCGAAAGCCGGATGTTCTTCGTCGACAAGCTGATTACCATGGGTGCCCGCATAGTTCTTTGCGATCCGCATCGCGCGATCGTCGCCGGCCCTTCCAAGCTGCGTGCCGCACAGGTGGAAAGCCCGGATATCCGCGCTGGCATGGCAATGCTGATCGCCGCCATGTGTGCCGAGGGAACGAGCGTCATCAACAATGCCCAGCAAATCGAGCGCGGCTATGAGCGGATCGAGGAGCGGCTGAACGCGCTCGGTGCGCGCATCACCCGTGTACCGCCGCGCGAGGCATAATCTCAGACGCTGAGATGCGCGTCGAGGGTCTCCGGTGAGGCGAGAAGTGCCTCGGACGTGTTGCGGTAGGTGACTGCGCCGCGTTCAAGCACGATGACCTCATCCGTCAGCGGCAGCACCTTGCGAGCCTTCTGCTCGACAATGATCGCCGACATGCCCTCACCGGTGACGATGCGGCGCAGTGCGGCCAGAAGTTCGTCGACGATGATCGGCGCGAGGCCTTCCAGCGGCTCATCGAGCAGCAGGATCTTCGGATTGAGCATCAGGGCGCGGGCGATCGCGAGCATCTGCTGCTCGCCGCCGGAGAGCTGGTTGCCGAGGTTGCGACGGCGTTCCTGCAGACGTGGGAACATCTGGTAGACGCGGCCGACATTCCATGCGCCGGGGCGGGCGCTCGCCGTCAGGTTTTCCTCCACCGTCAGCGAACGGAAGATATTGCGTTCCTGCGGCACCCAGCCGATGCCGAGCGGCGCGCGCTTTTCCGCCCTGAGCCGGGTGATGTCGCGCTGCTGCAGGTGGATGGAGCCGGCGTGGTGGGCGGTGACGCCGATAATGGTGTTGAGCAGCGTCGTCTTGCCGGCGCCGTTGCGGCCGAGCAATGCCAGCGAACGGCCTTCCTCCAGCGAGACATCGACCTTGGCAAGCACCTGCGCTTCGCCATAACCGGCAACGAGGCGCTCAATCCGCAGCAATTCGGTCATCAGGCATCCTCCCCGAGATAGATGGCTTTCACCCGCGGGTCTTTCGAGATCTCGGCGACGGTTCCCTCGGCAAAGAGCGCCCCGGCGGCGAGTACCGAGATACGGTCTGCGAATGAGAAGACGAGATCCATATCGTGTTCGATCAGCACGACGGTGACATTGGCCGGCAGCTCGCGGACGATGCCGAGAACCTCGTGCCGCTCCTCTTCGGGAACGCCGGCGGCGGGCTCATCGAGCAGCAGCACCTTCGGCTGCATGGCAATCGCAAGGGCGATCTCCAGAAGGCGCTGCTTGCCATAGGGCAGGAGTGTCGTCGGCGTGCCCATGACATCGACCAAACGAAAGCGCTCCAGCAGTGCGGCGGCTTCATCGGCGACTTCGCGGTCGGCCGAGAGCGGCCGCCAGGCGAAGCGGCCATGGCCCTTGCGTTCGCTGATCGCCAGCATGACGGAATCGAGCGGCGTGAAATCGCCGAAGAGCTGATTGATCTGAAAGGTACGGGCAAGACCCTTGCCGACGCGGCGATAGGAAGAGACACCGGTAATGTCCTCACCAGCGAGCAGGATCTCGCCACTGTTCGGTGTCAGTACGCCGCTCAGCAGGTTGATGATCGTGGTCTTGCCGGCTCCGTTCGGGCCGATCAGGGCATGGCGGGCACCTTGGCGGATCTGCAGCGAGACATCGTTGGTGGCGATGAAGCCGCCAAAGCGCTTGACGAGATGACGGGTTTCGAGGGCGAGCGTCATTTGCTTTCCTCCGCGACGGTTTGCTGCATGCCGGCTTCGCGCTTGCGGGCCGAGCCTGGTAGCAGGGTCTGCCAGCGTGTCAGGCGCTCGCGGCCGACCAGAACGATGATGATAAGCACGAGGCCGATCCAGAACATCCAGTATTGCGGCGTGATGACCGACAGCCAGTTGCGCAGGATGGAGAAGATCACCGCGCCGAAGACGCCGCCATAGAGATAACCGGCGCCGCCGATGACCAGCACCAGCAGCACTTCGGCTGAACGGTGGAAAGCGAGCACGTCCGGTGAGACGAAGCTTGTCGTCTGGGTCAGCAGCGCGCCTGCGATACCGGCATAGGCCGCCGAGATCGTGTAGATCGCGACGATGCGGCGGGTAGGCGATATGCCGAGCATGGAGGCGCGGCGCTGGTTGCGCTTGATCGCCTTCAGCGACAGGCCGAAAGGCGAATTGACGATGCGACGGGCGATGTAGGTCAGAGCGACAAGCACGATAAGGCAATAGACATAGCCGGTGCGGCCCCAGAGATCGAATTCGAAATAGCCGAGGATCGGGTCGATGATGATACCGCTCAGTCCGTCAGCGCCGCCGGTAAGCCAGGCCGCCTGATTAACCACTTCGGCAAGCAGCATGGCGACGCCAAAGGTGGTCATAAGGCGCGTGAGATCGGAGCCCCGCAATACGAGGAAACTCGTCAGGAAGCCGAAGAGGGCGCTGACGAGGCCAGCCGCCATCAGGCCGATCACGGGCTCGCCGGAGACATGGACGGCGAAGAGGCCTGCTGCATAAGCGCCGAGGCCGAAGAAGGCGGTGTGGCCGAGCGAGACGATGCCGGCATAACCGAGGATAAGATCCAACGAGACGGCAAAGAGCGCCAGGATGGCGATCTCCGTCAGGATCAGCATCTGCGATGGCAGGACGAAGATCGCAGCGATGGTCGCCAGCCACAGCGCTAATTCCCAGATCTGCCAGCGGCCGGCGTGCCTCAGGAGCCCCATGGCCTGCTTGGAGGCGTTGTTGCGTTCGCCGCTCATCGGCCGCCCTCCCGGGAGAAGAGGCCATGGGGCCGGAGGATCAGCACAAGGATCATGACGGCATAGATGATGAAGGCGCCGAGTTGCGGCACGTAATATTTGCCGGCGACATCGGCGACGCCGAGCAGAAGTGCTGCGATGAACGGGCCGGTAATGGACGAGGTGCCGCCGACGGTCACGACGATCATGAAATAGATGAGGTATTTCAGCGGAAAGTTCGGATCGAGGCCGAGCAGTTCGGTGCCGAGCGCACCACCAAGGCCAGCGAGACCGGAGCCGAGCGCGAAGGTCAGCGCGAAGATGACCGAGACATTGATGCCCATGCCGCGGGCGACGCGTCCGTCATCGACGGCCGCACGTAGCTGGCTGCCGAAGCGGGTTCGGGTGAGCGCCAGTTGCAGCGTGACCGTCAGCACCGCGCAGATGACGATGATGAAAAGCCGGTAGCGGCCGATATCGATACCGAGGAAGTCGAAGCGGCCGCTGAGCTCAGGTGGCAGGTTGATGAGTTGCTGCTGCCCGCCCATGAAATAGTCGATTGCCGCGATCGCCATGAAGACGAGGCCGATCGAAAACAGCACCTGATCGAGATGCGAAGCCGAATAGAGGCGGCGGTAAAGCAGCCGTTCCAACACAACGCCGGCAAGCGCTGTGACGATGAAGGCGGCCGGCAGGCACCAGTAGAAGGAGATGCCGTAGCTATTCATCATGATGACGGTGACGTAACCGCCTGCCATGGCAAAGGCGCCATGCGCCAGATTGACGAAATTCATCAGGCCCAGCGTGACCGACAATCCGCAGGCGAGAACAAAGAGAAGCATGCCATAGGCGATGCCGTCGAACAGGATTGTCAGCATGAGACCTCACTGCATCCAGACGGCGGAATTGCTTCCGCCGCCTGTTTCCTGGGCTTACTTGGCAGCCGTATTCGGATCGTGGATCTTCGGGTAAGTCGCGAACTCGACATTGTAGAGCTCGCCATTCTTCTCCTTGACCTCGCGCATGTAGATATCCTGCACGATGTCGCGGGTATCAGGATCGATGGCGATAGGCCCGCGGGGGCTGACGAATTCCATGCCCTTCATGGCTTCGACAAGCTTGGTGCCGTCAGTATCGCCGCCGGTCTTTTCGAGGGCGGCATAGGCGACATGCATGGCGTCATAACCGCCGACCGACATGAAGTTCGGGCGCATGTTCTTGTTGGCCTTGCGAACTTCGGCAACGAAGGCCTTGTTTTCCGGGCTGTCGTGGTCGGTCGAATAGAAGTGGCCGGTGATGACGCCCTTGGCGGCCGGCCCCATGCCGTTCAGGAGGTCGTCATCGGTGACGTCGCCGGTGGCGATCAGCTTGATACCGGCATCCGCTAGACCGCGATCGACGAACTGCTTCATGAAAATCGCGCCGACACCCGAGGGCACGAAGACGAAGAGGGCATCCGGCTTGGCATCGCGCACACGCTGAAGGAAGGGCGCAAAATCCGGGTTCTGCAGGGGAACGCGGAGTGCTTCAACAACCGTGCCCCCTTCTTTCTTGAACTGGTCGGTAAAGCCTTTTTCGATGTCGATGCCCGGACCGTAATCGGTCACCAGCGTGACGACCCGCTTCAGATTGTTCTGGACGGCCCAGGTGGCGACCGGGACGGCGGATTGCGGACCGCCCATCGAGGTGCGCACGAAATAGGGCGACTGCTTCATGATGGCCGAGGTTGTGGCCGAGGTGATGATAGCCGGAACCTTCGCCTGGTTGAGAACCGGGGCGACGCCCATGGCAAGCGGCGTCAGGCCGAAGCCGACGAGCATCTTGACGCCATCATTGACGACGAGTTCCTGGGCGATGCGGCGGGTCTGGTCGGCAGTGCCGGCATCGTCACGCAGGACGAGCTCGACCTTCTTGCCTGCAACCGTATCGCCGTTGATTGCCATGTATGCGCGAGCGCCGGCCTCGACCTGGCGTCCGGTTGAGGCGAAAGGGCCGGTCATCGGCAGGATCACGCCGATCTTGACCGTTTCCTGTGCAAATGCAGGCGCTCCGGCAAGTGTGGCGAGCGCAGCGCCAGCTACGAATAGTCTTCTTGAAAACGAAACCATGTATACTCCTCCCAATGTTGTGCACCATATCTCTCTCCCGGAGACATGCCCGCGACCTGAGCGTTTTCCCTCGCTCCTCCGAAAAAAACGCCGCCATCGCGAAAATTGCTCAGCAAGTCTAATGTATACATAAAACTTGACATGGCACAAGCCGCGGCCATCTGTAGAACCAGTCGATTGCGCCCGCCGGAACGGCAATGAAAGGCGGGATAAGCCGGTGTTTGCGCCTTATAATTTTGCGTTTTGCCAAAGCAAATTTTTGATCGTCGCAACTCTGTCATATAGCTATGGCGAGAACGTGCTTTATCGAGCGAATTGAACAGGGAGCGTGCCATGATCGAAAACACTGAGCTCGACCGTATCAAGAACGAGATTGCAGACAGCTTCGATGAAGAGCTGGAAATGCAGATGGAGGAGGACCGGCTCGACGAGCTGGTCGCCGAGGGCATGTCCGGCCCGGCCGAACAGACGCTCGAACGCAAGCTCTATTTCCGAGAGCTTTTCCGCCTGCAGCATGAACTTGTCCGCCTTCAGGACTGGGTCCACTACAAGAAGCTCAAGGTCGTCGTGCTCTTCGAAGGCCGCGATTCCGCCGGCAAAGGCGGCGCGATCAAGCGCGTGACCCAGCGCCTCAACCCGCGCGTCTGCCGCGTCGTGGCACTTCCGGCGCCGACCGAGCGCGAGCGGAACCAGTGGTATTTTCAGCGCTATACTCCGCATCTGCCGTCGGCAGGCGAAATGGTGCTCTTCGACCGCAGCTGGTACAACCGCGCGGGCGTCGAGCGTGTCATGGGCTTCTGCAGCAAGGACGAGCTGGAAGAGTTCTTCCGCTCGGTGCCTGAGTTCGAGCGCATGCTGGTGCGCTCCGGCATCATCCTCATCAAGTACTGGTTCTCGATCACCGACGAGGAGCAGGAATTCCGCTTCAACATGCGTATCCACGATCCGCTGAAGCAGTGGAAGCTTTCGCCGATGGATCTGCAGAGCCGTGTCCACTGGGAAGAATACACCAAGGCCAAGGAAGAGATGCTGGATCGCACGCATATCGACGAAGCACCGTGGTGGGTCGTCCAGGCCGTGGACAAGAAGCGGGCGCGCCTGAACTGCATCGCGCATCTGCTGAGCCAGATTCCTTACGAGGATGTGCCGAAGGAAGAGATCGTACTTCCCGAGCGCGTGCGTCACGAAGACTATCAGCGTATCCCGGTTCCGCCGGAACTCTACGTTCCCGAAGTTTACTGATTTCTTGGAGCCGCTGCCGGTTCTGCCGGCAGCGGTTTCTCAATGCGCCGATTGCTGCTTGGCGCGGGCGACGATCTGCGTCGGATTGACGAATTGCAGCGCGATGATGAGCCAGAAAAGCGTCGTCACCATATAGATCACCGCCATCGCATCGATCGACTGGCTGGCACGCACGCCGGATGCAAAGACCGCGTAATAGAGCGAGACGACCAGCGTCTGCGTCTGCGGTCCGGCGATCAGGAAGGTCAGCTCGAACATGGCAAGAGTGCGCACCAGAACGAGCAGCAGTGCTGCCAGCATCCCGGGCAGCAACAATGGCAGCAGGATACGGATAAAGAGGCTCGTGGTGCCGGCGCCGAAGACGCGGGCTGCCGCCTCGATGCGCGGATCGATCTGCTCGATGAAGGGGATCATGACGAGCACGACGAAGGGGAAGGAGGGCACCAGGTTGATCAGCACCACGCCCCAGAACGTGCCGCCGAGACCGAGCTGATAAAGCACGGTCGCCAGCGGGATACCATAGGTCAGCGGCGGGATCAGCAACGGCAGCAGGAAAAGCAGGATGATGGCGCGTTTGCCCGGAAAGTCGCGACGCGCCAGCGCATAGGCCGTCATGACGCCGAGAATGCCCGAAATGATCACAACGACGAAGGCCATCTCGAAGGTGACGATGACGACGCTGGAAAGTTGGAACTCATTCCAGGCGCTGAAATACCAGCGATCCGTCCAGCCGCGCGGCAGCCATGTGCCGAGCCAGCGCGTGGCGAAGGAGTTGACGATCACGGCCGCGATGACCGCAAGCAGGTTGAGGACGAAGAGGGTTGCGAGCGCCCAGACGGCGATGCGCCAGATCTTCGAGGTAAGGCCCTGGTCACGGATCATGGCTCAGCCTTTCGTGCCGCCGGCAGGGCCGCGGTAGAAGAATGAACGCGCGCCGAGAATGGCGACGACAACGATGAGTTCGACGCCGCCCATGATGAGGGCGATCGCCGTGCCGTAGGAATGGTCATATTGTTCGAAAGCGGCCTGGTAGGCGGCGATCGAGATGACGCGGGTCGGGCCCGCCGGCGCGCCCAGCAGGACAGCTGACGGGAAGACGGCGAAAGCTTGCACGAAGGACAGGCAGAAGGTCACGGCGAGACCGGGCACAAGCAGTGGCAGGAAAACGCGTATGAAGCGCCGGCGCGCATTGGCGCCGAGCGTGGCGGCGGCCTGCTCGATCGCCGGATCGATGCCGGTGATGTAGGACAGCGTCAGTAGGAAGGCGAAGGGAAAGCCTGTTATCAGCAGCGAGGCAAAGACGCCCCAATAATTGTTGGTAAGCTTGACTGGCGAATCCAGGATGCCGAACAGGATGAGCGTTTCGTTGAACCAGCCGCGCGGGCCGAGAAAGGTCAGCAGACCATCAGCGACGAAGACGGTACCGAGCGTGATCGGCAGCACGAGGATCGTCGTCAGCAGACGCTGGCGGCGCATCAGCCGGACGCGGAAGGCAACGGGGACTGCGAAGGCCAGGTTGACGATGGTGACCGGCAAGGCGAGCCACATGGTGTTGGCGATCGTGCCGTACTGGAACTGGTCGGAGAAGAACTTCGCGTAATTTTCGTACCAGAGCCCGCCATCCTTCGGCATCAGCGAATCCGCGACGCCGTAGATGAAGGGGTAGATGAAGAGCGCGATCATGAAGAGCAGGCCCGGCAGCACGAGCAGCGTCGTGCCGTCGAGGCCTTGTGCGGCAAGTCTGGTTTTCAATGAGGGGCCGCCGTTCATGCAGGTGAGCCTTTGAAGACCAGAGAACGGCCTGCGACCGGCTGCAGGGTGGTGGCAGAGCCACGCGGCAAGGCATCGTCGGAGCGGAAATAGAGCTCCGATCCGTCGGCCGAGCGGGCCATGCCGAAGAAGGCGCGGCCGCGATATTCGGTGCTCGCGACGATGACGGGAATGCCGTCGGTGGTGGCAACGAGATCTTCCGGGCGCACTGAGAGGACAGCGGTATCGCCGACTTTCAACGTGTCGCGCATGGTGCCGGTCAGCCGGGCGCCGGCGGCTTCGATTTCCGCCTCAGTGCCGGATACGGAGACGACGCGACCGGGAATGCGGGTGCGGAAGCCCATGAAATCGGCAACATTGAGATTGACCGGTCGCTGGTAGAGATCCTGCGGCGTGCCGATCTGCTGGATATGGCCCTGGCTCATGACGACGATACGATCGGCAAGCGAAAGTGCCTCATCCTGGTCGTGTGTGACATAGATGGTGGTCGAGCCGATCTGGTCATGGATGCCGCGAATTTCGGCGCGCATTTCCAAACGCAGCTTGGCGTCGAGGTTGGAGAGTGGCTCATCCATCAGGACGATCGGCGGGCGAATGACGATAGCGCGGGCGATGGCGACGCGCTGCTGCTGGCCGCCGGAGAGCTGGCCGGGCAGCTTATCGGCCTGGCTTTCGAGGCGCACCAGCGCCAGTGCATCGATGACGCGCTTGTCGGCCTCGGCGCCGCGAATACCTTGCATGGCAAGGCCGAAGCCGACATTCTTGCGCACGCTCATATGTGGGAAGAGGGCATAGCTCTGGAAGACCATGCCGAAGCCGCGCTTTTCCGGCTCCAATTGGTCGATGCGGTTGCCGCCGAGGCGAATTTCGCCGCCGGTAAGGCCAAGCAGGCCGGCAATGCAGTTCAGCGCCGTGGATTTGCCGCAGCCGGAGGGGCCGAGAAGTGCGATGAATTCGCCGGGTTCAATTGTGAGATCAATGCCATCGAGGGCGTTATAGGCGCCGAAGGATCGCTTGATGCCATCAAGCTCAAGGCGCGCATTCTTCCGCGAAGACAGCGTTGCTGCGTTTTGAACCGGCAAAGTCAATGCAATCTCCATTTATCGGCAATCTTGGCCGATAGAGCATCACCGCTCTTGAAGCACGGCGACGCTCTATCCTTTGTTTTCAAGCAATTCCGGCGCCGTGAAGCCAGCGCCGGATTATTATGACCAGCAGGGATCAGCCCTTCTTGGCGCCGATCTTTTCGTCCCAGATGCGGAAGGCCTGGACAAGCTGCTTGGGCTCCAGCGGCACTTCCAGCGGGCTGCTGGCGATCCAGTCGGCATATTCCGGCCGGCCGAATTCCTTGATGGTTTCCTGGCTTTCTGCCGGCGCCATCTCGAGCGTGACATCCTTCACCGCCGGGCCAGGATAGAAGTAGCCGGCGTCATAGGCGATCGCCTGCTGCTGCGGCTGATAGATGAAGTTCAGAACGTCGAGCAGAACGCCGATCTTTTCGTCGGAAACGCCCTTTGGGATCGCCGCATAGTGGGCGTCAGTGACCCAGTGGAAGCCTTCGAGCTTACCAACCTTGGCTTCCTCGGGAACGATGCCGAGCGCGCGCGGGTTGATGTCCCAACCGGTGGTCGTAGCGACGATGTCGCGCGTGCCTTCGCCGAGTTCCTTGAAGACCACGGCGGTGCCGGTCGGGTAGTATTCGATGTTTTCGCCGAGAGCGGCCAGATATTCCCAGGTCTTGGCCCAGCCGTTGACCGGGTCTCGCGGATTGCTGTCGCCGAGCAGGTAGGGCAGGCCCATCAGCAGCGTGCGGCCGGGGCCGGAGTTTGCCGGGCGGGCATAGAGAAACTTGTTCTTGTTCTGCTTCGTCCAGTCGAGCAGCTCCTGCGCAGTCTTCGGCGGGGTCGCCACCTTGTCCGGCATGTATTCGATCAGCGGGCCGGACGGATAATAGGTGATGACGACGCCCTGATCCTTGGCGAGCGCCTGCATCTTGAAGGCCTGTGGCTGCAGGATGCTTTCAAGATTGGGCAGTGCCGACTTGTGGCTGGACAGGTCGACCCAGAGACCCTGGTCGACGCCGGCCGAAAGCGCGTCCGTGCCGGTCAGGACGAGATCGATATCGACCTTGCCGGCAGCCTGCTGGGCTTGGATCTTGGCCGGCAGTTCCGGAGCAGGGGCCTTGGTGAAGGAAAAGCTGGAAACGAATTCCGGCTTGGCCTTGGCGTAGTTTTGGAACATGCCCTGCGTCAGCGCCAGATTGCCGGCGACATCGACGATGGTGATGGTAACAGGGCTTGCCGGTGCCTTTGCCTGGGCGAAAGCGCGCAGCGGCAACATTCCGGCCGCGGCGACGCCGGCAGCTCCGCCGACGAAGGTTCTGCGTGTGATCTTCATTCTGTCCTCCTCCTTTGCGGCGGTGCCGGCCTTTGCCCCGAGCGCCGCTCGTTTGCATCGCAATGCACGTCTCATGCCTCGATGCGCCGGTTTTCCGGCGGCATCAAATGCTCGCAGCTTGAAGCTTTTCCTCCAGGTGCAATGACATGCCGCTGTTCTCCTCTGCGGCATGTCTTGGCAACAGAATTCAATTGATATACTAGTATGCACGAAAGTGTCAACGTCCCGAGACCATGCATGCGGCAGGCTTCCGACCCTGAAATCCTCTCCTTCTCGGCGCCACGCGATGCCGTTGGAAAGATCCGTCGCGTGACGACGGCTGCCGCGATCCATGAGCGGCTGCATGCCGACATCGTCTCTCTGAGGATCCCACCGGGCACGGCGCTGCAGGAAAAGCGCATTGCCGAGGATTTTGGTGTGAGCCGAACGCCGGTGCGCGAGGCGCTGCTGAGGCTCTCCGAGGGTGGGCTCGTCGATATCTATCCGCAGTCCGGCACGGTGGTTTCGCGCGTGCCGGTTTCGGCCATTCCAGAAGCGGTCGTGGTGCGCAAGGCGCTCGAGGGAACGACGGTGGAAACGGCGGCAAACATCGCGACGGAGATCGATATCGCGCGGCTGGATGCGATCATCGCCCGACAGAAAACGCATGCAGCACTCGGCAACGCCTCCAGCTTCCATGAAGAGGATGAGGCGTTTCACGAGGCAATCGCGCAGATCGCTGGGTATCCCGGTATCTGGACCATTTTGAAGACCGTGAAGGTGCAGATCGACCGGGCGCGGCGTCTGACGCTGCCGGTGCTCGGGCGCATGGACAATGTCGTGCACGAGCATATTGTCATCCGCGACGCCATTGCTGCGCATGATATCGCGGCGGCGCGCGAGTCGATGATTCATCACTTAAGCGCCGTTATACCAGACGTGGCGGAGCTGCGCTCGCAGTTCCCCGACTATTTCTGCTGACGGCGGAACGACAAAACACAGGATACCAAGGAGAGAAAGACGAGATGCGGCAAGGTTGGAGATGGTTCGGGCCGGAGGCACCGGTCACGCTGGACGAGGTGCGCCAGACGGGTGCGACGAACATCGTTTCGTCGCTACATCAGGTGCCGATCGGCCGTGCCTGGACCAAGGCAGAAGTGCGCGAGCGCCAGTCGCTGATCGAAACGACGCCGGCGGGCCGCTCGCAACTGACCTGGAGCGTCGTCGAAAGCATCCCGATCCCCGATGCCGTCAAGCGTAAGGGCGGGCAGGCCAAGGCCGAGATCGAAGCCTGGATCGCCAGTCTCGAGGCGGTTTCTGCCTGCGGTATTCCGATCGTCTGCTACAACTTCATGCCCGTTGTCGACTGGACGCGTACCGATCTCGACTACGTGACGCCGACCGGCGCTACCGCCATGCGCTTCGATCATCAGCGCTTTGCCGCCTTCGAGTTATTCGTGCTGGAACGTCCGGGCGCTGCCGACGAATATTCCGACGAAGACAGGGCACGGGCCAAGGCCGTCTATGAGAGCATGACAGACGCGGAGATTGCCGAAATTACCCGCATCATCACCTCGGCTCTGCCCGGTTCGACGACCGAGCCACTGACCATTCCGGCTTTCCGCGAAAAGCTTATTGCCTATCAAGGCATCGATGCGAAGAAGCTTCGCCAGCACCTCGTTGAATTCCTCGAGGCCGTTGTGCCGGCTGCAGAAGCGCGCGGGGTGAAGCTGACGCTGCATCCCGACGATCCGCCGCGCTCGCTCTTCGGCCTGCCGCGCATCGCTTCGACGGCTGAGGATTATGCGGCGCTTTTCGATGCGGTGCCGGCTGCGGCCAACGGCATGTGCTACTGCACCGGCAGCCTCGGTGTGCGCGCCGACAACGATCTGCCGGCAATCGCCCGGCGCTTCGCCTCGCGCATCTATTTCGCGCATCTTCGCGCCACGACCCGCGAAGGCGACGGCCGCACCTTCCATGAAAGCGCGCATCTCGAAGGTGACGTGAACATGGTTGCCGTGCTGAAGGAGCTGGTCGCGGAGGATCACCGCCGCAGCGTTGACCAGTCGATCGTCTTCCGCTCGGATCACGGCCACCGGATGCTCGACGACCTGCAGAAGAATGTCACGCCCGGCTATCCGGCAATCGGCCGTCTTCGCGGCCTTGCCGAGCTGCGCGGCATTCTGCACGCGCTCGACGCGCCGCCGACCTGACTTTTTTGTTTTTACGCAATTCCGAACGCAAAACCGCTGCACACTTTTGCTGGAATTGCTGTAGCTCCGGCTTGCCGCCGAGAGCTGCCGCAGCGCTTCGACGGCCCGTTCGGCATCGACGACAGGCACGAAAATGTGGTCGTGGTAGTAGGCCGCGACCACATTGGCGCTGATGCCGACTTCCGTCAACGCGCGGGAGAAGGTGGCGGTCAGGCCGACGGCTTCAAGCGAAGAATGTACTTTTAGCGTGATGTGCCGCAGGGGCGCGCTTGCCTGCAGGCCGGCTTTGTTTGCCGTATCCTGGGGCAGAATGAGCGTCAGGCCTTCCGTTTCGCGAAAGAGGGCGAGCGGGCGAAGATGGAGATAGTCTTCCGACTGCGAGGCCGGCACGGCGCAATAGACGAATTCGCCTGCCACCAATTCCGGCTCCATCGTCGCGAGAAGAACTGAGAGGTCGGTAATGCCTGTCATGTCGTGTTTCCCTGACGTCCCGTCCTATGAATAGATGTTTTCCAGCACCGAAAGGCCGGTGATATGGTTGGAGCGGATGAGCGCGGCCGCGAGCGTCGGATCGCGATCCTCGTACGCGCGGCACAACCGTTCGTGATCCTCATAGGATTTCTGCAGGCGGCCGGGCTGGGATAGGCCGATACGGCGCAAGCGAAGGGTTCTCAGAAGCAAGGAATCGATGATCTTCTTGACCGTGCGATTGCCGGCGAGTTCGGTATTGCGTTCGTGAAAGTCGACATTTGCCCAGAAATAGACGTTCACATCGCCGGCCTTGCTCGCGTTTTCCATGACCTGCATGATCGGCTGGAGGGTGCGGATATCGTCAAGCGACGCGTCCCGCGCAATGTCGCCGGCAATCAGTTCCAGCAGATTGGCGCGGACGCGGTAGATATCGCGGATCTCCTTGATCGAGAGGCTAGCGACACGTGGGCGACGGCGCGGCGGGATTTCGACGAGTCCTTCCCTTTCCAGAAGCATCAGGGCTTCGCGGATCGGCGTCCGGCTGGTCTTGTAGCGCCGTGCAAGTTCGACGGAGTTCAGGTCATCGCCCGGTTTGCGAATGTCTTCGATGATCTCGGCTGCCACTTCGCGGGCGATGGTGGAAACCAGCGACGGCCGGTCGTGTTGTTCAGTGACGAGACGGGCGGCAACCGCCTCGGCGCGCTGGCGCGAGTCGATATGCGGCAGATTGCCGGAGGCGTGGGCCGTATCGGCTGACGTGTATTCGGCGGACAAGAGAACTCCTGAGAAATGTCCCTCCCGCTGGTAACTTAGCATGTTCTGTCGACAACAGGAACAATAGTGCTGATATTTGTCCTGCATGCGTAGGTTGAGGCGCTTCGCGCGTGAATTGACGGGGAGTTGTCGCATTATTTGACGATGATCTCAGCCGAAATTTCGCAGATATCTCGTCAGCGGCCACGCGGATAGGTTTGGATGGCCTGAAACCAGAAGAGTTTTAGAGCTTGCAGACCTTCAGATGAGACGGAAACGATAGGCCCTCGCCACGGCCTGCATGCGGTTGACGGCATCGAGCTTGCGCATCGCCGCCTTCAGATAACCGTTCACCGTATGGGAGGAGATATGCAGGATGATGGCGATCTCCTCGCTACTCTTGCCGGAGGCTGACCAGCGCAGGCATTCGATCTCGCGAACGGTCAGGCGCTCGTAATCGGCAAGCGGCGGCTCGGTCGCAAGGCTGTAGCTGTCCAGCGCCTTCAGTACGGCAAAGACCATGCGCGCGCATTCCTGCTCGTCGAGCGGGCTGCGCAGGCCGGAGAACATGATGACATAGTGCCTTAGAATGGCGTCATGCAGCGTGAAGCTGACGGTGTTGTGAAGGCCGAGATCCTCGAAACGACGGGAGAGTTCTTCCGAGCTGCTTACGCTGGCAGGCTGGGCGAAGATGCCGATGCCGGAATAGATCGGCATGATGGTCTTCTTCAAACCATCGATCAGCTGGCTGCGCCAAAAGAGATCTGAAGCGTCGTAGCGGTCGATCAGTTCCTGTGGCCAGTTGCTGGCGATGATGTTGGCGCGAAAGCCGAGCTTGTCGGCTTGCGGAAAGCTGGCGGCGAGGAAGAAACGAAAGCCATGCACCTGCATGACTTCCTGCAGGGCAGTAGAGAAACTTGTCGTGGGATCGGCCTGTACAGTGGCGCTGGTTGCATCCCCCTGCCAGGGGGATTTTGCCGTATTCTTGAGGGTCATGGATCATCTGCCGGCAAATGCACTGACCGGCCGGGAGGAAACCGGTCAGCGCCAGAAGGGGGAGGATCAGAAATGCGTCCGGCTGATTTCGTCCGGGCGGCGATGCGTGGCAATGCGGACCGGCTGATATTCGTAGATCGGATTTTCCGGTTCCAGGCGCAGCAGCGCGCAGTGGAACTTGTAATTCGCACCGGTTACGATGTTGGAGAAGATCACATCCATCAGAATGTTCTTCCCGACGCTGATAAATATCGGGCGCTTGAGCTTTATCATGGCGTTCACCTCGTTTTTCTATCCATTTTACTGGAAGATACGAGATTAACTATAGTCTTTATTGTTTCCATCTTAAATTATACATAGGTGTATAATTCGAACTGATCTGATGGCGGAAGCAACACCCGGGAACCCGACGCAGTGGGGCCTTACGGCTTCAAAGCTATTTCCAGATAGTTGATGAGGGAATCGAATTCGACCGGCTTGCCCAGAAAGGCCAGCGCACCGCCTTCCATGGCGGCCGTACGAGTTCTCTCGTCGCGATAGGATGTCATGAAGATCATCGGCGGCTTTTCAGGTTCGCCGTTGAGGATTTGCTGCAGTTCGATGCCGCTCAGTCCGGGCATCTTGACGTCGACCAGCATGCAGTCAATCGTCGCCCTGTCGTCAAAGGCCAGGAACTCTTCCGCCGAAGCGAAAAGCTTGCTCTGGTAGCCGCAGGACTGGATCAGATCGTCAAGCGCCTCCCGGATAGCCTGGTCGTCATCGACGACAGCGATTGTGGATGTATGTGACACGAGATTGGTAGCCTTGCTTATTCTTACATTACGTTAGGCTATATTATGAGGATCGGGGCCGTGTCGCGGTACCATACAAGGGTCTAGGTTCCACTATCTGCCTTCCAGCATTTCGGCCTTGCGCACCAGATCCGCCACCGAGCGGACCTGCATTTTGCGCATGACATTGCCACGATGCAGCTTCACGGTGATTTCGCTGATGCCGAGGTCATAGGCGATCTGCTTGTTCATCAGCCCCTTGACGACGGCCGCCATCACCTCCCGCTCGCGGGGCGTCAGTGTATCGACCAGCGAGGCGACGGCATCGCTTGCCGCCATTTCCCGCCGGCGGGCCATATCCTTTTCGATCGCGATGCCGACGGCATCGAGAATATCCTGGTCTCGGAAGGGCTTGGTGAGGAAGTCGACAGCGCCGGCCTTCATGGCGCGCACGCTCATCGGAATATCGCCGAAGCCGGTCATGAAGACGATCGGCATCCTGCTGCCGATCCGTTCGAGATGAAGTTGGAAATCCAGCCCGCTTAGACCTGGCAGGCGCACATCGAGGAGAATGCAGCCCGGCCGTCGCAGGTCGGCGGTATCGAGAAAGGCAGTCGTGGTCGCGAAGGAGACCGCATCCATCTGGATCGACCGGAAAAGATCGACAAGCGACTCGCGGATGGATTCGTCATCATCGACGACATAGACTATCGGTGATGCGGATTGCGAGGCTGCCTTCGATGCGGCGCTAGTGTCGGTCATGGTCGTCCTCAATCGGTATGATCATTTCGAAGATGGCGCCCCCTTCAGGATGATTGCCGGCGATCAGCTGGCCGCCTCTGGCCTCCAGCGTGCTGCGGCAGATGGAGAGCCCCATGCCCATTCCGGAGGGCTTGGTCGTGAAGAAGGGGGTGAAGAGCTTCGCCATGGCCTCCTCGCTGATACCGGGGCCGAAATCCCTGACGGAGAGGCTGACGAATATATCATCCTTCCTGGCGAGCGAGATCAGAATCTTACGCTGGTCGATTGCCGTTTCGCGCATGGCCTGCACGGCATTGGTGACGAGGTTGATGAGCACCTGCTGCAGCTCGATACGGATCGCCTTCACTGTGATCGGCTGTTCGGGTGGGTTCACATCGAAGTCGACCATGTCGCGCTGGAAGTCGTGCTCCATCAGGGCGCGTGTTTCCTCGATCAACGTTTCGAGGTCGACCTGCTCGGGCGTGCGATCGCCCTGTGTCAGCATGGAGCGGGTATTGTGGATGATTTCGCTCGCCCGCTGGCTGTCGCGAATGATGCGCTCGGCCGAACGGCGAACGGCCGCGAGATCCGGCGGCTCGCGGTTCAGCCATCTGAGGAGCGTCTGGGCGTTGACGACGATAGCGCCGAGCGGCTGGTTGAGCTCGTGGGCGAGCGAGGCGGAAAGTGTGCCGACAGTCGCGGCGCGCGAGGCGCGGGCAAGCTCATCCTGAGCCTCGCGAATGGCCTTCTGCATCATTTCCCGCTGGGTGATATCCACCATGCCGACGACCACGCGATTGAAGGCGGCG
This sequence comes from Rhizobium sp. KNZ14-9A, assembly GCF_056755015.1. Lineage (NCBI taxonomy): Bacteria > Pseudomonadati > Pseudomonadota > Alphaproteobacteria > Hyphomicrobiales > Rhizobiaceae > Rhizobium > Rhizobium sp. KNZ14-9A. The sequence goes on from NZ_JBPGXB010000002.1 coordinate 135,699, forward strand.
GGATCTTCCGGAAAGCTCATGCTCATGATGACAAGCCTGGTCTCGCCATTCTCCGCAATCAGATTGCCCTTGCCCTCGAAATGCCGTTCGCCGCAGAAGATGGCATTCATCAGGTCCAGGAAGGTATCGTCATCAGGGGCGATGTAGTGGCGCATCGTGTGCGAGGGCAGGCCGCCGGCCACATGGCCGAGCAGTTCCATTGCTGCGTCGTTGGAGGCGATGGTGCGGATGAGGCCTGTGCAGGTGGCGATGACACTGGGGTTTGTTCGGTAATAGTCTTTGAGGTCACTCACACCTTCCGCTTTCAAAGACATCAGGAAGGCTCGCACTGCGGAATAATCGCGTTCCCAGAGTGCGATTCGGCTGTGCTCGAAGATGTAGCGATAGCGGGTTTCGCTGTCGCGAAGATGCAAGTTGGCTTCGATGAGGCCGGCACGCGCGGTTTCGTTCCTGAGGATAAGGGCGCAGGTGATGGTGATGGCGGCGAGAGAAACCGCCAACCGCAACTGAGCTGGGACATTTTCCCCGAGGCCGTGCGAAAAGAAATAGGCGAAAAGGGTAAGGGCGGCGCAGACAACTGTGAGGAGCGTGGTGCCTATCCTCGTCAGTATTTCGGCCGATAGCAGCAGCACGATAACATAGAGGACGGCGATAGCGCTTTCGATCTCAGTGAAGGCATCGACGTAGAACACGGTGGCGCCGAGCACCAGTGCGATCAGGCCGAGCGTGATCTCATGCGAGAGCGTTCCTCGCCGGTTGATGAGTTTCGATACAATGAATGATCCCATACCCCCTCGCTGTTGGTTCCGGTCTTCTACCCATACCGGCTAGTGCGCGTTTACCTTAATGGCGTGTTTATCGGCGCAAAACTATACCAAAGTGTTGGAAGCATGGGCCGAATTGTCTCTACGCTTGAAAAGGAAAGACCGCCCCGGGCGGCGGGACGGTCTCTGGCGGATGGGAGGATCCGCAGGGCTTCGGCGGAGGGGGGCGCCTGCCCTAGAGGTGGCAAGGGGCGGTGCCACCAGCTTGGAACCGTGAATGGTCAGGTCGGTTCCGAGCTACGAGTACAAGTTAAATCCAAGCGTCCTGAGACATAACTATACTTAGGTTTTGGTCCGGCCATACGAAGCGGCAGGTCGGTTTCCCTGGTGAATGGCTTTGAAATTTGTTCCGACGACTTCCGCTATCGCAATAATGACGCTGCAGATGGCAAGCAGAACGGTAAAAATTCCTCGGACACGATCACGACTTTACGGCGTGCCAAGGAGTTGCAGCAGGCTTGTCATATTGCCAGAGGGATAATCCTGAGACACAGTTCAGCCGGAACACTCCATCTGAACGGGGGCACCGATGAAGGTAGCAGGAATGGTTCGGGCAGTTGTGGGAATTGTAGCCCTTGTCGTTCTTGGTGTTCTCCTGTGGTTTGCGACGCGACCACCGCCGCTGGTGGTGCAGGGCGAGGTTTCCGCCAATCGCGTCGATATCAGCCCGCGCGTCGCTGGCCGTATTCTCAAACTCAACGCCGATGTCGGTGACAATGTCGAGAAGGGCACCGTTATTGCCGAACTGGAAAGCCCGCAATTGACGGCGGCGCTGCATTTGGCTGAAGCGGCAGTCGGCGTTTCAGAGGCCGACCTCACTCGTGTCAACAGCACGCGTCCCGAAACTATCGATGCGGCCAATGCCGAGCTTGCCGCAGCAAGCGCCGATGTCACGCTTTATCAGGAAGAGTCCGCCCGTCAGGCGCGGTTGATCACGACAGGCGCTTCGACGCAGGCGCAGGTCGATCAGACTGCCCGTAACCTGGAGGCCGCGATCCGCAAGCAGGAATCCGCAGCCGCCAATGCACGGCTTGCGACGGCCGGTTCCAGCAAGGAAGAAAAGGCGCTTGCGGCCGCTCAGGTGGAGCAGGCACGTGCGTCGCTCAACCAGCAGCAAGTGGACGTTTCAGAACTGGTCATCCATGCGCCGATCTCCGGTCAGGTGACGACGCGCGTCGCCGAGCTCGGCGAAAATTTCAGCGCCGGTTCGCCGCTGTTTTCGATTATCGACCTGCAGAATCCCTGGTTCACGTTCAATCTTCGCGAGGACCTGCTGAAGGGACTCAAGGTCGGCGACGGTTTTGACGTCACGGTTCCGGCGCTTGCCGGCAGTCCAATCCCGGTCAAGGTGACGATGATCAACGCGCAGGGCCAATATGCGACCTGGCGCGCGACACGCGCGACCGGCGATTTCGACCTGCGCACCTTCGAGGTACGCGCCGTTCCGGTCAATCCCGTCGAGGGGCTTCGGCCAGGCATGAGCGTCATCGCCTCCTGGCCGCCGGCGGGGCGTTGAGATGAAGCCGCCCGGCGGGCTTCGTCCCGGCTTCCTCCTGGTGTTCCGGCGGGAGTTCGACTGGTTCTATCGCCGGCCGTTTCTGCTTTTCCTGACGACGCTCTTGCCGCTGCTCTTGATGGGTGTACTTGCCATCGTCTTCAGCGCGGGACTGGCGACACGGCTGCCGATCGCCGTGCTCGATCTCGACGGCAGCGATCTTTCGCGAACGATTATTCGCGCAGTCGATGCGACGCCGGATACCGCTGTCGCAGTCAATGTCAGCGACCTCACGGAAGGCCGTGCGCTGATCCTGTCCGGCAAGGTTCACGGACTACTGATGCTGCCACGCAATCTGGAGCGCGATGTTTTCGCCGGCCGGCGTCCCGAGGTGGTGTTCTTTTACAATACGCAGACGCTGACAACAGGTAATCTTACGCTCAGGGGCGTCAGTGCTGCCGTGCCGACTGTGGCCGCCGGCATCCGCCTGTCGCTGCGCACGGCGCAGGGGCAGCCGGTCGATATTGCGCAGGCCGATCTTTCGCCGATCCCCGTGCAGGTCAATCCGCTTTTCAATCCGACGCTCAACTATGCGCATTTTCTGCTCGCAGCGCTGATGCCCGCCTTGCTGCAGGTGGTGATCGTTACCACCATGGCTTACACGGTTGGCATGGATGCCGAAACAACGCACCGTCTCGTCATTCTGCGGCGGCTTGGCGGCGGTCTGTGGCCGGCAATGGCTGGCAAGATGCTACCCTACACACTGATCTTCCTTGTGGTTCTCGGTCTTTCGGACGCCATTCTTTTCGGCGTGCTCGACATGCCGCTCAGGGGCGAGCGTTGCATCCTCGTCGTGGCCGGATTGCTCTTCATTCTCGCGAACCAGTTCATCGGTGTGCTGTTGGCGCTTTTCCTGCGGCCGGTCGCAAGCGCCATCAGCATCGGCACGCTGATGTTCGCGCCATCGTTCGGTTATATGGGCATCGGCTTTCCGCGGTTGGCGATGAACGACTTCTCCTACTGGTGGGGCGAGCTCATTCCCGGCACCTGGTATCTGACGGCTAGGATCGATCAGACGATCCGAGGCACGCCGGTCGATCTGTCGCTGAAGCCTTTGATGGTGCTCGGCATATTCGTGCTGGTGCTGGCGATCGTGACGGCGCTGCGGCTGGAAGTGTTCCGCATTCGCCGGCAGCGACAGGCGGCGCAGCGGCTGAGGGAGGTCACGCCATGAGGGCCTTGCTGGCGATCTTCCGCATCGAGCTGATCCGCATCCTGACTCTGCGCCCGGCACTCGCGGTACTGGTCTTCGGGCCACTAATCTATGCCCTCTATTACCCACAGCCTTATGCAAACGAGGCGCTGCGCGACGTGCCGATCGCCGTCGTCGATCTCGACGATACGACGAGCAGCCGTGAGCTGGTGCGCCGTATCGATGCGTCGAGTGATGTTGCCGTGGCCGCGATGCTGCCAGATCAGGTCAGTGCCGAGCGGGCGGTTCAAGGACGCCAGCTCTACGGCATTCTGGTCATCCCGCAATATTTCGAACGTGATCTGCTGCATGGGCGGCAATCGCCGGTCGCGCTTTATGGGGACGCCAGCTATTTCCTGATCTATCAGCGCATTTCCGGCGCCGTCGTTGCCGTCGCGAGGACCATGGGCGCGGAAATCGAGACGGCGCGGCTGATTGCGGCCAATATCGACCCGGTATTGGCGGCAGCTGCCCCCGATCCCATGCCGTTGACGACGGTCGCACTGTTCAATCCGCAGGGCGGCTATGCGACCTATATCCTGCCCGCAGCCTTTGTTCTGATCCTGCAGCAAACGCTGCTGATCGGCGTCGGTCTACTTGGGACGATCGACAATGATGCGGCGGCGCGGGATACTGCTGCCTCGGCCGCCGGCCCCTTTGCCCGCGTCGGCGGCAGGCTGCTTGCCTATCTCGTTATCGAGGCGATTGTATTGCCATTCTATCTGATCGTGCTGCCTTACCTTTACGGCATTCCGCGATTGGGTGGTTTGCTGACGATATTTGCTTTCTGCCTGCCGTTTGTTCTGGCAGTTGCCACGCTCGGGATGGTGATTGCCAGCCTGTTCCGCAAGCCGCTCGCTGTTCAGCTCGTCTGCGCCACGCTCGGGTTGCCTTTCATGTTCCTTGCCGGTTTTTCGTGGCCGAGCGAAGCCATACCCGAGCCGCTGCGGGCGCTGACCGTTCTGCTGCCAAGCACCAGCGCCATCAACGGCATCGTCGAGGTGTCGCAGCTCGGCGCTCCGCTTCAGGCGGTCAGGGAACCGTTCCTTACGCTGTGGATACTTGCCGCGGTTTACGGGCTCGTCGCGGTGCTGCTGGACATCAGGTCCGCAAGGGAAAAGCCTGCGGCACAGGCCCCTGCGGGCGGTTGATGGCGCCATCTCATTTTGAGATAGCCGCATCGAATAAACCTATTTGTCACAATAGTGTCGCCACGGCATAGTCTTAGGAGGGAGAAACACTTTTAGGACATTGCTGTGGAATATGTGCGCTTTGGCCAGACCGGCCTGAAGGTTTCGTCGCTTTGCCTTGGTACCATGGGTATCGGGACATCCAAGTGGAAGGGTTGGGTGTTGGACGAAGAAAAATCGGTGCCAATCCTGAAGAAGGCGCTCGATGTCGGTATCAATTTCTTCGACATGGCGGACTGGTATTCGACCGGCGTCAACGAGCAGGTCGTGGCCCGCACACTGCTGTCGCTGACGGAACGCGAAAAGCTGGTGCTCGCCACCAAGGCCTTCTATCCGATGAGCGACGATCCGAACGACAAGGGCCTGTCGCGCAAGCATCTGATGGCCTCCATCGACAAGTCGCTGAAGCAGATGGGCACCGACTATGTCGACCTTTACGTCATCCACGCCTTCGATCCGGAAACACCAATCGAGGAAACGATGAACGCTCTGCATGACATCGTGAAGTCGGGCAAGGCACGCTACATCGGCGCTTCCACCATGTATTCCTGGCAGTTCGCCAAGATGAACCATGTCGCCAACAAGAATGGCTGGACGCGGTTCGTCAACATGCAGTGCCAGTATTCGCTGCTCTACCGGGAGGAAGAGCGCGAGATGATGCCTTACTGTCAGGATGAGGGCATTGCGGTCACGACCTTTTCGCCGCTCGCCCGCGGTTATCTCGCCGGCGGCGGCTCGGCGCCGCGCATCGCCCATGACCTCTATCTCGACTGGTTCGGCGATGAGATCGACCAGGAGATCGCCAAGCGCGTCAACGAGATCGCTGCCAAGCGCGACAAGACGGCCAGCCAGATCGCCCAAGCCTGGGTCATCGGTTCCGGCAACAGCACGGTTCCAATCGTCGGCACGGAGAGCCCCGAGCATGTCACTGCTGCCATCGAAGCGGCTGCGATCGAGCTGACGGGCGAAGAGCGTGCCTTCCTGGAAGAGCCCTACCGCCCGCGCGACATGATCAATGACTATAACCCGGTCCGTCGCCCCCGCGCCCTTTCGAAGGCATAATGGGTTCGACTCGCATCGCTACTGGAGATTTCAATGCTTTATATCGGTGAAGGCTTCGAGGGTTCCGGCCCGAACGCTGCCCATATCAACCTCTACATCGGCCCGAAGAACGGCCCGATTTCCGGCGCGCTCGCCGGTGCGGCAGCGAGTCCGGGTCCCGGCCACCTGCCGTTCCAGGCAGTACTGAAGCCAAACCTGCCGGCAAAGCCGGTGACGCTTTTCATCGCCAAGGCGGTGATGGAATCCGGTTCGTCGCATGAGCTGATGACCTGGGGTCCGGCGCAGGCCGGTGTCGCCGCCGGTATTACTGCAGCGCTGCTCGATGGTTCGCTGCCGGCGGAAGCTGAAGATGACTGGGTCGCGATTGCCGCCGTCTGGGTCAATCCGTCGGCCAACGACGCCGAAGAAGTGTATCATAACAACAAGGCTGCAACCCATCTTGCTGCCAAGCGCGCATTGCTGAAGGGCTGGCCGTCGCGTGCCGAGCTTGCCGAAGGCGTGGCAACGGTCGGCAATCCTTTCTTCACGCCGAAGGTCGCCTGATATGAAGCTTGTCGAAGACAATGCGCTGATCGGTGGAGGCTGGGGAAGTGCTGCTGACAGCAAGCGCTTTGCCGTGCTCAATCCCGCCGATGGCAGCGAGCTTGCGACCGTGCCGGATTGCGGTGCGGCGGAGGCGCAGCAGGCGATCGACGCCGCAGCGAAGGCCTTCAAGACCTGGCACAAGACGCTCGCTTCGGAGCGTTCTGCCGTGCTGCGACGCTGGGCGGATCTGATGCTTGCCAATCAGGAAGACCTCGCCCGATTGTTGACGGCTGAGCAGGGCAAGCCGCTCGCTGAAGCGCGTGGCGAGGTCGCCTATGCGGCCGGTTTCCTCACCTGGTTTGCCGAGGAAGGCCGCCGCTCGCATGGTGGCGTCGTGCCGTCGCACAAGGTCGATGCGCGCATCGTCGTGATGAAGGAGCCTGTCGGTGTCGTCGCGGCTGTAACGCCATGGAACTTCCCTCTGGCGATGATTACCCGCAAGGTCGGTCCCGCACTTGCTGCCGGCTGCACCATCATCATCAAGCCGGCGGAAGATACGCCGCTTTCGGCTCTGGCGCTTGCCCGTCTCGGCGAACAGGCAGGCGTTCCCGCTGGTGTGGTCAGCGTGGTGACGACGAAGTCGCCGGTCGATGTCGTCGGCGTCTGGATGAAGAGCCCCGTCGTGCGCAAGTTCTCGTTCACGGGATCGACGGCGACCGGCAAGCTGCTCATGCGCCAGAGCGCCGATACGGTGAAGCGCATCAGCCTTGAGCTCGGCGGGAATGCGCCGCTGATCGTCTTCGACGATGCCGATATCGATCAGGCGGTGCGCGGCACGATCGCCTCCAAGTTCCGCAATACTGGACAGACCTGCGTCTGCGCCAACCGTATCCTCGTCGAGGACGGTATTTATGACCGCTATGCCGAGGCGCTTGCCAAGGCCGTCGCGGCGATGAAGGTTGCGCCCGGCGTCGAGGATGGCGTGGCTCAGGGGCCGCTCATCAATGCGCCGGCGCTGACGAAGGTCGAGCGGCATGTGACCGACGCCGTCGAGAAGGGTGCCAAGGTGCTGACCGGCGGCCGGCGGCATGAGCGCGGCGGCCTGTTCTATGCGCCGACGGTGCTGACCGGCATGACGAGGGATATGGCACTTGCGACCGAAGAGACCTTCGGCCCGGTCGCCGGTCTTTTCCGCTTCAAGGGTGAGGAAGAGGCGATCGCGCTCGCCAATGATACGGAAACTGGCCTCTCGGCCTATTTCTTCACCCAGAATCTCGGCCGCGCCTGGCGTGTCGCCGAAGCGCTGGAAGCAGGCATGGTCGGCATCAACGAGGGCGTGATCTCGACGGAAGTCGCGCCATTCGGAGGCGTCAAGCAGTCCGGCCTTGGCCGTGAAGGTGCTGCCGAAGGGCTCGATGAATATCTGGAGAGCAAATACGTCCTGTTCGGTGGGCTTGCGGGATAATGACGGAGGATCGCTCTCCCCAGACGAAGAAGGAGCCGGCGGTCGATCGCCGCCGGTTGCCGCTGAACGCGCTCCGGGCCTTTGAGGCCGTTGCGCATCACGGCAGCTTCACGGCGGCGGCCGCCGCACTCAACATTTCGCAGAGCGCACTTTCGCGGCATGTCATCGGTCTGGAAGAGAGCATCGGGCGCAAGCTTTTCGAACGCGGTCACAAGGCCACGACGCTGACGGATGACGGGCGCTCGCTCGTTGCCGGTATCGGCAAGGGTTTCGACCGCATCGAGCAGGCGCTGAAGGAAGTCTGCGCGCCGGAAGAACAGCGTCAGCGCAAGCTGCGTATCAACCTGCCACCGAGCTTTGCGATGAAGCTCACCGTGCCGCTGCTGACCGATTTCCGGCGCAGCTTCCCGGAAGTGCTGCTGGAGGTTTCGACGCCCTACGGGGTGCCGGACAGCGAATTCGACGTGGCGGTCGTCTATACGCGGCCGGCCGTCGATGAATGGGTCACCGACCTGCTCTGGGAGGAGCGGCCTACGATCCTGTGCCATCCTGATCTGGTGCGGGCCGATCTGATGCAGGGAGGAGTTTCGGAGCTTGCGGCCTTCATTGGAGCAAACGAGATCATCCACATCAAGATCGTCGACATGGAGCCCTATCTGACCTGGCAGCGCTTCCTTGTTCAGAACGGTCTCGGCGGGGTTTCTGTAGCGCGTGGCGTGACATTCGACAGCGCCAGCCTCGGGGTTCAGTACGCATTGTCGGGGCAGGGCCTAGTGCTGGCGGACCCGGCGCTATTTCGGGAGGAAATAGAAAGCGGCCGCTTGGTTGCGCCGGTTACCGCACACTATTACGAAGGCTTCGGCTATTACCTGAAGACCGATGCGGAAGGGCTGGTGGATCCTCTGATTGCAGGGTTTCGATCCTGGATCATCAGCCGCTTCAGTAATCGTATGATGAACGACGGTGAAAAGCCCGCCCTGCGCATCGTGTCTGGCACAGAGGGTGTCTGATAGCGACCATACTGCCATTCAAGGAGGAGGCAGATCATGACTGAATTGAAAACCAACAGCGGCAACCCGCTGCATCCCTCCGTGCCGGAACTGTGCGAACAGGTCCGTGCCGGCGAGATCGATCGCCGCGGTTTCCTGCGTGCCGTCGCCTGGCTCGGTGTGACGGCGGCCTCCGCCAGCGCCTTCCTCGGTGACAGCAAGCCGGCTCTTGCGCAGGAAACGCCTACTGATGGCGGTACGCTGCGTTTCGGCTGCCAGATCCAGGAACTGACCGATCCAATGATGACGAGCTGGATCGAGGCTTCGAACCTCTATCGCAACAGCCTCGAATTCCTGACCTTTGTCGATGCCGACAACGTCACCCATCCCTATCTCGCCAAGAGCTGGACGCCGTCTGCCGATCTCAAGACCTGGGATTTCGAGCTGGACGAGCGCGCCAAATGGTCGAATGGCGATGCCTTCACGCCCGAAGACGTGATCTTCAATATCCAGCGCTGGATCGCTCCGGACTCGCAGTCTTCCAACAAGACCGCTTTCTCGGCCGTCGAAAAGGTGGAAAAGACCGGCGACCATGCGGTCCGCATCACGCTGTCGCGCGCGGTTTCCTCGCTGCCCGAACAGCTCTACTCCTACACCTGCCCGATGCTGCACCGCGATTTCGTCAAGGGCGGCGCCAACTGGCCGGCCAATCCTGTTGGTACCGGTCCCTTCAAGCTGGAAAGTTATGAAGTCGGCCGTCAGGCCGTGTTCTCCAAGCGCGCGGATTACTGGGGCACGCCTGTTCATCTCGATGGCATCCAGTATATCGACCTCGGCACCGATATCACCACGCATCTCGCAGCACTTTCGAGCGGTCAGATCGATATCATCTACCGCGCGACGATCGCCGAATACGATCTCATGAAGTCGCTGCCGAACATCCAGATCCTGACCGGCAAGGCGGCACATACGCTCGTCATGCGCATGCAGTCCGATCAGAAGCCGTTCGACGATGTTCGCGTCCGCAAGGCCGTGCAGCTTGCCGCCGACAACAAGCAGATGCTCGACGTCGCCTATCGTGGCGAGGGCGAAGTGGGCGCCAACTTCCACGTCTCGCCGGTTCAGCCCGATTACTTCGCGCTGCCGGCGGTTACCCGCGATGTCGAGAAGGCCAAGGCCCTGCTTGCAGAAGCTGGCCACAAGGACGGCCTGGATATTGAGCTGACGCTTGGTAACACGCAGGGCACCTGGGAGCAGGACACTGCGCAGGTGCTGCAGCAGAACCTTGCCGAAGCCGGCATCCGGCTCAAGCTCAATGTTCTGCCGGCCTCGCAATATTGGCCGATCTGGGACAAGGTTCCCTTCGGTCTGACATACTGGGCGCACCGTCCGCTCGGTGCGATGACGCTCGATCTTGCCTATCGCTCCGGTGGTGCCTGGAACGAGAGCCATTTCGCCAGCAAGGAATTCGACGCCGCGCTCGACAAGGCTCTCGCCGTCGTCGATCCGGCCAAGCGTCCCGAAGCCATGAAGGATGTCGAGCAGATCCTGCAGGATTCCGGGGTCATCATTCAACCCTACTGGCCGAACCGCTTCAGCGCCGCAGCCACCACCGTCCACGGTTTCGTGCTCCATCCGGCGGATTACTTCCGCATGGACGGCGTCTGGCTCGCCAAGGCTTGATCTTCGGGGCCGCTCATCGCGGCGGCCCCGACCCGGCAAAGAGGTGGTTCGTGACCGTTTTCCGTTTCATTCTTCGTAAACTGGCAAGCGCACTCGCGGTGATGTTCACCGTGTCGCTGCTCGTTTACCTGGCACTGGAGGTCAATGTCGGCGATGTCGCCGTCAAGGTCCTCGGCCAGTTCTCGACGCCAGCTCAGCGCGCCCAGTGGCTGACTGCCAACGGTTACGATGCCCCCTTCATCATTCGCTACGGCCGCTGGCTCTGGTCCTTCGTGACCGGCGACTGGGGCGTGTCCACCTATTACCGCGCGCCGGTTGCGCAGCTTATCCCGGACCGACTTGCGGCTTCCGGCATTCTTGCCGGCGGTGCGCTGCTGGTGATCGTGCCCGTCGGCCTGTTTGCGGGCATCGTTGCCGGCATGCGTCAGGGTTCGGTTCTCGATCGTATCGTCTCTTTCATTGCGATCGCCACGACCTCGATCCCGGATTTCGCCTCCGCCGTCTTCTTCTCGGCCGTCTTCGTCTTCTGGCTGCACTGGCTGCCAGGTGCCAGCACCATGCTATCAGGTTTCTCGCTGCAGCAGATCATTCTGCCCGTGCTGGTGCTCGCCTTCTATTCCACCGGTTACCTGGCGCGCGTCACCCGCGCGTCGATGATCGAAGTCATGGGCACGCATTACGTCCGCACGGCGCGACTGAAGGGCGCCAGCACGGCGCGTATCGTCTGGCGCCATGCGCTGCGTAATGCGCTGATCACGCCGGTTACCGTCATCATGCTGCAGTTTCCCTGGCTGCTCTCGGGCGTCATCGTCGTGGAGGTTTTCTATGCCTATAAGGGCTTCGGCACGCTTCTCTATGACGCCGCGCTCAATAGCGATATCCGCCTGGTCGAAGCCTGCGCGATGGTGAGCGTCGTCGTCGTCGTCGCGACGCAGATCCTCTCCGACCTCGCCTATGGCTGGCTCAATCCGCGTGTCTCGCTGCTCGATGCAGCCAAGGGACGGAAGTGAGGGCGGCATGCGGAAAGCTGTAACACCCTATCTCACCAATCCGGTCGTGCTGATCGGCGGATTCCTGACGATTGGCTGGCTGCTGGTGGCGATCTTTGCGCCAATCCTTGCGCCCTTCGATCCGATCCGCACGCTGTTGCCACTGGCAAAGCCCGGTACTGCCGCTCCGACAGGCGGCGTATTCTGGCTCGGCACCGACAAGCTCGGCCGCGATATCCTCTCACGCCTGATCTATGGCGCACGCACTGTCGTGGTGTTCTCGACGCTTGCGACCGTGACTGCCTATGTGGTCGGCGTGGCGCTCGGTCTTATCGCCGGCTACTGGCGCGGCTGGATCGATGCGGTCCTGTCCTACATCGCCAATGTGGTGCTCTCCTTCCCGGTTCTGGTGCTTTATATCGTCATCATCGTCGTTGTCGGCTCCTCGCCATTCAACATCGTGCTTGCGGTCACCTTCGGTAGTGCGCCGGCGATCTTCCGCATCGTGCGCGGCATTACCATCGATGTGTCGAGCCGCGACTTCGTGGCGTCTGCGGTGACACAGGGCGAAAGCACCTGGCGCATCATGCTCTTCGATATTCTGCCCAATGCCAGCGGCCCGCTCGCAGTCGATTTCTGCTTGCGCCTCGGCTACACGGCGATCACCATCGGCACGCTCGGCTTCCTCGGCCTCGGCCTGCCGCCACCAACGCCGGATTGGGGCACAATGGTCAATGAAGGCCGCGCCATGGCGATCGCCTTCCCGCATCTCGTCATCTTTCCATGCCTTGCGATCTCGTCGCTGATGCTGGGCTTGAGCCTGCTGGCAGACGGATTGCAAGAAGTCTCGGAAGCGCAGGGGAGGCGTGCATGAGCAGCAACGAAAGCCAACCGATCCTTCGGGTCGAAAATCTGAGTGTCGCGCTGCCGAAGGGCGCCGACAGGCCCTATGCCGTCAAGGCGGCGAGCTTCGATCTCAGGCCGCGTGAAATTCTCTGCGTTGTCGGGGAATCCGGGTCCGGCAAGTCGGTTCTGTCGGCCGCATTGATGGGGGCCGTACCGGAGGGGCTGAAGATTGCGGGCGGCAAAGTGATGCTCGGCGATACCGATCTCGTCGGCCTCTCCGAGAGGGCTTTCCGCGCCGTCAGGGGCAGTGATATCGCCATGATCTTCCAGGAGCCGATCGCCTCGCTCAATCCGGCGATGACGGTTTCGGCGCAGATCGAGGAAGTCTTCGAGCTGCATTCGGATTTCGATGCCGCCGAGCGCAAGAAGCGCGCCCGCGCGCTGATCGAATCCATGCATCTGCCGAACCCGGACCGTATCCTGCAGGCCTATCCGCACGAACTCTCCGGCGGCCAGTGCCAGCGCGTCGTCATCGCCATGGCGCTTGCCATGAACCCGCGTGTGCTGATTGCGGACGAGCCAACGACGGCGCTCGATGTGACGACCCAGGCCCAAGTGCTGAGGCTCATGCGCGAGCTTCGTAATATGCACGACCATGGCATTCTCTTCATCACGCATGACTTCGGTGTTGTTGCCGATATTGCCGATCGCGTGGCCGTCATGCGCTACGGCGAGATTGTCGAGATCGGCGAAGCAAAACAGGTGCTGACAGCGCCGAGCCATCCCTACACCAAAGAGCTCATCGCCGCCGTGCCGAGCCTGACGCCGCACGATCGCCCGGCGCCGCCGCAGGGTGAAGAGCCGGTACTTGCCGTGCACGACTTGCAGCATTCCTACGGCAGCGTCCAGGTCTTGAAACATGTGGAGCTCAGCCTCTCGCCGGGCCGCGTGGTGTCCATCGTCGGTGAATCCGGCTGCGGCAAGTCTACCCTTGCGAAAGCGATGATCCGCCTCATCCAGCCGAAGAGCGGTCGGGTGGAGGTTGCGGGTGCCGATCTTCTCGGTCTTGCGCCGGCGCCGTTGCGCGCCCGGCGCCGGTCAATCCAGATGATCTTCCAGGATCCGTTCGGCTCGCTCAATCCGCGCCGCCGTGTCGGTCCGATGATTGCCCGCTCCGCCATGCTTGCCGGTGTCGAGGCAGGCGAAGCGCGGCACCGTGCGGAAGAACTGCTAGATCTCGTCGGTCTGCAGAAGAGTGCCTATTGGCGCAAGCCGTCGGCCTTTTCCGGCGGACAGCGCCAACGCATCGGCATTGCGCGTGCGCTCGCCATGCGGCCGGATGTCCTGATCGCCGACGAAAGCGTTTCGGCGCTCGACGTCTCCGTGCAGGCACAGGTCCTGAAACTGCTTCGCGAGCTGCAGGAGAAGCTGCAGCTCGCCATCGTCTTCATCACCCACGACCTGCGCGTCGCTGCCCAGATCAGCGACGAGATCGTGGTGATGCAGAAGGGTGAAATCGTCGAGCGCGGCAGTGCGGCCCAGGTGCTGCAGGCGCCGACACACCCATACACGAGAACGCTTCTCGACGCGGCGCCGGGCCGCAGCACGTTCTAGCTGCCGCTTCCGGGCGACGGCACACTGTTTCGTTTCAACGCATGGCCGGCAGAGGCCGGCATGCGCGTGGTTGGCTATTGTCCTGAGGATACCGTGATGAGGGATTATCGCAATTTCATAGCCGGACAATTCCGGTCTTCCAGCAGTCTGGTGCCGGTGCTCAATCCGGCAACGGAAGCCCAATTCGCCAAGGTGCCGTCGGCGACTGCCGAAGAAGCCGTCGAGGCTGTCGAGGCGGCGGCGAAGGCACAGAAGGAATGGCGGGCGCTGCCGGCAATTGCCCGTGGCGACGCGCTGCGCAAGCTTGCTGCCGTCATCGAGCAGCGGGCGGAAAAGATTGGCACGGCGCTGGCGCTGGAATCCGGCAAGAGTTCTGCCGATGCGACGGGTGAGGCGATCTATGGCGCCGAGCTGATGCGCTACCACGCCGAATGGGCGCGGCGCATCGAGGGCGAGATCATTCCGAGCGACAATACCAATGAGACGCTGCTTCTGAAGCGCGAGGCGATCGGAGTTGTTGCCTGCCTGATACCCTTTAACTTCCCGATCTATACGCTGGTGCGCAAGATTGCGCCGGCGCTGATTGCCGGCAATGCCGTCGTCGTGCGCCCGAGCAATTCGACGCCAACCTCGGGTTTCGAGATTGCCAAAGCCGTGGCTGAGGCGGGACTGCCCGCGGGGCTTATCAACATTCTCACCATGTCGCACGAGGTTGCGGCCACACTTTGCACCCATCCCAAGGTCGGAATGATCACCCTGACCGGCAGCCTGCAGGCGGGCCGGGTCGTGCTTGACTATTGCAAGGCGAACATCGCCAAGCCGTCGCTGGAACTCGGCGGCAAGACGCCCGTTATCATCGAGCCGGATGCCGATCTCGATGCTGTTGCCGCCCAGCTCGTCGCCGCCAAGACCAATCATTGCGGTCAGCTCTGCACCGCGCCGGAGCGTGTTTATGTTCATCGCTCCATCCATGATGCGCTGCTTGCCAAGCTGAAGGCCGGTTTTGCTGTACGCGCCTTCGGCGACCGCTCGGTCGATGCGTTTCGCGTCGGGCCGCTCGCCACCAAGTCTGCGCAGACGAATGTGCACAAGGCCGTCCTGAAGGCCGTGGAGCAGGGCGCGCGCATCGAGGCGGGTGGTATCCTGCCTGAAAGCGCCGGCTTCTTCTATCCGCCGACGCTGCTGTCCAATTGCCGTCAGGACATGGAGATCATTGTCGAGGAAATATTCGGGCCGGTTCTGCCAGTCGTCGCCTATGACACGACCGAGGAGGCGCTGGCGCTTGCCAATGATCATCAGTTCGGTCTGAGCTCGGTGCTCTTCACCAACAATCACCGCACGATCATGCGCTTTTCCGACGCGATCGAAGCTGGGGAATTCTACGTCAACCGTTTCCCGGCCGATCCCTATCAGGGCTATCACGCCGGCTGGAAACGCTCCGGCCTCGGTGGCGATGACGGCAAGCATGGCATGCTCGAATTCACCCAGACGCGCCTCGTCATACTCAAGCATTGAGGATCACGGCCATGCAGATCGCATCGCTTTCCACCCATGTCGTCGCCGTCCCGCCCCCGCATATCGGCGGCATGTACTGGATCTTCGTGCGGCTGACGACGGCCGACGGTATCGAGGGTGTCGGGGAAATCTACTCGACTGCCTTCCATCCGAGGGCACTGGTGCCTCTGATCGAGGATGTCTTCCAGCGATACCTGCTCGGTCGCGATCCGCATGATATCGAGCGCTTCTGGCGGCTTGCCTATTCGAGTGGTTTCACCCAGCGCCCTGATCCGACGATGATGGGCATCGTTTCCGGCCTGGAGATCGCCTGCTGGGACATTATCGGCAAAGCTGCCGGCAAGCCGGTGCACAAGCTGATCGGCGGGCGCGTGCACGAGAAGCTGCGCGCCTATACCTATCTCTATCCGAAGAACGCTGCCGGAGAATATGACTATAACGATCCGGATCTTGCCGCCGAATGCGCGGTGAAGATGGTCGAGATGGGCTTTACCGCCGTCAAGTTCGACCCGGCCGGTCCCTATACGGCCTATTCCGGCCATCAGGTGTCGCTCGGCGTGATGGACCGCTGCGAAGAGTTCTGCGCCAAGATCCGCGAGGCTGTCGGCAGCAGAGCCGACCTGCTCTTCGGCACGCATGGGCAAATGGTACCGTCCTCGGCGATCCGGTTGGCGCAGCGGCTGGAGAAATACGATCCGCTCTGGTTCGAGGAGCCGGTGCCTCCCGGCCAGGAAGAGGCGATGGCGGAGGTTGCTCGCAAGACCTCGATCCCCATTTCGACGGGTGAGCGGCTGACAACGAAATACGAGTTCCAGCGCGTGCTGGAAACGGGTGCGGCCTCCATCCTGCAGATGAACGTGGCGCGCGCCGGCGGCATTCTGGAATCCAAGAAGATCGCGGGCATGGCTGAAGCCTATTACGCGCAGATCGCGCCGCATCTCTACAATGGTCCTATCGGTGCTGCCGCCAGTATTCAGCTTGCCGCTTCCTCGCCGAATTTCCTGATCCATGAGGCGATCGTCGATTTCTCGGGCTTCTATGCCGAGATTCTGAAGACGCCGCTGCGCTTCGAGGACGGCTACCTGTTCCCCTCAGACGAGCCGGGGCTGGGCGTGGAGCTCAATCTCGATGTCGTCGCCAAACACTCGCCCTACGAAGGGCAGCGACTGCATCTGCAAATGGATGACAAGCCCGCCGACGTGAAGGCCTTTGCGCCGGCCCGCGGCTGAGAACGAAGATGACGACATACGATTACATCATCGTCGGCGCCGGCTCGGCCGGCTGCATTCTGGCTGCACGTCTCAGTGAGAGTGGCAGGCACAATGTGCTGCTGATCGAAGCCGGCGGCAATGACAGTTCGCCGTGGTTTCGTGTCCCGGTTGGCTATGCGCGCTCCTACTACGATCCGAAGGTCAACTGGATGTACTGGAGCGAGCCGGAGGCCGCGCTCAACGGCCGTCGCATTTATGCGCCACGCGGCAAGGTGCAGGGCGGTTCCGGCTCCATCAACGCGATGATCTTCGTGCGCGGCGCGGCTGATGATTTCGACGACTGGAAGGCTGCCGGCAACCTCGGGTGGGGTTATGAAGACGTGCTGCCTTTCTTCCGCAAGCTGGAGACGCATGCGGGCGGCGAGAGCAAATATCATGGCGGCGGCGGGCCGATCCATGTGACGCCGATGCGCGGCCAATCGCATGCGATTACCGACCGTTTCCTGGAAGCCTGCGCCGAGCTGCAGATGCCGCTGAACGCGGATTTCAATGGCGAAAGCATCGAAGGCGCCGGCATCTACGACATCAATACGCGGAACGGCGTTCGCTCCTCGTCATCGCTCGCCTATCTCAGACCGGCGCTCGGACGGCCCAATCTTGCTATCCTGCGCAACAGCCGGGTAAGGCGCGTCATCGTCGATGCGGAAGCCCGCGCGACCGGCGTCGAAGTGATCGGTCCCGGCGGCATAACAAACTACTCGGCCCGACAGGAAGTCATCCTCTCTGCAGGTGCGGTCGATACACCGAAGCTGCTGCAGCTCTCTGGCATCGGTGACGGCGCGCATCTGCAATCGCTCAACATTCCGCTGTTGCGGCACCTGCCGGCCGTCGGCAAGAACCTGCAGGATCATCTCTGTGCCAGCTTCTACTATCGCTCCACCGTGCCGACGCTGAACGACGAGCTCGGAACGCTGTTCGGTCAGGCGCGGCAGGCACTGCGCTATATCCTGACGCGGCGCGGGCCGCTGGCGCTCAGCGTCAACCAGGCCGGCGCCTTCCTGCGTGGCAGCCCGGATGAAGAGCGACCGAATATCCAGCTTTACTTCAATCCGCTCTCCTATCGTATTCCAACGGATCCGAAGGCAGGTCTGAAGCCGGAGCCCTATTCGGGTTTCCTTCTCGCCTTCAACTCCTGCAGGCCGACGAGCCGCGGCACGGTCGGCATCGTCTCGCCCGAGATGACGGAAGCGCCACAGATCAGGCCGAATTATCTCGGCACTGTGCATGACGAAGAAGAGGTCATTCAGGGCAGCCGGCTGGTGCGCCGGATCATGGAAGCGCCGGCCCTGCGGGCGATCACTGAAGTGGAGATGCCGCCTTCGGTGGAGGCCCAGACGGATGAGGAACTGCTTACCTATTTCCGCGGCAATTCCGGTTCGATCTACCACCTCTGCGGATCGGCTTCGATGGGGCCGGATGCCACGACATCCGTGGTTGACGCCTCCCTGAGGGTGCACGGCATCACCGGGCTGCGGATCGTCGATGCCTCGGTCTTCCCGAACATCACGGCCGGCAATATCAACGCACCGACGATGATGGTGGCGGAAAAAGGTGCGGCGATGATCCTCGCCGCTGCCTGAGAGCTAGTGGCGGTGGATCGGGTCGATCCACGGCACGTCCTCGGGCTTTTCGACCGGTTCGATGTCGAGGTTGACGACCACCGGTTCCTGGCCCGAGCGCACGACCACGCATTCCAGCGTCTCGTCACGGTTGGCATTGATTTCCTGATGCGGAACGAAAGGCGGCACGTAGATGAAATCGCCGGGGCCGGCTTCTGCAGTGAATTCGAGGTTTTCGCCCCAGCGCATGCGGGCTTTGCCTTTCACCACATAGATGATGCTTTCGAGATCGCCGTGATGATGGGCGCCGGTCTTGGCATTGGCATGGATCGTCACTGTGCCGGCCCAGATCTTTTCGGCCCCGGCGCGCGCATTGTTGATAGCGGTCGCGCGGTTCATGCCCGGCGTCTGCGCCGTATTCGGATCGAGCGCATTGCCGGGAATAACCTTTACGCCATGTTCGCGCCAGTCGATATGCTTGTGATCGTCGCTCATGCCGCTCCTCCTGCTTTCAAGCTGAATTTAGGTAAGGTCGGATCGACAGCCAAGGGCCGTCGATCCTTTACGCGCTATTCGCGGATCAGCACATGGTTCGCTTTCAGCCAGAAGGGTGGCAGGTAGAGCGGCGTGTCCGACAGGGGCAGGATACTGTCTTTCAGGGCGACGCCGAGCTTATCCGCCGTGAAGGCGCGGCGAGCAGTAATGCGGGCGTGCATCTCAGGGTACTTCGTGCGGATCGCCTCTCTCAGCTTTGCATCTGCAAAGGCGATCGTATCCTCGCAGTTCAACGCCCAGCCGGCTGGTATGGGCACGGGGATGACGTCGACCTGGAAGGGCATGCCTGAGCGCAGGCGTTCGGTGGAGCCTGGGCGGACCGGCGAATGCAGCCATTCCTCGTGGCTGCCGAGATGGCCAGGGTTAAGCGCCGAGTTCAGGCCGGCGGATTTCAGTTTCTCGGTGACTGATGTGAAGAGATCGCCGCCGGTCGTGCCGATATCGGCCGTCTCGTACCAGGTGATCAGAGCTTCGAAATAGGCCTTGGCGGGTTTCAGGAAGGCGTCGTCATGGTCGGTCAGCAGGCCGGCGCGGGAGGAGAGGGCGCCCCAGTAACCAAGGGCAGTCGTCACGCCGTCACCCTTCTTCACACGCCGTGCCGTCGGGCTGCGCAGGCCGACGATGGCCTCGCCGGAACCGACAGAGGCGAACATCGTGTGAAGGTTCAGCGGGTCGCCTTCATAGCCCAGTCTTCCGAGTGCCTCGAACTCGCTGTCGCCTTCGCGAACACCTGAGACGACGCGCCAGAGCGCGCGTGAGCAGCGGGCCGAAGCCCATTCGAACGCGGCGAGCTGGTCGATATCGACGACGGCACGCAAGCCGGTCTCTGGATGCATGAGAACGGTGGTCGCATCGGTGATCTTGTCGGCCAAGCGGCGCAGCGCAGAGACAATGAAGTCGGGCACGAAAAAGCAGTTTGCGTGATCCTCATCCTCCTCCGCCGAAAGATACTTCCAGCCGACGAGGCCGATGCTATCGCCCTTGCTGATGCCGGCGTCGCGCAGACGGTCGGAGAGGCGCGGGTTTTGCGTGCGGTCCTGACCCATCAGGCTGAAGGTCTGGGCTCGCAGCACCTCGATGCCCGGCAGGCGGGCGAGCACCGTGTAGCTCTCGGATTCATTGCCCGTGATGATCACCCGCTTTCCCTTGGGGCCGAGCAACAGCAGGGCCTCTTCGAAGCGTGGCTCGAAGCCGGAGAGGAACATGATGTTGCCGAAATGCTCACGGTCGGCATAGACGACGAGCCAATCGGTGCCAGCAACTTTTAGCGCGGCGTCGGCGCGGGCTGCGTACGTCTCCGCCGGGATCTGTGGCTGCTCGGCGCCGACAGGGCCGAAATCGGGCAGGGTTATGGGTGAAAGGGTGATTGCCATACAGTTCCTCCATTCAAGCTGGTATCGAAGCGAAAAGGGCTGGTGGCACCGGTTTCAGTGCCACGAAAGTGGATGATTGCAAGTTTCCGATAGCGAAGATGCGCTTCTGTGCGCTATCACGCCATGACAGGTTGGAAAGCGCTCGAATATGACTCAGAACAATGGCCGCGATGCCGCCCCGACGATTGCCGATGTTGCAAAGCTCGCCGGGGTATCGCGTGCGGTTGCGAGCCGGGCGCTCTCCAACGAGCCGCGGCCGGTTTCTGCCGACAAGCGCGAGCGGGTGGTCGAGGCTGCCGCACAGCTCGGCTACAAGCCGAACCTTCTGGCGCAAAGTCTGACGACCAAGACGGTCAACCTCGTCGCCGTCGTCGTCAACCATATCCACGACCTTTCGGATCTCGATCTTTTCGATCGGTTGCTGGATCAGATTCAGTCGATCGGCAAGCAGGTCATCATGATCCGCATCGGTTCTGTCGCCCGCGTCGAGGAATTCCTGCGCAACGGCGTCGCCTATCATGTCGATGCGGCACTGGTCTTTTCGGATTTTGCGGATGCGCCCACGGTCCGGCGCATGTTCCGCTCCGATCTCGTCGTCATGCTGAACGGTCTTCATGACGATCTTTCGCCCGTCGTTATTCCCGATGAAGGCAGCGGCATTGCCGAAGCCGTCGCCGATGCGGCAAAGAAGGGCGTGAAGCGGGCAGGTCTCGTCACCGGCCGTTCGTCGTCGCCGATGGAGCACGCGCGCATCGGCTTCTACAGACAGGCCTTCGCGGAGAATGGCATAGAGCTGGTGCGCACGGTGCAAGGCGACTATTCCTATGAGAGCGGCCACGCGGCGGCTGCGGAGCTGACCGGCGCGGGTTGCCCGGATGCGATTTTCTGCACGTCCGATGCGATGGCCATGGGCATTCTCGATGTCTGCCGTGCCGATTTTCCCGGCAACCGGCCGACACGTTTCCGGCTCTATGGTTTCGACAATCTCTCGCTCACCGATTTCGACGCCTATCCGATTTCCTCGATCGGTTACAACAAAGGCGTCTATGTCGAGCACGTCGTCGATTTCATCGCAAATCCTGGCGATTTTCACCCCGGCCAGCCGCCGGTCATCGTGCCAACGACCTATTTTCCGCGGTTAACCTCCTGATAGCAAACAGGCCGCCCGAAGGCGGCCTGTGAGGATTGTCTTACCACTGCGGGTTTAGAGCCGGCGGGTTGGCTTCGGCACCCCACCACTTCTTGTAATTGGCTTCATAGGCGCCCGACTGGATGTAGTCTGAGACGAACATATCGAGCCAGCGAACGAATTCCGGATCGCCCTTGGCAACAGCCATGCCGATCGGGTCGTTGGAATAGAGGCCGGCCAGGGTGACCAGCGTCGGGTTCTTGGTGGCGAGATAGTCGAGCAGCGAGGAGTCTTCGATTGCCGCATCGACACGCTTCTGCTGAAGCTGCAGGACGCCATCAGGGGCGAACTGGTCGACATAGACGAGCTGCGCATCCGGAACGGCGGACTTGAGGAAGGTTTCACCCGTGGTGCCACGGCCGACGACGACCTTCTTGCCAGCGAGATCCTTCAGCTCCTTGATGCCGGAGTCCTTCTGGACGATGACGCGCAGGCCGGCGCGGTTATAGGGGATCGAGAAATTGACGACCTTGGCGCGCTCGAGCGTAGCCGAGGTGTTGGCGATCGCGACGTCGATCTGGCCGGAGACCAGCATGGAGATGCGGGCGTCGCCCGAGACGTCGGTGAATTCGACCGGTACGCCGAGCTTTTCGGCCAGGCGAGTGGCAACGTCGACGTCATAACCGACCGGGTTGTTCTGCGCGTCGCGGAAGCCGATCGGCTCACCGCCAAGCGATACGCCGATGCGAACGATGCCGCGCGAGCGGATGTCGTCGATCATGCCGGCAAAGGATGGAAGCGCAGAGCCGGCAACGACGGCCAGCGCGGCAATGGCTGTGAGAATGCGTTTCATGGTTCCATTTCCCTCTTCTTGATTATGCCTGTTTCGCTGCCCGGAGTTCCGGTTCGGGCATCGAGTCCTCCCAGAGCCAGTAGCGGATTTCGCCCTCGCATCTGAAATTCACGACCTCATGGTTCCCCTTGGCATCGACGGCGTGGATGACCACGCCGGCCAGGAAACCAGAGGAAAGTTCGTTGAGCTCCTCGACGGCCAGCTTGACGGCGTCGGAAAGCGAATAGCCGAATTTGAGCGCAAGCACGACGGTGCGCGCAGTCGAGCAGCGCATTGTCATCTCGCCGGTATGGGTGCAGGCGGCCGCGCCATAGCGGCTGTCGGCATAGAAGCCGGCGCCGGGAATGGGACTGTCGCCGAGGCGGCCCGGATATTTCCAGGCCCAGCCCGACGTCGACGTCGCAGCATGGATGCCACGTGTGGGATCGGCGGACAGGAAGACGGTCGTGTCACGCACGCGCTCGGGATCGGTGATGGCGCGGCTCAGCGGCGCCAGCGGGATATTGGGGAATTTCGCCAATTCCTCCGGCGAGAGTTCCTTTTCGAGCCGTTCCCACCAGACGCGCTTGCTATCTTCAAAGAGCACATCGTCTTCGGAGAAACCGATTTCACTGGCAAAGCGGCGAGCTCCGTCGCCAGTCAGCATCACATGTGGCAGACGTTTCATCACCTCATGGGCGAGGCGGGCGACGGGCAATGTGTTCGGCACGGCGCCGACGGTGCCGACGTCACGCGTGTTGCCATCCATGACGGCGGCGTCGAGTTCCATGTTGCCGAGCATGTTCGGCCAGCCGCCGTAACCGACGCTGCGCACCTGGACTTCGCTTTCCACCTTGCTGATGCCGGCGACCATCGCGTCGAGGCTGATGGCACCTTCGCGCAGCATCTGCACTGTCGTCGGGAAACCGGGCCAGGCTTCTTTATTGGCCAAGAGCAGCATGAATACCTCTAATCTTTGCGCATTTTGGACAGGAACTGGGCGATACGGGAGTTGGCCATACCGCCCTCGGCGGCGAAGAAATCCGCCGTCGGCAGATCGACGAGCAGCTTGCCCTTGTCGAGGAAGACGATGCGGTTGGAAATCTGCCGCGCGAATTCGATTTCGTGGGTGACGAAGAGCATGGTCGTGCCCTCGGTCGCCAGCTTGGCGAGGATCGCAAGGACTTCCGATGTCATTTCCGGGTCGAGCGCGCTGGTGACTTCATCGAGCAGCAGATAGCGCGGCTGCATGGCAAGCGCCCGGCAGATGCCGACGCGCTGGCGCTGGCCGCCGGAGAGCTGGGCCGGATAGGCGTCGGCCCGATCGCCTAGGCCGACGGACTGCAGCAGGGCGCGGGCGGTGGCTTCTGCTTCTGCACGAGGCTTCTTCAGCACTTCGATCGGCGCCAGCGTAATGTTTCCGAGTACGGTCATATGCGGATAGAGGTTGAAGAGCTGGAAGACGGTGCCAGAGCGCTTGCGGGCCTCGGCCAATTCCTTCGGCTTGCTGACGTCGAAATCATCGACGGTGATGCTGCCGCCGTTCAATTTTTCCAGGCCGTTGATGCAGCGGATCAGCGTCGACTTGCCGGAGCCGGAAGAGCCGAGGATGGAGACGACCTCGCCGGGATTGATGGTGAGATTGACGCCATCGAGAACGGTTGTAGGACCGAAGGCCTTCTGGACATTTTCTACTTTGAGCATATCAGAGCCCTCTCCAGGCGGCATGCGCCCTGAGGCGGTTTTCGAAGCGGGCGCCGAGCCATGCGAGCAGCTTGGCGCAGACGTAATAGAGCAGGCCGACCACCGTCCAGACGATGAAGGGCTTCAGCGTGCGCAGGTTGAGGATGTTGCCGATCTTGGTGAGATCGACGACGCCGATGACCGAGATCAGCGAAGTGACCTGCAGCTGGTTGACGAGAAGCGCCGTCAGCGGGCCGATGGCAAAGGCCATGGCTTGCGGCGCAACGACATGGCGCAGCACCTGCCAGCGGGTGAGGCCGAAGACGCGGGCCGCCTCGATCTGGTCGCGACCGATGGATTCGATGGCCGAGACCGCGATGACATAGACGAAGGCAGCCGAATTGGCCGACAGCGTGATCATCGGATATGAAAGAGGCCGGGCAGGCCGAAGAAGACGAGGAAGAGCTGCACCAGAACAGGCGAGTTCTTCAGGAGTTCGGCAAAGAAGGTGATTACCGGCGTCAACACCGGCACGCGATAGAAGCGGCAGACGGCCCAGAGTGTGCCGATCAGCAGGCCCATCAGCGATGTCGAGAAGAACAGGCCGAGGCTGACGCCAAGGCCTTGCAGCAGCAGCCAGATATCGAATGGTGTGAAATCGGAAAAGCGCATCAGGCTACGGCCTCCATCATGTCGCGGTTCAGGCGGCGGTGGAGGAGGGCGATACCCAGCGAGACCAGATAGGTCAGAACGGCATAGACGACGAGAAGCACGATATAGACTTCGAAGGGCCGATAGGTCTGCGAGACGACGATCTGAGCCGAGCCGGTCAATTCGTTCAGCGTGATGGTCGAGAGGATCGAAGAGGTCAGGACCATGTTGATCAGCACGGAGCCCAGCGGCCGAACGGAGGTTCTGAGTGCGATCGGCAGCACGATCTTGGTGAAGACCACCCGGCGCGACAGGCCGCTCACTTCGGCGGCTTCGATGATGCCGGGATCGATCGCCAGGATGCCGGCGCGGATGACGTCAGAGGCATAGGCGCCGCCGGCAATCGAAAGTGCCACAACACCCGTCGTGAAGGCATCGATATAGATGCCGATCTCGGGCAGGCCGTAATAGAAGAAGAACAGCTGCACGATGAAGGGGACGTTGCGGAAGATATCGACGTAGACGAAGGAAATTCTGCGCAGAAGAACCGAGGAGGAGGTGCGCGCAATGGCAACGAAAGCGCCCATGATGACGCTGCCGACCAGCGCCAGGGCGCAGGCCTCCGCCGTCAGCAGCGCGCCTTGCGCGAGAAAGCCCAGATGGGGCAAGAGGATCGAAAGGTCGAACCGCACGATCACTCCCTTATGTACGATTGAAACCGGTTTCATCGTGTCGTTTGTGGGCACCAATGTCAAGAATGCCAGCTGTGAAATGCTGATATATCTGTGACGAAAAGTTCGTTTTTACCGGTAACGTTCGGCGGAATATTTTTCGTCAAAAGGCGGAAAAGCTGGATGAATATGGACTGCACAATATCTCGCCACCTCGTTAGCCTTTATCGCACAAAGAAAGAGCAATCCGCATGAGCCAGCTTCCCCATATCGATTACGACACCGCTTCCGAAGAGATTCGAGCAGCGCATGACGAGGAAGTGCGGGTTCGCGGCAACATGACCAACATGAAGCGGACGTTGCTGCATTCGCCGCAGGCACACCGCATCTATGCCGAATGGTTCACGCTCAGGGCCGAACTCAATCCTGCCATCAGCGACCGCGAGATATGGATCTTCTCGCATTCGATCTCCACGGCGCTGAAGTCCGACATTGCCATTACTTTCTTTCGCCGGGCGCTGATCAAGAACGGGTTCAATCCCGATGCCTTGGAGTTAAGCGATACGGAACGACTGCTTAAACGTTTTGGCGCGGCAATCGTCGCCGATTCCAATGCCATTCCTGCCGATATCTGGGCCGAGTTGAAGGCACGATACGAGACCAAGGTGCTAGTCGATCTCGTCGCCTTTGCCGGCATCATGATTGCCACTGCCGTCTACATCAATGTTGTCGAGGTCGATTTCGACCCCGAGCTTGAGGCTTTCGCCGAAGGCGCCACCTAACTTTTTCATCACCCGAGGGGAGTTTTCCATGTCCATCATTACCAGCCGCGCCAAGCTGCTCAGCACTGTCTTCAGCCTTGCCCTGGCATTCAGCGGGCCGGCCGTTCACGCCGAAACGCCTGCGAATGTGCTCGTCGTCGCCCAGTCGATCGACGATGCCGTCAGCTTCGACCCGGCCGAAGGCTTCGAGCTGACGACTGTCCAGTCCTTCAACAACATCTACCAGCGCCTCGTGCAGTCCAACCGCGATGATGGCACGAAGATCGAGGCTGCACTTGCCGCTACCTGGGAAGCCGGCAGCGATGGCAAGAGCCTGACCTTCGCGCTTGATGATGCCAAGTTTGCGTCTGGCAATCCGGTTCGCCCCGAAGACGTGATCTTCTCGCTGACGCGCGCCGTGAAGCTCAACAAGTCGCCGGCCTTCATCCTTAACGAACTCGGCTGGAAGGCCGACAATGTCGATGCCGCGATCACCAAGGTTGACGACAAGCATGTCAAGCTCACCTGGACGGCGGATGTCGGCTCCGGCTTCGCGCTGTCGATCCTCACGGCGCCGATAGCCTCCATCGTCGATGAGCAGACAGTTTCGCCGCAGGCCAAGGACAATGATTTTGGCAATGGCTGGCTGAAGACTAATTCGGCCGGCAGTGGCGCTTACACGATCGCCACCTACACGCCGCATGAGGCGCTGGTGCTGCAGGCCAATGCCAATTCGTCAGATAAGCCGACGCTCGAAAGCGTCATCATCCGCAACGTGCCTGATGTTGGCGCCCGCCGCCTGCTCGTCGAGCAGGGCGATGCCGATATCGCCCGCGGCCTGTCTGCCGACCAGATCGAAGCGCTGAAGGACAAGAGCGGCATCAAGGTGCTCTCCGTTCCCTCCGCCCGTCAGGACTATATCCTGCTGAACAGCAAGGCGAACCCGACGCTCGGCAACCCGGCTTTCTGGGAAGCGGCACGTTACCTCGTCGATTATGACGGCATCACCAAGAACCTGCTGCGCGGCCAGAGCAGCGTTCACCAGGCCTTCCTGCCGAACGGCTTCCCCGGCGCGCTCAGCGACACGCCTTTCAAGCTCGATGTCGAGAAGGCAAAGAAGATCCTTGCCGATGGCGGCATCAAGACGCCGTTCAAGATCGAATTCATCGTCTTCAACGACCAGCCGTTCCTGTCGATCGCCCAGTCGCTGCAGTCCACCTTCGCTCAGGCAGGCATCACGCTCGATATCCAGCCGGGTGTTGCGAGCGACATCTATGCCCGCGGCCGCGCCGGCAAGTTCGAGATGACGCTGCGTTACTGGATCCCGGATTATTTCGACGCGCACTCCAACGCCAGCGCCTTTGCGATCAACAAGGACAACTCGGCCAATACGGTTGCCAAGCAGGCCGGCTGGGTGATCCCGGAACTGACCGACGAGACGCTCGCCGCCGTAAAGGAACAGGACGCCGCCAAGCGCGCTGCGCTCTATCAGGATCTGCAGAAGAAGGTTCAGGCAAGCTCGCCCTTCGTTTTCATGCTTCAAGGCAATGACCAGGTCGTGCTAAGCGACAAGGTGAAGAACTATGCCCAGGGCCTGAACGCAGACCAGGTCTATTACGACAAGGTAGCAAAATAAGTGCCGCAAACGGCAACGACAGATAATGCCGACATGACCAACTCCCGCCAGCGCAACAGCTGGCGGGAGTTGTCGTTCGTCTGGTCGCTTTCGAAATGGCTGTGGTCCTTTGCGCTGACGCTCTTCGGGCTGGCACTGGTGACCTTCGCAATGACGCGGTTATCGCCGATCGATCCGGCGCTGCAACTCGTCGGCGACCATGCCAGCCAGTCTACCTATGAGCAGGCGCGGCTGGAGCTTGGGCTGGACCAGCCGCTGCCGGTGCAGTTTTCCCGCTATGTCGAGACGGCTTTGTCAGGCAATTTTGGCCAGTCGATCTCGACGGGCCAACCGGTCGCGAAGGACATTGCCCGGACGTTCCCGGCAACGATCGAGCTTGCGACAGCGGCGATCATCCTCGGCGCGGTTATCGGTCTTGCGCTCGGCATAACCGCCGCCATGCGGCAGGGGACATGGGTGGATGGGCTTGCCCGTTTCGTGTCTCTCTTCGGCTATTCCGTGCCGATCTTCTGGCTTGGCCTGTTGATGCTGCTGCTGTTGTATGCGCGGCTGCACTGGGCGCCGGGGCCGGGCAGGGCGGATGTTGTTTTTCAATACACGGTCAAATCGGTGACCGGTTTTGCGCTGATCGATGCATGGATATCGGGCAAGGCAGGGGCTTTTCGCGATGCGTTGGCGCATCTGGCGCTGCCGGCGATCGTGCTTGCCTTCCATGCGCTTGCTGCGATTTCACGATTGACCCGCGCTGCGATTCTCACCGAACTCGGGCAGGAATATGTGACGACGGCGCGTGCCAAGGGAGCGAGCCTTCGCCGTATCGTCTTCATCCATATCCTGCCGAATATTTCAGGAACTCTGCTCACGGTGATCGCCCTTTCCTACGCGAGCCTGTTGGAAGGCGCCGTGCTGACCGAGACGGTCTTTGCCTGGCCGGGTATCGGCCGCTATCTGACGACGGCCATGTTTGCCGGTGACATGCCGGCAATCCTTGGCGCGACGCTGGTCGTCGGTGCCTCCTTCGTGCTTCTCAACGCGCTGACCGATCTCGGCGTGGCGCGGCTGACTGCGGGGACGAAGCGATGAGCGCGATCGTCCAGGCGCCGCTCGGCGGCCCATCCTTCCTGCGTCGCGTACTGCGCTCGCCTTCGGCCACGGTGGGCGGTGCAGTCGTGCTTTTCATTCTGGCACTTGCGCTGCTGGCGCCGCTGATTGCGCCCTATGATCCGAACCTGCAGGAAACGGCCAATCGCCTGATGCCGCCTGACGCCGCGCACTGGTTCGGCACCGATGGTTTCGGCCGGGATATCCTGTCACGCATCGTCTATGGCGCGCGGCCGACGCTGCTGCTGGTGCTCGTCGTCGTGCTGTTGATGGCGCCGCTCGGCATTCTCGTCGGCATCCTCTCGGGTTTCTTCGGCGGCATCACCGAGCGCGTACTGATGCGGATCACCGATATCGTCATGTCCTTCCCGCGGCTCCTGCTCGCCTTCGCCTTCGTCGCCATCATGGGGCCGGGGCTCATCAATGGCGCGTTGGCACTGGCGCTGACGAGTTGGCCCGCCTATGCGCGCCAGGCCCGCGTCGAGACGGCGGCGTTACGGCGCAGCGATTATCTGGCGGCGGCCGAAATGGTTGGTATCAGAGGCGTGCGGCTGCTCTGGGGGCATATCCTCCCACTGGTGCTGCCTTCGGCGATCATCCGTCTGGCGCTCGATCTCTCGGGCATCATCCTTGCGGCTGCCGGTCTCGGTTTTCTCGGTCTCGGCGTGCGTCCGCCGACGGCGGAGTGGGGTTCGATGGTGTCGGAGGGAACACAGGTGATCTTCGATCAATGGTGGGTGGCGGCCGTACCGGGCTTTGCCATTCTGATCACCTCCTTCGCCTTCAACCTGCTGGCCGATGGCCTGCGCGATATCCTGGATCCGCGCCATGACTGAGCCGCTGCTTTCCATCGAGGATCTGTCGATCGCCTTTCCATCCGAGGCAGGGCCAGTGCGTGTCGTCGATGGCATTTCCTTCTCCGTCGGTCGCGAGGTCGTGGCGCTGGTCGGTGAATCCGGCTCCGGCAAGTCGATGACGGGCCGGGCGATCATGGGTCTATTGCCGCGTCGGGCCGAGGTGAGGGCAAAGCGTCTCGCCTTCGACAGGGAGGAGCTGACGACGCTGTCCGCGTCCGGCTGGAACAGGTTGCGCGGTAGTGGTCTCGGGCTGATTTTGCAGGATCCGAAATATTCGCTGAATCCGGCCCATAAGCTCGGCAGGCAGGTCGAAGAGGCGCTGCTTCTGCACACGAAACTATCGGCTGCCGAGCGGCGCGAGCGGGCGCTCGATATGCTGGACAAGGTCGGTCTTCCGGATCCGAAGCGGATCTATTCCAGCTATCCCGCTTCCCTCTCGGGCGGCATGGGGCAGCGGGTGATGATCGCGGCCATGCTGATCAACCGGCCGAAACTGCTGATTGCCGACGAGCCGACCTCGGCTCTGGATCGCGGTCTGCAGGACCAGATCCTGACGCTGCTGCGGTCGCTGACGGAGGAACTCGGCATGGGACTTCTGCTCATCAGCCATGATCTGCAGCAGGTCTCGCGTTATGCCGACCGCGTCATGGTCATGCGGCATGGCAAGATCGAGGAGCAGATGGCGTCCGCCGATCTTGCCAATGCGAAATCGGATTATACGCGGGCGCTCTGGGCGGCGCGGCCTTCGGCTGCGACTTACGGGACGCGGCTGCCGGTTTATGGAGACGAGGCATGAGCGCGCTCTCCGTTTCCGATCTTTTCGTGACCTTCCAGAGCAGCAGCAAGGGTTTTACCGCCGTGCGTGGTGTCAGCTTCGACGTTGCGCCGGGCGAGACGTTCGGGCTGATCGGTCCCTCCGGCTGCGGCAAAACGACGGCGCTGCGTGCTGTTGCCGGGCTGAACACCAATTGGCAGGGCTCCATCACTGTCTTCGATGAGGCGCTGCAGCCGGCGCATAAGATTACCGGCGCGTTGCGATCCAATATCCAGATGGTGTTTCAGGATCCTTATTCGTCGCTGCATCCGCGCCATCGCGTTTCCCGCATTCTCGGCGAGCCGCTAGTCTTGCGGGGCGTCCGCAATGTCGAGGATGAGGTTCGCATCGCGCTCGATCAGGTCGGCCTGCCGGCCGCCGCAGCTGGACGATATCCGCACCAGCTTTCCGGCGGACAGCGGCAGCGCGTGGCGATTGCGCGTGCGCTGCTCTTGAAGCCGAAGCTGCTGCTGCTCGACGAGCCGACCTCGGCGCTGGATGTCTCGGTCCAGGCCGAAATCCTCAACCTGCTGAACGACCTGAAGTCTTCGCATGGTATGACCTTCGTGCTCGTCAGCCACGATCCCGGTGTCGTTGCGCATATGTGCGACCGGGCCGTGCTGATGCAGTCCGGTCGCATCGAAAGCGAACTCGACCGCGCCGCGCTTTCGCAAGGCGGCTGGGTCGAACAGCTTGCCCTCCACTAGTCAGGCGATTGGCAGGATCAATACGTCGCGAGCCGGCACCTCTATGCGGCCAGCATCATAGGCATGGTTCACCGGCCAGGCGGGCTTGCTGCCCGACAGTTTTCCATCTGCGAGAGTGACTGTTGTCGTCTGTACCTTACGCGTCGGATTGACCAGCCAGAGGAAGCTTCCCTTCTCGCCCTTGTGGATTCGGGCGAAGACCGCATCATTGGAAAGCGTCGCATGACGCGCCCTGCCGCTCCATTTCACCAGTTCGGCGAAGAAGGTGGCGTTGGCCTTGCCATCGGTGCGATAGAAGGCGACCGACGGGTTGGTGCCGATCAGCAGGGTACGGCCCTCGCCAAAGCGGTTTTCGACGATGGCAAGACGTCCGCCGTCGAAGGTGCCGCGGCCGGTGCCGCCGGTCAGGCGGTAGGATTGCAGGAGACCGCCGCCATCGACGGCGGTTTCGTCGAACTTGAAGTGGATGCGGTTGCCGATATCAGGCATGAACTCCACTTCTTCTTCACGGGCGCCGAAGACTTCATCGAGGCCCATATTCGGCTGTACTTCACCGACATGGCCGCGGTCACCGAAATAGCCGGGGCAGGCTTCGGCAATCAGCGTGCCGCCCTTTTCCACCCAGGCCTTGAGGCGCGATGCCTGCTCGGCGGTGAACATGATCGGGTAGGGGAAATAGAGGAAGTCGTAGGCGTCGATATCATCGATATGCACCCAGTCCGGCTGCAAGCCATGACCGAGGAAGGCGCGATAGGCGCCCCACATGGCTTCCGGATAAGGCTTTTCCTTTCGGTCATAGTTCAGCAGGTAATCCCATTCCTGTGTTTCTGGGACCACGAGAATGCCGATCTCACCACGAACAGGCTTTGCGTCCCAGAGTGCCTTCTGCGCCGGATCATTCGCCCATTTCGCCATGGCGCTTTGCATATCGGAACGCGGCGTGCGGCTGCCGTCCATGCCATAAGCACCGAAGGCGCCAAAGAGTGGGCCATCGAGCAGCGGGCGCCAGCGCAGGTTCAGGACGCCGCGAGCGCCGCCGGCAAAGGAGGTCATGCTCCAGATGCGGATATCCTCGGGCTCAGCGACACGACCGTCTTCCTTGTCGCGGCCGATCACCTGCGGCTGCAGCCAGAGCGGGCCGCCCTGACGCTCGGCATGCCAGAAAGGCTTGCCGCGGGCAGCGGCGCGGTTGATATCGACGCCGTACCAGGTCTTCCACGGCTCCGTGCCCTTACGGGCCTGGATCCAGGTGAAGCCGTAGATTTCCACCTTGGCGGCGGCGAGCCAGTCGTCGCAGCCATTGGCAGCCATGTTTGGGATCGCGCCGGAAATGCCGTGCGCGGCAATGACGTTCTTCTGGTCGACGGCGCGGATCGTATCGATGCGCCACTGCATCTGGCCATAGAAGTTGTCGCGCTTGAACTGCAGCCAGTCGATGCATTCAGGGTAGGGCGCCATATGGACCGGCGGCTCGATATTGTCCCATTCGGCATAGCTATAGCGATGCCATGCCTTGGCGAGCACGTTCAGGCTGCCGTATTTCTTCTCCAGCCATTTGCGGAACGCGGCCTTGGCATAGCTGCTGTAATCGACATCGGCGGAATAGTTGACCTCGTTCCAGACGTCGTAACCGTAAATCGCTGGATGGTCCTTGTAGCGGGTGGCGAGTGCCGTCAGGAACTTGCCGGCGGCTTCCTTCACTTCCGGGCAATTTAACGTCAGCGCTCCGGCGCCGCCGCCATTGTTGGAAAAGCCGCCGGTCGCGGCCGAGACACCCATGTAGGAGCCGAGCTTGGTGCCGTCGGCATTGACCTGCAGCGCATCGGCATATTTTCGGACGGCCCAATCCGGCACGGCATGAATGAGTTCGGCGATGACGGTCTTGATGCCGTTCTTGGCGGCAAGATCGAGCTGGCGGTCATATTCTTCCCAGTCGTAGACGCCTGGGGCGACTTCAATTGCGCTCCACATGAACCAGTGGCGGAAGATGTTCAGGCCATCTTCGCCCGCCGTCGTGTAGTCGCGCTCCCAATCGTCGCGCGGTGGATTGGACTTGCGGAAATAGACGGCGCCGAAAGGGAATTGGATATCGTTTCTGAGCATTGTCCTGTCCTTTTCTATTGATGTCCGGACATGGCTTCGCCGTCCGGAGAAGCGGCTCCGGCAGGGGCAATCGAAGATGTCGTCCGGGTGTTCTAGGTGGTCCTGATCTAGCGCGGCCCTCCGGCGAGGAGCTCAAGCGTGCGGATAAGGGCGGAATGGTCGCGTTCACCATCGCCATTGGCGATCGCGGCATTCATGAGCTGCTGGGTGGCGGCCGTGTTCGGCAGCGAAAGGTCGAGCGCGCGAGCGGCATCGACGGCGAGCGTCATGTCCTTGCGGTGCAGGCGGATGCGGAAGCCCGGTTCGAAAGTCTCCTTGACCATACGTTCGCCGTGTACTTCGAGAATGCGCGAGGCGGCAAAGCCACCCATTAGGGCCGCGCGCACCTTGGCCGGATCGGCGCCGGCGCGTTTGACAAAAAGCAGCGCTTCGGAGACGGCCTCGATGGTGAGGCCTACGATGATCTGGTTGGCGACCTTGGCCGTCTGGCCGTCACCGACGCCGCCGACCAGCGTGATGTTCTTCCCCATCTTTTCAAACAGCGGCCTGGCGCGCTCAAAGGCTGCTTCCTTGCCGCCGATCATGATCGTCAGCGAGGCGGCTTTGGCGCCGACTTCACCGCCGGAAACGGGAGCGTCGACATAATCGCAGTCGAGCGCTTCGACGCGCCTCGCGAACTCCTTGGTGGCGACGGGCGAGATCGAGCTCATATCGATGACCAGCTTGCCGGCCGAAAGGCCCGCGGCCACCCCGTTCTCGCCGAAGAGGACCGCTTCGACATCAGGCGTATCCGGCAACATCAGGATGATGATGTCGGAGGCTTCCGCGACGGCCTTGGCGCTGGCAGTTGCCTTGCCGCCCTTGGTGACGAGATGCTGCGAGGCTTCCTTCACGCGGCTCAGATGCAGCGTATGGCCGGCATCGATCAGGTGTTCCGCCATCGGGCGGCCCATGACGCCCAGTCCGATAAAACCGATATTCATGTCACGCTCACTTCCGATAGGGTTTCATCCAGGTCAGGCCCTCGCTGGTGCCGGCCCTCGGCTTGTATTCGCAGCCGACCCAGCCGTCGTAGCCGAGGCGGTCGAGTTCGGAGAGGATGAAGCCGTAGTTGATCTCGCCCGTGCCGGGTTCGTTGCGGCCGGGATTGTCGGCGATCTGCACATGGGCAATCCTGTCCTTCAGTCTTGTGAAGGTCGGGATGAGATCGCCCTGCATGATCTGCATGTGGTAGAAATCGTACTGGATGTAGAGATTGTCGGAGCCGACCTTGTCGAGGATGCGCTCGGCATGATCGGTCGTCGACAGGAAGAAGCCGGGAATATCGCGTAGGTTGATCGGCTCGATCAACAGCTTCACACCCACATCGGCCGTGCGCCGCGCTGCATATTTCAGGTTCTCCACCAGCACTTTTTCCAGCGTTTCGAGATCGGCCCCCTTTGGCACGAGGCCGGAGATGACGTTGACCTGCGGGCATTCGAGCGCCTTGGCGTAGTCGAGGGCGAGTGAGATGCCGCTGCGGAATTCCTCGACACGATCCGGCAGGCAGGCAGTGCCGCGTTCGCCGCCAGCCCAGTCACCCGACGGAACGTTGAAGAGGGCCTGCTTCAGGCCGTTTGCCTTGAGCGCATCGGCGACCTTTTCCTTCGGTTCGGCATAGGGGCCGAGATATTCGAGCGCGCCGAAACCATCCTTTGCGGCGGCGGCGAAACGATCCAGAAAGGCAAGATCCTGATAGAGGAAGGAAAGATTGGCGGAAAATTTCGGCACTGGAACATCCTCAGGCATTGGCGGGAGCGACGAACCGATGCCGGTGCAGCATGCGCTTGTCGCGTGGGTCGGGATTGGGAACGGCTGAAATGAGGCTCTTCGTATAGGCTTCCTGCGGCGCGGTGCAGATCTGCTCGGCCTCGCCGAGTTCGACGATCTTGCCGCGATGCATGACGGCCACGCGGTCGCAGAAATAGCGTACCACGGAAATATCGTGCGAAATGAAGATGAAGCTGAGGTTCAGCCGCTGGCGGATATCGAGCAGCAGGTCGAGGATCTGGCTGCGGATGGAAACGTCGAGTGCCGAGGTCGCTTCATCGGCGATGATGATGCGAGGATCGAGCGCTAGCGCCCGGGCAATGCCGATGCGCTGGCGCTGGCCGCCCGAAAAGGCGTGGGGATAACGCTCCATGCCCATCGGATCGAGGCCGACGAGGCGCATCAGTTCGGCGACGCGGTCCTCCAGCGCTTTGCCCTTGGCGAGGCCGTTGACGATGAGTGGATCGGCGATGACTTCCTTGACGGTCATGCGCGGATTGAGCGAGGCGAAAGGATCCTGGAAGACGAGGCGGACTTCGCGATGGAAGTTGCGCAGGTCCTTCTTGCCGAGCTTGGTCACGTCGGTCTCACCGCCATCCTTGCCGCGGAATAGGACGGTGCCGGTCGTCGGCTCGACGGTGCGCAGGATCAGGCGGCCGAGTGTCGTCTTGCCGGAACCGCTTTCGCCGACGATGCCGAGGTTTTCGCCGGGATAGAGATCGAAATTGGCGTCATCGACGGCACGCAGCGTATTGGCATTGCCATGCCAGCCGAAGATCTTGCCGAGATTGCGCACCGACAGGATGGGCTGCGGCGCTTCCGCTGAGAGGGCGATGGCCGGCAATCGACCTTCGACGTGATGCGTCAGCTTCACCGTCGAGGCCAGCAGTTGGCGCGTATAGGGATGGGTAGCGGCGTGATAGATGGCGTCGACCGGGCCGCGCTCGACAATATGGCCGAAGCGCATGACGGCGACTTCATCCGCCACTTCGGCCACAATGCCCATATCGTGGGTGATGAGCAGCATCGCCATGCCGCGATCGACCTGTAGGCGCTTGATCAGGTCGAGGATTTCGGCCTGTGTCGTCACGTCGAGAGCGGTGGTCGGCTCGTCGGCGATCAGGATATCGGGATTGCCGGCAAGCGCCATGGCGATCATGGCGCGCTGGCGCATGCCGCCTGAGAATTCGAACGTATAGCGGTCGGCCATCTTGTCGGGATTGGGGATTTCCACCTGCCGCAACAGCTCGACCATGCGCGCACGCGCCGCCTTCTTGTCGAGATTGCTATGCAGGCGGATCGCCTCGATGATCTGCGAGCCGATCGTGTGGACCGGTGAGAGCGAACTCATCGGCTCCTGGAAGATGAGGCCGATGCGT
This sequence comes from Rhizobium sp. KNZ14-9A, assembly GCF_056755015.1. Taxonomy (NCBI): domain Bacteria; kingdom Pseudomonadati; phylum Pseudomonadota; class Alphaproteobacteria; order Hyphomicrobiales; family Rhizobiaceae; genus Rhizobium; species Rhizobium sp. KNZ14-9A. Next base: position 172,039 of record NZ_JBPGXB010000002.1, read on the forward strand.
CGGCCACGGATCTCCCGCATGGCGCGGCTGCCAGGGGCAAGGGTGACGATGTCGGTGATCTCGCTGCCGTTGCGCAGCAGAATGCGGCCGCCGACGATGGTGCCGGGTTTATCGACGATCTGCAGCAACGAGCGGGCCGTTACGCTCTTGCCAGAGCCGCTTTCGCCGACCAGGCATAGCGTCTGGCCGCGCTTGAGCTGGAAGCTGACATCTTCGACAGCATGCAGGATATGCGTGCGCAGGCGGAAATCGATCGAGAGATTTTCAACCGAGAGGACGACATCTTCTGGAAGATCGGTCATGGCTTCCTCCTCAATTGTCATAGGGATCGGCCGCATCGCGCAGGCCGTCGCCGAAGAAGTTGAAGGAAAGGACGGCAATGACGACCGCGAGAGACGGCCAGATCAGCAGCCAGGGCGCGGTTGCGACCGTGCGAATGTTCTGGGCATCCTGCAGCAGCACCCCCCAGCTGACGACCGGTGGCTTGAGACCGATGCCGAGGAAGGAAAGCGAGGTCTCGGCAACGATCATCGTAGGCACGGCAAGCGTGACGACGGCGAGGATGTGGCTTGTCAGCGAGGGCAGGATATGGCGGAAGATCAACCGCGCCTCGCTCGAACCGTCGAGCTTTGCGGCCGTGACGAAATCTTCGCTGCGCAGCGCCAGGAAGCGCCCCCGCACTTCGCGGGCAAGGCTCGTCCAGCCGAGCAGCGAGACGATGATGGTGATGACGAAATAGACGTTAACCGGTGACCATGTCAGCGGGATTGCCGCCGCAAGGCCGAGCCAGAGCGGAATGGTGGGCATTGCACTGACGACTTCGATGACACGCTGGATCAGCGTATCGACCCAACCGCCGTAGAAGCCAGAGATGGAGCCGAGCACCACGCCTAGTACCAACGACATGGCAACGCCAACGAGGCCGATCGACATGGAAATGCGCGTGCCGTAGATCAGCCGGGTGAGAACGTCGCGGCCGAGGCGGTCGGCGCCGAGCAGATACATGGGATCATTTGCATTGATCGGGCCGATGAAATGCGTGGTCATAGGGATCAGGCCCCAGAGCTTGTAGGCTGCGCCTTTGACGAAGAAACCGATCGGCACGACTTTGCTGTCGTCGACGACGAAGGTACGTCTCAACGCCACCTTGTCGATCTCCACCTTGTAACCCTTCACATGGAAATTGAATTCCGAACTGCCATCTGGCTTCTCCACGAAGAAGCTGAAGCCCTGTGGTGGAGCGTAGGTATATTGCGGCTTTGATGTCGCGGGGAGCGACGGTGCCAGGAATTCGGCAAAGAGTCCGACGAGATAAAGGAATAGAATGATCGCGCCGGCGACCATCGCCACCTTCTGGCGGATCAACTTGCCGGCAATCAGCCGCCAAGGACCGACGGCAGCGGTCGATACGGTCTTGCCCTCTTTCAGCGGGCTGATCGAGGGGCCGTCGGCGACGACGTTGACGTTCAGGGGGCCGGTATGGGTTGCAAATGTTTCGTGTGTCATCGGCGCCTCCTCAATTGAACCGGATGCGCGGATCGAGCAGCGCAAGCAGCAGGTCCGACAGGAGCATGCCGACGAGGGTCAGCGCTGACAGCAGCAGGATGAAGCTGCCGGCGAGATACATGTCCTGCGAGACCAGCGCGCGGAAGAGCAGCGGACCTGCGGTCGGCAAGTTCAGGACGATCGCGGTGATCGTCACGCCGGAGACGAGATGTGGCAATACCCAGCCGATCGCCGACACGAAGGGGTTGAGCGCGATACGGACCGGATATTTGAGAATGACCTTGTATTCCGGCAGGCCCTTGGCGCGGGCGGTGATGACATAGGGCTTGTGCAGCTCGTCCGTCAGGTTGGCGCGCAGGACGCGGATGAGGGCGGCTGTGCCCGAGGCGCCGATGATGATGATCGGTATCCAGAGATGGGCGAGGAAATCGCCGACCTTGGCGAGGCTCCAGGGCGCTTCGGCAAATTCGGGCGAATTGAGACCGCCGACGCTCTGGCCGAGATAGCGATAGGCGACATACATCAGCGTCAGCGCCAGGATGAAGTTCGGCACTGCCAGTCCGATGAAGCCGAAGAAGGTGAAGACGTGGTCGCTGATCGAATGGCGGCGTACGGCTGAATAGATGCCGATCGGCAGGGCGACGATCCAGACAAAGAGGAGGCTCAGCAGCGAGATGACCAGCGTCGAGCCCATTCGCGCCCAGATGAGACCGGAAACGGGCTGGTTCCATTCGAAGGACCAGCCGAAATCGCCGCGACTGACGATGCCCCATATCCACTTCAAATACTGGATATAGAAAGGATCGTCGAAGCCGTAGATCTCTTTCAGCCGCTCGATCTGCGCGGGGTCGACGGCCTGCCCGCTGTCGCTCATCGTCGCGATCATCGAGTTTAGGTAGTCACCCGGCGGCAGCTGGATGATCAGGAACGAGATCAGCGACATGCCGAACAGGGTCGGTATCATGTAGAGCACGCGCTTGAAAATGTAGCCAAGCATCGGAATGTTTCTCCTCCCGTTGAGAGCGCCCGGTCAGGTGCTTCCTTCGGATCTCCATCCGCTTTCGGCCCCTCCGGGCCGAAAGCGCTCCTCCTTGCTTCAGCACCTCATTTCCAGGTGAGGTGCAGCACCTCCAGCCGCTCGATGCCCGGTACCTCCACCTGTGCGCGGCCATCCTTGACGCTGAAGGTTGCGGCGCGGTCGGTAACGACAAGCCATGCCTTCGCCACCGATTTGCCCGGGGGAATTTCCACTGAAACCGTCTGCGCCGCCAGTGGGTAATTTTCGCGTATCGGCCCCTTCATCATCATCGGGTTTGTGAGATTGAAGAGACTGAGCGCGATGCCTTCGGCATTTTCGCGCAACGCCATGTCGATGACGCCAGGACCTTCGACGGTGACACGAGGGGTCTTACCGAGCGCCCAGCGCACCGCATTGCCGATCAGCTTTCCATGGTCGACCGCGAAGACTTCCCAGAAGATCTCGCCGATATTCCATGGGATATAGACGGTGCGGCCGCCCTTGCCGGTTTCGCGGGCGATGACGCCGGCGCCTTCCGGTGCCTTGCGCGGATAGACCTCTTCCATCGGCAGATCGGGGAAGTCGGGAACATAGAGGAAGGGTGTTGTTGCATTGCCGATGGAATCGGCATGAATAAGACGCGTACCGCCCATGATGCGCTCGGCACCCTCATAACTCTGATTGACCGGATGATTGCCCGACAGCGCCACATAGGTGTTCTTGACGATGCCGCGCGGGCCGGAGACGAATTTGGCGCCGAGCACATCGGAAAGGCCGAATTCGCTGCGCTTCTTGCCGAACTCATCACGAAGCGAGGTTTCGTAGGATGCGATGACGCTGCCGCCGCGGTCTACATAGGCGCGGATCGCCTCGTTCTGGGCGTCCGAGAGGCAGGAGGCGTTGGCGAGGATGACCAGCTTGAAGCGGTCGAGGTTTTCCCTGGTCAGAACCTGATCAGAGAGAAGCTCGAAGGGCAGCCGGGCCTCGACGAGGGCGTGATAGAAGCCGAGATCATGTTTATCGGCGCTGTGGCGCTCTTCCGGCGCCCAGTGGCGGAGCGTGGTCGAGGGGTCGATGACGGCGATTTCTGCTGTCGGATGCATGCTTTCGAGAACTGGCTCGACAGCTGCCTGCAGGGCGAAAGCATCGGCGACCGGTTCCACCCAGCGCTTGTCCGGCACGACGCCGTTGAACTTGGTGAACCAGGCATAGAGGCCGTGGGCGGTGCCATCATTGATCCAAAGCTGCATTTCCTCGCCCGAGGTGACAGCATCCTTCCAGCGATATTCCTCCTCCGGGCCGATCGAGGTGATGAGCACGACCGGGCGGTCGGGGAAGGTGGCGCGGATGCGCTTGCCGTTACGGCCGGCCGACCAGCCGAGTTCCAGACCCTTGCGGCCCTGATGATCGACGACAAGGAAGGGGCAATGTTTGGCGATGACCGAGAGGTCGAATTCCATTAACGAGGCGCCACCCATGTTGGGAATGAAGCTCGCATGCGGGCGGATCGCTTTGACCGCGTCGTCCCACTGGGCGATCATGTCGGTCAGCACGCGGCGGCGCCACTGCACCCAGGCTTGCCAGGCGGGATCATCGGCATCCGGCTTCTTCGGCAGAGCATGGCCGAACATGTCTTTGAAGCGGCGGGCGCTGTCTTCGCTGTAATCGACGCCGTGGCCCTGCCAGCGATTGGCGAAGACGGCGTCGATATCGTATTTGCGGACGATCTCCTTCACCACCTCGGGCATGAAGACGGTGTTGTAATCACCATAGGCATTGGTGACCCAGACATCGGGATAGGCCCAGTGGCGGCGCGGTGTGCCGTCGGCATTGATCATCACCCATTCGGGATGCGCTTTTGCCGCATCGTCATGGATTGCGTGCGGGTCGACGCGGGCCATCACATGCATGTCGAGCTTGCGGGCGGCATCAACGAGCGCGCCGAAAATATCCTTGTCGCCCAGATACTTGCTGACATAGTGATAGGGTACTTCACTTGGGTAGTAGGCGATGTAGCCGCCGGCGCTAAGGCATACGGCGTTGGATTTCGTGCGCTTGAAGACATCGACCCAGAAGGCCGGATCGTATTTTTCCGGGTCGTCTTCCACGAAGGTTAGCTGCGTCCAGCGCGTTGCGGTTTTGAACCAGTCCGGCGTGCGCAGCGTGTCGGTATTCTGTCTTCTGGCGTCGAGCATCGTCTCATCCAATCATTGGCAAAAGAAGGCCATGGCGCCGACCGGTAGAGCCGGCGCCCGGAATGCATCATTGCTGTCGCAGGCCATCAGACCTTGTAGAACTGCTCCGGCATGGTGGGAGCGGGCGTCGGCCAGCCGAAGGAGTTCGGCATGGTTTTGGTAATGTTCTTCATGCCGTTCTTGACGATGCCGTAGCCATCCGGCGGCTGGGATATGCCGAAGACATAGAAGTTGTCGGCGGCACCCTGCAGGATCTGCTTCATGATCTCCTGCTGTCCGGCGGCATCTGAGGTCGATTTCAGCTTGTCGTAGAGCTCAAGCTGCTTTTTGGTTTCTTCCGGTGGCTCCTCGGCACTGGCGTTGTTGCGGTCGAGATACCAGAGCTGCCAGGCCGGGGCATACATTGCATTCGAATCCGTCGGTACGTAGTAGCGCGGGTCGAGCATGGCGGCGACACCACCATTCGCACCGAACTGGTGAGCCGTCGCGTCGAAATCACGGCCCTGACGGACACGGGTTTCCCAGAGCGAACGGTCCATGGTGCGCATCTGTGCATCGATGCCGACCGCCTGGAACATGGGGATGACGAGCTGGAAGAGATCGAGGAAGACGGCGCGTGCCTGGTCGATCTCGAAGATCACCGTCAGGCGACGGCCTTTCTCGTCCAAACGGAAGTTCTGGTCGTCACGCTTCGGGATCAGCGTATCGAGCAGGGCATTCGCCTTGTCGACATCGTAGCTCGTGAACTGCGTGGCAAGCTGCTCATTGTAGAGCGGGTCGCCCTGCTTGATCGAAGGCTGGGCAGGTGCGCCCTGGCCGACGAGCACGGCGTCGATCAGCGACTGGCGATCGAGCGCCATGGAGAGTGCCGCGCGAAAATCCTTGTTGCGGAAGAGCTTTCGCTTGGTCTCGTCATTGTGGTTCAGGTTGAAAATGAAGTTCATCACATTGGCTTCGGTGGAAGTCAGCGTGTAGAAATCATACTTGCCCTGCTCGCGCGCATCGTAGAGCACGGACTTGTTGTTCGGTGTGGCGATATACTGGTCCATCAGGTCGATTTCGCCCTGCATGACCTTGAGCAGCAGCACCTGCGGATCGGCGACCATCTGGTAGACGATGCGATCCATATAGGGGAGTTGGTTACCCTCCGTATCCACCTTCCAATAGAAGGGGTTGCGTTCGGCAATAGCGCGTTCGGTATTCTCGCCGGGTGCAGTCGTAAACATCCAGGCATGCAGGCAGGGCTTCTTCGAGGAGTTCAGGAAGAAGGCGTTGTCATCCTGGAAGCCGGAAGCGGACTGGAAGGCGGCGATCCAGCTTTCGAAGCCGCGCTGTTTGGCAAGCTCGTCGGCCTTCGGGTTATAGTCGATATGGAACTGCTCGAGATAATGTTTGGGGCAGCGGGTCGTGTGGTCACTATTGGCCCAAGCGATCTGAAGCGGGAACATACCGTTAGGTTTCGCGAAGATAACTTTAAACGTCTGTTCGTCGACAATTTCGAGCTTGGCCGGCTTACCAGCAGTTTTCCAGTGGCCTTGTCCGTTAACGGCGACGCGCTTGTCGGTCAGGATCGTGTCGTACCAGAATTTCACATCAGCCGTGGTGTAGGGCTGGCCGTCTGACCACTTCATGCCCTTGCGCAGGCGGATGGTGTATTCCGTTGAATCCGCATTGCCGTCGAAGGCCTCGGCGACATTCAGCGTCACGCCGGACCAGTCGGGCGTATAGCGCAGCAGCGGTTCATAGGCCTGATAGCGGAACAGCATCGACAGCGAGCCGCCGCCGACGAGGGCCATATTCCAGTCGCCACCGTGTTTGCCGACGCTTTCGACCGGCTTGATGACAAGCGGATTTTCCGGCAGCCGGTCCTTGAGGGCCGGCAACGCGCCGCTTGAAACTTTGTCTTTCAGAATGTCCGCTTCCTTGAAGTCGGCGGCGAATGCCGGCAGAGCCGGCAGGATCAGAACGGCCGAAGTCCCGGCCAGAAACGCACGACGTTTCAGCTTGATCATAGGGTTCTCCTCCAAAAATCCTCAGCCCTTATCGTTATTTTTTGCTTTCAGGCTGGGATAACGAGAAGAATACATTTGGATATTGTTAGGTAAAGCGTTATGTTCTGTTAGTGCAAGAATTTGCAATTCCGGTAGGTAACGTGTAGCGAAGCGCTCCGAATGCCGGATGGAACATCGAGGTGGAAAGTGGGAAGCAGGGGGCGAGTTACCTTACAGACGATCGCGCGGGAGGTCGGCCTCTCGAAATATGCGGTGTCGCGCTCGCTAGCCGGCAGGAGCGGTGTCAGTGAGGAGACGCGTGCGCTGATCCGCGCGGCGGCCGAACGGCTGGGCTACACGCGCCCTGCCGGCCAATCGCAGACCAATGATATCGCCGTCGTTTTCCACGATCTCGATGCCGTCAACAGCGAACTTTACATGCAGGTTCAGAATGGTGTGCAGCGCGAGGCGCATAGGCTGGGCATGGCGCTGCGCATCCGCTGGACCCACAGCCCTAGCCAGCTGGAAGAACTGGCGCATTCGTGCGCCGGACTGCTGCTCGTCGGCCCGCATGACGGAGAAGCGATCGTGGCGGCGACGGCGACCGGTATCCCTGTCGTGCGTTTCGGCTGGGTCGACCCGCTGGAGCAGGCCGATCAGGTCACCGGGACCGATCATGAGGCGGGGCAGGCGGTATTGCAGTATCTCATCGAACTCGGCCATCGGTCGATCGTTTATGTCAACGGCACGCCCGGTTTCCGCGGCCGACGCGAGCGCTTCTATGGCGCGCGGGAGATCGCCGAGCGCTGCGAGGACGTCTCACTGCATGTGCTGCGGTTTGATGAGCAGATCGGCTTCGGAGAAGCCTTTCGCGATCTCAAGGCAAGCGGGATCCACCCGACGGCCTTCTTCTGTGCGCATGACGGTCTAGCGCTGACTGTGGTTTCCGAGTTGCTGGGGCAGGGCTACCGCATTCCCGACGACGTTTCGGTCGTCGGTTTCGGCGATTTTTCGCCCGCCACGCAGATATCGCCGGCACTGACGACCGTGCGGATGGAAGGGCAGGAATGCGGGGCCGTAGGCCTTCGGCTTTTGCTGGAGCGCATCGAAAATCCTCGCCTGCCGGGCATGCCGGCTCGGCGCATCATGGTTGCCTCGCGCATTATCGAGCGCCGCTCTGCAGGTCCGTGCAAGGTGCCGGCGACGATCGGTCCGGCCAAGCGGGAATCGGAACCGGCTGAGTTCAGCGCTCTTGTGAAGTGATCAGATCGGCTCTGCCGGGTCGCTGTTGATGGCGACCGTCAGCCCAGGGTGGCAATCGCTGCCTTAACTGTATCCGCACCCGGTTTCGTCGGCTTGTATTCCAGACCGACAGCGCCGGTATAACCGTTTGCGAAGACCCAGTTCAGGCGATGGGACAGATCGATCGTGCCGGTGCCGGGTTCGTTGCGGCCGGGATGATCGGCGACATGGACATGGAATACGCTGTCGATGCGGCCGGCCAGGACATCCTCGGTACGCTCGTCCATGACGGCGGAGTGATAGATGTCGTAGACGATGCCGATTTCGGAGCGGGCGATATCGTCAACGATATCCAGCCCCTCGCGGGTGGAATCGAGGAAATAGCCGATATGATCGATGCGGATATTGAGCGGCTCGACACCGAGGCGCACGCCGCTGTCCTTCAATATGTCGGAACCGGCACGCAGGGTTTCGGTCAGCGCCTTGCGCTGTTCGTCCCGCGTGAAGCCCTTGAGGTCATCGCCGGCCTGAGCGATCAGGACAGGGGCGCCGAGGCGCTTTGCAACGGCAACGGATTCGGCAAGGCCCTTCAGCCAGGTTTCGCGATTGGCGGTATCGGTCAGCGCGATCATCGGCTCGGCGACGAGGCTCGTCACCTTGAGGCCGGTTTCCTTCAATGCGGCTTCGATCGCGTCGAGGTCCTTGTCCGTCCAGCGCCAAAACTCGATGGCCTTGAGGCCGGCGGCATGGGCACGGCGGATGCGATCGGTGAAATTATCGCCTTCCTCGGCAAACAGCCATTCAATGCAAGCTGAATAAAGACGCATGAAAATTCCTCCACTATGCCCGCAGGCATGCGACAGAACGCGACCTGCGGCAAGAGGGATCAGTTAGCAGCACCAATGATTTTCCGCCATGGCTTGACGGGCAGAGCCAATGCCGGAAGAGTTGGCGGAGCGGCCGGACCGCCGGCCGGATTGGGAGGATTTCATGGATCTTGGATTGAAGGGGAAGACCGCCGTCATCACGGGTGGTTCCGTCGGTATCGGGCTGGCGATCGCCGAAGGGCTGGCGGCCGAGGGTGCTAACCTCATTTTGTCTGCGCGTGGACGCGAGCGGTTGGATGCTGAAGCCGTGCGCATTGCCGAAAAATATGGTGTCAGCGCCATTGCGGTCGAAAGCGATGTGGCGACTGTCGAAGGCACTGAGGCGATCATCGCGGCGGCAGCCGAACGTGGTGGAGCGGATATTCTCATCAACAATGCCGGCACCGGCTCCAATGAGACGGTCATGGAGGCGCCCGACGAGAAGTGGCAGGCGTATTTTGATCTGCATGTGATGGCCGCCGTGCGGCTTGCCCGTGGAATTGCACCGCAGATGAAGAAGCGCGGCGGCGGGGTGATCCTTCACAATGCCTCGATCTGTGCCGTGCAGCCGCTGTGGTACGAGCCGATCTATAATATCACCAAGGCGGCGCTCATGATGTTTTCCAAGACGCTCTCCACCGAGCTCGTCAAGGACAAGATTCGCGTCAACTGCATCAACGCCGGCCTCATCCTGACGCCCGACTGGATCAAGACCGCCAAGCAGCTGACAGCGGAGACCGGTGGTGACTGGGAGGGCTACCTGCAGAGCGTGGCGGATGAGCATGCCTCGTCCAAACGTTTCGGCACGCCGGAGGAGCTTGCAAACTTCTTCGTCTTCCTCTGCTCCGACCGAGCGAGCTACAGTATTGGCTCCACCTATTTCGTCGATGGCGGCATGCTGAAAACGGTCTAGACGAGACTTCCGGTCTCGCATCGGTTGGCGGTGCGAGACAACCTTCTGGAGGCCTGCAAGGTTCAGGAAACTCTGAATAGCGGTTTTACGGCAACATATTGCTGATGTAGCCTATAAAAACTGGTTATTTTGTTGTCTCTTCATGGTTTTGACTCTATTTGCCTGCTATTACAGAAGCATAATGCCGGAAAGTGCAGGGCGACCCAGATGTTGACGAAAAAAGGAAAATACGGATTGAAGGCGCTGGTCGATCTGGCGCGGCTGGCGCCGGGCGAGACCGCCTTCATCAACGACATCGCGTCGCGCAACAATATTCCGAAGAAGTTTCTCGATACGATCCTGCTCGAACTGCGCAATGTCGGCATCCTGCGGTCGAAGAAGGGGCCGGGCGGCGGGTATTCGCTGTCGCGGCCTGCGTCGGAGATCCGCATTGGTCATGTTATCCGTACGCTGGATGGGCCGCTTGCGCCGATCCGCTGCGCCAGCCGCACGGCTTACGAGGCCTGCGATGACTGCGCAGATCCCGAGACCTGTCAGGTGCGGCGCTCGATGACCGAAGTCCGGGACGCGATCGCTGCCATTCTCGACAACATGACGCTCGAACAGTTCGTTGTCGGCGGCGGCATCGAAACGGTCGAGGAAAAGGTCCCGGTTTCCGCCGCGAGCTGATCCGCGCTCCCCTTATTTCCACGCAATTCCGGACGCAAACCGTGGCACAGTTTTGCGGGAGTTGCTTCAACTTTCCCTGATTTTCAGAATATGCGCGCCTGCTGCGTTCAACAGCGGCTCGCGCTGGATTGCCATGTCGTGGATGCGGGCGTTGCGCCAGTGACGGTCGAGGTTGAGCGCTATGCTGCCGGTCGCGCCCCGGGCCAGTTCGAAGAGAGCATTTGCCGTGTCCAGCGCCACCTCGGTTGCCGTGAGGCAGGCGGATGAGGCGGAGAAATAGGCTTCCGCCATGGCTGCTTCGGCGGGGCTTACCTGGGCGATATCCAGTTTGCGGCCTGCCTGTTCCAGCGCGCCGGTCGCGATTTCGATGCGGATGGCGCGCTCGCCGATTTTGCCAAAGAGGGCAGAGGGCTCCTTCGCCATGACGAGCAGGTCGGCAAAGGCTGCACGGGCGATACCGAGGCTGACGGCTGCCTGCAGCAGAAGGCCCAGGGACTTTTCCGTCGTGTGATCGCCGGATGGAGCGGCGGTGACGGTGTCTGCATTCACATGCAGCTTGCCGGCAATCAGCGTTGCCGTGCCGTTGGTGCGCAGCCCGAAAGCATCCCAGTCGTCCACCGCCTGCAGTTCCTCGCTGTCACGCAGCAGATGCAACGTCACCCTGTGGCCGCCGGGATCGATCGCTGCTGCGGCGATCCAGTCGGAGAAAAGGATGGCGGCTGCCTGTTCCGACCGGCCTGTCAGGCGAAAGCCGGAGCCCTCGGCAACGAGGCCTGCCTGATCGGTAAAACGGGTTGCAGCGAAACGGTCGCCGTCCAAGGCGCGGGTGAAAAGGGCGATCTTCAGCTCTTCCGAGGGCTGGTTGCGCAGCCCTTCCAGCACGCGGAAGTGAGATGTCAGCACGTTGCCGATCGAGGCATCGCTTTCGGCAACGATGGCGACGATCTCGGCGAGCAGGGCGTTGGAAATATCAAGCCCGGTATATTCAGGGGGAACGGTGATTGCTGTGAGGCCGGATTGCGAGAGCGCGTCGAGCTCGGCGTTTGGCATGAGGCGGTTGATGTCGCGCTCGCTTGCCTGCCGGCGAAATCCGGCCGCAAGCTCGCGAGCCGCGGAGATGGCCTCCTCCTCAGTCTCGATGCGGTGCGCCGGAGGACGCACATAGTCGTGCAGTTGCGATACGGTGCCCATCTGCCACTCTTTCCTGGTGCTAAAAAAGTGCGTGATTGCATCGACTTGCGTAAGGCCGCTTTTTCCACAAAAGCCCGGCCGGCGGAATTTTCTTACCAGCTTGATCGCCTTGCCGTATGCTCTACTTATGGTTAAGGGACGGCGAACTGATCAGGAATGATGATGAGTGATTCTCTTGCACGAAGCCGCGAGGGTTCGAAGGCTGGACGTCAGCCGCGCCCGCGCGTGAGCATGGATATAGCCGACATCCCCACTTATGCCATCGGCGACGTGCATGGTCGTCTCGATCTGCTGCAGAAAGCGGAAGAGGCGATCGTCCGGGATGCAGAGCATATACCGGGCACCAAACTCATCGTCATGCTTGGCGATTATATCGACCGCGGTCCACAATCGGCGCATGTCATCGGCCATATCATGGACCCGGCGCCCGAGGGTTTCGAGCGCATCTGCCTTGCCGGCAACCATGAGATCGTCATGCTCGACTATATCGACGGCTGGGCATCCTATGACGACTGGATGACCATGGGTGCCGCCGAGCTTCTGCGATCCTACGGTCTCGATCCCGATCACCTGCCGCTCGTTTTCCGTTCCGGTGCGCAGCTCGACGCCTTCATCCGCCAGTCGCTGCCGCATACCCATATCGATTTCATCCGCTCATTGCCGATCATGCTCGATACGCCCAATGTCGCCTTCGTGCATGCGGGCATCGACCCGCGCGTGCCGCTCGAAGAGCAGGCCGATGACGATCTGGCTTTCATCCGCCAGCGTTTCCTGGAAAGCCCGCTGCCACTGCCGAAGCTCATCGTCCATGGTCACACGCCCGGCGATCAGCCGGATGTGCAGCCAATGCGGCTGAACCTCGACACCCGCGCCTTCAGGAGCGGCAGGCTCTCCGTCGCCCGCTTCTGGCAGGGCCAGGTTTACCTCTTCTCCACCTGAAACCGGTTCAGGCAGCATTCTCCTCCGCATCGACCTGAGCCGGCGCTTCCGCCGGCTTTTTGCGCCAGCGGCGCAGCACGACATAAAAGACCGGCGTCAGGAACAGGCCGAAGATCGTCACACCCAACATGCCCGAGAACACAGCCGTGCCGAGCGACTGGCGCATTTCAGCACCTGGGCCGGTGGCGATGGCAAGCGGTAGAACGCCGAAGATGAAGGCGAAGGCCGTCATCAGGATCGGGCGCAGGCGAAGATGGCTTGCCTCGATTGCGGCATCCACGACGCTTTTCCCTTCTTCTTCCGCCTGTCGTGCAAACTCGACGATCAGAATGGCGTTCTTGGCCGCAAGGCCGATCAGGACGATCAGGCCGATCTGGGTGAGGACGTTGTTGTCCATTCCCCTGAGCCATACGCCGATCAACGCGGCGAGCACTGCGAGCGGAACGATGAGGATGATGGCCAGGGGCAGGACCCAGCTTTCATATTGTGCCGCAAGCGCAAGGAAGACGAAGATCACCGACAGGGCGAAGATATAGATGGCGGTATTGCCGGTATGGGTTTCCTGATAGGCAAGCTCGGTCCATTCAAAGGTCGTTCCGGGCGGCAGGATCTGCCCCGCCAGCGCTTCCATCTTCTTGATGGCATCGCCGGTCGATGTGCCGGGAGTCGGATTGCCCTGAAGCGGCACCGAGACATACATGTTGTAGCGCTGGACAAGTGCCGGACCGCTGGAATCCTGTATGTCCGTCAGAGTGCCGAGCGGGACCAGTGCACCGGTTGCCGATCGAACCTTCAGCGCCAGGATGTCGTCCCTGTCCATGCGATATTGCCGGTCAGCCTGGGCGCGAACCTGATAAACGCGCCCGAATGCATTGAAGTCGTTCACATAGGCAACGCCGAGGTTGATGGACAGTGCGTTGAAGATGTTGGGGATCGGCACGTTCAGGAAACGTGCCTTGTCGCGATCGATCGCAAGGAAATATTGCGGGCTTGCATCCGAGAATGTCGTGAAGACGCCGGTAAGCCCCTCGGTCGTTGCGGCAGCACCCATCATCTGGCGGGCCAGACCAAGGACGCGCGTCATATCAGCGTTTTCAAGATCCGAAATCTGCATCTTGAAGCCGCCGGAATTGCCGACGCCGCGCACGGATGGCGGTGGGATGGCAATAATAAAGGCTTCCTGGATGCTTTGCAGCTTGCCGTAGAGTTCGCCGATGATCTTGTTGGCGGTTTCGCCACCTTCTTCACGTTCGGCAAAGGATTTGAACGGGACGAAGACGACGCCGGCATTCGAGGCATTGGTGAAAGTTGCCCCGCTGAAACCGGCAAATTGCACGGCATTGCCGACGCCCGGCACCGTGCGGGCAATGTCACCCACTTGTTTGACGACGGCGTCGGTACGCGCAAGCGAAGCGCCGTCCGGAAGCTGGATGACGATGATTGCGTAACCCTGGTCCATGGTCGGGATGAACCCCGAGGGAACTTTCTGTCCCATGTACCAGGTAGCGCCTAGCAGGCCGGCGAAGACAATAAGCGAAGCTGTCAATCCTACCCAACTGCTGACCAGATGCCGAACGATCCAGGAATAGCCGGAACTCATTCGATCGAATCCGCGGTTGAAGCCGTTGGCAAGCCCGCTTCCCAGCTGGGAGAAGATATTCTTGTGCTTGGTCTCGTGATCGTGGGTTTTCAGCAATATGCCTGCGAGCGCAGGCGACAGCGTCAGCGAATTCAATGCGGAAATTGCCGTGGTGACTGAAATCGTCACCGCGAATTGTCTGTAGAATTGTCCGGAAATGCCGGGAATGAAGGCCGTCGGCACGAACACCGCGATCAGCACCAGCGAGATGGCGACCACGGCGGTCCCGACTTCGTCCATCGTGACGTGCGCCGCCTGTTTCGGGGTCATGCCGCGCGCCAGGTTTCGCTCGACATTTTCCACCACCACGATCGCGTCGTCGACGACGATGCCGATCGCAAGGACGAGGCCGAACAGCGTCAGCATATTGAGCGAGAAGCCGAAGGCGAGCAGGACCGCGAAAGTGCCGATCAGCGATACGGGGATGGCGATGATCGGAATGAGGGCAGTTCGCCAGGATTGCAGGAAGACGAGGACGACGATTGCCACGAGGATCGCCGCTTCGGCGATGGTCCTGTAGACTTCATTGATCGAATCCGAGATGAATTCGGTCGTATCGTAGACGATGCGGTACTCCAGACCCTGTGGGAAGTTCTGGGAAAGATCCTTCATGATCCCTTGGATCTGATGGGCCGTATCCAGTGCATTGGTTCCCGGTCGGGCGAAGATGCCGAGAGCAACTGCGGGGTCATTGTTGAGATAGCTGTTGGTGACGTAGTCTTGTGCGCCAAGCTCGATGCGGGCGACATCCTGCAAGGCCACAAGCCGGCCGGTGGCCGTCGATTTCACGATGACGTAGCGGAACTGGCGCACATCCGAGAAACGTCCGTCCGTTCGCACCGTATATTCAAACGCATTCTTGCCGGTGACGGGCGGGGCGCCGATCTTGCCACCCGATACTTGAACGTTCTGGTCTCTCAATGCGGCGACGACGTCATCGGATGTCATTCCGTAGGCGGAGAGCTTTTCCGGATCCAGCCAGATTCGCATCGAATACTGGCGCTCGCCGAAGAGTTGCACGTCGCCGACGCCGTCAAGGCGCACGAGAACGTCGCGTATGCGGTTGCGGGCGTAGTTCGAGACGTAGAGCTGGTCATAGCGGTGTGACGGCGACAAGAGGTGCACCACCATCATCAGGTCAGGCGAGCTTTTGTCGGTGGTCACGCCAAGCCGCTGGACTTCCTCGGGAAGACGGGGCAGGGCGATGGAAACGCGGTTCTGGACAAGAACCTGGACCTTGTCGAGATCGGTGCCGAGCTTGAAGGTGATCGTCAGCGACATGGCGCCATCGGCGCTGGAGTAGGAAGACATGTAGAGCATGTCTTCGACGCCGTTGATCTGCTGCTCGAGCGGGGTCGAAACCGTATCGGCGATCGTCTGCGGGTCGGCGCCCGGATAGGAGGTGCGCACGACAATGGTCGGCGGCGCGATCTCCGGATATTGGGAGACCGGCAATTGCGTATAGGCGATGCTGCCGACAACGAGGAGAACGATCGAGATGACGGCCGCAAAGATCGGCCGGTCTACGAAGAAGTGAGCAAATCTCATTGGCCGCTCTCCGCACCGGCGGTTTCCGGCGGAGCGTCCGTCCGCTCCTTCGGCAGTTCGGTCATCTGAGGTGTTACCTTTGCGCCGGGCCGGGCGCGTATCAGGCCGTTGACAATCATCGTCTCGGTGCCGTCGAGGCCTTCGCGAATGACGCGGTAGCCATAGAGCCGCGGACCGGGTCTCACGGGCTTGGTCGATACCGTGCCGTCTGCGCCGACGACATAGACAACGCGCTCGTTCTGGTCTGCGCCGATTGCCTCGTCAGGGACGAGAATGGCCTGATAGGTGTTGGAGGCTTCGACCTGGATGCGGCCGAAGAGGCCGGGCTGAAGGACGAGATCGGGGTTGGGGAAGCGGGCACGCAGACGAATGGTGCCGCTTTCGTTGTCGATCCGGTTCTCGGCGAAATCGAGTTTTCCCTTGAATGGCTTGGCATTGGGATCCGAGATCGTGACTGTCACGTCCAGTCCGCCACCGCCCTGCTGGAGATCCTTGCCCAGTTTGCGCGCCGTGTCGGCGAAATTCAGCAGCCGGCGCTCGTCGACGTCGAAATAGAAATCGATCGGGTCGAGTGAAACGATCGTCGTCAGCACCGTCTGGTCGGTCTGCACGAGGTTGCCGGCGGAGATCAGGCGGCGGTCGATGCGGCCGCTGAGCGGCGCCTTGATCTCGGTATATTCCATGTCGAGAGAAGCGCGATCGGCAGCGGCCTGTGCGCCGCGGACATTGGCCTGGGCCGAATCGAATTCGCGGCGGCGATCGTCCAGCGTCTGCGCCGATTGGCTGCCGCTCGAAGCGAGCGACTGAGCACGCTTGTATTGCGCATCGGCAAAGACCAGAGCCGATTTCGAGGCCTCAAGCGCAGCATTGGCTTGGTTGAGCGCGGTTACGAATGGCCTCTGATCGATGACGAAGAGCCGGTCGTCCTTCTTCACCAGAGCGCCGTCGGTGAAGTCGATTTCCTGTAGGTAACCACCGACGCGGGAGCGGATGGAGACTTCGTCGACAGGCTCGAAGCGGCCGATGAACTCATCATTGTCGACCACATCGCGCACGACGGGTTTGGCGACGGTGACGGGCGGGGGAGCAGGCGCCTGCTGGGCCTCAGCGATGAGCGGTAGGAAGGCCGCAACGCAGCCGAGCGCCAATGTCTGTCGAAGCGAATAAGCCATTCCGGTCCCCCTTGCGGGCGGCCGAACGCAGCCGCCTGAACCTATGCCTGAGATAAGCTGTTCATGTCTGCTGGAACGAAAGCATGAGCTTCGTCCTAAGTCCGAATTCTACTCATGCTTGGCTGCCGGGAAGATGACAGGTGCAAGCCAGCACCTCGAAATCAACCGGAGGAAGAAAATCCTGCTTCTCCCTAACTCTATGAAGGCAGACTATAAACGGGAGAATCCAAAAATTGCAAATGCCAATTGATTGCATGGATTTGGAGTTCCACAAACCCCGGGCATTTCCGCCGATGCCTCGCTTTGTCAAATTGCTGAGACGAGTTTCGGCCGCTGCTTGAACCTTTCGAAAGACCGGATCGAAGGCTCCGCTAGGTGTGGGCTGCGGCATTTTGGCCGCAGGTGCGGAATCTTGAGGTTGTATCCTTGTGCACTGCATATGCTCAATATATCTACCAATATCATAAGGATGCTTATTACTAGCCGGCGAAGGTATATGACCAACAATCCAACACTCGGTTTTCTTCTGCACGACGTGGCTCGTCTGCTTCGGAAACGGTTCGAGCAGCGCGCAAAGGACCTTGGGCTGACGCGGTCTCAGTGGCAGACGCTTGCCTATCTCGCCAATAATGAGGGCATCCATCAGAGCGGGCTTGCCGAAATCCTCGAAATCGAGCCGATCACGCTGGTCCGCATCCTCGACAAGCTCGCCGAGCGCGGCCTGATCGAGCGCCGCCAGCACCCGACCGACAGGCGTATCTGGCTGCTCTACATGCGTGAAGCAGCCCATCCGATTCTCGCCGAAATGCGAAAGATCGGTGACGTGACCCGCGGCGAGGCGCTGGAAAGCATAACACCCGAACAGCGCGACCAGCTTTTCCACATCCTATCCGTAATGAAGACGAATCTGGTGCAGGCGTGCCGGAGTCCGGTCGCCGAGAATGAGACGAAACATGGCTGATCAATCCCCCCTGCGCGTCGTGTCCGACGCGAATGCCAAGAACCCTGTCGAAGAAAAAGAAATTCCCCAACAACCGGAAACGGTGGCTGAGGCGCCTTCATCCAATTCAGCGCCCGCGGCTGCCGCGGTGGCTGCGCCTGGCGGCAACAAGGTCCGCCGCCGGCGCAGCTTCACCCGCCCCGTTCTCTTTGCCCTGCTGCCGGTGGCGCTCGTCGTCGGTGGCTACTACTACATCAATGGCGGTCAGATCATGTCGACCGACAATGCCTATATCCAGGCGGATATGGTGGGCATCACGACTGACGTTTCCGGTCTCGTCGAGCAGATCAACGTGCATGAGAACGAGCAGGTCAAGGCGGGGCAGGTGCTCTTCAGCCTGCGCTCGGATTCCTTCAAGATCGCGCTCGATGGCGCCAAGGCGCAGCTCGGGGCGCAGCGCAACCAGATCATGAACCTGAAGGCCAGCTACCAGCAGTCGCTTGCCGAGATCACACAGGCCGAAGCCGATCTGCCCTATTACCAGGATCAGTTCGACCGGCAGCAAAATCTCGTCAACAACGGCAGCGCGACACAGTCGGCCTATGACGAAGCCAAGCACAATCTCGAGGCGGCACAGCAGAAGGTTTCCGTCGCCAAGGCGGAAGCCGCAACGACGCTTGCTCAGCTCGGCGGCAATGCCGACCAGCCGGTCGAGGAAAATCCGCTCTACTTGCAGGCCAAGTCGCAGGTCGACAACGCTCAGCGCGAGCTCGATCACAGCGTTGTCAAGGCACCTTTCGACGGCATCGTGACCAACGTCAACGCGCTTCAGGTCGGCTCCTACCTCCAGGCTTCGCAGCAGGCCTTCTCGCTGGTTTCGACCTCGCATCTATGGATCGCCGCAAGCCCGAAGGAAACTGAGCTCACCTACGTCAAGCCCGGCCAGTCGGTCGATATCTACGTCGACACCTATCCGGGCGCGCTTTGGAAGGGCAAGGTCGAGAGCATCAGCCCGGCATCGGGTTCTTCCTTCTCGCTGCTGCCGGCACAGAATACGACCGGCAACTGGGTAAAGGTCGTACAGCGCATTCCGATGCGCGTCAGCATTGACGACTCTCAGGGCAAGCCGCCGCTTCGCGTCGGCATGAGCACGGTGGTCGATGTCGATACCGGCCATGCGCGCGGCCTGCCTGATTTCGTCAACAACCTTTTGGGCCACGGCAACAGCCACGAGTAACGGCCATGAGCACTGCTCCTACATCACCGGCAACCCCGGTTGCCAATCGCGGCGCGATCACGGCCTGCGTTATTCTCGCCGTCATCATGCAGGCGCTGGATACGACGATCGCCAACGTGGCGCTGCCCTATATCCAGGGCAGCGTTTCGGCCTCCGCCGACCAGATCAACTGGGTTTTAACCTCCTACATCGTCGCGGCCGCGATCATGACGCCGCCTTCGGGCTTTCTTGCTGCCAAGTTCGGCCGCAAACGTGTGTTGCTGACGGCGATTGTCGGCTTCGTTGTCGCCTCCGTGCTTTGCGGTCTGGCGCAGTCGCTGCCGCAGATCGTTGCCTTCCGCCTGCTGCAGGGCCTGTTCGGCGCCTCGCTGGTTCCGCTTTCCCAGGGCATCCTCCTCGACATCTATTCCGCCGAGGAGCGCGGCTCGGCCATGGCCCTATTCGGCGTCTCGGTCATGGTCGGGCCGGTTCTGGGTCCTGTCATCGGCGGCTGGCTGACGGACAATATCAGTTGGCGCTGGGTCTTTTACATCAACATCCCGATCGGCGCGCTCGCCTTTGCCGGCATCGTCATATTCGTCTCGGAGACGAAGAGGGATGCGCTCGCCAAGCTCGACTGGTTCGGCTTCGGAATAATGAGCCTGTTTATTGCGGCGCTGCAGCTGTTCCTCGATCGCGGCGAGCAGCTCGACTGGTTCTCCTCCGGCGAGATCATGGTCGAGGCGATCGTCTGCTCTGCGGCCTTCTATCTGCTGCTGGTGCATACGCTGACGGCGGAGAAATCCTTCGTCAATCCGCGGCTGTTCCTCGACCAGAATTTCACCGTCAGCATGATCTTCATCTTCGTGATCGGCATCACCTATCTCGCCTCACTGGCGCTGATGACGCCGTATCTGCAGACGCTGATGGGCTATCCGGTCACTACGGCGGGCATCGTCATGGGACCGCGCGGTCTCGGCACCATGCTCTGCATGTTCATCGTCGGCCGGTTGATCGGCAAGGTGGATACCCGTTGGCTGTTGCTGCTCGGTCTCGGGCTGACGGCCTGGGCGATGTACGACATGACCGGCTGGACGCCCGACGTCTCGCAGTGGACGATCGTCTCGGTCGGCTTCATCCAGGGTGCCGGCCTCGGCTTCCTCTTCGTGCCGCTGACGACGATTGCCTTTGCGACGCTGCCGGCCCAGATGCGCGGCGACGGAACCGGCCTCTATAACCTGTCGCGAAACATCGGCTCCTCTGTCGGCATTTCGATTGTCTCGGCACTGATTGTCGAGAACACGCAGAGCAACCATGAGTTGATTGCGGCCTACGTGACGCCGTTCAACCACGCCTTCAATGCGACGGCCGCACAAAGCCTCAGCCCGCTGACGGCGGTCGGCCGCGCGGCGCTCAACGACGTCATTACGCTGCAGTCGACCATCATCGCTTATATGGACGACTTCAAGCTGCTGATGCTGATGTCGCTCGCCGTCATGCCGCTGGTCCTGTTGTTGCGCAAGCCGAAGGCCGCGCCGGCCATGGACCATAGCGCCGTCATGGAATGACGTTGAAGGTTCCCATTTAGCGGAACGGCTTGCTCAGATATCGCGATCCCTGAATGCCGAAGCGCCATGGTGCTTCGGCATTTTTCGTAATGCCGATCCGCTTGCCCGAGACGATGGGCACTGGCGCGGAAGGCGAGATCGCATAGGGTGGCTGGTCGAGCGTCCGGTCGTTGATGGAGATATCGATGCCGAGCGCCTGGCAGAGCTTGCCGGGGCCGCTGCAGAGCTGGGTCAGCACATCGGTGCCGCGCCGTTCCATCATGGCCGGCAAGCCTGTTTCCGGCTCCAGCGCACGGATCAGCACCGCCGAGCCCGGCATGCAGACGAAGTTCAGGCACCAGTACATGCCGTAGATGCGGTAGATATAGACATTGCCCGGATGGCCGTACATGGCGCCATTGCGCTTCGTCGGGCCACGGAAACTGTGGGAAGCCTCGTCATCCGGATAATAGGCTTCCGTCTCGGTGATCCGCCCGCCTGTGTCGTTGACCGTCAGATGGCAGCCGAGCAGGTCGCGGGCGACCTCGATCGCATCGCGTTCGAAGAAATGGCGCAGGCTTTCCCCGGCAAGCGGGCCGGCGCCGATCGCGCCATTGATCATATCGGTCGTCATGGAGAGTGCCGATAGCATCCTCTTTGCTCATTCGCCATCCGGAACAATGATTTGCCGGCCGGCGTTTGGAACGCAAGCCAACAATCGCAAGGAAATGGATCATGGATGATCTCAAGCTCTACCGGCTGGTTCCCGCCGCCGCCCCTGACGATCCCAACTGGGATCTTGCGCCGTCCCATGGTGTGGTCGTCGTTGCTGCTCTTACACCAGGGGATGCACGCGTCGTCGCCTCCGAAGCCGAACTCGATTTTCTGGAGATCGACGGTTCGCCGGCGGAAGACAAGTCGACAAAGAACGCGAGCGCCTTCCGCAACGAAAAGCTCTATACCGTCATCGAGGAAGCGGCGCGCACTAATATCACCGAGCGTGGCGTTGTGCGCGGAGAGGTCCGCGTCGACAATATCATCTCGACACAGATCTAGTGGCCGGCATTGGGGTCGCGTATCGAAATCGACGAACTGGTAACGGAAACCGGGTCGCTCGCCGGGAAGGAATCTTCCAGGCCTTCCTGCAGCTCTTCTTCAAGGACCGCTGCATCCTTGCTGCGAGGGCCGTCACCGTGAACGGGCTCGAATGCGGAAGAAAGCAGTGCTTTCGCCCTGGCGATGGCATTTTCGTGCGTGAGATCGGGGGCGTTGCGCAGCGTGACTGCGATCCTGTCTTCACCCTCGTTGCCGAACTCGACGACGAAGCCCTCATCCGTCTGGTAAACCATGGTGTCGCTGAGTGCCATGCCCGTTCCTCCGAGAATGCTAATATGAGTGAACCGCGTTTTCGGAGTTTTGTCGAGCGAAGACCTTCACCAACCAGTCGATGAAGACGCGTACGCGCGGTGAGAGTTGGCGGTTGCGCGGATAGAGCAGCGAAACCGGCGTCTGCGTGAGTGGAAAATCGGCGAGCACTTGGACCAGGGTGCCGGCGGCGAGATCCTGTTCGGCGTGGTAACGCGGGATCTGGATCATGCCGAGCCCCATGCGAGCGGCGGAGATATAGCTTTCGGCAGCGTTGACGGTCACAGTCGCGGGGATCGTGATGTTGCGCACGCTGCCGTCGACGATGAATTCCAGGGGCAGGGGGCCGGCGCTGCCGGTCGCGCGGAAGCCGACCATGCGGTGCGCGTCGAGACTGTCGGGATGTTCGGGCTGACCGAGAGCGGCGATATAGGACGGCGAGGCGAGGGTGATCTCATCCAGCATGGCGACACGCCGGGCGACCATGTCGCTGTCCTGCGGAGTACCGACGCGCAGCACGCAGTCGATGCCCTCGCGCACCAGATCCACCAGCCGGTCGCCCTCGCTCATGTAGAACTCGATATCGGGATAAGTTTCCAGAAAGGACGGCAGACTTGGCAGCACGAAATGCCGGGCAAGCGTGCCGTGCACATCGACCCGCAGTAGCCCCTTCGGCTTGGCGCCGGCGAAAGCGCCTTCGGCATCTTCGATATCGGCGAGGATCGACAGGCAACGCTGGTAATAGGCTTCGCCATCGAGCGTCGGGCTGACATGGCGCGTCGTGCGCTGGAGCAGGCGCACGCCGAGGCGCGCTTCCAGCTGCTTGACCGCATCCGTCACCGTCGAGCGCGGCAAGCCGGTGTCTTCGGCGGCAAGCGTGAAGCTGCGGCGCTCCACGACACGGGAAAAGACCCGCATGGCATCAAATCTGTCCATTTTGTTTGTTCGCAATTACCGGATAGTGATGCCGAATAATGGCTGATTATCCGCAAAGTGAAAAGGGACATCTTCTTCTCATCGAAAGGGCGCTGCGGCGCCGAACCAAAGGAGAAGAAAATGTCTGCCAATCAAAACAAGGTCGCTCTCGTTACCGGCGCTTCCCGCGGCATCGGTGCTTCGATCGCAGAACGTCTCGCAAAGGACGGCTTCACCGTCGTTATCAACTACGCTGGCAACGCGGCGCTTGCCGAAGAACTGGCCCAGAGGATCGAGAAGGCCGGCGGCAAGGCCCTGACGGCACAGGCCGACGTTGCCGATGCGGACGCCGTGCGCCGCATGTTCGATGCTGCAGAGGCAGCCTTCGGCGGCGTCGACGTCCTCGTCAACAATGCCGGTATCATGCTGCTCTCCCGTCTTGCCGACGTGGACGATGCCACCTTCGACCGCCAGATCAGCATAAACCTCAAGGGCACTTTCAACACGTTGCGCGAAGCTGCCAAGCGACTGCGTGACGGCGGCCGGGTCATCAACTTCTCGAGCTCGGTCGTCGGCCTGAAGCCGGAAGCCTATAGCGTCTACGCCGCCACGAAGGCCGCCGTCGAGACGATGGGCGCCATCATGTCCAAGGAAATGCGCGGCCGCCAGATTACCGTCAACTCGGTCGCTCCCGGCCCGACAGGCACCGACCTCTTCCTCAACGGCAAGTCCGACGAACTGATCGACCACCTTGCCAAGGCAAACCCGCTGGAACGTCTCGGCACGCCTGAGGATATTGCTGGTGTCGTTGCCTTCCTCGCCGGCCCTGATGGTGCCTGGGTCAACGGTCAGGTGCTGCGTGCCAATGGCGGCATGGTCTGACGCAAACTCGTGCCGGTGTCGCGCCGCCTCACTCTTCCCCGCATTTTCTCAACCGCCCCACTCTCATAGAAGGAACAGGATCATGAGCAAGCAAGTCATCATCATTACCGGCGCTTCAAGCGGTTTCGGCGCTCTTACCGCCCGCGCTCTCGCCAAGGCCGGTCACACCGTCTATGCCTCGATGCGTGAAACCGAAGGCCGCAACCGGCCGCAAGTCGAGGCAGTGGAGGCCTTCTCCAAAGAAAACGGCGTCGATCTGAAGGCCGTCGAACTGGATGTCGCCTCTGATGGTTCGGTCGAAGCAGGCATTGCCAAGGTGATCGCTGCCGAAGGCCATATCGACACGATCATCCATAATGCCGGCCACATGTCCTTCGGCCCGGCTGAAGCCTTTACGCCGGAGCAATATGCCGAGCTTTTCGATATCAACGTGCTGTCGACCCAGCGTGTAAACCGCGCGGTGCTGCCGCATCTGCGCAAGCAGGGCAAGGGACTGGTTGTCTGGGTTTCTTCCTCCAGCACCCGCGGCGGTACGCCTCCGTACCTTGCTCCCTATTTCGCCGCCAAGGCCGCCATGGACTCGCTTGCCGTTTCCTATGCCAGTGAGCTAACCCGGTGGGGCATCGAAACGGCAATCATCGTTCCCGGCGCCTTCACCAAGGGTACGAACCACTTCGCCCATTCCGGCTCGCCTGCCGATGCCGCCCGCGCCGCCGAATATAATGAAGGTCCCTATAAGGGCCTGCCGGAACAGGCGCTGAAAGGTCTTGCCTCGCTCGAACCCGCTGATGCAGATGCCGCTTCCGTTGCAACCGCCATCGTCGATGTCGTGAACATGCCCTTCGGAAAACGGCCGTTCCGTACCCATATCGATCCGTCG
The DNA here is from genome assembly GCF_056755015.1 of Rhizobium sp. KNZ14-9A. NCBI lineage: Bacteria > Pseudomonadati > Pseudomonadota > Alphaproteobacteria > Hyphomicrobiales > Rhizobiaceae > Rhizobium > Rhizobium sp. KNZ14-9A. Next base: position 196,673 of record NZ_JBPGXB010000002.1, read on the forward strand.
GAAGACGGCGCGGAGATCGTCAACGGCGTTGCGGACCGCGTGCGCGCCGAACTCTTCCGCCGCATCGGCATCGAGGATCTGCTGAAGCCCGTCACGAACGGATAAAGATCGTCGCAAACTTGTGAACGGCCTCTTGGTGAGCTGCCCCTTACTATCCGGCTAAGCGTACCTATATCACAATGGACGGAGGCGGACGGCAATCGCCGCCCGCCTCCCGACCTCCACTCCAGGGCCTGCCGCGCCTTTCCTGCGGTGCGACAGGCCTTCAGTTTCAGACATCAGATCAAGGCCCGTGACGGTTATCCCTCCCATCACGGGCCGCTTCTTTTCTGCCAGTGGCTCTAGGTCAGCGGGCGTTGAGTTTTGCGTCTGCCAGCAGTTTCACCAGCCAGTCGACGAAGACGCGAACCTTGTTGCTGAGATGCCGGTTCGGCGGATAGACGACGTAGAGCGGCAGCGACTCGCGCGTCCATTCCGTCAGGGTCTGAACCAGTTCCCCCTTTGCCAGTGGCTCACGGGCCATGAAGATCGGGACCTGGGCGAGGCCGAGGCCGGCGAGTGCCGCGGTCATATAGGTGCGGCTGTCATTGACGGAGACGATATAGCGCGGATTGACCTCGATACTCTCATTATCCTTCCGGAATTCGAAAGGCACCGTGCGATTGTTCTGGGCGCGGAAATAATTGACGGAATAATGTTCCGTTTCAAGCTCTTCCGGCCGCTGCGGCAGGCCGAATTTCTCGACGTAGAGGGGGGCGGCGCAGGTGATCATTTCGATTTCCGAAACGCGCCTCGCAATCAGCGACTGGTCGGCCGGCGTGCCGGCGCGCAGAGCACAGTCGACGTTTTCGGCGAGATAGTCGACGGTGCGGTCGCCGACGCCGAGGTCGATGCGGATATCGGGATAACGCTGATAGAAATCACAGAGCGCCGGTACCAGAATGGAATCGGCAAAGGCGCCCGCCATCTCGACGCGCAGCCTGCCCGTCGGCAGGCTCTGGGAGTTTGAAAGACTGCCGTCCAGCTCCTCGAGCTCGGAAATGATCTGCGCGGCGCGTTCATAATAAAGAGCGCCATCCGTCGTCACCATGACACGGCGGGTGGTGCGGTTGAGGAGCTTGGTGCGCAGATGCGCTTCCAGTCCTTGAATGAGATTGGTCACCGTCGCCTTGGGCATGGCGAGCATGTCGGCGGCGCGGGTGAAATTGCCCGTCTCCACTACGCGGATGAAGACGCGCATTGCCGAGAGCTGATCCATCGGTTCAATTCCGCAGTTTGCGTTGCAACATTGTTCGGGATTTGGAATAGTGTTATCGCGATATCGCTTCTTATTCCCGGTTTTGAATAACAATATCTTTTTAGTGCAAAATGCAAGAGACGGGGGATATCCGCCCATCTGCAAAGCAGCGAAGAGATAGAGACTATGGTGCCCGAAATTAAGGACATGGTGCTGGAAAAGGTGGCCGCTGGCCCCGTTTCTGCGCGCGTCTATATGGGCGCCGATTTCGGCAAGGGTCCGCCGATCGTGCTTTATCTGCATGGTGGGGCGTTTCTCGACAGCGACCCCAAGGCCGATCGCCCGATTGCAAGCAGCCTCGCAAAGGCCGGCGCGATCGTCGTCTCCGCCGACTACAGCACGCTTTCGGGCAATGTCTTTCCGAAGGCGCTCGAAGTCTCCTTTTCGATCTTTTCCTACCTCGCACTCAAGAAGGCCGGCCTCGGCGACCGCAAGTCGCTGCTTTTCGTTGCTGGCGAAGAGGCGGGTGGTAACGTCGCCGCCGGTGTTGCGCTGAAAGCACGTGACCAGATGCCGGATGCGCTTGACGGCCAGATCCTGCTTTCTCCTCTTCTCGATCCTTTCATGGGTACGTCTTCGATCCGCAAAGCGGAGAAGATCGGCATGCGCCAGCGCTGGACGGAAGGCTGGAGCCATTACCTGAGCGGCGGTGGCTGTCATCCCTATGCCGCGCCTTGCCTGTGCTCGCGTATATCAGGTGTTGCACCGGCTCTGATTTTCACGGCGGAAGACGATCCGCTGCACGACGAGACTATCGGTTACGCCGCTCGCCTGAAGAAGGCAGGCGTTGGCGTGCGCCAGCATGTCCTTCCCGCCGGGACAGGTTGGCCATCCATTTATGGCGGAAAATCTGAGGGGACTTCCACGTGGCAGGGCAACGTCAGCCGCCACTTTGGAGATTTTCTTCAGGACGTGAGCGTTCAGCCACAATTGCATTGAAGACGAACTGATTTTTTACGGCCATTCAGGGCCGCAAGGAGAGTACCGATGACGTCCAGAAATAAGCGCTGGGCCCTGGTGGGCGCCGGTCTGGGTGTTGCTGCGTCCGTTTCGGCCGCTGCCATCTTTTTCGAACTGCCGATGAGCGCAACCGCCACGGCCGCCTCTGAACCTGCGCAGCCTCCCGCTGTGCCGGTGACGGTTGCCGTCGTCGCCAGCCGTGATGTGACGAACTGGGAGAATTTCTCCGGTCGTCTCGAGGCCATTGACCGCGTGCAGATCCGCCCCCGGGTTGGGGGTGCCATCCAGTCCGTGCATTTCCGTGAAGGTGCCTTGGTGAAGCAGGGCGACCTGCTTTTCGCCATCGATCCGGCGCCCTATCAGGCGGCGGTCGCCCAGGCCCAGGGCCAGGTCGCTTCGGCTGAAGCCAAGGTCAGCCTGGCACAGACCGAACTCGACCGTGGCCGCAGGCTTTCGGACAACCGTACAATCTCGCAGAGCGATCTCGACCAGCGCCAGAGCACGCTGGCCGAAGCCCAGGCGAGCCTGCGTTCGGCACAGGCGGCTCTCCAGTCCGCGCAGCTCGACCTCGACTATACGCAGGTTCAGGCGCCGGTTTCCGGCCGTATTGGCAAGATCGAGGTCACGGTCGGCAATATTGTTGCGGCCGGTTCGGCTTCGCCTGAGCTGACGACGCTGGTCTCTGTCGATCCGATCTATGCAAGCTTCAATGCCAGCGAAGAGATGGTCACGAAGGCTCTTTCGGAGCTTCCGGCGACTGACGCCGCATTGCCGGCTGTTGAACAGATCCCGGTTGAAATCGGCACGCTCGCCGATGAGGGAACGCCGATCAAGGGCAAGCTTCAGCTCGTCGACAACGAAGTCGATGCTGCCAGCGGCACCATTGCTGTGCGGGCAGTCTTCGACAATCCCGGCGGCAAATTGATCCCCGGCCAGTTCGTTCGGGTGCGCATGGGCCAGCCGAAGGCCGAGAACAAGATCGTCATCAGTGACCGCGCCGTCGGAACCGACCAGGACAAGAAATTCGTCTTCGTCGTCGATGGTGAGAACAAGGTCAACTACCGGCAGATCAAGCTTGGTTCGCTGTTCGATGGCCAGCGCGTGGTCGAAGACGGCCTCGAAGTCGGCGACAAGATCGTCGTCAACGGCCTTCAGCGTATCCGTCCGGGTGCAGTCGTAGCACCCCAGATGGAAGAGAAGGTCGCGACCGCTCAGTAAGATCTGAGCTGCCTTCCCTCGGGGAGGCGGCCGTTACACCAGATAACATGACCTGCCGGTGCGCCTTTAAGCCGCCGGCGAGGGACTTTGCATCCATGTTCACCCCGGAGAGGGCGTTAAAATGAACATATCCAGATTCTTTATCGACCGCCCGGTCTTTGCCGGTGTTCTTTCGGTCCTCATCGTGGTCGCCGGCCTCATCGGCCTCCGGGCGCTGCCGATCTCCGAATATCCCGAGGTCGTGCCGCCGTCGATCGTCGTGCATGCCACCTATCCCGGCGCAAACCCGTCGGTCATCGCCGAAACGGTAGCCACACCGCTCGAAGAACAGATCAATGGCGTCGAGGGCATGCTCTACATGTCAAGCCAGGCGACGTCTGACGGCGCCTTGAACGTCACCGTCACCTTCAAGCTCGGTACGGACCCCGATAAGGCACAGCAGCTCGTGCAGAACCGAGTGTCGCAGGCCGAACCGCGCCTGCCGGCGGAAGTTCGCGCGCTCGGCATTACCACGGTCAAGAGCTCGCCCGACTTCATCATGGTCGTCAACCTCGTCTCCGACGGGAACAGCCATGACATCACCTATCTGCGTAACTATGCGACGCTGAACGTCAAGGACCGGCTTGCCCGTATCGCCGGTGTCGGCCAGGTGCAGGTCTTCGGTGCCGGCGACTATTCCATGCGTGTGTGGATCGATCCGCAGAAGGCAGCCGAGCATAATCTTGCCGCAAGCGACATCAGTAATGCGATCAGCTCGCAGAACGTTCAGGCTGCTGCCGGCATCATCGGCGCTTCGCCGAGCCAGCCGGGGGTCGATCTTCAACTCAACGTGAACGCCCAGGGTCGTCTGCGCACGCCCGAGGAATTCGGCAGCATCATCGTCAAGACGGGCGCCAATGGCGAGATTACTCGTCTGCGCGACGTTGCCCGGATCGAACTGGGTGCCGCGGACTACACGCTGCGTTCGCTGCTCGACGGCAAGCCGGCTGTCGCCGTTGCCGTTCTCCAGGCGCCGGGTTCGAACGCGATCGAGATCGCCGATAATGTTCGCGCGACGATGGACGAGCTGCAGTTGGCCATGCCTTCAGGCGTGAAGTACGAGATCGTCTATGATACGACGAAGTTCGTTCGCGCCTCGATCGAGAAGGTCATCGACACGCTGCTCGAAGCCATCGCGCTCGTCGTTCTCGTCGTCATCCTGTTCCTGCAGACATGGCGTGCTTCGATCATCCCGTTGATTGCCGTTCCGGTATCCATCATCGGTACATTCGCGGTCATGTACATGTTTGGCTTCTCGATCAATGCACTCAGCCTTTTCGGTCTGGTGCTGGCGATCGGTATCGTTGTGGATGACGCAATCGTCGTCGTTGAAAACGTCGAACGCAACATCGAGGCCGGGCTCAGTCCGCGTCAGGCGACTTACAAGGCCATGAAGGAAGTCTCCGGCCCGATCATCGCCATCGCGCTAGTGCTCGTCGCGGTCTTCGTGCCGCTCGCCTTCATCTCCGGTCTGTCGGGTCAGTTCTATCGCCAGTTCGCGCTGACGATCGCGATCTCGACTGTCATTTCGGCCTTCAATTCGCTGACGCTGTCTCCGGCTCTGGCCGCCCTTCTGCTGAAGGGTCACCATGCGCCGAAGGACTGGCTGACGCGGTTCATGGACGCGATCTTCGGCTGGTTCTTCCGTGGCTTCAATCGCGCTTTCGGCACCGGTTCGAACGCCTACGGCAAGGGCGTCGGCGGTCTAGTATCGCGCAAGAGCATCGTCATGGTGATCTACCTTGCGCTGGTGGGAGCGACCTACAGCATCTTCAATACGGTACCGGGCGGTTTCGTGCCGTCGCAGGACAAGCAGTATCTGATCGGCTTTGCCCAGTTGCCGGATGCCGCAAGCCTGGATCGTACGGAAGGCGTCATCAAGCGCATGACCGACATCGCTCTGGCGCAGCCGGGCGTTGCCAACGCGATCGCCTTCCCGGGCCTGTCGATCAATGGCTTCACCAACTCTTCGAACGCCGGCATCGTCTTCGTGACGCTGAAGGATTTCGAGGAGCGCAAGACGCCTGATCTTTCGGGTGGGGCAATTGCCATGGCGCTGAACCAGAAGTTCGGCGTCATCCAGGATGCGTTCATCGCCATGTTCCCGCCGCCGCCGGTCAACGGCCTCGGTACGACGGGCGGTTTCAAGCTGCAGATCGAGGATCGCGCAGGCTTAGGCAATCAGGCGCTCGACGAAGCGACCAAGGCAGTGCTTGCCAAGGCCTATCAGACGCCTGAACTTGCTGGTTTGTTTTCCAGCTTCCAGATCAACGTGCCGCAGCTCTATGCCGATCTCGACCGCGCCAAGGCCGAGCAGCTTGGAGTTTCCGTCACCGACGTCTTCCAGACGCTGCAGATCTATCTCGGTTCGCTCTATGTGAACGATTTCAACGCCTTCGGCCGTACCTACAGCGTCCGTGTGCAGGCCGATGCCAAGTTCCGCGCCCAGCCGGAAGATATCGGCCAGTTGAAGGTTCGCTCGGCATCGGGCCAGATGATCCCGCTTGCAGCTCTCCTGAAGGTGGATGCAAGCACCGGTCCGGAGCGTGCGAACCGCTATAACGGCTTCCTCGCTGCCGATATCAACGGGGGTCCGGCTCCAGGCTTCTCGTCCGGGCAGGCTCAGGCGGCGATCGAGAAGATCCTGCATGAGACACTTCCTGCTGGCATCGACTTCGAGTGGACGGACCTGACCTACCAGCAGATCCTTGCCGGTAACTCCAGCATCGTTGTCTTCCCGCTGGCCTTGCTGCTCGTCTTCCTCGTGCTCGCTGCCCAGTATGAAAGCCTGACATTGCCGCTTGCGATCATCATGATCGTGCCGATGGGGGTTCTGGCCGCCTTGACCGGCGTCTGGCTCACGGGTGGAGACAACAACATCTTCACGCAGATCGGCCTCGTCGTCCTTGTCGGTCTATCGGCCAAGAACGCGATCCTGATCGTGGAATTTGCCCGCGAACTGGAGTTCGAAGGCAGGACGCCGCGTGAAGCTGCGATCGAGGCCAGCCGCCTGCGTCTGCGCCCAATCCTGATGACCTCCATGGCCTTCATCATGGGCGTCGTGCCGCTCGTCACCTCGACCGGTGCGGGTTCGGAAATGCGCGCGGCCATGGGTGTCGCGGTCTTCTCGGGCATGATCGGCGTGACCTTCTTCGGCATCTTCATGACGCCGGTATTCTACGTGCTTCTGCGCCGGATGACGGGCAACCGCCCGCTCGTTCAGCACAACGACAATCATCCGCAGGACGAGGATGACCATATGAAGGTCGCTGCGGAATAACCTCTCCTTTGTCGGGTAAATCGGGCGGGGGCCTCGGTCCTCGCCCGTTTCGTTTTTAGGCGATGAGACAAAAATGCGTTACGTCCATCAAAACGGTTGCATGCTGAGGTGAGGGGGATATCAAGGGCAGGCAACAGTTCGGGAGGGCTGGGTGACACACGCATTGGAAAACAGAGGAAAGCGGAAGATCGCTTTCCTCGGTACGGGGCTCATGGGTGCGCCGATGGCGCGGCGTTTACTGGGTGCAGGCTTTTCCGTTACCGTCTGGAATCGTGACCGAGACAAGGCTAAGGCGCTGTCCGGCGATGGTGCCACTATAGCTTCTACGCCCTTGGAGGCTGCTTCCACAGCCGATGTCGTCATCTCCATGCTGACCAATGCTCAGGCCGTCAGCCAAGTGCTGTTCGACATGGGCACCGTCGAGGCAATGAAGCCGGGTGCTGTTGTCATCGACATGAGCTCGATCGCTCCGCCTTTCGCGCGGGAACATGCCGAGAAGCTTGCCAAGCGCGGCATCCGCCATATCGATGCGCCGGTTTCCGGCGGCGTGGTCGGGGCTTCGGCCGGGACGCTTGCCATCATGGCGGGTGGGGATGCTGCCGTCATCGCCGAACTTTCGGATGTCTTCGCGCCGATGGGGCGGGTCACGCATGTCGGCCCACATGGGGCCGGTCAGCTTGCCAAACTTGCCAACCAGCAGATCGTTGCGGTGACGATCGGCGCCGTCGCGGAGGCGATGATGCTGATCGAGGCCGGCGGTGGTTCGCCGGCCGCCTTCCGGGACGCGGTGCGTGGCGGCTTTGTAGACAGCCGCATTCTGGAGATCCACGGCAAGCGCATGATCGACCGGCAGTTCGCGCCGGGTGGTTCTTCGGCCAACCAGTTGAAGGATCTCGACGCCGTCATGGCGACGGCGAAAGCCCTTTCTCTGACCTTGCCGCTGACGGAAGCGGTTCATGCCGAATTCACAGAATTTGTTGCCAGGGGCAACGGCGAGACGGATCACAGCGCCTTGCTGCTCCATCTCGAAGACAGGAATGCCCGACCGGGAGGAAAGAGATGACCGACAGCAAGACCGCCAAGCGCCGCCTGCGTTCGCAGGACTGGTTCGACAATCCCGATCATATCGACATGACGGCGCTCTATCTGGAGCGCTTCATGAATTACGGGGTAACGCCGGAGGAGCTGCGGTCCGGCAAGCCGATCATCGGCATCGCCCAGAGCGGCAGCGATTTGACCCCCTGCAACCGCGTCCATATCGAATTGGCAAAGCGCGTGCGGGACGGCATCCGCGATGCGGGCGGCATCCCGATCGAATTTCCGACGCATCCGATCTTCGAGAACTGCAAGCGCCCGACGGCAGCACTCGACCGCAATCTCGCCTATCTCGGCCTTGTCGAAATTCTCTACGGCTATCCACTCGACGGAGTCGTGTTGACGACCGGCTGCGACAAGACCACGCCTTCGGCGATCATGGCAGCTTCGACGGTCGATATTCCGGCAATCGTTCTCTCCGGCGGGCCAATGCTCGACGGCTGGCATGAAGGAAAACTCGCCGGCTCGGGCATGGCGATCTGGCAGTCGCGCCGGAAGCTCGCGGCAGGCGAGATCGACGAAGAGGAATTCCTACAGACGGCGCTCGATTCGGCACCCTCCGTCGGCCATTGCAACACGATGGGCACGGCCTCGACCATGAATGCGCTGGCCGAGGCGCTTGGCCTGTCGCTGACAGGCTGCGGCAATATTCCTGCTGCCTATCGTGAGCGGGGCCAGATGGCCTATCGCACCGGTCGTCGCGCCGTAGAGATCGTATTCGAAGGCCTGAAGCCGTCCGATATCCTGACGCGCGAAGCCTTCCTCAACGCCATCAAAACCAATTCGGCGATTGGTGGCTCGACGAACGCCCAGCCGCATCTTGCCGCCATGGCGAAGCATGCTGGAGTTGAGTTGTATCCCGAGGATTGGCAGATGCATGGTTTCGATATTCCGCTGCTCGCCAATGTGCAGCCGGCGGGTGCCTATCTCGGCGAGAAGTTCCATCGCGCCGGCGGCACCCCTGCCGTCATGTGGGAATTGCTGCAGGCCAGCAAGCTCGATGGTGACTGTCGTACCGTCACCGGCAAGACCATGGCGGAGAACCTGAGAGGGCGAGAGTCACGTGACCGCGACGTCATCAAATCCTACAGCGAGCCTCTGAAAGAGCGTGCGGGCTTCCTCGTACTCAAGGGCAACCTCTTCGATTTCGCCATCATGAAGATGAGCGTCGTATCCGAGGATTTCCGTAAGCGTTACCTGCAGGAGCCGGGCCGGGAAGGCGTCTTCGAGGGCAAGGCTGTCGTCTTCGACGGTTCGGAGGATTATCACAAGCGCATCAACGATCCGGAGCTCGGCATCGACGAGAACACGATCCTCGCCATCCGCGGCGCTGGTCCGCTCGGCTGGCCGGGCTCTGCGGAAGTGGTCAACATGCAGCCGCCGGATCATATCCTGAAGCGCGGCATCAAGAGCCTGCCGACGATCGGTGACGGGCGACAGTCCGGCACTTCGGACAGTCCGTCGATCCTCAATGCCTCGCCGGAAAGCGCGGCAGGCGGCGGGCTCGCGTGGCTCAGGACCGGCGACATCATTCGCATCGATTTCAATCAGGGTCGTTGCGATATGCTGGTTGACGAGGCTGAAATCGAGCGACGCAAGGGCGATGGAGTCCCGCCGGTGCCGGCCGATGCTACGCCATGGCAGCGCATCTACCGGAAAACGGTGACGCAGCTGTCAGATGGCGCGGTCATCGAGGGGGCAGCAGAATTCCGGCAGATCGCCAGAAACCCACCGCGACACAATCACTGATTAAAGCAATACTGATTGAAAAGAAGGCAGTCGTAACCAACAGTTCACCTAGTAACTAGTTCGGTACTTACGAAAAGGCTTCATTAATGAGGGCTTGCGACTATATTATGAGTTTTTGCAGGCTTCGAAGGCTGAAACGAATTGGCCAAGAATAAACCAACGCGATCAGAGCAAGAGTTCCAGGATCTTCTTCGGCGACTGGAGCTGGCGCTTGATGCTTCGCAAATTGGTGTGTGGGAACACAGCATCAACAAGGATGCTATTCTTTGGGACGTGCAGATGCATCGCCTCTACGGCACCGGTCAGACAAATCGAGAGGTGCCGACCTCTGTCTGGTCCGAGGCCATACATCCTGACGACAGGGGGCAGGCCGAGCGGGATTTCGAAAAAGCGGTTGCCGCCCGGGGTGCCTATAACTCCCAGTTTCGCATCATTCTGCCGAGCGGAGAAATCAGGCATTTAAGGTCGCGTGCACATTTCTATGTCGATGAGGAGGGCACACCCTCTTTCATCGGTGCCGAATGGGACGTGACATCCGATGTGCTGCTCAATGCCGAGCTCGGCAAGCAGAAGATGATGGCCGAGGCCCGGGCGCTGGCGCTTGAAGAAAGCAATGCGCGGATCGAGCATGTCGCCAATCATGATTACCTGACCGGCATGCCGAACCGGCGCCTGTTCGACAGGCGGCTCGCGGCGTTGCTGGCGGATAAGAGCGTGTCGACGCTTGCCGTTCTGCATCTCGATCTCGACCAGTTCAAACAGATCAATGACAGCCATGGCCACGCCGCCGGTGATGCCGTGCTGCGCACGGCATCACTCAGAATTGCCGCTGCCATTCCCTCAGATGGCATGGCTGCCCGTGTCGGCGGCGACGATTTCGTTATCGTACTGATCAATTTCGCCGGCCTCGATGCGCTGAAGGCAATCGTTGAGGATGTGCAGCGGCGATTGCTGAAGAAAATCCGCTTCGGGCAGGAGATGCTGCAATCCGGTGCGTCGATCGGCGTATCCTGGAGCAGCGACAAAAGGGCGCGCAACCTGCTCGCCGAATCCGATCTGGCGCTCTATCAGGCAAAAAAGCTCGGCCGTAATCGTATCGAATTCTTCAGCCGACAGCTTCAGGACGATTTGCGCGGCAAGCGTCGCTTGGCCGAAGATCTCGCCCAGGCCCTGGAGCAGGGTGAGATCATTCCCTACTACCAGGTGCAGCTCGATGCGCGCACCCGCGAGATCACGGGGCTGGAGGCGCTGGCACGCTGGAACCATCCGGAAAAGGGCGTGCTTGCGCCAGGCGTCTTCCTGCGCATTGCGGATGAATACGGGCTTTCGGCGGAAATCGATGCCGCGGTTCTGCAGCGCGCGCTTGAAGATCGCGTCGCCTGGCAGGCCTTGGGCTACCATGTGCCGCGGATCGCCGTGAACATCTCGCCCGGGCGTCTTGCCGATCCTGCTCTGCTGGACAAGTTGCGCCGGCTGGCCATCCCGCCGGGTGCCATCGTCTTCGAGCTCGTGGAGACGATCTTCCTCGACGATTGCGATGAGAAATTCCTCGCCAATATCGACCTCATCAAGCAGATGGGCATCGATATCGAGATCGATGACTTCGGTTCCGGCCATGCCTCGCTCATCGGCCTCGTGCGACTGAAACCGAAGCGGCTGAAGATCGACCGCCAACTCGTCACCGATGTGGTGGAATCGGCTGAGCAGAGGCGCGTGGTCGGATCGATCGTCGAGATTGCCAAGGCTCTCGATGTGGAAGTGATTGCGGAAGGGGTGGAGACCGAAGCCCATGCCGTGACGCTGTCATGGCTCGGCTGCGACAGCCTGCAGGGTTTTGCGCTCGGCTATCCCTCCAACGCCGCCGATACGGGGCGCCTTCTTGCATCAAACGGCCACGGCGGCAAATCGCGAAGTGTGGCCGGTTGAGATTTGCGGATGAAGTTTAGTCGATGAATGGAATGGGAAGCCGATTTCGGTTCGAACGATCCAGTCGGCGAGCACTTTAAGCTAACTCTCAGTGCACTGACACGGCACGCCTTGGGTGCGTGCCGTATTTTTCAGGTAGTGCGGAAGCGGCCCCGGATCTGGCTCATGTAGAAGTCGCCAGGAGAAGCTGCTGCGGTCAGTCCGACGACGATGCCTTCAGGGACATCTTCGTAATGACGACGTTGACCGTTGGTCAGATAGAGCGTGAGGTGTCGAGTCTCGCGCTTGTAATCGATCGCTTCAATGAGTTTGGACTGCAGTCTAGTTTCCATGCGGTACTCCCCGATGTGTTTCGCGCGCGAGAGGTGGCTGCTGGATCCGACGAGCGGTTCAAGACAGCGTCAAGCTAATCTCTGGTCGATTCAAGTCAAGGATCCAAGAGTGGAGCCCTACCTATTTTGAGTTAAATGCGTCTGAAGTTTGACGCTCTAAATTAGCCCGAAAGCGTCATGACAATTAAGCGCAACCTGCAGCGGAACAATGCTCCCTCAGCGAGCGTTCAAAAGCGTTTCGTCCAGCCTTGAAATGGGGATGTCCTTGCGGGTGATTGCAGAGCTGATCATTCTTTTCGGCCGCATCTGTTGCGCGCTCGTGGCCGTTGTGGGCACGATGGCTTTCGCCTCCTATCTGATCGCCTCTCCGGTCGATGCGACGCCACGGATGGATGCAGAAAGTGGAGCGATCTGGACCCTCGTGCCGGTTCATATCGATCTGAGCCATCAGCCCTATGAACGCGAGCCCGATCGCTATCCCTTCAAGTTTTCTGCCGGCCCGGCCCTGAAGGTCATCGACAATGCGACCTTTTCCCTTGATGGCAACACCTTCGTCATTGCCGGTGTCGCGCGGATCGCCCCGCGGGCGCTTTGCGCCGATGCGCAGGGTCGGCGCCTTGCCTGCGGCCAGAATGCAGCGGGCCTGCTGCGGACTGCCTTGCGCCGCAGCTTCATCGAATGCAGCAGCAAGGAGTTAGCGCCGAAGCTGTTCATGGTGAGTTGCCGGCGGGACGGTCAGGACCTCGCCGGGTTGCTCAACGACATGCCCGAGGTGCAGCTCGTTGCCAGCGCGAAGTGATCAGGCGCGTCGCCAGAAGATGAGTTCCGGCACCTGCCAGGAGGGGTCGGGCGCGGGCAGCCAGGTCTTCGGGGAGAAGTAATCCTTCGTGCGGCGCTGTTGGGCGGAGGCCTCCTGAAGCAGGAGCGTGAAGTTGAAGGCGCCCGGCCGAGAATATTCCTGGGTGAAATTGATGAGGGCACCGAAGCCTTCCTCCTTCACATCCCTGAGATTGCGGATTGCCGTCAGTGCATCATGGAAATCCAGCCACGCCGGCTGAGTCAGCATGGTTTCAAAGATGCGCGATATGCTGGGATCAAGCTGTCCGTTGCTGTCGGTCGCGGGACCGAGGAGTTTCACGCGCATGCTCGTAATCGTGCCTCTGCCATTGCCGCGTACGACGAGGAAGAGCGAGCTGACGACGTGCTCCTTCTCCTTCTTGTAGACATGTTCGTAGGAGCATTCGAACGTATCGGAATTGAACGCCGTTTCCGCCCATTCGCTGGTTTCCACGCCGGCTGAGCGCAGCGCTTCGCACATGACCGGGCCGGAAATCCGCCAGGTGCGCAGGAAAACGCTCGCGAGCGCCGGCTGCGGCGGGTCGAACATGCGCGGTGCGATCTTGATGCTGACAGGTTCGGTGCGGCGGAAGACCTTGGGCGGCGGGGGAGGCGGAGGTGCCGCGGGCGGAAAAAGCTCTATGCCGAAGTAGTGGGCCAGCGACTTCAGGTGCCGCATGTCATTCGACAGCAGCACCGTTGCGCCAACAATTGAAACGGACAGAACAATCAGCAGCCACATGACGGCGCGGCCCTTTCGCGGCTGCGGCGCCAGTTTCATGTTCTGATCGGACGATGGCATCGTCAGTTCGCGAGACCTCGGACAATGGAAGTCATCATTTATAAGGCTCGGACCGATGTGGCAATCGATCTCACCTGGCGCGGCGTAATCGATTTAAAGCCGCGCCGGTAAAAGTATCGAAGTGCTTTAAGCTGCGATGCGACGGTAACGCTTTCTGATGCGGTCGATATAATACTGGCCCGGGGAGGGCGCCATCACCATGGTGCTGACGTCGTCGGCCGGTACGCCTTCGAACAGGCGTTCTTCGCCGTTGCGGAAGCAGATGCGCAGGCGCCCGTCTTCCTGGCTGAAATAGACGTTCTGGATAATACGGGATTTGACTGGAACTTCGTGCATCGTTTTTGCCCCTGTTTCGTTTTGAGGCACCTTAAAAGTAAGGATGCGAAGATACCGTCAAGGCGTATGGTAAAGATTGTTTTCTGCTTGAACAGCGACAGTCTAAAAAATCGCGTTTCAATAAAATTGTACGGATCGGCTTAAAAAGCCTGCAAATACTGGCATGTAGAGTGCCCCTCATGAAAGCGGCCGGGCATGGACAGATGCGACCGGCGCTGCGGCCAGGCGGAAATCGCCGGCCGACTGGAAAAGGGGACTTTAAGATGAGCAGACTTCTTCTCGCCGCGACGCTCGCAATGACGGTATCGGCTGCAAGCCAGCCGGCTTTCGCCTTTGGCCCGGGCGGTTTCGGCCGCGATCTCATATACACGTCGGCCATCGGCCATCTGCCCGAGGAGCCGCTGACAACGAGCATTGGCTTCGTTCGCCCGAACATTCCCTTTGCCCTGAGCGCTCCGGCACAGGTCGAAGGCGAGGGCTATCAGCTGAAGGCCTATTCGCAGCAGCTGACCATCGTTGTCGGCTTCGTTTTCGACAGTGTTCTCAGCCAGGCTGCCCAGACCATCGGTACTGCCGAAGCGCTGGGTCCGTTTCTGCGCTAAGGCTTAAATACTTCATATGTCGTCTTTCGATTTGCGCCCGCCGGAAGGATCCGGCGGGCGCAGTAATTTTCTTGAGATTGCAATTACATTGTTTCATGGTAAGGCGAGATCGAAGTTCTTTTGCATTGCATTTCAAAACGACGACACACATCGTTCAAGCCGTGAACGCGAGTTCATCATGACCGGTCTGAGCGCAGGGACAATCGACTTGACGATTGCTTGGCGCACGGCGGAATGGACTTGCGGGTTTCAATCTGGGAAGGTTGCATGAATTCGGAATTTGCCGTTCGTTCCATGCGGCCCGGCGAACTGGAGCTTGCGCTGGAATGGGCACGTCAGGAGGGCTGGAATCCCGGCCTCGACGACGCGATCGCATTCCACGAAGCTGATCCTTCCGGATTTTTCGTCGGCGCCATCGGTGAGGTGCCGGTCGGTTCTATCTCGGTCGTCAAATATGGCGACAATTTTGCCTTTCTCGGTCTTTACATCGTGCATCCCGATTTCCGTGGCCGGGGCTTCGGCAAGGCGATCTGGAACGCTGGCATCGCTTCGGCGGGAGACCGCACGATCGGCCTCGATGGGGTTGCGGCTCAGCAGGCAGCCTACCGCAAGGCCGGTTTCGAGGTCGCCTATACCACGATCCGCTATGGCGGCGTGCCGACATCGGTGCCGCAGTCGTCACTCGTCGCGCAGCCGGTCCCGGATGCGAGGCTCGAAGGCCTGCTTCGCTATGACAGCGGTATTTTTCCGCAGCCACGCGCGGCCTTCCTTGCCGCCTGGTGCACGGGCCGCAAGGGGCGCAGCTCGGTCGTCGTGCGCAAGAGCGGCAAGATCCGCGGTTACGGTACGATTCGCCGCTGTTATGAGGGCTACAAGATCGGCCCGCTTTTTGCTGGCGACGCAGATAGCGCCGCCGCCCTTCTGGCCGGCCTCATTCCCCAGGCGCATGGCGCGTCTATCTATATCGATATCCCCTTGGCCAATGCCGAGGCGATTGCACTTGCAGAAAGCATAGGGCTTGAGCCAGTCATGGAAACCGCGCGCATGTATCGCGGTCCGGCGCCGGAAATCCCGCTGAAGAACGTCTATGGCGTGACGACGCTGGAGCTTGGTTAGTCGACCGGTGAAGCGGGCACGGTGGGCGCAGCCGTTTTTGGCCGGCCCTTTTCGGCGATAGCGATGCCGCCGAGCGTCAGCACCAGCGCAATCATGTGGAAAAGCTGCAGCGTTTCGCCGAGCAGGGCGACAGAAAGCAGCGTGCCGAAAACCGGGACGAGATTGATGAACAGGCCGGCGCGATTGGCGCCGATTTCCTCGACGCCCCTGATATAGAGTATCTGCGCCAGCAGCGAGGCGAAGATTGCCGTATAGACAGCAATCGCGCAGCCTTTGCCATCAGGCCATTGGGCCGCGCCGCGGGAGGCCTCCCATAGAAGCAGTGGCAGGGCAGTCAGCGCCGCGCCGAGCGCGGGAATCGCCATCAGCGTGCGCCAGTCGACGACGGGCTTCCAGCGCAGGAAGATCGTATAGACGGCATAGGCGGCGACAGCGATCAGCATCAATCCATCTCCGCGGTTCAGGCTGAGCTGCAGCAGGGTTGCAAGCTCGCCATGGGCAGCCGTCAGTGCGACGCCGACAAGCGTCATGCCGAAGCCGACGACCTGGGCCAGCGAAACGCCGGTGCGGAAAAAGACGAAATTCAACAGGAAGATCAGCATGGGAATGCCGGCTTGCTCGATCGCGACATTGATTGCCGTCGTGTACTGCACGGCCGAATAGAGCATGGCATTGAAGGTCGTGTAGCCGACCACACCATAGAAGAAGAGGAGGGGCAGGTTGTTGCGCACCACCGGCCAGTCCTTCTTCAACTGTGGCAGCGAGACGGCGGCGATCAGCACGACAGCCAGGAGCCAGCGAAGGAAGGTCAGCATCATCGGGCTGACATGGCCGAGCGCCAGCTTGCCTGCCACGGCATTGCCGCCCCAGCAGAGAGTTGCAATGACGAGGCAGATATAGGCTGTAGCTTGCAAGGGGATCTTCCCGTCTTTGTCGTCTCTGGCAGGCTTTTTATGACGGGGCTTAGCCTGCCGGCGGCTGATTTGTCACGTAAAAAGCCGAATCTGCTGTGACAACAGGGTCGCTTTCCCAAAAACAAAGCTTTATAGATGCGCGGGTTTGAGCAGGTGTGCGGTTCTCCGCCGGTAACAGGAAGAGTTTGATGACGAACGTGGTCGTGGTCGGTTCGCAGTGGGGCGACGAAGGCAAGGGCAAGATTGTCGATTGGCTTTCGGAACGTGCTGACATCGTTGTGCGCTATCAGGGCGGACACAATGCCGGCCATACGCTCGTCATCGACGGTACGAGCTACAAGCTCTCGCTGCTGCCTTCCGGCGTCGTACGCCCCGGCAAAATGGCCGTCATCGGTAACGGTGTCGTCGTTGATCCGCATGCGTTGATCGCCGAGATCGGCCGGCTGGAAGCGCAGGGCGTGAAGGTGACGCCTGAGAACCTGCGCATCGCCGACAACGCGACCCTCATCCTTTCCCTGCACCGCGAGCTCGATGCCTACCGCGAAGATGCAGCCTCCAACAGCGGCACCAAGATCGGCACGACGCGGCGCGGCATCGGCCCGGCCTATGAAGACAAGGTCGGCCGTCGTGCCATCCGCGTCATGGATCTCGCGGACCTCGAAGCCTTGCCGGGCAAGGTCGATCGCATCCTGACCCACCACAACGCGCTTCGCCGCGGCCTCGGCGTTGCGGAAGTCAGCCACCAGACAATCATGGATGAACTGACCTCGATCGCCGATCGTGTGCTGCCTTTCCGCGATACGGTCTGGCTGTTCCTCGACAAGCAGCGCCGCAAGGGCGCCCGCATCCTCTTCGAAGGTGCGCAGGGCAGCCTCCTCGATATCGATCACGGCACCTATCCCTTCGTGACCTCGTCCAACACGGTGGCCGGCCAGGCCGCTGCCGGTTCGGGCATGGGTCCGGGTTCGCTCGGCTATATCCTCGGCATCACCAAGGCCTATACGACGCGAGTCGGCGAAGGTCCGTTCCCGACCGAATTGACGGACGAGATCGGTCAGTTCCTTGGCGAGAAGGGCCATGAGTTCGGCACGGTGACGGGGCGCAAGCGCCGTTGCGGCTGGTTTGACGCTGCATTGGTGCGCCAGTCGGTCGCCACCAATGGCATTAGCGGCATTGCGCTGACAAAGCTCGATGTGCTCGATGGTCTCGACGAACTGAAGATCTGCGTCGGCTACAATCTCGATGGCGAACAGATCGATCATCTTCCGGCAAGCCAAGCGGCACAGGCTCGGGTCGAGCCGATCTACGTCACGCTGGAAGGCTGGAAGGAATCGACGGTTGGCGCCCGCAGCTGGGCGGATCTGCCGGCGCAGGCGATCAAATATGTTCGCCAGGTCGAAGAGCTGATCGGCGCGCCTGTCGCGCTTCTCTCGACAAGCCCTGAGCGTGACGACACCATACTTGTGACTGATCCGTTTGAGGATTAATGTCGCGGGTCACCTAGGGCGAGTGTTCGGGAGTGTGCCGGACTTCTTGAGAAAGTACTGATGGCGGATTTTATTGCAGTTATTCGGCGGGCAGTCGACGGCCTGTCTGAAAATACGCCCGAGATGCGGGTGAAGGTCTACGAGCGTGCGCGCGGCGCAGTGCAGCGGCAGCTCGAGAACATGAAGCCGCGTCCGCCGGAAGCCATGCTGCAACGCCAGCTCGAAAAGCTCGAGGCCGCAATCCGCGAAGTCGAGGGCGAACACTCGGAAGCCGTGCCTGTCGAGGAACCGGTCGCCGCCGCTCCGGAGCCTGAGGTCCATGAGGAGCCCGCGCTCGAACATGAGCCTGTCACGGAGACGGCCCCTGCTGCTGAGGAACCCGTCTCCGAAAGCCATGAGCAGCAGGAGGACGTAGAACATCCCGCCTACGAGCAGCCTGCTGAGCCAGAGGAGGTCGTTCAGGCGGCGGCTGCCGCCGAAGAGGTGGTGCCCGAGCACGCCGAATGGCATCCGCCTCATGAGGAAGAAGCGCCTGCAGACGAATGGCGCGCGCCGGAGCAGGCAGAGGTTCACGCCGAGCCCGAGAGCCCTCATGAGCCGGTAGAGGAATATTATCCGGAAGAACCGCGGCCGGAAGAGGTCGCTGCAGAGCCGGTAGCCGAAACCGCCCATGAGGTGGAAGAAGAGCTTCAGCGCGAAGAGGCTCATCAGCCGGCTCCACGCGGCCTTGACCGTGCGTCCAACCGGCTCGTCGAGCCGATGGCCGATTTCGAACCCCAATCGCAGCCGCAAACCAGCGACTTCATCGAGCACACGCGCGAAGAACCGATTGCAATGGATGCGGCAGCGCATTTCGATCGCATGTGGTCCGAGCCGGCTGCCGAAACACCGGCTCCTGTAGCGCAGGAAGCTGAGACCGAATGGGCGCGCGAAGAACTCCATTCCTATGCTGAGGCAACGCCCGCCGTTCCCGCCGATGCTTCGGCACGCGCTCTCAATGAGGTTTCAACGCTCAGAAACAGCGCTTCGCCGGCCGTCATGCCGGCTGCCAAGGAAAATTTCTCCTGGGAAGCTGCCGCTTTCGACGATCTGCCGCCGATCGAGGCTGGTACGGACAAGAAGACACCAGCTTCCGCGCATTTCGACGACGTCGATATCTTTGCGGAAGTGCATGCTGGCAACGGTTCCGGCTCTGCAGCTCCCGCACCGGCCGCAGCGCCAAGCGAAGGCTGGCGTGAGGCGCGGACGCTGCGTGGTTATGACCGCCGCAACGCTGCGACCGATGACGACGACAGCAATCCGCCGATGGATCTGGATCAGATCGTTGCCTCGAAGATGCAGGGCAAGAGTTTCCGCATGGAACCGAAGCGCCGACGCTTCGGCATCGGCACCATTCTGGCGATTCTCGTTACGCTCGGCATTCTCGGTGGCGCCGCCTACGCGGGCTGGATGAACCGCGAAGCGGTGATGGAAATGGTCGATGGTCTCGTCAGCTCCGCGCCGTCACAGGCTGCGCGCGACGAGACTGTGACGACGCCAGCCACAACGCCTCCGGTGCAGCAAAACAGTACGCCGGCCACGACCCAGCCGGCAGATCAGAGTGCTACCACGCCGCCGGCGCGACCCAACCAGGAAGTTGCCTCGCTGGACGGTTCGGCTGCCAATACCAAGTTTACCCAGCGGCTGCTCGCCGATGGCACCGAAGTCGATAGCGGCCCTGCAGCAGTGCCGGGAACGCCGACGGCGGAAGGCAAGTCGGTTGCCGCGCAGAACGTTGCTGCAGCTGATACCAGCACGCCGAGTGTCCAGTCCGATGCTGCGCCTGCTGAAAACCTGACGCCGAACGGCCCTGCCGCAGCACCTGCGGCGCAGAACACACCTATCGGCGCCACCGAAAAGATGTTCCTCTATGAGGAGCGGATCGGCGAAAGCTCGCCGACGGCAATCGAGGGGTCGGTCGTCTGGACCGTTCAGCATGAAGCCGGACAGGACGGCCGCCAGGAAGCCACCGTGCAGGGCAATGTCACCGTTCCGGAGCGCAATCTTTCGGCGCTTGTAACCTTCAAGCGCAATTCCGACCCGTCGCTGCCGGCAAGCCATCTGGTCGAGATCGTCTTCTCCGTTCCGCCGAATTTCGAAGGCGGCAGCATCGATAGCGTCCAGCGCATCTCGATGAAACGTACGGAGCAGGATCGCGGCGATCCGCTGATTGCGGTGCCGGCCAAAATTACCGACGATTTTCACATGATCGCGCTCAACGACTATCCGGATGCGCGCAAGGCCAATCTGGACCTGCTTGCCACGCGCGACTGGATCGACATTCCGGTCACCTATCGCAACGGCCGCCGTGCGCTGCTGACCATGCAGAAGGGCGCCACAGGCGGGAATGCCTTCAACACGGCGATCAAGGAATGGACAGCGCTCGGAGATCTCTCGACCAGCCAGTAGGGCCGGCGTCGCGGAGCCTCGGAAATCACGCAAAATAAAAGGCGGGCCGCAGGGACCCGCCTTTTTTGATTTCAGATGACGACCAGCTTATGCGGTGGCTTCGACCACACGCACGGCCTTGGCACGCTCCAGCGCTTCCTTGCGGACCGCATCCTGCACCTTTTCAAAGGCGCGGACTTCGATCTGGCGGACACGCTCGCGGCTGATATCGAACTCGGCCGAAAGATCTTCCAGCGTTACCGGATCTTCAGCAAGGCGGCGAGCCTCGAAGATGCGGCGTTCGCGGTCGTTCAGCACGCTCATGGCCTTCGACAACATACGGCGACGGGTATCGAGCTCATCCTGCTCGATCAGCACGTCTTCCTGGCTGTCGTGGTCGTCCACGAGCCAATCCTGCCACTGGCCGCTGTCGCCTTCAGAGGCCTTGATGGGCGCGTTCAGCGATGCGTCGCCGGAAAGGCGGCGGTTCATCGAAACGACCTCTTCCTCAGAGACGTTCAGCTTGGTAGCGATTTCGGTCACATGCTCGGGCTTCAGGTCGCCGTCATCGATGGCCTGGATACGGCCCTTCAGGCGACGCAGGTTGAAGAACAGGCGCTTCTGATTGGCAGTCGTGCCCATCTTCACCAGAGACCACGAACGCAGGATATATTCCTGGATCGAGGCCTTGATCCACCACATGGCGTATGTGGCAAGGCGGAAACCGCGTTCCGGATCGAATTTCTTGACGGCCTGCATGAGACCGACGTTACCTTCGGATACGACTTCGCCGATCGGCAGGCCGTAGCCGCGATAGCCCATGGCGATCTTCGCGACGAGGCGAAGGTGGCTGGTGACGAGCCTGTGGGCGGCGTCACGATCGCCGTGCTCGGAGTAACGCTTGGCGAGCATGTACTCTTCCTGCGGCTCCAGCATCGGGAATTTACGGATTTCGTCCAAGTAACGATTGAGACCGGCTTCGCCGGCGGTAATGGACGGCAAGTTATTTCGGGCCATGATGCACCCTCCTTATATGGATTCCGGTTCCCGATGGAACGCGCCCTCGCGTTAAAGGCAAACCGGGACATGCGGCTCTCTCCAAGCCCGCAATAAGTCTATTTACAAATAAGTATGGCGAAACAGGGATTCAAGGTCGCCTTGGCGTTCACGAGGGCGTTATCCGGCCTTTGCCAGAGCCAACCAGAGGCATTGATTTTACCGAGAGCTGCCGCATTTTTCCAGTGGCGGTGGCACTCTTGCCCAGCCGCTTTTATGAGGGGAACCAGATGATCAGACCAGCCCTTGCCGCCATCCTGCTGCTTTCGCTTTCCGCCGCTCTTTCATCCTGCGGGAACACCGCCAGGGGATTGGCGCAGGACGGGCGCGACACCAGCCACGCTCTCGACAATGCGACGCATCGGGTCCTGGGTGCCGGCTCCAAGAAATAGCAGCGGCCGTTTCTCATCCCCGCAGGGCGTCGGCGAGTTCCACCATATCGCCTGGTAGTGGCACTTCGAAATGCATCACTTCGCCGGTGCGCGGATGCTCGAATTGCAGCATGTAGGCATGCAGCGCCTGGCGGTCGAAAGCCTTGACGACCTTGCGGGCCCCGTCGGGCAGAAGATTGGCCTTGGTCTTGAAGCCGGCGCCGTAGACGGCGTCACCCAGCAGCGGATGGCCGATATGGGCCATGTGGACGCGGATCTGGTGCGTGCGGCCGGTTTCCAGGTGGCATTCGACGAGCGAGGCAAGCGCGCTCGCATCCGGACTTTCATGGAAGCGCTCGAGCACTTCGTAGTGGGTGATCGCCTCGTCGGCACTCTCGTTTTCGGGGCGCTTGACGGCGCGGCGGGTCCGGTCGCCGGTGGCACGGCCGAGCGGCGCGTCGATCGTTCCTGAGAGCGAGCGCGGGCGGCCCCAGACGATCGCCCGATAGGCACGTTCCAGCGGCATGGTGCGGCCGTGATCGGCGAACTGCAGCGAGAGATGGCGATGCGCCATATCGTTCTTGGCGACGACCATGACGCCGGTCGTATCCTTGTCGAGGCGGTGAACGATGCCGGGGCGGCGCACGCCGCCAATGCCGGAGAGGGTATCGCCGCAATGGTAGATCAGCGCGTTGACGAGCGTACCGATCCAGTTGCCGGGGCCGGGATGGACGACGAGGCCAGCCGGCTTGGAAATGACGATGACATCTTCATCCTCGTAGAGGATATCGAGCGGAATATCCTCGCCCTTCGGGGCCGGGTCTTCGGGCTCGGGCAGGATGATCTCGTAGCTGTCGCCGGCTCGCACCTTCTTTTGGGGATCGGTAATCGGCGCGCCCTTCAAAAAGACCTGCCCGTCCTTGATCAGCGCCTTGATGCGGCTGCGGGAAAATTCCTCACCGACCTGCGCGGTCAGCCAGGCGTCGAGGCGGCCTTCGGCTGCCTCATCGGCGGTCAGGACTTTTCTATTGTCATCTGCTTGTTTAAAGGGGTCGCTCAAGACGCTTCTTCTCCGACGTATTTTTAGAACGGGACGCCATAGATGACGAAATTCGAGCCAGCCGACGATGAGCAGGAAGAAAAGCCCCTTGATCCGGCTATGGAAAGTGTCCGGCGCAAGATGGTTCGCCTGCAGATCGTCTCGGGCGCCATCATGTTCGTGAGCCTTATGGCGGTCTTCGGCGCTGTTGTCTACAAGGTGACGCGTACGGAGCCCTCGCAGACCACGGCGTCCGCAGGCTCTTCCGGTGTTCCCTCCGACTCGCCGATGAATTCGACAGCCTCGCTGCCGCTCGGCTTCAAGATCGAGCAGACATCGCTTTCAGGCGGACAGATCCTGTTTTACGGCACGGCGGTCGACGGCAAGCGCAAGGCCCTTGTCTTCGATATCAAAGCGGGCCGCATCGTGGCTGACATCACGCTGTCAGGCAATTGAGGCCGGCATGGCCGGACAGCCCCTCACGATCGAAACCCCGGACGATCTGCGGATCGCGGAGTTTCGCGATATCCGCGAGCGCGACCTGACGGGCCGGCAGAACCGCTTCATCGCCGAGGGTACCGTCGTGCTGCGCATGCTCGCTGATGCGCATGCGGCGGGTAGAGGATTTTCAGCCGAAAAGATCTTGCTGCTCCGCAATCGGCTCGACGGCGTGGCGGAGATCCTCGACACCTTTCCGAACGACGTACCGGTCTATGTGGCCGACGCCGATGTTCTTGACGGTATCGTCGGCTTCAACATGCATCGCGGCGTGCTTGCGCTCGGTCGCCGCGAGCAGGCGACGGAAACCATGCTTCTCGATACGCTAGCCGAGCAGGCGTTGGTCCTCGTCGGCTGTGGCATTTCCAATCATGACAATGCCGGGTCGATGTTCCGCAATGCCGCTGCCTTTAAGGCGGATGCGATCCTCCTTGATGAGACCTGCTGCGACCCGCTCTACCGCAAGGCACTGCGCGTTTCGGTCGGCTCGGTCCTGAGCATGCCCTATCATCGCGGTGGCGATGCGCTCGCTCTTCTTTCGAGCCTTGCCGAGCGCGGCTTTTCAATCTGGACGCTTTCGCCACGCGGCGAGACGGATATCCGGCAGATACCGGCTTCCAGTCGCATGGCGCTCGTCGTCGGCACTGAGGGCGAGGGACTGCCGGAAGCGGTGCTTTCCCGTTTCCGCAGTGCGCGCATTCCGCAGTCTGAAGGACTGGACAGTCTCAACGTGGCCACGGCGACGGGTATTGCGCTCTTTGCCATATCTGCGGCGATGGCGCGGATCTGACGGGGTTCAGCGCTGCGGATCGGCGATGATTACGGCTGCGCGGTCGGCGAGGTTTGCGCGGTCGTTTGCGCCCTTCTTCTCCCCGCCATCGGGCAGCAGGGACAGGATCGGAGAGGACGGGCCTTCCTTGAGCGCAGTGAGCGCTACCATGTTGGCGGCGATCGAGGTGATTTCCTCGCGAAGCGCGCCATCACGGCCGGTATTGTTTCTTGCCTTCTGAAGGTGGTCGGCAAGTGCTGCGCTGCGCCGGCGCACATTGTCGCTCATCTGCGCTGTGATGGCAGCGAGATCGAGTTCAGAGGCCTCTGCTTCGCTGGTCGCTTCGGCGGGCAGATCGGCAATGGCCTTGGAGAGGCCGGCATCACGCAGCACCTTGGCGACCTTACGGAGTTCGGCATTGGCAGCCTTCAACTGATCCTTCAGCTTGGCGATTTCCTGTTGCCGGCGGCCGAGCAGGGCTTCCTTGTCCGCGGCAGAGGCGGCCTCACGGGCGGCCTTGTCTTCCAGGCGAATGACCATGTGCTGCTGCTGGCTGAGCTTCTGTTCGGCATCCTTGGCGCGCTTCTGCAGCACGGTCACGTCCTGGCGCATCGTATCGCGTTCGTCGCGCAGGGCATTGGTGCGGAACTTCAGATTCTCGGCTTCAGTCTCACGCGCAGCAAGGTCGATCTTCAGGTTGTTGGCCTGTTCCGTGATCTTGGAAAGCCGCGCCCGCAGCGTTTCCAGCTCGCTATCCTTATTGGAGCCAGCCTGCTCGGCAATATGCAGGCTCGTCTTCAACTGGCTGATATAGTTTTCGTCCTTGCGCAGGTGGGAGCGCTGCTCGGCAGCCTCTACCTGCATTTCGCCGATCTGTGCGCGCGCCTCATTGACTTCAGAGGCCAGCCTGCCGGCATCGACGGCGAGTGCGTCGTGGCGCAGCTGGAGGGAGAGCGACTTTTCGCGTTCGCGGTGCAGGTCCTGTGCAGTGCGGGCATTTTCAGCGGCGTAGAGCGCGCGCACCATGTCTTTCTGTGCCCGTACTTCCTGCGGGCTCAGCGGCATCGTCGCCTTGAGGCGGTTTTCGGTATACCAGACGATGCGGCGGTGAACTGCGGGCGAAACCAGAAAGACGAGAAAGGCCGCGGTCAGGAAGCCCAATCCGAACAAAAGAGCATATTCGATCACGGCGCGGCCATCGATTCGAAGGTTGATACGGGTCAGTCCGCCTGATTAAGCACGCAGCGCGCGCAGCGACAAGGCTGCGGGCACCGGGAAGACCATATTCCCAAGGATATTAGCGCCGATTTTGGTTTTTCAGAAGGGGTTCCAGGTCGGGTTCGGGGTGACCTTCAGATAGCCGACATTGATGCCGAGGCGGGCGCCGACACCAGTGCGGATCGGCACTACCAGAACATTGTTGTTCTTGAGAAGCGTCATGCCGAAACCGGCAATGACATAGGCCGAGCCGCTGACGCCGCCGAAGCGAGCATAGATGGAGTCGATGGACGGCAGGTCGTAGACCAGCATCATGACGCGGGAGCCCTGGCCACCGTAGTCGAGGCCAAGAGATGGACCCTGCCAGTAAAGCGGATGCTCGCCGGCATTCTTGGTATTGAGCTGGCCTTCGCCGTAGGTGAGGCCGGCGATGAAGGCGCCGCCGCCCTCCTGGCCGAGGATATAGCCGTTCGGCAGGCCGTATTTCTGGAAGGCGCTTTCAACGACTTTGGCAAGGCCGCCGCTGGTCTCGCCGAAGAAGGAATGACCGGCATCAACGATTTCCTGCACTGTGTACTGGCCGTTGTTCTGCTGCGCTGCGGCCTGTCCGGTAATCATCACCGACGAGATCATGATAGCGGTCAGCAACTTGCAGAAGCCGATAAATCTTCCGAGAAATTGGAGGCGCATGATGTCATCCATTCGTCATTGTCGGGGGGCATTGGCATTTGATGCATTTTGCTCCGATCGTCTTAACAATCGGTTTACCAAATATGGTGTCATTATGGCGGCGAGTACGGTCGCAAACTTCGCGCAATTTTGATCAGGCACACTACCGGGTGGAATGACACTGCCGCCCTCAGGAGACGATGATGTCCAAGAACCCGAATCTCACTCTGTCCGGCCCGGACCTGGCAGCACTTCTTTGCAGTCGTGTGTGCCATGACGTGATCTCGCCCGTCGGCGCGATCAATAACGGTCTGGAACTTCTGGACGAAGGCGGAGCGGATTCGGACGCGATGGATCTCATCCGCACCAGTGCGCTCAATGCCTCGGTCCGTCTCAAATTCGCGCGCCTTGCCTTCGGTGCATCCGGTTCCGTCGGCGCCTCGATCGATACCGGCGAGGCCGAACGTGCAGCCAAAGACTTTGCCGTGGCAGAGAAGAAGACCGAGGTCAGCTGGAGCGGCCCACGCGCGATCGTCGCCAAGAACAGGGTCAAGCTTCTCCTTAACCTCTTCCTCGTCGCATATTCTTCCATTCCGCGTGGCGGCAATCTGGATATTACGCTGGAAAATCCGGAATTCGATGCCAGTTTCAAGCTCGTCGCCAGGGGCAAGCTGATGCGCTTGCCGCCGAAATTCGTCGAAATCGCTACCGGCACCGCCGAGGAAGCGATCGATGCGCATTCGATCCAGCCTTATTACACTGTGCTGCTAGCGGAAGAATGCGGCATGGTTCTGGATTATTCAGCCAGCGCCGAAGAGATCGTCTTCACTGCCAAAGTAGCCGCAGCGTAATTCACGGATTGCTGATCGAAGCGAGTGCAGTAACGATTCCTTAGCCTGATCAACCTATCCTCGAAGGTTAGGAAGACCCTCGACGGAGACAGCGCGAGGGGTAAGGAGCTGCCATGCAAAGATTCATGATCACCGATAGTTCGGACATCGTTCGCAAGGTCGGCAAGCGAATCCTTTCAGAGCTCGATTTTCTGGTCAGCGAAGCTTCGAATGCCGAGGAGGCGTTGCAGCGCTGCCAGGCTGAGCTTCCCGAATATCTGATCGTCGATTCGGGCATGGAAGGCGCGCTCGATCTCATTGCCAATATCCGCGCCATGGACGGCGGCAAAGAGGTCAAGATCTACTATTGCGTCATCGAGGCCGATCTGAAGAAGCTGATGGCCGGCAAGCGGGCAGGGGCAACCGACTTCCTGCTCAAGCCGTTCGACCGCAAAATCCTTACCGCCGTGTTCGGAAATCGCGCAATCGCTGCCTGAATAGGTCGCACAAATCGTTAACGGGGGCCGTCCTTTTGGGCGGTTTTTTCATTTCCGCACATTGCCGACAAAATAAAAGTCCCGCCGGAGAGGCGGGACTTTTCATTTGGTAAGGGGATTCGGCGGATCAGGCGGTTTCGGCGTATTCGGCACCATCGGGCTCACGCAGCACATAGCCGCGGCCCCAGACGGTTTCGATGTAATTGGCGCCGCCGGCAGCATTTGCGAGCTTCTTGCGCAGCTTGCAGATGAAGACGTCGATGATCTTCAGTTCCGGCTCGTCCATGCCGCCATAGAGGTGGTTAAGGAACATTTCCTTGGTGAGCGTGGTGCCCTTGCGGAGCGAAAGAAGCTCCAGCATCTGATATTCCTTGCCCGTCAGGTGGACGCGCTGGCCGCCGACTTCGACGGTCTTGGCGTCGAGGTTGACGATAAGCTCGCCCGTGATGATGACAGACTGGGCATGACCCTTGGACCGGCGGACGATGGCGTGGATACGGGCGACGAGCTCGTCCTTGTGGAACGGCTTGGTCATGTAGTCGTCGGCGCCGAAGCCGAGACCACGAACCTTGTCTTCGATGCCGGCCATGCCCGAGAGGATGAGGATCGGCGTCTTGACCTTCGACAGGCGGAGAGTGCGCAGCACTTCGTATCCGGACATGTCGGGAAGGTTCAGATCGAGAAGGATGATATCGTAATCATACAACTTGCCCAGATCCACGCCTTCTTCGCCGAGATCTGTCGTATAAACATTAAAACTCTCAGATTTGAGCATCAGTTCGATGCTCTGCGCCGTAGCGCTATCATCCTCGATGAGAAGTACCCGCATAATTATCCCCTTTACCGCCGCCGAAAGGTGGCATGGCCCCCTACGCGATACCGAATAAGCTACGTGATTTGGAAGCTGCCACGAAATGGTTAACAAATTCTAATTCACTCTGGCAAGGAGTATCGAATTTATTAAATAATTTTTCCATTTCCCTGTTTTCCAATGGGAATCTCGAAACGCAATTCTCAACTTCAACATTAAGAATATGCGCTAAGTGATTCATCCGACTCGCTAATGAAAAGGTTCGGCTTTCCTGTCCTGGTGTTTACCGAGCCTTAAATCATCGGGCCTATCATTAACGATGCCCGTAAACGAAAGGTTACCAGCGGTAGGTTTTTGTTAATATCGCAGGAAATTTTTTAGCAAACCGTGTCAAAGCGGCGCGCAAGGGCGGTTTCAAGTTGAGCCGGGGTCTCGCATCACGGGAGTAATGCGTATGAAGTCGCGAGAGAGCCTCGTTCGCCTGAAAGAGTTTCAGGTTAACGAAAAACGTCGTCAGCTGCAGCAGTTGCAGATGATGATGTCCGAATTTGAACGGATGACGAAGGATCTGGAGAGCCAGATCGTCGTCGAGGAAAAGAAGTCCGGTATTTCCGACCCGAATCACTTTGCATATCCGACCTTCGCCAAGGCCGCACGTCAGCGCGCCGATAATCTTCAGGTCTCGATCAAGGAACTGAAGGTTCAGGAGGAGGCGCTGGAATTGGCGCTTGAGGAAATGCAGGCGGAATTTGCCAGGGCAACGGCGCTCGAAGAGCGTGATGGCGCGGTTCGCGTCCGGGCCTGACGAATGTTGCGGGCGCCGGTCACGGCGCCTTGGGGGATAACCACAGAAGCCATGCATGACGGGCGCGGTGTCCGTCATGCATGGCTTTTGGTGTTTCTATCGTATGACGGATGTTCTCAGTTTACGACGTCGTTCCATTCCGGATGGCGCTGCGCCTGTGATTTAAAGAAGGGGCAGAGCGGGATGATCTTCCAGCCGCCCTCGCGGGCTGCCTCGACCGCATGAAGGGCGAGTGCCTGGCCGACGCCCTTGCCGCGCAAAGCGTCCGGCACGCCGGTATGATCGATGATGATGAGTTTCGGTGATGTGCGGGAATAGGTCATTTCCGCTTCATGGCCTTCCAGCGTCGCAACATAGCGGCCGCCGGAGGTGTTTTCTTCAATCCTGATATCCATGCCTGTCTCCTGACAAATTATGTGCTCGCGAACGTGACATGGCGGCATCGGCATGCCAAGCCGTAGCGGCAGGAGACAGTGTGTTCAAAAGGGAGGCGGAAAATTGAACAGGCTTTCGGCGGTCCGGCCCGTTCTATTGGTGACGGCGCCGTTTCTACTGGCGCTTGGCCTCGTGTTGCCGCTCATCCGCTTCGAGAAGCTCTGGTTCTTCGACGAGACGCCGTCACTGCTGGAAATCGTGGCTTCGCTCTGGAATGGAGGTGACGTGGCGCTTGCGGCACTGGTTGCGCTCGTCTCGATCGTATTGCCGGTTTTGAAAATGATCGGGATCGCGGCTGAATCCATGGCTGCCGGCGGCACCGGCAGCCTGTTTTATCGCAACGTCGTGCCGCATCTGTCCAAGTGGTCAATGATGGACGTGCTGCTGGTCGCGATCGTGATTGCGGCAGCGAAGACGACGGGACTTGCGAATGCGTTTACGCAACCCGGCCTCTGGTGTTACGCGGCCTCGGCAATGATTTCGGGCCTTCTTCATTCCCTCAAGGGAAATGCGTCCGGCCCGAAATAATCAAATCGAATGGAATCAGTGGCGGTACTGCTGGATGCGCGTAGTGCGCAGGCCGGCGAGACCATGGCTGTTGATGGAGGACTGCCAGGAAAGGAATTCTTCGACAGTAAGCGTGTAACGCTCACAGGCTTCTTCCAAGCTCAACAGGCCACCGCGAACAGCCGCGACAACCTCTGCCTTCCGGCGGATGACCCAGCGCCGCGTGTTCGGCGGCGGAAGATCCGCAATCGTCAGGGGGCTGCCATCGGGGCCGATGACATATTTCACTCGGGGACGTATCATTTCGGTCATTGGACTCTCTACACAACGCAAGACCACGGGCGCCACTCTAACTTGCCACATTTAAAAATTGCCTAAACGCATCGTAACACTTTGATAATAACTTTAGACGCGCGCCGGAGGGCTGATTTGCTGGCCCCTGCCGTTACGTCAATTTGATGCGGCTGCATGGGAGCCATGCGGAATAAATGTTACATATTTCTTCCGGATAATTTTATAAGCGCTGCAACATAAGTATGAGCGCAAAGACTTCGTCTCCGTTGCTCCCGCAGTATCAATAAAGATTGCCGTTTGAATGCTTCGTATCCTTCGGATGCGGGGCAGATGCTGTCTTTCCTGATGTCCGGCGCGTCCAAGCCGCTGCCGGTTGCGAGGCCGAGCCGAAGCCAGGCCCGTGAAGGAATAAGAGAATGAAGAGACGTGAACGCGCAGTCCGCGACTGCGCCGATGATGCCGCATTTTCTGCGTTCAAGGCCAGTTCTGCGGGCATTTCCGCTGTCGACGGTGCAAGCCGCCTGGACGAGCTGACGAAGGCCGCCGGGTTCGAATTCCACCTGTTTTCCGTATTCCCGCGCGGGGACCGGACGGCCTTTCTCGAGAACAAGCTGATCAGCAACTGGCCGCAGAGCCTCGTCAACTTTTACGAGGAGGCGGACCTCTTCTATTGCAGCAAGCTGGTCGCCGTCATGAAGCGCACGATCATGCCCATTTTCTGCGAAGAGGGGCCTTTTGGTGGCAATGCAGCGAATCAGGAAAACCGCCGTCTGAACACGATGTTTCAGATGCACGGGCTGAAGCATACGTTCGCGTTCGCGCTGCACGACGCTGACCTGAAACAATACATCTTCGCCTTTTCGGGCGCGCGTGCCATGCCCTCCCGCGAAGAAGCGACGGCGCTGCTTTATGGCTGTATGGAGCTTCTGGACACGCTGCCGGGCGACGAGAAGCCGGAAGACCGGCCCTCGGAAAGCCTCACCCGGCGCGAGATCGAATGCCTGCGCTGGTCGGCCGCAGGCAAGAGCAGCGACGAAATAGCGATCATTCTCGATCTCTCATCGCATACGGTGGTGGGATATCTGAAGAGCGCGATGCGCAAACTGGATTCGGTCAACCGCATGCAAGCCGTCGCCCGGGCATTTCGGTATCGGCTGCTGTAACAGCCGATACCCTTACTTCTCCAATCAGAAGCCTTTGCCGCCATTCAGCTCGGAAATCAGCGTTCCGATGATGATGCGGATGTCCATTAATATCGAGAAGTTCTCGACATAGTGGAGATCGCTGGCGATGCGGGCGCGCGCCTTGGCCGGACGGTCCGTCGGGCCGCGCAGGCCGCGCATCTGCGCCAGGCCGGTGATGCCCGGACGCATGGCGTGGCGGTGATGATATTCCGGAACCAGCTCTTCATAGAGCATGCCGCCGGCACGCATGCCGATTGCATGGCAACGCGGCCCGACAACCGACATGTCACCCTTCAGCACATTGAGGAGCTGCGGGAGCTCGTCAATGTTCGAACGGCGCAGGAAAGCGCCGACGCGTGTGACGCGGGGGTCATTCTTGACCGTCTGCGCAACGCCGGTGACGTCTTGCATATCCGTACGCATGGAACGGAACTTGTAGACCTTGATGGCCCGGCAGTTCTTGCCCCAGCGCGTCTGCTTGAAGAGCACCGGACCGGGGCTGTCCATCTTGATCAGGGCTGCGACGACCAGAAGAAGCGGAGCAAGCACGATAAGTGCGCTGATCGAGGCAAAAATATCGAAGGCTCGCTTCAGCACGAACTGCATGGAGGCAGGTGGCGGAACGATGCTGTCGAGTGCGGTAACTGGGAACCTCGCGTTCACCTGACGAACAGGCGGAACGCGAAAGCTCTCTTCAGAAATACTCTTGTTAAGGTCCATGACGCTCAAGGATCTACCCTTTGTATTTTGAAGCTTTCGGCGGTGTCATTCGCTGGCTTGGTTAGCGCCACATTAAGGCACCAGAATGTTAGGCGACGTTTAACCCTACTACATCCTAAATTTGCGACATTTGTTTAACCGAGTCCAGAGAAATTTCGCATCGCAGCAAACTTCGCAGTTGCGTTAAGTTTATGCAAAATCAGGAGTTTTATTTTTCAACCGGGGTTTTTATTAGGAATCTTATGTGTTTGGTCAGATTCGGAACACAGACGACGGTTGTGATGGCCATGGCTTACACCGTGCCAAAACGCTCCATTCCCGCAGCGTCTACGGGATCCCGGTCCCGTCTAGATCGAATTTATTGTCTATTGCGCCGGAGCCGGATGAGCGGAGGCTGTCGGAATTTGTATTCCGAAACTATGGAGTTAATACCATAATTATGTCTGCCTACGCGCTAATGTTACCGAAGTCACATGATGGTGGCGGTAGCGATTGTGGCGACATTGCGGCGGGAGGGCATGCGACCGGAAAAGGGAAGGGCGCGGACTCCGAATCAGAGTAAGCGACAAGCCGGGGCCGTTCAGGCGGCGTAGTTCCATGGCATGAGCGCGTCGATTTCACTGCTGGGCCATCCATTCGCAAGGCGCTCAAGCGTCTGGGTCAACCAAGCTTGCGGATCGACTGCATTCATCTTTGCCGTTTGCAGGAGCGTCGCGATGGTCGCCCAAGTCCGGCCGCCACCGTCGCTTCCAGCGAATAGACTATTTTTTCTCGTGATCGCTTGGGGTCTGATTGCTCGCTCGACTATGTTGGAGTCGAGTTCGATGCGGCCGTCGGTCAGGAAGCGCTCGAAGATGTCTCGACGCGAGATGGCATACCGCAGAGCTTCGGCGAGTTTGGATTTTCCAGAGACCCGTGGCAGGGTCGCCTGCCAGAGAGTGAAGAGGTCACGGACGATCGCTGCGGAGATCTCCTGGCGTGCAGCGACACGAGCTTCAGGGCTTTGGCCGCGCACACGCTCCTCGATCTCCCATAACCTCGCCATACGCTCGACGGTGTCTGTAGCGACCTTCGAGCTCTTTGCGACATGCAACTCGTAGAACTTTCTCCGGCTGTGCGACCAACAGCCGGCCAGGATGGCGCTGTCATTGCCTCCATCTTTCCGGACGAGCTTGTTATAAGCGGCATATCCGTCGACCTGCAGGATTCCACGATAGCCGCTCAGGTGTCGTGCGACACACTCGGTGGCTCGACTGTCCTCGAAGCGATAGGCTACCATCGGTGGACCGCTGCCCCCAAAAGTCCGGTCATCCCTGGCATACGCCCATAGCCATGCCGTCTTCGCTGATCCGGAACCAGGTGCAAGTGTGGGCAAGGTCGTTTCGTCGGCAAAGATCCGTTCGGCCTTCTTGATCTCATCGAGGATGTAGTCGGCGAGGATATTGAGCTCGAACCCCAGCTTGCCCATCCATTGAGCCATCAGCTTGCGGTCGAGTTCGACCTTGTCGCGTGCGTAGATGGCTTCCTGGCGATAGAGTGGCAGCCCGTCGGCATATTTGGAAACGGCGATCTGGGCCAGAAGTGCTTCCGTCGGAATGCCACCTTCGATGATATGTGCCGGAGCCGCCGCCTGGACGACACCATCCTCGTTCCTAAAGGCATACTTCGGCCGGCGGGTGACGATGACACGGAACTTCGCTGCCACGACATCCAGCCGCTCGGAGACGTCTTCTCCAATCAGGATTTTGGTCTTACCTGCATGTTCTGGAAGCTCTTCCGGTTCGATCACGACCTCGACGCGCTCAAGATGAGGCGCAAAGCCCTTGCGTGGCCGCGGAGCGCGTTTGCTGTCCGCGCTACCGCGGCCTTTCGTGACCTGAGCCTTGATCGTCGCAATGCCGGTCTCGATCTCTTCGAAGACAAAGGCATGCTGCTCGTCATCGACGGTGGATGATGCAAGCCTTTCCGAGCGTCGGCCAAATCGGGCGCGATCGAAAGCCTTCAGGATCTGCGTCAGCCGCTCGATGCGCTCATCGGCGTCCGCGTTGCGGGCCTCTAGATCGTCAACCTGCTTCTCCAAAGCCTCGACGCGGGCTGCTTTTGCGGCCATAGCAAGAACCATGGCTTTGAGAGCCTCTACATCATCCGGGAGCTCAATCTCGGGCCGCGTCATGGGTATGATCAGAGCATATTTTGCCGCGCTCCGCCCATGCTTTCAGGGACCTGATTCACTTCGCCGCAGCGGTTTTACCCAACAATCTCGGGAGGCTTCACCGGCGTGGATCGAACCCGCTTCCAGTCCATTCCGTCGACTAAAGCCAGAAGCTGGGCATGATTGAGCTGGACGCGATGATGGCCGATCCGGGGCCAGCAGAACTGGGCTTTTTCCAGCCGCTTCGCATAGAGGCAAACGCCGGAGCCATCCCACCACACGATCTTGACTCGGTCTGCTCTCTTGGCCCGAAAGACATAAAGTGCACCGTTGAACGGATCACTGCCAGCATCCCGTACCAGCGAAAGCAAGCTGTCCGGCCCCTTTCGGAAGTCGATGGGATGGCTCGCAAGAAAGACCTTCACGCCGGACGGGATCATGCCGACCGCACCGCTCGGATCACCCGCTGCAGGTGTGCTTCGCCGATATCTGCGTCGGCCCGGATAACGACGTCGCCGATGATAAGCTCGATCATCGCACGTGTGCCAATCGTCCCAGTCTCCGTCTGACCAGCCCGATCTTGCGAGGAGGATCGTTGTCCGTCACGAGCATCACGACGCCAGCCAAATAGCTGCGAGGGATGTATGCCGATGCGATGCGCAATGGCCGAGACGCTTGCGCCGGGCTCCATTGCCTCAGCCACAGCCCGCGCTTTAAAATCATCGGACCAGCGGCGCCGAAATTGCCGTGGGGCGCCCTCAAGCCGTTCCGGAACAGCCTCGATCATATGGAAGTTTCTAGTTCCAGAGCTAGGCGCAGACATAGAAGCTCACAGTTTGTGAATCGTCTGTCCGCAATACAGCGGCCAACGCTACTGACGCCAGATGGGGTCAGCTTGTCGCTTACGAATCAGAAGTGAAGACCGGAGATGGAACTTACGGGGTGATTTTCCCGGCCGGAGGCATCCAGGAAATGGTGTCGAACAGCCCGCTACAATATTGCAGCGACAAAGCTGAAAGACACCGACTTTCGGCGATCGCTACGCCCGCTCGAGCGCAGGCTTCGTGCCGCCCCAGGAGACGAAATGGGGATTTGCGAAGTCGAAATCAGCAGCCGCACCGGTTTTGCCGTAGAGGAGTGGCTGGCCGTCCATCGTAACAGTCGATCCGCCGGCTGCACGCAACACCGCATCGCCGGCCGCGGTATCCCACTCCATGGTGCGGGTGAAGCGTGGGTAGACGTCGGCCTTGCCTTCTGCGAGCAGGCAGAATTTCAGGGACGAGCCGATGTTGGTGCATTTGGAGATCGCGTGCCTCGCGAGGAAGAGGCCAGTCTCGGGACTATCATGCCGAAAACTCGCGAGCGCCATACTTTCTGCGGGCTGTTTGCGCACTTTGATCGGCATTCTCTCCGTTATCGCAAAGTTCTCGTCGATCGCTAGTTT
Organism: Rhizobium sp. KNZ14-9A; assembly: GCF_056755015.1. Classification (NCBI taxonomy): domain Bacteria; kingdom Pseudomonadati; phylum Pseudomonadota; class Alphaproteobacteria; order Hyphomicrobiales; family Rhizobiaceae; genus Rhizobium; species Rhizobium sp. KNZ14-9A. Next base: position 232,389 of record NZ_JBPGXB010000002.1, read on the forward strand.
CTCCGCGCTTCCGCGCTCGCCGGAAAACGCGATGCCGAGTGCTGGGGCATAGACGATACCGGCGACGGGGATGCCATTTTCCACATAGGCGATATTGACGGTGAACTCCTGGCGCTTATCCAGGAATTCGCGGGTGCCATCCAAGGGATCGACCAGAAAGAAGGACTTTCCGGCGATATCAGGCACTCTGCCAGCGGCTACCAATTCTTCGGCGATGACGGGGATCTCAGGGAAATCACGTTTCAGATGCGCCAGTATTATGCGCTCGGCCTCCTGGTCGGCGATCGTCACCGGGCTTGCATCGGCTTTCATTTCCACCGGGCAGCCATCGCAGAAGACTTCTATAATGGCTTTGCCGGCTTCGAGTGCCGCCCGTTCAAATGTCTTCAGCATATTCCTGCCGTTCGTCTGCAAATTCGTCTTGAGACCACCGCGCTATATATAGTGTATAGGAGGTGCTGCCGCACCCCTTTGCTGGAATCCCGTAACATTAGCACAGGCTCGTAAGGTTTGCACAAAACGCGTCAGAAGCAATTGCCCGTGAAATGCCATTTGCAATTGACAGCATCTTCGAGTTTGAAATTTCGTCGATTTCCTTACTTGTGGAACAGTTTACGCATAAGGCGAGCGTTTCTGGCTTCGTTCGGTGCCAAAAAAATTATTAGCGAAGCCCATTCTGGCTAAAAATTTGCCAGTCGCTGCCGCTTTTGTGTGGATTTTGATTTGAATTGCGCCATTTAGGCCTGTTTGCCCAAGATTCTGGCGCAATAAATCCTTTTTGTCTTCACATTTCCAACGAAACCGCTATGCAATGCGACTAGTGGCTCGTGTGAAAGCACGAGCGATAAAACTAATAAGAGATGCAACTTAAATTTGGTTCGCATCCAGGGGAAATGACATATGGAGTATTTTGTCCAGCAGCTCTTCAATGGGCTGACTCTCGGATCCATCTATGGCCTTGTGGCTATTGGCTATACGATGGTTTACGGCATTATCGGCATGATCAACTTCGCCCATGGCGACATTTTCATGCTCGGTGGTTTCGCTGCTCTTATCGTCTTTCTCGTTCTCACATCCATCTTTGCAGGTCTTCCGGTAGCCGTGCTGCTGCTGGCGATGCTTGTGGTCGCGATGCTGATGACGAGTTTGTGGAATTGGACGATCGAGCGCGTCGCCTACCGCCCGCTGCGCGGTTCTTTCCGCCTGGCGCCGCTGATTACCGCGATCGGCATGTCGATCACGCTATCGAACTTCATCCAGGTCACGCAGGGTCCGCGCAACAAGCCGATCCCGCCACTTGTCGGCACGGTTTATAATGTCGGCAATCTCTCGATCTCGCTGAAGCAGATCATCATCATCATTGTGACCGTCGTCCTGCTCGCCGCCTTCTGGTACATCGTCAACAAGACGGCACTCGGGCGCGCCCAGCGCGCAACGGAGCAAGACCGCAAGATGGCAGCCCTGCTCGGCGTCAATGTCGATCAGACGATCTCCATAACCTTCATCATGGGTGCGGCACTCGCTGCCGTCGCCGGCACGATGTACCTGATGTATTATGGTGTCGCCTCGTTCAACGACGGCTTCGTTCCGGGCGTTAAGGCCTTCACTGCAGCCGTTCTCGGCGGCATCGGCTCACTGCCGGGCGCTGTTCTCGGCGGGCTGATGATCGGCCTTATCGAATCCCTGTGGTCGGCCTATTTCACCATCGCGTACAAGGATGTCGCTACCTTTGCCATTCTTGCATTCGTGCTGATCTTCAAGCCGACGGGCATTCTCGGCCGGCCGGAAGTCGAGAAGGTATAAGTCATGGCAAACATCGACACTTCCGCTGGCAAGTCCGACGCCGGGCTTGTCCAGAAGGGGCTTAGGGAAGCCTTCTTCTCCGGCCTCATCGCACTTGGCCTGTTCGTTCTCTATGTCGGTCTCGGCACGCAGCAGAACATCAACAACGAGTTGATCGTCGTTCAGCGCTGGGGATTGCTGGCCATTTTCGTGCTGGTCGCCGCCGTCGGCCGTTTCATCGTGGTCGTTTTCGTCAGGCCGCATCTTGATCAGCGCAAGCTTTCGAAGGCGCGGCAAGGCGATCTCGAGATTTCGACAGAGAAGGGCTTCTTCCGGACGCATTTCCTGAAGATCGCGCTCGTATTCCTTCTGGTCTATCCGCTTGCCACTGCCTATTTCCTCGGCCCGCAGGGCGCGTTGAAGTGGGTGGACAATTTTGGCATCCAGATCCTGATCTATGTGATGCTCGCCTGGGGTCTGAACATCGTCGTCGGCCTCGCCGGGCTGCTCGACCTCGGTTACGTCGCCTTCTACGCGGTCGGCGCCTATTCCTATGCGCTGCTTTCGGCCCATTTCGGTCTGTCCTTCTGGGTGCTGCTGCCGCTCGCCGGCATTTTTGCAGCTCTCTGGGGCGTCATCCTCGGCTTTCCGGTGCTGCGCCTGCGCGGCGACTATCTTGCGATCGTCACGCTTGCCTTCGGTGAAATCATCCGCCTAGTCATCATCAATTGGACGGAAGTGACCAAGGGTACCTTCGGTATCTCCGGCATCGCCAAGGCTTCGGTTTTCGGCATCTTGAGCTTCGATGTCGGCAAGGCGAACAATTTCGCCAAAGTTTTCGGCCTGCCGTCATCATCGGCCTACTACAAGATCTTCCTGTTCTACGTCATTCTGGCGCTCTGCATGCTGACGGCCTATGTGACGATCCGTCTGCGCCGCATGCCGATCGGCCGTGCGTGGGAAGCATTGCGCGAGGATGAAATTGCCTGCCGCTCGCTCGGCATCAACACGGTGACGACGAAGCTGACGGCTTTCGCCACCGGTGCGATGTTCGGTGGCTTCGCCGGCTCCTTCTTCGCCGCACGCCAGGGCTTCGTCTCGCCGGAATCCTTCGTGTTCCTGGAATCGGCCGTCATCCTCGCCATCGTCGTTCTCGGCGGCATGGGTTCGCTGACAGGTATTGCGATTGCCGCCGTCGTCATGGTTGGCGGTACGGAAGTGCTGCGCGAAATGGACTTCCTCAAGGTCGTCTTTGGGCCGGATTTCACGCCGGAACTCTACCGCATGCTGCTCTTCGGCCTTGCCATGGTCATCGTCATGCTGTTCAAGCCGCGCGGTTTCGTCGGTTCGCGTGAACCGACAGCCTTCCTCAAGGAGCGCAAGGCGGTATCCGGAAGCTTTACCAAGGAGGGCCATGGTTGATGAGCCCCGTCGAGAATACGATGTCGAATGACACTTTGCTCAAGGTCGAGCACCTGTCGATGAAGTTCGGCGGCCTGATGGCCATCAACGACTTATCCTTCGAGGCCAAGCGCGGCGAGATCACCGCGCTGATCGGCCCGAACGGTGCGGGCAAAACGACCGTCTTCAACTGCATCACCGGCTTCTACAAGCCGACGATGGGCATGATTACGCTGACGCAGAAGAGCGGCAAGCAGTACCTGCTCGAGCGTCTGCTGGACTTCCGCATCACCAAGGAAGCCAAGGTTGCCCGTACCTTCCAGAACATCCGCCTGTTCTCGGGCCTCACCGTTCTGGAAAATCTGCTGGTTGCCCAGCACAACAAGCTGATGAAGGCTTCGGGCTTCACGGTGCTCGGCCTGCTCGGCATCGGTCCCTATAAGAAGGAAGCGGCTGCCGCCATCGAGCTTGCGCGCTTTTGGCTGGAGAAGGCCGATCTTATCGACCGCGCCGACGATCCTGCCGGCGACCTGCCTTACGGCGCCCAGCGTCGTCTGGAAATCGCCCGCGCTATGTGCACCGGTCCGGAGCTGCTTTGCCTCGATGAGCCGGCTGCCGGTCTCAATCCGCGTGAATCGGCAGCGCTCAATGCCTTGCTGAAAGGCATTCGCACCGAAACCGGGACCTCTATCCTGCTCATCGAGCACGACATGTCGGTGGTCATGGAAATTTCCGACCACGTCATCGTTCTGGAATACGGCCAGAAGATTTCCGACGGCAACCCTGACCACGTGAAGAACGACCCGAGGGTTATTGCGGCCTATCTCGGTGTCGAAGATGAAGAAGTCGAAGAGGTCATTGCGACCGTAGAAGGGGGCGCAATCTGATGGCGGCCGGAGAACAGCTTCTCAAGGTTCAGGGCGTCGAGACCTATTACGGCAATATCCGCGCACTCGCCGGCATCGATGTCGAGGTGAAAAAGGGTGAAATCGTCAGCCTGATCGGCGCCAATGGCGCCGGCAAGTCGACGCTGATGATGACGATCTGCGGCAGCCCGCAGGCCCGTACCGGCTCGATCATCTTCGACGGCCAGGACATCACCAGGCTACCGACGCACGAGATCGCACGGCTGCGTATCGCGCAGTCGCCCGAGGGACGACGCATCTTCCCACGCATGACCGTTCTGGAAAATCTACAGATGGGCGCGGGTCTCGACAACCTCAAATATTTCAATGAGGACGTCGAGAAGATTTTCACGATGTTCCCGCGCTTGAAAGAGCGCCAGTCGCAGCGCGGCGGTACCCTTTCGGGCGGTGAACAGCAGATGCTTTCGATCGGCCGCGCGCTGATGGCCCGCCCGAAACTCCTGCTGCTCGACGAACCCTCGCTCGGCCTCGCGCCGCTGATCGTCAAGGGCATCTTTGAAGCCATCAAGGTGCTGAACGAGAAGGAAGGGCTGACCGTCTTCCTCGTGGAGCAGAACGCATTCGCCGCACTTAAGCTGTCGCACCGTGCCTATGTGCTCGTGAATGGCAAGGTGACGATGAGCGGCAGCGGCAAGGAACTGCTTGCCAATCCTGAGGTCCGTGCTGCCTATCTCGAAGGCGGGCGGCATTGACCGCAGAAGGGAGAGTTTGATTATGCAGGGACTTTTCTTCGAAAGCGACAACGGCGTAAAGATCGTCATCCGCGGACTCGTTGTGCTCATCGGTTTCTGGACGGCGTGGCGTGCCGGCAGGGCGGTTGCGGACGGCTGGAACAACTATCCGCTGGTCGTCGTCTATACCTTCCTGCTCGCATGGGCGATGCAATTCCTGCATCACGCGCTGTTTAACGGCCCGATGCTCAGCGGCCTCTTCTACATTATCGATTTCGTAACTCTGCTGATCTTCTCGACAGCAGGGTTCCGCTATCGCCGCACCAACCAAATGGTGAACAACTATTACTGGCTGTATGAAAAAACTTCCGCGTTTTCGTGGAAGGAGAAACATTGACAGCCCGTTGAAACTAGGCATGAATTGCCTTCAGAGCGGAACAGCTTTCCTGGCGCAGTCAAAGGTGGGGTATGCGTCAGGCCTTGGAAGAAACCCGCCCAAAAATTGGGAGTAACAATATGAAGAAGTCTCTCTTGTCAGCGGTGGCACTGACGGCGATCGTCGCTTTCGGCGGCATCGCACGAGCTGACATCCTGATCGGCGTGGGTGGTCCGCTGACAGGCCCGAACGCTGCGTTCGGTGCCCAGCTGCAGAAGGGTGCCGAGCAGGCAGCCGCTGACATCAATGCTGCTGGCGGCATCAACGGCGAGCAGATCAAGATCGAACTCGGCGACGACGTTTCCGACCCGAAGCAGGGTATCTCCGTTGCCAACAAGTTCGTTGCTGACGGCGTGAAGTTCGTTATCGGTCACTTCAACTCGGGCGTTTCCATCCCGGCTTCTGAAGTTTACGCCGAAAACGGCATTCTCGAAATTACCCCGGCTGCTACCAACCCTGTTTTCACCGAGCGTGGCCTGTGGAACACCTTCCGCACCTGCGGCCGTGACGACCAGCAGGGCGCTATCGCCGGCAAGTATCTGGCCGACCACTTCAAGGACGCCAAGATCGCCGTCATTCACGACAAGACTCCTTATGGCCAGGGTCTCGCTGACGAAACCAAGAAGGCTCTGAATGCCGCTGGTGTCACCGAAGTCATGTACGAAGGCGTGAACGTCGGCGACAAGGACTTCTCGGCCCTCATCGCAAAGATGAAGGAAGCCGGCGTTTCGATCATCTACTGGGGTGGTCTGCACACCGAAGCCGGTCTCATCATCCGCCAGTCGGCCGACCAGGGCCTGAAAGCAGCGCTCGTTTCGGGTGACGGTATCGTCTCGAACGAACTTGCTTCCATCGCTGGTGACGCCGTTGCCGGTACGCTGAACACCTTCGGCCCGGATCCGACGATCAACCCGGCCAACAAGGACCTCGTTGCGAAGTTCAAGGCTGCCGGCTTCAATCCGGAAGCTTACACCCTCTACTCCTACGCTGCGTTGCAGACGATCGCTGCTGCTGCCAAGGCTGCCGGATCTACCGACGCTGAAGCTGTTGCCGCAGCCATGAAGGAAAAGGGTCCGTTCCCGACCGTTCTCGGCGATATCTCCTTCGACGGAAAGGGCGACCCGAAGCTTCCAGGCTACGTGATGTACGAATGGAAGAAGGGCGAAGACGGCAAGTACAGCTACTTCCCGAAGGCCGACTAATTTCAGCCTCTGGCAGTGATGCCTTTCATGGAAGCCCGGTCATCGACCGGGCTTCTTTCGTTTCGCCTGCGCCGGTCAAGATCGCAGTCTCTACGGGTTCGAAAGCCATTCCATTCCTAGCCTTCATGGCCTAAGTCAGAGGCAAAGGATGGAGGATCCAGATTCATGCCAAAACCCCGCATTCTCGTCACCCGACGCTGGCCTGCCGCGGTAGAGGCCGTGCTCGCGGAGCGCTTCGACCTGACGCTCAACAGAGATGATGTACCGCTTGCTGAAAGCGAACTGCGTCAGGCGCTGGCGAATTATGATGCGGTGTTGCCGACCGTTTCTGACAAGCTGCCGGCTGCGGTCTTTTCCGGGGATGTCCGTACGAAAATCCTCGGCAATTTCGGGGTTGGCTTCAATCACATCGATATCGCCACCGCCAAGGCGAAGGGCATCGTGGTGACGAACACGCCTGGCGTGCTGACCGATTGCACGGCTGATATCGCCATGCTGCTTCTTCTGTCCGTCGCACGTCGCGGCGGGGAGGGCGAGCGGCAGCTGCGTTCCGGCGAATGGAAGGGCTGGTGCCCAACGCATATGGTTGGCACGAAGGTGACGGGCAAGACGGTCGGTATTATCGGCTTTGGACGAATCGGCAAGGCTTTCGCACAACGCTGCCATTTCGGCTTCGGCATGGATGTCGTGTTCTACAATCGCTCACAGATCGATCCCGCCGAAGCGGCACGCTACGGAGCACGTCAGCTTGCTTCGGTGGAGGAGGTGCTTGCCGCTTCCGATTTCGTCTCGCTGCATTGCCCCGGCGGCGCAGAAAACCGGCATTTGATGAATGCTGCGCGGCTTACGGCAATGAAGCCAGGCGCCTTCCTCATCAATACGGCGCGCGGCGACGTGGTCGATGAGATGGCGTTGATTGCTGCGCTTGATAAAGGCGCGATCCGTGGCGCAGGGCTCGATGTCTACGAGGCGGAGCCGCATGTGCCGGACGCGTTGCGGCGGATGGAGAATGTCGTTCTGTTGCCGCATCTTGGCAGCGCGACGGAGGAAACCCGCACAGCGATGGGGATGAAGGTCGTGGAGAATGTAACTGATTTCTTCGAGGGCCGGGAGGCGCCAGACCGGGTGGTTTAAGGCAGCCTGCTATCCCTCACATCTCATGCAGTACGTGCGCTGCCTTCACGGCGGCGGATGCCCTGTTCTCGACGCCGAGCTTCACATAGATCTGTTCCAGGTGCTTGTTCACCGTGCGCGCAGAGAGGCCGAGAATTTCGCCAATATCGCGGTTGGCCTTGCCTTTGGCGATCCACATCAGAACCTCGGATTCGCGCTGTGTCAGCGCAAAGTGCTGACGCAGGACCGCGTCGTCGTTGCGCTGGTTGGCGGCCGTCAAGCGGAAGAGATATTCGTCCGGACCGATGGCGCCGAGGAAGGCGAGTTGCAGGGCAGCCTGCCCGGCATGAGCAATGGAGATGAGTGCATCGCGGGCGGCTGCGGCGCGTTCCTTCATCCAGTTGCCGATCGTGCGGGAGACAACCTCCATGCCGTCGTCGCTGCCCATGGCGGCGTTGACGAGGCGGGTTGCCTGCGGCGTCGACCAGTGGATCGCACCATTGCCCTTCACGGCCAGAAGGTGGCGGCCGGCGGCATCGAGCGCCACGCGCGCGCTCTGTGCCGAGCGTGCGTTGCGCAGGTGAACGCGAATGCGGGCACGCAACTCATCGATATTGATCGGCTTCGACAGGTAGTCGACGCCGCCTGATTCCAGCGCGTGCACGACATGTTCGGTTTCCGTGAGCCCGGTCATGAAGATGACGGGCACCTGGGCGACGGCGGCATTGGCCTTCAAGCGGCGGCAGGTCTCAAAACCGTCCATCGAGGGCATGACCGCATCGAGGAGGACGAGATCGGGCGTGATGCGCTCGACGATATTGAGCGCGGCCGAGCCGGAGGTGGCAATCAGTACGGAAAAGCCCGACTGTTCCAGTGCGTCGGTCAGGAAGCCGAGGGCCTCGGGCGAATCATCGACCAGCAGAACGATGTCGCGGGGAAGCTCAGCCAACGGTTTCACCTTTTTCTTCGAATTTATGCAGGAAATCCATGAAGCCGGTGAGATCGAAGGCGGCGACATAGGAGCGGAGTTCTTCTGTGAATGGCTGATTTGCCTCCACCTTGGCAAGGTCGGTGAGCTTGGCTTCTATGCCTCTGATGTAGCCGATCTCGCCGAGACGCAGCAGTTCCTGTACATGCGCTGTTCCAGGGCTCTTGAGCGGCATGGCAGCAATCACCGGCGCGGGTGTCTGATCGTCGGCATAGAGCCATTTCAGGGCGAGATGCAGGGCCAGCTTGTCGCGCAACTGCTTGATGTCGACCGGCTTGCCGATCGCGTCACTGTGGCTGTCGTCGCTGTCGCTGTGAGCGGCGGCATCGCCGATATTTGCTGATAGCATCAGGATCGGCGCTGTACGTCCCGTCTCGCGCAGCCGGGAGACGAGCTGCCAGCCGTTCATGCCGGGCATGGATATATCGACGAGGAAGAGATCCGGCTCGATGCCTTCGACCAGCGTCAGGCAGTCGGGACCGGTCGCGGCCGTCAGCACGATGAAATCGAGGGGGACCAGGATTTCGCGCATCATCTCGCGATGATCCTCATTGTCGTCGACAACGACGATAGTGCGGCGCGGGCCGTCATAGCTGACGATCTTCTTTTCCTGCGGCGGTGCTGCAACGGCGCGCATGACGGCCGACAGCATGAGACGGACGCGGAAGGTCGAGCCCTTGTCCTTTTCACTCGTGACAGAGATTTCGCCGCCGAGCGTGTTGGTCAGTAGGCGAGTGATGGTGAGGCCAAGGCCGAGACCGGGCATCGGCCGCACGCTCTCCGCTTCGCCGCGCTGAAAGGGCTCGTAAATGCGCGTCAGATCCTTCTCGGCGATGCCGCGGCCTGTGTCGGAGACGGTGAAGGTCGCGACCTGGCTGCGGTAGCCGACATCGAAGGTTACGCTGCCTTCGTCGGTAAACTTGATGGCATTGGAGAGCAGGTTGACGAGAATCTGGCGCAGCCGCTTCTCGTCGGTGCGCACGAATTGCGGCAGGGACGGAGCACGCTCGTGGATGAAGGTGAGCCCCTTTGCCTGCGCCTGCGGTCGGAACATATCGACGATCTGGTCGAGGAAGTCCTGGATATTGATTTCGTTCGAATAGACCTGCAGACGCCCGGCTTCGATCTTCGAGATGTCCAGAAGACCATCGATCAGACCGGAGAGATGTTCGGCGCTGCGGCGGATCACCTTGATCGAGGACTGGCGTGGCGCGGGAATCGTCTCGTCGCGTTCGAGGATCTGCGCATAGCCGAGAACGGCATTCAGTGGCGTGCGCAATTCGTGGCTTAGGCCCACGACATAGCGGCTCTTGGCACGGTTGGCGGCTTCAGCGGTTTCCTTGGCAGTCTGCAGTGCGGCATCGGTTTTCTTGTGGGCAGCGATTTCCTTGAGGAGCAGGGTGTTCTGGCGGGAGGATTCTTCCTCGGCGACGACGCGGCTGTCATGGGCAAGCACATAGAACCAGCAGGCGACGCCGGCGATGACCGAGAAGACGAAGAAGACGATCAGGATGGTGCGGTTCACGACTTCGGCCGTCTCCGGCGAGGCCGAGCTGACCTGATGGGCGATCATCGCAAGAATTGCACCGACGGCCGTCAGCGCCAGCGCCACGGCAATACCGTAGCGGCCGAGGCGGGTGGTCAGCTTCTGGACGATGGCTTCCGGCAGCAGGGTCTTTGCGACGGCGCCGACCTGCGCATTGAAGCGGGCATTCGGCTTGCACATGTCGTGGCAGCGGCTGTCGAGCGAGCAGCAGAGCGAGCAGATCGGCGCGGCATAGGCCGGGCACCAGGCCATGTCTTCCGGCTCGAATGGATGTTCGCAGACGGAGCAGGTGATGGTGGTCAGGTTCTTCCAGGCATGGCGCGGTTTGCGGGCGAGATAAAACTTGCCCTTCGTCGCCCAGGCGAGGGTGGGGGAGGCGATCAGCGCGATCACGAGGGTGATGTAGGGCGCAAGCGAAGCCGCGATCGAGCCGAAGGTGCCGAAATGGGCGATGAGCGCGACGCCGGCCGACAGCGTCATGGCGCCGAGGCCGACCGGGTTGATGTCATAGAGATGGGCGCGCTTGAATTCGATGCCGGGAGGAGCAAGGCCGAGCGGCTTGTTGATGAAGAGATCGGCCGAGATCGTGCAGAGCCAGGCCATGGCGATAATCGAGAAGATACCGAGCGTTTCCTCAAGCAGCCGGTAGATGCCGAGCTCCATCAAGAGCAGCGCGATCGCCACGTTGAAGACCAGCCAGATGACGCGGCCGGGATGGCTGTGGGTCAGGCGCGAAAAGAAGTTCGACCAGGCGAGCGAGCCGGCATAGGCATTCATCACGTTGATCTTCAACTGCGAGACCACGACGAAGGCGGCCATCAGCAGCAGGGCGGCATTGTGCCAGGGGATCATGTAGCCGAAGGCGGTCAGGTACATCTGCGCCGGGTCGGCGGCGCGGTCGAGGGGCACGCCGGAGGAGAAGGTCAGCACGACGAGAAATGAACCGGCAAGCAGCTTGGGTGCACCGATGATGACCCAGCCGGGACCGGCGAGGAAGATGGCGAGGCGATGGCGCCATTTGCGCTGCGGGTCCGGCGGCAGGAAGCGCAGGAAGTCCGCCTGTTCGCCGATCTGCGACATCAGCGCCAGGATGACGGCGGAAGCTGCGCCGAATTCGACGAGATTGAAATCTGCGACCGTGCCGGGGGGGCCGGAGACGTGGCGGATACCGGCAAAGGCGCGCCAGACGTCGAATTGGCCCCAGTCCAGAAAGGCGATGAAGATGAAGGGCAGGATATTCAGGATGATCCAGAAAGGCTGGGTCATCAGCTGGAATTTGCTGATCAGCCGCACGCCGTGGGTGACGAGCGGGATCACCATCACGGCGCTGATGATGTAGCCGATCCAGAGTGGAATGCCGAGCGTCAGCTCCAGCGCACCCGACATGATCGAGGCCTCGATCGCAAACAGCATGAAGGTGAAGCTGGCGTAGATCAGCGAGGTGATGGTCGAGCCGATATAACCGAAGCTTGCACCGCGCGTCAGCAGGTCGATATCGACGCCGTGGCGAATGGCGTATCGGCTGATCGGCAGGCCGATCGCCAGCATGGCGACCGAGGCAACGATGATGGCATAGAAGGCATTGGTGGTGCCGTAGGACAGTGTGATAGCGCCGCCGATCGCCTCCAGCGCCAGGAAGGAGATAGCGCCGATCGCCGTCTGCGAGATGCGCTGGGAGGAGAAACGCCGGGCGCTCTTTGCGGTGAAGCGCAGCGCGTAATCTTCAAGCGTCTGGTTGGCGACCCAGCGATTATATTCGCGTCTCACCGGAATGATGCGTTGGCGCGCTGTCATGCCCTCTTTCCGGCGTTCCGGTCAGCTTATCGTCTCCCGAGCCACTTTTGGCGGGATGGACGGGAAAGGCAAGAGGCGGAACGCCGGCAGATTCACAGAACGGCAATATTTTTGAAACCGGTCTGTCACATAAGGGCTCTAACTCTCGCGCCGTCCGTTCAACCATTTCGGGTATCACCATGTCTGTTCCAAGCCTTTGCCGCCTGAGCACCGCGCTCGTCTGCCTTCTTTCGCTCGTGCCATCGCTTGCCGCCGCCGAGCAGGCCACGGCGGCGAAAGCGCCTTATGTGGAGGCTGGAAACACCAACAAGCGTGGCGACGCCTGCTTCTCGACGGTGGACACCAATGCCGCCGTCCATCTTCTCTCCGGCTTCCTCGAAGTCTGGACGCCGCGCACGCCGTTCGTCGACGCCGGTGTAGAGGCCCCGGCCAAGGACAATTGCCCTGCGGTTGCCAAGACGGATTGGGACGGCATTCCCTCAAGCAAGACAGACGGCCAAGTCGTCAACAAGCTCGTCCATGACGCGAACATTGCCTATGTCGTCAAGGCGACGCGAGCACGGACGGCCGATCAGGCGGTTGCTGCTTATCTCGACGATCGGCGGGGCAAGAATGCCAGCATTGTCGATGGCCTCGGCCCGCTGACGGATGCCTGGAAGGCGGGCTCCAAGCAGACCACTACGATCACCGCAGTCGCGGCCGATGCGACGACGGTGAAATACGACGACAAGGGCAACAATCGCGGCGCCGGCAGCAAGCCGGACACGGAAAACAAGACCGATGCCAATCCGGACATGGGCCTTGCCATCGATTTCATCAATGCCGCGAGCGGTGATGGCTCGACGGAGCCGGCCAAGCGCTATTTCAAATATGCCCGTCCCTATCGTTGGAGCCAGGACGTCTCGGTCGTCCCGACGCTCGAGCCCGCCAAGAACGGCAAGCCGGTCGAGGACGGCGGCTTCCCGAGCGGGCATACGGCGGAAGCCTGGCGCGATGCGCTCGCCATGGCCTATCTCGTGCCGCAGCGTTTTCAGGAAATGATCACGCGCGCCAGCGAATTGGGCGAAGACCGTATCCTTGCCGGCATGCATTCCCCCCTCGACGTGATGGGCGGCCGCATGCTCGGCACCGCCACGGTCGTCTACAATCTAAACAAGGCCGACAACGCCGCGCTGAAGAGCGATGCTTACGCCCAAGCGCAGTCATGGCTTATTGCCAAATCAGGCGTTGCGGATGCGGGCGCGCTCGAAGTCGTGGCCCATGCAGCGCCGCTTGCCGCAGACCGTTTCGCCGATCATGACGCCAACCGCGCTTACGTGCTGCAGCGCCTGAGCTATGGCCTGCCTACCATCCATGGGACCGACCAGCCGGCGCGCGTGCCGCAGGGTGCCGAAGCGCTTCTCGAAACGCGTCTGCCCTATCTCGACGGCGAGCAGCGCCGCGACGTGCTTGGCACGACGGAGATCGCCTCGGGCTATCCGCTGCTCGATGATGCTGAAGGTTATGGCCGCCTCAACCTGTTTGCCGCGGCAGACGGCTATGGCGCCTTCGATCAGGACGTGACCGTGACGATGGATGCCGCAAAGGGCGGCTTCAATGCGATCGATACCTGGCGCAACGATATCGGCGGCAAGGGCAAACTGGCGAAGCGTGGCAGCGGCATTCTCGGCCTTTCCGGCGCCAACAGTTATGCCGGCGGCACGGTGCTGGAAGAAGGCGTGCTGGTGGCAGGCTCGCCCTCGGCCTTCGGCACCGGCGGACTGTCCGTGAACGGCGGCTCCCTCGTTCTGGCGGCCGATAAGCCGCTGACCGTAGGCGGTGATTACCAGCAGCTCGCCAATGCCGCGGCGAAACCGACGCTCGGTGCTGACGGCGCGGGCACGCTGGTCATCGCGGGCAAGGCGGCGCTCTCCGGCGACCTCGACGTCACACTTGCCTCGGGCTACGCCCCGGCGCCCGGAACGCAGATCGAGATCCTGAAGGCGGGAGCCATCACCGGCATCTTCGACAGGTTCACCATCTCCGGCCACAAGGCGACCCTTTCCTATGGCCCGACATCCGTCACCTTGACGATCGGCGGATAATATCGAACTGACAGGGCATCCTCTCCGTGGGATGCCCCGTCTTGTCTTTGCCTGCCCGTTTGCCCCTGTCGCCTACGTCATTTTGCGTATGTGTTTTTGCGCTGCAGCACCCGATAGTCCCCTCGGCAACAGTTAATTTCCGTTTCCGGCCTGTTGCGGAACAAGAAGAGGGGAGTTCAACCAGATGAATCTCAGATCCACTATCACAGGCGTCGCGCTCGGCGCCGTCATGGCGGCAACGGCAGCCTTCCAGGGCGCAATTGCCGCCGACGACACGATCAAGGTCGGCGTGCTGCATTCGCTTTCCGGCACGATGGCGATTTCCGAAACGACGCTGAAAGACGCCATGCTGATGCTCATCGATGAGCAGAACAAGAAGGGCGGTCTCCTCGGCAAGAAGCTCGAAGCCGTCGTCGTCGATCCGGCTTCCGACTGGCCGCTGTTTGCCGAAAAGGCCCGCGAACTGATCGAGAAGGACAAGGTCGCTGCCGTTTTCGGTTGCTGGACCTCGTCTTCGCGCAAATCGGTCCTGCCGGTTTTCGAAGAGCTGAACTCGCTGCTTTTCTACCCGGTCCAGTACGAGGGTGAAGAATCCTCGCGTAACATCTTCTATACGGGTGCCGCTCCGAACCAGCAGGCAATTCCGGCCGTCGATTACCTTATGAACACCGAAGGCGTTAAGCGCTTCGTGCTCGAAGGCACCGACTACGTCTATCCGCGCACGACCAACAAGATCCTGGAAGCCTATCTCGAATCCAAGGGCATTCCGAAGGAAGACATCCTGATCAACTACACGCCGTTCGGCTTCTCCGACTGGCAGACGGAAGTTTCCAAGATCAAGGAATTCGGCTCAGCCGGCAAGAAGACCGCCGTCGTCTCGACCATTAACGGTGACGCCAACGTTCCCTTCTACAAGGAACTCGGCAACCAGGGCGTCAAGGCAACCGATATTCCGGTCGTCGCCTTCTCGGTCGGCGAAGAAGAGCTTGCCGGTCTCGACACCAAGCCGCTCGTCGGCCATCTGGCTGCCTGGAACTACTTCGAATTGGTCGATACGCCGATCAACAAGAAGTTCATCAAGGAATGGCATGCCTATACCAAGAACGACAAGCGCGTGACCAACGACCCGATGGAAGCTGCCTATATCGGCTTCAACGCCTGGGTTAAGGCCGTTCAGGCTGCCGGTACGACCGATACGGATGCGGTTCTCGACCACATTATCGGTGTTTCCGTTCCGAACCTTTCCGGCGGCACCGCGACCGTCATGCCGAACCACCACATCACCAAGCCGGTGCTGATCGGTGAAATCCAGGCAAACGGCCAGTTCGAAATCGTACAGCAGACCCCTGAGGTCGTCGGCGACGAATGGTCCGACTTCCTGCCGGACTCCAAGGATCTGATCTCCGATTGGCGCAAGCCGATGAACTGCGGCAACTTCAACGTTGCCACCGGCAAGTGCGGCGGCAAGGGTTCCTGAGTTAGCCGATCCGACACGAGCCAGAAGAACTTCCGTCCGGATTTCAAATCCGGGCGGAAGCTCCGTCCCCAGCGGGTTGGCGAACAGGCCGGCGCTGGAGCAATTCCAGAAAGACTGCGCAGCGTTTGCGTCCGGAATTGCGAAAACAGGGGGATAGAGCATTTCGAAATGCTCTAGTTTAGGCGGGAAAGCCGATGTATCGCGCCATCAAGATCTTTCTTTTGACCATTTGCCTGACGCTCACGGGGCTGACGACCGGCCTCAAGGCCCAGGATGATGTCCACGCTCTTGTCGATGCACTTGGCGTCGGCGGCTTTCCGGAGCGTGAAGCGGCCATCAAGGCGCTCGTCGCTTCCAAGGATGCGCATGTCAGCCAGATATTGCAGCAGCTGAGCGACGGCCTGCTTTACGTCAATTCCGACGAGGGTGGTCCCGTGCTCCTGCAGGGCGGCACGGATGACGAGCCGACTTATTCCGATCCGCTCACCGGCGAGGCGGTCGCCGATATCGATCCCGACACGATGTCGAAAGTCAGGGTCAACAATTCGGTGCGCACGCTCATTGCCACGCAGATGAGCCAGCTGACGCTGCTGAGCCCTGATCGCGGCGCTCGCCTTGCGGCTGCCCAAGGGCTTTTGAAGGATGCCGATCCTGCCAATCTCGATCTGCTGAACTCCGCTCTGGCCGATGAAAAAGACGCCGAGATCAAGAGCACCATGGAAGCGGCTCGTGCCGTGATGGTGTTGAAAAGCGATATGAGTGCCGATGAGAAGAGGGAAGCGATCGATACGGTTGCTGCTCGCGGCGGCCGCGATGCGCTGACCATTCTGACCACGGCACTGGCAACCGCACCGGATGATCTCAAACCTGCCATTCAGGCGCATATCAGCACCATCAACCGTAGTCTGGCTCTCTGGAATATCGTTCAGAATGTCTGGTACGGGCTGTCGCTCGGCTCGGTGCTGCTGCTTGCGGCCATCGGCCTTGCCATCACCTTCGGCGTCATGGGCGTCATCAACATGGCGCATGGCGAGATGGTGATGATCGGCGCCTACACCACCTATGTCGTGCAGGAATATATCACCGCGAACTTTCCCGGCATGGCGGATTATTCGCTGGCCTTTGCCGTGCCTGCTGCCTTCGTCTTCACCGGTTTCGTCGGCCTTATCATCGAACGCGTCGTCATCCGCTATCTTTACGGCCGGCCGCTGGAAACGCTGCTGGCTACCTGGGGCGTCTCGCTGATCCTGCAGCAGGCAGTGCGCACTGTCTTCGGCCCGACCAACCGCGAAGTCCGCAACCCGAGCTGGATGTCGGGGGCTTTCGAGTTCGGTGGTCTGTCGATCACCTGGAACCGGCTCTGGATCATCGTCTTCTCGATGGCGGTCTTCGTGGCGCTGCTGATGCTCCTGAAGCGCTCCGTCTTCGGCCTGCAGATGCGCGCCGTCACCCAGAACCGGCGCATGGCCTCGTCAATGGGTATCCGCACCGGCTGGGTCGATGCCTTCACCTTCGCGCTCGGCTCCGGCATTGCCGGCATGGCGGGCGTGGCGCTCTCGCAGATCGATAACGTCTCGCCGAACCTCGGCCAGAGCTACATCATCGACAGTTTCATGGTCGTGGTCTTCGGTGGTGTCGGAAATCTCTGGGGCACGCTGGTCGGCGCATTGTCGCTTGGTGTCGTCAACAAGTTCCTCGAGCCCTTTGCCGGCGCCGTGCTCGGCAAGATCCTGGTGCTCGTCCTCATCATTCTCTTCATCCAGAAGCGTCCACGCGGGCTCTTCGCACTCAAAGGAAGGGCGGTGGAAGCATGATTACGGCCTTCCTTCTCCGGTCTCTCGATCGCCGGATCTCCATTGCCATCGCCATCCTGCTGGTGATCGCGGTTCTGGTGCCGGTGCTCAATCTGGCGACTTCGGCGGACAATCCGCTGCATGTGCCAACGTATATCATGGCGCTGTTCGGCAAATACCTGACCTACGCGCTGCTGGCGCTGGCGCTCGATCTCGTCTGGGGTTTCTGCGGCATCCTTTCGCTCGGCCACGGCGCGTTCTTCGCGCTCGGTGGTTATGCGATGGGTATGTATCTGATGCGCCAGATCGGTTCGCGCGGCGTCTATGGCGACCCTGTTCTGCCCGATTTCATGGTCTTCCTGAACTGGAAGGAACTGCCCTGGTTCTGGTACGGTTTCGATCAGTTCTGGTTTGCCGCGCTGATGGTGGTGCTGGTGCCCGGCCTGCTTGCCTTCGTCTTCGGCTGGTTCGCCTTCCGCTCGCGCGTCAACGGCGTGTACCTGTCGATCATCACCCAGGCCATGACTTATGCGCTGCTGCTCGCCTTCTTCCGCAACGATATGGGCTTCGGCGGCAATAACGGCATGACCGATTTCAAGGATATCCTTGGCTTCAATGTGCAGGCCGATGGTACGCGTGCGACGCTCTTTGCTGCAACCGCGATCTTCCTGGCGCTCTCGCTGATGATTGCCTCGGCGATCGCGCGTTCGAAATTCGGCAAGGTGCTGGTTGGCGTGCGCGATGCGGAAAGTCGCACGCGCTTCCTCGGTTATCGCGTCGAGCATTTCAAGCTCTTCACCTTCGTCGTTTCGGCGATGATGGCGGGTATTGCCGGCGCGCTTTATGTGCCGCAGGTCGGCATCATCAATCCCGGTGAATTCGCACCGGCCAACTCCATCGAAGTCGTCATCTGGACGGCCGTCGGCGGCCGCGCGACGCTGATCGGACCGATCATCGGCGCCATCCTCGTCAATGGCGGCAAGACGATCTTCACCGGCCTCTTTCCCGATTACTGGCTGTTCGCGCTCGGCGGCCTCTTCGTGCTCGTCACGCTGCTGCTGCCCAAGGGCATCGTCGGCACGATCGCCCAGTATCTCGGCAAGCGGAAACCGGTTTCGAATGGCGTGCCGCCGACGGCTGTCGAAGAAGGCGTCGACGCGAAAATCCAGGCTGCGGAGTAGACCCATGATCCCCGACGTCAAACCCAACAGCGTGCTCTATCTCAACGGTGTCTCGGTCTCCTTCGATGGCTTCAAGGCGCTGAATTCGCTCTCCATCGTCATCGAACCCGGTGAACTGAGAGCAATCATCGGCCCTAATGGTGCCGGCAAGACGACGATGATGGATATCATCACCGGCAAGACCCGCCCCGACGAGGGTGAGGTCTTCTTCAACGGCACGATCGATCTCACCAAGAAGGATGAGGCCGATATCGCCCAGCTCGGCATCGGCCGGAAATTTCAGAAGCCCACGGTCTTCGAAAGCCATACGGTCTGGGACAATCTGGAGCTGGCGCTGAACCGCCGGCGCACGGTGTTTTCAACGCTGTTTTATCGCCTCTCCGGTGAGGACAAGGCGCGTATTGAGGAAATCCTGGAAACGGTGCGGCTGACGCATCGCCGCGACGAATTCGCCGCCAATCTCTCGCATGGCCAGAAGCAGTGGCTGGAGATCGGCATGCTGTTGGCGCAGGAGCCGAAACTTTTGCTCGTCGATGAACCGGTGGCGGGCATGACCGATGCCGAAACGGCGGAAACGGCGATCCTGCTCAAGGATATCGCCAAGACACGTTCGGTCGTCGTCGTCGAGCACGACATGGGTTTCATCCGCGATCTTGGTGTCAAGGTAACCTGCCTGGCGGAAGGTTCGGTATTGGCCGAAGGATCCATCGATTTCGTCAGCAACGATCCGAAGGTGATCGAAAACTATCTGGGGCGCTAATATGCTGACCGTTGAAAACGCAAATCTTCACTATGGTGCTGCGCAGGCGCTGCGCGGTATCTCGATCAAGGCCGAGATGGGCAAGATCACCTGCGTGCTCGGACGCAATGGCGTGGGCAAGAGCTCGCTGTTGCGCGCCGTGACCGGCCAGCACCCCATATCGGCGGGAACCATCACCTTCAACGATGCGAAGCTGAACGGCCTGCCGCCTTTTGCCCGCGCCAAGCAGGGCATCGGCTATGTGCCGCAGGGGCGTGAAATCTTCCCGCTCCTGACAGTCAAGGAAAACCTCGAGACCGGCTTTGCTCCGCTTGGCCGCCGCGACCGTAACATCCCAGACGATATCTTCAGTCTCTTCCCTGTGCTGAAATCGATGTTGTCCCGTCGCGGCGGCGATCTCTCGGGCGGGCAGCAACAGCAGCTGGCGATCGGTCGCGCCATGGTCACGCGGCCGAAGATCCTCGTGCTCGACGAGCCGACGGAGGGTATCCAGCCGTCGATCATCAAGGATATCGGCCGGGCAATCCGCTACCTGCGCGATTCCACCGGCATGGCGATCCTGCTCGTCGAGCAATATCTCGATTTTTGCCGCGAGCTTGCCGACTATGTCTACATCATGGATCGCGGCGAGATCGTTCACGAGGGCCTTGCCGAGACGCTGGATACGCCGGAAGCACGTCGCCATCTGACCGTATGACCTCTTTGGCGATCGCGCTGGCAGATGCCGCATTTTGCGGCAAATGCCTTCCGCGTCATCCTTATAGCCCGTGGGGGCACGGGCTTTCGGAAAGCGGCACGGGACTTGCTTTGTTGCAGTCAACAGACACATTCAACGCAAGTTGCCAGACAGGATGGCATCTGCACGGGGGTGGCATGAGAGGCGCGGCGGCGGGCATCACAAGACCGCAGAGAGCGGAAGGACGCGGGCATCTTGCTGCCAAGGTGCAGGATGGGCGTACGCGAATCCGTGAGCTTTATCAGGAAGGTGCAGCGAAGATCCGCCTGCCGGATACGTTCGATGCCTCGATGGAGGCTGTTCTCATCAATACGGCCGGCGGGCTGACCGGCGGCGACCGGATGAACTGGAGCGTCTCGGCTGGGGCAGGGACGCGCATCGATGTGACGACGCAGGCCTGCGAGAAGATCTACAAGGCATCGGCCGGAACGGCAGAGGTGACGACGCAGATCGAGGTTGGGCCGGGCGCCCGCGTCGACTGGCTGCCGCAGGAGACCATTCTTTTCGACCGCGCTTCATTGTTTCGCCGTCTGGATGTTGATCTCGACGACAGCGCGGAGTTCCTGGCCGTCGAGGCTATCCTGCTCGGGCGCAAGGCGATGGGCGAGACGATGGAGACGGGGCTGTTTCGCGATCGCTGGCGTATCCGCCGGTCGGGCCGGCTGATCCATGCCGAGGAGTTGCGCCTTTCCGATGCCGTGGCGCTGCTTGCGGCAGAGCAGGCGGTGCTCGGTGGGCAGGTGGCTTTTGCGACGGTGCTTTATGCCGGACCGATGTCGGAAGCCTATCTCACCAAAGTACGGCCGCTGGTAGACGGGCATATGGGCGGGGCAAGCGCCTGGAGCGATAAGATCGTCGTGCGCCTTGCCGCAGCCGATGGCTTTGCGCTGAGAAAAATCCTCATCCCGGTCATTTCCGCCTTGCGCAATGGAGCGCCTGTGCCGAAAGTCTGGAATCTATGAGTTCAACAAGCGGATAGACGATGAACCTCACCCCGAGAGAAAAAGACAAGCTGTTGATTTCCATGGCCGCCATGGTGGCCCGCCGGCGGCTGGAGCGCGGCGTCAAGCTGAACTATCCGGAAGCTATCGCCCTCATCAGCGATTTTGTCGTCGAGGGCGCGCGTGATGGCCGCCCGGTTGCCGAGTTGATGGAGGCCGGCGCCCATGTGATCAGCCGCGACCAGGTGATGGAAGGCATTGCAGAGATGATCCATGACGTGCAGGTCGAGGCGACATTCCCCGATGGCACGAAGCTGGTGACCGTGCACGAACCGATCCGCTGAGGATTACGCCATGCTGGAGCTTCGACCCAATTGCGAATGCTGCGACAAGGATCTGCCGCCTCATAGCGCGGAAGCGATGATCTGCACATTCGAATGCACGTTCTGTGCGGATTGCGTTGAAAATGTCCTCAAGGGTGAGTGCCCGAATTGCGGCGGCAATCTCGTTATCAGGCCGATCCGGCCTGCGGCAAAACTTGCGAACAATCCGGCCTCCACGAAACGTGTTCTGAAGGCCGAGGGCTGCGCGCCCAAGGCGGCTTAAGGAGAGATAGATGATCCCTGGCGAAATCATTGCTGCGAGCGGCGAGATCGAGCTCAATGCCGGCGCACCGACTGTGATGCTCGAGGTTTCCAATACCGGCGACCGCCCGGTGCAGGTTGGCAGCCATTATCATTTTGCCGAGACCAATGCCGGCCTGTCCTTCGATCGCGACAAGGCCCATGGCATGCGGCTCGATATTCCCGCCGGCACGGCCGTGCGTTTTGAGCCGGGCCAGACCCGCTCGGTGACGCTCATTCCTCTGTCCGGCAAACGTGAAGTCTACGGCTTCCGCCAGCTCGTCATGGGCCGGCTCTAATTAAAAGAAAATGACGGGAGGAAATTCATGCGCTTGAAGATCGGGCTCATCGGTGGAGCGTTTATGCTGCTTGCCGCCGGTGCTGCCCATGCCGAGGACGTGGACTGCGACAATGCGCAGACACAATCCGATATGACGAGCTGCGCGGAGGCGCGCTATGAAGAGGCCGACAAGGCGCTCAATGCCCAGTACAAGCAGACGCGTGCCGCCATGGTGGCGATCGACGGCGATCTCGAGGGTGACATGAAGGGTGCCGAACAGGCGCTTCTCAAGGCACAACGCGCCTGGATCAGTTATCGCGACGCTCAATGTGAGAATTACGGCTTTCAGGCGCGCGGCGGCACGATGGAGCCGATGCTGGTGGCGGGCTGCCTTGCTGACCTGACGGATCTCAGGACCAAGGAGCTCAAAGAACTCGCCAATGGAATGGGCCAGTAAGGTGGGCAGGACGATCATGATCGTGGGCAACGGCGAAGTGGGAGAAGGAGGGGCTGAGATCATCGACGCCGCCGACTTCGTCATCCGCTTCAACGAATGCCGCTCCTATGGTGCTGGCGGCACGCGCACCGATGTGGTTGCTGTGTGCAATACCGGCCGACCCGCCAAGGCCATGCTCGGCTCGGAAAGCTGGCGCATCCATCCCGGTGTTGTCGAAGCCTCGGAAATCTGGAGTGTGCGCAATCCCGAAAAATTCGCGGCGATGCGCGCACCTCTTGCGGCTTCGCATCCGGAGCTCGATGATTTCTGCGACGATTACACCAACCAATTCAGCGCTTTCTGTGCTGAAGCTGGCAAGGTGCATCGGATCGTTGACAAACAGGTTCACGAAGCCGTCGATCAGGCGCTGTCTGCCTTCTCGCCGGCGCCTTACATCGTGCCGAGCAGTGGCATGATCGTCATCGGCGAAGTGCTCGACAGATTTCCCAACGACGAGGTGACGCTCGCAGGCTTCGGCCATGTGGGCTGGGAATGGCATCCCTTCGCCGCCGAGAAGCAGCTCGTCGACTCCCATATTGCGGCCGGCCGTCTCAGACGGCTTGCCGGAAAACCATTCGTCTCTTCCTCCCAAGGAGCCTGATAGATGCCCTACAAGATCTCCCGCAAGGCTTACGCCGGCATGTTCGGTCCGACCACCGGCGACAAGGTCCGCCTTGCCGATACGGAGCTTTTCATCGAGATCGAAAAGGATTTTACCACCTATGGCGAAGAGGTGAAGTTCGGCGGTGGGAAAGTCATCCGTGACGGCATGGGCCAGAGCCAGGTGACGCGGGCAGATGGCGCGGTCGATACCGTCATCACCAATGCCGTCATCATCGACCATGCCGGTATCTACAAGGCCGATATCGGCTTGAAGGACGGTCGTATCGCGGCGATCGGCAAGGCCGGCAATCCGGATATGCAGCCGGGCGTCAATATCATCGTCGGTCCGGGCACGGAAGCGATTGCCGGCGAAGGCAAGATCATCACGGCCGGCGGCATGGACAGCCATATCCATTTCATCGCGCCGCAGCAGATCGAGGAAGCGCTGATGAGCGGCCTGACCTGCATGCTCGGCGGCGGCACGGGGCCGGCGCACGGGACACTTGCGACGACCTGCACGCCTGGCCCTTGGCATATTGCGCGCATGATCGAGGCAGCCGATGCTTTCCCGATGAACCTCGCTTTTGCCGGCAAGGGCAATGCGTCGCTTCCGGGTGCATTGCAGGAAATGCTGCTCGCCGGCGCCACCTCGCTGAAGCTGCACGAGGACTGGGGCACGACGCCCGGCGCCATCGACTGCTGCCTGTCGGTCGCCGACGAATATGACGTACAGGTGATGATCCATACGGATACGCTGAATGAGAGCGGCTTCGTGGAGGACACGATCGGCGCGATCAGGGGCCGTACCATCCATGCCTTCCATACGGAAGGGGCGGGCGGTGGTCATGCACCCGACATCATCAAGATCTGCGGTCAGCCGAACGTCATTCCGTCATCCACCAATCCGACGCGGCCCTATACGGTCAATACTATCGCCGAGCACCTGGACATGCTGATGGTCTGCCATCACCTGTCGTCGTCGATCCCCGAAGATATCGCCTTTGCCGAAAGCCGCATTCGCAAGGAGACGATCGCGGCCGAAGACATCCTGCACGATATTGGCGCCTTCTCGATCATTTCGTCGGACAGTCAGGCCATGGGCCGTGTCGGCGAAGTGCTGATCCGTACCTGGCAGACGGCCGACAAGATGAAGCGCCAGCGCGGCCGCCTGAAAGACGAGAAGGGCGACAACGACAATTTCCGTGTCCGCCGTTACGTCGCCAAATACACGATCAATCCGGCGATCGCCCATGGCCTGTCCCATGAGATCGGCTCCATCGAAGTCGGCAAACGCGCCGACCTCGTTCTATGGAACCCGGCCTTCTTCGGCGTGAAGCCGGACATGGTGTTGCTCGGTGGCTCGATTGCCGCTGCACCGATGGGTGATCCGAATGCCTCGATCCCGACGCCGCAGCCGGTGCATTACCGTCCGATGTTTGCCTCCTTCGGCAAGAGCCTGACGAACTCATCGGTCACCTTCGTTTCTCAGGCTTCGCTCGACGCCGGTCTCAAGGGCCGCCTCGGCGTCGCCAAGAATCTCGTTGCAGTGAAGAACACCCGTGGCGGCATCTCCAAGGCGTCGATGATCCACAACGACCTGACACCTGAGATCGAGGTCGATCCGGAGACCTATGAGGTGCGAGCGAATGGCGAATTGCTGACCTGCGAGCCGGCAACGGTGCTGCCGATGGCGCAGCGTTATTTCCTGTTTTGAGACCGTTCGTCCATGGGCGGTTTGAAACTGACAGCGCGATGGCTGATACGGGCAATCGCGCTGCTTTTATTATTGGCGGCTGTAGGGACGTTCATTCCAAGGCCTATGCTTGGGGCAGCCGAGGCTTCTCCCGATACAACGTCCTCGCAACGCATTCTGTTGCTTTCCGGCCCGATCCACACGGATATTGCGATCCCGCTCGACGATCGGCTTCGGGCTTCGTTTTCATTCCTTGAGGATGCGGGTGTTCCGGTGAGCGATCCTGCCGCACAATGGCTGATCTTCGGATGGGCGGTCGCTCATTCTATCTGGAGACACCGACCTGGGCCGATCTGAAGCCGATGCCGGTATTTCGGGCGCTGACGATCGACGGATCGGTGATGCATGTGGATGTTGCCGGAGGCATCTCCGAAACCCATCCGGCCGTGACGGTTCTCAATGTCGATGGTGGGCGCTTCGAGCAATTGCTCGGCTTCATCAATGACAGTTTCATCCGGGAAAATGGAGCGGTCGTGCCGGTCGGCGACAGGGGATATGGCGACTACGACAGGTTCTTCGAGGCGAGGGGGTATTTCAATGCGCTGGTTGGTTGCAATACATGGACTGCCGCTGCGCTACGGACAGGCGGCTTGCGAACGGGTTTCTGGAACCCGTTGCCGCAGACGCTGGTGCTTTCGCTTAGTCTCTATAATTGAAGTATAGAGGATCTTCTGCAGCTTGGCGCTGCTGACGGCGCGGCGTTATTTTCCGTTTTAACCCTTGTGTTTTAGAGACACTATTCCCCATTGTTGCCCTTAAAGTGAAATCTGAGCATCATTCCCCGACTGGTTGTGAAAATCGGTGGATAGACTGTGATTTTTAATCCATAGTTCATTCTGGAACAGGCGCCGATTGTCCCCTGTAAAATCCGTTTGAAATCAAGTTTTTAGATGTGTTTCCCATAGTGGACATGCCTGTCCCGAAAAGTTGCACTCCCTGCTAGAAAAAACAGAACGGCTGAATCCCCTGAAATCACTCGAATTTTAGCGATTGGATTAAGACCCCCGCAGCAATTGCAACCCTATCAATGGCCTGAAGACGCTAGGCAGGAAGGCCGATTCTCATGGAAAACTGGATATCGCTTCAGGCTGAGCTAGGCAGTTTCGAGCATCGCAAGACCGTTTATACTTTTGCGCTGAAGATGAGTTTTCTGGCGGTTATTCTGTCCGGCTTCATCATCGTGATCACGCTGCCTCCGCTCAACTTCATGGGGGTGCTGCCGATTACCCTCGGGCATGCCATGATCTTTGCCATCATCCTCTCCTGGTTGATCGGCGGAATGGTGTCCGGCGTGTTGTCGCTGGTGGCGGGTTTCGCCATTCATGACCTGACCGTCTCCCGTGCCAAATTCGAAAAGCTCAGCCGGACCGACACGCTGTCGGGGCTTCTGAACCGGCGTGCTTTCACCGATGCCCTGGCGAGGGTAGAGGGGGATGCCTGTCTCGCCATTTTCGACGTCGACCGTTTCAAGGCGATCAACGACCGTTTCGGCCATGGCTGTGGTGATGCCGTCATTACTGCCGTCTCAGCCATGCTTTCTGCGGCTTTCGATGGCGCGTCGGTCGTGGCGCGGCTCGGCGGCGAGGAGTTCGGTGTTGTCGTTCAAGGCGGGACGCGGGAGGAGCGGGTGGCGCGCATTGAAGGGGTGAGGGCACAGATTGCCGCGCGGCCAATTCCGGCGGATGGGCATGACGTCACCATCACGATATCAGGCGGTATTGCCGATCTCCACGAGGGACGCGACAAGGAGGCGGTCTATGCCTCCGCCGACAAGGCGCTCTATCTCGCCAAGGCGCTCGGCCGTAATCGTGTCGTCCATGAGCGGGAAGGGCTGAACCACGCCTGGCATGGCCTCGTCGAAAACGGCCTTGGCGTGCAGGGTGTCGGACCTGACGAGGGGAGCCTGCTGCAGGCATATGGAATCTAGGCTAGCGCGTTACGAAACGTGCATTGGTGCTTGCATCGCGAAGGGCTATTTTGCATGGTCTAGGTCCCAGTTTAATGGATATGTCATGCAGCGCGTCACATCTTACCTTCCCGCCGGCACCCCTTCCTTCCATCCGACCGCACAGGTCAAGCTGCCGCACGATCTGCGGCACCTGCGCCGCAAGCTCCTGCATCTGGAGAACGGCGAGATGGTGATGCTCGATCTCAAGGATCCGGTGCTTTTCGCCAATGGTGACATGCTGGTGCGCGAGGATGGCGAGCTGATCGAAATCCTTGCCGCCGACGAGAAACTGTTTGAAGTGCGCGGCCGTGACCGCGCGCATCTGATCGAACTTGCCTGGCATCTCGGCAACCGTCATCTCTCGGCGCAGATCGAGGAAGATCGCATCGTGATCCTGCGCGATCACGTCATCCGCACGATGTTGCAGGGGCTGGGCGCGATGGTGCTCGATATTAACGAGCCCTTCCAGCCTGCCCGTGGCGCCTATCATTCTCACGGCGGACATTCGCACGGGCATGACCATGATCATGAGCATCACGACCACGATCATCATGACCATGATCACGAGCATGGTGATAACCACGGCCACCACCATCACAAGCACGATTGACGCCTGATGGCTGAGGATCGCGAGCTGCAGGCTTTGCTGCGCCTGACGGCATGGCTTTCGCCGGCTTTTCCCATCGGTTCCTTCGCCTATTCCGGCGGGCTGGAGCGGGCGGTGGCGGATGGACTCGTCGGCGATGCGGATATGCTGCGGCGCTGGCTTCAGACGCTGATCGGCAACGGTTCAGTCTGGAACGATGCTGTGCTCTTTGCCGAAAGCCATCGTGGTCATGACAAAGGCGATCGCCTTGCCGAGCTGGCCGAACTGGCGGCGGCGCTTGCCGGCTCGCGCGAGCGGCATCAGGAGACGATGCTGCTTGGCGAAGCCTTCCTGATGGCTGCGCAGGCCTGGCCCGATGACGTGTTCAGCCGATTGCCGAAGAAGACGGCCTATCCGGTGGCCGTCGGTGCGGTGACGGGCGCGCACGGGATAGCAATCGAGAAAGCGCTGGCTGCCTTCCTGCATGCCTATCTCTCCCAGGCGGTCTCCTCCGGTATCCGGCTCGGTGTCACGGGACAGAAGGACGGCGTTGCCGTTCTCGCCGGGCTGGAGGAGCATGTGATGGATATTGCCGCGCGTGCTGCCTGCTCCACTCTCGAGGATCTCGGTTCCGCGACGGTTCAGGCCGACATTGCCGCGCTTCGCCACGAGACGCAGCAGACGCGGCTGTTCCGCTCCTGAGCAGGACTTATGCTGATATCTGCGTCATTTGACGGTGGCGGGAAAGCAGCGCTTCGCTATCATCTGACTTCGATAGGAGTAAGACACATGAAATCAAGAAATGGACCTCTGCGCGTCGGTATCGGCGGGCCGGTCGGCTCGGGCAAGACGGCGCTGACCGAAAAGCTCTGCAAGGCGATGCGCGACGACTATTCCGTCGCCGTCGTGACCAACGACATCTATACGACCGAGGATGCCGAGGCGCTGGTGCGCATGCAGGCGCTCCCGTCCGAGCGGATCGTTGGTGTGGAGACTGGTGGCTGCCCGCATACGGCCATCCGCGAGGATGCGACGATCAATCTGCAGGCGATTGCAGGTCTCAATGAGCGCATCCCCGATCTCGATGTTGTTTTCATCGAATCCGGTGGTGACAATCTGGCGGCGACGTTCTCGCCTGATCTCGCCGACATCACCATCTATGTGATCTCCGTCTGCCAGGGTGAGGAAATCCCGCGAAAGGGCGGGCCGGGTATCACAAGGTCCGATCTGCTTGTCATCAACAAGAAGGATCTGGCGCCTTATGTCGGGGCTGACCTCGATGTGATGGACCGGGATGCGACGCGCATGCGCGCAACGCGTCCCTTCGTCTTCTCCGACATGAAGCGCGGCGACGGCATCGGTTCGATCGTCGACTTCCTACGGGTGCAGGGCGGTCTGTAGAGCATCTCCGGTTTTCGAAGCAATTCCTGACGCAAAACCGCTGCACACTTTTGCTGGAATTGCTGAGACCTAGATACGCCTGAGCGTGTTGATGTCGCTGATGGCGATGAAACGGCCGCGCACGGTCACGCCTGCGGATTTGAGCGTCGAGAAAGCGCGGGACAGCGCCTCCGGTGCCAGACCCAGCTTGCGGGCGAGCAAATTCTTCGGGAAGGGTAGCCGCAGCGACGCCATGGCCGGTCCTTCCTCCACGCAATGCGAAAGAAGGTAGTGTGCCACGCGCTGCGGCGCCGTCTGCATCCGGTCGTTGGCGAGGCATTCCATCGTCGACAGCAGATGCAGCGACAGGCTGCGCATGATCGCAGTGCCGATCTGCGGGTGTTCAGCCAAGAGGGCGCGTACCTTGCCGATGTGGAAGCGGGCAAGCATCGTGTTGTCCATCGACTGGGCGCCGTAGCGATAGATGCCGCCTGCCTGGATCAGACACTCGGCGAAGCTGTCGCCGGGCTCGCAGATGCGGATGTCTGCCTCACGCCCTTCTCCGTTCAGGCGAAAGAGCCGGACGTAGCCCTCCAGCACGCTGTAGAAATAAACGCCTGGCTCGCCTTCCTGAAAGAGAATGTCGTGCGAAGCGGACGTGATTACGGTGGAGCAGGCGCGCAGCGCCTCGGCTTCCACGCTGTCCAGCTCTGCAAATATTCCGGCTCTGGAAAGCAGCACCCGCTCGCGGCTGCTCGGCATCAGCATCCTGTTCATGTTCCGGCCTCCGGCAGCGGCCAATGCCGCCAATATCCCCTTGATGATGCCAGAATAGGGGAAGCGAAGCGCGCGGGAATTGATTTTGGTCAAACGCCTCAGGAGAGCCTCTTATCGAAGCCGGCGATCGATCGGGATGGTGAAAGACCAGGCGCCCGGGCCTTTGCGATTGCTGATGAACCGACGCATGAACGGCATGAGGACAAACAGGCGCGTGCCGCGTTCGACCTCCTCGGCAGGTTGGTTGTTACGCGGGTTTCCCCAGCGGTCTTCATAGATATCCTTGAATAGCGAACTGATCGGGATCATCGCTCTATTCTCCGCCAGATTGAATCGATTCAAAATCCTAATGGATTTATTGAACCGATTCAATCTTCTTCCTCATCCGTAACGCTGTCAAGTTTATTTTGAACCGATACAATCTTTTGCTAGACTGAGCCGAATTCGCACCTGCAAGGAGTAGCTTTGGGCAAAGGGCATGTGAGACTGGCTGATGTCGCCAAGGCGGCAGGCGTATCGCAGGGCACGGCATCGAACGTATTCAGCCGTCCAGACGTGGTTCGGGAGGAGGTTCGAGAGCGGGTGCTCAATGTCGCACGCGAGCTCGGTTATGGTGGGCCTGATGTCAAGGGCAGGCTGCTCAGGGCAGGGCGGGTGAACGCGATCGGCGTCGCCGCCGTCGAACCGCTCACCTATTTCTTCGACGATCCCTGGGCGCGTTCGCTGATGACAGCGATCGGTGAAGTTTGCGATGCCAGCGGCACAGGCATTGCCGTCGTATCGGCGATGAACGAGGAGCGGCTTGCCTGGAACATCAACAGCGCGCTCGTCGACGGCTTCATTCTGCTTTGCGTGGAAGGCGGAGAGAGGCTGGTGGAACTCACCCGTCAGCGCCAGCTGCCGTTCATCGCGCTGGCGCTCGGTATCGAGGATGAGACGATCCCGGCGATCGGCATCGACAATGTCGCGGGCGGAGCTGCGGCTGCGCGGCATCTGCTGGAGCTCGGGCACCGGAATATCGCGATCCTATCGATCGGCGATGTCGATGGCCTTGTCGGGCTGGTGGCGCCCGCGCGTGTCGATCCTGAAATGGAAGCGACGCCGCGTGACCGCATGCATGGCTACTGGCAGGCGTTAGCGGAATACGGTATTCCTCGCGAAGCCGTTCCGATCCAGGGAACGCTGCATGACAGGCCGAGCACCATCACGGCTATGGAAGCCCTGTTCTCCTCTGCCAATCCACCGACGGCCATTCTGGCGATGTCGGACAAGGTTGCACTGTTTGCCATGCAGTGGCTCGCCGCGCGCGGGCTAAAAGTGCCGGAGGACGTATCCATTATCGGTTTCGACGGTGTGCCGGAAGCCGCAACCTCGCTGCCGCGCCTGACCACTGTCGCCCAGCCCTTTGCCGAAATCGCACGGCGCTCGGTGACGGCGATCCTCGAGAACGCGCTGCCGGAAGATCATGAGGCGCTCGATCTCGAACTTGTCGTGAGAGACAGCACGGCGCCGCCGCGTCCACGCTAAGGCTTAGAAAATAAAAAGGCCGGGTCGATGGCCGGCCTTTTCCTTCATGGCGTCAGGCTTATTCGGCCGCGAAGGGCGGCAGGCGCAGCACGTTGGTGTCGTTGCCAACCTTGCGCTTGCTTTCCGGTCTTTCGATCGCGGTCAGGCGTTCCTCCAGCGAGTCGATGTCGCTGCGGTTCTCGCGGGTGACGCGGGTGAGATCTTCGCTCGACATCGGCAGATCCTCCTTGTCCTTCTTGCCGACCAAGCGGCCGAAGATCCAGCCGAGCAGGCGGGAAAGATCGTCCATGATCAGGAAGAAGGAGGGCACGACGACGAGCGAGAGCACCGTCGAGACGATAATGCCGCCGATCACCGCGATCGCCATCGGCGCGCGGAATGAACCGCCTTCGCCGACGCCGAGCGCGGAAGGCAGCATGCCGGCCGACATGGCGATCGAGGTCATGATGATCGGCCGTGCGCGCTTGCGGCCGGCTTCAACCATGGCCTCGACACGAGCCATGCCCTGGTGGCGCATCTCGATCGCGAAATCGACGAGCAGGATGGCGTTCTTGGTGACGATACCCATCAGCATCAGAATGCCGATCATGACCGGCATCGACAGCGGATTGCTGGTGACGATCAGGCCCGCCGCCACGCCGCCGATGGCGAGCGGCAGGGAGAACAGGATGGTGAAGGGCTGGATTACGTCCTTGAAGAGCAGGATCAGCACCGTCAGCACCAGCAGGAGGCCCATCAGCATGGCGTTGACGAAGCTCTGCTGCATCTCCGTCTGCACCTTGGTATCGCCGCTTTCGGCAAGGTGCACGGTGGCCGGGATCTTTGCGTCGTTGACGATCTGGCGGAAGCGGGCCGAAGCCGTGTCGAGCGCCACGCCCTGTGGCAGGTCGGAGCCGATCGAGACGACGCGGTAGCGGTTGTTGCGCTTGATCGAGCTTACGCCTTCCGAATAATCGATATTGGCGACGCTTGCGAGCGGAACGGTACCGCCGCTGGCGGTCTGGATCTTCAAT
This sequence comes from Rhizobium sp. KNZ14-9A, assembly GCF_056755015.1. Taxonomy (NCBI): domain Bacteria; kingdom Pseudomonadati; phylum Pseudomonadota; class Alphaproteobacteria; order Hyphomicrobiales; family Rhizobiaceae; genus Rhizobium; species Rhizobium sp. KNZ14-9A. The sequence goes on from NZ_JBPGXB010000002.1 coordinate 264,206, forward strand.
GCCCGGATGGCCGCGAGATCACGGCGCATGTCGAGTGCTGCCTGAACCCGGATCGGGATCTGGCGATCGTCGAGCGAGATCTTGGCAAGGGCTGCGTCCACATCGCCGATGGTGGCGACACGGATCGTCTCGGAGATCTGCTGCGGCGTGATGCCGAGGCGGGCGGCTTCGTCCTTGCGCGGGTAGACCTGCAATTCCGGACGGGGCAGGGCGCCGTCGGCGCTGACATTCGCCAGCAGCGGATCGGCACGCAGCTTGGATTCCAGAATGCCGACCGCATCATTCAGGTCCTTCTCGTTCTTGGAGAGGAAGTTGAAGGACAGGTCGCGTTCGCCGCGGTCGTTGAGCTTGAGGATGTGGACGTCGGGAATGTCGCGCAGCTTGGCGAAGACTTCCTTTTCGATATCCCATTGCGGACGTTCGCGGCCGTGGACTTCCACCTTCGGCAGCATCGGGCCGATGACGGGAATATGGCCGAGCACATCATTGACCACCTTCTTGACCAGCGACTGGTCGAGCTTGTGGAGCGCAAGCGTGATCGTCGCACGGCGCAGTTCGAGATCGCCCTTCGGCGATGCGCCGCCGAGAACGAAGACGCTTTCGACGCCGTTGATGTCCTTGACCCTGTCATAGATCGCATCGGTCGTCTTCTCGGTGTCGTCGAGCCGGGCATTGGGCGGCAGTTCGACGGAGAGAACGATGCGCGAGGCGTCTTCCGGCGGCAGGAAGCTGCCGGGAACCTGCATCAGCAGGAAGACAGAACCGATCAGGAAACCGATCGCCGCAAGCAGCGTCGCGTAACGCGTGTACCAGTGCCCGGTCGTGCCCCGCACCAGGCGCGTATAGCCCTTCATCAGCAGGCCGTCATTGTCGTGATGGTCTTCCATGCCGTCTTCGGCACGCATCAAATAGGCGGCCATCATCGGGGTGATGAGGCGCGCCACCATCAGCGAGAAGAAGACGGAGAAGGCGACGGTCAGGCCGAACTGGATGAAGTACTGGCCCGGAATCCCCGGCATGAAGGAAACCGGCACGAAGACCGCGATGATGGTGAAGGTGGTGGCGATGACGGCAAGGCCGATTTCATCAGCCGCCTCGATCGCCGCCCGATAGGGTGTCTTGCCCATCTTGATATGGCGGGCGATGTTTTCGATTTCGACGATCGCATCGTCAACGAGAATACCGGTCGCAAGCGTCAAAGCGAGGAAGCTGACAAGGTTCAGCGAGAAGCCCATCATGTCCATGACCCAGAAGGTCGGGATGGCGGAGAGCGGTAGCGCGATTGCCGAGATCAGGGTCGCACGCCAGTTCCTGAGAAACAGAAGGACGACGATGATGGCGAGGAGAGCACCTTCGAGCAGCGTATGGATGGCGGCTTCGTAGTTGCCGTAGGTGAAATAGACCGAATCGTCGATCAGCTCGATCTTTACGTTCGGGTTTTCGCCCCGCACCTTCTCGAGGCTCTGCGCCACGGTTTCGGCGACGCTGACTTCGCTGGCGCCCTTCGAGCGGAAGACGCCGAAGGTAACGACAGGCGTATCATTGAAGCGCGAGAAGGATTTCGGCTCCTCGTAGGTGTCCTTGATGACACCGAGATCGGACAGCTTGACGAAGCGACCGTTCGGCAGAGCAATCGTCGTGTCGGCAAGCTCGGCGACGTTGCGGGCATCGCCGAGAACGCGGATCGCCTGCTCGCTGCCGGCCACCTGGCCGCGGCCGGAGCCGAGATCGACATTGGTGCCGCGCAGCTGCTGATTCACGCTCGCCGCAGTGATGCCATATGCATCGAGCTTGCCGGGGGTGAGTTCGATGCGCACTTCGCGCTCTGCGCCACCGTAGCGGTCGACGCGGCCGATGCCGGACTGGCCCTGCAGTGAACGCTTGATCGTGTCGTCAACGAACCAGGAGAGTTCCTCCAGCGACAGGTCTGGCGAGGATACGGCGAAAGTCTGGATCGCCTGGCCTTCAACATCGACCTTGGAGACAATCGGTTCTTCGATGTTTGCCGGCAGATCGCTGCGGATACGGTCGATCGCGTCCTTGGTGTCCTGCACGGCCTGTTCGGTCGGCACTTCCATACGGAACATGACGTTGGTCTGCGAGCTGCCGTCGGTCACCGTCGACTGGATCTCGTCGATGCCGGTGATGGAGGCGACCGCATCTTCGATCTCCTTCGTCACCTGCATTTCGAGTTCGGCCGGCGAGGCGCCGCTCTGTGTCACGCTGATCGAAACGAGCGGCACGTCGATGTTTGGAAAGCGCGTGATCGGCAGCGAATTGAAGGACTGCATGCCGATGAACACCAGCAGGCAGAAGGCCAGGAGCGGCGCGATGGGATTTCGAATGGACCAGGCTGAAAAATTCATCGGATGGTCTCTTTAGTTGGAAGCCGGAGGCTGTTCACGCACCGGAGTGATATGGTCACCGTCGCGGACATAAGCGCCCGCCTTGGCCACGACCTCGTCGCCGGTCTTCAATCCATTGACGATCTCGACATAGGCACCGTCCTGGATGCCGGTCTCGACCTTGGCGTATTTCACCACGCCATCCTCGACCCTGCGGGCGGAGGAGCCTTCGTTGCTGGTGAGCACTGCCGTCAGGGGAAGCGATACGCCCTCCGTCTCGCGAACGATGATCTCGGCGCTGCCATACATGCCGGAACGCGCCTTGCTGTCATCGTCGATAGAGATATGGACGAGGCCGAGGCGGGTGACCGGATCGACGGTCGGCGACACCAGGCGCACGGCGCCGGAAAGCTTCTCGCGGCTGCCGGAAAGCGAAATCGTCGCCTTCTGGCCGGCCATGATCCTGACGATGTCGCTTTCGGCGACTTCGGCGACAAGTTCGACGTCGCCGTCGCGGATGACGGTGAATAGCGGATCGCCGTTGCCGGCGGCAATAGCGCCGACCTTGGCGTTCTTGGCCGAAATGATGCCCGCGACCGGTGTCTTCACATCGGTGCGCGCCAGTTTCAGGTCCGCGTCGGCGATCTGGCTGTCGAAGACCTTGAGATCGGCTTCGGCGACCTCGATCGCCTGCTCGGCGGAGGAGACGCGGGCATTGGCGGCGGCGGCAGTTGCATCGGCCTGCTCGACCTGGGCGGTCGAAACCGTACCCTTCTTGACCATTTCCTGGGCGCGGACCTGCTGCTGCCTTGCCTGCTCGGCATTGGCCTGAGCCTCGACGAGCTGGGCGCGTAGCTGGGCAAGGCTTGCCTCGCCCTTGGCTTTCGTCGCCATCATCTGGCTCTTCGTCAAGACCAGAGCGTCATCGTTCAGCGTCGCCAGCGTGCTTTCCGCCTGAACCTTGTCGCCGACATCGGCCTTCAGGGTGCGGATGGAGAGGCCTTCGACCTGCGGCTGGATATAGACTTCCTCGACGGGCTTGACCGTTCCCGTGCCGATGACACGGTCGACGAGGGTGCGGTTTACGGCCTTGGTGACAACGATTGCCGGCAGGTTCTGCAGAGCTTGGGCCTGCGGCTGGGTGGCCTTGGGTTCCTGCGCAAATACAGCCGAGGCCGCAAATGCAGCAACAAGAAAAGTGGAGGCGCGTAGTAATGCGTGCGGCTTGCGTGCCATGCGTCTTCGTCCAATCTTTTGACAGGATCAGCCGGACTCGCGCGTCGTCATGCAACTCGCGAACCGGGCAAATGCCGTCTTCCAAATCTCAGAGGTATTTACCCGCATCTCATCTGCCGGAACGCGTCATCCCTCTCCGGCAAATCCAGCTAGAACGTGGTATCGATTTGCTCCACGTGCAAGCCTGGCAGAAAATAATTCCCCATGAGATAATATTAATTACCATTGCGGGGCTCATCAATCACCTCAGGGTTATGTGAACATGACGATGATTGATCGGCTCTCATATGCTTGACGTTTGACGCCTGATAAATGCGACAGTTGCAAGGCGATTTTTTTCATTGAGTGCAAAAAATAGAAACGCGCGGGAGATTCTCCCGCGCGCGTTGCATTTTGGTATCGCTATGCCGTTACTTGGCGGCAGCGTCAGTGATGTCGTGGGTCCAGGCGCCCGATGGCTCCTTGTTGATGATCTTCTGGTCGAGCAGGGCCTTCGCCGTACGATCATAGAGCGTGGTGTCGAGTTTGCCGGTGCCGTCACCGATCAGCTTGGCGACTTCGCCCATCATGCGCTTCTGGTGGTTTTCGTCCTGGCCGCCGGCGTCGACGACAATCCCGGCTGCTTCATCCGGGTTCTCCATGGCGTATTTCCAGCCCTTCATGGAGGCGCGGACGAACTTGACCATCTTTTCCTTGAAGGCCGGATCCTTCAGCTTTTCTTCCGAAGCATAGAGGCCGTCTTCCAAGAGGTCGTTGCCCATGGCGGTGTAGTTGAAGACGGTGAGATCTTCCGGCTTCAGGCCGGCATCGATCGCCTGCCAGTATTCGTTATAGGTCATGACGGAGATGCAATCGGCCTGCTTCTGCAACAGCGGCTGAACGTCGAAGCTCTGCTTGAGTACCGTCACACCATCAGGGCCGCCGTCGGTCTTGAGGCCGAGCTTGCTCATCCAGGCGAAGAAGGGATATTCGTTGCCGAAGAACCAGACGCCAAGTGTGTGGCCCTTGAAATCGGCTTCGGTCTTGACCGGGCCGTCCTTGCGGCAGATCATTTCCATGCCCGACTTTTGATAGGGCTGGGCGATGTTGACCAGCGGAACGCCCTTTTCGCGAGCAACCAGCGCACCACCCATCCAGTCGACGATCACATCGGCGCCGCCGCCGGCGATCACCTGCTCGGGAGCGATATCGGGGCCGCCTGGCTTGATATCGACGTCGAGGCCTTCTTCTTCATAGTAGCCCTTGTCCTTGGCGACGTAGTAGCCGGCGAATTGCGACTGGGTGACCCACTTCAACTGGAGCGCCACCTTGTCGGCCGCCATCGCGTGGGCGGCGGCAAGCGACATAGCGCTCGCCATCATTGCAACCATTAATTTTTTCATTTTCTTGTTCCCTCTGAAGTTATGCCCAGGCCCTAGTGCGGGGCCGGGGCACGTCTAACCACCACGGATAGACGGATGCCAGAACGTCACCGCCCTCTCGGCAAGGGCGACGACACCATAGAAGATCGAGCCTGCAAGCGCCGCGACGGCGATCTCGGCCCAGACCATGTCGACATTCATGCGGCCGATCTCCGTGGAGATGCGGAAGCCCATGCCGACGATCGGCGTTCCGAAGAATTCCGCAACGATGGCACCAATCAGAGCCAGCGTCGAGTTGATCTTCAGTGCATTGAAAATGAAGGGCATTGCGGCGGGAAGCCTGAGCTTGACCAGCGTCTGCCAGTAGTTCGATGCATAGGTGCGCATCAGGTCGCGCTCCATGTTGCCGGAGGCGGCAAGCCCCGCAACGGTGTTCACCAGCATCGGGAAGAAGGTCATGATGATGACGACGGCAGCCTTCGACGGCCAGTCGAAGCCGAACCACATGACCATGATTGGTGCCACGCCGATCATCGGCAGGGCCGAAACTAAATTGCCGATCGGCAGCAGGCCGCGGCGCAGAAAGGCGAAACGGTCGGCGAGGATGGCGACGACGAAGCCGCTGACGCAGCCGATGGCGTAACCGATCAGAACGGCCTTGAAGATCGTCTGCCTGATATCTTCGCCGAGAATCGGCAGGGAGCCTATGATGCGTGCGCCGATCGCGGACGGCGGCGGCAGCAGCACGAAAGGGACACCGGCGCCGCGCGTGATCGTTTCCCAGATGATGAGGATCCAGGCGCCGAAGATTGCCGGGATTAGCAGCCTTAGCAGCCACTGGCCGGACGGTGTTGTCGGCTTGAGTTCCGAAAGCTCGGTGACGCAGCGCCAGGCAAGCAGCCAGCAGGCGGCCAGCAGCAGGAAGAAGGAGGTGCCGGCGAAGCCTTCATTGCCCGAAAGCGTACCGAGCAGCAGCCATGCCGCCCCGTGAGCGCCCACGAAGAGGGCGGTTGCGACAAGCGATGTGGATAGGGGTGTGAAGGAGATCAGTGCCGCGACGATCGCAAGCAGAGCGATCAGGATGACAGTTCCTGCGGATGGAGGCTGTGTGGCACCGGCCCCAAAGACAGGCAACATGACCATTGCGCCTGCCACGCAGAGGAGGGCGATCAGGCCCTGCCAGGAAAGCACGACTTGCTTCATGCCGGCCTCCCGCCCATGGCGCGGTCAACGATCTTCGCGACGAGGCCAACGATCGCGACAAGGATTGCGGCAAGGACCGAGCCGGCGACCAGCGCTGCCCAGATATCGATCGTCTGGCTGTAATAGGAGCCGGCAAGCAGCTTGGAGCCGATACCGGCGACGGCGCCGGTCGGCAGCTCGCCGACGATAGCGCCGACGAGGCTTGCGGCGATCGCCACCTTCATCGAGGTGAAGAGGAAGGGGATGGAGGCGGGCACGCGCAGCTTCCAAAAGGTTTGTGCGGCCGTGGCATTATAGGTGCGCATCAGATCGAGATGCATGACCTCGGGCGAGCGCAGCCCCTTCACCATGCCGACCGTGACCGGGAAGAAGGAGAGGTAGGTGGAGATCAGCGCCTTCGGGATGAGGCCGGTAATATTGATCGAGCCGAGCACGACGATGACCATCGGTGCGATTGCCAGGATCGGCACGGTTTGGGATGCGATGATCCACGGCATCAGGCTGCGATCGAGCGCCTTGATATGGATGATGCCGACGGCGATCACGATACCGAGCAGTGTACCGAGCGCAAAGCCGAGCGCGGTGGAAGAGAGGGTGACGCCTGCGTGGTAGACGAGGCTGCGATTGCTGGAGAGCTTTCGCAGGAAGGTGTTTTCGAAGACGTTCTGCGCCACCTGATGCGGCGCCGGCAGGATGGGCTTAGGCTGGGAGAGTGTCCTGCCGATGAATTCCGTCGTCGTTGAGGTGACGTTATTGCGCGTGTCCATATCGCGCTGGAACGGCGCGTTGAGGAAGACCGCGGCGACATACCAGACGGCGATCAGCACCAGCAGGATCGTGAGGACGGGGATGATCTTGTCCTTGAGGGTGTCGGGTTTCATGCGGCCTCCCTCGAAATTCCGCGTATGCGCTTACTCATAACTGTGCCCCGCCCTCAGCCCTTCGCGGACGCGGTGGGCGATTTCCAGGAATTCCGGTGTCTCGCGGATGTCGAGCGGTCGTTCCTTCGGCAGTGTCGAGTCGATGATATCAGTCACGCGGCCGGGGCGTGGCGACATGACGACGATCTTGGTGGAGAGGTAGACGGCTTCCGGAATGGAATGGGTGACGAAGCAGATCGTCTTGTTGGTGCGCGACCACAGTTTCAGAAGCGCCGCATTCAGGTGATCGCGGACGATTTCATCGAGGGCGCCGAAGGGTTCGTCCATCAAGAGCAGATCGGCGTCGAAGGCGAGCGCGCGGGCGATCGAGGCACGCTGCTGCATGCCGCCTGAGAGCTGCCAGGGAAATTTCTTCTCGAAGCCGGAGAGTTCGACGAGGTCGAGCGCCCCATCAATACGCTTCTTCTGTTCCGGTTTCGAATAACCCATGATCTCCAGTGGCAGGGCGATGTTCTTCTCGATTGTGCGCCACGGATAAAGTGCCGGCGCCTGGAAGACGTAGCCATAGGCGCGGGCCTTGCGGGCCTCATCCGGTGTCATGCCGTTGATGGCGATGTCGCCGGAGGTCTTGCGCTCGAGATCGGCGATGACGCGCAGGAAAGTCGTCTTGCCGCAGCCGGAAGGGCCGATGAAGGAGACAAACTCGCCCCTGCGGATATCGAGATTGACATCAGCAAGCGCGTGCACCGCGCCGTCATTCGTCTGGTAGCTGAGACAGAGATCCTTGGCGGATACGACGGAGGGTGCTTGCATCAATAAACCAGTCTTGTTTTCGCCGCGCCGGCGCGATTTTCCATGATATCATTGCCGCCGGTCTTACCGACAGCACAGTCCTTGGAGGATGAGGATGGACGCAAAATCAAAGCCCACCTGCCACATTGTTCGCCCTAACCACACCTATGACGGCAAGCAGGGGCTCAGCTATTTCGAGGGTATTGCGGCCGAGACCGTGGGCGCGAAGGGCATCTGCATGCATCTTCTGACGATCCCGCCCGGCGTGCGCGCCAAGGCGCATCTGCATGAGGCGCATGAGACGGCGATCTACATGCTCTCCGGTGAGGCGCATACCTGGTATGGCGACAGACTGGAGAACCATGTGATCGTGCGCGCCGGCGAACTTTTCTACATTCCGGCCGGTGTGCCGCATCTTCCGGCAAACCTCAGCGGCACGCCCTGCACGGCGATCATTGCCCGCACCGATCCGAACGAGCAGGAAAGCGTGATCCTGCTGCCCGAGCTGGATGCGCTGGTGCCGGCGTGAGGCTATTCGCATAGCGGCAGCGGCCCCCACTTGATTGCGGCATCAGCCACGAACCCGATCGTATAGCCTTTAGGCCCTGATGTGATCTTGACGGTGTCGTCGTTGCTGCTCTCTTCGCCCTCCGCCTGGCAAGCGACCGTGGCGGTGAAGTCCTTGCCTTCGGTCTTCAGGACTTTCTTGATTTCGCAGTAAGAGGCCGCCGTGGTGATGCCCTCGGAAGTCAGCAGAAAGAAGTTGTCGGAACCTGTGCTTTCGCCGCTCTTGGCGTAGGCGCAGCCATCCTTGTTGCCGTAGCTGCCCTTGATGGGCAGCGTGTCGGCATTCGCCGCGGTGGAAAGCGCGGCCAGGGAAACGATCGTCAGAAGCAGATGGCCGCGCATGTGTGTCACACCCCGCTCGCCGGGATGCCCGTGCGTTCGACCTTGCGGGGAGCGGTGATCTCCTTCCAGGTCGACAGCGCCTTGCTAACGGCGGTGACCGGCTCGCGCTTGACGAATTCGCCATGGCCGGAGCGGGTTTTGACAGTCCCTTCCTCGATCGCCACGATGCCACGTGTCAGGGTATAGCGCGGCAGGCCGGTTACTTCCTTGCCTTCGAAGACGTTGTAATCGATCGCCGACTGCTGGCTCTTCGACGTAATGGTCTTGGAGCGCTTCGGATCCCAGACGACGAGATCGGCATCGGCGCCGACGAGGATCGCGCCCTTCTTCGGGTAGATGTTGAGGATCTTGGCAATGTTGGTGGAGGTGACGGCGACGAACTCGTTCATCGTCAGGCGGCCGGTATTGACGCCGTAAGTCCAGAGCATCGGCATCCGGTCTTCGAGGCCGCCGGTGCCGTTCGGGATCTTGGTGAAGTCGCCGACGCCGAAGCGCTTTTGCGCCGTGGTGAAGGCGCAATGGTCGGTCGCCACCACCTGCAGCGAACCGGAGGCGAGGCCCGCCCAAAGGCTGTCCTGATGCTGCTTATTGCGGAAGGGCGGGGACATGACGCGGCGGGCGGCATGATCCCAGTCCTTGTCGAAATATTCTGACTCGTCGAGGGTCAGGTGCTGGATCAGCGGCTCGCCATAGGCGCGGATGCCCTTTTGGCGGGCGCGGCGGATCGCTTCATGCGCCTGTTCGCAGGAAGTGTGAACGATATAAACAGGGCAGCCGGCCATGTCGGCGATCATGATGGCGCGGTTGGTGGCCTCGCCCTCGACTTCAGCCGGGCGCGAATAGGCATGCGCCTCGGGGCCGTTATTGCCTTCCGACAGCAGCTTGGCGGAAAGGGAGGCGACGACATCGCCGTTTTCGGCATGGACGAGCGGCAGAGCGCCAAGCTCGGCGCAACGCTGGAAGGAGGCGAACATCTCGTCGTCATTCACCATCAGCGCGCCCTTATAGGCCATGAAGTGCTTGAAGGTGTTGATGCCCTTGTCCTCAACGATCGTCTTCATTTCGTTGAAGACCTGCTCGCCCCACCAGGTGATTGCCATGTGGAAGGAATAGTCGCAATTGGCACGCGTGGACTTGTTGTCCCACATGGTCAGCGCCTCGAGCAGCGACTGGCCGGGCGAGGGAAGGGCGAAATCGACGACCATGGTCGTGCCGCCGGAAAGGGCAGCACGCGTGCCGCTTTCGAAATCGTCGGAGGAATAGGTGCCCATGAAGGGCATTTCGAGATGGGTGTGCGGATCGATGCCACCAGGCATGATGTAACAGCCTGTGGCATCCAGCACCTCGTTGCCGGAGAGGTTCTGGCCGATCTCGACGATCTTGCCGCCGTCGATCTTCACATCCGCCTTATAGGTGAGGTCGGCGGTGACGATGGTGCCGTTCTTGATGACTGTGCTCATTCTCCGAACTCCCTGTCGCTGCGCGGTGCCTGCGCAAGCTGGTTATCCAATGACTGGCGGTAGCGGATGCAGCCGCGCATAAATTGAGGCCAATCGGGCACGATCTGACCGCCGGCCGGCATATCAGGCAGAAGCGCCCACAGATTGGGATGATGCCAACAGAGTTCATGGCCCGACGTATCGCGGTGAATGCGGATCGCGTGGCGCATGGCTCGTGCCGCCGATAACAGATCAGCGTGGCTCATGCTGTCCAGATCTGCGTCCGGATCCGTGATCACGACACTATCTCCGCCGTCTCGACCACCGCATGGAACAGCACATCGGCGCCCGCCGTTGCCCATTCCTTGGAAATGTCTTCCGCTTCGTTGTGCGAGAGACCACCGACGCAGGGGCACATGACCATGGTGGCAGGGGCGACCTTGGCGGCCCAGCAGGCGTCATGGCCGGCGCCGGAGATGATGTTCATGTGGCTGTAGCCGAGGCGGTCGGCGGCGGAGCGGACCGAGGTGACGAGTTTCTCGTCGAAGGTGACGGGTTCGAAATGGCCAATCGCCTCGATGGAACAGCTGACGCCCAGTGTATCGCAGATCTTCGGCGCTTCGGCCTCGATCTTTGCCCGCATGCGGTCGAGCTTGGCCTTGTCGGGCGAGCGGATGTCGACGGTGAAGACGACCTTGCCCGGCAGCACGTTGCGGGAATTCGGCGAGAAGAAGACCTGGCCGACGCCGCCGACGGCGCCTGGCTGTTCGCCCATGGCGACACCCTGGACCATTTCCAGAATGCGCGACATCGCAAGGCCGGCATTGACGCGCATGTTCATCGGAGTTGAGCCGGTATGGGCTTCCTTGCCGGTCAGCGTGAATTCCAGCCACCACAGGCCCTGACAGTGGGTAACGACGCCGATCTGCTTGTTTTCGGCTTCGAGGATCGGGCCCTGCTCGATGTGATATTCGAAATAGGCGTGCATCTTGCGGGCGCCGACTTCCTCGTCGCCGACCCAGCCGATGCGCTTCAGCTCGTCACCGAAGAGATTGCCTTCGGGATCCTTGCGATTGTAGGCGAAGTCCAGGCTGTGCGCACCGGCGAAGACGCCGGAGGCCAGCATGGCAGGCGCGAAGCGGGCGCCTTCCTCGTTGGTCCAGTTGGTGACGACAATGGGGTGCTTGGTCTTGATGCCGAGGTCGTTCATGGTTCTGACGACTTCGAGGGCGCCGAGCACGCCGAGCACGCCATCATACTTGCCGCCGGTCGGCTGGGTATCGAGGTGCGAGCCGACATAGACGGGAAGCGCATCGGGATCGGTGCCGGCGCGGGTCGCGAACATCGTGCCCATCTTGTCGACGCCGAGGGTCAGGCCGGCGTCTTCGCACCACTTCCGGAAAAGGCTGCGGCCTTCGGCATCCGAATCCGTCAGCGTCTGGCGGTTATTGCCGCCGGCAATTCCCGGGCCGATCTTTGCCATGTCCATGAGACTGTCCCAGAGACGGTCCCCATTGACGCGCATGTTTTCGCCTGGCGCTGCCACCATACTGAAAATCCTCACCTGTTTTGCGGCAGTCATGCGAGGTGCATGCCCGCCTTGTTCCCGTGGTCAAATTCCGCTGCCGCTTCTTGTTCTGTCCGCGCCGGAAAATCGCCAGTTGCCTTTGTTTTTTATCTGGCGGATAATTTGACCGATTGGTAAACATTACAACTTCCATCGCTGCGCTCAAGACGAAAATCACGAAAAATATAGACAAAAATGCAGGCAGTTGCCTGATAAAGCGGCAGGAGGGGCCGTTCTTCAAATCTTGAGCGAAGGAGTTGAATTTCAAGGGGAAAAGAGCGAATGGCCATACCGAGAGCGGCGAAGACACTTCGGCGGACACGCATCCAGGAGGAGAAGGAAGAGCAGATCCTGGAAGCGGCTCTGGATGTGTTTTCGGTCAGCGGCTTCCGCGGCTCGACCATCGACCAGATCGCCGAAGTGGCCGGCATGTCGAAGCCGAACTTGCTCTATTATTTCCGCACCAAGGAAGCCATGCACCGGGCGCTGATCGACCGGGTGCTCTATAACTGGCTGGAGCCTCTGAGGGCCTTCGATGCGGAAGGCGATCCGGAAGCGGAGATCCGCAGCTATATCCGCCGCAAGCTGGAGATGGCGCGCGATTTCCCCCGCGAGAGCCGGCTATTCGCCAACGAGATGTTGCAAGGCGCGCCGCACGTTCTCGACATGCTGAAAGGACCGCTGAAAGAGCTGGTCGACGAAAAGGCGGCCGTGATCCGCACCTGGATCAAAAGCGGCAAGATCGCCCGCTGCGACCCCTACCATCTGATCTTTTCCATCTGGTCGACGACGCAGCACTATGCCGATTTCGACGTCCAGGTTCGCGCCGTGCTCGGCGAAGAGCATTCCGGCGACGGGCGTTTCGAGGATGCAGCGCGGTTCCTGGAGCAGCTTTTCATCAATGGTCTGCTACCGGATCATTCGGGTGCCTGATCGGGCGCAAAACCGCTGCGTGCTTTGCTTCAGGGCCTTGCCGGAATCGGTATGCGTGCGAGCAAGTCCGTCATCCCCTCTATCGTGTAGGGCTTCTGCAGAACCGGCGCATCCGAATGGCTGTGGGCCTGTGCTATTCCTTCGCCGTAACCGGTCGCAAAAACAAAGGGTACGTTGTTGGCAGCCAAACGGTCGGCAATGGCAAAACTGGTTTCGTCGCCGAGATTGACGTCGAGAAGTGCAAGATCGAAGGATTGGCCGGCAAGGTATTCCATCGCATCGGCAACGCTAGGTGCGGTTGCGACTTCCGCACCCAGACGACGCAGTATGTCTTCGCCGTCCATGGCGATGATGAGGTTATTTTCGACAAGCAGCACATTCAGGCCGGCAAGCGGTTGGTTATTTGCGGCGGCCGTCCGGGTGCGTTCGGCAATTTCCAGCGGAGCAGGAATCGAACCTTCGCTTGCGGCGGGCACCGCATTGACATGCTTGCCGGGGATGCAGAAATCGGCCTCCAGCCCATGCTCGATATAGCGGACCTCGGCCTTGCCGCCGAGATCGTAGGGGATCGAGCGACGGATGATCGTGGAGCCGAAGCCGTGACGCGTCGGTTCAACGACTGGCGGGCCATCCTTTTCGCGCCAGCGGATATGGAGATTGCCTTCTTCATCCCGCTCCCAGCCGAGTTCGACAAAGCCCGATCCGGACAGGCTTCCATATTTGGCACTGTTCGTCACCAGTTCATGGAAGACCAGAGCCGTGGTCGAAAAGGCTTGCGGTTCCAGCAGTACATCGTCCCCGATCATCCGGATACGCTGGACATTTTTGCCGAGATAGGCGCCGGCTTCCGCCAGCAGCAGCTGCCGCAACGAAGCCGGCGCCCAGTGATCACGGGTGATCTGGTCGTGGGCTCTGGAGAGGGACTGAACGCGGCCATCGAGCTGCCGGACGTAATCCGGCAGGCCGATGGCTGATGATTGCGATTGCCGGATCAACCCGCCGATAAGGCCGAGAATATTGCGGACGCGATGGTTCAGCTCGGCAATCAGCAGTTCCTGCCGCTCGTTGGCGAGCTGGCGTGCCATGCTTGCTTCGTCGGTCAGGCGCAACACGACTTCGATGAGCGTGACGCGGACGGTTTCCGCAACGCGCCGCTCTGCTTCGGTAAAGGGTAGCGAGCGGCCCCGCACCAGCTCGGACCAGGCTTCAAAACTCTTGCGCGGGGTCAGGCGCGGTCCGTTCGGGCCATATTCGATCGGCTTATGCGGATCGCCGGCCCAACGGACGGTGCGCACGATCTCCTGGCGAAACAGCACGACGTAGTCACGCGGTGAACGGGAGATCGGAATGGCGAGCATGCCCGCGACGGCATCATCGATTTCGAGATCGGGATAGGTTTCTGCAAGCCGATCCACCGCATAAACCCGGCCGGCTGCATTACGATTGAGGTGTCGGACGAGGGCGGCAAAGCTCTTTTCATCCGGGCCGAGGCCGGCAATCGTCAGCCGCCCGTTGATCCAGACGCCGATACCGTCGGCTGGAATGACGTCTGCCAGGGCGTCGATCAGCCACGTCGGATCATCGAGCAGGCTGGCATTGTCGGCAACGGAAGTGAGGAGCCGGTCGGCGATGCGGCGTGCCTTGGTCTCGTAGTCGAGCGCCAGACGCCGTTCGCGGCTTTCGAGACGGGAGGCGAACATCTGGCCGAAGAGTTCGGCCGTCGAGCGGCTTTCGGCCGAGGGCAGTCGGGCGCCGTAGTGGTGGCATGCAAAGAGGCCCCAGAGCTTGCCATCGACGACGATGGAAATGGAGAGCGAGGCGCCGACACCCATATTCTTCAGATATTCGATGTGGATCGGCGAAACCGAACGCAGCACGGACATGGAGAGATCGAGCGGGCGGCCATGTTCGTCAAGTTCGGGCAGGATCGGCACCGGTGTCGCATTGATATCGGCGATAATGCGGAAGAGATTGCGCAGATAGAGTGCGCGGGCTTGAGCGGGAATATCGGACGCGGGGTAATGCAGGCCGAGGAACGAGCCGATGCCCGGCCGGGCGGCTTCGGCCACGACCTCGCCAGAGCCGCTGTCGTCGAAGCGGTAGACCATGACCCGGTCGAAGCCGGTCAGGGCGCGGGCCTGGCGCGCGCCTTCGCGAAAAAAAGTCTCCAGGGTTTCGGTATGGTCGAGACGGGACATCATGCTGCGCATGGAGAGCGACGGCGCGTTGGATTTGCCCTCGTCAAAAGCCTCCCCCTCGATGATGATCTGGCCGTTGCTGACATGCACCGCGACGTCAAAGCGCGCCTCGCCGGCAATGAGCGCAATGCCGAAAATGCGCTCAACGATATCGGGGCCGCGGAGCGTGGCAAGCTTGTTGCGGAGCGCATGGAGCGCTTCAGGGGCAATGAACGACAAAATGGGCCGACCGACGGCTTCGGTATGCGTTATGCCCAGAAATTCCGAAAGATTTGCCGACGCGCGGGTGACGATCCAGTCCAAGGAGACGGCCAGCAGGAAGCCGAAAGGCTGGACGGAGCCGAGGTGATGGATCGGTTCACGGTCGCAATTGGTGAGATCGACGGGGGCTGTGATCTGGTTCATCAAGCAGCTTCCAGTTCGAGCTGCGCAGCCCTCAGGAAGAGACAGAAGACATCGCGCGCAGCCGCAACTGCGCCTGCGATATCGTCAATGCCACTGGTATCGAGACGTTCCATGAAGGCTCGCATGGAGCCTTTCGGCCCTTGCGGACTGAGGTAGCGGCTCGGCAGATGAGCCGGTACTGCCTTTGCCAGCATGGCGCCACCGAGTTTGGAGCCTTCCAGCACGTAAACCGCCCCCCAGAGTGAGGCCTCATTGTGAAGCTCAGGCTGCGGAAGAGGCGACGTGGCGGAATCGCCGAGTTCGGCTATGTCGGCAAGAAGAAGTGACGTGCGCCGCCGTTCCGGCCAGTCCGGCAACAGCCGGGTAATACCGGACTGCTCCAGTGCGGCTTCGACCGAAGGAACAGCGCGGGCATGGGAACGCAAGAAAGCTCTATAATCGTTGATGTCGGAGAGGTTGAAGTTGCCGAAGAGGGCGTCCACCTCGGCATGACAATCTGCTGTTTGTGCGCGAAGGGCACTACGAAGTGACATGCTGACCGTGTTCCAAGTAATGTCGCATAGGATGCTGCCGGGACGGGGCCGACGATACTAGCGATATACGGCAGCATCCGCTTATTTCCAGCGAAACATGTAGAAAAACATAGATTTCGGCGTGATTGGCAATCCAGTTTCTCTGGATCCGCCTATCATAGCGGATGCTACGCGGCCGCATATTGATTGCGGTCTGGAAAACATAGCTGGCAAAGGATGAAATTCCCTTCTCCCCGACGGAGAGAAGGGAGCAGAGATCAGGCGGCAGCGCTTGCTCCGCCTTCAAAGGCAAGACCTTCGTCTGCCCATCCGGTCAGGCCGCCAATCATCAGCTTTACGGAGAGACCGAGCCGGGAGAGACGCAGTGCGGCCTTATCTGCGCCGTTGCAATGCGGGCCGGCGCAATAGACCACGAACAGCGTATCATCAGGCCATTCGGACATGCGGTGCGCAGTCATCTTGCCATGCGGCAGGTTGAGGGCACCCGGAACATGTGAGTGGGCGAAGAGCTGTGGCGAGCGGACGTCGAGCAGTACGAAATCGACCTTGCCGGAGGCGAAGGCGGCGTGCACATCCGAGCAGTCAGTCTCGAAGGCGAGCTTGCGGGCGAAATGTTCGGCGGCGGTTTCGGGGGAAGCTGTAGGGATTTCGGAAACGGGGCTTGGCATGATCTTTTCCTTTCTTGCTTTGCTGTTGCCGCAGATCATCGCCGATGCTACGGATTGGCGAAATTGGCCATCGTGACTGACAGCGTAAAGATCATGCCAAAATCGGATCTACACCGGACGCAGGGACCGCATGTTGTGGCGCTCGCCTATGACGGGCTCTGCACCTTCGAATTCGGTATCGCCTATGAGGTCTTCGGCCTGTCGCGGCCGGAGATGGGCGAGCGCTGGTATCGCTTTTCCGTCGCCGGCATAGAGCCGGGTCCGCTGAGGGCCGCCGGCGGGCTGACGGTCGCGGTCGACCAAGGGCTTGAGCTGCTCGACGAGGCGGATCTGATCATCGCGCCGGGATGGCGGGCGATCGATGCGCCGGTGCCGGAGCCTCTGATCGCCGCTTTGAAGGCAGCCCATGAGCGGGGAGCACGCGTGATGTCGCTTTGCTCCGGCGTGGCCGTGCTTGCCGCGGCCGGCCTGCTGGCCGGGCGGCGGGCGACGACCCATTGGCGCTATGTCGCCTCGATTGCTGCGCGCTACCCCGACATCGCGCTCGATGCCGACGTGCTTTACATGGACGAAGGCAGCATCCTGACGGCAGCGGGCAGTGCGGCCGGCATCGATCTCTGCCTGCATGTGGTACGCGGCGATTTCGGTCCGGATGCCGCGAACAGCGTGGCGCGACGTCTCGTGGTTCCGCCGCATCGCGAGGGCGGGCAGGCACAGTTCATTGCGGCTCCCGTGCCGGAAGAGCGAGAGGGCATTCGCCTTGGCCCGCTGATCGAATGGATGCGCGAGAAGCTTTCCGAGGAGCAGCCGATCAGCCTGCTTGCCGGCAAGGCCGGCATGAGCATGCGCACCTTCCAGCGTCGCTTCGAGGCAACGACGGGCGACAGTGTCGGTGAGTGGCTGCTGAAGGAGCGGTTGCGGCATGCTCGCGACCTTCTGGAGAAGGAGCTTGCGGTGTCGCTCGACGATATCGCCATCGCCAGCGGCTTCGGCACCTTGGCGACGATGCGCCATCATTTCCGCAATAGGCTCGGCACGAGCCCTAGCGCCTATAGGAAGTCATTCGGGCTTTGAAGGCTGACAGATAAAGAAAAAGCCGCCGTGGATGGGCGGCTTTTTCATCGGGCTTTCGGAGCGCTTACTCCGCAGCCTGGCGCGCCATCGGGTTGTTCGGATGGGTCGTCCAGTTGGCGTAGTTCGGATCGACCACTTTACCGGTGCGCTTATCGAGGGCGCCGGCGGGAAGCTGCTCCATGGTGATGCAGTTTTCGACCGGGCAGACGCTGACGCAGAGATTGCAGCCGACACATTCCTCGTCCATCACCTCGAAATGGCGAACGCCGTCGACGAAGTTGGTGATTGCCTGGTGCGAGGTGTCCTCGCAGGCGATGTAGCAGCGGCCGCATTTGATGCAGGCGTCCTGATCGATCTTGGCCTTGGCGATGTAGTTGAGGTTGAGGTACTGCCAGTCGGTGACGTTGGGCACGGCGCGGCCGGTGATGTCGTCGAGGGTCTTGTGGCCCTTTTCGTCCATCCAGTCGGAAAGGCCCGTGATCATTTCCTGCACGATCTTGAAGCCGTAGGTCATGGCCGCCGTGCAGACCTGGACGTTGCCGGCGCCGAGGACGAGGAATTCGGCAGCGTCCCGCCAGGTGGTGATGCCGCCGATGCCCGAGATCGGCAGGCCGTAGGTTTCCGGGTCGCGAGCGATTTCGGCGACCATGTTGAGCGCGATCGGTTTCACCGCAGGGCCGCAATAGCCGCCGTGACTGCCCTTGCCCCCAACGGTCGGGTTTGGCGCGAAATTGTCGAGATCGACCGAGACGATCGAGTTGATCGTGTTGATCAGCGAGACGGCGTCCGTGCCGCCGGCCTTGGCGGCGCGGGCAGGGCGGCGGATATCGGTGATGTTGGGCGTCAGCTTGGTGATGACGGGCATGCGCGTGTATTGCTTGCACCAGCGCACGACCATTTCGATATATTCTGGCACCTGTCCAACGGCCGAGCCCATGCCGCGCTCGGACATGCCGTGCGGACAGCCGAAGTTCAGTTCGATACCGTCTGCTTCGGTTTCTTCCACCAGCGGCAGGATCGCCTTCCAGGCCTGTTCCTCGCAGGGCACCATGATCGAGGCGATGAGCGCCCGGTCGGGCCAATTCATCTTGACCTGCTTCATTTCGCGCAGGTTGGTCTGCAGGTCGCGGTCGGTGATGAGCTCGATATTGTTCAGGCCGAGCAGGCGACGGTCGGCACCCCAGATCGCGCCGTAGCGCGGACCATTGACGTTGACGACAGGCGGGCCTTCTTCACCTAGCGTCTTCCAGACGACGCCGCCCCAGCCGGCCTTGAAGGCGCGCTCGACATTGTAGGCCTTGTCGGTTGGCGGTGCAGAAGCGAGCCAGAAGGGGTTCGGGGACTTGATGCCGACGAAATTATTGCGGAGATCAGCCATTGTTCATTCTCCCCTTCAGGCGACGGCAACAGCCGGAGCGGCTGCGGCGGACAGGGTGCGGTGAATGGATTCGGCCGCATCACGGCCATGGGCGACGGCAGATACGGTAAGGTCTTCACCGCCGAAGACGCAGTCGCCGCCGGCCCAGACGCCATCAACCGATGTGCGGCCTTCAGCATCAACTGCGATGCGGCCGGATTCCATCCGCAGCGCGCCGAGACCTGAGGTCTCGAATGTCTGGCCGATTGCCTTGAAGATCTGGTCGGTGGCGATCACGCCGGTCTCACCGGTGCCCGAAAGGCGGCCATCGATGATGGCGGTATATTCCACCTCGATTGCCGCCACCTTGCCATCCTGCGAGAGGATGGATTTCGGCGCTAGCCAGTGGCGAATGATGACGCCCTTTGATGTCGCGAGATCCTGCTCGAATTCTGAGGCGTTCATATGTTCCTTGCCGCGGCGGTAGCAGATCGTCACTTCCTCGGCGCCGAGAAGCTTTGCCTGCACGGCGGCATCGATTGCCGTCATGCCGCCGCCGAGAACGACGACACGGCGGCCAATGGCGATCTCGCCCTTGTCGCCGGCCTGGCGCAGGGCGGCAATGAAATCGACTGCATCATCGACACCAGGCAGGTTTTCATTGTCGACGCGCAATGCGTTGACGCCGGCAAGGCCGAGGCCGAGGAAGACGGCATCGTACTGGCCCTGCAAATCGGAGAGCGAGAAATCGCGGCCGAGCTGCTGGTCGTGCTTCACTTCGATGCCGCCGATCGAAAGGACGTAATCGACCTCTTTCTGCGCGAAGTCATCGACCGTCTTGTAGGTGGCGATGCCATATTCGTTGAGGCCGCCGGATTTCGGCTTGGTGTCGTAGATCACCACATCATGGCCTTTGACGGCGAGGCGGTGGGCTGCCGCAAGGCCGGCGGGACCGGCGCCGACGACGGCGATCTTCTTGCCGGTCGGTTCCGCACGCCGATAGAACTGCTTGTCGGCGGCCATTGCCGCATCCGTCGCATAGCGCTGCAGGCGGCCGATCTCGACAGGGCGCTCTTCGGCCGTGTTGCGCACGCAGGCCTGTTCGCAGAGCTCTTCGGTGGGACAGACGCGGGCGCACATGCCGCCAAGGATGTTCTGGTCGAAGATCGTCTTCGCTGAGCCGATCGGATTGCCGGTCGAAATCTGGCGGATGAAGAGCGGAATATCGATGGAGGTGGGACAGGCCGTCATGCACGGCGCGTCATAGCAGAAATAACAGCGGTCGGCGGCGACCAGCGCTTCGTGGTTGTCGAGGCGCGGATGAAGATCGGAAAAATTAGCCTCGTACTCGGCGGACAAAAGCCGGCCAGCACGAATCCCAGTTTCCAGGCGTTCCATTGAAGTTCCCTCTTTATTGGTAACGACTAGTGAGGGAATTGTAACTCAGGTTTAAAAATTTATCAAACGGTAAAATTTTGGCAATTTTCTTTAGTCTGCGTCATGTAAGTAATTGATTTTGTTTGTCATGATAATTCTTTAGGCAGGCTCTGCCTTCCGATTGGGTGGATCTGAGTGGCAACCCAGTTCGGGTGTCCGAGAAAAAATTGACAAAAGGCCAAATTTTTTTCGAACCGGGGGAACCAAAGTTAATGAGCGTAGTTAATGCGATATCCGGATGATGACCGCATCGACCCAACATGCGCGCCCCCAACCCATCATTCGGACGAACTCACGGTCCCCTCCCGGTGAGTGGAGACAGCCGGTGCGCCGCCCTCGCACCGGCTGTTTTTCCGTCTAGGTCCCAACAATTTCAGCAAGCAGGCATTCCGGCAAAACGTGCAGCGGTAAAACGTCTCAAGTGCGTTTCAGGATTTCAAATTCCGTTTCCGGAACGGTCAGGTGATATTCAATGCGGCCGGGTACGAGCGTCAATTCGGCCTTGCCGTTGACGGAGGAGGGCACGACACGCTCCAGCACCGTGCGGCCGAAGCTGTTTTCGCTGAATTCGTGTACGTCGGCGCTGTTTGGAAGCACTTCCACCCAGGTGAGCTCGATTGCCCGGCGGCCGGCAATCTTTGCCTCCCGGCAATTCAGCGTGACCGATGTCGCCCCGCTGGCGATTGCGCCATAGGAGGCGGAATTGACGATCAGTTCATGTAGCGCCAGACCGACATGCACGGCGGCGTTTGGTGTCAGATGGGCGTTGATGCCAAAGATCGGCATGGAGCCTGATGTTTCCGGCCAGTAGGGGGCGAACTGCTTTCCGGCGAGCTCGAACAGAAAGGCACCGCGCCAGCTGGAATCGGTGATCAGATCCTGCGAGTTGGAGAGCGACTGAAGACGGCCGCGGAATTTCATCAGGAAAGCATCGAGAGAAATGGTGTTGCGCGCGGTCTGCGTGGCGATGCCCTGGATGATGGCAAGCAGGTTCTTGGAGCGGTGGGAAAGCTCGCGCAGCAGCGATTTCAGCACCTTTTCGCGATGCCGGCTTTCGGTAATCTCCGAGATGACGGAGAGCAGGCCGTAATTGCCGTGCGCGCCGGTGCGTTGAACGTTCAGTTCGAATGTCCTGACTTCGCCGTCGATTGCAACATCGACCTCGGCATTGCTGGAGGCGCCGGTCTCAAGCACCATCCGCTTCATCGCGGCAAGGGATTTGCCGTGTGCTTCGCCAAACAGCGAACCGTCATCACCACCGGCGACAAAACGCTTCTGGAAATAGGGGAGAAGGTTTTCGGCATAGATTATTGCAAGGCCCGCATCCTGATACAGGATAGAGATAGCGGCGCTGGCGAGCGCGCGCTCCATAATGGCCGCCTTGCCTTCGGTGGTGAAAGGCGTTCCGGACAGTGGTCCAGTCGTATTCACTCGGCCGCCTTTCCTCAGTCCCTTCGAAGATACGGAGGGATGTTACCCCTCCCGACAAAACTGCCGGTCATTCTAAAAGCAAGCGCTGCAAAAACCGTTAAAGCCGCCAATACGCTCCGGCAGAGCCGGAACGCATCGCTACCGGAATGGTTCCGGCGCGGCTGAAATTCATGTTTCAGGCCGCCACACGGGTCGTTTCATTGAAGAAAAGCGCCTGACTGATCAGAGCCTTGACCATGTCGGGGTTGAAGGGCTTGGTCACCAGGAAGGTGGGCTCCGGCCGCTCCCCGGTCAGCAATCTCTCGGGGAAGGCGGTGATGAAGATGACGGGCACACTCGATGTCTTCAGGATATCGTTGACGGCATCGATGCCCGAGCTGCCGTCGGCAAGCTGGATATCGGCCAGAACCATGCTTGGTTTGGTCTTGTTATAGAGTGCGACGGCTTCCGTATGGGTGCGGGCGATGCCGGTAACGCGGTGGCCGAGGCTCTCGACCATCTGCTCGATATCCATGGCGATCAGCGGTTCGTCCTCGATGATCATGATATCGGTGGCCACCTGGCGCGAGATCTCGTGCGAAGCCTTGTCGAGGAGCTCCATGGTTTCGTCATCGCTGATTTCGAGGATGTCGGCGATCTCGGAGACACGAAAATTCTCGACGGAGGCGAGCAGGAAAGCCTGCCGGGCAAGGGGCGAAACCTTCGAGAGGTTCAGCGTCGCGCGCTGTTCCCAGGCATAGGGAGAGGATGGTTCGGGAATCTCGACCGCAGTGGAACCAAACAGTTGCGTGAACAGTTTGTAGAGTGCGACGCGGTCATTCGCGGTATCCGGGAATATGGAGAGATCGGCGATGATCGCTTCCAGGACGGCGGCGACGTAAGCATCGCCAGAAGTCTGAGTGCCGGTAAGCGCGCGGGAATAGCGACGCAGATAAGGAAGGTGCGGCGCAATTCGAGTGGAAAGTGTCATTAAAAACTCCCGTCTACAGGCCATGAATAGCTGCAATGATCTGAAAACGCGGTCTTGATAAAAAAGTTCCTGATGGAAGGAACTTTTTTTGCAGCGCCGCATTATCCTAGCCGACAAATGAAGGGCGTCGCGTTTTGACCCATGTGAGCGGAATGGATCTATTGCATCAAGGGTTTGAAAGAACCGGCTTGATCGATTGGATATACGTTCCATTTATCTTTCACAGCAGACTTTGCCTTTCATCCCGAGACAACAGGCAAGAAGTGATCAGTTGATGACGACAGCAAAGACAGAAGCACCGGACGAGCGCCAGCTGGAGTTGCGGGCGAGCGACATACTGGATCCGAACAATCAGATCGGCGTCAGGCTGCGGTCGCTCTATGCCGCCGCGCAGGAGGAAGCTATTCCCGACCGCTTTCTCGATCTGCTGGAAAAGCTCGACCAGGCCGAATTGATGGCTTCCGCCAAGATGGCCGAATAGGAATACCCGCATGGAAAAAGCGCAACCGAGCTTCAAGCGCGAACTCCTGGCGGCACTGCCAAGCCTTCGCGCTTTCGCCATATCCCTGATCGGCCGGCACGATCGCGCCGACGACCTGGTCCAGGACACCATCATGAAGGCCTGGGCCAAGCAGGACCATTTCGAGATGGGCACCAACATGAAGGCCTGGCTCTTCACGATCCTGCGCAACGAGCTTTACAGCCAGATGCGCAAGAGCGGGCGCGAGGTGCAGGACAGCGACGGTTTGTTTACCGAATCCATGGCGACGCACCCGTCCCAATACGGCGCACTCGACCTGCAGGATTTCAAGAAGGCGCTGGACCAGCTGCCGCCGGACCAGCGCGAAGCGATCATCCTCGTCGGCGCATCGGGCTTCTCTTACGAGGAAGCGGCGGAAATCTGCGGCTGCGCCGTCGGTACCATCAAGAGCCGTGTGAACCGCGCGCGCCAGCGTCTGCAGGATCTCCTGCAGATATCAGGCGAGGCGGATTTCGGCCCGGATGCTACGTCGGCGCCACTGACGTCGAAGGCCTTTGCCTTCTGATCAACTTGTTTCCGTGGGAGGAAGGAAGGCCGGTTGCCCTACGGGGCGCCGGCTTTTTATTTGGCGTCCCGGTCACCTGCCTGCCTGAGCTGGTCGCCGAAAACCGGGCACCACAGCGTCGATGCGATCACTCGCTGGAATGCAGTATCCTGCGCCCAAGGATTTGGGCGCGGGATATATTTGCGACAAAAGCAATGTCGGGAAAGTGAAAGGTGCTGCGGAACGTCAGTCGTCCCGCTTCGAACCCACGAGATTGGCGGCGACAAGAGCGGCCACTATGCCTGCAGTCAATAGCGGCTGGGAGCGGACAAGGCCGAGGCCGACGGTTGCCAGGGATTCAAGTGCGGCGCGACGTTCGCGGGCGCGGCGGGCTTCCTGGCGATTCATGATCGCCATGACGACGAAGACGATGATCGCGATCAGCAAGGCGCAGGCTGCCAGGAAAAGCGAAGCGCCGATCGGCCCATAGATGCCTGCCAGCCAGATCGCCCCAGCGGTCACGCCAAGCGCATAGGCGGTCAGAAGAAAAAGCAACGCAACGGCGATGAAGATGCCGTTGCGCTTAGTGCGTTCCACTGTGCGGTGAACGCTGGTGCCTACGAGCAGGCTCAGGATCGGGTAGAGCATCGAGCCTCCTAGCGGCGGGCGAGCATGGCGATAAGCAGGCCGAAGGCGGCAGCGGCACCGACTGTTGCCAGCGGGTGACGGCGGACCGTATTGCGTACTTCGCTTGCGCCGCGCAGGTAACTCTGCTGCAGTTCGTTCAGCAGATCCTCGCTGCGGCCGAGGATGTCCTCGTAGCTTGCGGATGCATGCGAGCGCAGTTTCTCGCCCTGACGGCGCGAGGTCTTGCCGAGAACCTGCGTCAATTCGGCGAGTTCTTCGCGGAGCGCCTCGATCTGATCTTCGATACTGGCTTCGAGATTGTGGAGAGCGCCGTTGCGGCGGCTGCGGCTGGATTGGAAGAGGGAATAGGCCATGACTGTCTCCATAGCTGGGCGCGGACAAGCACCGCCCGGTTTCACACAGGGTCAGCGCCACTGATGGCACGGAAGAGAGCGCCCGGCTTTGACCCAAATCATTGCGGACAACGCATTTGGGGTGGAAAGGTTCCTCAGTTGGCGGGAAGCGCGCTGTGCGCAAGCACGAAGGGCGTGCCGTCGACCGGCACCTGATTGACGCGCAACGGGCAGCCGAAGACGGATTGCATGGTTTCGTCCGTCAGTACCTCACACACATTGCCAGCGGCTGCCAGCCGGCCGGATTTCATCAATACGATCCTGTCGGCGAAGAGGGCCGTCAGGTTGAGATCGTGCATGACAGCGATCACCCCGCCGCCGCGCTCGCAGAAATTACGCGCCAGCGTCATGATCGTCAGCTGGTGGCTGATGTCGAGACTGGAGACCGGCTCGTCGAGCAGCAGCCAGCAGGGTTTGCCGTCGACGACCGGCTCGGCGATCTGGCAGAGCACGCGGGCAAGCTGAACGCGCTGCTGCTCGCCGCCCGAGAGTTCCTGGTAGAAGCGCCCTTCGAAGCCGGTAAGATCGACGGCGGCAAGCGCTTTTGCGGCCGTCTCATCGGCCTGATCGGCGTGAAGGTTGAGGCCGGAGGTCAGACCCATGCGGACGATTTCCCGTACCGTGAAGGGAAAGGAGATGCTGCTTGCTTGCGGCAGGACCCCGCGAATGGAGCCAAGCTGCCACGGCTTCAGTGCGCGCACCTCTTCGCCGTTCAAACGAACGGAACCTTCATAGGCAAGCTCGCCGGAAACGGCTTTCATCGTCGTCGTCTTGCCGGAGCCGTTCGGGCCGGCAATGGCGGTCAGTTCGCCCGCCTTCGCAGTGAAGGCAACATCGCGAACGATGGTCTTGCCGGAGAGGTGCACGCAGACGCCGGAAACTTCGATCATCGAACAAACTCAAAGGGCAAGGCGCGAGCGCTGCCGCAACAGGATCCAGAGGAAGAAGGGCCCGCCGACTGCCGCCGTGATGATGCCGATCGGCAGTTCGGCCGGTGCCACGATTGTGCGGGCGAGTACGTCTGCGAAGATCAGCAGCGAGCCGCCGAGCAGGGCCGAGGCCGGCAGCAGGAAACGATGGTCCGGGCCGATCACCATGCGCAAGATATGCGGCACGACAATGCCGACGAAGCCGATACCGCCACTGACGGCAACGGAGGCGCCGGTTGCGGCCGCAACGGTGACGATCGCGATATTCTTCAGCCGCTGGACCGGCACGCCCATGTGAAAGGCCGCGGCCTCGCCGAGCGTGATGGCGTTCAGGCCACGCGCCATGAAGGGCAGGGCGACGAAGGACAGGAGGATGATGGGGCCGGCTGCGGCGATCTTGATCCAGGTGGCGCCGGCAAGCGAGCCCATGCCCCAGAAGGTCAGATCACGCAGCTGCTGGTCGTTCGCCATATAGATCAGCACGCCCGTCAGCGCCCCGGCCAGGGCGCCAAGCGCGATACCGGCAAGCAGCATGGTGGCAACCGAGGTCTGGCCGTTGCTTGTGGCGACCCGGTAGAGCAGCAGCGTGGTGGCGAGACCGCCGCCGAAGGCTGCAAGCGGCAGGGCATAGATGCCGAGCGCCAGGTAGAAGGGCGCGGCAATGGTGCCGCCGAGCACGATCATCACGACAGCGCCGAGGCCGGCGCCCGAGGAGACGCCGACAAGGCCGGGATCGGCCAGCGGGTTGCGGAACAGGCCCTGCATGACGGCGCCGGAGACGGCGAGCGATCCGCCGATCAGGAAGCCGAGGATGGCGCGGGGCAGGCGGATATCGAAGATGATGATCCGGTCACGCATGCTGAGCGCTGTCTGCGAGCCCGCCATGTTTCTGACGACATCGAGGATGGAGGCGTCCGATGCCCCTGTCGTGATGGAGAAGAGCAGGGCGAAGACGGAAGCCGCGATAAGGAAGGCGATGCCCAGCAGAGCGAGCTCGGTTCTGTCGCCCGCCTGCCGGGGTCTGCGGAATGCCGCCGAAAAGGATCGCCTGTTTTCCATCATGGCTTCCGACACGGCCATCGTCAGCCTCCGTAGATCGCCGCGTTGAGTTCGCGAACAGCACTTGCCGTGCGCGGACCGAAGCCCAGGAGATGCAGGCCATCCATCCGGATGATCGCCTTGTTTTCACCGGCAGGCGTCAGCGCGATCGACGGCTGTGCCAGCAGATCCTCGTTCTTGGTGCCGGCGCCATCGCCGCGGTTCATCATCAGGATGACGTCGGGCTTGGCGCTGATGATCGCCTCATCGGTAAGCGGCTTGTAGCCTGGGAATTCGCCGACCGCATTGATGGCGCCGGCAAGCTTGATGACGCCGTCTGCGGCGGTGCCGGTGCCCGACGCCATGATACGGCCGTTCTGGGCGCTGAGGACGAAGAGAACGCGCTTGCGCTCGGCCTCGGGGCGTTTCGCGGCATCAGTGACGGCGGCATCGAGATCGGCGCCGACCTTTTCTTCAAGTGCCTTAGCCTTTTCCGGCACATTGAGCAGCGTACCGACGCGATCGATCTTGGCGATGATACCGTCGCGCGTATAGGCATTCGGAACGGTTTCGAAGGGCACGCTGGCATTCTTCAGGACGTTCAGCGCTTCCTGCGGTCCGGAGCCCTCGACGGCGATGATCGCCGTCGGGTTCATGGCAAGAATGCCTTCCGGCGAAAGGGCGCGCATGTAGCCGACATCAGGCAGCTTCAGGGCGGCTTCGGGAAACATGCTCGTGGTATCGCGGGCGATCAGCCTGTTTTCTTCTCCGAGCGCGTAGATGATCTCGGTGACGTCGCCGCCGACCGAAACCAGCCGCGAGGTGTCGAGCTTCTTTTCCTCAGCGTGCGCGGCGCGGACGAAAGCATAGTTCTCGCCGGCCGGTGCTGCCGGGATCAGTGGCAGGGTCATGACGGCCGCCGTCAGGGCCAGCTCCCAGAGGCGGATCCGGCGCAGGTTTCTAAGCATCTTCATCGTTGCGATCCTTATGCGGCGACGCTTGTGGCCCGCGGCAGGTTTTCCATGATGTCACGCCATCCGGCATTCTCGTCGGAGCCTTCCTTCCGCTTGCCGAAGAACTGGATGATCATGTTGCCGTTGGCGTCATAGGCTTCGAGCGAGGTGACGTGGCCGTCCTTGGTCGGCTTGCGTACGGCCCAGGTCTCGGCAATGTGGTCCTGGCGCAGATGCAGATGGAAGGTTTCGTCGAGGATGTTGATCCACGGACCCATCGGCTGGACGTTGAAGATCGGGCCGGAATGGATCTGCACGATGCCGTTATTGGCAACGAAGCACATGATCGGCAGGCCTGATTTGACGGAGGCATGCATCATCTCTGCCGTCGCCGTATTGTCGAGCTTCCAGGCATAGTCGTCGCCAACCCTGCGCACGGCGGCCTGGCGGCCGATCTTCAGGCGCTTCAGCATGCCGAAGAATTCATGCGTGTCGGTCATCTTGCTCCAGTTGTCGCGCAGCTCTTCGCGGCTGACATCGCCGTCTTCGTCGACATCCGGGGAAGCCTCCGCTTCGACGAGTTCTTGGCCCTGGTCCTCGAGCTTCAGTTCGGCGACGATGCGATGGTAGGCCTCGACATTGGATGCCGGGCGCAGATGGATCTTGTGGACGGCGTTGCCCGTCTTGTCGAAATACTGGAGGCTGAGGCGCTCCGTGTCGCCGTCCTTCTTGGTGACGGCAAAGGCGTGGACCCAGCGGCTTGGAAAGACGCGCAGATCGATGTTTTCGCCGAGTACGATGGCGTTGTGCTCGCCGACCTTGATGTTTTCGTAGACACCGATCTTCTCGTGTACGGCGCTTTCGTTGCGCGACAGGGCCATGACTTCACCGAGATCGGCGACACGTTCGAGCAGCTTGACGGCGCTGGCATCGATTCTGATAGCACTGACGCCGACTTCGGCTGCGATGAGGGCCGCCTCGGAGATCTTCAGCTGCGCGGCGATATCGCGCTCGCGCATCTTCGGATTTTCAGCGCGGAATGCGCGGATTTCGGATGGTGCCGGTCTGGTCTGCTCGGTCATGTTCTACCCTGCTATTGAGCTTATTTGTTGAGAATGAGTTTGCCCTGACGGGTGATCTTCAGGCGGTAGATCACGCCGTCGTGCCGAATCATGATCTCGTTTGCGCCGCGAAAAAGATCGCTGCCTTCGAGAACGCGGATCTCGGCCACCGCAGGTTCGTTCCGCGATGGTGCGAGCTTAAAGGTATCTGGCTTTTCAACCATCATTTCTGTTGGCTTATTCCGTGATTGCGGGGGTCAAGACCCCGGTTCCGGTGACAATTATCTTGACTCTCATACTCATAGTTTTTTAAAGACGCAATAATTGAAGACAAAAGCAGTCAAGTTTTTGATCCTGCTGTTTTGAAGCCGCTGGACGGCGGTCAATTTGCTTATGGAGAGGCGATGATGAC
This sequence comes from Rhizobium sp. KNZ14-9A, assembly GCF_056755015.1. Lineage (NCBI taxonomy): Bacteria > Pseudomonadati > Pseudomonadota > Alphaproteobacteria > Hyphomicrobiales > Rhizobiaceae > Rhizobium > Rhizobium sp. KNZ14-9A. The sequence goes on from NZ_JBPGXB010000002.1 coordinate 293,403, forward strand.
GGGTCGGTTTGCTGCGTTTGCGGCTAGTGTGCTGTTTTCGGTGTCGGGTATTGCACAGACCTATGCGCAGGATGCGACTGCAGCCGCCAAACTTGTCGTCGAGCTCAATGCGCTGGCGCCCTCGCAGAAGGGCTGCATGATGACCTTCGTGGCCGAGAACAATCTGCAGACACCGATCAACAAGATCTCCTTCGAACTCGCCTTCTTCAACGACAAGAATGCCGTCGACCGCATCACCGTGCTCGATTTCCGCGATCTGCCGCAGGGCAAGAAGCGCGTGCGCCAGTTCGATATGCCGAACGTCAAATGCGAGACGGTTACCCGCATCCTCATCAACGACACGCCTGTTTGTGACGGGCCGGCGGCGGGGGAATGCATGAAGGGTCTGGTGACCCGCTCGCAGATCTCAGTTCCTTTCGAAGGTTAAGACGAAAGCCGGGATGAAGCCCGGCGCGCATGTTCCAAGCTGTCCGAGGCGTAAAATGGCTATTTCAGCGAAGTCCAGATCGAGACACGTGCTCATCGAGGAGGCGAGCGCTGACGAGAGCCTGAACGACAACAATCCCGGCATGCATCCCGGCCACGAGTTGTCCGATCTGCGAAATGCGCAGCGCCAGCCGGCCGGCGAGCAGGTCATTCATTATGCGCGTTTTGCGCAGATCTCCTCTTTCCCCGATCATCCGGAAACCGCAGCGGCATCTTCCGTCACCCCGCCACCAATGGATGCTGCGGTGGAAAAGCAGGAAGACGAGAAGGCGCCCGTGCGGCGCCGGCTGACGGTGACCTGCATCTGCTCGCTGCTCTTTCATGCGGCGCTGGCGACTGCACTGATCGTTGCTTTCCCCAAGGCGCCCGAAGAGGCGATCGAGGAGGCTGGCGAAGCTGTCAGCGTCGTCATGTACGGCAACTCCGATGTCGATCAGACGGCTGCCGGCGAGACAGAAACGACCATCCAGCAAGAAATCATTCCTGAGGCCGTCCAACCCGACACGATCCATCCGACGCAGACGGCGCAAGTTCAGCCGGAGGCCGTGCAGCCGACGGAGGTCTCGCCTGTCGAGACGCATGATGCCGTTCAGCAGGCGCCGGCACCGGAAGTGACGCGCGTCTCGCCGGAAACGGCGACGGCCGCCGAGCCGGAAATTCTGGTTTCGGAGGTACCGGCCGAGGAATCCGTTGCGCAACCGATGTCGACGGTCGTTCCCGAACAGCAGGTGACGGTTGATGCGGTCTCTGCGGAGGTGCAACCCTCCGAGGTGCCACCGAGCGCGGTACAGCCGACCGAAGTTCAGCCATCAGAGACGCAGCCTGAGACCGCAGTGGCTGTCGAAGAGGTGAAGCCGGTGGAAGCCGCCGAAGTCCAGCCCGAGCCGGAGCAGCCGCCGGAGGCGATAACCCCGACGCCGAAGCCCAAGGTGACGACGCAGGAGAAGCCGAAGCCGGTTGAGAAGAAGCAAGCGCCGAAGAAGACGGCGGGTTCGCGAGGCGAGGGCCAGCAGGATTCCCAGCGGGGTGTTGCGGAAGGAACCTCAACCGCGCAATCGGACAGCAATTCGCAGGTTGCCAGCAACAACAACGGTGTCGGCACCGCAGCCGTTGCCAATTACAAGGGCAAAGTCAGAAGCCGTATCCGCCGGGCGATCAGGAAACCCCGTGGGGTCGAAGGCACCGTGGTCGTGACCTTTTCGGTGAGCGGCAATGGCGGGCTCGCGGGGGCTCGCGTTTCGCAGGGGTCCGGCGTTCCCGATATCGATCAACTTGCTCTCGATGCGGTCCGCCGCGCTGCGCCATTCAGCCCTCCGCCGGGTGGGCAGGCCATGACTTTGTCGGTTCCCATCCAGATTCAATAAATATGATAAAAACAATCAACTTTATACTTTACTCTAAAAATCAAGTTTAATAAGGTCCGTTCGCACACGCATGAATCGTGTGACGATCAACGAGCGAACGGGTGGTAAATGGCTCGAAAGGCGAAGAAGGGGGCGAACCGGGAGATGCGTGTTCAGGCCGATCAGGAGACGAAGGAGATCTCCTCGGGCCGCTCCAAGCTGGATGGCCGCAGTTTCCTCTATGTCGGCGGTCGTGATTGCCAGGTGGCGCATCTTCGCCAGATCGCCAGCAATTTCGGTGCCGAGCTCATCCACCATGATGGCGGTCTTCGCGAAGCCGTTTCCCGCATCGATACGTTGCTTCCCTCGGTCGACTGCGTGTTCTGCCCCATCGACTGTATCAGCCACGATGCCTGCCTGCGTGTGAAGACCGGCTGCAAGAAGTTCAGCAAGGCCTTCATCCCGTTGCGCAATGGCAGCAAGTCGAGCCTGGAGCGTGCGCTACAGACGATGAACGAACGAGACAATTCCCGATGAATGAAGAACGCCCTGATGGGTTCACGATGATCGGCCTGCATAAGCTCGCCGCTCACGGCGGCGACGGCATGGTGCCGGCGCTTTACGAGGTTTTCCTGGAAAATGCCGCGCGCCAGCGCAGCTATCCCAATGTGGTACTGTTCCCCGCCTGGGAGGCGCGCATGCCCGGTGAAGCGGCTTTAAAGCCCATTGGCGCGGATGCGGCCGATGGCAATAATATCGTCGTCTTTCCGCGTTATGCGGAGCGGGCGGACAAGAAAAAGGCATAGGGAGTTTTTGATGTATATCGCGATGAACCGCTTCAAGGTGGCCGCCGGCGCCGAAGGCGATTTCGAGACTGTCTGGCGCAATCGCGATTCCAGCCTTTCGGAGGTTCCGGGCTTCGTCGAATTCCGCCTGCTGCGTGGCAAGGCTAATGCGGAGGAGGGTTATACGCTGTTTTCCTCCCATACGCTCTGGCGCAGCGAAGAGGATTTTCTGAACTGGACGAAGTCGGAGAATTTCCGCGCCGCGCATCGCAATGCAGGCGACAACAAGGGCCTGTATAAGGGCCCGCCGGTGTTCGAGGGCTTCAACGTCGTTGACGGCATATGAGCGGTAATCCCGATCGTATCGAGGTTCTGCCGGTCCTGCCGTCGCTCGATATCGCAGAGACGCTCGCCTTCTATCGCGATCAGCTCGGCTTTGCCAAAATCGTGCACCAGACGCCGGATTATCTGATCCTCAGGCGCGGCGAGATGGAGCTGCATTTCTGGCTGACGGATGATCGAAGCCTGCCGGAAAAGACATCCGTCTACCTGCGCGGCGGCGGCATTGCCGCCCTTCATGCGGAATACCGTACGAAGGGCGTTTCACGCCTGTCGGATATGGAGGTGCGGCCGTGGAACATGGAGGAATTCTATATCCATGATCCGCACGGCAATCTCCTGCGCTTTGGCCGCATACCGCAGCCATAGAGTTTAACTCTTGACGCGGAAGAAGGCGCTCGCCGAAACTGCCAGCCAGCCCAGCATCATGGCCCAGCCGCCCGTCGGCGCGGCATAGGGAAAGAGGCTGGAGCCGGTAAAGCGCAGGGTGACGAGATCGCCCGCAAAGAGCAACGTCCCCACAATCATCAGCAAACCGGCCAGCCAGGCGCTTTTGATTTTGCCGGCACCCAGCGCCAGTGCCAGCAGGGCAGGGGCGTGGGCGAGGCACATGGCGGAGGCCGAGGTGGCCAGATGCGCATCACCACCGCCATGGGCGGCGAGGGCGGCCAGCGCCACGCCTGCAAGGCCGAACAGACCGGCAAAGAGATAGAGCACCGGTTCCAGACGCGCGTTCAGGCTCATGACTATTCCTTGTTCTGCATGTGATGGGCGAGGCGCTCGACCGGCGCCCAGATGAGGTCGCGCAATGCCTTGCTGGCGATGGTTTCATCCATGGCGCGGCGGAAGCAGAGCAGCCATTCGTCGCGTTCGACAGGGCCGATCTCGGCGACGAAATGACGGCTGCGCAGACGGGGATGGCCGCGCTTGTCGGTATAGAGCGGCGGACCGCCCAGATAGCCGGTCATGTATTCGTAGAATTTCTCTTCGCTACCTTCGAGGCTTGGCGGATGCACGGCGCGCACGTTTTTCGCCTCCGGCAGCGTATCCATCAGTTCGTAGAAACGATGCGTCAGCGCCCGGACGACAGGATCACCGCCGATCGCCTCGTATAAAGTTGTAACCTGTGAAGTTGCCTGCTCCGGCACGAAACCATCCCTTAATACCCGCCCCAGAGCGTCAGTGTCCCCTCCGCCACTCTTGGTTTTTGTTCCAGCATCGGATTGTCCGAAAACCGTTTCACACTTTTCGGTCCGATGCTCTACATGCACCCGATAAAAAAGGATCGCAACTGTCATCAAAACACCGCGGCATTTCGCGCATAATCCTTTGTGAGGCAGGGCCTTCAGTCAATTCTTCTTGACAAAACCGTCCGGACGGTATCTTTGTAAATTCATGTCAAACGCTCATCATCGCAAGAAACAACCCGTGCTCGTGCGCCAGCAGTTGCTGGAGGTCGCCGCGCGTCTTGCTGGTGAGAGTGGCATGAGCGCTGTCACGCTCGATGCGGTCTCGGCTGCGTCAGGCGTCAGCAAGGGCGGACTGCTGCATCACTTCCCGACGAAGAATGCGCTGCTGGACGCCCTGTTCGAGAGCCTGCTGGAGAAGTTCGACGCCGATATAGACGAGCTGATGCGCGCCGATCCGCTGCCGCAGGGCCGTTTCTCGCGCGCCTATCTGCAGGCGGTGTCCGGGCTGAAGGATCGTCCCGACGATTCCAGAAGCTGGACGCAGGTCACGATCGCGCTTCTCGCCGAACCCCGGCTGCGCCTCCGATGGCGCCAATGGGTGGCGGCAAGAGCCGAGGAATATATCGGCACCGACTCGGCGCCCGACACTCTGATCGTGCGTTTTGCCGCCGACGGTCTGTGGTTCGCAGATACGTTGGAAAGCCATGACATCAGTGACGCTCTGAGGCGAGAGCTGATCGCCCGCCTCATCGAGCTGACCCACAAGTAGATCAAGAAGGAATACCGCCATGAACCCGGCTGCCGTCTATGGGCTGCTCGTTGCAGCCATCGTGCTTGAAGTTATCGGCACGACAGCACTTCAGCTCTCCCAGCAGTTCACCCGCCTCGGGCCGACGGCGCTCGTCATCGCTTGCTATGGGGCTGCCTTCTACTGCCTGTCGCTGACGCTGAAGCATATTCCAGTCGGCATCGCCTATGCGATTTGGAGCGCTTTGGGAATCGTGCTGATTTCCTCTGTCGGCCTCGTGTTTTTCAAGCAGCGGCTGGATACGCCCGCCATCATCGGCCTCGGCCTGATCATCTCTGGCGTCGTCGTCGTCAACCTGTTTTCCAAGACCGTTTCCCATTGATGTGACAAGGGATTTTTCCCGGTCGTGAAACCGGGAAAAATCCTCTTTGTCAAAATACCGACAAAGGTCTATGTCTTCCTCTGACGCGGAGGAGGGACTGCTTTGGCTGACCATCTTTCCAAAGCGCTTTGAATCCCGCCTTCCTGCTTGCCAAAAATCCAAAGGTTCTAGAGGAGCATAGCCATGGCCATTCGCACCGTCGTATGGGGAGAGAACATCCATGAGACAACCAACGCCATTGTCCGGGGCATTTACCCCGAGGGCATGCACACCACGATCGCCAAGGCGCTGAACACCGATCCGGCGATTTCCGCGACCACGGCAACGCTGCAGGAGCCGGAACATGGCCTCAGCGAAGCCCGGCTTGCCGAGACCGACGTTCTGACCTGGTGGGGCCACAAGGATCACGGCGCCGTCTCCGATGTCGTCGTCGAGCGCGTCGCCAAGCGGGTGTGGGAAGGCATGGGCCTGCTCGTTCTGCACTCCGGCCATTTCTCCAAGATCTTCAAGCGGCTGATGGGCACGCCCTGTGCGCTGAAATGGCGCGAGGCGGGCGAGCGCGAGCGTCTGTGGACGATCAATCGGCGCCATCCGATCGCTGCTGGTCTCGGCGAGCATTTCGAGCTTGAAAACGAGGAAATGTATGGCGAGCAGTTCTCCGTACCGGAGCCACTGGAAACGGTGTTCATCTCCTGGTTCCAGGGCGGCGAAGTCTTCCGGTCTGGCCTGACCTGGCGCCGTGGTGCCGGTAATATCTTCTATTTCCGCCCCGGCCACGAAACCTATCCGACCTATCACGATGCGAACGTGCAGAAGGTGCTGATCAACGGCGTGAAATGGGCCTATAACCCCGAGGGTGCGTTGACTGGTATCACCGACGCCCCAAATGTGCCGGTAGAGAAGGCACTGGAGCCGATCGTCGAACGCGGCCCGAGACTGCACCAGGCCGGCGAAGCCGGTTACCGCTGAGGAGCATCCATGCGACTACTCGTTCTTGGTACGGGCGTGATGGCGAAAAACCAGCTCGCCCATTTCGCGAATATGGACGGCGTGACCGTGGTCGGCGCCGTTGATACGGATTCCGACCGCCTTGCCGCATTCGCCGATAAGTTCAATATCGAGAAGCGGTTTCTGACGCTGGAGGAGGCGATCGCCTGGGGCGAGTTCGATGCGGCGACGAATATCACGCCTGACCGAATCCATTACCCGACCACCATGGCGCTGATCGCGGCCGGCAAGCATGTGCTGTGTGAGAAGCCGCTGGCGGAAAACTATCCCAAGGCGCTGGAGATGACGGAAGCGGCTGAGACCGCCGGCGTCATCAACATGGTCAATCTCACCTATCGCAACGTCGCACCGCTGCAGCGCGCCCGCGAGATGGTGCTGTCAGGCGAGCTCGGAACAATCAAGCATGTGGAGGCCTCCTATCTGCAGAGCTGGCTGGTGTCCCGCGCCTGGGGCGATTGGCGTACGGAATCGACCTGGCTGTGGAGGCTTTCCACCGGCCACGGTTCGAACGGCGTGCTCGGCGATGTCGGCATTCATATCCTCGACTTCGCGGCCTATGGTGCTGCGACCGATATCGATCATGTCTTCGCCCGGCTGAAGACCTTCAACAAAGTACCGGGCGGCCAGATCGGCGAATATATGCTCGATGCCAATGACAGCTTCACCATGTCGGTTGATTTCGCCAATGGTGCCCTCGGCGTCATCCATGCCAGCCGCTGGGCGACCGGGCATCTGAACGAGCTGAAGCTGCGCATCTATGGCGAGAAGGGCAGCCTCGAGGTCATCCACCGTCCAAGCGGTTCCGAACTGCATGGCTGCCTCGGCGACGATGTGGAAACGGCAACCTGGAAGCCGGTCGACGTGCCGCCGGTTCCAACCAACTACCAGCGCTTCGCTGAGGCCGTGGCAACGGGCGTGCAGCTCGACCCGAATTTCCGTCATGCGGCAAACCTGCAGAAGGTGCTCGACCTTGCCATGGTCACCGAGCGCGAACGCCGCGAACTGAAAGTCTGATATTCTTCAGGACATCTCTTAGAGATTGTCACCGCCGCGCTCGCAGCGCGGTGGTGACATGCGGCAATTGATCGCTAAAACCTGTACTTAAGTGTACTTGAGCCACGCCCAGCACTGTCCATATTTGCTCAATGGCCAACGCGGTAACCGTCGTATCGGCTCCTGCGCGGAAGGCCATGTCATTGCTGGAGCATTTCCGTTTTTCTTCGAAACACGGAAGCGTTCTATTTCTTCGTTTTTGACGCAGTTCCGGCCGCAGAACCGTGTGCACTTTGCTGGAATTGCTTTGGTCCGCAATGGAAAGCCTATGACTGACGGTATCGCCAATACACCCCTTCCCGAAAAATCAGTATCTATCCCCGACGCGCAGGGCTTCGCCACTGCCGGGATCGCCCCTATGGACCGGCCGAGCGCGATAACGCGCTTCTTCATGGGCATCGTCGCCTGGGCCGAGGGCCTGAATTTCAAACATGCCAAGCTCGGCAATCCGCCTGTTTATGACAACGCGGTGTTCCCGTGGGCGAAGGAGGTCGAGAAGGCCTGGCCTGAGATCCGCGCCGAGCTCGACCGCGTGCTGGTGCGCCAGAGCGAGCTGCCGAGCTTCCAGGAAATCTCCACCGACGTGCAGACCATTTCCAAGGACAATCGCTGGAAGACCTTCTTCCTTGTCGGTTTCGGCGTAAAGTCGGAGCAGAACATCCAGGCCTGCCCGGAAACCTGGAAGGCGGTGCAGAAGATCCCCGGCCTGAAGACGGCGATGTTTTCGATCTTCGAGCCCGGCAAGCATCTGCCGGCGCATCGCGGCCCCTATAATGGCGTGCTGCGCCTGCATCTCGGCATGATCGTGCCGGAGCCCGCCGACAAGCTCGCGATCCGCATCAAGGACCAGATCTGCCATTGGCAGGAAGGCAAGGCGCTGATCTTCGACGACGCCTATGAGCATGAAGCCTGGAACCACACGGACAAGACGCGTGTCGTTCTGTTCATCGATTTCGTTAAGCCGCTGAAATTCCCGGCGCGGCTGATCAACTGGGCTCTTCTCAATCTTGCGATTTTCACGCCGTTCATTCGCGAAGGGCTCGATAATCACAAGGAATGGGAAAAGAAGTTCTATGCGCAGGCGGAAGCCCTGCGGAACCGTACATAGAAAAAGGCCCCGCTGAAGCAAGCGGGGCCAGTTCCCTGTTATTCGATCACCTGAACCACACGATGGGTCTGCGGCTCGACAATCACATGGCGGTCGTTGATGACGGTATAGGCATAGCGCGGATTATCCGGCACCGGGATCACCTGAACATCTGCGGGCAGCGGCTTGCCGACCACGATCGGCTGCTGCACGACCACTGCTGACGGCGGGGCCGGCTGCTGCTGGACGTAGGTTACGACCTCGCGCGGCGGCGGATCGACGACAGCACCGGCTACACCGCCTGCCACGCCGCCAATTGCAGCGCCCACGGGACCGCCGACAATGGCGCCGGTGATTGCGCCGCCGGCGGCACCCGTCACGGCTCCATCGGCCATCGCGTTCGTGGCCAGAGACGAGAGCGCAAGCGCGCTCGAGACAAGAATGATCTTGTACATTTTGCTTCTCCTTAGCTCTATGTCTTTGTTTTCACGCAATTCCGGACGCAAAACCGCTTCGCACTTTTGCTGGAATTGCTCGGTGTTTTCACGCAACACCGGACGCAAACCAATTCACATTTCTGCTGGAATTGCTTTGGTCTGCACTGGGGTAACGAGCCCATCAATGTCGATGTTCCGGCCGGAGAAGCGTTTCGGAGTCACGGTTTGGAAGCGCAGTTCACATAGTGTGAGGCGCGCTATTCCAGCCTACGGCGGAATAGCCAGGCGGCAGCACCAAGTGTCGCGCAGGCGATCAGCGCCAGCGGAATGGTCTGGTTCAGCACCTCGGCGGCCGGAATATCCTTCAGGAAGACGCCTTTGACGATGATGAGGAAATAGCGCAGCGGATTGACAATCGTCACGGGCTGCAGCCAGTCCGGCATGTTCTCGATCGGGGTTGCGAAACCCGAAAGCAGCATGGCCGGCACCATGAACAGGAAGGCGCCGAGGATCGCCTGCTGCTGTGTCATCGAGAGCGCCGAGATGAAGAGGCCGAGGCCTGCCACCGAACCCAGATAGAAGATCGAGCTGCCATAGAGCAGGAAGAGCGAGCCGCGCAAAGGCACGCCGAAGATGAAGATTGCCGCCAGCACATAAAGCGTCATGTGGAAGAGGCCTATCATCATCGGCGGAATGAGCTTGCCGATCAGGATTTCATGGACGCGCAGCGGCGAGACCATCAGCTGGTCGAAAGTGCCGAGTTCCCGTTCGCGGGCAATGGAGAGCGCTGTGACGATGAGGCCGATGAGCAAGGCGATGCTGGCGATCAGGTTCGGCACCATGAACCATTGATAGGTGAGGTTGGCGTTGAACCAGTTGCGCGGCACGGTCGCGACCGTCTTCGCCATGGCGCGCCGGCCTGCCGGCGTTTCGGCCGAAAGCGTCATGCCGATTTGGGTGAGATAGCCGGAGACGATCTGGGAAGCGTTGGAGCGGCGCCCGTCGAGGATGATCTGCAGGTCGGCGGGGATACCGGCCTCGATGTTGCGGGAGAAATCCGGGCCGATCTCGATTGCGGCAATGACGGACTGGCCGTCGATCGCCTCGCGGATATCGGTCTGGTTATCGGTGGTCTCGATGCGCCGGAAGGTCGGGGAGCCCTGGATGCGCTGGATCAGTTCCTGCCCCCAATGACCGCTGTCGCGGTTCAGCACCATGACATCGACATTGCGCACTTCAAGCGTCGCCGCATAGGAAAAGACGAGGAGCTGCATGAGGGGCGGCACGATCAGCACGAAGCGACCCTTGGGGTCGCGCATCACGGCGAGCAGTTCCTTGATGATGAGGGCCTTCAGCCGGGTCCACCACATCTCAGCCGATCCTCTTTCTGGTGCTGCGGGCAGCCAGCACAAACATGATGCCGCCGATCGTGAGCATGACGGCGATGGAGCGGGCGAACATTGGCCAGATATCGCCTGCCAGGAACACCGTCTGCAGGCTGGGGATCAGATAGCGGGCCGGCACGATGATGGTGATCCACTGGATGATTGCGGGCATGGAATTGATCTCGAAGAGAAAGCCCGACAGCAGGAAGGCCGGCAGAAAGGCTGTGATCAGCGCGATCTGCGAGGCGAGGAACTGGTTCTTGGTCGCCGTCGAAATCAGCAGGCCCTGGCCGAGCGCGGGGATCAGGAAGGCGGCTGACAGGGCATAGAGCGCTGCGACCGAGCCGCGGAACGGCACGCCGAAGAGGAAGACGGCCAGCAGCACGCAGAGCGTCATCGAGGCGAGGCCAAGCAGGAAATAGGGAAGGATCTTGCCGGCAAGCAGTTCGGCTGATGTCACCGGCGTCGCCATCATCGCCTCCATCGTGCCGCGCTCCCATTCGCGGGCGACGACGAGAGAGGTGAGCAGCGTGCCGACCAGCGTCATGACGATGGCGATGGAGCCGGGGACGAGGAAGTTGCGGCTCGTGAGCTCCGGATTGAACCAGAAGCGCTGCTCGATGGAGATCGGCGGACCGGCGGCCACCATCTCGGATTGCCGCTGCCGCTCCCAGTTGGCGACGGCACCCTGCGCATAGTTCTGCACGAAATTGGCGGTATTCGGGTCGGAGCCATCGACGAGAACCTGGATCTGCGGGCGGTTGCCGGCGGCATAGTCCGTCGTGAAATCGGCGGGAATGACGACGATGCCGCGCACATTGCCGAGAACGAGATCGTTTTCGAACATGCGCCGGTCGCGTCCGACCGTGACGGAGAAGTAGCGGGAGGCCTGGAAGCTTGCGGAGAGGTCCTGCGTCAAGGGTGTGGCCTGTTCCAGCACGAGGCCGATGCGGGTGCGCGTCGTATCCAGCGACACGCCATAGCCGAAGAGGAAGAGCAGGATCAGCGGCAGCACGAAGGCGATGAGAATGGTGCTGGGATCACGGATCGCCTGATAGCTTTCCTTGCGCACGAGGGCGACGAAGCGGCGGATGCGGGAAGAGGTGCTCACGCGGCTTCCCCTTCCGTTTCCGACTCCTGAACCAGGGCGATGAAGGCGTCCTCCATCGTCGGGTCCGGCTCTTCCCTGGTTGCGACACGCGCCTTCAGCTCGTCAGGCGAACCGAGCGCGATCGAGCGGCCGCGATAGATCAGCGAGATGCGGTCGCAATATTCGGCCTCGTCCATGAAATGCGTCGTCACGAGCACCGTGACGCCCTTTTCGACGAGCGCGTTGATATGGGTCCAGAATTCGCGCCGCGTGATCGGATCGACGCCTGATGTGGGTTCGTCGAGGAAGAGGGCGCGGGGCTCATGCATGACGGCGCAGGCAAGCGCCAGGCGCTGTTTCAGGCCGAGCGGCAGGTCCTTGGCCGAATGGCGCGCGTGGCGGCCGAAATCGAAGATGTCGGTCATCAACTCGATGCGTTCGTGCCGGCGCGTACCGCGAAGGCCGTAGACGCCGGCGAAGAATTCGAGGTTCTGCATGACGGTGAGATCGCCATAGAGCGAGAATTTCTGCGCCATATAGCCGAGCTGGTTGCGGGCTTCGGCGGCATCCTTGCGCAGATCGAAACCGGCAACACGGCCTTCGCCCTCCGTCGGCTTCAACAGGCCGCAGAGCATCTTGAAGGTGGTGGACTTGCCCGCACCATTCGGGCCGAGCAGGCCGAAGATCTCGCCGCGGCTTATATCGAAGGTGATCTTGTCGGCAGCGGTGAAATCCCCGAAGCGCTTGGTCAGGCCATGCGCCTCGATGACGGGACGATCACCCATCTCGCTCGGCGCCGCTTGCGCTTCCGCGAGTTTCGAGCGTCCGCCGGGGCCGCCGCCGAGCATATCGATGAAGGCATCCTCGAAGCGGGCAGGGGTGGGCGTCAGTTTTGCCCCGCCGCCGGCGTTGCCGATGTCAGGGCTCTCGTCCTTGCCGGTGACGAGGCGGATGGCATCGCCTTGGATGACGCCGTCGATGACACCCTTTGTCTGCAGCAGTTCGGCCAGCACCTGCCGCCTGCGGCCCGTCACGCCCGATACCTTGAAGACGCGGTCTTTCATGCGGCCGGTCAGGTCGTGCGGCTTGCCGGAAAAGAGCAGCTTGCCCTGATTGAGCAGCAGAACGTGACCACAGGCCTCTGCCTCATCCAGATAGGCGGTCGACCAGAGCACGCCGATGCCTTCCTGCGTCAGGTTCTCGACCATCTTCCAGAGGTCGCGCCGCGAGATCGGATCGACGCCGACGCCCGGCTCATCGAGCAGCAGCAGGCGCGGCTTCTTCAGCAGCGCGCAGGCAAGGCCGAGCTTCTGTTTCATGCCGCCCGAGAGCTTGCCGGCAAGCCGCGTCGTGAAGCGCTTGAGATCGGTGAAGGTCAGCAGTTCCTCGAAGGAGGCTGCGCGTTCGGCCTTCGGCAGGCCGCGCAGATCGGCGTAGAGATCGAGATTTTCCTGAACCGATAGGTCCTCATAGAGGCCGAAGCGCTGCGGCATGTAGCCGATCGAGGCCTGGATGGCGGCCGGGTTCTTGTGCGTATCGAAGCCCAGCACCTCCACCGTGCCGCTATCGGGTAGCATCAGGCCGGTCATCAGCCGGATCAGCGTCGTCTTGCCGGCGCCGTCGGGGCCGACGAGGCCGGTGATCGCGCCGCCCTTCACCTCGCCGGAGACGGCATCGAGTGCCGGCGGGCCATCGCTGAAGCGCTTGGTTACATCGGCAAGCCGCACCAGCGCTTCATCCTTTGGGGCGGGAGACGCGCTCATTGTGCGGCCAGCGAGGGAAAGTGCACGGTGACCGGCATGCCCTGGCGCAGGTCCGGGCCGGGCTTGTCGATGACGATGCGCAGGCGATAGACGAGATCGGTGCGAAGCTCCGGCGTCTCGACCGATTTCGGCGTGAATTCGGCGACCGGCGAAATGAAGCCGATCGTGCCTTCATAGGGCTTGTCCGGCTGCGTATCCGAGGTGACCTGAACCTTCATGCCGGGATGCAAGCGGCCAAGATCGCCTTCCGCGACATAGCTGCGCACCCAGACCGGCTGCGTGAGGGAGAGGACATAGACCGTATCAGCCGGCGAAACGATGGCGCCGGGTTCCCGCACGCGCGACAGGATGACACCGTCATTCGGCGCGCGCAGTTCGGTATCGGCAAGCGAGATGCGGGCAGAGACCAATGCAGATTGCGCGGCCTTCAATTGCGCCTCGGCATTGGCAATGTCTTCCACGCGGCTGCCCTCCTGCAGGAGTTTCAGCGCTTCATTAGCGGAATCCGCACGTGCTGCCGCCATCGAACGATTGGCGGTCGCCTGATCGAGGTTCGCCTCCGATATCGTGCCCTGAGGGCGGAGCTGGCGGGCGCGGTCATAGGCGATATTAGCATTGCGCAGCGCAGCAAGGCTTTCATCGTAGGAGGCTTGCGCCTGGGCGATCTCCGTCGGGCGCGGACCTGCCTTCAGCTTGTCGAGCGTCGCCTGCAGGGCGGCGACATTGGCTTGCGCCGAGGCGACAGCCGCTTCGAAAGGTGCGACGTCGAGCTTGCCGAGCACATCGCCGCTCTTGATCATGTCGCCCTCATCGACGGCGAGCGAGGCAAGCCGGCCATCGACGCGGAAACCGAGAGAGACCTGGCGGATATCGACATTGCCATAGAGCGCGAATTCCTTGGTGCGTTCCGGCAGCCAGCCGAGCTTCTGAGGCAGGCCGTACCACCAGGCGGCGGCACCCGCAGCGAGGAGAATGACGATGGCAAGGGGGAGGATCCGTCTCATCAGGTATTTCCTTTCGCCTGACGCAGCTGGCCGACAAGCTCTGCAACGAGGTTACGCAGGGTCTGGAGTTGTTCAGGGCCGACCGACTGCCACTCCATCTGGGCGAGAACGGCCGCATGGGCGACGCGGAAGACTATGATGTTGCCGACGAAGGCGAGGGTGCGCAGACGAACATGCTCGCTGGCCGGGTCTTCCTGCAGGATGGTGCCGATCATGCGGCGCGCCATTTCGATCATCGGGCGCATGAGGCCCTGATAGACACGGGCGAAGGCCTCGGTCGGCTCCATCTGCTCGCGGATGATGAAGCGCGCCCAGGGCTCGGACTCCTTGCTGACGAAAAGGCCGACCATGGTCGCGCCCATCTCCGTCAGCAGGCGCCGCGCATCCTCTTCGCTCAGTGTCTGACCCGCAGCCTCGAGCGCCATGAGATGGGCGCCGATCTGCTGGCGCAGGGAGCCGACATGGCGGTCGATGCGCGAGACCAGATATTCCGCCGTCGCGACATAGAGGCCTTCCTTGCCACCGAAATAATAGGGGATGGCCTGCAGGTTGACGCCCGCAGCCTCGCTCAGCTGCCGCGTCGAGGTGCCGTCGAAGCCGTATCGACCGAAGACATCAAGCGCCGCGGAAAGCAGCTTTTCCCGGGTGATTTCGGCGCGGTTTGGTTGGTTTTGTTCATCAGTCACGCCTCATATATAACTCCAACCAAAGTTTCAGTCAATCGAATGAATGTTTATCTTGCCGGGCCTGGCTAGATGTGTATGAGGGTTACGGGCGCGAACCGTCAGTATATTTACGTTTACTGTCGGCGCATTTACCGTTTCGTACTTCCGTAAAGGCTAATATTCTGGCTGAATGGGCTGATGAGAAACCAGCACGTCACGCCAGGAATCGGACGACATGCCTGGAGAGCGCTTGTTACCGGCGCTGCTCTTGCTCTTCCTGTGACCATGGCTTGCGCTGACGATATTGCGCCCGGAAAAGGCAATCGCATCCAGAACGAGGTGGTGAAACCATCACCGCATGACGGACGGCTGACGGCGCCGCATATGAGCGCGGTCTGGTGGCTGCGAATCAGGCGAGAGGCACCGCAGGCCGATCAGCCTGATCATTCAAAGCAGGTTTTCGTGCGCAGCGACAACCAGCCCTAATCCCGGGCACCGCAGCCTCAGCTGAAGCGCTGCGCGTCCATTCTCAGGCACGAAGGACGCCTTAACTCCCAGAGCCTACGCATCGGGCTTTTCGAAAGCCGATTCCGGTTTGCGGGCCGGTGCCGTAGTGCTCGTCTCCGGCCGATGGGGGCTCGGGTCTCTTTTGCGGCGCTGAGCCCGGCCGATCAGGCGGAGCGCCACCGCTGAGGGCAAGATTCTCGCAATGAAGGCGGCGAGCTTCGAAGAGATGCCGGGAATGACGAGGCGGCGGCCGGACTTGAAGCCCTGCCATGCCTGCTCGGCCACATAATCGGCATCGAGCTTGGGCAGGACCTTGAAGAGGGCGGCCCGGTTGGCGCCGGATTTTTCCAGAAAGTCGGTCGAGACAGGGCCGGGGGCGACGCAGGTTACCGTCACACCGAAGCGGCGGACCTCCTCATGAAGGGCGGTCGAGAAGGCGCGCACGAAATTCTTGCTGGCGTAATAGAAGGCCATGTAGGGGCCTGGCGTGAAACCGGCGACGGAGCCGAGATTGATGACGCCGCCGCTGCGGCGCGCCACCATGCCCGGCAGGAAGCGAAGGGTCATGTCGGCGAGCGCGCGGATGTTGACGTCGATGATCCCAAGCTGATCCTCGGTGGGCAGGGAGGTTGCCGCGCCGCGCAGCCCATAACCGGCGCTGTTAACCAGAACGCCGCAGGCGAGCCCGTTTTCGGCGAGATAGGATTCCAGCCGGGCGGATGCATCCGCAGAGGCGAGGTCGAGTTCAATCGTGAAGGCTTCGCCGCCCGCCTGCGTAATCTCCGTTGCGGCAGCCGCAAGGCCTTCGGGGGAGCGTGCCACAAGAACGACGATATTGCCCTCGCGTGCGGCAACTCGGGCAATGGCCCGCCCGATGCCACGGGACGCTCCGAGAACGACGACAGCCAGGCGCTGCTCGGCGCTGACGCTCATGGGGCAATTCCCGCAATCGATATGCCGGTGGGCTTTTCCGCCTGCGGCAACCCCCTGACCTCGTCGGTGACCTCGCCGTTCAGGATCTTTTCAAACCGCTCCAATGCCCGGGCGATGCTGGCGCCATCCATGACGCGGTGGTCATAGTGGATGCGCACGGTGACAGAGCCGTCCGCATCGATCGGGCCGTAGTTCAGTAGCGTGGTGAGCGGCGTGAGCGGATTGAGGGATTCGGCGCCGAGGCCGGAATAGACAGAGAACTGGAACGTGCCGAAATAGTGCCCACGCCGTTTTGCCAGATTGAGCCCGAGCCACATCATGGACCAGCGGAGCAGGGCAGGCGCCCGGGCAAGTTTGAGCGAACGCCGGAAGTCCTTGATCTCGCCAATCGGCAGCGAGCGGGCTTCGCGGATCAGCTTTTCCAGCTCGGGAATGGGGCGCTGTTCCGGCCCCTTTATCTTGCTCAGGAGGACGATCCGCTCGCCCTCATGCTCGCGCTCATGGGCGATGGAGGCCACGCTTTCGGGATATTCGTAGAGCTGATGGATCGGGAATTTGATATAGGCGCGCCGGAGATCCGGGGTCTCCTTCGAAAGCAGCGCATAGCCTTTCAGGAACAGCACGGTCCATGACGGGCGCGGATTGCAGGCGCTTCGGGCATCCAGCAGCGGGCGGATATTCATCTGCCGCTGCACGGTGACGCGTGGGATGCCGATCGAAAATCGCATGAGATCTCCGACAAGCCGCCTTGCGGGCGAAAGCCTTATTGTTCGTCCCTTCATCGTGCCCTCCTCCTAGAGCACCGTGCGTCCATTCGGACACACAAAGGACGCTCTAGCTCTTTGATTCTACGCATCAGGCTTTCCGAAAATCGATCCCGATTTCCGGGCCGATGCTGTAGAGCATTTCCGTTTTTCCTCGAAACACGGAAATGCTCTATCTCCTTGTTTTCACGCAATTCCGGACGCAAAACCGCTGCACACTTTTGCTGGAATTGCTCTAATAGAGATAAGGGATGATCCGCTTCGTCCTGTCCATATAGGCGCGGTACTCGGGACCAAAAACATCCATCATCATACGCTCTTCCTTGTCCACCCGCAGGAAGAACAGCACGGCAAAGCCGATGAGGCCTGCAAGACCCGCCACCCAGTTCGACAGGAGGAAAGCCTGGGCGAGGCCCATCAGCATGAAGGAAGTGTACATGGGGTGGCGCACCAGCGCGTAGGGACCTGATGATATCAGCTCGTGCTTCTGGCGGATTTCCAGCGTGATGGACCAGTTTCGTCCCAGTTGCTTGTGTGTCCTGCGAAAGACCCACATTGCAAGGCAGAAGATGGCGGCCCCAAGCACGACCGCCCATAGGTGGGCAGGGTAGTCGGCGGCTTTCGGGATGCCGGTCGCGACGTAAAATCCCGGCACGATCGCGAGCCCGGCGAGAGCCGCCGCAAGGGCTATCTTCTCCGAAACGCTCCGCTGGCTGCTGACGACGGGCACGCGTTTGCCGCGGCGCTCAAATGGGTATCGAATGATGTACCATGCGATAATTCCGAGGACCCAGACGATCTCGCCAATGGTGTGAACCGACAAGCTCAAATCGGCACCAGAACCTTTCCACGATCCGTTTTCCGGGATCGCCCTGCTTTTCTATCAACCCGTATTCATCTCCCGCAGATTTGTAATGAATTGCTGCGGGCGAAGCCAGATGCCAGGCGTCTTATACCCCATATGCTTGGCGATATCGGCCACGAAGGCGTTGCAATTGTAGACGGTCGCCTCCCAGAGACGGCTGCGCGCCTGGAGTTTGCGAATATAGGCGACCGTGTCGTTATATTCGGCGTCCGTCAGCATCACGCGCCAACTCGCCGAGCGGTATTGCTCTTCGAGATCGCCATCCGTTTCGCCTGTCGTGGCGGGGACGGGAATGAAGTGGCCGATGACATAGGGCGCGGCATCTTCCGAAGCCGGGGCAAGTCCCGCAACCTCGGGACTGATCATTCTTCCGTTCTTGTCGGCGCTTCCGAAGACGACATAGGTGTGACCGTAGGTCAGCGCGTAACGCGAGCGGAACTCGATGAAACGCCGTCCCGCCTGGTCCCGAGCCGCAACCGGTTTCTTCAGGTCACGGGCATCGGATGTATAACGTGGCAGGGGGGCTTTGTCTTCTGACTGACACGATGATACCACAACCGCCAAAATGGCGACCAAGCACAAGCGGCTTCTTCCAAGCGCCATCAACACGCTCCATGTGCAGGCTCCTGCGAATGCGGGCCTGATGCCGGCTGATGCGCCGTTCCTGCGTCCTGAATGGCAGGCGGGATCAATCCTGGCCGTTTTAGGATGTTAGAGAGAGGAAGGGCCTACCGAGCCCTTCCTAAGTGTTATGCGAATTTTACTTGTAGACGGCCGTTGCTGCAGGCGGTGGAGCTTTCCCCTTGCCTTTACCAATCGACCCGCAGGCACTCAGATTGGCCACCGCAAGCGTTGCGAGGATCACGAATAAAATTCTGCTCATTAAGTCCTCTCCTCATCCTGGTGCAGGCCTGAAAGGCTGCACCTCAAAGTTTGACGATAATCGGCACCTTGGACAGTGCGGGAGTGATGCAACGTGCAACGAATCTACATTAGCAGATACTTACCGGTGTGGCCAACCCCGTAATTTCACATGGTAAACGGCATCAAATGACGACTACACGCGTTCCCACCCGGGTGCGGGAGTAGAGGTCGACGATGTTTGCATTGGTCAGGCGAATGCAGCCGTTCGACACTGCATGACCGATCGACCAGGGCGCGTTGGTTCCGTGCAGCCGGAAGAGTGTGTCCTGGCCGCCCTGGTAGAGGTAAAGGGCCGCAGCCCCCAGCGGGTTGTCCGGTCCTCCCGGAACGCCATCGGCATATTGGGCCAGCCGCGGCTTGCGCGCGATCATGTCGTCGGTGGGCTTCCACGAAGGCCACTCCGCCTTGCGGCCGATCGTGGCTTCGCCCTTGAAGCTTAAGCCTTCCTCGCCAACGGCGACGCCATAGCGCGTGGCAACGCCGCCGTCCTCGACGAAATAGAGATAGCGTGCGCCCGTATCGACGACGATGGTGCCGGGCGGTTCGCTGCCGTCATAGGCCACTTCCTGCCGGCGATAGCGGGGATCGGCATCCGGGTCCCTTCCCAAAACCCGATAGCCCAGCGGCGGGCCATCCGATGTCGTACTGCATCCATGAAGCATCAGAGCCAGGCTCCCCAATACGAGGCCCCGGCGCGTGACTGCTGCCCTTTCGTTCATTTCCACCTACCCTTAGTCAGCTTCGATGTTTTCCGGTCAGCAGCGGGCTCGTTTGCGGCCCATTCGCTTCTGTGGAATTGCGTATCTGGCAGGCGGACAAGCTTCGCAACTTGCAATAGTATGCATTTCGATCATTCACGAATCTCCTTGCCTCGGCCACTCGTTTTGCAAGAGTATTAGAATACGAGAATGGAAGGAAGCGATGAAACTTTGCCTGGAAGGAAAAGTCGCGATCGTGACGGGTGGGGGCTCCGGTATCGGGGCTGCCGTTTCCCGGCAGCTCGCCAACGAGGGTGCCGAGGTCGTCGTTGCCGATCTCAATGAGGATGCTGCGCACAAGACTGCCGCGGCAATTGCTGCGGACGGCGGTCGCGCCCGCGCCTTTGTCGTCGATGTGACCGATTTCGAGGCGGTGCAGAGGCTTGTCCATTTTGCCGTCGAGGAATGCGGTGGTCTCAATCTCGCCGTCAACAATGCGGGGGTCGATGGCGTACGGGCAGCGGTCGCAGACTATCCGCTCGACGACTGGCACAGATTGATGAACGTCAATCTGAACAGCGTTTTCTACTGCATGAAATGCGAGATCGGCGCGATGCTGAAATCGGGCGGGGGGTCAATCGTGAACATGTCGTCGGCCCTTGGGGCCGTCGGGTTGCCGACCGCGGCCGCCTATACCACAGCCAAGCACGGCCTTGTCGGCCTGACGAAGGTCGCCGCGATAGAATATGCGCGATATGGAATCCGAGTAAACGCCGTCGGTCCCGGCTGGATCGACACGCCACTCCTGTCGGAGCATCTGGAAGCAGCAAGCACACGGCGGATGGCGGCGCTGCAGCCAATGTGCCGGCGGGGAACACCTGATGAGGTCGCCAATCTCGTCAGCTTCCTGCTGTCGGAACAGGCGAGCTTCATTACAGGAGCTCACTACCTGGTGGATGGCGCCTATACTGCACATTAGAGCGCCGTGCGTTCATTCGTACGCACAGCGCTCTAACTCTTTGAATCTACGCATCAGGCTTTCCGAAAAGCGATCCCGATTTTCGGGCCGATGTTGTAGCGGGGACGATCTCCACGGTCGCGGTGCTGCCGGCGATCAGCCTGATGCCGATGGGGACGGGGTCGATGTGGATGCGGACCGGGATGCGCAGTGCGAGCCTGACCCACGAGAAGGTGGGCACGACCTTCGGCAGGAGATTGCCCGCGTCGCTCCGCTGATCGTCGGCGATGGCGGCGGCGATGCTCTCCACACGGCCGGTGATCTCGGCATCGTCTCCCATCAGCCGGACTCTGGCCGGATCGCCGATCGCGACCTGCCGCAGCTTCGTCTCCTCGAAGTATCCCTCGATGCGTAGCGAGGCGGTATCGACAAGGGCCACCGCCTGCGTCCCGGTTGCCAGGAAATCTCCTGGATGGATGCCCAGGTTGGTAACGATGCCGTCAACTGGAGCCTTGACCGAAGAACGTTCCAGATTGAGCGCGGCTAGGTCACGGTCGAGTTGTGCCTGCCGATGGGTCGCCTCAGCCTGGCCGGCGGCTGTTTCTACCTGTTCCACTTTCTGCCGGGTGACGGTCGTGTCGTTGAGCTGGCGATAGCGGACGAGATCGCGATTGGCCATGTCGAGCGCGGCCTTGCTGCTGTCGACTTTGGCTTCCGCGGCTTTCAGGGCGAGCGTATAGCGCACATGATCGATACGGAAGATCACGTCACCCGCATGAACTTCTTCGTTGTCTTGGACCAGCACCTCGCTGACGAGGCCGGACACGTCGGGCGCGATACGCACCACATCGGCGCGCACGCGCCCATCCCGCGTCCAGGGCATCTGCTCGTAGCGCCTCCACACCGGCAAAGCGACAAGAGCGGCGATCGCGACGAGGCAGAGGGTCAGGGCGTAGCGGCCGAGCAGGGATAAAACAGGCTTCATTGGAATAATCCGGTGGATGGCAGGTGCTGCACGAGCAGACCGTAGATGATGGTGAAGGTGGCGAGCTCGACGAGTGGCCGGTAGGCGAACAGGCGGAAGATGCCCGCGACGACCAGCAGACGGATCACTGCAATCGTGGCGACCAGCGCGACGAACACGAGCACCAGCAAACCGGGTATGAGGACGCCCCCGATGTTGAGATCGACGATCATGACCCGATCTCCGCGTCCGCAGTACTACTCGGATTCAAGGCGAACCGAAGGTCGATGAGCAGGTCGAGCAACAGTGAATGTTTTTCGTTGGGGCTGCCGGCGATCAGCATCGTCAACGTCTCGATGCGCTGATCCAGACCGATGCCTTCGACAGGTCCAGTCGGGCGCGCGGCGCCGAAGTGTGCGGCGATCGCCGAAAGAAGAGCACGCGCGTTGTCGCCGATCTCGCCCTCGATCTGCCCGATCGTCTGACGGATCCGACCAATGGCGTGGCCGATGCGAAGATGGTGCAGCGTATCGTCAAGCACATCCGAATAGGACTTATTGGATAATCGGAACCTTGGAAGCAGCAGCGCTGTCCGATCGACCATGAGGCTTGTCCAGTGCGCTTCGTTGGGAGCGTTGCCAAGGGCTCGCCGCCTGACGTCTCGCCGACTCAGTCGAAGCAGTCGGTTGATCGCGGCGTCGATCGGTACGGTCTGAAACAGTGTCATGCTGACCGCCCCAAATCCGGTTGCCGCAAAAAGCGCGATGACGGTGTTGAGGGATGCTGCGAAGTTACCGCTGTAGGTGGTGCCCAGACCCGAGAGGATCGGAATGGTGAGGGTTATTCCGAGCGCCATGAACGTCGTCGGGGGACGCGCTTGCATGGAACCGGCAAACAGGAACGCAGGCGCGAGCACTGCGATAAGGACGCTGAAGTCCGTGACTCGGGGAAGGATGACGAAGCTGTAGGCGAGGCTGATCGCCACCCCGCAGACCGAGCCGATTATATACTTGATGACGTTCGATGCCGGCGCATCGACATTCCCAAATAGAGTGCAGCATACACCGAGGATCGAGACGGCTGTCCCGCCGTCCGGCCAGGCCGACGATATCCAGAAAGTGCAGCCGATGAGGATGCCGACGATGGCACCCAACCCGGCCCGGGCCGCCATCCAGGGGTCGCGGTGATAGACGTAGCCCTTCGCGCGCCTTTGCCAGTGGAATGATCCGGCATCGCGTGATCGGATGGCCGTCGCGAGGTTCGGCGTGAGCCGATCGCAATCGTGGAGCAGGCCGATCATCTCTGCGAGATGGCCGACGAGGTTTGCGGCGAGCCTGTCGCCAGGCGTCACGGCATTCGGGCTGATGCATGCCTTGAGCGACCGCGCGCGGTCGATCAGCGGCACCGCGCCGCCCTCTCGCTCAGCCACGTCGACGGCTTCGATCCAAGCCTCGACGTCCCGCAGCAAGGAGGTCAGTTCGTCGGGCGGGTTGTGGTTCCCGATACTCAGGGCATGGATCCGAGCCTCGATCTCGGTCGCAAGCGGAAGCAGCCGTGCGAGACGATCATGGACCAACTGCAGTTTCTCCCGACGCGGTGTCACGGGGGCCGGGTCGTATGGCAGGTGCGTCGCAAGCCCCTGCAGGACAAGGAGGTCCACTGCCAGGTGGTTGCGGTCGCGACGGGTCTTCTCTCCCGGCGTTCCGTTCAGCGCGTCACCTGCCAGCCGACGGGCGTCCCGCAGCGTTGCCGACAGCTTGCCGATGAACTGGTCGGTTATGCGCTTCGGCAGGACGTAGCGATGTAACAGGACGGCGCAGAGGATCCCGATCGAGATCTCCTGGACCCGCACCGATGCCGTATCGAAGACCGCGCCTGGATCGAGTACGCTTGGGAAGCCAATCAGGCTCGCGGTGTAGCCTGCAAGAACAAAGGCATAAGCTCGCGGAGTGCGATCGAGCAGCGAGAAGTAGAGGCACACACCGATCCAGCAGGCGAGCACCACGCTGCATGCGATCGGATCGTTCACGAAACGCGGTACTATCGCCACTGTCGCCACGGCGCCGGCAATCGTCCCGGCGAGACGATAGACGCCGCGGCTGAGCGATGCGCCGGCAGAGGTCTGCGAGACGATATAGACGGTGACGATGGCCCAATAAGGCTTGGGAAGCCCAACGCGCAGCGAGATGTAGTAGGCGAGCATCGCCGCAGCGAAGCTCTTTACCGAGAAGAGCAGCGCATCCGCATCTGCCTTCATGGTGGGAGTTCGAAGTAGATTCGAACCCGCGCGCGCTATTGTGGCGCTGGCCCTCGCGAGGGGACTTTTTGAAGTATGGACTGTGCTCATGCCGGCCACTATCGCCGAGTTGCCAAGGTAAATAAATTCGGTATCCTGTCAAAAAACACCTGAATCCTGCCAATACTATGCGCACCTCACGATCAGCCATTTCCGTCTTTGACCCCGATCTCACGGATCGGCCGGCGGTCGCGCGCCAGCTCGACTTCGCAGAATACGAAGCGGAAGTGCCGACGCACACGCATCGCAAGGGTCAGTTGATTCTCGCGCTGCACGGGGCAGTCACCTGCGCTGCGGACAACGAGATCTGGATCGTACCGCCCAACTGCGGAGTCTGGATACCGGGCTCGGTGCCGCATAGCGCGAGGGCGACGGCGAATGCCCGGCTCAGCTACCTGTTCGTGGAGCCAGGCGCCGCGAACCTGCCCGAGGAATGCTGCACCCTATCGATCTCTCCGATGATCCGGGAAATGGTCCATCGGCTGGCGCGCGAGAGTGCGGATTATCTTCCAGATAGCCACGCCGCCCGGATTGCGAGGGTGACTTTGGACGAACTGGTCGAAATGCCGCGTGAACGCTTCAATCTGCCGATCTCCAGCCATTCAAAGATCCGTGCGATAGCGGATGCCTTGACGATCGAACCGTCTGACCGCAGCACGTTAGGCGAGTGGGCGCAGCGCGTGGCGATGAGCGAGAGATCGTTGGCTCGTTTGATGATCCGGGAGACGGGCCTGACGTTTGGACGCTGGCGGCAGCAATTGCACCTTGTCGTAGCGCTTCGGGAACTCGCCAGCGGTTCGACGGTGCAGACCGTAGCTGCCGAGTTGGGCTACGACTCGGTGAACGCCTTCATCACGATGTTCAAGAAGGCTCTGGGTAACACACCCGCGCAATATTTCGCGCAACGCAGAGCGATGCTGTTCACAGTCCCGAAACGCGCTCTGAAAGAATGACTGCTTTTCGGATTTTGCCGGACGACATCGCAAGTTCGTAAACCCGGCACAGGTTCGCAGAAATCACGCGGCCTTGCCGGTTCAGCAGCATACCCTAGATTGAAGTTGCGCGGGCTTCTCGCGACCGATGTACGTGCCGTTGTTCTCAACACAAAGGGCTTCCATCATGTCGGACAAATCGAAGAAAGGCATCGATCGCCGCGATCTCCTGATCGCATCCATTGCCACGGTCGGCGCGTCGGCGGCGCTCGCCGTCAGCACCGGTGCTGCGAATGGCCAGGACGCAGCAAAACCCGCTGCCAATCCAGCCTCGGGAACGGTCTATACCGGCGATGTCATCCAGGGGAAAAAGGTCGTCAGCGCGCTCGACGTCGACGACTTGGAGCCCGGGCAGAAGCACCTCCTGTATTTTCAAGGTGCGCAGATGCCCACGGGGCAGCACTGGTATGTGTCGGTGACGGTCGCCAAGGGGGCAAAGCCGGGCAAGCGCGGCATCCTGACCAGCGGTGTGCATGGCGATGAAATGAGCAACATTCACACGGTGCAGACCGTGATGAACCAGCTCGATCCGGCGCAGATGTCGGGCACGGTCATGGCGGTCACCGACGTGGCACGCCCGGCCCTTGAAAGCATGCAGCGCAGGTGGCCCAATCAGGGCAGGGGCGTAGATCTGATCGATATGAACAGGGAATGGCCCGGGAACGAGAACGGTGCCTCCGCGCCCAGCCGGCATGCCGGGCTGCTGTTCAACCGGCTGCTGCGGCCGAACGCCGACTTCGCGATCGACTTCCACACCGGAACAACCGGGTTCGAAGTCACCGCATTCAATATTGGCGGCATGGATGTGCCCGAGGTCAAGGCCATGGTGGAGCTCTATCCCGTCGGCCAGATCTTCGACAACCATGTCTATCCCGGTGTCCTGCACAACGCGTTCATGGATGAGGGCATCCCGTCCTTCACGCCGGAGATCGGCGCTGCGCGCGTTCTGGACATCGAGATGATCGCGCTGTTCGTGGAAGGCACGATGAACGTCCTCAAGCATCACGGCATCGTTGCCGGGCCGATGGGCCGGACAGGCAAGGACGTGAATGTCTTCGTCGGCAACAGTGCGTTCCCTATCCTGGCAACCCAGGGCGGGATCGTCGAGCATCTGGTCAAGCTCAACGACAAGGTCGAACCCGGACAGAAGGTGGCCATCCAGCGCAACAGCTTCGGCGAAGTGGTCGCGGAATATACGAGCGGCGTGGCCGGAGAGATAACGGGACAGCGCAGCGATGCAATGTCCGAGCCCGGCAACCCCCTGGTCTTCATCCTCTTCCACAAGGCGGCGCTGGACGGCGCTGAGGCCTATCCCGAGTAATCCGCGATCACGCGGCGATCCGAGACATCATTCCAGCATTGCGCTACGGCCTGTCTTTGCTGATCCGTTCGCCGCTTGTGCCGTTTTTTTTCTCGCGTATGCATGGCGTAAATCGCGGTCGGCGGGCGATGGCGTTATCGCCAGCGGCGCTTCCGCTTTATGCGGGGCGACATAGGAGAAGTGATATCAGGAGCCTGATTGAGGACACACGATTCCTGCCGGTTCCTAGCTGAAAAGACCTTGCCAATCCTGCCGACCGTGCAGGACGCGAACAATCAGAATGCCGTGCTCCCGGATTGTGTAGGCAATCATGTGTGCCTGATAGGGATGAAGCCGCATGGGCGGGTTCAGTTCCCGGCGCTCCCGGGCCATTTGCGGATTATCGGCAAGCAATTCGAACGTGCCGAACAACTCGTCCACATATCGCTCGGACTGCGCGACGCCGAACTGTTCGGCGCCGAGAACGTAGATATCGATTATATCCCGATCTGCTTCAAAGGTTGTTCGATATTTCATGCCCGGCTGGCGGCCAACCGTTCACGCGCAGCCTGGAGAATGTCTTCCTTTGAGCGGTCGCTGACGCCACTGTCCAAACCTTCGGTAACAAGCCGTTGCAGCTCTGCCAGCTTGTCCGATCGCTCCTGATCGCGCCGGATCAGATCACGGACATAATCGCTTGCGTTGCTGTAGCGCCCCGTCCTGGTCTGGGCTTCCACCCACTCCTTCATCGGGTCGGGCAGGGAAACATTCATGGTTGCCATATCAATCACCTCGTTTTGAGATAATGGCATAGTTTGGCAAGGATTGCCAATATTTGGAGGATGGCAACCGGCGATGCGTGCAGCCCTCCAGCATCGGCCCCGAAATCGTCCTTTGTGCATCCGAATGGACGAGCGGCGCTCACCCAATGGTCAGGTCGCGCGCAGGAACCGCGCGATCAAAGTGATGCCTGCCAATCAAAATCGGTTATCGGATGCTTCTAAAGCAAACAAATTCGCCAGGATGATCAACTTATCCGTTTACTTGGGTCGGAATTGCGCAGAATATTAGCAAATGGGAGGATAAGCCTTCGGCCCCACTCTCGATACATTGCGCCCGACGGCTTTCCTCCCTTGGTTTCAAGGGAGGACCAATCATGAGGCGGGTATTGTTCTACGCGGCATCAGCCGCGATACTATCGCTCGGTGTCTCGCATGCATTTGCGCAGTCGGGCGGCGTCGAGAAAGCGGTTGGCGGCTACAACTTCGAGGAAGCCGCAAAAGAGGCCCCCGGCACGAAGGATTTCCATTCGGCTGACGGTCATCTGACCTTCGCGATCGTAACGCATACGGCAGGCAACGGCTTCTTTGACCCTGTCTATGTCGGCGCGACCGTCGCCGGCAATATGATCGGTGCCAAGATATTGCTGCTCGGTTCGGAATCGCCGGTGGACGACCCCGCCCGCGAGCTCGAGATCCTGAACCAGATCATTCAGGACCCGACTATCGACGGTATCATCATGACGACGCCGCAGGTCGGCGCCTATAATGACATCGTCAAGGCTGCCGAGGCGGCCGGCATCCCGATCGCGACGACCAACTCGTTCGACGGCAACATTCTGCACCGGAGCGCGATCAGCCACACCGGCCAGGATGCGTCGGCGGCGGCAATCGGCGGCGAGGCGCTTGCAAATTGCGTGCTTGCCAGTGGCGCGACCAGTGGCTCGATCGTGCTGCCGTCCTCCACGGCGATGGGCAATATCGAGGTGAACAACCGTGTCACCGCCGCCTTCAATGCCATCGTCAAGACGTTGAAGGACGC
This sequence comes from Rhizobium sp. KNZ14-9A, assembly GCF_056755015.1. Lineage (NCBI taxonomy): Bacteria > Pseudomonadati > Pseudomonadota > Alphaproteobacteria > Hyphomicrobiales > Rhizobiaceae > Rhizobium > Rhizobium sp. KNZ14-9A. The sequence continues at coordinate 321,190 of NZ_JBPGXB010000002.1, forward strand.
AGGCAAGCTCGATGCCTTCAAGGTTGACGCCGGTCCGGAGAATGTCGGCATCGACACGAACCCGAACGACCCCGTCAACGCACTTGTTTCGCTCTTTGAGTCCCGCGGTGACGTGGTCGGCGCCTTCACAGCCAACAACGTCTTTACGCCGCCGCTCGTCAAGGCGGTTGCCCAGATGGGGAAGACCGGCAAGTTGTGCGCTTATGGTTTCGATCTCGGCCCGGCACAGCAGGAAGGCATCGCAGCAGGGAACCTGACCGGCTCGCTCGGCCAGCAGCCCTTCCTGCAGGGCTTCTGGCCTGTCATGCAGCTCTATCTCCAGATCGATCGCGGTATCGCAGCTGCCAATCTCGACACGCGTGCCCAGCTCGTGACGAAGGAAACGGTCGCCAACGTCGGCAAGCGCTTCGAGAACTGACTGCCGTTCGAAACGTCTGAAATCAAGGCGGGAGGGTGCGAGCCGTCCCGCCACGTCAAAGCAAGGATCGGTCGGTAGAAACTCATGGAGCCCGCCACGACGACATCGCTCGGCCGTGCGCCGCCCCAGCTCGTCGGCGGCTGGGAGGCGGGGCTCCTCATGTTTCTTGCGCTGCTCTACTTCGGCGGGGCCATCGTCAATCCGGCCTTCTTCGGATCGACAGAGGCCCTTCACGCGCTTCTGCGCGATACGTCCCGTGTGGGGATCATCGCGGTCGGGATGACTTTCGTCATCGTCAACAGGGATCTCGATCTTTCGGTCGGTTCGACCTACGGTCTGATCGCCGTCGTTTTCGCCAGGCTTTTTTCCCCGAGCTTTCTCGATTTCGGCGTGATCCAGTCGGTGATCCTCTGCGTGCTGCTGGGCACAGCGATCGGCCTGATCAACGGCGTGCTCGTCACGGTCCTGAAAGTGCCGGCCTTCATCGCGACGCTGACGATCCTCTTCATCGGCCGCGGCTTCGTGCTGGCGCTCACACATGGTCAGGCAATCTATTATTCCGACAAGGCGAAAGACCATCCGCTGTTCTTCCACCTCGGAGAGACGAATATCCTCGGCTTCAACAACCAGATCGCGATCTTCTTCCTCATCGCCATGGTGGGGGCCCTTGTGCTTGCCAAGACCCGCTGGGGCTATGAGACTTTCGCCACCGGCGGAAACGAGCAGGCGGCGGTCTATGCCGGCATTCGCACACGCTGGGTGCGCATTCGCGCCTATCTGCTCTCCTCGCTTTGCGCGACCCTTGCAGCTCTCCTGTCGGCCGCGCAGGACAAGGGTGTCACCCCTCTCTATGGTGTCAGCTGGGAACTCACCGTTATCGCATCCGTCGTCATCGGCGGCGCATCGATCCTGGGCGGGCGCGGGCGCGTCATCGGGTCTTGCCTGGGTGCTGCAGTCGTCGTGCTGATCGACAAGGTGCTGCGCGAGGGATGGCCGATCACGCGCATCGTCGTGATCGACGGCGAAAGCATCGCAGTCGGCGCCAAGTTCACCCTGCCGGCCGGCGCCGTGCTGGTTTTCCTGGGTCTGCTTCTCGTCATCGCCGTGCTGATCGAGCCCTTCCTTATCCGGCGCCAGGTTGCGGCCCGGCTATGGGCATGGCTGCGCCGCCGGCCGCCCCCGCCGGCCTACGAAATGGGCGGCGTGGCGATTGAAGGTGTCCAGACCAAGGGGGCGATGGCGGCCGACATGGCGCTGTCTGCCACCGGGCTCGGCAAGTTTCTCGCCCGCCGCGACGCATTAGCCATCATCCTGACCGTCGTGTTGTGGCTGACGGGCCTCGCGCTCAGGCCGGATTACTGGTGGAACCTGCCCAATACCTTTGCCATCCTGCTCAATTACACGGAACTGGCCCTCATCACGGTCGGGCTCACCTATGTCATCGCAGCCGGCGATATCGATCTCTCCGTCGGCGCGGTGCTTGCCCTTGCTGGCAGCACTGCGGCCTATTTCCTGAAGGTGCTCGGCGCCGACCCGCTCACCGCCGTGGCGATGGGCCTGTTTGCGGGGACGTGCGCCGGCGCCGTCAACGCCACGGTCGTCGTCGGCTTCAAACTACCTGCCTTCATCGCCACGCTCGGCATGTTCTACATTGCCCGCGGGCTCGCCGCCTGGTTCGTCGCGGGACAGCAGCTGACGGGCTGGCCGGAGGGCTATAACCTGCTCGGGCGCAAGGTGAATGACGTTCTCCTGCATTTCGGCCTTGCATTGCCGCCGGGGATCATTCGCTCGGTCGCCGAGGTCGTCAGCGTCCAGACGATCTGGATGTTTTTCATCGCCGTGATCGCCGGTATCGTGCTTGCCTATACGCCGTTCGGGCTGAAGGTCTGTGCGGCCGGCGGCAACGTGCGCGCCGCAGCCTATGCCGGTATCAACACCAACCGCGTGCGCTTCATCGCGCTCATGCTGTCGGCGCTCTGCGCCACCATGGCCGGGATCATCAATGTCGCCTACTTCCGCAGCTTCAACCCGGTCGCCGGCCAGTTTCGCGAGCTCGATGCGATCGCTTCCGTCATCATCGGCGGCGGATCGATCTTCGGCGGTTACGGCACGATGATCGGTTCGCTTGCGGGTGCCGCCGTCATCACGCTCGTCCGCGCACTGCTTCAACTCAACGTCCAGGGGTTCAGCATGCCGCAGCACTGGATCAACGTCTTTATCGGCGTCATCCTCATCGTCGCAGTGCTGATCGATATATGGGTGCGCCAGGCCAATATTTTCGGACGCCTGCGAGCCCGGCTGAGAAGAGGGGCGTCAACAGGGGACAGCAGTCATGGCTGAGGCGACACCATCCGCGCCGATCGTGGAAATGCGGGGCATCGAAAAAGCCTTCGGGGCCGTGCAGGCGCTTCGCAAGGTTGATCTGACGCTTTATCCCGGTGAGATTCTCGGCCTGGTCGGCGACAATTCCGCCGGCAAATCGACGCTGATGAAGATCCTGACCGGTGCCTATCAGCGCGATGCGGGTGATATCCTCGTTGCCGGGCAACCGGTGCGCTTCAAGAGCCCGCACGAGAGCCGCGGCGTCGGCATCGAGATGATCTACCAGGATTTCGCGCTCTGCGGCAACATGGATGTCGGCCAGAACATCTTCCTTGGCCGCTGGCCGCTCAAAGGCCCCTTCGTTAACAGGCGGAAGATGTATGCGGAAGCCGACAGCGTGCTGAAACGGCTCAAGGTCGACGTGAACTCCGTCTATCAAAAGGTCGAAAGCCTGTCGGGCGGCCGCCAGCAATCCGTCGCGATCGCCCGCGCAATCTCGTTCGAGCCGCGCGTCGTGATCCTCGACGAGCCGACCGCCAACCTTTCCGTGATGGCGACGGAGCGGCTGCTCGAAACCATGCTGGAACTGAAGAGACAGGGCGTCGCCCAGATCATCATCTCACACCGCCTGGTCGATATTTTTGCCGTGGGTGATCGCGTCATGGTCCTCAAGCGCGGCGAATATGTCGGCGATCGTTACATCAGGAATACTGACGAGCATGAAGTGCTGGAGATTATCGTTTCCGGCACGCGAGAGAGCGCGCGGACAGCCGACGAGGCGAGAAAGATCTGATCGATCGACTGCTCCGCTTCGCGCGGGTACGGATATTGCGGCGCTTAGCTGGCCTCAGCGCATCTCGACAGGATATCGTCGACGACGGAGGCGAGCGGCCGGGTGGCGTCGATGGTCGTCGCATTCCCGGGAATGTCTTCCTTCGTCGCATGCAGGTGCAGGACCAGGTCCCGTTCGGCCGGTTTTCCGCCAAATTCGTCTTCGGCCCTGCCGGCGAGCCGCCTCTTCAGCGTGTCCGGATCGACATCGAGAACGAAGACCCCGTCAAACAGATCGATGAAGCGATGGAAATTCCGCGAGCCGCCGCAGAAGAAGGAGATCGGGTGGCTTTTATCGGCCGCGAGCGACCTGACTTTGTCGACATGCCAGAGATGGTGCCTCTGCACAAAGGCCACATCGTTCTGCTCATGCCGAGAACCATCCAGCGGTTCACCCGTATGGGGATCGCCTCGATAGGCAAGCTCGCGGTCACCATGAATGACGTGATAACCGCGCCGCTGCAATTCGGTGGCGACCGAGGTCTTGCCGGTCCCGGACACGCCTTCGATCAGATAATTCCTGACGCCCATTCCGCTCTCGTTCGATGCAGCACTCTTCGGTGATAGCCAAAGTACACCTCCGCCTTATGGCGCAGAAGTGCAACGGATTTCCGACGCTTCAATCGCTTGCACGGATCGTTCAGTGCAGGATCGATGCCTTCGCCTTGCGGTCGACCAATGCTTCCACCGTGCCGATGAGGCGTGCTGCGCGCCTCAGGATTTCGACGCCCGCATCGTTGATCGCGATGTCGTAGCTCATCCGGTCCATGCACCCGGCAATCTCCATCAGCTTCTCGCCGAGATCGGCGTGGCGCAGCCGGTCGGCCGAGCGCGAGAGCCGCCGCAGACATTCCGCATATCTCGACGCGAGAACGAGCCTGTCGGTGATCGGGTTGCCTTCCGGAGCGGATGGAGACTGTGACGCCTTCTGTCGCATTCCGGCCTCCCTTATTCCAGCATGGTGCAGACCGGCTTGCGGGTCTGCCTTCTCATGGCGAAATCCCGCCGGCTGCCATCCAGGGCCTTCAAGGCAGAAAGGATGTCCTGGTAGCGGATGGAGCAGGCGACACCCGGAGGATGGCGCAACTCGGGACAGGATTCGACCGCGTGAAGGTCGGATGCCCAGGAGGCGAGGATCGCGCGCTTCTCTTCGGTCGTCATCGTGTCCGAAACAACCACTTCGTCCGGATGGGAAAAGTGCCGATGGGGATGCAGGATATGCGACGCCGAAATGGCGTCGAGGACATTGGCCGGGCCGGCTGTCGTCTTGCCTTCGATTGTCATGTTGGATCTCCTAAAAACTTTCGACGGTTGAGGAAAATCTCCAGGCGGATAAGAGATTGTTTCGCTGTTTTCGGCGTTCAAGTGGGCCGCTGCCGAACGTTCAAAAAAATTTTCGAAGCCTCTTGAAACGCAAAAAAAGCCAAACCAAATCGATATTCGCCGGCAGCCCAAAGGGGGCCGGAAGCCGGGGACGCAGTTTCCGACGCGTCTCCTTTCCAACTCGCTTTACGGAGGATTTGGTCATGAGAAACGAATTCGACTTCGCACCCTTCTACCGCTCGAGCATCGGCTTCGACCGTGTGTTCAACCTTCTGAACAATCCGCAGCGTCTGCAGGCCATCGACACATGGCCGCCCTACGATATCGTCAAGTCCGGCGAGGACGACTACCGCATCCAGATGGCGGTCGCAGGTTTCGCCGACAGCGACCTCGACATCACCCAGGAACGCAACGTGCTGATCGTGAAGGGTCAGAAGGCGGAGGAGAAGCAGGGCGACTACCTGCATCGCGGCATTGCCGGCCGCTCCTTCGAGCGGCGCTTTGAACTTGCCGATCATGTTCGGGTCGAGAATGCGTCGCTGACGAACGGCCTTCTGACGATCGAGCTGAAGCGCGAGATCCCTGAAGCGATGAAGCCGCGCAAGATCGCCATCGGCAGCGCCGAGGGTTCCCAGGCGCCGATGCAGATGATCGAAGGCGAAAAGAACGTCGCTTGATCGGAGGGGAGGGAGGAAGCCGGCGCCACCGATGGCGCCGGCTTTTGAACGACATGAAGACCATCGATGTCCGAAAACCGCAGCCATTCGACGCCCGCGATCTTTCCGCGTGCCAGCCCGTTTTCGATACGCTTCTGAAAGAGGCGGGCGTCGACAAGGCCTCCGAAGAGGCCGCGCGCATTGCCGCAATCACCGTCGAGCTTTATCGGCAGGGGGTGCGCGATCCCGAGTATCTGCGCATCATGGTGGAAGGCGCGCGCGGGCACTTCGACCGCGCCCTATAGCGGCCGCCGGTTTCCGAGATCGCGCCGGCGAAGATTTTTCCGTTTCCGACAAGGTTCGGCATCATTTTACTTTCGGATTGGCCTTCGCCTCGGCGAGGTCATTAGAGCTTCCCAGAAGTTTGCGATCTCTCCCACGCCATGCCGCGGCTGGAGCGGATTTCAGTGCCCGGTTTCGCTCCTGAGTGGAGGAAATGGCACACCGGGCCGGGCGGCGCGATCAAGCGCCTTCGGCGTGCAGCTTCCCGAAAATCCTGACGAGTGCATCCAGATCACTCTCCGATAGGCTTGCCAGTTCTGGCGGAGGCTGATGATAGGCCGCCAGCAATTCGGTCTTCGTTTCAGTCCCCTTTTCGGTTGCCCGCACGAGCTTCACACGTCGATCACTTGACGACGGAATGCGATCGGCCAGGCCGGATCGCTCCAGCCGGTCTACCAGCCATGTTGCGGTCGAGGGATCGCAGCCCCATTCGCGCGCCAATGCCCCGATCGGCTTGCCGTCCGCGCCGAGCGAGAAAAGGGCGCGGGAATCGTTCGGCGTCAGCCTATACCTCTGCTGCGCAGCCAGACGCTGCGGCGCCGAACTCATCAGAAAGTTGAACATCAAACGCCAGGCCTCATCGGCAAGGTTGGACGCATCGCGAGGGGGTGTCATGTCTCGGCTCCGGTGCTGCTATCTTGACATATTTTGAGTCATCAAATATTTTTGTCAATCAAAGTAATAAACCTCCATTTGCAGCCTGGCTTTGCCGGGAACGGACCTGTCGTGTCCCAAACATAGGAGAAACGCATGAGCACGCATATCCCGGTTCTGATCGTCGGCGGCGGCCTGAACGGACTCACGGCCGCTGCACTCCTTGCCCATCAGGGTGTCGGCTGCATGGTGGTGGAGCGTCATGCCGGCACTTCGATCCAGTACAAGTTCACCGGCATCTCGCCGCGCAGCATGGAGATATTCCGCAGTCTCGGGCTGGAGACGGAAATCCGCGCCAAACGCACCGGCGACCAGCAGGGCGGCGGTATTGCACGGGCAAGAAACCTTGCCGATCCGGATATTCGATGGGGCGGTCCGGCATGGCACGATGCTAGCCCCTACAGTCCAACACAGCCCGCGACCTGCGACCAGCATGTGCTGGAACCGATCCTGCGCAATTACGCGGAGAGGACCGGCGCGGACATTCGCTTCAATACCGAGTTTTCATCCCTGGAGCAGGATTCCGCCGCGGTTCGTGCTGTCATCCGCAATCGCGAAACCGGGAAGGAGGAAACTGTTGTCGCCGACTATCTGATCGGCGCTGACGGCGCCAATGGCACGCTGCGCGAAAACCTCGGTATCGACTGGAAGGGGTCAGGCGTGTTGCAGCACTGGATGAGCATCATCTTCGACACGGACCTGTCTCCCGAGATCGGCGGCAGGCCGCTCACCTCCTGCTTCGTCAGCGATCTCAACGCCACCATCACGCCGCGTCCAGGCGGGCGTTGGCTGCTGGCGTTGCAATATTTTCCGGAAAGGGGCGAGCGACCGGAGGACTTCGACCGCGACCGTTGCCGGGAACTCGTCGAAAAAGCGGCCGGCCGATCCGGCGTCAAGGCGGAGTTGGTCGATGCGCGGTCCTGGGAGATGGCGGCGTTCGTTGCAGACCGTTTCTGTGCGGGCCGCTGCTTCCTGATCGGCGACGCTGCGCACCTCATGCCACCGACCGGCGCATTCGGGGGAAATTCGGGCATCCACGATGCGCACAACCTGGCCTGGAAGCTCGCGATGGTCGTTCGCGGCGAGGCGGATGCCAGCCTGCTCGACAGCTACGACGCGGAGCGCCGGCCGGTGATCGCCGCGACGCTGGCGCAGGCGCTCGCTCGTCTGCAGCAATGGTTCAAGGACCCTGCGGGGCGGTTGCCGCCTGCCGTCGCCATCGTAGATGACTACGATGTCGTGTTCGGACAGCGCGACGACACCGGCGCATTGGTGTTCGAGGCTGCCGCTCGCGACCGGTCGTTCGAACCGGTCGCGGAACTCGCCGGCGTTCCCGGCACCCGCGCGCCGCATCTCGTCATCGAGCGTGAAGGCGAAAGGCTCTCGACGCTGGATCTGTTCGGACGCGGTTTCGTGTTGCTGGCAAACGATGCGAACTGGCGCGCCGCGGCGGATCGCTTGCGCAAGGACGGCGGCATCCCGCTCGCTTGCCATGTCTTCGGCGCGCACGGCGATCTCGGCGACCCGGAAGGACGCTGGCCTCATGCTTATGGCGTGGGCGATGGCGGCGCCGTGCTGGTTCGCCCCGACGGCTTCGTTGCGTGGCGTGCGCCAAGCGCGGAGATCGACATCGAAGGCCGGCTTGTCCAAGTTCTGGATGGGATCGGTATGCGTGTCGACCACCTCGAGGGCGTGCGTCGATGACCTGCTGAACTCAATTGCTCAACGTCCGTCGTCGCCCAGCATGTGATCCGCCAGCCTGTAACAGTGGCTCGCCTGATAGGCGTTCCGGCCACGGTTCATGTGCGTCAGGTTGAATGCCCGGATAGCCTGCAACGCACGGGGTGTGGCGAGAAATTTGCCAATTGAGGAGAAGCCGCGGACCTTGACGCCGAAAATGTCCTCGCCCCTGGGAAAGACATAGCTGACGTGATCAGGCATCATGACACAGGACCCAAGGAAATCCTCGTCCACCTGGCCGTGATCGAGTGAGTGGTCGGTGGTGAAATCGGAAAGATGCACCAGGAAGAGAGCGCGGATGTCCTCATCATCAGCATAGAGCGAGAAGAGCTCCATCCAGCTCGCATTGACGCGAACGAGGGCTTTGCCCGGTGTCGACGGCAGACAGGAAACCGACCAGTAGTGCCGCTCGGTCCGGCGCGGGATCGGAATGCAGTCGCTCCCGTAGCGCCTGACAATGTCCAGAACCGCTTGTGCCTGCGGCCGGCGCAGCAGCTTCTCAAACCTGGGGACGTACTTGAGACGCAATTCCAGGGACTCCGAGCGCTCGTCGGCATCGTGCAGGATCGTCTCACCGTGCATCCAATCGCGCTGCTGCTCAAGGTCGAGGAACCGGCGCAGACCGGCGGTGTTTTGGCGGCGCCCCGCGCTCACGTCATGTACCATTGAAGCAATCCCAGGCTCCGCTTCTGGACAGCTCTTCACCTTGTCGCGGCGACAGAGCTTTACGAATGTTTCCCTCTAGCAGCATATATCCATCATTTGCTGCGGGAGAACTACGGCCCCTATGCCGAGACACTTGTCGGACCTGCCGCTCAAGCGAAGCCGCAGACAGCCAGAAGCGGGTGTGGAACCACTCTATCTCTTTGTTTTTACGCAATTCCAGACGCAACACCGCTATGCACTTTTGCTGGAATTGCTCTAACCAGACAGGGTTCGAAAACTGTGATCGACAGGCCGGTTTCCCGAACCCCTCGGTGGATCAGCTCTCAATGGAAATCAGCAGCTACTAATAGCCACCGATATTGCCGCGAACGGGACCCATCCCCAGTGGAGTTGCGTAGGTCGTGTTGTCGCCGCCGGTGCCGGTGGTCGCGCACCCTGAAAGGCTCAGAAGCGCGATCGTTACCGCGGCCAAAAGGTATTTTACAGGCATGACATTGTCCCCCTTATCAGTCACCGCGCAGGCCTTCAGGGCCAGAGCACGAGTATTCCCCAAACCATCGGCATCGGCAACTGCGGCGAGTACCTATTCGACGCGATTGCCTCAAGATATCGGGGCTTGGAGTAAGCCGGTTCACTCTCGGCCCGATGGGCCTCTTCGGAAGGCGTGGAACGAATTCATTTCCAAGCTGAGGCCCGCCCGGTGGCGGTCTTGAAGCCGTGGACGACGGCGTTTACCGCCTGACAATCGTTTTTGAACGTGCACCGGGACGGTCGAGCTATACCGGCGGATCGCGGCGCTAATTTTCAGCAGCATACCCCGGGTTGAAGCCGTGCGGGACTTCGCGACCGCTGTGGATGCCATTGTTCGATATCCTCGTTTCCGGCACGCGAGAGAGCGCGCTGACCGCTGATGAGGCGAGAAGGGGCCTGACTGGCCGGCTATACCGCGATCCACTTCGCCTTGGAGGCGTCGAACCCTGTCTCGCAGCGCGATTCTATCTGCCAACCGTTTTCCGAATAGGTCTGGCGACGTTCGAAACAGTCCACGTCGCCTTCTCTCCAGCGGGGGTCGAGCCACGGGTCGTGACCCGTCCTTCGGACCCCCGCTGGGGAGAAGGGAACGCCACTTCATCCTACGCGGAAAATCTCATGCCACATATGACCGCACACGAGCCGCCGCGCGACTGGCTCGCCATGCTCAAGACGAATGATAAGGGCAATCCCCGTCCGGGACTCACGCTCAATTGGACCGTGATGCTGGAACACCATCCCGACGCGCGTGGGATGCTTGCCCATGATGAATTCAGCGGCCAGACGATGTTGCTTGCCCGCCCGCCGTGGGATTTGCGCCAGGGCGACTGGAAGCCTCGTCCCGTCGGCAACAATGACCTTGCCGAAGCGGTGGAATGGCTGGAAGGGTTTGGCCTGACGCCGAAGGTTTTCAACATCAATCCCGTTATCGAAAAGGTCGCCAGCCGGCATCCCTATCACCCGGTGAAAGGCTGGCTCACGTCGCTGCCGGCATGGGATGGAACGAGGCGTGTCGATACGTTCCTGACCTGTTATCTCGGCGCCGAGGACACGCGCCTGAACCGCGCTTTCGCGCGTAAATGGCTCTCAGCGCTGGCCAGACGCGTGTTTCAGCCAGGGTGCCAGTTCGACCACGTGCTGACCCTGCAGGGCAGGCAAGGCCTCGGAAAATCATCCTTCGGCCGGGCTCTCGTTCCGATCGAGGAATGGGTGACCGACGGCGTCACGGTGGGCGATGGCGCGCGCGAAGTGATCGAGAACACGCGCGGGCGCTGGCTTGTCGAGCTTGCGGAGCTTGCCGGCAGGTCGAACCGGGAGATCGAGGCGATCAGGAAGTTCATCACGGTTCGCACGGATACCGCGCGCGGGGCGTATAAGCAGAGGGTCGACGACGTGCCGCGCCAGTTCGTGTTCTACGCCACGACGAACGCCGACGAGTTCCTGACGGATACGACGGGCAATCGCCGCTGGTGGCCGGTCAAGCCCACCGCGATCGATATCGCGGCAATCCGGGCCGATCGCGCGCAGGTCTGGGCCGAAGTCATGACGATCTACGAGCGCGAGCCGCTGTGGCTGGATGACCCGGCATTGCGGGCCGATCTTGAAGCCCTGCACCAGGGCGTGACGGATTTCGGCCCCATCTTCGAGATCATCCGCGACCTGATCCCCGATGGCGACATGATGGTGCCTTGCGCCGACATGCGCAAGCTTTTGACGGGCGGAAGCGAGGATGCCAGCCGGTTGCCGGCAGGCTGGCGCGCCAATCTGCAGAGGGCGCTTGTCGGGCTGGGGTTCGAACCTCAGGCGGTGGTTTCCAATCGCGGGCGGGAAGCTGTGCGTGTCTATGTTCGCGGCGATGTGAGCAGCAGGCACTGGGCGAGATGGGTGGATGGACGGATTGAATTCGAGCACGGCCGGCGAGGGCGGGAACGGGTCTTCTAAAGTGTGCGAGCGTAACGCCTCGCAGACGCTGGCCTTCCGGCGGCTCTGTCGTGCCGGCCGACCTTCAGACTTGCTTACGGCGCTTACGATTGCACACATAAACTTCGTAAGCGCGTTTCTCCAATAGTTTCAATGATTTATTGCTTCGCTTACGGACTTACGGGGATAATTGCGAAACACAGGTGCGGAGACAGACCGGTATTCCAGGACTGTCGGCTGTCCGCATGAGAGTTGGAGACATGCCGAAATTTCGTAAGTTCGTAAGCGTAATTGTTAAGATACTGATTTTGCTTTGGGATCTTGCTTACGAAACTTGCGGGTGAATGGAAGCGCTTACGAAATTCAGGCGTCAAGCCGCCGTTGTCGCAAAAGCGAAGGTTCAGTGAAGTACGGCGATAGCGGTAATCCCGGCCTCGTCTGCAGCGCGAATAATCGCCGCTCTCAATTCCCAAGGGACAGCGTTGCCGTGCACGACATCAAGACAGATCTTGATCGCCGCAAGAAATTCCTCCTCGCAGTGGCGGTGCCGCCTGCGCCTGGGCCGGAAAGCACGCTGGCCTGTCGATGGCGACAGGTGTCGCCCGGTACTGCCGGGTGACAGATCGTCCGGCCGACGTTGGGTGACGGCCGCGGTCCGGTCGATGTCGTCAAGACCTGATGAACGAGAGCAGGTCGGGGTTGAGGACATCCGCATGTGTGGTCAGCATGCCATGGGGGTAGCCCGGATAGGTCTTCAGCGACCCGTTCTTGAGCAGGTCGACCGCACGCGGCACGGAACTTGCGAAGGGGACGACTTGATCGGCCTCGCCATGCATCACCAGCACCGGCACGGTGATCTTCTTGAGGTCTTCGGTATAATCTTCCAGCCAAGAGTCGACAGTCGCGTAGTGAGCCAGGGCACCACCGGCCATGCCCTGGCGCCACCAGTTCGCAATGATCGCCTCCGAAGGCTCGGCCCCGTCGAGGTTGTAACCGTAGAACGGGTTCTCAGGGACGAACCGGAAGAACTGCGACCGGTTGCCCAGCACGCCCGCGCGGATTGCCTCGAACCACTCCGGCGGCTGACCGGACGGGTTGTCCTCGCTCCGGTACATGTTCGGCGTCAGGGAAGCGACCAGTACCGCCTTTGCGACCCGCTCCGGGTGGCGGGCGACATAGCGAGCTACCTCACCGCCACCCGTGGAGTGGCCGATGTGGATCGCGTCGCGCAGGTTGAGGTGCTCGGTCAGGGCCGCGAGGTCAGCAACCCAGTGGTCCATGTCGTTGCCGGTGCCGGGCTGGTCGGACCGGCCGTGGCCGCGCCGGTCGTGGGCGATCACCCGGTAGCCGTGGTGAAGGAAGAAGGTCATCTGGGCGTCCCAGTCGTCCGCCGACAGCGGCCAGCCGTGGCTGAAAACGATTGGCTGGCCTGAGCCCCAGTCCTTGTAGAAGATGTTTATGCCGTCCGTGGTCGTAATTGTAGGCATCGAGTCTCTCCATCTGCGCTGTTAAACATTCCTTTGAAGGTCAAAATAATCAATTAGAGCCATTCATCCACGCGCTACTGCAATAATAAACGCAAGATTGCCACGCATGCCTCATCTTTCTTTTCGACGCGCAGGCGAAATACTCCGGTGAGGCGCGTTCGATTATATCCCGAAATTGCGACGTTAATTAAATCCCCCTTCTATCGAAGACAAATACCTTGTACGTTCGAGCTATGCCTTAAAGGTATAGCGAGGACCCGATGGAACTGAGGCATTTGCGCTATTTTGTTGCTGTTGCGGAGGAGGGAAGCTTACTGACCGCAGCAGAGCGGCGGCTTCACACGTCCCAGCCCTCACTCAGCAGGCAAATTCGCGATCTGGAAACCGAAGTCGGTGTAAAGCTGCTGGAACGGCAGTCGCGCGGCGTGACGCTCACCGCCGCCGGTAAAGTGTTTCTTGATCACGCGCGGCTGGCCTTATTGCAAGTCGAGGCGGCTGCGGAAGGGGCCCGGCGGGCAGAACGGCCGGAAAAGCAGTCGTTCACTATCGGTTTTCTCGCAGGGCAAGAGGTCGTGTGGCTACCCCATGCATTGCGTATTATTCGTGAGGAAGCGCCGGAGGTTGAAATCGTATTGTCCAGTCAGTCTTCCCCGGACCTTGCTCTGGCATTGATGCGAGGCAAGCTGGACGTCGCTTTCCTTCGCCCCGAGACGCAGAGTGTTGGTGTGTCCTTCAAGTTTTTAGCCAAGGAGCCACTGATCGCCGTGCTGCCGGCGGACCATCGCTTGACGTCGCGCAAAAAGATCCGGCCGCAGGACCTTGCCCGCGAAACTTACGTCAGTTCGGCTAGAATTTCTCCCGTATTGCAATCCGTGATCCAAGATTACGCGTCGGACGTTGGGATCACACTCAAGGCAGAGTACGAAGGCGAAGGCCTACCATCAGCAATGTCGCTCGTCGTGTCTACAGGTGGAATAACGCTTATTCCGCTTTATGCGCAAAATATGCTGACGCCAAATGTCGTTGCTAGAGCACTTGAGGGTGTGCCTCCAACAATTGATCTCACCTTAGGATACAACGATTCAAATTCCTCACCCTTGCTCCGCCGATTTTTGTCTCGTTCAGATGAATTAGTCGCCAATGTCCAAAATCAGAGCATCATCCGCTATGCTGAAGTTCCATAGTAGGGACCCCTTTACCTCCTGGGCGGTCTGATGGATCGGCCGGCAAAGGGGCGGTTTCCCGCTCCGTGGCTTCCGCACGCGCCGCATTCTATCTGGTCAAGAAACGGCCGGCTCAGTGCAATATGGCGATGGCGGTAATCCCGGCCTCGTCTGCGGCGCGAATAATCGCGGCTCGTAGCTCCTCGGGCTCAGCGTTGCCCTTCACGACATCGATACAGATCTTGATCGCCGCAAGAAATTCCTCCCCGTCATCGCAGGGGAATTCCTTCATGAGCGCGTTGGCGGCTCCGATAGCCGTGCGGACGGACAGGAGCCTATCCGGATCATGAAACATCAGGATCACGGGATCGAATTCGATTGGGGTGTCCCATTCCACTACACAATACTCCCGATGGGATGGCGTAGTGTTAACGAAGCAAGAGGCGTGCCAGGGGCGGTCGGGGGATGGCAACGCTCGGCCGTGGCCGACAGTCTCGGCCACGTTCCAGAGCGGCTCCATGCTATGGAGCAAGCACGAAGTTCACCAGCCGTCCAGGCACAACGATTTCCTTCAGCACCGCCTTCCCCGTCAACCTCGACCGAACGTCAGGCTCCTGCGCAGCCAGTCTGACGAGTTCATCAGCGGCGAGCGTCGAGGGAGCCTGAATCCTGCCACGCAGTTTGCCGTTCACCTGAACGATAAATTCGCGGATATCATCGTCGGCGAGGGTGGGGTCGTATGTCGGCCAGGGTTCATGCGACAGACTTTCCGGATGCCCCAGCATTTTCCAGAGTTCCTCGGCAATGTGCGGCGCGAACGGTGCCAGCAGCAGAACGAAGGATTCGACCGCCGACCGTGGCTTGATGTCCAGTCCCGTCAATGCGTTTGACAGCTCCATCAGTTTAGAAATCGCCGTGTTGAAACGCAGGCCATCGATGTCGTTGCCGACAGCCTTGATCGTCTTATGAAGAACGCGCGCGATCTCCGGGGACGGCTTCGCATCGATAATTTTGCTCGACAACATGCCATCCTCTCCAATTGCGATCCGCCATACGCGATGGAGGAAGCGGCTGACCCCGGCCACGCCGGACATTTGCCACGGCTTGGCAACGTCCAATGGCCCCATGAAGAGTTCATACAGACGCATGGCGTCTGCGCCGTATTGTTCGACCACCTCGTCAGGATTGACGACATTGAACTTCGACTTCGACATCTTCTCGACCTGGCGCTCGACCTCGATTTCTCCGACATGCCAGCGACCGTCGCGTTCGGCCGCGTCCTCGGGTCGATAATACCTCCCGGTCGCATCCTTGTAGCTGAAGGCCAGGATCATTCCCTGGTTGAACAGCTTGCTGAACGGTTCTTTGGACGTCACGACGCCGATGTCGAACAGGACTTTGTGCCAGAAGCGCGCGTACAGCAGATGCAGCACCGCATGCTCGGCTCCTCCCACGTAGAGATCGACGGGCAGCCAGTATTTCTCCTTCTCGGGATCGATCGGCGCGGTCACATTCCAGGGATCGGCAAAACGCAGGTAATACCAGCACGATCCCGCCCATTGTGGCATCGTGTTGGTTTCCCGCAGAGCTTCCATGCCGGACTTCGGATCGACCGTCCGAACCCAATCGCCCGCCCGTGCCAGCGGCGGCTCCCCGTCCGGCGTTGGCCTGTACTCGTCCAGTTCAGGAGGCAGCAGTGGCAGGGCGTCCTCCGGCAGGGGCACGATACTGCCGTCGGCGGCATGCAGGATAGGAAAGGGTTCTCCCCAGTATCTCTGCCGCGAGAACAGCCAGTCGCGCAGCTTGTACTCGACGCGCCCGAGACCAACGCCTTGCTCGGTCATCCATGAGATCGCTGCCGTTCTCGCCGTTTTCGTCTCCATGCCATCCATGAAACCGGAGTTGACCATCAAGCCTTCCCCAGTCCGCGCAGCGGGCGGCACATCGCTGGAGGGGGAGCCAAATGCCGACACGACTTCGACGATCGGCAGCCCGAACTCCTGCGCGAAATCGCGGTCGCGGTCGTCATGGGCGGGAACGGCCATGATTGCTCCGGTGCCGTAGCTCATCAGTACGTAGTCAGCGACCCATACCGGAATCCGCGAACCATTCGCCGGGTTGATCGCATAGGCTCCGGTGAATACTCCGCTTTTCGACTGGACTTGCGACTTCTCTATCGCGCTCATTGCCGCCGCGCGGGCGCGGTAGGCGTCGACCTCTCCGCGTTGGCCGACGGAAGTGATGGCATCGATAGCAGGGTGCTCGGGGGACAGGACCAAGAAGGTAGCGCCGAAGATCGTTTCCGGACGCGTGGTGTAAACTGTCAGGGAACTCTCGCTACCCTCGACGTTGAAAGTCACTTCAGCGCCTTCCGATCTGCCAATCCAGTTGCGCTGCATCGCCTTGATGCCTTCCGGCCAGTCCAGCTCGTCCAGATCCGCGAGCAGGCGGTCGGCATAAGCGGTGATTTTCAGCATCCACTGACGCATCGTGCGACGTTCCACCGGGTCTCCGGTTTCCACGTAGCGGCCGTCCTTCACTTCCTCGTTGGCGAGGACCGTACCTTGTGCCGGGCACCAGTTGACGGCAACTTCCGCCTGGTAGGCCAAGCCGGCCTTGTACATTTGCAGGAAGATCCATTGCGTCCATCGTACGAACTCGGGATCGGTGGTCGAAATCTCCCGACTCCAATCGTAGGAAAAGCCCAGGCGCCGGACCTGCTTCCTGAAATTCGAGATGTTGCTCCGCGTGGTGATCGCCGGATGGATGCCTGTCCGCACGGCGTATCGCTCGGCGGGCAGCCCGTAGGCATCCCACCCGATGGGATGCAGGACATTGAAGCCCATCATTCGCTTGTACCGAGCCACGACGTCGGTCGCGGTATAGCCTTCCGGATGACCTACATGCAGGCCGTCGCCGGACGGATAGGGAAACATGTCCAGGACATAATATTTCGGACGGCTTTGGTCGTCCTCGGTCCTGAATGTCTGGTTTTCCTCCCAGTATCGTTGCCATCGCGGCTCGATCGTCTTGGGGTCATATGGCATTTGCGACTTCCCTTCTGTCTCGAAATTCCGACCGAAGAGGAATGGCAACAAAAAACCCGCCTCTTCGGCGGGTTGCTGCATCTTTGAAACGCAAGCGCGTGCTAACCCACCATCGGAATGATGGCGAGTAGGAGCTTTGAATTGGTGCGCGCGGTGTTCATGCCTTTTTTGATGCCACGGAACCGCTTTCCTGTCCAGACGCCGGCGCGGTCAGTTTGACAATGTGCCAAGGGACTATGTCGAGCGCGTTCCTCACGAGCTCTAGGTCTTCGGTATGGACAATTTGAAAAATGGCGCACCCGACAGGATTCGAACCTGTGACCTTTGGAATCGGAATCCAACACTCTATCCAGCTGAGCTACGGGTGCATGCCTGACGATGTGACTCGTCGTCCGATGTCGTGGTTCTTAGCCTAGCTTTGGGTTTGCTTCAATCGCCAAGTTCGCGGAAATTCGGCTCGTTGCGATTATCCGGGATTTTCAAGGCGATGGGGCGCCGGTAAAAGCTCCCTTGGATGGTTTGGTTTTCATCGGGGGATGAGGTGGGCGAGACTGTTTTCGATCTGACGCGGCGGGCGCGGTTTGCAGGGCTCTCGGGCAATTTTTCGTTGGGGCACGAGATCCTCGATGGTGCTGCCAAACAAGCCGGTGAGGATGCCTGGGTGCGGGCTTCGGTTGCGATCGAGCGGGGGCGGCTCTTCAACAGTGCCGGCTTGCCTGCCGAGGCGGCGCCGTTCTTTGCCGAGGCCTTCGAACTGGCGCAGAGGGTGGGGGACCATAATCTGGCTGTCGATGCGGTGCATATGCTGGCGATCGCGTCGGATGTCGAGGCGGCCGAGCAATGGGTGGCGGTGGCGCTCGATTATATCGAGGCGCATGGCGCAAGCCCGCAGTGGCGGGGCATGCTGCATCACAATCTCGGCTGGACCTATTTCGAGGCGGGGGGCGCTTCGAGGATGCGCTCGGCGCGTTCCGGCGGGATGAGGCGATCCGGGAGGCTTCCGGCAATGCGCAGACGCTGAAGGTGGCGCGTTATGCGGTCGTGCGCACACTCAGGGCGCTGTCGCGGGTGGATGAGGCGATTGCGCTCGGGGAGAAGGTCGTGGCGCTTGCGGATGCGGCCAATGACGCGGCGCCTTATGTCTATGAAGAGCTTACCGAGTGTTATGCGATGAAGGGCGAGATGGATGATGCGCAGCGCTTTGCGACGCGGGCGCATGCGATCCTCTCGGAGAATGCGTCTTTCGTGATGGATGAGCCGGTCAGGCTGGCGCGGCTTGCGGAACTTGCCGCGGGTGCAGCGGCCGCAGGCTGAGCTAAAATGAAAACCCCGCCGGCCCTTTCGGGCGGTGGAGTTTTGCTGTCGAGCTATCGGCGATCAGAGCTGCATGGCGCCGGAGCCGGGCATGGCTTTCGGCGGCACCTTACAGAGGATGATCATGCAGAGAGCTTCGTCCTTGGCGCCGTTTCCTGCGGACCAAGGGCTGCCGTCGGCTCGTCCATGATCAGGATGCGGGCGTTGAACAGGATGGCGCGGGCAATGGCGACGGACTGGCGCTGGCCGCCTGACAGTGCCTTGACCGGCTCCTTGAAGCGCTTGAAGTTCGGGTTCAGGCGGCCCATCACTTCGTCCCCGACGGTGCAACGGCCCGCAACGCGGTCCTGACGATCGCATCGCCGAACTCCGGCGAGACCTGGCGATGGCCGACCAGCAGCCGGAAGAAGACCGGTCCGTAGATCATGTCGAGCAGCGCCTCCATATCAAGCGGCGAAACGATCTCTCCCCGAGCCAGAGCCTCCTCCAGGATGACGCGACCCGCGTTGCGACTCGACAGGATCACCTGATTGCGGAAGGCCTTGGTGAATTCGCTTTCCGGATCGGCGGCCGCCAGTGCCATGGTGATCTGCCGCCCGCGCGTGCTCGCAAAGGCAGTCACCAGTCCGCTCATCTGCGCGCCGAGAGCCGCCTGCGCCGTGCCCCCTCCGACCTCCGCTTCCGGCAGCCGGTTGACCAGAAGGGCGGCCATCGCCAGTTCCTGCGCGTTGGCCCAGGAGCGGTAGATCGTCGGCTTGCCGACACCGGACCGCGCCGCCACGGCTTCGATCGTCATGCGGCCAAAACCTTCGGCCATCAGGATTTCATGGGCGGCCTCCAAGGCACGCCTCTGCGCGGCAGCGCTTGGCGGCCGCCCTCGTTTCTTCGGTGTTGCGTTATTCTCTTGACTCATATCTTTACGATACGTAACGTTAATATAAGAACCAGTCAAGGAGGATCATCCATGCCGAGTTTTGCCCGAAAAGTGAGCTCCTACTTCATCGTCAAGGATGCGGCGCGGGCCATCGACTTCTACAAGGAGGCTTTCGGCGCCACGGAAGTCTTCCGCATGACCGATCCTTCGGACGGGCGGATCGGCCATGCCGAGCTGCGTTTCGGAGAGACGCTGATGATGTTGGCAGACGAGTATCCGGACTTCGGCGCCCTGTCTCCCGATACCGTCGGAGGCTCGCCGGTAACCTTCCACATGGACACGGTGTCGACCGACGCAGCACTGGCGCAGGCGCTGTCGGCCGGGGCGACGATGTTGCGCCCGGCGACCGACCAGAGTTTTGGCGAGCGGGTGGCGCAGGTGCTTGATCCCTTCGGTCATCGCTGGATGCTGTCGCAAACCATCGAGCAGGTCACGCCTGAGGAGATGCAGCGCCGCTGGAACGAGGACATGTCGGCGTGAGCGCTGCAGCCCTTGAAGCGCTCGAGGAGGCTGAGCGCGCCTTCAACGCGGCGATGGTTTCCAACGATCCCGTCAAGATCGCCGCCTGGATCACGAAGGACTGGGTGCTGGTGACGCCTGAGCGTGGCCCAATCCCTGCACAGGCTATTCTTTCGGCGATCGGATCCGGTGTCCTGAGCCATGACACGATGACCAAGACGACGCATCACGTCCATCTGCTCGGCAATGTCGCCACGGTTACCGGTCGCGGGCAGAACACGGGCATGTTCCGTGGCGAACCGATATCAGCCGACGAATGGATCACCGACGTCTATCACCGGGAGGGCAACAGGTGGCGATGCGTACTGACCCACCTCTCCCCTGCCAGGAGCGGTGCCTAGCGTCCCCTGCGGCGGATGCCGCCACGCCTGTCTCACTGATCCACGAAGAGGTCATGCGCGACGCCCGCAGCCCCTTCTGAGAGCCACGTAATCCGGTCACTCCAGCGCGCCCTATGCGCGGTGTGAATCGCCTGTCCGATGCGTGGTTCTTAGCTTGCGGCTGGCTTCAATCGCGAAATTTTCAGAATTACCGACGCTTGCAGTTTGGAGGGTATTTTTACCCGTCAGCCCGGAGAATGCATATAAAAACTCCGCCAGCCCCAGGGGGCGGCGGAGTTTCCGCATCGGATATTACAGGACAATCAGACCTGCATGGCGCCGGGGCCGGGGATGGCCTTGGGGGGCACCTTGCCGAGGATGATCATGCCGAGGACTTCGTCCTTGGTGACATCCTCGGTGCGGGCGTGGCCGACGACCTGGCCGTTCTTCATGACAGAGACACGGTCCGCGAGGTCGAAGACGTCGTGGATGTCGTGGCTGATGAGGAAGATGCCGATGCCTTCCTTCTTCAGCTGCTTGATGAGCTCGCCCACCTGCGCCGTTTCCTGAGGAC
Organism: Rhizobium sp. KNZ14-9A; assembly: GCF_056755015.1. Lineage (NCBI taxonomy): Bacteria > Pseudomonadati > Pseudomonadota > Alphaproteobacteria > Hyphomicrobiales > Rhizobiaceae > Rhizobium > Rhizobium sp. KNZ14-9A. The sequence goes on from NZ_JBPGXB010000002.1 coordinate 341,951, forward strand.
CAAGGGCTGCCGTCGGCTCGTCCATGATCAGGATGCGGGCGTTGAAGAGGATGGCGCGGGCAATGGCGACCGACTGGCGCTGGCCGCCTGACAATGCCTTGACCGGCTCCTTGAAGCGCTTGAAGTTGGGGTTCAGGCGACCCATCACCTCGCGGGCGGAATGTTCCATCGCGACGTCGTCGAGCGTGCCCCAGCGGGTCTTCAGCTCGCGGCCGAGATAGAGATTGGCGGCGGCGTCGACATTATCGGCGACGGCGAGCGTCTGGTAGATCGTCTCGATGCCGAACTTCTTGGCATCGCGCGGATTGCGGATGTCGGCCGGTTCGCCGTTGATCAGGATTTCACCCGAGTTGCGCTTGTAGGCGCCGGAGAGGATCTTGATCAGCGTCGACTTGCCGGCGCCGTTATGGCCGAGAAGGGCCACGACTTCACCGGGATAGAGATCGACCGAGGCATTGTCGACCGCGTGGATACCGCCGAAGGAGATCGAGATATTCTTCAGTTCGACAAGGGGAGTGCGTTGTTCAGCCATGGTTCGTACTCCTCTTACTTCGCACGGGAGCGATAGACAGTGTCTAGCCAGACGGCAATGACGAGCACCGCGCCGACGACGACGTTCTGGATGGGCGTATCGACATTTGCGAGACCCATGCCTGACTGGAGCGACTGCATGACGAGCGCGCCGAGCATGGCGCCGGCAATCGTGCCGGTACCGCCTGCGAGCGACGTGCCGCCGATGACGGCTGCTGCGATCGTATAGAGCTCGTAGGTCGTGCCCTGCGAATTGGCGGCGGCGTTGAGGCGCGCCGTCGAGATGGCGGCGGCCACCGCTGCGAGGAAGCCCATCAGCGCGAAGATGCGCACCGTGACCCAGCGGGTCTTGATGCCGGCAAGTTCTGCCGCTTCCGGGTTGCCGCCGATCGCGAAGACATAGCGGCCGAAGCGCAGGCGCGTGGCGATGAAGGTCATGACGATGCCGACGAGGATGGCGATCAGCACCGGCACGGCAATGCCGTAGGGGATCATCAGGCCGGTTTCCGGCATGGTGATGTTATTGGCTTCGGCATAGCGCTTGGCGATGGCCGGCGGCCAGTAATAGATCGTGGAGACCCAGATCGCGCCGAGCACCATGGCACAGCCGAGCACGCCGAGGACATATTCGGCCCAGAGCGGACGGCGCGGGAAGTTGAAGCGCCGGCGCTGGTGACGCGAGCCGATGATGGAAATGACGATCAGCACGCAGGCAGCCGCACCGATGATCCAGCTCCAGGTGGCACCGATTGCGCCTTCGGCGCCGCCGCCCATGATGCGGAAGGTGGTGTCGAGGGGGGCGACCGTCTGGCCGCTCGTGACATACCAGGCAAGGCCGCGCCAGGCGAGGAAGCCGCCGAGGGTGACGATGAAGGACGGCACGCCCATGAAGGCGATGATGACGCCCTGGAACAGGCCGATAGCCGAGCCGACGATGAGGCCGCAGATCAGCGTGATGACCCAGGTGAAGGAATTGTCGAAGCCCAGATATTGCGGCAGGAACTTCGCCTGGACCACGCCCATGATCATGGCGACGAAGCCAAGGATCGAGCCGATCGACAGGTCGATGTTTCTGGTGACGATGACCAGCACCATGCCGGTCGCCAGAACCGCGATTTCGGTCGTCTGGACGGAGAGGTTCCAGAGGTTTCTGGGCGTGAGGAACAGGCCGCCGGTATAGAAGTGGAAGCCGACCCAGATGACCAGCAATGCGCCGATCATGCCGAGAAGGCGGGTGTCTATTTCCGTTGCTCTTAGGAAGCGCGTGAAGGGGCCTTCAACTGCCGTGCGCGGGCCGGAGGAGGTCGATTGGGTGATGTCTGCCATGGGTTTGCCGTTTCCCCCATTTGTTTGGGCGCAGGCCTGCTCCTGATAGGAATAGCTGGCCGATGACCGCCCTGTTCTAGATGTGACCACCGGGACGCTTCCGAAAATAGCCGATCACAACGGCACTATTCTGGCAGGGAATCAAAGCATCCGCGATGTGCGCGAGAACGGAGAAGCACCACTGAGCGGGCTTCATCCGCATCCGGCGCCGCAGCGGAGGGCCGCTGCGGCGCCGGTATTTCAGATCGTCAGGCGAGGATTAGTCGCAAGCCTTGACGGAGCCGGCCTTGACGCCCTGGCAAGCTTCAGCCTTGGAAATCCAGCCGGCGTCGATGACGACGTTCAGGTTGTCCTTGGTGATGGCGAGCGGAGTCAGGAAGATCGACTGCATCTTCACCTTCTTCGGGCCGCCTTCGAAGGTCTGAACACCTGCAACCTTGTCGAGGGCCGTGCCGCCGGCGAGATCGAGAGCGACTTCGGCAGCGCGCTTGCCGAGTTCGCGGCTGTCCTTCCAGACGGAAACCGTCTGCGTGCCGAGAGCGATGCGGTTGAGAGCAGCCTTGTCGGCGTCCTGGCCGGAAACCGGAACGGTGCCGGCGAGACCCTGTGCGTCGAGAGCGGCGACGGCGCCACCGGCCGTACCGTCGTTGGAAGCAACGACAGCGTCAACCTTGTTGTTGTTGGCGGTCAGGAACTGCTCCATGTTGCGCTGAGCGTTCTGCGGCAGCCAGCCGTCGGTATAGGCTTCGCCGACATTCTTGATCTTGCCGGCGTCGATTGCAGCCTTCAGGACTTCCTGCTGACCTGCGAAGAGGAAGTCAGCGTTCGGGTCGGAAGACGAGCCCTTGATGAAGACGTAGTTGCCTTCCGGCTTTGCCTTGAAGACGCCCTGAGCCTGCAGGCGGCCGACTTCCTTGTTGTCGAAGGTGATGTAGAAGGCAGACGGATTTTCGATCAGGCGGTCGTAACCGACGACCGGGATACCTTCGCTGGCGGCCTTTTCAACAGCCGGGCCGATTGCGTCGGAGTCCTGAGCGAGAATGATGAGTGCGTTTGCGCCCTGCGAGATCAGCGACTCGACGTCGGTGAGCTGCTTTGCAGCCGAAGACTGTGCGTCAGCGGAAATGTACTTTGCGCCCTTGGCTTCCAGAGCCTTTTTGATAGCGGCTTCGTCGGTCTTCCAGCGCTCTTCCTGGAAGTTCGACCAGGAAACGCCAACGACGAGGTCTGCAGCCATGGCAGCCGACTGCAGCGAAACGAGAATGGCAGCACCCGCCATCAGCTTATAAATAGACTTCATAATGTCCTCCCGAGTGAATTGCAGCCGGCCCAGCATCAGCCTCCTCCGGCCACCGCGAAAGCCTGTCCAGAAAGGTTCGGATTTTTTTCTCGACAGTCGAGAAATTTAGTGTCAGAGATTTTTTCAACTGTCAACACCGCACTACCGGCTTAATTTCCTTTGACTGGAGGGGCTGGAGATGCTGTGGCAAGTGAAGGGCGGAACGAACGGGGAAGAGGCGGCGATAGATGCTGACCAAGTCGAGCACGGAGCTCGTACGGCAGAGAAACAGCGTGCTTGTGCTCGCCACTCTCCGCCGCCACGGGCCACTTGCTCACACTGAAATATCCGATTTCACGCGGCTTTCGTCCGCCACCGTTTCTGCGATCACGGCCGATCTCGAAAAGGCGCAGGTGATCGAAAAATCCGAGCACCAGGCAGCGAGCGGGCGAGGGCGCCCGCGCGTGCTTTTGCGCCAGCGCCGCGACTGCGGCTATCTGATCGTCGTCATCATCTCCTCGGATGCCGTGCAATATTCGCTCGTCGATTACTCGGGCAAGCTGATCGACCGCTTCAGCGAGGAAAGGTCGCATGATCCTGATGGGGCTGGCCGCTTCGTGAACGGGGTGCGGGCTGGGCTAGAGCGTATCCTGTCGCGCTCGCGGATCGAACGGGAGAAGGTGCTGCTCATTTCGATCAGCAGCAAGGGGCTGGTCAACTCCTCCGAACCGGTTCTCGTCTGGTCGCCGATCTTCGGCAGCGACCAGATCGATTTCGAACTGGCGCTCAAACCGGAATGGAAGGCGAAGGTCATTCTCGACAACGAGACGCTGCTGGTCGCCGCCGCTCTCGGCGCGCGTGAGGAGAATGTCAAAGGTGCGGATTTCCGCTCGCTGGCCGCCCTTTCGCTCGGCCACAGCATCGGGCTTGGAATCGTGCGACGGACGACCCATGGCGGGCATGAAGTCTCCGCGCCCAATTTCGGGCATATGCTGCATATGGCCAATGGCGGGCTTTGCCGGTGCGGCACGCGCGGCTGCATCGAGGCCTATGCCGGTTTCTACGCGATCCTGCGCACTGCCTTCGAAGTGCCGCTCGATACGATCCCGGCAAAGTTCGTGCCAGTGGCCGAGCTCGACAAGATCGCGGCGCGGGCCCGGCAGGGCCATCGTATCTCGGGCTTTGCCTTCCGACAGGCGGGGCTCGCGCTCGGTAACGGTTTATCACGTATGCTGAGCCTGACGGAGCGCATGCCGATCGCGATCACCGGACCCGGCACGCGCTATTACGATCTGCTGCGGCAGGGGATCGAGGAGGGGCTCGGCCAATCCCATATGGTGCGCATGGAGGGCATGCCGGAACTCAGGGTCGTCGCGGACGAACAGATTCTCGTCTTCGAAGGACATCTGAACCGGGCGCTGGCAGTCATCGATGAAGATATCGTCGTGGCCGGTCTCCAGGGAACGGATTGAAACGCAGGATACTGCTTAAACGAGAAATGGCCGGGCAAGAGCCCGGCCATCTCATTATGGCGACCGTCGGGAGAGGGCGGTCAGCCGATCTTGATGAGCTTGCCTTCCTTGACCGACTGGACGGCTGCATCTGCGAGAGCAAGAGCAGCCAGGCCATCGGCGCCGGACGGCGAAATCTTCGAGCCCTTTTCGATCGCGGCGATGAAGCTTGCGATCTCGTTGGCATAGGCTTCGGTGTAGCGGGTCATGAAGAAGTCATGCAGCGGCGGGCGGGTATAGCCTTCGCCGTTGGCGACTTCGATCGAGACCGGACGCTGGTTTTCGGCCGAAACGAGACCCTTGGAGCCGTGAGCCTCGATGCGCTGGTCGTAGCCATAGGTGGCGCGGCGCGAATTGGAGATCACCGCCTGCTTGCCCGACGCGGTCTGCAGGATGACGGAGACGCTGTCGTAATCGCCGGCTGCGCCGATAGCCTTGTCGACGAGCACGGCTGCGGTCGCGAAAACCGAGACCGGCTCTTCGCCGAGCAGGAAGCGGGCCATGTCGAAATCGTGGATCGTCATGTCGCGGAAGATGCCGCCGGAACGCTTGATGTAATCGACCGGCGGGGCGCCGGGATCGCGCGAGGTGATCGTCACCATCTCGACATCGCCGATCTTGCCTTCGTCGATGACCTTGCGGACCGCCATGAAATGCGGGTCGAAGCGGCGGTTGAAGCCGACCATCAGCTTGGCGCCGGTCTCTTCCACGACCTTGATGCAGGCTTTTACGCGCGCAACATCCAAGTCGATCGGCTTTTCGCAGAAGATCGCCTTGCCGGCGCGGGCGAAGCGCTCGATCAGGTCGGCATGCGTATCGGTCGGCGTGCAGATGACGACGGCGTCGATATCCTTGGCGGCCTCGATCGCTTCGATCGTGCGCACTTCGCAGCCATAGGCGGAAGCGATCGCTTCGGCAGCCTGCGGGAAGGCGTCGGCGACAGCCACGAGCTTTGCATTGGCATCGCCGCTGACGGCCTTTGCATGAACCTTGCCGATGCGGCCGGCGCCGAGAAGACCAAATCTCACTGTCATTACTGCCTCCCTATATTCGGAACAAATAAACCGAATTGATATAAGTTTGGAATTTTCATTCCATTTTCCTGTCGCCGCGTCAAGTCCGCGGGCCTTTCACATTTGTGAAATCCATCCTAAAGACAAGTGACGTCATCACAACAGTGAGACGTGCGTCATCACAAGAGTGAGACGGAGTTATTACGACAATGGGACAGAGATGCAGCTGATCGATCCTAACCATCCGACCTATCGACACCTTTGGGTTCGTGTCCTCATCGTCGTGGTCTGTTTCGGATGGGGGATCTTCGAATTCATCGGCGGCGACCCCTTCTGGGGCGTGCTTGCGGGCGGCGCCGGCGCCTATTCCTTCTATATGCTGATCTGGACCTTCGATCCGAAGCCGCCGGAAACGGCAGCAGTTGTCACACCCGATGATGAGGACGGGGACAAGCCGGCAATAGAAGAAGAGAAGAAGGCCGAATAGTTAAAGCGTGCCGCGATCTTTCGGATGCGCGTCACGCTTCAGGTCCTTGTTTTCACGCATATCGTGCTTGCAAATCCGCTGCACAGTTTTGCGTAACACGAGTTCTCCGGCCGTCCCATTCGGCGCGGAAGGCCCGCAGCTGATCAGAGCGACAGCTCTTTGGCTTGCGCGTCGATCTTTTTGCAGGCATCCCCGAACGGATCGCGCATCGGCACGAGTGGCGAAGCGCCAAGGAGGAGAAGCGCTTTCAAGTGTTTCCAGCCGCCTTCCTCGCCCAGCACCGGTGCATAGGATGTCATCGCGGCACGTTCCTCACCGTAGAGGCGCTTGTATTCCGCAAAATTGGAGAAGTCCTCGTGATTGCTCCCCAGGAGATGGAAGGTCTCGGCCGCGGCACCTTCGGCAAGGATGACTTCATGCGTATCGAGCAGAACGGCATAGTATTCGACCGGCACGTCGTCGGCCGGAGTGACCGGCGCAATGGTCGTGCCGTTCACGAGGTCCTTCACGCGGATCAGAACGCCGTTCAGATACAGCGCATGGCCCGGCGATAGGTAGAGATCGGAATGTGGCGTACGGCTATCCAGCGCATGGCGGGAAATCCGGATCGGCATGACGCTTTCATGCCAGCGCGCGCCGCTCTTCCTGAAGACCTGGCGGCCGACCCATTTGATGGGACGGGCGCTCCCGTCCGGAAGGGCAACGCGATCGCCGACGCGCAGGTCCTCGACGGGCTTTTCACCGCAATCCGTGAGGATCGCCGTCCCACGCAGGAAACACTGCGGGCCACTGCCGCCGCCACCGCTTCCGCCAGAGCCTCCGTGCCCACCGGAGCCGCCGTGTCCGCCAGAGCCTCCATGTCCACCGGAGCCGCCCCGCCCCCACCGGCGCCCCAACGCATTCGCGGGAGAGGTGGAAATTGCCGTCGCCAATGCCGCAACGCCGGCAAGCCGGGCACCGGCCGCAGCGGCAACACCTAGAAAATGTCTGCGCGCGGTATTGCGTGGCAGCTTAGGATCTTGCGTGGATGACATGCTGGTGTCCTTCGATAACATTAACACCGGCCTATGTTACAAAAGGTTGTATCGCATTCAATTTCGCTAAATAGCGTTGAGGCCTACCGAAAAGGGAGTAGGCACGGTATGTTGGCCTGCCGAAATATGCTGTCGCCTGTACCAAAAAGCTGAGGAATTATCTGCTACTAAAACGCGAAATATTCAATCGGGCTGCTATCAGTACCGGTTGAGTTGTCAGAAAAAAGCAGTGTAGACAAGCCGCAAAGCGAGCCGGAAACGCCAGCCGTCCAAAGCCTGGAACGCGTCAGATCGTTCGACGGCGGACAGGGAAGCTTCAGCTGTGCGGCAGGCGGCGCATCGCCTCGTCGATCAGCAGGTTGGCGATCATCATGCGTCTGTTGGCATTGGCGCGGAAAGGCTCAGCGACACCATCAGGATGATTGGCCTTGGCGAAAGCGCGCCGTTTCTCGTTCAGCGTCTGTTGCGTATCGGCAGATGAAATCGACAGATCCGCGGCAATCTCTTCCGGCGCGATGCGGGCGAGGTGATCGGGCATGATCGGTTCGGGCGCCAGCGGGGAGACTCCGCAATCGCGGGCTCGGGGCCGAGATTGTCGAAATAGGCTTGCCCGACCCGCTGCGAGGCAGCCGAAACACCCTCCATCACATCGAAGGCGAGGCCTGTCGGAAAGCCGGGAACGCGATGGGCGGCCGGCTCTTCCGCTTCTCCGGCCTCTTCCTCTTTCAACCGTTCGAGAACGGATTGGAATATCGATTGTCCGAACAGCATGCGCCTTCCTTTGCGAGCGGCGCATTAGACGGCGCCAAGTTGGCGCCGGGCTGGATTTCGATACACGATCCTGAGCCTGTCCCGGTCAGATTGAAGCATTCTGGTGGCCAGAGTAAATCTTGGCGTGGTGCCAGCCTGGTGGAATCCCATGCCTGGCGAACTGTCCGTTATGTATTGTGTCCAGAGCCGGTCGCCGCGACAGGGGCAGCATTGTGGACAAGGAAATGGGGGCGCGCATGATAGCGTGGAAGCGGACAGTAGAATGGACCGATTGGAACGGAGACGGACTTGAGCGTCTTTCCATCCTCCACAATGATGAGGGTGTGCTTGCGGAAGGTGTGGTGACCGGACAGTTCGAAGCCGGCAAATATGATCTGACCTACCGGTTGGTGATCGACCCGCATTGGCGGGTGCGCGAAGTCGGGGTTCAGATCGCCAAGGGTCCAAGACTGCACATTCTGTCTGACGGCCGCGGTCGTTGGGTCAACGGGAATGGCTCGGAGATTTCCGATTTGGCCGGGTGCATCGATGTCGATATTGCAGCAACACCCTTCACCAACACCCTGCCAATTCGGCGGCTTGAACAAAGAATAGGTGTCTCCGAGGACATCAACGCTGCCTATGTTTCCTTGCCGGACCTGATCGTCGAACCCGTCAAACAGCGCTATACCAAACTTGCCGAGCACCGCTTTCTCTATGAGGGCATATCAACCGGATTTTCCGCCGAACTCGAGGTCGACGGCGACGGCATCGTGCTGGACTACCCAGGCGTTTTCAGAAGATTGTCGTAGCATGTGCGTCGTTCAGTCCGGGTATCTTGAAGGCCCTAGTTCTCGGCCTGCCGGATGCTCTCTTCCAGAATGAGATCGTAGAGCAGCCGGGCGCTCGGCGGCAGGGCGCGCTCGCGGACGGTGATCAGGCTGTAAGGCTTGACGTTGATCTCGAAGTCGATCGGTAGGATGCGCACGTCGGAGGCGTTCGAGCTCTGCGAGGCGAGAAACTGGGCGACATCGACGGCGACGGGGGCAATGGCATCCGTCTCGCAGATGATCGCGCAAGTCAGCAGCAGCGAAGAGGTGTTGACGATGTTTTCCGGAAGCCGAACGGCGCGCGACAGGAAGATATCCTCTATCGTGCGGCGTAGCAGCGTGCCCGGCGGCTGGAACACCCAATCGTAATCCTTGATCTCCGACAGGCTGCTTGGGCTCTTCTTCTTTAAGAGGGGATGGCGGCTGCGCACGATCAGGCAGGCTTTCTCGACGCCGATCTCGCGGACCTCGAAAAGGCGCGGGTTGAGGTCATCGGGGATGCGGCTGATGATGAAGTCGTGGCGGGCGGCGAGAAGTTCGCGCGCCAGCACATTGCTGGTCTCGACCTGGATATTGACCTCGATGCCTGGAAAGGTCTTGCGCACCGTGTTGATGGCGGGAACGACGAGGCTCATGGCGGGCGCAGTGACCGCACCGATGAAGACCGAGCCGCCCTTGCCGCTCTTCAATTCGCCGATCTCGCGGCTTGCCTCACGCAGCTCCAGAAGGATCTTGCGCGCACGCCTGGCGAGAGCTTCGCCGAAGGTGGTCAGCACCACGCCGCGGGCAACCCGCTCATAGAGCGGAGTCTTCACAATCGACTCCATTTCGGACAGCATTCGGGAGGCCGCCGGCTGCGATATGTTCAGCACCTCTGCGGCAGCCGAAATCTGCCCGCTATCTTCGATTGCGACAATCATACGCAGGTGATTCAGCTTAAGTCCTGCACGTAGAAGGCCGTCATCGCCAAAATTGTCGCTGTTAATGTCGACATGTTCCAAAGAAAATGGCTCGGAGATAATCGTCATGGTTGCAGCCTCCCCACTGCGCTCCATCAAAAGTAATACTTTTTAACGATATACCAAATTTGTTATGCACATTACCAGTTATTCTATTTGACAGTTATAGGAATCCATACCAGTTTGCCGCCGTGTGCTGGTTGGCACTCAACACGTGTGAGATCGTGGAGGAGACCTACTTCGTTTCTCACCATCTGAAGTAACTATCCAATACGGAACCTGCCACAGTTTCGGGGCGGGCGATTTTTCGTCCGCTAATCTTTAACAAGGGAGAGAGAAATGAAATCCATTATCTCATTGATGGCTGCGGCTGCTTTCGGCGTCGCATCGTTCGTTATGCCGGCTATGGCACAGGACAAGGGTCTGGTTGGCATCGCAATGCCGACGAAGGCTTCGGCTCGCTGGATCGACGACGGTAACAACATCGTCAAGCAGCTCCAGGCTGCCGGCTACCAGACCGACCTGCAGTATGCTGACGACGATATTCCGAACCAGCTTTCGCAGATCGAAAACATGGTCACGAAGGGCGCCAAGGTTCTCGTCGTCGCTTCGATCGACGGCACGACCCTTTCCGACGTTCTCCAGAAGGCTCATGACGCCGGCATCAAGGTCATCGCTTATGACCGCCTGATCCGCGACTCTGCCAACGTCGACTACTACGCCACGTTCGACAACTTCCAGGTTGGCGTTCTGCAGGCTGGTACGATCGTCGACAAGCTCGGCCTCAAGGACGGCAAGGGCCCGTTCAACATCGAACTCTTCGGCGGTTCGCCGGACGACAACAACGCCTTCTTCTTCTATGACGGCGCAATGTCTGTCCTGCAGCCCTACATCGACTCCGGCAAGCTCGTCGTGAAGTCCGGCCAGACCGGCATGGACAAGGTCGGCACGCTGCGTTGGGATCCGGCAACGGCCCAGGCCCGCATGGACAACCTGCTCTCGGCTAACTACACCGACGCCAAGGTTGACGCTGTCCTGTCTCCGTACGACGGTCTGTCGATCGGTATCCTCTCGTCGCTGAAGGGCGTCGGCTACGGTTCGGCTGGGCAGCCGCTGCCTGTCGTCACCGGCCAGGACTCGGAAATCCCGTCGATCAAGTCGATCATCGCTGGCGAACAGTATTCGTCGATCTTCAAGGATACCCGCGATCTGGCGAAGGTCACCGTTTCGATGGTTGATGCCGTCATGTCCGGCAAGGAGCCTGAAGTCAACGACACGAAGACCTACGACAACGGTGTCAAGGTCGTTCCGTCCTACCTGCTGAAGCCGGTCGCCGTGACCAAGGAGAACTACAAGGCAGTTCTCGTTGATGGCGGTTACTACAAGGAAGACCAGCTGAAGTAACATGAATGGCCGGAACCCGCACGATTGCGGGTTCCGGTCTTCAATTCTATGATCGCCGGGTCATTTCTGATCGCGGCGTTGGGTTTTTAGTCATGGAAAATACAATCCTCGAAATGCGGAACATCACCAAGACGTTCCCGGGCGTCAAGGCGCTCGAGAATGTGAACCTCAAGGTTCGTCAGGGTGAGATCCACGCATTGGTGGGCGAAAACGGGGCCGGCAAGTCGACCCTGATGAAGGTGCTCTCCGGCGTCTATCCGGCAGGAAGCTATGATGGCGACATCGTCTATGAAGGCGATGTGCGCAACTTCAGGGTCCTGAAGGATTCCGAAGAAATCGGTATCGTCATCATCCACCAGGAACTGGCGCTGGTACCCCAGCTTTCAATCGGCGAAAACATCTTCCTCGGGAATGAAAACGCCAAGAACGGCGTCATCAGCTGGGGCGATACATTCAATCGCACGAAGCAATTGCTCGCCAAGGTGGGCCTGGCGGAATCTCCGAACACGCTCGTCACCGACATCGGCGTCGGCAAGCAGCAGCTCGTCGAGATCGCCAAGGCACTGTCGAAGAGCGTTAAGCTGCTCATTCTCGACGAGCCTACCGCATCGCTGAACGAAAGCGATTCCGATGCGCTGCTCACCCTGCTGATGGAATTCCGCAAGCAGGGCATTACCTCGATCATCATCTCCCACAAGCTGAACGAGATCCGCAAGGTCGCCGACCAGATCACGGTCCTGCGCGACGGCATGACCGTCAAGACGCTCGACTGTCACAAGGACGAGATCAGCGAAGACATCATCATCAAGAACATGGTGGGCCGAGACCTCGCGGACCGTTATCCGCCGCGCTCCGTACCGATCGGCGAGACGATCTTCGAAGTCAAGAACTGGAATGCCTTCCACCAGCAGCATCGCGACCGCCAGGTCCTGCACGACATCAACGTGAATGTCCGCAAGGGCGAGGTCGTCGGCATCGCGGGCCTGATGGGCGCCGGCCGCACTGAATTTGCCATGAGCGTTTTCGGCAAGTCCTATGGGCACAAGATCACCGGCGACGTCTTCGTCGACGGCAAGAAGGTCGATACGACGACGGTGCGCAAGGCGATCGACGCCGGTCTCGCCTATGTGACCGAAGACCGCAAACACCTTGGCCTCGTGCTGGGCGAAACAATCATTCACAACACGACGCTTGCCAATCTGGAAGCGGTGTCGAATGCCACCGTTATCGACAGTGTCAGGGAATTGCGCGTCGCCTCCGACTATCGGTCGAAGCTGCGCATTCGTTCCTCCAGCATCTTCCAGGAAGCGGTCAACCTGTCGGGCGGCAACCAGCAAAAGGTCGTTCTGTCGAAATGGTTGTTCTCGGATCCCGAAGTGTTGATCCTGGACGAACCGACGCGCGGCATTGATGTTGGCGCCAAATATGAAATCTATACTATCATCAACCAGCTCGCGGCTGACGGTAAAGGCGTTCTGATGATTTCATCGGAAATGCCTGAGCTTCTTGGTACGTGCGACCGCATCTACGTCATGAACGAAGGACGTATCGTTGCGGAACTGCCGAAGGGAGAAGCGAGCCAGGAAACCATCATGCGCGCCATCATGCGCTCAGGAGAGAAGAAACAATGACGCCGATCAATCAACCCATCACCGAGCAAGGGCGTGTCGTCTCCATCGGCGAATTTGTTCGAGGCAACATCCGTGAATACGGCATGTTCATCGCGCTCATCGCGATCATGGTGTTCTTCCAGATCTCGACCGGCGGCGTTCTCTTCAGGCCGCTCAACCTGACGAACATCATCCTGCAGAACTCGTTCATCGTCGTCATGGCGCTGGGCATGCTGCTGGTGATCGTTGCCGGCCATATCGATCTTTCGGTCGGCTCCGTCGTCGGTTTCATCGGCGCCATCGCCGCCGTCATGACGGTGCAGTGGCATATGAACTATGTGCTCGCGACGGTTATTTGTCTGGCCGTGGGTGCGCTGGTCGGCGGCGTTCAGGGTTATTTCGTCGCCTATCACAAGATCCCGTCCTTCATCGTTACGCTCGCCGGCATGCTGGTCTTCCGCGGCCTGACACTGACCGTGATGACGGGAGCCGGAACGGGCACCAGCATCGGTCCGTTCCCTCCGGCCTTTCAGCTGATCAGCATCGGCTTCCTGCCCAACCTTTTCGATATGGGCGGCATCAACTCGACCTCGATCATCCTGACCGTCATCGGCGCCGTGACCCTCGTCTATCTGGCATGGCGCGCGCGCAAGTCGAACGAAAAGCACGGCAACGACGTCGAGCCTCTGGGCTTCTTCATTGCGCAGAACGGCATCGTCGCTCTCGCCATCCTGGCGCTCGGCTATCAGCTGTCGATCTACAAGGGCTTCCCGAACGTGCTCGTCATCATGCTGGTGCTGATCACGGCTTACGCTTTCATCACGCGTCGCACGACGATCGGCCGCCGTATCTACGCGATGGGCGGTAACGAGAAGGCAACGAAGCTCTCCGGTATCAACACCGAGCGGCTGACCTTCCTCACTTTCGCAAATATGGGTCTGCTTGCCGGTCTGGCTGGTCTGATCGTTGCGCTGCGTCTCAACTCGGCAACGGCGAAGGGCGGCTTCGGCCTCGAGCTCGACGTGATCGCGGCCTGCTTCATCGGCGGCGCATCGGCACAGGGCGGCGTGGGCAAGGTGACCGGCGCTGTCATCGGCGCTCTGATCATGGGTATCATGAACAACGGCATGTCGATCCACGGCCTTGGCACTGACTCCCAGCAGATGGTCAAGGGTGCAGTGCTTCTCGCTGCCGTCTTCTTCGACGTCTATAATAAGAACAAGGGCTGAGTTTAGGCTCAGCCCCCGCATCGCAGTCATATGAAAATTGAATTCCGGCTCCGGATGGAGCCGGAGCGGCGAAGCTTTGTCATCGCCAAACGAAAAGGATGAAGACCGTGCTTATTTCGCAGATCAAGGGCGCAAACGGAGAGATCATCGTCGCCGTGCGCGAACCGGGTGCCGCCGCCAAGGCCGTCAAGGGTGCTGTGAGCGTCTACGCTCTGGCGATGGAAGCCGCAGATAGTGGCAAGTCGCTCGTTTCCGTTATCGAGGCTCGCGGATATGGCGAACCCGTCGATCTTGAAAAGGCCTATGCCGAGGGACGCTTCCTGCCGCCGATCACCCATCCGGATGCCGCGCATCTGCACCTGACCGGTACGGGCCTGACGCATCTGGGCTCCGCCGCGACGCGCGATTCCATGCACAAGAAGACCTCCGAGGCGGCAGAGGAAACGCTGACCGACTCCATGAAGATGTTCAAGATGGGTCTTGAAGGCGGCAAGCCGGCTGCCGGCCATAAGGGCGTGCAGCCCGAATGGTTCTACAAGGGCAATGGCTATGGCGCTGCTGCTCCGGGCGCTCCGCTCGTTTCGCCGTCCTTCGCGCTCGACGGCGGCGAAGAGCCTGAGATGGCCGGCATCTATGTCATCGCCAAGGACGGCACGCCGTTCCGTATCGGCTTTGCACTGTCGAACGAGTTTTCCGACCACGTCACCGAGCGGATCAACTATCTCTTCCTCGCCCATTCCAAGCTGCGTCCGGCAAGCTTCGGTCCTGAAATCCGCATCGGTGTGGCTCCTGAGGATATCCGTGGCACCTCGCGCATCAAGCGCGGCAACCAGATGATCTTCGAGAAGCCGTTCCTGTCGGGCGAAGCGAACATGTCGCACACTTTCGCCAATCTGGAATATCACCATTTCAAATATGGCCTCTTCCGCGTGCCGGGTGATGTGCATGTACATATGTTCGGTACGGCGACGCTTTCCTTTGCCGATGGCATCAAGGCGGAAGAGGGCGATGTCTTTGAAATCGAGGTGGCCGAATTCGGCCTGCCGCTGCGCAACCCGCTGAAGGTTGCTGCCGAAGAAGAGATCGCCGTCAAGCAGCTCTGATTTCCAAGACCGGCTGCCATGCAAGCGGCCGGTCATTTGTCTAGAGGAGGCTCCAAGGCCCATGACCGTCCATCAGAATCTCATCGCCGGTGAATGGACCGGCACCAATGCCGCCGAGAATATCAACCCGTCCGACACGAACGAGGTCGTCGGCCTCTACGCTCAAGCGAGCGCCGAGGATGCCAAGGCTGCGATCGCCGCTGCCAAGGCTGCCTTTCCGGCCTGGTCGCGCTCCGGCATCTGGGAGCGCCACGTCATTCTGAAGAAGGCTGGCGACGAGATCATGGCGCGCAAGGACGAGCTTGGTGCTCTGCTTGCCCGCGAGGAAGGCAAGACGCTTCCAGAAGCGATCGGCGAAACGATCCGCGCATCGCAGATCTTCGAATTCTTCGCAGGCGAAGCACTGCGCCTTGCCGGCGAAGTCGTTCCCTCGGTGCGTCCCAACATTGGCGTCGAGATCACTCGCGAGCCGCTCGGTGTCATCGGCATCATCACGCCCTGGAACTTCCCGATCGCCATCCCGGCCTGGAAGATCGCTCCGGCGCTTTGCTATGGCAACACTGTCGTCTTCAAGCCGGCGGATCTGGTTCCTGGCTGTTCCTGGGCGATTGCGGATATCCTGCACCGCGCGGGCCTGCCGAAGGGCGTCCTGAACCTCGTCATGGGCAAAGGCTCGGTCGTGGGGCAGGCCATGCTCGACAGTCCCGACATTGCCGGCATCACCTTTACCGGTTCGACAGGCACGGGCAGGCGCGTCGCCACCTCCTCCATCGAGCATAACCGCAAGTTCCAGCTGGAAATGGGCGGCAAGAACCCGATGGTCGTGCTCGACGACGCCGACCTGACCGTGGCCGTCGAGGCCGCTGCCAATTCCGGCTTCTTCTCCACCGGCCAGCGCTGCACGGCGTCGTCGCGGCTGATCGTCACCGAGGGCATCCACGACAAGTTCGTTGCAGCACTCACCGAAAAGCTGAAAACCGTCGTCGTCGACAATGCCATGAAGCCCGGCACCCATATCGGCCCTGTCGTCGATGCCCGCCAGCTTCAGACCGATACCGATTATATCAAGATCGGCAAGGAAGAGGGCGCCAAGCTTGCCTTCGGCGGCGAACTCATCTCGCGCGATACGCCCGGCTTCTACCTGCAGCCGACGCTCTTTACCGAAGCGACCAACCAGATGCGCATCTCGCGCGAAGAGATCTTCGGACCTGTCGTTTCCGTGATCCGCGTGAAGGATTACGAAGAGGCGCTGGCAACTGCCAACGACACGCCGTTCGGCCTGTCTGCGGGCATTGCCACGACGAGCCTCAAGCATGCGACGCATTTCAAGCGCAACTCCGAGGCCGGCATGGTGATGGTGAACCTGCCGACTGCCGGCGTCGATTTCCACGTTCCTTTCGGCGGCCGCAAGGGCTCGTCCTACGGCCCGCGCGAGCAGGGCAAGTACGCCGCCGAATTCTACACAACCGTCAAGACCGCCTACACGCTGGCTTGAGACGAAGTGCGATAACCCTGATCGTACGAGGCGATCAGGGGATATCCTGAAGGACAGAAATTATGAAGAAGAAAGCAGAATGGCCGCGCAAGCTGAGGTCGCAGGAATGGTACGGCGGCACGAGCCGCGACGTGATCTACCACCGCGGCTGGCTTAAGAACCAGGGATATCCGCACGACCTGTTCGACGGCCGCCCGGTCATCGGCATCCTCAATACCTGGTCGGACATGACGCCGTGCAACGGTCATCTGCGCGAGCTTGCCGAAAAGGTGAAGGCAGGTGTCTGGGAAGCCGGCGGCTTCCCGCTCGAGGTGCCGGTATTCTCGGCATCCGAAAATACCTTCCGCCCGACCGCGATGATGTATCGCAACCTTGCCGCACTCGCGGTCGAAGAAGCGATCCGCGGCCAGCCGATGGATGGCTGCGTACTGCTCGTCGGCTGCGACAAGACCACGCCGTCGCTGCTGATGGGTGCTGCCTCCGTCGATCTGCCGTCGATCGTCGTCACCGGCGGTCCGATGCTGAACGGCTATTTCCGCGGCGAACGCGTCGGCTCCGGCACGCATCTCTGGAAGTTCTCCGAAATGGTGAAGGCCGGCGAGATGACGCAGGCCGAATTCCTCGAGGCAGAGGCCTCGATGAGCCGTTCGTCGGGCACCTGCAACACGATGGGCACGGCTTCCACCATGGCGTCCATGGCGGAAGCGCTCGGCATGGCACTCTCCGGCAACGCCGCGATCCCTGGCGTCGATTCCCGCCGCAAGGTCATGGCGCAGCTGACCGGCCGCCGCATCGTGCAGATGGTCAAGGACGACCTGAAGCCTTCCGATATCATGACCAAGCAGGCCTTCGAAAACGCCATCCGCACCAATGCGGCCATCGGCGGTTCGACCAATGCCGTCATCCACCTGCTGGCCATGGCCGGCCGCGTCGGCGTCGACCTGACGCTCGACGATTGGGACCGCTGCGGCCGCGACGTTCCGACCATCGTCAACCTGATGCCGTCGGGCAAGTACCTCATGGAAGAGTTCTTCTATGCCGGCGGCTTGCCTGTCGTGCTGAAGCGTCTCGGCGAAGCCGGCCTGCTGCACAAGGATGCGGTGACGGTTTCGGGCGAGACTGTCTGGGACGAAGTCAAGGACGTCGTCAACTGGAACGAAGACGTCATCCTGCCGGCTGAAAAGGCGCTGACCTCTTCCGGCGGTATCGTTGTCCTGCGTGGCAACCTCGCGCCGAAGGGCGCGGTTTTGAAGCCGTCTGCCGCCTCGCCGCACCTGATGGTGCACAAGGGCAGGGCAGTCGTCTTCGAAGACATCGACGACTACAAGGCCAAGATCAACGACGACAGCCTCGACATCGACGAGACCTGCATCATGGTCATGAAGAACTGTGGTCCGAAGGGCTATCCGGGCATGGCCGAAGTCGGCAACATGGGCCTGCCGCCGAAGGTGCTCAAGAAGGGCATTACCGACATGGTGCGCATTTCCGACGCCCGCATGTCCGGCACCGCCTACGGCACCGTCGTCCTGCATACCTCGCCGGAAGCCGCTGTCGGCGGCCCGCTTGCCGTCGTCAGAAACGGCGACATGATCGAGCTCGATGTGCCGAACCGCCGCCTGCATCTCGACATTTCCGAAGAGGAACTGGCAAAGCGTCTCGCCGAGTGGCAGCCGAACCATGATCTGCCGAAGTCCGGCTATGCCTTCCTGCATCAGCAGCATGTCGAAGGTGCCGATACCGGCGCCGACCTCGACTTCCTCAAGGGATGTCGCGGAAGTGCTGTCGGCAGGGACAGCCACTAACGGACGTATCGACCGTAGATTGATGGAGGGCGGGGTGAGAACCCCGCCTTTTAGCTGAAATGTTCGTAAATTTCTGTCGCGAAACTCCGGCTTTTGCGAGTGGTTTTGCGACAGAAATTTACGGGAAAGTTCGGTGCTGGCGGCCTTGTCTTGAAAGTCAGGAACTCCGCTGGAGGCTGAATGCGCGAAATGCCAACCGTCATTTTGACCGCGCAGCGCAATCGCCGATTTTGTCATCGACAATCGTCAGCCAAGGCCATCGCTGCAGGTACTGATTGCACTTATCCAGAAATAAGCCACGCTGAGGATTGAGAGGGTTCAGGCGCAGGATGCCGTTCCACATGTCATCCAAGCCATCGGGTGCATAAAGACTGCCGTCGCTGAGGCGAATACCGATCCTTGTGCAAAGGGTGAGGTAACGGTCGATGCCATCCTCCGCCTTTTGCAACGTCGGATAGTCCGCTCCAAACTTGTCCTTGTACCAGAGATGGACCCGGGCTTGGTTCTTGATCTCCACCTTTACAGGTAGATCGGCGACGGCCTGCTGCACCCGGCGAATGACGGCATCTTCGGCGTCCCATGACAGGTCGGAGTCGTCGAAGTAGAAGACGTCATAGTCCTTTATCCCGTGCTGAGGATCATAACCCGACTTTAGATTCCAAACCGTCTGCACGAGGCAGCCGGCGGTCAGAATGCCTTGAGGAATCCGGAGGAGGCCCAGCCGGCTTAGCAATTCGGCGTTTATCGGGTTCCGGCGGACCAACTCGATAAATTGCTGCTCGCTAAGCGACATAGCCTCTCCTATTGTCCAATAGCTTCCCCAAATCGGTTATCCCGAACCCCAACTGTGCGGGGTGATTGCTGGGCATTGGTGCGAAACCTTTAAAGCCCGCTGCCTTCGCAAATTCAGGCGCCTCGTCACGGAGCGAACTCTAGATTTGATCCAGAGAAAATCTGAATTCGGACGCTGCTTCGTAAACCAGGGCAGATGGTCTTTGGCCCGTCCGCATCAAGTGGTCGGCGACGAGCTGGAAACCCATTGAATATCCGAGCTGCCCCGGCAGATCGGACGTCCCGAAGAACCACGCCTCGTGGTCATAGCTGCGATTGCCCCACTCCTGCGCGGCACGGGTCACATATCTGCGGATTTCATCGCTGGATAGTTTTTCCCAGGGTTCAGGGGGACCACCGTAAATTTCCTGCGCAAAATGTCCCGCTAGGCCTTCAGAAACCAATGCTTCCCCCAATGAATTTCCGTATCCGGGTCCATTCCATCGGGCAGCGTGATGCAGTTCATGCACAAACATCCGCTCCAACGACGCATCGGCATTTGCAGCAAGAGCTGGATTGGCAGGATCGACCGTCAGATAGATCAAGCCCGGTTCTGGTGCATATCCAAGATGCCCCTTCTCGGACAACACGTGGGTTCCAGCTTTCACCACGACATCGACAGGTGCTGCTCGCAGTAGAGCGCTCCCTTTATCGAATGCATCGGACAGCCGCTCATTCAGCCAATCACGCAGCTCGGAAAGTGCACCGCGTGCGTCAAGAAAATGAAGGTTCATGCGAGACATGACTGTACCATAAGCTCATGCAGGGGATTTCGGCAAATGGCCGCCGGCACCGGATCGCCGGTCTGTGGAAGAAGGCGTCATGGAACCCGATCGGGTGTCAACCGCTGGAGCGCAGGCGTTCTTCCACCTCAAGCTGTTCGAAGAGCATGCGGATCGCCGGCCATTTGCGGTGGAAGGCGGCGACGCAAGCCGGATCGAAATGGGTGCCGCTGCAGGCGATGATTTCCCGGTAGGCCTTGTCGATCGGCCATGCCTGCTTGTAGGGCCGCTCGGAGCAGAGCGCATCGAAGACATCGGCAACGGCGACGATGCGGGCCTCGATCGGTATCTGTTCGCCGGCAAGGCCCTGCGGGTAGCCCGTGCCGTCCCATTTTTCGTGGTGGCCGCCGATGATGGCGGTGGCGACGCGCGAAAGCTCGGCGGAACTGTTGCGCAGGATCGAAACGCCGATCGGTACATGCTCGCGCATCTTTTCGATCTCGTGCGGCTCCAGTTTGCCGGGCTTCTGCAGGATGGCGTCGGGAATGCCGATCTTGCCGATATCGTGCAGGGGCGCGGCGAGATAGATGTTGCGGCGCTGGATGCGGTCCATGCCGAGGCCTTCGGCAATCAGTTCGGCGATGTTGGCGACACGTTCGATGTGATCGCCGGTATTGCCGTCACGCGAGGCCATGGCCTGCGCCAGACACCAGACGATCTCCTGCTCGCGGATATCGGCTCGTTCGGTGGCACGGCGGAAAGCCTGATCGAGCGAGCGGGCACGGTCGACGAGGGCAAGCTGGGCGCTGCGCAGGGCGAGAAGATTGAGGATGCGAGCCTCGAGTTCCAGCGGATCGAAGGGTTTTGCCAGGAAGTCCGTGGCGCCGGCCTCCAGCGCTTCCAGACGCACGGAGCGTTCCGTCTGGGAGGTTACCATCACGATGGGTACGGTTTCATAGCCGCGCTGGCTGCGCAGGCGGTGAATCACGGTGATACCGTTGAGCTCGGGCATCATGTAATCGACCAGCACGAGATCGAATTCGACTGTTCTCGCGCGCTCGAGGGCTTCCAGCGGATTGGTGAAGCTTTCGATCTCGCAGCTGGCGAAGCGGCGGACGGCGGTTTCAAGGGCAAGCAGGCTGGATTTGCTGTCATCGATAATAAGAAGAGACATAAAACGACCTACTGAAATCTCAAAACAGGCCGGCGCGCTGTGCGCCGGTGCCCACAAATGCGGGCCTTATGAGCGCACAGCTTCCGCCAGCCGGTTTAAGATCGGGTTAGCTCGAAGTAGAGAATTGGTTGCAACAGCAATTATTGCGTGTTTCGGCACGCAGAGAAGCCGCCGCAAATTGGCTGCTTTTGTCAGCTCTGGCTTTGGCTCTGCATCTGGTCGCTGTCCTCGACCTTTACGGTGACCGACAGTTTTTCACCTGGAGTGCCGATGCGCATGCCCGACACGGGAGCCGCATCGCGATAGCAGAGGCCGGAGGCCATGCGGACATAGCGGTCATCCGGGCAGATCTCGTTGGCAGGATCGAAGCCGACCCAGCCGAGGCCTGGAATATGCGCCTCGCCCCAGGCATGGGTGGCAGCCTGATCGACCTTTTCTTCCATCATCAGATAGCCGGAGACGTAGCGCGCCGGAATATCCAGGGCGCGCGCCGCGGTGACGAAGATATGGGCATGGTCCTGGCAGACGCCGGTCTTCCTCTCTAGCGCCTGTTCGGCAGTGGTTTCGGTGCTGCTGGTGCCGGGCTTGTATTCCACTGCCTCGTGGATCGCCGCCATCAACGCATGCATGCGGGCAAGATCGTTCTCACCGCTCACGCCCTTGGTCAGTTCCTTTACCAGTTTGCCTGCCTTGGTGAGCGGCGTATCGCGCAGGAAGAGCCAGAGCGGGCAGAAGCCGGTATGGGGGCCGGTCACGCCGTTGCGGTCTTCGGTCTCGATCTCGCCTTCGGCGACAATGCGCGTCACCTGCTGTTCGCCTTCCAGCGAGACGAGGTTCACATGGTTGCCGAACTGGTCGTCATATTCGACTTCCGGCTTGGCGCCTTCGACATGGAGGGACCAGTTGAGCACGGTCTGGCCGATCGCGGTCGGTGGTGTCAGGCGCAGCCGCTGCAGGGAAAACTGCGCCGGTTCGTCGTAGCGGTATTCGGTGAGGTGGCTGATCTTCAGTTTCATGATCTGACCCGCTTAAGCATAGAACCGGTAGCCATCGGAGATTTCGCTGCCGAGCTTGTTGTTTTGAGCGACGAAATCCTCGAGAAACTCATGCAGACCCTGATCCATGACATCCTTTATCTTCAATGTCTGCAGCGTGGCGCGAATGGCATCCGCCGTATCATGTGCGGCCAGCCGCTCGCCGTAATCCTTGGCGATGTAACCGAGGTTGCTGACGATCTTCTCGTAGCTATAGGCGAGCGAACGCGGCATCTGACCGTTCAAGATCAGGAAGTCGGCAATGTTCATGGCGCGGTATTCGCCGTCATAGGCCCAGCTATAGGAACGGTGGGCGGAGACCGAACGCAGGATCGATTCCCACTGAACGTTGTCGACCGAAGAGCCTACCTGCGAGATCGAGGGCAGCAGCACGTAATATTTCACGTCGAGGATGCGGCTCGTATTGTCCGCACGTTCGATGAAGGTGCCGATGCGGGCGAAATTATAGAGCTCGTTGCGCAGCATCGAACCATGGAAGGCGCCGCGGATGAGGCCGGCGCGATGCTTGATGACATCGATGACCTCGGGCAGTTCTGCTGCCTTCAGTTTTTTCGACAGCAGTTCCTTGAGATCGATCCAGCATTCGTTGGTCGCTTCCCAGGTCTCCCGCGTCAGCGCGGTGCGCACCATGCGGGCGTTGTTGCGGCCGAAATCAATGCAGGACATGACGCTCGACGCGTTCTGGCGGTCGCGCAACATGTAGTCGATGACATCAGGACCGGTCAGCTTCGAATGGGTCTCGTCATAGAGTTCGCGCACGCCGGCGCTTTGCAGCACGCCGTCCCAATTGTCATCACCGGCGTCGCTGCGCGTTAGCGACATGCGCAGGCCGGCATCCACGAGACGTGCAATATTCTCGGCGCGCTCGATATACCGGAACATCCAGTAGAGCCCGTTTGCAGTTCTTCCGAGCATCAGTCCTCCAATACCCAGGTGTCTTTGGTGCCGCCGCCCTGGCTGGAATTGACCACCAGCGAGCCTTGCTTCAGCGCCACGCGGGTGAGCCCGCCCGGAATGATCTGCACCTTGTCGGAGACCAGCACGTAAGGGCGCAGGTCGACATGGCGGGGTGCGATACCCTTGTTGACGAGGATAGGAACGGTGGACAGCGAAAGTGTGGGCTGGGCAATGTAATTGCTGGGCTTTGCCTTCAGCTTCTCGGCGAAATCGACGCGTTCCTTCTTGGAAGCGGTCGGGCCGACGAGCATGCCGTAGCCGCCGGAGCCGTGCACTTCCTTGACGACCAGTTCTTCCAGGTGCTCCAGCACATATTTCAGGCTTGATGCTTCCGAACAGCGCCAGGTCGGCACGTTCTCGAGGATCGGCTTGCGGCCCGTATAGAACTCGACGATCTCGGGCATGTAGGAATAGATCGCCTTGTCGTCGGAAATACCGGTGCCGGGTGCATTGGCGATGGTGATATTGCCGGAGCGGTAGACATCCATGATGCCGGGAATGCCGAGGGCCGATTCCGGGCGGAAGGTGAGGGGATCGAGGAAGTCGTCGTCGACCCGGCGATAGAGCACATCGATCGCCTCATAGCCTCGCGTCGTGCGCATCTTCACCTTGCCGTCGATGACGCGCAGATCCGAGCCTTCGACGAGCTCGACACCCATCGTGTCGGCGAGGAAGGAATGTTCGTAATAGGCGGAGTTATAGATACCGGGCGTCAGAACGGCGACGCGCGGCTTGCCCTTGCAGCCGGGAGGTGCCAGCGAAGCCAGGCTCTGGCGCAGGAGATAGGGATAGTCCTCGACGCGCTGCACCTTGTTCTCATGGAAGAGTTCCGGGAACATCTGCATCATGGTTTCCCGGTTTTCCAGCATGTAGCTGACGCCTGAGGGCGTGCGGGCATTATCCTCGAGGACATAGAACTGGTCTTCGCCTGTTCGTACGATATCCGTGCCCACGATATGAGTGTAGACGCCGCCGGGCGGCCGGAAGCCGATCATCTCGGGCAGGAATGCAACGTTCTTTTCGATCAACTCGCGCGGGATGCGGCCTGCGCGGATGATTTCCTGCTTGTGGTAGATATCATCGAGGAAAGCGTTGAGCGCGATCACCCGCTGCTCGATACCCTGAGCGAGCTTGCGCCATTCGCGGGCAGAGATGATGCGCGGGATGATGTCGAAGGGGATGAGCTTTTCGGAACTGTCGGCGTGGCCGTAAACCGCGAAGGTGATGCCGGTTTTGCGGAAGATGTTTTCAGCGTCGCGGGACTTTGAAATCAGATGTGCCCGGTCTTGGCTGTTGTACCACTCAAAGTATTTTTCATATGGCGTACGGGGACTTTCGTCTCCGGTGATCATTTCATCAAATGCCAAAGGTGTGGCTCCCCTTTTTTCTTCATTTGAATACAACGCAAAAGGCAATGCAAGAACCATGCACAGTTCGCATGGAAAATTCATAAAATCTTCTGCAGTGCGAAAAACCGGTGAAAAACTGGGCATTTATCAAGATCTGGCGCGAGGCGGATTCCTGTCAATCCTGACATCGCGCACAAAAGATGAGCAGGTGATTATTTCCTGCCCGGGCGACGGATCAAACTCTGCCCGTGCCGGTGACCGAAGGACGGCCAAAAGAAAAGGGCCGGATCGCTCCGGCCCTCACTGATATCACTAGCTTAAGCGCGTTCGCGACGCGGGCCGCCGCCATTGCGGCCCTTGCGGCGCAGGCCGCCATTGCCTTCGCGGCGCTGTTCGCCCTGCGGCTGCTGGTCGCCGTGATTGCGCGGCGGGCGGCCATGGACGTGCTGCTTGTTACCGCGATGATGACCGGTTGCCTCAGCCGGCTGAGCCAGGCGCTGCTGCTGATTGCGGGCAGGGCGGAAATCCGAGGTCGAAACCAGATCATTGTCCGGGCCGTGATCCGGAGCCTGCTCATTGCGGCGCTGGCCACGGAAATCCTGATTGCGGTTGTTGTGCTGAGGGCGGGCGCGGCGCTCTTCGCCGGCGCGCACTTCAGTGACGTCGCCATCGTTACGCGGACGGCGGTCACCATGGCCGGCGGGCCGGCCGCTGCCATTGCGGGTTTCGCTGCGTCCGCCTTCACGACGGCCACCTTCGCGACGCTCGCCACCTTCACCACGGCCACCTTCACCACGACCACCTGGGCCGCGCTGCTGGTTCTGGCCGCGGCCGCGATTGTTGCTACGGGGAGCGGCACGCATGTCAGCCGGCGGTTCGCCGCTGGCAACGGCAATGTCGATACCCATCAGCTTTTCGATGTCGCGCAGCAGGCGGGCTTCGTCGGGTGCGCAGAAGGCAATCGCAATGCCGTCGCGGCCGGCACGGGCCGTGCGGCCGATGCGGTGGACGTAGGCTTCCGCCACTTCCGGCAGGTCGTAGTTGAAGACGTGGCTGACGGCAGGGATATCGATGCCGCGAGCGGCGACGTCGGTTGCGATCAGCGTCTTGATGGCGCCGTCGCGGAAGCCCTTCAGCGCACGTTCGCGCTGGCCCTGGCTCTTGTTGCCATGGATGGAGGCGACGGAATAGCCGACCTGCTCCAGATGCTTGGCGAGCTTTTCAGCGCCGTGCTTGGTGCGCAGGAAGACGATGGCGCGGCCATCAGGGTTTTCGGTCAGCGACTTCTTCAAGAGAACCGTCTTGTCGTTCTTGCCGGGAACGAAGTGCACATACTGCTCGACCTTGTCGGCAGCCTTGCCCGGAGGCGTCACTTGGACCGTAACCGGATCGGTCAGGTAGTCGCCGGCGAGATCGGCAATCGCCTTCGGCATGGTTGCCGAGAAGAGCATGGTCTGGCGGCGCTTCGGCACCATCTTGGCGATCTTGCGCAGGTCATGCACGAAGCCGAGATCGAGCATCTGGTCGGCTTCATCGAGCACGAGGTAGCGCACAGCCGTCAGTGTAATGGCATTGCGGTTGCAGAGATCGAGCAGGCGGCCGGGAGTGGCGACGAGGATATCGGAGCCGCGCTCGAGTTGAAGCTGCTGCTTGTTGATGGAGACACCGCCGACGACGACGTTGATGCGCAGCGGCGACTTGCGGATGAATTTTCTGAGACTGTCGGCGATCTGGTTCACCAGTTCGCGTGTCGGAGCCAGGATCAGCGTGCGGACCGAGCGGTTGTCGGGACGCTTTTCTTCCTTGAGCAGGCGCTCGATGAGCGGCAGGCCGAAGGCGGCCGTCTTGCCGGTGCCGGTCTGGGCAAGGCCGATCAGGTCACGGCCCTGAATGAGGAGCGGGATAGCCTGTTCCTGGATAGGGGTCGGCGTTTCGATGCCGAGCTGGAACAGAGTGGCGACGACCGGCTTGGAGACACCGAGCGATTCAAAATTGGTCAAGTCATAACCTTTTAGGGCGCGCCAAACGAAAACGCCGGATCGCCGAATGCGGTCCGGTGTTAATCTGGCGTCAAGAACCCCGCGTGAAATGGGAACTTGTAAGTTGGAAAAAGCTTCCAGCGCGTCTTGCCGCTCTTGGGTGCGGCATTATCAGAATGCGCTCTATCCTTCTTCAGCGTCTATCGCAGTGGCACGCTCACGCGGCGGCCGGAAGGTGAAAGCTGAGCGCCATGTGGTCTATTTCCCACTGAAAGTCAAGGGGACCGGCCGACAATGACCTCTGAGGGCATGGAAAGGACGAAATTTCCCGAGGCCGTCTCGGTGCCGTTGACGAGAATGACGATGCGATGTTCGCCGGGATAGTAGCGCCGCGTCGTGATCGGCCGCATGGCGTGGCGGCGCTGCACGATATGGTCTTCGCCCGCTTCCAGCGTGACGGTCTTCCATTTGAAGACCTTGGGAGAGAGCGAGCCGTCGGCCTTCACATGGTGGATCGCGTAGTCGATCATCAGGGATTGCGCGATATCGCCGGCATTGCGCAGGCGGATCTCGAAATCCAGCCCTTCGCCGAAAAGCACCGCCGGGTTCGCGAGCAGCAAGTTGCATTCCAGCGATGCGGCCGCGCCGAAGCCGAAATTGGCGAGCGCCCGGGCATGACCCTTTTTCAGAAGGGTGCGGGAAGCATGTTTCAGCAGCCAGCGGCGCTCGGCAGGAGCGCCTTCGATATGCTCGGCGATGAGGGACGCGACGAGATCCGGATGATCCTTGGCGATATCGTTCAGGCTGTTTGCCACTGAACGGCGAACATAGTCTTCGGGATCGTCCATCAGCGCAGTCAGAATCGGCAGGATGGGAGAAGGGTCCTTGATCAACTGCGGCAGGCGCATCGCCCAGGGCAGGCGCGGGCGGGTGCCTTCGCTCGCCAGCCGGCGGACATGGTGGTTGGCGTCATCGACCCAGCGAGCGATCGTCGCCAGCGCTCGTTGTTGATCCTGATGGATGAACTGGCGGATGCCGAACTCCGCCGTGAAATGCGGCGTCAGCGCTTTCAGAAGGTCAAGACCGATATCGAAATCTCTGATGCCGCGCGCCGCGATGAACTGGTTGACGGGCAGCAGCATCCAGCCCGTCAGCCCAATCTTGCCGGTGGTCGGCAGGCTTGCAGCGAGAATGGCTGCCGCCTCGGGGAAGTTTTCGGGCAGGGTCGCAAAGAGCGCGTCGCGGATCAGTGCTGCGCGCTCCATGAGCTCCAGCGAATCGATGCCATCAGTTGCAAGTGCGGTGAAGCGGTCGCGGTCGAAGGAGGGCGCGTTGGCGGCGATGATCTCAGCCATCGCGCGTACGAGCGCCGGGTGGAGAAGGTTCTTGAGTGGTTCCGGCATCACATTCCTCCCTCGGGTCATGCGATGCATGGCCCGATGCTGGTGGGAGGTCAAGCGGCGCCGGGAAAGCCCTCAGCGCCTGCAGACTTCAATGCGATAGGGCTGGCCCCAGCGATCGTAACGCCATTCGGGATGGCAGTAGCGCGGACCGTAATAGGCGGGATAGGCCGGATAGTAGGCATAAGGTTGTGGATAATAAGCATAGGGTCCAGGGTAAGCGGGCCGCGAGGCGATCGCCCCACCCACAACGCCGCCGACAACACCACCGGCAAGGCCGCCCCAGAAAGCATTGCCGGAATGGGCGTCTGCAGTCCCGGCCGTTGCCAGCAAAGCGCCGGCAAATGTCAGTGCAATCAGGCCCGCCGCCATTGTCTTATGAAGAACGGACATGTCGAATTCCTTTCGTGGTAGGCTCGTCATTGAAGCCATTGCCAGAATCGGCTCCGATCGCGGCGCGCTGATGGTCGCGCAAGCCGCGTCGGGATTAAATTTTCTCCATGCTTGGTCATTGCCGGGCCGGGATCCTCCCCGTGGCCCGGTGGCGGTTTTCTCGGTGAATCTTCAAATCATTTCAGTTTCGTGCAAGCCTTTATTGTCACTCTGATTCATCAGGTCCATGAGCCGGCTTGGAATTTTTGCCGGTGGAATTTTATGGTTAACAGCTTGTTAAAAGCCTTGGCGTTATAGTTGTTGTAGGGGATATTTCGTTCATTGCGGGAGTGAAGATTTTTTGAATTTTACCGGGGAACTCTTGGAGCTGGCCTGCCGCCGGATCGCTGATCTGGATACCCCGGCCTATGTCAAAAACAGCGAACTCCGCTATGTCGCCGTCAACGAGGCCTATGCCCGCTTCTTCGGCCGCGAGATTTCCGATTTCATCGGGCGGCGCAGCCGCGAACTCTTCGACCGGCCGGAAGAAGAGGAGCGCGAGGATCGCGAACGCCGTGCGCTGGTGTTCGGTACGGAAGAGAGCGCCATTTCATTCGATGCCGCAGGCCTCAGCCATGAGCGCGTGCTGATCGAGAGCTTTTCGCCTTCCCAGGACCGGGCCTATGTGCTCGGCATCTTCGATGCACGCGAACCGCGCCGCGCCATTCCAGAGGTGGCGGATACGATGGCGACCGATCTCGGCCGCATCCGCGAAGCGCTCGAAAATCTCGATCATCCGATCGGCATCTTTGCCGATGACGGCCGGCCGCTGATCGTTAATGCCGCCTATCGGAGTGGCAGCAGGTATGCGCCCGACGGCAGCAAGTCTGCGCCTGGTGGCAGCAAGCCTGGGCCTGTGGGTGAGACTGCCTGGCATGAAAGTGTGAGGGAGCGCGATCTGCTGCGCACCATCATGGAGGATCTCCCGGTCGCCGCCTTCGTGC
The DNA here is from genome assembly GCF_056755015.1 of Rhizobium sp. KNZ14-9A. Classification (NCBI taxonomy): domain Bacteria; kingdom Pseudomonadati; phylum Pseudomonadota; class Alphaproteobacteria; order Hyphomicrobiales; family Rhizobiaceae; genus Rhizobium; species Rhizobium sp. KNZ14-9A. The sequence goes on from NZ_JBPGXB010000002.1 coordinate 371,157, forward strand.
GAGACGAGGACCACCGGCTGGTCTATGCGAACCAATATTACGAGACCTTCACCGGCCATGCCCGCTCCAAGGTACTCGGCCTGACCGAGCACGACATGTTCGGGCAGGAGGCGGGTGAGGCGATCTACCGGGAAAACCTGCGGGCGCTGAAAAACGGCGCGCTGACCGAAGTCGAGAGCTACCTGCCGAATACCGACGGCGAAATCTTCCAGGTGATCTCCCGTGTCAACCGGGTCGTAACACCAGATGGCAAGCACTATGTCGTCGGCTCCTTCTCCGACATCACGCCCCTGAAGGCGCGCGAGAAGGAACTGATCGAGGCGCGCAAGCATGAGGAAGTGCTGCATCAGGAAATCGAGAGCATCCTGCGCTCGCTTCCGGTCGGCGTGCTCATCCTCGACAACGACCACACCATTCTCTACGTCAATGACGAGTTCTACAGCATCTGGGAGCTGCCGCTCGACGACCGTTTCGATGGGCGGCCGTTCATCGATGTCATCAAGCGCAATTACGAACTCGGCCGCTATGGTGAGACGCAGACACCGGAAGAGATCTACGGATTTCGCAAGGGGCTTTTCGAGGCTGATAATCCGGAGCCGATCGAGCTTGACTGGGCCGCGGGCAAGTCGGTCATTTTCGACAGCCGGCGCATTTCCAGCAACCGTATCCTGCTGACCTATTCCGATATTTCCTCGGTGCGTGAGCGCGAGAGGGAAATCCACGAGGCTCGTGCAGCGCTGGAAAATCTCGGCGAGATGATGCGCGATGCGACGCATGCCATGCCGCAGGGGCTTGCGATCGTCCAGGACGGCCTGATCAAGCTTTCCAATGACGGGCTGGCCGAGGTGCTGCGCATTCCGGCCGAACTGACGGAAGTTGGCCGGGAATGGATCGATCTCTTCCAGTTCTGCGCCAATCGCGGCGATTTCCACGACAAGGCGGTCGAAACGCTGGAGGGGTGGCGTGCCAATATCGCCGCGCGTCAGCCGATCTCCACCGTCTTCCACGTCGGCGGCGAGCGCTGGGTGAACATGGAAGCCACCATCAGCGAACGGCAGCACTGGGTGGCGCTATTTACCGATGTCACCGAGCTCAAGCGGCGCGAGGAGGAACTGACGCAGCTTCTGTCGCGCGCCGAGGCCGCAGACCGCGCCAAGTCGGAGTTCCTTGCCAATATGAGCCATGAGATCCGCACGCCGATGAACGGCGTGCTCGGCATGGCGGAACTGCTTGCCAAGACCAATCTCGATACCCGCCAGAAGACCTTCGTCGATATCATCGTCAAGTCGGGCAATGCGCTCTTGACGATCATCAACGACATCCTCGATTTCTCGAAGATCGATGCCGGGCAGATGAAGCTGCGCAAGGCGGCCTTCGATCTGATCGAGGCTGTCGAGGATGTGGCGACGCTGCTTTCCTCGCCCGCAGCCGAGAAGGATATCGAGCTTCTGGTGCGCGCGGCACCCGATCTGCCTGCAGCCGTCATCGGCGATGCCGGGCGTTTCCGCCAGATCGTTACGAACCTCGTCGGCAATGCGGTGAAATTCACGGAGCGCGGCCATGTCTTCGTCGATATCGGCTCGGAGCAATCCGCCGGCGGCGAGATCATGATCAGCATCCGCATCGAGGATACCGGCATCGGCATTCCGCCCGAGAAGGTGGAAACGGTCTTCGACAAATTCTCGCAGGTCGACGCTTCGTCGACCCGGCGGCATGAGGGCACGGGCCTAGGCTTGGCAATCACTGCCGGTCTCGTCGATCTTTTCGGCGGTTACATCGATGTCGAAAGCGAATGGGGCAAGGGTTCGGTCTTTACCGTCAAGCTGCCTTTCGCCATCGCCGCCGCCCGCATCGAGCCGAAGCCTTTGCCGATCAACGTGCAGGGTGCGCGCGTTCTCGTCGTCGACGACAATGAGGTCAATCGCCGGATCCTCACCGAACAGCTCGGCCTCTGGGGCTTTGACGGCGTTGCCGCAGAGGGTGGCGCCACAGGCTTTGCCATTCTGGAGGCTGCCGCTGATCTCGGCATCAAGGTCGATGCCGTCGTGCTCGATTATCATATGCCCGACATGAACGGCGCCGAAGTCGCCCGACGCCTTCGCGCTGACAGCCGTTTCGTAGAGCTGCCGATCATCTTCCTGACCTCTATGGATATTTCCGGAACGGAGAAGGAGTTTGCGGCGCTGAACGGCCATGCGCATCTGATGAAGCCGGCGCGCGCCAATTTGCTGCGTAATACGGTCGTCGAGGTGGTGCGGGCAAGCCGCGTCAAACAGGCCTCCGAGGCCGAGATTGCGCGGCTGCAGAAAGAGATCGAGGTGCCGCCGCCGGCACCCGCACCTGCTCCGCAAAGACGAGCGGCCGATTTCGTCGATGTGCTCGTCGCCGAGGACAACGAGGTCAACCAGATCGTCTTCACGCAGATCCTGCAGGGAACCGGGCTTTCCTTCCTCGTCGTCAACAACGGCGAGGAAGCGGTGGAGGCCTGGGAGCATCATACTCCGCGGCTGATCATGATGGATGTCTCGATGCCTGTCATGAACGGCCATCAGGCGACCAGGCTGATCCGCGAGAAGGAACAGGGGCAGGGGCATCGCGTGCCTGTCATCGGGGTCACCGCACATGCGCTGGAAAGCGACCGCGAGCTTTGCCTCGATGCCGGCATGGACGATTACATGTCCAAGCCGATCAGCCCGGAACTTCTGGAAGATAAGATCCGCCAGTGGCTTGGTGGCGGCGAATTGCAGCCGGGTCGCTCCGGCTACTGAGGCTTTACCCCGCAGAGCATTTCCCGCTTGCCGGCAAAGCCCTTGCGACGCTCCACGTCGAAGCCGGCGGCCGTGAGATTGCGGCGCACGAAGCCCGCGGCGGCATAGGTCGCAAAGCTTCCGCCAGCAGCAGTCTTTTCGCAGACGAGACGCATCAGTTCTTCCGACCACATATCGCTGTTGCGCGAGGGGGCGAAGCCGTCGAGATACCAGGCGTCGAATCCGAGAGCGGCTTCAGAAACCCCATCGATCGCACGGCCGCAGACGACGCTGAGCCTCGTCTGCTCATCCAGATCGAGCGAGACGATGCCTTTGGGAATATCCGGCCAGATGGCGGCGAGGGCCTGCCGCTCGGCATCGATCTCGGGCCAATGGGCCAGCGCGCGGTCGATTTCCGCGCGGCGCATCGGATAGAGCTCGAAGGACATGAAATGCAGATGCTGTCCGGACTGACGATAAAGCTTCCATTGCCGCCAGGTCTCTGAGAAATTCAGCCCGGTGCCGAAGCCGAGTTCGCCAATGAGAAACGTTGGGCGGCCGCTCCATCGATCAGGCAGGCCGTTTCCCGAGAGGAAGACGTGGCCGCATTCCAGCCTTCCATCGGTCTGGCAATAAAAATGGTCGCCAAAGGCGGTCGAATAGGGCATATCGCCGTCGCGCCATTCGAGGGGCTGCGGCTTGCCCGCGCCGATCTGATCGGGATTGATGTCTGTCATGGAAAAAGCCGATAATCCCGCCCCGGCCTCGGGTCAATCATCGATCGATCTCCTCATTGTCGGCGGCGGCATTATGGGCCTGTGGGCAGCCGTGCATGCGGAGCGCAGTGGCATCAGCACTCTGCTTGTCGATGCAGGTCGGCTCGGCAGTGGCGCAAGCGGCGGACTGCTCGGTGCGCTGATGCCGCATATGCCGGATCGCTGGTCGGAAAAGAAGCAGTTTCAGTTCGATGCGCTGGTTTCGCTGGAGGCCGAGATTGCGACCATTGAGGCGGAAACCGGGCTCTCGGCCGGCTATCGGCGCTCCGGCCGGCTCATCCCGCTGCCGAAGCCGCATCTGCGCGAGATCGCCCTTGGCCATTCCAAGGATGCGGAGGCTCACTGGAGAGCGGGAGAGAGGCGTTTCCATTGGCATGTGCTGGATAGACCACCCGGTGAAGGCTGGATCGATCCGGCCGCTGGCGAGAGCGGTTTCGTGCATGACACGCTTGCCGCCCGCGTTGCGCCGCGTTCGCTGGTCGCCGCGCTCGAAGCCTTTCTGCGTCGCGCACGGCATGTGCGGGTGCTGGAGAATACGGAAATAGCAGAGATCGATGCAGCGCAGGGAACGGCCTCTATCGACGGCGGGACGATCGCCTTCGGCCGCTGCATCCTCGCAGCGGGATATCGCTCGTTTCCCTTTCTGGAAAAACTGACGCCCGGGTTGCGGAAACCTCTCGGGCAAGCCGTGAAAGGCCAGGCGGCCCTGCTTGCCGCCCATATCGATCCCGCCTTGCCGACAATCTTCCGCGATGGGCTTTATGTGGTCGCGCATGAGGGAGGGCACGTGGCTGTTGGTAGCACCAGCGAGAACAGCTTTGCCGATCCGCTTTCCACCGATGAGCAACTCGACGCGCTGATCGACGCCGCCCGTGATATGGCGCCAGTGCTGCGCGATGCGCCTGTCATCGAGCGCTGGGCCGGATTGCGTCCCAAGGCGATCGACCGCGATCCGATGGTCGGCGCGCATCCGGAGAATCACAATCTCATCGCCCTGACGGGTGGTTTCAAGGTCAGTTTCGGGCTCGCGCATCGGCTGGCGGAAGCGGCGATACGCATTGCAAGCGATGCAAATGCAGAATTTTTGTTGCCGGAAAGCTTTGCAATTTCAAACCACATCACAATCTCTTCACGTTAAACGTGAATTAGAAGCCGCTCCGCTTCGTTATTCTGTCATGCAAATCACCTATCTGCTTGCGCATCGACGGCGCGGGACGGGATCCCGCGCTCATTTCATCCGATGGAGGAAATCGCATGCGCTATGCCATTTGCTTCACGCCCCCCGCGAGCGATCCGCTCTCGCATGTGGCGGCCAATTGGCTTGGCCGCAACGTATTTTCAGGCGATATGGTCGAGCCCCCGGCAATCCGCGGCCTCGGGATCCATGAGATCGCCTTTCATACGGCAGTGCCGCGTCGCTATGGGTTTCACGGCGTGCTGAAGGCCCCTTTCCACCTCTCGCCCGAGGTTTCCGAATCGCAACTGCTGCGCGATCTGATGCGCTTTTGCGGGACGCTTTCGCCCTTCCAGATTCCGCGTCTGGAAGTTGCGCGCCTCGGCACTTTCTACAGCCTGTCACCGATCCGTCCTTGCGATCAGGTTCACTACCTCGCATCTGCTATCGTCCAGGAGTTCGACCGGTTTCGTGCGCCGCTCTCCGAGGCGGATATCGAGCGCAGCGATCCGGATGGACTGTCGGCCGCGCAATTCACGAACCTGCATCGCTGGGGTAATCCCTACGTGATGGACGAGTTCCGCTTTCATATGCCGGTCACAGGTCCGGTCAACGCGGTCGACATGCCGCGTATCGAGCAGGCACTGCGGTCACTGTTCGATCCGGTGCTTGCCGAACCGGTGACGGTCTCGAATGTCGCGCTGATGATCGAGGAGGGCACCGGCGGCCCGTTCCGTGTGCACTCGCTGCATCCGATGGGCAAGGTCAGCGCGCGCAAAATCGCCTGAGGCGGGCGCCTCGGGCCGAAGGCCAGTTACGCACTTTTACGGCTCGACATTCCGCTCACGGATGCTACCGTTTCACCTGTCTTTTCAAAAGGTGATTTGATGGTATCCGAGACCTATCCGCGCAATCTCATCGGCTACGGGCGCAATACGCCCGATCCGAAGTGGCCCGGCGAGGCACGCGTCGCAGTGCAGTTCGTCATCAATTACGAGGAGGGCGGCGAGAGCTCCATCCTCGACGGCGATCCGGCTTCGGAAAACCTGCTGTCTGAAATCGTCGGCGCGCAACCCTGGCCGAACCAGCGCAATCTCAACATGGAGTTGATCTACGAATACGGCTCCCGCGCCGGCTTCTGGCGGCTCTGGCGTCTTTTCACCGATCTCAAGGTGCAGGCGACCGTCTATGGCGTGACGCTTGCCATGGCCCGCAATCCGGAAGCGGTGGCCGCCATGAAGGAAGCGGGCTGGGAGATTGCCAGCCACGGCTACCGCTGGCTGGAATACAAGGATTTCCCCGAGGATCTGGAGCGCAAGCATATTCTCGAAGCCGTGCGCCTGCATACCGAGCTGACCGGTGAGCGGCCCTATGGCCTGTATCAGGGCAAGCCCTCCGACAATACGCTGAAGCTGGTGCAGGAGGAGGGCGGGTTCCTTTATTCGTCGGACTCTTATGCAGACGATCTGCCCTATTGGGTGAAGGGCATCGACGAAAATCCCTTCCTCATCATTCCCTATACGCTCGAAACCAACGACATGCGCTTTGCCACGCCGCAGGGCTTCAATTCCGGTGACCAGTTCTTCACCTACCTCAAGGACGCCTTCGATACGCTCTACGAGGAAGGCAAGGAAGGCAGTCCGAAGATGATGTCGGTCGGTCTGCACTGCCGTCTCGTCGGCCGGCCGGGACGCGTGGCGTCGCTGAGGCGCTTCATGGAATATGTGCTGAAGCACGACAAGGTCTGGATCCCTCGCCGTATCGAGATCGCGCGGCACTGGCATGCGAACCACAAGCCGGAAACAGTCTGATGATTTCGCGCAACGAATTTGTGTCCCGCTTCGGTGGGGTGTTCGAGCATTCGCCCTTCATCGCAGAACGGGCCTATGACGATGGTTTCGTCGGCGACAAGCTGACGGTGGATCGTGTGCACACGGAGCTCGTCGCCATTTTCCGCGCCGCGAGCAGAGAGGAGCGCCTCGGCGTCCTGCGTGCTCATCCCGATCTTGCCGGGCGGCTGGCGATATCGGGCGAGCTGACTGAAGACAGCAAAAAGGAACAGGCTGGTGCCGGGCTCGACCGGTTAAGCCCTGCCGAGCATGCGCGTTTCACCGAGCTCAATTCCGCCTATACGCAGAAATTCGGCTTTCCCTTCATCATCGCGGTGAAGGGGCTGAACAAGGACGATATCCTTGTGGCTTTCGAAAAGCGGATCGACAATACCAGCGACGAAGAATTCGTGACTGCGGCAGCTGAGGTCGAAAAGATCGCGCTGCTGCGCCTGACATCCATGCTTCCGGAGACCTGAATGACCGCTACGACCGATACCAGCCTGCCAGCTTTCGCCACGGGCGCCATCAATCTTGCCTCGGCCCGTCTCGGCGCCAAAGGTCTCTACGCCACGGACGAATTCTTCGCGCCGCTGGAGCGCATGCTGCAGGATGTGCCGGCAAGCTTCGATCCGGATCTCTACGACGATAACGGCAAGTACATGGACGGCTGGGAAAGCCGCCGCAAGCGCGTGCAGGGCCATGACTGGGCGATCGTGAAGCTCGCCATGCCGGGCCGCATCTTCGGCTTCGATATCGATACCAGCTATTTCACCGGCAACTATCCGCCGCATTGCTCGATCGAGGCGGCCTTCGTCGAGAGCGGCGATCCGACTGACGCGACCGCATGGACGGAAATCCTGCCCAAATCGCCGCTCGGCTCCAGCGCCCACCACTTCTTCGAGAATGCCGACAAGGAGAAGATCTGGACGCATCTTCGCCTGCATATTTACCCGGACGGTGGCGTGGCGCGTCTGCGCGTCTATGGCTCGGCCTATTTCGATTGGTCTAAGGTCGGCGCGGGCGAGGAGATCGACCTTGCCTATATCTTCAATGGCGCGAAGTCGCTTGCCTGGTCGGATGCGCATTACGGCCATCCCGACAAGCTGCTCGGCCCCGGCCGCGGCCTCAACATGGGCGACGGCTGGGAAACCAAGCGTCGTCGCGGCCCGGGTCACGACTGGGCGGTCATCCGCCTCGGTCATGCCGGCACGATCAAGCGCGTGATCGTCGACACCGCCTTCTACAAGGGCAATTTCCCCGACACTTGCGAACTGTTCGGCGCCTATCTGCCTGATCTCGGCGATACGCTCTCGGAGGCCGATATTGCCGCTTCGGAAAACTGGAAGCCGATCCTTCCGCGCAGCAAGCTGCAGATGGATCACATCCATGAATATGGCAGCGATACGATCGCCGATATCGGCCCCATCACGCATGTGCGCTACGCCATGCATCCGGATGGCGGCACGATGCGCCTCAGGCTCTATGGGGTGAAGGCTTGAGTTCTTTCCTCTCTCAGCCACGTCCCTTATATTCGCGGCATCAGGGTTGACGCCGCGATGAGACCGTCGGAAGTGCTGGAAAAGAACAGGCAGGCGATCCGCGAAGCGACCAAACGCTTCAACGCGGCGAACCCGCGTGTCTTCGGCTCCGTTGCCCGCGGCGAGGATCGGCCGGATCTGGATATTCTGGTGGATGCGCTGCCAGGCAGCACATTGCTGACGCTTGGTGGTTTGCAGGATGCTTTGGAGCAGATGATGATTGGCATGTCGATCCACTTGCTGACCCCCGGCGATTTTCCTGAATCGATCCGGACCCGGGTTCTTTCCGAGGCCAAGCCCATATGAACGAGAGCCGTATCCCGTATCTTCTGGAGCGGATGCGCTCGGCGGCGGCCGATGCTCAAGCAATGATCGCAGATGTCAGCAAGCAGCGGTTTCTTGAGGATATCATTTTGCAGCGTGCCGTCGGGATGAGCCTCCTAATGGCATCGGAGACGGCTGCTCAATTGATGAGGATCCATCCTGAATTCGCTGTCGAGCACCCCGAGTTTCCCTGGGGTGCGATGCGCGGCATGCGTAACCGCATTGCCGATGGCTATTTCGACATTGATCTGGAGAAGGTCTGGGCGACAGCCAAAGACGACGTGCCTGATCTGCTCGACAGGCTTGATCTTGTCCGCCACTGGCGTGCGCAAGGCGAGTAGTCCCAATGTCCCGCTTTATTGACGTCTCTCGCCTTACCAAATCTGCCTTCGCCCCGTTCGGTGAGGTGATCGAAGCCGATCCCACAAGCATGCGGCTGATCAATGGCGGCAACACCGAGCGTTTCCATGCGCTTGCCACGCCTGAAGCTGCAGGCGAGGGCGCTCGTATCATCATCAATCTCTTCCGTGGCCAGCCGCGCGGTTTTCCCTACGAGCTCGGCATGATGGAACGGCACCCGTTCGGCAGCCAGAGCTTCTCGCCGATATCAGGCCGTCCCTTCCTCGTCGTCGTTTCGGAAGATGAGGGCGGTCGTCCCGGTCGTCCGCAGGCCTTTCTCGCGCGCGGCGATCAGGGCGTCAATTACAGGCGCAATGTCTGGCACCATCCGCTGATGGCGCTCGGCGAGCCGAGCGATTTTCTCGTTGTCGATCGTGACGGGCCGGGCAACAATCTGGAAGAATTCTTTTTCGACGAACCCTTCATCATCAAAGAGCCAGGCCTATGACCGGACTGACCACTCATGTTCTCGATACAGCACTCGGCAAGCCGGCACAGGGGTTGAGGATCGATCTCTTTCACATCGAGGGTGAGCTTCGCCACCTTATCAAGACGGTCGAGACCAATGCCGATGGCCGCGTCGATGGCGGGCCGATCCTCACCGGCGAGAGCTTTCGCGCTGGTACCTATGAACTGCTTTTTCACGCCGGAGATTATCTGAGGGCAAACGGGACGCCTCTGCCGCATCCTGCCTTCCTCGATCTCGTGCCGATCCGCTTTGGCATTGCCGATATCGCGGCGCATTATCATGTGCCGCTGCTGATCTCGCCCTATGGCTATTCCACCTATCGCGGGAGCTGACATGCGCTTTGCCGCTATCGCCGATATCCATGGAAACTACCCCGCACTGGACGCTGTGCTGGCTGACATCGCTGCTCAAGGGATTACAGATATCGTCAATCTCGGCGATTGTTTCAGTGGCCCACTGGAGGCGGGCAGGGTGGCCGACCGGCTGCTATCGCTCTCCATTCCGACCGTGCGCGGCAATCACGACCGCTATCTGATCGAAGGACCGCCGGAGGAGATGCATATCTCGGATGCTGCAGCCTATGCGCAGCTAGATGCAGCTCATTTCGATTGGCTACGGTCGCTGCCGGTCGACCTGATCTACAGGGATGAGGTCTATCTCTGCCACGCCACGCCCGAGGATGACAACCTCTATTGGTTGGACATGGCCGTTGCCGACGGCAGCGTGGTGCTGCGGCCGCAGGCAGAGATCGAAGCGCTGGCGGAAGGTATCGAAAGGCCATTGATCCTGTGTGGTCACACGCATATTCCGCGCATGGCAGCACTTTCAGGCGGCCGTCTTATAGTCAATCCCGGCAGCGTCGGCGGCCCGGCCTATGACGATGACAAGCCCTATCCGCACAAGGTCGAAACCGGCCACGCGATGGCGAGTTATGCGGTGCTGGAAAAATCGGCCAGTGGATGGACGGCACAATTCCGCAATGTCCGATACGACAACATGGCGATGTCGGTGCTGGCAGAAGCCAATGGACGCCCGGAATGGGCATCTGCGCTCGCGACAGGCCGATGCCGTAACCTTACTGTCGTCCGGCGATGATGGAGGAATCGACGTCCTTGATGTCGCGCTTGCCGCACAGCGCCATGGTCATGTCCATCTCCTTGCGAATGATGTCTAGCGCCAGTGTCACGCCCTCTTTGCCCATGGCGCCGAGGCCATAGAGGAAAGGCCGGCCGATATAGGTGCCGCGCGCACCGAGCGCCACGGCTTTCAACACATCCTGACCGGCGCGTATGCCGCCATCCAAATGCACCTCGATGCGGTCGGCGACAGCATCGACGATCCTCGGCAACATGCTGATCGAGGAGGGGGCGCCATCGAGCTGGCGGCCACCGTGGTTGGACACGATAATGGCGTCGGCCCCAGTATCTACGGCCTGTTTTGCATCCTCGACATCGAGGATGCCCTTGATGATCAACGGGCCGCCCCACTGTTCCTTGATCCAGGCGACATCCTTCCATGACAGCTGTGGATCGAACTGTTCATGCGTGAAAGTCGAGATCGATGAGAGGTCGGTGACACCCTTGGCGTGGCCGAGAATATTGCCGAAGCTGCGTCGCTTCGTCTTCATCATGTCCATGCACCAGAAGGGGCGCGTCGCCATCTGCCAGATATGTTTCGGCGTGAATTTCGGCGGCGCTGAGAGGCCGTTGCGCAGGTCCTTGTGGCGCTGACCGAGGATCTGCAGGTCGGCGGTCAGCACCAGGGCGGAGCATTTGGCGGCCTTGGCGCGATTGATGAGATCGATCACGAAGCCCCTGTCGCGCATGACATAGAGCTGGAACCAGAAGGGTTTGGTCGTAACCGAAGCGACATCCTCGATCGAGCAGATGCTCATCGTCGAGAGCGTGAAGGGCACGCCGAATTCTTCCGCCGCACGCGCCGCCAGCATTTCACCGTCGGCATGCTGCATGCCGGTCATGCCGGTGGGCGCAAGCGCCACCGGCATCGACACCTTCTGGCCGATCATCGTCGTCTCAAGCGTGCGGTTGGTCATGTCGACCAACACCCGCTGGCGCAGCTTGATGTCCCGAAAATCGGCTTCGTTGGCGGCATAGGTCGATTCCGTCCAGGCGCCGGAATCCGCGTAGTCAAAGAACATCTTCGGGACGCGGCGCTGAGCCATTTTCTTGAGATCGGCGATGGTCAGCGGCTTGGCCATGAGCGAACTTTCACATCTGATGATGTGGTCGAATACCACGCTTTCTCAGTCTTTGGTATTTGATTTCAGAGGAGTTTTACCATCAGGCCATCGCCTTGCTAAAGCCCGCTTTTCATTGCGACGCCCGCCACATAAGTCTCCGCCACAGCGCGGTCGTCGCCCATGGTTTGCAGCAGGAACAGTTCCTCCGGAAGCGTCTTCACCACTTCCATCTTCAAAGCCATAGCAGGTGTCGCTGCGGCGTTGAGAACGATGAGGTCGGCGTCCGTGCCGGGCTCCAGTGAGCCGATTTTGTCAGCCAGCGACAGCGCCTCGGCATTGCCGAGCGTCATGTAGTAATAGCTGTCCAGCGGGTTCAGTCGTTCGCCCAGCAATTGCTGGATCTTGTAGGCCTCATCCATGGTCCGCAGCATGGAATAGCTGGAGCCGCCGCCAATATCCGTGGCAACGCCGATGCGAACGGGCTTCTCGCGGCGGGCGAATGCCTTCAGCGGGAAGAGGCCGGAGCCGAGGAAGAGGTTGGAGGTCGGGCAATGGACGGCGACCGCGCCGGTCTCGCTCATGGCATCCGCCTCACGCTCCGAAAGATGGATGGCATGGCCGAAGAGACTTTTTGGTCCGAGCAGGCCATAGCGGGCGTAGATGTCGGTGTAGTCGATCGCTTCCGGATAGAGCTCGCAGCTGAATTTGATCTCGTCGTGGTTTTCCGACAGATGCGTCTGGATGTGCAGATCGGGGAATTCGCGGGCGAGTGCTGCCGTCGCCTCCATCTGGGCGGGCGTCGAGGTGATCGCGAAGCGCGGTGTGATGGCGACGTGGTTGCGGCCCTTGCCGTGCCAGTCGGCAATCACCTGCCGGGTCTCGTCATAACCCATCTCCGGCGTATCGAGCAGGCCTTGCGGAGCATTGCGGTCCATCATCACCTTACCGCCGACCATGCGCATGTTGCGGCGCATGGCCTCCGCGAAATAGGCATCGGCCGAGGTCTTATGAACAGAGCAATAGGCAACGGCCGTCGTCGTGCCGTGGCGGATCAGCTCGTCGTAGAAATGCGTCGCGATCCTCTGCGCATGGGCGCTTTCGACGAAGCGGCATTCCTCCGGGAATGTGTAGGTATTCAGCCATTCCAGAAGGTTTGCGGCATAGGAGGCAATGACCTGCATCTGGGGAAAGTGAAGGTGCATGTCGATGAGGCCAGGCATGATCAGATGCGGATGGTGATCGATTTCGGCGACCTCGGCAGGTGCCTTGGCCCTGACGTCAGCATAGGTGCCGACAGCGGCGATGATGCCATCCTCAATCAACAGACCGCCGTCTGTCTCGTAGAGATAGCTCTCGCTATCGGCAAGGCTGAGCGGGGCACGGCGAAAGGAGAGCAGGCGCCCGCGCAGGAGTATCGTGGTCATTCTTGTTTGCCTTCGACTGCGCTTTCGAACCAGGCGACGAGCAGCTTGCGCTCATCGGGCGTAATGTCGGTCACGTTGCCCGGCGGCATGGCATGGCTTCGACCGGCCTGTATATAGATTTCGCGCGCATGTGCGGCAATTTCCGCGTCATTTTCCAGAATCACGCCGTTTGGTGGCCGGGCGATGCCCTCATAGACCGGTTCTGCCGCATGGCACATGGAACAGCGCGTGCCGATCAGCTGCTTCACGGCGGGAAAATGCGGATCGCCGGCAAATTGCTGGAAGGCGGGAGCGACGGAGGCATTCTGATCCTCGCCAGTCAGCAATTTGGGCACGGTCGACAGCCACATGATGAGGATGAAGAGCACGACCGTGACGATCCAGGTCCAGGTCGGTCGGCCCTTGCGAGCATGGGTGGTGTTGAACCAGTGGCGGATCGTCACGCCCATCAGGAAGACGAGTGCGGCGATCACCCAGTTGAAGGCAGTGCCGAAAGCCAGCGGATAGTGGTTCGACAGCATGAAGAAGATGACGGGCAGCGTCAGGTAGTTGTTGTGGAGCGAGCGCTGCTTGGCCATGTAGCCATATTTGGCATCCGGCGTGCGACCGGCGATCAGGTCGGCAACGACGATCTTCTGGTTGGGGATGATGATCATGAAGACGTTGGCCGACATGATCGTGGCGGTGAAGGCGCCGAGATGCAGGAAGGCGGCTCGGCCGGTGAAGACCTGCGTATAGCCCCAGGCCATGAAGACCAGCACGACGTAGAGGACCGCCATCAGGCCCCAGGTGTTCTTGCCGAGCGGCGACTTGCAGAGCAGATCGTAGATGATCCAGCCGCCGGCGAGAGACGCGAGCGAGATCAGGATCGCCACCGGCTTCGAGATATCGAGCACGTGGCGATCGATGAGGAACAGGTCGGCGCCGCCATAATAGACGATGCAGAGCATCAGGAAGCCGGAGAGCCAGGTGAAATAGCTCTCATATTTGAACCAGGTCAGGTGTTCCGGCATTTCAGCCGGCGCCACCAGATATTTCTGGATATGGTAGAAACCGCCGCCATGCACCTGCCATTCCTCGCCGTGAACACCGGCGGGTAGATGCGGACGTTTCACCAGGCCGAGGTCGAGCGCGATGAAATAGAAGGACGACCCGATCCAGGCGATCGCGGTGACGACATGGAACCAGCGCGCCGCAAAGGCCAGCCACTCCCAGGCTATTGCATATTCATACATTCAGTTCCCCTGTTCTTCTTCCCGACTCGTGAGATTGCGAGAAATTCCGGCGCGAGGAAAGGGGGCACGTGGGGTTTCTTGCCGCAGTGGAGATTGCAGGAAGAGCTTGCCGGGTGCGGCATTTGTGCTAGGGCATCGGCGACGACGCTAATAAGGAGCCGCTGAAACATGCAGATCGAAGTCCCTTGCCCGAAGTGCCGCAACACGCGCATGAAGTTTCCGCGCCCGCAGCCGATCGACAGCGACATCATCACCTGTTTCAGCTGCAATTTCGAACTTGGCACCTACGGATCGATCAAGACGAAAATGGTCGCGATGCTGAACCGCGTCACGGCTGCCGAACAGCAGCAGAAGAAGCACTAGTTTACGGTTTAGGCCGGTGCAGCTGTGCCGGCCGCGGCACGGGCCAGTTCACAGAGCGTGCCGGCCAGAACATCAGTCTCTTGCGGATGAAGGCCATTAGTCCGGCGGTCTGCGGATCGGCTGCGGCTGGGACTTTGGGCTCAGCGATACAATCGGCGACGTCTTCCAGCAGGCGGGCATCGAATGGACCGACAGACCGTGGGGCAGGAGCGAGTTTGCCCTGGTCGAGCGACAGGATCATCAAGGGCGATAACATCGGGACCTCCCAGAGTGCTGCGCTGTTTGCGCAATGAGAGGAGATTGCTCCGCCTGTATGCGTCGGGTCCTTTAGCGACAGCCTAAAAGATCCAAAGAATGACGAAAGCTTCCTAAGCTTCCGGCAGGCCTGCCTTGCGAAGGCCGGTCAGGACAAGGGCCAGGCGCTCCGGGACTTTGGTTACCTGCCCGGCCGCGATGCTTGCCAGCGTGCTACCGGGCGCGATGCGCAACAGATGCTGCAGGAAGCGTTTTGCTTCTTCCTGCCGCCCGAGAAACATGTTGTCGGTGATCAGAATCCAGACTGTTGGATCGAAATTCGGGTTTAGCGCCAGTGAGCGCGACGCCCAGAGAAGCGATTGCTCGTAGTTGCCGCGGATCATCTCGATGTCGGCGAGACCGCAAAAGGTGATATGGGCGTAGGGATCAAGCGGGCTCAGGCGGTGGGCACGCATGAGATATTGCTGCCCCTGATCGAGATTGCCGCAATGAACGTGGGCAATTCCGGCTCTTACGACAACGCTAAGGCTATTGGGATTGAGATCGACAGCGGCCTGCATGATCGCCAGACCCCAATCATATTCGCGTCCGACCTGAATGAGCGACATGCCGCAGGTGGCCATGATCGTAGCGTCGCCTCTCGCCAGTTCGATGCCACGGCGCGCGAGCGCGACGCATTTTTCTGCATCATCCCGCCCAAAAGGCGGCCAGCCCATCGTTCTGCGATGTTCGAGCGTATAGGACGCGAGCGCCAGGATACGCGCATTGTCCGGCTCGCGCTCGAGCGCTGCAGTCAATAGCGCGTGGGCCTCGGCATTCTGAGTGGAGGTTTCTGCAAGAATCTTCGGCAGGGTCTGCAGACAGATGTCATAGACGGAAATGCTGCCCGGCCGTTCCCGGCGTGCGCGTTCCAGCTCGGCTCGCTGGAGATGGGGCTCGATCCCTATGGCGACAGATTCGGTAATGCGGTCCTGAAATTCGAAGACGTCTTCGAGATTGCCGTCAAAGCTTTGCGCCCAGAGCTGAACATTGGCCGAGGCATCCACCAGCCGGGCATAGATGCGCAGTCTGTTGCCGGATTTGCGCAGGCTGCCTTCCAGCACATATTTGACGCCGAGTTCGATTGCGATTTTTCTGATATCGCCCACGTCCCGATAAACGAAGCTGGTATTGCGGGCGATGACGGCAAAGGATTTGAAGCGGCTGAGCGCAGTAATGATGTCATCGACGACGCCATCGGCAAAATATTGCTGCTCGGGATCTCCGCTCAGGTTTTCGAATGGCAGCACCGCGAGCGATGGGACGACCTGTTCCCCGATGTTCGCGAGCGGAGCCTGGTTCCTGAAAAGGCGATAGCCGAGGCGCGGCAGTGTCACGATCCATTCCTGCCCGTCCGGCCGCGGCCCGAGCGCCTTGCGCAGATGGGCGATCTGGACGGAAAGATTGCCTTCCTCGACCATCAGTCCCGGCCAGCCCGCTTCGATCAAAGCGTCTTTTCCGACCGGGCGTCCGTCGGCGTCGAGCAGCGCCTTGAGCAATGAAATCGCGCGCTGGCCGAGCGGGACTGGCTGGCCATCCCGCCGCAGCATGCCGCTGCCGGGGTCAAGCATGAAACGGCCGAAAGCATAGCGCTGCTCTTCCATCACAATACTTATATCCGCGCAATTTGAGGTGGCAATCTGGTTGATTGCTGTGCTGTCGGGCGGATGTGGCATTCGCATGCCTTAAAAAACATCAGATTTCTGCGACATTTTATCCACCGCGGGTGTTCCGATGTGGAGCAGCCGATTCCTTGAAATGTGAAGATCGGGTTACAGTTTTGAAACACAGGCCGCCGGGAAAGGGTGGAAACCGCTAAAGACCGGCGGCGCATTCATCGACGGAGAAGATGCCCATGCGCAGCATTCTGACATGCGTGATGATTGCATATGCGTCGTTCGCGGCAGCCCACGACGCCGGTACGGGGTGGAGTTACGACCCCTATTGTTGCAATGGAAATGCCGAAAACGGCGATTGCCAGATGATCCCGTCCAAGACTGTGGCCATAACGCCGGATGGCTATCGCGTGACGCTGAGGCCCGGCGATCACCGGCTGGTGACGCGAAGCCATGTCTTCCTGCTGCCGATGACCAGGGCGATGCATTCAGGCGATAGCGATTATCATATCTGCCTGTTCCCGAACGAAGACACCCCGCGATGTTTCTATGCGCCCGATATGGGTTACTGAGAGGATTTTAAGCCCTGTCGTCTTTGCGTGACATGTTCAGTCCTGCTCCACATCGAATTTCTGCAGCAGCCATTTCCGAAAATTCCTGATTTTCGGCACGTTTCGCCTGTTTTCAGGATAGGCGAGCCAATAGTCGCGTCCGTCATTGCCGGTCAGTTCGAAGGGTTGGTAAAGCCTTCCGGCGGCGACATCGTCCTGGAAATGGCCGGGATTGAGCATGGCGACACCGCCGCCGGCAATCGCGATGCTGGCATCGAGGATCTGGGTGCCGAATTCGCTTTTCGGATAGCGGGAGAGATCGGCATCCTTGACGCCTGCGGCCGCGAACCATTCTGCCCACCAGGAATTGCCGGCGCTGATCAGGAACAGTTTCAGAAGATCGGCGGGCTCGTGGATGCCGCCGATTTCGGCCGCGAGCTTGGGGCTCAGCATGGGGGAGTAGTCAAGTTTCATCAGCCGATGACTGATCAGGCCGGGCCAATCGCCGCGTCCCCAACGGATCGCCACGTCGGCAGCCTCTTTCTGGAAGTCGACGATCGTGCCTGAGGTGACGAGCCTGACGGCAATGTCCGGAAACTGCAGCTGGAAAGCGCCGATGTAACGCGAGAGCCATTGCTGGGCGAAGGTCGCCGTCGAATGGATCGTCAGCGTTTCCCCGGTCGTCTTACGCATCGAGGCCATGGCTTCGATCAGAATGTTGAATGCTTCGGAGACCCTGGGGGCCAGATGTTTACCTGCTTCCGTCAGCTCGATCTGGCGGGGCAAGCGCAGGAAGAGCGGCTCGCCGATATTCTCCTCCAGAAGCTTGATCTGGTAGCTGACGGCCGTCTGCGTCATGCCGAGCTCATCGCCGGCCCGGGTGAAACTGCCGAGCCGGGCCACGGCTTCGAAGACGCGCAGCGCATTCAGCGGGAACTGCTTCGACAGTTTCATGGATAAGTTCTCTTTATGGATGCAGACGGTTGTTCGATTGGAATTGCAGCATTTTTCCCGGCAAACTGCAATCATCTCATCAAACCATCAAGGTGATGTCATGGACTGCCAAGCTATCGAAGCGAGCCGTTCTCCTGCAAGAGAGGCATTGTTCACCGTCATCATTCGCCGACTGGCCCGGGGGATTGGCAGCCGGAGGCCGCGGCTGGATATCGACGTCACACCCGATCGCATCAAGCGCGATCTCGGTTTCCTGGATGGACGCGACCCGCGCTACGAGGATGACCGGTCGCGGTAGGCGGCAAGTGCGGTCAGGATTTCGGCCGCTGTCATGGCGGCGATCACTTCGGGGCGTTTGTCCTTCACGAAGGAACCGCCGATCGGCAAGGTAAGGCGCTCCAGCCAGGAGCGTTCGCCGCCGGCTTCGCGGGAAAGCCAGCTCGCAAAGGTCGCTCGTTTGGTCGCCGAACCGATCATGCCGGTATAGGCAAGGTCGGTGCGGGCAAGTGCTTCACGGGCGATCAGGAAATCAAGGGCATGATCGTGGGTCAGGATGACGAGTGCTGCGCCGGCGGGCATGTCCTTCACCAATGCCTCGGGCATCGGCACCAACAGGCTCTTCGTCGAGACCGGAAGATTGGCGAGTTCATCCCGCCGGGTCTCGATGACGGTGATGGAAAGCGGTAGTGGCGCGAGCGCCGCTGCAAGGGCGCGACCAACATGGCCTGCGCCGAAGACATAGACTTCCGGCAGGCGTTCGGCTTCACTTTCCTGCTTTTTCCCCAGTTCGTCCCTGACGGCATCGGTCACACGGCGGAAATGCAGTTGCGTGCGGCCGCCGCAGCACTGGCCGATTTCCGGCCCGAGCGGAATGTCCATCACATCAGTGCCGCCGGTGCCGGCAAGCAATTCCCGGGCATTGGCGATGGCGATGAATTCGAATTGGCCGCCGCCGATCGTGCCCCAGAGGCTTGCTGCCGAGACCAGCATGAAGGTGCCGGTGTCGCGCGGTGTCGAACCCTGCGTGCCTGATATCTCGATCAGGATCGCTTCGGGCTGGAGGGCCAGGAAGGCGCGGAAGTCGCTGCCGGGCACAAAACCGGAAAGGATTTCGCGCCGTGTCATGGCTACACCCTCTTCATCCTCTCGACCGCCATCAGCACGCGTTCAGGCGTTGCGGGCGCATCGAGATGGGGGCAGACGCGATAGTTGGCGACGCTGGCGACGGCCATGGAGAGCGCTTCCAGCACTGAAATCGCCAGCATGAAGGGCGGTTCGCCGACGGCCTTGGAGCGGCCGATGGTGGCTTCCGCATTCTCGGACCATTCGGCGAGCCGCACATTGAAGGTTTTCGGCCGGTCGGAGGCAAGCGGGATCTTGTAAGTGGAGGGCGCATGCGTGCGCAGGCGGCCCTTGTCATCCCACCACAATTCTTCGGTCGTCAGCCAGCCCATGCCCTGGACGAAGGCGCCTTCAACCTGGCCGATATCGATTGCCGGGTTCAGCGAGCGGCCGACATCGTGGAGAATGTCGGTGCGGTCGATCAGATATTCGCCGGTCAGCGTATCGATCGTGACCTCGGTGCAGGCAGCGCCATAGGCGAAATAGTAAAAGGGCGTGCCGCGGCCGGCCTGGCGATCCCAGTGGATCTTCGGCGTCTTGTAGAAGCCGGCGGCGGACAGCTGAACGCGAGCGAAGTAAGCCTGCTTTATGAAATCGGGGAAGGGGATTTCAATCTCGCCGACCCGCACGCGGTTCGGGAGGAAGACGATTTCCGAAACCGGAACCTCCCACTTTTCCGCCGCGAAGGCGAGCAGCCGTTCTTTGAGCTGGCGGGCGGCATCATAGGCGGCCATGCCGTTTAGGTCCGAACCGGAAGAGGCGGCGGTCGCCGAAGTGTTCGGCACCTTGCCCGTCGTGGTCGCTGTGATCTTCACGCGGTCGATATCGACCTGGAAGCTGTCCGCCAGCACCTGCGCCACCTTGGTATAGAGGCCCTGGCCCATTTCAGTCCCGCCATGGTTCAGGTGGATCGAGCCATCCTGATAGATATGGACGAGGGCGCCGGCCTGGTTGAAGGCGGTCATGGTGAAGGAGATGCCGAATTTCACCGGCGTCAGGGCGATGCCCTTGCGGATATAGCGGCTGTCGCGGTTGAATGAGACGATGGTGTTGCGTCGGGCGCGGTAGTCGGCGCTGTCCTCCAGCTCCTCGACCACGCGGGCGATGATATTGTCCTCGACTTCCTGATGATAGGGCGTGGTCGTGCGCCCGGAGCCTGGCTGGCCGTAGAAATTCAGCTTGCGGATATCGAGCGGATCCTTGCCGACGGAATAGGCGATCTCTTCGATGAAGCGCTCGGCGCCGAGCATGCCCTGCGGGCCGCCGAAACCGCGGAAGGCGGTGTTGGAGACGGTATGCGTCTTCAGCGGCTGCGAGGTCAGATGCACATGCGGATAGAAATAGCTGGAATCGGCGTGGAAGAGCGCACGGTCGGTCACCGGGCCCGACAGGTCCGACGAGAAGCCGCAGCGCGCCGAATAGGTGGCGTCGACAGCGTGGATGCGGCCTTCGTCATCGAAGCCGAGTTCATAATCGACGCGGAAATCATGGCGTTTGCCGGTGGCGCTCATGTCCTCGTCGCGATCGGGACGGAACTTGATGGCGCGCTTAAGCTTCTTGGCCGCGACCGCGGCGAGGGCTGCGAACTGGTTGCCCTGCGTTTCCTTGCCGCCAAAGCCGCCGCCCATGCGGCGCACATTCACGGTGACGGCATTCGAGGGAATATGCAGCACATGGCCGACGATATGCTGGATTTCGCTCGGATGCTGGGTCGAAGACCAGACGGTGACCTCGTCGTCCTCGCCTGGGATCGCCATGGCGATATGGCTTTCGAGGTAGAAATGCTCCTGACCGCCGATGCGCATACGGCCTGTCAGCCGGCGAGGGGCGTTTTCCATTTCGGTTTTCGCCTCACCGCGTTTCAGCGTCATCGGGGTGATCACAAGCGGGCTGCCGTTTTCGACGGCGCCGTCGATGTCGCTCCAGTGCGGCAAGTCGCGATATTCGATTTTTGCCATGCGGGCCGCACGACGAGCAGCCTCGCGGGTTTCGGCTATGACGGCGAAGATCGGCTGGCCGTGGAATTGAACCAGGGTTTCGGCAAGCAGCGGCTCGTCATGGCTGCCATTCGAGCTGACGTCGTTGATGCCGGGGATGTCCTTGCCGGTGAAGACCCAGACCACGCCGGGATGGGCCGCGACCTCCGACAGGTCCATCGAGATGATCTCGGCATGGGCGCGATCGGACATGCCGATAGCGCCGTGCAGGAGATCGGCGGGTTCGGGAATATCGTCGATATAATCGGCACTTCCGGTGACATGCTTATGCGCTGAATCATGGCGCAAGGACACATGCATCTGGCCGTTGATGAGCTTGCGGTCTTCGAAGGTGGATTTGTCCATCAGGCAACCTCCTCGAACCGCTTCAGTTCGGCAGGTGCGCCGACGGTTTCGAGATAGAAGCGCGTCAGCAGGTTCTTGGCCGTCAACTGGCGGTATTCCGCCGTAGCGCGCCAGTCCGTCAGCGGCTGGAAATCGGCATCAAAGGCAGGGCGTGCGGCCTCTATGGTCGCTTCCGTCCAGGGTTTGCCGATCAACTCGGCTTCGACGCTGCGGGCGCGCTTCGGCGTTGCCGCCATGCCGCCGAAGGCGATGTGGATCTCGGTCACGCGCTCGTCCTCACCAAGCACCAGATAGAAGGCGCCGAGCACGGCGGTGATATCCTCGTCGCGGCGCTTGCTGATCTTGTAGACGGCGAATTTGGCGTCCGCGACCGGGTGGGGCACGAAGACGCTTTCGACGAATTCGCCCGGCCGGCGATCCTGCTTGCCATAGGCGATGAAGTAATCTTCCAGCGGCAGAGTACGGGCGCCTCCGGCCGAGCGCAGCGTCAGCTGCGCGCCAAGCGCAATCAGCGGCGGTGGGCTGTCGCCGATCGGCGAGCCATTGGCGATATTACCGCCGATCGTGCCCATGTTGCGCACCTGATCGCCACCGATGCGGGTGATGAGGCGGGCAAAGGCGGGGATCTTCCGGGCGATGGTGTCGAGCGCGCGGGTGTAGGTGACGCCGGCGCCGATCGCGATGCCATATTCACCTGCAGTGATCGTCTGAAGCTCCGCCAGATGATTGATGAAGACCACGGGGTTCAGGTGCTGCATCTGCTTGGTGACCCAGAGGCCGACATCGGTGGAGCCGGCAATGACGGTTGCGGTCGGCTCGGCCGCCAGCACCCGCGCAAGCGCATCGACGGAGCGCGGCACGATGAGGCGGCCTTCTTCTGACACAATCGAAATCGTATCGGATGCTTGCATGGCCCAGAGGCGAGAGATGATTTCGGCACGGGTCTTCTCGAGCGGATCGAAGAGGGTGCTCGGCCGCTGCAGGCTCACCTGTTCGGCGGCCTTGACGATCGGCTCATAGCCGGTGCAGCGACAGAGATTGCCTTGCAGCGCCTTTTCGATCTCGGCACGGTCCGGCTTCTCGTTGGAGAGCCAGAGGCCATAAAGGGACATGATGAAGCCCGGTGTGCAGAAGCCGCATTGCGAACCATGGCAATCGACCATGGCCTGTTGCACCGGATGCAGCGTGCCGTCCTTGGCTGCCAGGTGCTCGATCGTCACCACATGGGTCGCGTGCAGCGAGCCGATGAAGCGGATGCAGGCATTGACGGATTCGTAGAAAAGCTTGCCGTCGATGAGCCGGCCGACCAGCACGGTGCAGGCACCGCAATCGCCTTCGGCGCAGCCTTCCTTGGTGCCCGTCAGCCGCCGCTTCAGCCGGAGAAAATCGAGAAGAGTCTCCGTCGGCCGGACCTTACTCAAGGAAACGTCCTCGCCATTGAGGATGAAGCGGATGCTGTCGTTCATGATATTCCCGGTTGTTTTTCTTAAAATGGTTATGCCGCCGTCCAGCCCCCGTCAATCGAGATATGCGTACCGGTTACCTGCCGGGCTTCCTCGCTTGCGAGGTAAAGCGCCAGCGCGCCGATCTCCTCGGCCTTGACGAATTCATGCGTCGGCTGCGCCTTGAGGATGACCTCGGTCTTGACCTGCTCCTCGGTCATGCCGCGCGCCTTGGCGGTATCGGGGATCTGCTTTTCGACCAGCGGGGTCAATACATAGCCCGGGCAGATGGCGTTTACCGTCACGCCGAATTCGGCAAGCTCCAGGGCAGCCGTCTTCGTCAGGCCTAATATACCATGCTTTGCCGCTACATAGGCAGATTTGAAGGGCGAGGCGACCAGGCCATGGGCCGAGGCGATATTGATGATGCGGCCATATTTCCTCGCCTTCATCAGCGGGATCGCAGCCCGCATCGTATGGAAGGAGCTGGAGAGATTGATGGCGATGATCTGGTCCCACTTCTCGATCGGGAAATCCTCGATCTTTTCGACATGCTGGATGCCGGCATTGTTGACGAGTACATCGACCGTTCCGAAGGTCTTGCCGGCAGTCTCGATCAGATCGGCAATCTCTGAGGGTTTCGTCATGTCGGCCGGATGATAGAGGGCCTTCGCTTTCGACGATGATTCAAGGCGTTCGATTATCGCCTTGATTTCGTCGTCCTTTCCGAAGCCGTTGATGACGACGTTGTCGCCGCTGGCAGCAAAGGCAGTGGCGATCGCAAGCCCGATGCCGCTGGTGGAGCCGGTGACGACGACTGATCTGCTCATGCTTCTTCCTCCCTGACTATGAGATGCTGCATTGCAGCGTCAAGGCGAGGTTATGCCCAAAGGCGGCGAGCTGGCAATCGGGAAGTGACTGAGGGGCCTGGCTGCCACTTACGCCCTTCCAAGCCAGGCGGACCTGCCCTATTGATTGCCACGACAACAGCATGCAGCGGGAGGAATCGCATGGGTGGATATGTTCTGGCGGTCGATCAGGGAACGACCTCGACGCGGGCGATCGTCTTCGACGGCGACATGAAGATCGCCGGCATGGGCCAGAAGGAATTCACACAGATCTATCCGCGCTCCGGCTGGGTGGAGCACGATCCCGAGGAGATCTGGGACTCGGTCGTTTCCACGATCCACATGGCGCTGCGCGAAGCCAAGGTGACGGCCAAGGATATTGCCGCACTCGGCATCACCAACCAGCGTGAGACCGTCGTCGTCTGGGAGCGCGAAACCGGCAAGCCGATCCAGAACGCCATCGTCTGGCAGGACCGGCGCACGGCAAGCTATTGTGACAATCTCAAGCGGCAGGATCTCGAGCGCACCTTCACGAAGAAGACCGGCCTTATCCTCGATCCCTATTTCTCGGGAACGAAGCTCTCCTGGATGCTCGCCAATGTGAAGGGCGCAAGGGCGAGGGCAGCGCGGGGCGATCTCTGCTTCGGCACGATCGACACGTTCCTCATCTGGCGGCTGACTGGCGGCAAAAGCTTCGTGACCGACGCGACCAATGCATCGCGCACGCTGATGTTCAATATCGCGACCAATGAGTGGGACGAGGATCTGCTCGATATCCTGCGCGTGCCGGCCGCCATGCTGCCAGAGGTGAAGGATTGCGCCGATGATTTCGGCACCGTCGATCCCGAACTCTTTGGTGCGGCCATCCCGATCCTCGGTGTTGCCGGCGACCAGCAGGCGGCGACGATCGGCCAGGCCTGCTTCGAGCCGGGCATGCTGAAATCGACCTATGGCACCGGCTGCTTCGCGCTGCTCAATACCGGCAGCGATATGGTGCGGTCGAAGAACCGGCTGCTGACGACCATCGCCTATCGCCTTGATGGTGAGACGACCTATGCGCTGGAGGGTTCGATCTTCATTGCCGGGGCAGCCGTGCAGTGGCTGCGCGACGGCCTCGGCATCATCGACAGGGCGTCCGATACGAACGACCTAGCGGAGAAGGCTGATCCGACACAGGACGTCTATCTCGTGCCGGCCTTTACCGGCCTCGGCGCCCCGCATTGGGATGCCAAGGCACGCGGTGCGATTTACGGCCTGACTCGCAACAGCGGCCCGGCGGAGCTTTCCCGCGCGGCACTGGAGGCCGTCTGCTACCAGACGCGCGACCTCTTGGAAGCGATGCAGAAGGACTGGAAGAACGGAACCGACGATACGGTGCTGCGCGTCGATGGCGGCATGGTGGCCTCGGACTGGACGATGCAGCGGCTTGCCGATCTGCTTGAGGCGCCGGTCGATCGTCCTGTCATTCTCGAGACGACGGCGCTCGGTGCTGCCTGGCTGGCCGGCAGCAGGGCTGGGGTGTGGCCGGACAGGGAGAAGTTTTCGGCGACCTGGAAGCGTGACCGGCGCTTCGAGCCCTCGATGGACGAGAAGACCCGTGCCGCTAAGCTCAAGGGTTGGAAGAATGCGGTGAAGCGGACGCTGAACGAGCTTTGATTGCTCAGTTTGGCGAGCTCATATGAGCATACTGCTTGCGGTATTCCGCCGGCGTCACGCCAAGATGGCGCGTGAAGGCGCGGCGTAGCGTATCGTCATCGGCAAAGCCGCATTCGCTTGCCACCTGTTTCGGCGCGTGGCCGCTTTCGAGCAGGCGACGGGCAGCCGTGATACGAGTGGATTCGACCCAGCTTGCGGGTGTCATCCCGACCTCTTCGCGAAAAAGGCGGGCGAAATGGCGGGGGCTCAGCTCCATCCGGCGGGCCAGTTCCGCCACACTGTGATCGGCAGCCGGATTGGCGGCGATCCAGCGCTGCACCTCCTGCAATGCCGAGCGTCCGGCGGGGGCGGCTTCACCCTTACGGCTGAATTGCATCTGGCCGCCGGGGCGCTTGAAGAACATGACGAGCTGGGCTGCGGTGCGCATCGCCACATCGCGACCGAGATCCTCTTCGACGAGGGAGAGGGCAAGATCCAGTCCTGCAGTGACGCCAGCCGCTGTCCTCAATTCTCCATCGGCTACATGGATGGCATCTTCCTCGACAGTCACCGAAGGGTAGGCCTCCCTCAGCCTCTCGGTGACGGCCCAATGGGTCGTTACTCGCCGGTGGTCGAGCAATCCTGCAGCGGCGAGCAGAAATGCGCCGCTGCAGACTGAACCGTAGCGCCGGGCGCGAGGTGCGGTCTTGCGGAGCCAATCTAGCAACCTTGCATCGGGTCTGATCTCAGCCGCATTCGGGCAGCCGGCGACGAGAAGCGTATCCAGCGGACCGATCTCATCTTCGATCGTGTAATCGGCAACCAGCCGCACGCCGGAGGAACTGCGGATATGGCCGTGGCTGCTGGCGATGACGACGGGGCGATAGGCTTCCATGCCGCTTTGCAGATTAGCTTCGGCAAAGACGTCGAGCGGGCCGGAGACATCCAGAAGCTGGACGCCGGGAACGGCGAGGATGGCGATGTTTCTGAGTTTCATCTGATGGCCTCATGTCCGCAGTAGAATGGTTTTGGCAGGAAATGACGGATAGCGTTCATTCCAGCCATCGTTGGCAGCTTCTACTCTCCCTGATATCCACCAGCAAGGAGAAAGACGATGACATTGACGATTGGCGATATCAGTATTCCCGACAGCAAGCTGGCACGCGACATTACCGAACTGGTTCGGGACACCGAGTCGCCGCTGCTCTTCCACCACTCCAGCCGTGTCTTCTATTTTGGTGCGCTTGCGGGCAAGCGCCGCGGACTGCGCTTCGATCCCGAACTGCTTTATGCCGGCGCCATGTTCCACGATATGGGGCTGACGCATCAGCACAGTTCGGAGCGTGAGCGTTTCGAGGTCGATGGCGCCAATGCCGCTCGTGATTTCTTGAAGAGTTACGGTATCGCGCATGCCGATATCGATACGGTCTGGACGGCGATTGCGCTGCATACGACGCCCGGCATTCCGCAGCACATGCATCCGGTCGTAGCGCTCGTGACGGCGGGCGTGGAGATGGATGTGCTCGGCATCGATTATCATGGGTTCGGTGATGCCGATCGAGACGCAGTCGTCCATGCCCATCCGCGCACGCCGCATTTCAAGGAAGATATCCTCCAGACCTTCTATGACGGCATCAAGCACAAGCCGGAAACGACTTTTGGCAATGTGAAGGCGGATGTACTGGCTGATAAGGATCCGCATTTCCACAGAGGCAATTTCTGCAGCGTGATCCGCAATTCAGCCTGGATCGGCTAGAGTATTCGAAAAGTCCAGGCAGGCGGCTTCGGCGCCGCCTGCCTGCTCTCGTTACTTTTTCAGCCAGGGTGTCGCCGTGCTCCAGAAGATCACGTTGGCGCCGAGATAGTCCTGGGCGAAGGCGGTGAACTCTTCCTTGGTGAAGGGCTTCTTGGTGGCCGGGTTCTTGTAGGTCAGCGTCGGCTCCTGCACGGCGAAGCCGACATAGGAGAGCTTGCCCTTGTACTTGTTGAAGAAGGGATAAGAGTTCTTCATCTGCGCCTTGCGGTTCGGCACGATGTCGGGGCCGCCGAGGCCGACATTGTTCTTGGCGGCGTAATCGAAGAGACGGCCCATGTAATTATGGTCGTTCTCCCATTCGCAGGGCCAGAAGTTCACGTACTGGACAACCAGCGACTTCTCGAAGGCCTTGCGGGCAAAGGCGAGGTTTTTCATCTCGGCGGAGAAATAGGCGTCGCAGGAGAAACCCTTCGGCTCATGCTTCGGATCGAGGTCGATGGAGGTTTCCGGCAGGTTGATGCCGTAGACCTCGCCGTCGAACTTTTCAGCAAGCGCCTTCAGCAGCGCCTGATACCGTTCGCGAACGGCCGGGTTCCACTGCTGGGCGACCCAGCCGGAACCGACCGGCTTGTTCTCGCCGGGATTGTCGAATTGTGGGGTCAGGCCGCCGTCATATTCCGGCTCGGTCAGCATGTAGTCTGGAATGTTGCGCGCCTTCGGATTGAAAAAGCGGTCCTGCACCTGGATGAACATCTTCTTGTTCAGGCCCTTGGCGATGGCGAGGTCCTGCTCAATGGCCGAGAAATCATACTGTCCCTTCGCCGTTTCCAGGCTCTTCCAGTTATAGACGACCTGTACGCCACTGATATCGGGCCGGGCGAGCCTCGCCTTTGCGGCGGCGAGATCGCCAGAACCCATATAGAGGAAGTTTTCCGGGGCGGAGGCGGCATGGGCAGCCTGCGTCGACAACACGAGGGTGGCAAGCGCAACGAGAAGTCTCTGAGATTTGTTCATGGGTTCTCGAATGGAAAGGTGATGGAAAGCGCGCAGAGCTCTCTGGACCAAATTGGGCAACTCAATGGCGGCGATTGCAGAGCCCTTGTGGATAGTTAACCGCGCTGCATTCATCAGATTTACCAATTTTCCCATTCGTAATTTTTTGATGCGGCCTGTCGGCCAAACGGTTACTCATTCGTCATTCGGAAAGAGGAGCCACCGATGCTTTACGCAATCCTTTGCTACGCCAATGAGGAAACCGTCTTCGCCTGGACCGAGGAGGAAGAGGCTGCCGTCATGGGAAATCTCCATGCCGTGATCGAGCCGCTCGCCGCGGCCGGCAAGCTCGGCCCGACCGGCCGGCTGATGCCGACGACGACGGCAACGACCGTGCGCAAGGGCAGGGACGAGGCCTTTGTGGTCGACGGTCCGTTTGCGGAAACGAAGGAGGCGCTTCTCGGCTTCTATACAGTTGATTTCGAAACGCTGGATGAGGCGATCGGCTTCACGAAACAGCTTTCGGCGGTCAATCCTGGTTCCACCTCTTACGAAATTCGGCCGTTCTACACATTCCGGCCGGGAGATACAGCATCATGACAGACATTGCCTGGATCGACCTCGCGCTTGCCTCGGCCCGGCCGAAGGCGCTCGGCGCGCTGCTGCGCTACTTTCGTAATCTCGATACGGCGGAAGAAGCGTTTCAGGAGGCGTGCCTGAGGGCGATCCGGACCTGGCCGGAAAAGGGACCGCCGCGCGACCCGACCGCCTGGCTGATCTTCGTTGGCCGCAACAGCGGCATCGATGCGGTGCGCAAGCGGGCGAAGATCCAGGCGCTGCCGGACGAGGACCAGATTTCTGACACCGAGGACGCTGAAAGCGACATTGCCGATCGGCTGGACGATTCCCATTATCGTGACGATATCCTGCGATTGCTTTTCATCTGCTGCCATCCGGACTTGCCGGCCACCCAGCAGATCGCGCTGGCGCTGCGCATCGTTTCCGGCCTGTCGGTGACGCAGATCGCCCGTGCCTTCCTCGTCTCCGAAAGCGCCATGGAGCAGCGCATAACGCGGGCCAAGGCACGGGTGGCGAAGGCTGGCGTGCCGTTCGAGACGCCCAGCCCGCAGGAGAGGGCCGTGCGGCTGATAATCGTCAGCACGATGATCTATCTGATCTTCAATGAGGGCTACAGCCAGGCTGATCCGGAGCAGGAAGCGGCCGCCTTCAGCGACGAGGCGATCCGGCTGGCGCGGCTGATGCTGCATATCTTCCCCGCCGAGCCGGAATTGATGGGGCTGCTTTCCCTGATGCTGCTGCAGATTTCCCGCAGGCAGGCACGCTTCAGTGCCGAAGACGAGATCGTGCTGCTCGAGGATCAGGATCGCTCGCTCTGGAACCAACCGTTCATCAACGAGGCGCTGGCGCTGCTCGACAAGGCGCTGCGTCACCGCAAGCCCGGTCCCTATCAGTTGCAGGCGGCAATCGCCGCCGTTCATTCCCGCGCCAAACGCGCTGAGGATACCGACTGGGTGGAAATCGATCTGCTCTATCGCGCGCTCGAACGTGTCCAGCCATCACCTGTCGTGACGCTGAACCGCGCTGTCGTCATTTCCAAACTTCATGGCCCGCAGGCGGCGCTCGACCTCATGGAGCCGCTCGGCGAAAAGCTCGACGGTTACTTCTATTATCACGGCCTGCACGGCAATCTCTTGAAGCAGCTCGGCCGCATCGCCCAGGCACGGATCGCCTTCGACCGCGCGATTGCACTTGCCCATTCGGCTGCGGAAGCGGCCCATATCCGCCGGCAGATCGACAAGATGCAGGAAGAGGCGGCGCAGCCGGCGGCAAGGCCGTAATCCTGTTTCTGGCCCGATCGAAATGGCAATCCATTCCATTCACTTCTGGCATTGGTCACCAGGTTGAATTGGTGGTGTCGCCGCTTTGTCCGTAGGATGGCGTCATTTCAGCAGGGAATTTCGGATGACCGTTTCGATTGCGCCGATCACCGCCGATCTCATCGACCAATATCATCAGGTTCTCGGTGCTGTTGCGCGGGAACGGAATTATCTGGCGCGCGACGACGCGCCGCCGATCGAACGGAGCAGGATCTTCGTGCTCGATAATATGGAGCGCGGCAATCCGCACTTCGTTGCGCTTGATGGCGATGCCGTCATCGGCTGGTGCGATGTCACGCGCAATACGGAGTTCAATGCGCTTCATGCCGGCATGCTCGGAATGGGGTTGCTTGCCGATTATCGCGAAAAGGGTATTGGCAGTCGGCTGATGGAGGCGGCGCTTGCCGCCGGGTGGTCCGTCGGGCTGACACGGATCGAGCTTAGCGTGAATGCTTCCAATCAACGTGCCATTCGCCTCTATGAGAAATTTGGTTTCGAGCGCGAGGGGGTCTTGCGCAATGCAATCATCCTCGATGGCGACTATCAGGATGTGCTCATCATGGGTATTCTTGCCAAAACACGGCATTGCTGACGGGCGATCAGACTATCGATTTTCTCGAAGATATCGTTCCAGAATTTCTGTTTGCTCTTCACTCGCCGCATCCTTATCTCCGGCTGAGTTCAACAGGATGCCGACCATGGAACTGGGCCTTTATACATTCGCAGACGTCAATCCCAACCCGTCCCGCAGCAAGGGAGTGGAGGGGGCCGAGCGGATCAAGCATCTGATCGAAGAGATCGAGCTTGCCGATCAGGTTGGGCTCGATGTCTTTGGGCTTGGCGAACATCATCGGCCTGATTATGTGGCGTCGGCGCCGGTGGTTGTGCTGGCAGTGGCTGCGGCGAAGACGAAGAACATTCGCCTCAGCAGCGCCGTCACGGTTCTTTCCTCCGACGATCCGGTGCGGGTGTTCCAGCAATTCGCGACACTCGACCTGATCTCCAACGGCCGAGCCGAAATCATGGCGGGGCGCGGCTCCTTCATCGAATCCTTCCCGCTCTTCGGCTACAATCTCGAAGATTACGACCAGCTCTTTGAGGAGAAGCTCGATCTTCTTCTGGCGCTGCGCGATAACGAGGTCGTCACCTGGAAAGGCGAGCTTCGTGCGCCGATCCAGGGACGCGGCGTCTATCCTCGGCCGCTGCAGGATCCGTTGCCGCTGTGGATCGCGGTGGGCGGTACGCCGCAATCCGTCGCTCGCGCCGGTGCGCTCGGCCTGCCGGTGGCGCTTGCCATCATCGGTGGCGAATATCCGCGATTTGCGCCATTGTTGGATCTCTATCGGGAAGCTGCCCGTCGGGCAGGGCAGGATGCGGCGAAGCTGAAGACCAGCATCAACGTGCATGGTTTTATTGCCGATACGACTGAGGCCGCAGCAGACCAGTTTTACGGCCCGCAGGCCGAAGTGATGAACCGCATCGGCCGCGAGCGTGGTTGGGGTCCGACGAGCCGGGCGCAGTTCGACGTGTCACGCGGCCCGGCCGGCAATCTCTTCCTCGGTGATCCGGAACTCGTGGCCGAGAAGATCATTGCCGCGCACAAGGTTTTCCGCAACGACCGCTTCCTGCTGCAGATGGCGATCGGCCTGATGCCACATGACCAGGTCATGCGCGGCATCGAGCTCTACGGTACAAAAGTGGCGCCGATTGTCAGAAAGGCATTGACTGAGGCTCCCGAAGGCGCGAAAGCCACCGCTTGACGCAGAGCCTGTCGCTCTCGGGTAAAATCCGGAACGGTCTATGGTTATCGAGAACGACGAAGAACTTACTAAGCTCAAGGATATCGGCCGCATCTGTGCCAATGCCATACAGGTGATGGCGGCGGCCATGGAGCCGGGCATGACGACGCTGGAACTCGACCAGATCGGCCGCAAGGTGCTGGAAGATGCCGGCGCGCGTTCCGCTCCGGAATTCTGCTACCAGTTTCCGGGTGCGACCTGTATCAGCGTCAACGAGGAAATCGCCCACGGCATTCCCGGGCCGCGGGTCATTCGCCCTGGCGATCTCGTCAATATCGATGTCTCGGCGGAAAAGGACGGCTTCTTTGCCGATACCGGCGCTTCCTTCGCCGTGCCGCCGGTCAAATCGAGGATCGAGAGGCTCTGCCGGGACGGCAAGCGGGCGCTCTGGGTCGGTCTCAACCAGATCAAGGCTGGCGAGCCGCTAGCGAAGATCGGTAATGCCGTAGGTGCCTTCGCGCAGAAGAACCGCTATACGCTCGTCGCCAATCTTGCGAGCCACGGCGTCGGCCGCTCGCTGCATGAAGAGCCGGCCGAGCTTTCCACCTGGCCGGATCCCTCCGAACGGCGCATGATGACGGAAGGCCTCGTCTTTACCGTCGAACCCTTCCTGTCGCTCGGTGCCACCTGGGCGGAAGGCGGCGACGATGCCTGGACGCTTTATGCCGATCCCAAGGCCCCAACGGTGCAGTACGAACATACTGTCGTTGCAACCCGCAACGGGCCGATTATTCTGACATTGGCGGCTTGAGGGTTTTTCCCTCGCTGCCGGAGGCCGAGATGGCTGTTGCTTTTACCAAGGAAGAAAGTGCCGAAACCGCAGCGGAAACGCTGCTGCCCGATCGGCCAATCTCGTCTCATCCCAACCTCGTGACGGAGGCCGGGCTGAAGGCGCTTGAACTGCAGGTGCAGGAAGCGCGGCAGGCCTACGAGGCAGCAGGCGTGTTCGAAGATGTGAATGAGCGTCGGCGGCAGCAGGCAAATCCATTGCGCGACCTGCGCTATTTCGTCGAACGTGTCCGCACGGCGCAACTGGTTGCGGACCCGGCTTCGACCGAGGTCGTGGCCTTCGGAAGCACCGTTACCTTCAGCCGCGACGACGGACGGGTGCAGACATATCGCATCGTTGGAGAGGATGAGGCCGATCCGAAAGCCGGGTCGATTTCCTATGTCTCGCCTGTTGCCCGGATTCTCATGGGCAAGGGTGTCGGCGATGTCGTGACTGTCGGTCAGCAGGAACTCGAAATCGTCGAGATCGCGTAGAGCGCCGCGCGCTTTCGAGACGCGGCGCTCATCTCTGCGTCAGGCGGCCTGCGGCAGGCGGGCGATGACCTTGATCTCGAAATCGAACCCGGCAAGCCAGTTCACGCCGACTGCCGTCCAGTTCGGGTAGGGCGCTTCGCCGATTTCCTTCATTCTGATACCCGAAATTGCCGGCCACTGCGCCTCGGGATCGGTGTGGAAGGTCGTGACATCGATGACATCGTCGAAGGTGGCGCCGGCAGCGGCCAGCACGGCTTTCAGATTGTCGAAGGCAAGCTGGACCTGCTTCGCGAAATCGGGCTCCGGCGAGCCATCTTCACGGCTGCCGACCTGGCCGGAGACGAAGAGAAGGTCGCCGGAGCGGATCGCTGCCGAATAGCGGTTGATTTCATACAGTGCCTGCCTGCCGGCGGGGAAGATCGCGTCACGCTTGGTCATTGTTTTTCTCCTGTAGACAAAAGAGTACCTATCGCCGGACTCGCGTCCGTCGTGGGAGGTGAAGCATTCGTGGGTACGGGTCTCGTCCGTTATGCGGAACCGTAATTGATATACGCTCCGTATGTGGATATATTGGGGGATACGCCGCGTATGTCAATACGCATACGGTGCGTATGTTAACTTGGAGATGACGATGGCCGCAAAAAACCGGGCGCAGATGATGGAGGAGACGAGGGCGAAGCTCATTCAGGCCGCCCGGAAAGCCTTCGCGGTCAAAGGTTATGCGGCGGCGTCCATGGACGATCTGACTGCCGATGTCGGCCTGACACGGGGCGCTCTCTATCATAATTTCGGGGACAAGAAGGGGCTGTTGCAGGCCGTCATCGACCAGATCGACGGCGAGATGGTGGAGCGGCTGCGCATGGAGCGCGATCGTGCGGAGACGAGCTGGCTCGGGCTATTGGCGGAATATACAGCCTATATCGAGATGTCGCTGGAGCCGGAGATCCAGCGCATTATGATGCTCGACGGGCCGGCGGTGCTGGGCGATCCCTCGCAATGGCCAAGCCAGAATGCTTGCCTTCGTACGACGACCCAGACCATCCAGGCGCTGATCGATGAAGGTACTGTCAGATCCGTCGATGCGGAAGCCGCCGCCCGGCTGCTCAATGGAGCGTCGCTCAGCGCGGCGCTCTGGGTTGCCGCGGAGGATGATCCTCATGCTGTTCTGGCAAAGGTCGTCGATGCGTTCCGACGTCTGGCAAGCGGTCTTTTGAAAACTGACAACTGACGAGGGCGGCCACTTGAGCCGCCACTCGTTCAAGCGGAATTAGTCCTGCTGCGGGTCGGTCTTGCCGCCCTGCAGGATTTCCATGGCCGCTCGTTCCAATATCCCGGAAATCCTGGCAGCTTCGCTTGCCGACCAGGGATGGCGCATGCGTAGCGCCGAGCGCAGCAACTGGCGTGCGGCATGGACATTGCTGTGGTCGCGGCCGAAATCGTCGTCCTCTTGATCACGACGGCGGTGGCCGCGGCCACCACCACCATTTCCGCCGTGGGGCTGGTCAGGGTCGAACATACGATTGACGAAGGCCATGCCTTCGGCAATGCGCTCCAGCTTGGCAAGCGTCTCGTCGATCGCGGCGCGGTTATCTTCCACCTTCTGGCGGCCGGCCTCGGTGATCTTGTAGAGCTTTTTTGCGCCGTCGTTTTCGACTTCCGCCAGGCCGGTTTCTTCCAGATAGGTCAGCGCCGGATAGATGACGCCCGGGCTCGGCACGTAGAAGCCGCCGGAGCGCTCTTCCAGCGTCTTAATCAGTTCATAGCCGTGGCTGGGACGTTCTTCCAGAAGCGCCAGCAGGATCGTCTGCAATTCGCCTGCGGAAAACCTGCGGCCCATTCCCATGCGCATCGCCTCACCGACGAAACCACCTCGAAAACCTCTCATGACATGCTCCTTTATATCTGATGTATCGCTCACTATGTCGTAAAACATATATCGTAAGATATGTCGTTCAAGAGGTGAGCGCGAAAAATCTATTCGCGAAATTGAAGCACCCATCAGAATTACTCACTTGTGACACCTATGTTGCAGCGCGATAAACGGGCCATGTTGGCTCCAAATAACGACCGGCCGGTCAATCTCCTCACCACAGCGCTTGCAGGCGCCGTCGCCATGGCGGCGGCCATGGGCTTCGGGCGCTTTTCCTTCACGCCGATCCTGCCCGGCATGATGGTCGGGGTGCCGCTTTCGGCCGCCGATGCGGGCTTCATCGCTTCCGCCAATTTCGTCGGTTATCTCGTCGGCGCCGTTCTTGCCGCCTATGGCTGGGCGGCGGGGCGCGAGCGGCTGGTGGCGCTTCTTTCCTTGCTTGCGACTGCAATCCTGCTGGCCGCCATGGCGGCGACGGATTCAGTCTTGCTCTTTGCCATCATCCGCTTCCTGGCGGGCGTGGCGAGCGCCTTCACGCTGGTCTTCAGTTCGGCAATCGTGCTGAGTCACGGCGCTGCTGCAGGCAATGATCACGTTCAGGCGACGCATTTTGGCGGGCCGGGGGCGGGGATTGCGATTTCATCCGTCATGGTGCTTGCGCTTGGCTACGTTTTTGACGATGCGGCCGGCGGCTGGCGTGCAGACTGGATCGGTGGAGCGCTTTTCTGCCTGGTCAGCCTCGTTATCGTCTGGTCATTGCTGCCGAAGGCACCGGTGCACAACGGGCAGGTGAAGGAGCCGGCGCTGATCTGGAGCCGGCCGATGGTGCTGCTGACACTGTCCTATGGTTTGTTCGGCTTCGGCTATGTCATTACCGCCACGTTCCTCGTCGCCATCGCCCGCGCGAGCGCGTCCGGGCCGATCGTCGAGTTCCTCTGCTGGTTCATCGCGGGGCTGATGGCGACGGTCGCGCTGTTCATCTGGAAGCCTTTCGTGCGCTTGCTCGGTCTTGGCGGCGTCTATGTCGCGGCGCTCATCATCGAGGCTATCGGCGTGCTCGCAACGGTCGAACTGCCGCATTCGGTGGCACCATTGATCGGCGGCGCGCTGTTCGGCGCCACTTTCCTTGCCATCACCGCCTATGGATTGCAGATCGGCCGCCGGCTCTCACCGGAAAGCCCGCGCCGCATCCTGGCGCTGATGACGGCGGCTTTCGGTGTCGGCCAGATTATCGGCCCAGTCGTTGCTGGATGGATCGCCGAGGCAACCGGAAATTTCGTGCTGCCGACCATTATTGCTGCCATCGTGCTGGTTTTCTGCGCACTACTTGTCATGCCTGTGATGAAGAAAATCCCTTAAGTGGTTACAAGTGCGTAACAATGGGCTGAACCCATTGCCGCTTTCTTCGAACTGCCTTAATTTCCGGGCAATCAGTGGTTCGCCACTCTTCCGTGACTCCAGTTCAGGAAAGCAAATCCTCCCGTGTTTCATTCCTTCTTTCCCCAGCCAAAGGCGTTCTTTATTTCGCTCACAATTTGGACGCTGGCTGCGATTTTAGGCTGGTATTTCTTCGCCGCCGATCTTGGTGTTTCGCTTGGATTTGCGCCGGTTCCTGAAGAGCAGCAGCCGATCGATCTCTCGTTCTTCCTGCTGCCAGAAAATCTTTGGTTTTACGGCTACTTCCTGGCGAGCGCTTTGATCTTTTGCGGTGCTTGGCATCTCAAGGCGATGAGCCATCCCTGGAAGATATGGTCGATATGGGGATCGGCGCTGATCATTTTCGTGACCTATTTTAGTGTGCAGATCTCGGTCGTGATCAACAATTGGCGTCGGCCATTTGGCGATCTGCTGCAGAACGCGCTGGCGAAGAAGCCGGGTATTACCGTCGAGAACTTCTATGATCTGTTTCTGATCTTTGCACAGATCGCCTTCCTCGCCATGTTCGTATCGATCATGACCGACTTTTTCACCAGCCATTACATCTTCCGCTGGCGAACCGCGATGAACAATTTCTACATGGCGAATTGGGAAAAGCTTCGTCACATCGAAGGCGCATCGCAGCGTGTGCAGGAAGACACGATGCGTTTTTCCACGACGCTGGAAGGGCTCGGCATCAACCTGATCAATTCGGTGATGACGCTGGTCGTCTTCCTGCCGATCATGCTGGCGCTATCGCATTATGTAACGACCCTGCCGTTTCTTGGTGAAGTGCCGAACTCTCTCTTCTGGCTGGCTATCTTCTGGTCGGCCTTCGGTACGGTCCTGCTCGCTGTGGCGGGTATCAAGCTGCCTGGTCTGAACTTCAAGAACCAGCGCGTGGAAGCCGCATACCGCAAGGAACTGGTTTATGGCGAGGACCACGCCGACCGGGCGCAGCCGCCGACCGTCCAAGAACTGTTTTCAAGGGTGCGGAAAAACTATTTCACGCTCTACTTTCACTACATGTATTTTAACGTTGCCCGCTCGTTTTATCTGCAGGCAGACAATCTTTTCGTCTATTTCTTTATGGCGCCCACCCTCGTTGCCGGCGCCATCACGTACGGTATCTTCCAACAGATCGCGACCGCTTTCGGCCAGGTCAGCAATTCTTTCCAATACCTGGTGAACTCCTGGTCGACGATCATCGAGCTGCTCTCCATCCACAAGCGTCTCAAGGCCTTCGAGGCGGCAATCGACAACGAGCCGCTGCCTGATATCGACCAGCGCTATCTGGAGCGCGAGGCCGGTGCCGTTCACGCCGACGGCTGATACAAACAAGAAGGGCCACCGATGCGGTGGCCCTTTTCTTTTGGGACCCGACGAGGATCGTCAGTTCGGGCGCGTACAGCCCGTATTTTTCCAGTCCATATCCATCAATGCCTCCAGAATATGGTCGGCGACGGCCATGTTGTCTTCCCTGATGGCAATATCGTAGGCCGCCAGGCAATGGTCGAGCAGCGGTGTAGCCACCGGCGCTTCCTCGGGAAGGGGAAAGACAATGCCGCCGTAGAGAGACGGAACGCCGTTCTTGTCGCGGAAGCACCGCCCAAATGCCATGACCTGACGGAAGGTGCCGTTGGCGCGACGTACGCGGTAGCTCTGTTGCTCTGGCTCCTGCGTCAGGATTGTATCATGGATGATCTTGGCGGCCGCCGGCTGATCCTCCGGATGGATACGGGCAACATAGGCTTCGAGTGGAAGGCCACTTGCCGTTTCCGCGGAATCAAGTCCGAACATTTCAGCGACCGCTCCGTCGCCATAGAGGAGGTTCGCAACGATATCCCAAGTGAAGAAGCCAGTTTCACAAGCGGGAAATTCGTCCTTGTCAGCCAGGCACTCCGGGTTCTCAATAAATGTCATGACGTTACCTCCCATGCTTGCCGCGCATTTGTGAGGTAATGCTTATCGAAGTGCAGCCTCGATGCAATCAATAGGTGCAGGTGGTTTTTGATATCCAACAGTTTGAGCTGTAAGTGCGCCTTACAACCCGGAGGTCTCCTGCAGCTTGCCGCGGGCCTCGATCATGGGGATCGCTTCGGAATAGCTGACACAGGCGACATCTGATCTGTGGCAAACGTCGCTGACCAGCCTGTCGAGCGCGCGCCAATAGGCGCCGCCGTTCATTTCCACGAAGTGGAAGCCGAGCTGCAGGGGAATGCGGCTACCGGTATATTGCTTGTCGAAGGCTTCCTTAAAGGCGGCATAGGCGCGCTCTTCGAAAGCGGCGCTGTCAGCTGCATCCTCCTCGCCCTTGGAGTGGCGGACGAAGAGATTGTAATCCATGCCGATGATGGGCTTTTCGCCCGGACCTTCAGGGATGAGCGGCAGGCCGAAGCGGATGACGCCGTCTTCCTCGACCGGCATGGCCGGCCCCCTGGTGACGAGGCTTGCATCATAGGTAAAGCCGGCCTTCTTCTCGGCTGCGATCATGTCCGCGCCGCCGCCAGTGGAAAGGTAAGGGGCGCGAAACCCCTTGATGCCGTGATCGACGAGATCCTGCCAGCCGGCTGGCTCTTCCAGGCCGACACTTTTCCAGGCGTTCCTCAGCGTGGTCTTGAAAGTCGCATATTCGGCTGACCAGTCCGCTTCGCCCCATTGCCGGCCGTCGAAATGGCCGCAGGCATGGCTGGAAATATCATGGCCCTCGAGGTGAGCGTGCCAGATATTGCCGAGGCGTTCACGGATTTCGTCGTCGCTCTGTGCGAAGCCGACATTGGATTTTCCACGTTTCTGATGAGGGGCCTGGTAAGCCTGCTTGGCTCCCTGATTCATCAGAAAGGTGCAGGAGAGGAAATAGGTGAAATGTGCGTCGTTCTTCGCCGCCATCTCGCGGCTCTTCTGCCAGAGCGCATTGTCGTGCGCGCCGTCAAAGGAAATGATGACAAGCTGTTTCGGCTTGTCGGCGGCGTCCGCAACAGCAGGAAAAATCGAGGAGAGAGCGAGGGACGCAGAAAAAATAAAACGAAACATGGGCACCGCGACAATTTGCATTGCGGTTTTCCTGTTACAGAAATGCGGCGAAGCTGCGGTCTTGCTGGCATTTTTCGCCGTCTGCCGGTAATTCATGGCTGACCGTCAAAATAGGAAAACCAGATCATCATGGCTCTGCTCGTCCTCAGCCTCATTCTCTTCCTCGGCCTGCATCTGATCCGTGTCGTCGTTCCGGGCTTCCGGCAGGCGATGATTGACAGGGTGGGCAAGCCCGCCTGGATCGCCTTCCACTCGATTGCCAGCATTCTGACGCTGATCTTCGTGGTCTATGCCTTTGGCGTCGCCCGTAGCGAGCCGATCGGCATGCTTTACAATCCACCCATGGGCATGGCGCATCTCACCGTCACTCTGATGTTGATTGCAGTGATCTGTCTCGTCGCCGGTTTCCTGCCAGCCGGTTATATCAAGACGAAGACGAAACATCCGATCGTTCTGTCGGTGAAGATCTGGGCGCTTGCTCATCTTCTGTCGAATGGCGAGGCCTATTCGGTGCTGCTCTTTGCTGCATTCCTTGCCTGGGGCGTGGTGGTGCGCATTTCGCTGAAGCGGCGCCAGCGCCGGGGCGAGATCACGCTGCCGATCTTCGTTTCGGCCAAATATGACATCTATGCCGTCATCATCGGCGTAGTCGTCTGGGCGCTGATGATCTGGCGTGTTCACGAATGGCTGATCGGTGTCGCGCCGCTACCGATGCTTGCTTCGTGACGATTCTGCGATATCCCCCTTACAACTGCTGCAAAATGGAGTAGAAGGCCCGACAATGTGCGTTTTGCATTGTATATGGGTATCCGCGGCCGGAGACGAGAATGGCATTCAACGACGATAGCTTCATTCGTGAAGTCAATGAGGAACTGCGTTCCGACCAGATGAAGGGCGCGGTGCGCCGGTTTGGCCGCTATATCATTGCCATTGCCGTTCTCATCGTGCTCGGAACCATCGGCAAGGTCGCCTACGAATATTGGGACAATACCCGTTCCTCCGGCGCCGGCGACCAGTTCCTGGCGGCGATGAAGCTTGCCGACGAGAACAAGACTGACGAGGCGCTCGCCGCTCTCGACAAGCTGGAGAAGGAAGGCCACGGCGCTTACCCGGTCCTGGCGCGCATGCGCGCCGCGACCGTCCAGTCGCAGAAGGGCGACAATGCCGGTGCGATTGCATCCTTCCAGTCCATTGCCAAGGACACGTCCGTTCCGGCTGCCGTGCAGGACGCCGCCAAGATGCGCGCCGGCTGGCTGCTGATCGAAAACGGCACCTATGAGCAGGTTTCTGCCGCCGTCGAGGAAATGGCCGTTCCGGGCAATGCCTTCCGCCACTCGGCGCGCGAGGCTCTCGGTCTTGCAGCCTACAAGGCCGGCAACATGGCGCAGGCGCGTCAGTGGTTCCAGTCGATCGTCGACGATGTGGACAGCCCGCGCGGTGTTGCCAATCGTGCCCATATGATGCTTGATCTCATCACCGCATCCGGCAAGGCGCCCGCCGCGCAGGGCTGAGCTTAAGGGAAAATAATGAGTTTTACGGTCGCCATCGTCGGACGCCCGAATGTCGGCAAGTCGACGCTTTTCAACCGGCTGGTGGGGAAGAAGCTTGCGCTTGTCGATGACACGCCGGGCGTGACCCGCGACCGCCGTCCGGGTGAAGCGCGGCTAATCGACCTGCGTTTTACAATTGTCGATACGGCAGGCCTCGAAGAGATGACGGATGAGAGCCTGCAGGGCCGCATGCGCCAGCAGACGGAAACGGCAATCGACGAGGCCGATCTATCGCTCTTCGTCGTCGATGCCAAAACCGGTCTGACGCCGGTCGATACGGCGCTCGGCGAAATGCTGCGCCGTCGCGGCAAGCCGGTTGTGCTCGTTGCCAACAAGTCTGAGGCGCGCGGTTCCGACAGCGGTTTCTACGATGCCTATTCGCTGGGGCTTGGCGAACCCGTGCCGATTTCGGCCGAACATGGGCAGGGCATGCTCGATCTGCGCGACGCCATCGTTGCTGCGCTCGGCGAGGATGTCGCTTATCCATCGAAAGACGACGTTGCCATCACCGACGTCGATCTGCCGCAGCCGACCGGTGAAGAGGGCGAAGAAGACGAAGAGCCCGCCTATGACGACACCAAGCCGCTGCGCGTGGCAATTGTCGGCCGTCCTAATGCCGGCAAATCGACGCTGATCAATCGCTTCCTCGGCGAAGACCGGCTGCTGACGGGGCCGGAAGCCGGCATCACCCGCGATTCCATCTCCGTTGAATGGGATTGGCGCGGACGTACCATCAAGATGTTCGATACGGCCGGCATGCGCCGCAAGGCCAAGGTGATCGAGAAGCTGGAAAAGCTTTCCGTTGCCGATGGGCTGCGCGCCATCCGCTTTGCCGAGACCGTCGTCATCGTCTTCGACGCGACGATCCCCTTCGAGAAGCAGGATCTGCATATCGTCGATCTCGTGCTGCGCGAAGGCCGCGCGGCCGTGCTTGCTTTCAACAAGTGGGATATGATCGAGGATCGCCAGGCCGTGCTTGCTGACCTGCGCGAAAAGACCGACCGGCTGCTGCCGCAGGCGCGCGGCATCCGCGCCGTGCCGATCTCTGGCCAGACAGGCTGGGGGCTCGACAAGCTCATGCAGTCGATCATCGATACGGACCGTGTCTGGAACAAGCGCATCTCCACCGCCAAGCTCAATCGCTGGCTGGAGCAGCAGCAGGTCCAGCATCCGCCACCGGCCGTTTCCGGTCGCCGCATCAAGCTCAAATATATGACGCAGGTAAAGGCGCGCCCGCCGGCCTTCATGGTGTCCTGTACCCGTTCCGATGCCCTGCCTGAATCCTATACACGCTATCTGATCAACGGGTTGCGGGCGGATTTCGATATGCCGAGCGTACCGATCCGGATCCACTACCGGTCGCCGGACAATCCGTTTGAGGGCAAGAAGAGGCGGACTTAGTCCGCTTCTGTCGCTTGCTGATATAGCGGAGCAGTCAATGCTCGGCGTAGGCTTGAGCAAAGGAAGATGGTGCAGGGCGTACTGGGTACAGTCTGCCGATCTGCTGTGTCGTGCCATCTGCAAAGCTGATCGCAAAAGAGCGTATCGACCGTGTATCGACTGTGATCTTGTCAGTAGAGCCGGCGAAAGTGATCGTTGTCTTATCGCCAGATACCGAGATGATGGTATTGGCGGCCGCGAGACCCGGACCAAGCGCTATGGTGTTGTTTTCACCCCGAAGCTTGATGCTATCCTCACCATCCCCTGCAGAAAAACGGATGGTTGAATCCGCTGTCGCAGTAATGGTGTCATTGCCCTTGCCGCCTTCGATCGTGCTTTCGTAGTCGCTACTAATGATATCGTTGCCCGAGCCGCCTTTGGCCGAGCTTTTGTCCCCTGTCTCGATCCTGTCGTCGCCCGTACCGCCATCCACAGCGCTGTAATATTTAGTGGTGATGATGTCGTTACCTGCGCCGCCGCTGATAAGTCGCTCATAGATCGTCGCATTGCAGCCGGCGATTATGATATCGTCGCCGTCGCCACCATCGGCGCTGGTATCATTGCCGACAGTTAGCACGTCGTTGCCTTTCCCTCCGCGCATAGGGCTGTCGGCCACGCCGTAGTCGGGGCCGCTAACGAGGATATCGTCACCGTCGCCGCCATCAATCGTGGTCTCTGTGTCGCCAAGAATTATGTCCCTGCCGGCCCCGCCCTTAACGACACTGTTGTGCCCCGCATGTATGGAGTTGTCGCCCGCACCACCGTTGACCGTGCTCCGCGAACCCGAGCGAATCTTATCGCTGTTGTTGCTGCCGTTGATCGTTGAACCATCTTCGCCGGCGGACGTGTTTCCGTTGCCAAAGAGCGTCTCGCTGATCGTTTTGAGGGCGTTCGCCAATGCTTCATCATTGACCATATAAGATGCAAGAATACGTCGCGCCGTGTCTTGAGCTGCGTCTTCATATCCCGGCTGACGCGAGTCACGCAAAATGGTGAGAGCTGAGAGGTTAAGGGGAAGGATGGTCGTCATTGAACGGTTTCCTTTCAGCCCGGCCATCAACATTGATGTCGGGACTAAGCGAGCGTTTGGCTTCATGCCCAGAAAGGTAACCAACTGTTAACAATTTCGACCTGAAATTGCAATTTCTATATGCAATGAAAAATTGTTCTTTTATGTGGTGCTCTTATTCAGCGCTTCCCGCAGAGCGATGATTTCCGCCTGCAGCCGTGCAAGTTGATCCGTGTCGCGGCCGCTTGCGTCGATGATGCAACCCGGCACGGTCTCAGCTCTTTCCTTCAGACGCTTGCCTTCCTCCGTCAGGCGAAGCACGACGACGCGCTCGTCCTGCCTGCTGCGTTCGCGGCGGATGTAGCCTGCCGTTTCCAAGCGTTTGAGGAGAGGGGTCAGCGTGCTCGATTCCAGGAAGAGCTTTTCGCCGAGGCCGCCGACTGTCTGGCCGTCTTCTTCCCAAAGGGAAACCATCGCCAGATATTGCGGATAGGTGAGACCGAGTTCGTCCAGCAGAGGCTTGTAGACGCGGTTAAAGGCGTGGCTTGCGGTATAGACGGCAAAGCAGATGAAACTGTCGAGTTTCAGTTGGTTCGACATGGCACGATCTCCAAAACCGCCGGATATTATATCGTGCGATAAATAATCGTAGCCGCTTTTAATGCATGGCAGTTATGTAATAATTTATATCGCACGATAATTAGTCGTGTGCGATATAAATGTTGTGTTCAGGACGAACGCAACAAACCCGAAGAGGACACGACAATGTCGACGATCAAGACCGCAGTTTCCGCAGCAGCAATCCTGGCAGCTTCCGCCATTGGAGCGTTTGCCGATCCGGTACTGGAACCGACAACGCAGAAATTCATCGATAGCCTGGCCGGCTCCAAGCCGATCTACACGTTCTCGCCCGGCGATGCCCGCAACATTCTCGCCGGCGCCCAGAAGGGCGACGTCAAGAAGTTGGCGGCCCAGGAAGAGGACAAGGTGATCAAGGTCGGCCCGACGGGCAGTGTCAAGCTGCGCGTCGTCCGCCCTGAGGGCGCTAAGGGCACATTGCCTGTGATTATGTATTTCCATGGCGGCGGCTGGGTATTGGGCGATGCCGATACACATGACAGGCTGGTGCGCGAAATTGCCAATGGCGCGAAAGCCGCTGTCGTCTTTGTCGACTATGATCGTTCGCCGGAAGCGCGTTACCCGATCGCCATCGAACAGGCTTATGCCGCCACCAAATATGTCGCCGATCATGCCAAGGAATTCCACG
Source organism: Rhizobium sp. KNZ14-9A (assembly GCF_056755015.1). Classification (NCBI taxonomy): domain Bacteria; kingdom Pseudomonadati; phylum Pseudomonadota; class Alphaproteobacteria; order Hyphomicrobiales; family Rhizobiaceae; genus Rhizobium; species Rhizobium sp. KNZ14-9A. The sequence goes on from NZ_JBPGXB010000002.1 coordinate 415,736, forward strand.
TGGATGCAAGCCGTCTTGCCGTTGCCGGCGATAGCGTCGGAGGCAATATGGCGGCTGTCGTGACGCTGCTTGCCAAGGAACGTGGCGGTCCTGCTATCGACCAGCAGGTGCTGTTCTACCCTGTCACCGACGCTAATTTCGACACTGGCTCCTACAACCAGTTCGCCAATGGCCCGTGGCTGACCAGGGAGGCCATGAAGTGGTTCTGGAACGCTTACCTGCCGGACGAAGCCAAGCGCAAGGATCCGACCGCTTCGCCGCTGCAGGCCTCACTCGAGCAGTTGAACGGCCTGCCGCCGGCCCTCATCATCACCGATGAAAACGACGTGCTGCGCGATGAAGGCGAAGCCTATGGCCGCAAGCTCACTCAGGCCGGCGTGAAGGTCACATCGATCCGCTACAACGGCACGATCCACGATTTCGTGCTCTTGAATGCGATTGCCGAAACGCCGGCCGTGCGTGGCGCCATCTCCGTCGCCAACGATACGCTGCGCGCCGCGCTTCACAAGTAAGGGTCAATCAGCTGAAGAGAGAGGCCCGGCGGTATCGCCGGGCTTTCTGCTTCTTGGAAGGGATTTGGTGGCATATTGCCACGCCTTCTTCCATTTCGGCGTGATGACGCCGTTGGCGGCGCGGATATTGTTGATGAATTGCAGCGTTGCCGCTTCCCAGGAATATTGCAGGGCAAGCTCGCGTGCCTTCTCCCGCGAGCTGGAGAGGGCAGCAATGCAGGCAGCCTGCAGGTTCTCGTCCAGCGCGCCGACAACGCTTTCTTCGCCGATGATATCCAGCGGGCCGGTAACGGGATAGGCCGCGACCGGGACGCCTGATGCAAGCGCCTCCAGAATGGTGTTGCCGAACGTATCCGTCAGCGACGGGAAGACGAAGACATCGGCCTGCGCATAGGCATTTGCCAGTTCTTCGCCGAATTTCACGCCGGTGAAATGCACATCCGGATAGCGTTCTTCGAGTTCGGCGCGTGCGGGGCCGTCGCCGACCACCACTTTCGAGCCGGGCAGATCGAGATCCAGAAAGGCCGGCAGGTTCTTTTCCAATGCCACGCGGCCGACTGTCATGAAAATCGGCCGGGGAAGGCCGAAGGGCTTTTCCTCCTGCGGCATCGGATGAAATTGCGTGGCATCGATGCCGCGGCTCCAGGGCATCAGGTTCTTGAGCCCCTTGGCAGCCAGTTCGCGGGCAAGGCTGGGCGTCGCCACCATGCAGCCGGCGCCGCCATTATGGAACCAGCGCACGAAGGCGTAGAGCCAGCTCTCGGGGATCGGCAGGCGAGCCGACACATATTCCGGAAAGCGGGTGTGGTAGCTGGTGGAAAAGGGCATGCGCTTGCGGATGCACCACCGCCGCGCCGACAGGCCGAGCGGGCCTTCCGTCGCGATGTGGACGTAGGAAGGATTGTGCTTTTCGATCTCGCGGGCGACGCGGCGGTACCAGGCGATCGACAGGCGGATCTCAGGGTAGGTGGGGCAGGGGATGCTGGCGAAACGCTCGGGCGTCACCATCGAGACTTCGACGCCCATCCTGGCCAGTTCGCGATTGGTGTTTTCGATCGAGCGGACGACGCCATTGACCTGCGGATGCCAAGCATCGGTGACGATCACAAGCCGCTCCGGCACAGCCCCAGCGGCACTAGCCCAGCTTTCGCCGCTATATGAATTTGACGGACGTTGCAGCATGTTTCCATTTCCATCAGCGTCGCTTAGTTTTGGCAACGCACAACCCCTGGCGGGGTTTCCGGAATGGCGATTCCCGCATTCTTATTTTGGCGGAAGTGCATGATGGAAATATTACAGCCCTGTACGAGTATTTACAGGAACTTACGGCAGCCGGGGCCAGCAATTATGTCGGCGATGAATGGCCGAAAGGCGTTTGCGCCTTGAAAAGGAACGGCGCCGACGGGGAAGTCGGCGCCGCAGTAAAACTTAGGCTGCAGCCGAAGCGAAACCGGAAGTCGGGACTTCCGAGATGGTCTTCAGAACCTGCGAAGCGATCTGGTAGGGGTCGCCCTGGGAGTTCGGGCGGCGATCTTCGAGGTAGCCCTTGTAGTCGTTCTTGACGAAGGAATGCGGAACACGGATCGAGGCGCCACGGTCAGCAACGCCGTAGGAGAACTTGTTCCACGGAGCCGTCTCGTGCTTGCCGGTCAGACGCTTGTCGTTGTCGGGGCCGTAAACGTTGATGTGGTCCATCAGGTTCTTGTCGAACTGCGCCATCAGCGCTTCGAAATAGGCCTTGCCGCCGACTTCGCGCATGAACTTGGTCGAGAAGTTGCAATGCATGCCCGAACCGTTCCAGTCGGTGTCGCCGAGCGGCTTGCAGTGATACTCGATGTCGATGCCGTATTTTTCGGTCAGGCGCTGCAGCAGGTAGCGCGCCATCCAGATCTGGTCGGCGGCCTTCTTGGAGCCCTTGCCGAAAATCTGGAATTCCCACTGGCCCTTAGCCACTTCGGCGTTGATGCCTTCGTGGTTGATGCCGGCAGCCAGGCAGAGGTCGAGGTGCTCTTCAACGATTTCGCGGGCAACCGAGCCGACATTCGAGTAGCCGACGCCGGTGTAGTAAGGACCCTGCGGAGCCGGGTAGCCGCTCTCCGGGAAGCCGAGCGGACGGCCATTCTCGTAGAAGAAATATTCCTGCTCGAAGCCGAACCAGGCATCCTCGTCGTCGAGGATGGTCGCACGCGCGTTGCTTGCATGCGGTGTCACGCCATCCGGCATCATGACTTCGCACATGACGAGCACACCGTTGGTGCGGGCCGGATCGGGATAGATGGCAACCGGCTTCAGCACGCAGTCAGAGCTGCGGCCTTCAGCCTGCATCGTCGACGAACCATCGAAGCCCCAGAGCGGGAGCTGTTCGAGCGTCGGGAAACTATCGAATTCCTTGATCTGCGTCTTGCCACGCAGGTTCGGTACCGGGGTGTACCCATCGAGCCAAATATACTCGAGCTTATACTTTGTCATCGCAACTCTCTCTGCTGCGAACTTGAGCAAATCCTGAGGCAGTAGACGCAAGGGTGCGCTCTCCCGCCAGGGGATGCCTCTTGTGAAGCACGTAGCGTGCCAGATCGGGCGGTCGACATAAAAAATTTACGAATCATCCCGCGATCGCAATTTCGGAGCGGACGCGGCAGGAGGCGGATGGAGCCGGTATATGGCTATCCCGCTTAGAGATGAGCATTTTCCGCGTTGGAACCAGATGAAAATTCTGGCGTTGAGGCTGACGGATGAAGTTTTAAACAAATCAGCGCAAGCTTAATCAGGAAATGCTGCATCGATCGTTTATAATTGCAACAATGCTGTTATTTTGTGCAATTTGCATAAACTATGTGCATTGTGCTATTATACAGACCGTGAATGTTGATAGGCCGAACTGAAGAAAGGCTATCTCATGGCAATCGGTTTCCATCGTGAATCCGCGACAATCTACCAGTTTCCCGTCAAGGCCGTTCAGGCACAGAACCGCTTCGAGCGCTTTCGCATGATGGAGCGGGAGGCCGCTGATGTGTGTGACGCTGCGCTCGACAGCTGCTGGTATCACGACGAAGCCGTTCGCGCCGACGACAAGAAGCCCAATTCCTGATCTGACGATCGATGATGAATGACCGCTTAGGCGGGGGCCGGCCTGCGCGTGGCCGCGCGATAAGCGACATGCGCAGGCTTCATCATGATATCAGAGGCCGAGCTTTTCCTTCGGCACGAGTGCGCCATGTTCGCTGACCACGCGGGCGGCGATTTTAGCCCCGAAGCGAGCGGCTGCCGGGGCGTCCCGGTTTTCCAGATAATGAGCAAGGAATGCGCCGTTGAAACTGTCGCCCGCGCTCGTCGTGTCGACGACCTTTTTGACCTTTTCCGCCGGCACGTAAGCTTTCTCGTTGGCGAAGCTCAGCGTTGCACCTTCGGCGCCGTTCTTGACGACGACATGCGAGGCACCAAGCGCAAGATAGCGCGCAATGGTGGCGTCGATGGAAGCGTCTCCGAAATGGGCGGCCTCATCATCGAAGCTCGGCATGACCAGCGAGGAGGAACGTGCGCCTTCATTGATTGTGATGTGCATCACGTCGTAGCTCGACCATAGGCGCGGGCGAATGTTGGGATCGAAGACGACGAATTTGCCGATGGCCTTAGCACGGCGGATTTCCGCGAGCAGCGTCTCGGCATCGTCTTGGGAGAGGATGGCGAGCGTGATGCCGGAGAAATAGACGACATCGGCACTTTCCACTGCTTCGCGCAGGCGGTCGGGATCGGTCGCGAGGCTGCGGGCGGCCGAACTGTCGCGCCAGTAGCTGAAGGAGCGCTCGCCGTTCCTCAGATTGATCATGTAAAGGCCGGGCGTCTTGCCCTTGATGCGGCGGATGAGATCCGTGCCGATGCCGGCCTTGCCCATGAAGGCGACCATCTCGTCGGACATCGGATCATCGCCGAGCGCGGTGAAGTAATCGACCGACCAGGCGGGGGCAGGCAGGCGCGGGCATACCATGCGGTGTTGAAAGTATCGCCGGCAAAGCCTTTCCGCAGCAGGCCTTCACCCGCCTGCGAGAGCTCCACCATGCATTCGCCGATCGACAGAAACCGTCCGCTCAAGCCATCCTCCCGGATTTTTTCTGCTCTTGCGGATACGCGAAGAGGCGGGATGAGACAAGTCAACGAAAGCGGAAAGTCCATCGCCCCGATGCCGGGGCGATGGGGAATTCAGGTCAGGGCCTGTCCATATGATAGCAGGCAGCCGTCTGGCCGGGACGAACCAGTTCCGTCGGCGGCATCTCGGTGCGGCAGATATCCGTCGCCTTCCAGCAGCGGGGCGAAAAGACGCAGCCCTTCGGCGGATTGAGCGGCGAGGGCGGGTCCCCCTGCAGTCGGATGCGGCTGCGCAGGCGCGCAAGTTTAGGATCCGGGATCGGAGCTGCCGAGAAGAGCGCCTGCGTGTAGGGATGGGCCGGGTGTTCGAAGACGGTCGCGCAATCACCGGCTTCCACGACCTTGCCAAGATAGAGCACCAGCACGTCATCCGAGATCAGACGTACGACCGAGAGGTCGTGGCTGATGAAGATCAGCGTCAGGCCGAACTCCTTGCGCAGCTTGCGAAGCAGCGTGATGACCTGGCCCTGGATCGACACGTCGAGAGCGGAGACCGGTTCGTCGCAGATGATGAGCTTCGGCCGGGTGACGACAGCGCGGGCGATGCCGATGCGCTGCGCCTGACCGCCCGAGAATTCGTGCGGATAACGGTTGATCATTTCCGGCACCAGACCGACGGCGGTCATGATCTCCCGCACGCGCTCAAGACGCTGAGACCTTGTCAGCTTCGGCTCGAAGACGGTGAGCGGCTCGGCAATGATATCGCCGACCGTCATGCGCGGATCGAGCGAGGCGATCGGATCCTGGAAGATAATCTGCATGTCGCGGCGTGCGGCACGCATTTCCTCATCCGTCAGATCGAGCAGGTTGCGGCCCTGCCAGAGGATACGGCCCTTCTGTGCCTTCAGAAGACGCAGGATAGAGCGGCCGAGCGTCGACTTGCCGCAGCCGGATTCACCGACAATGCCAAGCGTGCGGCCTTCGGCGAGATCGAAGCTGACATTGTTGACGGCCGTCAGCATCAGCGGCGGTTTGAAGAAGGATTTCGAGGGGATCTCGAACTGGGTTGTCAGGTTCTCGACCCTCAGAAGCGAGCGTTCAGCCATGGATCAGCAACTCCTCGCGGCGGGGGAAGGGATGGAAACAGGCGGCGCAATGATTTGCCCCCTGCTGTTGAAGCTGCGGCGGGCGGTCGATGCAATCGTCCTGGACCTGCGAACAGCGCGGCGAGAAATTGCAGCCCTTCGGCAGGTGCTGCAGGTTCGGCGGGCGGCCGGGAATGACGACGAGGTCGTCGACGTCCTGGTCCGGGCGCGGGATCGAAGCATGGAGTGCGGCCGTATAGGGGTGGGCCGGGTTTTCGAAGAGCTCATCGACCGGAGCTTCCTCGACGATGCGGCCGGCATACATGACGGCAACCCTGTCTGCGAGACCCGCGACGACGCCGAGGTCGTGGGTGATCATCAGAAGCGCCGTGTTCATTTCGGCCGTCAGATCATTGAAGAGATCCAGGATCTGGGCCTGGATGGTCACGTCGAGCGCCGTGGTCGGCTCGTCGGCGATCAGCAGTTTCGGCTTGGTGAGCAGCGCCATGGCAATGACGATGCGCTGGCGCATGCCGCCCGAGAGCTCGTGCGGATAAAGATTGAAACGGCGTGTCGGATCGGGAATGCCGACGCGCTTCAACATCTCCAGAGCCGCGGCAGAGGCCGCCTTGGCGGTAAAGCCGCGATGAATCTCAAGCTGTTCCGTCAACTGCCGGGAAATCCGGAGCGACGGGTTCAGCGCCGTCATCGGGTCCTGGAAGACCATGGCCATATCCTTGCCGCGGACATGGTCGAGCTCACGGGGTTTAAGCGCCAGCACGTCCTTGCCTTCGAGCAGAGCCTGACCGGTCGTTTTACCGTTCTTGGCGAGCAGGCCCATGATGCCGAGGAAGGTCTGGCTCTTGCCCGAACCGGATTCGCCGACGATGGCGATGCGCTCGCCGCGGCGCACCGTCAGGTTCATGTTGGAGACCGCCTTCACCTGCCCCTCGGGCGTTTCGAAGGTGATCGAATAGTCCTTCAGTTCGAGAAGGATATCGTTCTGTTTTTCTTTTTGATTTTCTGGGGTCATCCTATCGATCCTTCGGGTCGAACGCATCGCGCAGGCCGTCGCCGATGAAGAGCAGGCTCAGCAGCAGGGCCACGAGGAAGCTTGCCGGGAAAATCAGCAGCCAGGGCATGCTTTCCATGGCGTCGGTGCCTTCGGCAATCAGTGTGCCGAGCGAGGTCAGCGGTTCCTGAACGCCGAAACCGAGATAGGAAAGGAAGCTCTCGGTCGCGATGATCTCAGGCACGGTCAGGGCGGCGAAGATGACGACGGGGCCGACGAGGTTCGGGATGATGTGCTTGGTGATGATCTTGAAGGGCTTCTGACCCGAAGCGCGGGCAGCCTCCACGAATTCGCGGTGCTTGAGCGACAGGGTCTGGCCGCGCACGATACGGGCCATGGTCAGCCATTCGAGCGCGCCGATCGCCGCAAAGAGCAGGTAGACGTTGCGGCCGAAGATGACCATCAGCAGGATGACGAAGAGGATGTAGGGGAGCGCATACATGATGTCGACGAAGCGCATCATGATGGAGTCCAGCCTGCCGCCGATGTAGCCGGAGACCGCACCGTAGAGCACGCCGATGACGACGGAGACGAGGGTTGCCGTCAGCGCCACGGCCAGCGAAACGCGCGTGCCATAGAGCACGCGGGCGAGCAGGTCGCGGCCGTTCGGGTCGGTGCCGAAATAGTGGCCGCTTTCGAAGGAGGGCGGGGTGCGGAAGGCGGCCCAGTCCGGGTCTTCATAGTTGAAGGGGATGAAGTTCGGGCCGAGGAAGGCAGCGAGGATCAGCAGCACAAGCACGCCGATGGAGATGACTGCCGCCTTGTTGCGGGAGAGACGGCGCAGCGCGTCTTTCGTCAGCGAGCGGCCTTCCGGAGCCAGGCCTTCCGCTTCCAGCAATTCGGCTGCGAGCAGCTCTCTTTTTGCAGGATTGAGGATCATCTGTTTCTCACTTTCGGGTCCAGCCAGGCATAGGCGATGTCGACCAGAAGGTTCAGGAACACGATCAGCACCATGTAGAAGATGACCGTACCGAGAACCATGCCGTAATCGCGGTTCAGCGCTGCGTTGACGAAATAGCGGCCGATGCCGGGCAATCCGAAGATGCTTTCGACAACCAGCGAGCCGGTGAGAAGGTAACTTGCCGCCGGGCCCAGATAGGAGACGACGGGCATCATGGCGGGCTTCAGCGCGTGGCGCATGACCGTCAGGCGCGGACCGATGCCCTTTGCCTTGGCGGTGCGGATGAAGTTCTGGTTCATCACCTCGATCATCGAACCGCGGGTGATGCGCGAGATGCGGCCGGCATGCGGCAGGGACAGAACGACAATCGGCAGGACGAGATATTTGATCGAACCGTCACCCCAGCCACCGACCGGAAACCACGCGAGGTGGATGCCGAAGACGAGCTGCATGATGGGCGCGATCAGGAAGTTCGGGAGAACGACGCCTACGAGAATAAGGGCACCCAGAATATAATCCGGTGCCTTGTTCTGATAGAGCGCCCCAAGACAGCCGACACCCACGCCGACGATGATGGCGATCAGGAAGGCAGCCGTACCGATGGTGAAGGTGTAGGGCAGGCCGATCATGATCTGCTGGGTGACGGTGAAGTCCTCGCTCGCGAAGGAGGGGCCGAGGTCACCTTTCAGCAGGTCGCCGACATAGATCAGGTACTGCTGAATGAGCGGCTTATCCAGATTGTAGTGGGCCGCAAGGTTTTTCAGGATCACCGGCGGCAATGGCCTTTCGCCATCGAAGGGGCCGCCGGGGGCAAGGCGCAAAACGAAAAAGCAAGCTGTGACGGCGATCCACAGAACGGGGATCGTCGACAGCAATCGACGGAGTGCATATTTGATCATGGGCGTGGAGCGGCTCTTCCCGGGAGAACCGGGAAGAGCCTTTCATCCTTATTCCTTGATGGACAGCCAGCGGGTGCGGTGGATGTCCTGAACGTTGTCGACGAAGCCCTCGATCTTGGGCGAGACGACGTTCTTGGAGACGTAGTAATAGATCGGAAGTGCGGCGGAATCGTCCAGCGCGAGCTGTTCGGCCTTCTTGAAGATTTCGGCGCGCTTCGTCAGATCGGTCTGAGCGTTGCCGTCCTTGATCAGCTTGTCATAGTCGGCATTCGACCAGCGGCCGTAGTTCATCTGAACGCCCGTGACGAGCAGGTTCAGGAAGTTGTCCGGATCGTTGTAGTCGGCGAGCCAGCCGGCACGTCCGATCTGCACTTCACCACGCTGCAGCTGGTCGTAGTGGACCTTCGTCTCAGCGTTGACGAGCTCAACATTCACGCCCAGCGGCTTCCACATGGAAGCGATCGCGACGGCGATACGCTTGTGGTTGTCGTTGGTGTTGTACTTGAGCTCGGTGGTCAGCGGATGATCCGGGCCGAAGCCGGCTTCCTTCAGAAGCTTCTTGGCTTCTTCAACCTTGTCCTTGTAAGGAAGGTCCTTCCACGAAACGTAGGCCGGTTCGCCGTAATTTGCCGTGCCCGGCGGAACCCAGGAGTAAGCCGGCAGTTCGCCGGTGCCGAGGATCTGCGGGCCGATGACTTCGCGGTTGATCGCCATCGAGAGAGCCTGACGGACGCGCTTGTCGTTGAAGGGCGGCTTGGTCGAGTTGATGACGTAGTAGTAGAGGCCGGAGAAGGGGGCGACATGCGCCTGGCCCGGCAGGTTCTTCTTCATCCACTCGTACTGGTCGGTCGGGAAGTCGGTGAGAATGTCGAATTCGCCGGCACGGTAACGCTTCAGCGCGGCTTCCTGATCCTCAAGCACGAAGAACTTCGCGCCGTCGATCTTGATATCCTTAGCACCGTAATACTGGTCGTTCTTGACGGTCGTGACGTGCGAACCGGGGACCCATTCGGTCGGCTTGTACGGACCGTTGGTGACGATGTTGCCAATCTTGACCCAATCCTGACCCTTGGCCTCGACGACATGCTTCGGCAGCGGATAGGCCGTGTAGTGCATCAGGGCGTTGATGAAATAAGGGGTCGGGTTTTCAAGGGTGATCTCGAGCGTCTTGTCATCGATTGCCTTGACGCCGAGCTCGTTCAGATCGGTGATCTCGCCCTTATTGATCTTCTCTGCGTTCTTGATGGTGAACTGCAGATAGGCGTAGTCGGCCGCATTTTTCGGATCGATGAGGCGCTGGAAGGCGAACACAAAGTCGCCGGCCGTTACCGGTTGGCCATCGGACCACTTGATGCCATCACGGAGCTTGAAAGTGTAGACCTTGCCATCAGGGGAAATGGTCCAGCTTTCAGCCTGGCCGGGAACCGGGTTGTCCTTGGCGTCTTCGGTGACGAGGCCTTCGAAGATGTCGCCGGCAATACGGTTTTCCCAGTCGCCGGAGAGTTTTTGCGGATCCAGCGAGGTGGGGTCGCCACCATTATGGATATTCAGCGTGGCCGCATGGGCCGAAAATGCGAGCAATGAGCCAACCATTGCAGACGCGAGAAATTTTTTCGTGAAAAAGGACATACTGGGTCCACCTTTCTAGGCTTTTCGCCTTTTCTTTAGTCATTTGTTCCCGATTTGACCTGTTACGTGCAGGTCAACGGCACCTTAACGCAAAGGTTTGGCGTTGCAACCCCTAAACCGGTGGGTAGCATTCGGGTGTGGACAAGCTTATAAGCGTCTCCCTTTTGTCCGATCGCGACCGTCCATCATTCAAGTCCAAATGCGCTATTGCGCTGTTGTTTTTTGCTTCGCCGCTTAAAGCGCGCCGCGATCTTTCAGATCCGCTTGCCACGCTTTAAGTCTTTGTTTTACGCATGTCGTTATCGCAAAACCGCTGCGCACTTTTGCGCGACATGCTTTAGTGTTGCGGGCGAAATGAAGCAGGAGGCGGTGGTCAATGGTGCTGCAGACAGGCGGGAATGCGGATTGGTGGCGCGGTGCGGTGATCTATCAGGTCTATCCGCGATCGTTTCAGGATACGAATGGCGACGGGCTCGGCGATCTCAAGGGGATAACCCGGCGCCTCTCCCATATCGCAAGCCTTGGCGTCGATGCCATCTGGCTCTCTCCCTTCTTCAAATCACCCATGGCCGACATGGGTTATGACGTCTCCGACTATTGCGACGTCGACCCGATTTTCGGCACGCTCGACGATTTCGACGCGATGATGGCAGAAGCTCACAGGCTCGGCATAAAGGTCATCATCGATCAGGTGATCTCTCATACGTCAGACCGGCATCCATGGTTCGTGGAAAGCCGTTCCAGCCGCACGAACGACAAGGCCGACTGGTATGTATGGGCCGACCCGAAGCCGGATGGGACAGCGCCGAACAACTGGCTGTCGATCTTCGGCGGCCCTGGCTGGGAATGGGACGGCGTGCGCCGGCAATATTACCAGCATAACTTCCTGACCTCGCAGCCCGACCTGAATTTTCACAGCAAGCCGGTTCAGGATGCGCTGCTGCAGACGGTGAAATTCTGGCTCGACCGCGGTGTGGACGGTTTTCGGCTGGATACGGTGAATTATTACTTCTGCGACAAGCAGCTCCGAGACAATCCGCCGCATGAGCCAGACCCGGATCAGCCCGGCCTCGATGCGCCCGACAGCAATCCCTATGGCATGCAGAACCACCTTTACGACAAGACGCAGCCGGAAAACCTGGAATTCCTCAAGCGCTTTCGGGCTTTGCTCGACCAATATGAGGGGCGCACGACCGTCGGTGAAGTCGGCGACGGTGCGCGCTCGCTGAAGACTGTTGCGGCCTATACGACCGGCGGCGACAAGCTGCATATGTGCTACACCTTCGACCTGCTTGGTCCGGACTTCACGGCAGATCATATCCGCGGCTGTGTCGAGAGTTTCCAGCGTATGGTGAAGGACGGCTGGGTCTGCTGGGCCTTCTCCAATCACGACGTCAACCGCCATGTCAGCCGTTTCGCGCTGACGGAAGAGGAGCGTCCGGTTATCGCCAAGCTGGCGATTTCGGTTCTGGCAGCACTTCGCGGTTCGATCTGCCTCTATCAGGGCGAGGAGCTGGGGCTGCCGGAGGCGGAGCTTGCCTTCGAAGACCTGCGCGACCCCTATGGCATCCGCTTCTGGCCGGCCTTCAAGGGCCGCGACGGGTGCCGCACGCCGATGCCATGGGAGGCTGGCAAGGCGCATGCCGGCTTCACCAGCGCGGAGAAGAGCTGGCTGCCGGTGCCCTACGAACAGGCGGCGCTTTCCGTGGATACCCAGGAAAACAATGACAGTTCCGTGCTGCACCATTACCGGCGCGCGCTGGAATTCCGCAAAAGCCAGCCGGTGTTGATCGACGGCAGCATGGAATTCGTCGGCACCAACCAGGAGCTGCTCGCCTTCGTCCGCGAGAAAGGCGGCGAGAAGCTGCTCTTCGTCTTCAACCTGACGCGCAAGCCCGCGGAGTTCCGTTTTCCAGCCGGCATGTCGCTCGGTGAACCCCTGGCGATGCCGGGGTTCAAGGCCGTTGCGCGCGATCATGCGGTGAAGCTCGACGCGCTCGACGCTTTCTGCGCCCGTATCAGCTGATCAGCGCGAAGCGATCGACGTCCACCATCCCCTTGTCCGAGATCTTCAAGTGGGGGATCACGGGCAGGGGCAGGAAGGCAACCTGCAGGAAGGGTTCTTCCAGCGTCGTGCCCAGCGCATAAGCCGCCTTGCGCAGATGATGCAGCGTGTCGCGCACCGCCTCATAGGGTTCCAGGCTCATCAGGCCGGCGACCGGCAGGGCAATCTCGCCCGTGACCTTGCCGTCTTCGACGACGACGAAGCCGCCCTTGATCTCGCCGAGACGATTGGCCGCAAGCGCCATGTCATCCTCGCTGACGCCGACGACGCAGATATTGTGGCTATCATGGCCGACTGTCGATGCGATGGCGCCTTTCTTCAATCCAAAACCCTGGACGAAGCCGTTCGCGTGATTGCCGTTCTTGCCATGACGCTCGATGACGGCGACCTTGATGATGTCATTCCCGAGGTCGACGGTGGTCTGGTTGCCACTGGCTGGCAGGCGGTAGCGACGATGCTCGGTGATGATCTTGCCGGGCATCACGCCGATGACGGGCGTTTCGCCTTCCGAGACGGGTACGCCGAAGTGGGCCGCATTGACCGGCCGCGCCTTGACGCTGTCTAGGCCGACAGGCGAGACGGGTTTGCGGGTGGCAAACAGCGCGTCGGTGACGTGGCGGCCGGCCGAGAAGACCATCTCCGCCCGGCAATTCTCCAGGCTGTCGACAACGACGAAGTCGGCCCTCCAGCCGGGGGCAACAAGGCCGCGGTCACGCAGACCGAAGGCGCGGGCGGCGGAGATCGAGGCGGCCCGGTAGATCGCCAGCGGCTCGACACCAGCAGCGATCGCCGTGCGGATCATGTAGTCGAGATGGCCCTGCTCGGCGATATCGAGCGGATTGCGGTCATCGGTGCAGAGCGCGAGGTATGACGAGAGGCGTTCGGTGATAATCGGCATCAGGGCGTGCAGGTCCTTGGAGACGGAGCCCTCGCGCACGAGGATATGCATGCCCTTGCGAATTTTCTCCAGCGCTTCGACAGCACTCGTGCATTCATGCTCGGTGCGAATGCCGGTGGAGAGATAGCCGTTGAGATCATTACCTGAGAGCAGCGGCGCATGCCCGTCGATATGACCTCCTTGGAAAGCATCGAGCTTTGCCATGCAGACGGGATCCTTGTGGATCACACCGGGGAAATTCATGAATTCGGCAAGGCCGATGACCTTGGGATGGTCGCGATAGGGCAGGAGGCTTTCGACCGGCAGATCGGCGCCTGATGTTTCCAGATGCGTGGCCGGCACGCAGGAGGAAAGCTGAACGCGGATATCCATGATCGTTTCGAGCGCTGAAGCGAGGAAGAATTCGATGCCTTCCTTACCAAGTACATTGGCGATCTCATGTGGGTCGCAGATCACGGTCGTCACGCCATAGGGCAGCACGCAGCGGTCGAACTCATGCGGTGTGACCAGCGAGGATTCGATATGCAGATGTGTGTCGATGAAGCCGGGAACGACGATCTTGCCGGAAATATCGATTTCGGTCTCACCGCTATAGTTGCCGCAGGTGCCGACGATGCGGTCGCCGCCGATGGCAATGTCCGACTGGACGAGTTCACCCGTCACGAGATCGAAGAAGCGTCCGCCTTTCAATACGATATCGGCCGGTATGCGACCCACACCCTGATCGATGAGACGTTCGAGCTTGGCGGTCATAACTATCCTCGCGATACAATCGATTCCGCGAGTTATAGCGCATCCGTCTGCGGATTGGATGCCCGCAAACGAAACCGGGCGCCAATGGCGCCCGATCGCGTGTCTCATTCGTTTCGATTACTCGGCAGCAACGATCTTGCCGCCTTCCCACTTGTAGAGCGAGAAGCTCTGCGAGGTGAGGTCGCCGGTTTCGCCGTAGGTGAGCTTGCCGATGACGGTCGAGATTTGTTCGCCACCCTTCAGGGCAGCAGCAACGGCTTCCGCATCCTCGGCACTACCGGCCTTCTCGATGCCGGCCTTCAGCACTTCGACGGCAGCATAGGCGTTGAGCGTGAAGGCTTCGGCCGGGATGTTCTTGGCGGCCAGTGCATCAGCAGCAGCCTTGGAGTCCGGGCTCTTGGTGGCGTCGGAGGCGTTGGTAAACAACGTGCCGGCTGCTGCATCCGTGCCGATCGACCAGAACTCGGTGTTGGAGAGGCCGTCGCCGCCGATGATCTGGGCGTTGACCGATAGGTCATGCAACTGGCGGGCAAGCAGGCCGCCTTCCGGGTGGTAGCCGCCGAAATAGACGAGATCGACCTTTTCGGCCTTGATACGGGTCGTGAGTGCGGAGAAGTCCTTGTCGCCGGGCGTAATGGAGTCGTTGATGACTTCGGTGACGCCGCCTGCGTTCAGTGTCGCCTTGAAGGCGTCGGCAAGGCCCTTACCGTAAGCGCCCTTGTCGTTGATGATGGCGACGCGCTTGTCCTTGAAGTGTTCCAGAGCATATTTGGCGGCGACTTCGGCCTGCTGGTCGTCACGGCCGCAGGTGCGCAGAACGTTGGTCAGGCCGCGCTTGGTGAGGTCAGGCGCGGTTGCCGTTGGCGTGACCATCAGCACGCCGTTTTCGGCCAGAACGTCGGAAACCGGGATTGCAACGCCGGAGGTGACCGGACCGACGACGAAGCGGATGCCGTCGGCGACAACCTTGTTTGCGGCGGAAACGCCCTGCTTCGGTTCGCCGGCGTCGTCTGCAAGCTCGAGCACGACCTTCTCACCGAGAATGCCGCCGCTCTTGTTGATTTCATCGACGGCGGTCTGCGCGCCGTTCTTTACCTGATCACCATAGGCTGCCACCGGACCGGTCAGCGGTGCGATGAGGCCGATGACGATATCCGCATGTGCGAGCGGCGCAAATGCCAGCGAGGCGACGAGCGTCGCCGTCAGAGTCTTCAGGGTCATGTTCTCTCTCCTTGGGTAGGGTCGTCTTCGACCACCGGTTGCTTGCCGCGAAAGCCGTTTCTTTTGTCAGCGATCCTTTTGGGAGCGTGCCAAGGACGAGGAAAAGCTGCGCGATCAATGAGCCCAGCGGCCATATTTGGCTCGCGCGGCGCATGGCAAGATTTCTAGGAATTTCGGTGAGATTCCGCAAGATGATAACAAGATCAGGTTCGTTTTCGCCAAATCTGGAAAGATTGCGCCCGATTTTTTGATTTTTCAGTCCATTTCCCGCAATTTTCGGTCTGCCTTGTCTCGACCATTCCTCGCACTTGCCGCGGCCGCATCGGGGCAGTCTAATCTGCGACCGTCAGACGATGTTTTTTGATCGCGTGCTTTCAGTCGTGCATGACTTGCAACCTTTGCAGAAAGTCGAGGCGAAGCTTCCCCGACAGAGCATATCGACGGCCGCGGATAAGCAGATATCCGGTAATGGCGCCGTTGACCACTGTTTTGGTTTTACTGTTTTAGCAAGTTAACAATTGATTCTAAGAATCCCAGTATACTACCATTCCCTAGTATATTGTTGCGGCGCAAAAAATATTCGATTTGTCGATACAGGCATATAGCGGGAACAGATATCTGGATGCTCAAGCGTATTGAAGCCAGGCAGGTGCGGACTGGGATGTTTATCGAGATGGTCGAGGGCATCTGGCACGATCCTCTTCTATCTCGGCGGCGGTTCTTACTGCGACGCGAGAGCGATACGCTGAAGCTTAACGAGTGCGCGGATGCGGGCGTCGTGATCAACACGACCAAGGGCCTCGATGTCAGGAACACCTCACGTAAGATCGAGGTCGACGTCAAGGCGGCGCGTGAGACCATTCAGAAATCCGTGGAGGTGCTGGAAAATGTCTTCGGTCGGCTGCAGGGCGGAGATGGGATCGCCGTCGATCAGGTCGAGCCGGTGATTTCCTCCGTTTCCAAATCGATGGATGACCACCCCGCCGTCTTCATCAGCGTTACCCGGCTGAAGTCCAAGGACGAAGTGACCTTTCTGCATTCCCTTTCGGTCAGTGCCTTGATGATCCTTTTCAGCCGCCATCTCGGACTGGATGAGGAAGTGGTGCAGACACTCGGCACGGCTGGGCTGTTGCACGACGTCGGCAAGCTCGAAATTCCGCTCGAAGTACTCAACAAGGAAGGGCGCCTGAACGAAGACGAGATCCAGTTGATCCGTGATCATCCGGAAAAAGGGCATGCGATCCTGTCGCGTCAGGAGGGCATGTCGGAAATCGTTCTCGACGTTTGCCTCAATCATCATGAACGGATCGACGGCAAGGGTTATCCGCGCAAGCTGTCCCACGGCGAGATCAGCCTTCACGCACGTCTTGCCGCGATTTGCGATGTCTATGACGCCGTTACTTCGGTGCGCCCCTACAAGGCTCCGTGGAGCGCGAAGGAGGCGCTGAGCTGGATGCTGGCCAATGAAGGGCATTTCGACCGCCGGCTCGTCAAAAAATTCGCCCTCTGCCTGTCGATCGCCTCCGTTTCCTGAGGGTATCTATTTCATCACATAAGGCCTGCGGGGATCTGATCCGCCGCAGGCCTTATGTCTTCGTGATCCGTGACTCCCCGAAAGCGCGCAGGATGAGGAAGCTGCTCTATTGATCAGCGAGCGCCTTTCCCAGGAAATCCGTGACCATGCTGGAAACCTGCTGGTGAATTGTTCCGCGATCCGCGCCAACACCATCCCGGCAGACGATGCTCTCCCCTGGCGCTTCCTTCTCGATCAGTTCGGCGGCGCCCGGTTTGCAGGGTTGCATGAAGCTGAAATGCAGCGATCCGGGGATAAGGCCGTAGGTGGTGGTCGCAGGCGGCAGATAGCGGGCAAGGTAACCGGAATCCTTGTTGGTGGCGGCTATGTCCGCCTCGGTTGCCGTGTCCGCATCGACATCCGCCGAGGCACCCAGCACCATGAGGGGGATATGGATTGCCGCAAGGCTCTCCGGTGTCAGCCCGCGGCCAGGTCCGAGATCGAGTGTCGCGACGGCACGAATCCTCGCATCACCGAGATCCGCGGCCATCGCCGCATTGGAGGCCGCATCGCGCCCGATGCCGAGCGCCTCGAATATTTTGCAATAGATCGGGCTGAATTCAGCCACGCAATTCGTCGTCACCTTGGCTGCATCGAAGCGGCCGCCCGCCAGTTCGACGACCGTCCAGCCGCCGAGCGAATGGCCGATGGCGGCAATCCGATCGGATGCCACGCCGCCCGTCAGATCGGGATTGTCGAGCAGAGCATCGATCGTGCGGCTGAGGTCGCCGGGGCGCTTCCACAGTTCGACGGTATCGGGCTTTCGCATGTCGAATGTGGTCGTGCCGGGATGATCGGGTGCGGCGACGACATAGCCTGCGTCAACGAGGTCGGCCGCAAGCCAGGCGAGGTTGCGCCAGCTGCCGCCATAACCATGGGAGAGGACGACCAGCGGATGCGGGCCGGCTATGGGTTCGGCATCCTTGATTACAGGTTGGCCGATGAAGGCCGGTGTTTCGCCGAGAAGGACCGGTGTGGCGTCAGACGCGGTCGGATACCAGATGCTGACATGCATCGGGCGATCGGCGTTTTTGCCGGGCAGGGTGGTTTGGCGGAAACCGGTTCCGGCATGTGCTGCCGATACCAGCAGCAGGAGCAGAGGGAGGACAAAGGCAAGTCTTGGCATGGGATCTCCATTGGGTTGATTTGCCCTGTCTGGAGGAAATCCCTGAGGCTGGAGACCGATAACGCGATTGAGGTCGCCGATATCAAAAGAAAGGGCGAGGCCGGAGCCTCGCCCTTGAATTCACTTGGGACGATTGAGCTCAGATGTTGTTCTGCAGGATCGTACGCAGCTTGCCGAAGAGTTCGTCGATGTGCTTCTTCTCGATGATCAGCGGCGGGGAGAGCGCGATGATGTCGCCTGTCGTGCGGATCAGCAGGCCGCTTTCGTAAGCCTTGAGGAAGGCCGTGAAGGCGCGTTTGGTCGGCTCACCGGCGATCGGGTCGAGTTCGATGGCGCCGATAAGGCCGGTATTTCTGATGTCGATGACGTTGGGGCAATCCTTCAGCGAATGCAGCGCATCAGCCCAGTAGTCCGAGAGTTCGGCTGCACGGGTCAGCAGGCCCTCTTCCTTGTAGGTGTCGAGCGTTGCAAGTGCTGCGGCCGAGGCGATCGGGTTACCGGAATAGGTATAGCCATGGAAGAACTCGATCATGTGCTCGGGGCCATTCATGAAGGCATCATGGATTTCCGAGGTCACAAAGACCGCGCCCATCGGGATGACGCCGTTGGTCAAGCCCTTGGCGGTGGTGATGATATCGGGCTTCACATCGTAGTATTGAGCAGCGAAGGGTGCGCCCAGGCGGCCGAAGCCGGTGATGACTTCGTCGAAGATCAGCAGGATGCCGTGCTTGGTGCAGATCTCGCGCAGCTTCTGCAGATAGCCCTTTGGCGGAATGAGAACGCCGGTGGAGCCAGCGACCGGTTCGACGATCACGGCGGCGATCGTGGACGCGTCATGCAGGGTAACGATGCGCTCGAGTTCGGTGGCGATATCGCCGCCATGCTCGGGTTCGCCGCGGGTGAAGTTGTTCTTGCCGGGCAGGTGGGTGTGCGGCATGTGGTCGACGCCGGTCAGCAGGGTACCGAACATCTTGCGGTTGGTGACGATGCCGCCGACCGAGATGCCTCCAAAGTTGACGCCATGATAGCCACGCTCGCGGCCGATCAGGCGGAAGCGTGAGCCGTTGCCCTTCACGCGGTGATAGGCGAGCGCCACCTTGAGCGCCGTTTCCACCGATTTAGAACCGGAATTGGTGAAGAGGACGTGGTCCAATCCTTCCGGCGCGATGTCGACCAGGCGGTTGGCGAGCTCGAAAGCCTTGGGATGGCCGAGCTGAAAGGCCGGGGCGTAATCGAGTTCGCCGGCCTGTTCGCTGATCGCCTCGGTGATCTTCGGACGGCAATGTCCGGCATTCACGCACCAGAGGCCAGCCGTACCGTCCAGAACCTGACGCCCGTCATGGGTCTGGTAGTACATATCCTTGGCGCTCACGAAGAGGCGCGGTTCCTTCTTGAACTGACGGTTTGCGGTAAAGGGCATCCAAAAGGCGCGAAGGTCGTTTGGCGTTGCATTCAGGCGGTTGGACATGCTGTTCTCCTGGCCGTTGGGGAGGCCGTTCCCGTTCAAGGCTTGGCGCCGTTTATTTTTACTGCCCGGTCAAATTATCAGCGCCCGGCAAGGCGTCAAGCCGAAGAAGCGCCGCTGTCTGCCGTTGCCGGACACTTCGGGCGTCATCAATCCTTCGCCCGGCATTGCTACAAAAATCGATGGCCGCAATGGCCGAGGGCATTTCATCCATTTCCTTGAAATTCAACCGTTTTTACCGGAGGTAGTCATGACGGACCGCCAGAAAACCAGACCGCGTCCCAATCCGCGGCGTGCATTTGCGCCGAGCTACGGCACCATTCTCGAAGAAGGCGTTCGTCGCCGTACCGTTCTCAAGGGCTTCATCGCAGCCATGGGGGCAGCCGCTTTTGCGCCGGCGCTCGAAGCAACGAGGGCGGAAGCCGCCGAGTCGACCCTTACTTTCCCCGAACTGAAGCGCGTGCGTGACACCGCCGACCATTGGCCTGATGGTTACGAGCGCCAGATCCTCATTCGCTGGGGCGACGCTCTCTTCACCGACAGCCCGGAATTCGATGTCGCCAAGCTCAATGGCAAGGCTGCCGAGCGCCAGTTCGGCTATAACAACGACTTCACGCAGTTCCTGCCGCTGCCCTGGGGCGAAAAGAGCTCCGATCACGGCCTGATGGTCGTCAGCCATGAATATGCGACGCCCTTTCTGATGTTCCCGGGCCTGATGGCGGACGATTACCGCGAGAAGATGACCGAGGATCAGATCCGCGCCGTCATGGCTGCTGTCGGCATATCCGTTTTCGAAGTGCGCAAGGATGGCAATCAGTGGCAGGTGGTCAAGGACGGCAAGTATAACCGCCGCATCCACATGAGCACGGAGATCGGCATTTCCGGCCCGGCTGCCGGCGACGACCGGCTCAAGACCAAGGCCGATCCGACCGGCACGGTTGTCTTCGGCACGATCTCGAACTGCAATGGCGGCATCACACCCTGGGGCACGATGCTCTCAGGCGAAGAAGGCGCGATGGATGTTTTTGCCGGCGACTATACCAAGTTGCCGAACCAGGAACTGGTCGAGCGCCAGGGCTGGGACGAGGATGAGAACGACATCTATTCCGTCAGCCGCGTCGAGCCGCGTTTCAAGTTCGAGGAAGAGCCGAACGAATGGATGCGTTTCGACTGGGTGGTGGAAATCGATCCGTTCGATCCGACGGCAAAGCCGGTCAAGCGCACTTCGCTCGGCCGCATGACGCATGAAGGCGCGCAATGTTGCGTCGCGCCTGACGGCCGCGTCGTGGTCTTCATGGGCGATGACGACGATTTCGAATATATCTACCGCTTCGTCACCCGCGATCCGTGGAACCCCAACGATCGCGCCGCCAACAAGGATCTGCTCGATCACGGCACCCTGTCTGTCGCCAAGTTCGAAAGCGACGGCACGATGCGCTGGATCCCGCTCGTTGCTGGCGAAGGCCCGTTGACGGCGGAAGCCGGCTTCAAGACGCAGGCAGACGTGGTTCTCGCCACCCGCACTGCCGCCGACCTCGTTGGTGCGACGCCAATGGACGGGCCGGAGGGCTTCATCCCGCATCTCGGCACCGGCAAGCTCTATGTGGCCATGACCGAAAACGAGGATCGCCTGCCGAAGGGCCAGGGTGACGACGAGAAGGAACAGGTCAACGTTGCCAATCCACGTGGCCCCAATCCGCATGGGCATCTGCTGGAGCTTGTAACGCCAGGCGGTCCTGACAAGCCCGATTACGCCGCTGAGAGCTTCAAGTGGGACGTCTTCGTGCTCTGCGGCGATCCGGCCAAGCCCGAAGACCAGGCGATGTTCCATCCAGCGACCACCTCGGCCGGCTGGTTCACCGACCCCGATAACCTTGCCGTGGATCCAGCAGGCCGCCTTTGGGTGACCACCGACGGCCCGCCGCCGGAAGGCATCGCCGATTCCGTCTATGTAATGGATACGGAGGGTTCGGGCCGCGCTTTGCCGAAGCTCATCTATATCGCGCCTGTCGGTTCGGAGACCTGCTCGCCGACCTTTACCTCGGACGGCTCCAGCGTCTTCCTCTCGGTCCAGCATCCGGGCGAATTGCGCATGGCCGATAACGAGGATGCGACCTCAATGGAAGATGCCGGCACTAACTGGCCGGACTTCAAGCCGGGTGTGCCGGCGCGTCCGTCGCTCGTCGTGCTGACGCGCGCTAGCAACGGAGTGGTGGGCAGCTAACCTGTCGTTCTGACACAGACGGGACCGGCAATTCTTGCGAATTGCCGGTCCCAAAGGTTTTACGTGCTGAAAATCGTTAAGCGGCGCCCGCGGAAGCATTTCCCTGGAACGCTGCTCAGACTGACATCATGTCAGCGCTGACATCAGGCTGCAGACCTGCTCCGGTTCTGAGCCACGTAGATATCCTCCAGCGTCGCGAGGATCTTCATGACCGGCTCGGAGTTGCTGGAATAGTAGATCGTCTGTGCATCACGACGGGTCTTGACCAGCTTCTGAGCGCGCAATTTCGACAGATGCTGGGAGAGGGCCGACTGGCTCAGGCCGACCTGGGTGGCGAGAACGCCGACAGGCACTTCTCCCTTTACCAGGCTGGTGAGGATCAGCAAACGCTTGGGGTTGGCCATGGCCGATAATAAAGCTGCCGCCACATTGGTGTGCTCGGCCAAATCAGAGGTTTCCATATTTTTTCTTCCTAATGCGAAACGTACATCATCCGTACAGGCACAGGCCGTCAGACGGTTCTTTGACTGACAGCGAAAACTAGCAATTGGGCTCGAAGATTGTATATACCTAAATTTAAGGTATCAGGTATGCTATTTTAGATATGTTTGAACAAATGTGATCTAAGTCCTCAGCGGGTATGTCGAACTCGCAACGCATCAATAAGTCACCTGAAATCATATCAAAACCTTCGGAATCGACCCCACATATGCGCCAGGGACCCGCTTCAGGTGCCTTCAGCCTGGATGTCAGCGCTAACATGAGGTCCGGATGGCGCGCTACTAAATCTTGCACTGCGGCGTCAGCTTTTTCAGCGATGTGATCATTTGCCTCGGAGTGAATCACGAGATCGCTGCCGTCCAAAATGTAAGCACGGCCGAATCCGCCATTAAGGCTGGCCGATTGCGGGATGAGCCGGAAGAAACGGAAATCCGGGAAATCGATATAGAGTTTCGCCTTGGCGTGACGGTTGAGGAAACGAGCGCGGATGCGCGCGTGGAGAGGCGTATCCCGCTCCACCTGTTCCGCACGGCATTGGGTCGTCAGGCGGGCATGGGCAAGCGGATCGCCCTTGCCGGGCTCGCCGGTCAGGAGCGAGGCCCTGGCATCGGCAGCGAGCGCTTTCGTGTGGGTCGAGAGCGCGGAAACGAGAATGACCGGCACGCCGTCTATGTCGGTGCCGAGGAGAACCCGGCTTGCGAAGGGAAAGCCGGTTTCGGGATCGAGAACGGCGAGGGCAGCATAGCGGGCGGAGCGCAAGAGAGTGCGCGCCAGCTTACGGGCCTCGTCGTCGGTTTCGCGGAGCGTAGAAGACTGTTCTTTCATATCCGCGTTGTCGCAAAGCGGAGTGAAAGGATCAAGTCTAAAGCGTGTCGCGATCTCCAGGATTTGCTTGCCACGCTTTAGGTTTTTGTTTTCGCATGTCGTTACCGCAAAACCGCTGCACACTTTTGCGCGACATGCTTTATTCCTTCCGCTTGTGCCGTGTAAGGCCGGTGACGACATCCTGCGCCGAGATCGTGCCGACGATCTGGCCGTTGTCGACCACGCCGATACTGCCGGGCTGCCGGGAGAGGGCATCGAGGATATCGACAAGCGGCGTCGTGGGGCGGGCGGTGGCGCTGACCGACATGCCGATTGCTGCGTCGCCAAGCCCAGGCTGCATGATGTCAGAGGCCATCAGCATGTTGATCGGATTCATGTTCTGCACGAAGTCGGCGACATATTGATCGGCCGGGTTCTTGACGATCTCCTGTGGCGTTCCGCACTGGATGATGCGTCCGCCCTCCATGATGGCGATGCGATTGCCGATGCGGAAGGCCTCGTCGAGATCGTGGCTGACGAAGAGGATGGTCTTCTTCAGCCGCCGCTGGAATTCCAGCAACTCGTCCTGCAGGCGCGTACGGATCAGCGGATCGAGCGCGGAGAACGGCTCGTCCATGAGGAGGATCGGCGCGCCGGTGGCGAATGCACGGGCAAGGCCGACGCGCTGCTGCATGCCGCCGGAGAGCTCGTTGACCTTGCGGTCCGCCCATTTCGTCAGGTTGACGAGTTCGAGCTGCTCGCCGACCCGGCTCTTGCGCTCGGCTTCCCGCACGCCCGAGAGCTCAAGGCCGAAACCGACATTCTCGGCAACGGTGCGCCAAGGCAGGAGAGCGAACTGCTGGAACACCATAGAGACCGTATGCGTGCGCAGGTCGCGCAGCGCCTTGGCACTGCATTTGTAGGGGTTTACCGACCCCGTTGCCGTCGAAACGGCGACGTCGCCGCGCACGACGGGCGCAAGCCCGTTGACGGCACGCAGGAGCGTCGACTTGCCGGAACCCGATAGGCCCATCAGCACGAGGATTTCGCCTTCCTCGATGGTCAGCGAGGCATTGGCGACGCCGAGAACGAGGCCGGTCTCGGCGCCGATCTCGTCACGTGAGCGACCCTGGTCGACCATGGCGAGTTCGATTTCCGGCCGGTCGCCGAAGATGATGTTGACGTCTCTGAAACTGACCGCGGTCATGCGCCGTCTCCTTCGCCTGCGGTGCGGAACATGCGGTCCAGAATGATTGCCAGGATGACGATACAGAAACCGGCCTCAAAACCCTTGGCGATGTTGACGGTGTTCAAGGCACGCACGACCGGTACGCCGAGACCGGGAGCGCCAACGAGGGCGGCGATCACGACCATCGAGAGGGAGAGCATGATGGTCTGTGTCAGGCCGGCCATGATCTGCGGTGTTGCAAAGGGCAGTTCGACCTTGCGCAGAACCTGGATCGGCGTCGCGCCGAAGGCGACGGCGGCTTCGACGAGGGAAGGGGGCGTCGAGATAATGCCGAGGCGGGTAAGGCGGATGGGGGCGGGGATGGCGAAGATGACGGTTGCGATCAGGCCCGGCACCATGCCGAGGCCGAAAAGGATAAGTGCTGGAATCAGATAGACGAAGGTCGGAATGGTCTGCATGAGGTCCAGAACGGGCCGCATCGCGGCATAGATCCAGGCGCGGCGGGCAGCCGCAATGCCGAGCGGAATGCCGATCACCATGCTGACGAAGGTCGCGGCGAGTACGAGCGCCAGCGTTTCCGTCGTCTCCTTCCAGTAGCCCTGGTTCATGATGAGCAGCAGCCCAAGACAGGTGAAGACCGCCACTGTTATCGATCGGCGCAGCCACCAGGCGATGAGGCTTATGGCGAGGACGGCGACCAGCGGATTGGGCGTCTGCAGCACGAAAAGCAAGGCATTGATGACATGGGACAGCAGCGCGGAGAGTTGGTTGAAGAACCATTCGCCGTTTGTCGTCAGCCAGTCAACGAAGGACTTGGCCCAGGGGCCAATGGGAATTTTAGCGTCGGTGATCCAATTCACGAGGCGCGCCTGTCTTTTGAGAACGAAGATCGGGATGAAAACGAAAACGGGGCGGCAGATCCGCCCCGTTCATTTCATCAGAGGCCGAGGCCTGACTTGACGGCTGCGAGGCCATCGCTGCTGCCATCGCGCGTCTTGACGCCGGCAAGCCAGGGTTCGACCGTGGACGGATTGGCCTTCAGCCATTCGCCCGCTGCCTTTTCCGGATCTTCGCCGTCGTTCAGGATCTTGTTCATGATCTCGTTCTCCATTGTCAGGGAGAACTTCAGATTCTTGACCAACGTCCCGACGTTCGGGCACTCATCTAGATAGCCGGCACGCACGTTGGTGTAGACTTCGGCGCCGCCGAAATTCGGTCCGAAGGTGTCGTCGCCACCCGACAGATAGGTCATCTTGAAGTTGGTGTTCATCGGATGCGGTTCCCAGCCGAGGAAGACGATCGGCTTGCCTTCCTTCTCGGCGCGGGCGACCTGTGCCAGCATGCCCTGCTCGGAGGATTCGACCAGTTCCATCTCCTTCATGCCGAAGGTGTTCTTGTCGATCATGTCGATGACGTGGCGGTTGCCGTCATTGCCGGGCTCGATGCCATAGATCTTGCCGTCGAGATCGCTCTTGTGAGCGGCGATGTCCTTGAAGTCCTTGATGCCGAGTTCGGCGCCCTTGGCATTGGTCGCCAGCGTATACTTGGCGCCGACGAGGTTCGGACCGTAGGACTCGACCGACTTGTCGTCGAGGTAGGGCTGGATATCTGCCTTCTGGGACTGCATCCAGTTGCCGAGGAAGACGTCGATGTCCTTGTTCTTCATCGAGGTATAGGTGACCGGCAAGGAGAGAACCTTGATGTCGGTCTCATAGCCGAGCTTCTTGAGGAGCAGGGAGGCGGTCGCCGTAGTAGAAGTGACGTCCGTCCAGCCGATGTCCGAAAGATGGACGGTGGAGCAGCTTTCAGGGTCTGCGGAGAAGGCGGCGGTCGCAACGGAGAGAGCTGCGACGGCAGTTGCGGTAATGAGTTTGAATGCGCTTGTTGTTTTCATTTTAGACTCCCAGTCTTACGTTCCCAAGCCAACCATCAATAGACCAGTTTTACAAGCGATCTCGGCGCGTTTGCGGCGTTCCGGACTATATGATTGCGACGCCCCAGCGTTTTTTGGGAAGGCTTGAATTTCAAGGCTTTTGGCGATTTCGCCGCCAAGATTTCCTGTGATTATCGATTTGTCGGGGCTTTTCTTTGCGTTCTCCAGCTTTCAAGAAGCCAGACAAGGAGAATCCGATGGCAAAACTCTATTTCAACTACTCGACGATGAATGCCGGCAAGTCGACCATGCTGCTGCAGGCCTCCTACAATTACCAGGAGCGCGGCATGCGCACGGTTCTGTTGATCGCGGCCTTCGACGATCGGGTGGGGCGCGGCATCATCGGTTCGCGTATCGGGCTCGAAGCGGAGGCCATCCCCTTCGAAAGCGACAGCGATCTCTATGCGCTGGTCCGGAAACTCAGCGGTGAAGGACAGGCGATCTCCTGCGTCTTCGTCGATGAAGCGCATTTCATGACGCGCGATCATATCTGGCAGCTTGCCCGCGTCGTCGACAGGCTCGGCATTCCCGTGATGGTCTACGGCCTGAGGACGGATTTCCAGGGCAAGCTCTTCCCGGCCTCGCAGGAGCTGCTGGCGATTGCCGACGAGATGAGGGAGGTGCGTACCATCTGCCATTGCGGGCGCAAGGCCACCATGGTCGTGCGGCTCGATGCCGAGGGCAAGGTGCTGCACGAAGGCGCACAGATCGATGTCGGCGGGAACGAGAAATATGTTTCATTGTGTCGTCGCCATTGGGATGATGCAATGAACGGCGAATGGATTGCCGAGCCGGTCTGAACGGATCGACGCCTGTTTTCTTTAGCGCGGCAAGTGAATAGTCTGGAAGACGGAGATTCCATGGGAGTGCCCGGTGCGCAAGAGCCCGCCCTTCGATAGCCAGTATCATGCTGCCCGTGACCTTGCCGAGGCCATGGCCGGCGAAGCCGACTATTGCGCCGCCTGCATCACAAGTTTCGATGGTGACGAGTCGCGCTCATCCGACGAGATTTTCCTGGAGCAGAATGCGCGCTTCCAGGCCTTCTTAAACGACAGTGCCACGCTCGATGTGCTGCTTGCGGAACTCGTCTTCTCCCTGGACCGGCTGACGGCCAAGGTTTCGGCCGATCTCGACAGTTTTCGCGGGCTGACGCGCCGCGAAAAAATGGCCGGATGGTTTTCCCGGCAGCGCATGTGGCGCATGCATAGCGCGCGGGTGCGCGAGGCGCCGGTCGTGGAACAACTACTCGATCTTCTAGCGAAATCCGATCTGCTGGCGACGCTGCTTAAAGGCCAGAGGCTGTCCCTTGTCGCGCGTCACAAGAGCGCCGAATTGAGCCTCATCGACATTGTCGAGCACCGGCGGCGGCTCGTCGACGAGATCGACATTGCACGGATGCGGATGAAGGAGCTCAACGCCAAGGCATTGAACACGCAGGGGCGCATCGGGGTCTATGGCAACAAGGCGCACTGGGAGCAGATGGAGGCGGAGCGCCTAGCGTTAAAGGCGGAGGCCGAGCGCATTTCCGTCGAGGAACATGCGATGCGCGACGAGAGCCAGCGACGCGAACGCTTCATCGGCATGTTCCAGGCCTTCGTCGACAGGCTGAATGGCCGTATCGCCGGCTGCAACGTGCTCGTCCGCAAGCTTTCGGTCGATACCGAGGAGCGGCTCATCATCTATCAGGCGCAGGTCGATACCGACCGTCCGGGCATGAAGGTGAGGATCAAGCCGGAGCTTTTCCCGAATATTGCCGCATCTATTGCGCTTTTCGAAAAGGGCATGCTGGTGCCTCAGGATCTGGTCCAGCGAAAGAGCCGTGCAGATCAGGAATTTGCCCGGAAATTTCCCGCCTATGCCGAGGAGCCCTCGGAGGCGCCGCTGATCGATGTGGTGCGAAAATCTCCCATATTCAGCCTCGGATTCCTCCGTTCGCTGCGCTCCTAACGGGGCGGCGAGGGAAGGCGTATCCGATCTGTCGCGTCTGGCTCGCACTCCGTTGGCCGAAATATCCTTGTCTGTTGTTGTACTTGGGCGATCGAGCGCATATGTGGATGGAAAGGATATCCCTGTTTTCGCCGCCTGACAGGAGACGACGATGCTCGACCGGATTGCCGGTTTTTTCAGACTGATCGGCCAGACGATCAGCCGCTGGGTTCGCCTTTTTGCCGCCTGGGCGATCTGGCCATTCATGGCCGCGCACGGATGGTATGCGCGGCGGACCTGGATGATCCGGCTGCCGATCATCGCGTTTCTCGCACTTCTCGTCGTCCTTTACGGCTATTTCATCTGGCAGACGCAGGCCTGGTCGAATTTCAATACGAACTTCGTCGATCAATATCGCCTTTCGGATCGCAAGGTGCCGGCAGGACAGGAAATTCGGGCGGCCGACGGAACTGCTGCCAAGACCTGCCAGCGCTCGGCGATCGTCGATGTCGCGGCCGATCTGACGGATTTCAACGTCAACCAGAATGCCTGGATATCGTCGATGGTGCTCTACAAGATGGGCCTGTTCGGCATCGATTGGGATCACACGCCCTTCCTGGACAACAAGGCATCCTTCCAGCGCGGCATCAACCAGGCGGTCCGGCGAACTTCGGCGGAGCTTGTTGATACGCTCGGGCGCGTGCGAGGCACGTCCGGCATCAACAACGATCTGCAGAGCGCGCGCGGCAATCTGCAGTTCGATGAACACAGCTGGTATTTCGGGCTCGATCCCTTCGGACTGAAGACGCCGACGCCTGCCTATTATCGCACGGCCATCAAAGACTTGCGCAAGTTCAACACTGATCTCGCCGCCTGCAACGCAGTTTTCGACGGTCGCGCGGACAACCTGATGCAGTTCATCGACCGCATCGCCAACGATCTCGGCAGCACCTCCGACATGCTGGCGGAGCGCTCGGAAAACCATAATCGCGGCTGGTTTGACACGCGGGCGGACGATCGATTCTGGTTCGCCTATGGCCAGCTATACGCTTATTACGCGATTCTGACGGCCGCGCAGTCGGACTTCTCTCAGGTTGTGGCAGAACGGAACCTCGGAGCAATCTGGGCGGGCACGACCAAACAGTTTCAGGCAGCACTTCGCATCCAGCCGGCAATCATTTCCAACGGACGGGAGGATGGCTGGATCATGCCGAGCCATCTCGCCACGATGGGCTTTTATATGCTGAGAGTGCGGTCGAACCTGGTTGAAATCCGCTCGGTGCTGGACCGTTAAGCCGGAGTGCCGCCGTCCTCGAAGCCGAGGATGCGCAGCTTCTCGACGAATTCATAGGTGATACCGACGATACCGCCGCCGCTGGCGTCGTCGCGGAATTTGCCGACGGAGCGCACCATCTTGTAGCCGCCGAGCCCGTTGTCGACGCGATAGACATAGTGGAAGCCGACCCGGTAGAGGCTTGCCTGCTCGAAGGTTTCGGCAATCAGCAGCCGGTCTTCCGCATGGATGCGCGACATGAGTTCGGTCAGGTTGACCGGACCTTCGCTGTAAGGAAGATCGAAGATCTGGTGTACGTCTTCGCTGGCGAAGAAATGCCCGGTCTCGAGGTTCATCCGCCAGAAGCCGAAGAGGCGGTAGGCAGCGAACATGGTCAGCGCTTCTGCATCGGTAATTCCGATGTGGGCACGGGATTGCAGCCGATGTTCGACGGCTGACTGTTCGAAACGAAGAGGCACGGTTTCCCCCTAATTCGGGATGGCGCGCTGATTCTCTTCTGATTCCTCAGTTGATCAGCTTCAATCGGATGGCTTTTGCTACCAACTGGGTGCGGTTGACGCAATCGAGTTTTTTAATTGCGTTGGTCATATAAGCATTTACCGTGTGATCCGAGAGCGCCAGGATCTGGCCAATCTCGATCGAGGTCTTGCCCTGCGCCGTCCACCGCACGACCTCGAGCTCGCGGGCCGAGAGCGCGCTATGGGGGCTCTCCTCATTGCGCTTGACGCTGTTGTAGGTGTCGACGGCGTGAAGAACGATCATCGCGAGTTCGTTGATCTCGCTCTGGCCGAGGGATGCGCGTTCGCCGCCGAACCAGAAGACGAGGCGCTGTCCATCGGCCGAATTGATCGGCATGGCAATGCCGGCGCTCATAGCGTGCTGGAGCATCAAGTTTCTGGTGCCGGCGGGGAAAGATTGGGCATGGCCGGGATCGTTAAGATGCCATACCTGCGGTACGGCTGATTCCCTCATGCGTGCGGCAAAGGGACAGGCGCGCAGCATATGCGCGCGATCGAAATCCCTGATGTAGGAAACCGGCAGCGAGCTCTCGATGATCAGCGGCTTGAGCAGCAAATCTTCTATCGTCGGCGCGTTCAGCAGGGTGGCGTGCTCAAAACCGAATGCGGCTGCCACCCTTCCAAGCGCTTGTGCGAACAGGCCGCGCGTGCGCGCCACTGCCAGTTCGCTCGATAGTAATGACTGCCTTTCAGAGGTAGTCATGTAAGACATTATATGCCCCCGCAAGTCCCTATGTTACCGCTATCAAATACATAAATCCGCCTGCATGCTAGCCCTAATTGACTTAGCACACGCTGATTAATTCATTTTGTGAAAAATTAACCAGATGAAAAACGCGCTTAAGTTGATTTTCGAGCTATACGGGTAGAAGGGCTGTGCCTTTTACCTCCTCCATGACCGCATAGGTGTGTGTTTCGCGTACGCCGGGGAGGGAAAGAATCACCTCCGAGAGGAATTGGCGATAAGCCTCCATCCCCGCCATGCGCGCCTTCACAAGATAGTCGAAACCTCCTGCGACCATATGACATTCCATGACGTCGTCGCTACGTTTTACTGCCGCAGCAAAGGCATCGAAAACGTCAGGCGTGGTGCGGTCAAGTTTCACCTGTACGAAAACGAGGAGGTTGCGGCCGAGTTTTTCCGGCGAGAGGATTGCCATATAGCCCGTGATATAACCGTCTCGGGTCAGCCGCTTGACGCGCTCGGCAGTGGCCGTGGGAGACAGGTTGACGCGTTCGGCGAGCTCTATGTTGGAAAGTCGTCCTTCCTTCTGCAGCGCACGGAGAATCTTGCGGTCGAGACGGTCGAGCTCTTTCATTTTTCGCGGCCTTTCAGGCGGTCGGTAGGCGAAGATCGTGTTGGTCGGCCTCAGTTTAGTGAAAAACACCACGAATGAACAGCTATGTTGCCGAAATCACGGAGAACACTTCATGCCGACCCAGATTTCCACGCCTTTTGCCCTGTTCAACGCTCCATTTGCCGGTGACGATGATCGCCTGCTGCATGGTTTCGCCGAAGGCTTGCGCTTTTCGGCCTCCCAGGATGTTGCGATCGACAAGCGTGCCGGGGGCATGATCGAGGCGATCCGCAGCAATTCGGGATCGATCGGCGGCGTGGAGGATTTCCTCAGGGAATACGGGCTTTCCACCAAGGAGGGCCTGGCGCTGATGGTGCTTGCCGAGGCGCTGCTGCGCGTGCCCGACGCGTTGACGCAGGACAAGCTGATCGAGGACAAGCTGAAGGAAGGCGGCTGGAGCGAGCATGAGGGCAAGGCCGACAGCTGGTTTGTCTCGGCATCCGCCTGGGCGCTCGGCGTTTCAGCCCGCATCATCCGCCCCGGTGAGACGCCCGAGGGCGTGCTTCGCGGCCTTGTCAAACGCATGGGCCTGCCGACCGTTCGCAATGCCACCAAGCAGGCCATGCGCTTCCTTGGCCATCACTTCGTGCTCGGCGAAACCATTAAGGACGCTCTCAACCGCGCGGCCAAGAGCGAGGAGAAGGGCTATCGCCATTCCTTCGACATGTTGGGCGAGGGCGCACGGACGGCCGAAGATGCCAAACGTTACTGGCAATCCTACGCCATGGCGATCGAAGCGATCGGCGGCTGGATGGCGAAGAACGCCAAGGGCAAGGATCTGCCCGATCGCATGGGTATTTCTGTCAAGCTTTCGGCGCTGCATCCGCGCTATCTCGCCACTCACCGCGATCGCGTGATGAGGGAACTCGTGCCCGACCTCCTGAAGCTTGCGCAGATGGCTAAGGCACATCAGCTCAATTTCACCATCGATGCCGAAGAAGCCGACCGGCTGGAACTTTCGCTCGACGTGATCGCCGCGGTCTTTTCCGATCCGTCGCTTGCCGGCTGGGATGGTTTTGGCCTTGCAATCCAGGCCTATCAGAAGCGCGCGGTCGCCGTGATCGATTATGTTGATGAACTCTGCGCAAAGCTTGGCCGCCGCATGATGGTGCGCCTCGTCAAGGGCGCCTACTGGGATACCGAGGTCAAGCGGGCGCAGGAACGCGGGCTTGACGATTATCCGGTCTGGACGCGCAAGCAGGCGACAGACCTTTCCTATCTCGCCTGCGCGCAGCACATGCTCGCCAAGCGGGCGCGTATTTTCCCGCAATTTGCCACCCATAATGCACTGACGGTTTCCACCATTCTGGAGCTTGCCGGCAATGATCGTTCCGGCTTCGAGTTCCAGCGCCTGCATGGTATGGGCGAGAGCCTCTACAATCATCTGCTTGATACCAACGACCGGATCGCCTGCCGGATCTATGCGCCTGTTGGAGGCTACCGCGATCTGCTCGCCTATCTTGTCCGCCGTCTTCTCGAAAACGGCGCCAATTCCTCCTTCGTTGCTATGGCCGGCGACAAGAATGTGCCGATCAAGGCATTGCTGGAGCGTCCGGCGGACAAATTGCAATTCGATGTCGGCGTCAGTGCGCGCAACAGCAGGATCCCGATGCCGCTGCAGCTTTACGGCAAGCGGAAGAACAGCGCCGGACTGGAATTCGGCCATCGGGCGACGCTTGAAAAGCTGATGGAGGCGATCCGGAAGGGGCTTCCCGCCATCGCGGCCGCGCCCCTCATTCCGGGCGTGGCTGCCAGCGCTTCGGAAGCGCCCGTCCTTTCACCGTCCGATCGCTCCAGGACCGTCGGCTCGGTTCGCAATGCCACCGTTGCCGATATCGACAAGGCCTTTGCCGTTGCCGCCAAAGGCTACAAAGCATGGTCGCGCCGTCCGGTCGAAGAACGTGCATCTGCGCTGGAGCGCACGGCCGACCTTATGGAAGAAAATCGCGACAGGCTGCTTGTTCTTTTGGCCGCAGAAGCCGGCAAGACGCTCGACGACGGCATTGCGGAAATACGCGAGGCGGTGGATTTCTGCCGCTATTACGCCAGCGAGGCGCGGCGGCTCTTCGGCACAGCGACCAAGATGCCGGGGCCGACTGGAGAGGATAATCGGTATCTATGGCGCGGCCGCGGGGTTTTTACCTGCATCTCGCCCTGGAACTTTCCGTTGGCGATCTTCCTTGGGCAGGTTTCGGCCGCACTCGTTTCCGGCAATGCCGTGCTTGCAAAGCCTGCACCGCAGACGCCGCTGATCGCCTATGAAGCAGTGAAGCTGTTCCACAAGGCCGGCGTGCCGGAAGATGCGCTGCTCTTCGTGCCTGGCGGTCCCGACGTCGGTGCCGCTATCACGGCGCATGCAGCGCTTGCC
Source organism: Rhizobium sp. KNZ14-9A (assembly GCF_056755015.1). Taxonomy (NCBI): domain Bacteria; kingdom Pseudomonadati; phylum Pseudomonadota; class Alphaproteobacteria; order Hyphomicrobiales; family Rhizobiaceae; genus Rhizobium; species Rhizobium sp. KNZ14-9A. Next base: position 449,133 of record NZ_JBPGXB010000002.1, read on the forward strand.
GGCGTTGCCTTCACCGGTTCGACGAAGACGGCATGGGCGATCAACCGAGCGCTTGCTGCCAAGGATGGGCCGATCGTGCCGCTGATCGCCGAAACGGGCGGTCTCAACGCCATGGTGGTCGATGCAACCGCGCTCGGCGAACAGGTGGCCGATGACGTGGTCCTCTCAGCCTTCCGCTCTGCCGGTCAGCGGTGCTCTGCACTTCGCCTGCTCTTCCTGCAGGAGGACGTGGCCGAGCACATGACGCAGATGATCGAAGGTGCTGCGCGCGAACTGCAGCTTGGCGATCCCGCATTGGAAACGACCGATGTCGGCCCGATCATCGACGAGAAGCAGAAGGCGATGTTGGAAGCCCATATCGCCAACATGCAGAAAACGCAGAAGGTTCGCTATGCCGGCAAGGCGCCTGATGGCGGAAGCTTCTTCGCGCCGCATATCATCGAGCTCGACAAGCCTGCGGCACTGGCCAAGGAAGTCTTCGGGCCGGTGCTGCACATCGTGAGATGGAAGGCGAAGGAATTGCCCAGGGTGCTGCAGGATATCCAGGCCTCCGGCTACGGCCTGACGCTTGGCGTTCACAGCCGCATCGAATCCACGATCCGCACCGTCACCGATGCGCTCGATACTGGCAATGTCTATGTGAACCGTAACATGATCGGCGCCGTCGTCGGCACCCAGCCCTTCGGCGGTTCAGGTTTATCCGGCACCGGCTTCAAGGCCGGCGGGCCCGCCTATCTGCTGCGTTTTGCGCTGGAGCAGGTGATCTCGGTGAACACGGCTGCCGCAGGCGGCAATGCCAGCCTGATTGCGATGGGCGAATAAAGTAATAAGGCGGCGGCAAGCCCTCGGAATCCCGCTTGCTGCCGTTTAATCCAATTGCTAAGCGTATGGTCAGGTGCAACTAAGGCGATCTAATCGTGCGCTTTGCAGTTTCTTTTTTGGTGAAGTGCCTATCCTTCCGATCATTACTTATTTTGTTCCTTTTGAACTTGCCGATCGGAGCTACTGCCTCCGAAGCAGCCAAGCAGAAACAGGCGGGGCAACCCCCGATGGATTTCATTCTCGTGCACAGCCTCTCCTGTCTGGAAGACTGTCCTGAATGGATATCGGCGGAGGGGCGGATAACGTCAGATACGCCAGCGCGGTTGAGAAAATTTCTCAAGAAGATCGGCGACCGGAAAGTACCTGTCGTCCTCCGCTCGGAGGGCGGCGAAGTCGATGCCGCCTATGCGATGGGCCGGATGATCCGCAAGGCTGGTCTTGAAACGGCAGTCGGCGGGACGCAGCTTAAGGATTGCCCCGATGACGATAGGCGCTGCGCTGCTGCTATCGCAAAGGATGGCACTTCGCTCGGGGACACTTATTCGGATGGTGCGTTCTGCTATTCGGCGTGTCCTCTGGTGCTGGCTGGTGGCACGTCGCGCGCCTCGTCGCAGTGGGCCTATATCGGCGTCCACCAGATCACGACCGTCTATCAGAAGGTGCGTGTCTCTTACCGGATCGAATACAAAATGGTGAACGGTAAGAAGACGGAAGTCTCCCGCAAGGAGGTTGGACGAAAGCCAGCTGGGCAGCGCAGTTCCACCAAGCTAGGCAAGAAAGCCACCGCTGCCCTGACGGGCTATTTGAAAGAAATGGGCGTCAGTGGTGATCTGGTTGATCTGATGATGGCGACCACCCCTGCAAGCATCGCAGTCATACCGCCTGAAGACGCAGTTCGAATGGGTCTTCTCACGGATGTGCTGACATTCAGTGAGTGGCCCGGTATGCCGCTCTGTCCCAAAGACGCCGCGGCGAGCGCCGTCTGCTATCGCCATCCTGCGGCCGAGGTGGCTGTAGCGTCGGCGCCTGTGGCGGAGGCACCGGTGAAGCGTGCGACCGTATACACAAGCGGCGGTCTGCCTAAAACCCATCCTATGGACTTTCTCGTGATGTACGATGGCAATTGCCAGGACGAGTATACGCAGTGGGTTTCTGCGGATGGGGACATCACGCCGGATACGCCGGCTCAGCTGGACGCGGTCTTGAAGACGCTCGGAGAAAAAAAGCTGCCCGTCGTCTTTCAGTCCTATGGCGGCGACAGAGATGCTGCTTTCGCGATGGGGCGTATGATCCGCGCCGCAGGTCTCGATACGTCGATTGGTAGAACGCGCTTGCCGAATTGTCCGATGCAGGATCCGCGTTGCACTGCGAGTATGGCCAAAAACGGGCCGACCGAAGGTGAGGTCTTTGCCGGCGGTGCGTACTGCTTTTCGAGCTGCACGCTTGCCTTCATGGGCGGAGAGTTGCGGTTCGTCGGAAAGACTTCTGCTCTTGGCCTCAGCCAGCCGGCGATCGAGCTTACGGAGACCGAGCGCGGAAAATTCATTGCCTATTTCAGCGAGATGGGCATCAGTCCCGAGACATTCGACACGATGATGATAACGCCGTCATTCGGGAGAGGCGATATATATCCACCTCAGGCGCTCAAGCTTGACATCATCGATGGTGTGATTCCCTACGATGAAGAGCCGGGCCTTCATCTCTGCGGACCGAACGCGAAGGGAAGCGTCCGGTGCCCCAGGAGATCCGGTGTGGAAACTGTTCCGGTTGCGGCCACGGTCAATTGATGCCGATATCCGAAAAGATGCGCCGCCGCGATACGGCACTTTTGCTTTGTGCGGCTCTCGTTCGCCGGATGTGTCCGGCTTGACGCCGCCTTACGCCTTGTCCTTCAAACCATTCTTCGAGGTCACGCTCATCAGCTTCTCGAGGAAGCCGAGCATGACTGCCGAGACGACAAAGGCGAGATGCATGAGGGTCAGCCACATGATCCTGCCGTCGGTATATTGATCGACGTTCAAGAAGACCTACAGGAGGTGGATGGAGGAGATGGCGACGATCGAGGAGGCGACCTTGATTTTCAGGCTGCCGGAATCGAGCTTGCCGAGGAAGGAGACTTCGCCTTCTTTTTCGGCCTCGTCGAAACGGCTGACGAAATTCTCGTAGCCGGAGATCATGACCATGACGATGAGGCTTGCGACGAGTGCCGCATCGATGAGACCGAGCATGGCGAGGATCATTTCCGCCTCGTCGAGTTCGAACACGCTTCCTGCGACCTTCAGGAACTTGAAGGCGAAAGATACGGCATAAACGGCCAACGCAAGCACAAGGCCGATATAGAAGACCACCAGCAGCCAGCGGCTGGAAAGAATGATGCGCTCGACCAGAAGTTCGAGTGATTTCATGATCTACCCCGTAAATCCCAGAATCGTTGGCCCCTAATAAACAATGGAATAGGCGGACTGCAAGGCGCAGTACTATTCACAGGTTCGGGATATTTCGCTATCCGATTGAAATAAACGCCGAGTCCGTTGTGCTGAGAGAATGAGGACACGATCCATGGCTGCCATCAAATCCGATATCGAAATCGCACGCGCGGCGACGAAGAAGCCGATTTTCGAAATCGGCGCCAAGCTTGGCATCCCCCCGGAACAGCTTGTTCCTTATGGACATGACAAGGCGAAGATCAGCGCCGAGTTCATCGCCGCCCAGGAGGGCAAGAAGGACGGCAAGCTCATCCTTGTTACCGCCATCAACCCGACGCCGGCGGGCGAGGGCAAGACGACGACCACCGTCGGTCTCGGCGACGGGCTGAACCGCATCGGCAGGAAGGCGATCGTCTGCGTGCGCGAGGCCTCGCTTGGTCCCTGCTTCGGTGTGAAGGGCGGGGCGGCAGGTGGCGGATATGCCCAGGTCGTGCCGATGGAAGACATCAACCTGCATTTCACGGGCGATTTCCACGCGATCACCTCGGCACACAATCTGCTCGCGGCGATGATCGACAATCACATCTACTGGGGCAACGAAGAGAATATCGACCTGCGCCGCATCACATGGCGGCGGGTGATGGACATGAACGACCGGGCGCTACGCAGCATGGTGTCTTCACTCGGTGGGGTTTCCAACGGCTTTCCGCGGCAGAACGGCTTCGATATCACCGTCGCCTCTGAAGTGATGGCAATTCTCTGCCTTGCGACCGATCTCAGGGATTTGGAACGTCGCCTTGGCGATATCATCATCGGCTATCGCTTCGACAAGACGCCGGTTTATGCCCGCGATCTCAAGGCGGATGGGGCCATGGTCGTGCTCCTGAAAGACGCCATGCAGCCGAACCTCGTGCAGACCCTGGAGAACAATCCTGCCTTCGTTCACGGCGGTCCTTTCGCCAATATTGCTCACGGCTGCAATTCGGTGATTGCGACGAAGACCGCGCTGAAGCTCGGCGAATATGTCGTGACGGAAGCGGGCTTCGGGGCCGATCTCGGCGCAGAGAAATTCTTCAACATCAAGTGCCGAAAGGCAGGGTTGAAGCCGAGTGCTGCCGTGATCGTGGCGACAGTCCGGGCGCTGAAGATGAACGGCGGCGTGAAGAAGGACGATCTCGGCGCGGAGAATGTTCAGGCGCTGGTTCGCGGCTGCTCCAATCTTGGCCGCCATATCGCCAATGTGCGCCGGTTCGGCGTGCCTGTCGTCGTTGCGATCAACCATTTCACCTCGGATACGGATGCGGAAATCGCTGCCGTCAAAGATTTCGTCGCGCGTCACGGAGCGGAAGCCATCCTCTGCCGTCATTGGGCGGAAGGGTCTGAAGGCATCGAGGACCTCGCCTATAAGGTTGTGGAGCTTGCCGAATCCGGACAGGCGAAGTTCGAGCCGCTCTATGGCGACGACCTGCCGCTGCTCGAAAAGATCGAGATCGTCGCCTCGAAGATCTATCACGCCGGCGAGGTGACGGCTGACAAGGCTGTACGAGACCAGCTAGCAGCCTGGGAGGAACAGGGCTACGGCAACCTGCCGGTCTGCATGGCGAAGACGCAATATTCCTTCTCCACCGATCCGAACCTGCGCGGTGCGCCCGAGGGGCATATCGTAACGGTGCGCGAGGTGCGCTTGTCAGCCGGCGCCGGTTTCGTCGTGGTCATCACCGGCGAGATCATGACGATGCCCGGTCTGCCGAAGTCGCCGTCGGCAGAGCGGATTTACCTCAATGACCAGGGTTATATCGAAGGGTTGTTCTGATCCGGAGCAGCTTTCACGCCTCGGACTAGGCGATGACGTTGGCGGTTCCCAAATTCAGGGTCGATGAATAGCCAAATGAAGAGCCTCTCAAGGCTGCCGCTCAGCAATATCCCTATGGGGATGAGCCAGAGAATATGGCCTGTAAACAGCAAGGCTATGGCAGCTAAAAGCAGGCCGAGGATGATACAGGCTGCGATAGCCTTCATTCACTTTCCTAACTTCGCCTTCGTTATTCTCAGACTTTGATTTGGGGATGTGAGGAACTGATTTAAGCCGCTGTCTCAAGCGCCTGAAATGATTAATGGCAATAGCGATAGTCGCCATTTCTCTGCAATACGTCCAGATGGAAGTGGGTTTCGTGGGCAGCATCGCTCTCGGGATCGAGCACGGTGGTGAAATAGAGGCAGCCTGCGGCGCTGACGGTGCGCTGGAATGCCCCTGTCAGCGTCGAATCCTCGCGGCGCGAGCGGACGGCAACATCCTCGCCCTTCTTGAAGCTGAAGCTTGCGATATCGATGGCGTTGCCGCGGGCATGTTCGGAGATCTTGCCGGTGTCGGCGCCGTTGCGCAGGCGGCAAATGTAGGCGGAAGCCTGATTGATGGTGGTGATATCGCCGCTTTCCGGCAAGGCGACCGAGGCTGTGGGAATGACGCTTCCCTTCATCCATCGTGCGAGCGCCAGTGCCGTCGGGCAGCGTAGTGTGGCTTCAGGCTTCAGCGTGATGCCGGGCAGCGCTTGGGAGACGATGATCGGCTTGTCGATGCCGCAGCCGTTGCCGTCGTCGATGCGGGGTGTCTCGCGGAAGACGACGCCGAGGCTCTGCAATTCTCTAGTGCATTCGGCATGGTCCGCGTCGCTTTCCGGTTCGATGGTCAGATGCTGCTCTTCGAGCGTCTGTTCAGTCGGGGGCTTCGCCCGGTCTTCCGGTGTGGGAGAGGGTGGACCAAATTTTTCGCCGGCTGGCGCGGCCGGGGTCTCGCTCGGTTTGGGCTGCGGTGTCGGAACCTCGGAGGCGGCCGGCGGTGTTTCGGGGTTTTGCGCAGGCGCAGGTTCGGGCTGAGGCTTGGGAACCTGCTCTTCTTCCTGTTTCTTTTCTGGCTGAGGGGCCGCAGGCGCTTCGATTGCTGCTTCTGGCTTTGCCTGAGGCACCGGGCCGGTTCGCGGCAGTCTTGCGCCGGGGAGCAGGGCGAGTGCGGCCAGAATGACCGCCATCTTCCGAAATTCTCTCACACGTCGTTTCCCGTTGATCGAGCGGAGGGGAAACGCAAGAACGGCGAATTCGTTGCAATTGCGCAACGTTTCCTGAGATCCTTAAAACTTGACGTTATTATTCAACATAAATCGGCGGAATATATTGACAATAATACTCATGTTTTTTATGCGGCAAAAAGAAGGCGGAAATCTCCGCAGTCGTCCGCAAGCCTAGCCAGCCCCTCGAGCGTCTGAAACGCCACGACAGCCAGCCCGGTAATTTTCATTTGAGGGTAGGTTATGATCGTCCGGCATTGGCGCTCGGTTCTAATGGTCTGCACAGCAGCCGCACTTGTTCTTCCCGTTTCACAGTCTTTCGCTCAGAGCGCTCCGGCGACCACGCCGGCCACGAATGCCGAAGGCGCAACCGTCCTTCAGAAAATCGTCGTCAAGGGAAACCGTGCCGCCCCCGGCAGTGTTGCCGACACACCGCTTGCGACCCAGATCGACAAGAAGGAACTGGAAAAGAAGCAGGTCACGAATTACGACGATATCGGCCGCAGCGTCGATGCAACCGTGAATTATTCGCGCGCCGATGCCGGTTTCAATCTGCGTGGCCTCTCCGGCCCGCGTATCCTGACGACGATCGACGGCATCCCGATCCCGTATGTTTCCAACAGTTCGCGTCAGGGCGCCTTTGCGACCAGCAACGCCAATGGCGGCGGCGATACCTTCGATTTCGATTCACTGTCCTCTCTTGATATCGTGCGCGGTGCGGATTCGAGCAAAGGCGGTTCGGGCATGCTCGGCGGCGCCTTCGTCCTCAACACGCTCGAGCCTGAAGACCTGATCCCCGAGGATCGAGACTGGGGTGCGATTGTCAAGTCGACCTATGACAGTGAAGACCGCAGCATTGCCGGCTCCGCTGCTGCCGCCAAAAGGGTCGGCAACACGTCGATCCTTTTCCAGGGTGCCTATCGCAAGGGCCACGAGCGCGACAACACGGGTGATAACGACAGCTATGGCCGCTTGCGCACTGAGGCGGATCCGGCGGATTTCGACCAAAACAACCTGCTCTTCAAACTGCGCCAGGACCTCGAAGGCGGCCATCGCATTGGCTTGACGGCTGAACGTTTCCGGCGCGACCTGAAGACCGATCTTCGGGAACAGCAAGGCTTTGGCCGCACCTACATGATCAACAATTTCGATGGCCGTGAATTGCGCGACCGCGATCGTGTCTCGCTCGATTATGATTACGAAGCGCAGTCTTCCGACGCATTCTTCAGCAGTGCTCGGGCGACGCTCTATTGGCTGGATTTGAAGAAGGAAGCCGGCAGCGGAGGCCGTACAGCTGCCAACGTTGCTTATGGCCGTAACAACGAAGTCGAAAATGAGACTTGGGGCTTCAGCGGCACCGCAACGAAGGACTTTGAATATTCCGGTCTCAACCACTCGGTTCGCGTCGGCCTCGATGTCGGCGTGTCCAAGTGGACCCAGTTCAGCTGGGCGCTTTGCCCGACACCGACGACATGCCCTTCCCTGAACAATCAGGCGGAAGTGCCCAATGTTGACAGCCAAAACCTTGCCTTGACTTTCGAAGACAAGATCGAGATCGGCAATACCGGTTTCGCTTTGACGCCCGGCTTCCGTTTCGACTGGTTTAATTACAACCCTTCGACCGGTGGTGGTTTTGCGACCAATACCGGACTCGCTCGTTTCGGCGATCTCCGCGATCGGACGGAAGCGGGCATGTCGCCGAAGCTGCTAGCGACCTACGATCTGACGCCCGATGTCCAACTTTATGCGCAGTTGGCAGTTGGCTTCCGAGCTCCCACGGTGGACGAACTCTATAGCCGCTTCTACAATCCCAACGGCCGCTACGCGCAGCTTGGCAATCCCGATCTTGAGCCGGAAATCGGCCGTGGCATCGAGATCGGTGCCAATTTCGACACTGGCGGTCTGCAGGGAAGAGTGGCGGCTTTCCACACCCGTTATCAGAACTTCATTGAGACGCAGCAGAACTACAACCCCGTAACCAACTTTACGGAATTCAATTACCTGAACGTATCGTCGGCCTCCATTTCCGGTCTCGAAGCGAATGTGATCAAAACCTTCGACAACGGCATCAACCTTCATACCTCGCTTGCCTATACCTATGGTCGGAATGACGATACGCAGGAGCGGCTGCGCTCTGTTGCACCATTCAAGGCCATTATCGGCGGTGGCTGGAGCAACGACGAATATGGTTTCGACCTTTCCTCGACACTCTCGTCGCAGATGACCGGCAATGATAATGCGGAGACGTCTTTCGACGCACCTGGTTATGGCATCGTCGACCTGACTGCATGGTGGACGCCGGAGCAAGTCAAGGGCCTACGCATCCAGGGTGGCGTCTATAACATCTTCGATCAGGAGTATTACAGCGCGCTTGCCGTTCGGGACGTCAATCTGGGGTCAATCACCGCGTCGCAGCCGAAGGAGTGGTATACAGAGCCGGGACGTACCTTCAAGATCTCGGTCACCAAGACCTTCTAACTCAAAATCAGCCTTTCAAGGCTGGGGTAGGGGCGGCTTTCGGGCCGCCCTTTTTCGTGAGCCGATCGCCTCTTGCGCTTGGCTTCATCTCAGGCTAACAATTTCGCCCATGAAGAAGTCCTTGAACATTGCAGTTTGGTGGTGGGCTCGCTGAGGCGGCCTCGACCAATCGTGTCCAAAGACGACGAACGAGCCGCCCGAAACTTCGAGGCGGCTTTTTTGTTTCAAAGGCCGCCTTTCGTCCGGGCCCGATAACGGAGTGGAACTATGGTAACGATCCTGCGGGATGATGGTGCGGAAATCTACGAGACCAAGGGCGGCATCACCGTCACGCGGCAAAGGCGGGCCATCCCTTATGCCGATGCTGTTTCGTCCTATGTCGACAAGCTCGATGAGCGGCGCGGCGCCGTCTTCTCCTCGAATTACGAATATCCGGGCCGTTATACGCGCTGGGATACGGCTGTTGTCGATCCGCCGCTCGGTGTTTCCTCCTTCGGCCGTAATGTCTGGATCGAAGCCTGTAACGCGCGTGGCGAGATCATCCTCGGCTTTATTGTCGAGCGGTTGAAGACTGTCCACGAGCTTGAACTCGGTGCATTTACCGCGCGCAGACTCGACCTGACGGTCAAGTTGCCCGACCGCGTCTTCACCGAGGAAGAACGCTCGAAGATGCCGACGGTCTTTACCGTCCTTCGCGCCATCACCGATCTCTTCTATTCGCAGGCCGATGCCAGCATCGGCTTCTATGGTGCCTTCGGCTACGATCTCGCTTTCCAGTTCGATGCGATCAACCTGAAGCTGGAGCGTCCTTCCGATCAGCGCGATATGGTGCTCTACCTGCCGGACGAAATTCTCGTCGTCGACAACTACGCCGCCAAGGCGTGGGTCGATCGTTACGACTTCGCCAAGGACGGCAAGACGACGGAGGGCAAGGCGGGCGATATTGCTGCCGAGCCGTTTATCCGCACGGATGCTATCCCGCCGAAGAGCGATCACCGCCCGGGCGAATATGCCGAGCTCGTCGTCAAGGCGAAGGAGAGCTTTCGCAAGGGCGATCTTTTCGAAGTGGTTCCCGGCCAGAAGTTCATGGAGCGCTGCGAAAGCAAGCCTTCGGACATTTCCAAGCGACTGAAGGCGATCAATCCGTCGCCCTATTCCTTCTTCATCAATCTCGGAAACCAGGAATATCTGGTCGGCGCCTCGCCGGAAATGTTCGTGCGTGTTTCCGGTCGCCGCATCGAGACCTGCCCGATCTCCGGTACGATCAAGCGTGGCGACGATCCGATTGCCGACAGCGAGCAGATCTTGAAGCTCCTGAATTCCAAGAAGGACGAATCCGAACTCACCATGTGCTCGGACGTTGATCGCAACGACAAGAGCCGCGTCTGCGAGCCGGGGTCGGTCAAGGTCATCGGCCGCCGCCAGATCGAGATGTATTCGCGTCTCATCCACACGGTCGACCATATCGAAGGTCGCCTGCGGGATGACATGGATGCCTTCGACGGCTTCCTCAGCCATGCATGGGCTGTCACCGTCACAGGCGCGCCGAAGCTCTGGGCCATGCGTTTCATCGAATCCCATGAGAAGAGCCCGCGCGCGTGGTATGGTGGGGCAATCGGCATGGTCGGCTTCAATGGCGACATGAATACCGGCCTGACGTTGCGCACAGTACGCATCAAGGACGGCATTGCCGAAGTGCGCGCCGGCGCGACGCTGCTGAACGACTCCATTCCCGAGGAAGAAGAAGCCGAAACCGAATTGAAGGCCTCCGCCATGCTTTCCGCAATCCGTGACGCCAAGACGGGCAATTCCGGCAAGACCCAGCGCGATGTCGCCTCAGTCGGCAAGGGCGTCAACATTCTGCTGATCGACCATGAAGACAGCTTCGTGCACACGCTGGCAAACTACTTCCGCCAGACGGGCGCCACGGTTTCGACCGTCCGTACGCCGGTGCCCGAGGAAGTCTTCGATCGGCTGAACCCGGATCTCGTCGTGCTGTCGCCTGGTCCCGGCAATCCCAAGGATTTCGACTGCAAGGCGACGATCAAGAAGGCGCGCGCGCGCAATCTGCCGATCTTCGGTGTCTGCCTTGGCCTGCAGGCGCTGGCGGAAGCCTATGGCGGGGAGCTTCGTCATCTGGCGCTGCCGATGCATGGCAAGCCGTCGCGCATCCGCGTGCTGGAGCCGGGCATCGTCTTCTCCGGCCTTGCCAAGGAAGTGACGGTCGGTCGTTATCACTCGATCTTTGCCGACCCTTCGACGCTGCCGCGGGAGTTCATCATTACCGCGGAGAGCGAGGATGGCACCATCATGGGTATCGAGCATGCCAAGGAGCCGATCGCAGCGGTACAGTTCCATCCGGAATCGATCATGACGCTCGGCGGCGATGCCGGCATGCGGATGATCGAGAATGTGGTGGCGCACCTTGCCCGCCGGGCCAAGACCAAGGCGGCCTGATGCCAAAGGTATAAGCAATAAAAAACCCGCCTGAATGGCGGGTTTTTTATGTGCGTTGGTTTGTTCGTCTATACGCGCCGCATGAGCCGGGCGACGATGGATACGACGAACAGCACCAGGAAGATGAAGAACAGGACCTGGGCGATCGAAGCGGATGCGCCGGCAATGCCGCCAAATCCAAGGACGCCTGCAATCAGGGCTACGACGAGAAATACCAGAGCATAGTACAGCATCGCGATCTCCTTTGTCGGTTGCTGGCAATATAACGGAAGCGTGAGCCGTTCGTTCCATTGTCGCTGCGACAATTGAATTGTGTGCTGATTTAAATCTGCTCAGCCGAATTGCAGATCGGTATTGAAGGAGCGGTCTCCATCGCGCGGCATGGGCGGTTCTGCGGCTGCCAGATAGGATCTCGCCGGGCCGGTCAGCACGAACCAGAGGCTGGCGCCGATCATGAAATAGGCGGCCGTCGGATCATCCGAGCGTGAGACGAAGGGAAGGCCGATGGCGGTGAAGAGGATGGCGAGCCGCACGGCCCATTCCGCCTCGCGTTTCATGAAAGCCCTGGTTCTCAGCTTCTTGTAGGCGGCGACGTTATAGCTGTCTGTCTTGCGACTGGATGTGAAGAGCATCCAGACCGAGGGGAGGGTCAGCATCACGAGACCGCCGTAACACAGAAGCAGGGCCGGTCCGGAGAGGAAGTGTCCGGCGGCAAAGAACAGAAAGCCTGTCACGGCAATGTTCCAGAGCGGCTCCAGCCGTTCCGGCGAAAGGCCGGTTCGGATATGCCAGGCCCGCAAGGAACTGGCCGCACCGTCGAGCAACGGTTGGTCGATGTAACGATTGATCCAATGCATGTCTGCGCGGTCCCCAATTGACTGCAGGGCCGTCAACACCATGCAATTGGGACGCTATCATGGCGCAAATGGGCAAAAGCGTGAGCCTGCGGCGTTTTGGTCAGCTTATGCGTTGCGCTTGACGACGCGCAGGTTCATTTCCGACCGCAGCTTGAAGCCGAGTGCCTTGTAGAGCGTTATGGCTGAAGTGTTGGTGTAATAGGCATGAAGGAAGACGGTGTCCCCCCTGGCGGAAATTTCGCCGGCGACGAAGCGGAAGAGCAGGGTGCCGAGGCCTTGCCCCTGAAAATCAGGATGGGTGCAAAGGCCGCTGAGCTCGCCAAATCGGGGATGTCGCAGGCGCTGCCCGGCCATGGCGACAAGCCGGCCGTCGATCTTGACGCCCCAGAAGGTGCCAAGTTTTTGAGCACCAAGTGTGAAGGGCCCGGGTTTGGTCAGCATGGCGAGTGCCAGCATCTCATCCGCATCGTCGGGGGTCAGCGGCTGCAGCCGGCTGTCGGAAATACGCTCGTAAGGCCGCTCGGCGATCATCTGTACCAGCTTTCCCTCGGAGACGACCGTCAGTCCCTGCGGGATGGTGACGGGTCCGGCTTCGACAATCGCCATGACCTCATCAGCGGCGGGGAGGTTTTCGAGTGCTTCGAGGCTTTCGCGGCTATCATCGGCGGTCGCTGCGAAGGGGACGATCGAGGGCGGGTAGCGCATCGCGTATTCGCCGCCTTCGGCAAGCTCGGCATGCGCTGTTTGCAGCGCGTTCCAGATCGGTCGGTCGAGAATATGGCTCATGGTGTCTTCTCCTGTACGGCGCTACAGCATCGGCCCGAAAATCGGGACCGATTTTCGGAAAGCCTGATGTGTAGATTCAAAAAATTAGAGCGTCCTTTGTGCGTCCGAATGGACGCACGGCGATCTAACGCGGCGGATCAGCGGTGATTCGGCGAGCCCGTCCTCCATCGCGGCAAGCTGCTCGAGCAGCGGGCCGTCAAGATCCCGGCAGAGATCGGCAACGGCGGCTGCGATGAGCGGCCAGACCTGTTGCTTCGAATAGTCAACGAGTTCCTGTCCTTTTGGTGTCAGCGAAACGACTCTGCGCCGCTGATCTTCGGCAGATGGTTGCATATCAAGGAATCCCAGCCCCATCAGCTGGGAAGCGGTGCGCGTTGCGCCGGGCTGGGTGATGCCCACTGCCTGTGCCAATTCCCCGATGGTCAGCGGGCCGAGCCTGTCGATGGCGCCGAGGAAGGGATATTGCGCGGCCTGGATCGAGACGCCCAGTTCCTCGATCACCTGTTGCGTGTCGGCCTGCAGACGTTCGCCGATCCGGCGGAAGCGGCTGCCGAGGCAAAGGTAGCCCAGCGATTTCACGACATCTTCGACCAAGGCATGTTCTCTATTCTTGTTGCATAACAAATTATATAACTGCTTATGTATTTATCGTCAATTGCACAAGCGGGTTGGGGCCGTTCACATGGAGATGACCTCGCCTTTGTCCTGTCAAAACCTTTGACATTTTGGGCCTGATTGCCCATATCACCCGCATTGGCCGCCTGCGCGATTCCCGCGCGGGCGGTTTTGCGTTTCAATGGCTTAAATGCTGCAATTCATTCGCATCCGCAGGGGGATGATATGAACGAAGAAGGCAATCTCACGGTTCGGAAACTGGCGTTCTGGGGCATTCCCCTGTCGCTCGGCGTTCTAGGGCTCAAGATGGTCGCCTGGTGGGTGACGGGCTCCGTGGCGCTGCTCTCGGACGGGCTGGAATCCTTCGTCAATGTCGTGGCGGCCTTCATCGCCTTTTTCGTCATCCGCTACGCGCAGAAGCCCGCCGACCACGACCATCCCTTCGGCCACCATAAGGCGGAATATCTTTCCGCCGTCACCGAAGGGGTGATGATCGTCGTCGCCGCGCTGCTGATCGTGCAGGAGGCCGTGAACCATCTCGCAGATCCGCGCATGCTCGAGGCACCGGTGCTCGGTCTTTCGATCAACTTCGCGGCCGGTGTCATCAATGCCGTCTGGGCACGGCTTTTGATCCGCACGGGGCGCAAGCATCGCTCTGCAGCACTGACGGCGGACGGGCAGCACATCATGTCGGATGTGGTCACTTCCGTCGGCGTTCTCGTCGGCCTGCTTCTGGCGCTTGCAACCGGCTATGCGATCTTCGATCCCATTCTCGCGATTCTCGTTGCGCTCAACATCCTCTATCAGGGCTGGAAGGTGATCTCGCAGTCGATCGGTGGGCTGATGGATCAGGCGGTCGAACCGCAGAAGGAAGAGGCGATCAAGCAGGCGATTGCCACCCATGCGACAGGCTCGATCGGCGTGCATGACCTGAAGACGCGGCGCGCCGGGTCGGTGACCTTCGTCGATTTCCATCTCGTCGTGCCCGCCAAGATGACTGTGCGGGAAGCGCATGATATTTGCGATCGCCTTGAAGATGCCATTCGGGCCGCGCATTCGGGCTCGACAATTGCCATTCACGTGGAGCCGGAGGGCGAAAAGGCCCATGGCATCCGCGTCAAAGTGATCAAGGAGGCGTAATGCCCAATACAGACGTTTCCAGCCTTTCGATGCTGGGCCAGCAGACGGAAACCGCCAGGAGTCCCGAAGAGGCGGTTCTGGAAAAAGTGCCGTCCAATCATGCCGGAACCGACTATGTCGTGCGCTTCACCGCGCCGGAATTCACGTCGCTCTGCCCAATGACCGGACAGCCGGATTTTGCCCATATCGTCATCGATTACATTCCGAACGAATTCCTGGTGGAATCGAAGTCGCTGAAGCTTTTCCTGCATTCCTTCCGCAATCACGGCGCCTTTCACGAGGATTGCTCGATCTATATCGCCAAGCGGATCGTCGAGCTTCTCGATCCGAAATGGTTGCGCATCGGCGCGTACTGGTATCCGCGCGGCGGCATTCCGATCGACGTCTTCTGGCAGACAGGCAAGCCGCCGGAAAGTGTATGGCTGCCGGATCAGGGCGTTGCGACCTATCGCGGGCGTGGGTGAGCCGTGGTCTGGCGCAGCCCGAGGAATTGATGCACTGCTTTGTTCTTCGCAATTCCGGACGAAATACCGCTTGGCACTTTTTCTGGAATTGCTCTGAATCGATTGCAACGGCGAACGCCCTGAGCTTAAGGCGAAGGGCCGGGAAACGGTGCGGCAATTGAAACCAACTGCCGCTCTTTCCTTACAGCTAAATCCTAGACATCCGTCGTGTCGTCGCCGGAGTCATCTGTAAAATCGTCGTTGTCCTCGTAATCGGCCTGCTGGATATTGTCGTTATTGTCGGCTTGGTTGTCGTCAGCCTTATTGTTGTCGCCGTAGTAATTGTTGATAACGGTTTCCTCGGTGGGCGCGCTCGCATTGCCGAAGGGATTGGCGCCGCCGAAAGGTGAACCCAAGCCGAGTGACGACATGTGGTTGCCGAAAATGCCACTGAGCGAATTGGCAAGCAGCATGCCGCCGGCAACGCCGGCTGCCGTACCGAGGGCGCCGCGCAAGAAACTGCCGCCGGCGGACGGTGCATAGGCCTGCTGGCCCCAGGGGCCTGACGGTTGCTGCGGCACCTGGCGGGTGTTGTCGTAGCCGCGTGGCTGCTCGTAACTGTCTCTCGGAGCGCCACCCCATGGGCCGGGAGCCGGCGCCGGTTGTTGCGTCTGCGTGTTGCCGAAGATGGAGCTCAGAAAGCCGCCTTGTTCGGCCCGGCGGTGATCGGTTTCGCCCGCTTCGAACTGCCGGACACGCTCTTCAAGCTCCTTGATGTGATTGGCGGCAGCTTCCAGGCCCTTTTCCTGCACGATGACGGCCTGCGCCAGATAGTAAGTGGCGGAGGGTTGCGCACGGGTCGCTTCTGATATCAGCGTTTCGGCTTCCGGATCGCGCGGCGTGGCGTCGGCGGTACGCACGCGATCGAAGAGGGCGGTCAGCAATTGGCGTTCTTCCGGTGACATGTCCTGTCTCCTCTAAAGTTCTGCGGCTTTAACATTCGGCGGATGGGCCGCTAAGGCTGAGTTAGGAAGCGATTGGGGCATTTCAAAGCCTTGGCAACTTACATTTCAGTAAGCTCAGGCCTCCTTCAGCCAGATGCGCAGCGGCCCCAGAAGTTCGAAGCCCACGCGCAGCGCTTCGTCCAGCTCGTCGCCGCGTTCGTAGCCGACAAGCGGTTCTCGCGGATAGAGTTCGGCCGCCTGCGCAATCAGCCCGCGGCGGATGGTTTCACCGTGCCGGCCCTCGGCAAACAGGTTCGAATGGCCGACGACGCCGGCGTGGTGATTGAGGATGCCGCCCCCGACCGGTTGGCCGTGTTCGAAGCCGAGCAGAAAAGCGATTTCGGGATCGTGGAGTAGTGGTTCGGTAAAGATCTTCTGCGTTACCGGGCCGTTCGCCTTGCCCCATTCCGCCTCCCATCGCGCAAGGTCAGCAGCGCTTTCCACTCGCTGCCAGGTGATTGGGGACGCCGTTGA
This sequence comes from Rhizobium sp. KNZ14-9A, assembly GCF_056755015.1. Lineage (NCBI taxonomy): Bacteria > Pseudomonadati > Pseudomonadota > Alphaproteobacteria > Hyphomicrobiales > Rhizobiaceae > Rhizobium > Rhizobium sp. KNZ14-9A. Next base: position 465,697 of record NZ_JBPGXB010000002.1, read on the forward strand.
GACTGGCATGCGCATGCCGATCCATTCAGCTTCGAACAGCAGCTTGAAGCCAAGCGGCGCAAGATCGAGGGCCGCATAGCTGTCCTTGATCGCCCAGTCCCGTTTCTCGCTATTGATCAGCGTCGCGATCGTCTCTGTTTGTTCGCCGTCGGCCTCCGTCAGCGTTACGGCATCGGGATAGAAGGGCGGCGTGCCTCGACGATGAAACCAGAGTGTGGCCGTAAACTCACCGGGCGAGCCCAGCGCCTTGCAGACGGCATCGCACCAGAATGCATTGTTGCTGATGGCAGCACGCAGAAAGGAGGAGGTCATTTTGCGGTTCTCCCGGTCTTTTCAGAGGATGCGATGATATCGTCCGTTTGTCATAAGAATATCTTCACCGCTTCCTGCTTCCTCTTTTTCCCGCATTGTTTTACGCATTGAGTCGCACTATGTGCGAGGAACCGCATTAGACGTGAGAGAGGTTCGAATGAACGACGAAGAAGAACAGGACGACAAGACGAAGGAACTGCCGCTCGGCAAGGAAACGGAGGCGAACCTTTTCAAGTCGCGTTCGATCTTCATCTATGGGCCGATCACGCAGGAACTGGCGCAGAAGGTTAGCACCCAGCTCGTGGCGCTTTCAGCCGCCAATGACGAAGATATTCGTATCTATGTGAATTCGCCCGGCGGTCACGTCGAATCCGGCGATTCCATCCACGACATGATCAAGTTCATCAAGCCGAAGGTCTGGATGATCGGCACGGGCTGGGTTGCCTCGGCTGGTGCGCTCATCTATGCCGCGGCTCCGAAGGAACGTCGTATCTGCCTGCCGAACACCCGCTTCCTGCTGCACCAGCCGTCCGGCGGCACACGCGGCATGGCTTCGGACATCGAGATCCAGGCACGCGAAATCATCAAGATGAACGAACGCCTCATCAAGATCTTCTCGAAGGCAACCGGCCAGTCGGAAGAAAAGATCGCCAAGGACATCGACCGTGATTACTGGCTCTCGGCTGAAGATGCCGTCGCCTACGGTCTCGTCTCTCGCGTCGTGACCTCGCAGAGCGAAATCTGATCTTTCGCCATCTAGCTTTTTGAATATACGCCCCGTCTGCCAGTCGCAGGCGGGGCGTTTCCATATCTCCCGAGATAGCGCCGTGTAATATGGGGGATTGCCGCCCAAGAGAACATTTCCGGCGGCAATCCGGCTTGCGCGCCTCCCGCTTATGCGGCTCCATGCGCAATCTTCGCAGCCGGAGTCGCGCCATGCTCAAAGATTTTTCCGTCCAGAGCCTGTTCATGGGTCTACTGACGGCTTTCGTCGGGTTTACCAGCTCCTTTGCGGTCGTGTTGCATGGGTTGCAGGCGGTCGGCGCGACGGATGCGCAGGCGGCCTCCGGGCTGATGGCGTTGTCAATCTCGATGGGGCTTTGCGCCATCGTGCTCAGCGCCGTCACGCGTCTGCCGGTCAGCATCGCCTGGTCGACCCCAGGGGCAGCGCTGCTTGCCAGCATCGGCACGATCGACGGCGGCTTCAATGCGGCGGTTGGGGCTTTCATTCTTTGCGGTTTGCTCATCGTCATTGCCGGGCTGTTCAAGCCGCTCGGACGGGCGGTTGCCGCCATTCCGGCGCCGCTTGCCAATGCCATGCTGTCCGGCGTGCTGCTCGGTCTCTGTTTTGCCCCGGTCAAGGCCATTGCCTTCAATCCGCTGCTAGGCCTGCCGATCATTCTGACCTGGATCGTGGTCGGCGCCTTCAAGCGACTGTGGGCGGTGCCGGCAGCGCTGGTGGCCTTCGCGCTGGTGCTGGCGTTCGGCGTCGATATTCCCGAGGGGGCGTTTGCATCACTCGGACAGTCGCTGGTGCCCGCTATCGACATCGTTCACCCGGTCTTCAATCTCGCCGGTTTCGTGTCGATTGCTCTGCCGCTCTTCATTGTGACGATGGCGTCGCAGAATATTCCCGGCATCGCGGTGCTGAAGGTCAATCACTATGATCCGATGCCAGGCCCGCTCTTTGCCGTGACCGGCGTCTTCTCGCTTCTGGCGGCGCCATTCGGCGGGCATGCGGTCAACCTGGCGGCGATCACGGCAGCGATGTGCGCCGGGCAGGATGCGCATGCCGATCCTTCGCGGCGTTATTGGGCAGCGCTGATTTCGGGTGTCGGTTACGTCATTTTCGGCCTGCTTGCTGGGGCGGTGACCGCCTTTGTCGCGCTGGCGCCGCCGATTCTGATTGAGGCCGTTGCCGGTCTTGCACTGGTCGGCGCCTTCTCCGGTTCTGCCATGGCTGCCTTCCAGGCGCCGGAGTCACGTGAGGCGGCGGCTATCACCTTTCTCGTCACGGCTTCCGGCGTTTCCTTCGGTGGTATCTCCGGCGCCTTCTGGGGCCTGATTGCCGGCGGTCTGATGCTTGCGCTGTCCCGGATAGTGCAGGCGCGGAAAAAATAAGCGAGGGGTTGCCGGAGTTTGCGGCGAAGGCTATAAGCGCGGTCATGAAGAGCACGAGCGCACGGATTTCCGAGACGATTGCACGCAGCCGCACGGCATTGCGTGACAATACGCGCGCCCTGACCTCGCTTCTTCTCCTCGGCCTTACGCGCGGTTGCCGGGTCCTTTGAGGAGCGCCCGGCGGCCGAAAGCCCGCCCGGCCATCGCTCCTCGCGACTCACTCTCAAAATTGACCAAACGACCGAGTAAAGGTCCGCATTTGTGTCGCCAAGCCAGATATGATCGGCTAAGACGCGGGGCAAATGCCGGGACGAGGAGACAAGACAATGGATACGAACACCAGCCGATCCTCCGCAAGCGCTGCTTCCGCCAAGGGCATGCCCGACGCCGCCGTGAAGTACCGGCCTTATCCGCAGGTAAACATTCCCGACCGCACCTGGCCGACCAAGACCATCACCAAGGCGCCGATCTGGTGCTCCGTGGACCTGCGCGACGGCAATCAGGCGCTCGTCGATCCGATGGGCCATGATCGCAAGGCCCGCATGTTTCAGCTGCTGCTGGAAATGGGTTTCAAGGAAATTGAGATCGGTTTCCCCTCTGCCTCGCAGACCGATTTCGATTTTGCCCGCTGGTGCATTGAAGAGGGCAGTGTGCCCGATGATGTCTCGCTGCAGGTGCTGGTGCAGTGCCGGCCTGAGCTGATCACGCGTACCTTCGAAGCGCTGGAAGGCGCCAACCGACCGATCGTGCATTTCTACAATTCGACCAGCGAATTGCAGCGCCGCGTTGTGTTCGCCAAGGATGTGCAGGGCATCAAGCAGATCGCCGTCGATGCCGCCAAGATGATCACAGACATGGCTGCCAAGGCCGGCGGCGGCTACCGTTTCGAATATTCACCCGAGAGCTTCACCGGCACCGAGCTGGACGTGGCGCTGGAAATCTGCAACGCCGTCATCGAGGTCATGAAGCCTACGCCTGACAACAAGCTCATCATCAATCTGCCCTCAACCGTCGAAATGGCGACGCCGAACGTCTATGCCGACCAGATCGAATGGATGTGCCGCAATCTCGATAACAGAGAAAACCTGATCATCTCGCTGCATCCGCATAATGACCGCGGCACCGGGATTGCCGCTGCCGAATTGGCGCTGCTGGCAGGCGCCGATCGCGTTGAAGGCACGCTCTTCGGCAATGGCGAGCGCACCGGCAATGTCGACGTCGTCACCATGGCGCTCAACATGTTCACGCAGGGCGTGGATCCGGAAATCGACTGCTCGAACATCGAACGCATCAAGGAAGTGTTCGAATATTCGAACCAGATGGCGATTGCCGATCGTCACCCTTATGTCGGCGAACTGGTCTACACGGCCTTTTCCGGTTCGCATCAGGATGCGATCAACAAGGGCATGAAGGCGGCGCAGGTTGCCAACCATCCAGTCTGGGAAGTGCCTTACCTGCCGATCGACCCGCGTGACGTCGGCCGCTCCTACGAAGCGATCATCCGCATCAATTCGCAGTCGGGGAAGGGTGGCATCGCCTATATCCTGCAGCAGGATTACGGGCTCAATCTGCCGCGCAATCTGCAGGTCGAATTCCGCGAAGACATCCAGCGCATCACCGATGAAGAGGGCAAGGAGCTTCCTTCGAAGCGCATCCACGACCGCTTCATCGAGCGCTACGTGACCCAGCCGGGTGCTCGTCTCCGGTTCGTCGACCACCACACCTATCCCGATACAGAGCACAAGGGACAGCGGATCGTGGCGGCCGAGATTACCGACAATGGTGAGATCAAGCGTATCGAAGGCCGCGGCAACGGCCCGATTGATGGCTTCATCAATGCGCTGTCGCACTATCTCGGTATCGAGATGTCTGTCGAGGATTATTCGGAGCATTCGCTGCAGCACGGCTCGAATGCCGCCGCCATCTCCTATGTCGAGACGTCCTATCCGGGCGGCAAGCTCTTTGGTGCCGGCATCAACACCAATATCGTGGCGGCATCGCTCGAAGCGATCGTCTCGGCTGCCAACCGCGTGCTCGACGTGAAGGCCGGCAAGGCCTGACCATTCTGATCAGGCCGCGATCGCCTCGGAGTGGCGCGGCCTGACGATGCAATCGGCGAGCTCATCGAGCTCGCCCTGCGCTTGCGCGTGGTTTTGTCCCCATTGGCAGAGGGCGAGAAGGATCGGCTCCAGCCCGAGGCCGAGTTCAGTCGCGGTATATTCCACGCGTGCGGGCACCTCTGCAAAGACTTCTCGGCGTACAAGGCCGTGCTCCTCCATCTCCCGCAACTGCTGGATCAGCACCTTCTGGGTAATCTCGGGCATCATGCGCTTGAGCTCTGAAAGCCGTTTCGGTCCTGAGAAGACATGATAGAGGATGACGGGTTTCCATCGCCCGGAAATAACCTTCAAGGCTCGTTCCACGGGGAGTTTCGGCAGTCTTTTCATGGGCTCGGCCATGGTCACCTCCTGGTGGGTATGGCACTGATATGTGTGTATTTTGAACCGTAAATCGAGTGCTACAGGCAGCCTTACGCCATCAGAATGTGAGGTCTGCCATGAAAGCCGTTCAATACACCCGCTTCGGTCCGCCTGAAGTTCTCGAAACTGTAGAGGTGCCGATCCCGAAACCCAAAGGCGGCGAAGTGCTGGTGCGCGTCCATGCCGCCGGCGTCAATTTCTTCGAAGTTCTGATGCGGGCGGATCGCTATGCCGTGACGCCACCGCTGCCTGTCTTTCCCGGTGTGGAAGTGGCAGGCGTCGTCGAAGAACTTGGGGCGGATGCCGATCCGTCGCTGCTTGGCGCGCGTGTCGCCGTGCCGCTCTTTGCAATCGCTCGTGGCTTCGGCGGTTATGCCGAATATGTGGCTATAGATGTTGGAGCGGCGGTGCGTTTGCCGGACGACCTTTCCTTTGCGGATGCGACGGCATTGATGGTGCAGGGTCTGACAACTCTGCACATGGTGCGTCGTAGTCCGCCGAAGGGAAAGGTGGTGCTCGTCAACGCTGCTGGCGGTGGGGTCGGGTCTCTGTTGCTGCAGCTTGCCAGGCTCGAAGGTGCGAGCATGGTAATTGCTGCAGCCGGCAGTGAGGCGAAGAGGCAGCTTGCACTCTCCCTCGGCGCCGATGTGGCGGTCGATTACACCGCCGAAGAGTGGACCGGTTCGGTCAGGACAGCGACCGGAGGGCAGGGGGCCGATGTCATTTACGAGACGGTCGGCGGCGATATCGCGAGGGCGTCTCTGACTGCTCTTGCTCCCGCCGGAGAAATGCTGTTTGCAGCCATGGGGCGGTTCTCGCTGGAGCTTTCCGAGATCGGCTCCATGCTCGATATGAACCAGTCGCTGAAGGGCTTTTCACTCTTGCCGCTGATTGCGGCGGGCAAATGGAAGGGCGATCTCGCTGCTCTCTTTGATCTTGCCGCATCCGGAGCGCTGAAGATCGTGCACGGCGGTCGGTTTTCGCTTGATGAAGCCGCTGAGGCGCATCGTGCGCTTGAGGAGCGTCGGGTCAGCGGAAAGGTCGTGCTGGTGCCATAACCGTCAAATGGCGGCGGCGATTTCCATGGCGAGCTGGCTGAGCGTGGCTTCGGCAGAGGGGCCTGCCAGCACATAGGACGTGCCGGCATTGTGCCAGGTTACAAGGCCGATCTCGTCGCGGATCGTTTCCTTGAAGTCTTCCGTTTCCGGTGGCTGCGCATCCTTTCGGAAGCAGATCGAGATGATATCGCCATCGGCATTGGAATAGACGAGTTGGCCGACAGGGCGGCTGTCACCAAGGATCACGCGCGCGCCCTGGAAGGTCCAGGATTCTGTGGAAAGATCCGGTACGCGGAACGGCACGCCAATCGCGGTCGTCAGCCAGGAGGAGATTTCCTCTGACTGTGAGGCCGGCACTTCGACAAGGTGACGCGGCTGGCGCACGAGAAGCCGCTGGAAGGCGGTGACGTCACCCAGCCAGTCATTGGTGTTGATCTGGGGGATTGCGGCCGATGTGGTGTCATCCGTATCCGGCGCATTGCCGATGAAATAGCCGATGCCACCGCCGACGACAAAGAGAATAAGGGCTGCGGCAAGCGCCTGGCGGCCATTTGGCGCGAGCTTCAGCTGCGGGCGCGCGTTGCGCTGGGCGATCGGCGTCTTCGGTGGCTGCGTGCTCTTGATCGAGCGAACAAGCGCCAGCGGAACAGGTTCCTTCAGCATGTCGTCCAACTTGCGACGGCCGAAATCGACGCCGTGGCGGAGCTTGTCGTAGATTTTACGGGCGTTTTCATCCGTTGCCAGCCTGCTTTCCAGTTCCAGCTTCTGTTCCGGTGTGGTTTCGCCGTCAAGGAGGGCGGCAAGCTGGGCTTCAAGCGGCTGTTTTTTGAAATCGAGCAAATCAGTCAGTACCTGTGGACGGGCGGATTGTGACCGGACAATGCGGCGAAATGGAGTCGTGCGGTCGCAAGCTGACCGGCAATGCCGCCAATCGCAATGCCCATGATTTCGGCTGCCTGCTGATAGGTATGACCTTCCACGTCGATCAGCACGAAGATGCTGGCCACGCCCTCGGGCATTTCCGCGAGCATGCGGTGCAGGGCGTCGGTATCGACGAACGCTGTACGGTCGCGAATGGCATCGCGGATATCGGTTACATTGCCCCGTGCGACCGGACGCGGCTTGCGCTTGCGGCTGTCATCGGCCCATTGCTGGCGGGCAAGTGTATAGATCCAGCTTTCCAGCCGGCCTTCGCCATTCCACTGATGTCCTTTGGAAATTGCGCGCAGACAGACCGCCTGGACCAGTTCATCGGCCGCAGCCGTCTCTCCCGCGAGCGTGATGGCAAAGCGGCGGAGGCGGGGCAGGAGACCGACGAGATCACGCCGGATATCGGTGGTGGTGGCGGGTTGGCGCATGGTTTTTCCAAGAAGCATTCACATTGGCCGAAACTCATACCAGCTTCAAATATGGGCCAGCTTCGCATGCGGGTCTTACCCGGCGGGTGCGAAGCCATCGTATTCATCCCGGCCATGCAGGCGGCTTTTATGGAACAAGTCGCCAGTATTTCGCAAGCGCGGGGTTCAATTCATCCATCCCATCCCAAGGGATTTCCGCACCATACCCCGCGGAGCTTGCCTCAATATGTCCTGTAGCCGTTCAGGCTCTGCAACAGAGCGCGATAGGCCCAAGTATTTTCGCCGCCGCGATCACGAATCTCGACGAGCTGGACGCGGGCGCCCTGAATGTCTCCCTGCTCGACAAGCGCCATGCCCATATAGGAGCGAGCAAGAATGTAATTCTCATCCTGCTGCAGCGCCTTCTTGTAGTAGGACATGCCGAGCTCCATGCGGCCAGCCTTGCGGTTGGCATAGCCGAGATAGTTCAGGATGCGCGGATCGTTCTGGTTCTTGGCAAGATTGAGCACCGTAATGGCGTTCTCATACTGGCCGGTATAGGCAAACTCGCGGGCGAACTTATAGAGATCGTCATCGTTGAAGCTCTGCTTCTTCGGATCGACGCATTCCTTCTTCTTGGCATCCCAGACCTTGCCCTTGGTGCAGGTCTTGGTCGTTTGGGTCTTCTGCGGCGGGGAGGTGTCATCGTTTCCGCCACCGACCGCGAAAGCGGACGTAGCGAGGCCGAAAGCAAAGACGGAAACAAGCGAAAGTCTGCACAGGCGATGAAGAGAAGCAGTCATCGGGCGTACTCCGTTTTGAAGCGCTGCGGTTGTTGAATTGTACGCCGACGCTTAAAAATACCAAGAGCCCCGACGGCCTTTATTGCCTATGTTGCGACATTGGCGATCGCTCTTCACATGTTGATTCAACAACTGCCGAAATTGATTCCGCAATCGCCTCTAAAGCGCGAAAATATCTGCACTTTCCGGCATCATTCCGTCGCCCGTATCATTTATGCTGAAGCGCTCGCCTTTCACTTCCCAAGCGCCGGGAGAACCGGAAATGGAGAAGAGATTGTAGGCGGCGCGCGGCTTGATGCCGCCCGGTCCTTGCGATGCCGAAGCGATGCCGACGACGGGTACGGGGCCTGTCTGTCCGCGCAGCCAGTGGAGTGTGTTGAGATGGGTATGGCCGTGCAGCACGAGCTCGGCTCCGCCGGTGGAGACAACGGCGGCAAAGCGGCGGATGCCGATCATGCGTTTATAGAAACGGGTCGCGCCGCGGATCGGCGGATGGTGGATCATGACGACACGGAACATACCGGCCTCGCCGGCAGCACGCAGCATGTTGACCGTATCGCGCGCCTGGCGCGCGCCGAAGAAGCCGGAGGCCGCGAAGGGCGGAGTTGCAACGGCAGTCGAGCAGCCGACGATTGCGACCTTGTCGCGGATGCGAAGATAGGGAAAGATGTGCCGGTTTTCTTCCCATTCCGGTGGTGCAAGGTCGCCGCGCACATAGTCATACCACGCGCGCATCGACTTCTCATAGGAGCCCGGCACATAGGCATCGTGGTTGCCAGGGACGACCGATGTTGCGGCGGGATCGCCGAGTTCGCGCAGCCAGGCTGCCGCGCTCCGAATCTCGATGCCGCTTGCGAGGTTGACGAGGTCGCCGGTCACCGCCAGATGGTCGGCCTTGTGTGAGCGGATATCGTCCAGAAGCAGATCGAGCGTGCTGCCGAAAAGATGCTTGCGCCGGTTGCGGTGCCAGTTCACAAAGCCCGTAATACGTTTTGAGAAAAGTTCGTGAATGGAAAGGCGGGGCAGGGGTCCGAGATGGACGTCGGAGATATGCGCGAGCTTGAACATGCAACGACACATAGACCAGCTTATTTACAATTCAAACACATCCCCGCGATGAGAGTATGAAAGAACCCATGGCAGACAAACAAACATGGCCCCTTCACATGAAAGTGTTGGTGCGATTGCTGCACGTGTATTTTTCCGTCGCGCGCGGCATGACGATGGGGGTGCGTGCAGCCTGTTTCGACGAGCAGGGGCGCCTCTTTCTCGTTCGTCACGGCTACACCGGCGGATGGCATATGCCGGGTGGCGGGCTGGAACGAAACGAGACGGCAGAAGAGGCGCTCATCAAGGAGTTGCGGGAGGAAGGCAACCTCAAGATCGTGGGCAAGCCACAGCTCTTTCACGTCTATTTCAACACCAATATCACCCGGCGCGACCATGTGGTCTTCTACCGAGCCATCGTGGAACAGACCGCGCCGCGCTTGCCGGATTGGGAAATTGCCGAGAGCGGCTTTTTCGAAATCGACAAGCTGCCGGCGGAGACGACTGAAGCGACGCATAGAAGGCTGGCTGAACTCCGCGGTGAGGCGGAGCCGGCGCATTACTGGTGAGGCTCAGGCAGCGGCTGCGAGCCTGTCCCGGCCGTGCGGCCGATCGAGATCGAGTGCCGGGCCGGCTGGCACGATGCCGGTCGGGTTGATGGTCTTGTGACTGCGGTAATAGTGCTCCTTGATGTGGCGCAGGTTCACCGTCTCAGCGACACCGGGAGTTTGATAAAGGTCACGCAGATAGCCCGACAGGTTCTGGTAGTCATCGATGCGGCGGATGTTGCACTTGAAGTGGCCGACATAAACAGGGTCGAAACGCACGAGCGTCGTGAAGAGCCGCCAGTCGGCTTCGGTCTGGCGATCGCCGAAAAGGTAGCGGCCCTTGCCGAGGCGCTCATCGAGCTTATCCAGCGTTTCGAAGAGCTTGACGACATTCTCCTCGTAAGCCGCTTGCGTGGTGGCAAAGCCCGACTTGTAGACGCCGTTGTTGACGGTGTCATAGACGATGTCGTTCAGTGCATCGATATCGGCCCGCAGGTCTTCCGGGTAATAATCTGCCGTCGAGCCCGTCAGATGATTGAAGGCGCTGTTGAACATGCGGATGATTTCAGCCAATTCGTTGTTGACGATCGTGCTCGTCTTGATGTCCCAGAGAACCGGTACGGTAACGCGGCCGGAATAGTGCGGATCGGCCTTCACGTAGATTTCCCAGAGTGCCTCGGAGCCGAAAAGGTGATCGCCGGTGGCGCCATTGCCGACTTTGAACTCCCAACCATTTTCCACCATCAGCGGATCGACGACCGAAACGGAAATCAGGTCTTCGAGCTTCTTCAGCTTGCGGAAGATCAGTGTGCGATGCGCCCAGGGACAGGCGAGGGAGACATAGAGGTGATAACGGCCGGCCTCGGCTTTAAAGCCGCCTTTGCCGCTGGGACCGGCCTCTCCGTCAGCTGTAATCCAGTTGCGGAACTGCGAGGGCTGACGCTTGAAATGGCCCTTCGTTTCCTTCGTATCGTACCAGACGTCATGCCAGACGCCGTCCACCAGCATGCCCATGTTTTGTACCTCTGAAATTGTTCGTTTCGCATAGATATCGCAGCACACCGCTTTTTGCAGGTCGGCAAAAATTGAACACTGCGTCTCGGTCGCTTAATTCTTGGCCGAATTTTGCAATGGACGACGGAAATTTTTCCTGCTATCCGCCTTCCTCACAAATTTCTGGAATCCTGCTTGATGTCTATTCTCAGAGGCCTGCGACGACGCTGATGCTCCCGAACGCCGACGGCGTGTTCGCGAACCCACATCTGCGTCTATACGGTCTCTGTTCCCATGCTCATGTACAAGCACGATCTCGTCTACCTCACTGAGGATGCGTCTCACGACGCGGCTATTGAACTCATCAACGAAGAAGCATTCGGCCCCGGCCGGCACACGCGCGCCGCTGCCCGTATTCGCGAGCAGGGACCGCATGACCTGTCGCTCTCCTTCATCTGCGCCGATGACGGCGAGACGATCGCTTCGGTGCGGATGACGCCGGTTCTGGCCGGAACGGTGAAAGGCCATCTCCTGGGACCGCTTGCCGTGCGGCCGTCGCACAAGAGCAAGGGCATTGGCCGCGAACTGGTGCGCATCGCGGTCGAGGCCGCCAAACGCAAGGGTTCGGAAGCCATCATCCTCGTCGGTGATCCGCCGTATTACGGCCCGCTCGGCTTCGAGAAGGTCGCATATGGCGCACTGACTTTTCCCGGTCCCGTCGATCCGGGCCGTGTGCTCGTGGTCCCGATCGCGGAAGATACGCATGCGCGGCTGAAAGGCACGATCGCCTGGCGGCGATAGAGCATTTCCGTTCTTCTTCGGATCACGGAAACACTCTATCTCTTTGTTCTTACGCAATTCCGGACGCAAAACAGCTGCGCACTTTTGCTGGAATTGCTCTCGTCAGAGCCTCTTCTTGAGGAAGGTCCGCGTCCTGCCCTCGGGAAAATCGGGCAGTTCGCCAAAGACTTCATAGCCCTGACGCTTGTATGCGCTGAGCGCATGCGGGTTGAACGTATCGATCCAGGCGCCACGGCAGCCCCGGGCGGCGGCTTCTTCTTCCGCCTTCGCGAGGATCTTGCCTGCCATGCCACTGCCGCGCAGCATGTCGGGAATGTAGAGCATCTGCACGAAGAGCCAGCCCCAGGCGGTGTAGCCCGACAGACCGCCGGAGACCTTGCCATCGGTATCACGGATCAGAACGGCAAGCGCCTGCCGTTTGGACGGGCCAACATCTTCCGTGTTGAAGGCTGTCAGGCCGTCGGTGATGATCGCGAGCTCTTCCGGTGACGGGGAGGCGGTGAGCTCGAATTCCGGCATGTCAGATGCCTTTCCTGGTCAGATTGAAGCATTCTGCCGGGCAACTTTCCGCCAGGATCGGAAGCGATCGGCTTGGACGTACCAGGAGGTATGCCCTTCGCCAATCACCTCCGCCCTGACGAAAATCTGCTCCGACAGAATGCTTCAATCTGACCAGGAAAGGCATCTACCGTCCTTCACGCCACCACATGGCACCAAAGGCGAGGAGCAGGATTCCGACACCTGCGAAGCCCGCAAAGAGCGGCAAGGTATTGATGCCCTTCAGCACGGTTTCATTGGTCATGCGGATCGTCATGCGATCATTGTCGGCCACACGCACCTGGCCGCGCACCGGCAGGATCGGCGGGACGGTAATGGCGCCGGCATTGTTGACGACGCGTGTGACGAGACCGCGGCTCTTGTCGGTGATCGGCTTCAGCGCAGCGGTCGTCGAAATCATCGCCTTGAATTCGGGCGCATCGACGGCGCCAACATGTGCGAGCGTCGTCAGATCGCCGTTGCGGATTTCAAACAGGCCAATTTCGTCCATGCGCTTTTCGGCCTTGTAGAGGCCGGGCTCGGTCTGCGTCAGCGGCAGGTTCTCGGTCCTGCCCGAGGGGTAGCGGACGACCGCGTCTCCGGGGGCATCGCCAATCGTCTGGCGGGTGATTTCCAGTGTTCGGCCGGAGGTCCGCGCCGTCAGCGCCTCTTCCTCCAGTGCCGGTTCCTTCATCAACCAGTGGGCGATGCGGCGATAGAGCGAGACGTGCGGGCCGCCGCCCTCGAAGCCGCGCGCCCAGAGCCAGCCCTGATCGGAAAGCAGCATGGCGACACGGCCCTGGCCGGCGCGGTTGAGCACCAGCAGCGGATGGTTGTCGGCACCGACCATGACGGTCTGGCCCTGCGGCCGCTCGACATCGACGCTTCGGAACCAGCGGCCCCAATGCGGCGGCTCATCGCCGGAACCGTCAAGCCCGCGCGTGACGGGGTGCTTGCGGCCCTGTTCGGAAAGACGAGGATAGAAGGCCTGCTCGATCATACGGCCGGTCGGCTCTGCCGGCAGTACGGAGGCAAGCGGGGTCATGGCGATCGACTCCGGGCTTGCATGCTCAGGACCGGCGGCGATCAGCAGTGCACCGCCATTTTCCACATATTGCGCGATGTTGTCGTAATAGAGCATCGGCAGCACATTGGCGCGATCCTGATAGCGGTCGAAGATGATCAGGTCGAAATCCTTGATCTTGTCGACGAAGAGCTCTCGGGTCGGGAATGCGATCAGCGACAGCTCGTTGATCGGCGTACCGTCCTGCTTTTCCGGCGGGCGCAGGATGGTGAAATGCACGAGATCGACTGACGCGTCGGACTTCAGGAGATTGCGCCAGGCGCGCTCGCCGGCATGCGGTTCGCCCGAGACGAGAAGGACGCGCAGGTTCTGGCGGATGCCATCGATGATGTGCACGGCACGATTATTGGCATCCGTCACTTCGCCGGGAATACCGGCGACGGAGAATTCCAGCACGTTCGGGCCGCCGCGGGTCACCTTGAAGGAGAAGGGTGTATCCTGGCCGGGTGTTGCCTGCAGGGTGGCGATCTCGTCGCCGTTGAGGCGCACCGTCACATTCGCAGCGCCGCCGGGGCTCGGGCCGTCGTCGAAGACGCGCAGCACGAGCTGCTGCTCCTCGTTGACTATGCCGAAGCGGGGCGCCTTGATGACCTCGATGCGGCGATCGAACTCGTTCGGCTTGCCGGTGATGAGACCGTGGATCGGCGCGTCGAAGCCGAGCGCTTGATTGACGCCGGGCACATCATGCACCTCGCCATCCGTCAGCATGATCGCGCCGCCGACGCGCGAGGGCGGGACATCGGCGATCGAAGCCGACAGGGCCTCGAAGAGGCGTGTGGAGGGCACGTCGGAATTGCGGTCCTCGTTCACGTCCACGAAGCGGGGCTCGATCTGCGGAAAGCGGGCGAGCTGGGTTTTCAAGGATGCCAGCGCATCATCCGTCATCCTCATGCGGTCGGCCGTCTGCTGGCTCTGGCTGCGATCGACGATAACAGGGACGATGGTCGAAAGCTGGTCGCGGTCCTCCTGCAGCAGTACCGGATTGGCAAGTGCTGCCAGTAGCGCCATCGCCGCAAGCGTGCGGATCCATGCGCCGCGTATGCCGCGCCAGATCGCGAATACGGCGATCAGGAGGACGATGCCGGTCAGTACCGCCAAAAAGGGCCAGGGCAGGAAGGGTGAATAATCGAGCGTCATATCACTGCCCCAGCCGTTCGAGCAGGTCGGGCACGTGAACCTGGTCTGTCTTGTAGTTGCCGGTCAGCATGTACATCATGATGTTGACGCCGGCGCGGAAGGCATATTCGCGCTGCGTCTCATCCGGCGGCACAGTGGGCAGCAGCGGGGTGTCATTGTCGTCAACGGCCCACGCGCCGGCAAAATCGTTTGCGGTGATCAGGATCGGCGAGACGCCGTCTGCGGCAGCGGCCGGCCTATTGGCGCTGTTCTGGTTCTGGCCGCCCTGCCGCGCCTCGATCCAGAGCGGGCTGCCGGCGTAGCGGCCGGGGAAGCTGGACAGAAGATAAAAGGACTTGGTCAGCACATGGTCGTGCGGAACGGGTTCCAGCGGCGGAATATCCAGATTGGCGAGGATCTGCTGCAGGCGCTGGCCGTTGGCGGTCGTGTCGCTGCCCCCTTCGAGGGAGTTGAACTGGTCGCGTGTGTCGAAAAGCACCGTTCCGCCATTGCGCATATAGGCGTCGATACGGCTGATGGCGGCGTTGGACGGCATCGGTGCGGTTGCCGAAATCGGCCAGTAGATGATCGGGTAGAAGGATAACTCGTCCTTATTTAGGTCAATGCCAACGGGTGGGGACGGCTCCAGCGTGGTGCGGTAGGTCAGGAATCTCGTGAGGCCATTGAGCCCCTCTTCAGAAATATTGTCCACATCCTGTTCGCCGGTCACGACATAGGCGAGATGGGTATTGTCGAGCCGCTGCATGATGATGTCGTCGCCCGGCTGGGTGTCATTGGCATGCGAAATGTCCGGCTGCAGCATCAGGCCGGCCGCAAGTGCCACGGCGATCGTCGCCGCAGCCCGGGCGCGCGGCCGCAGGCGGGAGAAGGCGCCGTTCATGAAGAGCACGATCAGGCTATCGGCCAGAAGCAGCAGGAAGGCGATGAAGAAGAGCAAGGGTTTGGCCGACCAGCTTTCGCCACCGATAAGGCCGGCGCGCACGACATTGACGCCATCGATGTCGAGCGGTTTCAGCTCGGCATTGTCGGGCAGAACGTTCAGTGCCGTGAAGCCATCTTCGGAGCCATAGAGGCCGGGTGGATTGTCGAAATTGGCAACGGGTGCTGCCTTCGCATTCGGGATCAGTGGACGGGCATTGCCGGTTTCGGTGACCAGGATGCCCTTGGCGGTCAGCATGCGGAAGGGCGGCAGGGTTTCGGCAACGCGCGCACTGCCCGATGATTCCGAGGTTACTCCGCCGGAACGGGAGATCTGGATGAGGTGGCGCAGCATTTCGACGAAGGTGCCAGAAATCGGCAGGTTCGACCAGGTCGCTTCGGCACTCACATGGAAGAGCACGATCTGGCCGGCATTCATCTTGTTCATGGTCACGAGCGGCGTACCATCGGCAAGGCTTGCCCATGTGCGTTCGGCGAGATCGGGTGTCGGCTCTGCCAGCACCTGGCGGTTGACCGTCACGTCGGTCGGACGCGGTATGCCGGCAAACGGGCTGAATCCAGGGAATTCGGCGAGCGCTTGCGGCTCGCTCCAGGACAGGCTGCCGCCAAGCGCACGTTCCCCCTGGCGCAGGGTGACAGGGATCAGCGGATCTTCGGCAGGTGCCGCGGCAAGGCGCGGGCCGGCAAAGCGCAGCAGCATGCCACCGTTCGATATCCAGCGCTGCAGGGGCGCGTAGGTATCCTCCGGCAGGCGGCCGATATCGGCCATGATGATGATCGAAGGATTATTGGCGAGCAGCTTCGGGATCGCGACCGAAAGATTGGCATCGGTCGGCCGCACGAGGTCCGCGTAGGGTTCGAGCGCCCGCTGGATGTAGTAGAGCGGGGAGAGCAGCGGCTGGAATTCATCGCCGCTTTCGCCCGAGAGAAGCACGACCCTGCGGCGCTTGAAGGCATCGTCGAGCAGATGCACCGCGCCTGCGGTGGCGCCGGTATTGATGCTGACGCGGGCAAAATCGTTGCGCATCTCGAAGGGGGCGGAAATGCCGGCATTGACGGCCGTCTGGCCGGGGGCGAAGTCAGCCCTGCCGGTGGCGATCACGCGGCCCTGCGCGTCCTGTGCATTGAGCGGGACGGAGGCCGCGCCACTGGCACTGAGGCGGGTCAGTTTGACCGTCATCGCATCGGCCGTATTGGTGGCGCCCGAGATTGCTACCGTCTGGGCAGCATCGCCTTCGATCACGCGCAGTTCGGCGGGCCGAAGGTCGGAGAGTTGACGGACGATAGCATCGTTGTCGCTGCTTGCTGCACCGTCGGTGAGGAAGGCAAGCGTGCCGGGATGCGTGCCGTTCAGGGCGGCGCGCAGCGCTTCGAAAGCCCGCTGGCGATCCGGCACAAGCGGCTTCGGTTCCGCGGCGCGGAGCTTTTCGCGGGCGGCAGCCGCAGTGCCGGGTGTCGCGTTATTGGTCGGGTCGGCGGTGAAGGCGATGGAGACGACAGCGCCGGCAGTCTCGGCATCGTCGATCAGCGCGTCGGCCGTCTGGACGCGGCGCTCCCAATCGGGTGCCGAAGCCCAGCTATTGTCGACGAAAAGGACGAGCGGACCACCCGATGCGAGCGAGCTGGTGCGCGGATTGAAGACCGGATCGGCGATCGCGAAGATGATGGCGGCTGCCAGAAGCATGCGCAGCAGCGTCAGCCACCAAGGGCTTTTCGCCGGCGTTTCCTCGCGCTTCAGCACAGTCGCGAGGATTTTCAGCGGCGGAAAGACTTCCGCCTGCGGGCGCGGCGGGGTGAGCCGCAGCAGCCACCAGATGACGGGCAGGGCAATCAGCGCGCCGAGGATAGCGGGATAGGCGAAGGCGAAGGGAAGCGCGCTCAAAACTGTCCTCCATGCGTTGCCTTTGCCGGCATGCCGGAAAGATACATATGGACGGCAACCAGCGCTTCGGACGCCAGATGATCGGTGCGGTGGCTGACGAAGGTCCAGCCGAGATGGCGCAGCGATTGGCCGAGATCTTCGCGTCGCGCGAGATAGGCGTTGCGATAGGCTTCCCGCAGGCCCTCCGCCCGCCCCGAGGTCAGCCTTTCGCCGGTTTCCGGATCGGTGAATTCGGTGCGGCCGTTATAGGGAAAGATTTCCTCGGCCGGATCGGCGATCTCGACCACGTGGCCACGCAGGCCCCGGCGGGCAAGCGGACCGAGACGAGCCATGATGGAAGGCGCGTCATCGAGGAAATCGCCGATGAGGATGAGATCGCTCCAACCGCGCACCATCGCGGTTTCGGGCAGGCCGCCAGTCAGCGGGGTGTGCATCAGGGCGGCTGCCAGCCTTTCGGCTGCATTGCGGGCGGAGACAGGTTCCATCACGCCGGGGCAGCCGATGCGCTCGCCGGAGCGGGCGAGGATCTCGGCAAGCGCCAGCATGATGACCAGCGCCCGGCTTTCCTTGGAAACGCTGCCATAGGTCGACTTGTACATCATGGAGGGCGACATGTCGGCCCAGAGCCAGATTGTGTGGGCAGCCTCCCATTCGCGGTCACGCACATAGGTATGGTCGTCGCGGGCGGAGCGGCGCCAATCGATGCGCGACAGGCTTTCACCTTCGCTATAGGGGCGGAACTGCCAGAAATTCTCGCCGATACCGCGTTTGCGGCGGCCGTGCCAGCCGGCAATCACGGTGTTGGCGATGCGCTTGGCTTCGACCAGGCAATCCGGCACGAGGGCAGCCCGCTGCCTTGCGCGGGAAAGGGCATCATTGCCGGGTGTCGGATTGACGATCTGTCCGATGGATGCCACGCGCAGCGCTTCCTTATCCCTTTGCCTGCTTGACCAGCCCGGCGATCACGTCGCGCACCGACATGCCTTCGGCGCGGGCGGCGAAGGTCAGCGCCATGCGGTGCTCGAGAACGGGCTCGGCCAGAGCGTAGATATCGTCGAGCGAGGGCGCCAGACGGCCCTCATAGAGCGCGCGGGCGCGGGCGCAGAGCATCATCGCCTGGCCGGCGCGCGGGCCAGGCCCCCAGGCCACATGCTTGTCGGTGGAGGCATTGCCCTGGCCCGGACGGGCGGAGCGCACGAGCGAGAGGATGGCATCGACGACGGTATCACTGACCGGCATCTGACGTACGAGCGTCTGGATTTCGGACAGACGTGCCGCATTGATGACCGGTTCGGGTTTGGCTTCGGTGAGACCCGTCGTTTCCAGAAGGATCTGGCGCTCGGCGGCAAGTTCGGGATAGTGAACATCGACCTGCAGAAGGAAGCGGTCGAGCTGGGCTTCGGGAAGCGGATAGGTGCCTTCCTGCTCCAGCGGGTTCTGCGTTGCGAGAACGTGGAAGGGTGAGGGCAGGTCATAACGCTGGCCGGCAATGGTGATATGATATTCCTGCATCGCCTGCAGCAGTGCCGACTGGGTGCGCGGCGAAGCGCGGTTGATTTCGTCGGCCATCAGAAGCTGGGCGAAAACCGGCCCCTTGACGAAACGGAAGGAGCGGCGGCCGCTCTCGTCCTGGTCCATCACTTCGGAACCGAGGATATCCGAAGGCATCAGGTCGGGCGTGAACTGGATACGGTTTGCGGCAAGGCCGAGGACTTCGCCGAGCGTCGTCACGAGCCTCGTCTTGGCAAGGCCGGGAACACCGACGAGGAGGGCATGACCACCGGAGAGAACGGCGAGAAGCGTGTTTTCAACCACGCTTTCCTGACCGAAGATGACCTTGGAAACTTCCGTGCGGATGGCGGCGATATCGGATAGCGCTCTTTCTGCGGCGGCGACAATCGCCTGTTCATCGAGGCTGGCTTCGGTCTTGATCATACCCACGGGCATCTCCAACGGCTGAAATCATTCGGCTGCGAATCGTCTGACTTTAATAGGCGTGCCTCATACCCGATACAGTTATGAAGATGTTGCGGGCTGACAAGTTTGTTTCAAATGACTATCTCGTGACTTTATTTTGTTAAGAGCAAACCGGGACAGAAGAATGGCAGCCGAGGAAATGAGGCATACGGCAGATGCAGCGGGACTTGCCGCGCTGATTTCGCGCGCTTCCGAGGCGAAATCCGGCAAAAAGCGCGGCTTGCCGCCTGTCGAGAAATGGAATCCGCCCTTTTGCGGCGATATCGACATGGAAATTCGGGCGGATGGCACATGGTTCTACATGGGCACGCCGATCGGCCGGGCTCCGCTGGTCCAGCTCTTTTCGACCGTTTTGAGGAAGGACGAAGACGGAAAAACCTATCTCGTAACTCCTGTGGAAAAGGTCGGCATCAGGGTCATTGACGCACCCTTTGTGGCCGTCGAGATGAATGCAAGTGAGCGAGATGGCCAGCAGGTTCTGACCTTCCGCACCAATGTCGGCGATGTCATCGAGGCCGGCAAGGATCACCCTCTGCGCTTTCCGGATCATGGGCCAGAGTATGGGAAAGACAGTGAACTAAAGCCCTATCTGCATGTGCGGGGCCGGCTTGAAGCATTGGTGTCACGCGCCGTGATGTATGAGCTGGTCGAACTCGGAGAGGTGGCCGAGGTTGCCGGCCGGGAGATGTTCGTCGTTCGCTCCGGTGGTGAGATTTTTCCGATCATGCCGGCCGACGAACTGGAAGCAGCCTCCCGATGAGTGAAGCGATCAGCAAGACCTATCCCCCGTTTTCGGCTGCCGAGTTCCGTCGTCGTGCGCTCAATCAGATCGGTGCACCCATCGATCACGCCTGGCGCGACCATGGCGACCATGTGCTCAATCCCGATATCGTTGCGCTGGCCGAGACTTTGAAACTCCGTGATGCGGCCGTGCTGGTGCCCGTCGTCGATGATGGCGAAGAGGCGAAGGTGATCTTCACCAAGCGGACGTCGACACTGCGCAAGCATTCTGGCCAGATCGCCTTTCCCGGTGGTTCGATCGATCCCGGGGATGTCTCGCCCGAGATGGCCGCGATCCGCGAAACCGAGGAGGAGATTGGTCTTGGCGGCGGCTTCGTCGAGACGGTCGGCCGGCTGCCGAACTATCTGTCGTCTACCGGGTTCCGCATCACGCCCGTTCTCGGCGTTGTGCAACGCGGTTTTTCGCTGCAGCTCAATCCGATCGAAGTGGACGACGTTTTCGAGGTGCCGCTTTCCTTCCTGATGAATCCTGCCAATCACACACGGGACAAGCGGGTAGTTGATGGTATCGACCGGCATTTCTACCGCATGCCCTATGAAACGCGGATGATCTGGGGCATCACCGCCGGCATCGTCCGCACGCTTTATGAAAGGCTTTATGCATGACCTCTGTTGCCGACCAGGCATGGTTTCAGGATCCGGCGCTCGGTCGGGTTTTTGCGCTCCTGAACGCCGATGGCGGGGAAGGGCGTGTGGTCGGTGGCGCGGTGCGCAACAGCCTGATGGGGCTAGCCGTCGCCGATATCGATGTCGCCACCACGCTGTTGCCGGAAGCCGTCATGGAGCGGGCCGCTGCTGCCGGCATCAAGGCGGTGCCGACCGGCATTGACCACGGAACGGTGACGCTCGTCATCGATGGCTGCCCCTTCGAAGTGACGACGTTGCGTACCGATGTGGAAACGGATGGCCGTCGCGCCAAGGTGGCCTTCAGCGCGGACTGGCAATCGGATGCGGAACGGCGCGACCTCACCATGAATGCACTTTACGCAAATGCTGCGGGCGAGGTGATCGATCTCGTCGGCGGGCTCGATGATATCGAGAAGCGCAATATCCGCTTCATTGGTAATGCAGCGACGCGGATCGCCGAGGACTATCTGCGCATCCTGCGCTTCTTCCGTTTCTTCGCCTGGTACGGTTCCGGACGGCCCGATGCGGAGGGGCTGAGAGCGTCATCCGCCGCGCGTTCGAAGTTGAAAACGCTGTCGGCCGAACGGGTCTGGTCGGAGCTCAGAAAGCTCCTGTCGGCGGAAGATCCAGGCCGGGCGCTTCTCTGGATGCGGCAGGTTGCAGTTCTCTCGGAAATCCTGCCGGAAACGGAAAAATGGGGCATCGATGCCATTCCGGCGCTTGTTGCGACCGAGAAGGCGCTCGGCTGGGAGCCTGATCCGCTGCTGCGGCTGGCCTCGATCATTCCGCCCGATCCGGTGCGGCTGGAGGAATTGGCAGCACGGCTGAAATTTTCGAATGCGGAAGCCGCCTATTTCAGGGCCTGGGCAAAAGCCGCCCCGGTCAATGACGAGATTTCCGCTGCCGCCTTCGAGAAGCTGCTCTACAGAAACGGCGTGGACGGCATCATCGTGCGGCTGAAACTGGCGCTTGGCGTTGCTCGGGGCAAGGCAGAGAATGGTAGTTTTGATGAGATGAGCCGTTCGGCGCGGCTTTCGAAGCTTCTGGACCATGCGCGCATCTGGAAGAAGCCGCAGTTTCCGCTGAACGGCGCAGATGTGATGGCCACGGGCATACAGGCCGGCCCGAAGGTCGGTGAAATCCTGTCGACCTTGGAAAACCAGTGGGTTGAAGAGAATTTTGTCTCCGACCGGGCGGCATTGCTCGCCCGGCTCTCGGAGATTGCAGGTTGAGATCAGGCCGCGTTCGCTTCGTCGCGGATGCGGGCCTTGATATTGTCCACCATGTTTTCGCGAATGGTCGTTTCGCCGTGGGCTGTTCTCATATGTTCGACGGCGCGGCGAACGACTTCAGCGTCATTGTCGGCCCTGGTGTGCCAATCGCATCCGGGAACGAGTGTACCGCATTCGAAAAGTCGCATGGTCTTCTCCTGTCTCTGAAATACAAAACCATCGCGCTTTCGCGCGTTTGAGGAATGTGCGGCAACGGAGAAGGTTCCGGGGGAGAAAGCTTCGGCCGACTTGGACGCCGGCCGAAAGGCTCTGTTTATTGATGGGGCATTGCCCAGGCCATGTAAGTCTCCGAAAGGTGCGCAGGCTTGTTGCTGTTGGCAGCACCTGTTGCCTGCTGTTGAAGTTCTTCCGGAGTCTTGCCGCCTGCTAGCTGCAATTTCACCTGCTCGACAAAGCAGGAGAGCGGCAGGTCGGAACCGCTTTTCGCTCTCAAGTCTTCGGCGATGCGCGTTAGAAACTCGGGCGCTTCGATTGCGCGGGACGTTTCCTGGATATCTGCAGAAGCAGGCGAGCTGCTTTGTACCGTCATGACAATCCTCCTCCGATTGTAACGCACAGAGACTAATTTAGGACGCACTCAGTTCTGATGAAGGCCGTTCAACGCGATTTTACCGGAATAGTATTTCAAATTTACCAGCAGGTTTGCCTTTGTCAGCATGCCGGTCTTTGCCAGCATGCTTGGCGCCGGCTTATGGCCAGCGCACGACGGGCGGCAGGGAAGAAAGAATGGATTCGACATTGCCGCCGGTTTTCAGGCCGAAGATCGTCCCTCGGTCGTAGAGCAGATTAAACTCGACATAGCGGCCACGGCGAATCAATTGTTCGTCACGGTCGGCCTCCGTCCAGTCTTTGTTGAAGTTTGAGCGGACGATCTTGGGGTAAACCATGGCAAAGGCCCGGCCGACGTCCCGTGTGAAGGCGAAATCGGCTTTCCAGCCGCCGGCTTCCTCGTCGGAATGCAGCCAGTCGTAGAAGATGCCGCCAACACCGCGCGCCTCGTTGCGGTGCTTGAGGAAGAAATAGTCGTCGCACCATTTCTTGTAGGCCTCGTAATCGGCGACCGCATGGTTACGGCAGGTGATTTCCATGGCCTTGTGGAAGAGCTGTGTGTCTTCATCTTCCTGCGTGCGGCGGCGACCGAGAACCGGGGTCAGGTCGGCGCCGCCGCCGAACCAGCGGCTGGTGGTGACGACCATGCGGGTGTTCATGTGAACGGCCGGCACGTTGGGATTGACCGGATGGGCGATCAGCGAAATCCCCGATGCCCAGAAGCGCGGATCTTCGGCGGCGCCCGGTATCTGTGCCCGGAAGTCGGGCGCGAATTCGCCATAGACGGTGGATGTATGAACGCCGACCTTTTCGAAGACGCGGCCTTCCATCATCGACATGCGGCCACCGCCGCCGGCACCGTTTTCGCGCGACCAGTCCTTGGCGACAAAGCGGCCGGGCTCCTGATCGGAGAGGGGACCTTCTAGTTCATCCTCCAGCGCTTCGAAGGAAGCGCAGATCGTGTCCCGCAGCCCCTCGAACCATGTACGGGCGGCAGTCTTTTTATCCTCGATGTCTTCGGGCAGGCCGATCGGCAGTTCCGGTCTTTCCATGCGATTCGCTCTTTGTTGATTACAATCCCGGTTTAGCAGGTGCAGCAGAAGCCTGCCAGCAGTGGAAAGCGCCTGCAAGATTCAACTCGCAAAGGGCGGATTTCGATACTACTTTTCATTCAGAGGTAGGTTTTATGGCAAAAATTCCGGGGCCTCCGCCCTTCGAAGGCCTGAAGCGTAGAATAGCAAAGCATCGGGCAGAGGCGTCCGCCCGCCAGCGGGATCATTTTGTCCGCGAAACATACCGGATGGGGCTTTTGGAAGCCCGCGCCAAGGCGCGCGAATGGTTCGACGAATATCCGAAAGCCGCCTATTGGACCGAAGTGGAAAGCTGGCGCCAGCTGGAAGGCGACCAGATCGAATTCACCATGCGTCGCTTGCCATCCGCCGATTGAACTTATTCGGCTGCATCACGCAGGCGGCTTTCGATCAGAAGGCCGCTTTCGTCGAGGATCGGATGTGCCACTGAGACGATGTGCGCATTGATACGCTTCAGGTCACGCAGCATATCGAGATGAAGTGAGCTCGTCTGGAGGCTGTCGGTACGCCCGTCGCGCAGCCGCTCCAGGTGCCGCTCGGCCGATTGCTTTTCCATGCGGCGGACCTCGACCTTCACTTCCATCATCTGCCGGGCGAGATTGAAGTCGCGGGTGACGAAGATCGTCTGGGCGACGCGCAGGTTGTCGATCGTCAGATCAAACAGTTTGCGCAATTCCCTGTAGCCGTCTTCGGAGAATTTCAGGCCGAGCGAGACCTTCTTGCCGACCTGCTCCAGCAAGCCTTTCTCGATGATGTCGCCCATATGCTCGAGATTGATCGCGTAGTCGATGATAACGATAGACCGGCGAGCATTCTCGTCGCTGAGCCCGCCGCGGCCGAGCTTGGAGAGATAGACCTTCACCTCCTGCTGCAGCAGATCCACGCGCTTTTCGAGCGCAGGGATCTCGGCGAGCTTGGACATGTCATTATGTTCGAAAGCATCGGAAGCGCGCAGGAGCATGCGTTCGATCAGATCGCCGACGCCGAGCACTTCGCGCGTCGCGCTGGCAAGGGCCACGACGGGCGTCGACAGCTCCTGCATATCGAGAAACTTGGGACCCTGATCCGGCTGCACGTCATCGGGCACGAGGCGGGCGGTAAAGATAGCCAACATCCGCGAAAAGGGCCAGGCAACGGCGGCAAGAAGGATGTTGAAAATCAGATGCGTATCGACTGGCAGCTTGGCGGGGCCGAAGGGCAGCATTTGGAGCAGCGGCGCTGCATAGCCGGCAAGCGGCAGCGCAATCAGGCAGCCCGCGGTGCGGACGATGAGATTGCCGAGCGTGACGCGTCTCGCCGAGGCAGGGCCGGAGAGGGTGGCGACAACGGGCGGAATCGCGCCGCCGAGATTGGCGCCGAGGACGAGAACGATGATCAGTTCCGGGGACACGATGCCCGTTGACGCGAGCGACAGGATCAGGACGACGACCGCAAGGCTCGACGACGAGATGAAGGCAAGCGCTGCGGAAAAAAACAGAGCGACCGGCCAGGCATCGCCGAGCAGGCCGATGAAGGCAGCCAGTGCCGGCGATGTCCGCATGGGCTCCGTCGCATTGCTCAGTAGATGCAGGGAGAGCAGCATCAGGCCGATGCCGATCATGGCCGCGCCGCCGCCGTGGCGGGCGCTGGACTTTCCGCGATAGAGCACGATGCCGCCAAGAATAAGCAGCGGCGAAAGCCATTCGATGCCGGTAGCGACTATCCAGGCGGTCACGGCAGTCCCGACATTGGCGCCGAGCAGCACGATCTGGGCCATGCGCGGCTTGATGAGGTCGCGCTCCACGAAAGAGGCCGTCATCAGGGCCGTCGCGGTCGAACTCTGCAGGGCGATGGTTGCCAGGAAACCTGACAGGATCGAGCGCGGCCCGTTCGCCGTGCCTGTCGCAAGCCCGGTCCTCAGGCGTGCGCCGAAGGCACGCGTAACGCCGTCCTTGACCTGCGCAAGGCCGAAGAGCAGCAGCGCAATCGCGCCGAACAGATTGATCATGACGATCGTGGATTCCATGGCCTTGGTCTTTTTCTTCTTCTTGAGAAGGTTTTCTCGGTTCTACGTTTCCGTAGTCGAGTAAATCATTGGAATCTCACTGCTTGTGCAGAATTATTGATTGCCTGGCTAATTAATATAGGCGCTTTTGCGTCGATTCAAAGCGTTGTTTGCGACATCAAGGCCGCCAAGGATCGGCATGGGCCGGTTCACGACCAGACGGTCTGCCGCATTGCCTCGCCTGTTATCATCGCGGCGGAGACGGCAAGGTTGATCGAACGCTGGCCTTCCACCATCGGAATCAGAATGCGCCCATCGGCGCGTTCATGCACATGATCGGGCACGCCGGCGCTTTCACGGCCGAAGAGCAAGATATCGTCGGGACGGAAGACGAAATCCGTGTAGCGCTGCGATGCCTTCGTGGTGGCGAGGATCAGGCGGCGGCCGGTGGCTGCGCGCCATTCCTCGAAGCGTTCCCAATTGACATGGCGGGTGAGGGCGGCGGCGGCCAGATAGTCCATGCCCGCGCGCTTCAGATTTCGATCGGAAATGTCGAAACCGGCGGGCTCGATGATGTCGACCGCAAAACCCAGGCAGGCGGCAAGGCGCAGGATCGTTCCGGTATTGCCTGGGATATCGGGTTGATAGAGCGCCAGTCTGAGGTCTGCCATGGGAAATTGTCCGTTGAGATGATAAGCAACTTGCCTATCCGAACTGTGATTTTGAGGCAACAGAACGCTTTTTGACCTGTCGATGGCCACTTTCCGAGCGGTCGGGGCTGGAAATTTAGGCATTTTCGCGTTATCGGTGCATATCTTCAATCGCCAACAGGGAGCGCCGACATGGATATATTTGTGCTGATGCGTCTCCCGCCCGTGATGCCACGCTTGGCGATCTGGCGCATATAAGGCGCTTTTCTTTCCCCAATTGCCCATTTTGAATAATTGCGCGGCCATCACGGCCTCGCCCCTTGAGCCTCCGGTTCCCATATGTGCTTTCGTGCGCCCTAAGAGCGCAAAGCCGGGGCCGGAACGCGGAAGTTCTGGAGCGATTTCATGTTTGACTGGTTCGAACGGCGACTTAATCCCTATCCGAGCGAGGAGCCGGTCGCTCCCCCGAAGGGTCTTTTTGCCTTCTGCTGGCACTACAGCAAGCCGGCGGCGGGATGGCTTGCGCTTATGGCCTTCTTGACGGCGCTGATCGCAGTCGGTGAAGTGGCGCTCTTCCAGTTCCTTGGCGATATCGTCGACTGGTTGACGAATGCCGATAAGGCGACCTTCCTGCAGAATGAGGGTCACAAGCTGATCTGGATGGGCGCGCTGGTGCTGATCGGACTGCCGCTCATTGCCGGTCTCGATTCGCTGATCATGCACCAGATGATGCTCGGCAATTATCCGATGATCGCGCGCTGGCAGATGCACCGCTTCCTGCTGCGCCATAGCATGACCTTCTTTGCCAACGAGTTCGCCGGACGCGTTGCCACAAAGGTCATGCAGACGTCGCTTGCCGTGCGCGAAACGGTCATGAAGATCCTCGACGTCTTCGTCTATGTCGTGACCTACTTTCTGTCGATGATCGTCATCATCGCGGCTGCCGACTGGCGGCTGATGCTGCCGATCCTCGCCTGGCTCGGCATCTATGTCGGCATCGTCGCCTATTTCGTGCCGCGGCTTCGCAAGATTGCGGCGCAGCAGGCGGATGCTCGCTCGCTGATGACTGGCCGCGTAGTGGACAGCTATACGAACATTGCCACCGTGAAGCTGTTCTCCCATGCAGGCCGTGAAGAGGTCTATGCCAAGGAGAGCATGGACGGCTTTCTGGACACGGTGCACAGGCAAATGCGCAAGGTGACGCTCTTCCATATGAGCGTCTACATGAACAACTGCATTTCGCTGTTCATCATTTCCAGCCTGTCCATCTGGCTGTGGCTGAACGGCACGATCTCGGTCGGCGCGATTTCCATCGCCATCGGCCTTGCGATGCGCGTCAACGGCATGTCGCAGTGGATCATGTGGGAAGTCTCGGCGCTCTTCGAAAACATCGGCACCGTCTATGACGGCATGGAGATGATGTCGAAGCAGCACGATATCGTCGACAAGCCGGGTGCGCCTGCGCTGACGGCGAAGAAGGGTGCGATCCATTACGAACGCATCGGCTTCCACTATGGCAAGGGCAAGGGCATCATCGACAACCTGTCGCTCGATATCAAGGCCGGCGAGAAGGTCGGTCTGGTCGGTCGCTCCGGCGCAGGCAAGACGACGCTGATGAACCTGCTCCTGCGTTTCTACGATCTGGAAGCCGGGCGCATCACCATCGACGGCCAGGATATCTCAGATGTGTCGCAGGATAGCCTGCGCTCGTTGATTGGTGTTGTGACGCAGGATACGTCATTGCTGCATCGCTCGATCCGCGACAACATTGCCTATGGGCGTCCTGACGCAACCGATGAGGACGTCATCGAGGCGGCAAGACGGGCGAATGCCTGGGAGTTCATCGAAGGGCTTGTCGACATGCACGGCCGCAAGGCGCTTGATGCGCAGGTCGGCGAGCGCGGTGTGAAACTTTCCGGCGGCCAGCGCCAGCGTATCGCGATCGCCCGCGTCTTCCTGAAGGATGCGCCGATCCTGGTGCTCGACGAGGCGACCTCGGCGCTCGATTCCGAAGTGGAAGCGGCGATCCAGGAAAACCTCTTCGCGCTGATGGAAGGCAAGACTGTCATCGCGATCGCTCACCGCCTGTCGACGCTAACCGAGATGGACCGGCTGATCGTGCTGGACAAGGGCCGCATTATCGAAAGCGGCACGCATGGCGAACTGGTCAGCCATGGCGGTATCTATGCCGATCTATGGAATCGCCAGTCCGGCGGCTTCCTTGCCGATCACGAGGAAGAGGCCGAAGTCGCAGCCCAATAAAATAAGCCCTTCCCGTTTCTGCGGGGAGGGCTTTTCTTTTGTCCTGCCGAAGAAATCAATTTTCCGATTAGAGCGTGCGGACTCGGTCGGCGCAGAGGCTGTCGGCCCAGTCGATGACGCGATGATGCTCCACGACGATGATCGAGTTCGAAGCAAGCGACTGAAGCGTGAAAATCCGCAGCCGTTCCTCCCGTTCGATCCAGCTTGCGATGGCTTCCGTCACGATGCTGTCGCGCGGCACATCCAGCGCGTCCGCCAGGGCGTCGAGCTTTTCCGCAAGGGAAAGCGGAAGATGCGCATTGAGCGTTTTCGTTTCCATATCTGCGGTCTCCGGTAAGGCGCGATCATGGCACGAGATCGTGGCTGCTTCCACCCGTATCAATGGAGATGACGCCGATATTACCGATCATTACGAAAATATAAGGTTGCGTCCGCCTTATATTCTCTTTGCCGCAATTCTGAACGGGCCTATATCGCGGTGATGCTGCTCACTCCGATCCTTCGCCTGTTCGAAACTTGGATAGATCCTTTCCGCGCCAGCGACAATCTTCAGCCGCCGCGCAATACTTTCGGATTCATCTGGTTCTACATCGGTCAGGCCAGGTGGCCCTTTATCGCCATGCTGGTGCTCGGCGGCATGTCGGCGGCAATCGAAGCAGCCCTCTTCTGGTTCGTCGGGCGCCTCGTCGACATCCTCAGCACGATCAAGCCCGGAGCCGGCTGGGGCACGCTTCTGGCCGCCCATGGCGGCGAGATTTTCGGCATGCTGGCGCTGATCGGCATTGTCCGTTTCGTCGTTGCCTTCCTGATTGCGCTGATCGACCAGCAGGTGATCACGCCGGGTTTTTATAATCTGGCGCGCTGGCAGTCCTATCTGCATGTGTCGCGCCAGTCGCTTGCTTTCTTCCAGAGCGATTTTTCCGGCCGCATCGTTACCAAGGTCTGGTCGGCGGGGCAGGCGACGGGCGATCTGGTGACGTCGCTGATGGAGAGCGTCTGGTTCGTCGGCATTTATGCCGTCACTACGCTGGTTCTGGTCGGGCAGCTCGATTTCTCGCTGGCGGCGGTGGTTCTCTTCTGGCTGGCGGCTTTCAGCGTGCTTGCCCGCTATTTCGTGCCGCGCATCCGCTATCACTCGCGTGAAACCGCAGAGGCAGCCTCGCTGCTCAATGGCCGCATCGTCGATGCCTACAGCAATATCCAAACGCTGAAGCTCTTCGCACGCGACGAGGAGAGCGACCGCTACATGCTTGACGGCTTCAACGCCTATCAGGAAACGGTGCTGAAGTTCACGCGTTTCATCACCGGGGTTCGTGCGTCTATGGCGCTGCTCTCGGGCCTGATGATCGTCACCATGGCCGGCCTCAGCATCGATCTGTGGCTGCGCGGGCTGATCAGCTCGGGTGGGGTCGCCTTTTCGCTGACGCTGGTTCTGCGGTTGAACTTCCTTCTCGGCCGATTGATGACCCAGTTTAACGGCATCATGCGCAATCTCGGCACCATTCAGAATGCGGCCGAGCTGATTTCCCAACCGCTGCATCTCGTCAACCGCCCCGATGCGAAAGAACTCGTCATCAAGCAGCCCGGTATCCGTTTCGAAAATGTTTCCTTCCACTACGGCAAGGAGAATGCGGTCATCGACAATTTTTCGCTGACGATCCGTCCTGGCGAAAAGGTCGGCATCATCGGCCGCTCCGGTGCGGGCAAGTCGACGCTGGTGAATATTCTCCTGCGTCTTTACGATCTCGAAGGTGGACGCATTCTGATCGATGGGCAGGATATCGCCGCCGTCACCCAGGAATCATTGCGTATGCAGATCGGCATGGTCAGCCAGGATACGTCGCTGCTGCATCGCTCCGTGCGTGATAATATCCTCTTCGGCCGGCCCGATGCCGGAGAGGAACGTCTTGTCGAGGCTGCAGGACGCGCCGAAGCGCTCGATTTCATCGAGCGGCTGCGGGACCAGCAGGGGCGCAAGGGTTTTGACGCGCATGTCGGCGAGCGCGGGGTCAAGCTCTCGGGCGGCCAGCGCCAGCGTATCGCCATTGCGCGTGTGATGCTCAAGGATGCGCCAATCCTTGTTCTCGACGAGGCGACGTCGGCGCTCGATTCGGAAGTGGAGGAGGCGATACAATCGAACCTCAACCGCGTGATGGAAGGCAAGACGGTGCTTGCGATCGCCCACCGGCTTTCGACCATCGCCGCACTCGACAGGCTTGTCGTGATCGACCGCGGCAAGATCATCGAGGAAGGCACGCATGATGCGCTTCTCAAGCAGGGCGGGCTTTACGCCGAGCTCTGGGCACGTCAGTCCGGCGGCTTCCTCGCCTCCGATGACGATACGCGCTCAGTATTCGCGAACGAAATCGCTGACTAGGCCGTAATGGTTCGAGCCGAAGCTGTCCTCCAGCCGGCTCGTCGAGCGGATGAGCAGCGGCGGTCTTGCGAAGATATGGTCGATGCTGATGCCGAACGAGCCGGCGCTGACCGGCCAAGTGGTTGGTTCCGGGAAATCTGTGGTCAGGCCGGTTCCGCGCAGAAAGTGCTGAATTGTCGGCGCGAGGATCGAGGAATTGAAGTCTCCGGCGACCACCAGAGCCCCCGTGTGAGATTGCATGAAAGTCGGGAGATCCTGGAGTTCGTCAGACTGGAAATCATCAAAATATGGCTTGGACAGGTGAGGGAACAGGAAATCGACAGGCGTTCCATCGAAGTCGATCGAAACCGACACGAGCCGCTGCTTCCAAAGCTCGCCTATGTCATGGATCTCCTGCCGAGCGAAGGGACGTTTTGACAGCACGAGCGTATCGCATGTCTCGCTCGCAGCGCAGCCGATACGGTGGGGATAGATCTGCTGAAGCCGTGGCAACTGCGCAAAGACCGGCTCGGCCTCCATGATGTCGACTACATCGGCGCCTGAAGCCAGTATGGCGTCGGCAATCCGCTCGCCGTTTTCAAAATTGTCATTCTCGATATTGAAGGACATTAGCCGGAAAAGGCGAGGGGCATCCTCCGAAGGTGTCCTGCCGGCGAATTCGCGCAGCATGATGACGCCGTGGATATTCAGGAAGGTTGCCACTGCCAGCATCACGAAGCCGTACCAGTGCCGTTTGAAAAAGAGGGCAATGACGGCGCCGACGGCGCAAATGATGCTGAGATGAATCTGGAAGCTGTAAATGAGCGAAAGCAGCCAGAAGTCGGTGAAATAACGGAGCGAAACGAGGGCCAGAACGATGGTGATGAGGACGCTCAATACGCAGAAAACAGTATGCCTCATCGGCGCAAATCCAAATTCGTATGGCAAACTCACCAGCGCCTAACACGCTCCCTCGTTTGTTGCAACGCAGCAAAGTTGCAAGCCAGTGATTGCCTTAAAAAATTCACTGAAATTTCCCGCGACATTGTGCCCCCATCCCCTTGCCAAGGCTGGACATAATTTGCGATCAAGCATAGAACGCGCCGGATTGGTGGGGAATCTATGGCCGAAATTTGTTCTGATAGATTCGCCGCCTCTGGAGGGGCAGGGCGGAATTCCGCGACAATTGCGCAGAGGATGGTTAAGCCGTGAGCGAACACGTAACGACAAGCGAGGCCTCAGAGCCCACTCGCCGTGATTTCCTTTATCTCACCACTGGCATGGCTGGTGCGGTCGGTGCCGTTGCGGTTGCATGGCCGTTCATCGACCAGATGCGCCCCGATGCGTCGACGCTGGCATTGGCTTCCATCGAAGTCGATGTCGCAAGCCTTACGCCCGGCATGTCGCTGACGGTCAAGTGGCGCGGCAAGCCGATCTTCATCCGCAACCGCACGCCGGAAGAAGTCAAGGCCGCCGCCGACGTCCAGCTGTCGGATCTCAAGGACCCGATCGCTCGCAACGCAAACCTTCCTCCCGACGCTCCGGCAACGGGCGCCGACCGCTCGGGCGGCAAGGATAAAGAAAACTGGATCGTCATGATCGGCACCTGCACCCATCTCGGCTGCGTTCCGCTCGGTCAGGCCGGTGAATACAATGGTTGGTTCTGTCCCTGCCATGGCTCGGTCTACGACACGGCCGGCCGCATCCGCAAAGGTCCGGCGCCGCAGAACCTGGCGATTCCGACCTTTTCGTTTTTGTCCGACACGAAGATCAAGATCGGTTGAGGGGAGACTGATTAATGAGTGGCCATTCCAGCTACGAACCATCAACCGGCCTGGAAAAGTGGGTCGATGCGCGCCTTCCGCTGCCGCGCATGGTCTATGACAGCTTCATTGCCTATCCGGTTCCGCGGAACCTGAACTACGCTTACACTTTCGGCGCCATGCTCGCCGTCATGCTGATCGTACAGATCCTGACGGGTGTTACGCTCGCCATGCACTATGCCGCCGACACGACGATCGCCTTCAACTCCGTTGAAAAGATCATGCGTGACGTCAACCACGGCTGGCTGCTGCGCTACATGCATGCCAACGGCGCTTCGTTCTTCTTCGTCGCAGTCTACCTGCACATCGCCCGCGGCCTCTACTACGGCTCCTACAAGGCGCCGCGCGAAATCCTCTGGATCCTCGGCGTCGTCATCTACCTGCTGATGATGGCAACCGGCTTCATGGGCTACGTTCTACCCTGGGGCCAGATGTCCTTCTGGGGCGCGACTGTTATCACCGGCTTCTTCTCGGCCTTTCCGCTGGTCGGCGAATGGGTTCAGCAGTTCCTTCTCGGCGGCTTCGCCGTCGACCAGCCGACGCTGAACCGTTTCTTCTCGCTGCACTACCTGCTGCCCTTCATGATCGCCGGCGTCGTTGTCCTGCACATCTGGGCTCTGCATGTGGTCGGCCAGACGAACCCGACGGGCGTTGAGGTCAAGACCAAGACGGACACGGTTCGTTTCACGCCTTACGCAACGCTCAAGGATGCGCTCGGCGTCTCGGTCTTCCTGATCGTCTATGCCTACTTCGTCTTCTACCTGCCGAACTATCTCGGCCATGCCGACAACTACATTCCGGCCGATCCGCTGAAGACCCCGGCCCACATCGTTCCGGAATGGTACTTCCTGCCGTTCTACGCGATGCTGCGTTCGATCACCTTCAACGTCGGTCCGATCGACTCCAAGCTCGGCGGCGTCCTCGTCATGTTCGGCGCGATCCTCGTGCTGTTCTTCCTGCCTTGGCTCGACACTTCGAAGGTGCGTTCGGCGGTTTATCGTCCGTGGTTCAAGCTGTTCTACTGGCTGTTCGTGATCAACGCGATAATCCTCGGCTGGCTCGGTTCGCAGCCTGCAGAAGGCCTGTACACGACGATTTCGCAGGTCTGCACACTCCTCTACTTCGCCTTCTTCCTGGTCGCGATGCCGGTTCTCGGTCTGGTGGAAACACCGCGCCGTATTCCGAACTCGATCACTGAAGCGGTGCTCGAAAAGCGCAACAAGATTGCTGCGGCCAAGGCCTGAGCGAGCGACGGGAAGGAATAGAAACATGAAAAAGCTTGTTGCAAGCATTCTGTCGCTCGCGGTCACAGCCGGTGTTGCCGGTGTGGCTTTTGCTCAGGAAGCGGCGGCTCCGGCCGCTCATCACGAGGAAAGCGCTACGCCGCATTATCCGCTGAAGGAGCCCAAGGAAATCGACTGGACCTTCGCAGGTCCGTTCGGTCACTACGACAAGGGCCAGCTCCAGCGTGGCTTGAAGGTCTACACGGAAGTCTGTTCCGCCTGCCACTCGATGAACCTCGTACCCTTCCGCATGCTGAGCGAGCTCGGCTATTCGGATGCGCAGGTGAAGACCTTCGCGGCCAATTACGAAGTCCAGGACGGCCCGGATGCCAGCGGTGAAATGTTCACCCGCAAAGCGGTTCCGTCTGACCACTTCCCGTCGCCCTATCCGAATGTGGAAGCGGCTGCTGCCGCTAACAACGGTGCGGCTCCGCCTGACATGTCGCTGCTCGCCAAGGCGCGCGAAGTCGAGCGCGGCTTCCCGCAGTTCGTCTTCGACATCTTCACGCAGTATCAGGAAAGCGGCCCCGACTACATTCACGCGCTGCTGACCGGCTACGAAGAGCCGCCGGCGGGCGTCAAGGTGGCGCAGGGCTCGCATTACAATCCGTATTTCCATGCCGCTGACGTGCTCGCCATGCCGAAGCCGCTCTCCGACGACCAGGTCACCTATGACGATGGTTCGCCGCAGACGGTCGATCAGTATTCCAAGGATGTCTCGTCGTTCCTGATGTGGGCGTCCGAGCCGCACCTCGAAGAACGCAAGCGCACCGGCTTCATGGTCATGATCTTCCTGCTGATCTTCACCGTGCTGATCTACCTGACCAAGCGGTCGATCTATTCCCGGACCGATCACTAAGCGGCCCCTTAGTCCCGAGGAAAAGGCGGCTTTTTAGCCGCCTTTTTTATTTGGTTTGATCCGACGCAGTTGATAGTGTGCGGGCGCTTTGTGCCCCTCGCAGATACGGATTATCGATGAACAATACGCTTTCGGAGCTTGCGGCCAGCATCCGCTCCATTCCGGATTACCCCAAGCCCGGCATCATCTTTCGCGACATCACCACGCTGCTCGGCAATCCGCGTGCCTTTCGCCGGGCGGTCGATGAGCTCGTGCAGCCCTATGCCGGTCTGAAGATCGACAAGATCGCCGGCATGGAAGCGCGGGGCTTCATCCTCGGCGGCGCGGTTGCGCATCAGCTTTCCTCGGGCTTCGTGCCGATCCGCAAGAAGGGCAAGCTGCCGCATGACACGGTGCGCATCGCCTATAGCCTGGAATATGGCGTGGACGAGATGGAGATGCACCGCGATGCCGTCCAGCCGGGCGAGAAGGTAATCCTCGTTGACGATCTGATTGCCACGGGCGGCACTGCTGTGGGCGCGACACAGCTTCTTCGCCAGATCGGCGCGGAAGTGGTCGGTGCCTGCTTCGTCATCGACTTGCCGGATCTCGGCGGCCGCAAGAAGCTCGAAGATCTCGGTGTCGACGTGCACACGCTCGTAGAATTCGCCGGTCATTGAGCATCTCAATTTCAGTAGAGCCGTTGCAAGCTCTGCTGAAATTGCTCCAGCCGGATCATTCGAATTCCAGCACGCTGCTTTCGAAACGGATGACGGGAATACCGTCCTGATTGACGCCTTCACAAAGAATGGTGTTGAGATGCCAGCCCGGCCGCGACGCAAGCGGCCGGCCCGAGAGAAAGGTCACGGAGTAGCTGACCGTCTCATCGACAAAAACCGGCTTCAGCCATTGCAGCTTCTGGAAGCCGGGTGAGGGGCCAAGGTTCGGCGGTTCCAGGCCCTCCTTCTTCAGGCGGTCAATCTCCGCCATCCAGTATCTGAGGAAGCATTGCATCCAGGCGGCCGTCGTGTGCCAGCCAGAGGCGCAGAGCGCGCCGAACATGGTGTCTTTCGCGGCCTGGCTATCGGTATGGAAACGCTGCGGATCGTATTTACGTGCGAAGCGGAGGATATTTTCCTCTGTAAAGACGTAGGTGCCGATCTCAACCTTGTCGCGGGCAGCGTAAAGTTCGGTCATTCTCATAAGCCAGCCTCCGGGCTACCACGCATGCCGAAGATGACGGAATTTTCCGACAGACAGACCAGTTCGCCGCGCTGGTTTTCCACCTCGTGGCGGAATTTGACGATGCCGAGGCCTGGACGCGAGCGCATCGGACGCGCCTCCAGCACCGTCGAATGGCCGGAGAGAGTGTCGCCTGCCAGCACCGGTTTGCGCCATTCCATGAAATCGACGCCTGGTGCACCTTCGCAAAGCGAGTTCAGCACGAAACTGTCGGCCATCATGCGCATGAACATCGCCGAAGTGTGCCAGCCGGAGGCGGCAAGGCCGCCGAGGATGCTGGCGCGGCCTGCCGCTTCGTCCAGATGCATCGGCTGCGGGTCGAACTCCGCGGCGAATTCGATGATTTCGGGTGCCGTTAGCGGCTTCGGGCCGAGCGGGAAGCGCCGGCCGGGCTGGAAATCCTCATAGGCGAGCTTTTCTGCAGGCATCAGGGTCTCTCATCATAGGCAGGCCTCATTGCTTACAATAGCATCCGCGCGGGCTCAATGATTCCCTGGGGGCGAACCAGAATGGCAGAACTAAGGTCGATACTCGATGAGGCGGCGCGGGAGGGGCTGATTACCGCCGAGGCCGGCGAGAGGCTGGCGCCGTTCCTTGCGGCGCGTGGCGTGACCGTCGAGGCGCAGGCGGCCGGGCCTGAAGAGCCTGCCTGGTCTGATACCGAGACACCGCGCTTCGTGCGCGGCTTCCACGATGTACTGATCACCATCGGCATTCTCATCGCACTTGCGGGCCTCTGGGGGCTTGCCTCGCTCTATGCGGTGCTGCCTGCGATCCTGGTGCTGGCGGAAATCCTCGTGAAGCGCCAGCGCCTCGCGCTGCCGGCTGTCGTGCTGACGCTGGCGGTTTTTGCCTGGACCTTCCGGATGATGCTGTCGGTCTATCCCTCCAATGCCGATCTGTGGCTGACCGGTGATGGCATCGATAGGTTCATCGTCGCATTCCCTGTCATCATGGGGCTTTTCTATCTGCGCTACCGTGTGCCGCTTGCGCTTGCGCTTAGCATCTTCTCGGGGCTGGCCCTCGTCCTCGCGCTTGTCTTCCGCCTGCTGCAATGGGGGAGCGGCGACGATGCCTTCATTCTCAACCATCCGACGCTCGTGTCGATCATCCTGTTTGCCAGCGCCGTTGGCCTGTTCGTCGCCGCACTCGGCTTCGATCTCAGCGACAGGTTCCGCCGCACGACGCGATCGGATGTCGCCTTCTGGCTTCATCTCGTCGCCGCGCCGGCTCTGCTTTACAGCATCCGGATATTGCTCTCACTAGACGGCGGCTGGCTGGATATCATGGACGCCAGCTCCTTCAAGACGCCTGTTGTCGTCGTGATCGTCGCGCTGCTGATGCTGATTGGCCTGATCATCGACCGGCGCGCTTTCGTGACGTCCGGCCTGTTGACACTGGGACTGGCGATCTATGGGATATTCCAGCAGGGGAGTGCGACCGTCGATACTTACATCTTCGGAACGCTTGTTGTCGTCGGCGTGATCGTGCTCGTCATCGGTACGGGCTGGATGCCGCTTCGGCGCATCGTGCTGCGCGCTTTGCCCTCAGGCGTCGTGGAAAGGCTGCCGCCGGGCTGAGCAGCATTTAAAGCATATGGCGACCTGAAAGATCACCACATGCTTTAAGTCTTTGTCCTGCACATGTCGTTGTCGCAAAACCGCTGCACACTTTTGCGCGACATGCTTTGGTCAATCAGGTGTTGAAGCGGAAGTGGATGACGTCGCCGTCCTGGACAACATATTCCTTGCCTTCGTCGCGCGCCTTGCCGGCTTCCTTGGCGCCGACTTCGCCGCCGAACTGGATGTAGTCGTCATAGGCGATGGTGTTGGCGCGGATGAAGCCGCGTTCGAAATCCGAGTGGATGACGCCGGCCGCCTGCGGCGCCTTGGTGCCACGCTCGATCGTCCAGGCCCGCGTTTCCTTCGGGCCGACCGTGAAATAGGTGATGAGATGGAGCAGCTTGTAACCGGCGCGGATCAGGCGGTCGAGGCCCGCTTCGTCAAGACCGAGGGCCGAGAGGAATTCCTTGGCCTCCTCGTCCGGAAGCTGGGCGACTTCGGATTCGATCGCCGCCGAGATGGTGACGGTTTCGGCACCCTGAGCCTTGGCCATCGCAGCGACGGCCTCGGTATATTTGTTGCCGGTCGAGGCATCGCCTTCGGCGACGTTGCAGACGTAGAGAACCGGGTGCGATGTCAGAAGGTTGAGGCCCTTCAGTATGTTGGTCTCTTCGGCATCGAGCTTCGAAAGCAGCGTGCGGACTGGCTTGCCGTCCTGCAGCAGCGCCAGCGAGGCTTCCATGATCGGCAGCATTGCCATGGAATCCTTGTCCTTGCCAGTGGCGCGCTTGCGCGTCTGCTCGGTACGGCGCTCGAGGCTGTCGAGGTCGGCGAGCATCAGTTCGGTCTCGATCGTATCGGCGTCGGCAACCGGGTCGATGCGGCCTTCCACGTGGGTGATGTCGCCGTCTTCGAAGCAGCGCAGCACATGCACAATGGCATCGACTTCGCGGATATTGGCAAGGAACTGGTTGCCGAGACCTTCACCCTTCGAGGCGCCGCGCACGAGGCCGGCAATATCGACGAAGTTGATCCGGGTCGGAATGATTTCCTTCGACTTGGCGATATTGGCAAGCTTCTGCATGCGCGCGTCGGGAACGGCCACTTCGCCGGTGTTCGGTTCGATCGTGCAGAAAGGATAGTTCGCCGCCTGTGCTGCCGCCGTCTTGGTGAGCGCATTGAAGAGGGTCGATTTGCCGACATTCGGCAGGCCGACGATACCGCATTTGAAGCCCATGGCTGAAACCTGCTGTTCTCTAGAATTCCTTGGCCGTGCCTATGGGATAAAGGAGGGGAGCGGTCAAGTCTTAGAGAGCTTTTCTCGCGGCTCCCTTGCCGACAGGGTCTAGTGGCCTTATTCTTATTGCGGCGGGATTTTTGCCGACACCGAGTGTCGAAATTCTGCAATCGAAATAGTTTAGTTAGATCGAACCCCCTTCCCATGTCATCAAGGGCGGATTTCCGATGGTTGACAACGATATTGCCTTGAAACCCAAAACCAGAACGAAGCTCAAGCTGGACAAGCCGAAGCTTTACAAAGTCATTCTCGTCAATGACGATTATACGCCGCGCGAGTTCGTCATCATGGTGCTGAAGATCGTCTTCCGCATGAGCGAGGATACCGGCTACCGCGTGATGATGACGGCGCACAAGCTCGGCTCGTGCGTAGTGGTTGTCTGCACTAAGGACATAGCGGAAACAAAGGCCAAAGAAGCCATCGACCTTGCCAAGGAGATGGACTTTCCGCTGATGTTCACCACGGAGCCTGAGGAATAAGGGCCTGAGAAATAGGACAGGCGTCTCAAGACGGCCGGCGGATATGGTAGCCGGTCTTGTCCTGCATGAAACCGCAATTTTCATAGAAACGCAGTGTCGCCGGATTTTTCGATCCGGTCAGCAGCATGACCTTGTAGCAGCCGGCATTCCAGGCTTGCGCAATCGCATGCCGGATGACCCTGCCGGCATAACCTTGCTTGCGGTGATCGGCGTGGGTGACGACGTTTTCGATCAGTGCGTAAGGGGCGCCATTGCGCGTCAGGTTGGGCACGATGATCAGCGTGACGGTCGCAGCAGCAATCTCGCCGGCAACGCCAATGAGGACCGTCATGCCGGGCTGCGCGAGAATGGCGGAGAAACGTTCCATTGCCACATCAGGCGCGAGGACCGGATCGGTCGGGCTGAGGTGCTGGTAAAGGGTGATCAGGTTCTGCAGATCGCCGACGACCGCAGGTCGGATGATGAAATCCCCGCCAGCCATAGCGTTCAGTCGCCCTTGTTGCCGAACATCTTCTTCAGCATCTCGGCCATGGGACCGGTTGCAGGAAGCTTCTGCTGGCTCTGATTGCGGGCCTGATGGATATGGGACTTTCCCGCCGGCTTCTTCTCCGGTTTCGGCTTTTCCTCTTCCGCTTTACCGCCCAGCGCCAGCGCGATCTTGTTCATGAGCTGGGAATCCTCTTTGCGGACCAGCATCTCGGCATTGTCGGCAAGCGTGTCGAGCAGTGGCTCCAGCCAGTCGCTGTCGACTTTGGCGAAATCGCCGAGCACATGGTTATGCACCAGTTCCTTGACGCCGGGATGGCCGATGCCAAGGCGCAGCCGGCGATATTCCTTACCGCAATGGGCGTCGAGCGACTTGATGCCGTTGTGGCCGCCATGGCCGCCGCCGGTCTTCAGCCGCGCCTTGCCGGCCGGCAGATCGAGCTCGTCATAGATCGCCACGAGATCGGAAGGCTGCAGCTTGTAGAAGCGCATGGCTTCGCCGACTGCTTCACCCGACAAATTCATGAAGGTCTGCGGCTTGATCAGCAGCACCTTCTCACCCGCCAGTTCGCCTTCGGAAATCTCTGCCTTGAACTTCTTCGACCAGGGCGAAAAGCTGTGGCGGCGGTAGATGGCATCCACCGCCATGAAGCCGATATTGTGCCGGTTGCCGGCATATTTCGCGCCGGGATTGCCGAGACCCGCAATGATCAGCATGGCCTGTCTTCCTTGCAAGAGCTGTTGGCGTTCACCACCGCGAAATGGCGGCAAAGTCAAGTGGCAAAGGCCGGTGTGAACGGCAGGCGGCCGATCATTTCAGCAGATGCAGACCATATTTCAGGAAGATCTGCTTCTGTTCGCCGCTGGCGATCAGCTTGTCCAGCGAGGCCTGCATGCGGGCCAGGAGATCGTCCGGGAAATTCTTCTCGCAGGCAATACCCATCGGCTGCGAGGACAGCACCGTCACCATTTCCAGCGGCTGGTCGGCCTTCAGCTTGTCGAAATAGAGTTCGGAGATCGGCATCATGTCGATGCGCCCGCCAAGCAGCTTGCGCAACGTCGCGTTGAAATCGCTGGCGACGTCGAGCTTGGTGAAGCCCTTCTCCTTCAGCGTCACTTCCGTGTAATCATCGCGCTGGGTGCCGATCACATATTTCTTCGCCTCTTCGAGATTGGTGGCAGAGACGCCCGATCCCTTGCGGGTGATCAGGATGTTGCGGTCGATGAGAAGCGGCTCGACCCATTTGAACAGGCCGTCACGCGCGGCGTTATGGGCGGTTGCGAATACGCAGGTCATCGGCGTAGTGCGGGCGAGGCTGAAAGCACGGGCCCAGGGCATCACGTCGAGCGTATAGTCGACGCCTATATCGACCATGACCTTCTCGACCTGTTCGACGGTCGCGCCCTTGATGACCTTGCCGTCGCGGTAGTTGAAGGGCGCGTATTCCTCGGTCACGAAGGCTACCGTCTGGGCTGAGGCAGACGTGGCAAAGCAGGGTAGGGTCAAAAGTGCAAGAAGCAGCAGCTTTTTCATCGCGATACCTCCCATTTCGTCAGTTCATGAAGCGCGTGCCACGTTCGGCAGCGAGCTGCTTAGTTCCTCGATCAGCTTGGCGGCATTCTGCGGACGGTGGAATAGATAGCCCTGACCATAATCAAGACCCATCTGGTGCAGCGTACTGCATTCCTCCTCCGTCTCGATGCCTTCGGCGATGACGGTGCAGTTCATCTTGTGCGACAGCGTGGTGATGCCTTCGATCAGCATGCGGCTCTTCTGGCGCACGTCATCGTCAGCATCATTGATGGCGCGGGTGAAGGACTGGTCGATCTTGATGATGTCGACCGGGAAGCGGTTGAGATAGCTCAGCGACGAATAACCGGTGCCGAAATCGTCAAGCGCGATGCGGCAGCCGAAACGGCGCAGTTCCGTCACGATCATGCGGATCTGCGGGTTGTCGTGCATCAGCACAGCCTCCGTGATCTCGACGACGATACGATCCGGCAGGATGCCGTGGCGGCCGAGGATGGCGGCAAGGCGGGCAGCGAGCGCCGGCTCGAACTGCAACGGCGAGAAATTGATCGCGAGGTAGCTGTCCTGCATGCCCGGCAGGCGTGAAATCGTCGCCAGATTGGCGATTGCCTTTTCCATGATGACATTGCCGACGCGGACGATCTTGGCAGTCTCTTCGGCCACGCTGATGATCTCGGCCGGTGGCATGAGACCCTTCTGCGGATGGTTGAGGCGCATCAGCGCCTCGAAGCCGGCGATACCGCGGCCGTTCAGGTTGACGATCGGCTGGAGATAGGCCTCGAACCAGTCGTCAGCGAGACCGGCTTCGATATGGGCTTCGATCTCGGCGCGGCGGCGGGCATGATCGAGCATGCCGCTATCGAAGATCTGTGCGCCGTTCTTGCCGTCGCGCTTCTTGGCATACATGGCCATGTCGGATTTCTGCAGCAGTTCGGCGGCGGTCGCAGCGTGGCGAGGATAGATGGCGATACCAACAGAGGCGCTGAGATGCATGTCCGGGCCGAAGGGTGTCTCGAAGATCGAAGCGATCTGGTCGCACATGGCGCGGGCGCGCTTTTCGGCATTCTTGGCCGGCAGCAGGATGGCGAATTCATCGCCGCCTAGACGGGCAGCTTCATCGGAGGGGGCAAGCAGCGTCTTCAGCCGCTCCACGAGTTCGATGAGGGCCGCATCACCGGCGGCGTGGCCCATATTGTCGTTGATCCACTTGAAGCGGTCGAGGTCGACGAAGAGGCAGGCGAGTTCCTGATCGGCGGCATCGGCGGCTGCGATCTTGCTGTCGAGCACGGCTTCGAAGCCCTGGCGGTTCAGGAGGCCGGTCAGATGGTCAGTGATTGCCTGACGATGGTTGCGGTCTTCGGAGGCCTTCAGCTCCGTCACATCGGTCATGACGGAGAGCGACTGACCTTCCTCTCCGTGAGTCGTGAGCGCCGATTCCATGATCAGGACGTCCATGATGCGGCCGTCCATGCAGATGAACTTGACGGTGACGTCGCCGGTGCCGTTCTCACGCTGGCTCTTGCGCTTGATGAACTTGTCACGGGTGAAGGAGGTAACGAGATCGGAGAAGCTCCGGCCGATGACGGCGGCGCGGTGATAACCCGTCGCAAGCAGCCAGTAGTCGCTGACGGCGGTAATGCGGTCTTCCTCGTCGAGGGAGAAGAGCATGGCGGGCGTCAGGTTGTAGATGTCGGTGGCGCGGCGATGCGCGAGCTTCAGCTCGGTTTCTTCGTTTTCAAGCTTTGTCTGCATTTCGTTGAAGCTTTGGGCGAGCCGGCCCATTTCGTCGTTCGATTGCCAGTCGACATGGTGGCGGGAGCCGAGCTGGCGTGTCGCCTCGATTGCAGCCGTCAGGCGCATCAGAGGCTGGATGACGAAGATGCGGTTGCCGATGAGTGCGGTGGCGAAAACGGCCAGCACCGCGAAAATGAAGATCGAGATGAAGACGACCTCTTCCTGCTTCAGGCCGGAAAACAGGCCGAGTGCCGGATAGAAGACGGAAATGCTG
Source organism: Rhizobium sp. KNZ14-9A (assembly GCF_056755015.1). Lineage (NCBI taxonomy): Bacteria > Pseudomonadati > Pseudomonadota > Alphaproteobacteria > Hyphomicrobiales > Rhizobiaceae > Rhizobium > Rhizobium sp. KNZ14-9A. The sequence goes on from NZ_JBPGXB010000002.1 coordinate 508,914, forward strand.
CCGAGGTTCTTCGGCCCATCGACGGTGTTGTAGATGATGGCGCGGGAAACCTGAACCAGCTTGCCATCGAAGGACCTCGGAATGGTCGACTGGCTGACGTCGAGCTCGCCGGACTGGTCGCGGACCTCCACCTTGACGATGGCGCCCTGCGAAACGACCGTCGCGCTGATCTGGGTCACGCTATCGGCATCGAGATCCCAGAGCGGCTTGGCGAGCGCCTGGGCATTCGCCACAAGAAGAACGGAAATATGGTCGCGTATTTCCTTGTCGGCACGCTCAGAGGAAAGGAAAAGAAAAAGAACAAAGAGGGGAGCTACAAAAACAAGCAGCGCGCCGCAAACAATCGCAAAAAATCTGTTCTCAACGGAATTATTCATGGTTCCGTTTGCTCCACGGGGTCGGAATATTCTGCGGTCACGCGGCAGGGCGGGGACTTCGCAACCAGCCGGAGCATGCTTCCATAAATGTGTTAAATGTTGCTGAAATAAGCCTTTTTCGGCAATGAAAAAGCCCGTCTTCCTCACGGAAAACGGGCCTTATGCTTTACAAATTGGTAGAAGCTATCAGGCTTCTGCTTCGCCTTCGGCAGCAGCTTCGTCGATGCCGCCAGCCGGAGCAATGATCGTCGCGATGGTGAAGTCGCGATCGGTGATGACGGGCGTCACACCCTTCGGCAGGGTGACTTCCGAAATATGAATGCTGTCGCCGATCTTGTGACCGGAAAGGTCAACCGTGAAGAATTCCGGGATCGCGTCAGCCGGGCAGTGAACTTCGACTTCGTGACGCACGATGTTCAGAACGCCGCCGACCTTGAGGCCCGGGGACTTGTCTTCGTTGACGAAGTGAACCGGGATTTCAACGCTAACCTGGGTGTTGCCAGATACGCGCAGGAAATCGACGTGCATCGTGAAGTCGCGGACCGGATCGAGCTGATAGTCCTTCGGCAGAACCTTGTACTTCTTACCGTCGACGTCGATGGTCGCAACGGTGGTCATGAAGCCACCGGCATGAATGCGCTTCGTCACCTCATTGGTGTTGATAGCGATAGAAACTGGGGCCTGCTTGTCACCATAGATGACAGCGGGAATAAAGCCGTTGCGGCGGAGTTCACGGGCGGACCCCTTACCAACCCGTTCGCGCGCCTCGGCCTTGAGCTCGTAAGTTTCGTGGCTCATGGCTAGTCCTTTCGAGGTTATTTGGAGAGTCCGCGGCGAGCTTGAAGCCTTGTGCCGTCGGACCGGAGGCGGGCAAGCCCATCCTCATCCGCGTTGCCTCCAAGGGTGTCTACGCGGACGCGTGGCCTATAATATAAGTGTCACGCAAACGCAAGCGGTGACAGGCTCTGTCAAGAGGACCAATGCCGGTGGCCGTATCGCTGATCGCGCCTCATCGGCGCTACACCCGAAAGATCGCGAAATGCAATCCCTGGTGTTTTGCAAGTAATTCCAAAAACCGCTGATAAGCCTTCGTTGTTCGGGCGTTAATCACAAAGTCGAACAGAAGGTTCCACTTTACCTGTGAAGGCGCCGGATTATCCCTTCTTTAACACGGCAAGACCGATGTCAGGCTTGAAAAGAATGGGTTTTCTCATGTTTGCGATCGTATACTGCCTGACATACCAACACGACTTTACGCTGGTTCTTCTGGCTGCCGTACTATGCCTTGTGTCCAATCTCGGAACGATCCTGTTCCTGAGAAGTGCTGGCAGGTCAAACGGCGTGCCACGCTGGATCTGGCTCTCCGTGGCGGGGGCGGCAGGCGGCTTCGGCATCTGGTCAACGCATTTCGTCGCCATGCTCGCCTATGATCCGGGCATCGTCGTCGGTTATGATCGCGATCTGACGCTTATTTCGCTCGGTGCGGCTTTTGCCTCTACCTTTGTGGCAGGCCTTGCCGCGGTGTCGCTTCCGGGTTCTCAGGCCAATATTGCTGCAGGCCTTGTCTTTGGCGTCGGCGTCGCAGCCATGCATTTCGTCGGCATGGCCGGTCTGCAGGTTCCGGGGGCCATCGTCTGGGATCGACATCTCGTTATCGCTGCGCTGATCATATCGGCTGCCATGGCGACCTGGGGATTTACGCTCACAAAGAACTGGAAGGGTTCGAACTGGAGCATTCTTGCGGCGGCGTCTGCGCTGTCGCTCGGCATCGTTTTGATGCATTTCACCGCGATGGGCGCGCTGACGATTATCGAAGGGGGCGCAAACGCGATCGAGCCGCAGGCGCTTTCGAAGCCGTTCCTTCTGGTGACCATTCTCGTCGTATCGATCTCAATGCTGGCCTCGGGCATTTCGGCATCGATCATTGCGTTTCGCGCCGCCAAGCAGGCAAGTGCAAGCGAGACCAGGTTTGAGCTGCTCCTGCAGGGCGTGACGGATTACGCAATCTACATGCTCGATCCTTCAGGCGTCGTGACGAACTGGAATACGGGGGCGGAACGCGCGAAGGGCTATAGCGCCGCTGATATCGTCGGCCAGAACTTCGCCCGGTTCTACTCCGCGGAGGATCAGCAGAATGGCCTTCCGCAGAGAGCGCTCGAATCCGCTCTCGCCAACGGCAGATTTGAGGCAGAGGGGCTGCGTTTTCGCAAGGACGGATCCTCGTTCTGGGCACATGTCGTCATCCAACCCGTGTATGACGATGGCCATGATCTCATCGGATACGTGAAGATTACCCGCGATATCACGCAGGCAAAGATCGACGGGGATCGCATCAAAGAAGTATCGAGGAACCTCGATCTGGCACTAGAGAACATGAGCCAGGGTATCTCGATGTTTGACCGCAATGAGCGGCTGATCCTCGCAAACGCCAGGTATAGCCAGCTCTTCGGATTCCCTGAGAATTTCATTCGCCCGGGTCTTGCCTATTCCGAGATCGTTCGCAGCGGCTATCAGATCGTTTTTGGCGATAGTGATGCTGCGGATTCGAAGGCGGCCGATCACTATCGCAGGCATATGGCGACCATGCGCTCCGGCCAGAAGACCCTTGTGCATCAGACGACGAGCGGCCGGTCAATTCTTGCGACGTTTAATGTTCTCGCGGATGGTGGCTGGGTTACGACATTCGAAGACATTACCGACCGGCTGGCGCGCGAAGAGAAAATCGCGTTCATGGCCAAGCACGATGCTTTGACCGGTCTGCCGAACCGTCCCACCTTCAATGACTATCTTTCACATCAGCTGACAATTGCCAAAAGGCTGTCGACCAAGGTTGCGGTGATTGGCATCGATCTGGATAAATTCAAAGAGATCAATGACCAGATGGGCCATGTGGCTGGAGATTTCGTGTTGAGCACATTGGCTGCACGATTGAACGGGATACTGCGTGACGAGGAACTTGTCGCCCGGCTTGGCGGCGATGAGTTCGCGGCTGTGAAGCGCTTCAATGACAGGGCAGAGCTAGACGACTTCATTGCGCGGCTGGAAGCCACGCTCATGGAGAAGATGGATTTCGAAGGGCATCACATCGTCCCCGGCGCAAGCGTTGGTGTCGCACTTTACCCCGACGCCGGCGAAAACGCCGAAACGCTTCTCGCAAACGCAGATCTGGCCATGTATCGCGCAAAACACGAGGTCGGGCGCAATGTCTGCTTCTATGAGGAGTCCATGGACGAAGTGTCGCGCGACAGGAGAAGGCTGGCGCGTGACCTCTGGGTCGCAATCGAGCGCGACCAGATGTACCTTCACTATCAGGTGCAGAAGTCGGTCGCGACCGGCAAGACGACCGGCTACGAAGTGCTGCTCAGGTGGAACCATCCTGAACGCGGAAATATTCCGCCCGTCGATTTCATTCCGATCGCCGAGGAATGCGGTGCAATCATGCCTATCGGAGAATGGGTCCTTCGCGAGGCATGCAGGGAAGCGGTCAGCTGGAAGGACGACATCAAGATCGCCGTCAATATTTCGCCCATCCAGATCGCCCATGCAAACATCGCCGAACTGGTTCGGTCCGTCCTCCAGGAAACGGGCCTGCCAGCATCGCGGCTCGAACTTGAAATAACCGAGTCATCGATCATCGTCGACAAAAGCAAGGCGCTGCTTGCAATGCGTGCGCTCAAGCAGCAGGGCGTTGCGATCGCCATCGACGATTTCGGAACAGGCTATTCGTCGCTCGAGACCCTTCGCTCGTTCCCCTTCGACAAGATCAAGCTCGATCGCAGCTTCATGAACGAAGTCGAGAGCAGTCAGGAAGCAAAGGCGGTCATTCGCTCCATCCTGGCGCTGGGACGCGGCCTGTCGATCCCTGTGCTTGCTGAAGGGGTCGAAACGTTGAGCCAACTCGAACTATTGACATCCGAAGGCTGTGACGAGGCCCAGGGCTACTATTTCGGTCGCCCGGCGCGAATGGAACAACAATCGGTTACCCTCAACACTGCGGCCTGACGCAGGGCGAGATCAGAATCGAGGGCCTTCGCGTGCGGTAGTGCCCGGCAGGATACGTTCACTCTCAGCCGTGGTCGCAAAATAACATTTGTCCAAACGTGCCGGGTTGACACCGGAAGATATCCGATCTTCCTATGGCCGCATTCAAAGCGGCTGAGGAGAGTGTGAATGCGTCTCAAACTTGTCACGACAACGAGCCTTGTTGCCCTATCGCTGTTCGGGGCGGCGCAAGGGGCTGAGATCAATCAGGATGGAGCGAACAAGCTTCGCGACAGCCTGACGGGCTTCCTGCCCGAGGATTTCGCCAAGAGTGGTTTTGTGACCGTCAACCCGGCGGGTACCCGCTATGAGGTTATCTACGATCTTGCCAAGCTGCTTTCGAAAGTGGATACGACCAAGTACGTGGTGAACGGGCTGACGCCCTGGTCGGTCTTCGCCACACCGCTCGACAGCGGGCTCTGGAATCTCGAAGGCAACAACAGCTTCAACATCTCCGGCAACGTCAAGGGACCAGACGACAAGAGCACCGATTTCACTTATTCCATTGCCTCGATGGTCTATAACGGTGTCTTCGATCCGGCGATCGCCTATCTGCGTTCCGGCGATTTCAAGGCCAGCGATATCCGCCTCACGTCGAAGTCCGACGCCGATCAGGTCGATGCGAGCTTTGCCGGCATGAATTACAGGCTCGATTCGACTGACAGCGCCAGCGGCAATGGCCGGCTGGACTTCAAGGCGAGTGGTGCGTTTACCGCGCTGTCGGAGACGGTTACCAGCGCGCAGACGCCGCCGGTCACCATCAAGGCGGATTCGATCGACTTCAATGCCGATGTGGCCAGCCTGCCGGCGAAGGAAATTCGCGATATCGTCTTCTTTATCCTTGACCATGTGGATGAGAAGGAGCTCAGCAAGGAAGACGGCGAAAGGCTGAAGTCCGTCCTCAAGGCATCCTTTCCGCTGTTCTCCTCCGCCAACGAAACGATCACGGTAAATAATCTGGCGGTCGGCACCGTCGCCGGAAGTGGCGGCGCCAAGGCCTTCGGCTATAATTTCTCGGTCGACGGGCCGAGCGATGCGGTCCGATTTGCCTTCGGGATGAATGCCCAGGAGGTCACGCTCGACAGCCCGGTCGTGCCGGCGAGCTACCATGCCTTCCTGCCGAAGAGTATCGATATGCAGATCGCCGTGCCGGACATGGATTTCGCCGCTTTCGGCGATGAGTTCATGAAGATCGATTTCTCGTCGGGCAACAATTCGGAAGAAAGCGGCAAGCTGGCTGCCGAGAAGCTCTTCCACGACGGCGTCGTCGTCGTCGACCTGCCGAAGTTCATAGCGGTCTCGGATGTCTACGATATTGACGTCACTGGCAAGCTGCAGGGCCGCGTCGATACGCAGAAGGATTATTCGCTCCAAGCTTCGATCCTGGCGCGGGATCTCGACAAGTCGATCGCCGCCATCCAGGAGCTTGCCAAGAGCGATCCGAACCTCCAGCAGGTCTCCTTCGGCATGATGATGGCCAAGGGCTTTGCCAAGACGGACCCGGATGGCCGCTCGCGCTGGGATATCAATGTCGCCGGCGACGGTTCCGTGGCGATCAACGGCCAGCAGATCAAGGGGCCGGATGCCGAGGAACCGGATCAGGATCAAGATCAGGGGCTGGAGCCAGACCAGGGGCAGGGGCAGGAACCGGAGCAGGGTCAGCCGCAATAAGTGCTCTGAACTGCAGCCTGAAACGAAAGGAGCCGGCCTCGTGCCGGCTTTTTTGCGTCTGGTGTCACATGCAAATTGGTCGGCAAATCGATTGCCACCGTTCAGGAGTTCACAAGAAAGGCACCTGATCTCAGCGAGGTCGGCTTTGGGATGATGATGTCCAAAGGCTTTGCTAACACCAACAGTTCGGACGGCAATGGTGCGCGGACGGCGCAGTGACTGTTGATGGTCAATCTTTGAGAGGACAGCACGGGTCAGCGGTAAATGTCAGAGAACTGCAGTTCGAAGATCAAAAGAGCCGGTCGAATGCCGGCTCTTTTAGTCGAAGAGGCTGGAGACGGATTCTTCCTGGGCCGTGCGGCTGATGGCTTCGCCGATCAGTGGTGCAGTCGTCACGACGCGGATATTGTGGGCCGAGAGCACGGCCGTGGTCGGCTGGATAGAATCCGTGATGACGAGTTCGCGCAGCTTCGAGGAGGTGACGCGGGTGACCGCGCCGCCGGAGAGGACGCCGTGGGTGATATAGGCGGTGACGCTGGATGCACCCTTGGCGAGCATCGCATCGGCCGCGTTACAGAGCGTGCCGCCGGAATCGACGATGTCATCGATCAGCAGGCAGTCCTTGCCGGTGATGTCGCCGATAATGTTCATGACTTCGGATTCACCCGGCCGATCGCGACGTTTGTCGACGATGGCCAGAAGACAGTCCAGCCGTTTGGCGAGCGCGCGGGCGCGCACCACGCCGCCGACGTCAGGCGAGACGACCATGACGTTGCTGAGGTCATAGTGGCTCTTGATGTCTCGCGTCAGCACGGGAAGAGCGAAGAGATTGTCTGTGGGTATATCGAAGAAGCCCTGGATCTGCCCGGCATGGAGATCAAGCGTCATGACGCGGTCGGCGCCGGCTTCGGTAATGAGGTTTGCAACCAGCTTGGCGGAGATCGGCGTGCGGCCGGAGGCGCGGCGGTCCTGACGGGCATACCCGAAATAAGGGAGAACGGCAGTGATGCGGCGCGCTGACGAGCGACGCATCGCGTCGATCATGATCAGCAGTTCCATCAGGTGGTCATTGGCGGGAAAGGCGGTCGGCTGCACGAGGAAAACGTCCTCACCGCGCACATTTTCCTGGATCTCCACGAAGATTTCCTGATCGGCAAACCTTCGGACACTGGCTTTCCCTAAGGGAACATTGAGATAGTTGCAGATCGCTTCGGCGAGTTGCCGGTTCGAATTGCCTGCGAAAACCTTCATCTTGGTCCGCCTGTTATGCGCTGATAGCCGCGCTTTTTAGCCAGCTTCCCGGTGAATGCAAGGGCTAAGGCGTCACATACTTTTATATTTATAAAAAGCTTGTGACTAACCGCCCTCGCTTTGCCGCCAGGATGTGAACTCGGTGATCGTCTTTGAGGCGATCTGCTGCATCACGGAGGCGGGCACGCCGGCCCAGGGATCGGTCGCGGCCGTCGGCACGCTTTCCTGTCCCTGAATGCGGTGCAGGCGGGCGCCGGCATTGTCAAGCACGTCCCAGACATAAACCACGGTGACCTTGCCCTCGTCGCTGAAAGCGGAGAGGTAACCCTTAAGAATATAGTCGCTGCTGGTGTCGTTGGAGCTTTTGATGGCAAGGCCATGAGCGCGGGCCTCCGCGCCAAGCTGGCGGGACAGCGGGGTGACAGCTTGTACGGGCGCACCGATGATGGGCAGGAAGCGCACTGTATTGCCGCGTACCGAGGTTGATGATGAAACCGAAGGATCAAGCGCTGCTGTCTGCGTCGGCTGCTGCGGTGCCGGTTGCTCGGTGGCGGCGGATGGTGGCGCCAGTGATTGGCCTTCGATCGGTCCGGAGGCAGCGGGCGAAGAGCCGTCACGGGAAAGCGCATCGGCCTGGGCCTGCATAGTCGTCGGCGGAGCGCCGGTGCCGGGCCGGTAGGCCTGCGCTTGGTAGTTCGGCTGGGTCGGAGAGGTCTGCTCGCTGTAGGCTGGCGTATAGCCGTTCCGGCGGGGTGCCGCCGGGAAGGTCCGTTGCGGCGCTCCGGCCATACGCTCGGCTTCGCTCTGCGTCACCGGTGTGGATGAGCGCTGACTCATCGAAGAGTCGCCGATTTCCATCGGCGGCGTGAGCGTCAATGCATCGGTCGTGTTGCAAGCAGAAAGCAAGGCAAGACAGATCAGGAGCGTGGGTGCAGTCGCAACTCGCGTCATCCCTCGGTTCGTCCTTCCCACATTCGCGTCAGCCCCGTGCGAATTTATGGGGGTGGGGGGACCTGTCTGTCAATTCCGGATTCTTGCCGGTGATTGCGGAGGTTAGACCCCGATGAAATCCAGCGGATGGCGCGAAAGTGCACGAGGGGCTTCACCTGTCGTCAGATAGGTCTGTCCGAGGGTCATGGCTGTGCCGGTGTCGGAATCGGCGATGATCATGTGCACGAAGAGCGACATGCTCGGCTCGATCGGCTGCGGATTGCCGGCATGGAACATCTGGTGCTCCATCCAGGACGGCGAGAAGCGCGCGCCGAGCGAATAGCCGCAAGCATTCAGGCGATGGCGGGCGAGGCCGCGCTCATCCATGATCCTGGCATGCATGTCGAAGACATCGCCGAAGGTATGGCCAGGCTTCAGCACGGTCTCGATCGCCTGGATCGTTTCGAGGCAGGCATTGTAGAGTTCTCGGTGGCGATGCGTCGGCTCGCCGATGACGATCGTACGCATCATGGCGGCATGATAATGTGCGTAAACACCGGCCCATTCGAGAGTCAGCTGGTCATTGGCGTCGAGCTTGCGGCGGCCGGCCTTGTAACGGCAGAGCAGTGCATCCGCGCCGGAGCCGATGATGAACTCGTTGGCCGGATAGTCGCCGCCGCCGGAGAAAACCGCGCCTTGCATGGCGGCGAGGATATCGGCCTCATCGGCACCGGGCTTGGTCAGGCGGATCGCTGCGTCCAGCGCATCGTCTGCCAGCACGGCGGCATGCTCGACATAGGCAACCTCGGTCGGGCTCTTGATGAGGCGCAGCCGGCTGACGAGGTAGGAAGCGTCACTGATCTGGCCGAAGGTCGTCAGTTGCGCGTCGAGCAGCCGGGCGACGCGGCCGGTCATGCCGTGCGTGTCGTACTCGACACCGATGCGGGTGCCGAGTAGGTCCATTTCGACCAGCAGGTTCTTGAGGTCCATCGTCGGATCGGCATTGACGCGATCGACCCAGACATGGATGTCCTCGATAACGGAGGTGTGCCGGGCCTGACGCAGGTCGGCCGAGCGGGTGAGGAGCGTCATTGTGCCGTCAGCCTTGACGACCAGCGTCTGAAAGAAGCAGTAGCCGAACGTGTCGTAGCCGGTCAGCCAGTACATGCTTTCCTGCGCAAAGAGCAGCAGGGCATCGAGCTTTTCTTCCTTCATCTTGTCCGTCAGGCGGGCAAGCCGGCTTGCGAATTCAGCCCGTTCGAAATGAAGTGCCATGCTGCTTACATCTCCCTGATGCTGATCGCCGAAATCTGGCGGCCGTAATCCGGCTCCTTTTTATGTGTGGTCCGCCGATAGGAAAAAAAGCGCTCGCTATCGGGATAAGTGCAGAGACCGAGGCTTTCGGCACGCACGCCCGCGTTTTTCAGCCGATCGACGGTCAGTCCCGGCAGGTCGAACATGGCGTGACCCGCTGTCGGGGAGGGGATGAAGTAACGCTCATAGGCCGGATCATAGGCAAGGAAGCGCTCGACGAATTCCGGGCCGACCTCATAGCTTGCCTGGCTGATCGAGGGGCCGAGGCAGGCGACGATATTGGCCCTGTCGGCACCAAGGGCTTCCATGGCATCGATGGTGTTTTCAAGCACGCCGATCAATGCGCCCTTCCAACCGGCATGGGCCGCACCGATGACGCGGTTTTCAGGATCGGCGAACAGGATCGGGCCGCAATCGGCTGCAAGCACACCAAGCACAATGCCCGGCGTTGCGGTGACCATGGCATCTGCCGGCGGCCGGTCGCCGTCATAGTCCGGCCCGATGATGACGACGTCAGGCGAATGGACCTGATGGACGGTTGCCAGTCGCTCTACCGGCAGGTCGAACCAGGCGGCGACGCGTCTGCGGTTCTCCTGCACATTTTTGCGCTTGTCATTCGAACCAAGGCCGACATTGAGGCCGCGATAGATGCCCTGCGAAATGCCGCCTGCGCGGGTGAAATAGCCATGGCGGATCGCGCCGCCGGTCGCTTCGTTCAGCAGCGCGCTTTCGATCGGTGCGGGAGAGGCCGCGTCTGTCATCTGATATTCCGGGACTTTTGGAGAGGGATCGACGTCATCCTGGCCGGACATTGTCCGGCGAAGCGGTGTCATTTTGCGGCGGATGTTGGCGAGCGTAAGGCTGGCTGTCAATCCACCGGACGGAACGGCATCAGGTCGATCGCCGGATAGGAGACGGCGAGCACCTTGAAGAGTTCGCCCATGCGGCCTTCACCTGCACCGGCGAGCCGATCGACCGCGCTCTGGATGATCTGCTGCGTATTCGGCTCGCGGTCGCGACCGAGGGCTGCGGCGCGCTCGAGAATGCCGAGGCCGGTCAGGAAGTCACCCTGGTGCAGTGCGCCGTTAATGTGGACGCCGGCAGACGCTGCCGTTTCGGCAAGCTGCTGGAAATCGACATGGCTGGTCAGATCCGCTTCGCCGGGATGGGCAAGCGGCGGATCGAATTCGTGCATTCGCACGGCCTGCAGCGTATCGCCGAAACCGGTGACGAGATGTCCGTAGTCGATCGCAAGCGCCGTGCCGCTGAAGATCCGCAGCCTTTCGCAGATGGCGCTCATGACCGCCTGGCGGGCAGGCGAAATCTCGAACAGGGTGCCGGCCGGCACGTTTTGCGCGGGTTCCGGCAGCAGCGTTGGATCGAGGCCGGCGACGCCGGCCGCAAACATCAGCTCGCCATCGGCGTCGAGGCCGACCATGCGTTCACGAAAGCCGGTCGAGGTGCGGATGAACTGGCGGATCGGGATCGCGTCGAAGAGTTCGTTGGCGACGATCAATGTGAAGCCGGGGGGCACTTCGTCGAAGCCAGCATGCCAGCTGATCTTGCCTTCATAGGCTTCCAGCGTCTGGCTCTGGATATCGCGCAGGCGTTCGCTGGTTTCGACGAGATGGATCGTCATGTTGTCGAAGAGCGGCGGGGCGATGCGCGAAATCACGCGCAACATGTCCGCCATCATCGTACCGCGGCCGGGCCCGATCTCGACGAGGCGGACGCCTGCAGGCGTTGCGTGGCGCTGCCAGGCGTGGACGACGAAGACGCCGATCATTTCGCCGAAGAGCTGGCTGACCTCAGGTGCGGTGACGAAATCGCCCGAACGGCCGAAGGGCTCGCGGGTGCGGTAATAGCCGTGTTCGGGATCGGCAAGGCAGAGCGAAAAATAGTCGGTGACGCTGAGCGGCCCGTTTGCCTGGATGATCGTCTTGATCTTTTCGCTTAATGCGGTGGTCATGGCGGTCGTTCCGGGAGCTTCAGTGCTGCAGGGCAGCAGCCTGGCGGCGGGCGCGGAAGATCGCCCAAAGGCCGAGCAGGATCATCGGGAGGGACAGGACTATGCCCATCGTCAGCCAGTTTGTGCCGAGCAGGTAGCCGAGCTGCGCATCCGGCTCGCGGAAGAATTCCACGAAGATGCGCGAGAGCGCGTAGCCGCAGACGAAGACGCCGGTGATGAGCCCGGGGCTCTTCAGGGCCTTGGCGCCGTAGACGAGGGCGGCAAGAACGAGCAGCAGGACGATACCTTCGAGGCCGGCTTCGTAGAGCTGGCTCGGATGGCGGGCGAAGGGGCCGCCAGTCGGGAAGACGACTGCCCAGGGCACGTCCGTCAGCCTGCCCCAGAGCTCGCCGTTGATGAAATTGGCGATACGGCCGAAGAACAGGCCACAGGGCACCACCGTCGCAACGATATCGAAGAGGTTCCAGATCGGGATGCGGTTGCGGCGGGCAAAGAGGATCATGGCAATCGTCGTGCCGGTCAGGCCGCCATGGAAGGACATGCCGCCGTTCCAGATCTGCACGGCGCGGATCGGATTTTCGATGATGGCTCCGAGATCGTAGAAGAAAATGTAGCCGATGCGGCCGCCGAGAACGATGCCGAGGGCTGCCCAGACGATGAAGTCGTCGAGCTGGGCCCTTGATATGGGCGAGGTATTGTTTGGCCAGAGTGCATTGTTTGCCGCAATGCGGCGGGCATAGGCCCAGCCGAGCAGGATGCCGGCGACATAGGCCAGGCCATACCAATAAATCGCCAGCGGGCCGATCGAAAAAGCGATCGGGTCGATATTAGGGAAAGGCATTATAGCAAGAAGATCAGCAGCTATCGGCAAGGTTTTCCCACCCGTTGAGATGCGCGGAACATGGCGCTGCGATCTTTGGCGGTCAAGTGCATTGTTCGTCACGGCCCCGTGCGCAAGGGCTTATCCCGTGCAAAGCGCTTGCATCCTTAACGGCGAAGCCCTACCTCCATTTCGGTGGCCGCAAGGCCAGACATTCACGTCGTGCGAAGGGAGAAATACGCCATGACGACCGGAACGAACCGCATCATGGATGAATTCGCCAAGCTGATGACCGATGCGGCAGGTGCCGCGCAGGGTGTGCGCAAGGAGGTCGAGACCGCCTTCAACGCTCATGCCGAGCGCTGGCTGAACAGCATGGATGTCGTCAAGCGCGAGGAATTCGAAGCCGTGCGTGAAATGGCGATCAAGGCCCGTGACGAAAACGAGGCGCTCGCAGCCCGCATCGCTGCGCTCGAGGCCAAGCTCGCTGCAAAGGGCAAGTGATCTCAGCTTAAAGAAGATGCTGTATAAGGTGCGGCGTGGCCCATATGTTACATGCCGCATCTTGGATAAAAAAATCGGGTGTGATTTTTCACCTGTGGACACTGCCAAAAAAGCCAATGGGCAGAGTCTTTTACCTCCCCCGCTGAATTTGATTCCATAAGTGCTTTCCACAGCAGGCCAGGCCAAATTTCCGTGAAGGGGGCTGGCAGGGTGCAAGGGGCATTATACACTGATTTTAAATGATGATTCGAAGCGAATTGGTAAGCTCCGGGCAGGTTCACTGCGTTAGTCTGGCAGCGGTTCAGCGATCATCCCCAGTGGTTGTTTCCGGTATTGCGTGTGTCTCGTTTTGTGTTTTTCACGAAGTTAGGCCGCATTCATTCCGGTCAAGAAGGTGCTGCATGAGCCTTATGGAATTGGAAGTCGAACGCCAGTCGAACCCGGTCGACATGATCGAGTACGTGGCTTCAAACAATGACTGGGCCTTCGAGCGCTCCGGCGAAGACGAGATCGCGATGACGGTCGAAGGTCGCTGGGCCGACTATCACGTCTCCTTCTCGTGGATGGAGGAATTCGAAGCGCTGCATCTTGGCTGCGCCTTCGACATCAAGGTTCCCGAAATCAGGGTCAACGAGGTGGTGAAGCTGCTCTCGGCGATCAACGGCCAGGTGCTGATGGGTCATTTCGACCTGTGGCGCCAGGAAGATGTCGTCATCTTCCGCCAATCGCTGCTGCTTGCCGGCGGTGCCGAGCCCACGAACCGTCAGGTGGAAGTTCTGCTTTCCAGCGCGCTCGATACCTGCGAAGCTTATTTTCAAGCTTTCCAGTTCGTCGTCTGGTCCGGTATGGAAGCCAATAAGGCGATGGAAGCGGTCCTCTTTGAAACCGTCGGTGAGGCGTAAAACATGCCTGCGAATGCCTTTTCCGCTGCCAATCCGGTCGTTCTCATCGGTGCCGGCAATATGGGCGGAGCGATGCTTTCCGGCTGGCTGAAGAGCGGCGTTCCGGGTTCCGCCGTGGTCGTGGTCGATCCCGGCCCATCGCCGGCGATGCTGGCGACCATTGCCGATGCGGGTGCCTCCCATGTCACGGCCGCTCCCGCCGGTCTCAAGGCCGGGGTCCTGTTCCTTGCCGTGAAGCCGCAGGTAATGGAAGCCGTGCTTCCGGCGGTCAAAAGCGTGGTCGGGCCTCAGACGGTGGTGGTTTCGGTCGCTGCCGGCAAGACGCTCGCCTTCCTTGAAAAGCATCTCGGCGAGGCGGCCATGGTGCGCGCCATGCCGAACACGCCTGCCATGGTCGGGCGCGGTGTGACCGGCGCCTATGCCAATGCGCGTGTCAGCGCTGAACAGCGCGATGGCGTCAATGCTCTTCTTCGTGTGTCCGGCCCTGTCGAATGGGTGCCTTCCGAATCCGATATCGATTCGGTGACGGCGCTGTCGGGCAGCGGGCCTGCTTATGTGTTTTATCTCGTCGAATGTATGGCAGAAGCGGGCCGTAAACTTGGCCTGCAGGCGGACCTTGCCATGCGTCTTGCGCGGGAAACAGTCGCGGGGGCTGGTGAGCTGCTGCACCAGTCCCCCGACGACGCTGCGCGCCTGCGCCAGAATGTCACCTCTCCAGGCGGCACGACCGCGGCCGCACTTTCCGTATTGATGGCTGAAGATGGCATGCAGCCGTTGTTCGACGAGGCGCTTGCGGCTGCCCGCAAGCGCGCCGAAGAGCTCGCCGGCTGAGAAAGACTGTGATGGCTGAAGAGATCACTTTTGCTGATTTCGCGCGCGTGGATATCCGTATCGGGACCATCATCGAGGCAAATCCCTTTCCGGAAGCACGCAAGCCGGCGATCAAGCTGCTCATCGATTTCGGCTCCGAGATCGGCGTCAAGAAATCTTCGGCGCAGATCACGGTTCATTACTCGCCGGAACGGCTCGTCGGGCGACAAGTGCTCGCCGTCGTCAACTTTCCGCCGCGCCAGATTGGCCCGTTCCGCTCGGAAGTGCTGACACTCGGTTTTGCCGATGAGAAGGGTGATATCGTCCTTGCGGCTGTCGAGCGGCCGGTGCCGAACGGCCAGAAGCTGATGTAGGCCGGCCAGACCGGTCAGCTGCGTTTTGCTATTGCATAAATGATCTGGTCTTCGCCGAAGCGCGAAGCGCATTTGCGGTTGACCTCGGCAAGCAGGCTCAGTGGATCTCGCGCGAGAGCGGGTCGTTCAATGTGAAATCGTGGAAGACGGCTTCGAAGCCGGCGCGTTGCGGTGAGCAGAAGACGGGACCGACCAGCACCTCTTTGAAAGCGGGATCGAACCAGGCGAGGCGGGCCATGCGCCATTCGTCCATGGTGTCCGTGCTGTACTGAATGAACAGGGCGTCGCCGTTGCGGGTGGCGCGGACCGAGATGGCATCGAAGTCATGGCCGATGCGGAAGGCCGACCAGTCGGAATTGCCGTTGGTGACCACTGTGCTGAAATGCCTGGCCCCATCGGTATATTCGATGCCGCATTTCACCCAGTGCTTCTCGTCGGCACGGATCATCAGGCCGGCCTGATCGTAGAGCGCTTCATAATTGCCGGAGAAGGTGACCTCGGCGGTGAAGTCACCCTTGCGGCTTTCATGCAGAAAGTGGCCGTCGTCGCGGTGGAAGCCGTAATAGGTGCCCTGCCAGAAATCGGTCCTTTCGCCGGAGCGGACATGGAGCGCGCCGTCACGTTCCTCGAAGAATGGTGGCGGGTTCAGCCAGCTCATATGTTTCACGTTCAGATCTCCCGCAGGAAGGGGTTTTCACGGCGTTCGTCACCGATGCGGCTGCCCGGTCCATGGCCGCAGATGAAGCCGACATCGTCGCCGAGTGGCAGCACTTTGTCCCTGATGGAATCGAGAAGCTGGCGATGATTGCCACCGGGCAGGTCGGTACGGCCGATCGAGCCGTTGAAGAGTACATCGCCGAGATGGGCGAACTTCTGGGCGCGGTTGAAATAGATGACATGGCCCGGCGCATGGCCCGGCGTGTGATAGACTTCGAATTCGTGAGAGCCGAAGGAGATCTTGTCGCCATCCTTCAGCCAGCGGTCGGGCGTGACGTTCTGCAGGCCCTGTATGCCATATTTCTCGGCCTGGGTTTCTATGCGCTGCAGGAGCGGCAGGTCGTCCTCATGCGGGCCGACGATATCGACACCGAGCTTTTCCTTGAGCTCCTTGGCGCCGCCGGCGTGGTCCAGATGACCGTGGGTGAGCCAGATTTCCTTGATCTTGAAGCCCTGCTCTTCGATCACGCCCGAAATGACAGAGACGTCGCCGCCGGGATCGACGACCACGCCTTCCTTCGTATCGGGGTCGAAGAGAATGGTGCAGTTCTGCTGGAAGGGGGTTACCGGAATGATGCCGGCCTGGAGCATGCCCATGAATGCCTCGCTTCGCGTCTTTCAATTGCCTGTCTCTATAGGCGCAAACGCAGCCGAAGGCAGCCTGAATTTTCGGCCGGCTCACGCGAAAAAGACAGGCTGCAACAGGAATTTATCGGCTTGCGGAGAGCGGCGCTGCGCTGCCTACAAGTGAATTTTTGAAGCGATTTCAGATGCTTGCTTCGGCCTTCTTTATGCCATTCTTCAGCCGCGCCGGCCGCGGCGGAACAACCACGCAACCCGTGCGTTCTCAGCCCATCGCAACAAGGAGACCTAGAATGACCCTGAAGAGAAACCTTCTGCTGGCCGGCGCCTTTCTGGCTGCGAGTGCCGGCCTTGCTCAGGCGGAGATGGTGGCGACGTCCATCAACGACCTGAACATCCGCTCCGGGCCTGGCCCGCAATATCCCTCCGTCGGCCTTGCCACGCGCGGCTCGACTGCCGTGCTCGACGGCTGCATCGAAGGCAGCCGCTGGTGCCGGGTCGATGTAAACGGCGTGCGCGGCTGGGTCTATGCCGAATATCTGCAGGTTGATCAGGGCGGCTCGCCTGTCATCGTCGAGCAGCATCGCGATGATCTCGGCGTGCCTGTGGTGACCTATGAGACGACCTCCAGCGTCGTGCCGGCGGAGCCAATGCCCGCGCCCGGTGATGAGCTGATCGGTCCGGTCGGCTCGGTCGAGGCGATTACGCCGCCGGAGGAAGTCCGCACCTATATCGACACCACGCCGGGGCAGGCCGTGCGGCTTGGCGGTGATGTGGTCGTCGGTGCCGAAGTGCCCGCCGATGTGACATTCGAGACGATTCCGGATTACCAGTATCGCTATGTCCGCATCAACGATCGGCCGGTGCTGGTTGACCCGGGCACGCGCCGCATCGTCTATGTCTATCAATAAGCTCATGAGAAAGGCGGCCATGCTGCCGCCTTTCTCCTTTCCATGAAGGATCCGCAGAGCTCTCGCATGGGTTGTCAGAATTCTCTACTTCTCCTCGTAAACATGATAATATTCTAACATGCCATCCGGTGATGGCATAAGTCGGCGATCGGGGAGATCGCCAGAGGAGAAAATCATGGAAGCGCTACTTCCGCTCATCACACAACTGGTTGCAGGGGCAGTCGGCGGCAATGTCGCAAGCGCCGCGCTGAAACAGCAGGCGATCAATGTCGTTGCCCGCACGATTGCGGGCGCCATCGGCGGCATTGGCGGCGGCATGCTGCTCAGCATGGTCGGCGGGGAAGCAGCAATGACCGGGCTGATCGCTGACGGCATTGGCGGACTGATCGGCGGCGGCATCCTTTCGTCGGTCGCCGGGCTGGTTATGGCCAAGGCACGCTGAAGGTTCGGACGCTGGACAACGAAACGGTCGGCAAACGCACGCGCCTGGCCGGGTCGGCATGATCGGTGGATGGTTTATTCGGCGGCGATAGCGGCGGCCGAATAGATTCCTTCATGTAATCATTCATCAGCGTTTCGGCGATCGTCGCCGGCGTGACGCAATACGGGCCGATTTCAGACACGGGAGTAACGTCCGCTGTCGAACCGGTCTGGCAGCGCCCGGAGAAGCTGCTCAGCTCTTCCGGGAAGAAGGCCCGTTCGTCGACTTCAATGCCACGGCGTTTGGCGAGTTCAGTCACCGTCCGGTGAGTGATGCCGTTCAGGAAGCAATCCGGGGTCGGCGTGTGAATGACGCCATCCTCGACGAAGACGATATTGGCATCCTCGCCACGTTGATGCGGTTCGCCTGCGCGGAAACGCTCATCATCTCACTCCCGCGCGTCGTGCGATCGGCCGCACGTAAGCTTCAGAGAACTGAAGCCATCCTTGCCTCCTCCGGCGCGTTTGCGCCATGTCTGTTGATTGTTGTCCCCATTACGTTCTATCCACTGACGCAAGGGGAAATTGCGCGTTGCGTTGGAGATTTGCCGGGCGGGCTTTAGTTTCCGGGGAAAGAACAGTCCGCGGGGCCTGCAACGTTCGGGGAAGCTAGCGGCAACGCAAATTACGTCAATAAAGCTGACATATTTTGCGAAAGTTCCGCAAGGCTCACGCCAAGAGAGAGGAAATGCCGAGTGCCACGACAGACCAGCTCGAAAGCAGGCAAACCTGAGCCGCTGGCCACGCCGATGGAAGATGTCGGGATCATCGATTTCGAGATCATCGAGCTGTTCTTCTTCGCTTATCGCGACTTCGTATCCGATCCCGACGCCATTCTCGAAAAGAGCGGTTTTGGGCGGGCGCATCACCGCGTCGTGCACTTCGTCAACCGAAATCCGGGCATGACGGTCGCCGATCTGCTCGATACGCTGAAGATCACCAAGCAGAGCCTTGCAAGAGTGCTGAAACAACTGATCGATTCAGGCTATATTCGGCAGGTAGCAGGCCCGGAGGATCGCCGACAGCGCAAGCTCTATCCCACCAAATCGGGCAGGGAGTTGGCACTGGCGCTCGCCGAGCCGCAATCACGCCGTATTGAACGGGCATTCGAGGGAGCTACCTCGGAGGCGCGAGAGGGCGTAAAGGCATTCCTCAGAGGCATGCGAGACAGACAGAAGGCGGATTGAATGGCGGTCAAGACAGGCATTTCCGATGACGCGGCGCATCTTCTCGTCGTCGACGACGATACCCGTATCCGCGCGTTGCTGAACCGCTACCTGACGGAAAACGGTTTTCGCGTGACCATTGCTTCTGATGGGGCGGAGGCGCAGCGCAAGCTGGCAGGGCTCGATTTCGACCTCATCATCATGGACGTGATGATGCCGGGCGAATCCGGCATCGAGGTGACACGCGGGCTCAGGGCCGTGAAGAACGTGCCGATCATCATGCTGACGGCGCTTGCCGAATCCGACAGCCGTATTGCCGGGCTTGAAGCCGGCGCAGATGATTATCTTCCCAAGCCTTTCGATCCACGCGAACTCGTCCTGCGCGTCAACAATATCCTGCGGCGCAACAGCGGCGGCGATACCCCGAAGATCGAGCAGATCATGTTCGGGCCTTACACCTTCTCACTGACGCGCAAGGAATTGAAGAAGGCGGCTGAAGTGATCCGCCTGACGGACCGCGAGCAGGAAATCATGCTGCTTTTTGCCCGCCGGGCCGGCGACACGATCCCGCGGCACGAGCTCATCGGAGACGATGCGGAAGTCGGCGAACGTACCATCGACGTGCAGATCAACCGTCTGCGCCGCAAGATCGAGGATGATCCTGCCAATCCGGTCTGGCTGCAGACAGTGCGCGGTATCGGATACAGGCTGAGCATCGACTGAAACGACGGGTTCGGGACCGGCGCAAATGGTGACATTCGACAGCTTGCGGCGGGAAGACCGCTCTCCTGCACCCGGCTGGCGCTGGTTCGTGCGCTGGCTGCGCCGGCGATTGCCGACGGGCCTTTATACGCGTTCGCTGCTCATCATCATCATTCCGATGGTGCTTCTGCAGTCGGTCGTCGCAGCGGTCTTCATGGAACGTCATTGGCAGATGGTGACGGAGCGGCTGTCGCTCGCCGTGACCCGCGATATTGCTGCTATCATCGAGGTCATCGACACCTATCCGCAGGGTGATGATTACAGCGATATAACCCGCATTGCCCGCGACCAGCTCAACCTACAGATTTCAATCGAGCCGGATGGAGATCTGCCGCCGCCGCGTGAAAAGCCGTTCTTCTCGATCCTCGACGGCATTCTGAGCGACGAGATCACCGAAGAAATCCATCGGCCGTTCTGGATCGATACGGTCGGCAATTCCAACCTCATCGAGATCCGTATCAAGCTCGACAACCGCATCCTGCGTGTGATCACCAAACGCAGCCAGGCCTATGCATCGAACACGCATATTTTCATTCTCTGGATGGTCGGCGCGTCACTCGTGCTGATCGCCATCTCAATCCTGTTCCTGCGCGGCCAGATCCGGCCGATCCTCAATCTGGCGCGGGCGGCGGAAAATTTCGGCAAGGGACAGAAGGCCGATAGTTTCTATCCGCGCGGCGCTGACGAAGTTCGCCGGGCCGGCCTTGCTTTCATTCTCATGCGTGAGCGTATCGAGCGGCAGATGGAGCAGCGCACCGCGATGCTCTCAGGCGTCAGCCACGACCTCAGAACCATCCTGACGCGCTTCAAGCTGCAGCTGGCGCTCGCCGGGGACAACCCTGATCTTGCCGGGCTCAACGAAGACGTCAACGATATGCAGACCATGCTGGAGGCCTATATGGCCTTTGCCAAGGGTGAGGTGGAGGAGGATGTCGGCGAGCTGAAGCTCAGCGAGATCTTTGAGAAGCTCGAGATCGATTTCGAGCTGCATGGCAAGGTGTTGACCTATTCCATCGAGGGCGAGGATCATATCTCGGTGCGCCCCAATGCCTTCCTGCGGCTGGTGACCAATCTTGCCTCGAATGCAAGGCGCTATGCCGACACGCTCCATATCGAGGCCAAGCATGGCGCGAAGTGGCTGACGATTGTCTTCGATGACAATGGTCCCGGCATCCCGGAGAAGTACCGGGAGGATGTGTTCAAGCCGTTCTTCCGGCTGGATAGCGCACGTAATCTCGATGCTTCGGGCACCGGTCTCGGGCTTGCCATCGTGCGGGATATCGCCCGCAGCCACGGCGGCAATATCACGCTTGGCGACAGCCCGCTCGGTGGGCTGAGAGCGACTGTGCGTCTTCCGGCCTAGCTTTTTGCAGCCGGTTTGGGGGCGTCGAATTCATTCAGGTGAATGACGATCCAGCGCCAGAGCGAGACGACCTGGGTCAGCAGTTCGCGGCCGAGTGGCGTCAACTCGTATTCCACGCGCGGAGGCACCTGCGGATAGAGTGTGCGGATGACGAGGCCGTCGCTTTCGAGTGTGCGTAATGTCTGTGTCAGCACCTTCTGGCTGATATCCTCCACCCGCTCCAGCACCCTTGAAAACCGCAAGGGGCCATCGGCCTCAGAAAGCACATGCAGGACGCGCAGCGGCCATTTGGCGGCGGCGCGTTCCAGCATCTGCCGGGCGCGTGCATCCTGCTCGTCGCTCATATTGCGGCAGAAGTCGAAGATGTCGTCTCTCATTACAGTTACTTTCAGGTGTGTATAGATCTCCAAGGTACCTTCTTTCTAAAGGAAACAATAGATCTTAAATGGACAGGGAACCGAAAAGGAGTTTTCCATGTCGAAGGTTTGGTTGATTACAGGAAGTTCGCGTGGTCTCGGCCGGGCGCTCGCACAGGCCGTGCTTGAGGCCGGTGACAAGCTGGTCGCGACGGCGCGCAATCCGGGCCAGCTTGCCGATCTCGTCGAAGCGTATGGGCCACGCGTTCTGGCGCTGCCGCTCGACGTGACGGATGAGGCGGCAGCCGAGTCTGCGGTGAAGACTGCGGTCGAAACATTCGGCCAACTCGATGTGCTGGTCAACAATGCCGGCTACGGCAATGTCGCGCCGATCGAGGATACGAGCCTTGCGGAATTCAGGACGCAGATCGAGACCAATCTCTTTGGCACAATCATCATGACCAAGGCGGCGATCCCGGTGATGCGCGGGCAGGGGGCGGGCCACATCATTCAGTTCTCGTCCGTGGGCGGCAGGATCGGGCCTGTCGGGCGTGCGCCTTACGCGGCAGCGAAATGGGGTGTCGAGGGTTTTTCCGAAGTGCTTTCCAAGGAAGTCGGGCCGCTCGGCATCAAGGTGACGGTCATCGAGCCCGGCGGTTTCCGGACGGATTTTGCCGGTTCATCAACGGCGATCTACGGGGGACGTCCGGAATATGCCGCAACGGTCGGCGCCATGGCGGAATATCAGCGCAACTATAATGGCCGCCAACCAGGCGATCCGGCCAAGGCGGCCGCCGTGGCCCTGCACATTGCCTCGCTCGATACCCCACCACTGCGCCTGCTGCTCGGCAGCGACGCAGCCGCGGCCGTGGAGAAGGCGGATGCTGCGCGAATGGAAGCCGATCGCACCTGGCGTGTCGTCAGCCAGTCGACCGATTTTGAACAGGACGGAGGTGCCAAGCCCATGCCCTGGGAGAAGAAGGCCGGCTGAGGTGTGGACAAAAGAAAAGCGCCGCATTGTGGCGGCGCTTTTCGTCAGAATATCTTCAGCCTATCAGCTTGCGACGCAGAAGTGTTCGCGACCGTCATTGCCGACATAGGTGCCGCTCTGCGGATCGAAGCTGCGGTAGCGATAAGAGCAATAGCGCTGCCATTGAGCGCTCCAGGGTTCCGTGGCGCCGACTGGGCGACCATAGACAGGGCGGCCGTAGACCGGCTCGGAGTAGACCGGACGCGCGCGGTAAACCGGGGGCGGAGCATATTCCGGCTCATAGACCGGCGGGTCGATGTAGCGGCGCTCTTCATAGACCGGGCCATTATTGGCATTGGCGATGGCGGAGCCGACAATCAGGCCAGTGGCAAGGCCGACAGCACCACCGACCAGCGCATCGTTGCCGTGGTCGCGGCCGTGACGCCAGTAGCGATCGCCTGCAGAGGCTTCGCCGATGGCCGAAAGGGTGAGGGCGGCAGCGGTTGCGGTCAGAAGAATGGTCTTTGCAAGCCTGTTCATGGCGTAAAATCCCGGTATCAGGAACCGGAAGCGGTCCCTTCTCAATGGTTTTGAAACTAACGGCGTCATGCTGAATGGAGTCTGAACGACAAAACCCGGCATCGCTGCCGGGCTTCAACTCGAATTCCACGCCAATGCGAGGGTTCAGCCTGAAATCTGCAGATTGACGGCCTTCGGGCCCTTGCCGCGGCGATCCGGCTCCGTGTCGAAGCTTACTTTCTGGTTTTCCGTCAGACCGGCCAGACCGGAAGCCTGAACGGCAGAAATGTGAACGAAGATATCGGCGCCACCTTTGTCCGGCTTGATAAAGCCGAAGCCCTTGTCGGTATTGAAGAATTTTACAGTGCCAGTCTCGGCCATGCCTCAGGTCCTTTTGTCTCCGCCCGCCATCCACACGGGCAGCATTACGCTATTGCCTTCTTGCGAAGACGCTGGCAGGCAGATCTTGAAATGTGAGAAAAAGGTCCCCTCTACCTCCGCCGGTTCCAGACAGGACTTAACGCCTGCTGTTTTTTGGGACCGGCTGACCGGAATATTAGCGTTTCCGGCTCGCAAATTCTTAAGGACTTCCCATGCTCGCAAAATGCCCGAACGCGCGAAGATTGCTGCGTTTGAAGGATTTTGGCAAGCAAAAGTTTTTTAACGTGTCCCTAAGAACACACCCGCAAATATGACCTGTTTTCGCAAAAACGCAAAAAATCCTCCGTCGGGAGCAAATGATTAACGTTTTATATCGTCTGCAATATAAGTTCCGGGCAGATTTTACCAAAAATGCAACGCTAGCGCGTCTTAACACCTGCTAAAAAAAAATTTCAGATGGCACTAAACGCCCCACAAATGGACGCGTGTTCAGGCCGTTTGCGAACGTCGGCGGGTCATTTCGGGCACGAGCTCGACTACAAGCATAGCGATAAACATCAGCGCACAACCGATATAGCCGAGCGGCGGCATGCTCTCGCCCAAAAGAAGTGCAGCGAGCGTGGCACCGAACAGTGCTTCGGCGGACAGGAAGATCGCCGCCTGTGACGGCGTGGTGTAGCGCTGGGCGACGACCTGCAGCACGAAGGCGACGCCCGAGGAGAAGATGCCGACATAGAGGATTTCGGGTGCTGCCGCGCGGATATCTGACAGGCTGATCGGTTCGAAAATGGCCGCGATGATGAGCGCGCAGACTGCCGTGACCGCAAACTGGGCGCTGGACAGGGCAAGTGGCCGACCCGTTTCCCCAACCGTCGTTCCGGCAAGCGTGATCTGGACCGACCAGAAGATGGCACAGACGACAGTCAGCAGGTCGCCGATCGTAAGGGCCGAGAGTTGGCCGCCGGAGAGCAGGTAAATGCCTGACACGGCCATGATGGCGCCCGGCCAGATGATCCAGTGCGGCGAGCGGCGCAGGAAGAAGACGGCAATCAGCGGCACGAAGATCACATAGAGGCCGGTGATGAAGCTGGAATTGGTGACGGTCGTCGTCTGCAGGCCGACCTGCTGTGTCGACGCGCCGCCGAAGAGCGCCAGTCCGATCAAAAGATATAGACCGAGATGTCTGCGGCTGGTTGCGATCTTTGCCCTGCGGGCTTCGAAGAGCGTGAACGGCAGGGTGGCAAGTGCAGCGATGGCGAAGCGCAGGCCGATGAACCAGAAGGGACCGATCGCCTTCATTGCCGTCGACTGGGCGACGAAGCCTCCGCCCCAGATGGCGGCTGCAAGCAATAGAAGGAGGTTCGCCTGAATGCGCGTCATTTTCACCCTCGATGTTGGGGAAGCGTCTGGGAGTTATGTTCAGCGGGTTAGCAGTTGCATTTCTTTTCGGCAAGGATGAGGATTCCCCATATGGTTCGGAGGACATGCAGATGAGGGGGCAACTGATTGCCGTCGCGACAGCAGTCGTTCTGGCGGGGCTTGAGAGCGCTTCAGCCGAGGCTTCCTCGTCCGTCCGTCTGATTTCGCTCTTTGCCGATCTGCCGGAGTCCGTGCGGGCGGATATCGAGCCTGATGATGGCGACTGCCATATCGAAGAGCGGCGCCTTGCCTATGGCGACGCCTTCGAAGTCACTCAGGAGAAGGGGATGAGGCTGATCATCGTGCCCTGCGGCCCGGCCGGTGCCTACAACATGCCTTCCGCGATCTATGGCGGTCAGGGCAGCCAGATTTCTCGAACGGTCTTTCCGCTGAAGTTTTCAGAAACGACAGGCGATACGGGTTTCAACATCCGCTACGATGCGATGGAGAGGCGTTTCACTTCCTTCGTGAAGGGGCGTGGCATGGGCGATTGCGGCAGCTATTATGCGTGGCGCGTCGCAGAGCCTGAGAACACGGATTTCCTTGTTCTCGAGGAAGTGCGCATCAAGGAAGAGTGCGATGCAACGGCCGATGGCGGTCCGGCAACATGGCCGCTCGTGTGGAAGCGCCAATGACGGCAGGATATTCCGGCACGCCGCTCGCAAGGAAGCTGGGGCTCAAACCGGGACAGACGGCCTTGCTCATCAATGTTCCCGATGGGTTGGCCGAGATCAGCCGGTTCGAGGGTTTCGCTACGGTCGAACGAGTCTTTCCGAAGGCCCCCGATCGGCAATTCGATTATATCCACGTCTTCGAAACACATCGTGTGGCGTTGGAAGAGATGGCGGCGGCGTTATTCCGTGTGATCAGGCCCGATGGCATGGTCTGGATATCCTGGCCGAAGAAGAGCTCGAAGGTGGCGACAAGCATCACGGAGGACGCGTTGCGCGAGATTTTGCTGCCGACAGGCCTCGTCGACGTCAAGGTCTGCGCCGTCAACGAAACATGGTCAGGGCTGAAATTCATGATCCGCAAGGAATTGCGGAACTCGCTTTAGCCGGCCCGATCTGGGGCGCGGGAAACCCGAAGCAATTCGCCGTCATTCTCATCGGTCACCATCAGCAATGCGCCATCGGGGGCGACGATCACATCGCGGATGCGGCCGTAATCGCCTTCGAACATGCGCTCTTCGGCAGTGAAGGCGCCGCTTGCATCCCGCTGCATGCGCGACAACAACTGGAACTTCAGGGCGGCGACGATGAAATTGCCGTTCCATTCCGGAAACATCTTGCCACGATAGACGACGAGAGCGCCTGGGGCGATCGACGGATCCCAATAGTGCAGGGGCTGCTCCAGGCCTTCCTTGGCGGTGCCTTCGCCGATCTTGGCGCCGGAATAGTCGCGGCCATAGGTGATGATGGGCCAGCCGTAATTCTTGCCGGGTTCAGGATTGTTGATCTCGTCGCCGCCGCGTGCGCCATGCTCGACGGTGTAGAGCTTGCCGTCGGCACTGTCGAAGGTGATGCCCTGCGGATTGCGATGGCCCTTGGACCAGATTTCCGGCAGGGCTTTGCTGCTATCCTTGAAGGGATTGTCGGCGGGAATGCTGCCATCGGCATTGAGGTGGACTATGGAGCCGGCGTCATCCTTCCAGTCCTGCGAGCGGTCGCGGTCACCGCGGTCGCCGACGCTGATGAACAGTGAGCCGTCGGGGGCGATCGCGATACGTGAGCCGTACTGGATGTTCCCGCGGGTAAAGTGCCGCATGGTGAAAATGGGCGTGACGTTTTTGAGGCTCTTTTCATCTGACGATAGTGTGGCGCTGAAAACCTCGGTGCCGGAGCCTCGGTCGCTGGCAGTTGCGGCGGTCAGGTAGAGCTTTCGGCTGGTGGCGAAATCCGGGGCAAGCGCGACATCCATTAAGCCGCCCTGGCCGCGGGCGCTCACCTTTGGCACGCCATCGATCGGATCGGAAACCTTGCCGTCGCGGATGATGCGCAGCCGCCCCGGGCGCTCCGTGACGATATAGCCGCCATCAGGCAGGACCTCGACTGCCCAGGGATGCTCCAGCCCTTCGGCGAGTTTCTCGACACGAACCGAAACTTCCTGCGTCCTGACGATGTCTCCAATCTGGGCAAGGGCTGGACCTGCAAAAGCAGCGGCTCCTGCCAGCAGCGCGACGAAACGGAAAGTCGAAATGGCGTCCATCATAATCCCCCGTCGTCAGTTTAAGGGGAAGGTGGCGCGGGGCATGGTGCGCTTCAACCGTAGTCGGCGCTCCATAACGGTTTTGTGTTCTCGGATTGAATGAGAGCAGGTCAGTTGATCACGCGGGGAGGGAAACGGGTATCGAAATCGGCCTGTTGCAATTCCGCGCTCATTATCCGCTGTGTGATGTAGTAGCCGGTGCGCTTTGCTTCAGCTTTCAGGAAAAGTCCGCAGCCGATCAGCGCCATGCCGTAGAAGGCGAGGCAAACGATACCGACGGCGACCAGTTTCTCGACGATCGAAAGCCCGGGGAGACGGGGTCTTAGCGGTGCAGGCGGTGCCTCGTGGGCAGACGCGGCGGCCATTGCCAGCTCCATGTAGGTCGGCAGCGGCTCGAACGTGTCCGCTTCCTCGGTCCAGCTGGAACGCTGCGGCTTAGCGGGCATCGCTCCGGCCTCCCCAGATGACAAGGCCCTTAATGCGACGCAGCCAGATGGCGAGCCCGTTTGCGGCGACCAACGCGGCGAAAAGCACTGCTACGCCATCGGCAATCTTTTGGTCGGCATAGGAAGCGTGGAGCGAACTGGAAGCCATGGCCGGTCCTGCTTCGGCGACTGAAAAGAGGCCGAACGCCGCGACGACACAGCCTGCAAACGCGATGACCGCCACCATCAGCGACAGAGAAACCCGGCTTGCGCGCAGACGTCCCGCTGCGTGCTCGTCTTCCAGAAACATGGCATACCCTCAATAACCAATGTCGGATGGTGATAGAGTAGCGGTTTGATCTCGGCGCTCTCACGACCGAATTGCGGCATGCCGCGGCATTTGTTGCGGCTTATTCGTGGCAAATGGTAAACGGGCGATAACCTTGATTTTAAGGAATAAAACAGGGACGACTTCAGAAACTGATTCAACTTCCTGTGAGCCTGGATCCGCCCCTTGCGGCGTCTCTTCGAAGCTTGGTTCAAAATTCCAGAGGCAGGTGCGGCAATCGATCAATAAGAATCATTGCCGCCATCACGCCTTTGCGCTTGAAATGATGTCACACATTGGACATAGAGCTTAGCGCAGAACTCCGGTCCCGGCCTTCTGCCCGTTTCAACCTTGTAGGACCGATATCATGGCCTTCCTTGCCGATGCCCTTTCCCGCGTGAAGCCTTCAGCCACCATCGCCGTTTCTCAGAAAGCGCGCGAGCTGAAAGCCAAAGGACGCGACGTCATCGGTCTCGGCGCAGGCGAGCCCGATTTCGATACGCCGGAGAATATCAAGATAGCCGCCATCGACGCGATCAATCGCGGCGAGACGAAATACACGCCGGTGTCCGGTATCCCCGAGCTACGCAAGGCGATCGCCGCCAAATTCAAGCGCGAGAACGGTCTGGAATATTCCTGGGAGCAGACGATCGTCGGCACCGGCGGCAAGCAGATCCTGTTCAACGCCTTCATGGCGACGCTGAACCCCGGCGATGAAGTCGTCATCCCTGCGCCTTACTGGGTGTCCTATCCCGAGATGGTGGCGCTCTGCGGCGGCACACCAGTTTTCGTTTCGGCCACCCAGGAGCATAATTTCAAGCTCCAGCCTGCCGATCTCGAAAAGGCGATCACGCCGAAGACCAAGTGGTTCATCTTCAATTCGCCGTCCAACCCGACGGGCGCTGCCTATACGCATGACGAGCTGAGGGCGCTGACGGACGTGCTGATGAAGCATCCGCATGTCTGGGTACTTACGGACGACATGTACGAGCACCTGACCTATGGTGACTTCAAATTCGTCACGCCCGTCGAAGTCGAGCCGAAGCTCTACGACCGCACGCTGACGATGAACGGCGTCTCCAAGGCCTATGCGATGACCGGCTGGCGTATTGGTTATGCGGCAGGCCCGATCCAGCTGATCAAGGCTATGGACATGATCCAGGGGCAGCAGACATCGGGTGCGACCTCGATTGCCCAGTGGGCGGCTGTCGAAGCGCTGAACGGCACGCAGGACTTCATCCCAGAGAACAAGAAGATCTTCGAAGGCCGCCGTGATCTCGTTGTTTCCATGCTGAACCAGGCCAGGGGCATCGTCTGCCCGGTGCCGGAAGGCGCCTTCTACGTCTATCCGTCCTGCGCCGGGCTTATCGGCAAGACAGCCCCGTCCGGCAAAGTCATCGAGACGGACGAGGATTTCGTTTCCGAACTCCTGGAATCGGAAGGCGTTGCCGTCGTTCACGGCTCTGCCTTCGGCCTCGGCCCGAACTTCCGTATCTCCTATGCGACCTCGGAAGAGCTTCTGGAAGAAGCGTGCCGCCGCATCCAGCGCTTCTGCGGCGCCTGCAAGTAATCATCGGCTATCAGCCGCATTAAAAAAGTCCGCCAGAGATGGCGGGCTTTTTGTTTGTCTGATGTTCTGATTTAACGCGCTGCAAAAATGATTCCGCTCGTCGCGTTAAGTCGCTGATTTCAGATTCAAAGTCCGATCGCCGTCAGCATGATGAAGGTGGCGAAGAGGATGAAATGGGTCATGCCTTCGATGGCATTCGTCTCGCCGTCATTGAGGTTGATGGCGGCGGCAATCAGCGTGATCGCCACCATGACCGTCTGAACCGGCGACATGGCCATGATGAAGGGCTGGCCGGTATAGAGCGCGATGGCTTCCATGACCGGTACCGTGAGGATGACCGTCGAGAGAGACGCGCCCATGGCGATGTTGACGGTTGCCTGCATACGGTTGCGGAGCGCCGCCCTCAAGGCCGTCAAAATTTCCGGTGCGGCGGAGATGGCGGCAACCACGATGGCAGTCACGGCAACAGGAGCG
Organism: Rhizobium sp. KNZ14-9A; assembly: GCF_056755015.1. Lineage (NCBI taxonomy): Bacteria > Pseudomonadati > Pseudomonadota > Alphaproteobacteria > Hyphomicrobiales > Rhizobiaceae > Rhizobium > Rhizobium sp. KNZ14-9A. Next base: position 538,508 of record NZ_JBPGXB010000002.1, read on the forward strand.
CCGGTATCGCGCAGGCCTTCGCTCATGAAGCCTGACATGAATTCGGCAAGCGCGCCGATGATGATGACGCCGATGAGGATGATGGTGATCGAGGTTGCGACCGATCCCTCTCCTTCATGTTCCTCGGGATGTTCCTTCTGCCGTTCCGAGCGCGGATAGCTGTAGGAGAAGAAGTAGCTGTGCTGGCCGACCTGCATGCGCAGGAAAAGGCCGTAGAGCGCGATCATGGCTATGATGGTGAAGCCGGAATAATAGTGCCACTTGTCGGCGGGCACGAATTCCGGGACGATCATCGAGATGCCCATGGCGGTCAGGATCATCACGCCATAGGTCTTTCCGGAATTGTCGTTATAGGGCTGCTCGCCATGTTTCAGGCCACCGAGCAGGGCAGCAAGGCCGAGGATGCCGTTGATATCGAGCATGAGAGCCGAATAGATCGTGTCGCGCACAAGCGTCGGCGACGTTTCCTCGCCGCTCATCATGATGCCAAGGATGATGACTTCGACAGCGACGGCCGAGAGCGTCAGGATCATCGTGCCGTAGGGGTCGCCAACCTTGACGGCCAGCAGTTCCGCGTGATGGGCGACGCGCATGGAGGCGAGCACGATGGTTGCAATCAGCGCGGCGGCGGCGAGAAGCGCCATGCCTCGGCCGGCCTCCGTGACCGAATGTTCCAGCAAGTAGGTGATGACCGCGACAATGACCGCCACGATCAGGAATTTTTCTTCCTTAAGATGCAATGCCATTTCTACCACCAGCGCCGATTTTGATTCCCTCGGGGAATCTAAGCCGGTGATTTTTCTATGCAAGCAGACTCCCCACTGATGAAATTTGCAGTCTGTGACGATTAATGAAATACTGCTTTTCATACGGCAGCCGGAACCCAGATCGCGGCGTCCTGGAAATCTTCTCAAGCGGCCCGCGCTGAACCGGACATGATCCGGGAGCCTACGGATGCGCAACGAGAAGAAGAGGAGACACATGCATGGTCAAGGTGGTCTACGAAGTCGTACCGCATGACGGCGGCTGGGCCTACAAGCTTGGAGACGTCTATTCCGAGGCATTTCCGACCCACTCCGAAGCGCTCGAAGCAGCCCGTATCGTTGCGGCCGAGCAGCAGGTTGGCGGTGATTCCGCCGAGATCAGCTGGCAGGATGCGCAGGGCAAGTGGCACGAGGAATATGCCGAGGGTGGCGATCGTCCCGAGACCGAGGTCGTGGACGGCTTTACCAAGGGCCGTTCGCCTGAGGTTTCCCCAGAGCCCTGATCTCCAGCCGATTTCCCGAAATCCTTCAGCGCGTCGTCAGGCGCGCGTTTCCCTGCATGACTTGATATAGTTCAGCAGACCCTTGACCAGCGCGTCGAAGGCGACACGGCAGCGCGGCGAGGTCTTGAGGCTTTCGTGCATGACGACCCATGTGCCGAGCTGGATTTCGAATTCATCTGCCAGAATGTGAACGAGATCGGAATTGGGACGGCCCAGCCCGGTCTGACAGATGCCGATTCCCACACCGGCGCGAATGGCCGTGTAGTGCGCCAGATGATTGCTGGTTCGGAAGGTGGCGGTGAGTTCATCCACGGCCGGGTAGAGCTTTCGCATCATGCGGATATAGGCTGTCTGCCTGTCGAAGCCGATGATGCGATGACCGGCAAGCTCGGCGAGGGTTTGCGGTGTGCCGTGGCGTTCCAAATAGCGGCGATGCGCGTGAAAACCGAGCGGGATATCGCCGATGCGCCGCACCAGAAGTGCATCCTGCTGCGGTTCGGCCATACGCACAGCAATATCCGCCTCCCGGTTCATGAGATCTTCCAGCGCATCCGATGCCGAAAGCTCCACCTGCAAGCCCGGATAGGCTTCCTGCAGATCGGCGATGATTGGCGGCAGCACTTCGACGCCGATGACCTCGCTGGCGCTGATGCGCACGGTGCCTTCCACTTTGTCGCGCTGGCTGGATGCCGTGCGCAGGAAGGCGGCGGCCGTCGTTGCCAGTGTTTCGGCATAGGGTTGGAGGTCGAGCGCCACATCGGTCGGCAGCAGGCCATTCGAAGAGCGGATAAAAAGCTCCGCACCGACAGCCTCCTCGAGCGCGGCGATATGGCGGCCGATTGTCGGCTGCGTCAGCCCCAGTTCACGCGCGGCCGCCGAGAGCGACCCCTGGCGCAGCACGGTGAGGAAGGAGCGATAGAAATCCCAGCTTGGCTCGGTGCTCATATAATTATGTATAGCGACGGAACTTATTTCGTCAATTTTGTTTATCCCGGATCGAAGGCATAGTCGTCTCATCGAACAAGGAGACGATCATGAGCAGCGAATATCAGGACAAGAAACTGGCGCTGGTTCTCGGCGCCACAGGCGGCGTCGGCGGTGCGGTCGCCCGCAAGCTGCAGTCACGCGGCTGGAAGGTCAGAGCGCTCAACCGCAACGCCGCGAAAGCATCCGCGAGCGGGCAGGGTTTCGACTGGTTACAGGGAGACGCGATGAATGCGGCGGATGTGCGCAAGGCGGCCGAAGGCGCAAGCCTGATCGTGCATGCGGTCAATCCGCCCGGTTATCGCGATTGGGCGAAGCTGGTTCTGCCGATGCTGGATAATACGATTGCCGCAGCTCGTGCCGTCGGCGCCCGCATCGTGCTGCCAGGCACCGTCTATAATTTCGGGCCGGATGCGTTTCCTGTTGTGACGGAGGATAGTCCGCAGCACCCGGTGACGAAGAAGGGCAAGATCCGCGTCGAGATGGAGAAGCGCCTGAAGGCTGCTTCCGAGAGTGGCACCGGCGTCATCATCGTCCGCGCCGGCGACTTCTTCGGGCCGGGCGCTACCAGCAATAGCTGGTTCTCCGCTGCTTTTGCCACGCCGGGCAAACCTGTTGGTACGATCAAGAATCCGGCTAGGCCGGGCATCGGTCACCAATGGGCCTATCTGCCCGATGTCGCCGAGACGATGGTGCAGCTCGTCGAGCGTGCCGAGCGCCTTCCGGCTTTCGCCTGCTATCACATGAACGGTTTCTGGGATGGCGATGGCCGGCAAATGGCGGAGGCGGTCCGGCGTGTTGCCGGCGGTGCGGCGAAGATCGGTCGCTTTCCCTGGTTCATCGTGCCGTTGCTCGCTCCCTTCATGACGGTGATGCATGAACTGAAGGAGATGCGCTACCTCTGGAAGGTGACGCTGCGCATGAGGAACGACAAGCTGGTCGCCGAACTCGGAACCGAGCCGCACACGCCGATAGACGAGGCAGTGTGGGCCTCGCTCATTGCACAGGGCTCCCTGTCGGAGCCGAATGGAGCAACGACCACGGCACCTCTCTCTCATGTCGGGAAGGCGGGTTAGGCCAGTTCAGCGAGCGCGATGCGGGCGACAGTCAGAGGCTTTTCTGCCGACACGTGGTCATCATCTTCGAGGAACCAGGCGGCGGAAAGACCGGAATAGGCGGCTATCCATTTGAGCAGGCGGGTCGGCTCGATATCGGCCTCCTTGGAGACGATCGCAAGCTGACGCTTCAGACGAGCGGGATCCGTTATCGTCGGCAGGTCTTCATTGGCGAAAATATTGGCAAAGTCAAAGCCACGTTCGCCCCAGAGACGCTTGGGATCGATCGCCAACCAGCCCCGTTCGCCGAAGTCGAGGATATTGCGGTGGTGAATGTCGCCGTGAAGAATGCTGAACTGCTGTGGCTCGGCCAGCAAAGCGCTCGCCGTTTTCCAGCAGTCGGCAAAGGTGGCGCCATGGGTGAGGGCGACCGGCTCCAGATCGCGGAACCAGCGCTTTAGCGGTGTGGAGTCATGGAGAGGAGTAGGGCGGGGCGCGTGCAGCTTTGCCGCCGTGCGCACCATGATGCGGCTTGCCTCGTCGTCCTCGCCGTTCATTGCCATGTGCAGCAGCGAGCGTTTATCCGTCGCGCGCTCCAGCAGAACTGCATCATCTTCCTGGGCATAGACACGGGCAGCGCCATCGCCGTCCCACCACTTCATCAACAGCGCGCCTTCGCGTTCGCTGCTGTGGGTCGCGACTTTCAGCATGGCCGGCTTGTTTTGCCAGATGACCGGCAGGAGGTGGCTTGAATGGGTGATGATGGGTTCGCCGTCAGCAGTCAGCGACCAGCGTTCGAGATAGGGAGAGAACATCGGCGCAAGCTAGCGGCAATAGCCTGAAATGGAAACCCTGCCGGATGGCGGGATTTCTGTTTGTCCAAGACGATCAGGCGACCTTTTCCAGGGCCGGATAATCGACATAGCCCTTTGCGCTGCCGCCGTAGAAGGTAGACTGGTCCGGCGGGTTGAGTGGCAGGTTCTTTTCCAGCCGTTCGACGAGATCGGGATTGGAGATGAAAGGTTTGCCGAAGGCGACGAGATCGGCCGTGCCGTTTTCGACGGCTTCGATCGCCATATCTCTGATATAGCCATTGTTGACCATCCAGGCAGCCTTGCCACCAGCCTTCTCATAGGCGGCGCGCAGCGCCTTGTAATTGAAAGACGGGTTGTCGCCCTGGCGATAGTCGCGCTCGCCACCGGTCTGGCCTTCTACGACATGGATATAGGTAAGGTCGTACTTGGCGAGACCTTCAACGACATGCGTGAAGAGCGCCTGCGGATTGGAATCGTAGGACTCACCCGACGGCGTGACCGGCGAAATGCGGATTGCGGTACGGCGAGCGCCGATTTCCTTGGTTACGGCCTCGACCACCTGGAAGGTGAACCGCGTGCGGTTTTCGATCGAGCCGCCATATTCGTCGGTGCGGTCGTTGACGCCGTCGCGCATGAACTGGTCGAGCAGATAGCCGTTGGCGCCGTGGATTTCGACACCGTCGAAGCCGGCATCGATCGCAGCGCGGGCAGCCTTGCGATAATCCTCGATGATGCCCGGAATTTCGGAGGCTTCGAGCGCGCGAGGCTCGGACGTATCGGCAAAGGCGCCGCTACCGTCAGCGTTGACCAGATAGGTCTTTGCCTTGGCGATACGGTTGGTCGAGGACACCGGCTTGCCGCCGTTCGGCTGCAGCGTCGTGTGGGAGATGCGACCGACATGCCACATCTGCACGATGATCTTGCCGCCTTTGGCATGAACGGCGTCCGTCACGCGCTTCCAGCCATCAAGGGCTTCCTTGCTATAAAGGCCGGGAACGTTGGCATAGCCCTGGCCCTGATGCGTGATGGCGGTCGCTTCCGTGATGATGAGGCCGGCCGTGGCGCGCTGGCGATAATATTCGACGTTGAGGTCGTTCGGGACTGCGCCCGGAGAACGGTTACGCGTGAGCGGCGCCATGACGATATGGTTCTTGAGCGCGATATCGCCGATCTGAGTCGGCTGGAAAAGCTTGGCCATGGAAGGTCCTTTCTGCTTGGGGGATCACTCGGCAGCAGCGGGGGCAGTCTGCGCCCGGCCGGAGAGATAGGTGAGCGCCGTAGCGGCAAGGCCGATCAGGGCCATGGCGGCTGCGGCGAGGGGAACGCGATTAAGATCGAGGCCGGCATCGATGACCATGCCGCCGACCCAGGCGCCAAGGGCATTGCCGGTGTTGAAGGCGCCGATATTGATAGTCGAGACCAGGTTCGGGGCCTCCTTGCCGAAACCGACGACGCCGACCTGCAGGGCGGGAACCGCGGCGAAAGTGGCGGCGGCCCACAGGAAGAGGGTGATTTCGGCGGGGATGAAGAAGCGGCTCGTATAGAAGAAGATCGCTGAAGTCAGTGCGATCGCCGCGAAGATGGCGGCAAGGGCTGTGCCGAGGCGCCAGTCGGCGAGCTTGCCGCCGATCAGGTTTCCGACCGTCAGACCGACCCCGATCAGGAACAGGGTCCAGGTGACGCCTTCCGGCGAGATGCCCGTCACGTCGCGCAGCAGCGGAGCGATGTAGGTGAAGAGCGTGAACATCGAGGCCGAGAAGAAGACGGTAACCGAGAGCGCCATCCAGAGGCGGCCATTCCGCAAGGCGGCGATCTCACGCAGAATGCTGCTCTGCTCTTCCTGCTTATCCCTGGGCAGGATGGCGATCAGGCCGGCAATGGTGACGATGCCGATGGCGGTAACGACCCAGAAGGTGGAGCGCCAGCCGAAGGCCTGGCCGATGGCGGTGCCGAGCGGCACGCCGAGCACGTTTGCGAGCGTCAGGCCGGTAAACATCAAGGCGACGGCGCGTGCCTTGCGGTCTTCGCTGACGAGATTGGCGGCGACGACCGAGCCGATGCCGAAGAAGGCGCCGTGGCAGAGGGCGGTGACGATGCGTGCCACCATCAGCACCCAATAATTCGGAGCGATGGCGCAGAGCAGGTTGCCGGCAATGAAGAAGGCCATCAGCATGATGAGTGCCGAGCGGCGCTTCAGCTTGGCGGTCGAGACCGCCATGATGGGGGCACCGAGCGCGACGGCCAGCGCATAACCCGTAACCAGCCAGCCGGCCTCAGGGATCGTGACAGAGAGGTCGGCTGCGACTTCGGGCAGAAGGCCCATGATGACGAATTCGGTGGTGCCTATCGCAAATGAGCTCAAGGCAAGAACGAGCAGGGCAAGGGGCATGATTAAAGATCCTGCGTTAGCTGCTGGAGGAAGGCAGCGATCGTTTCTTCGTTACGCTTGTAGAAGATCCACTGGCCGACGCGCTTGCTGGTGACGAGGCCGGCGCGGTGAAGCGTGCCGAGATGGGCGGAAACTGTGGATTGGGAAAGGCCGCAGCGTTCGAACTGGCTGGCGCAGACGCCCATTTCAAACGGGTGTTCCTGCGTCGGGAAGTGCTCTTCCGGATTCTTCAACCAGTTGAGGATGTCCATCCGGGCAGGGTTGGCCAATGCCTTGAGAATCTCGTCTTTGTCCATCGTCGTTCATCGAAGTATAAATCGGATTTTCCCGATATATGGATCGGTGATTTTCGATATGCAAATCACGGAGGCGTGAGCTGACGGTTTTTCCGGCTTGCTTAAGTTTTAAGCAAAAAAAGAGGGCCACCGGAAAACCAGGGCCCTTTTAAGTGTGAAGGTCAAAAACCTCCAGAGGGGAACAGCCAACGCGGTGGCACTGGGAGAGAAGCCACCAAATGCATCAGCTATGAGCGATATGGTGGTTCTTTGTGCAGCTTTCAATACATTTTTGTGCATGTCTGCTATGCACTGCACAAATTTTTCCGCATTGCGGTATCTACCGACAAAAATTCGGGCAAAAAAAGAGGGCCACCGGAAAACCAGGGCCCTTATAAGTGTGAAGGTCAAAAACCTCCAGAGGGGAACAGCTAATGCGGTGGAACTGGGAGGAAAAGCCACCGTGTGCATCAGCTATGTGCGATATGGTGCTTTAATGAGCAAACAACAACCCTTTTTTGTGCATGTCAGTCATGCGTGGGTTGCATGATTTGAAATTCGTTCCATAAAAATGGAAATCAGAAGTTCCAGTTGCGGGCCTTGCTGACGATGAAATCGCGGAAGGCTTTCAGCTTGGCGGCGTTCTTGATCTCGTCCGGATAGCAGAAATAGGTATCGAAGGAGGGGACGTCGGCATTGATTGCCAGCTGGATCAGACCGGGGTCGCGACCGACGATATAATCCGGCAGGCAGGCGATGCCGATGCCGAGCAGGCAGGCCCGCTTGATCGAGGTCTGGCTGTTGATCTGCAGATGCGGAATGCGCTTGTTGTCCGACGAGCGACCGGCGATTTCCAGCCAGTTGACGTCGAGCAGGTAGTTCGGCGCAGGCTCCCCGAAAGTGATGATGCGGTGATTGTCGAGATCCTCGATCGTCTGCGGCTCGCCGTGGCGGTTGATGTAGGAGGGGGCCGCATAGACGTGCATATGCACGGTGAAGAGCTTACGCTGGATGAGGTCCGACTGCTGCGGCTGGCGAAGGCGGATAGCGCAATCGGCATGGCGCATGTTCACATCCACTTCCTCGTTGTCGAGGATGAGCTGGATCTGCACATCGGGATAGAGCTGCAGGAATTCCTGGATCTTGTCGGTCAGCCATCCCTGGCCGAGGCCGACTGTCGTGGTGACGCGCAGCTTGCCGGACGGCGTTTCCGTCGTCTCGGTCAGTTGCATCTTCACGGTTTCGAGCTTCAGCAGCACATCATGGGCGGTGCGGTAAAGCAGTTCGCCCTGTTCGGTCAGGATCAGGCCGCGTGCGTGGCGGTGGAAGAGCTTGGTGCCCACATCCTGCTCGAGCGCGCTGACCTGACGGCTGATGGCCGACTGGGACAGATGCAGCTTGTCAGCCGCATGCGTAAACGATCCGGCTTCGGCAGCTGCGTGGAAAATACGCAGCTTGTCCCAGTCCAATGGCATTCCCCCGCCCCTCATGCCACTGTTACTCCGCTGCTACGGCAACGGGCATGTGGCCCGTCAGATAACGTTCTGCCTCGAGGGCGGCCATGCATCCCATGCCTGCGGCGGTGACCGCCTGGCGGAACGTATCGTCCGTCACGTCGCCTGCGGCATAGACTCCCTCCAGGCTGGTCGCAGTCGAATCCGGTGCGGTCCAGAGATAGCCACTGTCCTTCAGCTTCAGCTTGCCCTTGAAAAGTTCGGTTGCCGGCGCGTGACCGATCGCCACGAAGACGCCGTCAACGACGACATCGGTGATGGCGCCGGTGCGGGTGTCGCGCAGGCGAGCACCGGAAACGGACGGCGGCATTGGGGGCTTTGCCGGCGTGCCCGTGATTTCGGCGACTTCGGTATTCCAGAAAATCTTGACGTTCTCCTTGGAGAAGAGACGTTCCTGCAGGATTTTTTCTGCACGGAAGCTGTCGCGGCGGTGCACGACGGTGACCGACTTCGCGATGTTCGACAGATAGAGCGCTTCTTCGACGGCGCTGTTGCCGCCGCCGACCACGATCACATCCTTGTTGCGGTAGAAAAATCCGTCGCAGGTGGCGCAGGCAGACACGCCAAAGCCCTGGAAATGCTGCTCGCTTTCGATGCCGAGCCACTTGGCCTTGGCGCCGGTCGCAATAACAAGCGTATCGGCAGTCCAGACCTGGCCGCTATCGGTGCGGGCAACGAAGGGGCGCTGGTTGAGGTCGACTTCGGTCACGAGGTCGTTGACGATCTCGGCGCCGACATGCTGAGCCTGCTGCAGCATCTGGTCCATCAGCCAGGGGCCCTGGATAGGATCGGCAAAGCCCGGATAGTTCTCGACATCGGTGGTGATCATGAGCTGGCCGCCCTGTTCCAGACCGGCGATCAAAACCGGTTTTAGCATGGCGCGCGCGGCATAGACCGCTGCCGTATAGCCGGCAGGTCCGGAACCGATAATGAGCACCTTTGTATGGCGGGCAGACATGGAATTTCCTTTCGACTGGCAGGATGCGGCGGCTAAGAGGCGAATAAGGCCGTTTCGCGATCCCTTCGCCATTTATGAACGACCAATGCTTTTATTCAAGGGCAGCCTTGCATTACCAACAAGGCAAATGCAGGCGCTGTGCAAGATTCCGTCATCTGACTGAAACTTTCTTGCGTATTCCGTCGCTTTATATAGAAGCTGCCCGCGGGGAATTAAAGAAAGGCCTAAGCGTGGTTCGCGCTGAACTTGACGTTATCGACATAAAGATATTGCGGGAACTGCAGGCCGACGGCCGCATGACCAATGTGGAACTTGCCGACCGGGTGGGAATTTCAGCGCCGCCCTGCCTGCGCCGGGTGCGCAAGCTCGAAGAGGCGGGTGTCATCGAAGGCTATCACGCGATGCTGAACAGCCCGAAGCTCGGGCTCGATCTCGTCGCCTTCTGCATGGTCGGCCTCAAGCACCAGTCCGAAGCCAATCTGAAGGCCTTTGCCGCTGCCACCACCGAATGGCCGCTGGTGCGCCAGGCCTGGATGGTTTCCGGCGACAGCGATTTCCTGCTGCATTGCGTGGCCCAGAACCTGACCCGCTTCCAGGACTTCGTCATCGAGGTGCTGACGGCCAACGAGCATGTCGATACCGTTCGCACCATGCTGACGATCCGCCAGGTGAAGAAGCTCGGGCTCGTCGAACTGTAATCTAAGGCGTGTCGCGATCTTCCAGATCCGCTTGCCACGCTTTAGACTCTTGTTTTCGCATGTCGTTGCCGCAAAACCGCTACACACTTTTGCGCGACATGCTTTAGCCTCGCCAAGCATTGCTCAGCCAATCGGTATTGCCGATGCGGCGATACCATTTCTGTCCGCCGCCTTCAAAAACCTCACTCATTTTCGGGCTACCGGCAAAGACGACGATCTTGGCCTCCGGCGGCCGCTCAGGATCGCGCCAGAAGCTCTTGATGTGGCGCGGCACGCAGGCATTCTTGAAGCTCACGCACCATTCGCGCGGCCAGTATTGCAGATGTCCATGCGCCTCGAGCTGTGCACTCTGGAACTGCTGGGAGATCTCGTATTTGGACATGGCCGCCACCGGATCGGCGACATAGGTATCCAGAATATAAGCGTGGGCGCCGATTTCGTAGCGGAAGACCGAACTGTTGCCGACCGAGCCCAGGAACTTCTCGCGAGCGGGATTGAGTTTGCGCAGCGGCTTGGCGCGGAAGAGATCGTCATCGCGGATGATGAGGAACTCTCCAGGATGCTGGAAGAGCGGTTCCAGATCATCGACGATGACGAGGTCGAGATCGAGGAAGAGGGCAATGCCCTCGAGATCGGCAAGCTCGCGGCGGAAGAGCGCAAGCTTCTGCCAGCGGCGATCCTTGGAGCCCGCCGGCAGGCCGAGCTCGGGTAGGGGGAAGGTTTCAATTCCCGCCTCGAGGCCCTCCGTATTGTCGGTGAAACAGACGAAACGATGCGGGCGCTTCAGGTGCCTTTTGACGCCGCGATAGAGATTGTTGACATATTCGGGGCCGTAGAGCGTTCCCCACTTCATGCAGAGCACGTTGACCAGATCGTTATTGTTTGCGGTCGACATCTCCGAGACTTTGCCTTCCTGATATGTCTGTCACTTGGGTTCGGCTTAAGCGTCGAGAAGCTGCTGGTAAATCCGGTTGATCGCCGTTGCTTCCTTTTCCAGCGCGAAATTTTCACGCACATGCCGGAGCGCCGTTTCGCCCTGTGCTACGGTCAGCGCAGGATCGGCGAGATAGGTGGCGATGGCTGCCGTCAGTGCGCTGCCGTCGCCGGGTGGTACGATGACGCCGTTTTCGCCTGCTACGATCATTTCGGCATAGGCGCCGGCATCGGAGGCGACGACAGGTGTCTTCGACGCCATGGCTTCCAGCGGCGTCAGGCCGAAGCCTTCATTACGGGAGGGGGCGACATAGAGCGTCAGGCGGCGATACCAGACCTTGATATCTGGCACTTCGCCAATGAAGACGATGCGGTCGGTCAGGCCGGCTGCGGCGATGTCGGTTTTCAGCTTGTCGGCGAATGCAGTGTGTTCCGGGGTGACGCGACCGGAAATCACGGCCGTCCAATCCGGATGTCGCGGCAGCAGCGCGATCATCGCCTGCACGAAAAGATCGGTGCCTTTCTGATGTCGCACGCGGCCGAAGCAGCCAATGAGATAGCGGCCGGGCAGGCCGGTGGCAGCGATCGTGTCGACAGACCCTTCGGGGGGATGGAAGAGCGTGAGATCGACGCCGTGCTGGATGACCGTGTGCGGCACCTTGAGGAAGGAGCCGGAGCGGCTGCTGGTGGCGATGACAGCATCCATCTGGCGGATCAGCCAGCGCGTATAGGAGGTGTGGCGGCGCTGGGCGGCCGAGGTGAAGACGAGCTTCAGCGGCATGCGCAGCACCTGCCGCATGAAGATGCCGGCCGCCATCTCATTGTTGCGGCGCGCGTGCCAGACCCGGTGACGCCGTCCCGCGGGCGGACGCCAGAGGCCAGCAAGCTGCGGCCATTTCAGGCGCGGAAGTTCTGGCGGAAGGCCGGGGCCGAGAGCCGCGATCCTGATCCCCAGCCGGATCTGGCAGGGGATAAGCTGGACGATCGTCGACGTGACGCCGGAGAGCCGGCGTTTCAGGTTGGGCGCGATGATCTCGACGTCACTGATATCCGGCACTGGCTGCTCTTGAAGAGGGAGGCGCGGGCGATCAGCCCCAGGAAACGGAGAGGATTTCGTAGGCCTTCGAACCGCCGGGAGCGTTGACTTCGATGGAGTCGCCGACTTCCTTGCCGATCAGCGCGCGGGCGATCGGGGAGGAGATCGAGATACGGCCTTGCTTCACGTCGGCTTCCTGATCGCCGACGATCTGGTAGGTCTTTTCCTCTTCGGTGTCCTCGTCGACGAGCTTCACCTTGGCGCCGAACTTGATCTTGTCGCCCGACATCTTGGAGAGATCGATGACTTCGGCGCGCGCCGTCAGGTCTTCGAGCTCGGCGACGCGGCCCTCATTGTGGCTCTGCGCTTCCTTGGCGGCATGGTACTCGGCATTTTCGGAAAGGTCGCCATGGGCGCGTGCTTCCGCGATTGCCTCGATGATTCGCGGGCGCTCCTCCTGCTGGCGCCAGCGCAGTTCTTCCTGCAGCTTGACGAAACCACCCTGTGTCATCGGTACCTTATCAACCATTTTTTCGTCCTTCTCTCCCCGCATCTGCAGTTCTCGCAGACACAAAAGAAAACAGGTCCCGAAGGGAACTTCGGAACCGTGCTACAATCTTAGTTCGTTGCTTATAGCAGATCGGCACGCGCGATTTCCATAAAATTCTTACCGAAGCTTTCCGCTTCCCGCAGAAGTGCCTGCTTTTGAAGGGAAGTTGGATGGAGGCTCATTTCTTAGTCTTGATTTTGCCGCCGTGAACATTTAGTGAACATTGCGATGAAGAAATCGCTTAAAGAACGGTTGGCGATCCTCTCCGATGCCGCCAAATATGATGCTTCCTGCGCCTCCAGCGGCACAGTCAAACGGGATTCGGCTGCCTCTGGAGGGCTCGGCTCCACCGAAGGCTCGGGCATTTGCCATGCCTATGCGCCGGATGGGCGATGCATCTCGCTTCTGAAGATCCTGCTCACCAATTTCTGCATCTATGATTGCGCCTATTGCATCAACCGCTCGTCCAGCAATGTCGAGCGCGCCCGCTTCACACCGGAAGAAGTGGTCTGGCTGACGCTGGAATTCTACCGGCGCAACTATATCGAGGGATTGTTTCTCTCCTCCGGCATCATCCGCTCGTCCGACCACACGATGGAGGAAATGGTGCGCATCGTGCGGGAGTTGCGGGTCACGCATCAATTTCGCGGCTACGTCCATCTGAAATCCATTCCGGAGGCCTCCGCGCATCTGATCGAGGAGGCGGGGCTCTATGCCGATCGCCTGTCGCTCAATATCGAACTGCCAACCGATAGCGGCATCAACCGTTTTGCGCCGGAGAAGAAGCCGGCCAGTATCCGCCGGTCGATGGGCGATCTCAGGCTGAAGATCGAGGCTGCGGAAGAGCCGACGCTGCAGACCAAGAGGCGCAAGCGCTTCGTACCGGCCGGCCAGAGTACACAGATGATTGTCGGCGCCGACGGCGCCAATGATGCGACGATCCTATCGACCAGCGGCCAGCTCTACAGCAGCTATGGTCTCAAACGCGTCTATTATTCCGCCTTCAGCCCGATCCCCGACAGTTCGAAGAACCTGCCGCTCATCAAGCCGCCGCTGATGCGCGAGCACCGGCTCTATCAGGCGGACTGGCTCTATCGTTTCTATGGTTTCGGCATCGACGAAATCACCTCGACACAGCAGGGCGGCATGCTGGATCTCAATCTCGATCCCAAGCTCGCCTGGGCACTCGGCCATCGCGAGGACTTCCCCGTCGATGTCAACCGCGCCGATCGCGAGAAGCTGCTGCGTGTGCCGGGCCTCGGCACCAAGACGGTAAAGGCGATCCTGACTGAGCGGCGGCAACGCCGTCTGCGGCTTGAAGACTTGCCGCGGCTCGGCGTGTCGATCCGCAAGGTGCAGGCCTTCATCACTGCCGAGGGCTGGACGCCGCATCGTCTTGTCGACCGGCCGGACTTGCGCGCGATGTTCGAGCCAAAACCCGAACAGTTGTCGCTGCTATGATGCGCCGGGTGGTTCTGGAGGGTAGGGGCAATTTCGAGGAATGGCGCAAGGCCGCTCGCGCCTTTGCCGCAGCTGGGATTCTGCCAGAAGAGATCGACTGGCATGAAAAGAGCAGCGAACCGGGCTTTGCCTTCCAGCGTGACGCCTTGCCGCCTGATCCTCCTGCCGACGCCAAGCCGATGAGCGTTTCGCCGGCTTTCATGGCGTTAGCCGAGGCCGTGATCTGCCATAGCGATGCCAGGCGTTTTTCGCTGCTCTATAGCCTGCTCTGGCGATTGCAGGAAAACCGGAACCTGCTGGATCTGGCGTCCGATGAAGAGGTGTCGCGTGCTCTGCTGATGCAGAAGAGCCTGCATCGCGACGCCCACAAGATGACGGCCTTCGTGCGCTTCAAGGAGGTGGCGGCACCTGCCGGCGGGCGGCGAAAATTCATAGCCTGGTTCGAGCCGGATCATTATATCGTCGCGCGCAAGGCGCCCTTCTTCCAACGCCGCTTCACCGACATGGACTGGCTGATCGCGACGCCGAAGGGTTCGGCTGCCTGGGACGGCGAGCGGCTGACGACAAGCAATGTGGCCTGCGAGAAGCCTGACATCAGTGACGCGACCGATGATCTCTGGCGCATCTATTATGCCAGCATCTTCAATCCGGCGCGGCTGAAGGTGAAGGCCATGCAGGCAGAGATGCCGAAGAAATACTGGAAGAACCTGCCGGAAGCCGATCTCATCCCTGGCCTGATCGCCGAGGCCGAAGCAAAAGTGCTCGCCATGGCCGAGCGCGAGGCGACCATGCCGCTTCCCTATCACAATAAGATCCAGGAGGCGGCAGCCCGCATGCCGGCCCCGCAGATGGCCCCTGCGGGAACGCTGGAGGCATTGCGCGAGGCCGCCGCCGTCTGCAGCCAATGCCCGCTGCATGCGAAGGCGACGCAGACCGTCTTCGGCGAAGGGCCAGATGATGCCGAGATCATGTTCGTCGGCGAGCAACCAGGCGATCAGGAGGATCTCGCAGGTCGACCCTTTGTCGGGCCGGCGGGTAAGGTTTTCGACGAAGCGATCGCGCAGGCCGGCATCGATCGGTCGAGGCTCTATGTCACCAATGCCGTCAAGCATTTCAAATACGAGCCGCGTGGCAAGCGGCGTATCCACCAGAAGCCCAATCTCGGCGAGGTGCAGCATTGCCGCTGGTGGCTGAAGCTGGAACTCAATCTCGTAAAGCCGAAATTGATCGTGGCGATGGGCGCGACGGCGCTCTATTCGCTGACCGGCGAAAAGCGGAAGCTGGAGGATCTGCGCGGACGCCCGATCGCGATGGAGGAGGGGCGGTTGCTCTTCGTCACGGTGCATCCCTCCTATCTGCTGCGAATTCCGGACGAGGAGAGGAGGGCACAAGAGCTGACCCGCTTCCGGCAAGATATGAATCTGATCAAGGGCCTGGCTGCGTGAATGCAGAATTCGATTCAATGCGTCAGGGGACGAAGACGGGATCTTTCGGCAGGTTCGGCGGGTTATATCCGGTCACCATGCGCTCCCTCACGGATTCATGCAGGTTTGCGCCATCGGGGATGAAACGCCTGTCTTCGCGGGGCAGATAAATGCCCCTTCTGTCGCCGCGCTTGCGCCAGGAGTTTTCCGGCACGCGCCGCGGAATATATTCGAGCAGTTTCCAGCCTACGCTCATCGAGTCATGCAGCGGTGCGGCCGCATTGAGCTCGACATAGTACTTGTCGCTCTTGCCAAGAACGATGTTGTTGATCGTACGCGAAACGTAGAGCAGGCCTGCAGGCCCCGTTTCACGGATCATCCAGTCAAGCGGTATCTTGATCTGAGCGCTCTCGGCTTCCGGGTAACCGCCGCCGATATCGCCGTGGACACCTGCAAACCAGACCTCCTTGAAGTCCTGTTTTGCGGTTGCGGGTTTGAAGGGATTACCGCGATAATCCTGATCGGGCGTCCACAATTCCGGCTGGAACATGGTTCTTCGCTCGTCGATCGCCATGGCATGGCGCACATATTCGACGCTGGGATTCTTTCGGGTAAAGGGATGGGTCTTGAACTGAATGCGTCCTTTGCCCTTTTCGATGACAGAGGCGACGGTGTCGAAGAGACCGAGCAGCTTGATCGGCGGGCGGTCGTTGCGCAGCATGCGCTCGTAGAGCCGCATGCTCTTGAAGGCCGATGAGGGATCCCCGCCATCGGCGCGCTGCTCCTGTTCGGGAATGCCCTTATAGGTTCTGTAAGAGTAATCGAGCAGGTTCAGGTGATATCTGCTACACAGCCCAAAAGCATGGATGAAACCTGCGAGAACGCGGGCCGTATAGGCGCCGCGGCTGAAGCCGAAAATATAGATGCGATCCCTGTCGGGATGGCCGCCGTGATCGTCGGGCGTGCCGGCATCGTAATTTTCGACGAGGAAGCGGTAGGCGCCTTTGACGTTTTCATCGAGACCCCAACCAGTGGTAAGGCCCCAGACCTCGATAGACTTGCGGTAGAAGGGCGACCAGGCGTCTGACGCACCCAGCGTGCCGACGCCGGGGTCGTAATAGACGATCTGTTCGTCGGAGCGCTTCAGCGTTCCGAACAGACGTAAAATATTGGTGCGGTCTGCAGTTATCTCGTTCGACGTGCCGTCGAACAGGATGACGATATTCTTCGACATGCTGCTTCCCCGATACGGCCGGGGAGCAGGCTAACACCAAGTATCCATGTCTGCAATTTTGGGTCGCAGTTTTGACGAGCCGAGGACGCGAGCGCGAAGAGGCTATGCCTCTTCGCGGGATCAGAAGTAGCTCTGCAGCGGGCGGACTTCGAGATTGCCGGCCTTGAGTGCCTTGATGGCCTGGGCGGCAGCTTCGGCGCCGGCCATCGTGGTGTAATAGGGCACCTTCTGCATCAGCGTGGCGCGGCGCAGCGACTTCGAATCCGAGATCGCCTTGTTGCCGTCGGTCGTGTTGATGACGAGCTGGACCTGGCGGTTGCGGATGGCGTCTTCGATATGCGGACGTCCCTCGAGAACCTTGTTGATCTTCGCGGCGGTGATGCCGTTTTCAGCGAGGAAGCGGGCGGTGCCGCCGGTCGCGAGAACCTTGAAGCCCTGTTCGACGAGGATGCGGATCGCCGGCAGAACGCGCGGCTTGTCTTCGTCGCGCACGGAAACGAAGACCGTGCCTTCACGCGGCAGTTCGACGCCGGCGCCGAGCTGTGACTTGGCGAAGGCCAGCGCGAAATCGGTATCGAGGCCGATGACTTCGCCGGTCGAGCGCATTTCCGGTCCGAGCAGCGTATCGACGCCCGGGAAACGGGCGAAGGGGAAGACTGCTTCCTTGACGGCGATGTGCTTCAGGGCACGCGGATCGGGCTTCTCGCCGTAAGCCGCAAAGGTCGCATCCAGCTTCTCGCCGGCCATGACGCGGGCGGCGATCTTGGCGATCGGCGCGCCGATGGTCTTGGCGACGAAAGGCACCGTGCGCGAAGCACGCGGATTGACTTCGAGCACGTAGACCGTGCCGTCCTTGATGGCGAACTGGACGTTCATCAAGCCGCCGACATTGAGGGCCTTTGCCATGGCTTTCGCCTGGCGCTCCAGCTCGTCGAGCATCTCGCGCGAGAGCGTGCGCGGCGGCAGCGAGCAGGCGCTATCGCCGGAATGGATGCCGGCTTCCTCGATGTGTTCCATGATGCCGGCGACATAGACGTCTGTGCCGTCGGACAGGCAGTCGACGTCCACCTCTATGGCGTGGCTGAGATAGCTGTCGAACAGCAGCGGGTTCTTGCCGAGCAGGGTGTTGATCTGGCCGGTCTTGTCGTTCGGGTAGCGTTGCTTGATATCCTCGGGTACCAGTTCCGGAACCGTGTCGAGCAGGTACGTCTGCAGCTGGCCTTCGGAATGCAGGATCTGCATGGCGCGGCCGCCAAGCACGTAGGACGGGCGCACGACCAGCGGGAAGCCGATTTCGGCGGCGACGAGGCGGGCCTGCTCGACCGAGTAGGCGATGCCATTGTTCGGCTGATTGAGATCGAGCTTCATCAGAAGCTTCTGGAAGCGGTCGCGGTCTTCGGCAAGGTCGATCATGTCGGGCGCGGTGCCGAGGATCGGGATGCCGTTCTTTTCGAGCGCTTCTGCGAGCTTCAGCGGGGTCTGGCCGCCGAACTGGACGATGACGCCGACGACTTCACCCTTTTCCTGCTCTGCGCGCAGAATTTCGATCACGTCTTCGGCCGTCAGCGGCTCGAAATAGAGGCGATCGGAGGTGTCGTAGTCGGTGGAAACCGTTTCCGGGTTGCAGTTGATCATGATTGCTTCATAGCCGGCATCCTTCAGCGCGAAAGCGGCATGGCAGCAGCAATAGTCGAACTCGATACCCTGGCCGATACGGTTCGGGCCGCCACCGAGGATGACCACCTTCTTGCGGTCGGAGACCAGCGCCTCGGAGCGCGCAGCGCCGACGAAAGGCGTTTCATAGGTCGAGTACATGTAGGCGGTCGGCGAGGCGAATTCGGCGGCACAGGTGTCGATGCGCTTGAAGACTGGGCGGACGTTGAGCGCGTTGCGCAGCTCGGCCACTTCCTTCGGGCGCTTGCCGGTCAGGGTGGCGAGGCGGGCGTCGGAGAAGCCCATGGCCTTCAGCATGCGCAGGTTGGTTGCATCATCAGGCAGGCCGTGCTCGCGGATGCGGGCTTCCATCTCGACGATGTTCTTGAGCTGGGCGATGAACCACGGGTCGATCTTGCAGCCTTCATGAACCTCTTCGATGCTGAGGCCCATGCGCAGCGCCTGGGCGACCATACGCAGGCGGTCCGGCGTCGGCGTGCCGATCGCGGCGCGGATGGCGTTGTGGCTAGATTCGCCTTCTTCGGAGTCCGGGATTTCGATCTCGTCGAGGCCGGTCAGGCCCGTTTCGAGGCCCCGCAGTGCTTTCTGCAGCGATTCCGCGAAGGTACGGCCAATCGCCATGACTTCACCGACCGATTTCATGGCTGTGGTGAGAACCGGGGATGCGCCCGGGAATTTTTCGAAGGCGAAACGCGGGATCTTGGTGACGACATAGTCGATCGACGGTTCGAACGAGGCCGGCGTCGCGCCGCCGGTAATGTCGTTCTCCAGCTCGTCGAGCGTATAGCCGATCGCGAGCTTGGCGGCGATCTTGGCGATCGGGAAGCCAGTCGCCTTGGAGGCCAGCGCCGACGAGCGCGACACGCGCGGGTTCATTTCGATGACGACGAGGCGGCCGTCCTTCGGGTTGACGGCGAACTGCACGTTCGAGCCGCCGGTTTCGACGCCGATCTCGCGCAGCACCGCGATCGAGGCGTTGCGCATGATCTGGTATTCCTTGTCCGTCAGCGTCAGCGCCGGAGCAACGGTGATCGAGTCGCCGGTATGGACACCCATCGGATCGATGTTTTCGATGGAGCAGATGATGATGCAGTTGTCCGCCTTGTCGCGGACGACCTCCATCTCATACTCTTTCCAGCCGAGGACGGATTCTTCGACCAACACTTCGGTGGTCGGCGAGGCATCGAGGCCGCTGCCGACGATTTCGAAGAATTCCGAGCGGTTATAGGCAATGCCGCCGCCGGTGCCGCCGAGCGTGAAGGACGGGCGGATGATGGCGGGCAGGCCAACATGGTCGATCGCCTGGGCGGCGATTGCCATGGCATGGCTCATATAGCGCTGCTTGCGGTCGCTCTCGCCGAGGTTCCACTGGTTTTCCAGCTCGTCGAGCGCCTTGTCGAGATCGGGGCCGGAGAGGCTCTCGCGCAGCTTGGTGCGCTCGGCTTCATGCGTCTTGCGGTCTGCGTCCTTGATGTCGGTGGCGTTGGCCAGCATCGAGCGCGGCGTTTCAAGGCCGATGCGGGCCATCGCCTCGCGGAACAGCGCGCGGTCCTCAGCCATGTCGATGGCGGCAGGTTTTGCGCCGATCATCTCGACATTGTAGCGGTCGAGTACGCCCATGCGCTTCAGCGAGAGAGCGGTATTCAGTGCCGTCTGGCCGCCCATGGTCGGCAGCAGCGCGTCGGGGCGCTCCTTGGCGATGATCTTGGCGACGACTTCAGGCGTGATCGGCTCGACATAGGTTGCGTCGGCGAGGCCCGGATCGGTCATGATCGTTGCCGGGTTGGAGTTGACGAGGATGACGCGGTAGCCTTCCTCCTTCAGCGCCTTGCAGGCCTGGGTGCCGGAATAGTCGAATTCGCAAGCCTGGCCAATGACGATCGGTCCCGCGCCGATGATGAGGATCGATTTGATGTCTTGGCGCTTCGGCATGGGCGATATCCATTTCTAGCTGCGCAAAAAGCCGGCCAGGGTGGGAGGTCACCGGGTCGGGTCGCGCATTGAGGTCTTTTCAGGCTAGAAGCGGCTTATAGGCAAATGTTTTTGCAAACGGAACCCCATAAATCATGGAATCGACAGGAATTCGGACCGGCCTTTGGAAGCCTATTGCCCGCCGGGCACGACGAGCGTGCGAATCTCGCCGCCAAGCGCCGGATTGGCGATCGCTTCAGGCGCCTGTTCGAGTGTGATCCGACGCGAAATCAGCGGCTCCACCTTGATTGCGCCTGAGGCGATGAGATCGGCGGCGCGCCCGTGCGTGAAAGGGTTGAGGAAAGAGCTGACGAGGTTCACTTCGCGAAGCAGCAGGTCGAAGGGCTCGATCTCAATCTTTGCGCCTTGCGGCATGACGCCGAGGATGACGGCAGTGCCGCCGCGTCTTGCGAGTCTGGGAGCCTGCATCATGGTTTCCGGCACGCCAGCACATTCGAAGACGACATCGGCGCCGCCGGGCAGCAATCCACCTTCTCCGGTAATGCCGCTGACTGCATCAGCCCGTGATGGATCGAAGCTCGCGGTGGCGCCTAAGCTTTCGGCGAGCGCGCGTTTCTCGGCATTGCGGGTGACCAGAAGAATGCGTGTCGCACCGGCTAGCCGGGCAAGCTGGACGGTAAGCAGGCCGATCACACCGCCGCCAAGCACGATCACGGAAGCGCCTGTCTTGATGTTGGCGAGATCGACGCCGTGCAGGCAGCAGGCGAGTGGCTCGCAAAAGGCGCCGTGCAGGGGATCGAGGGCAAGCGGCAGGGCGAAGGCCTGTTTCTGCGGAAGGATGACATAATCGGCAAAACCGCCGTCTTTATGGATCCCGATCGCCTGCAGGTTCCGGCAGAGATTGACGCGGCTGTTGTGGCATTCCTCGCAGCGCCCGCACGCGATATTGGGATCGCCCGTGACCCGCATCCCGGGGTGGAAGCCGGTGACCTCGGGGCCTACCGCTTCGATGATGCCCGCGAATTCGTGGCCGAGCGTCACCGGTGGGTGGGAGGGGAACTCACCGAGGAAAAGATGCCGATCGGTGCCGCAGATGCCGCAGGCTTCCACGCGCACCAGCAGGTCGCCGGGTCCGGCAACGGGCTTTTCGACCTCGCGCATAAACAGCTTTCCGGTCGCTTCCAGGCGCACCGCTTTCATCGGCATTCTCCTCCAGGTCTCCTCATCATCAGGAAGCGGGAAAGCAGGAGTCGCGTCAAGCATTTGCCGGCATTTCTTCAGCCGAAGCGTTTGCGGGCTTCCTCGGCAAAACTCCGGCTGACCGGGATCTGCGTGCCGTCACGGGTGAGGATCAGGATCTTGCCGTTATCGCGTTTCAGGGATTCGACATGGGCATCGGCCACCCAATGCGACCTGTGCACCTGAAGCCCTGGCGTTTCTCCGATCTCGCGCAGCGCATCGGAAAAGCGCAGGAGCACCAGCTCGCGGCCGCGGCTGGTGACAACCTCGGTATAATGGTCCTGCACGGATAGGCGGAGCAGGGCGCCGCGGTTCTGCGGCTTCAGCCGGTCGAGGACGGAGGCTCCCGGAGGTGTTTGCGCCGTTGCCTGCTCGATCTGCCGATGCATGGCGAGGTAGGTCAAAAAGCAGAAGAGGGCGCAGAGCGGCAGCGCGAAGAGCGCCCTTGCGAAGCTGCTGCCAAGCGCGGCCGGATTGCCAGTGAAGGCATAGTCGACGAGGCCGATTGCAAAGCCGATCGGCAGGGCTGCGACCAGTGAGCCGATCATCATGCGCCAGAACATGCGGTCCAGCACCTTGCGCAGCAGCGCATCGGCAAGAACCGAAAACAGGATGGCGATGGACCAGGCGACGGCGTGCAGGATCAGCCAGTAGGCTAAGCGCTCGCCGGCCGCCATGCTTTCCATCGTCCCATAGGGGCCGGTGATCGCGAAGATCAGGACGATGGCGAGGAAGGTTCCCCAGAAGCGCGGCGCGCGCCAGAAGACCTGCAATTCGCGAAGCGTGGATTGCAAGGATGGGTGATCCACGAAGTTTTCCCGCCGTCTACGCCATGTTTGTTGAGAGGAATGCAGTCATGCCGGAAACGGGGGACGAATTCAACCGGAGCCGCTCATGACCCTGGAACCTCTGCTTAATGCCCCTGTTGCCATTCAGGTCCACGTTGCCGCCGTGGTGCCGGCGGCTATCCTCGGCGCCTATCTGCTCGCGTGGCCGAAGGGCACGCCACGGCATCGTCTGCTCGGCAAAATCTGGATGGTGCTGATGGTGGTGACGGCTCTGTCGAGCTTCTTCATCCACCAGATCAATCTCGTCTATGGCTTCAGCCCAATCCATCTTCTTTCCGTCCTCGTGCTGGCCGGAAGCTGGCGGGCGGTTCTTGCCGCGCGGCGGCATGATATCCGTACACATCGGCGGATCGTATCGGGCATGTATTTTGGCGGCATCGTCGTTGCCGGCCTTGCGACACTGCTGCCGGGCCGGCTGATGCATGCGGTCACATTCTCCGGCAATAGCTGGCTGGCCCTGGCGCTGCTTGGGCTGGTCACCGCTGCGATCGGCGCGGCCATCGGGTTTCGTCCGCGCCGCAGCCGGGTCGCGTGAGGAAGCGGCTGGAATTCGTCCTCGCGGCGGATATATAACTGACTCCTGTGAGCATGCATGAGGCGCATCGCCGGGGAGATCGATCATGGAATGGAAAGGCCGGCGTCAGTCCGACAATATCGAGGATCGCCGTAGCGATCCATCCGGTGGCATGGGACGCAATCCCTTCGGCCGTGGCGGCGGCTTCAGCTTTCCATCAGGCGGCGGCGTTGGCCGGCGGGGTGGCGGGCTCAGCATTGGCACGATCATCTTTCTCGTGGTCATCTACCTGATCTTCAAGGCGATGGGGATCGACCTGATGCAGGTGATGGATGGCGGCGGCGGCTCGATGGGCGATTCCGGATATTCGCAGAGCGAGTCTTCCCCACAAGCGCCTGCCAATGACGAGATGACCGCCTTCGTGCGCACTGTTCTCGCCGAAACCGAAGATACCTGGCACGGCATCTTCCAGTCGCAGGGCAAGGATTATGAAGAACCGCGGCTGGTTCTCTTCTCTGGCCAGACGCAATCAGCCTGCGGTTTCGCCTCGGCCGCGACCGGTCCCTTCTATTGCCCCGGTGATCACAAAGTTTATCTCGACACGGCTTTCTTCCAGCAACTTTCCGATCAGTTCGGCGCGTCAGGCGATTTCGCCGAGGCCTATGTGGTCGCCCATGAGGTCGGCCATCACGTGCAGAACCTGCTCGGCATCCTGCCGAAGTTCAATCAGGCGCGCCAGAGCATGAGCGAGGCCGATGCCAACAAGATGTCGGTCCGCGTCGAACTGCAGGCAGATTGCTTTGCCGGCATCTGGGGCAAGTATACGCAGCAGAAAGGCATTCTCGACGCCGGCGATCTGGAGGAGGCGTTGAACGCTGCGCAGCAGATCGGCGACGATACGCTGCAGAAGCGTTCGCAGGGCTATGTCGTGCCTGAGAGTTTCAACCACGGCACGTCGGCGCAGCGCATGCGCTGGTTCAAGCGTGGCTTCGATAGCGGACAGCTTTCGGCCTGCGATACTTTCTCCAACCCGATCTGATCAGGATATTCGGCACCCTGCCCGAAGGCAGGGTGCCGGTCAGCCGGGCAGCTTACTTTTCGCTGTCCATGTGCTTGAGCTGAGCTTCAGGATAACGGGCGCCCTTGGCGGCCCCCTTCGGCACGGCGCGTTCAATGGCGGAGAGATCGTCTGCGGTGAGTTCCACTGCGCGGGAGCCGAGCGCTTCCGTCAGCCGGTCGCGGCGGCGGGCGCCGACCAGCGGTACGATATCCTTGCCCTGTGCCGTTACCCAGGCGATCGCGACTTGTGCGACCGAGGCGCCCTTGAGGGTGGCGATCTTCCGGAGTTCTTCCACCAAAGCAAGGTTTTCATCGATATTGCCTTCCTGGAAGCGCGGACTGACGGCCCGGAAATCGCCCGCGCCCTGCTGGCCTTTCTGCCAGTGGCCGCTGATGAGGCCGCGCGACAGCACGCCATAGGCGGTGATGGAGATGCCGAGCTCACGGGTCGCGGGCAGGATCTCACCTTCGATGCCGCGGGAGATCAGCGAATATTCGATCTGCAGGTCGGCAATCGGTACGACGGCAGCGGCCCGGCGGATCGTATCGGCGCCGACTTCGGACAGCCCGACATGGCGGACGTAACCAGCCTTGATGAGATCTGATATCGCGCCGACCGTCTCCTCGATCGGCACATTCGGATCGAGGCGGGCAGGGCGGTAGATGTCGATATAATCGACGCCTAGGCGCTGCAGCGTATAGGCAAGGAAGTTCTTCACGGCGATCGGGCGGGCGTCGTAGCCGTTCCAGCCATTGGCGGGATCACGCAAGGCGCCGAACTTGACGCTGATGATGGCGTCTTCGCGCTTGCGGCCCTTGAGCGCCTGACCGATCAGCATTTCATTATGGCCCATGCCATAGAAGTCGCCTGTGTCGAGCAGGTTGACGCCGGCATCGAGCGCTGCGTGGATGGTCGCAATGCTTTCAGCGCGATCAGACGGACCGTACATGCCCGACATGCCCATGCAGCCAAGGCCGATAGCCGAGACTTCTGGACCGGTTTTTCCCAAACGATAGGTCTGCATTTTCTTCTCCTTCAGCGGCGCCCGACGGCGTCTTCGGATGCTGTTTTACCGCAGCCGATTTTGTGCGATAATCCGGATAGTCTCGAACGGGCTGTACGGGAAAATGCACAATGGACGACCTTCCCCTCAGTGATCTGGATGCCTTTGCCGCAATTGCAAGAGAGCGCAGCTTCCGCTCTGCAGCCCGCAAGCGCGAGGTTTCTGCGTCGTCGCTGAGCGACTCCCTGCGGCGCCTCGAAGAGCGGCTCGGTGTCAGGCTTCTCAATCGTACGACGCGCTCCGTCACGCTGACGGCGGCGGGCCAGCGATTGCTCGAGAGGCTTTCGCCGGCGCTTGCGGAAGTGGCGGCCGCGCTCGGTCAGCTCGACAGTTTTCGTGACAGTCCGGCGGGCACGCTCAGGCTCAACGTGCCTGGTATCGTCGTAAAGCTCTTCATGGCCGATCTCGCCGTGCGGTTTCTGGCGCTCTACCCGCAGATCACGCTGGAGATCATTGCCGAAGATACATTCATCGATGTGCTGGCCGCCGGCTTCGATGCCGGCATTCGTTATGACGAGCGGTTGGAGCGCGACATGATTGCCGTGCCGATCGGTCCGCGCCGGCAGCGCTATGTGACGGCGGCTGCTCCCGCCTATCTGGAAAAGTGGGGCATGCCACAACATCCGCGGGATCTGCTGGAGCATAGCTGCATCCGCCATCGCTTCATCAGCGGCGCTTCGCTTGCCTGGGAATTCGAACGGGGTGACGAAGTGCTCGTGATTACGCCATCCGGTCCCATCATCGCCAATGCTGTGGAGATGGAGATCGAGGCCGCCCTTGCCGGTCTCGGCGTCATCCGTACCTTTGAAGAACTGCTTGCGTCGGGCATTGCTGAGGGCAGGCTGGTGCCGATCCTTGAGGAATGGGACAGCGAATTTTCCGGCCCCTTTCTCTATTATCCGAGCCGCCACCACATGCCCGCGCCATTGCGGGCTTTTGTCGATTTTGTACGGATGGAGCAGCGAAAGAGCGCGTGAACCATCTGTTTTGGCGGTCTCTCCATCAAAAACATTGAAATGTTCACGTATTGTTTCAGTTATCTCAATCGGCTATGTCATATATCCGGCGACGAGATCGTCTTTCCAGAAAATATCAGCTGTAGAGATGTCTTATGCTTGATCCGAAATTCGTTCGCCGCGGCCTTTTCCTGGTCTTCATCATTCTCTTTCTGGACGTTATCGGCATCGCGATCATCATGCCGGTCCTGCCCGTTTATCTGGAGCAATTGACGGGCGGCACGATCAGCGATGCGGCTGTCGATGGCGGCTGGCTGATGCTGATCTACTCGCTGATGCAATTCCTGTTTGCGCCGCTGCTCGGAAACTTGAGCGACCGTTTCGGGCGCCGCCCGATCCTGCTACTCTCGGTGCTGACCTTTGCGTTCGACAATTTCATCTGCGCCATCGCCACCAGTTACTGGATGCTCTTCGTCGGCAGGGTGCTCGCAGGCATCAGCGGGGGCAGTTTCGCCACCTGCTCGGCTTACATTGCCGACATCAGCAACGAGGAGAACCGCGCCAAGAATTTCGGCCTGATCGGTATCGCTTTCGGTGTCGGTTTCACGGTCGGCCCCGTGATCGGCGGCTTCCTCGGTGAGTTCGGGCCGCGCGTGCCGTTCTTCGGTGCGGCCGCGCTTTCCTTCATCAATTTTGTTGCCGCCTGTTTCCTGCTGCCGGAAACGCTCGAAGCGAAGAACCGCCGCACCTTCGAATGGAAGCGCGCAAACCCACTCGGCGCTTTGCGGCAGATGCGGTACTATCCCGGGATCGGCTGGGTTTGCCTTGTCATGTTCCTATTTTTCCTCGCCCACGCCGTCTATCCCTCGGTCTGGTCCTTCGTTTCGACCTTCCGCTACGGCTGGAGCGAAGGGCAGATCGGCCTGTCTCTCGGCCTCTACGGGATCGGCGCCGCAGCGGTCATGGGACTCGTTCTGCCGCGTGTCGTGCCTGTTCTCGGTGAATGGAAGACGGCGCTGCTCGGCCTGTGTTTCTCGATGGCCGCCCTCACAGGTTATGCTTTCGCCTGGGAGGGCTGGGTCGTCTATACCGTGATCGTACTGACGGTCATGGAGAATGTTGCCGATCCGCCGTTGCGCAGCATTGCCGCCGGCAAGGTGCCGCCATCCGCGCAGGGTGAGCTGCAGGGCGCGCTCACGAGCATCGGCAGCATCACGACGATCATCGGCCCGCTGATCTTCACCCAGATGTTCGGCTATTTCACCAAGCCGGATGCACCGATCACCTTTGCCGGCGCGCCCTATCTGCTGGCCGCTTTCTTCATCCTCCTTGCTGCGGTTGTATTCCTGACGCGGGTGACTACATCGAAAACACCGGCACAAGCCTTCAACGCGGCGGAGTGATCCATCAAAAACAGTGAAGCCGTGATGAATTTTTCAGCATCTGCCTGTTTTGGGGTGGTTCTTTGCGTCGCTTTGCTCTAAGCCGACATGATATTTTGCCGCACTGCGGCCCTTAACGATTCAATCTCAGGAATAGTGTCATGGACACGCCGATCGACGTGCGCGCCGTTGCGCCTGCAAACGACAACCGCTGGTCTGCGCATTTTCGCGCCACGCTGATGCTCGGCGTGCCGCTGATCGGCGCTCAACTCGCGCAATTCGGCATCGGCATGACCGATGTGATGATCGTCGGTCAGCTCGGAGCAGAGCACTTGGCCGCCATGGTGCTTTCCGCGCAGTTCCTGTTCACGATCCTGATTTTCGGTTCTGGCTTTGCGATTGCCGTCATCCCGATGGTGGCCCAGGCCTATGGCCGCGGCGATGTCGTGAGCGTGCGCCGTTCCCTGCGCATGGGTATCTGGGTCGTCATCTGCTACTGGTTGCTGATGCAGCCGGCCTTCTACAATTCCGAGGCAATACTGCGTTATTTCGGGCAGAAGCCTGAAGTGGCGAAGCTTGCCCACGGTTATATCATCATCGGTCAGTTCGGTGTGCTGCCGGGTCTGCTCTACAATGTCATGCGCGGGCTTGTCAGCGCCATCGGCAAGGCCGGCGTCATTCTTCAGGTCACCATCGCCATGCTGGTGCTGAATGCGATCGGCGCCTACATCCTCGTGCTCGGCCATTTCGGCTTCCCGGTCATGGGGCTGGAAGGGGCTGCAATCGTGTCCGTTGCGGTGCAGGCGGCCGGTTTCCTCTTCATCCTCTCCTATGTACAGGGCAGGGAGGAGACGCGGCGTTATGAAATTTTCGTGCGCTTCTGGAAGCCGGACTGGCATGCCTTTTTCGAAGTCATACGCTTGGGCTTGCCGATCAGCATCACCATTCTCGCCGAAGTGAGCCTCTTCACGGCAGCCTCGCTGCTGATGGGCCATATCGGCACGATCGAGCTTGCTGCGCATGGCATCGCTCTGCAGTGGGCATCGATGGCTTTCATGATCCCGCTCGGTCTCGGCCAGGCGGCAACGGTGCGGGTCGGTGTCGCGCACGGGCAGGGCGATCATGCCGGGCTGGTGCGGGCGGCGATCACGGTGCTGATCATCGCCAGCATCGCTGCAATCATCGGCAGCATCATCTTTGCGACCGTGCCGCAGCTTCTGGCGCGGCTGTTCCTCGATGTCAGCCTGCCGGAAGCGCCTGAGGTGCTGGCCTATGCCGGTCCGCTGATCGTCGTTGCCGGTCTCTTCCAGTTCGTCGATGGCGTGCAGGCGATCGCCAGCGGCCTGTTGCGCGGGCTGAAGGATGCGCGCGTGCCGATGATCCTGGCGCTGATTGCCTACTGGCCGATCGGCTTCTTCCTCGCCTGGGCCTTTGCCTTCCCGCTCGGTTTTGGCGGTCTCGGCATCTGGTTAGGCTTTCTTGTCGGGCTTGCGGCCGCGGCCGTCATGCTCTGCACGCGCTTTTATATTCTCGTTCGTCGGGAAGGGGCTGCGGCCGGCGCCTGAGCCGGCCGTCCTACGCATCAGGCTTCCGAAAATCGGAATCGATTTTCGGAAGCCTGATGCGTAGATTCAAAGAGTTAGAGCGTCCTTTGTCCGTCCGAATGGACGCACGGCGCTCTAGTATCAGGCGGCGACAGGCTTGTAGCTGGCGATATCTGCGCGGATGCCGAGGCGCGCAAACATTTCCTGCGGGTCGAAATTGGCCGCCTTGTGGGCTGCGGCAACGACCGCCCGCACGCGTTCGACGACATCGGCGCTTTCCCATTCGGCAACCGTGACGAAATTGAATTCGCCGGGGCCGGCAACCTGTTCCAGCACCGTATGATTGATGAAGCCGTCCTGTGCCTCCAGCACCTTATGGGTCATCATCACATTGACGAGAAATTCCTCACGCGCCGCAGCCGGCACGACGAATTTGTCTATCCTGTAGAAAGCTCCGCTCATCCGATCTTCTCCTGCATCTGATGTGTTGCAGGCAGTTCTGTAATTCCTCAAGTTAAGTTGAGGTCAATATGCCGGCAAGAAAAAAGGCCCGCCTGAGCGAGCCTTGATCCGGTATCAGCGTTCGGCGAGTGCCGCTTCGCCCTTCTTCTCGCGCACCATGTTAACAAAGCGGCGGAAGAGGTAGTGGCTGTCCTGCGGGCCGGGAGAGGCTTCCGGGTGGTGCTGGACGGAAAAGACCGACTTGCCGAGAACGCGCAGGCCGCAATTCGTGCCGTCGAACAGCGATACGTGAGTCTCTTCAACGCCTTCGGGCAGCGACTTCGTGTCGACCGCGAAGCCGTGGTTCATGGAGACGATCTCGACCTTGCCGGTCGTGTGATCCTTGACCGGGTGGTTTGCGCCGTGATGGCCCTGGTGCATCTTCTCGGTCTTGGCGCCGAGTGCCAGGCCGAGCATCTGGTGGCCGAGGCAGATGCCGAAGACCGGGATATCGGTGCCGATCAGTTCCTTGATGACTGGCACGGCATATTCACCTGTGGCGGCCGGGTCGCCCGGGCCGTTCGACAGGAAGATGCCATCCGGCTGAAGGGCGAGCACATCCTGTGCACTCGCCGTTGCCGGCATGACCGTGACCTTGCAATCGAGACCGGCGAAGAGGCGCAGGATGTTGCGCTTCACACCGTAATCCAAGCAGACGACATGGTACTTGCTGTCGGAGGCGGCGAGTTCACCGTATCCTTCGTTCCAAACCCATGGGGTCTGCGACCACTGCGAGGACTGGCCGGACGAAGCGATCTTGGCGAGGTCGAGGCCTTCGAGGCCGCTCCAGGCCTTGGCTTCCGCCTTCAGCGCGTCGACGTCGAAATTGCCTGCGGGGTCATGGGCGATAACGGCGTTCGGCGAGCCGTTTTCACGGATCCAGGCCGTCAGTGCGCGAGTGTCGATGCCGCAGAGGCCGATGATGCCGCGGGCCTTCAGCCAGGCGTCGAGATCTTTGGCGGCGCGGTAGTTCGAGGGTTCGGTGATGTCAGCCTTGAAGATCACGCCGACCGCACCGTGGCGGGCTGCCGGCGTCAGGTCTTCGATATCTTCTTCATTGGTGCCGATATTGCCGATATGCGGGAAGGTGAAGGTAACGATCTGGCCGAGATAGGAGGGGTCGGTGAGGATTTCCTCGTAGCCGGTGAGCGCCGTGTTGAAGACCGCTTCCGCTTGAACCTTGCCGCTTGCGCCGATACCTTTGCCTTCGATGACTGTGCCGTCTGCAAGAACGAGCAGGGCGGTCGGCTTTTCGGTTGTCCAGGGTGCTGTCGCGGTCATCTTCATCCCGTTTCCGGCGGGCTTGGCGTTCTGAAAACGCGAGCCGGCCATTTGATCTCGCAGGTGCAGGCGCGCGGCTTTGGCCGCGTTTGACGCCTGATCACGAATTTTGGTGCAGGTGGCGGTAGATAGCCACGCTCTCTGCCTAGGTCAATCTTTGTACTGCAGATTGCGGCACTTTTCCTGCCGATATTGCCGGGATTCTCGCAATTTATTTGATCCCACACATCAGCGTGGTTTATGAAAGCGCCATTCCAGAGCGGTGGGCCGGGAAACGGGTTCGCCGCTTCAAGTTTTTGTTCAAGCATCGGCTTATCTGAAAAGCCCCTTCACACTTTTCGGTCCGATGCTTCAGAAGGAGTAATGACATGCTGCGCGATCAACTCGCCACCCAGCTCAAAGAGGCTATGAAGGCGAAGCAGATGGAGCGTCTCGGCACCATCCGCCTCATCCAGGCCGCGATCAAGGATCGCGACATCGCCAATCGCGGCGTCGGCAAGGAAGAGGCGGGCGACGACGAAGTGCTGCAGATCCTCGCCAAGATGGTGAAGCAGCGCGATGAGTCGGCGAAGATCTACGAAGAGAACGCCCGTCCCGAGCTTGCAGCCAAGGAGCGTGCGGAAATTGTCGTTATCCAGGACTTCATGCCGAAGCAGCTTTCCGACGATCAGGTGCGTGCCAATATCGCCGCCATTATCAAGGAAGTCGGCGCAGAAGGCCCGAAGGACATGGGCAAGATCATGGCTGCCCTGAAAGAGCGCTATGCCGGCCAGATGGACTTTGCCAAGGCTTCCGGCACCGTCAAAGAGCTGCTGAAATAAGGCGTCTTGCCTGCGGTTGTTCTTCGACCGCAGGCCCAAGCACGGCTTCGGCGGCTGAATCGATGATGGCGAATTTCGCCGCCTGATAGTTCCAATATTCGAGCACGAAACCGCGGGAGAGCCAAAAATCGCCCTTTCTCGGCGGTTCGGTCCATCCCACGCTTCCCATATCGGCGGCCTGCGCGAGCAGGCGTTTCAGGTGGGTATTGGAAATCATGAACTGATCGCGAATCTCGCGCAGCGACAACGGGCCGACGATGACGCGATCGGCAGAACGCGGAAAGCCCGGCAGGCGCGAAATCAGATAGTCCATCACGAGGCCGCCGGAATTGGCCCAATTAAAGAGATTGAAGGTAGCGCCCGGATCGCGCACTGCTTCGGTTTCGATGATCTTCTTGGCGATTAGCGGCTGCAGGCGGGCGATCAATGTTGGATCAGCCATCAGATTTTCTGCGCGGCGGCCGCCATCGAGGCTATCCAGAATCATCAGATGGGCGACCAGCCATTTGGTAAAATGATGCTCCGCCGTTTCTGTCGGCTCAAGGAAGCGCGTACGTTTGTCATCGCCCGGAATGGGACGCAGAAACCGGTAGACCAGCATTTCCTGCACGAAGGCAGCTGCCGTGTTGCGGCTGGCGATCTTGTTCTGGATGACGAAATCGATGAAGCGGCCGGAATAAAGGCCGCGCCTCTCTTCACCAGGATAGCCGTAATAGAGAGCAAAACCAGTATGCGCCATCAGCCAGCGCTGCTGTGCGGCGAATATCGATGCAATACGCGGGCTGTCGCGATAAATCGCGAGCATTTCATTGGCACAATGAAGAATTGCAGCAAGAAAACTATCGTCGGCTGCAAGATTTTCTGCGGTGTAGGCCATAGCGCTGTCCAGGAGTTTCGCGCATTCATTTGCCACGCCTATTGGAAGTGTCAATGCTTTTGTATTTTAGGGGTTAATTGGTAAGGTAAAGCTCAATAAAAGCGGCGGCGTATAGCCCAAAAATTAAGAAGGCAGGAGCTGGGGGCGCTCCTGCCTTCTTGCTCTTTGCTTCCGTCAGCGACGCAGGGTCGAAACCCAAGCCGGCGGGTATTTGCAAAGGCACCCTTGCGAGGCGGCGCCGGGGGTAGGGATGGTGCCTCGCTTGGGGATCGCTTTGTTGAGTTCGAACTTATGGCCAGCCCCCGGCTTATTCAAATTACAAAAATATAATAATCCCGGATTCGGCCTGTCGGGATGTGAATATGGAGTTCGGCCGCGCACTCCGAAAAAGCCTGGGCAATCCACTCCGATCTCTTTTAACTGATTGTTTTTTCATATTCTTTCTCCGAACCGGTTTTCCGCGATATGGACGGCGCCATTCTCTCGGAACTTGGAAAATGTCAAAAATGTCGCACCCCCAGTCAGGGGCCGATAACACGTTGTTGAGTGGCATTGGCGGAGGTTTGTGACAATGTCCTGCGCCCTGTGAAAAGCGGGATTTACGGCAGAAGTTTCGTGGCGCGGCGCGGTAAAGCTGCTTATATGGATGTTCTGCAAGAGGTAGAGATGCGCTTTTCCCCCACCTTCCTGGACGATATCCGCGACCGCGTTCCCATTTCGAACGTGATTGCGCGGCGCGTGGGCTGGGACAAGCGCAAGACCAACGTGTCGCGCGGCGACTATTGGGCCTGCTGCCCTTTCCATGGCGAGAAGTCGCCGAGCTTCCATTGCGAGGATCGCAAGGGCCGTTACCATTGCTTCGGCTGCGGCGTGACCGGAGATCATTTCCGCTTCCTGACCGAGCTCGAAGGCCTGAGCTTTCCCGAGGCGGTGCAGACGATCGCCGACATGGCCGGCGTGCCGATGCCGGTCGCCGATCCGCAGATGGAAAGACGCGAGAAGGAGCGTACCTCGCTTCTCGACGTCATGGACATGGCGACCCAGTTCTTTCAGGACCAGCTGCAGACGGCGAATGGTGCGAGGGCACGCGCCTATCTGCGCGACCGCGGGTTGACGGGGCGCACCATCGAGACCTTCCGGCTCGGTTTTGCACCCGACAGCCGCAATGCGCTTAAGGAATTTTTGGCCGGCAAGGGTGTCAGCAAGGAGCAGATCGAGGCCTGCGGGCTTGTGGTGCACGAGAATGTGCCTGTTTCCTACGACCGGTTCCGCGACCGCATCATGTTCCCGATCCTGTCGTCGCGCGAGAAGGTCATTGCTTTCGGCGGACGCGCCATGTCACCGGATGCGCCGGCGAAATATCTCAATTCCAACGAGACCGAACTCTTCCACAAGGGCAACGTGCTCTACAATTTCGCCCGGGCGCGTCGCGCGATGCAGGGCGCAAATGGCGAAGGCACCATCATTGCCGTCGAAGGCTATATGGATGTCATTGCGCTGCATCAGGCCGGTATCGAGAATGCCGTGGCACCGCTCGGTACGGCGCTGACCGAAAACCAGCTCGATCTGCTCTGGAAGATGACGTCGCAGCCGGTGCTCTGCTTCGATGGCGACGGTGCCGGCATTCGCGCCGCCAACCGCGCCGCCGATCTGGCGCTGCCGCATCTGAAGCCGGGGCGAAGCGTGCGTTTTGCGCTGCTGCCTGACGGCAAGGACCCCGATGATCTCGTGCGTCAGGACGGCAGGGCGCCTTTCGACAAGGTCATGGCGCAGGCAAAGCCGCTGTCGGAAATGCTGTGGGACCGCGAGGCGAGAAACGGGACCTTCGATACGCCTGAGGCGCGCGCCGAGCTGGAAGCACGGCTGAAACAGCTCGTTGCCGTCATTGGTGACGAGAATGTGCGGCGCCATTACCAGCAGGACATGCGCGACCGGCTGAACAGCTTCTTCCAGCCGCAGTTCCAGAACCGCGGCGGCGACCGGCGCAACTTCGGTGGCGGCAGCAATTTTTCAGGAGGCAGCAATTTCGCCGGGGGCAATTTCCGTGGGCAGAAGGAGCGGGGCGGGAAGGCTGGAGGGCCTCGAACGCAGGCATTCGCATCAGATCGCCTGACCCGTTCGGGGCTCGTGCGCGGCCATCAGGAAAATGCGGCGCTCCGGGAGTGTGTGCTGGCGCTGACCGTCGTCAACCATCCCGCGCTGATGCTGGACGATTATGATGAGATCGCTGCCATAGATTATGACAATCGCGATCTGCAGAAGCTCTGGTCGGCGATGCTGGGAGCAGCTGCCGTTGTCGCCGGGCCACATCTGACGCGTGACTACCTGTTGGAATGCCTTGATGTCGCCGGCTTCGGTTCGCTCCTGAAAAACCTTGACCAGCAGGTGCGTAATGCCCGGCTCTGGACGGCTACCGAGCAGGCAGCGATGGAAGATGCCCGTGAGGGTTATCGCCAGGCGCTCGCCTTCCACAAGCGCGCCAAGGATCTGCGCTGGCAGAAGATCGAGCTGGAGCGTGATATCGCCCAGGCGACCGAGGCGGGCGACGATGCCGAGATCGACCGGCTGATGCGCGCTTCGCAGGAAGTGCATTTCGAGGCGTTGCGGCTCGAAAACCAGGAAGCCATTATCGATGGCTTCGGTGTGCTCTCCGGGCGCGTCAAGGGCGCTGCGAGCCACTGATGTCGCAGACTGAAAGCCACGAGCCGCTGTTTTCCGCATCCGACGCGCTGTTTTCAGGCGCGGCCAAGCCGCTCGATGTGCTGAAGCGTGTCTACGGCTACCCTGCCTTTCGCGGGCGGCAGCAGGAAGTCGTAGAGCATGTGGTTGCCGGTGGCGATGCCGTCGTGCTCTTCCCGACAGGTGCGGGCAAATCGCTCTGCTTCCAGATTCCGGCTCTTTGCCGCCCGGGTCTTGGTATCGTCGTCTCGCCGCTGATCGCGCTGATGCGCGATCAGGTGGAGGCGATGAAGCAACTCGGGATCCGTGCTGCGGCACTGAATTCCTCGATTTCGCGCGAGGAATATGGCGCGATCCGCCGCGGCATTTCCTCAGGCGATCTCGATCTACTCTATGTGACGCCCGAGCGCATCCTGATGGATGGGTTCCGCGAGCTGATCGGCAATACGAAGATCGCGCTCTTTGCT
Source organism: Rhizobium sp. KNZ14-9A (assembly GCF_056755015.1). NCBI lineage: Bacteria > Pseudomonadati > Pseudomonadota > Alphaproteobacteria > Hyphomicrobiales > Rhizobiaceae > Rhizobium > Rhizobium sp. KNZ14-9A. Next base: position 573,939 of record NZ_JBPGXB010000002.1, read on the forward strand.
ATCGATGAAGCGCATTGTGTCTCGCAATGGGGCCACGATTTCCGGCCGGAATATCGCGAACTCGGCAAGCTCGCGGAACAGTATCCCGGTGTGCCCCGCATCGCGCTGACGGCGACGGCCGATCCGCATACGCAGGAGGATATTATCGAGCGGCTGATGCTCGACAATGCCGAAGTCTTCACCACCAGCTTCGACCGGCCGAATATTTCCTATGAGATCGTTGAGCGCGACCAGCCGCGCCAGCAGCTCCTGCGTTTCCTTTCCGGCCACAAAGGCAATAGCGGCATCGTCTATTGCCTGTCGCGGGCCAAGGTGGAGGAAACCGCCGACTGGCTGAACACCCAGGGCATTCGGGCGCTCGCCTATCATGCCGGCATGGACCGAGCGCTGCGCGACGCCAACCAGGATGCGTTCCTGAAGGAAGAAGAGCTTTGCCTTGTCGCGACAGTTGCCTTCGGCATGGGCATCGACAAGCCGAACGTGCGTTATGTCGCCCATCTCGATCTGCCGGGCTCGGTGGAGGCCTATTATCAGGAGACGGGCCGCGCCGGACGTGACGGCCTGCCGTCCGAGGTGTGGATGGCCTATGGCATGGCCGACGTGATCCAGCGCCGGCGGATGATCGATGAAGGCAATGCGGCCGACGAGATTAAGCGCATCGAGCGCGGCAAGCTCAATGCGCTGCTGGCGATCTGCGAGACGGCTTCCTGCCGGCGCCAAGCGATCCTGGCGCACTTCGGCGAGGCGCATACCGGCAAATGCGGCGGTTGCGATACCTGCCTGAAGCCGGTCGAGACCTGGGATGGGACGGAAGCGGCGATCAAGGCGCTGGCTGCGATCTACCGCACCGGCGAGCGTTTCGGCGCCGGGCATGTGATCGATGTGCTTGTCGGCAATAGTAATGAAAAGACCGAGCGCTTTCGCCATGTCGATATGCCCGTTTTCGGCGCAGGCAAGGATATTGCCGTTCGCACCTGGCAATCGGTCTATCGCCAGCTGATGGCGATGGGGCTGATCCGCGTCGACCATGAGGCGTTCGGAGCCCTGAAGCTGGAGCCGGAGGCGCGCGCTGTCTTCAAGCGTGAGCGTGAGGTCTTCTTCCGCAAGGATCGCGCGCCTTCCGAGCGCAGAGCGAAGAAGACTGAGCGAGCGGAGCGCAGGACCGGGCTTTCAGGGGCGGATGGCACGCTCTTCGAAGCGCTGAGGGCCGAGCGCATGTCGATTGCCAAGTCACTCGGCGTGCCGCCCTATGTCGTCTTCCCGGATACGACGCTGATCGCCTTTGCCACCGAGCGGCCACGCAGCCGCAAGGAGCTTCTCGGCATTTCGGGCGTCGGTCAGTCGAAGCTCGAGCGCTACGGCGACGCCTTCCTCGATATCATTCTCTCCCACGACGAATAGTCCGGTTGCACGTACCTTCCGCTGCAATCGGCACAGATCTCTGCTAGGGTTGTTCCAGAGTTTGGGGGAACTTCAATGGCACATTTCAACAGAGCAGTCGCATCACTGCCCGGGCGCGAGCGGATTGCCAGGCATCCGCATGGCGGGCAGGTCTTCATTCATGCAACGGCGGAGGAAACCGCCGGCGCCTATGGCATATGGGAAACCTTCTCGGCGCCAGGCACCGGCCCGTCGCGGCATATGCACACGCGGGAGACGGAGGTCTTTCGGGTCATCGAGGGGAGCTATCGTTTCTGGTGCGGAAACGAGATGATCGAGGCGCCCGTCGGCTCCGTCGTCGTGCTGCCGCCGAATGTTCCGCATCATTGGCGCAATGTCAGCGATGGCATGGGCCGGATGATGGGCTTCGTCACGCCTGGTGGGTTCGAGCATTTCTTCGTGGAGCTCGAACGGGCTGGTGCCGCGACACCGGAAGCGATCTTGCCGATCCAGCATAGGTTCGGCCTCGTGGAGATCGGCGACGGTCCTGATCCCTGAGATGTCCGATCCTTGAGGTGATGATGGATGGTATCCTATAAGGGCCATCCGGAGGATTATCATGAGCCAGAATATCTATGATACGGCGGAGTTCTTCGCCGGATACAGCGCCATGCGCCGCTCGGTCGAAGGGCTTGAGGGTGCAGCCGAATGGCCGGCGGTTCGCGCGCAGTTACCTGATCTCACAGGCAAGCGGGTGGTCGATCTCGGCTGTGGTTTTGGTTGGTTTGCCCGCTATGCCCGCTCGGTCGGTGCTATAAGCGTCCTCGGCCTCGACATATCCGAGAACATGATCGGCCGGGCGAGGGCGGATACGCATGATGAGGCGATCACCTATGGGATTGCCGATCTCGAAGAGCTGGAACTGCCGGAAGCCTCATTCGATTTCGCGCATAGTTCGCTCGCTTTTCACTATGTCAAAAATTTCGAGCGGCTTGTCGCCACAGTCTACCGGGCGCTCGTTCCCGGTTCGCGTTTCGTCTTTACGATCGAGCATCCGATCTTCATGGCGCCGCGCAATGCCGGCTGGAGCACTGATGCCGATGGGCAGCGCATATGGCCGCTCGACGGCTATGCCGTCGAGGGAAGCCGCACAACGGACTGGCTGGCGAAGGGTGTCGTCAAGCAGCATCGCCGCCTCGGCACGACTATCAATATGCTGATATCGGCTGGTTTTACGATCCGCCATGTCGAAGAATGGGCGCCGAACGAGCAGGATCTGACCGCACATCCCGAATGGGTCGAAGAGCTCGACCGGCCGATGTTTCTGCTTGTCACGGTCGAGCGTTGAGCAAGACAAGCCAGCGGCGATATGCTAACCGACGCTCAGACGGGAAACATCAAGAGAAGGGCCCTCAATGACCTCGAATTTCCTCTCGCACCTGCGCGGCGAACTCGCTGCGCTGAAAGATGCAGGCCTCTATAAATCCGAGCGCGTCATCACGTCGAAGCAAGCCGGCGAAATCGCCGTTGCCTCTGGTGAACGCGTGCTGAATTTCTGCGCCAACAACTATCTTGGTCTTGCCGATAACGAGGAACTGGCGGATGCCGGTAAGAAAGCGCTCGACCGTTACGGCTACGGCATGGCCTCGGTGCGTTTTATCTGCGGCACGCAGGAAGAGCATAAGCAGCTTGAAGCCCGTATCTCGTCCTTCCTCGGCATGGAAGACACGATCCTCTATTCCTCCTGCTTCGATGCCAATGGCGGTCTGTTCGAGACGCTGCTGTCCGAAGAGGACGCGATCATTTCCGATGCTCTGAACCATGCCTCGATCATCGACGGCGTGCGCCTCTCCAAGGCCAAGCGTTTCCGCTACGCCAACAATGATATGGCGGCGCTGGAAGAAGAGCTGAAGAAGGCGGAAGGCAGCCGCTTCAAGATGATCGCGACCGACGGCGTCTTTTCCATGGACGGTATCATCGCCAATCTCCAGGGCGTCTGCGATCTTGCGGAAAAGTACGGCGCGATGGTCATGGTGGACGACAGCCACGCCGTCGGCTTCGTCGGCAAGCATGGCCGCGGCTCGCCGGAATATTGCGGCGTCGAAGGCCGTATCGATATCATCACCGGTACGCTCGGCAAGGCGCTCGGCGGCGCGTCCGGCGGCTATACCTCGGCCAAGGCCGAGATCGTCGAGTGGTTGCGGCAGCGCTCGCGCCCCTATCTCTTCTCCAATACGCTGGCGCCGGTGATTGCCGCCGCCTCGCTGAAGGTCTTCGACCTCATTGAAAATGGCGATGCGCTGCGTGAGCGGCTGACGGCCAATGCATCGCTCTTCCGCTCTGAAATGACCAAACTTGGCTTCACGCTGGCGGGCGAGGGTCATGCGATCATCCCGGTCATGCTGGGCGATGCGAAACTCGCGCAGGATATGGCGGCGCTGATGCTGAAAAAGGGCGTCTATGTGATCGGCTTTTCTTTCCCGGTCGTGCCGAAGGGGCAGGCACGTATCCGCACCCAGATGTCTGCGGCGCATTCGAAGGCGGATGTGGAGCGGGCGATTGCCGTTTTTGCCGAAGCGGGCCGTGAACTCGGCGTTATCTAAGAGCCTTGAGGAGAGAAAAGATCATGTCCAACATGATGAAAGCACTGGTCAAGGCGAAGCCCGAAGTCGGCCTCTGGATGGAGAACGTGCCGGTGCCGGAAGTCGGCCCGAACGACGTGCTGATCCGGGTGAAGAAATCGGCGATCTGCGGCACGGACGTGCATATCTGGAACTGGGACCAGTGGGCGCAGAAGACCATTCCGGTGCCGATGGTGGTCGGTCACGAATTCTCGGGCGAGATCGCCGAGATCGGCTCTGCCGTCACCAAATACCGCGTCGGCGAACGTGTTTCGGGCGAAGGCCATATCGTCTGCGGCAAGTGCCGCAACTGCCGTGCGGGCAGGGGGCATCTTTGCCGCAATACGCTCGGCGTCGGCGTTAACCGGCCGGGCTCCTTCGGCGAGTTCGTCTGCATTCCGGAAGCCAATGTCGTTGCCATCCCCGACGATGTCACGGATGAGATCGCAGCGATCTTCGATCCGTTCGGCAATGCCGTCCATACTGCACTTTCCTTCGATCTCGTCGGCGAAGACGTGCTCGTGACGGGTGCGGGGCCGATCGGCATCATGGGCGCGCTCGTTGCCAAGCGTTCCGGTGCGCGCAAAGTCGTCATCACCGATATCAATCCGAACCGGCTCGATCTTGCCCGCAAGCTCGGCATCGATCATGTCGTGGATGCTTCGAAGGAAAACCTCGCCGATGTGATGAAATCGATCGGTATGACCGAAGGCTTCGATGTCGGACTTGAGATGTCGGGTGCTGCGCCCGCATTCCGTGACATGATCGACAAGATGAACAATGGCGGTAAGATCGCCATCCTCGGTATTGCGCCTGCCGGTTTCGAGATCGACTGGAACAAGGTCATCTTCAAGATGCTGAACCTCAAGGGCATCTATGGCCGCGAGATGTTCGAGACCTGGTACAAGATGATCGCCTTCGTGCAGGGTGGCCTGGATCTGTCGCCGGTTATTACTCATCGCATCAAGATCGACGAATTCCGAGATGGTTTCGAGGCGATGCGCTCGGGCAATTCCGGCAAGGTCGTGATGGATTGGATGTGAGGGGATTGGAATGCAATACGAGGGAAGCTGCCACTGCGGCAGTATCGCCTTTACGGTCGAAGGCGCGTTTACGGAAGCAGTCGATTGCAACTGCTCGCTCTGCCGCCGGCGCGGCGGGCTTCTAGGCTTCGTGCCGCGGGAGAAGCTGCATCTGACGGTGCCGGAAGAAAACCTGTCGACCTATACGTTCAACACACATGCCATCAAACATCACTTCTGCGCCAAGTGCGGCATCGCGCCCTTTGGGGAAGCGACGGCGCCCAATGGCATGGAGATGGCATCCGTCAATCTGCGCTGCATTCCGGCGTTCGATCTGTCTGCCTTGACGGTGAATGCGTTCGACGGTCTGTCGCGGTAAGCCGGCTTTCTTGTTCGACGCAGCAGCGGCGTTGCGACGTCGAACTCACGCAAAGTCAAGTGCAGAATTTTTCTGCTCTTGTCTTTCCCCGGTGACATACTAAATAAGCGTAGCAATCGCTGGCGCGGTTCAAAGCCTGTGGATAAGGCTTTTTCCGGGTTTTCGGTGGCTTTTTTTCTGGAAAAGCTTGACGAGAACAAATTTTGTGGGAATCACCGTTCGACTTGAGCGGTGAACTGGGTCAAGGCGGATCGCACAACCATGGCCGGAAATCCAATAGCAATGAAATTTTGCTGTCCGATGCCGGCTATCGTGGTTAATCAGGCTTTAAATGTCATCCCGTTAGGTGGGTATAGGTGATTCGAGGCCGGCGCGCACGTGCCAGGCCACGACAGGGCCATTCACCGCAGCGAGTATGAATAGCGTCAGGAAGGCGACGATATAAATGGCAACGAAGGTCAAAGAGAACGAAGAAGCGGAAGTCGAACGCGACGGCGCAAGCGACGGCCCTCTTCTCGATCTTTCCGATGACGCGGTCAAGAAGATGATCAAGGCCGCCAAGAAGCGCGGCTATGTGACGATGGACGAGCTGAACGCCGTCCTGCCTTCCGAAGAAGTGACGTCCGAACAGATCGAAGACACGATGTCGATGCTGTCAGATATGGGCATCAACGTCATCGAAGACGAAGAAGCCGAGGAAGCCGGCGCTTCCGGCAGCGATGACGACGACAGCTCTGATAGTGAGGACGGTGAGGGCGGCGAACTCGCACCTTCCAGCGGTACCGCACTTGCGACTGCCAAGAAGAAAGAGCCGACCGACCGTACCGACGACCCGGTGCGCATGTATCTGCGCGAAATGGGTTCCGTCGAGCTTCTGTCGCGCGAAGGCGAAATCGCCATTGCAAAGCGCATCGAGGCCGGCCGCGAAACGATGATCGCAGGCCTCTGTGAGAGCCCGCTGACCTTCCAGGCGCTGATCATCTGGCGCGACGAACTGAACGAAGGCACGACGCTCCTGCGCGAGATTATCGATCTCGAAACGACCTATTCCGGTCCGGAAGCCAAGGCTGCCCCGCAGTTCCAGAGTCCCGAGAAGATCGAGGCCGACCGCAAGGCTGCCGAGGAAAAGGAAAAGACCCGGCGCGCCCGCTCCGGTGATGACGACATCACCGATGTCGGCGGCGAAGGCATGCCTCCGGAAGAGGAGGAAGAGGACGAGGACGAATCGAACCTCTCGCTCGCCGCGATGGAAGCCGAGCTTCGCCCGCAGGTCATGGAAACGCTCGACATCATTGCCGAGACCTACAAGAAGCTGCGCAAGCTGCAGGACCAGCAGGTCGAGCAGCGCCTTGCCGCCACCGGCACGCTGTCTTCCGCCCAGGAGCGCCGCTACAAGGAGCTCAAGGACGAGCTGATCAAGGCCGTGAAGTCGCTGTCGCTCAACCAGAACCGCATCGATGCGCTGGTCGAGCAGCTCTATGACATCAACAAGCGCCTCGTGCAGAACGAAGGCCGCCTGTTGCGTCTGGCCGAATCCTACGGCGTCAAGCGCGACTCGTTCCTGGAGCAGTATCAGGGTGCTGAGCTCGATCCGAACTGGATGAAGTCGATCGGCAATCTGGCCGCCCGCGGTTGGAAGGAATTCGCCAAGAGCGAGAACACGACGATCCGCGACATCCGCCAGGAGATCCAGAATCTCGCAACGGAAACCGGCATTTCGATCTCGGAATTCCGCCGCATCGTGCACATGGTGCAGAAGGGCGAGCGTGAAGCGCGTATCGCCAAGAAGGAAATGGTCGAAGCGAACCTTCGCCTCGTCATCTCCATCGCCAAGAAGTACACGAACCGCGGTCTGCAGTTCCTCGACCTCATTCAGGAAGGCAATATCGGCCTGATGAAGGCGGTCGACAAGTTCGAATACCGCCGCGGCTACAAGTTCTCGACCTATGCGACGTGGTGGATCCGTCAGGCGATCACCCGCTCGATCGCCGACCAGGCCCGCACGATCCGTATTCCGGTGCACATGATCGAAACGATCAACAAGATCGTCCGCACTTCGCGCCAGATGCTGCATGAAATCGGCCGCGAGCCGACGCCGGAAGAACTGGCCGAAAAGCTCGCCATGCCGCTCGAAAAGGTCCGCAAGGTCCTGAAGATCGCCAAGGAGCCGATCTCGCTCGAAACCCCTGTGGGCGACGAAGAAGATTCGCATCTCGGCGATTTCATCGAGGACAAGAACGCGCTTCTGCCGATCGACGCCGCCATCCAAGCGAACCTGCGCGAGACGACGACCCGCGTTCTGGCATCGCTGACGCCGCGCGAAGAGCGCGTTCTGCGCATGCGCTTCGGCATCGGCATGAACACCGATCACACGCTCGAAGAAGTCGGCCAGCAGTTCTCTGTCACCCGCGAACGTATCCGCCAGATCGAGGCGAAGGCGCTGCGCAAGCTCAAGCATCCGAGCCGCTCCAGAAAGCTGCGCTCGTTCCTCGACAGCTGAGCTTTCACGTCTTCCAGACGATCGATACCAGAACCCGGCCAGCCTTGTTGGCCGGGTTTTTCTCTGCCTGCGATCCTGAGCGGATTAGCCCGTCGGGGAATGTCTAGCCCGATTGATGGCTCTCGCGCCGCTTGTCCGTGTGTGGTGACAGGCCTATAATTTCGGCAGCGGGGGAAGAGAGCGGTCGCGGCGTGCGAGCTGTATCATGCGCCGCGTGACCGTGGCCTCCGTCGGGAGGTGCAGCATGACCACCTACATTCTGCTGATAAACTGGACCGATCAGGGCATCCGGAACGTGAAGGATTCTGCCAAGCGACTGGATGCGGCAAGGAACATGCTCGGCGGCATGGGCGGTTCCTTCGACAAGTTTTATCTCACCATGGGCGAATATGACATGGTGGCCGTCTGCGAGGCGCCTGATGATCGCGTGATGGCGCGCTTCACGCTGTCTCTCGCCACAGGCGGAAATGTCCGCACGAAAACCATGAAGGCATTTTCGGAAGTGAACTACCGCGACATCATCGCGTCGCTCTCGTAGGTCAGGATGGCCAATAGCTGGTGATGAGCCGGATGCGGCGTTGCGGTTGTCCCGCGGCGCTGGCAGTGTCGCTGCGCCTTGAACCCAGAGCATGGACTTGCCTTGCCGATGGAACATGCCGGCCAGTTGCAGAGAGGAAGAATCGATCCGGCCTGGCCGGTGTCGCTCGTACTGCATCTGGTCATCGGCCTGCTTCTGCTTGCTTTCCTGCCTGATGTGCAGCCCATCAGGCCTGCGCCGGAAGACAGCGTCGACGTTGAAGTCGTGACACCGCCCGCGATCACCACTCCATCTCCGCCGCCTGCTGTCCAGCCGCTGCCGGACAAGAGCGAAGACAAAGCAAATTCTGCCGCGGGAGAGGATGCCCCGCCGGCAGCCGAGACGGCATCGAGGGAGATGCCTCCTCCATTGCCGACATCGCCGAAGCCGGTGACGTCGGGTCCGCCGGAGCTGACGCAGGCAAAAGAGCTCTTTTCGGGAAAGACGCTGGCCAGCCCACGCAGTCGGGAGGCGCGCCAGTTGCTCGGCACATTGTCCGGCGGGGAGCGCAATCTGCAGCTCTGCAATCTCGAAGCGCTGGAGCAGATCAGCCGTTCGCGTCCGGGCTCTGCCCCTGACCTCGTTGCGCCCTATGCCATGAAAGCGGAGAAGGTGAGGGGTAACAGCGTCGAGGTGGATGGCGGGGCTTTTCGCAGCAAGCGCAACTGGTTCAACGTCCGGTTCCATTGCGAGGTCGACCCAGCGGGGCAGGCGGTTGTCGCCTTTGCCTTTGCTATAGGTGACGCCATTCCGAGGAGCGAGTGGCAGGAACACAATCTGGTCGCCGATGATGGCGAGGCCGATCAGTGAGCCAGGAGCGATAGGCGCTGTGCGCAAACTTCACGAGGTTTTTTCGATTTGTGGCTTGATGCTGCCAGTTTTAAAGGCCACATCGCTGCTGTGACAGAAGACGAAGTCGAACCGGCAGATACGGACCACGAAAAGGAGCACCAGGAGCCTCGCGTTCGCTGGGGTGTGGTCGCGTCCGTGCTCGTGCATATTCCCTTGGTCGCGCTCCTCATTTTCGGCTTGCCTGATATCCAGCCGAAGCCCGCAGAAGATGAGAGCGTTAAGGTCGAGCTCGTCCCGCCGCCGGAAGAGAAGAAGCCCGAGGAAAAGCCGAAAGAGGAAGAGAAGCCGAAGGAACAGGCGAAGGCCAAGCAGCCACCGCCTCCACCGCCACCGCCGCAATCACCTCCGCCTGCCGCAGAGACGGCAGAAAAAACGAAGCCGCCGCCTATGCCGCCTATGCGTGTTGTCACGGAATTTGGCGATAAGAATAGTGGTCCCAAAAAAACGTTGGCAGGCAATTCGTCTGAAGGCGAAGCAAAGGCGGCAACGACGCCCCCAAAGCGTGATGTTGAGCCGCAGCAAATGCCCACAGAGGCCGCCGCGGAGAAACCAAAAACTGAGACGCCTCCATCAAGGCCCGTTCCAGATGATGTGAAGCTTCCGGAAGTTGCGGCGGCTGATGCTTCTCCGGAGCCAAATGGGCCGTCAGCAGACGTGTCGGGTGAAGCCAAGACCAGTATCGAGCAGACCAAGCCGCCGCCGCAGAAAACGCCTGAAAAGCCAAAAGAGATGGTGAAGAACAATGATCTCGCGAACGCCAAGACGCTGTTCTCGTCCACTGAGGACGGAAGCTCCCTTGCGCAGTCTGCAGTCGACGGTCTCCCACGTAGCAAAAGGGTGGCCGTTCTTTGCGCCAGCGAGCTTCGAGCCCAACTCGCTTACGGTTCCCCGAGTTACCAGCCCTACGCACTACCCCAGTACGGGTTGCGAGCAGGAACCCTGCTGAATATCGACGATGCAGCCTTTGGTACGGCCAAGGGCTGGTACCATGTTCGTTTCCGTTGTGAGGTGGATGCGGATGCCACGAAAGTGGTTTCGTTTGCCCACGAAGTGGGCGGCTTGATCCCCCGTAGCCAGTATGGAAAATACGATATTCGCGAATAGTCGGCGGCACCTTTGGTCGCGCCCATCCCGAAACAAGCCACGCGCAAGGAACCATCTCTATCGTTTTCCCATGGCCGTGATGATTATGGTGGATAAGGGGACAATGATATGTCGAACGAGATCGAGCACTTCTTCGAGCGTCAGGAAGAAGCTGTCAGCCTGATGTTTCTGGAAAACAAGGCCGACGAGCTGACCGATATTCTGGTCGCGGCTCTGGAAGAAGCTTTCGAAATTCTTCTGGAAAGCGCGCCGGCCGAAACCTTCCACTAAGGCGCCCACGCGGAGCTCTCGGGCAGAGCTCTTTCCCATCATAGGATTGTCATGGTCGTTCCGCTTCAGGAAGATGGCAGGCTTCCAGTTTCACTCCGGAGCCATCTCGGCGGCTATGAATGGCGGCGGGACGCGCTCGGCCGTTCCTCGGCTTGCGTTTTCCGATTGGAAGGCGAGAGGCGTCCAGGGCTTTACCTGAAGGTCGAAGAGGCGGGGCCGTTTTGCGAGCTTGCCGATGAGGCCGAGAGGCTCGTCTGGCTTCGCAGCCAGGGCCTCGATTGCCCCGAGCTCATCGGCTATGAGAGCGATGGCGAACGTAGTTTTCTCCTGATGACGGCACTGCCGGGCGCCGATCTCGTCACTGCCGCGGCGCTGCTGCCCGAAGAGCGGATCGAGATCCTCGCCTCTGCGCTTAGCACTCTCCATAACGTCGATATCGGCGCCTGTCCGTTCGATCATCGGCTGGAGAAGCGCCTCGCGGTCGCTGAAGCGCGCATGCGAGCCGGCGTCGTCGACGAGACGGATTTCGACGAGATACGGCTCGGCAAAAGCGCCTTCTTCCTCTTCGGCGAATTGCAGCGGCTGCGGCCCGAAAGCGAAAATCTCGTCGTTGCGCATGGCGATGCCTGCCTGCCGAACTTCATGGTCGCAGACGGGCGGTTTGCCGGTTATATCGATTGCTGCCGCCTTGGCGTCGCCGACCGCTATCAGGATGTCGCGCTTGCCTGCCACAGCATCGCCTATAATTTCGGCGAGGAATTCGTGCGGTTGTTCCTCAATGCTTACGGCTTGTCGATCATCGATCCCGTGAAGATGGACTACTATCAGCTCCTGGATGAGTTCTTTTAGAACTCTTTGTTTTGAGGCAAAATCGCTGCGCACTTTTGCTGGACTTGCTTCCGCGCTTGCCCGGCTTGCGGCCGGCTGTCAAAGTCGGCCGGGAAGGAGATTGCCATGGCCGCCAGCCAGTTCAGGATGCTGCGCTCGTCCGTGCCCGGCGTTGAAGCGGTTGTGGCGACATCTGGTCATCGTTTCGCGCGCCATACGCATGAGCAGTTCGGCATTGGCCTTATTTTTTCCGGTGCGCAGAAATCGCTGAGCGGACGCGGCATGGTCGAGGCGGAGGCCGGCGATCTCATCACCGTCAATCCAAATGAGGTTCATGACGGGACGCCGATCGGCGAGGCGCGCTCCTGGAGCATTCTCTATTTCGATCCTGCCGTGATGGAGGGTCTTGCGCGCGAGGTTGCACAGGGCGGGATCGGCCGCTCGGAGATTCCGCACCCCGTCATTCACGACAGGTTACTTGCCGAACGATTTCGCGCGCTGTTTTCTGCCGTGACCGGCAACGAGGAACGAATGCGCTGCGAGGAGCTGCTACTGTCGGTCATTGCCGATGCCCTGCGGGAAACGGCGATACGGGAGGAGCCGGCAACGGCACCGCATTCCATTGTTCAGGCCCGCAGCATGATCGATGACGATCCGGCGGCGGAGATTTCGCTTTCCGATCTGGCAGGGGAGAGCGGCCTCAGCCGGTTTCAGGTGCTGCGCGCTTTTGCACGGGTGACGGGCTTTACGCCGCATGCCTATCTCGTTCAGGCTCGCGTGCATCTTGCCCGGCGGCTGATCGCCGGTGGCGCGGCGCTCGCGGAGGCTGCCGCCGAAAGCGGCTTTGCCGACCAGAGCCATATGACGCGCGCCTTCGTTTCCCGCTATGGCCTGACGCCCGGCGCTTATGCGCGCGGCCATTCCTGATCTCCTGCAATTTCGTTCAAGACCCCGCGCTGCCCAACCTGTTTGTTTGCTCCATCTCGAAGGGAGCGGCAGATGAGCAGGGAATTTCAGGGGTATATCTATCTCACGCTGGCCATGGTGACGGTTGGCAGCACTGTCATCGCCAGTAAGGTCATTGCCTCGGGCCTGCCGCCTTTTACGGCGACGGCGCTACGCTTTGCCGTAGCCTTTCCCTTCTTCCTTTTCCTCATGCGCTGGACGGGATCGCGGCTGCCGCGGCTCTCCGGGCGGGACTGGCTGATCCTCGTCACACAGGCGGGGGCCGGGAGCGTTGGCTACACGACCTTGCTGATCTCAGGCCTGTCGCTGACATCGGCGGCCAATGCCGGCGTCATCATCGGCACGCTGCCGGTCGTCTCTGCGGCGATCTCCATCCTCCTGCTTGGCGAGAAGCCGCATGGTTTCCTGCTGCTGGCGATCGGGCTTGCGGCTGCGGGTGTCTTTTCCATCGCCTTTTCGCCGGCGGCCGGGCGAGGGTCTCTTGTCGGTGATATCATGATCTTCGGGGCCGTCATCTGCGAAGGGCTGTTCATTCTTCTGAACAAGCGGCTTGGTACGGCCATTCCGCCGCTGACGCAGTCGGCGTTGATGACGGCGATTGGTTTCGTGGTCGCAGCCGTACCGGCTCTGTTCGAGCACCATGATATCGGCAACGGCGTGCAGTCCGCCGTCGCTGCGGTGATCTATTACGCGCTGGTGCCGACGGTCGGCGGCTTCGTGCTCTGGTATGCGGGGGCGGAGCGCGTAAGCGGTGCGGAAGCGTCTCTGTTTACCGCCGTGGCGCCGGTATCCGCCGTCATCTTCGCCTTCCTTTTCCTGGGGGAAGCGATCGGCCTCAACCAGATATTCGGGATCGCCTGTGTGCTCGCAGCCGTCATTGGGCTTGGTTTTGCCAGCCTACGCCGAAACGAGAAAGCTTAGGCGCGGCGGAAGACGTTGCGGTATTCCCGCGGCGTCATTCCGGTCTGTGCCCTGAACTGCCGGTTGAAATTGGCAAGCGAACTATAGCCGACGGCATCGGCGATATGGCCGACGGGCTGGACCGTGGCCGAAAGGCGCGCGCAGGCATCACCGATGCGCATACGGATCAGATAGTCGGAGACGGTCGTACCAGTGTGACGGCGGAAGAGCCGGTGCAGGCCGGAGACGCTAAGTGCGGCTATATCGGCGAGTTCTTCCAGCGCGATCGTGCGGGCATAATTCAGATGCAGGTGGGTGAGTACCCGGTCGATGCGCTCACGGCTCTCCTGCAATTCCCGGCTTTGGCCGGGTGTGCTGGCCAGCGCAGATGCCTGCCGGTCGCCGGCGATGGAGCCGAGAATGTCGAAGAGCGAGAGCAGCCGTTCGGCAGGCGGCTTTGCGAAGATCGCCTCGATATCGTTGCGGACGGCTTCGGCTGCCTCCTTCGAGAAGTGCAGGCCGCGATCTGCACGGGCAAGCATGGACTCGACCGGACGAAGCTCCACAGCCCCTGATGTCATCTTCTGTATCCAGTCCGGATGGAACCAGAGCACGAGGGCGATATGCGGGTTTGCCTCGTCATATTTCGCGCGCGATACCCAGGTGTGCGGCAGGTTGGGGCCGACCAACACGAGGTCGCCATCGCCATATTCCCCAGTATGGTCGCCGATGAAACGCTGGCCGATGGAATTCAGTGTAAGCGTCAGCTCGAACTCGGGATGATGGTGCCACTGGAACGGGATCGCGTCATCCAGCCGCCGGTTCAACATGCTCCAGGAGCTGTCGGGATGCCGCGGCAATATTTCTAGATAAGGCCTCATCGGGCGCCTTTTGGGCCATTGACGCCACAATAGTATCATAATCTGCCAAGCTGGCACAACATGGCCGGAGCCCGTGCACTACACTCTCCTTATTGCCTGAAACCACAGGGATGGATCAAACGATGGGAGGATCTCATGCAACTGGCAGCGAAACGCGACGCTCATCCGACGGCCTCGTCGGTCACCACCCAGCTCAAGGACATCAAGAAGAGATTGCCGCTGCGCGTGCTCTCGGAGGCGGACTGGCAGCATTGGACGACGAAGGGCTATGTGATCGTTCGCCAGGCCGTTCCTGCAGCCAATGTCGAGCGGCTTGCGGAAGTGCTCTGGCGTTTTGACGAGAAGGATCCGAACAATTCTTCCACCTGGTATGCGCCGCAGCGCCGTGAGCACAAGATGAAAGAGCTCAACAATACCGGTATGCTGGAGATCTACAATCACCAGGCCCTCTGGGATAACCGCATGGAAAAGCGCGTCTACGATGTCTTCGTCGACATCTGGGACCGCGAAGACCTGTGGGTGACGATCGACCGCGCCAATCTGAACCCGCCGAAGAAGGTCAAGGGCAATCCGAACGGCTTCATTCATTGGGATGTCGATACGTCCATCCGGCCGCTGCCGATCGGCGTGCAGGGCGTGCTGAGTCTCAAGAAGCAGGACGGCGATGTCGGCGGCTTCCAGTGCGTTCCCTATCTCTTCGAGCATTTCGACGAATGGGTGAAGACGCAACCCGAGGATCGCGATCCGATGCATCCAGATATGACCGGTCTTTCCGTTGTCAATATCGACATGGAGCCGGGCGATCTGATGATCTTCAATTCGCTGCTTGCCCATGGTGTTCGCCCAAACCATGCGGAGAACCGTGTGCGCATGGCGCAATATATCTCCATGCATCCGGCCGAATACGACAATGCCGAAGAGCGCGAAGAGCGCATCCGCCTATGGAGGGAGCTCGACCATCCGAAGCGTGATGCCTTCCCCGGCGATCCGCGCGAATGGGAAAAGCATAACGCCAAGACCGCCGAGCTGACGCCACTCGGCCGTAAGCTGCTCGGCCTCGATCGCTGGTAAGCGGATAGCAGATCACAAGCCGCGGAGGTGGACGCCTTCGCGGCTCTTTCCTCATCATCATCGGCGATATGATTGCGCGGTCCGGTACGAAGCCGCCGATGCTGTCCCTCATCCACACATCTGCGGGCTTATGAAATCCGCCAAGAACGAGAAGGGAGCTGCTGACCCCTTGGGATGGTCGCTTGCGTACCCTATCTCTTTCCAAGAGATATCAATCCGGAGATGACATCCATGTCAGGCAAGCCGATCAAGATTCCCGGGCCGGACCATCCGATCACCGTCGAACACAATCCCTCCCGTATCGTCGTCAAGCTGGGTGGCCGCGTGATTGCTGATACGCATGATGCGCTGACGCTTCGCGAGGCTTCCTATCCGCCGGTGCAGTATATTCCACGCAAGGATGTGGACATGTCGCTGCTCGAGCGCACCGACCACGAGAGCCATTGCCCCTATAAGGGGGACGCCTCCTACTACAGCATTCCTGTTGGCGGTGAGCGTTCGAAGAATGCGATCTGGACGTATGAGACGCCCAATCCCGCCGTCGCCAACATCGAGGGCTATATGGCCTTTTACCCTGACAGGGTCGATTCCATCGAAGAGCTGTCGTCGCCCGAAGCAGGGCAGTTCTAAGGGATAACTTGACTTCCACCTATGATCTACGCACCGGGTTCAAGATGACGCCGGATGCATAAGCGTATTGGGTTAATATGAATCCCTCTCAGGTTGCAGTATCTTTGCCGCGCGCGAGGATACTGCAGACCGGGGGCTTCATGAAACTGGATCAGGTGGAGCTTCGCTCCGAAGTATTGGATATCCGGATTGTAGAGAGCATCGGCGATGGTTCTTTCAATCTTGAATTCGATATTTCTCGTAGTGACGGATATGTTATGATCCTTCTGGAAATACTGGCGGGAAGGGGTGATTTTCTTG
This sequence comes from Rhizobium sp. KNZ14-9A, assembly GCF_056755015.1. Classification (NCBI taxonomy): domain Bacteria; kingdom Pseudomonadati; phylum Pseudomonadota; class Alphaproteobacteria; order Hyphomicrobiales; family Rhizobiaceae; genus Rhizobium; species Rhizobium sp. KNZ14-9A. Next base: position 590,220 of record NZ_JBPGXB010000002.1, read on the forward strand.
TTCAGGGTTTCAATGAGGAAAATAGTGCCGCCACCTCACTCAGGAGCCGACAAAGGGTCTACATATTGAGACCTGTCGACGCTGCCCGAAGGATCGCGGTCGGCATGTTCGCAGCCGTCAACAGCAAGGTCCGGGCGACGATCGCCTGTTTCAAGCGGAAGATCGTCAATACATCTGAGGAATTGTCCTGTCCTCTGTGCCGTGCGCTTTCCAAAGTGCTCGTTGCTTCCGCACTTGCCTGGATGGGCATTCCGTCTCCGGACATTCTGGATAGGGTTGAGATTTCCACCGCTCCCTCTGTCGAGCAGATGAGGAAGCTTCTCAGTGGCACAGCGACCATAGGCAGTTCGCAGAACGAGCTACTCGCGCTTGTCGATCCGGGTTTGCGTGCGGCAATCCTTGATGTCATGGAAGAGACCATGTGGCTTCTCGATATGCGCGATCAGCTCCATACTGCCGCGTGCCAGATGGTCGGCTGCTGTCCGCGCCCAACTTGATGCGGCAATTGCGCGCCGGAGCTTATTCCGGTTGACATAAATCATTTTCAAGCAGAACACCGTTCCGTTCTTATAAGATTCCTATATGTGCCTGTGGCTTGGCCGCAGGCCGGTGACTGAACAATGGACATACCAGTGAAAGAGCGGGATAGCGTTCTGCGCCATCCCGGCTATCTGAACTTCGCCGCCTCCCGCGTCTTCTCCTCGCTTTCCTTCCAGGCCGTCGGTATCGCCATGGGGTGGATGATCTATGATCAGACACACAGCGCCTTCGCGCTCGCCCTCGTCGGTTTCTGCCAGTTCCTGCCGATGGCCGTGCTGACCTTTGTCGTCGGTCATGTCGCCGACCGGTTCGACCGCCGGCGGATCGGGCTTGTTTGCCAGTTGATCGAGGCTGTTACCTCGCTGGTGCTGGCGGTGGCAACCTGGCAGCAATGGCTGTCGCCGGCCGGAATTCTGGCCGCGGTCACCATCATGGGCGCCGTCGTCGCCTTCGAGCGGCCGACCATGGCCGCCCTCCTGCCTAGTATCGTGCCGGCCTCGATGTTGCAGAGAGCGGTTGCCACTTCGACCTCGCTGATGCAGACGGCGCTGATCATCGGCCCATCGCTCGGCGGTCTTCTCTATGGCGTCAGCCCCATTGCGCCTTTCGCGGTCGCAGCCGTGCTCTTTGCCGTCGCGAGCTTCAACGTGATTTCGATTCGCATGGAGTGGACGCCTTCAAAACGCGAGCCGGTGACACTTACCTCCGTCTTCGCCGGCGTTTCCTTCATCCGCAGCCGGCCGGTGATGCTCGGCACGATTTCGCTCGATCTCTTCGCGGTATTGCTTGGCGGCGCGACAGCGCTGCTGCCGATGTTTGCCCGCGATATCCTGCATGCCGGCCCGTGGGGCCTTGGCCTGCTGCGCGCGGCACCCGCCATCGGTGCACTTGCCATGTCCATCGTGCTGGCCCGCCGGCCGCTCACATCGGATGTCGGCCGCAAGATGATGGTGGCGGTCGCTGTCTTCGGTGTCGCCACCATCGTCTTCTCGCTCTCAACCAACATCGCGCTTTCCGTCATCGCCCTGCTCGTTATCGGTGCATCAGATACGGTCAGCGTTGTTGTTCGCAGTTCTCTCGTCCAGCTTCTGACACCGGATGAGATGCGCGGCCGCGTCAATGCTGTGAACTCGCTCTTCATAGGCACCTCGAACCAGCTTGGCGAATTCGAATCCGGCATGCTTGCCGGCGTGGTCGGCCCCGTCGTGGCCGGCATTGTCGGCGGGGTCGGTACGATCGTCGTCGTGCTTTTGTGGACGCGACTTTTCCCTGACCTTCTGAAGGTGAAGACCCTTCAGGGCTAACCCTTATCTCCTTGCCGCATCGGTCGCCGGCGTTAATTGACGCGGCAATGTCGGATGCCGCCGGCGTCTAACGTCCTATGGACGTTAACACGAGAGGAGAAGTGCAATGTCCTATGTTGATGGTTTCATCGTCGCCGTTCCCCGCGAGAATGTCGATGCCTACAAGGAATTCTCCGCCTATGCCGGATCGATCTGGAAGGAATATGGCGCGCTCGAATATGTCGAATGCCTTGGCAACGACGTGCCCTATGGCGAGCTGACCTCATTTCCACGCGCCGTGATGGCCAAGGATGACGAGGTGGTGGTCTTCTCCTGGATCCTCTACGAATCCAAACAGCAGCGCGACGAGGTCAATGCCAAGGTCATGGCCGATCCGCGCCTTTCCAGCGACAAGTGGAAGATGCCATTTGACGGCAAGCGCATGATCTATGGCGGTTTCGAGGAGTTGCTGCGGCTCTAACATCGAGCCGATGCCATTGACTTCGAGAGCAAGGCACGCCACCTCGCGAGAGACAATCTGCGACGGAGACAGCCTTGCCCCAGACTACCTTTGTGATTTCCACCCTCGGCCAGGGCCTCTACGAATTTACCGATCAGGCCAATGACTTCGTGTGCCGGTCCGGCTTGGAAGACGGGCTGCTGACGGTCTTCGTGCGCCACACCTCCTGCTCGCTGCTCATTCAGGAAAATGCCGATCCCGACGTGAAGACGGATCTCAACAGTTTCTTCCGTCGCCTCGTGCCGCCGTCATCCGATCCGTCGATGGGCTGGGTCGTCCATACGACGGAGGGACCTGACGACATGCCGGCGCATATCAAGGCGGCGCTCACGCAGGTTTCGATCAGCGTTCCCGTCAGCAGCGGCCGGCTGATGCTCGGCACATGGCAGGGCATCTATCTCTTCGAGCACCGCGACCACCCGCACTGGCGCGAGGTGGTGCTGCATTTGAGTCCGTGAGGTCATTAACCCTTGTGAATGCCAACTGAATGGATGGTTCGAATGGCATTCAGCTTCATGGGTTTAGTCTTGCGACAATCCCAAAGGGGAGATCGAGGAAACACCACGAGGAGACAACCCCAATGTCGCATTTCCTTGCCAAGGCTTCGCTTGCCGCACTACTCGCTCTGAGTTCCGTCCCGTTTGCCGGCTCCGTTGCTTTCGCCGCTCCCCAGACGGATTTCGTCGTCAAGGCGCAGTATCACCGCCCGCCGGTTCGCGGCTGCTCGCCGATGCAGGCCATCCGCAAGGCCCGCTATTCCGGCCTGCGCGACGTGCGTATTTCCAACATTACGCCGCGCCGGGTCGTCGTTGCCGGCCGCGACCGCCGTGGCTGGGACCGCATGACCTTCGCCAATGTGCGCGGTTGCCCGCTCATGTATCGCTAATTCGCTCGGCCAGAGCCAGGAAGACATGGGTCAGGAAAACTTGAACTAGAAAACTTGAGCTCCGGCCGTTTTGTCTTGACCGCGGCACTTTCGACCGTCTTCTCTCGGAACTGTATGTAAGTGATTCCGAACAGGCTCCGGCAGTTGCCCGCGCGGCTATCAACCACGAGGATCTTTTCATGATGCAGTTTCTGGCGAAGGCGGGGCTTGCCGCCCTTCTTTCCGCTGCTGCGCTGGCCGGCACCGTTGCGCCGGCTGCAGCACAGGTGAATATCATTATCGGCGAACCGGACCGTGGTCCGCCCCCGCCGGACTGGCGTCGCCCGCCGCCACCGCCGCCGGGTTACGGCCGTCCGCCGGGCTACGGGCGTCCGCCGCGTGGCGGCTGCGATCCGCGCATGGCGGAAAACATCGCCGAGGATTACGGCCTGCGCCGCACGCGCGTCGTCGATGTTACGCCGCGCCGTGTCATCGTGCAGGGCTGGAGCCGCCGCGGCCCCGACCAGATGACCTTCGGCAACGTTCGCGGTTGCCCGCTCATGCGCCGCTGATACCAGGCGCACGATCGTCCGTCGCATAAAAACCGCCCTTGCAGACAGCAAGGGCGGTTTTCTTTTGAGCAACTTTTCCCGTCGGGACAGGGCGCCAAAGCGCCCTGTCGAGCCTTACTGCTCGATTGCGAAAGTCATGCTGACGGTGACATTGTAGCTGTTCTCGCCGCCCTGGACCGGAACGGCAGCGGCATCGGAGGCTTCCTTCATCATCGCGGCGCGGTAGACCGGCTGCGGCATCGGGCGCATGACATTCTCGCTGATCTCGACGATGCGGCCGACCTTCACGCCGGCGGCTTCGCTCAAGGTCTTCGCCTTCCTGATCGCGTTGGCGACAGCGTTTTTGCGGGCTGCCTCCAAGGCTGCTTCCGGCTTGTCGTTGGTGAACTGGATATCGCCGCCCTGATTGATGCCGAGAGTGACAGACTGATCGATGATCTCGCCCAGTTTGGACAGGTCGCGGACGCGCACGGTGACCGAATTGCTGGTCTGGTAGCCGATCAATTGCGGCGGCTGCGGCTGGTTATCGACCGGCTGCGGGTAATTGTACTGCGGCTGGATCGAAAAGCCCGAGGTCTGCAGATCGCGATCGGCAATGCCGCTCTTCTTGAGCGCGGCCAGCACTTCGTTCATCGCCTTGTTGTTTTCGTCGAGCGCTTCGCGGGCAGTCTTTGCCTGTTTGACGACTGCGAGATTGACGACGGCCATATCGGGAGCCAATGCCGATTCGCCTTCTCCTGATACGTTGATGACCGCTTCGCGCGGCTTGTTCTCCTGCGCCAGAAGCGGAGCGGATGCCGCGAGCGGCAGGCTCAGAAAGGCTGTCAGAAGGGCAGTCTTGGTGTAGTTCGGCGCCATGTTTGTTCCTCGGCTGTTTGCGTCCCTGCGAGCTTTGTGTCTGCGGATTGTGAAGCTATTGCGGCAGGAATTGATATGAGAATTGCTTTACCATGATGATTGCTTTCGACTAAAGGGTGTAGGGGGTAATCAACGCATGGTAGGTAATCTGGGCGTGTGGATGTTGCCCGCTGTTAAGCCTCGACTTATAAAGAACCGCATTTCTGTCTCATGCTGAAGTTTCGCTTTTATGAAAATCGGTGCCTATGTCATCAACCTGAACCGCTCCATCGCTCGCTGGGAAGGGCTTTCGCGGAAGGCCAATTCGCTGGCGCTCGACGTCGTCAGGATATCCGGGGTGGATGGCTCGCAGATCCAGCCGCACGACAAGGCTGACATCAACAAGCGGCAATTTCTTCTTCGCAATGGCAGGAACTATCTGCCGGGCGAGCACGGCTGCTATCGCAGCCACGTCAAGGCTCTCACCGAGTTTCTCGACAGCAGCAATGATGCAGCGATCATCATGGAAGATGACGTGGAACTGCAGGCCAATCTGATAGAACGTGCAGAGGCTGTGCTTGCTGCCGTTCCGAAAGCGGAATTGGTCAAGTTGCTCAACCACCGGTCCAAGGGCTTCATGCAGAAGGCGACGACGAAATTCGGCGATGTCATCGGCCGCTGCATCCACGGGCCGCAGGGTTCGGCTGCCTGCTATCTGGTCACCCGATCCGGCGCAAAGAAGCTTCTCCGGACCATGACTGTCATGGTCTATCCCTTCGATGTGGCATTAGAGCGCGGGTGGTCGACCGAGGTTAATACCTTTACGGTCAAGAACAATCTGATAGAGCTAGGGCCGAACAGCCACGAAACGGCGATTGCGACGAAGCTCGACTACAGACGGCAGAAATTTAAGGGAATACGCCGCTCCGTCACCCATCTGCTTCGCGCCGCCGATTATGCTAGAAGGGTGCAATATTCTCTATGGTAGCGAGCGAAGAGCCGATTGCCACGCCCTCCCGCCTCAAGCCCGTCCTCGTCATCCTGTGGCTGCTGCTGATTTCGGCTCCCATTCTGGAAAGCGATAGCTATCGCTATGCGGCGCTGTTGCTGATCGGGACGACCTTTGTCTGGTTCAAGCCGAATTTAGGTCTGCTGAAGCGAGACTGGCTGGCCAATGCCTGCCTTGCCTGGGGCGCCTACGCGCTGCTGCGCTTCCTCTTCGGCCTGATCGTCGACGGCGAAAAGGGCGCGTCCGACTGGCTCTACGCTTTTCCGCTGTTTTTCCCGGCGGTTGGCATCGCGCTTTATTCTAGCCGGAAACATGTCGAAACGGTCTTTGCGATCTATTTCCCGATAGCCCTTGCCGCCCTGCTGATCTCCACCGACTACCGGCTGATCCTGGAAGGCGACGCACGTATTTCGCCGCTCTTCCATAACAACCTGATCCATGGCGCGATTGGCTGCGGCTTCCTGATGATCGGCGCTTTCTACTGGCTGTTGCACGCCTGGGAAACCGGCAAGCTCGCGCGCCGTTCCGGCAGCTGGGTTATTGCCGTCGCGACACTCATCATCGCACTCTGCCTTTTCAATATTTATGGCTCCAAGGCGAAAGGCGTCTGGCTGAGCCTCGTTCTCGTCGGGCCGCTCATGCTGGCCTCGCTGCTGCTTTACGCAAATAGACGCCGGGCCGCCTTGGTAGGGGCTGTTGTCGCCGCTCTCATCGCAGCAGCGCTTTTTGTCGGCGGCGATGATATCTGGAGGTTTGCCGGCCCGACCTATGAGGCAACCGCACGGATCGAGACCGAAATCTCTGCTCACGGCGCATGGAATGCTGTCGCTGCTGCGATCGCGTCAAAAGATACGCCGGAATCGATGAGTGAACGGCTGCAGCTCTGGGCGAATGCTTCGGAAGTGATTGCCCAGGCGCCTCTCTTTGGTGCCGGTAACCACTGGCTGACGCTCTGGAACTCGACCACCTATGCCAGCGTGCCCTATACGCTGCTCCATAACGGCTATTTCGAGATGCTTGTCCGTCACGGGCTGTTCGGCATTATCGTTTTCGCCATATTGGCAACGGGCATGTACAGCCGCGTTTTAGCTGCGTGGAGAGCCAAGCTGATCAGCCTCAGCGCGCTACTCGCCTATAGCATGGTGACGCTGTTCTTCCTTGGAACGATCCTGTCCAACTCCAACAACCGGCTGGCAATCGGCGAATCGTTCTTCTTCGTGTTCTCCGCCGTCGCGTTTGCCTGCGGGATCATGTTGAAGAAGGGAGAGATCAGGCAGGATACCGGCATGGTATCTCGGGATCAGAAGGCTGCCTGAGAGGGCGAAGGAACCCAGCCCAAAAGGGGGTTCCGAGCGCTCCTAGGCTGGAGCGCCCGCGTTGTCAGATACCGAAATCGTCCAGAAACGAAGGATGGACCGCGGTCTTCCTTGCCTCGCGCGCATCACGATAGCGCTGCTGGGCAGAATCGAAGCTATTAACGATCCGTCGGATAAGGCCGCTTTTGCGGCGTTTGAAAATCAAGTGCATAGCAAGCTCGCTTTTTCTTATTTTTGTTAGCTGGCAGCATATAATTTGCGCAACGTGGCGCGGCAATGAGCATTTTGGCATGCCACCTATGCAGAATATGACAGTGATATGACATGGAAGGGATCGCGGTCAGCCTAAGGCGTCCGAGGCCGATCAATGGCCGCGATGGTATCGGTCATAGCGGTGCTGTAAGATGCGGCTGTCGTCCTTTCGGGGGAAGAGACTGACATGGAGCGCCGCCTTGCAGCCGTGCTGATTGCCGATGTCGTGGGCTATGGCCGTTTAAGCCAGGTCGATGAGGAGGGGACGCGTCTGCGTTTCCAGGCAGACATGAGGGAGGTTGTCGAGCCCCTGATAGCCGAGCATAGCGGGCGGCTGGTCAAAACCATGGGCGACGGGCTGCTGGTCGAATTTCACAGTGTGGTCGAAGCCATGCGCTGCGCAGTGGACGTGCAGAAGCTGAAGGCGAAGCACAATGCGGAGATTCCGGCCGATTTTCGCCTGGATTTCCGCATCGGCATCAATCTCGGTGACATCATCGTTGAGGGGAACGATATCCACGGCGATGGCGTCAATCTTGCCGACCGTATGCAGGTGCTCGCGGAGCCCGGCGGGATCGCGATCTCCGGGCCAGCCTACGATCAGGTGAAATCGAAACTCGATGTCGGCTTCGTTTCGCTCGGCGAGCAAAGGGTCAAAAGTATCCCCGAGCCGGTGCGTGTCTACCGCGTCGTGTTCGATCCGGCGGCAGCCAAGAAGTTCAGCAATCTGCGAGAATATCTCAGCCGCCGGCGCATCGCAGCAATGGCTGCTGCTGCCATCCTGCTCATTCTGGCAGGAGCGGCGCTGTGGTGGCAGCCATGGGCGCTGCTCGAAAATCCATCGTTGACCCAGCGCTTTGCCTATCCTTTGCCGGACAAGCCCTCCGTTGCCGTGTTGCCATTCATCAATGTCAGCGGCGACGTCGAGCACGATCATCTTGCCGAAGGCCTGACCGATGATCTGATTACGGAACTGTCGAAAGTCTCCGGCCTCTTCGTTATCGCGCGTCACTCCGTCTTTGCGGTGCGCGATGGTGGCGGCAAGATACAGGATGTGGCGGCCGAGCTCGGCGTCCATTATGTCCTTGAAGGCACGCTGCAGCGCGCGGGCTCGCGATTGCGCATCAATGTCAAACTGATCGATGCGCTGACCGGCCTTTCCCTCTGGGCCGAGCGCTACGACCGCGAATATGCCGACCTTTTCGCGGTTCAGGATGATGTCATCAGCAAGATCATCGCAGCGCTTGCCATCAGGCTCAGCGAGGGCGAGCGCACGCAACTGGCGCAGATCCCCACGGAGAACCTCGAGGCCTATGATTATTACATGCGCGCCGAGCAGGCAGGCCTCACCTATGGAGACGTTGCGACCTACCGCGAGGCGCTGTCCTATTATCAGAAGGCGATAGACCTCGATCCGAATTTTGCCGATGCGCATGCGGGGATAGCGCGCATCGCCGTCGATGTCTGGCGCAACGACTACAATATCCTCTGGTCGGCGGCCGTGGCCCGCAAGATCGCCTATGACGCGGCAGGGCAGGCATTGAAGATCGATCCGAACAATGCGCGGGCGCATACGGTCCTTGCCCTCCTGCAATTGGTCGATGGTCGCCAGACGGAGGCGCTGATATCGGCGAACCGTGCCGTGCAGGCGCAGCCGAGTGATGCTGAAGCCAATGGCAATCTGGCCCTCGTGCTCGCTCATATCGGCAATCGCGAGCAGGCGATCAGCGAAATGGAAAAGGCGCTGCGCTTCGATCCTTCGCCATCTCCCGGCTTCCAATTGCTTGCGGGTATCGTCTTCTACATCGTGGGTGATGACGACCGGGCGATCTCACTGATGGAGGCGGCCCGCGACGCGCTTCCCAATGCGGAGGCTGCGCGCGAATTCCTGGCTGCAGCCTATATCGAGGACGGCGATAAGAAACGCAGTCTGCAGGAGAAGACGAAGCTGCTGGAGCTCTTTCCAGAAAGCAATCTGACCTATTACAGCTATCTCTACGACTACTGGCGCAAGGAGGATCTGAACCTGCATTTGAGCAGGCTGCAGAAAGCGGGAATTCCTGAATGGCCTTTTGGAATTCAGGGTGAGAAGGCTGATCAGGTCACCGGCGAGCAGTTGCGCGATCTCATCAGCGACAAGACCTGGGCCGGCAAACACCGCAACGGCACGCAATTCGTCCAGTTCTTCGACAAGGCCGGCAATACCGCCTACCGCAGCGCCAACACGAATATCACCGGCACCGTCGAGATCAGGGGAGACTGGCTCTGCGAGAAATTCGCGGGCTATTTCCTCGACAGGATGGTCTGCGGCAATGTCTATCGCAATCGCACTCCCGAAGAGCCCGGCGCGACATATGTGCATGTCACGCCGCAGGCGCTGAAATTCTTTTCGATCGACGCTGACCGGTGATTGGTCACCTACTGGGCAGACGGATGCTGCCAGTCTTTCTGCGCCTTCTCCGATATCAGGATGTTCTGCACTTCCGACCAGTGCTTCTGGGAGTCGACCACCTTCGTCGGGTTCTTTACCAGTCCGTCGGCCGCACCCGGATCGTAGCTGATATAGAGCTTGCCTTCGATGATCCGCCAAGCATTCGGATCGATATTGGTGGTGACCGTTCCGAAGGATACGCCATCGGCGCAGTAGCCGCCATATTGTGGGGCATATTTGCCAGGATCCTTGACGAACATGTCACGATGCTCGGCGCTGGCGAAATACCAGGTCGCGCCCAGCCAGTGATGGGAATATTGCGGCGACCCTTCCACGGCTTTATCATCAGTGAAATAGGCGACCGGGTCATAGCCCTTGATCGCCACATCCCCGAAATAGCCCGTATTGACGAAGTCTTCTGCTGCGGCTTCGTTTGCCAGCAGCAGGACGGCAAGGCCACCTATAGCTGCGGCCTTCACAAATCCATTCCAGTGAGACATTTCAATGCTCCCGTTTTCAGGTGCGCACGCTCATTTTCGCTTCGTGCATTCGTCATAGAGCCACTGACCCGTGAGGTCCGCTCCCTGACAGGCGGCGCCTGCTTTCAACAATAGAGTGACCGCGTCCCAGTGCGATCGCCATCCAGCCTGGGTCACCGGCGTATAGCCGTTTCTTTCCTTCGGCTCGATATCGGCCTTCTGCGCGAGCAGGAAAGCGATGACATCGGCATGGCCTTCTTCGGCTGCCGCATGCAGCGGCGTCATGCTGTAGAAGTTCTTGTGATCGTTGACGGAGGCGCCTTTCGCCACCAGCAGTTCCACGATATCGAGATGGCCGCCATAGGCCGCCGCATGCAGGGCCGTCAGCCCACCCTTGTTGCGGATTTCGATGTCGCAACCGCGATCAAGAAGAAGAGTGACGACATCGGCCTTGCCGGACAGGGCCGCAATCAGCAGCGCCGGCTCGCCCGTATCATCCAGTTCAGCGAGGTTTGCTCCCTGATCGGCAAGCTGCTTGACACGCTCGACATTGCCCTCGCGCGCCGCATCGTGCAGTGGGCCCGCGGACGCTGCGGAAATCCCAAGGCCGAAACAGATGAAGCTGATCCAAAAGACATTCATCGCGCACCCCCGTCTTGCCATCCCTGGCTTACAAGCGCGAAAGTGTAGTTAAGCTATCATGAATATGAGGGGTGGGCAATGAATGGCGGTGTCTTCCGCTGCATTTGCCCGCACAGACCACGTCCTCGCTGATTGATGCCCGAGGCTACGACGCGATTGGCTTTGACTACCGGTCCATCAAGGACGTGACTTATTCCGGGTGCCACGGGATTTGTGAAAGTGACAGCTAATGCAAGGCGATTACCTACAACACGAAGCACGGTGTTTGCTTCCTGAAGGATAACGTCGTCGCCCTGATCCGGAATTCGGATGCCGTTGCAGCCTATGCATCCTCGAAGGCCGCGGATGTTATCATATCCGATTTTTCAAGCTATTCCGGCGTCGATCTTCCCGGTGGCGACTATAAGCGTCTTAGGGGAAGCAATTACCTGCAATGTTTCACGGCCTGCGTCGGCGACAATGCCTGTAAGGCATTCTCTTATGTGCCCAGGAAGTCCGAATGCTGGCTAAAGAATACGATAGGTCGGCCGAAGGTGACGAAAGGCGTGGAGTTGGGGATCAAGTAGATGGTTCGATCCGGACGAATCCCGATCTATTCATCCGGCATGTCGGGAAGGAGCGGGGTCGGGGATCGACAGAAGCTCATTAAAGATTGGCGCGCAATCGTCCGCCTCAGCAGCGCGGGAAATTATGCAAAGAGCCGATCTTTTCCAGAGCTCTTCCTAAAAATGCCTTGGCTGGCGCCTGCCCAATGAGGCTCGACATCAACAGCGGCCATGGGGGCACCTCAAGCCGCCTCACAAACTTCCTATATGGCGGCCCAACGGCGCTCCTAACGCCAATGGAACCACCAGTCATCAGGAAGCAGATGAGCTGCGATGCGCAGCACTACCACAAGCAGCGCGAACAAAATCCATTTGATGATCCGCAGCTCGGTCACGATCCTTCGCGAGTTTATGCCGATAAAGTAGGCGACATACTCCTGCGGCGTCGCATCGGCAAGCATCCGGTCCTCCCGGTCGAGTTTGTCCAGATCCTTTTGTGCATCGGCCTCAAGCCGCTTCTTCCAATCTCTGAAGAACTCGATCTTCATAGCGCCCCCAATGCCGTTCGAATAACATTCCTATCCCATCCGAATAAGATGCCAATGGGGTACGAAGATACGAGAAATGGAAACTGAGACCCGATTGAACATGCCCTCACAGGCATGGGTCTAGCGAATGATGATCAGGTCACCGCGCTGCAGGCCGCTATGAGCAAGGTGTACGAGGGCGTCAAATCCACCAAGACTTTCTGAAGTCCGTCCGTGGCGAGACTCCGTAGGTGAATGTTGTTCCAAATGTTGCCTTGAAATCATCAAGGGCTTGGCCAAGTAGTGAAAGTCTCGGCTAAAGTGATCTCAATCGCGGCCATCCTGATTACGTCCAGCGCCACGGCTGGCGAAATTGTTTGGCGATCTCCGACGAGCGGCACGTTGACCGCCGTTTCTGATCCTGTGTCGCCGCCGACCGAACCGGAACAGCCAGCTTTCGGAATCCGCTATGAGCCGGTGCGGGTTGTCGTTGGTACGGCGATCAGCGTCATGCCGATTGGGGATATCAGCGGATACGTGTTCGGTGCGCAAACGGGAATCCTTTGTTGAAAAGTGAATCCGTTCTCTCGTTTCCATAGATACATTCCGCGCCTCTCAAACCGGCTCGAAATGTGTACGTAGCGGAGTATTTCGCCGTTGTTGTGTGACACCAGTATCCGGAATATGTGGGAATCTCTGGGATTATCCGGGATCGTATGCGAAGACGCCTAAAATCAGGCTCTTAGGTGGGGCGGAGCGGGAAATCCCTTCAGTTATCTTTGACAGTTCGAATTGCAAAAGGGCAGGCTCACAGAGAAACCTGCCTGAATTGGATGTTTGCCTCAAAATGCTTTCGAGAAAACCTCCAATCGCCTTCAAATTCCCTTCAAGCCTACAAAACAAGGATTCTTAGCTTGTTCGCGACGCAATAAGCGACCGCGCGCCCGTCGCGCTTTTGGCTTTTCCAGCAAAAAAGATTTCCACGGGAACGCGGAAATCTTTCGACATTCTCTAATGAGGAAAGAAATCAATCGGATGGCTTGCGTCCGATGCCGGGGAGATTTCCACATTGCGGCCGTTTTGCAATGCCCGCGCTGCGTCCTCACATCTGACGTTCAACGGTGCAATCTCAGTTCCCAACGGTCTCGCTGCGTAGCGCGTGAGAGGCTTCAACGGCGCGCAATCCGCGCAGGTTGGATGTGAACTTGCTTCGAGGGCTGAGGTTAATCTAGCCCCGCGCCGCTAAGAAGATTTCTCGAACCGCGTGATAATCTCGACGTTCAGCGATTTCGCTTCAACGCTGGTATCCATGCGCGCAATGAACCGGCTGCCAAGCGCCATCATGGGCGTTATCGTCTGACTTTCGCTGCGACGAACGAGCTCCTCCACTACCTGAACGATCCGCAGTAATTCCGATGGATCAAGTATGTGAAGATACCCCCGTGTCGCTTCCACGAATTCGAGCATCATTTCAAATCCAAACTCGTTGGGCAGCAAACGCAGATCTGGCACGAGGATAATCGCGTGGATCGGCTGATGCCGTTCAACCTCCTGCTCACACCCCTCAAGGTCGTAGATCTTTGCACCGTCGATGATCTGGCGAGCCGCGCCCTTCAGTTGCTTGAACGCCTTGGCGATGTTAGCAAGCACATTCTTGCTGAGCTTTGTCCTGTCGGGAAGCTTTGCGCGATTAAGAAGCGCGAGCGCTTTGGACTCAAAAATGAAAGTCCCGCCCGAATAGCTCAGAAGGATGTCGGTCAGCTCACGAAGTCGCCCGCCCTTCATGATCTGCGGCTGGTCAATGACGGTTAAGGGATGAAGGTTATTGGCGAGCCAGATAACAAGCTTTTCCTGTTGACGCCCCTCGTCGAGATCGAAGAGATCAAGCTCACTGACACCCGCCCGGTGCGTGATTAGCGAGTTCCTCACGGGGTTCCAGCGCGGAACTATGGGGAGGTCGACATGAAGGAAAGTTGAATCGCTGGCGTCACCATCTCGCGAGCGAATGAACAGGCCGTCTATCGTCGCGCCCATCTCCGAGTGGTTGAATTTGCCGAGGCTTGCATAAGCAGCGAGCGATCCCAATCGGCTGCCTCTGAGATCCAAGGACATGCCTACCCAGGCCACATTGACGGCCAATTCGTTGAACAGAAAGACCTGTAGCGGCTTCCCCTCCGCTAGGCCGAAAAGCGCTTTACGCTCTTCTTCGCGCTCTAGAACCGACCAGATGATCCCTGGCGACGTGGGATCATCGTGCACTATCAGACCGTAGAATAGTCGATCACCACGAACCTGGGCAATCATCAACTGTAGCCGGGCACCGCGCGTGAGATGCTTGAGCACAGGGGCATCTGTTTTGATCAGCAGGGTCGGCTCAAACTCGTCCTTGCCCTTTGTGTAGTCGAACCGAACCAGTTGCGGCGTGGCAAGGAACTCGCTCCGATTATGCGCTGACAGAATGTGCATGGCTGGCCTTACGCTGGGGTGGATGCGCAACAGGCGGCACATCGAGCATGGTGCGGCCCGATAACATTGCTACCACTTGGTGCAATCATCTTTAACGTAAGGCGGATCCGGCATGTCGACCCGAAAAGTGAGGCGGCTGATCAAGGGAAGCGCAAACCCGGGAAAATAGCCTACCATGCCAGAGATTCCGCGCAATCGACCGCCCACGAGAGCGCAGTGGAGTACGCCGCCGCCCAACCCAATACCTCCGGATTGAAGCGTTTTGTTTTTGTTCGTTGAAACGTGTATCGTGTCAATTACACCGCCGGATCGAAGAGTTATGTCTCTAATGTATTCGTCTTCATCCAAGATCATCGTTTCTGAAAGTGTTCCTCCAGGTCCCCCATGCGCATCGCCGTTAACTATTATACGGTCTACGAATGTGCCGCCTGCGAATGCGAGAGATCGAATGTTGTTGTATTCGGGAAAAGCTGTACCCGGAATGTTTCCATAAGTTATAATTTTCTCGACAAATGCCACGTCATGCCTCCGGTGGGATTGCCAGTTTGAACTGAGTCATTGAACCAAGCGCACAATTAAAAGTCGAGTCTTTTATTGACTTTATTCTTACTGGGTATTTATTTCTAGGTGTATCGAAGGGTACGTAATCATGGGGGTGAATATCATGTCTGGCGAGATACAATCCGAGCTTCTCGAAGTCTTAAAGAAAAATGAAGTTACTGCAAAGGCGGGGTCCTTTAACGTCACTCGCAGAATTGAAGTGCGTGACGGATCATTTTTAGACACAACGCTATGGCTACATGTGTCCGGAAACGTGGAGTGGTCCATCTTTCATGCGCACGCTTGGGGACGAGCAAGCGTGTCTACTGATGAAGCTGGCGCCAATTCGTTTGCAGTGCAAGAACTCAAACTCCAAATTGTAATGAACAGTCCGGAGCAACAGAACAAGACGAGCTTAGGTAATAACGTTGCTATAGTGGACAATGATGTAGTGTACGGCTCCACAAGTCCAATCTTCAGCGGGCCGCATACCCTTTTCGTGGCCACCGCAACCCATCCAGGATTCGGCACATGGTCTTCGCATACCACTGTGTACTAACTTGACGTCGAGACAGCGCCTGAGAAGATAGTCAGCAGATCAGTCTCTCCGAGACACAAGCGTGTCGCGCAAACCAGGATACGAAGCGGCCGGATGCATGAGGTCCGGCCGTTTTGGTTTTGGGGTGGGCACGACTTTCAATCAAAGCTCGCCTGATCTTATCTTCAGCAGGATCAGGATTATGCAGGCCTTTCCGAAACTTTGACGGTGCAAGCGTGTTTCTAGGAAAGCCATGCCGCCAATAAATCAGGAAGGCGGCGTCGCCGAACTCCCCGGTCACACACCGTACAATTCGCACCCGTTTCGCTCTCAGTCAAATCGAAACAATGCATTGCACATCTGTTGCCATTCACCAGGACGTTATCGTGTAAAGTCCGCCGAGGGCCGATAGCCGTCGTTGAGTGAAACGGTGGGATCGGCAGCAGGTGCGGTAGCACCCGGCGTTGTCCAAGGGCGTCTTTACGCCCTCGGTTTTTCTATAATCGGCATTTGTTTGCATGTTGGTTCAGCCTGCGATAGCCGCTCGCGGGGATCACCTCACTGGTGGCACTTGGCAGGCCCCTAAGGCAGCAGAGCCCGAAATAGAATCAAAATTATCAAGCTCAGGATCATGGATCCCGTATAACTTAGTAAGTACAATACGGAGAAATTGTAAATCTTTCCGCCAAATAATATTTCCAAGGCATAACACTTAGCAATTGTGCAGGCGGACGAAATTGGAAAAAAGAATACAAATACAAAATAAAAAACATATATTATGCAACTAAAATACAAAATCCAAAACAAATCTTTGCGCGTCGTTTCTCCTCTTGGCGCAAGCAGCGTATCGCCGCACCTTATCTTTTGCGAGGTACATATTGCGAGGAAGCAAAGCGTTGTTAGTAATTGCGCTACAACGATCACGAAGCGCAGATTGTATGTTGGTAAAAACAAAAGTCCAGTGCCGGAAATGACACCTAACGGAAGTAGAAATGCGGCGACAAAGCTATCTCCAGTCATTTTCCTTCGATACAAGAGGGTCGACGCCGTTACATAAGCTGACCATGTCGTAGCCACGATTGGAACTGGGCCGACTACCCAAGGCAAATTAATAGAAGGCATTGATGTTTCCACGTGGAATTGTCAGCAATTTTGACAACATAGATTCCACGAACGTACGCCGTCAAACACAACGGATTTGGCTGTCGCGCGAGCGATCATGAAATCTGAAGCGCTCGTTATGTCAGCGATTCCGAGCGATCGCTCTGATAGGCTAGGGCCGCTACAGCGCCCCCCGCCATGCTTGTCGTACGTTGCTTTCAAGCCGCGATATCAGCGGTCTCGCCGTATTGGCACAGAACACGCGGGCTGCTCATATCGCCGCTCTCCAGGTCTACCATCACGGCATAAGCAGCCACGCCAATGAACCTCTCTGCCATCGCGCCGGCAAGACGCTCTGCTGCTGCGGAATTAGAAGCTTGCCGCATTTCACCGGGAGCAATGTTCCCGCGAATTTTCTTAAATGGCATAACGATAAATTTCTCACACAATGACACCGGCAAATCCTTTCGTTCTTACAACCGATGTTCTTATTTTGTTCGCATGGGTTGCAATGTCAATGAGGTATCTTCCGTACTCAGCTATGGGTGTGGAAATAGTTTGCGCTAGCGCCGGAGAGTGAGCCGAATTGGCGTACGGACTGCCTGTGGATGACAGGTGGATTATCGGACCGGCATTGGGGCGTGCCCCGTAAACATGATGCGTCCGCCAACTCGCAATTCGTCAATGCGATCGGCCGTAAACTCTTCCGGAGGATACCCGGCCGCCATGTTGTCCGAGGTCAGGAAAAGCTTGCCGTCCAACGACCAGCGAGCGCGTTTGACTAGGGCACGATCCATCACGTTGAAATGATAGATGCGCCCGTCATCGACCTCCGTTTTTGAGGCATCCGCTATAAGCAAGGCCCCATCGGGGATGGTCGGCCACATCGAGTCGCCACGGGCTTCCAGAATGTAGCAATATTCGGGATTTGCACCGAGGTTGCGCAGGAAGTCGCGACCAAACGCTACTTCTCCAATCGGCATTTCATTGACCGGCACTAGCCCACGACCTGCGGAAGCTCGGGCATCGAATCGTGGCAGCCGAACGATATCATTGCGAGCCGAAGAAGTGCCATCCAACCCTCCAGCAAGCATTCCAAATTTGGAATGAGAGCCAGCGAGGGAACCGAGGTCAGTTCCGGTTGCCTCAGCAATCTTGACGACGTTTGCAAAAGACGCACCGGAAGATTTTGCGAGATATTTATTGAGTGTTCCCAAAGGGATGCCCGTGCGATCGGCGACTTGCTTCGCGCCTGTCTTCGCGATGGCGGCAGATAGTCGATCGCGGATCGCCTGATCCTCTTCCAAATCTTCCATACGAAATTCCAAAAATGGATTGACGTAATCCCATATTTGGAATTACATCGATCCATAGATACGGACCAAATCACCCATGAAAAGGGAGGCCGGCCAGGGCCTCCCTCATCAAAACGAGGATCCACTATGCACCGGCCCCAGCAGGCGGACAAGAAGACCCGAAAGGCGATCGACAAGATTGCTGAGATGACAGCGATCAAAGGTCGGCTTTTTACCGCCGGCCTTGCTCTTCTCGATATCGATCGCACGTATCAACTCCCGCGTGGAACGGCTGGAACGACGCTCCGGGAACCGAATGCGGCTGGGGAGAGGGCGATCGCTGCAGCTCTCGGTACAAGGCCACATCTGCTGTGGCGGTCGCGTTACCACGCCTCCGGTCTGCGGAAATCCCCTCAACCCCGCGAGAACTATGAGCGTCCGGCCACGATGGCACAACGCCAAAACGGCCCGGTGGCTTAGACATGCGCAACCCCTTCATTCCCTCACGTTCCCCGGTTTGCGAGGCTGCAAATCTGGTCCTGATTTTCGGCGTGACCGTCGCAGGTATTGCGGCGGCGGCAGCTGCACTCGTTGCGAGGGTGATGGCATGAGCTTGAACGTATTCGACCAGAACGCGCTCTATGACGCGCATCTTCACGCCTGCTTTGCGGCAGTCCGCGAGGGCTTTCCTCATCTTGCGGTTGGCGAGATCGTCGACCCGCCGCACGACTGGTTCGATGCGGCTCTCGCGCGCCAGGTCGTGATGCACCTGATGGTCACGGAATTAAAGTGGCCGAAGCGGCGCGTCGTCGAGGTCGAGAACCGTTCTCGCGAAGCGATCAACCGAGCGCTCCGCACGATTGATGCTCGCCTCGGGAGTCTGCGTTTCGCGGCTCACTACAAGACGATGGCTCTGCGCGCCCGCGCGCTCATCACCCTCCAAACGACAGCAGAAGAAGAAGTCGCATAATGGCCGAGTTCAAACGCATCCTCATTTCAGACATCGTCATTCCGGAGCGGCTGCGCGCTGTCGAAGAAGAGCATGCGATCGCGATTGCGCAGAGCATCGTCGAGCATGGCCTGATCAACCCGATCACCGTTCGCAGCACGCCCAATGCGAATGGCGGCAAATATACTCTTGTCGCCGGCGCCCATCGCATCCGGGCAGAGCAGATCAATGAAGAGCCCGAAATCGACGCGATGATCGTCGAAGGTGACAAGGCCGAAGCCCAACTCATCGAGATCACGGAAAACCTCTTCCGCAATGATCTGTCTGTTTTGGATCGTGCCGTGTTCGTACAGTCCTACAGGGATATCTGGGAAAAGAAGCACGGAAAGGTCGAGGCGGGCAGGCCGGGAAATAGTGCCAACTTGGCACTATTATTGGAGGAAGAGGCCGAGAGCGGTGGTTTTTCTCTTCACGTAGCAGACCGGATGGGGCTTTCGAGAAGAGCCTACTTCCGGCTCAACAAGATTGCGCAGGATCTCCACCCCGACGTGCGCGCCGCTGTGCGAGGCACGGCTGTAGCCGACAATCAATCGGCGCTTCTGAAGATCGCCAAGATGGAGCCGCAGAAGCAGCGGCAGGCGGCAGTCGCTTTTCGCGCCGAACCGGATCTGAAAAAGGCGCTCGCGCTTGTCGAGCCGTCACCGCAGCTGTCTAAGGCGCAGGTCGAGCAGGCAACGCTTCTCTCTCGCCTCGTCACAGCCTGGGAAGACGCCAGTGAGGGGACGCGCAATCAATTCTTGTCGCATATCGGCATGGGTGACGAACCCGATGCCCTGATGGCGGAAATCCGTAGCGAGGCCGGCGATGAGTAAGCATCCCGCCCAGCTGGACTTCTTCCTGAAGCCGCTTTTCCCTGTTCGTCAGGCTGCAGTCACCATCGACATCGAACGGTTTCGCGCCAAGCTGAAGCGGGCGATGGCGCAGGCGATCAGGGAATGCCCGCACAGCCGTGAGGTCGTCGCGGCGCGCATGGCTCAATATCTCGGCTTGCCAAATCTCTCCAAGACGACGCTCGACGCCTACACAGCGGAAAGCAAGGCCTCCCACGACATCAGCCTTGTCCGTTTCAAGGCTTTTGTCCGAGCGACGGGCGCTCTCTGGCTTTGGGATCTGATCGTCTCGGAGGACGGACTGATCATGCTTGAGGGCGACGAAGCACGTCTCGCCGAAATCGCCCGGCTTCAACAGGAGCAGCGGGCGCTTGCCCAGGAGCTGAAGGCGCTCCGATCCACTCCCATCAACATCAAGCGACGCGGACGTTAAGCGTGAAGCAGTTCTACACCATAGCCGAGTTGATCGCTGCAAACCTGCCCGACCTTCCGCGTACGGAGAAGAGCCTCGACAATTTGGCCCGCGCGAAGTGGCGTGGGAACGAGGCGACCGCCCGGCGGGTGAAGGGCAAGACGAAGCCGGTATGGGAATATCACGTTTCTCTCCTGCCGCAGGCGGCGCAAACGCGCTTGTTGATCGTCCATTCCGCTCCAGCAAATGACGACAAGGATCTGAAAGCGCAAGAGAAGAAGGCTCTCTGGCAGCGTTACGAAGCGTTGCCAGCACATCAGAAAACGATCTGTGAAGCCCGTTTGAAGACGCTTCAAATGGCCGATGAGCTTGAGCGCGCCGGCATGTCTGCCAAGGCTGCGGTCCTCATGGCCTGCAACAAGGGCGGTGTGGAAAAGTCGGCGCTCTACGAGTGGCGCCGTATGGTCGAGGGCGTCGACCGCCAGGACTGGCTTGCTGCGCTGGCTCCGAATTACACCAATGAGCGAAGCCGGTCCGTCTGCCATCCGAAGGCATGGGAATATCTGACGTCGGACTATCTCCGCGCCGAGGCGCCAAAATTCTCCACCTGCTATCGCCGCATGGTCAAGGTCGCCGAGAAGCAGGGATGGTCCCCGATACCGCATGAGCGATCCCTTCGCCGTCGCCTTGACGCGGAAGTATCCGCAGCAGTCCAGCAACTCGCGCGAAAAGGCAAGGAAAGGACGAAGGGGCTTTATCCGGCCCAGCGGCGCACGCGTTCGCACTTACATGCGATGCAGATGGTCAACATGGACGGTCACAAGCTGGACGTCTTCGTGTCGGTGCCCTGGTCGCAACAGCCGGTTCGCATGTTCCTGCTCGGCATCCAGGACCTCTATTCCGGCAAGATCGTCGCATGGCGCATCTCCGACAGCGAAAACAAAGAGACGGTGCGCCTGGTCATCGGCGATATGGTTGAGCGCTTCGGCATTCCCGACCGTATTTACCTCGATAACGGCCGATCCTTCGCCTCGAAATGGATCTCGGGCGGTGCGGCGACCCGCTATCGGTTCAAGGTGCGGGAGGAGGATCCAGAAGGTCTGCTCGTCACGCTCGGCATCGAGCCGCGCTGGACCAATCCATATTCGGGTCAGTCGAAGCCGATCGAGCGCGCCTGGGGAGATCTGGCGGAGAACATCGCCAAGCACCCTTATTGTGCCGGAGCCTATACGGGCAATAAGCCGGACGCAAAGCCAGAAAACTACGGAAGCCGCGCTGTTCCTCTCGAAGGCTTCCGCGCTCATGTCGCCCGCGAAATCGCCGAGCACAACGCCCGGTCCGGCCGCAAGTCGCAGACCTGCAAAGGCAGAAGCTTCGACGAGACGTTTCAGGCGAGCATTGAAGCGGGAGCTATCGTGCGTTGGCCGACAGCGGCGCAACGTTCGCTTTGGCTCCTCGCATCGGAAGTCATTCGGGCTCAGAAGGGCAGTGGGGAGATCCACTATCACGGCAACCGCTACTGGAGCCGCGAACTGAACCAGTATGCCGGTCAGAAGGTGACGATCCGCTTTGATCCCGACAATCTGCACGGCTCGATCCGCGTGTACGACCTTAAGAACACGCTGATCTGCGAAGCACCTTGCATTGCCGATGCCGGCTTCGACGATCAAGAAGCGGCTCGACAGCACGCACGAAGGCGTCGCGATTATCAGAAGGCAGTCGCCGCCGAGAAAGCCGCGAACGCAGCGCTTACGGCCGCCCAACTGGCCGACCTTCTCTCCAAGGGCGAGCCCGCGACGCCGCCGGCACCTGAGCCGATCCGTCCAAAAATCACACGCCTGTCGAGGGGCAACTTGGCGCTGAAGCAGCAGCCGGCGAGCGACGACGGCACCTTCGAAGACAGTTTTTCCCGCGCCTTATCCCGAGTGTCGGGCGAGCACGCGGTCATCCAATTCCCGAAGGGGGATCGGTCGGGAGAGTAGTGCGTCCGACCGGAATAGCAGAGCCGAAATGTAGTGCGTCCGGTTCCGACAAAAAAATAGGGCGGGGTTCAACCCCGCCCGCCAAATCAGCCCTCAAAGGGCGAACCAAAGGAACCATAGTATGAACAAACACGTCGACACAAGTAGGATGACAGGCTGGGAACAGCCCGAACCCTCGATCGACTTTCTTTCCAAGCACGTCGACGACATCGACGACTGGCGGGCAATCCGCGAGCAGGTCGCGGAGCTGGCGATCGCCAACTCCTGGAGCAAGGCGGAAGTCACCCGCCGCAGCGCCATGAAGGAGGGCACCTTCAGCCAATGGTTCTCCGGAACCTATCTCGGTCGCCTCGAAAACATGAACCGGCAAATGCGCCAATGGGTGGACGCGGTCGTTGAGGCGGCCGGCATGCCTGCCATCCCGACGTCGCCGGCGTTTGTGAAAACCCGCATTGCAGCGGAAATTGCCCAGACGCTCCAGTGGGCGCAGATGACGGCCGATCTCGTGATGATCACGGTCGGCGCCGGCTTCGGCAAGACGGCCACCTGCAGGCACTATCGCGCCACCCATCCGCATGTCTTCCATGCAACCGTCAGCCCCCACACCCGCACGGTTCACGGCATGCTCGTCGAGCTGGCGGCGGAGCTGGAGGTTCATGAAAACAATCCAGCCAAACTCACCCGCGCGATCGGCGCCAGGCTCCAACGCATTGGTGGCGGTTCGCTCCTGATCATCGACGAAGCCCAGAACCTCGTTGATGACGCCATCAACCAGCTCCGCCATTTCTCCGACATCTACCAGTGCGGCATTGCGCTCGTTGGTAACGAAGAAGTCTATTCCCGATTTGCCAAGCAGGCTGCGGGAAAGTCCTACGCCCAGCTGAAGCGCCGTATCGGCAAACACCTGAAGCGCCAGAAGCCTTACGCGGAAGACGTCGCCGCCTACATCAGAGCCTGGGACGTCACCGATCTCGACAGCGTCAAGCTGCTGACGGGGATCGGCATGAAGGGTGGGGCGCTCGGGCAGATCGACAAAACGATGAAGCTCGCCAGCATGATCGCGATCGCCGACGATCGTGCCGTCACGCTCAAGGATATCCAGGACGCCTGGAAGAACCGCGACGTGGAGGATCTCGGATGAGCGCTGCCCTGGTCCTTAGCGCTGAGATTGCCAACGCGCGGACGCGCTTTGACGGACTGGTCTCTCCTGACCGTTCCAAGGACGCCGACGTCGTCGCGTTTCGCAAGCATCTCCAGATCCTCGCAAAACTCGCTCAGAGCCTCGAACGCGAAGTGCAGATCTACCGGCTTTGCGAGGCCGGCAAGACTGGTCGCGAGGTCGTCGAGCAGCTCGCCGCAGAGGCAGCTGCCGCCTTTATTTTGAACAGCGACGGAAACGTCATCAGACCGGATTTCGGGAGAAAATCATGAGCTGCCTTTTGCCATCCACATACCTGGTCGAAATCCGCGACGAGCTGAAGCCCTGCATCCACGGCGGCCGGTTCTTTACGAGCGAGGACGTCGGCAACCTGATCCGGCGCCTGAATACGGCGATCTCTCTTACCGAGGAGATCGAAGAGGAAACGGCTTCGCTGAAACGGCGGGAACGGCTTTTCGCCGGCCACAGCCGTCCCGCCTTGGTTGGGCCGAACGTCGTCGCCTTCCCAACCAGTCAGCCGCCGAGCGGCGGCCGCGCGTAGAGCGCAGCTGCCAACCAGACGTTTTGGAAACAGCAATTTTAGGAGCAACTGGAATGGAAAGCGTCATCATCGAACAGCAGTCCGACGCCGAAGGCGCTGCCGGCATCACCGTCGTCAACGGCAAGGAGTATATGAGCGATGCCAAGGGCAGCCTCGTTCCTGTCGAAAACGTTAAGCCCGAACACAAGCTCGAAGATGAGGTGGTTCGGAAGATCATCGGATTTGCTGCGGACCTGTCCGCGCAGATTGAGCGCTTCCGTGGTCACACGATGACCGACTTGGGCGAGTTCGACGCACTGCTCGCACAGGAATACGGCTCGAAGATCGGCGGTCCCAAAGGAAACCGCACCTATCAGACCTTTGATGGACTGATGAGGGTGCAGGTGCAGATCGCTGACTTCGTCGATTTTGGACCACAGCTGCAGATCGCCAAGAAGCTGCTCGACGAATGCCTAATGGAGTGGTCGGCCGATAGTCGGCCCGAGATCCGGGCAGTCATCACCAAGGCGTTCAACACCGAGAAGGAAGGCAAGGTAAACCGCTCGGAAATCTTCATGCTCTTGCGCCTCGATATCCCGGATGCGCGGTGGCAGGACGCGATGCGCGCGATCCGCGAGGCTATGCGGATCACTGGATCGAAGGAATATGTCCGGTTTCATACCCGCAGCTCCATTGAGGAGAAGTGGCAGACCATCACCATTGATCTGGCGAAGGCCTGAGGTGAGGCAATGATATCAACTCGGTTATCGGATAGTGAGTTCAGTCTGCTGTTGGAGTTTGCTGACGTCTTCCATGAATTTTTTTCCATCGTTCGAAAGTTGCTCAGCAAGGTATTTAAAGTCCTCGTTGGACGCTTTGATCTCCGGCGCGAGCTGCGGGTATCTCGTGGAAAGTTCACGATGTTCATCGTGATAGATACTGCGGGTCTCTCTCCATTTCTCCTCGAGCAATTCAATAGAGTTTTTCAGTTCGATGAGCGTGATGTGGCAGGCTTCGTCCAGTATCGGTCCGATCTCATCGACAGATTGTCCAAACATCACCAGACGGAACCCTTTGAGTGCTTCAAAGTAGCCCCAAATTTCTGGACTATTGATAACTTTCTCGGGCCATTGGGGATCGGAACTCTGTTCCTCGTACCATCTTCTAAAGTCGTCGAGTGCTTGTATGCGCTGGGAAAGCTCATACTTCACAAATGTGGCGGCACGCCGGACCTTGACCAAATCTCCACGAAGCGACAGCCGAATGAGCTCCCTATGGCGTGCATCACTCTTTGTATCGGACGCCTGCATTTGGAGCACGGTGACGACTGCTGCGCCAATGGCGATAAAGCTACCGATCAACGTCTGGTACTCACTTATCCATGCTGCCCATTCTCCGCGATGATCGGGTTTGAAGACGCGGAAAATCTGCATCGCTATGTTGATAAGCGGTGCCTGGGGTTGCGGTGCCGTAACCCCCAAGAAAACAAAAAACGCAGCGGTGAAAAACGCGGCCAGCAGCGCCAGAAATATCTTTCGGCCGCTACCACTTTCCGTGTCTCTGCTCACTCGCATCATGACGATGAACACGAGGCCGGAAGCAACGAGCGAGAAGATCGCGAGGGCGTTCATTTCACGGACCATGGCGAGAGAGCGCGACAATTGAGCGCAGGATCGCACGGCGGCCGAGATTTCGGTAGCTGCGGGATGCCGCAATGATCACGTCGATTGCGGCAATCCACATCGCAAAAAGTCAACTCGGCCTGGATGAAGATACATATCGGGCAAAGCTGACTATCATCACGGGCAAATCCTCGACCAGGGACATGACCGAAGGCGAGCGCCAGAAGGTGCTCACGGTATTCCGCAATGAGGGTTTCGTGCCAGCTGGTGCAATTCGGCGCGCTGACGGCCGGCATAAGCTGACCGGTAAGTTTGCCAAGAAGCTACAGGCACTCTGGATCGCCGCTTGGAACCTTGGCATTGTCCGCGAGCGTGATGACGCCGCGCTGATCGCGTTCGTCAAGCGCCAGACCGGCATCGAGCACACGAGATTTCTCGTCTATGCCGAAGACGCCAGCCGGGCGATCGAAGCCTTGAAAAGCTGGATCCGTCGTGAGGCCGGTGTCTCCTACGGCAACACCAACGGCCATGACTGGCTTTCCACCGATGGCGCGAAGGTCGCCTGGGCGCAGTGGAAGTTACTGACGCCGGGCGCTGGTCTCATGGTGCGCAAGGGCTTTGACCAGGAGGTTATTCGCCTCACCGGCGCAGCGCTTCTCCAAGACGTGAAGGGTTCGGGTTGGCAGGCCGTCATGAACCACTTGGGACAGCAGATCCGCCAGCGCCGCACGGGTTCCGAAAACTGATGGACGCGCAGCTTCCACACCTAACCTGGGAGAAGCAGGCGGAACATTTCCGCCTCCAGGAGAGCCGTGAGGAGCTGCTCGTCCGGATTTCAAAGCTAAGGCCGCACGCGCACAAACGTCTCGCTCTGGAGGAGCGCGTCCGGCAAATCACACTTCGGCAGATGGAAATCGAAAACGAACTGCACGATCGCACCGGAGCGCTGAGCCGATGATCGAGATCCCTGAAAATCTTCAGCCTTATATCGATGCGATCGGCGAGGATCTGACGCTCAAGTTTATCATGCGCTTTGGGGGTGCCCCGGTTTATCTCTCGTCCGACCCGAGAAGTGATAGCGATGTGGTTGCGGCCATTGGCGTCGAAGCTATGAAGAGCCTTGCCAAGGTTCTCGGGCCAGGTCAAATTAATCGCGTACCGATCGCTCGCGAATGGACGGCGCGAAAGCTAAAAGTGCAGGGCTGGTCAACGCTTTCGATCGCCCGAGAACTCAGGGTCACCGACGAGACCGTTCGGCGTATCTTAAACGGCCGTAACGGGCGCGATCGCCAGATATCATTTCCCTTTTGACCGTTGCCCCCCTTGTCTGAGGGGCAGGTAAAACTCCTCCCGATAAAGCAGTTTTATCCCACATTTGAGGGATAAAATCATGACATTCGACGCGTGGCTTATCAGCCGCCTCCGCGCACACGGGGCATATTCAGGCGTTTCCGACGGCGCCTACGGCCGCGCCGTTGTTGAGGCTCTCAAACGCGTTCAACAGGCCGAGGGGCTGAAGGTCACGGGCGTGGCCGACGAAGATACCGTTGCCGTGCTCCGCCAGACTGGCAACTCGCGCGATCTGTTCGGCAATGATCCAACAGCTCCCGCAATTCCGGCCGAACCCTCCTGGATGCGTGAAGGCCGGCGTCTCCTGGGCATCCGGGAAGTTTCCGGCCCGAAATCCAATCCCGTCATCCTGTCCTGGGCGAAGGCGTTGGGCGGCTGGGTCGCTTCCTTCTACAAGGATGACGATACGGCATGGTGCGGCCTGTTCATGGCCCATTGCTTCGGGCTGACCCTGCCTGGCGAGCCGCTTCCGTCCAATCCGCTTTCCGCCCTCGCATGGGCACAGTTTGGCCAGGGCTTGCGTGAGCCGGCGCTCGGCGCGCTGCTCGTCTTCAGCCGCGAGGGCGGCGGTCATGTCGGCCTCTATGTCGGGGAAGACGCCGACAGCTATCACGTCCTCGGCGGCAACCAGAGCAATTCCGTCTCGATCACGCGAGTGGCAAAGGCTCGTTGTGTCGGGATCCGCTGGCCGAAGACCGGCGAGCGCGCGGTTACCGGCCGCCTCCGTCTTCAGCCGAACGGCGAGGTTTCCCAAAATGAAGCCTGATCACCGCTCTTTGAAGCCGAGCTATACGCTGACGCGCCGGCAGCTATGGGCGTCCTTTTGGCTGGCATGGCTTGCAAACACGTTCATCCTGATTGGCGCGATCGTCTACCACTCGTCGGAGGCTGTCGCCCTGGCACCGGTCATCACGCCGAGCACTTTTCTCCTTATTGCCGGCATGCTCGGCATTCATCGCATCACCGGCGCTCAGGACTTCCGTGCCGCTGCAGAAACGGCTTCGAGCGCAGCGCCCTACAATCCGAGGGACGAGCCGAGCACGTCCGGAGAAGTGCAATGATCGAGCTGCTTTCGAAGCCGGCGGCTCGGTTCATCGGAGCGGCGGTCCTCGCGATCGCCGTGCTGATCTTGGTCCTGCTGTGCCTGCGCGAGCTTCGAGGCATGATCGACGATGCGGTCGCGCTGAAGGGCAGGGAGCGAGACAGCTTTTGGACTGCCAAGATCGAGAAGTCGAACGCTGACCTCAACAAGCGAGCTGCCGATCAGGCCGCTGCAATCGTCAAGATCCAATCGGATATGGCCGACAAGAACCGTGCCGATCAAATCGCGCTCCACAATTTGAGGGAACAGAATGCGCTTCTTCCACATGGCAACGACTGTGGCCTTAGCGGCGATCGCGTCGGCTTGCTCCCCGACTGATCAAGAGCGCCCGGTTGTCACGATCGCGGCAAGCCCCGCAAAAATTCCCGTTCCCGATCAATGGCGTCAGCCATGCCAGACGGCGCCTAAGCCCGAGGTCGATCCGGCCACCGGCAAAGCGCCTGAAGCCAAGGTTTTTGACATGAGCTCCGCCGATCGTTTCGAGATCCGGTCTTGCGATCGGCGCCGAGCCGCCGCAGTGGCCGCGATCGACGTCCACAATGGAGTAGCGCCCTGATGGAGCTGAAGGATCTCTTCATGTGGGCCTCGATCATCAGCTCACCGATCCTGTCGGTGATCGCGATCGTCGGGCACCTCAATCGCTGGGCTTCCTCGGGTGAAGAGGCGCTTCGGTCGAAACAGGCGTCGCAGGAATCGAAACTGATCGACCATGACCGCCGCATCCAGTCCATCGAGGGCGAGCTGAAGCATCTTCCTACGAAGGATCAGGTTAACGATCTGAAGCTGGCGATAAGCGAACTCGGCGGCGCCGTCAGCACCATGAAGGAAACAGTGGCCAGCGTGCAGCGGACGGTTCACCGCATCGACGACTGGCTGAGAGAAGATAGCAAGGTTGGATAATGGTCTCCTTTGAAGAACATTCGGCGCGGGACGCTCGCCTCATCATCCTTCGCGGTCTGAACGATCAGACCGATGGCCGCATGAACGAAGCGCTGCTGACGCAGCTGCTGCTCACCTTTGGTCACAACCGCAGCCGGGAATACATCCGCACCCAGCTCAACAAGCTGAAAGAACTGGACGCGGTCACTGTCGTCCAGGCCGGCACGGTCATGATTGCCAGCATTACCCGGGCCGGCATCGATCATGTCGAGCGGCGATCGGTCATCGAAGGAATTGCCCGCCCTTCGCCGGAGGTGTGAGATGGGACGCAGCCGCCTGTCTGGCATCGAGCTTCTGCCGGAAGAGTGCTCTGAAATTGTCGCCTGGGCAGCGCGCGAGCTTCAGGACCGCGACCGTACGCAGACGGATATCTACTCAGAGTTCGTTAGCAAGATGGAAGCGCTTCAGCAAGAGTTCCGCGGCGAGCTGGATTTCCGCATTCCAAGCTTTTCGGCCTTCAATCGCTACAGCATCAAACTCGCCACGCTTTCCAGCCGTCTCAACCAGACGCGCGAGATTGCCGCCACGATCGCCGAAAAGTTCGACGCGAAGGCATCCGACAATCTCACCTTGATTGCCGCCGAGGCCATCAAGACGCTCGTCTTCGAACTGCTCACCAATGCAGGTGAAGCCGGCCTCGATCCGAAGGGCGCCATGTCGCTAGCGAATGCGCTCCGATCGGCAACGCAGGCGCAGGGTGTTTCCCTTGCCACCAGGCAGAAGGCCGAAGCCGAGTTCGCAGCCAAGGCCAAGGAAGCCGTTCAGGCGGTTGCTAAGGTGAGGGGCCTCACTGAGGACGGCGCCAACGAGATCCTCGATCGCATCTTGGGCGTCACGAAATGACGGCGCTTCCGACAAAAGAGCAATGGGCCGAGCTGCGGCGTCTTTCTTCTGACACGGTCTTGGATCTTGTCCAAAAGCATGGCGAGCGACGCGCGCTGCTGGGCTATCAGCGGCGGACGATCGCACTTCTTGAAAGCGCTGCCTGCCGTGTTCTCTTCATCGAGAAGAGCCGACGCATCGGTCTGACATGGGGCTTTGCCTCATATGCCGTTCTGCGCGCCGGCCGTGCCAAGCAGGCCGGCGGCATGGACGTGATGTATATATCCTATTCCCAGGAGATGACGCGCGAGTTCATCGACGCATGCGCCATGTGGGCGCGGGCCTTCTCCAGCGCCGCCTTCGAAATGGAAGAATTCCTCTTCGATGATGGCGACGACGAGGGGCAGCGGTCGATCCAGGCGTTCCGCATCCGGTTTGCCTCCGGCTTCGAAATCATCGGTCTGTCGTCGGCGCCGCGATCGCTGCGCGGCAAGCAGGGCGTTGTCATGATCGACGAGGCCGCCTTCGTCGATAATCTCAAGGAGCTTTTGAAAGCTGCCCTGGCATTCCTGATGTGGGGCGGTCAGGTGGTTGTCTGCTCGACCCACAACGGGACCGAAAACGAATTCAACCTGCAGATCCAGGATATCCTTGGCGGCCGGTCGAACTATCAGCATCTGCGCATCGATTTCGACCAGGCGCTGCAGGAAGGCCTTTACGAGCGCATCTGCCTCGTGACCGGCAAGCAATGGACGCCGGAAGCCGAGGCCGAGTGGCGGCAGGAGATCATCAGCTTCTACGGCGACGGCGCCGATGAGGAACTGTTCTGCATTCCCACGATGGGGAACGGCGCCTGGCTGACTGGGCCGCTCATTGAGGCGCGCATGACCTCGGATGCGCCGGTGCTGACATTGGATCTGCCAGCGAACTACCTGCAGCTCGACAAGCTCGCTCAACAGGCGCTGATGGAGCCGTTCCTGGAACAGCTTCATGAGGCGCTCGCCGCGCTCAATCCGTTACACCTTCATGCCCTTGGTTTCGACTTCGCCCGCGTCTCCGACCTTTCGGTTGCCACGCTGCTGGCGATCACGCTCGATATGCAGCGCCGCAGCGCGCTGACCGTCGAAATGCGAAACGTCCCCGGTGATGAACAGAAGCTCATCATCCGCACCATTCTTAGATCAGCCAAGCGCCTGGTCGGCGCTGCCTTTGATGCGACTGGAATGGGCTGGACCGTCGCCGAAGACATGGGGCGCGACTTCGGGCTCCGCACAACGGAACAGCCGGCCGGCCTCATTGAGGCGATCAAGTTCACCTCTAATTCGGATTGGTACCGCACCGAAATGCCGCCGCTCAAAGTGGCGTTCGAAGACGGCGCGATCTCGATCTCGAAGAACGCCGACCATATGTCGGACCTTCGCCTGGTGAAGGTCATCCGAGGCATCCCGCGCATTCCCGATCTCAGGACCGGCGGCGAAAGCAAGAAGCGTCATGGCGACTATGCGGTTGCCCTGGCGCTTGCCTACTACGCCAGCCGAATGCAGTGGGCGGAATTCTCCTACGTTCCCGTGCCGCCGGCGCCTTCGAAATTCGACACTCCCAACACCGATCGTGACGATGGAGCGCCATACAGGCTCGCGTCCATGCGTCGATCGAGAGGACTTTATTGATGGCTCCGCAACTCCTCGATCAGTACGGCAATCCGATAAGCACGGCAGCACTGAAGAAAGAGCAGGCCGCGCCGACCATGGCGGGCGTGCGCCGGCCAAACACGGAACACCAGGCAAGCGGCCTAACGCCCGGCAAACTTGCCCGGCTTTTACAGTCCAGCGTCAACGGTGATCCCGAAGCATATCTCGCACTGGCCGAGGACATGGAAGAACGCGACCTGCACTATGCCGGCGTGCTCGGCAGTCGTAAGCTGCAGGTCGCGGGCCTCGAAATCACCGTCGAGGAGGCGGGCGAGACGCCTGAGGACGTTGAGAACGCCGAGATGATCCGGCAGTTCATCAAGCGCGATGCGTTCGAGACCGAGCTTGTCGACATTCTCGATGCGACCGGAAAAGGCTTCTCATGCACAGAGATCATGTGGGACACGTCGGAAAAACAGTGGGAGCCGTCCGCTCTGAAGTGGCGAGATCCGCGCTGGTTCCGGTTTGCTGATGAGGATGGCGAAACCCCATTGCTGCGCGATCCCGCCGGCGACCAGCCGCTCGCACCGTTCAAATGGGTGTTTCACCAGGCCAAGGTGAAGTCCGGCCTGCCGATCCGTGGCGGTATTGCTCGCGCGGTCTGTTGGACGTTCCTGTTCAAGAGTTTCGCCGGCAAGGATTGGGCGATCTTCTGCGAGGCCTACGGCCAGCCGCTACGCTTGGGAAAATACGGGCCTGGTGCCAGCGAGGGCGACAAGGCAATCCTTCTGCAGGCGGTTGCCAATATCGGGGTCGATTACTCAGCGATCGTGCCGGCGAGCATGGCCGTCGAGTTCGTGAAGGCCGACATCTCCGGATCGCACGAGCTTTACGAAAAGCGTTCGGACTGGCTCGACCGCCAGGTTTCGAAACTCGTTCTCGGCCAGACCGGCACGACCGATATGAGCGGGTCGAGCGGCTATGCCCAGGCAAAGGTCCATGATGGCGTCAAGGCGGACATCGAGCGATCGGATGCCAAGCAGCTTGCGGCGTCCCTCAATCGCGACCTGGTCAAGCCTTACATCGACCTCAACAAGGGACCGCAGAAGAAGTATCCGCTGATCAAGATCGGCCGCCCCGAAGCGATCGATCTCGATAAGTGGATGGGCAACGTCAAGACCTTCGTCGACATGGGCGGCAAAGTCGGGCAGGGGATTGTGCGCAGCAAGCTCGGTGTTGCCGAACCGAAAGCCGACGAGGAGCTGCTCGTTGCCACCAGCCGCGCGCCGGCGCCGCAAGCCGGTGAGGGGACAGACGAGGCCGCGCCGTCGCCCGCAAAGCGCAAACCTGTCGGCGTTGCAGCCCATCGTGCAGCACCTGTCGCGCCTCCCGCCGACGCCATCGACCGCTCGATCGACAGCTTGATTGAAGACGACGGCTGGGCGGTTGCGCCAATGATCGACGGACTGGAGGAGAAGCTCGCGAACGCCGGCGGCCTCGACGATGCCCGCCGCATCATTGCTGACCACTTCCGCCAGATGAATGTCGATGCCCTTGCCGAAAAGCTTGCACAGGCTGTCTTTGCAGCGCGCCTTGCCGGTATCGGCGACGATCCCCTGAACGATGAGGCCTGATCTTGGCTGTCGAGCTGAAGCCGCTGGCGCCTGCAGACGCGATTGCCGCGTTTGCCCGCCGTAAGCCCAACCTCGTCGACACCTTCTCCTGGCAGGACGCTTGGCAAGAAGAACACGCGACGATGTTCACCGTCGCGAAGTCGGCCGGCTTCGATGTTTTGAAGGACATTTCAAACGCCCTTGAACAGGCTTTGAAGGAAGGTCGAACGGTCCGTGAGTTCTCACGCGACTTGAGACCGGTGCTTCAGGCGAAAGGGTGGTGGGGCAAGCAACTCGTCGAGGATCCCGCCAGCGGTGACCTGGCCGCTGCGCGGCTCGGCAGCACGAGCCGGCTGAAGCAGATCTTCGATACCAATATGCGGGTCTCCTACGCGGCCGGGCACTGGGCGAGCTTTGAACGCAACAAGGCGGCACGGCCATATCTGCGTTACGTCGCGCTCCTCGACGAACGGACGCGGCCGGCTCATCGCGCCAGGCACAATCTCGTTCTGCCGGTCGATCATCCTTACTGGGATATGTGGGCACCGCCATGCGGCTGGAACTGCCGCTGCACGCTGCAAAGCCTTTCGCAGCGCGACGTCGAGCGGCTGCAGCGCCAGGGTGAAGATCTCAAATTCGAGCCGCCGCAGGACACGTTCCGCAACTTCGTCAACAAGCGCACCGGTGAGGTGATGCGCGTTCCCGACGGGATCGATCCAGGCTGGGCTTACAATCCCGGCCGAGCTGGTTATGAGGGGCGCGTCAACCAGGCAATCGCGGAAAAGATCGCGGACGCGCCGCCCGAGCTGGTGGATGCTGCAGTCCAGGAGCGGGTGGCAAGCAGCGCGTTCGATCGCTTCATCCGAAACCCGCAAGGGAGCATGCCGGTTATGGCCATTGCGCCCGAGATCGCCGAGGCGCTGTCGCTCGATTCCCGCGTGGCGCTTTTGTCGGCCGAGACGATGGCGAAGCAGATCGCGCGGCATCCCGAGCTGACGGTCGAGGATTATCGTTTGCTGCCGTCACTGTTTTCGGCGGCAACCGTCGCGGTCCAGGACGGGCCGTTGTCGATCGTCTTCCTTCGCCTGGCGAGCGGGCGTTGGCTCCATGCGGTGATCAAATCGACAAAAAGCCGGAAGGCGGCCTTCCTGACGAGCTTCCGGTTTACGACCGAAGACAGAATTCCTGCGATCCTGTCACGGCCAGGCGCAAGTATCATCTATGACCGAAGAGGGGAGTGACGTGCGCGGTAGGGCCTCGCTCGAACCCTACATGATGCTCCCATCCGAAGATGGTGCCACGGCCGCGAGAGTATCACCGTGTCACGCGCACAACGGCGTTATAGCACGTTGAAACCCGCCCTTCAAATTTCGGCCACAGACGCGCTCTCACCCCCTCGGACAGCCGGTTATGGCCAAGGGACCCTCAAAACGCTTCCACGGGCTTCAAATCGGCTTCAAATTTCGATCCCCTCCGGCATTGCCGATCGGTTTGGCGCAGGTTACCTTTAAATCCATCCCCTCCGCATTTGATCTGCCTTCACTCCCACGTCCCAGGGAATTCTAAGGGCTATGGCCGACTGGCATTGTCGGACCATGCAAAACGCTCTCGCTCTCCTCGCAGCCTCCCTGCTGTCCGCCCACGTCGTCGATATTTCGGCGGCGACCGCTGACGGCATCTGGATCAAGCTCATCCCGGCCGGCACCTTCAGCGGCCGCGATGGTCGTGGCCCGTTTAAGGCCGGCGACGAGAAGAGCCTGCAGCGAATTGCCGAGATGACGCGGCGCTATCACGGCCAGACCGATATTCTCGTCGACTACGAACATCAGAGCATCAAGTCGCAGGAGAACGGCAAGCCCGCGCCGGCGTCCGGTTGGATCAAAGAAGTCCAGGGTCGCGCCGATGGGCTCTATGGCCGCGTCGAGTGGACGGCGGCCGCAGCTGCCGCGATCGGGGCCAAAGAGTACCGATACCTTTCCCCGGTCTATTTCCACACCAAGGACGGCGAGATCCTCGCGCTTCAGAACGTAGCGCTCACCAATTCACCGAACCTCGACCTCGGTGACGTCTCCGCCCACTCGATTTTTTCAGCAGCCAACCGAACAGAGGTATCCATGAAACAGATACTCGCCGCCCTCGGCCTTGCCGATGGCGCCAGCGAGAACGATGTGCTCGTCGCCATCAACTCGCTGCTCACCAGCTCCACGGCAATCGCCGTTGCTGCCGGCCTGACGAAGGACGCAAAGTCCGAGGCAATCGCCACGGCCGTCCAGACCGCGATTGCCGACCGCAAGAAAATTGCGATTGCCGCCGGCCAGACCGAAGGTGCCACGACCGACCAGATCGTTGCGGCGTTTCAGTCGGCCCAAACCGCCGGCGTCGTCGATCCGACAAAATATGTGCCGATCGCCCAGGTCCAGGCCATGCAGGCCGACCTTAAGAGCCTCGTCGAACGCAATGCCAGCGATGACGCTGAAGCTGCGGTGGCCGAGGCGATCCGCGATGGCAAGCTCGCACCCGCTCTGAAGGACTGGGCGCTTTCCCTTCATAAGTCGGACCCGAAGAGGTTTGAGGACTTCGTCGGAAAGGCGCCCGTCCTCACGTCCGCCCAGCGCGCAACCGCCAAGGATCCTGGCGGCGACAAGACCTTCTCCCTTGAAGATGCCGATCTCGCTGTCATGCGCCAGATGGGCCTTTCCGAGGAGGAGATGAAGAAGTCCAAAGCCAACATGGAGGCAGGCCATTGAGCGCGCTTTCCGCAGATCGCAACACGCCGCGTGTCGAACGCGGTACCCGCGTCTTTCCCGTCGCAGCCGCCGCAGTCCTCTTTACCGGCGCGCAGGCCGCGCTCAATGCCGCCGGCAATGCCGTGCCCGTTACGGCGACAGTTGGCCTCAAAGGCATCGGCCGCGTCGAGAGGCGGGCGGATAATTCCGGGGGTGCGGCCGGTGCCATCAACGTCGAGGTGACGATCGGCACCTTCCGTCTCAACAACTCGGCCGGCGGCGATCTGATCACCAAGGCCGATGTCGGTGCCGACGCTTACGGCGTCGATGACCAGACAGTCGCCAAAACCTCCGGAAGCAACACCAGATCCGTCGTCGGCAAAATCTACGATGTCGACGATCAGGGCGTCTGGGTCACCTACTCGTAAAGGGCTCCCTCAATGAACATCAATTCCGTCAATCTTCGCGCGGCTGGCGTCGGTTTCAACGCTGCCTTTCAGCGTGGTCTCGCGACAGCCCAGCCGCTCTATGAGCGTATTGCCACGACGGTCCCTTCGTCGACGGCCTCCAACGAATACGGCTGGCTGGGCGAGGTCCCTGGCTTCCGCGAATGGATCGGCGATCGCGTCATCCAGTCGATCGGCAATCATGATTACACGCTGAAGAACCGTTCCTTCGAGAGCACCGTCGGCGTGAAGCGCGAAAACATCGAGGACGACAATCTCGGCATCTATGGCCCGCTCTTCGAGACGCTTGGCCAGAATGCCCGGATGTTCCCGAACACTCTTGTCTTTGCGCTCCTGAAGCAGGCGTTCACGTCGAAGTGCTACGACGGACAGTATTTCTTCGACGTCGATCATCCTGTTCTCGACGAGAAGGGAAACACCGTCTCGGTTGCCAATACTGACGGCGGCAATGGTGCGCCTTGGTTCCTGATGGACGTCTCCCGCCCGCTGAAGCCGTTGATCTACCAGAGCCGCAAGCCGTTCACGAACCTGATCCGCAAGGACAAGGAAGAGGACGACAACAACTTCTTCCGCAAGGAATTCGTGTACGGCGTCGATGGCCGCTGCGAAGTCGGCTTCGGCTTCTGGCAGATGGCCTGGGGCTCCAAGCAGACGCTCGATGTCGCCCACTACGAGGCCGCTCGTGCCGCAATGACCGGCATGAAGGGCGATTACGGACAGCCGCTTGCAATCAACCCGACGCTCATGGTCGTAGGTCCGAGCCTGGAAGGCGCTGCCAAGCGCATTGTCCAGAGCGTCCTCGTCAACGGCGGCGAGAGCAACCCGTGGGCCGGCACCGCCGAGGTGCTGATGGTTCCCTGGCTGGCGTAGGGCAGACGCCAACCAGCTTCCGCCCGGCATCCTCCCGCCGGGCGGGAATTTCGCAGTGGATCGACGGCGATCCTCTCCGCAACTCCCGAAGGACACGAAAATGACCAATCAAGCTTCTAAAGCGAGATCACAATCCAAGGCTCCGACCAATGCGCCGGCACCGATCTCCACATCGGACGCTGCTGTTCATTCGGAGCCTCACACTGCTGACGCCGGCGGCGTTGCAGTGTCCCCGCCGGGTACGAGCGAGCCCGGCGGGACCAATTCCCTCGATACCAGCAAGAGCAGTGAGGCCGCAGAAGCCGGGGCTGGCGATGTGGCCAGCCCCGCAGCGGCTCCCGCCTGGGCGCAACTGTCGAAGGACGAGTTCGAGGTCGCGTATCCGCTCACCTTCGCGTTTCTGTCGAATGTCGATCGCGACGTCGCCAGCTCCGCCTCGAGCCTTCGCGTCACCTCGAAGGTCGCCGGCTTCCGGCGCGGCGGCATGGCGCATTCGGCCATCGGCACAGACTTCAATCCCGGCGAGCTGACGCCTGACCAGATCGAAGCCTTCCTCGCCGAGCCCATGCTAACCGTCGAGATCGTCTGATGCTTTACGCTTCCCAACAGGATCTGGTCGATCGTTTTGGCGAGCAGGAGCTGGTGCAGTTGACCGACAAGGTCAACCGCCCGGCTTCGACGATCGACCCGACGCCGATCGCGCGCGCTCTGACGGACGCAACGGCGCTGATCGACAGCTATGTCGGGAAGCTCTACCGCCTGCCGCTGTCGAACGTTCCGGCGATCCTGGTCAAGTATGCCTGCGACATCGCCCGCTACTATCTTCACGGCAAAGCGGCCGAGAAAGATGACGCGATTACGCGCGCCTTCACGGAGGCTCAAAAGTGGCTTGAGGGCGTCTCGAATGGCCTCGTCACTCTTGAAGCCGAGGGTGTGGTAGCGCCTCAGACCGGCGGCGGCTCCGTCCGGGCCGTGGCAGCGAACCGCGTTTTCACGCGCGATAGCCTGAGGCACCTCTGATGGCGATCGCACCGATCATCCTGGACGATACGGCCTCGGCCGCAGTCGAGAACATTGTCTTTCGGGCCACCCATCCCGGAAAGCTGATGTCGTTCATCGCGGCCTATATGCTTTCCAGCACCCAGAGGCGCTTCGAGACGGAAAGCGGCCCAGACGGCTCACGCTGGAAGCCGCTCTCTCGACGTACACAGAGCCGTCTGGTTGCTCGCGGCCGCAAGCGCGGAGCCTTGAACATTCTGCGCGTCACGACGGCTCTCTATCGCAGCATCAGCGAGCGATCCGACGAATTGTCGGCCGAGGTCGGGACCAATCTTGTCTATGCGGCCGTCCATCAGCTCGGCGGAGAAATTCAGCACTTCGCCCGTAGCCAGCGCACCACGCTGAAGAAGGTTCGTGGCGGCCGGCAGCGCTTCGTTAAAGCCGGCACCAAGGGCGGGATCGCCCGCAACATCACTATCGGCGAGCACACGATCACCATTCCCGCTCGCCCGTATCTTGGATTTTCGAAAGAGGACGTCCGCGAGATCCTTCAGATCGGCCAGGACTATCTTGAGGAGCAGCCTCAGTGATTAAGAGCATCATCGATCGCCTCCTCGAGTCCGGAACGCCATTCGCGATTGCTGGCGGCGCCGGTAGCCTGGCGGCGGTGAAAGACCGGCCGCTGCAGGTCCCCGCTGTCTTTGTCTACATCGCATCCGAGCGATCCGCTGCCAACGATCGGATCACCGGCGTCCTGCAGCGCAGCGGCGTCGACATCAGTGTCGTCATCATCACCGAAAACCTTTCCGGTACCGACGATTTCGAGGCGGCGGAAGATATCGAAAACCTCAAAGCCTACGTGCGTCGCAAGCTCATCGGCTTCATGGCGGGTGGCCTCGACGATCCGCTGGAACACGTCACCGGCGAACTTCAACAGGCGATCAGCGGCACGATCTGGTTCGAGGACGTCTACAGCTCGGCTCGTTACCTGGAGGAACAGGACTGATGGAAAAGCATGAATGGAAGGGCGGTTCCTACACCCGCCAGGCGGACGGCTCGCTGAAGCTCGTCCACCGAACCGAACATCCGGACACGGTTTATCCGGTTCCTGCCGAAACACCCGAGAGCGAGCCGGCCGAGCTGCCGCAGGGCACCAAGGGCAAGGGAAGCAAGTAAATGGCAAAGCGTTTTTTCCGAAATCGTGCGCTCCTGGTGAAGCCGGAAACCGTCTACGGGACGGATGCCATTCCCACCGGCGCCGCCAATGCCATCCAGGCGACGAACGTCAACTTCACGCCCTCTGTCGGCAGTGAAGTTTCCCGCGACCTGGTGCTGCCTTACATGGGTCATCAGGGTGTAATCCTGACCACGACATATGCCACGATCGCCTTTGATGTGGAGATCGCCGGTTCTGGCGTGGCAGGCACGCCGCCGGCCTATGGCCCGCTGTTGCGCGCCTGCGCCATGGCCGAGGTCATCAATGCTGCGACTGACGTCCAGTACAAGCCGATCTCTTCATCCCAGGAGTTGGTGAGCATCTATTTCAACGTCGACGGCGTGAATCACATCCTGCTCGGTGCGCGCGGCACGCTGCAGTTCGGCTTCAGCCCGGCGCAGATCCCGCGCCTGCAGTTCACCATGACCGGTTTGCTCGGCACGATCGCCGACGTTGCTATTCCGGCGCCGCTGACGCTGACCGCGTTCAAGAAGCCTCTGCCGGTCAATAAGGCCAACTCGACATTGTCGCTGTTTGCTCTCACGGGCGCCTGCGAGGGCGTCACATTCGACCTGGCGAACCAGATCGAGCCGCGCTTCCTGATCGGCTCGGAAAGCATCGAGCATGTCGATCGCCTGATGACCGGTTCGGCGACCATGGAAGCGGTTCTGCTCGCCACGAAGGACTGGTTCAACATCTCCCGGACCCATCAGACCGGGGCGTTGGCGCTGCAGCATGGCACGGTCGCCGGCAACATCTTCAAGTTCGATGCGCCGGCTGTCCAGATCGGCCGCCCGACGTATGGGGAAAGCCAGAAGATCGTCAACAACACCCTTCCGCTGATGTTCACGCCGCCCAGCGGCAACGACGAGTTCACCATCACCGTGAAGTAGCAGGGGCGGCTTTGAAGGCCGTTTGAAGAGGGCACATGTTTAAGCTTGTTCAAAATCTGACCGTCTGGTGGCCTGTGAAGGTCATCGAGCCCGATCCCGAAAAGCCGGGCTCCTTCGTCGAGCACACGTTCGAGGTCGAGCTCGAAATTCTCGATCGCGACTATTCCAAGAACCGTGACGCGATGCGCGTAGAGCTGCTGAAGGCGGCCGAGGCAGATCCGAGCGAGGAGAACCTCAAGCGCGTCCAGGCCGAGCTGGACGCATTCGACACGGCGTCGTTTACCCGCGTCGTGAAGAACTGGCGCGGTGTGATCGGTGAGAAGGACGAAGTCATTCCCTTCAGCAACGAGACTTTCGCGGCAGCGCTGAAGCTGGAGCGTATCCGCGTCGCGCTCAACCGGGCCTATCAAGACGCCATCGACCAGGACAAGGCCCGCCTGGGAAACTGAGACAGGCGGCCGAGGCATGGGCAAACCAACGCCTCGGCCGCTCCGATCGGACGAAGGCCACGCCGATCGCCGAGGAGACAGCCGCCCAGTTCAAGCAATGGGGCGTCGCGTTTGAGGCCGATACCACCGAAACCGAAGATGAATTCATGTCGATCGCGTCCGCAAATTGGCCTTCGCTAATGGCGTTCCTTGCCTGCGACACACAGTGGCGTGTCGTCGGCTCGATGGTCGGTTTCATGTGGATTGGGCTTGACTGGGCCGGATGCACCGCTCGGCTCGCTCACCGCCAATCGAGCGAAGCGATCTTCGCCGACATGAGCATCATGGAGGATGCGGCTCTCGCAATCCTGAACGGCGGAGATCACTGATGGCGCAACCATACAAGCTCGCGATCGGCGTCAATATCGATCCTGCCGGCGCCAAGGCCGGCGGTGCCGCTGCGCAATCGGCCGTCGCCGCGATCGGTACCGAGGCGCAGCTTACAGCGACAAAGCTGCAGCAACTCATCAATACATCGGTTGGTCTCAACACCGGCGCGGCCAATCAGAACGTCCGGGAATGGACCGGGGCGCTCGCCGCCCAGGGCAAGACGATTGATGATCTTAGGGCAAAATACAATCCGCTCTTCGCCGTCATCAGGGAATACAAGTCCAGCTTAACCGAGATCCGGACGCTGCATGCCCAGGGCGTGCTTTCCACCAACGAGATGGCCGCTGCCATTGGCCGTGAGCGCCAAGCCACCCTTGCCTCGATCGACGCGATCAAAGGCAGAAACGATGCCCTTCGTCCCGGTGCTCAGAACGACAATAATGCAGGGTTTCGGAGACAGAACCTCGGCTATCAGCTGACCGATATCGCGCAGTCTGGCTTCCTCGGTGCGCCGGTCGGCATGATCGCTGCCCAGCAGCTGCCGCAGATCGCACAGATTTATGCGGGCAACGGCGGCTTGAAAACGGCGTTGTCTGATGTCGGCGCTATCGCGACCAGCGTCATAGGCACAGTGGGTGCTCTTCCTCTCACCCTTGCTGCAGCGGGCGCCGCTGCCGTCGCCTATTTCACCCTGACCGGCACCTCCGCGAAGTCGGTCGACGACGTTCTCAAAGAGCACCAGGCCAATATCAAAGCTCTTGGCGAGGCCTACGGCATTGCGGAGCGCAGCGCGCGTTCCTACTCAGAGGCAGATCGCGCAGTCGCCCAGGCGGCAGCTTCCGGCAGCTTGACTGACCTGCTCAAGAAACAGGTCGAGTTGGCTCGCGAACTCAGACTTGAATTTGGTAGCATCGTCACGCCTGGCCGCACGGGCCAGACCTATTTCAACCTGCAGCGAGATTTTAAGCCCTTCCAACCTGCCTT
This sequence comes from Rhizobium sp. KNZ14-9A, assembly GCF_056755015.1. Taxonomy (NCBI): domain Bacteria; kingdom Pseudomonadati; phylum Pseudomonadota; class Alphaproteobacteria; order Hyphomicrobiales; family Rhizobiaceae; genus Rhizobium; species Rhizobium sp. KNZ14-9A. The sequence goes on from NZ_JBPGXB010000002.1 coordinate 631,942, forward strand.
CGACGATCTCGATCGCGGGATCAGAAATGGTCGCATCGAGGGCGAGAAGTTCATCGAGACCGTCCAGAAGATCTCGCAGATCAATCCTGCCTACGAGGAGTTTGGCAACAAGATCCTGAAGGCGGCTCAACAGTTCCTTCAGCTGAACACCGAAGTTAAGAAGTCCCAGGACTTGTTGACGCAAATTGGAAACCTGCCGCGCCTCGATCCGCTGAACGTCTTCAGTCCCGAGCGAGACGCTCAGGACAAAGCCGCGCGAATTCCGTCGCTGTTTCAACAGCAACAAGCACGGATTGATGCCCTTCGCCAGCAGTCGGCCGCGCGATCGCCGGCCGAGCTGGAAGCTGCCGCTCGCTCGTCCGCCGAAGCGCAGTTTAATCCGAGCGAGAGCTCGACCGCGAGAGCCGATCGGATTGAACTTGCCGGCATGCAGGCGCGGATCGCAGCGGAAAGGCAGTTGAAGGATGCCCAGGAAGAGCGGGCGAGATCTCTCGACAGCACTCTGAAATCCAAACAACTGGAGCTTTCCCTGATCGGGCAGACGGTCGGTGAGACTGAGCGGCTTCGCATGGAGCAGCAGCTCATCAGCCAGCTTGAAGCCGAGGCGGCAAAGAATCATGCGACCGTCGATCCGAAGGAAATCGCCGCCATAAAGGAAAAAGCGGCCGCCTATGGTGCGCTCGCCGAACAGATCGCCGCGACAAACCTGCTTCGCGATCAGGGCCAGCAGATCGACCGCCTGAAGGCTGAGGCCAGCCTCGTCGGTGCGACCGATGAAGCGCGCCGACGCGGGCTTGCCAGCCTCGAAGCCGAGCAGACGCTCATCTCGCGCGGCATCGATCTCAATTCGTCCTATGCCGAGAGCTTCCGCAAGAACGCCCTGGCAATCTCCGACATGACCAATCAGCTCCGCAAGCAAAACGAGGCGTGGGACAAGGTCCGTCAGTCTGGCGAAAACACGATTGACAGTCTCGTTGACGGTTTGACGAGCGGCAATATCAGCGATGCGCTTGGCGACATTGCGAAGGACATCGCGGGTACGTTCACCGATCTCGCCATCAAGAACCCGTTGAAAAACTCGCTGCTCGGTACCGACTACGGCACGATCAGCGACGTCGGCGGCCTTGGCGGTATTTTCGGCCGGCTGTTTGGTGGTGGCGACACGACGGCAATTCCCGGCCTTGGCAAGTCGGTCGGCTCTATGTCGGTCAACGCCGGGACCGTGATGATCAATGGCGGCGTGTCTGGCATCGGTGCTCTTGGCTCCTCAGGCGCCAGCGGAGGCATCCTCTCCAGGATCTTCGGCAGTGCGAATGACAATTCCAGCGTGCCGGCGGCGACTTCGAACATGGGTGCCTATCGGCAAGCCATCAAGGATCTGGAGAGTAGCGGCGGCAACTACAATGCCCTCGGTCCGCTTACCGCGAGGGGTGACCGGGCATACGGCGCTTATCAGGTCATGGGTTCGAACATCCCGTCGTGGACCGAGGAGGCACTCGGCCGACGGCTGACGCCCAGCCAGTTTCTGGCGAGCCCCGCCGATCAGGACAGCGTGTTCGACCGGTTCTTTGGCAAGAGCGTCGCGAAATACGGTAATCCGCAAGACGCGGCTTCGGTTTGGTTTACCGGCCGGCCGCAAGCTTCGGCTCGCAATGCATCCGACATTCTCGGTACGACCAGCACGCAATATGTCGATAAGTTCAATTCTGCACTTGGCAAGCTCGACACGACGGCGGTTGGGGCAACCAATAGCCTCGGAAGCTTCGGCACCGGTCTCGGCCAGTTCGGCCAGAACCTCGCGAACTCGTTTCCGGCCGCCCCGTCAGGCGGCGGAAATTGGTTTTCCAATCTGTTCGGCGGGCTCTTCGGTGGCGGTGGCCTGAATGCCTATGGCAACTCGGTTCTCGGCAGCTCCTCGCAGTTTGCAGGCGCGTGGGGTGCCGGCGGCATAGGGCTCTTCGATCGCGGCGGCTGGACCGGACACGGCGCCGTCGATGAGCCTGCCGGTGTCGTTCACCGTGGCGAGATCGTCTGGAGCCAGAAGGACATCGCCCGGCATGGCGGTCCGGAAACCGTCGAGGCCATGCGCCTGGGCCGCCGAGGCTATCTCAGTGGCGGCGTTGTTGATGGCAGCGTCAGCCCGGCTAATGGGCGGGGCGCCGATCGCCCGACCTTCCAAATCATCAACCAGACTTCGACGCCGATCACTGGCCAGGTCGAGGAACGACAGGACGAAAGCGGGCGGCGTCAGTGGCAGTTGACCCTGTCCGACCAGATGGGCGTCGCGGCTCAGAAGAAAGGCGGAGATTTCCGCCGCACCATGAACCGCGAGTTCGGCGTTAAATCTAGAGGTATTGCGCGATGACCGTCCCGACTTGGCCCGCCGCGCTGCCTCGGCCAGAGCGAAACACCTTCCAGAAAGTCGCTCTGGAAGCTCGGCTGAAGCGGCGTATCGATGCCGGCACGCCTGGCTATCGCCTTCGCTTCAGTGGCGTCCCGTATCTCGTCAACATGTCGATCCTCGTCACACGTGCGGGCAAATCCGTCTTTGACGTGTTTCATGAGGACACGACCCGGTGGGGCACCTTGCCGTTCTGGATGCCAGATCCGACCACGGACGGCTGGTCGATGACTGACACTGACGGCAACCCACTGTTTGACGGCAGTGGGAACCCAATCCGTATGGCCGGCACCTGGCTGTGCATGTTTGGGGACGGCAACCCGACCGAGACCATCCAGGGTATCGAGTTCCGTAAGACGTTCTCATTGGTGGTTCTGCCATGAGACGCGTTTCGCTCAATGCCCGCCTGGCGCAGGATGCCACCTCGGCCGACGAAATCTATGTCGCGCTGTTTTACATCTCGCATCCGGACCTTGAAGAGCCGATCCGGATCTCCACCGACAATACCGAGCGCCTGTCAGTAGAGCCGCTGCTCTACGGCACGCGCTCGACCTGGATGGGCAGCAACCCCGCCACCCAGCCGTTCCTTTTCGTTGCCGCCTCGACGCTTCTGCCTTCCGACGTCGAAGACGCGCCGCCCGCCGGCAACATCATCATCGAGAACTTGGACAACGACATCGCCAAGCTGCTGCGGTCGTTCTCGGATCTCGCCACCATCAACATGGCCGTCGTCCTCGCCGATTCCCCAAACCTGATCGAGGCGCAGTGGACCGAGCTGAACATCCTCACGGCCGACATCGATGCCGGCGAGGTCATGCTCTCCTTCAGCCGCGAAGACATCACCGACGAATATTTCCCCTCTGGCCGCATGACACGCGACCGCTTTCCAGGATTGCACAGATGATGCATTGGTCTGCCTCCTATATCGGCACGCCCTATAAGGATCACGGCCGCGATCGCGCCGGCGTCGACTGCTGGGGTCTTGCGGTCCTGGTCTACCAGGACGTCCTTGGCATTAAGCTGCCGAGCTACGCCGACGATTATATCTCGACCGATGAGCGCGGCGAGATCGCCGAGCTTATCCAGGATCGCCAGCAGATCGGCCCATGGTTCGAAGTCGAAGAGCCTCGCGAGTTCGATGTCGCCTTCTTCCGCCGTGGTCCGCATGCAAGCCACGTCGGCATCGTCGTGCGGCCGGGAACCATGCTCCACGTCCCGTTCGATCACGCCAAGCTTGAGCCTTACACATCCGGCCAATGGCAACCGCGTTTGACGCGCATTTATCGCCACGTCGAACTGGTTTCGAAGGGCGTTTAATGACCATTCAAACACCCATTGTCCCGGTTCTCATGGCGCCGATCGTCGCCCAGGAGAGCAACCGCATTCGGATGGAGATGCCCGAGGGGCTGACGGTCGCCGAGATCATCGACATCGTCTTGCCGGCAGTCGGCGAGAGAACGCGCGATCTCGTTCGCGTGACGCTCGTCTCGCCTGACGGAAGAAGGATGGCACGCGTGCCGCGCGCATATTGGCACCGCGTCCGGCCACATGCGGGAACGCAGGTCATCGTCCGGATCGTGCCGGGCAAGAACTTCTTGCGGTCTGTGCTGTCGATTTTCATCGGCATCGCGGCGATCGCCCTCGGCGTGCTCTGGGCGCCGGCACTGGCGGGCGCGATCGGGATCTCGACCGGGCTTGCCGCCGCCGTAATCGGCCTCGGCGTTACTGTCCTCGGCAACATGCTGCTGAACGCGTTGGTCCCGCCGCCATCGGTGGATGCCCCCGGCAAGTCGGACAGCAAGAAGGGGCGCTCGACCTATGCCCTCAACGGCTGGCGCAACGAGGCACGGCCGGACGGCGTCATTCCTTTCGTGTTCGGCACGCACCGCTACGCTCCGCCTTATGCGGCGCCGCCCTACAGCGAGATCGTCGGTGACCTGGTCTTTGTTCGAGCGATCTTCAATTGCGGGTATGGACCTCAGATCCTCGAAGATCAGAGGATCGGCGAAACCGCCATTTCCGAATACACAAACGTCCAGGTCGAGACCCGCAACGGCTGGAGCAACGACACGCCGATATCGCTCTATCCGCGACAGGTGGTCGAGGAGAACATCAACGTCGAGCTGACGCGCCCGCTCTTCCGCAACGCTGCCGGCGACCCAACGGGCGGCTCGAAGGACACTCCGGTCAAACGCGCGACCGGGCTCGATGCGTGGCAGGTATCGGCTATTTTTTCCTTCCCGGGCGGGCTGATCCGGTTTGACGACAATGGCAAGCCACAGTCGATCAGCGTCCAGATCCGCGTTCGCCAGCGGCCGGCAGGAACGTCCGACTGGCAGATGGTCAACACCTACACCTTCAGCAACAAGAAGGCCGAGGGTTTCTTCCGTCAGGTGACCTGGACGCTGCCCAGTCGCGGCCGATGGGAAATCGAATTCGATCGTCTGACGGACGAACACATCTCCTCACAGATCCAGAGCCGATCGGTCCTGGCGGCGCTGCAGACGATCCGGCCCGAATATCCGATCAACATGAACCAGAGCCTGGCGCTGGTCGGCGTTCGCGCCCAGGGCAGCTATCAGCTCCAGGGCACACTCGATAGCTTCAACCTCAAGCAGAGCAGCTTCTTTTTCGACTATGACGTGGCGACCAATACGTGGATCCAGCGGCAGAGCCGGAACCCGGCAAGCCATTTCCGCTATGCCCTGCAATCCGGCGCCTTCGCTCGGCCGGTTGCCGGCGCCGGCATCGATCTGTCCAACCTGGTGGACTTCCACAATCATTGCCGCATCCACGGCCTGAAGTACGACCGCGTCATTGATACCGAGATGACGCTCGACGAGGTGCTGAAGGAGATCGCAGCCGCCGGCCGGGCCCGGCCGAGGCATGACGGCGTGCGCTGGGGCGTCGTCATCGATCGGCCGCAGGACCTTGTCGTTGACCACATCAGCTCCCGAAACTCTTATAACTTCAAGGCGACGCGCATCTATTCCCGCAAGCCGCACGCCTTCCGCGTCCCGTTCATCGACCAGACGAAAGACCACCAGCCCTCGGAGCGCATCGTCCGTTGGCCCGGCTATACCGGCTCGATCACGCTGACCGAGCAGCTGGAAATGCCCGGCAAGACCGATCCCGACGAGATCTGGATCGAAGCCCGCCGGCGCATGTACGAGGCGATCTATCGGCCCGATATCTACACGCTCACCCAGGACGGACCGATCCGCGTCGCAACGCGCGGTGACCTGGTCATGGGCTCGTTCGATGTTCTGAGTTCGACCCAGCGCGCCGCCCGCGTCAAGGCGATCGAGGGCGAGATTATCCAGCTCGACGATGAAGTCGAAATGGTCGCGGGCGAAAGCTACGGCTTGCGCTGGCGGGCGTTCCCGACGCCAGGCGACACGATCGGCATTAGCGTTCTTCATCGCGTCGTGACCGTTGCTGGTCGGACAGACGTGCTTCTCCTGGCTGACACAGACGAGCGGCCGGCGCTCGATGACATCGTACATTTCGGGCTGATGGCATCCGAAAGCCTGCCGCTGATCGTCGCCGGCGTCGAGGCTGGCGAGGACTTTTCCAGCCACTACAAGCTCATCGACGCGTCGCCGATCATCGACCAGCTGACCGACGCGGAAGTGGCGCCGCCTTGGAACGGCCGTGTCGGTGGCGAGATCGATCCGCCAACCACTCCGCCTGCCGTGCCCGTCTGGGTGTCGATCGATACCGGCTTCACTGGTACCGGTAGCTCGAATGGCCTCATTGTTTCCCTTGCGCCCGGTGCCTCCAGCGCAACGGAAACTCAGTTGATCCAGATCGAGCATCGCCTTGTCGGTGCCTCTGTCTGGTCAATCCTTCCGATCGACGCCGGCGCCGGCGGAACGCCGATCAGCGGCTACGTGCGCGGCGACGCGGTCGAGCTGCGCGCCAAGGCGATTGCAGCCGGCAACATATCAAGCGGATACACGACGATCGCCACCGTCGTCATAGGTGCCGAGGACGGCGACATTCCAGGCGCTGCGATCACCAACGTCAATGTTACGGCCTTGCTCGGCGCCACCAGCATCGCCTTCCAAACCACGGATGACGCCTCGATCGCTGCCGTGCAGATCTCGCGGGCAACGACCACCAACTTCATGGATGCGGCACCTGTAGCCGCCGCGATCCCGGTCGAGCGATCGCGGCCCTATACCTTCACCGATGGCGATGCCACGCGCGCGACGATCATCGCTCTTGGCGACTTCTCGACCGCCGGCACCTGGGCTTACGGCAACAACTGGTCGCTTTCGAGCGGCAAGGCCGTCCATGCGACAGGCCTGCCTGGCAACCTTGCGCAGACGATCGCCAGCCTCGCTTCCGGCAAGGCCTACCGTATCTTCTACACGGTTGGCAGCCGCACTGCCGGGACTGTTCGGCCGGTTCTGAGCGACAGCGCCGGCGGCAATCTCGTCAACGGCATTGCGGCGGCCGATAACGGCAATTTCTCCGATCGCATCGTCGCCGGCGCCACCAGCGCGCAGATCCGCTTCTCCGCCTCGTCGGACTTCGCCGGCGCGATCGACGATGTCGTCGTCTTCGCCGAGACGAGCACCTGCCTGCCGGCGGGCACTCATTATTACTGGCTTTCCCCCCTTAACTCGATCGGCGTGCCTGGAACGGCTGTCGGTCCATTTGCGGTGACCATCCGATGACTACGACTGCACAACAGCCCACTTCCTCTCTCGTTGACACGCTCCTCGGCAACCGGAATGGCACAACGGTCCAGATCGAGAAGGATAAGCTTGCCCTTCAGCTCGCCGGCAGCGGCTTCATTCCCGGCGAGATGGTCTATGCGCAGACCTGGTTGACGCTCATGTCGATGGCCGGAGCCCGCAACGGCGCTGGCGGCGAGGTGATCGAGACCGACACCGGCATGCACCAGGACGCCACGGCAAACGGCTACAACGGCGCCGTCGTCCCGAATGCCGGCCGCTACATCTACTCGTCTGCCTGGGCGCGCTGGGTCCGTATTGGCTCCTCCGGACTCGCCTCGGTCATTGCGGCACTGGATAGCAAGGTTTCGGGCGGGGTTTATGAGACCACCGACGAAAGCGACGAGTGGGTCTTTACCGACGAAGACGGTCGCATCCTGTTCACCAGCTCGGACCTCAAGAATGCCGGCGCCAGGGGCGAGATCTACGAAACCACCGATATCTCGGCCGACGTAATCTTCATCGACGAAAGTGGCCGCATCATCGCCTCGATCGGCGGCAAGAGCACGTCCGAAGAGATCGTTGCCGCCCGAGGCAACAAGGCTAGTTTGCAAGCGCGCCTCGACGTTTCCACCGACAGCGACGGGTTCCCGATCGGCTATATCTGGGGCGCCTGGAACTTGCGCGAAACTCGCATGCGGCTTCGCCAGCTGAAGCGCGCCGAGGCGTCTCAGCTCGCGATCGCCATCTTCGGCGACAGCTGGAGCCAGGCCGCTAGCCGGTGGAGTGGTCCAGTCGCCGATGCGCTTGTTGCCGACTATGGCACCTATGGCTCCGGCTGGATCGGTTGGGCCTATCCGGAAGGTTCGTCCTTCCTTCGCAACGGCAATGTCCGGCCGGCCGTCTATCCGATCTCGGCCGCATCGGGAACATGGGTCGGAACCTACAACACCGCGCCGACTGCAGATCTCGGCTACCTCACGTCTTCGACGGCCGGCTCGCGCGTCAGTGCCTCAGGGCCGACCGAAGACACGACCTTTGCGCTTCACTATGTCGGCACGGCTGACGGCGTGGTGCGCTATCGCTGGAACGGCGGAGCCTGGAGCGGCAATCTCAACGTCCAGGGCGCTGATGTCCAGACGGCGGTGGCATTGACCGGCAAACCCGCTGGCGCCTGGGCGCTCGATGTCGAGGTCGTCTCCGGTACTGTCAAGCTCTGCGGCCTGGTCGCCTCGCGTTCCGGCAACGGCGTGATTGTCCATAAGCTTGCTGGCACCGGCTCTCAGACCTTCAATTGGGCAAGCCAGGACGAAACCAAGTGGAAGGCCGGCTATGGCGCGCTTGGTCCTGTCCAGCTCGCGATTATGATGTGGGGCACCAACGATCAGCCCTTCATTCCGCCGGCGGACTATAAGACCAACCTGCTGACGATGATTGACCGCCACCGCGCCGTTAATCCGATGTCGGACGTCCTCCTGGTGGCGCCTTGCGAAAACCAGCGCACGACCAATCCACGACCGATGTCTGAGTATGCCCGCGTGATGCGCGAGGCGGCCGTCGAGCGCAAATGTGCGTTCCTCAATCTTCAATACGTCTTCGGCGACGACGCGGCTGATTACGCCTTCGGCAGCGCCAGGCCGTGGTTCGCATCCGACCTTATCCACCCAGATCCGGCGACCGGTGGGCGAGCGATCGCCGACGCGGTCCTTCGTCTTCTCACCCAGCAATAGGGGCTTCCCATGCTTTCGATCACGATTCCTGGCGTCAGCGCCGACCTTTCCAAGCCGCTCCGCAAGCGCGATCCGCTCTGCAAGTTCGACAATGACGGCATCCGCTTCCTCTTCGATGCGGCGTTTCGCTGGTGTTATGCCGATGGCACGGCCAATGCCAACAAGGCCGTTCGCGACGTCGCAGAGCGCAAGGATACCTCGCTTCTTGTCCGCGCAACGCAGTCGATCCCGCTCGTCGGCAACGGGTTGGACTTCTCTGGAACAACACTGCCGGGAAGCTATGTCGAGATCCCCGCGAGCGTTATGGCCGACCTCTATGCCGATCAGCACTTTCTGATCTGCATGTATATGATGCTGCCCTCGTCGGATGACTGGCCGGCGGCGGCGTCAGCGAAGGCGCTTTTCCAGGGGTCGAACAACAGCAACTCCTTCGCTTCCGTTCCCGACATGGCCTTTATCGGGTTCGGTGCGGCCGCGAAGTCGATCTCGTTTCGCCGGCAGACGGCAGTCGGCACCGCAGCAAGCCTCACGATCAGCCCCTCTGGCCCTGGCTTCGGCCAGTTCACCCAGATCGCGATGTGGCGCACGGCCGCCGAGTTCGGCGCCCGCATGAAGACGCCGAGCGGCCAGACGGTGACCACCGGAGCTGCCGGCGCAAACAATAGCGCTGACTTCTCAGGCGCACTGGGCGGCGTCGGCCTGCCGCTCGGCTTCTGGACCTTCAACGGGCTCGATGCGACCGAGCTGAAGGCCAACAATTACCGCCTCCATCGCGCCTTTATCGAAAATCTCGAACGCAGCGGCCGAGATCCCCAGGACGTCCTCGATGACGACTGGCAGCGCCAGATCGATCGCGCCGTCTTCGCCTAAACCAAAGGAACAACAAATGACTGAACGCCTCAACACAACGGACGCCAACGGCGAAACCGGGACTTTCGCGGTCACTGCCGGCACCGTTATCCAGGTCGCCGGAGCGACCGGATCGAAAGCCGTGATCGAACTTCAAGGCCGGATAGAGAACGCCGCGCCATGGGCTTCCATCGGCTCGATCGCAATTGCCAGCCAGACTTTCTTGGTCATCGATGTCGCCCTTGCGGAAGCAAAGCTGGTCTGGACCACCAACAAGGCCGGCGATGCCCTGAAGGCGTGGAGCGTCTAATGGCCAAGCCCGTAGTCAGAAAGACGCTTGCCCGTTCATTCGGTTCGCCTGTCGTGCAAGACGGCATTCCTCTTCCTGCTCTGCCGCTGGCGTCTGGCGCGAAGATCATGGGCCTTGGACATAGCTTTATCGGTCTTGGTGCCGCGCAGACCTACACTGCCGGACAGACCGCGACGAACGGCCATACGGGCTTCTACGAGAACGGCCGAACGGTTCTGTCGTGGATCAAGGCCGCTGACGGCAGGTTCAACATCGACATGTTTGCCGAGCTGAACCATCCTTTCTTTGCGCCGGTTTCCTTCGCGGCCTTCACTGGCGCCATGGGCGGCAAGTCTGGGGACTGCCTAAACCCTGTCGCCGGCCTGGAAACGCAATTCCCCGGCACGCTTGCCCGTACCGATTACGCTCTGAGCCAAAAGCCTGACATCATCTATATCGATATCGGCTACAACGACATTGTCCGCTATCGCAGCCTTGCCGATATCCTGGCGGACTTCGAGACACAGGTCCAAAGGATCACCAAGGCGGGCGTCTATGTCATCCTGCAGACGCTGAGCTGGACCAGCACGCTCGATGATCAACCAGGCACTGACGATCCGGCCTGGCCTGGCATCCTCGACGGGATCAATACGTGGGTCCTCGCGCAGGCGGGGCGCAAGGGCGTCCGGCTCTGCAACACGCTTGCGCTCGATGGGCCGCTTTCCGGCGTCTCGCCAGCGCTCTTTGATGCCGGTGGCCTTCATCCTCTTCCGCCGCTCATGGCAAAGCGCGCCGACATTCTTCTTCCGATCCTGCAGGCGATGGTTTCGGCCGGAGAAACGCGATCGCTCGACCCGCTCGCCGCCTACAACATCTTCCCGCCCAAGGGCACACCAGGTGTTGCTGGCGCCAAGACCAATGTCACCGGCGACGTTGCCACCGGCATGCGCCTGATCCGCGGAACCGGCACGTCGACTTATGTTGGTAGCAAGGAAGTGGTGGCGGCCGGAATTGAGAAGCAGGTCATCACCATCACGCCGGTCAACGACGCGGCCGCCGTCCATACGGTGACCTACGGCTTGCCGGCAAACCTCAGCCTCGCAGCCCTCGGCCTCGTCGCCGGCGACTGGCTTGAAGTCGAAGTTCCCGTCGAGCTGAACGACTGGGCCGGCTGGGACTACCTCGACACCTCTATCCGTGGCCCGGTCCAGATCGCAAATACTGTGACGGTCACCGGCGGCGGCTGGACGACAGGCAACTATGTCGGCGGACGCGGTCGGTCGCTTATCTGTGGCTCGAAGCTCTGGCTTCCCCCTGGGCTGACCATGACGAACATCCGCCTCGATAACCTGTTGGTCCTGAGACACCTGTGCAACACGGGTGGCACCGGCATCGCAAAGATCGGGGCGCCAATCATTCGCAAGATCAACAACCCGCGCCTGGCCTGGCAGTTGGCGGCGTAGCGTAAAGAGGAAAACCCGCCGGGGTTTCCAGCGGGTTTTCAGAAGAAGGACGCACCGGTCAGGGTAAGAAACATCCTTCTACGTGCTGAAAGGTGACAGCGCTCCAGCACACGCGAAACCTATGGAAAGGGCGGATTTTTTCCAGCGCATTTCCGAAAAAAGTCTTGGCTAGGTTAATGGCCGAGGAGGGACTGCCCTACGGCTTCGGCCGATCGACCGGGCGGTCTAGGTGCTCCGCAGCACCCAAACGACGGGCCTTAGTTTGGCGACCAGACCCGTCCGACAGCAGCATTCGATAACTGTCACACCCGTACCCTGCAGGGCGGGACTCCAGTGACTGAGTCGATAGGTTTTGGAAATGGTGAATAATGAAACGTGGCGGGAAGTCCCCAACACGCAGCCGCCGGCAGCATGGATCGGCGGCAAAAGGTTTCTAGCTCCGCGCCTCGTGAAGATGATTGGCGAGATCCCGCACACGCTCTACGCAGAGCCGTTCGTTGGGATGGGTGGCGTATTCTTCAGACGGCGCAATGTTCCCAGGGCGGAAGTGATCAACGATAGGAACGGCGAGGTCGTGAACCTCTTTCGCATCCTGCAGCGGCACTATCCGCAGTTCATGGATACGCTCAAATTTCAGGTCACCAGCCGGCGGGAGTTCGAACGGCTAAAGGCTTGCGATCCTGCTACGTTGACAGACCTGGAGCGGGCAGCGCGCTTCATCTACCTGCAGAAGCTCGCCTTCGGTGGGAAGGTGGCGGGACAGAATTTCGGGGTGGTGACCGACGGCGGCGCAAGGTTCAATCTGACGCGGCTCGCACCGCTCCTGGAGGAAGTTCACGAGCGGCTTGCCGGCGTCGTCATCGAGAACCTTGATTGGCTGGACTTCATCGATCGCTATGATCGGCCGGGGACGCTGTTCTATCTCGATCCACCGTATTTTGGGAGCGAGGGCGACTATGGAAAAAAGCTCTTCGACCGAGAGCAGTTCGCGTTCATGGCGGATCGCCTAACACGCCTCAAAGGCAGGTTTATTTTGTCGATCAACAGTCACCCAGAGATTCGTGAGACCTTTGGCGCCTTCATACATCTGGAGGCGAGACTGAGATATTCGATCGCTGGCGGAAAGGGCACGGACGCAGCTGAGCTTATCATTTTCGGCTAGAAGATCCGCAGCCGCAATGCGGTGGGTTCATCCACTTGCCTTGCGGCTGAGAGGGCTTTTTAGCAATGTATGGTCATCGCCGGAGGAGCAGATGGACAAAGCGCAATTAGAGAAATATGAGAAAATTGCAGAACAGTCGGTCAATGCTGGCCAGGCGGCATACGCGGATCTCTCGAAGTGGATCTTGGCTTCGCTTCTCGCGTTGAATGGTGGCGCGGTTCTGGTGTTCGTTCAGATCTCCAACGCGGTACCGAGACTAGGTCCATCGCTCGCGCCAGTGCTTTTCCTCATGGGAGCACTTTTTGCGGTGGCCTCAGGCGTCTGCGCGCAAAAACGAAACCTCATCGTAAGCCAGTACTTTTTACAGTTTCTGGTGGCGGAAACGGATGACGAACGCGCTAGCAAATTAGAGGAGGGAGTTAGGCGCGAAAGTTTGTTCGAGCACTTGGCAAACGCTTCAATCTTTATGTCTGTTTTGGCACTCGTCGCTGGAGCCATATTTCTGTGGTTGCGTGTCGCGTCGCTAACGATTCCCAATCCACCAGGCCCGTGAACTCGGAGCACCAAGCCCTCAGCAAGCAAGAGCGGAGCTGCCACCGTCCCGGCAAGAGGGCGCTCGCCCTCGCTGGACGGCGATCATCTCGCTTTCCAGCGATCTCCGCTAAGGTTGAGTTGGCGGTCGGCGAATTCATTGAAAAAGGCCACCAAAACTAGGGTCTCCTCTGCAGAGAAGGTGCGCTCGTCGTTTATGAAATTGCGAACCTCTGTGAGCGAGAAACTCCCCGTGCGTTCAGAGGACCAAAAGGCAAGGAAGTTGCTCGCCCGCGTGAGAATTTCATTGGTCATGCTGATTGTCTCCTGTGTGTTTAGAGCGCTTAGTTCTACAGGGAAATCTGTGTACAATTTGTAGTCCTGTTGATCTTGCGAACGAATGACCACAGTCTGCAACTAACGATACTTGTTGTGGACATTTCAAAATGATCTTGGACCACGTCGAAAACACGCTTCGCGAAATCTTCGCCGCAGACGACGTTGCTCGTAGGGCGGCGCTGGTGTTCGGCCAGAAGAAGCTTATTCATTACTGCTCGGCCGATACCGCGCTAAGGATCATCAAAAACAAGGAAATCTGGCTACGAAACGTTCGGGTGATGAACGATTTCATGGAAGTAAACCATGGGTTCAGCCTTATCCAGAGGTCTCTGCAGACGCGAGTTGATACGGCAATCGAAACCGGCATGAACGAACTTAAGAAGGCGTTGGACAGTGTTTCGCCCGGCCTTGCTGACCAGACGTTCGCTCAGTTTCAAGCGTGGTCGCCGCACATCCAAAACGAAACCTACGTTACCTGTCTCTCAGAGCATCTCGATGACGAGGGCAATGACGGTCGCCTTTCGATGTGGAGAAACTACTCTTCCGGGCAAGCCGGGGTAGGAATTATCATCAACACTGCAATTTTTGGCCGCACAGACGATGATCTCGGCGTTTATAGCAGTCCTGTCACATATTTATCGGATCAAGGCCTAGAGCAGTCGCTTCTGCTGATCGCACAAAAAATCAGGTTCAACGCAGCATTTCTAAGCTCTATTCCCCAGGACCGCCTGGTAGGTAACTATTTTCTTCTTTTACGGACCATTGCGCATGGGTCAAAACATCCTGGCTTCAAAGAGGAGCGCGAGTGGAGAATCTTCCACACGCTGGGCCTTGATGAACGAAAGCTCCTCAAAGTTGAGAGCGAGACCGTTGGCGGCATACCGCAACGAATATTGAAGTTGCCTATCGACGGTTCGCTGGAAGGCCTCACCATCCCAAGCTTGATCGACAGCATTCTGATTGGTCCGTCGCAATACCAAGTTGTTATTGGAAATGCGTTGGCGGATGAGCTTCTGCGTGCCGGGATGCAGAACGCGCACCAAAAAATCAAATATTCACCGATCCCTCTCCGAACGTAAGCTTTCAGCGGTCTTCAAACAATTCTTTAGCTCGAAGAGGAAGGCATGGCGCTAAAATCGCTCAAACGAGAGCCGGGGTTAAAACGCTACACTGATCTGGCGGCGGCAATACACGTGCTGCAAACGAGGTCGCTGACGCTTTTAGACCCCGAGAAATGGGACGATGGTAACGATCGTGCTGGGTTAGCGGAATATAAGAAGAGGAAAGAACTAAAATCGCTGCTGGCTTTATGTTTTGCCGACTGCAACGAGACGTATCATCATTGGAGGGTATTCGCATCCGGCGTTTCTGGGGTGTGCATTGAGTTCAAAAAGGATGCGCTACTGTCCTCATTGGACGGTATGCCCGATATCCAACATAGATCCGTCGATTACAGGTCTATCAATATCCTCAGGCGCGAGACATGGGACGTAAATGATCTGCCCTTCATAAAAAGGGCTCCTTACAAACCCGAGAGTGAATACCGCTTTATATACAGTTCTAATGAGGTCGAGACTAAAGCTATCGGCATCGCAATAGGAATTGATTGGATCCATAGTATCAAACTTAGCCCTTGGATGCCAAAGGCGCTGCATGAGCCAGTGAGGACCGCGTTGCGGGGAATCAAAGGGTGCTCGAAAATCTCTATTCAAAGCACGTCCCTGATCGACAGCGATACCTGGAAGCGCAGCATCGAGCAATCAACCTGACAGAATTGGTTTCGAGCCACGATCGGAGAAATCCAAAATTCCGGAACCTGGTGTCAAAATTCCGGTTTTTCGCGTCCGGCTACAGCCGTGTACGGTGGAAAAATGCCTTGAAAATTTTCGTTTAAAATCAATGACCTACAGCGAATGGTGGGCCCGGAGGGACTCGAACCCCCAACCAAGCGGTTATGAGCCGCCGGCTCTAACCATTGAGCTACAGGCCCGGCACCTAGGGTGCGGTCAGCCGGGGCAATGGCACCCGCGGCTTTTGTCCGCTTAACGCAAATCCGGGACAGTCACAAGCCATGAGCGCAAGCATCTGTGGACGATGCATATTTCCGGTTTGCCCTCTGGAACCTTCGCACGCGGGCTACATTTACTCCTGTCAGGCTAGATCTGAAGAGGGCGATCGCAGAATGGTGGCTTCCCAGGGTGCCGTGGTGCTCATCGTCGAAGATGAGCCGCTGATCAGGTTCAATATTCTGGATGTGCTTGAAGAGGTGGGGCACGTGGCGCTCGAGGCTGGGAGCGCGGATGAGGCAATGGTGCTTCTGAAGACCCGCGACGATGTCGATGTCCTCTTCACCGACGTCAACATGGCCGGTTCGATGGACGGCATACAGCTCGCCAAGCGGGTGAGGGCAATGCGGCCGAATATCGGCATCATCATCACCTCGGGCCTGGTGCGGCTCGATCCCATGTCGCTGCCGGCCAACACGGCTTTCCTGCCGAAACCCTATCAGCACGAAGCCTTGATCTCGGCGATCGCTTCCATGACGCGGTAGCTCAGGCCCGAGCGATCAATCGGGGCTCGCCATCGACGGCGGCGGGAGGGGGCGCCCGTTGCCCTGGTCGCGGCTTCGGTTTCTTCGATCTGCTTGCGAGGCTGTTCGTTGGCCTTTGTCGGTTCGCCAGGCAGTTCGGCTCCGGCATCGCTCAAATGGCGCAAATCTTCACCATCCGACCTGCCTTGCACTTCCCAGATTGCGTAGGCGTGCTTGCGCACACGGTCCTCATTCCGGTCCGTCATGGCGATCTCCCCTGGTTTTTCGATCATCGTAAAACCGGCCGGGGAGCCGAATGTTCTGACAAGGCGCCTGAGATCGAGAGGCGCAGCCGAGCCTGAAGGGGGAGGTCTGCTTCAAGCCCGGCCGCTGGCCCCCGGGGGAGCCGTTAATTGTAGCTGCTTTTCAGCAGGTCGTTTTCCTGATGCGCCTTCTTCTCATAGATCGTGAAGAGGGCCATCGAGAGGAGATAGGAGAGGAAAGGGTCTCCCATCTGCGTGGCGATATCGCGGGATGCGAGGATATGTCGTTCCAACGCACCGATATCTTTTTGTACGGTGGTTTCACTCAAGCGGTTCATGCTGCCATCTCCAGGAATTGCGTCACGACGGAACGCGTCGGGACGTAGCGGGTGTAGAGGGGGGTATCGATGCCGAGGGATGCACGCATCCTGTCCAGCACGCGTTCGGAAACTTCGAAGGCGCCGCAGCAGACCGGATATTTGCCGTAGCCGTCGGCGCGACCGAGTTCATCGACCTCGGCGCCGGCGCGCTTGTAGACGCGTTTCAGATGGGGTTCGTAGTTGGAGATCATGGTGTGGATGCCGTGATCGAGGGCGCATTCGCAGAGCGCCAGCAGCAGCATGGAGAAGGCGCGGCCGGCGTCGACATCGGGAAAATCGTCGGCGATTGCTTCCTCGTCGATACACATGCGGGTGCCTTCCCAGATGCCGGGGGCGACGAGATTGGCTGCCTGCGGGAAGGTTGCGCGGAAGACGTCGTAGAGGAGGGTCGGTCCGGTCGTCGGCATCAAGCGCATGCCGCCATAAAGGCGGGTGCGGGTTTCGTCGCACCAGACGAGATAGGCCGGGCAGAGCGAGTCATAGCTGTCGCGCTCGAAGGGGCCGATTACCGGAACGTTCCAGCCAAGGGTGTCCGCAAAGACTTTCTTGCGCAGGCGGAACATCTGGTCGAGTATGAAAGCGTATTTCTGATACTCATGTGCCTGAATGATAACGAACATTTTTCCCTCCAGCGTGTTGGGTTCGTGAGGGCAGAATGGTTCAGGACGGCGGTATCGGAAATTCCCTCATATGGGTGCCTACAGATGAGCCCCCGCATATGGGGGGGTCGTTTGAGGCTCTTTCTGGTCAGCTTGAATCGTTCCATTGGCTGAAACGGGCTGCCTGATCGGCCGGCCCGTTTCAGCTAACAGAATGCTTCAATCTGGTTGGGAAAAGCCTAGGGGTTGATGATGCGCAGCTGCACGGCCCGCGAGGCGGCCGCGGAAATCGTGGCGCAGCCGAGCTTGAAGCGGGCGGTTTTCAGGTAGTCGCGAGTCGTATGCTCGGAAATGCCGAGGATGACGGCGATGTCCTTGTAGTCCTTGCCGAGTGCCGTCCAATGCAGGCATTCGATTTCGCGCGGGGAAAGCGTTGGTACCGGGTCGTTCTCGCCGTGAAGCTCGTAGATGGCCTTCCGATGGATGACATGGGCGATCTCGATCCACTCATTGCGATAGAGCTTGACCATGGCGGTCCAATCATCGAGCGGAATGCGGGCGTTGATCGAAAGCAGCGCGCGGCGCTGTGCCTTGTCGGCAACGGGGATCGAATAGCCGTTGCCGCCGATCCCGTGCTTCTGCGCGTCGACGAGCATGGCATAGGCTTCCGGTGTCGGCTCCACCTCGCTCCAGTCGAAGGGCAGCTGGCGCTCGAAGCCCTGCTTGACGATCGGATCGACCTTCACATAGCTGTTGAGCAGATAGCGCGACACCCAGGCATCCGGATAGGTGGTGCGCACGAAAGGGGCGTCGATCTTTGCCGCAATAGTCTGGGCGAGGTGATAGGTGACATAGTCAACGGCGTACTCCGCCTGGAAAATGCGGATGGAAGCATCGACATTGATTGCAGCCTTGATCTGTTCGAAAACGGTTTCGAACTTTTGGGAATAACTATTTTCCGTCATCGTGCCGCCTGTCTCAAACCGTTCAATCCTACCGCGAGGAATGTCAAAAATACAAGGCATCCCCACATATGCGGGGAATGACTTTTCCAGATCCGTCTGTTAGCGCCTTTTTCGGGGAGGCTCCAGATGGACAGCAAGAGAACGTTCGATATCGCCGAGTGCCATCAGGCAGCCAAAGGGCTGAGATCGAGCTGGCAGGACATGGCTGGCTCCGAGGCGCTAATCCGCGCGCTCGTCGCCGAACGCAACGGCGATACGTTGCTCGCCTTGTTCTGGACAGAGGTTCACCGGACGCTCTGCGAAGAGAAATAATCGCTCCTTTATCGCTACATCAGTCACGCATTTCTTGACAGGATCGGCGAGTGCTTGCCGGACAGGTCGCGGCGCCGTTTTGACGCCGCGCAACTGCCAGAAATCGGCCCGCCCGGATAAGGCCGTTTTGGAATCTCGCAGCGCAATCGCGCGGGAGAAGGAATTCGTGCGCCTGATCGGAACGCGGGACATGGACGGTGATTTCGATCATGGAGGCCATTGGCAAGAGGTCCGGGCTATGTCGTGTAAGGCAGCAAGATGACAGGTGTATCGCGAGTTCAACGCCCTGGTCAGTCAGGTTAATGGCGTATGAACACGTTTTCACATTTTGTAGCCACTTAATTTGCGTTGCCTGCCGGAAGCAAGGTGGGCAAAGTCCAGCTCGATGAAATATCCAGCATATTCGGGGGTGCTCAAGCAAATATGCTTGACGGATCGTTACCACAAAGCGCAAATGTCTTTGTGGAAACGATTACACAAAATGCCATTGTGCCATATTGGGAGGGCATCGGGATTGCGTGTCGAACGCAAAACCATTTGCGTTGCGTCTCATGAGAGCTGCTTGACGACGGCAGGACTGATCTAGCGGAATGCAGATGACAGAAAAGCGCGTGCATCTGGTCTTCAAGACCCATCTCGATATCGGTTTCACCGACCATGCCGAGAAGGTTCGCCGTCAATATCACGAGCGCTTCATTCCGCAGGCGATCGAGACCGCGGCACATTTCTACGCCGAAAACCCTGAGGAGCCGAAGTTCATCTGGACAACAGGTGCCTGGCTGATCTGGGATCATCTGAATTCGCGCTCGCCTGCCGAGGTCGCAGCACTGGAACAGGCGATCGAACGCGGCCTCATCCGCTGGCACGGGCTGCCTTTCACCACGCATACCGAGCTGATGTCGCCCGACCTGTTCTGCGCGGGCCTTTCTTATTCGCAGGAGCTCGACCGCCGTTTCGGCGAGCAGACGATTGCGGCGAAGATGACCGACGTTCCCGGCCACACACTCGGCATGGTGCCGTTGCTTGCCGAGGCCGGCATCCGCTTCCTGCATCTCGGCGTCAACACGGCTTCACCGCCGCCAGACGTGCCTGACATCTTTCGCTGGCGCGCGCCTGATGGTGCCGAAGTCGTCGTCATGTATCAGCGCTCGTACGGCGAGACCTATTTCCCCGAAGGTTTCGACGACGGACTGAGCTTTGCGCATACGCAGGACAATATCGGCCCCCAGAGCGTGCCGCAGACGGCGGAAGCCTATCGCGATATGCGCCGCCTCGAGCCTGACGCGGTGATCCGCGCGGCGACGCTGGAGGATTATGGCGCGATCCTCTGGGAAAAGCGCGAGCGTTTCCCGGTGCTGGAGCTGGAGTTGGGCGATAGCTGGATCCATGGGAGCGCAACCGATCCCTTGAAGACGGCGAAATTTCTGGCCCTGCAGCGGCTCTATGATCGCTTTGCGGGCGAGGGGCTCAATCGACGCAGGCTGGCCTTCGGCCGCGGGCTTGCCATGGTGGCGGAGCATACGTGCGGAGTGGATATCAAATCCTATCTGCGCGACGACAAGGCCTGGGCAAAAGCCGATTTCAACGCCGCGCGCAAAACGGATTACCGTTTCGCCTATACCGAGGCGTCATGGGATGAGCAGCGCGGCTATATCGATCAGGCCGTCGCCGAACTCGATGCCGATGACCAGCAGCGGGCGCAGGCCGTGCTCGCAGAACTCTTCGCGCCGGCGCTCGTCGGCAGTACGAGCCGCGAGATCCGCCTAAGTGCCGGCGGCTGGTCGATCGAGCTTGATGAGGTGACGGGCGATGTCATGGCGCTCACATCACCGCGGGGGCGGCGGATTGCCGGTCACAACGGCTCGCTGATCGCCTATCGCTATGAGAGCTACGATGCTGCCGACGTTGCCAGGCATATGGACAGCTATCTGACACATCGGCAGGAATGGGCAGTGCTCGATCACGACAAGCCCGGGCTTGGCTGTTCGGGTGCTGCGCTTTCGAAGGTCTTTGTGCCGAGCCTGGAAAGTGCGGGCGAGGGTGGGGTTCTGTTGTCCATGCCGGCCGAGGCCGTCGGGCGGTTTGGGGCGCCACGCCAGCTCGCCGTGGAGTTTTCGGCTGATGACGGTGCTCTGCAACTGCGGCTCTCACTGCGCGACAAGCCGGCCAATCGCATGCCGGAGGCAAGTTTCCTGTCGTTCACGCCTGATGGCGCAAAGGACTGGGTCTTCAGGAAGATGGGGCTGTGGCACCGATCCGGTAATTTCGCCAGGTCTGGCGGCGCGCAGCTTCAGGCGGTCAACGCTGTCAGCGGCGTATCAGGGGATGCCGGAGCGCTCGTCATCAAGCCCCTGGATACGCCGCTGGTTGCGCCACAGAGCTGGGATTTCATGTCCTTTTGCAAAGGCTTGCCGGATTTCGATGATGGAATCCGCTTCAACCTGCACAACAATAAGTGGGGAACCAACTTCCCGATGTGGTGGGAAGGCGATTTCTCCGCTCGTTTCAGGATCGCTCTGGATTAGCCGGTGCGCGACAGCCTCTGGCGTGAGGTGGCGCTATCTGCCGGCTTGGGTGCTTTGGGCGTTTTCGGGAATTTGACGAGGACTTCATTGCCATCCGTCGAGGCACGCGTACGTTCCAGCCGTTCGCGTTCGGCTGTTGCCTGGAGCCAATGTTCGGCATCGCGGCCTTGCGGCCTGCCTTCCATTTCCCAGATCGCGTAGGCTCGCTTGCATATCCACTCATGCCGGGAGGTGTTGCTCATCGTTCCGTCCTTCTTGCGCCGATCTTCTTCCCCGCAATCAATTCCACACGATTAGACTCCCGCCAAAGGCGGTACCTCAAGCTGATCTTGCAGAAGGAGCCGGCAATGCCGGCATTTCGAAGGGGGCCACATGGCGTTTTGCCATGCTCACCAGAAGAACGATTTCACCTGGCATGTGTTCCCGACATATTCTGTGAAATTTCGCTCCAAGGGGGCGGAGGGAGGTACGGTTATTCAGAGCGTGACCGTTCGCTGTTGGCCTCATCGTGCTTGATGTTCCAGTCCTTGTTGGACTTCTGGCCGGGTGGCGTGCGGTGGATGGTGGCTTCATCGGAATGGGTGATGTCGCGCGGCTTGGCGCTGGAGACGCCGCTGTTGCGGCGGCCCCGGTCCGAGCGCGTGAACTGTCCTTCGGCGTCTTTGTGGATCTTGTCCTTGCCGCTCACGATCGCGTCCTACTCGTGAATACGATCAGGCAGGACAGGCGGACGGCGCTTGGCTGCCATCAGCAGGTCCAGTTCGACGGAAGACGGGCCGAAGCGAGTAAAGAGGCTTTCGGCCTGCTCGTTCTTGAGACCGTATTTGGTAGCGAATTCGTGAAGACTATAGGGGCGGCCACGCAAGGTGCGGCTGCGTCGTTCGGTTTGGTGAATTTCCGTCATTGCTGATCTCCCCAGGCTGCTTCCTGAGACAAAACCGGCCAGCGCGCTAAAGGTTCCAAATCCGACCTTTCGATGCTCTCCTGGTGGTGAAACGCCGTTTGAGCCTGCTTCGACAGCAAAAAAATGCCGGCAAGTCACAATGGATTTCAATCGGTTAGAAGATGCCGGCGGGCAGGCCGGTCAGAAATGGCTTTATCACGCCTGTGTTACTCTATAAAATGAATCGTGTATCCGGTCCGAGGGAGGAGTCGAGCTGTTGTTTCCGCGTCGATCCGGGCCGGGTCTTGAGGAAGCTGGCTTAATCCATCAGAGGAGACAGACATGATGAATGCACTGCCGCCACTTCACAACGGACATGCCCCGTTTACCCTGCAACAGCTGTTCCGTGAGGCACTTTATGCCTACGAGGAATGGGACAGCGAACTGACGGAGCCGATTGTCACCCATGAAGGCAGGGTCATTCCGATCAGCTTCGTTTTCGAAGCCATGCGCGAATGCACCGATATCGTCCCGGCCAATATCGTCGGCGCCGTCACCGAACGGCTGACCAAGCCCTGGGAAGGCGAGGGACCGCTGGACCAGATGACCTTTTCCACGGCGGCGCGCGTCATGCGCGTTCTGGTGCGCAAGCGCCTTCTTGCTAATGGCACGCCTGATATCGTCGCGCTTTCGACGCGTGCATCCGAAGCGGAACCCCGCGAATAGGCATTCGGGATCGCGGCATTGGCCGCGATCCTATTCCTCGCGGGGAACCCTGCTCATTTCCAGCCGTTGAAACAGGCAGAGAAGGAATGAGCACCATGTTGAGATCCATTCTACACGAAATTATGGGAACGGGCATTCGCGAGGCCCATCTGCCGCGATCGCTGGAACAGTTTCTCGGTGAAAAGAACGTTCTGATCGTCTTTGCGGATGCCGAGGACGACAGGCCGATCGTTCAGGACGAATTGCTGCGCAAATCACAGATGCGGCTGATCGAAGATGATATCGAGGTTTTCACGATCGCCGGCGGCGGCGCATTCTCGCTTTTCGAGGATGGGCGCGACCTTGATGCCGACGAGCTGCGCGATGAGCTTCAGGGGCCGCTCAGCGGCGAATTCGGGCTCGTGCTGGTCGGCATTGACGGCAAAGTGAAGATGCGCTCCAGCGAGCCGATGAGCGTGGAGGATATCAGCCGCGCTGCTGCTATCTCGCCGCCGAGCCACTGAGCTTTCAGAGTTCGAATGCTTCCTTGAGGCCGAGGCTCTTTCGTTCTCGCAGGTCGAGGTCGGCCTCGATATGGGCGATATGGTGAAGCATCAGGTGGCAGGCACGGTCGAGCTCCTTGCTTTCGATCGCTTCGATGATATCGCCATGTTCGGAATGGCCGCAGCTTGAGACCGTCGACTGGCCGTAGAGGGCAATCACCAGCGACGACCGGGCGACCAATTCTTCCATGAAGCGCTGCATGATGGCATTGCCGGAGATCGCGGCGAGCGTCAGGTGGAAATCGCCGGATGCCTTGATCTCGGCCCGTCTTGCTGTCTGGCCGCGCTCGCTCATCAGCCGGCCCTCTTCCAGAAGCAATTGCTTGAGATGCTGGATATCCGAGGGAGTGATGCGGGCGGCCGCGTCCCGCAGGATGCCGGGCTCGACCAGACGGCGGGCGGCAAAGATCTGCCGGGCCTCTTCCGGAGAGGGATAGGCGACGAAGGCGCCGCGGTTTTTCTCGACGCTGACGAGACCTTCGTAGGAAAGCGCCTGCAGGGCGGCGCGCGCCAGCGTGCGGCTGACATTGAAGAGATTGCCGACATCGCTTTCCGACAGTTTCGTGCCGGGTGACAGGCGCCGCTCGACGATAGCCTCCCTGATTGCATCGCGGATCTGCGGGACGCCCGTTTCCTGGGTGTCGTCGTGGCTCATGGCGCTGGCGGCGGATTTCATGAAATCGGTTTCCTTGATGTCGGCAAACCATAGCCGCCTTCGTCTCAAAAGTTAAATAGAATTTGTTCTCATAACGAAGGTCAAATTGTATACGATTTTCTGCACGAATTGAGGACGAAAGCCCATTTTGTGTGCAGTGCGAAAAGTGCCCGAGATTTCGTCGAGCGGCGTTCTGTCATGAAAAATCCATGGTTTTCAAGGGTTTGAGATGCGGTGATCAAATTGGCACGGCAGATGCATCGTCTTTCTCGAACAGGGGAAGACACGATGTCGAAAGCGGCAGAGATCGATATAGCATCCGTTTCCAAGGTCTATGGCGCGACCACGGCGGTCCATGCCATCAGCCTGAAAATCCCGGCCGGTTCTTATTGCTGCTTCCTGGGGCCGTCAGGCTGCGGCAAGACCTCGACGCTGCGCATGATCGCGGGTCACGAGAGCATTTCATCGGGCGATATCCGTCTCGGCAATGTCGTCGTCACCGATTTCCCGCCAGCAAAACGCGGCACGGCGATGATGTTCCAGTCCTATGCGCTGTTTCCGCATCTCGACCTCGTCGACAACGTCGCCTTCAGCTTGAAGATGAAGGGTGTTGACAAGGATGAGCGCCGCGCCAAGGCGCTGGAGATGCTGAAGCTGATGCAGATGGAGGCCTATGCCAGCAGGCGACCGGCGCAGCTTTCCGGCGGCCAGCAGCAGCGTGTCGCGTTGGCGCGTGCCCTGATCACCGATCCGGAGGCGCTGCTGCTCGACGAGCCGCTTTCCGCACTCGACCCGTTCCTGAAGATCCGGATGCGGGCGGAACTGAAGAAGCTGCAGAAGACGCTTGGCATCACCTTCGTGCATGTGACGCACAGCCAGGAAGAGGCGATGGCGCTCGCCGATATCATCGTCATCATGAATGACGGCAAGATCGAACAGGCGGCGTCACCGCGGCAGGTCTTCGAAAAGCCGGCGACAGCCTTCGTCGCCCGCTTCATGGGCGATCACAATGTCCTTTCGGGCCGTGTCGCCTCCAGCGAAAACGGCGTGATCGTCATGACGGTGCCGGAGGGGCAGAGCTTTTCCGTGCGCGGGACGGGCAGGGAAGTCGGCGAAGCCGTCGATATCGGCATTCGCACCGACCGCGTACGCCTTCAGGTGGCGACCGAATGGACCCTCGGCTTCAACGGCATCGTCTCCAATATCGAATATCGCGGCTCCTCGGTGAAGATCACCGTCTTTGGGGCTGGCAGCGACGATTTCACCGTCATCGCAAGCGACAGCGATTACTTCGCCAGCCCGGTCTCGGTCGGCGATGCGGTGTCTTTGAGTTGGGCTTTGGAGGATGCCGTCCTCCTTGGCCGCGTTTCCGCATGAACTTCAGCATCAAGAAAAGGGGAACTGCAATGACGACTGAAACGAAAACCACCAAGGCGGAAAAGGGAATTTCCCGCCGCTCGCTTCTGAAGACGGGTGCTGCCGCCGTCGGCGCTATCGCCGGCTCGGGCGCCATCACCGGCTTCCCGACCATCTGGGCGCAGTCCAACATCACGCTTCGCCAGTTCGGCACCGGCGTTTCGAACATCAATGCGATCGCCGAGAAGTGCAAGCAGGACCTCGGCATCACGCTGGAAATGACTGCGACCGATTCCGACGCCGCCGCCCAGCGCGCTGTGACCCAGCCTGACAGCTATGACATTGCCGATATCGAATACTGGATCTGCAAGAAGGTGTTCCCGACCGGCGTTCTGCAGCCAATGGACGTCAAGAAGCTCAAGTATTTCGATAAGGTCGTGCCGATCTTCACGACCGGCAAGCTGAAGGCGGACAGCACGATCGCCCAGGGCACGGCGCCGCACACCGTCGGCTTCGTCGAGGCGCAGGACTCCAAGAAGTTCGCCAAGGAGCAGACCCAGTGGTTCACGATGATGCCGACGATCTACAATGCCGATACGCTCGGCATTCGCCCTGACCTGACCGGCCGCGAAATCACCTCCTGGGCCGACATTCTCGATCCGGCCTATAAGGGCAAGACGGCCATCATCAACGTGCCGTCGATCGGCATCATGGATGCGGCAATGATCGCTGAAGCCTCCGGCAAGATCAAATATGCCGACAAGGGCAACATGACCAAGGAAGAGATCGACAAGACGATCGAATTCCTGATCAAGACCAAGGGCGATGGCCAGTTCCGCGCCTTCTGGAAGAGCTTCGACGAGTCGGTCAACCTGATGGCTTCCGGCGAGGTCGTCATCCAGTCCATGTGGTCGCCGGCCGTTGCTGCCGTCCGCTCGAAGGGCATTGCCTGCACCTTCCAGCCGCTCAAGGAAGGTTACCGCGCATGGGGCGGCGGTCTCGGCCTTGCTGCGCACCTCAAGGGCGCGCAGCTCGATGCCGCCTATGAGTACATCAACTGGTACACGTCCGGCTGGGTCGGCGCCTATCTCAACCGCCAGGGCTATTACTCGGCCTGCCTTGAAACCGCCAAGGGTTTCATGACCGCCGACGAATGGGGCTACTGGATGGAAGGCAAGCCGGCACAGGGCGACATCCTCTCGCCAGAAGGCAAGGTTATGGAGAAGGCCGGCTCGGTTCGCGACGGCGGCTCCTTCGAAGACCGTATCGGCCATATCGCCTGCTGGAACTCCGTCATGGACGAAGACCGCTACATGGTCCGCCGCTGGAACGAGTTCATCGCGGCTTAAGCAAAACCCCCTCCCGCTTGGGAGGGTTGGGGAGGGGTCTTCACCGATCCCTCCCTATTCGGACAGGGCAGATTTCCGAAGGGGGAAGAATGGCCACGATCGCTTCAGAGCAGACGATACCGGCAGCGGAGGCGCCCAAACGCTCCTTCCGGCTTGCGCCATGGGCGATCTCCTATCTGCAGGCGACGCCGCTGATCGCCATTCTGGGCTTCTTCTTCATCCTGCCGATTCTGATGATCGCGGTTGTCAGTTTCTGGGACTATGATTTCGCCGGTATCTATCCCGACTTCCTGACCATGAATTATACCGACACGCTCGGTTCATGGGTGACGTGGAAGACCTATCTCAATACGCTGAAATTCACCGTCATCGTCTGGGGGCTGACGCTCTTCATCGGCTTCTGGGTCGCCTATTTCCTGGCCTTCCATATCCGCAAGACCTCGACGCAGATGATCCTTTTCCTCGTCTGCACCGTGCCCTTCATGACGTCGAACATCATCCGCATGATCTCCTGGATTCCTGTGCTCGGGCGCAACGGCCTCGTCAATTCGGCGCTGGTGGAGATGGGCATCGTGCCGCAGCCGGTGGAATGGCTGCTCTATTCCGATTTCGCCGTAGTGCTCGCCATGGTGCATCTCTACACGCTCTTCATGGTCACGCCGATCTTCAACACGCTGATGCGCATTGACCGCTCGCTGTTCGAAGCGGCGCGTGATGCCGGTGCTTCCGGCTGGCAGGTGCTGTGGAATGTGGTGATCCCGCTTGCCAAGCCCGGCATGGCGATCGGCACGATCTTCGTCGTCACACTCGTCATGGCTGACTTCTCCACCGTGCAGGTCATGTCCGGCGGGCAGAGCGCCTCCGTGGCGCTGATGATGAAGAACCAGATGTCGCTGCTGCAATATCCGGCCGCTGCCGCCAATGCGGTCGTGCTCCTGGTGGTCGTGCTGATGATGGTCGCTGCGATCCTGCGCGTCGTCGATATCCGCAAGGAGCTCTGAGATGAACCGAGAAAAACGCTCCCTCGAATTCTACGTACTTGCCGCCTTCTTCGGCCTTTTCGTGCTCTTTCTCTACGGGCCGCTTTCGGCGATCGTCATCCTCTCCTTTCAGGGGCCAGATGGCGGTTTGACTTTCCCGCTGAACGGCGTTTCGACGCACTGGTTCTTCAATCTCTTCGAAAAGCAGGCGGTCGGTGATTTCGGCGCCTCCTTCCAGCGATCCTTCATTCTCGGCCTGATGGTGATGGTGGTAACCGTCGTCGTCTCGCTGATGGCGGGCCTTGCATTTCGGCGGCGTTTTCGCGGCTCGTCGGTATTGTTTTACGCGACAGTCGCAAGCCTCGTCGTGCCATCGATTATCATCTCGCTCGGCATCGGCGTGGTTTTCCAGCAGGGTGGAATACGGCCCGCGTGGTATTCCTCGGCCTTTGGCGCGCATCTGACCTGGACGCTGCCGTTCGGCGTTCTGATCATGTTTGCCGTCTTCAATCGCTTTTCTCCAGCCTATGAGGAGGCCGCGCGCGATCTCGGGGCGACCTCCTGGCAGACCTTTCGCCATGTCGTGTTGCCGATGATCGCGCCGAGCCTGATCGGCGTCGGCCTGTTCGGCTTTACGCTCTCCTATGATGAGTTCGCCCGCACGCTGATGACGTCCGGCACCTACAATACGCTGCCGCTCGAAATCTACGGCATGACCACGAACGTCACGACGCCGGTGCTCTATGCGCTCGGCACGGTCACGACGCTCTTCTCCTTCACCATCATTCTCGTCGCACTCGGCATCATGACGATGCTTGGCCGGCGCCAGGCAAAGACCCGCTGACATGCGCATATTGATCGTTAATCCCAATACGACTGCTTCCATGACCGAGAAGGCAGCGACCGCGGCGCGTGCGGTCGCCGCTGTCGGCACCGAGATCATCGCCGCGACCTCGCGCATGGGGCCGGTTTCCATCGAGGGGCATTATGACGGGGCGCTTGCCATCCCGGGTCTGCTGACGGAGCTGAAAGAACGGCAGGAGGCCGGTTACGATGCGGCGATCGTCGCCTGCTTCGACGATACGGGGCTCGACGCCGCGCGCACCTTCGCTGATGTACCTGTTCTCGGGCTCTGCGAATCCGCTGTCGCTACCGCAGGCTTCCTTGCCCAGCGCTTTACGGTGGTGACGACGCTGGAGCGGTCCCGGGTGCTGATCGATAATCTCGTGCGCCGCTATGGCATGGGCAGTCGTGCGAAGGTGAGGGCATCGGATATTCCGGTGCTGGAGCTGGAAGATGCTGCGTCTGGCGCGATCGGCAAGCTGAGAGCGGAAATCGAACGGGCGCTTTCCGAAGATGGTGCCGAGGCGATCGTGCTTGGCTGTGCCGGCATGACGGATTTGGCGCGCGAATTGCAGGATATCTACGGCGTGCCTGTCATCGATGGGGTCGCGGCTGCCGTCAAGCAGGCGGAAGCACTGGTGTCGCTCGGTCTTTCGACCAGCAAGCGCGGCTCCTATGCCTCGCCGCTGCCGAAACATTTCACCGGCGCTATGAGCGGTTTTGCGCCGATCCGGGCAGTCGGATGAGCATCGCACCGAAGCTCTTGACGGTGCATAGTGCCAAGTTTCTGCTTTACTTTTCCCCCTCGCGTGAGAATTGTCACAGCCGATCATCACGCTGAGAGGAGAGCCGTGCCATGTCGATCGACGAAGATCTGATCCGCATCGCGGAACAGGAAAAGGCACTGAGCTTTGATGCCTTCGATCTGACGACTGCATGGCAGCTTGGCAAGCTCTTGCAGGAACTCGCAACCGAGCGCGGCCTCGGGATTGCCATCGATATCACGCTGCATTCCATGCCGGTGTTCTATGCGGCCTTGCCGGGTGTGACGCCTGATAACGTCAATTGGGTCCGCCGCAAGCGCAACATGGTGTTCCGCTATTTCCGCAGCAGCTATGCCTCCGGCCTCAAGCTCCAGAAGGAAGGCAAGACGGTTGAGGACAACGGGCTTCCTCCCGCTGATTATGCCCCGCATGGCGGCAGCTTCCCGATCAATGTCAGGGGCACGGGCTGCATCGGCGCCGTCACCGTATCCGGCCTGCCGCAGCGCGACGACCACAATCTCGCGGTCGAGGCCCTGGCGCTGATCCTGGCGAAGGATCTTGAAAGCCTGCGGCTTGTGTGAAGCCTGCCGCATTTTCGACAAATAAAAGCCACGGAAATTGCAGGATCGCGATCCGTTCCCGGTGACGGTTATAATTCGTGACGATAAGGTGCGCCCGGTTTTGTGACTTGCTGCCGGGACATCATGTTACGTTTGCTCTTTGCCTTTGCTGCCATTGGTTTCAGCCTTTTCCTCGCCTCCTGCAATACGCTCTCGAAGGAAGAATGCGTCGCCGCCGACTGGCGGGTGATCGGTGAATCCGACGGCGCTGCCGGCTACGAGCCGCAGGAGCGTTTTGCAGCGCATGCCAAATCCTGCGAGCGGGTGAAGATCGTGCCCGATCAGACGATCTGGTATCAGGGTTATCAGGCGGGTCTCGTGCGCTATTGCACGCCAATGAGCGGCCTGATGCACGGGCAGGCGGGTCACGGCTACTCCAATGTCTGCCCTCCGGAGACGGCTGCTGGCTTCCTGCGCGGCTATACGCTCGGGAACCGCCAGCATTCGCTACAATCACGGCTAAGCTCGCTGCAGGGCGACTACGGATCGAAGGAAGCCGAGATCGACGACCTGTCGCGCAAGCTCAAGGATGCGCCTGATGCGGACCGGCATGATATCCGCCGGCGGATGGATGATCTCGAAGACGATATGCGCCGCATTCGCAGAGAGCAGCGCGACGTTGAGGACGAACTCGATGACGCGAGCGCTGAGGTGCAATGGTTCCAGCAAAACCCGAACGCAGCGCCGCCGGTCGCGCCCGGCTATTGAGGCTTTCGCCTCAGAGCTTGCCGCCGGCTTCGCTGATGCCCTTGGTCAGACTGCCCGTTGCCGGGAAGAGCGGGATGAGGCAGGCCTGCAGGGCGTGGTAGATGTCGCCCTTGCCGGGGAAAAGCGAGTGTGAGGGCACGAGGTCTTCCGTCAGTTCCTCGTGCCAGCCGCCGTTGTTGTGGTCGACGAAGCTGCGTTCGATCACGTTCCAGATCTTGCGGTAGCATTCTTCGTGATAATCGCTCGGTAGGTGTTCGTTGAGGAAGTGCGCAGCAGCCGCACCCTCGCAGGCCGGCCACCAGAGCTTGTTGCGCTTGGCCGGTTTATCGGCCCAGTCGAGCGTATAGAAGAAGCCGCCCTTGTGGTTGTCCCAGCCGAGCACCATGGATTGCTCGAAGAGGGTTTTTGCCGCATCCGGCATCCATTCTATGCGTTTGCCGCCGAGCGCCCAGAGCTGCAGGATCAGGCGGGTCCATTCCAGCCAGTGGCCGGGTGTCGTGCCGGCTGGGCGGAACATTTCGTTCGGATGATAGTAATCCTTGTCGAGACTCCATTCGGCATCGAAATGTTCGGCGACGCGCCAGCCGACGGAACCAGCCGAACGGCGGATGACGAGGTCGGCGATGCTTTCGGCCTTGGTGAGGTAATCCCGATCGCCAGTCGCTTCGAATGCGGCCATCAGCGCTTCGGTGAGGTGCATGTTGGAGTTCTGGCCACGATAGGCGCCGCCATCGAGCGGCTGCCAGTCGGCGGTGAATTCCTCGGCGATGGCACCGTGCTTGGCTTCCCAGAACTTCGTGTTCAGGACCTCGGTGATATCGGCGAGCATGCCGTCTGCCAGGGGATGGCCGATCGTCTTTGCCGAGGAGGCTGCGAGCAGCACGAAGGCGTGCCCGTAACCCTGCTTGTTGGAATCAACCGGGCCTTCATTGTTCAGCGACCAGAAGTAACCGCCATTCTTGCGGTCGCGGTGGTGGTTCCAGAGATAATCCATGCCGTGGTCGACGACATCGGCGGCACCGGGGCGGCCGAGCAAGGTGCCGATCGAGAAGCAGTGGACGGCGCGCGATGCGATATGGATCGGACGCACCTGTCCCTCGGCATTAAGCGGCTTGCCAGCGTCGTCGAGATCGTAGAAGCCGCCTTTGGGATTGATGGAGTTATGCTGGAAGAAATCAAAGAGGCCGTTGGCCTGCGAAAGCAGCCAGCCGCGATGATAGGCGCGGGTGGACCAGTTGCCGAGTGCAGGTGCCATGATACTCCTCCGAATTCGTGCACAATGCCTTTAGGAAAACGCCTATATAGAGGTCGGGCGAGTTTGTCATCCGCCAAGGCTTGCAATGGCCTAAACCGATAGGCATATGTTGACATAAAGATATCTTTATGTGATTTGTCGTTTCCGATCTTATGATCCTATGATGTCAAGGAGCCTTCCCGTGTTCGATAATCTCTTTGGTCCCGAAGGGGGCAAGCGTGATGGCAGTGAAGTGTTTGCGGCGCTGAGACAAGCTGCCAGCGAGCGCATCCTCGTTCTTGACGGCGCCATGGGCACGCAGATCCAGGGCCTGGGCTTCGATGAAGACCACTTCCGAGGTGACCGTTTCATTGGCTGCGCCTGCCATCAGAAGGGCAATAACGACCTGCTGATCCTGTCGCAGCCGGACGCGATCGAGGAAATCCACTATAAGTATGCCAAGGCCGGCGCCGATATCCTCGAAACCAATACCTTCTCGTCGACCCGCATTGCGCAGGCCGATTATCAGATGGAAGGCGAGGTCTATGCGCTGAACAAGGAAGGCGCGGAGATCGTTCGACGCGCCGCCCAGCGTGCCGAACGCGAAGACGGTAAGCGCCGCTTTGTTGCCGGCGCCATTGGCCCGACAAACCGCACGGCCTCCATCTCGCCCGACGTCAACAATCCGGGCTTCCGCGCCGTGACTTTCGACGACCTGCGCGATGCCTATGCAGAACAGATCGACGGCCTGATTGACGGCGGCGCCGACATCATCCTGATCGAGACGATCTTCGATACGCTGAATGCCAAGGCTGCGATCTTTGCCTGCGAGGAGCGTTTTGAGGCCAAGGGCATCCGCCTGCCGGTCATGATCTCCGGCACCATCACCGATCTCTCGGGCCGTACGCTGTCCGGCCAGACGCCGAGCGCCTTCTGGAACTCGGTGCGCCATGCCAACCCGTTCACCATCGGCCTCAACTGCGCGCTCGGCGCCAATGCGATGCGCCCGCATCTGCAGGAGCTTTCGGGCGTTGCCGATACCTTCATCTGCGCCTATCCGAATGCCGGCCTGCCGAACGAGTTCGGCCAGTATGACGAGACGCCGGAACTGATGGCGGCGCAGATCGACAGCTTCGCCCGCGAAGGCCTCGTCAACATCGTCGGCGGCTGCTGCGGTTCCACGCCCGAACATATCAGGATGATCGCGGAGACGGTGGCCAAGTACAAGCCGCGCCCGATCCCCGAGCATCGCCCTTTCATGTCGCTGTCGGGTCTCGAACCCTTCGAGCTGACCAAGGATATTCCCTTCGTCAATGTCGGCGAGCGCACCAACGTCACTGGTTCGGCACGCTTCCGCAAGCTGATCACTAATGCCGATTTCACGGCAGCGCTCGATGTTGCCCGCGACCAGGTCGAGAATGGCGCGCAGGTGATCGACATCAACATGGACGAAGGGCTGATCGATTCCGAAAAGGCGATGGTCGAGTTCCTGAACCTGATTGCTGCCGAGCCCGATATTGCCCGCGTGCCCGTGATGATCGATAGCTCGAAGTTCTCGATCATCGAATCCGGCCTGAAGCGCGTTCAGGGCAAGCCGATCGTCAACTCGATCTCTCTGAAGGAAGGTGAAGAAAATTTCCTCGCCCAGGCACGTCTGCTGCACAATTACGGTGCGGCCGTGGTCGTCATGGCTTTCGACGAGACGGGGCAGGCGGACAGCTACCAGCGCAAGGTGGACATCTGCACGCGCGCCTACAAGCTTTTGACGGAGAAGGTCGGCTTCCCGCCCGAAGACATCATCTTCGACCCGAACATCTTCGCTGTCGCGACCGGCATCGAGGAGCACAACAACTACGGTGTTGATTTCATCGAGGCGACGCGCACGATCCGCAAGACCATGCCGCTCGTCCATATCTCCGGCGGTGTGTCGAACCTTTCCTTCTCCTTCCGCGGCAATGAGCCGGTGCGCGAGGCGATGCATGCCGTGTTCCTCTATCACGCCATTCAGGCGGGTATGGACATGGGCATAGTCAATGCCGGCCAGCTTGCCGTCTATGACCAGATCGATCCGGACCTGCGTGAAGCCTGCGAAGACGTGGTGCTGAACCGTCGTCCCGACGGAACCGAGCGGCTGCTGGAAGTGGCCGAGCGTTTCCGCGGAGCTGCCGGCAAGGAAGGCAAGGTTCAGGACCTGTCCTGGCGCGAGTGGAGTGTGGCGAAGCGCCTCGAACATGCGCTGGTCAACGGCATTACCGAATATATCGAGGCCGATACCGAGGAAGCCCGCCAGGAGGCGGCTCGTCCGCTGCATGTCATCGAAGGCCCGTTGATGGCCGGCATGAATGTGGTCGGCGATCTCTTCGGCTCGGGCAAGATGTTCCTGCCGCAGGTGGTGAAGTCCGCCCGTGTCATGAAGCAGGCCGTTGCCGTGCTTCTCCCCTACATGGAGGAGGAGAAGCGCCAGAATGGCGGTGAAGAACGCAAGTCTGCCGGCAAGATCCTGATGGCGACCGTCAAGGGTGACGTGCACGATATCGGCAAGAACATCGTCGGCGTCGTGCTCGCCTGCAACAATTATGAGATCATCGATCTCGGCGTCATGGTGCCGGCAACGAAAATCCTCGAAACGGCTATTGCCGAGAAGGTCGATATCATCGGTCTCTCCGGACTGATCACGCCGTCGCTCGACGAGATGGTGCATGTGGCGGCCGAAATGGAGCGGCAGGGCTTCGACATTCCGCTTTTGATCGGCGGGGCGACGACCAGCCGCGTGCATACGGCCGTCAAGATCCATCCGGGCTACAACAAGGGCCAGTCGATCTACGTGACGGATGCCAGCCGCGCCGTTGGCGTCGTGTCCTCGCTGCTCTCGCCGGAAAACCGCCAGGGCTATATTGACGACATCAGGGCTGAATATGCCAAGGTTGCTGCCGCTCATGCGCGCAGCGAAGCCGAAAAGGTGCGCCTGCCGCTTTCGCGTGCCCGCGAAAATGCGCAGAAGGTCGATTGGGCGGCCTATAAGCCGAGCAAGCCGAGCTTCCTCGGCACCAAGGTGTTCGAAGACTACGATCTGGCCGAGCTTGCAAAGTACATCGACTGGACACCGTTCTTCCAGACCTGGGAGCTGCGTGGCCGCTACCCGGCGATCCTCGAGGATGAGAAGCAGGGTGAAGCTGCACGTGCGCTCTGGAACGACGCCCAGGCGATGCTGAAGAAGATCATCGACGAGAAGTGGTTCCGGCCGCGCGCCGTCATCGGCTTCTGGCCGGCTGGTACCGTCGGCGACGATATCCGCCTCTTCAAGGGCGATGCGCGCAAGGAGGAGTTGGCGACGTTCTACACGCTTCGCCAGCAGCTTTCGAAGCGCGACGGCCGCCCGAACGTGGCGTTGTCGGATTTCGTGGCGCCGGTCGATAGCGGTGTGCAGGACTATGTCGGCGGCTTCGTAGTGACGGCCGGCTTCGAGGAGATTGCCATTGCAGAACGTTTCGAGCGTTCGAACGACGACTATTCCTCGATCCTCGTCAAGGCGCTCGCCGACCGCTTCGCCGAGGCCTTCGCCGAGCGCATGCATGAGCGCGTGCGCCGCGAATATTGGGGTTATGCCAAGGACGAGACGCTCTCCAACGAGGATCTCATCACCGAAGCCTATGCCGGCATCCGCCCGGCGCCCGGCTATCCGGCCCAGCCCGACCACACCGAGAAGAAGACGCTGTTTTCTCTTCTCGACGCGGAAAATACCGCTGGCGTGAAGCTGACCGAGAGCTATGCGATGTGGCCCGGTTCGTCGGTGTCAGGCATCTATATTGGTCACCCTGACTCTTACTATTTCGGTGTTGCCAAGGTGGAGCGTGACCAGGTGGAAGACTATGCCAAGCGCAAGGGCATGGACGTCACCGAGGTCGAGCGCTGGCTCGGTCCGGTGCTCAACTACGTGCCGCGCAAGATCAATGAAGAGATCGAAGACGCGGCCTGAATTCTGAGTCTCTCCCGTCGCTTAAAGCGGCAGGCTCAGTGGTCGATTCAATGAATGGAAAAGCCGGGAAGTGATTCACTTTCCGGCTTTATCTTTCTGAATTGAAATGACAAAATTAGCCCGCTCCAATCGTCAGCTCGGCGACGAAGTCATAGGCATCGCCACGATAAAGCGAGCGGGTGAATTCCACCGCGCGGCCGGAACCGAGATAGGAAATACGCTCGATGGAGAGCCCGGCCTGGCCAACGGGGACGCCGAGCAGATTGGCGTCGGCTTCCTTCATGTTGGTGGCGGATATGCGCTGGACGGCGCGCACCGGGCGTACGCCCCGTCGTTCCAGCTCGGCATAGAGCGAATTGGTGACAGCAGAGGGATCGGGCAGGAATTCGCCTGATACGCTCGCATGTTCGATCGCCAAGGGCTCGTCGTCGGCTATGCGCAGGCGGGAGAGGCGCGAGACCTTGATGTCGGTGCCGAGGCCGAGGATCATCATCTCGTCAGGCGAGGGGGTGTGGATACCCTTGTGCAGCCATTCGGAGCGGGCGGTCATGCCGCGCCGGGCCATGTCCTCAGTGAAGGAAGTAAGCTGCGACAGGCGCTGTTCGACTTTCGAAACCGGCTTTGCGACGAAGGTGCCGGAGCCATGGCGACGCACGAGCAGGCCATCGGCTACAAGCTCGTCGATCGCCTTGCGCACGGTGACGCGGCTGACGGCGGCAAATTCGGCGATGTCGCGTTCCGGGGGCAGGGCATCGCCATGGGCGAGTGTGCCGGTGCGCACGGCATCTTCGAGTGTGCGGCGCAGCTTCACATAGAGTGGGCCGGTGCCGCCGGCCTGCAAGCGTTCGGGTGAAAGGATGGAGGCGAGATCGTCGGTCATGCCACACCTCTCTGCCGTTCGTTCCGAAGCTTTATGGCAAGGTCGACGGCGCCCTGCAGCGCATCGGCCTTTGGTTCTACGAGAAGGGCCTTGTGCCGATCGGCAAGCCACGGATGGTAGGCTTTGGCCAGTCCGCCAAGCAGGCAGATGGACGGGCATTCCGCCCATGAGAGTGCATCGAGGCTTTCGCTGATAGCGCGCGCTGCATCCTTGACGATCTCGATTGCAGTAACATCGCCGGCCTGAGCGCCTTCGAAGACCATCGGCGCAAAACGCGCGAAGTCTGCCGGCCGGGCCGTATGGGCAAATTCGACGACGCGTTCCGGATCGTTGCCGTATTCGGCCATGACCTTTTCCGTCAACGGTGAGGCAGCGCGAACTTTATCATGGGCAAGCAGGGATTTTTCCAGGAGATCGCGGCCAAGCCGGGCGCCGCTTGCCTGATCGCCGACGATCGAACCCCAGCCGCCGATCCCATGCAGTTTGCCGTCCCGGCGGGCATTATAAACGGAGCCGGTTCCGAGAGCGCCGACAATGCCGTCGCCGTCTCCGAGCGCGCCCTGCAGCGAAATCAGCGCGTCGGTGACGACCTGGCCGTTTCTGAAGGGAAGAGCCTTTTCGATGCGCTTGCCGTAATCGCCGACATTGGCACCGGCGACACCGATGACAGCGGTGGCGGTGGAAACGGTTTCATTTTCAAATCCTGCATCACGCAGAGCCTGACGAGCGGATTCGACGATATTGACGAGAGAGTTTTCCAGATCGGAAAGGATGTTGGCAGGGCCCGCCTTGCCGCGGCCAATGACATTGCCCATTCTGTCCGCAACTGCGGCTCGGCAGCTTGTTCCACCGCCATCTACACCGATTGCAAGTTCCGTCATCGGACCTCCGGATACGCTGTTCCCTTATGTTTTTTAATACAATACCAAAAAAATACCATTTACCAAGCAGAAATGATCGGAAAATTCCTTGTTTTTAACATATTGATTTTAAATGATAAAATTTTTTTATGAATTTTCTCAGGTCCAGAAGTTAATTTCGGCTGGACAATTGGTATTTTTTTGGCCTTAATTCGGGAAAAGGGAACAGCGTATCGAGGCATGTGAAAACCGGCAAAGAAAAACAGCGCCGGCCAGGTTTCGAGAAAGGTGCAGGCAACGATCCGCAGGAGCCGACATGGCTCACGGAAGCGCGCGGCATCCTTCC
This sequence comes from Rhizobium sp. KNZ14-9A, assembly GCF_056755015.1. Classification (NCBI taxonomy): domain Bacteria; kingdom Pseudomonadati; phylum Pseudomonadota; class Alphaproteobacteria; order Hyphomicrobiales; family Rhizobiaceae; genus Rhizobium; species Rhizobium sp. KNZ14-9A. The sequence goes on from NZ_JBPGXB010000002.1 coordinate 669,687, forward strand.
AAGTTTTCCCTTATTTTCTGGCGCCCGGTTCAGTGTATCGGGAGGGCGCAGCGTCCGGCCGGGGGCTATCGTCTTCCGTGTCGACAGAGCTTCGGAGCCGGCAATCTTGGCGGCTCTAAAAGGGGCGTTGGGTGTTTCCTCAGACACGCCAACTGCTTGTTTCAGATCGAAAACAGCGCCTATCGGCGCTCAAAACAGGAGAGGGAAATGAAAAACACTGCTCTGAAAAGCTTGCTGCTTGCCTCCAGCCTGCTGTCGTCGGCCGGCCTCGTTCATGCCGCTGACGTGACGCTTACCGTTGAAAGCTGGCGTAACGACGACCTGCAGATCTGGCAGGAAAAGATCATCCCGGCTTTCGAAGCCAAGAACCCGGGCATCAAGATCGTCTTCTCGCCGACCGCTCCGACTGAATACAATGCTTCGCTGAACGCCAAGCTCGACGCCGGTTCCGCAGGCGACATCATCACCTGCCGTCCGTTCGACGCATCGCTCGAACTCTTCAACAAGAAGCAGCTCGTCGATCTGACCAGCCTGTCCGGCATGGAGAACTTCTCGCCGGTCGCCAAGGCTGCATGGTCGACGGACGACGGCAAGTCGACCTTCTGCGTGCCGATGGCTTCGGTCATCCACGGCTTCATCTACAACAAGGATGCCTTCGACAAGCTCGGCATCGCCATTCCGAAGACGGAAGACGAGTTCTTCGCGGCCCTCGACAAGATCAAGGCTGACGGCACCTACATCCCGCTCGCCATGGGCACGAAGGATCTCTGGGAAGCAGCTACCATGGGCTACCAGAATATCGGCCCGAACTACTGGAAGGGTGAAGAGGGCCGCGAAGCTCTTATCGCCGGCAAGCAGAAGCTGACGGACGCCGACTGGGTCAAGCCCTATGAAGAGCTTGCCAAGTGGAAGCCCTATCTCGGCGACGGTTTCGAAGCCCAGACCTACTCGGACAGCCAGAACCTCTTCACACTCGGCCGCGCCGCCATCTATCCGGCAGGCTCCTGGGAAATCTCGCTGTTCAACACGCAGGCGCAGTTCAAGATGGGCGCCTTCCCGCCGCCGGTTCCGAAGGCTGGCGACCAGGGCTATATCTCCGACCATCCGGATATCGGCGTTGCCCTGAACGCCAAGAGCACGCACCAGGAAGAAGCCAAGAAGTTCCTCACCTGGGTCGCTTCGCCTGAATTCGCAGACATCTATGCGAACTCCCTGCCAGGCTTCTTCAGCCTGAACTCCAACCCGGTCAAGATGAGCGATCCGCTCGCTCAGGAATTCGTTTCCTGGCGCGGCCCGTACAAGTCGACCGTCCGCTCGACCTATCAGATCCTGTCGCGCGGCACGCCGAACCTCGAAAACGAGACCTGGGTTGAATCGGCAAACGTGATCAACGGCACGGACACCCCGGCCGCTGCTGCCGAAAAGCTCCAGAAGGGCCTCGACAGCTGGTACAAGCCGGCGAAGTAAGGTTTTGAAGGTGAGGGGCGGTCCTTCCGGCCGCCCCTTATCGGCCTGCCGGCCATCTTGTCCCGCGAGGGGCGGGAGACTCGCAGCCGCCTCGTGGCCCATGGTTTTCAGGTATGGGCATGCCTGCTCTCCGAATAGAAGGAGAGGGGGAGTGAGGGGCAAGATTTCCACCTGCGCTGCGCCCTCCGGCCCAGCCAATAAGAACAGGCAAAAGCCATGAGCGAAGCCGACAATGCAGTCGACCTGATCCCGATCAAGCGTCCCATACGCTGGCATATCGGCATCTTCCTTCTCCCGGCATTGATCGTCTATTCGGCGATCATGGTCCTGCCGCTGATCGAAACGCTCCGGCTTTCCTTCTACAATACAGTTGATGGCGCCCCGGCCTTCGTTGGGTTTGCCAACTACAAGGTTCTCTTAGGCGACGCCCGCTGGGCGCACGACTTCTGGAACGCGCTCCGCAACAACCTGATCTTCTTCGCCATCCATATGTGCGTGCAGAATCCGATCGGGATTGCGTTGGCCGCGCTACTGTCGACGCCGCGGCTGCGTTTCGTCGCCTTCTACCGTACGGCAATCTTCCTACCGACGCTGCTCTCCTTCGTCATCGTCGGCTTCATCTGGAAGCTGATCCTCTCGCCGATCTGGGGTGTGGCGCCCTGGCTGATGAGCCTCGTCGGCATGAAATGGGCCTTTGCGCCCTGGCTCGGCCAGTCCGGCCCGGCTCTAGTCGCCGTGTCACTGATCTCCAACTGGCAATATATCGGCATTCCGATGATGCTGATCTATGCCGCGCTGCTCAGCATTCCAGAAGAAGTGATCGAGGCCGCCGAATGCGATGGCATTACCGGCTGGGCGCAGTTCTGGAAGATCAAGCTGCCGCTTATCCTGCCGGCAATTGGCATCATCTCGATCCTGACCTTCGTCGGCAACTTCAATGCCTTCGACCTGATCTACACGGTGCAGGGCGCGCTTGCCGGCCCCGACATGTCCACGGATATTCTGGGCACGCTGCTCTACCGCACCTTCTTCGGTTTCCAGCTGCAGCTCGGCGATCGGTCCATGGGCGCGACGATCGCGACGGTGATGTTCCTCATCATCCTTGCCGGCGTGTCCTTCTATCTTTTCGCTATCCAGCGGCGCATGCGCCGCTACCAGTTCTGAGGAGTGTGAGCCCCATGTCGAACAGAGCGCGCACATCCCCCATCCGTGCCGGCCTCGTGCATCTGGCGCTGATCGGTTACACGCTGATTGCCATCTTTCCGGTGTTCCTGACGATCGTTAATTCGTTCAAGGACCGCAATTCGATCTTCCGGTCGCCGCTGCAGGTGCCGACGCCTTCGACCTTCAGCCTCGTCGGTTACCAGACGGTACTGGGGCAGGGTGACTTCGCCACCTATTTCCAGAACAGCTTCATCGTGACGATCGTTGCGATCTTCCTTGTGCTGCTGTTCGGGGCGATGGCCGCCTTTGCGCTGTCGGAATACCGCTTCAAGGGCAATACGCTGATGGGCCTCTATATGGCGATCGGCATCATGATCCCGATCCGCCTCGGCACGGTCGCCATCCTGCAGGGCATGGTCGCGACCGGCCTCGTCAATACACTGACGGCCCTGATCCTCGTCTATACGGCGCAGGGTATCCCGCTTGCGATCTTCATCCTGTCGGAATTCATGCGCACGGTTTCCGACGACCTGAAGAACGCCGGTCGTATCGACGGGCTCTCGGAATATTCGATTTTCTTCCGCCTTGTGCTGCCGCTGGTGCGGCCGGCTATGGCGACGGTCGCCGTCTTCACGATGATCCCGATCTGGAACGACCTGTGGTTTCCGCTGATCCTGGCGCCATCCGAAGCCACCAAGACCGTGACGCTCGGTTCGCAGATCTTCATCGGCCAGTTCGTCACCAATTGGAATGCGGTTCTGGCAGCACTGTCGCTGGCGATCCTGCCGATCCTCGTTCTCTACGTCATCTTCTCGCGGCAGCTGATCCGCGGCATTACCTCGGGAGCTGTCAAGTGAGCCAATCCGAAAAGCCGATCCGTGTTCTCGTTGCCGGCCTCGGCAATATGGGCCGCAGCCATGCGCTCGCCTATCACAACAATCCGGGCTTCGAGATCGTCGGCCTCGTCAATCGCTCCAAGCCGTCGCAGCTCGCCCCGGAACTGGATCAATACACGATCCATCCTGACTTCATGACGGCGCTTGCCGAACTGAAGCCGGATCTCTGCTCGATCAACACCTATTCCGACAGCCATGCCGATTACGCTGTGGCTGCCTTTGAGGCCGGCTGTGACGTCTTCGTCGAAAAGCCGCTCGCAACGACGGTTGCCGATGCGGAGCGCGTCGTGGCCGCGGCGAAGAAGGCCGGCAAGAAGCTGGTCATCGGTTACATCCTTCGCCACCATCCATCCTGGAAGAAGCTGATCGAGGAGGCGCGGAAGCTCGGCGGCCCCTATGTCTTCCGCATGAACCTCAATCAGCAGTCCAGCGGCCCGACCTGGGCGACGCACAAGTCGCTGATGCAGACGACATCGCCGATCGTCGATTGCGGCGTCCACTATGTCGACGTCATGTGCCAGATCACCGATGCCAAGGCTGTCGAGGTACGCGGCATGGGCCTGCGGCTGTCGAACGAGATTGCGCCCGACATGTATAATTACGGCCACCTGCAGGTGCTCTATGAAGACGGTTCCGTCGGCTGGTACGAGGCCGGCTGGGGACCGATGATTTCCGAGACTGCTTTCTTCGTGAAGGACGTCATGTCGCCGAACGGCGCGGTTTCGATCGTCATGGATCCGAAGGCGAAGTCCGACGATATCGACACGCATACCAAGACATCCGTCATCCGGCTGCATACGGCAGAGACCGGCCCGGACGGCAAATTCATCCGTCCCGATCAGGACATGACGATGGAAGGCGAGCCCGGCCATCAGGCGCTTTGCGACCTGGAACAGGCCTTCGTGCTGCGCGCTGTCAGCGAAGATCTGGACCTTACCCGCCATATGGATGACGCCGTGGCCTCGCTGCGCATCTGCCTTGCCGCTGACGAAAGCGTGCGCATCGGCCGACCGGTTAGACTATAAGGAAAGACTAGTGGGATCGCTTCAACTCAAATCCATCCGCAAGGCCTATGGCACGCATGATGTGCTGAAGGGCATCGACCTCGAGGTCAAAGACGGCGAATTCGTCATTTTCGTCGGCCCTTCCGGCTGCGGAAAATCAACCCTGCTTCGCAGCATTGCCGGCCTGGAAGACGTGACCTCGGGCGCCGTCATCATCAACGGCCGCGATGAGACGCTGACACCGCCGGCCAAACGCGGTATCGCCATGGTGTTCCAGTCCTACGCGCTCTATCCGCACCTGACGGTCAAGGACAACATGGGCCTCGGTCTCAAGCAAGCCGGTACGGCCAAGGACGAGATCGAGAAGCGGGTGAGCAAGGCGTCGTCGATGCTGTCACTCGAGCAATATCTGGCGCGTCGCCCGGCCGAGCTTTCTGGTGGTCAGCGCCAGCGCGTGGCGATCGGCCGTGCGATCGTGCGCGAGCCGGAACTCTTCCTGTTCGATGAGCCGCTCTCCAACCTCGACGCAGCGTTGCGTGTGCAGACGCGCCTCGAAATCGCTCGCCTGCACCGCAGCCTCAAGGCGACGATGATATACGTCACCCACGATCAGGTCGAAGCCATGACGCTCGCCGACAAGATCGTGGTGCTGAATGCCGGTGCAATCGAGCAGATCGGTTCGCCGATGGAACTCTATAACCGCCCGGCCAACACATTCGTCGCCGGCTTCATCGGCTCGCCGCAGATGAACTTCATTGCCGGCGACAAGGTCGGCGATGTTGACGCAAAAACGGTCGGCATCCGCCCCGAACACCTGACGCTGTCTCGCGACAGCGGCACCTGGAAGGCGAAGACTGTGCATGTCGAGCATCTCGGCGCCGACACAATCGTCTATCTGGAATCCGACCAGTGCGGCCTGCTGACCGCGCGTCTCTTCGGCGAGCATAAGTATGAACCCGATGAGATTGTCTACGCGACGCCCGATGGCGGCCACGTCCATCGCTTCGATGCGAACGACCAAGCGATCCGCTGATTGCCACCTGAAAGAAACGCCCCGCCATCGAGCGGGGCTATTTCTTTCGATCGACAGGTAGATGGTTAGCGTTGAAAAATCCGGCCATCGATGATGATCAGGCTCGCCATGACCAGGATCATGCCGCCAAACTCGAACGTCTCCAGTCTCTCGCCGAGAAACACCGTACCCAGTAGGATCGCGCTGACAGGCACCAGCAGCGTCACCAGGGAAGCATTGGTCGCTCCGGCCGAGGCGATGAGATTGAAATAGAGAATGAAAGCGAAGGCAGTGGTCAGGATCGCGAGAACCAGCACGGCCATCCATATCGAAACAGACGACGTGACCATGTCGGCCGGGCTGTAGAAAAAGAAAACGATCGGCAGCATGAGGATGGTAGCGCCTGTCAGTTGGCCGGTCGCGACCACCGTCGGACTTATGCCTTTGAAGCGCTTGGCGTAGACCACGGCGAAGGCATAGGAGACGGCGGCTCCGATGACTGCGAGTTTTGCCCATGTGGGGCCGCCAAGATTGGATAGAAGCCCTGGGCCGATCATGACGGCGGCGCCTGCGATGCCGATAGCGACGCCCGCAATCTTCACGGTTGAGATCTTTTCATCCGGCGTCAGCGCGTTTGCTACGAGGATCGTCCAAAGAGGTGTTGTTGCATAGAACACCGAGGCGAGGCCGGCGCCGATTTCCGTTTGGCCAGTGAAGATCAGCGAGAACGGAATGACGTTGTTGAGCAGGGCGAGACACAGGAAAGAGCCGGGCCGGGTGAGAACGGGCACGAAGGAAATGCCGCGCAACCTTAACCAGAGATGCAGGACCAGCGCGGCAATCACCACGCGATAAAGGACGAGGGCCAAGGGAGGAATTTCGGATACGGCTATGCGGGCGAAGAAGAAGGACCCGCCCCAAAGTGCGCCCAGGAGCACGAGCTGGCCCCAATCCTTCGCCGACATTGATTGTGTCATCGCTTCGGTGCGCAAAGCCGTCATCCAGTAGATGAAGATATGCCTTGCACTCTATCCCCGGTTGGGGCGGCCGACAGCAACGGAACAATCCGGATATCCGAATTCTATGGAATCTGGTGCTGTCTTATCCCGATCGTCCGGATTGATATGTCTGGACCGAATTCCAGGGGATCAGCCGAGAACAGGGCGCATGAAGCTGCGCTCATAGCTGATGATGCTCCGGTTACGCTTGTCGAGTTCGAAGGCGGCCTGGCATTCCGGGTCGCTTGCCATACGAGTGCGATAGTCCTCATAGGCGGCAAGGCTCGGGAAGGAAAACAGCGCCACGGCAATGTTGTTTGCGCCTTCCGATGGCAGGAAATAGCCGTGATGAGTGCCGCCCATCCTGTTGACGATCGGAATCCAGAGCCGGGCGTATTCCTCGAATTCAGCGAGCTTGTATGGATCGATGACGTATCGCAGATAGCAGGTAATCATTGAAATACCCCATTGTAGAAAAAGTCGGGCGAACGGCCGCCCGGCCCGTGTTGCCCATTCAGTTTCGTGAGGTCAGCCGGCCTGTCAGTTCCTCGATGCCGACTTCAGCCTCGATACTGTCTCCCTTGGCCAGAAGATAGAGGCCGAGGCCAAAGGTGAGGGCGGCGATGAACAGCAGATAATAGGCATGCGCCATCGGGTTGATCGGCAGCAGGGCGGCGACGGCAAGTGGCGTCAGCCCGCCGAAGATCGCATAGGAGACATTGTAGGAGAAGGAGAGGCCGCTGAAGCGGACGCGGGCCGGAAAAGCGCGCACCATCACATAGGGCACTGCGCCGACCATGCCGACGGCGAGGCCCATGATGGCATAGAGCACGAAGAGGACCGTCAGCGAAACCGCGGCATAGCTGTAGAAGGCGAAGGTAGCGATGGCGAAGAAGATGCTTGAGACCAGGAAGAAGCGCCCGGAGCCGACACGGTCGACGATCGCGCCGGCTGCCGCCGTGCCGAAGATCAGGAACAGCGTGCCGAAGCTCGTGGCAGCCAGCGATTGCTGGGCGCTGTAGCCGTACTGCTTCTGCAGGAAGGTTGCCGTCATCAGCGTCGTCACGACGATGCCGGCAGACAGGATCCAGGTCAGCAGAATGGAGATAACGACACCGCGGGGGTAATCGCGCAGCACAGCCTTCAGCGGCAGTTCCGGCACCAGCGAGCGGCTCTGTTTCATCTCCGAGAAGATCGGCGTTTCCTGCAGCCACTGGCGGAGATAGACGGCAACAAGGCCGAAGATCCCGCCGATGAAGAAGGGCAGGCGCCATGCATAAGCGGCGATATCGTCAGGCGTGAAAACCGTATTGATGATCGTGGCGATGAAGGAGCCGAAGAGAATTCCGAGCGTCAGGCCCGAGCAGAGGAAGCCGCAGGCAAAGCCGACGCGGCGGAAGGGAACATGCTCGGCAACGAAGGTCCAGGCGCCGGGAACCTCGCCGCCGATCGCCGCACCCTGGAGGATGCGCATCAGAATGAGAAGTACGGGGGCTGCGACGCCGATCGAAGCATAGGTCGGCATGGCGGCCATGCCGAGCGTCGAGAGCGCCATCAGCAGGATCGAGAAGGCGAAGACCTTCTTGCGGCCGAAGAGGTCACCGAAATGGGCAAGCACGATGCCGCCGAGTGGCCGCACCAGATAGCCGGCGGCGAAGATGCCGAAGGTCTGCAGCGTCACCAGCCAGTCCGGCATTTCCGGCGGGAAGAAAAGCTTGCCGATCACGGCTGCGAAGAAGACGAAGATGATGAAATCGTAGAATTCCAGTGCGCCGCCGAGGGCGGAAAGGCCAAGTGTGCGGAAATCCTGGGAGGTGAGGCTGCGGGGAGCGGAGGCTGCGACTGATGACATTATGGGGCACTTCGTGGATCGGTATGTTTGCTCCATGCGGCATGGTTCCCGCCGCTTCAAGCTCTTTCTGGTGATAGCTCCATCACGTTTGCTGACAGTATTTCCGCGAAACGAAAAAGGCGCCGCACCGGCGGCGCCCTCATCAAGAAGGTTTTTCTTCCGATCAGTCGCGGATGACGAGCAGGTCGGCGGCCATGAAGCGGAGCGTCACGGTTTCGCCAGCGGCCGGCGGGGTGACGCCGGGGCTGTTGAACATGTCGAAGGAGATGACGTTGCCGCCGACATTCATGCGGGTGCGGATGACCGAACCCAGGAAGTGCGCGGAGACGACCTGACCGGTCAGCGCAGTGTCGCTCTGGGTGCCTTCGGCAAGCGAACCAGCTTCCGGGCGGAGCGCAAGCTGAACAGTGTCGCCAGCCTTGTATGCCTGGACGGACTGTTTCAGCGTCACACCCTGATCGCCGATCTGGATGCGGTTGCTATCCGGATCGACGACCTTGGCTTCGATGAGGTTCAGCGTGCCGACGAAGGAGGCGACGAAGCGCGTTGCCGGCGTGTTGTAGATCTCGAAGGGCGTGCCGATCTGGTCTGCCTTGCCGCCATTCATGACGACGATACGGTCGGAGATCGAAAGCGCTTCTTCCTGGTCGTGCGTGACGAAAACCGTGGTGATGCCGAGCGATTGCTGGATCTGGCGGATTTCTTCGCGCAGCGACACGCGGATCTTGGCGTCGAGTGCCGAGAGCGGCTCGTCGAGCAGCAGGACCTGCGGCTTGACGGCAAGGGCACGGGCAAGAGCAACACGCTGCTGCTGGCCGCCGGACATCTGGTAGGGGAAGCGGTCTGCCAGATGATCGAGCTTGATGAGGCCGAGCATTTCCTTGACTCGCCTGTCGATCTCCGGCTTGGGCGCACCCGCGACCTTGAGGCCGAAGGCGACGTTGTTATGCACCGTCATGTTGGGGAACAGCGCGTAGGCTTGGAAAACCATGCCGATATTGCGCTGGTTCGGCTTCAGCGCGCTCTGGTCCTTGCCGTTGATGGTCAGCGTGCCGCCCGTCGGCGTTTCGAAGCCGGCGATCATGCGCAGAACGGTCGTCTTGCCGCAGCCAGACGGTCCGAGAAACGAGACGAACTCCCCCTTCTCGATATTCATGTTGAAGTTCTTAACGACCTGAACCGGGCCAAAGGATTTCTGAATGTTGTTCAGTGTGAGAAAGGACATGAGCCAGTTACCTTAAGCCTTTGCCGGGCGGGCTTTGCCGAAGCGGGAAACGAGGTTGAGTAGGCCCATGCTGAGCCAGGTGATAGAGAAGGCGATGACGGCGAGCGCAGAAGGCTCATAAGCCTTGTTGGCACCGACGAGCTGCAGGTAGGGACCAAAGGCCGGACGATTGAGCAGTGCTGCGAAGGTGAACTCACCCATGACGATCGCAAGTGTGATGAAGGCACCCGACAGCACACCGCTCATGACGTTCGGGAAAATGCATTTGAACATGATTGTTGTCCAGCGGGCGCCGAGACTTTCGGCCGCCTCCGTCAGCGTGCGGACGTCGATGGCGCGCATGGCGGTATCGACGGCGCGGTACATGTAGGGTAGCGACAGTGTGATATAGGAGAAGACCAGCAGGATGTTGGTACCTGTCGTCGAACCCGTCAGCGGCAGATAGGACGACGAGTTGTACATTCTGAGGTAGCCGAAGACGATGACGATCGCCGGAATCACGAGCGGTAGCAGCGTGATGAATTCGACGACCGGGCGCATCTGTGGCAAGCGTAGCCGCACCCAGTAGGCCGTCGGCACGACGAGCAGCATGCCGAAGACGATGGTGAGCAACGCCATCAGCATGGAATAGCCGAAGGTCTCGCGGAACTGAGCGTCTGAGAAGACCGACTCATAGGCATCGAGGCTGTATTGGCCGCGGCGCATGCGCAGCGAAAACTCGATTGTGCCGATCAACGGAATGACGAAATAGGATGCCCCCAGGACAACGGCGATCCAGGCTCCAAGACGTTGAGCTTTCATTTCTGCCACCGTTCGGCGCGCATGCGCAGCATGAGGTAAAGGACGTTGGAGACGCCGGTTATGACGATCATGCCGAGCGCGATGGCGTAACCGAGGTTGGCGTTGTGCAGAACGTCGCCGCGAATCTGCGCATAAAGCAAAATCGGCACGATGTTCAGCGAGCTGCCGGTCAGCGCAAAGGCCGTGGCGATGGCGCCGAAGGCGTTGGCGAAGAGCAGCAGCGTGGTGCCGAGCAGGCTCGGCCAGAGGATCGGCAGCGCGACCATCGTCCAATATTGACGATTAGTGGCGCCGAGGATCTGCGAGGCTTCGCGCCATTCCTTCTTCATGCCGTCGAGCGCTGGCGTCAGGATCAGCACCATCAGCGGGATCTGGAAATACATGTAGGTGATGGTGAGGCCGAAGAAGGACAGCAGGTTGAAGCCGGTGCCGTAGAGATTGAAGCCAAACCAATCGCGCAGGAAGATCGTCACAAGGCCAGTGCGACCAAGCGTTGCAAGAAAGGCGAAGGCGAGCGGCACGCCGGCGAAATTCGAGGCGACGCCGGAGAAGGTCAGTAGTGTCGAGCGCACGGAGGCGGGAAGGCCACCGAGCACAACGGCCCAAGCGAGAAAGAAGCCAATCAGCGCGCCGCCGAGGGCGGAAGCAACCGAGACGCGGATACTGATCCAGTAGGCGCTCATGATCGATGGGGTGAAGAGATCACCAATATTCTTCAGCGTGAAATCGCCCTCGGGTGTCAGGAACGCACCCACCACAAGATAAAGCGTGGGGATGATCAGGAACAGCATGGAGAAAATGATGAAGGGTGCAATGCCCAGCCAGTCGATCACGCGGTCTTTGTTGATCAACGGGACACTGCTCGCCATAGGCGTTGACACGGTGCTCATGGAAAAGCTCATCCTGGGGGCGTCGGAGTGAGAAAACCTCCCCGCCGTTGTCGGCGGGGAGGCGAGGTCAGATATTACTGAACGTTGGCGCCGACGACGGAATCCCAGTTCTTGGTGATGGTTTCCTTGCCGGCGGCCTGCTCTTCGAGCGTCGGGAAGACAGCCTTTTCATAGGCTGCCGCCGGAGGCAGCTTGTCGAGCAGATCCTTCGGGATCTTGTTGTTCTTGGCAAGATCGTTGAAGCGGATCGGGTGGCAGTAGCCCTTCAGCCAGCCGAGCTGACCTTCGTCGGAATAGAGGTATTCCATCCAGAGCTTGGCAGCGTTCGGGTGAGGAGCGAAAGCGGAGATCGCCTGGACGTAGACGCCGGCAACGACGCCCGTCTTCGGAACGACAACTTCGAAGGGCGGGTTGCCCTTCAGGCCTTCGCCCCAGGAAATCGCGTTGTAGTCCCAGGCGATGACGATCGGCGTGGAGCCCTGCGCGAAGGGAGCAGCCTTACCGACGACGGGTACGAAATTGCCGGCCTTGTTCAGCTCGGCGAAAAACTTCAGACCTTCTTCGCCTGCCTTGGCCGCGTCACCGCCGGAGGCGGAAAGACCAGCGGCATAGACGCCCTGGACGGCCTGGTTGGCGCTGCGCGGATCGCCTGCGAGGGCGACGGAATTTGCGTAGTCGCTCTTCTTCAGGTCGGCCCAATCGGTCGGCGACTGCTTGACGAGATCCTTGTTCACGAGGAGCGCCAGAACGCCGTAATAGTCGCCGTACCAGTAGCCATCGGCGTCCTTGGCGCTGTCCGGAATGGAATCCCAGGTTGAGACCTTGTAAGGCTGGATCAGGCCGTCTTTCTTGGCGGATGGGCCGAAAGAGAGGCCGACGTCGATGACATCTGGGGCCTGCGGGCCGGTGTTGCCCTTGTTGGCTTTGATGGCTTCGACTTCGTCGCCCGAACTTGCATCCGGGTTCAGTTCGTTGACCTCGAGGCCATACTTGGCCTTGAAGCCGGCAATGACGTCGCCGTAGCCGCACCAGCTGTGCGGGAGAGCGATCGTCGTCAGAGTGCCTTCCTTCTTGGCGGCGGCGATAAGTTCAGCGCTCGGCTCAGCGGCGGCAATCGCGGTCGAAGCCACGATCATCGCAGTAGAAAGCGACAGCAGTCGAGAAATGTTAGAGATCACTGTTGTTCTCCTTCGGGTTTTCAGTGTCTGGCGATGCTGTTAATGAGCTTACATGAAGCTTGTGTGACGGCTGGATGACAGTAGTTTTGCATAAATAGCAGGCGTTTGCGTCGAATGTTTCATTTGCGACAATGCGGCCTATTTCCGCAAAAATCCGTCATTGTTTTTCCTCTGTTTTAGTCTTGCCCTCCTAACCGGGTTTGCGGAAAAGCCGGGTCTGTTCAAACAGGCCTTCCAGCGTTTTCATGCGCTCCTTCGTCTCGTCCCAGGTCGAGTTCTGAACCGCCTCGATGAGCGCCTCGACAATGAAGAGTGTGACGACGGAGGAATCCCAGGCCGACGGCGCCTCGATCTGCACGCGAAAGGCGTGACGGGCGAGCTTGGCGGCGGGCGAAGCCCACTGGTCGGTGAAGACGATGATTTCGGCTCCGCGCTTGCGGGCGGCGGTGGCGAGGCTCACCATTTCCTGCTCGTAGCGGCGGATATCGAAGATGATGAGCAGGTCACCCGGATTCATATTGAGGACGTATTGCGGCCAGCTCGACGAATTGGAAGAAAGCAGCGCCGTGTTCGGGCGGATGACCTGCATATGGGTGAAGAAATATTCGGCGAGTGCGCCGGTGATGCGTCCGCCGACGAAATAGAGCGTGCGCTTGCGGTCCGAGAGCAAGGCTGCGGCGTTATCAAAGGTAGCCGTATCGAGATCGGAGAGCGTCTGACGCAGATTGCCCATGATGGCATCGGCGAAACGGTTCAATATATGGGTGCCCGGCGCGTTCTGGGCCCAGCGGTCGTGCTTGGCGATGGGATTGGAAATCGTCGCCTCGACTTCCTGATGCAGATGCTGCTGGAAGTCCGGATAGCCCTTGTAGCCGAGCTTCTGGACCATGCGCACGACCGTCGGCGTAGAGACGCCGGCATTTTCAGCAATAGTGGTGATGCTGCCGAGGCCGGAGACAGGGTAGTTGTCGAGCAGGCTTTCGGCCAACTGCTTTTCGGCGCGTGTGAGCACGCCGAGATGTGAATGAATGACGTCCGAAACGGTCTTAGCCGCGACACTCACGTGATTTTGCTCCCCGGGATGGTCTGATGCCACTTTCCCACTGAAAGTTAACAACGCTGTCACAATCCATGTCAACAAGTGTCATGAAAAGAAATTTTCAGAGCGCGCTTGACACTGCCGTGAACCTGAAGAATTCTTTTCTTGTAAAGATTTTATTAAGCGATGGAGAGGTGCTGTTGGTGTTGGCTCAGCCCCGAATTCTCAGCGAAGCGGACGGCGATTGCGTCGCAATCGAACGCGTTCATGGCAAGAGTCCCGTGCTCATCATCTGCGAGCATGCATCCCGCACGCTTCCTGAACATTTCGGTAATCTCGGCCTCTCCGAAGAAGCGCTTTTAAGCCACATCGCCTGGGATCCCGGAGCGCTTGCCGTTGCCCGCGGCATTTCGGCGGCTCTCGATGCGACGCTGATCTACCAGCGCTTCTCCCGGCTGATCTATGATTGCAACCGGCCGCCGAACTCGCCGGGCGCCATGCCCGAGGTCAGCGAGATCTATGCGATTCCCGGTAACAGGGGTTTGACCGAGGGCGAACGCCAAGCCCGCACGGAAGCTCTCTACCTGCCATTCCATGACGGCGTGCGCGCCTTGATCCACGATCGGCAGGCGAGGGGACAGGATAGCGTCATCGTGACGATCCACAGCTTCACACCGGTCTATAATGGCCTGCAGCGCGCCGTCGAGCTCGGCATCCTTCATGATGAGGACAGCCGCCTTGCCGACCGCATGCTGGTATCAGCGGCCGAGGCGCCGCTCTACCGCACCGAACGCAACGAGCCCTACGGGCCGGAGGACGGCGTGACGCACACGCTGATCCTGCACGGCATTTCCAACGGGCTTCGCAATGTCATGATCGAGGTCCGAAACGACCTCATCGCAGACGATACCGGCCAAGGGGTCGTGGCCGACTATCTCACAAGGCTCATCCAGCAGAGTCTGGACGCCTGAATAAAACATAAGACCCCGGGGAGCAGTTTAACTGCGAACAGCCCGCAAGGCGAAAAGCCACGGGCACTATTGGCACAGGATCGGCCGCAATTCCGCGGGCGATTGTCAACAGGGGGAAGTCATGTCGGACTATACCGAAAGTGATAAGAAGCAGGATGTACATATCCTGCATTCCATGGGCTATGCCCAGGAACTCGAACGGCGGATGAGCTCGTTTTCGAATTTCGCCGTTTCCTTTTCGATCATCTGCATCCTCTCCGGCGGTATCAACTCGCTGGCGCAGGCGACCTCGGGCGCGGGCGGTGCCGCCATCGGCATCGGCTGGCCGATCGGCTGCTTTGTTTCGCTCGTTTTTGCCGTCGCCATGGCGCAGATCAGCTCCGCCTATCCGACTGCGGGCGGCCTCTATCACTGGGGTTCGATCCTCGGCAACCGTTTCACCGGCTGGCTGACAGCCTGGTTCAACCTGCTTGGCCTCGTCACCGTTCTCGGCGCCATCAATGTCGGCACCTATTATTTCTTCATGGGCGCCTTCGGCACGAGCTATCTCGGCCTGACGGACACGACGCTGGTGCGGATCGTCTTCCTGGTGATCATCACCGGCGCGCAGGCGCTTGTGAACCATATGGGCATCGGGCTCACCGCAAAGCTCACGGACTTCTCCGGCTACCTGATCTTTGCAACCGCGATCGTGCTCGCAGCTGTGTGCCTGCTTGCCGCACCTTCTTATGAGTTCGGCCGGCTCTTCACCTTTGCCAACTATTCCGGCGAAGTCGGCAGCAATGTATGGCCCACGACATCGGGCGCCTGGGTGTTCCTGCTCGGCCTTCTGCTGCCGATCTACACCATCACCGGTTATGATGCTTCCGCGCATACTTCGGAAGAAACCGTCAAGGCGGCGCATTCCGTTCCGCGCGGCATGGTCGCGTCGGTCCTGTGGTCGGCGCTTTTCGGCTACATCATGCTGTGCGCCTTCGTGCTCATGCTGCCGAACATGGACGACGCGGCAAAGCAGGGCTGGAACGTGTTTTTCTGGGCGATGGACAGCCAGGTGAACCCGATCGTCAAGGATATCCTGTATCTGGCGATCTTCGTCAGCCAATGGCTGTGCGGCCTTGCGACCGTCACCTCGGTCTCGCGCATGATCTTCGCCTTTTCGCGTGATGGCGGCCTGCCGGCCTCCAAGGCGCTGTCGAAGGTCAGCCCGAACTACCGCACGCCGGTTGCTGCGATCTGGACGGGCTCGATCCTCTCGGTGCTCTTCGTCTGGGGCTCGTCGCTCGTCTCGATCGGCGACACGCCGGTTTACACGATTGTCGTATCCTGCACGGTCATCTTCCTGTTCTTCTCCTTCGCGATCCCGATCGCACTCGGCCTCTTTGCCTGGGGAACCTCGAAGTGGGACAAGATGGGTCCGTGGAACCTCGGCGAAGGCATGTTCAAGCTCTTCGCGGTCCTCTCGATCCTCGCGATGATCCTGATCTTCGTTCTCGGCATTCAGCCGCCGAACAGGCCGGCGCTCTACGTCACGGTAGGGTTCCTGGTGCTGACGGGCATCGTCTGGTTCGGCTTCGAAAGCCGCCGCTTCAAGGGCCCGCCGATCGGCGACGAAGTGGCAAAACGCCAGGCCGAGATCGCAGCGGCCGAAAAGGCCGTCGGCGAAAGCTAAGAACTGAGGCTTCCCTCTCACATGGCGGGGCCGCATCACGCGGCCCCCTCACGGTTCAACGAAAAGGCATCGGGCGGGTTGATCCCGGCGGTCGCATGCCGTTTCGTTTTCCCGATTTCTCAGGTTCAATTTCAGGCGGATACATCATGAGCAGCTATACTCTCGACGATCTCAGACAGGACGTTGCCGACGGGCGCATCGATACGGTGCTTGCCTGCCAGGTGGACATGCAGGGGCGCCTGATGGGCAAGCGTTTCCAGGCGGAGTTTTTCCTCGAAAGCGCCTGGAAGGAAACGCATAGCTGCAACTACCTACAGGCAACCGACATGGAGATGGAAACCGTCTCCGGCTACAAGGCGACGAGCTGGGAAAAGGGCTACGGCGACTATACGATGAAGCCGGACCTTTCGACGCTGCGCGTCATTCCCTGGCTCGAAGGTACCGCGCTCGTTCTCTGCGACGTGCTCGACCACCATACGCATGAGGAAGTGGCCCATTCGCCGCGCGCGATCCTGAAGAAGCAGGTCAAGCGCCTGGAGGACATGGGCATGAAGGCCTATATGGCCTCCGAACTCGAATTCTTCCTGTTCGACCAGACCTACGAGGCGGCACAGGCTTCCGGCTACCGCAACCTGAAGCTCGCCAGCGCCTATAATGAGGACTACCACATCTTCCAGACGACCAAGGAAGAAGAGGTGATGCGGGCGATTCGCAAAGGCCTGCAGGGTGCCGGCATTCCGGTCGAAAATTCTAAGGGCGAGGCGTCTGCCGGCCAGGAAGAAATCAATGTGCGTTATGCCGATGCGCTCACCATGGCCGACCGCCATGCGATCATCAAGAACGGCTGCAAGGAAATCGCCTGGTCGAAGGGTAAGGCGATCACCTTCCTCGCCAAGTGGCATTACAACGCCGCCGGCAGCTCCTCGCATATCCACCAGTCGCTCTGGAGCCTCGAAGAAAAGCCGCTCTTCTTCGACCATGCCGGCCATCATGGCATGACACCGCTGATGCAGAACTATATTGCCGGCCTGCTCAGCCACGCGAGCGAAATCACCTATTTCCTGGCGCCTTACATCAACTCCTACAAGCGCTTCATGGCCGGCACTTTCGCGCCGACAAAGGCCGTCTGGAGCAAGGATAACCGCACGGCGGGCTACCGCCTCTGCGGCGAGGAAACCAAGGCGATCCGTATCGAATGCCGCGTCGGAGGTTCCGATCTCAATCCCTATCTTGCCTTCGCGGCCCTGCTTGCCGCCGGCATCGACGGCATCGAGAAGAAGCTGGAACTGGAGGCGCCCTATGTGGGCGATGCCTATTTCGGCAAGGACATCCGCGAGATCCCGCGCACGCTGCGCTCCGCCACCAAGGCCATGACGGAATCGGAGATGCTGCGGGCAGCCTTCGGCGACGAGGTGATCGATCACTATACCCGCGCGGCCGAATGGGAGCAGGAAGAATACGACCGCCGCATCACGGATTGGGAAGTGGCGCGCGGCTTCGAGAGAGCTTAAGAACGTATCCGAAGCGGAAAGCCGCCCGACTGGATTCTCCCTGCGGAAGACAAGTCGTGTCGTCTTTCCCTGCGGCTCAGAAGAAAACAGGATTTAGATCATGACAATGATCCAATGCATTTCGCCGATTGACGGCTCTGTTTACGCGGAGCGTCCGGCGCTTTCGCTTGAAGCGGCAAAGGAAGCCGTGGCGCGTGCGCGCAAGGCGCAGAAGGCCTGGGCCAAGCGCCCGCTCGAAGATCGCGTCCAACTGGTGTTGAAGGGTGTCGCCCGTCTCAACGAGATGTCCGATGTCGTCGTGCCCGAGCTTGCCTGGCAGATGGGCCGGCCGATCAAGTATGGCGGCGAATATCGCGGCTTCAACGAGCGCTCCAATTACGTCGCTTCGATCGCTGCCGATGCTCTGGCTCCGCTCGTCGTCGAGGAGAGCGGCAAGTTCGAGCGCCGCATCGAGCGCGAAGCGCATGGCGTCGTCTTCGTCGTGGCGCCCTGGAACTACCCCTACATGACGGCGATCAACACGATCGCGCCGGCGCTGATGGCGGGCAATACCGTCGTGCTGAAGCATGCCTCGCAGACGCTGCTCGTCGGCGAGCGGTTGGTGCAGGCTTTTGTCGAGGCCGGTATTCCAGAGGATGTGTTCCAGAACGTCTTCCTAGACCATGAGACGACCTCGGCGCTGATCGCCGCCGGCAACTTCAACTTCGTCAATTTCACCGGTTCGGTCGAAGGCGGTCGCTCGATGGAACGCGCTGCGGCCGGGACCTTTACCGGTCTTGGCCTCGAGCTCGGCGGCAAGGATCCGGGCTATGTGATGGAAGATGCTGATCTCGACGCTGCTGTCGATACGCTGATGGATGGAGCCACCTATAATTCCGGCCAGTGCTGCTGCGGCATCGAACGCATCTATGTGCATGAATCGCTCTATGACGCCTTCGTCGAAAAGTCGGTCGCCTGGGTTTCGAACTACAAGCTCGGCAATCCGCTCGATCCAGAGACCTCGCTCGGGCCAATGGCGCACAAGCGCTTCGCCAAGGTGGTGCGCGAGCAGATCGCTGATGCGGTCGCCAAGGGCGCCAAGGCTCTGGTCGATCCGAAGCTGTTCCCGGCCGATGACGGCGGCGCTTATCTGGCACCGCAGATCCTCGTCAATGTCGACCATTCCATGGCCTTCATGCGCGAAGAGACCTTCGGCCCAGCCGTCGGCATCATGAAGGTTAGGAATGACGACGAGGCATTGGCGCTGATGAATGACAGCCAGTACGGGCTGACGGCCTCGCTCTGGACCAAGGATGCTGAGCGTGCAGGGCGCCTTGGCCGCGAAATCGAAACCGGCACTGTCTTCATGAACCGCGCCGATTATCTCGATCCGGCTCTGTGCTGGACCGGCGTCAAGGAAACCGGCCGCGGCGGCTCGCTGTCGATTATCGGCTTCCACAATCTGACGCGCCCGAAATCCTACCATCTCAAGAAGGTCACAGCATGAGCAGCGCCAACATCACCGCAAACTGGAGCTACCCGACATCAGTCAAGCTCGGCCGTGGCCGCATCAAGGAACTGGCCGACGCCTGCAAGAGCCTCGGCATGAAGAAGCCGCTGCTCGTCACCGACCGCGGCCTCGCCTCGATGGCGATCACCAAGAACGCGCTCGACATTCTCGAAGATGCCGGCCTCGGCCGGGCGATCTTCGCCGATGTCGATCCGAACCCGAACGAGAAGAACCTCGAGGCCGGCATCAAGGCCTTCCGCGATGGCGGCCATGACGGCGTTGTTGCCTTCGGCGGCGGTTCGGGCCTCGATCTTGGCAAGTGCGTCGCCTTCATGGTCGGCCAGACGCGCCCGGTCTGGGATTTCGAGGATATCGGCGACTGGTGGACACGGGCGAGCGTTGAAGGCATCGTGCCGATCGTTGCCGTACCGACGACGGCCGGCACCGGTTCGGAAGTCGGCCGCGCCAGCGTCATCACCAATTCCGCGACGCATGTGAAGAAGATCATTTTCCATCCGAAGTTCCTGCCGGGTGTCGTCATCGCCGATCCGGAACTGACGGTCGGCATGCCGAAGATCATTACCGCCGGCACCGGCATGGATGCCTTCGCGCATTGCCTGGAGGCCTATTCCTCGCCCTTCTATCATCCGATGTCGGCCGGCATCGCGCTGGAGGGCATGCGGCTCGTCAAGGAATTCCTGCCGCGCGCCTATAAGGAAGGCACGGATCTGGAAGCCCGGGCCAACATGATGTCGGCTGCCGCCATGGGCGCGGTCGCCTTCCAGAAGGGGCTTGGCGCCATCCATGCGCTCTCGCACCCGATCGGCGCCGTCTACAACACCCATCACGGCATGACCAATGCCGTCGTCATGCCCGCGGTTCTGCGCTTCAACCGTTCGGCCATCGAAGAGAAGATTGCGCGCGCCGCGGCCTATCTCGGAATTTCGGGTGGTTTCGACGGTTTCTACGATTACGTCCTGAAACTGCGTTCCGAACTCAACGTCCCCGACAATCTAACGGCGATGGGAATCACCCCCGACCGGATCGACGAATTGGCGGCGATGGCGATCGAAGACCCGAGTGCCGGCGGTAATCCGGTTGCAATGACGCTCGAAAATACCAAGACCCTGTTCAGGGATTGCTTCTGATCAGATAAAGGCGGACCTCTAAACTGGCCCGGAAAGCCTTGGTTTTCCGGGCTTTTTTCGTGCTTTACGCGCTTTTAGGCATCCTTATTTTTGAGGATGCGAAAAATGCAGGCCGCAATTTCGGCGGGCGTGTTTAGAGTTTGTTAACCACGATTGGCAAGGATGGGTTAACCGCACGATGCTCCGACAGTGCGATTAACAACGAGCGATGCCGGCTCGCGCCATTTCCCTTCGAGGACTAAGAATATGCCAGTCATCACATTCGCAAATACCAAGGGCGGCGCCGGCAAGACCACAGCCGTATTGCTGCTTGCTACCGAACTTGCCCGTCAGGGTTACCGCGTCACCATTCTCGATGCTGATCCGCAGCACTGGATTTCGCGCTGGCACGAAATCTCCGGCCATGTGGCAAACATCAGCGTCATCGATTTCGTAACGACTGCCTCGCTGCCGCTGCACATCAGCGAAAACAAGCAGAATACCGATTATTTCATCATCGACCTGCCGGGCGCGCGCAATCCGCTGCTGGCAACGGCCGTCGGCCTCTCCGACCATGTGCTCATCCCGATCCAGGGCTGCGCGATGGATGCCCGCGGCGGCGCTCAGGTTCTCGAGCTCCTGCAGTATCTGGAGGAGAAGGCAGGCATCAAGATCGGTCATTCGGTCGTGCTGACACGCGTCAACTCCATGGTTACCACCCGCGCGCTGCAGCTCGTCAAGGCGCTGCTGAACGAGCGCCACGTGCCGGTTCTCGATACGGCCATCATCGAACGCTCGGCCTTCCGCGACATCTTCGATTGCGGCGGCACTCTGCATACGATGGATCCGATGCGCGTCAGCAATCTCGACAAGGCCCGTGAAAACGCCCTCTGTTTCGCAGAGGAAATCATCCGCAAGGTGCCGGGCCGGCTGCCGGTTGCTGTTCGGCTGGCAAACGCGATGCGAAGCGCCGCCTGATCAGAATATCGGAGTAGGGAAATTGATGCCTCGGCTTCGGCCGGGGCATTTTCTATTTGAAATTACATTTGCTCACTGGTGTAATGGTTATCAGGTTGTAAAAATCCCTTCACGCGCGAAGCAACGCATGAGCATCACCCGGCAAGTCGACGACAAGCTTATCGATTCCATCTATGGAATCGTTTTCGGCGAAGCGCGATGGGATACGTTCCTGACAGAGTTGAACGGGCTGTTGCCGGGGGCGGG
Source organism: Rhizobium sp. KNZ14-9A (assembly GCF_056755015.1). Taxonomy (NCBI): domain Bacteria; kingdom Pseudomonadati; phylum Pseudomonadota; class Alphaproteobacteria; order Hyphomicrobiales; family Rhizobiaceae; genus Rhizobium; species Rhizobium sp. KNZ14-9A. The sequence goes on from NZ_JBPGXB010000002.1 coordinate 691,204, forward strand.
AACCAGCCTTTTCTATCACGACGCTGCGCGGGCGGAAGGTTCGTCGCAATTCCACATCAACATGGATCAGTCGTGGATCGACACCTATACGCGCTATTACTGCCGGCTGAATCCGTGGATATCCGGTCTGGACAGGACACCCACGGGGCAGGGGGCAATCGGCGAGGATTTCATATCCTATGCAGAGCTTTCCAGGACCGAGTTCTTCAATGACTTCTGGCATCGGCATGAAGGTCACGGGGCCGTCGGCATGGCGATCTTGCGGGAGGGCAACCGGTCGTTCAATCTTTCGATCACCACGACCCGCTGGACCGACCCCAATGAGAGCCGGGCCTGTGCTGGGCTTCTGACACGGATCGGGCCGCATCTGAGGCGGGCCTTCATCGCGCTGGAATCCGGCGGCCGGCAAAAGAGCCATTCGGAGATCAGCGGACGACTGTTCGATGCCATTGGTGTCGGCGTGCTCCTCCTGAATTCAGAGCGACGACTGGTGTCCACCTCTGGCTTGGGAGAGGCGGTGCTCGAACAGGGAACAGGTGTTTGGCTTTCACCGCTCGGAACGGTGCATCTTGCCGACAAGGATGCCGATGACCGCCTCACACTGATGCTGCGGTATGGAGAGGAGGCGGAGCGTCAGCAGACGGTTCTGACCGACGGCCGGAAGATCACCTTGCTCAAGCTTGAAAAGAGCCACCAGCCACGCTTCTTCGAAAGGCCTGTTGTCGCCATCCTGATTGAGCCGAAACAAAGGCTCGCAGGGCTGAGCGATGAAAAACTGCGCAACGATTTCGGTCTCACGCAGGCTGAAATCAGGGTCGTCAGGGCGCTGGTTTCGGGAGGCTCGGTTGCGGGCCTGGCCGCCGAAACCAGCCGTTCACGAGAGACGATCCGCTCGCAGGTGCGGTCCGTCTACATGAAGACGGGTGCCAGGAAGCAGGTGGAGCTCTTGCGTCTCATCCAGTTCGGCGAGCGCCCGGCCGAGGCGCCGGGCGAATAGTGTCCCTCAATCGACGAATTCGACTGTCACGCCGGGCTTGACCATCTTGGCAAGCTCCGTCGCATCCCAGTTCGTCAGGCGGATGCAGCCATGGCTCTGGGTGCGGCCGATCCTGGAGGGGTCGGGCGTGCCGTGAATGCCATAGGTGGGCTTGGAAAGCGCCATCCAGACCGTACCAACCGGGCCGTTCGGGCCTGGCGGGATGTCGAGGATCCTGTCGTTGGCGCCTTGCTGGAAATTGATCTTCGGATTGTAGGTGTAGCCCGGATTGAAGGCGACGCGCTCGACGGTGACGATGCCTGATGGAGATGGCGTGTCGGTGGAGCCGATCGAGGCGGGGTAGGCGGCAACGAGGTTGCCGGCGTCGTCATAGGCGAAGACCTGCTTGCGGCCCTTGTCGGCGAGGATCTTCGCGACTGCGCCCTTCTTGTTCTCGCCGGGATTGACGACCTTGATGACGGTGCCCGGAATTGTGAAATCCACGCCGGGATTCATTTCCTTCAGGAAGTTCTCGTCCATGTGGAAGCGTTCGGCGAGCGCTTCGGTCACGGATGTGTAAGCGAGGGACGGCAGGAGCGCCTTCTGCGAATAATCTTCCGGGATCTGCGCGACATAGGGACCGGCCGCATCCGCATCCGTGATCGTGTAGTTGACGACCGGCAGGCCGCCATTCATGCGCAGTTCTTCGAGGATCGCATCCGTATTGTTTGGATCGAGCTTGGTGCCGGTCATCTGTTCATAGGCGTAGACCGCCTTGGTGACATTGGAGCCCATATGGCCGTCGATGACACCGGGCGAAACGCCGGAGCGATCCAGAAAGACCTGAAGGGCCACGATCTCGGGCTTCGACTTGTCCTTGAGGGTGATCACAGGTTCCTGCGGCACCTGACGCGGCTCATCGGCGGGTGGAATCTGCTGATCGGGCTCGATTGCGGCATAGTCGTCCTGACCCTGCTGATCGCCGGGGTAGGGCTGATCCTCGAGTGGCCGGCGCTCTATGGCAGCATCCTGCGGAATGGAGCCGGTTACCGGGCCGCGCTCGGAATAGCGCGTGTCGCCGTGGCGGTTATCGTCAGGATAATAGGGATCGTTGTTGTAGGCGTCGTTATAGACTTCGCGATTTGTGCGCGGCGAATAATAGCCGCGGGCGCGCATCTCGGTGGCGATGATGTTGCCATAGCGATCGACCAATACGCGATTGCCGCTGTAGTCACGGGCATAGACGAAGCCGCGGCCGGGCGGGACATAGTCGAGAATTTCGCCGCCTGGCGTCACCAGCACGATATCGCTCCGGTTTCGGCCATATTGCTGGGCATCGGCCTGTGGCGCGACGGCAGCGAGCGCCAACAGCATGGCCGAAAAAGAAAAGGCCGATTTCATAAAGCGATTCACGTCTCACACCTCGATCAGTGGCTCGGCAGACACACACCTGCGAATTTTGACGCTAGTGTGGAATTTCTTAAGCCGTGCTGAACAAAACATAAAAACAACAGTGTTTTGCGTTTACTCATAAACGCTTGCGCGAAGATGACGTTCCTGTGAAGTCGCCGGTTGCGGTGCTCCCTGACCATTTCACCGGTGTCGATTGACGAGGGTGATCGCACGACCTAACCCTACCGCAACCAAGATTCCCCGGGAGGACAGCCGATGATCGAATTTGCCGCCGCAAGCGGGCCACGCCTGATGCTGGACGAAACATCGGTGCTGGATATCGCCGGCTGCATTGTCGAGGGCGTGGATATCGCGCCCAAGCGGGCCATTCCTGACGATGGCGACCCGCGAATCGATCACTCGCTGGAAGGTTTCCTCTTCACCTGCGGTCCTGATCATATCCGCCACCGCCAGCCCATTCCCGGCACTGATGGCAAGATCTATCCGCTGCACGGCTCTGCCTCCGGCCATCCGGCCAAGGTGCTGTGGACGAAATTCGATATCGGCAATGCCGAATGCCGTGCCGATATCGATATCACCACCGTCGAGGGCCTGCCGCAGCGCATCGAGCGTCTCTGGCGGATCGACGGTGCCACCGGCGAAGTTTCCCTGGAGGATCGCGTCGTCAACACGAGCGATGAGACCGTGCCGACCTTTCTCATGTACCACATGAACACCGGCGGCAAATGGCTGGATGGCGGAACGCGGCTCGAAGGGAAAATGCTGGATGGTGGCGGTTTTCCCTGGACCTTCGGCGAGGAGCCGGGCGGCATCTTCTGCGTCGAGGCTCCGGCGACCGAAGACGGTTTTGCCGAAGTCCGGCTTGGGCCGATCGCAGCCGTTGGCGGCAGGACGCTGAAGGTGCGTTTTCGCGCCGATACGCTGCCGCATCTGCAGATCTGGCGAAACCAGAAGGCGCCGGCTGATATCATCGGTATCGAGCCCGTGTCGCACCGCTGGGTGCTGCGCCATGAACTGGAAGCTGCCGGCGAATTCAACTGGCTGAAGCCAGGCGAAAGCCGCAGCTACAGCCTGCGTTTCGCTTTCGTCTAATGAAGGGGTGATTGGCTGAAGACGTGTTGACGCTTGACAGGACGCGTCGTAGACCTTCAGCCCACCATTTTCGAGGAGATTGAGACGATGGATATCCGCCAGATCGACGATGAATACTCCGTTTCCGGCCAGATCACGGTTGAGGATCTCGACCAGATCAAGGCGCTCGGCTTCAAGTCCATCGTCTGCCATCGTCCGGACGACGAAAGCCCGGACCAGACGCCCTTTGGCGTCATCGAAGCCCGCGCCAAGGAGATCGGCCTTGAGATCACCCATGTGCCCGTCGGCCCGATGGGTGTGACCGAGGAAGCCGTGCAGGGCATGGTCGATGCGCTCGACGAATTCGAACGCCCGATGCTCGGCTACTGCCGCTCCGGCGCACGCTCCACGGCGATCTATCAGAAGACGCATCATATCCGCGCCTGATCCGGTCCATCCGGACATAATCTGACGCCGCCTAGAGCGGCGGGAAGAAAAACGGAATCACCTCCGCCGCTCTAGGTTTTTTATTCAAGCATCGGATTATCCGAAAACCGCTTCACACTTTTCGGTCCGATGCTCTAAAGCGGCGTCTTTCATTTGATGAACAGGAGAACACGATGAGCATCAAGCGTATCGACATCGGCGCCCGCATGAGCGGTGCCGTCATTCACGGCAACACCGTCTATCTCGCAGGCCAGGTCGGCGAAGGCGAAAGCGTTGCCGATCAGTGCAAGTCCGCGCTCGGCGAAGTCGACCGCCTGCTCGCCGCTGCCGGCAGCAGCAAGTCGAAGATCCTGCAGACGATCATCTATCTCTCCGACATCGCTTATTTCGCAGAGATGAACGCTATCTGGGAAGGCTGGATCGACCCGGCAAATCCGCCAGCCCGCGCCACCAGCGAAGCCAAGCTCGCTGCGCCGAAGTACAAGGTTGAGTTCATCGTTACGGCTGCTCTCGACTAAGAGCGTCCTGCTGCGACCAATCAAAGCCGGTGAGTCCGTGAACTAGATTAGTTCACGGACTTACCGGCTTTTTGTTTGAGCGATTTCCGAGAGAGTGCGCGTCGGCGTGATCGCTTCGGGATCGAGCTTTACTTCGATGATCGCCGGCTTGCCGCTGTCGCGTGCCCGCTCGAAAGCTGGCGCGAAATCCTCGGTCTTTTCCACCGTCTCGCCGTGGCCGCCATAGGCGCGGGCAAGGGCTGCAAAATCCGGATTGGTGAGGTCGGTGGCGCTGACCCGGCCTGGATACTCGCGCTCCTGATGCATGCGGATCGTGCCGTAGATGCCGTTGTTGACGATGACAGCGATGATCGGCAGGCCGTAGCGTACGGCGGTCGCAAATTCCTGTCCGTGCATGAGGAAGCAGCCATCGCCGGCAAAGCAGATGACTTGCCTGTCGGGAAAGAGCCGCTTGGCGGCAACAGCGGCCGGCAGGCCATAGCCCATGGAGCCTGAGGTTGGCGCCGCCTGCGTGTTGAAGCGGCGGAAGCGGTGGAAGCGGTGTACCCAGGTGGCGTAGTTGCCGGCGCCATTGGTGAAGATCGTGTCTGGCTTCGTATTGGCCTCAAGCCACTCCATGATCGGCCCCATATGGACGGCGCCGGGACCTGTCGCCGGCGGCTTCGACCAGGAGAGATAGGCCTGATGCATGCGCTCGGTGCGTTCGGCCCAGCGCGGCTCGGCGGGTGCTTCGAGATCGGTGAGCGCTTCGACGAAATCGGCGGGGCTGGCGCAGATGGCAAGATCGGGGCGATAGACGTGGCCGAGTTCCGACGGGTCCGGATAGATGTGGACGAGTGACTGGGCCGGGTAGGGAATATCGAGCAGCGTATAGCCGGAGGATGGCATTTCCGACATGCGGCTGCCGAGCAGGATGAGCAGGTCGCTCTCCTTGATCTCTTTCGCCAAGGATGGATTGATGCCGATGCCGACATCGCCGGCATAGGAGGGATGCAGGTGATCGAACAGCATCTGGCGGCGGAAGGAGCAGCCGACCGGCAGGCTGAAGCGCTCCGCGAAGGTCTGGAAATCAGCGACGGCATCGGCATCCCAGCGGGTGCCGCCGAGGATGACCATCGGCCGCTCGGCCTTCAAGAGGCGCAGGTAGAGATCATCGATCTGGCTGCGGCCGGGATGGGCCTCGACGCGCGTATGGCGCTTGGCGCGGGGCGCTTCCACCTCGTCGCGCAGCATATCCTCCGGCAGGGTCAGCACGACGGGACCGGGGCGTCCCGATGTGGCGATCGCAAAGGCGCGGGTGACGAATTCCGGGATGCGGGCGGCATCATCGATCTCGCCGACCCATTTGGCAAATTCCGTGAAGGCGCGGCGGAACTCGACTTCCTGGAAGGCTTCGCGCTCACGCGCCTCCCGCTGCACCTGGCCGATGAAGAGGATCATCGGGATCGAATCCTGCCTTGCGATGTGCAGGCCGGCCGAAGCATTGGTGGCGCCGGGACCACGGGTGACCATGCAGATGCCGGGTTCGCCGGTCAGCCGGCCCCAGCAATCGGCCATCATCGCCGCGCCGCCTTCCTGACGGCAGACGATCACGTCGATATCGCTGTCGTGCAGGGCGTCGAGCACGGCGAGGAAGCTTTCCCCGGCACGCAGGAAAGGCGTTTTACCCCATTCGCCTTCAGCGCTTCGACGATCAGTTGTCCGCCTGTCCTCTTCATGGCCCCTTCTTTCTCATACCGACGTCTTCCTCTCCCATTGCAGAAGTTCGGCCAGAACCTCTTCATTGTGCTCGCCAAGGCGTGGGCTCGGCCGCTCGTAACGCAGCGGTGTTTCCGACAGCACGACAGGCGTACGTACGCCAGGGATCATGGTGCCTGCGGCATCCGGCAGGTCGATGCGCAGGCCGCGTGCGACAATCTGCGGATCGGCAAACATTTCTTCGATCGTGTTGATGGCGCCGGCCGGCACGGCATTGTCCTCGCAGGCCTTCAGGAGATCCGCCTTCTGCCATTTCAGTGTTTCAGTCGAGATCATCCGGCGCACGGCATCCCTGTTGGCGACGCGGGCCTTGTTGGTCGCGAAGTTCTCGTCATCGGCGATGACAAGGCCGAGGATCGTGCAGAGACGGCGGAACTGGCCGTCATTGCCAATGGCAAGGATCAGATAACCGTCGGCCGTCGGCACGACCTCATAGGGCGAGATGTTCGGATGCGCATTGCCGAGGCGCACGGGCGCGCGGCCGGAAACCAGATAGTTCATGTTCTGGTTGGCGAGCACCGCCGATTGCACATCGAGCAGGGCCATATCGATCAGCTGGCCTTCGCCCGTCTTCAGTGCATGGATGAGGGCCGCTTCGATCGCCGAGACGGCGTAGATGCCGGTGAAGATATCGGCGATCGCGACACCTGCCTTCATCGGCTGTCCCTCAGGTTCGCCTGTTATCGACATGAAGCCGGACATGCCCTGGACGATGTAGTCGTAGCCGGCGAGATTGGCATAGGGGCCGGTCTGGCCGAAGCCGGTAATGGAGCAATAGACGAGCCGCGGATTGATCGCCTTCAGGCTCTCATGGTCGAGCCCGTATTTGACGAGCCCGCCAAGCTTGAAATTCTCGATCAGCACGTCGGCCGTGGCGACGAGACGGCGCACCAGCGACTGGCCTTCCTCGCTTTTGAGGTCGGCGGTGATCGAACGCTTGCCGCGATTGGTGGAATGATAATAGGCGGCCGAGAGGTTCTCACCATCCGCGCCTTCGACGAAGGGTGGCCCCCACTGCCGCGTGTCGTCGCCGCCGTCGGGGTTTTCCACCTTGATGACATCGGCGCCGAGATCGGCCAGCATCTGACCCGCCCAGGGGCCGGCCAGCACGCGCGCAAGCTCGATGACCCTTATGCCTGCAAGCGGCGGCTTCTTCTTCACGTCTTCCGTCATGTTCCTCCCAAGTTCCTCCCAAGTCCTCCCATGGGCGGCGGATTTCAGGGCGCCCGCGTTGCCTCAGATGTATCGGATACGGGTTTGGAAGCAAAGCGCCGCTCGCGCCAGATGATGTAGAGGCCGGACGCGATAACGATGAGGATGCCCAGCCATTTCAGCGCGTCCGGGAAATCGGCGAAGACCAGCCAGGCAAAGACCGTGGCCGAGACGATTTCCAGATATTGCAGGGGTGCCAGCGTGGAGGCGGGTGCTGCGCGATAGGCATAGGCGGCAAGGATGCCGGTGATCGCCGCGGCGATGCCGGTGCCGAGCAGGTAACCGAAGGCGGGAAGATCGGGCATCGTGGTATCGATGATGTCGGAGCCGCTGCCATAGCCGAAGAACAGGATGACGACGCAGAAGAAGATACCCCAGAGGCCGGTCTGGAACTGCATGGCCCAAGGGTCTTCCCGGTGCGACAGCACGCGCGTCATCAGCGCGAAGACGGCGATGCAGAAGGCGCTGACGACGGGCAGCAGGGCGATATAGCCCACCTCCTCGAAGCTTGGCTGGATGATCAGCATGGCGCCGAGGAAGCCGACGGCGCAGGCGCTGTAACGGCGCCAGCCGATCGTTTCCTTCAGGAAGATGCTGCCGAGGATCGTCAGGATGATCGGTTCGACGAAGAAGATGGCGATGGCATCGGCAACCGCCATGACCTTCAGCGTCGTGACGAAGCAGATCATCGAGATAGTGACCATCGCGCCGCGAATGGCATGATACCAGCTCTGCTTCAGCGAGAACTGGATCTTTGCGCCGCGCAGGAAGATGAAAGGCAGCATGGTGAGCGCCTGGATGACGAAGCGGAAGCCGGCCACTTCAGTGGAGGAGATGGTTGTCGTCGCCAGCTTCGAGAAGATGTCGATAAGCGGCGAGATCAGCACCGAGAGCAGCATGAAAAGCAAGCCGAACGTCACCTCGGATGAGGCGGGATGGCGGGTGGAACTCAGGCTCGTCATCTCAGGTCCTTTCGCTCGGGACCGTGCGGATTGCCTCGTCGCACCAACCGGCGAAATCCGCAATTGCCGTTTCCGCGCCGATCTCGTTCAGCGTTTCATGCCGCATATCCTGATATATCTCAGTGCTGATACGGGAGAAGCCTCGGCTTTTCAAACGCTTTGACAACCAGAGCACGGCTTTTCCATTGTTGGTTGCCGGGTCCTTGCCGCCGCCGACCAGATGGATCGGCATGTTCTTCGGCAGGCTCTCGAGCCGCTCCTTCTCGATGCCGCGGAAGGTGAGGGCGAAGACATCGAGCCAGAGCGAGACCGAAGCATCGAAGCCGCAAAGCGGATCGGCAATATAGGCGTCGACTTCGGCCGGATCGCGCGACAGCCAGTCGAATTCTGTGCGGTGATCGGGAATGGATTTGCCCCAAGCGGAAAATGTCATTCTGGGCAGCATGTCGCTCGGGACATCCGAGCCTTTCAGCATGCGCTCGGCAAGCAGGATCGCCTGTGCAGCGCGGCCGGACAGACCGACGGCGAAATTCGAATTCCAGACGGCAAGGGCTGCGAAACGGCCGGGGAGGTCGGCTGCGGCATTGAGTGCGATCAGGCCGCCCATGGAGTGACCGAGCAAAATGACGGGCAGGCCGGGGTGACTGCCCGTGGCAAAGGTGTGCATGGCGGCGATATCGCTGATGACACTCTCAATACCGTTGCGTCTCGCAAAGCGACCGAGCGGCGCATCATCGGCCGTTGTCTCGCCGTGGCCGCGATGGTCATGCGCATAGACATGGTGGCCGCTTGCAGCCATGGCCTCGGCAAAGCGGTGGTAACGACGGGAATGTTCGGCAAGACCGTGTGAAATCATCAGGATGGCGCGCGCTTGCCCCACGGCGGGCTGGTGATGATAGGCAAGCGAAGCCGCGGCGTTTTGCAGCCGCAATGTCTCGGAAAACATGCATTCCTCCCACGCCCAAAAGACCAGATATCAAGGCAAATGCAATATTGCGGTTTCGCTCATACATAAGAAAAGCATGCTTGCCCCTGCGATTCAGGGTTGCGCAAACTTCGGCTTCATGCTTGTTTGTTCCTGTATTGTTCTTTGTCGGAGCTATTTCGGGGCTAATAATGGGCAAGTTTCTACTCTCGGTTTCCATCCTGTTCCTTTCGCTGTCGTCAGTCGGTTCCGTATCCGCACAGGAAAGCGGGCGCACACGGTTCATCCTTGCGGCAAGCTGGCAGCCGGCGTTCTGCCAGACCAACCAGAAGAAGGCTGAATGCGCCAGCCAGAGCGGCGACCGCTATGACGCCACCAACTTTTCTCTCCATGGTCTGTGGCCGATGCGGAAAGACTATTGTGACGTATCCGCCGACCAGAAAGCCGCCGACAAGGACGGCCAGTGGACGAGCCTGCCGGCGGTGAACCTTTCGGCCGAGACGAAGAGTGCGCTCGACAAGGCGATGCCCGGCACGCAATCGGCGCTCGAGCGGCATGAATGGATCAAGCACGGCACCTGCACGAAAATGAGTGCCGACGATTATTTCGCCACCGCCATTCATCTGATGGGCGATCTCAATGCTTCGGCCGTGCGTGATCTCTTTGCCGCCAATGTCGGCAAGACGCTGAAGGCCGATGCAATCAAGGCGGCCTTCGACAAGAGCTTCGGCGCAGGCGCCAGCGACCGGGTGAAGATGAGCTGCCGGCGCGTCGGCAACAAGCGCGTGATCAGCGAACTGACGATCGGGCTTTCGCAGGATGCCGTTTCGGCTCAAGCGAAGGAGAAGGGCCTCGGTGGCCTCATCCAAGGGGCAGGGCAGACTTCCTTCGGCTGTGACGAAGGCATCGTGGATGCTGCTGGCTTCTGACGGAAACATGCCGAAATCCTGACGAAACAGGGTTTCGGCGTTGCCCGCGGGCGTGGTTTCGCCTACATAGCGGCCACGATTTCAAGTTTCCGCCCGGAGCATCCCAGCATGGCACGCCAGTTCATCTATCATATGTCCGGCCTCAACAAGGCCTATGGCAATAAGAAGATCCTCGAGAATATCCACCTTTCCTTCTATCCCGATGCCAAGATTGGTATCCTGGGTCCGAACGGCGCCGGTAAGTCCACCGTGCTGCGCATCATCGCCGGTCAGGACAAGGAATATACCGGTGAAGCCTGGCTCGCCGAAGGCGCGACGGTCGGATACCTGGAACAGGAACCGAAACTCGATCCGAACAAGACAGTGTTTGAGAATGTCATGGAAGGCGTTGCCTCCAAGACGGCTGTGCTCGAGCGCTACAACGAATTGATGATGAACTATTCCGACGAGACGGCGGACGAGGGTGCAAAGCTCCAGGACATCATCGACAGCCAGAACCTCTGGGATCTGGAAAGCCAGGTCGAGATGGCAATGGAAGCCCTGCGCTGCCCGCCGCGCGACGCCGAAGTCACCAGCCTTTCGGGTGGTGAGCGTCGTCGTATCGCGCTCTGCCGCCTGCTCCTGTCGCAGCCGGATCTGCTGCTGCTCGACGAACCGACCAACCACCTGGACGCCGAGACGATCGCCTGGCTCGAAAAGCATCTGCGCGATTATCCGGGCGCTGTGATGATGATCACCCACGATCGCTACTTCCTGGATAACGTCACCGGCTGGATCCTCGAGCTCGACCGTGGCCGCGGCATTCCCTACGAAGGCAACTATTCGGCTTACCTGCTCGCCAAGGCCAAGCGCATGCAGCAGGAAAACCGCGAAGAGGCAGGCCGTCAGAAGGCGATCAGCCGCGAACAGGAATGGATCGCGTCCAGCCCGAAGGCCCGTCAGGCCAAGTCCAAGGCGCGTATCAAGTCCTACGAGCAGCTGGTGGAGGCTGCCGAGAAGCAGCGTCCCGGCGACGCGCAGATTATCATCCCGGTCAGCGAGCGCCTCGGCCAGGTGGTCATCGAGATGGAGGGCATCACCAAGGGCTTCGAGGGTCGCACGCTGATCAACGACCTGTCGATCAAGCTGCCGCCGGGCGGCATCGTCGGCATCATCGGCCCGAACGGCGCCGGCAAGACGACGCTGTTCAAGATGATCACCGGCCAGGAAAAGCCGGATGCTGGATCGGTCCGCATCGGCGAGACTGTGCATCTCGGTTATGTCGACCAGAGCCGTGACGCGCTCGACGGCAACAAGACCGTCTGGGAGGAAATCTCCGGCGGTGCGGAAATCATCAAGCTCGGCAAGTTCGACATGAACTCGCGCGCCTATTGCGGCGCCTTCAACTTCAAGGGCGGCGACCAGCAGCAGAAGGTCGGCAATCTCTCGGGTGGTCAGCGCAACCGCGTTCACCTTGCCAAGATGCTGAAGGCCGGCGGCAACGTTCTGCTGCTCGACGAACCGACCAACGACCTCGATACGGAAACGCTGGGTGCTCTGGAAAGCGCGCTGGAAGCATTTGCCGGCTGCGCCATCATCATCAGCCACGATCGCATGTTTCTCGACCGTCTGGCCACGCACATCCTCGCTTTCGAAGGCGAGGGCCATGTCGAATGGTTCGAAGGCAACTTCGAGGACTATGAGCAGGACAAGGTTCGCCGTCTCGGCCCTGACGCCCTGAACCCGGGCAGCCAGGCCCACAAGCGCCTGACGCGCTGATCGGCTCTTTGCGCTTTTCGAAAGCCCCGGCTGGTCCGGGGCTTTTTTAATGTCTGCTGTCGTTATCACCACAGGCAAGTTCGCAAATCGGTAAAATGCCGCTTGCCTCAGCTATCCAAATCACATAAAGATATCTTTATATCTTGATTGGGTAGAGTATGAGCGAACCCCTAAGGCTTGGACTGGATGCGCTGGTGGACGTCTTGAAGGCGGCCGGCGAACCGACGCGCCTGCGGCTGCTGGCGCTGCTCGCGGCAGGCGATCTCACCGTAACAGATCTTACGGAAATTCTCGGCCAATCCCAGCCCCGTATCTCCCGGCACCTGAAGCTGCTTGGCGAGGCGGAATTGATAGACCGCTATCAGGAAGGCGCCTGGGCCTATTTCCGGCTGGCGCAGGAGGGCAAGGCCGCTGCTCTGGTACGGGCCTTGCTGAAGCATGTCTCCGAAAACGATCCTGTCGTCCAGCGTGACGGCGAGCGTCTGGCTGCCGTCAAGCGCCAGCGTGCCGAGCGGGCGCAGGCCTATTTCAGCCGCAACGCCGCCGAATGGGACGAGCTTCGCCGTCTGCATGCTGCTGACGAGGAGGTGGATGCGGCCGTCATCAAGCTGCTCGGGGCCAATCCGATCGATTCCCTGCTCGACCTCGGCACCGGCACCGGCCGCATGCTGGAGCTTCTCGCCGGCCGTTATCGTCGGGCGATCGGCGTCGATGCCAGCCGCGACATGCTGAGCGTGGCGCGCGCCAATCTCGACAAGTCCCGCATCACCACGGCTTCGGTACGCCACGCCGATATCCTGAACCTGCCTTTCGAGGGGCAGGATTTCGATCTGGTCACCATCCATCAGGTGCTGCATTTCTTCGATCAGCCTGACATCGCGATCACGGAAGCCGCGCGCATGCTGCGGCCGGGTGGACGCCTCGTCATTATCGATCTGGCGCCGCACAACCTCGAATATCTTCGCGACGAACATGCCCATGTGCGTCTCGGCTTTTCGCATCAGGCCATGTCGGACTGGGTGCGCAAGGCTGGGCTCGATATAGAGCAGGTCGTCGACCTTCATCCGGGTCAGCAGGGCGAGCAGGGCCTCACGGTCACGGTCTGGCTCGCACGCGACCCGAGGCGCCTGATGGCCTCGCTGGAGACCGAAGGCGCCGTACCTACATTTGCCGGGAGAGAATAAATGACCCAGAAAAACGACGCCCGCCGCCGCGATATCAGGATCTCCTTCGAGTTCTTCCCGCCGAAGTCTGAGGAGATGGAGGGCCAGCTCTGGAACACCGTCCGCGACCTGCAGGACTGGAACCCGGAATTCGTCTCGGTGACCTATGGCGCCGGCGGCACCACCAAGGCGCCGACGCTCTCCACGGTCACGCGCTTCCTGACCGATACGCCGCTTGCGACCGCGTCACACCTGACCTGCGTCAGCGCCACGAAGGAAGAGACGCATCAGGTGGTCGACAGCTTCCGCAAGGCAGGCGTCACGCATTTCGTGGCGCTGCGCGGTGACGCGCCTGGCGGCGTCGGTGCGCCCTACCAGCCGCATCCGGGTGGGTACGCCAATGCAGCCGAACTGGTGGCAGGCCTCAAGCAGATCGGCAATTTCGAAATCTCCGTCTCGGCCTATCCGGAAAAGCATCCGGAAAGCCGCGACCAGGCTGCCGATATCGAGATGCTGAAGCGCAAGGCCGACAATGGCGCCGACCGCGCCTTGACACAGTTCTTCTTCGACAATGACAACTTCGAGCGTTACCTCGAAAAGGTGCGTGCGGCCGGCGTCAAGATCCCTGTCGTGCCGGGCATCATGCCGATCCAGAACCTGACGCAGCTGAAGCGCTTTGCCGGCGCCTGCGGCACGGTCATCCCTGATTTCCTCGATCAACGTTTTGCCGGATATGACGACAAGCCGGAGGAGCGCGCCAAGGTTGCCGCCGATGTCGCAGCCGAGCAGATCGAGGATCTCGTCCGTCGCGGCCTCCACGAGTTCCATCTCTATACGATGAACCGTGCGCCGCTGGTTTCTGCCGTTCTCGCCAACCTCGGCCATTCGCGACAGACGGCGAGAAGCGCCGGCGCTGCCGCCTGATCAGACAGATACTGTTATCAGCATATAGGAAAAGCGCATGCCGGGCGGGGCATGCGCTTTTCAATATCTGGGGCTGATTGTTTCAGGAGTTCGGTATTCAGTCTTTACGCTTCGTATCGGCTCAAATGAAGAGCATGGATACGACGAATGCGAACGCTGCACTGACCAACAGGACATTCAAGGATTGCGTAAGTCCCATGTCTGCCTCCTCGCGTTAACCAGCTAATAATATGTCGGAAATGTGTTAGTTGGGAAGCGCTTCTTGTGCTGCACTGCCGAAGAGGGCAGTGGATAAGTCTAGGAGCCATCCTGTAAGCTGCTGAAATATAATTAGAAAATTACGCTCTCAAAATTTAACGCTTCGTTACAAACCGATAGCAGCGATTCACGCTTTTGGCGAAAGAATGGCGCACTGCAGCATAATCATTTCAGGTTACCGCGCCAGAGCGGTGGTAGATGCGACCATCCAGTATGACAAGTCCCGCGCCGATCAGCGCCATGCCGGCAATCTCGGTCATTTCCAGTAGCTCACCCAGGAACAGGAAGCCGAGCAGGATCGCGCTCGGCGGCACGAGCAGCGTCACTAGAGAGGCGTTGGTCGCGCCTGCAGCGGCCAGAATACGGAAGTAGAGAATATAACCGAAGGCGGTGGATAGCAGGGCGATTGCCAGAATGGCGGCGATGGCGTTGGCCGAGGGGATGGAGAGTGCCCAGGGACGGTCCATAACGAGCGACAGCGGCAGGGCGACCAGCGAGGATGCCGTCATCTGGCCGGCAGCGATGAAGGGCGGCGCCACGCCCTTGAAGCGCTTGCTGTAAGTGGCGGCAAAGCCGTAGGAGACCGCTGCGACTACGGGTAGGAGAAGTGCCCAGAGGGGCAGGTCGCTGCCATCAGTGATACTCGGGCCTATGAGGACGACTGTGCCGAGAAGGCCGGTAAGGCAGCCGATGATCTTGGCCGAGGAGAGCTTCTCATCTGATGTCAGGTAATTGGCGATCAGCACCGTCCAGATCGGCGTCGTGGCATTGAGAATGGAGGCAAGGCCGGCGCCGATGCGCGTCTGGCCGAAGAAGATCAGCGCATGGGGCAGGGCGTTGTTGAGGATGCCGAGAATGAGGAATTCGCGCCACCGGCTCTTCAGCAGTGGATAGATGCCGAAGCGCCCGCCGATGTAGATATGCAGCGCGACGGCTGCGATGGAGAGGCGCAGGAAGACGAGGGTGAGTGGCGGCACCTCCACAACAGCGACGCGCGCGAAGAAGAAGGAGCCGCCCCAGATCAGACCGAGCAGGGTAAGAAGCCCCCAGGTCAAAGCACTCATTTTCTGTTCCACGCCGATCCCTCCCATTTGCTGGCAGGTTTACCCGATCAGTGGGAAGCAGCCACCCGATTCACGAAGCCGGGTGGCAAAAGAGCAAATGTGAAGTCTCAGAGTGCGTTTAGCAGGGCCGGTGTCGCCCAGCCGTCGGCCGGTATGCCGAGGCGGAGCTGTTCCTTCTGGATTGCTACACGAGTGCCGGAACCGAGGATGCCGTCGATCTCGCCGACGTCATGGCCGAGCGAATCGAGCTTCGTCTGCAGCTGCTTCATCTGGTCGTTGGAAAGGCCCTGTTCGGGCGTGCCCTTCTGATAGGTCGGGGCGCCGGAGAGGCGGGTCGCGAAATAGGCGGCAGAGGTCGTGTAGATGAACGACTTGTTCCATTCCAGATAGATCTTGAAATTGGGATAGGCGATGAAGGCCGGTCCAAGGCGACCCTGTGGTAGGACGAGATCGCCTTCAAGATTGGCGAAAGCGGTGTTGCCGTCGCGCGGCTTGACGCCGAGGTTGAACCATTCGCCAGCCGTCATCGTGCCGCCGAGGCCCGACTTTTCCCAGGGAAGGTTATCTGGCACGGTGACTTCCTGCAGCCAGGGCTGGCCGCGCTCGAAGCCGAGATGCTGGATGAACTTGGCAGCCGTCAGGATCGCGTCCGGGCCGCTCTGCTTGAGGCGAACATGGCCGTCGCCGTCGCCATCCATGCCATAGGCGATGATATCGCGCGGCAGCATCTGAACCTGGCCGATTTCACCGGCCCAGGCGCCGGTGTTGGTCTGCGGGTCGAGGTCGCCATGCTGCACCATTTCGATGAGGGCGATCAGCTGCGGGCGGAAGAGCTCCGGGCGCCGGCAGTCATGGGAAAGCGTCACCAGCGCGTTACGCGTGTTGAAATCGCCCTGTACGGCGCCGAAATCCGTTTCCATTGCCCAGAAGGCGGTGATGATGCCGGCGGGAACGCCGAATTCCTGCTCGGCGCGGGCAAAAACATCGGCATATTGCTTCATCTTCTGGCGGCCGATATCGAGGCGAGCCTGGCTGACGGTGCGCTGCGAGAATTCGAGGAAGGTCTGGCGGAAGACGCCCTGGGCGCGGTCTCGGCTCAGGACTTTGGGGTCGATCTCAGCGCCGGCCAAGGCCTGGTCTGCTGCTTCGGCGCTCGCACCCGCTGCAATCGCCTCTTTCTTGACGCCCTGGAGGAAGGTGGAGAGATCACCGCCGCAGGGTGCTGCCGGGGCCGAAGCTGCCGCATCCGGAGCCTGCTGGGCAGCAGCGCCTGTTGCTAGGACGCAGGCAAACAGAAGGGCAAGTGCAGAGCAGCTTTTGAGCGAGCGGTGCATGAAACGATCCTCGTAAAATGACATAGAATGCCGCCGATTTCACAGATGAATGTGACGGAAGCAAGAAAGATTAGGGCACGTTACTAAGAATTTCTATCCTTGGAAACGTCAGCCACCCAGTTGTTCCAGTTTTTCGTGGAACCGGCGAAGACATTGATATCCGTTGGCCCCTGAATGCCGGGAATGACGCCTGTCGACGTATACTGCCAGAAGGCCCAGCGTCGGTCGGCATAGGTCGCGTCAGGATGTTTGGCGGTCGAGCGGACCCAGAAATGATAGTCCTGGAAATAGCCGGCGAGATTCTCGCGGTGGAAATCGACAGAGGTGTAGATGATCGGCCGCTTGCCGTAATAGGCTTCCAGGCGATCCATGAAGCGCTGCATTTCAGAACGTACGGTGGCCGGGTCGGGGCGGAAGCGACAGGTCTTCGATTCTGCATTCCACTCGACATCCAGCACCGGCGGCAGACGCATGGATTCCCTGGGAACGTTGCGGATGAACCAGTCGGCCTGGTCGTCGGCGGAGGAGCAGAAATAATAGAAGTGATAGGGCGCATGCGGAATGCCTGAGGCGGCTGCCTCGCGCCAATATTCGTCAAAGCGCGGATCGATCCTGTCCTTGCCTTCGGTCGCCTTGATGAAGGCGAAGGCGACGCCGGATTTGCGCACCGTCTGCCAGTCGATATCACCCTGCCATTTGGAAATGTCGATGCCGTGGACAGCGTTTTGCTGCGGGCGCTTGGGCCCGAAATCCTGGGGATCGGTATCCTTGAAGCGGGCCTTCGGCTTTATGGAAGCGGTTTCGAGATAATCGTAACCCGTGGAGCTGCAACCGGCGAGCAGCAGGGCAAGCGGCAGGACGCAAAACAGAAGCCGACGCATAAATGTTCCGTCGTGATGATGGATCTGCCCCACAGCCTGACCTTCGAAAACACGCGCCCTGCAGAGGGAATAACCCCCTTTTCTAATATCAACGTAAAAAAATGGTTATTTACAAGCGAATTATGAGCGCTTGCTGATAATCGCCGCCCGCCAGGCGTAACCGCCGCCGATCGTCTCGAACGATAGTCGCGCATTGTTTTCAGCGGATTGCGCTTCCAGAACCTCGCGCAGATTGGCACGCGGCGTGACATGGAATTTGGCGAGCCAGGCCTGCAGCAGACTGCGAAACCAGGTGGGCAGGCCTTCCTGCTGGCCGAAATCGACGATGTGGAGCTGGCCGCCGGGATTGAGCGCGGCAATCGACGCATCCACCGCGCGTTCCCAATCCGGGATCATCGACAGTGCGTAGGAAATCAGAATGCGGTCGAAACCGGTGGTGCCGAATTCGCGCGGCGTATAGGCCGTGGCATCCGCCACCCGGAAGTCCGGGACCGTTGCCTTGGTGGCGAAGGTCTTGCGGGCGGAAATCAGCATTTCCTGGGAAATGTCGAGACCGTAGAGCTTGGCCGTCGGGAAATGCTTGTGGGCAAGCGCCATGTTGCGGCCGGTGCCGCAGCCGACTTCTAGGAGCGTGCCGCCCTCGGGAACGTCGAGATTGCGGATCGTGCTGTCACGGCCGAGAAGGTAATATTTGCGGGTGAGATCATAGAAATGGCGCTGGTAGCGGTACATGCCGTCCATAAGGTCGGCATGTTCCTCGCTCTTGACGGTCATCTCGTCGACTTTGCTCACGCCTTCTTCCCGTAGATGTGGAAGCCGCCGTAGATTGCCGAGCGGTCCTGGGTGGTCATCTCACGCGACTGCTCTTCGAAATAGTGCCACTGGTCGCGGATTTCAGGGGCGAGGCGGCCTTCGATGATGCTCTTTTCGGCGGCCGTGCGGAAGATCACGCGAGCGCCTTCGCGGGCGGTGCGGGTGATTTCGCGCCAGACATCGTTGAGCTGCTGGTCCGTCATCCAGTCCTGCGCGTCGAGCAGGATGTAGCGGTCGCGCGATGCGGCGGGCTCGCCGGCCAGAAGCTCGGTGAAGCTTGCGTGGTGCACGTTAACGCGGTCGACATTGGCGCGGATCACCTCATAGTGCTCCGGCTTCAGATAGGTCGGCAGCGGGCCTTCCTCGCCATCGGCGTAGCGGCGCGCAAAGGCCTGCCAGGCGAAGTAATTGTCGCGCATCGGGAAATGGCAGGCCAGCTTTTCCAGACGGTGTTTCAGAACCGGTGCGATGGAATTGTCGGCGGCAAGGCTTGCCAGCTCGTCATATTGCTGCGGCGGAATGCCAAGACCGAAAAGCGAGCTCTTGCGGTTGGTGATCCAGCGAACGACGGGCTTTTCAAAGAGAGGAGCGATCTGATCGTCGAAGAACTGGCGCTGCTCGCGAATCGTGCGGGCCTTGGTCATTTCCTGCAGCTTCACGCCATGCAGGCGGGCAAGAAGATGAGCGGCACCGATGAAGCGGCCGAGCAGGCCGGTTTCATAAATGTTGCGGTCAAAAACCGTGACGCGCCGGCGGCCGAACTTGCGGGTGTTCCAGTAGGCGCGGGTCGTATCATCGAGATTGGACGACAGATAGCGGTCGAAAACCCGGCTGTTCGACTTCTCGTTCGGCATCGCCAGGAAGCGCACGAGATCGGAATGGCCTGGAAGGTTCTTGAAGGCGGCAAGCTTCAGCCTGTTCAGCGCAATGTGGTGCGGATTGAGGTCGACGACGTCGATCGAAGCCGGCGCCTTGGAAAGGTAGGCCAGCATGTTGCAACCGCCCGAACCGATCGTGACGATACGGTGATTGGGCTTCAACTCCATCGCCTGCATATCGAGATCCGGGTCTTCCCAGATCTGTGGGTATACGAGGCCGGAGAAGAGAAGGCCGAAGAGACGCTCGGAGAAGCCGTCCTTGGAAAAAGCCTTGTGGCGGAGAAGCGCTGCCTTGAGTTTCCGGTTCTTGCGGAAGCCGGTATCCGGTGCAAATTCCGACATGAGTTTGTCACCTTTTTAGCGTTCAGGGCGTGTAACGCGCCTCTGCTACAGTTTGATGACGAGCCCTGTGGGCCAAGGCTTCGACGAGACCCGGCCAAGACTTCCGCGAAATTTGAAGTCGATTGAAACACTTCTTTTCGCTTCTCTCTTTCCGTGAGCCAAGTTTCCTGCTTCTCTCCGTTCCGTGGAGGATTGCATGCGAGTTGTTCCGCGTATCTTCAAGGGCTTGACCCTGCTCGTCATTCTCGTTGCCATAGGCGCAGCCGCGTGGCTCTCCATAAGCCCGCCGGAGCTCCTGAAGGTGGGCAATGGCTACGCAGCCAAGATCGTCTGCTCCAATGTCTTTATTGCCGGTCGTGATCCCGACGCCGTTCTTTACGACGATGTCCAAGCGCCTGGAAACCCGCTGCTCAGGCTGATGCGTGTCGAGATCGATCGTGACAGCGGGCGGGTGACTTCGCGTTTCATGGGCCTGTTTGCGCCGAGCTACGCGCTTTATCGCGGTGCTCTGGGCTGCACGAGCGTGCCTGATGGCGATTTCGATGCCGCCGCCAGGGGCGCACCGCTGGTGCCGGCGCCGCAGGTGGGTGAAAATAACGCGGTCTGGCCGGACGGTGAGGGCGTCGACCCGGCGACCGGCAATGCCAAGGTCGCGGCGCTTCTGGCTGATGCCAAGCTTGCCGGGCCTGCCATGCGGGCGATGGTCGTCGTACAGGATGGCCGCATCATTGCCGAAAGCTACGGGCCGGGCTTCAACGCCGATACGCCGCTGGTCGGCTGGTCGATGACGAAGACCGTCAATGCGGCGCTGATCGGCCGGCTGATGCTGTCAGGCAAGATCTCATTCGATGACACGCATCTCCTGCCGCAATGGGCGAATGATCCGCGCGGCGATATCAAGCTCTCCGACTTGCTCGGCATGGAAAGCGGGCTCGCCTTCAACGAGGATTATGGCGCCGTCGCCGATGTGACGCGTATGCTCTATCTCGACCCCGATATGGTGTCCCTGCCAGCAGGTGCGCCCCTGGCGGCCGCGCCGGGTACCGATTTCCATTATTCCAGCGGCACAGCCATGCTTCTTTCGCGTATCTGGATGAACAAGGTCGGCGATCCGCGGGCGGCCTTCGATTATCCCCGCGATGCACTGTTTTCCCCACTCGGCATGACGAGCGCAGTCTTCGAAGCCGATGAGCGCGGTACATTTACCGGCAGTTCCTATCTCTACGCCACGGGACATGATTGGGCGCGCTTTGGCCAATTCCTGTTGCAGGATGGTGTGTGGAACGGACAGAGACTTCTGCCGGAAGGTTTTGTTGCGACGATGCGGACGCCGACGGCAAGCTCGGGCGGCAAATATACGCAAGGCCAGGCCTGGCTTGCGGGGCCGGGCGGCGGCACGAGCGCGGAGTTCGGCTTGCCGCCGGATACGTTCTGGCTGCAGGGCCATGACGGCCAGACGGTGGCAATCATTCCTTCGGCCAATCTCGTTTTCGTCCGCATGGGGTTGACGCCGAGCTGGCTGGGCTACAGGCCGCAGATCGTGCTGAAGGAAATTCTCAATACGCTTCAGTCGGCGAAGCCGGCTGAGGCCCGTCACTGATGGTGTTTTGTATCAATAATTGGACTATCAGTAATTGCCTTGGGCGATGTCGGTCATGCCCTTGCGCTTGGCGTCATAATAGTAACCGCGGGCATAGAGACGAACGGCGTCGTCTTCCTTCTTGTCGGCTACCTGCCAAGCGCCCTGCAGGTACTTGCCTGCATATTTGATATTGGTTTCGGCGTCGAAGAGGCCGGCGGGATTGCCGCCGTAACCCATCGACTTTGCGGTGTTGTACTTGATCTGCATGAGACCGAAGTAGCCGCGCTTGTTGTAGGCCTTGGAATTGTAGCGGCTCTCGCGATGAACGACGCGGTGGAGCAGCGATTCCGGAATTTCGTAAAGCTTCGAATATTTGCTGATGAGCTTGCTGACGAAGCTCTTTTCGACGGTCGGCGCATCGTCGCTGTCGTCATCGCTGAACATCGGCGGGGCAGCTGGCGGATCGATCGGACCGGACTCATCGAAGCCGTAGTCCATGGTGAAGCGCGGCGTGGTATCGACGGCGGCAAGCGCTGCGAGCGCGCCGTTCTGCGGTGTCGTGGCGGCGAAGGCAAGCTGCGTGGAGGGGCTTGCCGGCGAGCCCGGACGCGGCGTCGGAACGACGGACTGGATCGCCGTCATTTCGGGCGTGAGCGGAATGGGAGCATAGCCGTTGACGGCAACCTGCTGGACACCGCCCTGCATGGCGAAATCACCGGCCTGCTGCTGCACGGGGGAGACGACATTCGGCATGGCGGCTGCAGTGAGAACAGGTGCGGCAGTTGCTGCCTGGGGATTGAGAGTTGCGACGGCCGGCCCGTTTGCGCCTTCAGCGGTCGGGATAGCAGCCAGCGTTGCATCTTCACCCGGCTTCGGCATGGGAATCACGGTCTGTGCGGCGGTCAGTTCCGCCTGAGAGGTATATTCGACGCTCGCGCATCCGGAAATGACACCGCAGAGCATGGTAGAGACCACAAGACTGCGTTTCAGGCCGGAAAATCCGATCGCTACCATTCTCTCACTTTCGTGAATCCCGCCGCCCCGGCAGCGTCTCAAAAGTTACTAAATACCTTAAGCCCGGGGATAGCCATTAACCTATTCGTGGCTTTCCAGCAACCACGGAATATTATTAGAGCCTTTCCCGGTCAGGTTGCAGCATTCTGTTGGCTCAAACGGAGTCGGATGGTCGACCGGCGGGCGCGCGTCGTAGCCAGATCTACGGCCAAGCCGGCCGGTCGATCAGGCGGACCGTTTCAGCCAACCCCGGTGGTTTGCTTGCAAACCAGCTAGGGCCGGGCATCTTTCCGCCAGGATCAAAGGCGATCGGCTCGGCCGTACCGACGGGTATGCCCGTCGCCAATCGCCTTTGCCCTGACGAAAACCTGCTCCGGCAGAATGCTGCAATCTGACCGGGAAAGGCTCTAAGCTGCAATACGGCGATACCCGGCGGTTACAGCGCCGGCAGCGATGAGGAGAGTGCCACCGGTGCGGTTGACCGCGCGCTGCACGCTGGCCTTACGAATCAGGCCTCGGGCGGCATGCGCGGCCATGGCGTAGCAGGACGCATTAATGGTGGCGAGAACGAGGAATGTCGCTTCCATGATCAGCATCTGATCGAAGAAGGGAAGGGCGGGGTTGAGGAACTGCGGAACGAAGGCGACGAAGAAGACAATGCTCTTCGGGTTCAACGCCGTCACCATATAGGCGTGCAGGAAGATCCGCCGCGACTTTTCTTCCGGCAGGTTATCGTTGTCCGCGATGTGTTCGCCGACGATCGGAGCCCGCCAGAGCTTGATTCCCAGCCAGATCAGGTAGGCGCCGCCGATCCACTTCAGCACGGTGAACAGCGTCGCGGATGCGGCGAGCAGTGCGCCCAGTCCGAAAAGCGACGCCGTCATGGCCGTGAAATCGCCGAGCGCCACGCCCGAAACGGTCGCCAGCGCCGTTTTCCGGCCATGACCTAGCGCATAGGAAACGACCAGAAGAATGGTCGGTCCCGGTATGGCGAGCATGATGGCGGACGCGGCTGCAAAAGCGAGCCAAGCTTCAAGCGACATGGAATCTCCTCCTATTCCTAGAGAACAAGCAAAGACACCATATTAGCCATCCGTCAATCATGCCGCTCTGTATTTTTGCCCGATCTGGCTCATTACTTCACCAAACCATGCGGTTGCAAGATCAAATGGCTTGCCACCCTTGATGCGCGGAAATTCTATTGTGCGCAACTTGCCGTTCTGCGCTTCATCATGGCCGGTTACGCCCGAGATCTTGTTGAGAGCGCTTTCGACGGCGAGGTCGACCATGCTCTGGATCAGGCGCAGATCTTCGCCGTTTGCCGGTGCGGAGCGGGCGAAATAACCGGATTTCTGGACGAGCGAGCGCTCGGCGTCGAGCAGACTTGCGAACTGCTTCTGGAACCAGGCGCCGACATTGATCGTGTCGATCTTCACATGTCCGAAGGCATCGCGCTTGACCGTCTCGCCGGCGGCCTCGCGTTCGGCAACGATGGCATCGAGGCAGGCGCCTTCCGATACGAAGACAGTGGCATGGCCAGTGCGGTCCATGATCTCCTTTAGGCGCGCGGCCTCGGCATCGAGGTCGAAGGCCATTTCCGGCAGGTAGACGGCGTCGATGCTCTTCATATGCGCGTTCATCATCAGGCCATCGACATATTCATTGCCTTTGGTGCGCTGGAGATAGGCGCGGGCGGTGGCAGCCGTCAGCCAGCCGCAGTGGCGGCCCATGACCTCGTGAATGACGAGCGTGCGCGGGGCAGCGGTCTGTTCGTTGCTGACGTTGTCGAAGAAGTGGGCGCCGACTTCGGCGGCCGTCCAGGCGCCGAGCGATTGGCGGATCGGCACGACGTCGTTGTCGACCGTTTTCGGCAGGCCGACGACCGTGAGGTCATAACCGTTTGCCGCAAGATAGGCGGCCAGATCCGCGGCTGTCGTATTCGTGTCGTCGCCACCGATCGTGTGCAGGATGGTGACGCCGTCATTGGCAAGGCGCTCCGCGGCGACCCGCAACGGATTTTCGCCTTCCTTGACGAGGCCACGCTTCACGCAGTCGGCGGCATTGGTGAGCTTCACGCGGCTGTTGCCGATCGGCGAGCCGCCATAACGGTGCAGGAGCGGCGCCTTCTCGCGCATTTCCTTGTTGATCGCGACGCTGTCGCCGAGCAGCACGCCCTGATAACCGGACTTGTAGGCGATGAGCTCGATATCGGGCGCAACGTCGCTATAGCGCTCGATCAGGCCGCCGACGGCGGATGACAGGCAGGGCGCGAGGCCTCCGGCGGTCAGCATTGCGACTTTCTGTTTGGCCATAATCCCTCCTTTGGCGCCCGATGGGCGACTACGTGCAGCTTAAAGCGTGTCACGATTTTTCAGATCCGTCTGCCACGCGTTAAGTCTTTGTTTTCCGCATGCCGTGACCGCAAAACCGCTGCACAGTTTTGCGCGACATGCTTCAGGTAACGCATGGATGCGGCAGGGAAAGTGGCCTGTAAAGTAAAGAATTTACGAAAAACGCGCCTTTCTACAGAGCGGGTGCCGGAAGCGGCGATATAATCGGTTCAATGCCAGTCCACCTATCCATAAGTGTTGTGGAAATCGCCGGCCGCTGTGCCGATAATGCAGAAAATGGCGGACACGGCGGATGGTTGCAGCATCAGCGACAATTACCGAATTGTGAAAACTGTTTTCAAACCTACGACCAATAGCCGCCTTGCAATGGAGACGATTATTTGGTCAAGGTGTTTCTTCTAGAGCTTGCTGCATTGCGAGAAGATGACGATGTCTTTCTGGGAAAAACTGGTGAATGCCATTGGCAATACCGCGGGCAATGCGCTCTCCGCGGTGGTCGAGGCTATTCGCACGGTTTTCGAAGGCGATCCGGAAACACGCCGCAAGGTTGCCTTCTCCGTAGCTGTCATTGCGCTTTCGGCCAAGATGGCAAAGGCCGACGGTATCGTCAGCGAAAAGGAAGTGCAGGCTTTCCGCGATATCTTCGAGTTTCCTCCGAGCGAGGCGAAGAATGTCGCGCGCCTCTATAATCTCGCCCGCCAGGACGTTGCCGGTTACGAGGCCTATGCAGCGAAGCTGTCCACGCTCTGCTCGACCTGCGCCGCCAATTGCCCGGTTCTGGAGGATGTTCTCGATGGTCTGTTCCATATCGCCAAGGCGGATGGGCTGATCCACGAGAATGAAATGAATTTCCTGCGCCATATTGCCGAGATCTTCCAGATGAGCGAGGCCCGTTTCGATCAGATCGCTGCGCGTCACGTTTCCGATGGACGCGACCCCTACAAGGTTCTCGGGGTTTCGCCGGCAGATGATTTCCCGACGATCCGCCGCCACTATCATGTGCTCGTCAGTGAGCATCATCCGGACCGGCTGATCTCACGCGGCGTGCCGGAAGAGTTTCATGCGATTGCCAATGAACGCATGGCAGCGCTGAACGACGCCTATGCGGCGATTGAAAAGGAACGCCGCGCCGCATGACCTCATTCGAGGCCGATTACAAGCAGGCGCGCGTCCAGCCTTCGCCGAACCATGGCGAACGCGCTGACGGGCGCAAGCCCGATATGATCCTGCTGCATTATACCGGCATGCCGAGCCCGGAAGGAGCACTCGACTGGCTCTGTCGGGACGAAAGCCAGGTCTCCAGTCATTATTTCGTGCAGCCGGACGGCGAGGTCGTGCAACTCGTGCCGGAGAGCCGCCGCGCATGGCATGCGGGCAAGAGTTTCTGGCGCGGCGAGACGGATATCAACTCATTGTCGATCGGCATTGAGATCGCCAATGCCGGCCATCCGGGCGGGCTCCCGGATTATCCAAAAGAGCAGATTGCGGCGGTGATCGAATTATGTCGCGATTGCGGCGATCGCTGGTCAATCGTGCCTGAAAGGGTGCTCGGCCACTCTGACGTCGCCCCCGTGCGCAAGGTCGATCCGGGCGAAAAATTCCCCTGGCGCGAGCTGTATCAGGCCGGCATCGGCCATTGGGTGGAACCGGCCGCTATTACCGGCGGGCGCTTCTTCCAGCGCGGTGATCGTGGGCAGCCGATCGAGGCGCTGCAGTCCATGCTGTCGCTCTATGGTTACGGCACTGAGATAACAGGCGAATTCAGCGATAAGACGGCCGGTGACGTGGAAGCCTTCCAGCGACATTTCCGCCCCGAACGGGTGGACGGGATCGCCGATTTCTCGACGATCGATACGCTGCATCGCCTGCTTTCGGCGCTGCCGCGATATTCCTGACCTTTCGTCATTTCTGACATTACCGATTTTCCATGTCTGGACGCGAAATTCGGGCTGCCACATCATTTCCCTATTATCTCCTCATTGCGATGGTCTAAGAGCTTCCGCTAAGCGGCGCCGATGGTTGTTCCCAAGTTAAATCGAAGGCGTCATGTGAAACGATAAGAATTGCTGCGAAACCTGATCAGTTCTTGGCCAGGTATTCTCCATGCTGGCGAGGCGCGCGGCCCGGCAATTCTTTGGGTCGGAGTGATCAAGACTACATGAGAAAATTGATTGTTGTTGCTGCAGCATGTGTTGGCATGGTGCTGGCGGGAAATAGCTTTGCCTTTGCGAATGACTGGGGCGTACGAGCCGATGCGCCCGTGAAGAAAGTGGAGCGTCCGCAGAAGACAGCGGAGCGCGTACATAAGAAAGAACGCCTGCAGAGAACGGCGCAGCGTGTACAGAAGAAAACAGAGCGTCCGCTGAAGACGGTCGAGCGCCAGAGTGGCTATCCCGTCGCCGATGTCTCCGGCAATTCCTATTCCGCATTGATCAGCAAATATGCCAATCAATATGATGTGCCGGTGGCTCTTGCGACTGCTGTCATCCGTGTTGAAAGCAATTTCAATCCGATGGCGCGTGGCAGCCATGGCGAAATCGGCCTGATGCAGATCAAGCCGGCGACGGCCCGCATGATGGGCTATTCCGGCGGTGCCAAGGGTCTGTTCGATCCGGAAACCAACATCAAATACGGCATGAAGTACCTGGCGGCCGCCCACGATCTCGGTGGCGGGCAGACCTGCAATACCATCCTCAAGTACAATGCCGGTCACGGCGCCACGCGCATGAACCCAGTCTCCAAGTCCTATTGCGGCAAGGTTCTTGCGATGCTCTGAAACGGAAGCGCTTGTCTCTGACAAGGGCCGGATGATTCAGAACGATTGCCATGTTATCGCTGGCCTTTAGCGAGGTGAGATATGGCAGTCGATTTTAAATTCATCGTCATCGGCCGCGGCATGATGGGTGCCGCGGCCGCAAAATATCTGGCGCGCCAGACGGATGGCATAGCCGTCATCGGCCCGGACGAGCCTGAAGACCGCAAGGCGCATGAAGGCGTCTTCGCCAGTCATTACGACGAAGGCCGCATCACGCGCACCATCGATCCGGACCGCGACTGGGCCTTGCTCGCCAATCGCTCCATCGCCCGCTATGGCGAGATCGCCAAAGAAAGCGGCATCGATTTCTATACGGAAGCGGGCTGTGTCGCCGTGGCGTCTTCCGAAAGCGATTATCTCAACGATACACGGCGGGCAGCGACCTCGCTCGGTGTGGAGACCGCGCCCCTCGACGAGGTTGGCCTGAAGAGACAGTTTCCCTATTTCGCCTTTCCCGCCGGCAGTACCGGCATTTTCGAAGCGAAGGGGGCGGGGCATATCAGCCCGCGCAAGCTTGTAAGGGCGCAGTCGCTGCTTGCCGAGAAGGCAGGTGCGGCGATGATCCGTGATCATGTCATCTCGATCCGGGAGGAGAGCGGGGCGGCTGTCGTCACAACGGCGGGCGGCGAGGTCTATCGCGCCGGGAAAGTGCTGCTTGCGGCCGGCGGTTTTTCCATTTCGCAGAATCTCTTGCCGCAATCCGTTGATATGACGGTTTACGGGCGCACCGTGGCCCTTTTCGAAGTGGCGGAAGAGGATGCGCATCGCTTTGCCGGCATGCCCTCGCTGATCCTCGATGCACCCGGCATCGACATCTACCTGCTGCCGCCGATCCGCTATCCCGACGGCAGGCTTTATCTGAAGATCGGCGGTGATCCGGACAATCTGGTGCTGAACAATGATAGAGACATGCGTGCCTGGTTCCGCACCGACGGGCGCGAAGTTGCGCGCGAACAC
Organism: Rhizobium sp. KNZ14-9A; assembly: GCF_056755015.1. Taxonomy (NCBI): domain Bacteria; kingdom Pseudomonadati; phylum Pseudomonadota; class Alphaproteobacteria; order Hyphomicrobiales; family Rhizobiaceae; genus Rhizobium; species Rhizobium sp. KNZ14-9A. The sequence continues at coordinate 719,549 of NZ_JBPGXB010000002.1, forward strand.
TTCGAGGGCATCGTTGCACGCATCGTGCCGGAACTCGAGGCACGGTCCATTTCGAGTGCATCCTGCGTGGTCTCCTATACCAAGAGCCGCTATCCGATGATTGGCTATACCGCTTCGCCGCACATTGCCGTTCTGACCGGCTGCTCGGGAACGTCGGCGAAGAGCTCCGACGAGATCGGCAGGCTGGGGGCTGAACTGCTTCTGGCAGGCAGAATCAAGGATCAGGGCTACGCCACGGATTTCACACCTTATTTCCGTTAAGCCTACCACCCCATATTTCGTTGGCATTTGCGGGCTTCCTCGTTTAAGGGAGCCCCTGCCAGTTGGCCGGGCAGCCGCGCTTTACCAATGCCGAAAGGCGGTAGGGTGAGGAAAGTCCGGGCTCCACGGAAACACGGTGCCGGATAACGTCCGGCGAGGGCGACCTCAGGGAAAGTGCCACAGAAAGCAAACCGCCTGTCTTGACAGGTAAGGGTGAAAGGGTGGGGTAAGAGCCCACCGCATCTCCGGCAACGGATATGGCACGGTAAACCCCACCGGGAGCAAAACCGAATAGGGATGACGCGGTTGGCGAAAGCCTTCCGGCCTGTTTCTGGGTCAGTCATCCGGGTGGGTTGCGTGAGGCAGCGTGCAAGCGCTGTCCCAGATGAATGGCTGCCACGTTCCGGTTCGCCGGAGCCATACAGAACCCGGCTTACAGGCCAACTGGCGATTACCTTTTCCGGCGTCCGCTTTGCCGCAAAATCCAATTTCCTTCCTATCAAGCCATTGAAATGTCTGAAATGGAGGCGAGGTCTCACGGATCTTGCTTGGCCGGATCTCCCGTTCGCTCAGTGTGCTTCGGGTGGCGTTTGAGAATCGCTTTCCTAACCCTTTGTTAAACTTAACAGCTTATAAATGTTTGATACTGCGCCCGCCTCAAAATGGGCTCATCCCATTGACGCCCATATGGTCCCATGCTATCCCAAATGCGCACTGCATCAGGGCAATCATCTGCCCATCAATCGCAAAGCAAAGGCGTCTTCCGGATCGGAAGCGTCGGGAGAGCCTTGGTTCTTTCGGCTTGCGAAGCTGTGCCTGATTTTGAGGGTTTCGGGCGGCCTAGGGCGTTCCGGGCTCTTTCGGAAACGGATGTTTCGTGTCATGAGCCGCTTCCTGTCGAATGCGACCAACAAGATCGATACCAAGGGCCGGGTTTCCGTGCCGGCGGCGTTTCGTTCCGTGCTGGCGCAGCGCAATATTCAGGAGGTTTATTGCTTCCAGGATTTTGTGTTTCCGGCGATCAGCGTCGGCGGTCCGGATCTTCTGGAGAGGTTCGAACGGCAGATTGCGGCGGAAGATCCGTTTTCGCCGGATGCAAACGAGATGTCGCTTCTCATTCATGGGGGCGGGGTCTTCATGAGGCTCGACGCCGAGGGGCGGTTGATGGTCACGGATTTCATTCGCGACTTCACCGGTATTTCGGACGAGGTGACCTTCGTTGGTCGGGCGGATCACTTTCAGCTCTGGCAGCCGCAAGCATTCGCGGCCGCGCAGGCGCAGGCACGAGGGGAGCGCAAGCTGGCGGGCAAGCGTTCCTGAGCGAACGAGGGAACGGAATGGCGGCGAATCCTGGCGGAGGTTCAACTGAAGCCGGTGGCGGACCGGTTCGCCACATTCCGGTTCTTCTCAAGGAAGTGCTTGCGGCGCTGGAGCCTTTTTCCGGCAAGGTCATCCTCGATGGCACCTTTGGTGCGGGTGGCTATACCTCCGCCATTCTCGACGCAGGTGCCGATGTGATCGCGCTCGATCGCGATCCGACGGCGATTGCCGCCGGCCAGGCGCTCGTCGCCGCCCATGGCGGTCATCTCAAGCTCATCCATTCGCAGTTTTCGCAACTTGCCGATCATGCGCCCGATGGCGGGCTCGATGGCGTGGTGCTCGATATCGGTGTTTCCTCCATGCAGATCGATGAGGCCGAGCGCGGCTTCTCGTTCCAGAAGAGCGGGCCGCTCGACATGCGCATGTCGGCTGCCGGTGTTTCCGCCGCCGATGTCGTCAATCGCGCCAAGGTCGCCGATCTCATCCGGATCTTCCACTATCTCGGCGAGGAAAATCAGGCGCCCCGTATCGCGCACGCTATCGAAAAGCGCCGCGTCGAAAAACCCTTCGAGACGACGCGCGATCTCGCCGGCCTGATCGAGCTGGTGACGCCGCGCAAGATGAAGGACAAGATCCATCCGGCAACGCGCGTCTTCCAGGCGCTGCGCATCTTCGTCAATGACGAGCTCGGCGAGCTGGCGCAGGCGCTGTTTGCTGCCGAGCGGGCGCTGAAGCCCGGCGGCCGTCTCGTCGTCGTCACCTTCCATTCGCTGGAAGACCGTATCGTCAAGAAGTTCTTCTCCGACCGTGCCGGCAAGGCTTCCGGCTCCCGCCATCTGCCCATTGCGCATGAGCGCGCCGCGACCTTCGAGCCGGTCGGCAAGTCGATGGTTTCTGCAAGCGAAGAAGAAGCTCAGGCCAATCCGCGTGCCCGTTCCGCCAAGCTGCGCGCCGGCCAGCGCACCACCGCCCCCGCTGAATCCGAAGACATGTCGCTCTTCGGATTCCCAAATCTTGCCAGCCTCGGAAAGCTTGGAGGTTGATATGCTGAGAACGTTCGATCTTGTGCTCATCGGCATCATGACAGCGGCAGCCGCCGTCACCTATACGATCAAGCACCGCGCGGAGCTTAAGCTCGAGGAGGTTCATCGCCTCGAAGCGGAGATCAAGCTGGAAAAGGACACGATCGATCTCCTGAAGGCCGACTGGGCGCTGCAATCGCAGCCGAACCGGCTGGAGCGGCTGGTCAATGCCTATAACAGCGAGCTGCAGTTGCAGCCGACGGATTCGACCTCGCTTGCCCATGCGCGCGAGCTGCCGATGCTGAAGTCGCAGGTTCCTCCGCCTGATATCACCGAAGCCAAGGCGGGCGCCAAGCCGGGTGCTGCCGCCAAGGCTCAACCGATCCCGATGCCAGCGCCCCGCGAAGCCGAAGACGCGGACCAGATCGAAACGGGAGCGGTGGAATAATGTCCTTCCTTTCCCGCATCATGGTGCTGAAGAGCCAGGCGCATTTTTCTGCCGGCGTCTACGACCGTTTCGGCGCCCCCTCGGGCATGGCGATCGAAGGCTCGCGCAAGCGCAGGGCCGGGCAGGCCAGGAGCCGCGTCGGCCTGCTGATCGTCGGCTTTACCGCCCTCTATGCGGTCATCGGCGCCCGTATGGTCGAATATGCGATGAAGGAACCGGAATCGGTCTCGTCTATCTTGCCGCCCGACCGGCTGATGGCGTCGCGCCCCGATATTGTCGACCGCAACGGCGAAGTGCTGGCGACCGATATCCGCACCGTTTCGCTGTTTGCCGAGCCGAACAAGATCGTCGATACCGACGAGGCCGTAGAGAAGCTGCAGACGGTGCTTTCCGACCTCGACGTCAAGGACACCTATAAGAAGCTCTCGAACCGCACCTCGCATTTCGCCTGGCTGCGCCGCCAGCTGACACCGAAGCAGCAGAGCCAGATCCTGGCGCTTGGCATTCCCGGCATCGGTTTCCGTCCGGAAAAGCGCCGCTTCTATCCGGGCGGCGCGACGGCCGCGCATATCCTTGGCTATGTCAACATCGACAACCGCGGCGTTGCCGGCATGGAGAAATATATAGACGATCAGGGGCTTGCCGATCTCGCCTCGGTCGGCATGACGAGCAACCAGCCGCTGGAGCCGGTGCGCCTTTCGATCGATGTGCGCGTGCAGGCGATCGTACGCGATGTCGTTGCCGATGCCGTGGTCAACTACAAGGCCAAGGGGGCAGGGGCCGTCGTGCTGGATGCCCATACCGGCGAAGTGCTCGCCATGGCGTCTGCGCCGGATTTCGATCCGAACAATCCGCAGGAAGGCTCCAAGGACGGCTGGCTGAACCGCATGTCGAACGGCACGTTCGAGATGGGCTCGACCTTCAAGACGTTCTCGACCGCCATGGCGATCGACAGCGGCAAGGTCTCGCTGAAAGACAGTTTCGACGCCACGAACCCGATCCGCATCGGGGGCTTCACCATTCACGACTTCCACGGCCAGCGCCGCTGGCTGACCGTGCCCGAAATCTTCGAATATTCCTCTAATATCGGCACGGCGAGAATGATCGACATCGTCGGCATGGAGATGCAGAAGGAATATCTGACGCGTCTCGGTCTGCTCTCCAAGATGCAGACCGAGCTGCCCGAAGTGAAGATGCCGAGCCAGCCGCGCGTCTGGAAAAAGATCAACTCCATCACGATCTCCTTCGGCCATGGCGTGGCCACCACGCCACTGCAGACGGCGGTTGCCGGTGCCGCGCTCATCAATGGCGGCAAGCTGATCGAGCCGACCTTTTTGCCGCGCAACCGCGAGCAGGCCGATGAAGTCGCCGAAATGGTCATTAAGAAAAGCACCAGCGACGATATCCGCTATCTCTTCAAGCTGAATGGCGTGAAAGGCTCCGGCCGCAATGCCGATGTGCCAGGGTTTCATGTCGGCGGCAAGACCGGCACGGCCGACAAGGTCGTCAACGGTCGCTACGCCAGCAACCTGAATTTCAACGCTTTTCTGGCGGCTTTCCCGATCAACAATCCGAAGTATGTGGTGCTGACCTTCTGCGATGAACCGCTTGACGGTGAGCAGCACCAGCGTATCGCAGCCTATACGGCAGCCCCCATGGTCAAGAACATCGTGCGCCGCGCTGCCCCCATCCTCGGTGTGGAACCGGAATTTGGCGAAGACGGTTCGGCCTTGTTGGTGTCTTATTGAGTGTGAATCAATGTCGGTGTCGATTCGTAAGGGGCGGTCGGCCTGAACCAGAAAAGTGCATTCGATGAAATTGCGGGACCTTGCCGGAAATGCGTTTCCGGAACTCAAAGCTGAACTTGAAGGACCGGCCGGGGCGCTGGATATATCAGGATTGTCTTCCGACAGCCGGAAGATCGCACCCGGAATGGCTTTCGTGGCGATTGCCGGCTCCAAGGCGGATGGTGCGGGTTTCATCGCTGATGCGATTGCCAAAGGTGCTGCCGTCGTCATCGCATCGCATGCGGCCGAGACCTCCGTACCGGTTCTGGTCGTTGCCGAGCCGCGCCGTTTCCTCTCAGTTGCCGCTTCGCATTTCTATGGCCGCCAGCCGGCAACGATGGTTGCGGTGACGGGCACGGCCGGCAAGACCTCGGTTGCTTCCTTTACCCGGCAGATCTGGGCGCATGCCGGCCATGCGGCCGCGATGATCGGCACGACCGGCGTCATCTCGCCGACACGCAATGAATATGGATCGCTGACGACGCCTGATACTGTATCGCTGCACGAGCTGCTCGCTGAACTGGCCGATGAAGGCGTCACGCATGCCTCGATGGAGGCTTCCAGCCACGGCCTCGACCAGTATCGCCTCGACGGCGTGAAGCTCGCAGCTGCCGCCTTCACCAATCTTGGCCGCGACCATATGGATTACCATCCGACGGTCGAAGACTATATGGCCGCCAAGATGCATCTCTTCGACCGGGTGCTGCCGAAGGGCTCGCCTGCCATCATCTTCGCAGACGATCCGTGGTCGGAGCAGGCGATCAAGGCGGCGACGGCTGCCGGCCACGATGTGCGTACGGTTGGCCGCAAGGGTGCCTATCTGACGCTGAAGCGCGTCGAGCATTTTCGTCACAAGCAGGTTGCGGAAGTTCATGCCGATGGTGAGATCTTCGAAGTCGATATTCCGCTTGCCGGGGATTTCCAGATTGCCAATGCGCTGGTTGCTGCGGCGCTCGCCATGTCGACCGGCGTTCCGGCAAAGATCGCGATGGCGGCACTCGAAAAGCTGCAGGGTGCTTCCGGCCGTCTTGAGCTGGTCGGTCATACCAAGGACGGCGCGCTCGCCTATGTCGATTACGCCCACAAGCCGGACGCGCTGGAAAATGTGCTAAACTCGGTGCGTCCGTTCACGACGGGCCGCGTCATCGTCGTGTTCGGCTGCGGCGGAGACCGTGACCGCGGCAAACGGCCGATTATGGGCGAGATCGCCTGCCGGCTTGCCGATGTCGTCATCGTCACCGATGATAATCCGCGCTCGGAAGAGCCGGCTGCGATCCGCGGCGAGATCATGGCCGCGGCCAAATGCGCTTCCGAGATCGGCGACCGCGCCCAGGCGATACGTGAGGCGGTTCTGCAGCTGAAATCCGGCGATACGCTGATCGTTGCCGGCAAGGGACATGAAGAGGGGCAGACGGTCGGTAGCGTCACGCTGCCGTTTTCCGATCATGCCGAAGTGCGCAAGGCTTTGGAGGAGCGGGTACCATGAACTGGCTCTGGACCACCGAAGACATGATCGCCGCGATGGCGGGCCGTCCGTTCGGCTCGCTGCCGCAGGGTATTACCGGTATTTCCATCGACAGCCGCTCGATTGCGCCTGGTGAAGCCTTTTTCGCGATCAAAGGCGACCGCGTTGATGGGCACGATTATGCTTCGATGGCAATGGCAAACGGCGCGTCGCTGCTGGTCGTCAGCGAGGCCCGCCTACCGGCCATGGGCCGCCTGACGGTGCCGATGATCGTGGTCGAGGATGTCCTTGCCGCGCTCGGCCGTCTGGGGCTTGCGTCGCGTGAGCGTTCGCGGGCGAAGATCATGGCCGTCACCGGATCGGTCGGCAAGACGACGACCAAGGAGATGCTGCGCCATGTGCTGTCTCCCTCCGGTAAGGTGCATGCGTCCGTTGCTTCCTTCAACAATCATTGGGGCGTGCCGCTGACCTTGGCGCGCATGCCGATCGACACCTATTTCGGCGTGTTCGAGGTCGGCATGAACCATCCGGACGAGATCCGGCCGCTTGTGAAGATGATCCGACCGCATGTCGCTGTCATCACGACGATCGCGCCGGCCCATCTCGGCAATTTCCAGAGCGTTCAGGAAATTGCCGCCGCCAAGGCGGAAATCTTCGAGGGGCTGGAGCCCGGCGGCGACGTCATTCTCAACCGCGACAATGATCAGTTCAATTTCCTGGAGCAGGCAGCCCAGGCGCTCGGCATCACGAAGATCCATTCCTTTGGCCAGCATGCCAAGGCGGAGTTCCGTCTCGCTGAATTCAACGGCTCGGACGAAAGCTCGACGCTCTGGATGACGGTTGGAGGCGATACCAAGGAAGTGCGCATCGGCGCGCCGGGCCGCCACATCGCTGAGAATGCGCTGGCTGCATTGGGTGTCGTGACGATCGTCGGCGCCAGCCTCGACAAGGCAATCGAAGCACTTGCGACGCTGAAGCCGGAAAAGGGCAGGGGCAAGCGCTACAGGCTTCCGATCGGCAATGGCAGCTTCACGCTCATCGATGAGAGCTATAACGCCAATCCGGCCTCCATGCGCGCGGCGATCGCGTTGCTTGCGACAGCCGAACCGACCGGCCGGGGACACCGCATCGCCGTGCTCGGCGACATGCTGGAAATGGGCGAATTTGCCGAGCAGGTGCATGCGGATCTTGCCGGCCCGCTACTGGCCGCCGGTCTCGAACATGTCTGGCTCGCGGGGCCTGAGATGGTGGTGCTGAAAGAATCGCTTCCCGACAGCGTCGCAGTCGAGCATCGCGAGAAGACGGAAGAATTGTTGGAATTCGTATTGAACTCGATCGCACCTGGCGACGTGTTGATGGTGAAGTCGTCTATGGGGATCGGTTTCGGCAAGATTGTCGCCGCGCTCCTTGACAAGTACCCGCCAGTTTCAGACACGCAACGCGAATTATGATCGGGTAAAAGGGGCCTTGAATGCTAATTTGGCTAGTCGAACTGTCGGAATATTTCAAATTTCTGAATTTGTTCAGGTACATTACCTTCCGGGCGGGTGCCGCTCTTTTTACCTCCGCTCTGATCGTCTTCCTCTTCGGGCCTGCTATCATCAACTCGCTGCGCATCCGGCAAGGCAAGGGCCAGCCGATCCGCGCCGACGGGCCGCAAACGCATTTCAAGAAGGCCGGTACGCCGACCATGGGCGGCCTGATGATCCTTGCCGGCATCGTCGGCGCGTCGCTGCTCTGGGCCGATCTTTCCAATGTCTATGTCGTGGCGACGCTGCTCGTGACACTCGGCTTCGGCGCCATCGGCTTCTATGACGATTATCTCAAGGTCACCAAGCAGAGCCACAAGGGCTTTTCGGGCAAGGCGCGTCTCGGCATCGAGTTCATCATTGCCGGCATCGCCGTCTATTTCATGATGCGCACGGCGCTCGTCTCGGGTCCGGCAGGCTCCACCTTCGGCTCCTCGATTGCATTTCCCTTCTTCAAAGACTTCCTGATCAATATCGGCATCATGTTCGTCGTCTTCGGCGGCTTCGTCATCGTCGGCGCCGGCAATGCCGTGAACCTGACTGATGGCCTCGACGGCCTTGCTATCGTGCCGGTCATGATTGCCGCCGCCGCCTTCGGCATCATCGCCTATCTCGCCGGTAATGCGGTCTTTGCCAATTACCTTCAGATCAATTTCGTGCCCGGTACTGGCGAGCTTGCCGTCGTGCTCGGCGCCGTTATCGGCGCGGGCCTCGGCTTCCTTTGGTTCAACGCCCCCCCGGCGGCGATTTTCATGGGGGATACCGGGTCGCTGGCGCTCGGCGGCACGATCGGTACGGTTGCCGTCGCCACCAAGCATGAGATCGTCATGGCGATCGTCGGCGGCCTCTTCGTCATAGAAACCCTGTCGGTCATCATCCAGGTCGGCTTCTTCAAGATGACTGGCCGACGCGTCTTCCTCATGGCGCCGATCCACCACCATTTCGAAAAGAAGGGCTGGACTGAGAGCCAGGTGGTGATCCGCTTCTGGATCATCGCCGTCGGCCTTGCCATGCTCGGCCTTTCCACCCTGAAGCTGCGGTGAGGCGGTCATGATCCCGGTCACGACGCTTGCAGGAAAGAAGGTCGCTCTCTTCGGTCTCGGCGGCTCCGGCTCAGCGACCGCCAAGGCGCTGATCGCTGGCGGTGCTGATGTCACAGCTTGGGACGACAATCCTGACAGCGTTGCCAAGGCCGCATCGGAAGGTATTACTACCGCCGACCTGCACACGATCGACTGGAGCGCGCAGGCGCTCTTCGTGCTTTCTCCCGGCGTGCCGCTCACCCATCCGAAGCCGCACTGGACCGTTGATCTCGCGCGTGCTGCCGGTGTCGATATCGTCGGCGATGTCGAACTCTTCGTGCGCGAGCGCCGGGCGCATGCTCCCGATTGCCCATTCATCGCGATCACGGGGACCAACGGCAAATCGACGACGACGGCGCTGATTGCCCATATCCTGAACTCGAGTGGCCGCGATACGCAGCTCGGCGGCAATATCGGCACGGCCGTGCTGACACTCGATCCGCCGAAAAGCGAGCGCTATTTCGTCGTCGAATGCTCCTCCTACCAGATCGATCTTGCGCCGACGCTCAATCCGTCCGCCGGCATCCTGCTCAACCTGACGCCCGATCACCTCGATCGGCATGGCACGATGCAGCACTATGCGGATGTCAAGGAACGGCTGGTCGCCGGCAGCGATGTCGCTGTGGTCGGCGTCGATGACAGCCATTCGGCGCTGATTGCCGACCGTATCGAGCGGGCAGGCGTGAAGGTGATGCGGATATCCCGCCGCAATGTGCTGGCCGACGGTATTTATGCCGAAGGCACGAAGCTCATCCAGGCAGCGGGTGGTGCCATGCTGCCCTTCGTCGATCTCGACGGCATCCAGACGCTGCGCGGCAGTCACAATGCACAGAACGCTGCTGCCGCGGTCGCCGCCTGCCTTGCGGTGGGTGTCTCCGCCGAGGACATCCGTGCGGGTCTTGCATCCTTCCCCGGCCTCAAGCATCGCATGCAACCGATCGGCCGGCGTGGTAATGTCGTCTTCGTCAACGATTCCAAGGCGACGAATGCGGATGCTGCGGCTCCGGCACTTTCGAGCTATAACAGGATCTATTGGATTGCCGGCGGATTGCCGAAGGCGGGCGGTATTACGACGCTTGCGCCCTATTTCCCGCGGATCGCCAAGGCCTATCTGATCGGTGAGGCGGCGGCAGAATTTGCCGCGACGCTCGGCGAGGCGGCACCCTACGAAATATCAGGCACGCTGGAACGGGCCGTGGCGCATGCCGCAGCTGACGCCGAAAAGGATGAAACCGGTCCCGTGGCCGTGATGTTATCCCCGGCTTGCGCAAGCTTCGACCAGTACAAGAACTTCGAAGTCAGGGGCGATGCCTTTGTCGGCCATGTGGCCTCCCTTGACGGCGTGACCATGCTGATCAATTCGGCAACAGGAGACAAATGACATGGTGAGCCGCGCGGAACGTGGAGCATTGGCGGATTGGTTCTGGACCATCGACCGCTTTTTCCTGGCCTTGTTCCTCTTCCTGATGGGCATCGGCTTCATGCTCTCCTTTGCGGCTTCGCCGGCAGTTGCCGAGCGCATCGGCCTGGAGCCCTTCCATTTCGTCAAGCGCCACGCCGCCTTCATGATCCCGTCGATTGCGGTCATGCTTGGCCTCTCGTTCCTGACGCCGCGCCAGGTGCGGCGCACCGCAATCATCCTGCTGATCGTGGCACTCGCCATGATGCTGCTGGTGCTGTTCTTCGGCCAGGAGGTCAAGGGTGGAAGGCGCTGGATCTGGATCGCCGGCCTTTCCATCCAGCCGTCGGAATTCATGAAGCCGGCCTTCGTCGTGGTCTGCGCCTGGCTCTTTGCCGAACATGCGCGCCAGCCGGAGATACCGGGCAATCTCTTCGCCATCATCCTGTTCGGCATCGTCGTCGCCCTGCTCGTGGCACAGCCTGACCTTGGCCAGACGATCCTGACGACGGCTGTCTGGGGAGGGATGTTCTTCATGGCTGGCATGCCGTGGCTCTGGATCATCGTGCTGGGTGTCGGCGGTGCCGGCGGCCTTGTGACCGCCTACTACGTTTTCCCGCACGTGGCGGGCCGAATAGACAAGTTCCTTACCGGCGAAGGCGATACGTTCCAGATCGATACCGCCCGCGAGGCGATCATCCGCGGTGACTGGTTCGGGCAGGGGCCGGGCGAAGGCATCGTCAAGCGCATCATTCCGGATGCGCATACCGATTTCATCTTTTCGGTCGCGGCCGAGGAATTCGGCATCGTCTTCTGCATCGCGCTCGTCGTCATCTTCACCGTGCTGGTGCTGCGCGGCCTGTCGCATGCCTATCGCGAACGCAACGACTTCAATCGCTTTGCCGTCGCAGGCCTTGTGCTGCAGATGGGCATCCAGTCGATCATCAATATCGGCGTCAATCTCGAACTGCTGCCGGCCAAGGGCATGACGCTGCCGCTGATTTCCTACGGCGGTTCGTCGATGGTGGCGATCTGCGTGACGGCCGGCTTCATTCTGGCGCTGACGCGCCATCGCCCGGAAAAACGTGCGCAGGACCGGAGCCTCTTCCGCGTGCCGCACGGCATGCCGGCGGAGTAGGGCATTATGAGCAAGGGCATCGTCCTTCTTGCCGCCGGGGGAACCGGCGGCCACGTCTTTCCGGCAGAGGCGCTGGCCTTCAAGCTGAAGGAGCGCGGCTATTCCGTGCATCTCGTCACCGACAGTCGTGCCGAGCGATATGCCGGTAAGTTTCCGGCCGACGAGATCCATGTCGTGCCGTCGGCGACGATCAGTTCCAAGAACCCCGTGGCCGTTGCCCGTTCTCTGTGGAAGCTCTGGACCGGAATGCGCGCCGCAAAGCGGCTGATCCAGCGGTTGAAGCCCGTGATCGTCGTTGGCTTCGGCGGTTATCCGACAGTGCCGCCGCTGCTTGCCGCCAGCCGCCTCGGTGTGCCTTCCATGCTGCATGAGCAGAATGCCGTCATGGGGCGTGCCAACAAGGCGCTTGCGCCGCGCGTCAGGGCAATTGCCGGCGGCTTCCTGCCCGAGAGCGGCGGCACGTTTTCCGACAAGACGATTGCGACCGGCAATCCTGTGCGGCCGGCGATCCTTGCCGCGGCCGAACAGCCTTACATACCGTCGCATCCGGGCGAGGATTTCAATCTCGTGGTCTTCGGCGGCAGCCAGGGCGCACAATATTTCTCCAAGGCGATGCCGACGGCGATCAGCCTGCTCGACGACGCGCTGCGCGCGCGGCTCCGAGTAACCCAACAGGTTCGCTCGGAGGATATGGAGACGGTGCGCGGGTGTGTAGTGCAGTTGCAGATGGCTGCGGATATTGCGCCGTTTTTCAACGACATGGCGGAGCGTCTTGCCAAGGCGCATCTGGTCATCTGCCGCTCCGGCGCCTCGACGGTTTCGGAAATCTCGGTCATCGGCCGTCCGGCCGTGCTGGTGCCTTATCCGCATGCGCTGGACCACGATCAGGCGGCCAATGCCGCAGCGCTGGCAGCGACCGGCGGAGCCAAGGTGATCGCCCAATCCGAGCTTTCGCCCGAGCGCATCGCCTCTATCCTGACGCATGTTATGAACGATCCTGAAAAGCTTGCGAGCATGGCGGCTGCCGCCAAGCTTGCAGGAAAACCGGATGCGGCGAACTTGCTTGCCGACATGGTTGAGGCTATTGCCGCCGGTAGGACAGTTGCAGAATTCAAGGGGGCACGCGTATGAAGCTGCCAAAGGCGATCGGCCTCGTTCATTTCATCGGCATTGGCGGTATCGGCATGAGCGGTATCGCCGAGGTGCTGCATAACCTCGGCCACAAGGTGCAGGGATCGGATCAGTCCGACAGCGCCAACGTTCAGCGCCTGCGCGATAAAGGCATCGAAGTCTTTGTCGGCCACAAGGCGGAAAACCTCGGCGATGCCGAAGTCGTTGTCGTGTCGACCGCGATCAAGAAGAGCAATCCGGAACTCATTGCCGCACGCGAGAAGCTGCTGCCTGTCGTGCGCCGCGCTGAAATGCTGGCCGAGCTGATGCGTTTTCGCAATGCGATTGCCATTGGCGGCACGCATGGCAAGACGACGACCACGTCGCTCGTCGCCACGCTGCTCGAAGCCGGCGGGCTGGACCCGACCGTCATCAATGGCGGCATCATCAATGCCTATGGCACGAATGCGCGCATGGGCGAGGGTGAGTGGATGGTGGTCGAGGCGGATGAGTCCGACGGCACTTTCCTGAAGCTGCCGGCCGATGTCGCCGTCGTCACCAATATCGATCCTGAACATCTCGATCATTACGGCAATTTCGATGCCGTTCGCGCCGCCTTCCGGCAATTCGTCGAGAATGTTCCTTTCTACGGCTTCGGCGTCATGTGCCTCGATCATCCCGAGGTTCAGGCGCTGGTCAGCCGGATCGAAGACCGCAAGGTCATCACCTACGGCGAAAACCCGCAGGCCGATGTGCGCTTCATGAATGTGCGCATCGACGGCACGCGCTCGATCTTCGACGTTGAAATCCGCCGCCGCCGCACCGGCGAGGTCATCAGGCTTGACGATCTCGTCATGCCGATGCCCGGCCGTCACAACATCTCGAATGCAACTGCGGCCATCGCCGTCGCCAACCGCCTCGGTATGTCCCGCGAGGATATCGCCAAGGGGCTTGCCTCTTTCGGCGGCGTGAAGCGGCGCTTCACGCTGACCGGCGAATGGAACGGCGTGCAGATCTTCGACGACTACGGCCATCATCCGGTCGAGATCAAGGCGGTGCTGCGCGCCGCCCGCGAGGCCTGCAAGGGCCGTATCATCGCCGTCCACCAGCCTCACCGCTATACCCGCCTGTCGAGCCTGTTCGAGGAATTTGCCGCCTGCTTCAATGATGCGGACAGCATTTTCATCGCGCCTGTTTATGCTGCGGGCGAGGACGCCATCGAGGGTGCGGATTCGGAATCGCTGGTTTCCCGCATCAAATCGGGTGGTCATCGCGATGCGCGCTTCCTTCCTTCGGCGGAAGCTCTACCGCAGATGGTAGCAGAGATTGCAAAACCCGGGGACTTTGTAGTTCTGTTGGGTGCTGGTAGCATTACATATTGGGCAGCGGCGCTGCCGAAGCAGTTGCAAGACCTTTCAGGAAAATCCGCATGAAACAGGTTAACGGGGAAAAGCTTCTTGCCTCTCTTGGAGAAGGCGTAAAGGACATTCGCGGCCGACTGACGCCGGATGCCCCCATGGACCGCGTCACCTGGTTCCGCGCCGGCGGTCTGGCCGAGCTGATGTTCCAGCCGCATGACGAGGACGACCTTATCGCATTCCTGAAGATCCTGCCGGATGAAGTGCCGCTGACGGTGGTCGGCGTCGGTTCGAACATCCTAGTGCGCGATGGCGGAATTCCGGGCGTCGTTCTGCGCCTGTCGGCCAAGGGCTTCGGCTTTGTCGAACTCGCTGGCGAAAACCGCATTCACGCTGGCGCCATCTGCCCGGACAAGCATGTGGCCGCCATGGCAATGGATAATGGCATCGGTGGCTTTGCTTTCTATTACGGCATTCCGGGTGGCATCGGTGGTGCTGCCCGCATGAATGCCGGCGCCAACGGGTCCGAAACGAAGGATCGTGTCATCGAGGTCCAGGCGATCGATCGCAACGGCAACAAGCATCTGCTGACGAATGCCGAGATGGGGTATTCCTATCGCCATTCCGATGCTGCTGATGATCTGATCTTCACCTCGGTGTTGTTCGAGGGTTATCCCGACGATCGCGCCAAGATCCGCGCCGAGATGGATGCCGTTCGTAACCATCGCGAGACGGTGCAGCCGATTCGCGAAAAGACCGGAGGTTCGACCTTCAAGAATCCCGAGGGTCATTCGGCCTGGAAGCTGATCGACGAGGCGGACTGCCGCGGTCTCGTCATCGGTAGTGCGCAGATGTCGTCGCTTCACTGCAACTTCATGATCAACATGGGGCAGGCGACGGGCTACGATCTGGAATATCTGGGTGAGGAAGTGCGCCGCAAGGTTTTCGAAACTGCGGGCATCAAGCTCGAATGGGAAATCAAGCGTCTCGGGCTCTTCATGCCAGGTCGCGAGGTTCGCCCCTTCCAGGGCGTGACGACAGAGTAAGCGCTATTTTACCGCAAGCCTTAAACCTTCGCGCGATGTGACGACGGGCGACCAGCCCAGTACGTCGCGCGCGTGGGATATATCGACCTGCAGCGAGCCGCAGAGGCGCTGATAGACGGCTTCCTTTCCCGTGACCCTGGCTGCCATGTGCATCAGGGACGGCGGGAAGGGAAGGAGCATCGGTTTGACGCCGAGGCCTGCGGCGATACCCTCGATCAATCCCGGCGTCGACAGGTCCTCACCATCTCCTGCGAGGAATATTTCGCCAGATGCCGCCGGATGCTGCATGCAGGTGATGATCATGTCGACGAGGTTCTGTACCGCGACCAGCGTGCGGCGGTTTTTCAGTGACGCGAAGGGCAGGGGCAGCTTCTTGCGGACAAGGCCGACGAGCAGGGCGAAGTTGCCGCGCGCGCCGGGGCCATAAACCAGCGGCGGTCGGACGATGACGACGTCCATGCCGGTGCGGGCGGCGATCTCCCGAAGGCCGATTTCGCTTTCCATTTTCGAAATGCCGTAGGGATCGATCGGCTTCGGCTGATCGTCGTGCCGGAACGGCCGATCGTTTTCTTCGCCGTTGACCTTGATGGTGCTGATGAAGACGAAACGCTTCACGCCGGCGCGCGCCGCCTGTTCGGCAAGGTTGAGCGTCGAGGCTGTGTTGACCCGGCGGAAATCCGCCAGCGGATCGGCCGAGCGATCGTTCATGATGTGAACGCGGGCGGCGAGATGGACGATGACATCGACGCCTTCGAGTGCTGTCGTCCAATCAGTCTTCTCGGTGATCTCGATTGGGAAATGCCTGATATCCGGCGGGAAGGCTGATGTCGGGGATCGTGTCGTGACCGCTACGTCGCAAATCTGCTCCCTGTACAGCCGTTCGACAAGAGGAGCGCCGACGAAGCCGGCTGCACCGGTGACGAGGCATCGCATGATCTTCTCCCTGTTCCGACCGTAGAGGTCTTCGCTAGCCGGAACTGCCGATCGCATCAATAAAAAAAGCCGCGACGGTGAGCGTCGCGGCTTCTTGTTCAGGAAGTATGAGGTTCAGACTTCTTCGCGGCCCGACAGCCGGATGCAGATCAGCGAAATCGCAGCCGAGGCGGCGAGGTAATAGCCGACATAGTTGAGGCTGTAGTTGGTTGCGAGCCAGGTGGCGATATAGGGGGCGAGCGAAGCCCCGAAGATGCCGCCGAGGTTGAAGGTCATCGAGGCGCCGGTGTAGCGCACCATGGTCGGGAAGGGGGCTGCCAGGGCAGCGCCGATCGGACCGTAGGTGAAGCCCATCAGGCCGAGGCCGATGATCGAGCAAAGGAAGGCGCCGGTCAGGCCCGCCGTCAGCAGGCTCGCATAGAAGAAGCCGAAGATCGCAATCGCGATCGTCGTCAGGGTCAGGATCAGGCGACGCGAGTAACGGTCCGACAGCCAGCCGGAGAGCGGGATCGTCAGGCCGAAGAAGACGACGCCGACGAGCTGGACGACCAGGAACTGCTCACGCGAATAGCCAAGCCCCCCCTTTTCCAGAGGTGTGGTGCCCCAGGACAGCGTGAAGACCGTCATCAGGTAGAAGAGCACGAAGGTGGCAACGGCGATGAAGGTGCCGAGAATCAGGCTGCGCAGATGACCGCGGAAGACGGTCGCGACCGGAACGGCGACGCGCTCGTGCTTTTCGACGGCCTTCTGGAATTCCGGCGTTTCGGCGATCTTCAGGCGGACATAGAGACCGACGGCGACGAGCGCGAGGCTGGCGATGAAGGGAATGCGCCAGCCATAGGCGAGGAAGTCCTCGTTGCTCATGGTTTCCGCGAGAATCAGGAAGAAGCCGGAGGAAAGGATGAAGCCGATCGGCGCGCCGAGCTGCGGGAACATGGCGTACCAGCTGCGCTTGCCGGGAGGTGCGTTTTCGGTGGCGAGCAGCACAGCGCCGCCCCATTCGCCGCCGAGGCCGAGACCCTGGCCGAAGCGGCACAGCGCAAGCAGCAGCGGCGCGGCGATGCCGATCGAGTCGTAGCCGGGCAGAATGCCGATCACCACGGTCGACAAGCCCATGGTCATCAGGGCTGCCACCAGCGTCGCCTTGCGGCCGACCTTGTCGCCGAAATGGCCGAAGACCACGGCGCCGAAGGGGCGGGCGAAGAAGGCGATCGAGAAGGTCACGAGAGACTGCAGCAGCGCAGAGGTCGGATCGCTCGAGGGGAAGAAGAGGTGCGGGAAGACGAGGACGGCTGCCGTCGCATAGACGTAGAAGTCGAAGAATTCGATCGTGGTGCCGATGAGGCTGGCGATCAGGACGCGTGCGGGGGAATTGACTTGCGTGCTGCTCGAAGGGCTCGGCGATACGGAGATCGCTTCTGTCATGTTCATTCCAATCAGTATTTTTTATCGATTTGCTTGGGAGGTGTCGCTCTTAACGCAATTTTAAGGCTGAGAAAATGCCCGGACACGCAAGAATCTGACGCAGGCGACATTGTGCGATGGTGTGACTGGGCCACACCGATGTGGGTATCCGTCTCCCCTAGTCTCAGCGGTTTCTCAACCTTGCGCCAGGCTTGTCGGGAGGTAGCCCCGAACTTGACCGGAATCAAATTGCAATTGATTGATAAAGTGCTCTCTGGTTGAGAGAATGAAGGGGCACACATGCAGAAAAATCTTGCTGCCGAGTTTCTCGGCACGTTCTGGCTGGTCTTCGGCGGATGCGGCAGTGCCGTGCTCGCGGCCGCCTATCCCGAACTTGGAATCGGTTTTGCCGGCGTGGCGCTGGCGTTTGGTTTGACCGTTGTCACTATGGCCTATGCCGTGGGCGGTATTTCCGGCGGTCATTTCAATCCCGCCGTTTCTCTTGGTCTTGTTGTTGCGGGACGGTTTCCTGCGGCGCGTCTCATTCCCTATATAGTCGCACAGGTGATCGGCGCCATTGTTGCTGCTGCAGCGCTCTATCTCATCGCCAGCGGCAAGGCGGGTTTCGAGCTCGGCGGGTTTGCCGCCAACGGATATGGCGAACATTCTCCCGGTGGTTATTCGCTGCTTTCGGCGCTGCTGATCGAAATTCTGCTGACCATGTTTTTCCTGATCATCATCCTCGGATCGACAAGCAGCAGGGTGCCCGCCGGCTTTGCACCGCTTGCGATCGGCCTGGGACTGACGCTGATTCACCTCGTCGCGATCCCCGTAACGAACACCTCCGTCAATCCGGCGCGTTCGACGGGGCAGGCGCTTTTCGTCGGCGGCTGGGCGCTGCAGCAACTCTGGCTGTTCTGGATCGCGCCGCTTGCCGGAGGTGCGATTGGCGGCCTCGTCTGGAGGTTCTTCGGCGATAAGGACTGACTGCAGAACATCTGTGCATGCCATTGAACCCGCGTGGTTTTTCCGCGCGGGTTTTTCGTTCTTCATCGTGCTTGCGGCTTATTCGCTGTGATATTCGAGCGATCATAGTCGCAGAAAAATGAAGTATGCGGCAAGGCGGAGTTAACGAAAGTAAACGATTCGTTAACCATAATGATGCTCTAATGCACCCAAGTCAGACAAAGGACACGAACCGCGCAGACCAGCTCCGCGCAAGCCTCGGTTCGGCAGAGTGGAAGTTATTTTTTGGGGGTGTTGATGAGTCGCGAGCACGTAGCTGTCCTGATGGGCGGATTTTCTTCGGAGAGGCCTGTCAGCCTTTCTTCGGGGAAGGCGTGTGGCGATGCTCTCGAAAGTGAAGGCTTCAAGGTGACGCGCATCGATGTCGAGCGCGACATTTCCGAAAAGCTCTCCGCCCTGAGGCCCGATGTTGTCTTCAATGCCTTGCATGGGCCTTTCGGCGAGGATGGCACCATCCAGGGCATTCTCGAATATCTGCAGATCCCCTATACGCATTCGGGCGTGCTTGCTTCTGCGCTTGCCATGGATAAGGCCCGGGCGAAGCGTGTGGCTGCCGCCGCCGGTGTTCCGGTTGCCGAATTGCAGGTGCTGAATCGCTTCTCGTTTCCGTCGGAGCATCCGATGAAGACGCCCTATGTGGTCAAGCCGGTGCGCGAAGGCTCCAGCTTCGGCGTCGTCATCGTCGGTGAGGATCAGGCGCACCCGCCGCAGGTCATCGGCTCGGCCGAGTGGCGTTATGGCGAGGAAGTCATTGTCGAGCGCTACATCCATGGTCGTGAGCTGACCTGCGGTGTGATGGGCGATCAACCCATGGATGTCATCGAGGTGGTACCGCAGGGCCACAATTTCTATGATTACAACTCCAAGTATGCGTCGGGTGGCTCAAAACATGTCTTGCCGGCTAAAATTTCACCGAAAATTTACCAAAAAATACAAACATTGGCATTAAGGGCGCATCAAGCAATCGGTTGCCGCGGCGTCAGTCGGTCCGACTTTCGTTACGACGATCGTTTTTCCGAAGACGGCGAGATCATCTGGCTGGAGGTTAATACCCAGCCAGGCATGACTCCAACCTCCCTTGTGCCCGAAATGGCCGGCCATGCCGGATATTCCTTTGGTGCATTTCTCCGGTGGATGGTGGAGGACGCGTCTTGTTTGCGTTGACGGTCAAAAGGATAGGGCGCCCCAGCCGTTATGCCGAGCTTCCCGTTATGGAAGCCGACGAACGCCGCGTGCTGCCGCGTCCGCTGCGCCGCGTCGTACGCTTCCTCGTAAGCCTCGGTAGCGGCCGCATCCATATCCCGGCCCACACGGGCACGGTTTCCGCGCTTGGCTTCCTGGCTGCGACCGGCCTCTATGGCATGTCGCTTGGCGGTCATACGGAAGCCGTCGCGCAGGCGACGACCAGCGCTGTCGGCTTTGCCATCGAGGACGTGAAGGTTTCCGGAAACAATCAGACCTCCGAAATCGAGATTCTGCAGCTTCTCGGCCTCGATGGCGCGACATCACTCGTCGCCCTTGATGTCGATGCTGCGCGCCAGAAGATCGCGCGCCTTCCCTGGGTCGAAAATGTCGAAGTCCGCAAGGTCTATCCGAAGACGATCGAGGTGAAGCTCTCTGAGCGCGCCGCCTATGCCATCTGGCAGCACGGCCAGGAGCTTTCGCTGATCGAGAAGAGCGGCAGCGTGATCGCGCCGCTTCGCGATAACAAGTTTTCGGCTCTGCCGCTGGTCGTCGGCCGTGACGCCGAAACGGCTGCGGCCTCCATCGAGGATGCCTTCGCCAAGTGGCCTGATGTGAAGGCTCGCGTGAAGGCTTACGTCTGGGTTTCCGGCCGCCGCTGGGACCTGCACATGGACAATGGCGTCGTCGTCAAGCTGCCGGAAGATGATCTCGACCAGGCGCTGGCGACGCTTTCGAAATTTGACAAGGAACAGCAGCTTCTGGAGCGCGATATCGCTGCAGTCGATCTCAGGCTGCCGGATCGCACGACGATCCAGCTAACGCCCGAGGCGGCAGCACGCCGTCAGGCGGCGGTTACGGCGCGCACCAAGGATTTGAAGAAGGCGGGGCAGAATATATGAGCTTGTTCGGTTCATCCCATTTCGGATTGCCGCGCCTGAAGCCGCTTTCGTCGAAGCGGTCGCATATCGTTTCGGTGCTGGATATCGGCTCGACCAAGGTCGTCTGCATGATCGGTCGGCTGACGCCGCGCGAGGAAAGCCAGATCCTGCCGGGCCGCACGCACAATATCGAGATCATCGGCATCGGCCATCAGCGTTCGCGCGGGATCAAGACCGGCGTCATCGCCGATCTCGACGCGCTGGAAAGCGTCATCCGTCTCGCCGTGGATGCGGCAGAGCGTATGGCGGGCCTGACCGTGGAAAGCCTGATCGTCAACCTAACGGCTGGCCGTCTCGGCAGCGATATTTACACCGCGACCATCGATCTCGGCGGCCAGGAAGTCGAGCTGAACGACCTCAAGAAGGTGCTCTCGGCCGCCTGCCAGCAGTCGCTGCGCCAGGATCGCGCCGTGCTGCATTCGCTGGCAACCGGCTTCTCTCTCGATGGCGAACGCGGCATCCGCGATCCGCTGGCAATGTATGGCGATGCACTCGGCGTCGATATGCATGTGGTGACGGCGGAGCGCTCGGCGCTCAAAAATCTCGAGCTCAGCGTCAACAGAGCGCATCTTTCGGTGGAAGGAATCGTTGCAACACCGTATGCATCCGGTCTTGCCGCACTCGTCGACGATGAAGTCGAACTTGGCTGTGCGGCCATCGACATGGGCGGCGGCACGACGACGATTTCGGTCTTTGCCGAAGGCAAGCTTGTCCATACCGATGCTGTCGGCCTCGGCGGTCATCATGTGACGACCGACCTCGCACGCGGCCTTTCCACACGGATCGAGGATGCTGAACGTTTGAAGGTGGTTCACGCTTCGGCGCTGACCAATTCTTCCGACGAGCGCGAGCTGATCTCCATTCCGCCGATCGGCGAGGATGATCGTGATCAGCCGAGCCAGGTGCCGCGGGCTCTGGTGTCGCGCATCGTTTCAGCGCGCATCGAAGAGACGATGGAACTCATCCGCGACCGGATCCAGCGTTCGGGCTTCAGCCCGATCGTCGGAAAGCGTGTCGTGCTGACGGGTGGCGCCAGTCAGCTGACCGGCCTTGCCGAAGTGGCGCGCCGCATCCTGGCCCGCAACGTTCGTATCGGCCGTCCGATGGGTGTCTCGGGTCTTCCGACGGCGGCCAAGGGCCCGGCCTTTTCGACGGCCGTCGGTTTGATGATCTATCCGCAGGTCGCGGACATGGAAACACATGCGTCACAGAGCAGTCTGCTTCTGTCGCTTGGGGGTAATAACAGCCGCATCGCCCGTATGGGCCAGTGGCTGAAGGAAAGCTTTTGAAATTGAGTGAATTGGCCGGCGTGGCGATGCGGCCAGAGAGAGAAGGAACTGGTACCATGACTATCAAGCTGCAAAAGCCTGACATCACCGAACTGAAGCCGCGCATCACCGTGTTCGGCGTCGGCGGCGGCGGCGGCAATGCCGTCAATAACATGATTTCCGCAGGCCTCCAGGGCGTCGACTTCGTCGTTGCCAACACGGATGCCCAGGCACTGACGATGACGAAGGCCGAACGGATCATCCAGCTCGGCGCCAGCGTCACGGAAGGTCTCGGCGCCGGCTCGCAGCCGGAAGTCGGCCGTGCAGCCGCCGAAGAGTGCATTGACGAGATCGTCGATCACCTGAACGGCACGCATATGTGCTTCGTCACCGCCGGCATGGGCGGCGGCACCGGTACGGGCGCTGCTCCTGTCGTCGCACAGGCGGCCCGCAACAAGGGCATCCTGACGGTCGGCGTCGTCACCAAGCCGTTCCACTTCGAAGGCGGACGCCGCATGCGTCTGGCCGAATCCGGTATTCAGGAACTGCAGAAGTCTGTCGATACGCTTATCGTCATTCCGAACCAGAACCTCTTCCGGATCGCCAACGACAAGACGACCTTCGCCGACGCCTTTGCCATGGCCGATCAGGTTCTCTACTCGGGCGTTGCCTGCATCACCGACCTGATGGTGAAGGAAGGTCTCATCAACCTCGACTTCGCCGACGTCCGCTCGGTCATGCGCGAAATGGGCCGCGCAATGATGGGTACCGGCGAAGCTTCCGGTTCGGGCCGCGCCATGCAGGCCGCCGAAGCGGCGATTGCCAACCCGCTGCTCGACGAAACCTCGATGAAGGGCGCACAGGGCCTGCTGATCTCCATCACCGGCGGTCGTGATCTCACGCTGTTCGAAGTCGACGAAGCTGCAACGCGCATCCGCGAAGAAGTCGATCCGGACGCCAACATCATCCTCGGCGCAACATTCGACGAATCGCTCGAAGGCATCATCCGCGTCTCGGTCGTCGCCACCGGCATCGACCGCGCGATGAACCAGGCTGCCGACCGTTCGTTCCAGCCGATCGCAAAGCCGGCTATCCGTCCCTCCGCGGCCGTTGCTCCGGCACCGGCCGCAGTTCAGCCTGCTCCGGTAATGCAGGCACCGAAGGCCGACCAGATTGCGCAGACCATCCGTATGGCTGAAGCCGAGATGGAACGTGAGCTGGAAATCCCGGCTCCGCGTGCCGCTGCTCCGATCCAGCAGCAGCCGGTGATGCAGGAGACCTTCCGTCCGCAGAGCAAGATTTTTGCTTCTGTGCCTGAAGCAGCCCCGGTCATGCGCCAGGCTCCGGTACAGTCGGCTCCCGTCATGCAGCAGCCAGCTCCGCAGCCGATCATGCAGCAGCAGCCTGTCCGTCATGAGCCGGTGATCCGCCAGGCTCCTGAGCAGGTCCGCATGCCGAAGGTCGAGGACTTCCCGCCGGTGGTCCAGGCTGAGATCGACCATCGCTCGCAGCCTGCTGCTTCGCACGTCCAGGAAGAGCGCGGCCCGATGGGTCTACTCAAGCGAATCACCAATTCGCTCGGCCGCCGCGAAGAGGAAGTCGCTCCGGAAATGACCTCCGCGCCGGCTGCATCCTCGCAGCAGCGCCGTCCGCTATCGCCGGAAGCAAGCCTCTACGCACCGCGTCGCGGCAATCTCGACGACCAGGGCCGTGCCGCGCCGCAGGCCCGCATGATGCAGGAAGACGACCAGCTGGAAATCCCGGCCTTCCTGCGCCGCCAGTCGAACTGAGAAGAGCACTTCTCCACAGAAAACGCCCGGGACTGTAATCCCGGGCGTTTGCATTTCTACCTGATTGAATTCTAAATGCTTTTCGCTCTGCGGATTTCGTAACAAATCGAAACGAACAGTGATTTGGATTGCAGCGCGCGTCCACGTAAGTATGAGGCAAGCGAACTGCCCTTAGAGTCCGCTTCGAGCGGTTCGGGCAGTATAGAAGAAAGATCCGGCCGGTTGGCAACAACGGGTACGGAAGAATAAAGGCAGATTTTATGGGACTTGGCTTGCTGGGCTTTCAGACGACGGTATCGCGTCCGGTGACACTTTCGGGCATCGGCGTTCATTCTGGTGCCGACGTTTCAATCACCTTCAATCCGGCCGAAGCCGGCACCGGCGTGATTTTCCAGCGCATCCATGACAATGGCGACGTCACCGAACTGAAGGCTGTTTCCTCGCAGGTCGGCAATACCGATCTCTGCACCGTTCTCGGCTTCTCGCCGGCCCATTCCGTCGCGACGATCGAACACGTGATGGCAGCCGTTTACGCTCTCGGCCTCGACAATGTCGTGATCGAAGTCAGCGGTGCCGAAATGCCGATCATGGATGGCAGCTCGGTTCCCTTCGTCGAAGCCATCGAACAGGTCGGCCTCGTTTCCCTCGGCGTCAAGCGTCGCTACATCCGCATCACCAAGCCTGTTCGTATCGAGCATGGCGGTTCCTGGAGCGAGTTCCGCCCCTATGACGGCACGCGCTTCGAAGTCGAGATTGATTTCGAATGCCCGCTGATCGGCCGCCAGAAGTGGGAAGGCGATCTGACCGCCGCCGTCTTCAAGGCCGAGCTGTCGCGTGCGCGCACCTTCGGCTTCATGCGTGATGTCGAGCGTCTCTGGGCTTCGGGCCATGCTCTCGGCTCCTCGCTTGAAAACTCGGTCGTCATCTCCGACGACAATGCCGTCATCAATGTCGAAGGCCTGCGCTATGCCAAGGACGAGTTCGTGCGTCACAAGACGCTCGATGCCGTCGGCGATCTGGCGCTTGCCGGCGCACAGTTCATCGGCTGCTACCGTTCCTATCGCGGCGGCCACAAGATGAACGCCAACGCTCTCAAGGCACTGCTCAGCGATGCCTCGGCCTATGAAGTGGTCGAGACTTCGACGCCGCGCCAGCGCGTTGCCGTTCGCGAATTCATTGCAGTCAGCGCTCCGGAATTCGCCCCCTGGTCGGCATGACCTCCAGTATACCAATTAAGGCCAGGGCCGCCTCCTAACGGGGGCGGTTTTTTTATGGGCAAGGGGCGCACAAGCGCGTCGATAGATGTTTTGCGGCATATATTTAGCCGCTGCCGCTTCGAATGCCGGTGAAAAGCCCGACATTCTCGGCGGTGCTGCCACAAAAATGCGTTAATGCGTGATCATTGCGTTGCTCTTGACAGGTATTTGTGGCTAGAAACGCCAGCTAGGCGTGGCTGCTGTGGAGTGGACGGCAGCGGTGGGATTCTTTCGAATGGCTTATGCAAGGTCTGACATGATGATGAAGACAGCGCGCGCTTTGCTCGCATCCGTGATGGTGCTGAGCGCAGGTGCCTTGATTTCCGGCTGCCAGTCGGACCCTGATATCGACATCACCAAGCTCGGCCTCGAAACCGATCCGCCAGATGTGCTTTACACCCAGGGCCTCGCCAACATGAAGGCAGGCAACATGGCCGAGGCGGGGCGCAAGTTCGACGCGATCGATGCGCAGAACCCCTTCTCGGAATGGGCGCGCAAGGCGCTCGTCATGAGCACCTTCGTCAAATACCGCCAGGGCCGCTTCGACGACGCGCTTGCATCGGGCAACCGTTACATGGCGCAATATCCGAAGTCCAAGGATGCCGCTTACGTGCAGTATCTCGTGGGCCTGACCTATTCCAAGCAGATCGTCGACGTGACGCAGGACCAGCGCGCCTCGCAGAAGACGATCGAGGCGATGCAGGCCGTCGTCGACAACTATCCTGACTCCGAATATGTGGATGACGCGCAGGCCAAGATGCGCTTTGCGCGCGACCAGCTGGCCGGTAAGGAAATGCAGGTCGGCCGCTATTACATGGAGCGCAAGGAATATCTTGCCGCGATCTCGCGCTTCCGCATCGTCGTCGAGAAATACCCGAACACGAATCAGGTGGAGGAGGCGCTCGCCCGTCTCGTCGAAGCCTATTATGCGTTGGGCGTCGTCGAGGAGGCGCAGACTGCCGCTGCCGTTCTCGGTCACAATTATCCCGACAGCCAGTGGTATGCTGATTCTTACAAGCTGCTGCAGTCGGGCGGCGCGGAACCGCGTGAAAACAAGGGTTCGTGGATCGCTGCAGCGGGCAAGAAACTCCTTCTCGGTTCCTGAGGCCAATGCTGATCCAGCTTTCGATCCGCGATATCGTTCTGATCGAGCGGCTGGATCTTGCCTTCGAGACCGGCCTCTCCGTGCTGACGGGTGAGACGGGCGCCGGCAAATCCATCCTGCTCGACAGTCTGTCGCTGGCCCTTGGCGGGCGCGGCGATGGCGGTCTCGTGCGCCATGGCGAGGACAAGGGCCAGGTGACCGCGGTCTTCGATGTCGGCTTGGATCATAGTGCCCGCAAGCTCTTGCGCGAAAA
Organism: Rhizobium sp. KNZ14-9A; assembly: GCF_056755015.1. Lineage (NCBI taxonomy): Bacteria > Pseudomonadati > Pseudomonadota > Alphaproteobacteria > Hyphomicrobiales > Rhizobiaceae > Rhizobium > Rhizobium sp. KNZ14-9A. The sequence continues at coordinate 745,672 of NZ_JBPGXB010000002.1, forward strand.
CGGCATCGATGACGAAGGCGACTTGATCTTTCGCCGCCAGCAATCCTCCGACGGGCGCACCAAGGCCTATGTCAACGACCAGCCTGTCAGCGTTCAGCTGATGCGTCAGGCCGGCCAGATGCTGGTCGAGATCCACGGCCAGCACGACGACCGCGCGCTTGTCGATACCAATGCCCACAGAACGCTGCTCGACGCCTTTGCTGGTATCAGCGAGGACGTGCAGGGCGTGGCCGCGCTTTACCGCCAGTGGCGCGATAGCGAGCGCACGCTGAAGAAGCACCGCGAGAAGGTCGAGGTAGCTGCCCGTGAGGCGGATTATCTGCGCTCCTCCGTCGAAGAGCTCGAAAAGCTCTCGCCACGCGATGGCGAAGAGGATGAGCTTGCCGACCGTCGCCAGAAGATGATGAAGGCGGAGCGCATCGCCGGCGATATCGCCGAGGCCTCCGAGTTCCTCAACGGCAATGCCTCTCCCGTGCCGCATATCGCCTCGCTGGTGCGCCGTCTCGAGCGCAAGAGCCATGAGGCGCCCGGCCTGCTGGAAGACACCGTAGCGCTGCTTGACGCGGCGCTGGACCAGCTTTCGAATGCGCAGATGGAAGTCGAGGCGGCACTGCGCAAGACGGAATATGATCCGAAGGAACTGGAGCGGGTCGAAGAGCGGCTGTTTGCGCTCCGCGCTGCCTCCCGCAAATATTCCGTTCCCGTCACCGAGCTTCCGGCGCTCGCCGTGCGTATGATCAACGATCTTGCCGATCTCGATGCCGGCGAGGAGCGTCTCTCCAAGCTCGAGGCGGAAGTTGGGGTCGCAAAGGCGAATTACGATGCGGCCGCCCGCTCGCTTTCGGAGAAGCGTCACCATGCCGGCGATGCACTGGCGCAGGCCGTCATGGCTGAGCTGCCGGCGCTGAAGCTCGAGCGCGCCCGCTTTATGGTGGAGATTACCACCGATGCGGAAGAGGCGACGGCCGAGGGCATCGATGTCGTGGAATTCCACGTCCAGACCAATCCGGGCACGCGTCCCGGCTCGATCATGAAGGTCGCCTCGGGCGGCGAACTCTCGCGCTTTCTGCTGGCGCTCAAGGTGGCGCTTGCCGATCGCGGCTCGGCGCCGACGCTCGTCTTTGACGAAATCGACACAGGCGTCGGCGGGGCAGTGGCGGATGCGATCGGCCAGCGGCTGAAGCGGCTTTCCGAGCGCGTGCAAGTTCTCTCCGTCACCCATGCGCCGCAGGTGGCAGCCCGTGCCGCCACACATCTCCTGATCTCCAAGGGACCGTCCGGCGAAGGCTCCGACAAGATCGCCACACGCGTTGCCACCATGGCCCAGAAGGACCGCACGGAAGAGATTGCCCGCATGCTTGCCGGCGCGTCCGTGACGGAAGAGGCGAGGGCGGCTGCGGCACGGTTGCTGGCGGGTAACGGCTAGCATAAGCCGCCAGTGACAAATCTCGGCGGCCAGGCTATGGGACGTCACCCACCGGTGAGGTTGAGCCATTCATGCGGCTTTTCCATTTCAGTGATGATCCCACTATTGCGGTCTTTGAGCCGCGCCCCGTGCGCGCTCCCTCGGAGCGTCTGGCGGGAATGGAATGGCTGAACGGCCCGCTCGTCTGGGCGATCGATGACATCCACGACTTCATGTATCTCTTCCCGCGCGATTGCCCGCGTATTCTGATCTGGGCGACGCCCGAGACATCAGACGAAGATCGCCGCTTGCTCGGCGACTGGCGGGGTGCCGCCTATATCGAGCGTGGCTGGCTGGCGCGGCTGCAGGCCGAAAGCATCCACCGCTACGAGATGCCGGCCGATGGTTTCGAGGACCTGCAGGACGCGGGAATGTGGGTGTCGCGCAGGACGGTTCTGCCGCTCGCACTCACCGCAATGTCCGGCCTCGATCGCGAATTTGCGCCGCGCGGCATCGAGCTGCGGGTCGTTGACAGCCTCGTGCCGCTGAAGGCCCTGCGGGACAGTACGCTACACGTCAGCGCCATCAGACTGCGCAACGCGCGGCCATAATTCAAAACATTGGTGCTATTTCAATCGCGGAATTTTGCTCTAAAACCATTGCAGATTCTCTGGAGTGAAGCTGCATGTCGACCGAATCCGTCGCTGTTGAGGACCTGACCCTTGAAGACGCTGCCATCGAACTGGAACGGCTGGCCAAGGAGGTTGCGCGTAACGATGCGCTCTATCATGGCAAGGACCAGCCGGAGATTTCCGATGCGGATTATGACGCGCTAAAGCGCCGCAACGATGCGATCGAGGCACGCTTCCCCGAGCTCATCCGCGAAGACAGCCCGTCGCGCCGGGTCGGTGCAGCCCCTTCCGTCACTTTTGCGCCGGTCGTTCATTCCCGGCCGATGCTGTCGCTCGACAATACTTTCTCGCAGGAGGACGTGCGCGATTTCGTTGCCAGCGTCTATCGCTTCCTCGGCCGCCTGCCTGACAATTCCATCGCCTTTACCGCCGAACCGAAGATCGACGGGCTTTCCATGTCCATCCGTTACGAGAACGGCAAGCTTATAACGGCTGCCACGCGCGGCGACGGCACGACGGGCGAAAACGTCACGGCCAATATCCGCACCATCAAGGAAATCCCGAACGAGCTGCCGAAGGGCGTTCCATCCGTCGTGGAAGTGCGCGGCGAGGTTTATATGGCCAAGAGCGATTTCATGGCGCTCAACGCCCAGATGGAGGCCGAAGGCAAGCAGACCTATGTCAATCCGCGCAACACGGCGGCAGGATCGCTGCGTCAGCTCGATGCGAAGGTGACGGCGAGCCGCAAGTTGAAGTTCTTTGCCTATGCGTGGGGCGAGATGTCGGACATGCCTGCCAATACGCAGATGGGCATGGTCGAAAAGTTCAGGGAGTGGGGCTTCCCGGTCAATCCGCTGATGAAGCGGCTGAACTCGGTTGACGATATCCTTGCCCATTACAGCGAGATCGGCCTCGAACGGCCGGACCTCGATTACGATATCGATGGCGTCGTCTACAAGGTCGACAGCCTCGAGCTGCAGCAGCGTCTCGGTTTCCGCTCGCGCAGCCCGCGCTGGGCGACGGCGCACAAGTTCCCGGCTGAGCAGGCTTTCACCATCGTCGAGAATATCGACATCCAGGTCGGTCGCACCGGCGCGCTGACGCCGGTGGCGCGGTTGACGCCGATCACCGTCGGCGGCGTCGTTGTCACCAATGCGACCCTGCACAACGAGGATTATATCAAGGGCATCGGCAATAATGGCGAGCGCATCCGTGAGGAGGAGCACGATATCCGCATCGGCGACACCGTCATCGTGCAGCGCGCCGGCGACGTCATCCCGCAGGTGCTCGATGTCGTTATAGAAAAGCGTCCTACTGAGGCGCAGCCCTATCATTTTCCGAAAGTGTGCCCGGTCTGCGGCTCGCATGCGGTGCGTGAGCGGCATGAGAAGACCGGCAAGCTCAATTCCGTCACCCGCTGCACCGGCGGCTTCATCTGCCGCGCGCAGGCGACGGAGGAATTGAAGCACTTCGTCTCGCGCAATGCCTTCGACATTGAGGGGCTCGGTTCCAAGCAGATCGACTTCTTCTTCGAGAACGAGGATCCGGCGCTGCAGATCCGCACGGCGCCCGATATTTTCACGCTGGAGAAGCGGCAGCAACAGTCGATCACCAAGCTGGAGAATATCGACGGTTTCGGCAAGGTCAGCGTCGGCAAGCTTTATGCTGCAATCAATGAGCGGCGCAGCATCGCCCTTCACCGCTTCATCTACGCGCTCGGCATCCGCCACGTGGGCGAGACGACGGCGAAGCTCCTGTCGCGCTCCTATAATACTTACGAGGCCTTTGCGGCGGCAATGAAGGAGGCGGCAACGCTTTCGGGTGATGCCTGGAACGACCTCAACGCCATCGAAGGCATTGGTGAGGTCGTGGCGCGTGCCATCGTGGAATTCTACAAGGAGCCGCGCAATATCGAGGTGATCGGTCGCCTGCTCGACGAGGTGACGCCGCAGGAGGCCGAACAGCCGGTGACAGTGGGCAGCCCGGTCGCCGGCAAGACAGTAGTCTTTACCGGTTCGCTGGAGAAATTTACCCGCGAAGAGGCAAAGGCAAGGGCTGAAGGCCTCGGGGCAAAGGTGGCAGGCTCCGTCTCCAAGAAGACCGATATCGTCGTTGCCGGCCCCGGTGCCGGCTCGAAGCTCGACAAGGCCCGCGAACTCGGCGTTCAGACCATGGACGAAGACGAGTGGCTGGCCCTGATTGGGGGGTAACGCAGGGCCGGCGACAACGCCGGCCTCTTTGTTTCAGGCCCTCAGCCGCGCCATCGTATAGGCATCGACATATTGCCCGTCGCGATAGCCGAATGAACGGAGAAGCCCTTCCTTTTCGAAGCCGAATTTTTCGTAGAGGCGGATAGCTGCCGCGTTGTCGGTATAGACAGTCAATTCCATCCGCTTGATATCCTGCCAATTGTCGGCGGCATCGACAAACGCGGCCATCAGGGCGGTTCCGACGCCGCGACCGGTGAAATCGTCATGGACACCCATGCCGAGGCTCGCGGCGTGCTGGCGCCGTCCTTCGAAGCGGTTCATGCCGCCATTGGCGACGATCCGGCCGTCGAGTTCGACAACGAGGTTGAGGGCGTTTGGTGAGGGGGATTCCATGCGCTTGCGCACCGCATCGATGCTTTGAAAAGGCGGGCGCAGCGTGCCGGCACGATAGCCCGGCAGGTTCATCAGTTCGGTAACGGCTTCGACATCGCTCATGCGCAAAGCGCGAACATTGAGGCCTTTCAACGAAGGCTTTTCGGGTGGGGTATCCTGATTGGCTGACATCATGCTCTCCTTGGGTTTCTAAAAGAGGAGAGCGGAGTTTCGGAAAACCCTGCTCGCCTCGGCAGGGTTTTCGGGGATGATCGGCTGCTAGTGGCGCACCATCTCTCCCGCGTACCCTGCATGGGTCGTGGTGATAAGATGAAGGGTGTGGGCCACTGAGTTGATCATGGACGGAAGTTTCGCCATTTGCGTGCAGATGTCAACAGGTGAGAATTTGCCTTCGGATACGGCTAAGATTATTCCGGAAGAGCAGACGATTCGGATATTTGCCCGTGAAGACTATCGCCATCGATTTCGAGACAGCCAACGAACAGCGCGGCAGCGCCTGCTCCGTCGGCCTTGCTTGGATCGAGGACGGGCAGGTGACGCGGGTCGAGGAGCGGCTGATCCGGCCACGCGACATGCGCTTCTCCGGCATGAATATCGCGATCCACGGCATTCGCCCTGAGCATGTCGAGGATGCGCCGGAATTTCCTGAAGTCATGGACGAGTTCCTTGAGGATTTCCGGGGCGCGACGATGATCGCTCACAATGCCGCCTTCGATTTCAGCGTCTGGCGGGCGAGCCTCGATCTTTACCGGCAGTCCTATCCGGAGCTCACCTATCTCTGTAGCCTGAAGATGGCGCAGCGTATCTGGCCGCATTTTCTGTCGCACCGGCTGAACCTGATTGCCGAGCATCTCGGCCTGCGTTTCGTCCACCACAACGCGGCTGAGGATGCTGCCGTCTGCGCGGCAGCGGCAATCGAGATGGCGAAGGCTGTCAAGGCTGCGACGGTTGCTGCCATTCCGGCGCTGATCGGCATGACACCAGGTAAGCTGATGGCCGCCGGCTACGCGCCCTGCACCTGCCGCAAGGGCTGAGCCTCGCTTTCTTGCAAAGGGTTTGGCCATTCTTATCTTAGCTTCCGGATCAACACGGGAGTTGCCATGTCCGCTTTCCGCAATCTTTTCCTCTCTGCAGCATTCCTCGCCGTTTCCGCAGGCGCGACATCTGCGGAAGTCGTCGGCAAGGTCGGGGTCGACTGGATCGGCAACGACATCATTATCGAGGCGGTCTCCGACCCTGAAGTGAAGGGCGTGACCTGCCATGTCACCTATTTCGACCGCAGCCTCATCGACCGCTTCAAGAACGGCAACTGGTTCGAAGACCCCTCGAACAATTCCATCGCCTGCCGCCAGACGGGGCCGATCGAGATTGGCAATATCGATCTTTCCAAGGATGGCAGCGAGGTGTTCCGCCAGGGCATGTCGTTGATCTGGAAGACGCTGGCGGTCAACCGTATCTACGACAAGGCCAACAATACGCTGATCTATCTCGCCCATTCGCGGGAGCTTACGGATGGCTCGGCGAAGATGTCGATCTCGACCATTCCGCTCTACGGGCAGGATGTGGTGTGGAAGAACGGGAAACCGCAATGAAAAAGGCCCGGACAAGCCGGGCCTTTGAATTCCGAATATGAAGAGCGATCAGGCGGCTTCGCGGGACAGTTCGTCGGCGATGACGGTGTCGAGGTTGAGGAAGCAGACCATGGTCTTTTCGAGCGCGACGATACCGCGGCAGAAGGCGCGCTGGGCTTCCGGGATGATTTCCGGCGGCGGCTGAAGGTCTTCGCTCTTGATGGTCATCATGTCGGAGACCTGTTCGACCAGCAGGCCGACGAGTTTGCCGGCGATGTCGGTGACGATGATGGCGGAACGCTCCGACGGCTCCGTCATCTTCATGCCGAGGCGGCAGGCCATGTCGATGACCGGGATCACGGCACCGCGCAGGTTGATGAGGCCAAGGACGTAGGGCGGGGTGTGCGGCATGGGGGTGACCGGCGCCCAGCCACGGATTTCGCGGATCGCCATGATATCGATGCAGAACTCCTGGTCGCCCAGGTGGAACGAGACGATTTCGAGGTAGGCGCCCGACTGCTTGATGGCATTGTTGTTCATGGTCAGAATTCTTCCCAGTTGTCTCCGGCCGGAGAGGCGAGTGTCCTGGCGGCGCCGCCGCCTGTGAATGCGCCCGCGACCTTGCCCATGAGGCGCCGTGCGGGTGAAGGTTTCGGATGCGAGGCTGCGGGGGCTTCTCGCGGCGTTTGACGGGCGCTCATGCCCTCGCCGATATTGAACTGCCGTACCAGCTGCGTCAGGTTTTCCGCATCGGTTGCGAGAGTGTGGCTGGCGGCGTTCATTTCTTCCACCATGGCCGCATTCTTCTGCGTCACCTGATCCATCTGGCTGATGGCTGTATTGATCTCGTTCAGTCCGACTGATTGTTCGCGCGCAGAGGTTACGATTGATTTAACATGGCCGTCGATACGCAGAACATCTTCGCCGATCTGGCGCAAAGCCTCGCCGGCAGCCGTCACTAATTCGCCGCCGATCTTAACTTCGGCGCCGGATTTTCCGATCAAGGTCTTGATATCCTTGGCTGCTCCTGCTGCGCGGCCGGCAAGTTCGCGAACTTCCTGTGCAACGACCGCAAAGCCCTTGCCGGCTTCGCCGGCACGCGCGGCCTCGACGCCGGCGTTGAGTGCCAGCAGATTCGTCTGGAAGGCAATCTCGTCAATGACGTTGATGATCGTGCCGATCTCGCGGGAGGCGCCTTCGATTCGCTCCATCGCGGCCATCGCATCGCCGACGATGGCGTCGGATTTCTCGGTATTCTGGCGAGTATGAGCGACCATGTTGCCGACTTCCTCGGCGCGGCTGGTGGCGTTACGGACGGTAGCGGTGATCTCGTCCAGCGCCGCTGAGGTCTCTTCCAGCGAGGCGGCCTGTTGCTCTGTGCGCTTGGCAAGGTCGTCGGCGGCGGCGCGCATCTGGTGGCTGTTGGCCTGGATGGACGTGCTGTTCAGGGCAATATCGCCCATCGCCTGACGCAGGCGCAGGGCCGTCTGGTTGAAATCCTGACGCAGCCTTTCCAGCTCGTCGCGGAAGGGCTGGTCGATGCTCGCTGTCAGGTCGCCGTTGGCAAGGCGGGTGAGGCCCTGAGCGAGCGCCGTGACGATGGTGTTCAGCGCTTCCGTATCGGCAAGCTTGGCAGATTCGCGCTCGCGGCGTTCGGCATCGCTGCGCTGGCGGTCGGTCTCGGTGCGGGCTTCCAGATCGATCTTTTCGATGGCTGCAAGGCGGAAGCTTTCGGCGGCACGGGCCATTTCGCCGATCTCGTCGCCGCGTTCCTTGCCGGCGACGTTGCTTGCCAGGTCGCCGTTCAAGATGCGCAGCATGCTTTCGCGCACGGTGACGATGCCGCGGCGGATTGAGCCACCATGGATATATTGCAGCGCAGCCATTGTGAGGATGGCGATGACGCCAAGCGCGATCTGGATGACAAGCGAGCTGCGGGAGGTCTCGTTGGCGCTTTCGATGCGCTTGCGGGCAACGACGGTGCCGTCACTGGCGAACTTGTCGAGGGTGGCGGCGAGCTTTTCGCCTTCAGAGTCGATGCGATCGTCGATCTTGTCGAATTCGGCATCGGACGCGCCTTGTTCGACGAGCGCCTTGAGATCCACCTGAATGGCCTGGCGAAGCGCGCCGACATCGGAATCGTAGCTCTTCAGCAGGTCGCCGGCCTTCAGCTCCTCTGCGATCATGCCTATTTCCTTCGAGCCGCTGGAGAGGGTTGCCAGCGAATCGGCAACGATCTTCAGGCGGTCGGGCTGGATGATCTTCTCTTCCCGGTCGACGATCGAGTCCATGGCGGCGAGAACCAGCGTCAGATTGGCGACGCGCATGTCGTTGATGATGTCGATGCTCTGTTGGATCTCGTCAGCGCGGCGCAGGCCGGTATCGACCTGCGTGTTCTCGTACCAGCCGATGCCGAGCATCGAGCCGAAGCCGATGAGAGCAGCCCCGCCGAGCGTCCAGAGCCGCTGGCCGACCGAAAGGTTTCTGCGAACCGTCGAATTTGTCATAAAGCCACCCTCCGCCCCAGGCGGTTTTTAGTTCCCTCGATTTTATGCTGATCCGGTTCATGCTCCGGCCGACATCATGTCGGAACAGCGCCGAAGCACTGTGTGCATTACTAAATATAGATATCCGCAATTAAGCCTTTCCTAACGATGTATTTCTTCGGGTTGCTTCGAGGCCTCCGCGGCAAGCCGTTAGAAAGGTGCGATAATTCGTCTTTGTACGACTTTTTCGCAGGACGTTTGCCCGCATCTGGCATTCATCAAGGTGGGGCAATTAATCACGGGTGAGAAAACGCATTCTTGAATTGCGCGCTTGCGATCGCGACTATAATCACACGGGCGAGACGGATGGGGGCATCCGCGCATCGAGGAAAGTACCATGAAGAATTTCCGTATCGCCGTCTGGATCGCAGTGCTGCTGCTTGCCGGTGTGCTCGGCTGGTTCACGCTGGACCAGAGCCGGACGAAGGAAGTGGTGGCTGAGGGCCCATTCGGCGTGCCGTTCACGCTGGTATCGCAGAGTGGCCAGCCGATCACGGAGCAGGCCCTGCGCGGCAAGCCCACGGCCTTGTTCTTCGGCTTTACGCATTGCCCCGAGGTCTGCCCGACGACGCTCTTCGAACTCAACGGCTGGATGGAGAAGGTCGATCCCCAGGGCAACAAGCTGCAGGCCTATTTCGTGACCGTCGATCCCGAGCGCGATACGCCCGAGATCATGAACGAGTATGTCTCCAACGTTTCCAAGCGCATCACGGGCATTTCTGGCCCACCGGACAAGATCGCCGACGTCATCAAGGGCTTCCGCGTCTATGCCAAGAAGGTGCCTGTGGACGAGAACAATCCTGATGGAGACTACACGATGGACCACACGGCCTCTGTCTTCCTGCTCGATTCCGAAGGGCGTTTTTCGGGAACGATCTCCTATGGCGAAAACCCCGATACGGCGATAAAGAAGCTTGAGAATCTCGTCGCCAAGGGATGACCGGCAGCTGAAAGCATCGCGACCGGTAGCGGGCGACGCAACCGGAAAGATTGCCTATCGTGAGTGAAATCCGCCTTTACGTGTCGACGACTGAAAAGCAGGCCGAGGAAATCCTCGACCTTCTGAGCGAGGTCTTCGGCGAAGAAGATTTTGCCATCGGCACGACCGAGATCGACGAGAAGAAAGATATCTGGGAAGCCTCCGTCTACATGATCGCGGAGGACGAGGCCGATGTACGCTCCCGCGTCGAAGAGGCGTTGGCGCAGGCATTTCCCGATGCGGCGCTGTCGCGTGAGGTCATTCCTGACGTGGACTGGGTGACGAAATCGCTTGAAGGGCTGAAGCCCGTCCGGGCAGGGCGCTTCCTCGTGCATGGCTCGCATGACCGCGACAAGGTGCGCATGGGCGACATTGCCATCGAGATCGATGCCGGCCAGGCTTTCGGTACTGGCCATCACGGCACGACGGCGGGCTGCCTGGAGGTGATCGACCGGGTGGTTCGGGCACGCAAGGTGCGCAATGCGCTGGATCTCGGCACGGGTAGCGGCGTGCTGGCGATTGCGGTACGCAAGCTGCGCAACATTCCCGTGCTTGCAACCGATATCGATCCGATCGCCGTTCGCGTCGCGGCTGAAAATGTCCGTCGCAACGGCATTGCCAGCGGCATCAGAACGGTGACTGCACCGGGCTTCCATTCGACCGCCTTTTCCGAGCATGGACCTTTCGACCTCATCATCGCCAATATTCTGGCGCGGCCGCTGATCAGAATGGCGCCGCAACTCGTCACCAATCTGGCGCCGGGTGGATCGGTGATTCTATCAGGCATTCTTGCCAGCCAGCGCTGGAAGGTGATTGCGGCCTATAATGGCGCGAAGCTTCGCCATGTCCGCACGATCTGGCGCAATGGCTGGGTGACGATCCATCTCGATCGTCCGTAATCTCAGGGAATTCCGAACAAGAAAAAGGCGGTGCCAGAGGCACCGCCTTGGACCGGCATTTAAATCCGGTCTTGCCCGCGAGCTCGAAGGAGGAGGATGCTCGAGCGGGCACTACTACATTCCGATAGGCCTGTCCGGTGGAGGGAGGAGGATCGGAAGGGCTTTAAGCTCAGAATGCGTAGCTCGGTGCGCCCTTGTGGCGCGTGGAACGCTGGCCTGCTGCGAGCACCTTGAGGCTATCCTCATTCTGCGGGCGGCGGGCACCGATGACGTGACGCACAGTCTGGCGTTCGCCAGCCTGTACCGGGCTGCTGTAAGCGAAGCGCGAGAGAGAGGCGGTCATTTCAAAAAATCCTTTGTTGATGGTTCGTCGTGAACCGTTCGATGCGCTGTATATAGCTATTCCGTCATGCGGTGGCAGAGGGTTTGTTTCATTGCAGCCATGCGCGTAATGCATGAAGCGTGCCAGTTTCCCACATCGAGACACATTTCTGCCAAATTATTGGGCGGCTAGGCCTTCCCAGGCGCTTCGCGTCGCTTTTTCTCCCCAATGACTGAAAATTCGCTAACATGGCCGCTATCCCATTAACCGGATTCGTTTCATTCATTCGGGTTTCCAGCATGTTCCAGTCTTTCGAAGTCACCTCCACGCCGCAGTTCGGCAAGGAACGGGTTTCCGCACTGCGCGCCAGTTTCGATGCGCTCGGCATCGATGCTTTCCTCGTGCCGCGCGCCGATGAATATAACGGCGAGTACGTGCCTGCCTGCGCGGAGCGGCTCTCCTGGCTGACGGGCTTCACCGGCTCTGCGGGCATTGCGCTGATCACCCGGACGGAAGCGATCGTCTATGTCGACGGGCGCTACGTGACGCAGCTTGCCGAGCAGGTGGACGGTTCCGTCTTCACAGGCGGCGATCTGGTCAACGAGCCGCCGCATGTCTGGCTGCCTGCGCAGGGCAAGAAAGGGCTGAAGCTCGGCATCGATCCGTGGCTGCATTCGGGTGCCGAGGTGCGCAAGCTCGAAAAGGCGCTGTCGGAGATCGGTGGCGCACTGGTTTTCCTGCCGCACAATCCGCTCGACAAGCTCTGGGCAGACCGGCCGGCGGAACCGCTTGGGTCGGTCACCATCCAGAACGTGGCGCAGGCCGGTATTCTCGCTAAGGACAAGATCGCCACCATTGCCGCCGATCTCGCCAAGAAGAACCTGAGGGCGGTACTGATCGCCGATCCGTCTTCCATCGCCTGGATCTTCAATATCCGGGGCGCTGACGTGCCGCATACGCCGCATCCGCTGGCGCGCGCCATCATCCATGCCGACGGCAAGGCGGAGATCTTCCTCGACAAGCGCAAGACCGGCATCGAGCCGGAAGCCTATCTCGCGCAGATCGCCACCCAGCTTGCGCCCTCGCTGCTGGATGAGAAGCTTGCTGCGGTTGCCAAGGATGGCGGCCGCATTCTCATCGATCCCGATATCGCCTCCTATGCGCTCGTCGAGATCATCCGCAAGGCTGGCGGCGAAGTCGTGGAAGGTGTCGATCCGGCAAAGCTGCCGCGGGCTGTGAAGAACAGCGTCGAGATCAATGGTTCGGCCGCCGCCCATCTGCAGGACGGTGCAGCCATGGTTGAATTCCTCTACTGGCTGTCGCAGAGCAAGCCCGGCACGATCACCGAAATTGGCGCCGCCGAACGGCTGGAAGAGGCTCGCGCTAGGCTGGGTCAGAGCATGCAGAACCCGCTGAAGGATATTTCCTTCGACACGATCTCGGGTGCCGGCGAACATGCAGCCATCATGCACTACCGGGTGACGACGGCGACCGACCGGCATATTCAGCCGGGCGAACTCTTCCTGATCGATTCCGGCGCGCAATATATCAATGGCACGACCGATATCACCCGCACTGTCGGCATCGGTGCTGTCAGCGAAGAGCACAAGCGCTTCTTCACGCTGGTGCTGAAGGGCATGATCCAGATCAGCACGGCACGTTTCCCGAAGGGTACGCGCGGCTGCGACCTCGATCCGCTGGCGCGTATCGCGCTATGGCGGGCAGGGGCCGATTTTGCGCATGGCACGGGCCATGGCGTCGGCTCCTATCTCTCGGTTCACGAGGGGCCGCAGCGCATTTCGCGGCTTTCGACGCAGGAACTGCTGCCGGGCATGATCCTGTCCAACGAGCCGGGTTACTATCGGCCTGGCCATTTCGGTATCCGCATCGAGAACCTGATCTATGTGCGGGAAGCCGAAGCGATCGACGGCGGCGACATGCCGATGCTCGGCTTCGAGACGCTGACCTTCTGCCCGATCGATCGCAACATCGTCATCCCCGAATTGCTGACGCATGACGAGCTGCACTGGTTCAACGAATACCACCGCCAGACGCGCGAGGCGCTGATGCCGCTGATCCACGACCATGACGTCAAGGCATGGCTGGAGAATGCGACGTTGCCGTTGGAATACTGAGCGGCCGGATATCCGGCCTTCGGTTCAGAGGCCGATCGTGTGTCGCCAGGTCATCACGATGATCCAGGCGGCCACGAGCATCCAGGTGTGCGAGAAGCGCAGACCGATGATGAGGGCGATTGCGAGCGCCAGTTTCGAATCCCAACCACCGATGAAGAGGGCGGGGGCGACGAGCGTCGTCAAAACCGCGGCCGGCACGGCATTCAATGCCGCTTCCATGCGCGGCGGAATGCGCTTCATCTTGGTGATCATGATGTAGCCGCCGATGCGGGTCGCGAAGGTCGCGGCTGCTGCGGCGAGGATCACGAGAGCCATGTGGAGATCGAATTCCATCTCAGACCTCGTGGTTTTCGGTGTTGAGGGCGTCGGCTTCGAGATCAGGCTCCTCCGCGGGCAGGGGCAGGAGGGCGGCAAGGATGATGCCGGCTGCAGCACCGAGGCTCACATGCCAGGGGGAACCCACGAAATGATAGGCAATGACCGAGGCGACGGCGCTCGTCAGCGCCACGGCCAGGAAATTGTCCCGCTTGCGGAAGCCGAGCACGATAGCGAGGAAATAGGTAGGCAACAGGATATCCAGGCCGATCGTTTTCGGATCGCCGATGAAGGAGCCGAGCATGCCGCCGATCAGGCTGATCAAGACCCAGGGAATGTAGATGATGATGCCGAAGCCGAGATACCAGGTGAAGGTGACGGGCTGACCTGCCTCGCCACGCTTGACGGTCTCGGCAAATTGCGGATCGACCAGCAGGAAGAAGGTGAAGAACTTCTGGAGCGCCGTGAAATGCCTGATGTAGCGGGCGATGGCTGCCGAATAGAGCACGTGGCGGAAGTTGACGGCGAGGATCGACAGCACGATCACCCAGGCCTGGACATCATGGCCGAAGAGCTCGATGCCGACCATCTGGCTGGCGCCCGCATAGACGGTGGCACTCATGAAGGTGAGTTCGGAGAGCGACATGCCCTGCTCGGCGGCAAGGGCGCCGAACAGTGCTCCGAAGGGGGCAGAAGCGAGCGCCACGGCAAATCCGCCCCGCAAACCTTCGACAAAGTCGGCGCGATTCATGGGATTAGGTCCTGTTGGAATTGAAATTTCCCTCTATGGTGTCTCACCTGCTGCGGCAATTGAATTTCCTTGATTCATCAATCGATTTTGCTGAAGCGTTACCGGTTTACGTCACCGGCAAGGCGAGGGAGACAATGAAGAAGATCGAATTTACAAAAGAGGAAAAAGCGGAAATCGTTTCGCGCATCCGGCAATATTTCGACCGTGAGCTCGATCCGATCGGCGCGCTGCCGGCCGAATTCCTGCTCGACTTCTTCGCCGAGAAGATCGGACCCTATTTCTATAATCGCGGCTTGAGAGATGCCCACGCCGCCTTCCTGAAGAAGATGGAGGATTTCGGAGAGGAGATCTATCTCTTGGAGCGCGAAGGCGAAAAGAACGGCTGATTAGGCAGCCAGAATATCGGCGCTGTTGACGATCTCAATGCCGTTCTGGCGCATCTCGTCGATGGCCGCGGCGACACCTTCGGGCGTTATGCCACGGCTCGCGTCCTCGATGAAGCGGACCTTGATGCCAGGGATCAGCTCCAGCGCATCGAGCGCAGAGAATTTTACGCAATAATCCGTCGCAAGCCCGCAGACGTCGAGTTCGGTGACGCCCTGATCCACCAGGAAATCGGCAAGGCCGGTCACGGCATACTGATCGTTGTCGCGGAAGGCGGAGTAGCTGTCGACGTTCTTGTTCTCGCCCTTCTGCTGGATGAGGTCGATTTGGGCAGAGTGGAGCTCGGGGTGCAGCTCGGCGTCGCGCGTATGTTGCACGCAGTGATCCGGCCACAACATCTGCGGCTTGCCGGAGAGTTCGCCCATTTCGAAAGGGTTCTTGTCGGGATGGGAGGAGGCGAAGCTTCCGTGGTCCGCCGGGTGCCAGTCCTGTGAGGCGACTATGAGATCGTATTTGCCGCTGTCGATGAGGTTGTTGGCGACGGGAACGACTTCATGGCCATCGAGAACCGGCAGGTTGCCTCCGGGACAGAAGCCATTCTGAATATCGACCAGCAGCAACGCCTTCATCAAGCTATCCCTTACGCATACCGCCCTGCAAAATGCCGACCGGTGCCAGCACAATCAACTAGTGGATTTCCGGGGGGCAAGGCGCAAGTGCTATTTCTCGTATCGAGAGTGGCAAATGGCTGCATCAACGTATTTTTCTGCTACCGTTCGCGTTATACGCGAAAGCGGCAAGTATTTCGCGTTTTATATTAGGATTTATGCATGCAGCTATGGAGTTGGATGCCTGAAGACCAGATCGTCGGGATCGCCGTCCTGGCGCGCCGCCGTTATATCCGGCACGGCGCCCAGCCGCTCGGCGAGCCGGATCGACCTCACATTGGGAGGAGCAATATAGCTCACCAGGGTCTTCAGGCCACGCACCGTAAAGGCCCAGTGACGCAAGGCAACGGCTGCCTCATAGGCGTAACCCTTGCCCTCGGCTTGCGGATAGACCAGCCAGCCTAGTTCCTTCTCGGGAAAAAGCGGGCCGTGATTGATGCCGACCTGGCCGAGGCATTGTCCCGTGGCGCGATCCTCCATCATCAGGGCACCGTGGCCCATCAGCGCCCATAGGGCGACGTCATGGCAGAACATGCCCCAGGCGGCTTTGGTCGAATGCGGGCCGCCCATATAGAGCGCGCGATCGGAGATCATCAGCGCATGATAATCCGGCCAATCTTCCATCACGGGAGGCCGCAGGATCAGGCGCTCGGTTTGAAGTGTTGGTATAACCGTCATCGGATATCTCTTATGTCGTTGGATTTGGTTCGAAGATATGCGGCTATCGCGTCGGCGGTTCGAACCGATGCGCCGTAAATCGCACCGTTAACAGATCCCAGCCCCATGTTTATGACGGTGATGTCATCGAGGTAAGCCGCGACTGCCTCCTGTGAAGCGCCCTGAGGAACCATGCCAGCAGCGTGGAGGAGACAGGAATCGTATTCATCGGCTGCAGCAGTACGCCAGGCTGGATCGTCCGTTTGCCTGATACCAACAGGATCCCAATGATCCCAGCCGATCTGGCGCAAGACGTTCATTTCGGTTGTTGAATGATCAGTCATGCCGGCAACCTCTCCGATAAATCAAGCCAGCACAAGCGGCTAGCGAAGGGAGGTTGTCTTTGCGACTGAGGAAAGCGCATTGCCTGTTCAGCGAGGCTCCCCCGGCGGAGCCTCATTGCATCAGGCCGTCTGGTCGTTGTCGCCGGCGGCGACGGGCGAGGTGCCGTAGGTCGCCTGGTATGCGCGAAGTGCAGTCTGCATGTCGGTGAGGACCTTGGCCATCAGGCCGCTGTCATCATCGTCACCGCCAGCAGCGGCAATTTTCTGCGGGTCGGCGGCAAGGAGTTCCGACGTGGTCAATTTGCCGTCGCCGTTCGAATCCAGGGCAGAGAGTGCACCCTTGGAGCCGTCACCATCGGCATCGGTGCCGGACTGGCCGTCGCTGTCATCGGTCTTCTGGAGCGAGAGCATGAGCGCCAGAATATCAGCTGCGATCTTCTGGACGACATCGGAGCCGGAGGAATTGTCATCGCCGGCGGACGAGGTGCTGGCTGTTGAGGATTGGGAAGCGGCGGCGAGCTCGTCTGCCGAGACGACGCCGTCACCGTTCTTGTCGAGTGGGTTGAGGGGGGCTTGATACTGGGTCAGCGTGCTGCCCAGGGCTGAAACACTGGTCACTTGAACCTCCTTTGAAGGTCTTGTGAGGCCTGCCTTTCATGGGCGGGCAATGACCGGGCTAGGCTGATTTGCGAGTTGGGTCAAAGCGGCGTTTTGTCATCTGGAGAAGCGCGTGCGGCTGGGCCTGTGATTCCTGGCGAAGCGCCAAGGCAGTGGAGCGGTCAGACCCGCTCCACAAAGCCGTCGAGCACACGCTTCTGGCCGGCGCGGTCGAAGTCGATCGTCAGCTTGTTGCCTTCGATGCCGGAGATGGAGCCGTTGCCGAATTTGATGTGGAAGACGCGGTCGCCGAGTGCGAAGCGCGAGGGTTCGGTCGCGGTGGATTTCGCCACCAGTTCGCCCTCGATGGTGCGGCCGCGCGGGCCGCTTTCACCGTAGCCGATGCGCTCCACGGCATGGCCGGAGCGGCTGCCCCAGTTATCGCGGGTGGCGTCGGTCTTGTTTTGCTGGGCGCGTTTCCAGCCGGGCGTGGAATAGGAATTGGAGAAGGGATCGGCCTTGTCGAAGCGCGACTGGCCATAACCGCCACCGCGGCCGTAGCCACCGTAATTCTGCTCCATCTCGGCGACTTCCACATGGGTCTCCGGCAGTTCGTCGAGGAAGCGCGAGGGAATGGTCGATTGCCAGAGACCGTGGATGCGGCGGTTGGAGACGAACCAGATGTGGCAGCGGTGCTTGGCGCGGGTGATGCCGACATAGGCAAGGCGACGTTCTTCTTCGAGGCCGGCGCGGCCGGATTCATCGAGGGAGCGCTGATGCGGGAAGAGGCCTTCCTCCCAGCCGGGCAGGAAGACGGTGTCGAATTCCAGGCCCTTGGCTGAATGCAGCGTCATGATGGAGACGGCGTCGAGATTTTCGTTCGTCTCGGCATCCATGACGAGGGAGACGTGCTCCAGAAATCCACGCAAGGATTCGAAGCTATCCATGGAGCGGATGAGTTCCTTGAGGTTTTCAAGGCGACCCGGTGCTTCGGCGCTCTTGTCGTTCTTCCACATATCCGTATAGCCGGACTCTTCGAGGATCTGCTCGGCAAGCTCGGTATGTGGTGTGTTTTCAAGCAGTTCCTGCCATCGGCGGAAAGATTGAATCACGTCGAAAAGGGCTTTGCGGGCCTTGGGCTTCAGCTCGTCCGTCTCGATCATGTCGGCGGCGGCCGCGAGCATCGGGATATCGCGGGCGCGGGCATAATCGTGGAGTGCGCGCACCGTCGTATCACCGAGGCCGCGCTTCGGCGTGTTGATGATGCGCTCGAAGGCGAGGTCGTCGGCAGGCTGTGCGACCAGGCGGAAATAGGCCATGGCATCGCGGATTTCGAGGCGCTCGTAGAAGCGCGGGCCGCCGATGACGCGGTAGTTCAGGCCGAGGGTGACAAAGCGGTCTTCGAATTCGCGCATCTGGAAGGAGGCGCGCACGAGGATCGCCATGTCGTTCAGCAGATGCTTCTTGCCGTCGGCATCGCCGCGTTGCAGGCGCTCGATTTCCTCGCCGATGGCACGTGCCTCTTCCTCGGAATCCCAGGAGGCGTGAACCTGCACCTTGGCGTCGTCAGGGTCGGAGCGATCGGTGAAGAGCGTCTTTCCGAGGCGGCCTTCATTGTGGGTGATGAGATGGGCGGCAGCACCGAGGATATGGGCGGTCGAGCGGTAGTTGCGTTCCAGCTTGATCACCTTGGCGCCGGGAAAATCCTTCTCGAAGCGCAGGATATTGTCCACTTCCGCGCCGCGCCAGCCATAGATCGACTGGTCGTCGTCGCCGACGCAGCAGACATTCTGCGGCTCGCCCTTGGGCCGCTGGGCAAGAAGCCGCAGCCACATATATTGAGCGGTGTTGGTGTCCTGATACTCGTCTACGAGGATGTAGCGGAACTTCTGGTGATATTCCTTAAGCAGATCGGGCTGCTTGCGGAAGATCGCGATCGGATGCATCAGCAGATCGCCGAAATCGCAGGCGTTCAGCGTCGACAGGCGGTTCTGATAGGCGAAATAGAGATCGCGGCCGCGGCCATTGGCGAAGGCACGCGCATCGCCTTCCGGAATATCGGCGGGGCCGAGGCCCTTGTTTTTCCAGGTATCGATCATGCCGGCGAATTGCTTGGCCGGCCAGCGCTTGTCGTCGAGGCCTTCGGCCTGGATGATCTGCTTGATAAGGCGGATCACATCGTCGGTATCGAGGATGGTGAAATCGGAGCGCAGGCCGACGAGTTCGGCGTGGCGGCGCAGAAGCTTGACGCCGATCGAGTGGAAAGTGCCGAGCCAGGGCATGCCTTCGACGGCACCGCCGACGAGAAGCGCAATGCGCTCCTTCATCTCGCGGGCGGCCTTGTTGGTGAAGGTCACGGCGAGGATCTGCGAGGGGAAGGCGCGGCCGGTCTGAAGGATATGGGCAATGCGCGTGGTCAGAACACGCGTCTTGCCGGTGCCGGCGCCGGCGAGCACGAGGACCGGGCCTTCGAGTGTCTCGACCGCTTCGCGCTGTTCCGGGTTGAGACCGGTGAGATAATCGGGGCGACCGCCATCACGAGCCGCCATGGCGCGGGCGGCAATGCCGCCGCCGGCAGCGGGCGCCCTTGGGACAGGTGCTGCAGGCTGCTGCGGCTTGCGCGGCGCATCGCCCGGCTCCTCGTCGAAGAAGGGCATATCGTCGAAACTATTGCTCATGCCGCGTAATGTAGTGATTCGGGAAGGAAAGACCAGAAAGTTGTTCTGCTTTCATTCCCGGGCGCTCAGCTATCCTCAGGCGGTTTGCTTGGCTTGGTCCGAAGCCTGCCTTGGAGTTGTGGTCACCCCGCACCTCAACTATGGTTTCGCTAGCTGCCGGGAGAGCCATATGCATATCATCGCCATTCTTGCCAACCTGATCCTCTTGATCATCGTCGCGATGTTGGTCGCAGGGAATGGCTTGCCGGATGGTGCGGGTTTCGGAATCTTCGTCGCTGCCATTGCGGCCCCCGCATTGAGCACGATCGCCTTGGTGCGACGCAATGGGTCAATTTCCGAACTCATTTCCCTTGAGATACAGGCGCGGAAGATCACGCTTCGACAGCGCATTGCCGAGGCTGAGGCCAGGATGGCCGGCAATGACACCAGCGGCTAAGGGCTGCTCCTAAGCGGCCTGCGGGCCAGCGAAGGCAAAGCAGACCGAGACGAGCGCAAAGAGCGGCGGCAGGGCGAAGCACCATGTGCCAACGGTCGCGTAAAGCAGGGCGGCAAGGCCGCAGCCGAGCGCGAAGGCAAAAACGGCGACCGCCATGCGCGACAGGCGGCTCTTTACCGGTTTTGCCTGATCGCCGGCGCTGCCATGGGCGAGGTCGGCAAGGTCGATCATGATCTGCGTCGTGGTGCCGGTCATCAGCGTGCTCGGCGGTGAGGCGCCGAGATGGATGCGGTGAGCGGCGTTCTGGATCGCCATGGCGATGACGAGCAGCATGCCGGTCGCGACCAGCGGCAGGCCATCCGGATTGGCAAAGGGCGCAAGCCAGATGGCGCAGGCGCCGCCGGCAATCAGGAAGAGAAGCTTGATCACGAGCAGGATGCGCAAGCCCTTCTCATCGCCTGGCGGCACATTGTGGGTGAGGTAGCGCAGCAGGAGAATCGTCAGGCAGAAGACCGGCAGCGCCAGCAACTTGGCGATGATGCCAGACGTGCCGTGAGTGAGCGCTGCGCCAAGCGTCACGAAGTTGCCGGTGACATGGGCGGGGAAGAGGCCGCCAAGCGCCAGGAAGCCGGCTGTATCTACATAACCGCCGGTCAGGCTCAGGAGCACGGGCAGGGCTGGGCGCATTGTTTTTTCCTCTATGAATTCGTTTGCCTAGTGTGCCGCGACGGCGTGGATTTCGGCAATATAGCCGCCTGGGAATTCCACCATGGCGGCGCGGCGATCGCCGGACTGGTAGGGTTCGACGAGAATTTCAGCGCCGCTCTCCTTAGCCTTCGCAAGAGTGGCGTCAAGATCGGCGGTCTCATAGCCGGTCATTTCGCGGCCATAGGGGAAAGGCAGCTGGCCATCGGTGACGAGCACGGTCATGCGGCCGAAGACGGATTCGATGCGCAGGCGGTGAAAGGCCTTGTCCGGCAGGCCAATCTCGGCGCCGGGCGCCTTCTCGTCGTCGGAGACGACCTTGCCATGCGAGAAGGCGAGAAAGGCATGGGTGAAGGCGGCCACGCGGTCGGCGGATACGTAGACGCGGTTTTCCGGGATGGTCGTGAAGGCCGGATAGTTTGGCGTGGTCGTGTGCCAATAGAGCTGCATGTTGACACCGCCCGGCCACTGGATGACGGCATCGCGGCCGATCGGATCCGGGAAGGCGGAGACGATGACATCGGCGCCGGCGGCCTTTGCCGCGGCTATGGCCTTGTCGAGATCGGTGACGAGATAGCCTGATCGTTCAGCACCGAACGGATAGGGGATCGGCGTCTTGAAGCCGAAGAGCGAGATAGTACCGACGGGTGTCTGCAGAAGCTGCGACGTCGTGCTGCTCGGCGTCGGGGTGACGGTTGCCGTTACCTGCTTGGTGCTGGTGCCGCCGAAAGTGGCGAGGAAGCTTTTGGCGAAGGCGTCCACGTCGCCGGGGGCAACATAGACATGGGTCGTATCATATTGCGCGCCGACGCCGAATTGCGGCGAGGCGGCATAGGCCGGGGCACCGGCTAGGCCGAGAAGGGCAACAAGGGCTAACGATAGACGAAGCATTGCGTGATCTCCTTCGGCCTGGCCGGCCGCTACTCCCGGTTTACGCCTTGATGAAGGCGAGAACGTCGGCGTTGAACTTGTCGGCTTCGGTCTGGGCGAGGCCATGCGGGGCGCCCGGATAGACCTTCAGCGTGCCGTTCTTCAGAAGCTTGATGCCCTTTTCGGCGGCAGCCTGGATCGGCACGATCTGGTCGGCATCGCCATGGATGAGGAGCGCCGGAACGTCGATCTTCTTCAGGTCGTCGCTGTAATCGACCTCGGAGAATTCGCGGATGCAATCGTAGTGGCCCTTGATGCCTCCGGCCATGCCCATCAGCCAGAAGGTTTCGCGCAGGCCTTCATTGACCTTGGCGCCATCGCGGTTGAAGCCGTAGAAGGGCATGGTGAGGTCGCGGTAGAACTGCGAGCGGTCGCCGGCCGTGCCCTTGCGGATGCCGTCGAAGACTTCGATCGGCAAGCCTTCGGGATTGGCAGGCGTCTTCAGCATCAGCGGCGGAACGGCGCCGACGAGCACGACCTTGGCGACGCGGCTGGTGCCATGGCGGCCGATATAATGGGCGACTTCGCCGCCGCCGGTGGAATGGCCGATCATGATGAGGTTCTTCAGATCGAGCTTCTCGATGAGCTCGGCGAGGTCATCGGCATACTGGTCCATATTGTTGCCGTTCCACGGCTGCGAGGACTTGCCGTGGCCGCGGCGGTCGTGGGCGATGACGCGGTAGCCCTGCTGGGCGAAATAGAGCATCTGCACTTCCCATGCGTCGCCCGAGAGCGGCCAACCGTGGGAGAAGAGGATCGGCTGGCCGTTGCCCCAATCCTGATAGTAAATCGTCGTTCCGTCTTTGGTTGTGATCGTCGGCATTGAACTTGTCCTATGCTGAGGTTGGCAGGATCTACGCCCTGGGGGCGGATGGTTTGCACCGCGGTGCTGACAGGGTCAGGAAGCATTTTTGCAATGGTCAGCGGAAGTGATGCTTAGGTGCAGGTTGCCCTATGCTTTTTCCCTGAGATCGAGCCAGGCGACGAGCAGGAAGCCGCCGACGAGGCCCAGATGTTCGAAGAAGGAATTGGCGGCCATGAAGCGTTCCATTCCATCAGGCAATTCCCAGAAACGCAGGGCGAGGAAGGTGGCCATCAGTGTGAAGCCACCGAGGGCGAGTGCGCCCAGCCAACGGAAAAAGCCGGTAAGAATCATGAGTGAGGCGACAAGCTCCAGGATGATGACGAATACCGCAAAGAGCGGGGCAGGCGAGAGACCGAAATGCGTCATCTCACCGATCGCGGCCGGAAAGTCCGTGAGCTTGTTGAGGCCGCCCTGCAGATAGGCGGCGCAGAGGCCGAGGTAGGCGATGAACCGCATGAAGGCGGCGCCGAAAAGAGGGCGGGCGAGGGACGCAAATCGGATTTCAAGGGCATGCATGGCATCGATCCTCAGACGGCCCAGCAGGCGCAGCCGAGCGCACCCCAGAAGCTCTTGAGATCGGAGACCGGTGCCTTCGAACCCCAGGCATTGGCGTGGGCATGGCCGTGGACATTGCAATCATTGGCGCAGCCGCAGGCGGAAATCAGCTGGCGGTGCAACGAGTTCTTGCCGGCGCCCTCAGGCTCACCCCAGGCGGCATATCCACCGAAGGCGCGTACCGGCGACCAGTCGGGCATGGCGGGCGGAACCGGGTTATCATCGAGCTCGGCGAAGTGGCCCGCGCCATAGACGATCTTGCCGCCGACCATGGTCAGCTCCGACGTAAGGAAGGATATTTCCTCTTCGGCGCAGGCAAAGAAATCCTTGTCCGGCACGATGAGATCGGCGAACTGGCCTTTCTCGATGCGGCCCTTCTTGCCTTCCTCGTTGGAGAACCAGGTGACGTTTTCGGTCCACATGCGCAGCGCCGTTTCGCGGTCCAGGCAGTTCCGGCGCGGATAGATCGCCATGCCGCCGACGGTGCGGCCTGTGATCATCCAGGAGAGCGACACCCAGGGATTATAGGAGGCAACGCGGGTGGCATCGGTGCCGGCGGAAACCTTGACGCCTTTTTCCAGCATGCGGGCGACGGGTGGGGTGGCCTCGGCAGCCCCCACGCCGTAGCGCTCGACGAAATATTCGCCCTGATAGGCCATGCGGTGCTGCACGGCGATGCCGCCGCCGAGTGCGGCGATACGGTCGATCGACTGCTCGGAAATCGTCTCTGCATGGTCGAAGAACCAGTTGAGGCCTTCGAGCGGGATATCCTGATTGACTTTCTCGAAGACGTCGAGCGCGCGGCTGATCGTCTCGTCATAGGTGGCGTGCAGGCGCCAGGGCCAGCGGTTTTCGGCGAGTACGCGCACGACCTCTTCCAGCTCGCCTTCCATTTCCGGCGGCATATCGGGGCGCGGCTGGCGGAAATCCTCGAAATCGGCAGCGGAAAAGACCAGCATTTCGCCGGCGCCGTTGTGGCGGAAGTAATCTGTGCCCTGCTTGTATTTCACCGAAGCCGTCCAGTTCAGGAAGTCTTCCTTCTCCTGCTTGGGCTTCTGGGTAAAGAGATTATAGGCGAGGCGGACGGTCATCTGGCCGTCATCGGCAAGCTTCTGGATGACGGCATAGTCATCAGGATAGTTCTGGAAGCCGCCACCGGCATCGATGACGCCTGTTACGCCGAGGCGGTTCAGTTCGCGCATGAAGTGGCGGGTGGAATTGACCTGATAGTCGAAGGGCAGTTTCGGACCCTTGGCGAGCGTCGAATAGAGAATACCGGCATTCGGTTTGGCAAGCAGCAGGCCGGTCGGGTTGCCTTGGGCATCGCGGGTGATCTCGCCGCCGGGCGGGTTTGGCGTATCCTTCGTATAGCCGACGGCGCGAAGGGCTGCGCCATTCAGCAGGGCACGATCATAGAGATGCAGGATGAAGACCGGGGTGTCGGGCGCGACCGCGTTGATCTCGTCGGTGGTCGGCAGGCGCTTCTCGGTGAACTGATGCTCGGTGAAACCGCCGACGATTCGCACCCATTGCGGTGCAGGTGTGATCGCCACCTGGCGCTTCAGCATGTTCATCGCGTCGGCGAGCGAGCGCACACCATCCCAGCGCAGCTCCATGTTGAAGTTCAGACCGCCTCTGATGACGTGCGTGTGGTTATCGATCAGGCCCGGAAGAACACGTTTGCCTTTGAGATCGACCACCTTGGTGTCCGGCCCCTTGAGCGCCATGATCTCGGCATCGTGGCCGACGGCGAGGAACCTGCCGTCCTTGACGGCGACGGCGCTGGCGGTCGGATTGGAGCGGTCGAGCGTGGTGATCAGCCCGTGATGCAGGATCAGGTCGGCGGTTGCGTTTTCCATAATCTTCGTCCTCGAGCGAGAGCAGGTATCAGACCTTGTCGGAAGGCTTGATGTCGGCGGGATTTGTGCCCTTGGGCAAATGGCCGAACATGTGTGGCTTGATCTGATGCAGCCACGAGACTGCGGCCGGCTCTTTGTTGATAATCGTCTTGGCGAAGGGAATGATCTGTTCGCCGACAAGGATGCCCAGCAGACCGACAAGCGCGATCACAGGAGGAGCCGGCGAACGAACGTTCAGGAGGCTGTAGACAATGCCAACGAGAAGGCCGGCGCCGAGGGAGAGGAGATAGATTTTCATTTGGGGCCTCGATTCATTTCGGCATGCAACAACGAGGAAGCGGCGATGAAGCCGCTCCCTCGCGAGAACTCACTTGGCCGGGTTCGGGCCAATGCGCTTGCCATGCGTGACGCGCTCGGGTGCCTTGTGGACATGGGTATAGGCGTAATCGACGCCCATGCCGTAAGCGCCGGAATGTTCCTTCACGATGGAGGTGACGGCCTCATAGGTTTCGCGGCGGGCCCAGTCGCGCTGCCATTCCAGCAGCACCTGCTGCCAGGTGACGGGAACGCAGCCAGCCTGGACCATGCGGTCCATCGCATATTTGTGGGCATCGGCGGAGGTGCCGCCTGAGGCATCGGCGACCATGTAGATCTCGTAATCGGTGTCGTGCATGCAGGAGAGTGCAAAGGTGGTGTTGCAGACCTCGGTCCAGAGGCCTGACACGACGACCTTCTTGCGGCCGTTGGCGGCGTTCTTCGCCAGCGCGTCGCGAACGTTCTGATCGTCCCACGAGTTCATCGAGGAGCGTTCGAGAATTGTGTTTTCGGGGAAGACAGCGAGCAGTTCCGGATAGGTGTGGCCCGAGAAGGCTTCGGTCTCGACCGTGGTGATGGTGGTCGGCACCTTGAAGGTTTTGGCAGCCTTGGCGAGGCCGACGACGTTGTTCTTCAGCGTTTGACGGTCGATGGACTGGACACCGAAGGCCATCTGCGGCTGCTGGTCGATGAAGATCAGCTGGCTGTTCTGCGGCGTGAGGACTTCAAGATATCTGGACATTGGTCGTTCTCCCTGGTTATGAGGCCTTAAAGGCAAGAAACGTGTTGCCGACATACGTCCCTGAAGGTCGTCGGTCGGCATTGCTTCCCCGCAAGAGCGAGGCCGCGTATTGGCGCGAACCTACTTGGCAAAAACCAATTCCGATTGTTTGTTCTCACCCTCTTTTGTCGAAAATTGCTCTGACCTGCAGGGCCGTGTTGAGGCTTCGGAAAACCGAAAAACGGGAGGCCGAAAAAGAGAGCCGGTAAAAATTCTCGTACTCCGCTGTCGGGATGGGCACGGCTCACACGTCTTAGCCATGAACGGAGACCAACAGACCGAAGGAGGACGTTTCATGGTCAAGGTCATTTCACATCTCTGGTTTGCAGAAAGCGCTCGCGAGGCGGTCGAATTCTATGTCTCGCTCGTGCCCAATTCCGCGATTGGCGAGATCACCACCGTGCCGGCGGAAACGCCGAGCGGCCCTCCGGGCAGCGTCGAGATTGTCCAGTTTACGCTCGGCGGCCAGAATTTCGTCGCCATGCGGGCCGGGCCGTTCGAACCGTTCAACCATGCCTACTCCGTGCAGGTCATCTGCGAAGATCAGGCGGAGGTCGACCGCATCTGGGATGGCTTCCTTGCCAACGGGGGCACGGCAGAACAATGCGGCTGGCTCAGGGATCGCTGGGGTCTTTCCTGGCAGATCGTGCCCAAGGTGCTGACGGAGATGATGAGCGGTACGCGCAAGGGCAATGCCAAGAAGATGACCGAGGCGATGCTGCAGATGGTCAAGCTCGACATCGCAACGCTTGAGAAGGCGTTTCAGGAAGCCGCTTGATCTTTCGGGAAACGGTATGACGGACGGCAGTCTCGGGAAGGGGCTGTCGTTTCGATTCCGTCAGTGGTTTTTGAGGGGAAATCATGTAATTGTGATGGCGGGGGGTAATTCGAAAACGGGGGTGATTGAATTGGCGTCTCGGCCAAAGATTTCATTGCTTCAAGCCGGTGCGGTCTCGATCGTGCGCATGCGCAGCAATAGCGCCGACCATGACGAAAGCGGGCCGATTCCCCAGGCGGAGGCTTTCAGCGTCATCGCTCAGTTGAAACCTTTCGACAATCATCGCCTCTGGCGCCGAGGCAAGCTCGTCCATGACGGCGGCCATCCGGCAGGCGCGCTGGCGATCACCGATCTCGGGGAAGAATGGCGCTGCCATCATCGCTCCTCCTTCGACAATATGCGCTTCAATATATCCCGGCAGGGGCTTTCCGATTTCAGCTATGAGGCAGGGCGCTCGGGTTTTAACGGGCTCGATTGCGGGCAGGGGCAGCTCGATCCTGTCGTCCAGGGGCTTGCCATGGCGCTTCTGCCGGCGCTCAGCCAGCCGGCACATGCGAGCGCGCTCTTCATCGATCACATTCTCCTGGCGCTGCAGGCGCACCTGGTGACGCGTTACGGCAAGGTCAATCTGCCTGCAGAGCGTAGCGGCGGGCTTTCAGGGCGCCAGCTCAACATGGCGACGGCGTTCCTCGCCTCGCTGACGGCGCGGGAGGCGACGATATCGGATGTCGCGGCGCAATGCGGGCTCTCGACCAGCTATTTCATCCGCGCCTTCAAGAAATCGACGGGCCGCACGCCGCATCGCTGGCTGATGGAATATCGGGCGGAGAAGGCGCGGCAGATGCTGCTGGGCATGGCTTCCATCGCCGAGATCGCCGTCGCCTGCGGCTTTGCCGACCAGAGCCATCTCACGCGTATCTTCACCGCACTCAATGGAATTTCGCCTGGAACATGGCGGCGGGAGCGGCGTATTTAGAGCATTGCGCAGTTCCGGACGCAAAACCGCTGCACACTTTTGCTGGAACTGCTCCAGCGTCGCTCAAGTAAAAGTGAGTGGACGGGTTATTTTCAAAGTTTGCTGACATTACAAATCCGTAATGACGGGTGGTTACGCTTGCTGCCGGCCGGGGGAAGGTGCGATATTGTCGCACCAGGCGGGACTTGTCGTCCCGCACGCCTCTTTCGACCGACCCTGGAGCTAACCTCGAGTCCCTCCGGAGACGTGAATGCCCTTTTGGAAGCAGTTTGCACTTTGCATCGTCGTCATTTTGGCCGGCTTTGCCGCCTGGGTTTACTTTGTGCCCGGCGCCGGCGAGACGATGCGCAATGCTGGTGTTCCCGACAACATCGTTTCCAGGATCGCGCCGAAGGGCGAGGAGGCAGCCGAAGCCGGCGCGCAGCAGGCTCAAGGTGGTCAGGGTCAGGGGCAGAACCGCCGCAACGGTGGTGGTGGCGGCGGCGGACGCAATGCTGCCGTGCTCGTTGTCACCCAGGCCGTGGTACAGGGCGTCGTCAATGATCGGCTAAATGCGATCGGCACAGGTGATGCGATCCGCTCCGTTGCGGTTACGCCGCAGGCGACGGGTACGATCCGCGAAATCCTCATCAAATCAGGCGATATGGTCAAGCAGGGCCAGGTTCTCGCCAAGCTCGACAGCGAAGAGCAGGTGATTGCCCAGGGGCAGGCACAGGTGGCGCTGAACAGTGCGCTTGAGAAGTCCAACCTCTACCACAGCATCAAGTCCAGCGTTTCGCGCATGGACGTCTTTGATTCCGAGATCGCCGAGCAGAATGCGCGGCTGCAGCTGCAGGCTGCCGAGCTCAATCTTACGCGCCGCAACATCGTGGCGCCGATCGACGGTATTGTCGGCATCGTGCCGGTCAATATCGGCGACAATGTCACGACCTCGACGCCGATCGTGACGCTGGACGACCGCACTGAAATCCTCGTCGACTACTGGGTGCCGGAGCGTTTCGCCAATACCGTTTCCGTCGGCCAGACGGTCGAGGCAACGTCTGTGGCGCGGCCGGGCAAGGTCTTCTCTGGCGTGCTGGAAGCGGTCGACAACCGCATCAATTCGGCAAGCCGCACGCTGCGTCTGCGGGGGCGGATCGACAACGGCTCGGACGAACTGCGCGCCGGTATGTCCTTTTCGGTCAGCATGAAGTTTGCCGGTGATAAATATCCGGCCGTCAACCCGCTCTCTGTGCAGTGGGATGCTCAGGGCTCCTTCGTCTGGCAGGTGACCGACGACAAGTCGCACAAGGTGCGGGTCACGGTCGTGCAGCGCAATCCGGATTATGTGCTTGTTAAGGGCGAGCTGAAGGACGGCGATCTGATCGTTACCCAAGGCCTGCAGCGCGTGCGCGAGAACGGCGCGGTGCGGGTGGCAACCGATGTCGCCTCGAACGACAAGGTCGCCGCCCAATGAGCGTGACCGAGATCCACCACGGCAAACCGGAATCCAACAAGGCGACCTTCACCGCGCTTTTCGTGCGGCGGCCGATCCTGGCGCTGGTCTTCAACACGCTGATGGTGGTGGCGGGCCTTGCGGCCTATGTCGGCGTCGAAGTGCGCGAGCTGCCCGATGTCGACCGGCCGGTCGTGACCGTGCGCACCACCTTCGACGGTGCTTCGCCGCAGACGATTGACCAGGAACTGACCAAGGTCATCGAAGGTGCGGTCGCGCGCGTCAGCGGCCTCAAATCCATCTCCTCCAGTTCCCAGTTCGGCCAGAGCCGCGTGACGCTGGAATTTTCCGACTCCATCGATCTCGCCGTTGCCGCCAACGACGTGCGCGACGCGATCGGCCGTATCGCCCAGAACCTGCCCGACGAGGCGGATGCGCCGCAGATCGTCAAGGCGGATTCGGATTCTTCGGCGATCATGCGCCTCGCGGTGACGTCGGACACGCTCAACATGGACGACCTGACGTTGCTTGTCGAAAACGAGGTGGTCGATCGCCTGGCCTCCGTCGATGGCGTGGCCGATGTCGAAGAATACGGCGATCAGGAAAAGGTCTTCCGCGTCGACGTCGATCAGGGCGCGCTTGCAAGTCGCGGGCTGACCATCGGCGATCTCACCAAGGCGCTCGACAATGCCGCGCTCGACGTGCCGGCCGGTTCGCTGAAGAGCCCGATGCAGGATATCGTGGTGCGCGCCACCGCCAGCCTGCAGACACCCGAGGACTTCCAGAACGTCATCCTGCAACACAATGTGCGCCTGGGTGACGTTGCGACCGTGACACTCGGGCCGCGCGACGGCGAGACAGCACTGCGTTCCAACGGCAAGCCGGGCATCGGTCTCGGCATCATCCGCCAGGCGCAGTCGAATACGCTGAATATTTCCACCGGCATTCACGCTGCTGTCGACCAACTTTCGAAGACGCTGCCGAAGGGCACGACGATCGCGATCACCAGCGACGACGCCGTCTTCATTGAAGGTGCGATCCATGAAGTGGTGCTGGCGCTGCTGCTCTCGGCCGTCATCGTCACCGTCGTCATCTATCTCTTCCTGCGCGACTGGCGCGCGACGCTGATCCCGTCCGTTTCGATGCCGGTGGCGCTGATCGGCACGCTGGCGGCGATCTATATGGTCGGTTTCTCGATCAACATCCTGACGCTGCTGGCGATCGTTCTGGCGACCGGTCTCGTGGTCGATGACGCTATCGTCGTGCTCGAGAACATCGTGCGCCGTCGCTCCGAGGGTATGGGACCGCGCGCGGCTGCCGTGCTAGGCACGCGTGAGGTGTTCTTCGCCGTCATCGCGACGACGGCGACACTTGCCGCCGTCTTCATTCCGCTATCCTTCCTGCCGGGGCAGGTGGGCGGCCTGTTCCGCGAGTTCGGCTTCGTGCTGGCCTTCTCGGTCGGTCTGTCGTCGATCGTGGCGCTGACGCTGTGTCCGATGCTCGCCTCGCGCATGCTGACCAAGCCGATGATCGAGGATCACGGGTTGCTCGGCCGTTTCGGCGAGGCTTTCGCCCGCGTCTATAAATGGGGGCTGCATGCCTGCCTGAATGCGCCTATCGTCGTCATCGTCTTTTCGCTCATCTTCGGTGCCGCCGCCATTGTCGCTTTCGGCACGGTCAAGAGCGAGCTGACGCCGGAAGAAGACCGCGCCATGGTGCAGATGCGGCTGACGACGCCGCAGGGCTCCAGCCTCGAATATACGCGCGACAAGATGCAGCTCGTGGAGGAATACCTGCAGCCGCTGGTCGACAGCGGCGACATCAGGAACATCTTCTCGATTTCCGGCCAGGGCGGCTCTTCCAACAGCGGCTTCATGGTGCTGACCTTGGCGCCCTGGGGCGAGCGTCACCGCACGCAGGCCGATATCGTCCGCGATATCAACCAGGCGGCCTTCAAAGTGCCGGCGCTGCGCGGCAACGCGATTTCGTCGAACAGCCTGCGCATCCGCGGCGCCGGCAGCGGGTTGCAGATGGCGCTGATCGGCAATGACCATGAAGCGCTGACGGCGGCTGCCGCAAAGCTGGTGCAGCAACTCGACGCGAGTGGCCAGTACGATACGCCGCGCCTGACCAACGAACCGTCGCAGGCGCAGGTTTCCGTCGCCATCGACCGCGAACGGGCTTCCGATCTCGGTATCGACATTACCGGGCTTTCGACCGCTATCCAGTCGCTGCTTGAGGGACGTTCAGTGGTCGACGTCTTCGTCGGCGGCGAATCCTATCCGGTGCTCCTGACATCGACGATGCGGCCGATCGACGATCCGACCGATCTCGAAAATGTCTTCCTGAAGACCGGCGACGGCAAGATCGTGCCGATGTCGGTCATCGCCTCGCTGAAGGAAGGCTCGGTCGCCCCGCAGCTAAACCGTGAACAGCAGCTCGCCTCGGTGGCGATCACCGCTGGCCTGAAGGACGGCATGTCGCTCGGCGACGCTGTGAAGAACGTCACACAAATGGCAGCACCGCTCCTGCCGCCTGGAGCGCGCCTGCTGCCGCTCGCCGAAGCTGCGACACTGGAAGAGAATTCCAGCGGTATGGCGCTGACCTTCGGCTTTGCAATCGTCATCATTTTCCTGGTGCTCGCGGCACAGTTCGAAAGCGTGCTGTCGTCGCTGATCATCATGTCGACGGTGCCGCTCGGCCTTGCCTGCGCCGTCTTTGCGCTCATCATCACCGGCTCCAGCCTCAACATCTACAGCCAGATCGGTCTCGTGCTGCTTGTCGGCGTGATGGCGAAGAACGGCATCCTGATCGTGGAATTCGCCAATCAGCTGCGCGATCGCGGTGAGGATGTGCGCTCCTCCATCGAGAAGGCCTGTGCGCTTCGCCTGCGCCCGGTCATGATGACGATGATCGCGACCATTCTTGGGGGTGTTCCCTTGGTCTTTGCGCATGGCGCCGGTGCGGAAGCGCGCGTGGCGCTCGGCTGGGTCATCGTCGGCGGCCTTGGCTTTGCAACGCTGGTGACGCTGTTCATCACGCCCGTCGCCTATCTCCTGATTGCCCGCTTCGCCAAGCCGCATGCCCATGAGGAAGCGCGCCTGCACGAGGAAATGACGCATGCGACGCGTCCGAAGCCGAGCCCGGAAGAACAGCTTCAGGCTGCTGAGTAAGAGCGCGAACAAGCCTTTTTTAATACTTTCGGAAACGCCCGCCGGGTCTCTCCGGCGGGCGTTTTTATGGTGTATGAAGTCTTGTGAAATAAGATAAATTACTTCTGAACTTTAGCCGTTTTTTAAGCATAACCGGCAATGATTGCGATCAGTACCGGTCGGCCCTCCCCAGTTTTCCCGAGGGCTATTGCGCTGATTTTCCAGCGACGGCGGACATGAATGTTCGCTTGATTTCGGTACATCCTGTTCTGTTGCGTTCTGTTGTGTTTTTGGAGTTCGTACCGTGAGTATTTATCAGCGCACCTCCGTGGATGCGGCGCTTTATGTGCTGCGTGATATCAATCGAAATATGACGGTGACGCAGAACCATATCACGACGGGTCTGCGTGTTGAAAAATCCAGAGATAATGCCGCCTATTGGTCGGTCGCGACGACTGCGCGCCACGACAACAAGGCACTTTCCGCCGTTCAGGACGCTCTCGGCATGGCAGCTGCCACCATGGGAACGGCATCTGCCGGCGTCGACAGCGTCATCGACGTCGTCACCGAGATCAAGGCAAAGCTTGTCGCCGCAACTGAGCAGGGCGTGGACAAGACCAAGGTCGGTGAAGAACTCGAGCAGTTGAAGGCGCAGCTGCGCAGCGTTTCCGAGGGCGCAGGCTTCAACAACGACAACTGGATCATTCTCGACAATACCACGACGCCGACGCAGCCGCGTCAGATCCCGGCCTCCTTCATCCGTAATTCTGACGGTACGGTATCGGTCGGCATGCTGAGCTACCATATCGATATCCCGCCGAGCGGCGCGACCTCCTCCAAGGATGCACGCTATGTGATCGACGATCGGGCGGGCGGCACCGGCGAATATGGCGTGCTGACCTCCGCCTTCTTCGCAACCGAACTCGGCACCGCGCAGACCTGGGTGCTGACGAAAAGCAAGAACGGCAACACGGCCGGCCAGGTGGAAATCGGCCTGACGGCGAATACCAGCAAACAGGACCTGAACGAAATGATCAGCGTCGTCGATGGGGCGCTCGGACAGTTGACGACCGTCGGCTCGGCCTTCGGCGCACTGGAAAAGCGCATCAGCTTGCAGGACGAATTCGCCAAGAACCTGTCCGACAACATCACCGAAGGCATTGGTCGCCTTGTCGATGCCAATATGGAGGAGGAATTGAGCAAGCTCAGGGCGCTGCAGACCCAGCAGCAGCTCGGTCTGCAATCACTGAATATTGCAAACGCGTCCTACGATAAGGTTCGTCAGCTCTTCCAGAACTTCTAAGTCCCGAAGCAGCAACATAGCCGCGCGCCAAGCATGCTTGCCGCGCGGTTTTCTTTTCGGAAAGCTCAGGCTTCGGCTGCCTTTGCGGCCATCGTCGCCTTGGCCCACCAGACCAGTTCGTCGAGGGCCATCTTTGCCGTAGGCAGCAGGCTCGTCTCGATTTCCTCGATCGGCTTGTTGCCGAAAGCCGGATGAACAGCCATGAAATCGCCGCCGCCGATATGGACGGCAGCATGTGTGGACACCATCTGCAGTTCCACGCCGATTCCCCTGAGGTGTTCGACCGCACGCGTGGCGCCCGTGCCACCATAGCCGATGGCGGTGAATGGCTTGCGGTTCCATTCCTTATAGGCCTGATCGAGCGCGTTCTTCAGAGTCGCTGTTATCGAATGGTTGTATTCGGCGACCACGAAGATATAGCCGTCGAAACGGCCGACGGTTTCCTGCCAGCGGACCGCTTCGGGATTCTGGCTCGGCATCCACAGGTTTGATGCCATCTCGTCGAAGAAGGGGAGAGGATGATCGCGAAGGTCGATCAGTTCCACGTCGAAGTCATCACGTGCCTGAGCTTGTTTCAATATCCATTGTGCCGGGGCGTCGGCGAAACGGGTGGGGCGGGTGGAGCCGATAATAACGGCGATACGGGGCTTAGAATTCAAAGTAACCTCCTGTATGCTGGTTTCTTACGGTAACCAGATTACGAATGGTTTGCGTGGCCGCACAAGGAGGCACTTTGTTGAAACCAGATAACCATCAGGAAACCGCCCCCTGCGAGGAAGTCGATGGCTGCCAGCAAGTTCGCGCTTGCGATCACATCAGCCGCATGCTGGCGCGCATCAGCGACAAGTGGAGCCTGCTGGTGGTGCGCGTGCTGGGTCACGGGCCGCTGCGTTTCAACGCCTTGCGCCGCGAAGTCGGCGAGATCAGCCAGAAGGTCCTCGCATCGACATTGCGGGAGCTGGAGGAGAACGGCTTCGTTTCCCGGACCGTGACGCCCACCACGCCGCCGCAGGTCGAATATGCGCTGACGGATCTCGGCCGAGAGTTCCTGGATCCGGTTCGAGGGCTTGCCGAGTGGGTCGTCGCAAACTCCGCGCGCATGGACGAGGCGCGGGCGGCCTATGCCAGACGCCGCGGGCTCGACTGAGGCAGGCGCTGCGGTTTGTCAAGAAAGCTGGTGATATCGGCGCCCGGCTGCAACAGGCCGATGTTTTCCATGGGAAATTTAGCTTATCAGAATGGCATCTTCATCTTGTTGCCGCATTCCCTAATATCTGCTCGCACCAGCTTCGAACGGAGAACCTCCTGTCCATGATCAAGAAATTCATCCTTCTGGCCGTTGCGGCGAGTTACCTCTCAGCTTGCACGACGACCGATCCGTATACTGGTGAGCAGAAGGTATCCAATACCGCCGGCGGTGCTGCCCTTGGCGCGCTCGGCGGTGCTCTCGTCGGTGTCGCCGTTGGCGGTGGCGGCCATGGCAAGCGCAACGCGGCGCTGATCGGCGCCGGCATCGGCGCGCTCGCCGGCGGCGCGATCGGCAATTACATGGACCAGCAGGAAGCCGAGCTTCGCGCCCAGCTCGAAGGCACCGGCATCTCCGTTACCCGCCAGGGCGACAACATCATCCTCAACATGCCGTCGAACATCACCTTCGATATCGACCAGGATGCGGTGAAGCCCGGCTTCTATCCGACGCTGAATTCTGTCGCGATCGTGTTGCGCAAGTTCAACCGCACGCTCATCGACATCAACGGCCATACGGATTCCACTGGCAGCCTGCAGCATAACCAGGACCTGTCGCAGCGCCGCGCTCTGTCCGTTGCCGATTATCTCGGCGGCCAGGGCATCGACCAGCGCCGCGTTTCGGCCGTCGGCTACGGTCCGTCGCAGCCGGTTGCTTCCAATGCGACCGAAGCCGGTCGCGCCCAGAACCGCCGCGTCGAAATCCAGATTGCGCCGATCACCCAGGGCTGATCGGTTGCATCCAGACGACAAAAAGGCCGGGTCATTGCCCGGCCTTTTTGTTTCCGGCCGTTTGCCTCAATGCTGCATCGTCGCGCCCTTGGTGATCTTGTCGACGATCTTCTTGTCGGCGCGCAGCGCAATGCCGACGACCTTGGCATCATCGGGGGCGTATTCAGCGAAGACGGCGCGATTGGCCGCATCATGGCCGGTTGCAAACATTTCCTCGATGAAGATGGAGGAGGTCACGTCGCGCTCCAACGCGCGGCGGTGGATCGTGGATATCGTCGCTTCATCGGCCGACAAGACGATGATCGGCTGGATGGATAGCGGGTTGTAGAGATTGCCGGCACGATCCTTGTAGGGCTCGCCGATGATTTCCGGATATTGCCCGGCGATGCCTGTCGAAAGGAAGGCCGTGACATTCAGCTTCTGCCAGCCGGCAAGATTGTTTCGCAGGACGATCGCAATTTTGGTATCAAACATTCCAGTCTCTTTCATCAGGGTATCGGAAACGCATTGAGCCAGGATCTAACGCCGCAGGTCTTCGAGGGTCTTGAACGTTTGTGCGAGCCGCAAGGGGGCAGCGGCATACTGGCCGCGCCTGCCGGCAGCGGCATCCTGACTGCGCCGGCCTTTCCGGGCATCGAGCGTATCGAAGCGCAATTCTCAGGCAACGTCTTCGAGCCGCACCGGCACGATACCTATGCGCTCGGCGTCACCCTTCATGGTGTGCAGACCTTCACCTACCGCGGCGAGCGGCGCTTCAGCATGCCGGGGCAGGTGATCGTCCTGCATCCCGACGAGGAGCATGACGGCGGAGCGGCGACGGAGGCCGGGCTGCATTACCGCATGCTCTACATGGAGCCAGCGCTCCTGATGGAATGCCTTGAGGCGGAAAAGATCGGCCTTCCCTTCGTCGATCAGCCCGTGATTGCCGACGGCGCGCTGGCACAGGTGCTGCTCGCAGCACTCAGTGAACTCGACCGGGAGCTGGACGAACTTTTCGTCGACGATTTCGTCAGCCGCGTGGCGGGCGGGTTGTCGCGTCATTCGCAGGTACGCCGCCCGGCTCTCGGCGCCGTTGCCTGGAGGCAGGTGCGGGCGGCGCGCGATTATCTGGAGGCGCATGCATTGCGGCCAGTGCGCTCCGGCGAGCTGGAGAGCATTACCGGCCTCGACCGTTTCACCTTGTCACGGCATTTCCGTACGGCCTTTGCTACCAGCCCGCACCGCTACATGCTGATGCGGCGGCTGCAGCAGGCGAAGGCGCTGATGGGCGAGGGTGAGGGTTTCGCCGATGTGGCGGCGGCGACCGGTTTTGCCGACCAGGCGCATTTCATCCGGCACTTCAAGAAGGCCTATGGGGTGACGCCTGGACGATGGGTGGGGCTTCAGCGGACAGCGCAGGTCAGCAATGGCGGCGTATCATAACGCTTGGCGCGAACGGGAAAGTTCGGCTTCACGCCATTGCAGCCATTGCTGTCTCAATTTGCCTCTAGATAGGCCGATGGTTTCTTCGAGAACCTTGAGATCGAGAATGCGTTCGGTGCGAAAATGGCGAAAAGCCTGTTTCGATTCGCACCACGCAATCAAAAGACAGCGCGCATCCTCATAGCCGAGGAGCACCGGCCACACGATACGGCTGGTTACCGCGCCATTCGCGGCGCGATATTCAAGCTCAATCTTTCGCCCCTCCCTAATCGCCCGCCGGACTGGACGGCTGTCGAGCGTCAGGCTGTCCATCACCTTGCCAGGTTTCAGGCTGACCGAAGGTTCGGCAATGAAGGGAAGAAGGTGGTCCGGTACGGTTGATGCAATCTTTGCGATGACATCTCTGGCCGCAGCGTTGATGGCCGGGTCACCCAGCTTTGCCACCATCTGAACGCCCAGTAGAACAGCCTCGATTTCCTCTGCAGTCAGCATCAGCGGCGGCATATCGTATCGTGGGTCGAGGACGTAGCCAAAGCCAGCTTCCCCCTCGATGGGAACGCGCTGGCCAATCAGGTGGGCAATGTCACGATAGACGGTTCGTCGCGCGACCTCGAGTTCCTCTGCAAGCTGCGCCGAGGTGACCGGACGGTTTGATCTTCGAAGTATCTGGATGATCTGAAAAAGCCGTTCCGCTTTTCGCATGGCTGGTGACTCCTGCTGCCACAACGCTGGCAGGATGACTATGTCACAAGAGCGGGCAAAGAGATCATTACGCGTGAAGGAGAAAATGATGAAACTCGCATCCACCCGTCTCATCGCTTCGGATATCGAAAGCATGGTGGCCTTTTATGAGCTCGTGACGGGCTATCGCGCGGACTGGCTTGCTCCCGTCTTTGCCGAGATCGTCACACCCGGTGCCGTCGTGGCAATAGGGAGCGCGGAAACGGTCGCGCTCTTCAAGGAGGGCAGTGCGGAGCCACGCGCCAATAAAACCGCCATTCTTGAATTCATGGTATCGGACGTCGACGCTGAATTCGCTCGGCTCAAGGATCATGTCGAGGTAGTGCGTGAACCCAAGGATTTGCCGTGGGGAAATCGCACGGTTCAGCTCTCCGACCCGGAGGGCACCCGCGTGGCGCTTTATACACCCGTTACCGAGGCGGCGAGACAACGCTTCAGCGGTCGTTAACTCGCTTGCGGGCCGTGGCAGCGGCAACCGGCTTTGCCAATCAGGTGCATTTCACCGGCATTTCAACAATATAGGGTCACACTAGGGCGCTGGCGGCTTGAGCGGCTTTCTGCGGCAACGGTCAGCAAATGGTGGTCACAGTCCTTTTTCATGGAGCAGACCTGAAAAACAAGGGCGTGACCCGATGGCCCGACGTGATCTCATCTCTTGCCTGGATTTTGAAATCCTGCACGGCCAGCGGCTGATACAGGCACGACCAGCCACGGTATTTATCCATAAAATGGCATTATCATATGCATTGCGCATGCCTACAGCAAGAAAGCTTGATGAGATAGCTTGCCTCCGGGTCCGAGATCGGCATCAGCCGAATGCTCTCCAGTATGACGCTCGCTAACGCAGTCGGCAGCCAGCGACAGGGAAAAGGTTCAAGGCGCAACTATGTCTTCAAATGATAAGCCACTTATCGCAATTGTCGGTGCAACCAGCAAACAGGGTCGCAGCGTCGCAGCGACGCTCCTTCGCAGCGAACGTTTCCGCGTACGCGCCCTTACCCGAAAAAAGGATTCACCCGAGGCTTTAAGTCTGGAGAAACTTGGAGCTGAAATTGTAACCGTCCCTCTCCAGCTTGGTTTCCAGCAGGATCTCGTTGCTGCTTTCGAAGGCGCGGACGGGGCATTTCTGATGACGCCGCCGGTCATGCCACCGGAGACAATAGAGGCTCCTATCGGCCGCCAACTGGCGGATGCAGCGGTTGAGGCAGGTGTCGGACATATTGTTTTCAGCACGCTCGAGAATGTCGACGCCATCTCCGGCGGGACGAAGTATGCTCCGCATTTCACCGACAAAGCGCGCGTTGCAGACTATATTCGCGGTCTGCCGATCTCTCATTCCTTCGTCATGCTGGCATTCTTCTACACGAATCTTCTCGAATATTATCCGCCGCGCATGGAAGGTGACACGCTCTTGATGCCGATTTATCTCCCCGAAGATTTTCGAGCGCCTTTTGTCGATCCGCTCACGGCGACCGGGCCGGCTGTGCTGGAAATTTTCTCAAATCCCGAGCGCTACAACGGGAAAACGCTGCCTATCGTCGGCGATATCCTCTCTCCGCGCGAAATGGTCGAAACTTTCCGACAGGTAACCGGCATCAAGGCGGAATATCGAAATGCTTTCACCAGGGATGGCTTGCTGCGGTATTTTCCGGAGTTTGCCGCCAACGAGTTTCTCGTGCGAGAGCTTCTGGGGATGGTCGAGTATGCTGTCGAATATGGTTATTTCGGCAAGGAGCATGATCTGGAATGGAGCCGTCGCCTGGATCCTGACGCGCTCGACTGGGAACAGTATCTTCGGACCACGGGCTGGCGCGGCGACAAGCGATCTTTCGGGCTCTGAGTCACGATGGCCGGATTCCCGGCAGTTTGGAAATCTCGGCGACGAGAAAGTCGGTGAGAAGGCGAACGCGGGCAATAGCGGAACGCTCGGGCACGATGAGCAGGCTTAGCGGGACCGGCGACGGACGATAGTCTTCGAGCACGACCTCGAGCCGACCGTTGTCCAGGAGATCGTGGACCAGCCAAAGGTGGGCGGGACCAATGCCGCGTCCTGCGGCCAAGGCTTCGCGCGCCGCAAGCCCGTGATCGACGCGCAGCTTCCCATTGACTGGAACCGTCACATTCGCGCCATGGCGGGAGGAGAGAGTGACCTGATCGCTCCCGGCTATATTGGACATGATGACGGTTTCGTATCGCGAGAGATCGTCCGGGTGCTCCGGCCGCCCGTGGGCGGAGAAATACGCTGGAGCGCCTACCATCAGCCGATGGCTTTTTCCGAGCGCATGAAGCTTCATGGAGCTGTCGGTGAGAGGCCCAAGCCGGAGCGCCACATCAACGCCCTCGCGAACCAGGTCGATGCGCTCGTCGGTTAGGTTGAGATCGACGCTGATATCCGGATGCTGGTCCTGAAATTCGAAGATGAGGCGGGTGATGTGCATCACGCCAAGCGCTGCAGTACACGAGAGCCTGACAGCGCCTGCGGCCGCCCGACGGGCATTTCTGGCTTCCTCGGTAGCCTGCTCGACCAGGCGTAATACCTGAAGGCAGTTGGCATAATAGCGGCTGCCTTCGTCGGTAAGGGTGACGCGACGCGTGGTCCGGCTGAGGAGAGGTACGCCGACTGCGTCCTCGAGTTCATTGAGGTGCCGCGTCACGGTTGATTGACCGACGCCGAGCTCCTTTGCCACCGTAGACAGATTGCCTCGCTCGGCAACGCGAACAAAGGTGCGCATCCTGTCGAGAGACAGTCCCGTGTTATCCATTTTTCAGCACAGTGATGGTCATTCAACCAATGTAGGGAATAACCGGGCCTGCGACTAGTCAAGCATGGGCAGAACAGTTCGCTTTCGACGGCTTCACATGCCGACGATTTCCCGACCTCAAGCGGCATTTTCCGCAAGATCGGAGCGGCGGGCGATGAAGCGGGCGAGCGCAGGGCCGATCAACAGGATCATCATGAAGCGGCCGGTCTGCATGGCCATGACGAAGGGCACGTCGACATCGCTGGACGCGGCAATGATGGCGACGGAATCGGCGCCGCCGGGGCTGGTCGCGAGATAGGCGGTGAGCGGGTCGATACCGGCGAATTTGTGGAGTGCCAGCGCCATGCAGCCGCAGAGCGCCATCAGGATGATGATGGAGGCGGAAACGCGGGGCAGAGCGCGGGCGGCGTGTTCGATGATCGAGCGGGTAAAACGCAGGCCGATGCTCCAGCCGATCAGTGCGTAGCTGAGCGCCAGGATCCAGGTGGGCAGCTCGATCTTCAACAGGCCGAAACCCTGCAGAAGAGCGCCGCCGATCAGCGGGATAACGATATTGCCGCCCTGGATGCGGAAGCGGAAGACGGCGTAGCAGCAGAGGGCAGCGAAGGCGACAGTCATGGCGAAGGCCGACCAATCGACCGGCGGGAAGAAGATGACTGGCGGCGGCTCTTCGCCATCGGCGGCAACCCAGAGGCGGGAGATGACGGACGCGCCGACGGCGACGAAGACGACGCGCAGATATTGCATGAAGGCGACGAGGCGGGCATCTGCCCCATAGGCTTCCGACATGATGACCATGGCCGAGGCGCCGCCGGGCGTGGAGCCCCAGACGGCGGTCGTGCCCGGCAAGACCTGCCAGCGCGTGAGCAGCCAGCCAAGACCGGCGGCAATGGCGATCACTGAGACGATGAAGACGAAGAAGAGCGGCGCGTCCTTGGCCATGGTGCCGAGGATATCGGGCGTGATGTTGCGCGCCATCAAGAGGCCGACCAGCACCTGGCCGAACTGCAGCGGCCAGTAGGGGATGCGCAGCTGCCCCTTGCCGACGGTGAGCGCCAGCACGATGGCCGCGACCATCGGGCCGATCAGCAGCGAGGCGGGCAGCGCGAAGAGTTCGAGGAAAAGGACGAGAACGGCCGACAAGGCGAGCAGCAATGCCCATTTGGGCAGGCTCGCTTTCTGATGGAAGCTGCTTGCGTCCAAAATTGTGATCCCCGAACTTTTCGACCGGAGCGAGCCCGAAGGCGGAGGTGGGAGGAGGCCCCGGCAGTATGAAGAGGCCGGCTGCGAGGGCCGGCAGGCGCAGACCCGATATAGGCGCGCGGTGGCCAATGGGTCAATTGCGGAATCTGACCTTTGTGCTCCTAAAGGCGGATGTGTTTCGCGAGGAAATCAAGCAGGGCGCGAACGCGTGCGGGAAGAGGGCCGCCCTGGCCGATATAGACGGCATAGAACTCCTCGACATCGCCGGGATTGAGTTTTTCCAACACGGGAACGAGCCGACCGGCAGCGATATCGGTACGCACGGTGAATTCTGTCATGCGGGCAAGGCCGGCGCCTGAGAGCGCGAGATATCGCATAGCCTCGCCATCGCCGACCTGAAGGCCGGGGGTGAGGGGAATGATGATCGTCTCGCCGGCATCAATGACCGGCCAGCCTTCCAGTGCGCGGGCATAGGAAAAGCCGATGCGGCGGTGATTGCGCAGTTCTTCGGCCGAGCGCGGTTTGCTGTGTCGCTCAAGATAATCGGGCGAGGCGACGATGATCTTTCTGGCAGCGCCGAGCTTGCGAGCGATCAGGCTCGATGTCTTCAGCGGGCCGGCCCGGATTGCGACATCGGCACGCTCTTCCAGCAGATCGACCACCTTGTCGGTATGGGTGATATCGAGGGTGACATCCGGATGCTCGGCCATGAAGGCCGGGATCAGCGGCGCCAGAACATGATTGCCGAAGGAGCCGCTGGTGTTGATGCTGATGCGGCCCGCGGCCTGTTCTCCGGCCGAGGCGAAACGCTCAGCCTCCGATATATTGGCGAGGATCGCGACACTGCGCTCGTAGAAGGCGCAGCCTTCAGGCGTCAGTTGCAGCTTGCGTGTCGAGCGGTTGACGAGGCGGGCGCCGAGCCTTGTTTCCAGCCGGGCGACCAGCTTGCTGACGCCCGATGGCGTCATGCGCCGCACCTGGGCCGCAGCGGAAAAACCGCCGCGCTCGACGACGCTGACGAAGACTTCCATTTCGCCCGATCGATTGATGTCCTGACGGCTCATGATGAATTCAAATCACAGATGATATGCTCCAAGGCAATCTATATCATCGTTCTGGCCGGGTCTATCTCTTCAGAAAACAGGAGATTGAATCATGGAATACAGAAATCTAGGCGCATCGGGCTTGAGGGTGCCGGTGCTGAGCTTCGGGGCCGGCACCTTCGGCGGCAGCGGGCCGCTCTTCGGCGCTTGGGGCACGACGGATGCGGGAGAGGCGCGACGGATGGTGGATATCTGCCTGGGGGCGGGTGTGACGCTGTTCGATACGGCGGACGTCTATTCGGCCGGCGCTTCCGAGGAGGTGCTGGGGCAGGCGATATCCGGAAAGCGCGACGCGGTGCTGGTCTCGACCAAGACGGCGCTGCCGATGGGCGAGGGGCCGAATGATTGGGGCACTTCGCGGGTACGGCTGATCCGCGCAACCGAGGATGCGCTGCGCCGGCTCGGCACCGACTATATCGACCTCTTGCAGCTTCATGCCTTCGATGCCTCGACGCCTGTCGAAGAGGTGCTCGCTACGCTCGATGGGCTCATAGCCGCTGGCAAGGTTCGCTACGTCGGTGTTTCCAATTTCTCCGGCTGGCAGCTGATGAAATCGCTTGGGCTGTCGGAAAAATATGGATACCCGCGTTACGTGGCCCATCAGGTCTATTATTCGCTCGCCGGGCGGGATTACGAATGGGAATTGATGCCGCTTGCCGCCGACCAGGAAGTGGGGGCATTGGTCTGGAGCCCGCTCGCCTGGGGCCGGCTGACCGGCAAGATTCGCCGCGGTGCGCCGCTGCCCGAGGGAAGCCGTCTGCACCAGACTGCCGAATACGGGCCGCCCGTCGATGATGAGAAGCTATTCGATATCGTCGACGTGCTGGACGAAATTGCCTCCGAGACAGGCAAAACGGTGCCGCAGATCGCCATCAACTGGCTGATCGGCCGACCGACGGTTTCAAGCGTCATCATCGGCGCGCGCAACGAGGAGCAGCTCAGGCAAAATCTCGGCGCGGTCGGCTGGAGGCTGACGCCGGAACAGATCGGGCGGCTGGATGCGGTGAGTGCCGTGACGCCGCCCTATCCCTATTTTCCCTATTATCGGCAGGAGGGCTTTGCGCGGCTCAACCCGCCCGCGGTCCCTGCAACAAAGATGGAATGAAATCTTCCCGAATCTTGGCTGGACAGCCGCTTTGACTTGCCTCATACCCGGCCTGCTACAGATGCTGTAGCAGGCTGTGGAATGCAGGGAGATCAACGGCATGGCACTGCGCGACGCGAAGGCTGGGGTGCGAAACGAGGCGGGCATAGAGGCCGTCATCGGCATTCTGAAACAGCGCTTCGGAGAGCGCTTCCAGACCGGCCAGGCTTTTCGCGCCCAGCATGCTCACACGACCACCTACATTCCCGCCCAACTGCCCGACGGCGTGCTCTTTGCCGAGACGGCTGACGATGTGAAGACCGCTGTGCGGGCCTGCGCCGATCATAAAGTGCCTGTTATCGGCTTCGGCACCGGCTCCTCGCTTGAGGGGCAGGTCAATGCGCCAAATGGCGGAATTTCCATCGATTTCAGCCGAATGAACCGGGTGCTTGAAGTCAATCCGGAGGATCTCGATTGCACGGTCGAGCCGGGCATCACCCGCGAAGCGCTCAACATCCATCTGCGCGATACCGGCCTGTTCTTCCCGATCGATCCCGGCGCCAACGCCTCGATCGGGGGCATGACCTCGACACGGGCGTCCGGCACCAATGCCGT
Organism: Rhizobium sp. KNZ14-9A; assembly: GCF_056755015.1. Taxonomy (NCBI): domain Bacteria; kingdom Pseudomonadati; phylum Pseudomonadota; class Alphaproteobacteria; order Hyphomicrobiales; family Rhizobiaceae; genus Rhizobium; species Rhizobium sp. KNZ14-9A. The sequence goes on from NZ_JBPGXB010000002.1 coordinate 790,155, forward strand.
TCGCTACGGGACGATGAAGGACAATGTGCTTGCCGTTACGGCAGTGACCGCTTCCGGCGAGGAAATCCGCACGGCGCGGCGGGCGCGCAAGTCGTCGGCCGGTTACGATCTCACACGGCTTTTCGTGGGTGCGGAAGGCACGCTCGGCATCCTGACCTCGGTGACGCTGCGCCTGCACGGCATTCCGCAGAAGATCGCCGGAGGTGTGTGCGCCTTCCCGAGCGTGAAGGCTGCGTGCGACGCCGTCATCATGACGATCCAGATGGGCATTCCGGTGGCGCGTATCGAGCTTGTCGATGCGCTGCAGATGCGTGCCAGCATCGCCTATGCCGGTCTTCCCTATGAGGAGAGCCCGGCGCTCTTCCTCGAGTTCCACGGCACGGATGAGACGGTGGCTCTGCAATCGGCCGCCTTTGCCGAGATCGCGGCTGAATGCGGCGGCGGCGAATTCAAGTGGGCGGCGACCCCGGAGGAGCGCACCAAGCTCTGGAAGGCGCGCCATGATGCCTACTGGTCGGTGCGGGCGCTCGCGCCCGGACTTGCCGTACTTTCGACCGATGTTTGTGTTCCGATATCGCGGCTTGCGGATTGCGTTGCCGAAACGCAGGCCGATATCGAGGCGAATGGTTTGCTGGCGCCGATCGTGGGCCATGCGGGCGACGGGAACTTCCATGTGCAGCTTTTGTTCGACGACAAGAGTGCCGCGGGGATTGCCACGGCCGAGGAGTTCGTGGCCCGGCTGAATGTGCGGGCGCTGGCAATGGATGGCACATGCACCGGCGAACACGGGATCGGGCAGGGGAAAATGGCATTTCTAGAACAGGAGCTCGGGGGTACGGTGGACCTGATGCGCCAGATCAAGCGCTCGCTTGATCCTGACAATATCCTCAATCCCGGCAAGATTTTTCATCTGGGCTGAAAATGGAATAATCTCATGATCTTGGCCCTTGCCCCCGGCATGAATAGCGCTAGTGTCGGCAACAGAATCCCGAATGGAGAATCCCTGACTTGGTAGGCCGGTTCCTCGTCTTTCTAGGAGGAGTGATCGTCGTAGTGCTCTTCGTGGCGCTGCTGGCACCGCTGTTCATCGACTGGACGGATTTCCGGATGAATTTCGAGGATCAGGCAAGCCGCATCATCGGCAAGAAGGTGACGGTGCATGGCACGGTCGACGCGCGGCTGCTGCCGTTTCCGTCCGTGACGCTGCATGACGTGCGCGTCGGCCAGGAAGAAGACGGCACGCCGGTCGTCCAGGTCGAGCAGTTCTCCATGGATGCCGAGCTTGCGCCTTTCCTCTCGGGCGAGGCGCTGATCTTCGACATGCGGGTCGTCAACCCCAAGGTGCGGCTGCGGCTTCTGAAGGACGGCTCGCTGGACTGGATGCGCGGCAGCCAGCCGGAAATTCCGGCCAAGACCGTCGTTCTGGAAAATGTGCATGTCAACGGCGGCGAGATCGAGTTCATCGACGACCAGTCCGGCCGTTCGCGGCATGTGACGGGGCTCAATGCCGAAATGTCGGCGAAGTCGCTCGCCGGTCCATGGCGCATCGAGGGCGATGGCACGCTAGACGGCGAACATGGCAGCTTTTCCATCTCCAGCAATCAGCCGGACGAGAGTGGCGTGTTGCGCGTGCGCACCCGGCTTGCGCCGGACAAGCATCCCGTCACCGTCGATCTCGATGGTGAACTGAAGCTCGTCGACAGCCGGCCGAACTATCAGGGCACGCTGGTTGCGGCGATCGAAAACCGTGAGGGCAAGAGCGAAAAGGGGGAGGCGCCGCCGCGCCTCAAGGGTCGTTTCGAACTCACCAACGACCGCATCCGCGTTCCCGAATACCGTATGGAAGTCGGCTCGACCGACGACCCTTATGTGATCACGGGCGAGGCGACGCTCGACACCGGCAGTGCGCCGGAATTCCTGCTGACCGCCGATGGCCAGCAGATCGACGTCAACCGTATCGGCAATCAGGGTGCCGCGGGCAAGACCAACCGCGACCCTGCGGTTTCGGCACGTCAGCGATTGAACTCGCTGCTCGAAATTGTCGGCCAGGTTCCGATCCCGCAAGTGCCGGGCAAGGCGACGGTGCGCCTGCCGGCAATCGTTGCCGGCGATACGACGATCCGCGACGTGGCGCTGGAACTGAGGCCGGCCGGCAATGGCTGGATGATCGACAATGCCGTCGGCACGCTGCCCGGCCGCACGCAGGTGGAAGGCAAGGGCAAGCTGACGCTCACGGGTGATCCGTCCTTCAACGGCCAGATGGTGGTTGCCTCCACGCAGCCTACGGGCCTTGCCTCCTGGCTGGCAGGTTCGGTCGATCCGGCGATCCGCCAGCTCCGGCAGGCGGGCTTTTCGGCCAATGTCAGCCTGACGCGTGATCTGCAGCGCTTCGAGAACCTGGAGATCGCGATCGGTGCTGCGACGCTGAAGGGTCGGCTGGAGCGGCAGGCGACCAACGGCCAGACGCCGTCGCTTTCCGTTGCGCTCAATGGCGATTCACTCGATCTCGATGCGCTGAGGGCGTTGACTGGTCTCTTTACCGGTCAGGATGCCGGCGACAATGTGCTCGATCACAAGATTGCCGCGCAGCTCCAGGCCGACAAATTCACGGCCTTCGGCGTGCAGGCCGATAATGTCGAGACGACCTTTACGCTCGCTGATGGGGCGCTTTCCGTCGACCGGCTGTCGATCAAGAACCTTGCGGGCGCCGAACTGACGGCGACGGGCAAGGCGGAGGGATCGCTGCTCGACTATAAGGGCACCGGTGAGATCACCTTCAAGGCCGCCGATCCCGGCGCCTTCTTCGCCATGCTGCGCGAGCATCTGCCGCATCATCCTGTAATGGACCGGCTGGTGCGCAACGCCGGCTGGTACGGCAATACGGCACTGCGCGGCGCGCTGACGCTCGGCGGCGACGACGGCAATGCGCTTTCGGTGACGCTCGCAGGCGTTTCGAACGGCAGCCGCGTCAATCTCGACTACCGCATGTCCGACCTCCTGGCGCTGACGGGCAGCGGCACGACGACGCTGGAGGCGACGCTCGACAATGCCGTGCCGTCGATCCTGTTCGGGCAGGCGGGTCTCGATCCGCTGCCGGTCGACGCGGGCGCCAATGGCCGTATGACGCTGAAGGTAACGGCGGCGGGCAATGATCCTGCCGATGCCGCGCTGACCTTCGCGACAGACCGGACGTCGTTTACGGCAAACGGCAAGGTCGATGTACGGCCCGACACTTTCATGAACGGCAATGTCGCCGTATCGCTCGAAAGCGCCGATCTCGATCCGTATCTGGTCATGAACGGCATCGCGCTGCCTGAGCTTGGCACCGGGCTGCCCTTCAAGCTGCAGACCAACGCGACCATCGATGCCGATAAGGTGGTGTTGGCGGATCTCAACGGGCATGCTGCCGACAATGAATTTGCCGGCGGGCTGACCTTCGATCGCAAGGCGGCAAAGACGACGGCGAGCGGCACGCTCGCGCTTTCCAAGGCCGATCTCGGCTGGCTCGGCGAAGCCGTGTTCGGGCAGATCAACGATCCCGCCAACGGCCAGTTGACAACGGCCGCCCTCGGCCTGCCGCTCTTCCGCGATCTCGACGTCAATCTGAAGGTTACCGCCAAGCAGTTCTGGCCTGGGCTTTTGAACACGGCTGTGAACGATTTCACCTCAAACGTTGCCTACAAGGGCGACGAGCTGCAGCTCAACGACATGGCCGGCAACTGGGATGGCGGCGCGCTCTCCGGCAATATGCTCGTTACGAATGCCAATGGCACGGGCTTCCTGCAGTTGCGGCTTGCACTTGCCGATTCCGATCTCGGCGGCGTCGTCTGGCCGCGCGACGGCGCGCCTGTCGCCAACGGCAAGTTCGGCATGTCTCTGGCGCTCGAAGCTTCGGGCAAGACGGTTTCGGAAATTGCGAGTTCTCTGAATGGCTCGGGCGAAATCCGGCTCGGCGAGACGAGCGTTCGCGGGTTGAACCTTGCGATCCTGGCGCCGCTGCTGGCCGCCACCGATCCGATGCAGGACCAGATCAATGCCGGCAAGATACATCCGATTGTCGAAACGCTGCTGAACAATGGCGAGGCGAAGCTGCCACCGCTCGGCATTCCCTTCAACGTGACTGACGGTACGCTGCGGGTCCAGAATGTCAGCGTTGCCAACGATCTGGCACATTTGAGCGCCGACGCGCAAATCGAGCTGCCGCAGGGGCGCATCAGCGCGACACTTGGCATCGGCCTCAATCCCGGCGCGGAGGCGCTTTCGGGCGCGGAGCCGGGCATCCGGCTGAACTTCTCCGGCCTGCTGGCCTCGCCCGGCAAGACGATGGATGTGACCGATATTACCAGCTTTCTCTCGCTGCGCGCCTTCGAGCGCGAGCGGCGTCGTGTCGAGCGGCTGCAGACCAATGTGCTGGAAAAGCAGCGGCTGCGGCGCGAGGTGGCGCTCTATCGCTTCAATGACGCCCAGCGGGCTGCAGCTGCCGAGATCGAGCGGCAGCGGCAGGCGGAAGAAGAGCGGCTGAGGGCTCTTGCGCAGCAGGCGGCCCAGCGCAAGGCGGAAGCCGAGGCGAAGGCGGCTGCCGAGGCTGCGGCGCGCGCCAAGACTGAGGCAGAAGCGAAGGCAAAGGCTGCTTCGGAGGCTGAGGCCGCGCGGCGAGCCGAACAGCCCTTGCAGCCCGGCCAGCTCAATTTCGATCAGTTGCCGGGCGTTCAGGCCCAGTAAGAAGGGCCGGTCAAGCGGACGATCAGGCGTTCGCCACGGCGTTTTTCAGCCAGCACAGAACGTGCAGGCGCAGCGCCGAGGAGAGGTTGCTGTCAGGCGCGCGGCCATCGTCTATTTCTGATATCAGCGCCGCGAGCGGCATGGAACGACCCGCGGCAATCGCCTTCAACTCGGTCCAGAATTCATCTTCCAGCGAGAAACTGGTGCGGTGCCCATGCAACGTCGCCGAATGTTTGCGGATCATCGCCTGCTTCGTCTTCGTTGAGAAAGCGATTCAGTCAGGAACCGCATCTGTCTGATCGCCCAGGCTTTTCACCCGCCGGCGATCAGGTCTTGTCGTCTTCGATCCGGCCCTGATCAAGCGCCTTTTCGGCCTTTTCGTTGAGGGCGCGGGTCAATTGCTTTTCAGCCTTGGTACGGCCGTGGGAGATGCGGTTTTGCTCTGCCTGCTTCTCCTTTTCGGAGCGAGCCTGCTGCTTGCGGAACTGGCGTAGATTGACGATTTCGGCGCTCACGCGGTTGCCTCCATCATGAAAAAGGGAGGCTTTCGCCTCCCTCGGCATTACTGCTTCTTGCGGAAAGAATTGAGCGAAACGACGGAGCCCGGTTTCTTTTCCTCGCCTTCTGCGGCAGGCTTTGCAGCCGCGTCCTCCGCCTTGACGGCATCAACGGGATAGGCGGTGATCTCGGCCGCCGGCAGTTCCTCGCCGTCGCTCAGCGGTACGTCGAACTCCAGCTCGAAATTGACCGAGGGGTCGTAGAAGCCGCGGATGGCGTTAAAGGGAATGACTAGCTTTTCCGGCACGTCTGAGAAGGACAGGCCGATCTCGAAATGGGATTCGGTGATCTTCAGTTCCCAGAATTGGTGCTGGATGACGATGGTCATCTGTTCGGGATATTTGGACTTCAGGTGCTGCGAGATGCGCACGCCGGGAGCGCCCGTGAGAAACGTGATGAAGAAGTGATGGTCGCCGGGCAGACGGCCCGTCGTTGCGACTTCGGTCAAGACCTTGCGGATGACACCGCGCAACGCGTCCTGTGCCAGAATGTCGTAGCGGATATGATCCTGCCCCATGCTTTTCCTGTCTTTCGTCGGTTTGGAAGTCTTTTCACGAACTTGTATGGCACGTCCGGGCGCTTTGGGAAAGGCGCAAGCCGATTTATGCGTTCATCAAGCATACATGATTTCATCGAAAAAGGGGAGAAGGTGAAGGCTTCTGTTGCCAGGTGCCTTCGGACCCCGCCTTACGGGGCTAACCGTAAGGACTTAGAGCGGAATTCCCGCACCGCCGTTAGGCAGCGAGAGCGTATTCCTTAGCGTTGTTGTCGTTTGCAACTACACTTGTGACCCGATAACGGCGGTATCATGCCGAGCGAAAAGTCGATCTTTACACCCTTGTCGATCCTATTTCGCCCCCATCAAAAGCAGGCCCTTCTCCAAAAGGAGAGCCGCCTGTTTTTGGTGGAGGCGCCGGGTACCGCCCCCGGGTCCAATAGGTTTATTCCACCGCCCGTTTATCGCCATAGCCGGCCCGAAAGCCGGCATGGCTGATATAGTGTTTTTGTGATCGCAAGGGAAGGGGATACGTCATAAAAGCGTCGTGCTCTCCAGGGATTTTGCTTGGATAATCAGCAAGACGCATTGGTTTGCGGCCGCTTTGCCCTTAAATTGGGTGCAAAAGGAATCGGTGGCGACCATGAAGCAATATCTCGACCTCTTGAGCCATGTGATGGAAAAAGGCTCCGACCGGGGCGACCGCACGGGCACGGGCACGCGTTCGGTCTTCGGCTATCAGATGCGCTTCGATCTCGATGCCGGCTTTCCGGTGCTGACGACGAAGAAGCTGCATCTTCGCTCGATCATCTATGAACTACTGTGGTTCCTCAAGGGCGAGACCAATATCCGCTACCTGCATGAAAACGGCGTCAGCATCTGGGACGAATGGGCCGACGAAAAAGGCGATCTCGGCCCGGTCTATGGCGCGCAGTGGCGCTCCTGGCCAGCACCCGATGGCGGGCATATCGACCAGATCGACAATCTCGTAAAAGGCCTCGTCAAGAACCCCAATTCGCGCCGTCACATCGTGTCGGCCTGGAATCCGGCAGAAGTGGACGAGATGGCGTTGCCGCCCTGCCACTGCTTGTTCCAGTTCTATGTGGCTGACGGCAAGCTTTCCTGCCAGCTCTATCAGCGCTCGGCCGACATCTTCCTCGGCGTTCCCTTCAACATCGCTTCCTATGCATTGCTGACGATGATGGTGGCGCAGGTGACTGGGCTGAAATATGGCGAATTCGTCCATACGCTCGGTGATACACATCTTTACCACAACCATTTCGACCAGGCGAAGCTGCAGCTGGCGCGCCAGCCGAAGCCGCTGCCGCGCATGCTGATCAAGCGCGATGTGAAGGATATCTTCGGCTTCGTCTACGAGGATTTCGAACTCGTCGGCTACGACGCCGATGCCAATATCAAGGCGCCGATTGCTGTCTGAAGCGTGTCGCGATCTTTCAGATCGCTTGCCACGCTTTAGGCTTTTGTTTCGCATGTCGTAATCGCAAAACCGCTGCACATTTTTGCGCGACTTGCTCCAAGCCGGGAAGGCCAATGTCCGATATCCGCAAGACCATCTTCGTTGCCGTTGCGCGCAACGGCATCATCGGCCGCGACGGCGACATGCCCTGGCGGCTTTCGACCGACCTCAAGCGCTTCAAGGCGATGACAACAGGCAAGCCTGTCGTCGTCGGCCGCAAGACATTCGAGAGCTTCGGCGGCAAGCCGCTGCCGGGGCGCCAGCACGTGGTGATCTCGCGCGGTGCCGCTATCGATCTTCCCGACGTGCAAATGGCCCGCTCGCTCGACGAGGCGATAGAGATGGCCGAGGAGCTCGCCCGCAAGCAGGGTGAAAACGAGATCTCCATCCTCGGCGGCGGGCAGATCTACGCGCAGGCGATGGCGTTCGTCGACCGCATGTGTGTGACGCATGTGGAAGCCGATGTGGATGGCGACACGTCCTTTCCCGAGATCGATCCCACAATCTGGGTAGCGACCGAGAGCCTCGATGTTCCCTCGGGGGAAAGGGACACCTATCCCACGCGTTTCGTCGTTTATGAACGGCGAGATGCCTGAAAAGGAACTATTTTCCAATTATATTGACCAAGTTTCTGACGCTGCGTTGAAAGCAGATGCGGTGATACCTATAACGGTCGGATCGCATCCGCCGGCAGCCCCCACGGCGGTCGGATGTGTATGACGTAACGAACAACGAGGTTTTGATGCCCTGGAGCAATCAGAATGGCGGCGGCGGCCCTTGGGGCGGCGGCGGCGGTAATAATCAGGGACCATGGGGGCAGGGGCCGAACCGTCCACGCGGCGGTGGCGGCGGCAAGGGCGGTCCGCCCGATCTGGAAGACATCATCCGGCGCGGGCAGGATCAACTGCGCGGCTTCATTCCGGGTGGTTTCAACGGCGGTGTCGTTGCGATCATCGTGGCTGTTGTCGCGATCTTCTGGCTTTTCCAATGCATTTATGTCGTCCAGCCGGACGAGCGCGGCGTTGAGCTGCGCTTCGGCCAGCCCAAGCAAGAGATTTCCATGCCGGGCCTGCATTTCCATTTCTGGCCGGTTGAAACCGTCGAGACGGTCAAGGTGACGGTGCAGCAGTTGAACATCGGCGCGACCACGGCAGGCTCTTCGAGCGGGCTGATGCTGTCGAGCGACAAGAGTGTCATCAATGTGCAGTTTGCCGTCTTCTATACGATCAGCGATCCCAAGGCCTATCTTTTCGGTGTGGAAAATCCGGCTGAAACACTGCAGCAGGTTTCCGACAGTGCCATGCGCGAAGTCGTCGGCCGCCGTCCGGCGCTGGACGCTTTCCGCAGCAACCGCCAGCCGATCGAGACGCAGGTTCTCAACATCGTTCAGGATACGATGAACCGTTACGGCGCGGGCATTACCGTGACCGGCGTGACGATCCAGAACGTGGCGCCGCCGCGCGAAGTCGCCGACTCCTTCGAAGAAGTACAGCGTGCCGGCCGCGACCGCGACAGCACGATCGAGGACGCCAACCGCTATACGAACCAGAAGCTCGGTCAGGCACGAGGCGATGCCGCCCGTATCCGCGAAGACGCAGCCGCCTACAAGGATCGCGTCGTCAAGGAAGCGGAAGGTGAAGCCCAGCGCTTTACGGCCATCAACGACGAATATTCGAAGGCTCCCGATGTGACCCGCAAGCGCCTGTTCCTGGAAACGATGGAGCAGGTCCTGAAGAACTCCAAGAAGGTCGTGATCGACGAGAAGCAGGGCGTTGTGCCCTACCTGCCGCTCAACGAGATCAACAGACCGGCGGCAGCAGCACCGGCACGGCAGGGAGGTTGAACCATGGTATCGAACAGACTTCCCGTAATCCTCATCGCGCTCGCGATCCTTCTCGCCATTCTTTATTCGTCGATCTTCGTCGTGAATGCGCGTGAGCAGGCCATCGTCGTGCGCTTCGGTCAGATCCAGTCGGTGAAGAGCGAGCCCGGCCTCTACTTCAAGCTGCCATTCGGCTTCATGGATGCCGACCGTGTGCAGTTCGTGGAAAAGCGTGCGCTCAGGCTCGACCTCGACAATATCCGCGTTCAGGTTCAGGACGGCCAGACCTTCGATGTCGACGCCTTCGTGATCTACAACATCTCGGATGTGCGCCGTTTCCGCGAAACGGTCTCCGGCGACCGCGACGCTGCCGAAGCACGGTTGCGTGCGCAGCTCGATTCCTCGCTTCGCCGCGTCTACGGTCTGCGTGACTACAATGCCGCGCTTTCGGAAGAGCGCGTGGCGATGATGCTCGAAATCCGCGACGATCTGCGCACCGATGCCGAAAATCTCGGCCTGCATATCGATGACGTCCGCATTCGCCGGACGGACCTTTCGCCGGAAGTGGCTCCGAACACCTACAACGCCATGCGCTCCGAGCGTCTGGCCGAGGCCGAGCGCATCCGCGCCGAGGGTAATGAAGAGGGCCAGCGTCGCCGGGCTGTCGCCGACCGCCAGGTCGTCGAGATTACCGCAGATGCTCAGCGCGATTCGGAAATCCTGCGCGGTCAGGGTGATGCGGAGCGCAACCGTATCTTCGCCAATTCCTTCGGCAAGGATCCGGCCTTCTTCGAGTTCTACCGCTCGATGGCCGCCTATTCCACGGCACTTTCCTCGCCGGACACGACGCTGGTGCTTTCGCCGACCTCGCAGTTCTTCCGCTACTTCGAGAATGCGGACGGCAACCAGCCTGCTGCACCGAGCCAGACCGGGGGCCTCGTGCCGCCTGCGGCCGCACAGCCGGCCGCTCCGGCACTGCCGGCGAACTGACGACAGACTGAATGCAGGACCTCCTGACCGGACTTGCATTCTTCCTTATCATCGAGGGGCTGGTCTACGCACTGGCCCCTCGTTTTCTTATCGAGATAGCGAAGCTTCTCCCCACCGTTCCGGAGCGGCAACTCAGGGTCTTCGGGCTTGCAGCGATAGCCCTCGGCGTCGGCTGTGTCTGGCTTTTGCGAGGCTAGATCACATTCGCAAGGGGATTTCGCGAAAAGGTGATTTCGCCCTCCATCATTCCGCCTTATGCTGGTGCTGTATGTGCGCCTTTACCCCAGACGAGGAAGCTTGATGGCCCCCACGACTCGCTCGCCCTTCAGACGAACGCTCGCGCTGCTGGCCGGCACCGCCCTTCTGGCAAATGTCGGCGCAAGCGGTGTTGCGCATGCGCAAACCGCCCCCGCACCAGCGACACCTGAACAGGCAGCACCGGCCCCTGCGGCCCCTCAACCGGCGCCGGTTTCCCCGGCTGCGGTGACGCCCGCCGCTCCGCCGGTGCAGATGACGGCTCCGGGCAATGGACCGGCTTCGGTCGCCGATCTCGCCGAGGGACTGCTCGATGCTGTGGTCAATATTTCGACCTCGCAGAATGTGAAGGATGACGAGGGTGCAGGCCCGGCGCCGCGCGCGCCCGACGGCTCGCCCTTCCAGGAATTCTTCAACGATTTCTTCAACAAGCAGCAGGGCAATCGCGGGCCCAACCATAATGTCAGCTCGCTCGGCTCCGGCTTCGTTATCGACCCCAGCGGCTATATCGTCACCAACAACCACGTGATCGAGGGCGCCGACGACATCGAGATCAATTTCGCCGATGGCTCCAAGCTGAAGGCCAAGCTGATCGGTACGGACACCAAGACCGACCTTTCGGTGTTGAAGGTCGAGCCGAAACAGCCGCTGAAATCCGTCAAGTTCGGCGATTCCAGCATTATGCGCATCGGCGACTGGGTGATGGCAATCGGCAACCCGTTCGGCTTCGGCGGATCGGTGACGGTCGGCATCATTTCGGGCCGCGGCCGCAACATCAATGCCGGCCCCTATGACAATTTCATCCAGACGGATGCGGCCATCAACAAGGGTAATTCGGGTGGTCCGCTCTTCAATATGAAGGGTGAGGTGATTGGTATCAATACGGCGATCATCTCTCCATCGGGCGGCTCGATCGGCATTGGCTTCTCGGTACCGTCGGAGCTTGCCTCCGGCGTGGTCGACCAGCTTCGCGAATATGGCGAGACGCGGCGCGGTTGGCTCGGCGTGCGCATCCAGCCCGTCACCGACGAAGTGGCCGACAGCCTCGGCCTCGACACTGCCAAGGGCGCGCTGGTCGCCGGTGTCATCAAAGGCGGGCCGGTCGATGACGGCTCGATCAAGGCGGGCGACGTGATCCTGAAATTCGACGGCAAGGTCGTCAGCGAGATGCGCGACCTGCCGCGCGTGGTGGCCGAAAGCCCCGTCGGCAAAGAGGTCGACGTGGTGGTAATGCGTGACGGCAAGGAGCAGACCGTCAAGGTAACGCTCGGCCGTCTCGAGGATAGCGACCAGGCGGCAGCCAATGACAGTTCGACGGATGACGGTGTCATCAATCCCGATCCCGGTGAAAACAACGATATGGACGAACCGGATCAGGGCGGCGATCAGGGGCAAGCCGCACCTGACGGCCAGGATCCGCAGCAACAGGGCCAAGGACAAGGGCAAAGCCAGAGCCAGGATCAGGCAACGCCCGGTCAGGCTGCTCCGAAGCATGTGCTCGGTCTTTCACTCTCGCTGCTCAGCCCCGAGACCCGCAAGGCCTTCGGCATTGCCGAAAGCGTTGATGGTGTCGTCGTAACCGAGGTTGCGCCAGGGTCGGCCGCCGCCGAAAAGGGGCTAAAGCCCGGCGACGTGATCGTCGAAGTGGCGCAGGAATTCATGAAGTCGCCGGATGCGGTTGCCACCAAGGTGCAGACGCTGAAGCAGGAAGGCCGGCGCAACGCGCAGATGATGGTCGCTGCAGCGAATGGCGACCTGCGGTTTGTTGCCGTGCCGATGGAGTGAGGGCTGTCCGCCGCCAAGAGAGCCCGACGGCTGTTACTGACTAGCCGCGGCGAAAGCTGAGCTCTCCCTCATCCCTGTGCTTGTCACAGGGATCCAGCAGGCCCAAGTCCTTGGGCCTGAAAGACTTTCATTTCTTGTCAAGTAGGACACGCGGTGGCTGGCCTTCCGTCCGCAACCCTTCTACCACAGTTCCAATACACTGGATTCCTGTGACAAGCACAGGAATTGTCTGTTGGTTTCGTGCTTTACTGGATGGGAAGCATGGATGATCCCCGAGGTGGCCGCCCCGGGGATCATGCAACAGTGCACCCGCACAGGAATAGGTCTTGACGACCGGCCTCATCATGGGACGCTGCCACACCAGCTTCGCATCGCTTGTTGACTTGAATGGGCCGGCAGGAGCCGAGCCCGCAGACAATGCCAAGCATGGAACCCCATCATGACCACTCACGCCTGCAAAATCCAGTCCGCTCTCGGCTGCGACGTCTCGGCGCGCACCGTCACCTTCTTCTCCAGCCTCACGCGCAAGACCATCACCGTTGCAAACGAGGCCTCTGCCTTGCGTGCGGCCCTCAAACCCTATGCCGGATCGACCGACATGCTCGCCGTCTGCGAGGCGACCGGCGGCTACGAAGACGTGCTGATAAAGGTCCTCGAAAGCCTCGCCATTCCCACCCATCGTGCCGATGCCGCCAAGGTCAAGGCCTTCATCCGGTCCTTCGGCACCAAGGCCGGAGATCGAGGCCATCGTCGCAAGCAGCCGGCAGCTGAAGGCGCGTCAGGCCATCCTGCGCGCCATTCCCGGTATAGGTGCCGTCCTGTCGACGATGCTGATCACCAGCATGCCCGAACTCGGACAGATCAACCGGCGCAAGGCTGCAAGCCTGGCGGCCTGCGCTCCCCATCCACGCGACAGCGGAACACGCAACGGCTACAGAACCATCACAGGAGGACGCCGCCACATCAGGCCGGCTCTCTTCACGGCAGCGCTTGCGGCCATACGCGGCAACAACCGCTTTGCCGATATCTTCAAAAACCTCGTCAAGGCCGGAAAGCCAAAACGCCTCGCCATCAATGCCGTCATGCGACACATCATCGTCGTCGCCAATGCAAGACTGAGAGCACTCAACGATCCTGTCAGCAACTGACTTGATGAGGGTGGGGAGGGGCGCTTGCCGCCCCAAGACGCGAAAGGAGCGGTTATGACGCTCCTTTTCAGTTTTCAGCCACGCCTCGCGCGGTTCAAGCCGTCACGAAATCCGTCTTCCGGTAGCCCTGGATATAGAGCAGCGCCGTCAGGTCGCCGTGGTTGATCTGCATGTCGGCTTCGGCAGCGACAGCCGGTTTGGCGTGGAGGGCGACGCCGGAGCCGGCCAGATGCAGCATGCCGAGATCGTTGGCGCCGTCGCCGACGGCAATGGCTTCTCCGGGGGGAATGCCGAGGCGGGTGGCGATGTCGTTGAGAGCATCGACCTTGGCCTGCTTGCCGAGAATGGGTTCCGCGACGTGGCCGGAGAGGAGGCCGTCTTCCTCAAGCAGGAGATTGGCGCGGTTTTCGTCGAAGCCCAGGGTGGCTGCGATGCGGCTGGTGAAGACTGTGAAGCCGCCGGAGACGAGGGCGGTATAATAGCCTTTCGACTTCATGGTGGCGATCAGTTCGGGGCCACCCGGGGTAAGCGTAATGCGCTTGGCGATCACTTCGTCGACGACGGAGATCGGCAAGCCCTTCAGGAGGGCGACGCGTTCGCGCAACGCCGGCTCGAAGGCGATCTCGCCGTTCATGGCGCGGGCGGTGATGGCGGCGACCTTTTCCTTCAGGCCGACTTCGGCGGCGAGTTCGTCGATGCATTCCTGGCCGATCATGGTCGAATCCATATCGGCGATCAGCAGCTTCTTGCGGCGGGTTTCCTGTTCCTGGATGACGAGATCGATCGGGCTGTTGGCGATGACGGCGAGCAGATTGGCCTCCGCTGCCCGCCTGTCGGAGCCGTCTGCGAGCACGATATCGCAGGCAATGCCATCCGCCAGCCAGTAGAGCCCGGATGCCTTGACGGCGTCTGAAGCGCGCTCGGCGATCTCAGGCGAAAGAACGGGGTTTGACGGATTGGCAACAAGCGTGGCAACGAGGGCCATGATGGAAAACCTTCTGAGCGCTGTGAATGCGATCCTGATAACCGGGCCGACTGCCAGCGGCAAGTCCGCGCTCGCAGTGGAATTGGCCAAAGAGCATGGCGGCGTGGTGATCAATGCCGACAGCATGCAGGTCTATGACACGCTGCGGGTGCTGACGGCGCGGCCCTCCGAAGAGGATATGGAAGGCGTGCCGCATCGTCTCTACGGCCATGTGCCGGCCGCGCAGGCCTATTCGACCGGTTCCTGGCTGCGGGACGTGACGGTGCTTCTGCCGCGCATCCACGCCGAAGGAAAAATGCCGGTCTTCGTCGGCGGCACCGGGCTTTATTTCAAGGCGTTGACGGGCGGGTTGTCGGAAATGCCCGTCATTCCCGAGGAGATAAGGCAGCGGCTGCGCGCACGGCTTCTGGAGGAGGGTCCGGAGGGCCTGTATGCGGAGCTTGCGAAGGTTGATCCCGCCATGGCCGAAAGCCTGAACGTACAGGACGGGCAGAGGATCGTGCGGGCGCTTGAGGTTTTCGAGGCGACGGGCCAGTCGATCGCGGAATTCCAGGGGCAGGTGGGACCCGTCCTCGTCGATCCCGATACGGCCCGCAAAATCGTCGTGCTGCCGGATCGCGCCGTGCTGCATCAGCGTATCAACGGACGTTTCGAGAAAATGCTGGAGCAGGGGGCGGAAGACGAGGTGAGGGCGCTACTCGCGCTTGATCTTCCCACGGAAATGCCTGTCATGAAGGCGATCGGCGTGTCGCAGATCGCGGCGATGCTGCGTGGTGAGATGAGCCGTGCCGAGGTGATCGAGCGCGGGGCCGCCGCCACACGCCAATACGCCAAGCGGCAGATGACCTGGTTCCGTAATCAGATGGATGAAAGCTGGGAGCGGTTGACTTGAGGCGTTCTAGCGATGCGTGAAATTTATCTTGTTCGCCATGCAGAGACGATGCCCGATCCGAAGCGCCCTCCCGCCTCCTGGGAGTTGACCGATGCTGGCCGTGCAGTGGCTGCATCTCTCAAAGGCATGTTGCCCGAACTGGTCTTCAGCAGTCCTGAATCGAAGGCGTTGCAGACGGCAAGACAGCTGACGCACCTGCCGGTGACTGCTATTGAGGAATTTCGCGAGCATCGGGCCACCAAAGCGGCATGGATATCAAGCGACGATTTCGCGATGTCGGTCGAGCGCTACTTCGCCGATCGGGAAAACCAGGTCTGGGGCGATTCCCATGCCAAAACGGCAGCGCGATTCAGAACTGGTCTGAGCCAGATCGTCTCGCGGCTGGACGGAGCGACGCGATGCACAGTCGTTTCTCACGGCCGTATTATCTGCAGCTTCCTTGGGAATCTGACTGGAACGTCTGGTTATGAATTATGGAAGCTCCTCACCATGCCAACAGTCATAAAACTCGCGGTCGAAGACGAGACCATGCGGATCGAGACGATCTCCTATTTCCACTGAGCTGACGGCTCAGTCCTTATCGTAAAGGCTGCTCAGCGGCTTCTTCAGGATGCTTTCGCGCAGCGACATGCCGCCCTCGCGACGCTGCGCTGACGTCTGTTCGCCAAAGGCCGGCCTCGGCTGCTCGTCGCGACGCATTTCGCGGCGCAGCGCTTCCAGGCGTGCGTCGATCGAGGTCTGCGGCGAGAGCGGCGGGGGCTCGGGATGCGGCGCGTGGCTCTGCGGCAGCAGTCCGGGGCGATAGGGTTCAAGCGGTGCCTGTGCTGCCGACGGAGCGGCGTGGGGCTGAGCAGCGTCCTCGTCTTCGAAATCCTCTTCCGGCTCGTAATCCGCTATCGCTGCACTGTAGCTCTGCTGGAATGTGGAGATATCGGGGCCTGATGTGATCGCCCGCATGCGGGTGACGATGCGGCGCAGGTCGACGGTGTCAGGGTCTTCCTCGGCATGTTTGCTGGTGGCGCTATGGGCCTTCGGCAGCAGGGTTTCGTCGACGCGCAAGAAGCGCATGCGCATAGGCACCCGGATCGCCTCGCCGAAGGCGATCGCCTCTCCGTTGCCGATCGAGGAGATGAAGCTCGTCGTCGAGATCGAGGAATTGGGGATGGCCGAGCGGATGATTTCCTGGTCGCGGTCGTTGGCAAGACGCATGGCAAAGAGCGTCGAGCACTGCGACAGGATCGTCTGGTCGAGTTCGCCGGGGCGCTGGGTGATGATGCCGAGCGAGACGCCGTATTTGCGGCCTTCCTTGGCGATGCGGGCGATGGCCTGGCGCGTCGGGACAAAGCCGAGGTTCGGGTCCGAGGGTATATAGCGGTGCGCCTCTTCGCAGACGACCAGCATGTGAATGGCGCCTTCGCTCCAGAGCGCGATTTCGAAGGCCATGCGGCAAAGTACCGAGGCGACGGAGTTGACGACTTCCGAGGGGATACCGGCGAGCTGGAAAGTGCAAATCGGTCTGTTGTCGCCGGGTATGCGGAAGATCTGCGCGATGGTCTCGGTGATCGTGTCGCTGATCGTGTTGCTGGAGAACATGAAGTGATAGCGCGGATCGTTGATCGCGGCGATGATGCGCATCTTCAACGAGCGCAGGAAGGGCTTTTCGGCGCGGCCTTCCAGCCTGCCGATGCGCTCGTCGATGAGGGCAAGCAGATCGGCGATGCGATAGGGCACCGGAGTGTCTGCGGTGATCGAGCTCTTTTCCGTCTGGCGGCGCACCAGCGAACTGTCGCTGCCGCGAAAGGCGCGTTTGGCCTCCGGCAGGATATCGCGCAGCATGTCGAGCTCTTCGGGCACCGGCGGGCGGCCGCGGAAGACAACTTCAGCGAATTCTTCCAGCCGCATCAGCCAGAAGGGCAGGTCGAGCGTATCGGTATCGATGGTGACAGCGTGTTTCGGGAAAGCGGCGGCAAATTCGTTATGCGGATCGAGGATCAGCACGCGCAGCTTCGGATCGGCCTCGATCGCCTTGTGCAAGAGCAGCGAGACGGCGGTCGATTTGCCGACGCCGGTCGAGCCGACCACGGCGAAATGCTTCGACAGCATCGAGGGGACATGGATCGCCGCGTCGATGCTTTCATCCTGCGTCAGATTGCCGATGACGGCGGTGGCGCCCTTGCCGGCATCATAGATGCGCATCAAGTCGGCGGAGCGGATGCGGTGGGCGATGGCGCCGAGATAGGGATAGCGCGAAATGCCGGTCGAGAATTCCTCGCGGCCGTCTTCGTCGACACGGACTTCGCCAAGAAGCTCGGTCTCGATGCGAAAGATATTGTCCTGACCTTCGCCCCAGCCCTGGCTACCGGTATTCATGGAAAAGACGAGGGCGACGACGCGATTGCGCCCGACGCTGATCGAAATCAGCCGGCCGACAGACCATAATTCGGTGAGATCGGTGCCGCCGGCTTCCGCCACGGCGGCGATGGTGGCGCGCGATCCGCTGCATGCAACGACACGCCCGAGAAATCTGTTCCCCGGCGCAAGGCTGTCGCGGCGATCCTGTTCGCCTGCTTTGCCTGTCGTCATCATGTCGTTGTTGAGCAAAGGGTTACTCCCTGCATTAAAGGGCAGGATAGAATCGATCCTTTAATAAATCCTTCAGCCCCAGAATTGGACGGCCCATTGGACGGTTTGCGCAGTTGACGGCGTGCCGATTTTTTATTTCGGAATGCGTTGACGCTGCGAAATTTTCTGTCTATCACTTCCGCCCATGACAATTTCGAACGTTCTTATCGTGGTGGGAAAGCGCATGGGCAGGATGGTGTAACCATCCGGCGATAGCCACCCATGCGCAAGACGAAGGCTCCTCAGGGGCCTTTTTTATGCCCGAAATCAGGGCTTCCGGCCACAAACCTCAGATCTCCAGCATCAAACGGAACAGACACATGGCGAGCACGGACAATCAAGCGGCAGACAACAGGATGACGGGAGCGGAAATCGTTCTCCGCGCGCTGAAGGACAATGGTGTCGAGCACATCTTCGGCTATCCCGGCGGTGCCGTCCTGCCGATCTATGACGAGATCTTCCAGCAGGAGGATATCAAGCACATCCTCGTGCGCCATGAGCAGGGCGCCGGCCATGCGGCCGAAGGTTACGCCCGCTCCACCGGCAAGGTCGGCGTCATGCTGGTGACGTCAGGCCCCGGTGCCACTAATGCCGTCACGCCGCTGCAGGATGCGCTGATGGATTCCATTCCGCTCGTTTGCCTCTCCGGCCAGGTTCCGACGCCGCTGATCGGTTCGGACGCCTTCCAGGAATGCGATACGGTTGGCATCACGCGCCCCTGCACCAAGCACAACTGGCTGGTCAAGGATGTCAACGAGCTCGCCGCCGTCATCCATGAGGCCTTCCGTATTGCCCAGTCGGGCCGTCCGGGCCCCGTTGTCGTCGATATCCCGAAGGACGTGCAGTTTGCCACCGGCACCTACACGCCGCCGGCCGATCATGCCATCCAGAAGAGCTACCAGCCGAAGATCCAGGGTGACCTGAACCAGATCCAGGCGGCGATCGAGCTGATGGCCAACGCCCGCAAGCCGGTCTTCTATACGGGCGGCGGCGTCATCAATTCCGGCCCGGAAGCCTCCCGCATGCTGCGCGAGTTGGTCGAATTGACAGATTTCCCGATCACCTCGACGCTGATGGGTCTCGGCGCCTATCCGGCTTCCGGCAAGAACTGGCTGAAGATGCTCGGCATGCACGGCTCCTATGAGGCCAACATGGCGATGCATGATTGCGATGTCATGGTCTGCATCGGTGCCCGTTTCGACGACCGTATTACCGGTCGTCTGAACGCCTTCTCGCCGAATTCCAAGAAGATCCATATCGATATCGATCCGTCTTCGATCAACAAGAACGTCCGTGTCGATGTCGGCATCCGTGGCGATGTCGGCAATATTCTGGAAGACATGATCCGCCTGTGGCGGGCACTGCCGAAGAAGCCGGAAAAGAGCCGTCTCGATGCCTGGTGGGGCGATATTACCCGCTGGCGCGCCCGCAATTCCTTCGCCTATACGATGAGCAAGGACGTGATCATGCCGCAATATGCGCTGGAACGTCTCTTCGCGTTGACTAAGGATCGCGACACCTACATCACGACCGAAGTCGGCCAGCACCAGATGTGGGCGGCCCAGTTCTTCGGCTTCGAACAGCCGAACCGCTGGATGACCTCGGGCGGCCTCGGCACGATGGGTTATGGCCTGCCGGCGGCGCTCGGCGTGCAGATCGCCCATCCGGAAAGCCTCGTCATCGATATTGCCGGCGATGCCTCGATCCAGATGTGCATTCAGGAAATGTCGGCAGCGATCCAGCACAATGCGCCGATCAAGATCTTCATCATGAACAACCAGTACATGGGCATGGTGCGCCAGTGGCAGCAGCTGCTGCATGGCAACCGCCTGTCCAACTCCTATACGGAAGCGATGCCTGATTTCGTGAAGCTCGCGGAAGCCTATGGCGCCGTTGGCCTGCGCTGCGAGAAGCCCGACGATCTCGATGCGACCATCCAGGAGATGATCGACGTCAAGAAGCCGGTTATCTTCGATTGCCGCGTTGCCAATCTCGCCAACTGCTTCCCGATGATCCCCTCGGGCAAGGCCCATAATGAAATGCTGCTGCCAGACGAAGCCACGGACGAAGCGGTCGCCAATGCGATCGACGCCAAGGGCCGTCAGCTAGTATAACAATAGATAGGTAGGAACCCAGGATCATGAACGCACACCTTCAACCCACCGGCTCTGCCTACTTCATCTCTCCGGAAACGGCGGCCGTCGAGAGCCATACGCTCTCGGTGCTGGTCGATAACGAACCGGGCGTACTCGCCCGCGTCATCGGCCTGTTCTCCGGCCGCGGCTACAACATCGAAAGCCTGACGGTTTCGGAGACGGAGCATGCGGCGCATCTGTCGCGCATCACCATCGTCACCCGCGGCACGCCGCATGTGCTGGAGCAGATCAAGGCGCAGCTCGAACGCATCGTACCTGTCCATCGCGTGGTGGACCTGACGGTACGCGCCCGCGAGCTCGGCCAGGACCGGCCGATCGAGCGGGAAGTGGCGCTGCTGAAGGTGATCGGCAATGGCGAGACCCGCGCCGAGACGCTGCGCCTAGCGGACGCCTTCCACGCCAAGGTGGTGGATGCGACGATCGATCACTTCATCCTGGAGATCACCGGCAAGTCTTCGAAGATCGACCAGTTCATCGCGATCATGAAGCCGCTCGGCCTCATCGAAGTCTGCCGCACTGGCATTGCCGCGATGAACCGCGGCGGGCAGGGCATGTAAAGAGACAGCCCGGGCATGTAAGGGTTACAGCCCGGGCATGTGATCGGCTGCTTTTGAATGGCAGTTTGCGCCGCTGGAGGTCAGAGCATCTCCAGCGGCGTTTTCTTTGGTGGCGGCGGGAAGGCGGCGTCGAGGGCTTCCCAGTCCTCGTCGGTGATATCGAGGGAGACGCAATCGCGGTTTTCGCGGGCGCGCTCGATATTCGAAGTCTTGGGGATGACGAAGACGCCGTCGCGTTCGAGCAGGAAGGCGAGCGCCAACTGTGCCGGTGTCGCCTGATAGGCCTTGGCGATATGGATCAGGTCGGGGTGGTGCAGGATGCGGCCCTGTTCGATCGGCGAATAGGCCATGATCGGAATGTTGCGGCTCTGGCACCAGGGCAGGAGATCGTATTCGATGCCGCGGCGGGCGAGATTGTAGAGAACTTGATTGGCGGCAACATTCTGACCGCCGGGGACGGAGAGCAGTTCTTCCATGTCGTCGGTATCGAAGTTGGAGACGCCCCAGGCGCGGATCTTGCCGGCGGCTTTCAGCGTCTCGAAGGCCTCGACGGTCTCGGTAAGCGGATAGTTGCCGCGCCAATGCAGGAGATAGAGGTCGATGCGGTCGGTGCCGAGGCGTTCGAGGCTGCCTTCGCAGGCGGTGATCGTGCCGGTGCGGCTGGCATTCCAGGGATAGACCTTGCTGACGATGAAGGTCTCGTCGCGGCGTCCCTTGATCGCCTGTCCGACGATTTCCTCGGCGCCGCCGTCGCCATACATTTCCGCGGTATCGATCATCGTCATGCCGAGATCGAAGCCGGCCTTGAGGCTGGCAATCTCTTCCTTCGCATGGCCGGCATCCTCGCCCATGCCCCAGGTGCCCTGGCCGAGCGCCGGCACTTCGGTGCCATCGGGAAAGGTGATGGTGGGGATGGGGGCGTCCATGTACGTTCTGATCCTGTGCGTGCTCGATAGACTATCAGGTAATCCTGTCACCATGACAATCATGTTATGGTCGATGTGAATTAGGGCAGTTATGCTGACCCAATTCCAGATAAGCCGCCAAATCGTCAACACGTGCGGCCCCGGGAGGGTTTCATGCCGCTGGATACGTTTCTGGCCCTGCTGCTTTTTGCTTTCACGACCTCGATCACCCCGGGGCCGAACAATATGATGCTGTTTGCCTCGGGCGTGAATTTCGGCTTTCGCCGTACGATCCCGCATATGTTCGGCATCGGGGCGGGTTTCCTGTCGCTGCTGCTTGCCGTAGGTCTGGGGCTCGGGGCGCTGCTGCATACGGTGCCGACGGTCTATATCGCGCTGAAATTTGCCGGTGGCGCCTATCTCGTCTGGATCGCCTGGAAGATTGCGACATCGCGGTCGTTGAGCGAAGGCAAGAGCGGCGTGAAACCGATGTCCTTCCTTGGCGCTGCGGCCTTTCAGTGGGTCAATCCGAAGGCTTGGGTGATGGCGGTCACGGCGATGGCAACCTATACGAATCCGGAGCTTTATCTGATCAGCGTGCTGCTCGTCGGCCTTGCCTTTGCGGCGGTCAATGTGCCCTCGGTTTCCACCTGGGCGGGCTTCGGTTCGGCGCTTCGGCAGTGGCTTTCCGATCCGGTGCGGCTGAAATGGTTCAACATCACCATGGCGGTGCTGCTCGTGCTCAGCCTGTGGCCGATGCTAAAATAGCGTCGGCTTTGATAGCATTAACAAGAGAATGCCTGTTACCGCGAAGAAGGCCGGAAAGCCGAAGGCGAACCAGACGCGGTAGAGGCTGAAATAGGCCGGCGGCAGGGCAGTGCCCGAGGCGGCTGCTGCGCGGGCGAGATTGCGCAACCGGATCTGGATCCAGACGACCGGCAGCCAGAAGATGCCGGTGACGACATAAAGCACCAGCGATAGCGCAATCCAGCTTTCCGTCAGATCCCAGCCGATGATGCGGGCAAGAAGATAGCCTGTCACCGGCTGGAGAATGGCGGCTGTGGCCGTAAAGACCGTATCGGCGATGACGACGGTGCCGGCGACATGGGCGATCAGGACAGGGTTAAGGGTGCGATGGGCCATCACCATGAAGAAGGCGATGCCGGCGCCGGTGCCGAAGAGCACAGTTGCGCCGACAACATGGGCGAGAAGCAGCAGTTCTGCGAGCATCAGCGTTCATCCAGGATGGCGAGTGCCGCAAGCGTCAGCAGCAGCGATGGCAGGATCTTGACGAGCGGCCCAAGCGGATCGAGCCAGAGCGCGGACTCCAGCATCGTGCCGCCCAAGAGATAGGCGAGGGAGACGACGAGCATGCCGAGGAGGGCGCGGCGGGCGAATGGACGCAAGAGGACTGCAGCGCCGAGCGCGATATCGATCAGGCAAGTGAGGACTGTCACCGTGACCGCAGCACCCGCGGGCATGAAGGGCAGGAAGTGAGCGCTTGCCTGCGCGGGGGCCAGAAGCGGGATGAGGCCGGATAGCAGCCAGAAGAGCGACAGCCCGGCAATGACCGGCGCCTTCAGGAGATAGAGGCGGGCAAACCATAGGTCCTGAACGCCGGAGGGATGGGCGGCGAGCGTCTCCGCAGCCGAGAGTGTCGGCAGACCCGAGGGCGTGGGGCGGTCCATGCGCACACCCTCGGACATGACTGTCATGGCGGTAGAGCGTAGCGGCGAGCGCCAGCCGAGATGGCCGGCAATATCGGCAAGCCATGAGACCGGCCGTGCGATTGCCGGCGGGATGGAGATGACAGGCGCATCCGGCAGGCCGAGCCAGGCGCGGTGCAGTTTGACGAGGCTTGCGAGCGTGTGCCGTTCCTCGGCGGCGAGTTCGATATCGCTACCGGAGGGGAGTGCGCCGGAGATCGCGGCCGAGACGGCAGAGGCGACATCTTCGGCGGCGACGGTTTCGACCGGGCTGTCGGCATGGATGAGCGGCAGGGCAAGGGGGAAGGATGCAAGCGCGCGCAGAAGTGCGGTGCCGCCGTGGGCATTGCGGCCGAGCACGAGGGATGGGCGCAGGACCACGTAAGGCAGGCCGGATGCCGCAAGCGCCGTATCGGCAGCACGCTTGGTGGTGAGGAAGGGCAAGTGGCTGCCGGCGCCGTCGGTTCGGGCCGAGATCTGGACGATGAGTGTCACGCCGGCTGGTCGCGCCGCTTGCTGGAGCGCGATCATTGCGCGTTGCTGGGTGGCTGCGAGATTGTCTGAAAGACCGTCCTGGAGGGCGCCGGAGCTGTTAACGACCGCCTGCTGACCTGCCAGCACAGGCCCCCAGTCGGCCACATTGGTCATCTTCTCCAGATCGGCCCGGATCCAGCGGATAGCGGGCTGGCGAACCCGTGCCCGGTCGGGATTGCGGGCAAGCCCGGTCACGGTGCAGCCGTCCGCAAGCAGCCGTGCTGCGATCGCCGAGCCGATGAAGCCTGTGGCACCGAGAATCAGGATGTTCATAGTGGGAGACTACCGAAAAACGGCATATCGAGCAGGGGGCGGCCGTGTAATGCCCGCGTATTGCTCGCAAGAAACTGCCTCGCTTTCATGCCGGATGGCTTAGGCGATAAGGCGGGGATCGAGTTTGGCCATGGGAATAGCGCATTCGGTGACGATCCGCGCCGCCAGGGACGGGTCGAGCGGCGGCCTGACCTGGTAGAAGGCAAGTTCCAACGCCAGGCCGATCGCGAAAGGTCGCCTGCTGATGGGCACGATATTTCGATCGAGAGCATCGGCCAACTTCGGCCACAGGCGGCGAACGTAGGCAAGGGGCGTATCGCCTGGACGGTGTTCATCCATCAATCGCGGTATTCCGAACTGCGGATGTCCGATGGTTGAGACCACGTAACGAACCGCTTCCATCGCCATCTCTTGCGAGATCATAGCACCGGACCTTCTTGCCGCGCCGTATGTCAGGTTGAGCAGGGAATCATGGTTTTCCAGAAGGAAGGCGTTCGGCAGATTGCCGGTATAATAGCGGGAGCCATCCTCGGTTTCCATGGCGATGAGATCAGCGTCGTCGCTGAGCTGTCCGGCGGAAGCGATATCAAAGGCGGTGAGGACGCACGAAAAACCGCCAACCGATCCCAGGGCTGCGAACAGATTGATCGAATGAACATTTCCGTCCGTCGCCATTTCCTGAATCACGTGGTCGAGCAGGGCGCGTGCAACCAGCCCCGGGCTCTGCACGGTATCTTCGGTCTCACGCCGGCGCGGATCGGCAGAGGCCGAGCTGTGCGCAAGGCTCTCCATCTCCTCTCGCGGAGGGGCGGACGGAGGCGCGGGCGGTCTGGTGCTGCGGCCGAATGTCGGAACTTTCATGTGTGCAATGTTGAGATGAAGCCATTAACGTTTGGTTAGGATGACGGCGAAAAATAAGGAGTTGCTTAATTAGCTTCCCCTTCAATCCTTGCCGATGGCATTCATTGGGGCACTTCTTGACGAGAAATACGCTTGGCGGTCCTCCGATCGGCGCATAAGATCGAGCGCTCTACCCCGGAGAGCGCCATGCGGCACAGAGACGACCACGCAGATCATGACCACGATCACCATGATCATCACCACGACAACCACTATTCGGACATGCAGGCGCGTGTGAAAGCGCTGGAAACGCTGCTGACGGAGAAGGGGCTAATCGATCCGGCGGCGATCGATGCGATTGTCGAGACCTATGAGACGAAGGTCGGCCCGCGCAATGGCGCGCGTGTCGTTGCGAAAGCCTGGAGCGATCCGGATTTTGCCGAATGGCTGAAGCGGGATGCGACGGCGGCGATTGCGAGCCTTGGCTATACGGGTCGGCAGGGCGAGCATATGCGCGCTGTCTTCAACACGGCTGACATGCATAACCTCATCGTCTGCACGCTCTGCTCCTGCTATCCGTGGTCGGTGCTCGGCCTGCCGCCGGTCTGGTACAAGGCGCCGGCCTATCGCTCGCGCGCGGTCATCGATCCACGTGGCGTGCTCGCCGAATTCGGGGTGATGCTGCCTGAGACCAAGAAGGTTCGCGTCTGGGATTCGACGGCGGAGCTACGTTATCTCGTCATTCCCGAGCGGCCTGAGGGGACCGAAGGCATGGACGAGGAGGCGCTTGCCGATCTCGTCAGCCGTGATGCGATGATCGGAACGGCCATTGCTGGCAGCCCGAAGGTCTCGGCTGCCGGCACAAAGGTGCCGGCGTGAACGGCCCGCACGATCTCGGAGGCCAGATGGGCTTCGGCCCCGTCGCGCCCGAAACGAACGAACCCTATTTCCATGCCGAATGGGAGAAGCGGGCGCTCGGCATCACGCTGTCCTGCGGCGCTTTCGGCGCCTGGACGATCGACGAGAGCCGGCATGCGCGCGAGAGTATTCCGCCGGCCGATTATCTGGCGGCGAGCTATTACGAAATCTGGATCCGCGGCATCGACATGCTCCTGGAACGCCACGGCTTTGCGAACCGCGAGGAGCTGCTGTCCGGCCACAAGCTGCAGGATGGCGCGGTGCCGAAGCGGGTGCTGAAGGCGGAGATGGTTTCAGGCGTGCTCGCAAAGGGCGCTCCCTGCGACCGGCCGGGCGAGACCGCGCCGCTCTTTCTCGTCGGCGAAACGGTAAAGACGAAGAATTTCAATCCAGCCACCCATACGCGGCTGCCGCGTTATGCGCGCTCCAAGACGGGCATGATCGAGGCAGTGCAGGGCTCCTTCGTCTTTCCCGATGACAACGCGCATGGCAAGGGCGAGAACCCGCAATGGCTCTATACCGTCGTCTTCGATGGCGGCGAGATCTGGGGCGAGGGCGCCGATCCGTCGCTAACGGTCTCCATCGATGCCTGGGAGAGCTATCTTGAGCGTGTGTGAGATCCCGTCTCAACTGGCCCAATCGCCGGGTCTGCCGAAGTCGCCGGAGGGTGATCCTGTTTTCCCCGAACCCTGGGCGGCGGAAGCCTTTGCCATGACCGTGCAACTGCATGAGAAGGGTCTGTTTGCCTGGAGCGAATGGGCGGAGGTCCTGTCCGGGGAGTTGCACAAGCCTGGCCGGGCCGAGGATGGCAGCGATTATTTCGACTGCTGGGTGGGCGGCTCTTTCCGATCTGCTCGTCAGCCGCGGTGTGGCGGATGCTTCCGCCATTCTCGACCTGCAGAAGAGTTGGCAGCGGGCGGCGGAAGCGACGCCGCATGGCAAGCCGATCGAGCTTGCCAACGATCCCCAGCGCTGAGATCACGGCCTGACGCTATCGATCGAATTTATCGACAGGCACACGCTCAAGTTTTATATTTATGCAAGGAATCACGGCGATGATGCCATCGCAAACCCAGCTGATTCCCGCTCAGGCATGACGCCCGGTCAAACCTGCACATTGCGCCCATGATGGTCGAGCACATGCGCACGAGGACCATGCATGACTTCGATTTCATCGACCAATGAAGCCGCCTTGCTGATCCTTCAGCAGAGCATTTCGCCTGTGAATTCCACCGACGCCAAGAAGACCGATGGTGACAATCTGGTGGCGATTGCCCATGGCCAGCCGGTCAAACAGACATCCGGCATGAGCCCGCAGCCGACGGCCGCGCAGTCCAAGATCTCGGATGCCTTGTTCAGCGTGAACGATCGAAGCGTGACCCAGATGAAGCTCGATCTGATTGACCGCGCAGGCGAAGCGCTCGGCGTGAAAAAGAGCGACTATGCATCGATGGATGCGTTCGTCGCTGCGACGAAAAAGGCTTTTTCGGACCTTAAGAGCAAGCCGGACGGGGCGCAGGCCATTGCCAAGATCGAGCGCGATCTCGGTCTGGATAAGCTCGGCATCACGCTGGAAGATCTTATCGACAGCGCTGATGATCCAGACAAGAACGACAAGGTCACGCAGGCCTTGAAGAAGCAGCTTACCGAGGGTGCTGAGGGCGGTTCTATGCTCAAGCAGGATGAAATCGGCCGCTACCAAGTCGTATCGGCCTGATCGCGTAGTCTGCGTGCAGTTCCCCTTTTATGACGGGAACTGCCGGTAGCATTCCTCGGCCACCTTGCGCAGCATGTCGCGGGAGATTTCGCCCGTTACCGCATAGCCGAGTTCACCGTCGATCCAGTAAAAGGTCTCGACATCCTTGGCGGAGGCGAAGCGGAAGCTTGTCGTCCTGTTTTCCTTGTTGCGGCCGACGATGATGGTGAGGCGTTCGCCGCCCTGGTCCTCGTACATGAACATGGCGCCCGGCATGTTATCGACCGGCAGCAGGCGGCCGCCGACAAGGTGGAAACCGAGGGATTTGAGGTCCGGCACCTTGAGATCGGGGATTGCCAGCCGCTTGCCGAGCCAGGTCGCCAGATGTGCTTCCTCATTGGCGAAGACTTCGACCGGGTGGCGCACTTCGCCGGCATAGACGAGGAAGGCGGTTTCGGCCTGCTTCGGCAAGGTCTCGGATTCGGCCAGCTGCAGCGGCGGGCGTTGGAAGAGCGGCGGGATGAAGCGATCGCTGACGGCGCCAAGCGCGAAGAGCATGACGGCGGCAGCGGCAAGGGCAGAGCGTGTCTTCCAGGGGGAGGCAATGTCGGCCGGTGCCACCATCCGGAGATCGGTGTCGCGGCTCTTCTCATAGCCTGAAAACAGGGACTTGATGCCGGCATTCTGCGCCTGCCAGCCGGCGACCATGGCGGCTTCCTCGGGGTTTTCGGCGAGGTAGGCTTCCACGCGGGTACGGGCGGCCTCCGGCAATTGCCCATCGGCAAAGGCGTGCAGGTCCGCTTCGGTCACGGTGGGGTTGGTCTCGTTCATTTCGGTCTCCGAAGCGTAATCACATTATCGGCTTTCATATGGTCGCTCATGCGCTGGCGTGCGCGCGACAGGCGCGACATGACGGTGCCGATCGGGATGTCCAGCATGGTTGCCACTTCATGATAGCTGTAGCCTTCGATGACGACGAGCATCAGGACGGCGCGGTAGTCTTCCGACAGACTGTCGAGGGCCTGTTCCAGCCGCAGGCGCTCCAGCGGATCGGCCTGGGCATCAGGACCGGCAAGTTCTTCGACGGCGTCGAGCTCGATCAGCCGGTCGCGGGGGCTGGCGCGGCGGGTGTTGCGGTAGAGGTTGGTCATCGTCGTCAGGACCCAGCCGCGCAGGTTGATACCCCGCCACTGGCCGCGCCTGGCCAGAACCTTCTCCACGCAATCCTGAAGCAGATCCTCGCCTTCGGTATCCGAGCGGGTGAGGCTGCGGGAATAGCGCCGAAGCGAGGGAAGGAGGGCCAGGATCTGGCCCTCGAACGTATCGGGTGGGGGCGTCTTCACGCGCGTCTCGCCATCAGGGCTTGGCAAGGTTCCAGGAACCGCCGACGCCGTCGCCGGTGATGTCGCCTGATTTGGTGTCCTTCACCCAGTAATAGAGCGGCATGCCGTCCTTGGCCCACTGCTTGGTTCCATCTTTGCGTTCGACGAGCGAGTATGCACCTTCGGCCTTGGCGCCGCTAGGAGCGAGGAAGGGCGGCCAGTTGGTGGCGCATTTGTCGTAGCAGCTCGATACGCCCTTTTCGTCCTTCTTATAGGTGTAGAGGGTCATGCCCTTTTCGCCGGCAAGAACCTTGCCCTTGGCCGTTTCGACTTCGGTGACGGCGGGTGCTGCGAAGGCTGCAGTGGCGGTGGCAGCGACGACTGCCAGCACGGACAGGAATTTCACGGACTTCATGGTCTCTCTCCTCGGGTTAGGCACGCACCTTGCGTTACCGGAGATGAGACACGGCAGGTGTCCGTTTTATTCCCGTTTCTTTTTCAAACGTCAGTTCGGATTGAAAACCACATAGCAGTCCCGTCCGGCGGCTTTGGCGCTATAGAGGGCGCCATCGACGTTGCGCAGCAGTTCGCGGCGGCGGCCGCCGCCTTGCGGGGCGAGTGCTGCACCGATGCTCAGGCGGGCGAGAATAGTATTCCCCTCGATGGCGAAGGGGCTACGGAAGGCCGAGAGCAGGCGTTCGGAGACGGAGACCAGCGCTTCGGTGTTCGGCGGGTTCGGTACGAAGATCGCAAATTCGTCGCCGCCCATGCGCACGACGATGTCGCCGGAGCGGATGACCGAACGGATGCGGTTTGCCGCCTCGCGCAGCACCTCGTCGCCGATATGGTGGCCGAGCGTATCGTTGATCGACTTGAAGCCGTCCATGTCGAGATAAAGGGCGCCGAAGGTCTGGCCGGAGGCAAGGGCTGATTCCAGCGCGCGGTCGACGATGGCATCGAGTGCGGCGCGGTTGAGGAAGCCGGTCAGCGGATCGGTCATGGCCGCCGTGCGCAGGCTGCTTTCGGCAAGGCCCATGACGAAATTCGCCTTCTGCAGCCGCAGAAGCGCGCTCGCGACACGGGCGAAACGGCGAAGATTGGCTGCCTCTTTTTCGGTGAAGAGGCGCGGCTTCTGATCGAGAATGCAGAAGGCGCCGATGACCAGTTCGTTTTCCAGTTCCAGCGGTGCGCCGGCATAAAAACGGAAATGCGGTGGGCCTGTCACATAGGGCGCGGCATTGAGCTCCGCATCCTGTTCCAGATCGGAAACGACGACCATGTCGTTGGCAAAGACGACACGGGTGCAGAAGGAAAGGTCGCGCGGGCATTCCGAAAGCTGCATGCCCGCTTCGCCGGCGATGCGCAGCCAGTCCTCGTCGACGATGTTGACGGCGGCATAGGGCATTGCGAATGCATTCTTGGCGAGCTCGGCAAGTGCTGCAAGCTCCGGCGTCGGGCTGCTGCTGATGGCGCTCAGCGAGCGCACGGCAAGCAGTCTCTGCGGTTCGTTGACTGGAATTCGGACAGTCTGTCCCATTCGAATCTCCGCCTCTTTGTCATAGACAGGAGCTAAAGTGGCGCTCTTGCCAATCTCCGCAAGAGCTAAAATTCACCAGCGTTAACTGGCAGTTGCCGCAGGCGGCGTCGCTGCGGAGCCGTGATGATGACGCTTGCGAGGCTAGGCAGGGCAACGGAAAGGTTCTAGTGTCGGCCCGCTTGCGTGACTGGCGAGACAGATGGAGAACCATCGGGAAGCGCAGGCTGCCGATGCTGCTCGCCTGGGCACCAAAATAACCCCTGTAACCTGTGCCATGCCCATGCAGATAGAAAATCCCCGCCTTATCGAAGCCCTTTCGCAACTTGATCAGCTCACCAACTGGGAACAGCGTCCGCGCGGCGAAATGCGCGTCGGGCTGGAGCCGATCCTCGATCTCTCCGCCCGTCTCGGCAATCCGCATCGCGCTTTCCGCTCGATCCATGTGGCGGGCACCAAGGGCAAGAGTTCCACCTCGGCGCTGCTCGAAGCAGGCTTGCGCCATGCCGGTATTTCCGTCGGGCGTTATGCCTCGCCGCATGTGGAGCATATTTCCGAGCGTGTCAGCCTGAATGGCCAACCGGTCGAGGAGGCTGTGCTTGCCGAGGCACTTTTCCTGGGGCTCGATGCTCTCAAGGCCGCAAGGGCGGAAGGGACGCCAGCGGAAGCTGCAACATGGTTCGACATACTGACAGCGGCCGGTTTCCTGATTTTCCGCGATGCGGGCGTTCAATGGGCCGTGATCGAGACGGGTCTCGGTGGCCGGCTGGATTCGACCAATATCGTCGACAGCGATGTTTCCATCATCACCAATATCGGCCTCGAACATACGGAGATATTGGGCAAGACGCGGGCGGCTATTGCCTTCGAAAAGGCCGGCATCATCAAGCCGCGCTCGACCGTCGTTACGCCGCTCGATGCGGATGATGAAGCCGGAGCAGTGGTTGCCAAGCGGGCAGCTGAGATCGATGCACGTCTGATCCGTCCGGATTTTTCCGGAGCGTCGACGATTGCCGGGCGCAATATTGCAGTCGCGGGTACCGCGCTCGATGTGCTCGGTGAACTTGGCGTCAAGGCGCGCGAGGGCAAGGTGGTCGGTGGATGGCTGATCGATGCCGATGCCGAGCGGGAATCGCAGTTGCCGGGACGGCTGGAGCGTTTCATCGTGCCTGTTGCGGGCAGGGGTGTTGCCGTTGCGCTCGACGGGGCACATGTGCCGTTCAATCTCGAAGCAGTGCTTGACGACCTCTCCGGCATGGAAGGATTTGTCGGGCCGGGCATTGCTGTCGTGGCGATCGCGGCAGACAAGGATGCCGCCGGGCTTCTCGAGGTGATGGGCCGCTACGGCGTCTCGCCGATCTTCACCTCGGTTTCCAATCGTTTCCGCTCTCCTGCCGAATTACAGACGCTTGCCGGTCAGATCGGTCTCGCGAGCGAGGTGATCGATGATCCGCAGGCGGCCTATGAAAAGGCGCTCGAACAGGCAGCCGCCTCCGGCGCCTGGGTGATCCTGACGGGATCGCTCTATCTCGTCGGCTTGCTGCGCGAGCGGGTCATCAGCGAGGCGGCGAAGAGCTAGTTCGCTTCAAGGAAAATTCCACCTTGCCTATGCCGGGCGAATCCTGCCAAGTCGCTTCCATGCAATTCGCCCCGCAACAGGATGAAGCCCTGAAAGCCGTTTCGAACTGGCTGAAGGAGGGCAGGTCGCCGCTCTTCCGTCTGTTCGGCTATGCCGGCACGGGTAAGACGACGCTTGCCAAGCATTTTGCCGAGCATGTCGATGGCGACGTACTGTTTGCCGCCTTCACCGGCAAGGCGGCGCAGGTGCTGCGCTCGCGCGGGGCGTCGAATGCCAAGACCATCCATTCGCTGATCTACCGGCCGCGCGGCGAGGAAGAGATTGCCGACGAGGAAACCGGCAAGACATCGATTGCGCCGATGTTTTCCATCAACCGCCAGAGCCCGGTCGCCAAGGCGGCACTGATCATCGTCGACGAGTGCTCGATGGTGGACGAGGCGCTCGGCAAGGACCTGATGAGCTTCGGCACGCCGATCCTCGTGCTCGGCGATCCTGGCCAGCTGCCACCGGTCACCGGCGGCGGCTACTTCACCAATCAGGACCCAGACTACCTGCTGACCGATATTCATCGGCAGGCGCGCGACAATCCGATCATCAAGCTTGCCATGCAGGTGCGTGAGGGCAACGAGATCATGTATGGCGACTATGGCAAGGCGCAGGTGATCTCGAAGAACGAGGTGACGCAGCCGCTGGTCATGGATGCCGATCAGGTGCTCGTCGGCACAAACAAGACGCGGCGGCGCTATAACCAGCGTTTGCGGGAGCTCAAGGGTTTTACGACCGAACATCCGCAGACCGGCGACAAGCTGGTCTGCCTGCGCAACGACCCGGCCAAGGGCCTGCTGAATGGCTCGCTCTGGCAGGTCATGACCTCATCCAAGGAAACGACCAAGCCCGGCATCAACCTGCTGGTCCGCCCCGAAGATGACGATATGGATCGTGGGGCTGCGAAGATCAAGCTTCTGAAGCAAGCCTTCGAGAATGTGGAAGGCGAGATCCCCTGGAACACACGCAAGCGCTATGACGAGTTCGATTACGGCTATGCGCTGACGGTGCACAAGGCGCAGGGTTCGCAGTGGAACAATGTCGTATTGTTCGACGAAAGCTGGGCCTTTCGCGATACGCGCGAGCGCTGGCTTTACACCGCGATTACGCGCGCAGCAGAGACGCTGACAATCGTTCGCTAAGATTGGCGTCCGCTGGAAACTGGCGTTTGTGCTCCTGCAGGGATGCGTGGCGGCCGCTGCCAAGTGATCAGGCCTGCACGATGCCGAGGAGAACCGCCTTGGCGATCGCCTGAAAGCGGTTGTTGGCTTGGAATTTCATGATGATGTCGGCTTCCAGCGCGCGCGTTTCCTCATGCCTGAGGTCGAGGGCGCGGGCGATGCGCTGCGTCGAATATCCTTCAGCCATCAGCTCCAGGCATTGGCGCTCCTGATCGGTCAGGCTTGCCGGATCCCTGTTGTCGTTGATCGGCGGCAGGTCGAGGCTGCTGTCGTAATCGAGAAGGTCGCTTACCTGCTGCAGCTGCCGGTGCAAAGTCGACATTTCGGCCGTCAGCTCTCGCTTGCGTTGGGAGAGGGCCTCGCGGAAGATCGACTCGGCCTCTTCCTGGGAGGCCGCGCTGCGCAACACGTCCATCAATTCCTGGATGACGGCGATCGGCATGCCGGTTTCGCGGCAGACGGTGATGACCGCCATGCGCATGACATCATCCTGATCGTAAACGCGCATCAGGCCGATGCGGTTTGCGGAAATCAGGCCCTTCTCTTCGTAGAAATGCAGTGTCCTGTGCGTGACGCCGAATGCGTTCGCCATGTCGGCGATCGGAACGGGACCTTGTGGGATATCCGGCGGCAAAGCGGCCGAAGGCAGGAACCGGTATTTCGACCGGGCCTCCGAAGCGATACCGGCGGCAGCAAACAAACGTTTGGAACCGTCTGGCATGAACCCTCCTGGGGCAGATAGTTGCACCTCATGCGGCTTTGCCAGTTGCTTCCGGAGCGCGGCGAGCGGGGTTTTCCTCTAGCGTTCTTATCGTTGGAAGAAGCAGTACTCGGCGTACTTACTCGTTACGTGGCGCCCACTTTATGCGCGGACGGGTTCTTTTGTAAGTGCTAAAAATAACCGTTTTTAAATGGGATAGCAATGTTGCGGCATCTCAATCCGCCTCTTGCTTGGTATGTGGTAAAATAAAACCACACGGTTCGTCGTCGCTGACGAATGATCTTCGAAGGGAACGGGAATTACTTTTTTTGGTACGCCCCTGACGTCGATCGTCATGGTGCGCGCGACTATCAAGGACAGGCATGAATGCATGTGCGAATCTCATTGGCGTTCGCGGACAGCTTGCCTTAAAAGCAGGACCAGTCGCCATCCCAGACGGATATTGCCATGCCCGCCAAACTCTCCGTGAACCTCAATGCCATCGCCATGCTGCGCAACCGGCGCGATCTGCCCTGGCCAAGCGTGGAAGGCCTCGGGCGCATCGCTCTTGCCGCCGGCGCGTCGGGGCTGACCGTGCATCCGCGGCCGGACCAGCGGCATATCCGCTTTTCCGATCTGCCCGTGATCCGTAATCTGATCGACGACGAGTTTCCGGAAGCCGAATTCAATATCGAGGGATATCCGACCGAGGAATTCCTGGAGCTTTGTGCCAAGGCCCAGCCGGAGCAGGTGACGCTGGTGCCTGATGATCCCTCGCAGGCGACCTCCGATCACGGCTGGGATTTCCGCAAGCATCAAGCCTTCCTGACCGATGTCGTAGCGCGGCTGAAGAAGATGGGATTCCGTGTTTCGCTGTTTGCCGATGGAGATGGCGATGCGGAGGCGGTGAAGGCTGCCAAAGCGACGGGTGCGGACCGAATTGAGCTTTACACCGGCCCCTATGGTGGTTGCTACGATGCGCCTGAAAGGGTAGGGCCGATCCTCGAAGGGCTCGGCAAGACGGCGGATGCCGCACTTGCGCTCGGCCTTGCCGTCAATGGCGGCCATGATCTCACAGTGGAAAATCTTCCCGCGCTCGTGAAGCGCATTCCCGCTCTCGCCGAAGTCTCGATCGGCCACGGCCTGACGGCGGATGCGCTGGAATATGGTATGGCGGAAACGGTGCGCCGCTTCTGCCGGGCCTGCGGCCAGAAGATCTGAAAGAAGAGGCCCGCCCTCGGTGGATGTGGGGGCGAGCCTTAGAGCGCCGTGCGTCCATTCGGACGCACAAAGGACGCTCTAACTCTTTGAATCTACGTATCAGGCTTTCCGAAAATCGATTCTGATTTTCGGGCCGATGCTGTAGGCCGGCTCAGGCTGTGAGCGCGGCCTTATTGGCGACGAAGTAGTCCTTCAGCGACTGCGGCTGCTTGCCCGTCAGCTTCGTGAAATCGTCGGTGACGATGTCGAACTTGCCGGCGCGGGTATTGGCATCGGCCGACACCAGCATGTCGGCAACGAAGCCCGGCAGGCCGGCGCCGCGGATGCCCTGGCCGAGCTGTTCGTCGGTGACATCAACGACATCCAGCGGCTTGCCGGTGGCTTCGGTGGCGATCACGGCAATTTCCTTCGGCGTCAGCGACTGCTTGCCGGTCACCGTGTAGGTGGCGCTGGCGGAGATGCCTGATGCCAGCACCGAGGCGATGGCGAGCGCGCAATCGTCACGCGAGATGGTCGAGATCCTGCCGTCACCCGCCGAAGTGAACCATTTTCCGGTCTGCAGATTGTGCGGCATGCTGTGCAGGTAGTTGTCGTGATACCAGGCGTCGCGCACGATCGTGTAGGGGATGCCGCTTTCCTTGATGGCGTTTTCGGTGCCGAGGTGGTCGGGCGCGAAGGTGACAAGCGAATTGTCAGGGGCCGGCATGGAAGTGTAGGTGATGTGCTTCACCTTGGCCTTCACGGCAGCGGCGACGGCAGCCTTGTGCTGGATCAGGCGCTTGCCGGGGGTGTCGAGGGCGTCAGTGCTGATGATCAGCAGGCGATCGACGCCGGCAAAGGCGGCTTCGAGGCTGCCGGCGTCATCGAAATCCGCCTTGCGGGTGACAACACCCTTGGCGGCGAGGCTCGCAAGTTTTTCCGGGCTGCGGGTCGCGGCGATGATGTTTGCCGGGGCGACCTTGTAGCTTTCGATCAGGTGATGGACGACAAGCTGGCCGAGCTGGCCTGCAGCGCCGGTGACGAGAATGGTTTCGCTCATGATATCCTCTAGTGGTTGACAGGTGGTCTCAAAAAGAGAGTAACACTAGAATAGGAATTGACCGGGGGCTGTAAAGAAGGCAGTTTTTCGGGACTTCGTTACCAAAAGGGAACCACCTCATGGCAGGAACAGTCGTCAATCTGAAAGCCAGAGCGCGCCAATCAAAAGGACCGGCCGATGGGCTGGGCGGCGCGCGGCGCGAGATCGACCTTGCCAGCCTGGATTTCACCAATTGCCCGGTCAGGGATATGATGCAGCAGATCGGCGGCAAATGGTCGACGCTGCTTCTGGAGGCGCTTGCCAAGCAGCCCTATCGCTTCGGCGAACTGCGCCGCATGATCCCGGATATTTCCCAGCGCATGCTGACCCAGTCGCTGCGCGACCTGCAGCGGGACGGCTATATCGAGCGGGAGGTTTTTCCGACGAAGCCGCCGAGCGTGGAATACCGGATGACCGATCTTGGCCGCTCGCTCTACACGGTGCTGTCGCAGCTTCTGAACTGGGCCGAGGCGAACCATGACGATGTTCGCGCGGCACGACTGCGGTTCGACGCAGACGCTGTATAGAGCGCAATTCCGGACGCAAAACCGCTGCACGCTTTTGCTGGAATTGCTTTAGGGGATCAGGCGGTCGAGCCGCCTGACCTAGACTTGATTATTTCCCGCGGCCTTCCGTCAGGAAGAACAGGAAGGCGACTGCGGGGAAGCAGAAGCCGATCCAGGCCGCCATCGACCAGCCGCCCGTCGCATAAGCCCAGCCGCCGAGCGCCGAGCCGATCGCGCCGCCGGTGAAGAAGGTCGCCATGAAGAGGCCATTCAGGCGGCCGCGATGTTCCGGGCTCAGGCCGTAGATCGCACGCTGACCGCAGACGAGATTGGTCGTCACGCCGAAATCCAGCAGGATCGCCGCAGCCGTCAGCAGGATGAGCGCCGTCAGCGAGCCATCGGTGGCGAAATGGCTGATGAGAAAAGAGCCCATGCCGAGCAGCATGGCGAGCGTCGAGGCGACCTTCGTCATGCCGCGGTCGGCAAGGCGGCCGGCGATCGGCGAGGCGATGGCGCCGGCGGCACCGGCAAGTGCAAACAGCGCGATGCCGTTCTGCGAGATGCCGAAGGCGGGGCTTGCGAGCAGCAGCGGCGCGGTCGTCCAGAACAGGCTGAAGGCGCCGAACATGCCTGCCTGATAAAGGGCACGGCGCTGCAGCACGCGAGAATGCACCGCAAGGTGGGTCATCGAGGCCAGCAGTTCGCCATAACGCAGCTTCGTGTGGGGGACGCGGACCGGCAGATTGGCGCGCAGCACGATGCCGAGCGCGATCATGACGGCGGCGGTGACGTAATAGACCATATGCCAGGAGGAAGCTTCGGCGACGAGGCTTGCGAAGGGGCGGGCGAGCATGATGCCGCAGAGCAGTCCGCTCATGACATTGCCGACGACCTGGCCGCGCGTCGCGTCCGGCGCCATGCTGGCGGCGAAGGGGACGAGGACCTGGGCTGCGACCGAGGCCAGGCCGATACAGAGCGAGGCTGTCAGGAACATGCCCGGCGTGGAAGAGAAGGCCGCACCAACAAGCGCAAGTGCCGAGGCGGCAATCAGCGTCAGGATGAGGCGGCGGTTTTCAAAGAGGTCGGCGAGCGGCACGATCAGGAGCAGACCGAGGCCATAACCGATCTGCGTGAGCGTGACGATGAGGCCGGTTGCGGCTGGCGAGAAGCCGAGATTGGCGCTGATCGGGCCTGCCAGCGGCTGGCCGTAGTAGAGGTTGGCGGCGACGAAGCCGCAGGAGGCTGCAAAAAGGAAGGTTAGCCAGGGGGATAGGACGCGGGGCGTGACCTTATCCGGCGTGGTGGCTGAAACGCTCATTAGAAACTCCAAAAGGCAATGATCGGGAGGATTGAATGCAATTTAATCGTCTGCCGCCACCCGATCCCTGACCGGATGACGATATTTCGATCGTCAAGTCACGAGCCGCATCGCGGCCTCGACTGTAGCCATCATCTCTTTCTCGCCGCGTCCCGTCCTCCCGATGACACGCAAGCCCTTGGTCAGGCAGAGAAAGGTGAGGGCCGTGGCATCAGCATCCACGGTCGACGGAATGGTGCCATCGGCCTGGCCGATGCGGATGAGGTCGGCCATGAGCTTTTCGTCAGCGGAAAAGGCGGCGGCCACATGCTCCGCAGCTTCTTCGTCCAGCAGAGAAAGATCGTTTGCGCCGCCGACGACGAGGCAGCCCTTGAGGCCCGCTTCACCATGGGAAAGCTCGGCGTAATACGTGACCATCTGGGAGACCTTTTCGCGGCCGGTCTTAACGGATACGATCTTTGCCTCCAGCCGGCCGCGGCCGAGCTGACGATAGCGCTTGAAGGCGGCAAGGAAGATGCCGCGCTTGTCCTTGAAAGCCTTGTAGACGCTGCCGGAGGCAAGGCCCATGGCTTCGGTCAGTTCGCTGATGGAGGCGGCATGGTAGCCGCGCTCGGAGAAGACGCGCAGCGCAGCATCGAGTGCTGCGTCCATGTCGAACTCGCGCGGGCGGCCGCGGCTGCGGGTTTTTACATCAGGTGTCAGGGTGTCAACGGTCATGGCGCCTAATTAGGGAATGACCGTTTCCAAATCAAGTGAAATTTCTGCGACGCAACAAGATCAGAGATCAAGCACCCAGGTCTGGCCGTTGGCTTCCGGACCGAACATGCGATGTCTCTCCTCGGAGACAAGTCGGAAGCCGGCCTTTTGATAGATGGCGCGGGCGGTGTGGAGGAAGTCGTTGGTCCAGAGCGAGATCTGCCGGTATCGCTTACGGCGCGAGAAGGCGATGCACTCATCGACAAGCCGTTTGCCGAGGCCGAGACCGCGCGCGGCCTTGTCGACGTAGAGAAGGCGGAGCTTCGCAATGCCGTCGCCGCCATTGGTGATCAGTACGGAGCCGAGATTGATGCCGCCGCGCTCGGCGATCCAGCAATATTCCATCTCGGAGTCGAAATTGGCGAGGAACTTGCCAGCGACATCGGCGACCAGCCCTTCGAAGCGCAGATCCCAGCCATATTCCTCTGCATAGAAGCGCCCCTGGCTCTGGACGATCCAGCCGATATCGCCGGCGCGATGCGGGCGGATGATGGCGGCAGCCGGTCTTGCCTGCGGATCGAGGATCGAACGGATCGTGCGCATGGCGGCAACGGCGGCCTGCGGCTCGCCATCGGCCAGCGTGTCGAAGCGGGCAGCGATCTGTGCATTCGAGCGGCGGCCAAGCTCCTCGAACTGGCTGCGTCCCTTGCCGGTGACAGTGAGGATCTGGCTGCGCTGATCGGCGGGATCGGGCGTCGCCTCGATGAAGGCTTCTTCGCGGAAGCGTTTGAGAATGCGGCTGAGATAGGCGGGGTCGAGCTGCAGGTCGCGGGCGAGAGCGCCGGCATTGACTCCATCATGGGCGCCGATCTCGAAGAGCACGCGCGCATCCGTCAGTGTGAAGGGCGTGTCGAGATAGGCCTTGTTCAACAGGCCGAGGAAGTTCGTATAGAAGCGGTTGAATTCGCGGGCGGATTCGATGAGGGAAAGGTCGGTCATGGCAGGGTCTCCTGATAGAGACCCTGCTGATTTTATTTGACTGAGTCAACTAAATTGAGGGCTCAGGCTGCGTCTTCTTCTTCGTTTGCGATTTCTCCCTCGAGCGCGAAATCGACGGCGGCGCGAGCATGGATTGCTGTCGTGTCGAATCCAGCAAGGGGAAGGTGATCCGGGTTGAGGATCAGGCAGATCTCCGTGCAGCCCAGAATGATGCTGTCGGCGCCATTGGCGCGGGCGCGTTCGATCACCGCCATCAGCTTCTGGCGAGAGCTGTCGAGCACCTTGCCGGCGCAGAGCTCGTTGAAGATGATGTCGTGCACGGTGGTGCGGTCGGCGGCGTCGGGCACCATGATGTCGAGACCGAGGCTCTTCATGCGGTCGGTATAGAAGCCGTGCTCCATCGTGTAGCGTGTGGCAAGCAGCAGCGGGCGCTTGCAGCCGGCTTCATGGATCGTCTTAGCGGTCTCGTCGATGATATGGATCAGCGGCACTGAGATGTGCGAGGAGACCTCGGGTGCGATCAGATGCATGGTGTTGGTGCAGATCAGCACGCAATGGGCACCGGCAATCTGCAGGCGCAGTGCGATATCGCCGAGGCGCGAGGCAGCCATATCCCAGGCGCCGGCCTTCTGCAGGGCAACGATCTCCTCGAAATTCACCGAATGCAAAGTGAGTTCGGCAGAGGCCAGGCCGCCCAGGCGCTCGCGCACCATTTCGTTGATGAGACGGTAATAGACCGCAGAACTTTCAAAGCTCATGCCGCCGATCAGGCCGATGTTTTTCATGGATTCTCGCTCCCTATGGTGTTTTCGAATGCAGGAATGATGCAGCAGATCAGGTGCAACGTGTTTGCATTGTTTGTGCTTTTGCATCGATATGTGCTAAGGTTTTGCGGCATTTCTCAGTTTTTTGCAAAATTTCAGCGTGAGCCATCATGATCGACGATCGCGACAGGCGGATTCTTGATATCCTGCAGGACGATGCAGGCATCTCCGTGACCGACCTTGCAGAGCGCGTGGCCTTATCGGTCTCGGCCTGTTCGCGGCGCATCCAGCGGCTGGAGGAGAGCGGCTATATCGCGCGTCGCATCGTCGTGCTGGATCGCGAGCGGATGGGCGTGCCGACCACGCTCTTTGCGCTCATCAAGACGGCGCATCATTCCGACGAATGGACGGAGGCCTTCCGCCGCGCGATCAGCGATATCCCCGAAATCGTCGAAGCGCACCGGCTGACCGGCAATTACGATTACATTCTGAAGATCGTCCTGCCGCGCGTCGAACATTACGATGTTATCTACAAGCGGATCGTGCGTCGCATCGAACTTTTCGACGTCTCGGCGTCGATCTCCATGGAACTGATGAAGAGCGGCACGGCGATCCCCGTTAGTTACGCCAATTGAGCGAACGACCTAGAGCAAGGCCGCTTCCAACGCGGATCGGTTGCGGAGCATCCAGGATGCGCTCCTTGTTCGCCACGCTATGGCCCATAGGGATTCTGGATCTTTTGTCTCCGGCGCAACGTGGGCCTCTTTCGCCTGCTCGGCAGCATCGTAAACAGCAAATGTGAGCAGTTTGTCGAAAAAGCCATCTCGCTGCGCTTTCGAAAAGCCATAGCCGTCGAGCAAATAGCGAACCTGCCGTGCTCTCGTCATAGCCGAGCCAAGGTTCATTCTTTCCGCTATATCGTCATCGAAAAGCTGGGCGTTCAACCAGCAGGCTTGCGCCAGTTCGATGTCTATTCCGACCGGTCCTGCGACCTCCCAATCGATGAGGGCGATTGGCGAGTTGGAGCGAGAGACAATGTTCCACGGGCCGGTGTCGCAGTGACCAATGACACGCGGACCGGTTCCGAGTTCGCGGCCAAACCACCCGCGCCAGACCGCATTGTCTGGAACCTTGAACGAAGACGTCGCCTCGTGGAGTTGCCGGAGCATATTTCCGAGACGCGGCATGGCCTCATCACTCCAAGGCCCCGGATGGACAAACTCTCCCTCGATAAACGAGAGGGTTTCGCGGCCTCGCTCGTCAAAACCTGTGCCGACGACACGGGGACATGCGGCGAATCCCACCTGCGCAAGATGTCTCAGCAGCGAAATAGTGGTCGGGGACCAGGGGCCGCTCTGGCGATAAACGATACTGCCCTGCCGAGACACTTCGCTGCGCCCGCCGCCAGTTAAAATGATTTCCTCGTCCATGCCCGGAATGTATGCGGAAAACGGTTTTGATGACAACGAGGATGGCACGGACGTGAAGGGCATATCTGCAACGATCAAAGCCGATCGGGATGCAGGGGAGATATGCCGAAACAGCGGTTGAATACTTCCGGCGAAAGGCGACATTTGCTGCAGCAGAATGACAAAAAGGGGTAGGTCATGAGCGAACATCACGTCGTCGTTGTCGGCGGCGGTTTCGGTGGGCTGCAGCTCGTCAATGGATTGAAAGGCCTGGGATCAAGGGGAGGGGGCGTGAAGATCACGCTCATAGACCGGCGCAACCACCATCTCTTCCAGCCTCTGCTTTATCAGGTAGCAACGACCATCCTCTCCACTTCAGAGATCGCCTGGCCGATCCGTCATCTCTATGCCGACCGGCCCGAGGTGACCACGCTGCTTGGCGAGGTCAACGGCGTCGATGCGCTGGCAAAGACCGTTTCCTTACGCAGCGGTATGGTGTTGAACTACGACACGCTGGTGCTGGCGACTGGTGCTACGCACGCTTATTTCGGCCACGACGAATGGGAGCCTGTCGCTCCGGGCTTGAAGACGCTGGAGGATGCGACGACGATCCGCCGCCGCGTGCTGCTCGCCTTCGAGCGGGCGGAAGTGGAAAGCGATCCGGCGGTGCGCGACGCGTTTTTGACCTTCTCCATCGTCGGGGCTGGCCCGACGGGCTGTGAGCTTGCCGGCATCATCGCCGAGTTGGCGCATTTCACGCTGCCGAAAGAGTTCCGCAACATCGATACGCGCAAGACCCGCGTCGTGCTGATCGAAGCTGGGCCGCGTGTGCTGCCGGCCTTTGCCGAGGATCTCTCGGCCTATGCGCAAAAGGCACTGGAGAAGCTCGGCGTCGAGGTGCTGACGGGAACGCCGGTGACGCAGTGCACGGCTGACGGGGTCACGGTCGGCGAGACGTTCATTCCGAGCCGCACGATCGTTTGGGCCGCAGGCGTACAGGCCTCGCATGCAGCACGCTGGCTGGGCGTGCCCGCCGACCGGGCGGGGCGCACCATCGTCGAGAAGGACCTGACGGCGCCGGGCCTGCCCGATGTCTTCGTGATCGGCGATACGGCCTCTGTGATGCGTGAGGATGGCAAGCCGGTGCCGGGCATTGCGCCGGCGGCCAAGCAGCAGGGCGGCTATGTGGCGAAGGTCATCCGCGCCCGCATATCCGGCAAGCCGGCGCCGGGGCCGTTCAAATACTGGCATCAGGGCAGCCTTGCGACGATCGGCAAGAGCGCGGCGATCATCGATTTCGGCCGTTTCAAGCTCAAGGGCTGGCTCGCCTGGTGGATCTGGGGTCTCGCCCATATCTACTTCCTGATCGGTACGCGCTCGCGCTTCACCGTCGCCTGGAACTGGTTCTGGATCTATATGAGCGGCCAGCACAGCGCCCGGCTGATCACCCAGCGCGAGACCATGCGCGACGACGGGTAGGGGCGAAACAGACCACAAAGAAAAAGGGCGGCTCCGGGAGCCGCCCTTTCTGTTTCATCAGGCTGCCAGCGAGGCGATGTCGATGACGAAGCGGTAGCGGACGTCGCTCTTCAGCACCCGCTCATAGGCTTCGTTGACCTGCTGGATGTTGATCTTCTCGATCTCGGAAACGATGTTGTGCTCGCCGCAGAAGTCGAGCATTTCCTGGGTTTCCTTGATAGAGCCGATCATCGAGCCGGAAATGCTCTTGCGGCCGGGGACCAGCGAGAAGGCGTGAACCGGGATCGGGTTTTCCGGAACGCCGACCACCACGAAGGCGCCATCCACCTTCACGAGGCCAAGATAGGCGTTCCAGTCGATCTCGGCGCTGACTGTGCAGATGACGAGGTCGAAGGCGCCGGCGAGCTTCTTGAAGGTTTCCGGGTCGTTGGTAGCGTAATATTCCTTGGCGCCGAGCTTCAGGCCGTCTTCCTTCTTGGAGAGGCTCTGGGAGAGCACGGTGATATCGGCGCCCATGGCAGCACCGAGCTTGACGCCCATATGACCGAGGCCGCCCATGCCGACGATTGCGACCTTCTTGCCGGGGCCGGCCTTCCAGTGGCGCAGCGGCGAATAGAGCGTGATGCCGGCGCAGAGAAGCGGTGCGGAGGCATCGAGCGGAAGGTTGTCCGGGATGGACATGACATAGCCTTCCTTGACGACGATCGAGTCGGAATAACCGCCCTGGGTGCGTGTCTTGCCGTCGGCTTCGAAATCATTGTAGGTGCCGCTGAGACCCGGCATGTACTGTTCACGGTCGAGGTCGCGTTCGGCGCAGCCGATGCAGGAATCGACGAAGCAGCCGACGCCGACGC
Source organism: Rhizobium sp. KNZ14-9A (assembly GCF_056755015.1). Taxonomy (NCBI): domain Bacteria; kingdom Pseudomonadati; phylum Pseudomonadota; class Alphaproteobacteria; order Hyphomicrobiales; family Rhizobiaceae; genus Rhizobium; species Rhizobium sp. KNZ14-9A. The sequence continues at coordinate 834,177 of NZ_JBPGXB010000002.1, forward strand.
GGTCGCCGACCTTGAACTTGGTCACGGCGGAACCGACGGCCGTCACGATGCCGGCGATCTCATGGCCGGGCACGATCGGGTATACGGCGTTCTTCCACTCGTTGCGGACGGTATGGATGTCGGAATGGCAGATGCCGGCAAACTTGATGTCGATGACGACGTCGTCCGGGTTCGGGTTGCGGCGCTCGAAGGTGAAAGGGGCGAGCGGCTTGGAAGCGTCGGTGGCGGCGTAGCCTCTTGCAATAGGCATGGGAGCCTTCCTTTTCGATTTCAGGGGTGGGGTGAGAGGATGCCCGGACTATTGCCCGGAACCACGCATCAGCGTTAGAGAGATACTCTCTGCTTTTTGCACGATCCTGCAAAAGTGAGCCGGCCACCTGTTTGCGAAATGGAAAAGGAGCTTTAGATAAGACCGATATCGCTGGCGTGAGACAGAAAGAGTTGCCCATGACCTTGCCCTTCAATCCCTATCGGGAAATCGTCGATATCGCGATGCGCTTTGCGCCCGGCGATGGCGAGTTCCGCACGTCGATCGGCAATCTTCACATTAGCCGCCGCTCCAATCCCAGCGATCCGTTGCATAGCAGCTACAAGCCATGTTTTGCCTTCGTGCTGCAGGGCGCCAAGAGCCTTCGCCTCGGAGATGAGTTCATCAGCTATGGAACCGGGGATTATCTGCTGACTTCGCTCGATCTGCCGGTCGCCTGGCGCATCGCCGAGGCCAGCCCCGAGGTGCCGCATCTTTGTCTCGGGCTCGCGATCGACTCCGAAAAGTTGCTGGAGCTTTTGAGCCGAATCGACATTCCGCGGCCTGCCGCCCATACCGACGGCCAGCGCGGCATGGCTGTCAATGTCGCGCCGCCGGAACTTCTTGACGCTGCCGTGCGCCTGCTGCGCTTGCTCGATCGTCCAGACGACATTCCGGCCATGGCGCCGCTGATCGAGCAGGAAATCCTCTACCGGATACTGACCGGCCCCGATGGCGAGCGGCTAATCAATATCGCCACTGCCGACAGCCACAGCAACAGGATCGCGCGGGCCGTCGCCTGGCTGAAGGAAAATTTCGCCCGGCCGCTGCGCATCGAGGAGCTGGCCGATCATGTCAGCATGAGCGCGTCTTCGTTCCATCATCATTTCAAGTCGGTGACGGCTATGACGCCGATGCAGTATCAGAAACAGCTTCGCCTGCACGAGGCGCGCCGGCTGATGCTGGTGGAGCGGCTCGATGCGGGCACTGCCGGCCACCAAGTCGGCTATCAGAGCCCGTCTCAGTTCAGCCGCGAATATAGCCGCCTCTACGGCGCGTCGCCGGCGCGCGATGTCGATGGCGCGCGCGAGGCCATGGCAGCAGAATAAGGGGCAGCCGAGTAGACCTCAGCCAGGAAATTTCAGCGCCTTGTCGTTGCGGCACTTGGCGAGCGTCAGCTGGCGGAAGGCGAGGATGCGCGTAATGCGCTCCTTGCCGTCGGTCTCAACGTTCATGCAGGCGCAGGCATAGCCGTAATTGCCGTTGGTGCGCACATAGTCGTGCTCGGAGATATCAGGGATCAGGTCCATGCCCTCGGGTTCTTCGCCGCTTCCCTGCGTCATGATCGTCCAGGTATTTTGTGCATCGTCCAGCCACCAATTGGCAGGCGTGGGGTTCTGGATCCAGCCGCAGCGCGTCTCGGCGGCAAGGGCCGGGAGGGCGAGGGCAAGCGACAGGGCAGCGGTGAGGGCTATTGTTTTCACGGGCGATTCTCCTTGGGCATCAATGTTCGGCGATTTGCCTGCCTTCGAACAGCCGAATTCCGCTGTTTCATATGATACGAAAAAATCTCCTGACGGTTCTTGACGAGAGCCTGCGATCTGGCGCATAAACGCCACGAACCGTACCGTACGGTACGTAAATGGGGAGTTGAAACCGTGTCAGTCGATGTCGCAGAGCCGAGCGAGTTTTCGCCACGCCAGAACGCTGTTCTGGAGCAGGCGCTGCAGCTTCTCGTCGACGGAGGCGAGAAGGCACTGACGACATCGGGTGTGGCGCGCGCCGCCAATTGCTCCAAGGAAAGCCTCTACAAGTGGTTCGGCGACCGTGACGGTCTGCTCTCGGCCATGATTGCCTATCAGGCGAGCAAAGTGCGCACCTTCGAGCGCAGCGGCGAGCGGCTGACCTATACGAGCCTGCACGACCATCTCGTCATCTTCGCCCGCGATCTTCTCGAAGTTCTGGCCGGTGACGTATCGCTGGCGCTGAACCGGCTGGCGATCGGCCAGTCGCATCGCGACGGCTCGAAGCTCGGCAAGCTCTTGCTGGAGCGCGGCCGCCGGCAGATCGACCGCCGCGCCATGGCGCTGATCGACGCGGGAAAAAGGGCAGGGCTGTTGCGCTTCCATGATGCCGATGAGGCCTATCATACGCTTTACGGCCTCATCGTTTCCGACCTGCATGTGCGCATGCTGCTCGGCGAGCCGGGGCTCAAGGATACCGCGCGTCAGGCGGAGAAGGCGGTCACCGCCTTCCTGCGCCTTTACGGCACGGAGAAAGTTCTGGCGGAGATGCCGATCCTCGGCTGAACCGCTTTTTGACAGTCAACAAGACAAGCAAAAGGGAAGGAATTTCAATGCGCGTCTATTACGATCGTGATGCCGATCTCAACCTCATCAAGTCGAAGAAGGTCGCCGTCATCGGCTATGGTTCGCAGGGTCGCGCACATGCGCTGAACCTCAAGGATTCCGGCGCCCAGAATGTCGTCATCGCGCTCAAGGCCAGTTCGCCGACCGTCAAGAAGGCCGAAGCCGACGGCTTCAAGGTCATGACGGTTGCCGAAGCTGCCGCCTGGGCCGACCTGATGATGATGGCAACCCCGGACGAACTGCAGGCCGACATCTACAAGGCCGACATCGCTCCGAACATCCGTGACGGCGCTGCTATCGCCTTCGCTCACGGCCTCAACGTTCACTTCGGCCTCATCGAGCCGAAGGCGACCGTCGACGTCGTCATGATCGCCCCGAAGGGCCCGGGCCACACGGTTCGCGGCGAATACCAGAAGGGCGGCGGCGTTCCCTGCCTCGTTGCCGTTCACCAGAACGCTTCCGGCAATGCACTTGAACTCGCTCTCTCCTACGCCTGCGGCGTCGGCGGCGGCCGTTCGGGCATCATCGAAACCAACTTCCGCGAAGAGTGCGAAACCGACCTCTTCGGCGAACAGGTCGTTCTCTGCGGCGGTCTCGTCGAGCTTATCCGCGCCGGCTTCGAAACGCTGACCGAAGCCGGTTACGCGCCGGAAATGGCCTATTTCGAGTGCCTGCACGAAGTGAAGCTGATCGTCGACCTGATCTATGAAGGCGGCATCGCCAACATGAACTACTCGATCTCCAACACGGCCGAGTGGGGCGAATACGTCTCCGGTCCGCGCATCATCACCGCCGAAACGAAGGCCGAAATGAAGCGTGTTCTCAAGGACATCCAGACCGGTAAGTTCACCTCCGACTGGATGCAGGAATACCGTGCCGGCGGCGCGCGCTTCAAAGGCATCCGCCGCCTGAACGACAGCCACCAGATCGAGGAAGTCGGCACGAAGCTGCGCGCCATGATGCCCTGGATCGGCAAGAACAAGCTGGTCGACAAGTCTGTCAACTAAGCTGTTCTGAGATTGTGATTATGAGAGGCCGGGGCGAAAGCTCCGGTCTTTTTATTTGCGGGCGGCAAGATATAGCCAGCGGGTGGGCTTGTTGTCATAGCCGCCGCCATCCGCTTCGTTGATCGCGATGTCTCTCCAGCCGCCGGCCACGAGCAATTCCTGCAGCCATTCGCTTGAAGGGTAATTGTAGTAGCGCCCGAAATCATCATGGCCTTCGCCGGTGCCAGCCTTGAAGCTCGCGTGGAAAATACCGTCTTTCTTCAGGGCGTTGTGGATGAGGGCGAGGATGCCGAGAAGATCGGTGCGGGGCACATGCAGAAGGCTCGCCTCGGCCCAGACGCCATCGAATTCTTTGTGTGCTGCAAGCTCCTCGAAACGCATGACCTTCACCGGCCTGCCGATCAGTTTCTCTGCCTGTCGGGCAAGCTCAGCCGAGCCATCGGTCGGTGTGACGTCGAAGCCCCTGGACAGCATATAGGCGCAGTCCTGTCCGCCACCGCAGCCGAGTTCAAGAATGCGTGCCTTCTCGGGGAGGGCGGCGAGGAAGGCGTCCAGTCTTGCCGCTGGTGGTTTCCGGTCGCGGGTGGCGTAGGTTTCGGCGTTGTCGTCGTAGAAGGAGGTTGTCATGGGTTCTTCTCTATATAAACGACTCGGTCGAGGCCCTTGAAATGGGCGTCGAGCGTCAGAACGTCGGCGTCATGCAGTTCGGCGGTGGCGTAGATGATGGCGTCGGCTAGGGCGAGCTTGCGTTTCGCCGAGACTTCGGCGGCGCGGCGGGCCAACGCCGTGTCGAAAGGGGCCGCGATGCAGGTGGCGGTATAGGCGAAGAAGGAATCGACTGCTTCTTCACCGCGTTCGCGCTCCAGCCATTTGGCGAGTTCGAGCTGGACGATGGTGGGGACGATGCATTCGGTTCGCCCAGGCATCTCGCCTTGCAGGCGATCTGCGGCCGGGCCTTGGGTCAGCCATTCGATCCAGGCTGAGCTGTCGACGACGCGCATCAGAACCGGTCTTTCCGGTCGCGGTAGTCGTTCGGGTCGGCGCCTTTGGCCATGCCCTTGAGATCTGTCAGTTCGGGGACGGGCATGAGAAGGACGCCCTTGCCTTTCGGGATGAAGACGAATTCCTGGCCTGCGGACCAGTGCTGCTGCTCGCGCACTTCCTTCGGAATGGAGATCTGAAATTTGGAAGAGAGGGTTGCGGTTGCCATTCTTACCTTTCCTCTATCGATTGGCTGACAGTAAGAATTCGACCGACGTTGGTCAATGGCGAACCGTTTTCGGCGTTGATGCAATCTCCGTCATCACATGGCTGCCCCGGCCATAAAAAAACCGGGCGGTGCGCCCGGTTTCGAAGTTGTCACTGTAGCTCTACCCGTCGAGAACGCCGCTGCGTTTCGAGTATCTAGCGTTGGGCAGAGATGAGACGCGTCCAGCCGCGCTCATCGTTCGTTACGCCCTTCTGCAGGCTGACGAGCTGCTGGCGCAGTTCTGATGTCAGCTTGCCGGTCTGTCCGTCTCCGACCAGGAACTCGCCGCCGGCGTGCCGAACCAGGCCGATGCCGGCGAGGACCGCAGCCGTGCCGCAGGCGAAGGCTTCGACGAGCTTGCCGCTTGCTGCATCAGCCTGCCATTCTTCAAAGGAGTAGGGGCGCTGCTCGACGCGCAGGCCCTTTTCTTCGGCGAGTACGATGACCGAGGCGCGGGTGATGCCCGGCAGGATCGTGCCGCCAAGCGGCGGGGTCACGACCGATCCGTCTTTCATCACGAAGAAGACGTTCATGCCGCCGAGTTCTTCGACCCAGCGATGTTCGGCTGCATCGAGGAAGACGACCTGGTCGCAATCCTTCTTCGCCGCTTCAGCCTGCGCCACGAGGCTGGCCGCATAGTTGCCGCCGCATTTTGCGGCACCGGTGCCGCCGGCGGCTGCACGCGTATAGGCGGTCTCGACCCAGAGGGAGACAGCCTTCGCGCCGCCCTTGAAATAGGCGCCGACTGGGGAGGCGATGATGCAGAAGATATATTCCTGGGCCGGGCGAACGCCGAGGAACGCCTCGTTGGCGAACATGAAAGGGCGAAGGTAGAGGCTGGCGTCTCCGGAGGGGATCCAGTTCTTGTCGACGCGAACCAGTTCTTCGACGGCCTTCAGGAAGAGTTCTTCCGGCACGGCGGGCATTGCCATGCGGGCTGCCGACTGCGCGAAGCGGCGGGCGTTCTCTTCGGGCCGGAAGAGCAGGATGCGGCCATCCTGCGCCTTGTAGGCTTTCATGCCTTCGAAGATTTCCTGAGCGTAGTGGAGGACGGCGCTTGCAGGGTCGAGTTCCAGCGGGCGGCGCGGGGTCACCTTGGCATCGTGCCAGCCCTTGTCGGCAGTCCATCGCGCCAGGACCATATGATCCGTGAAGACCTTGCCGAAGCCGGGCGTTTCCAGTGCCCGGATGCGGTCGGCGTCGGAGACGGGAGACTTGTGGAATTCGATTTTGATTTCAGGAGAGGTCGACGTCGCAGTCATTGCTGGCACCTTGATAGTCCATTGAATAATGGCCGGCACACTACTGCCGCCGGGCCGGTTTTGGAAAGGTCTGAATCGGCCGGTTTCTGCTTTTGATCAAAGGAATAATCGCCTGATGTGGCGAACGTTCACGCAACGAGGCAGGCCATTCGGTTCGGCTGCGTGAAATCTCGAACGGCAGCCCAATCGGCACCATGGCTCTGGAATACAGGACTTCCAAACTTGTCACAGTGACAAGAAAATAGGTCAGCATTATTGACATAAATTCCACAGCATGGTGAGCTGCTGACATTATAAAAAATACGAGGAAACCCCATGCTGAACTGGGACAATATGTTTGCGACGCGCTCTACAAGGATGCGCGCTTCGGAGATCCGCGAGCTTCTGAAACTTCTCGACCGGCCGGATATCATCTCCTTCGCTGGCGGCATTCCTGACCCGGCGCTGTTTCCGGACAAGGAGTTCAAGCAGGCCTATGCGGATATTTTTGACAGCTCGGCCGTCAATTCAGCGCTGCAATATTCGGTTTCCGAAGGCTACAAGCCGCTGCGCGAGTGGCTCATCAAGCAGACGGCGGGCCTCGGCATTCCCTGTGCGCTCGACAATGTCTTCATCGTCTCCGGTTCGCAGCAGGGCCTCGATTATCTCGGCAAGCTGTTCCTGTCGCCCAACGATACGGCGCTGGTCACCTGGCCGACCTATCTCGGCGCTCTGCAGGCTTTCAACGCTTACGAGCCGTCCTACGACCAGTTGACGCCCGGCGGCAACCGCACGCCGGATTCTTACCGCGAGGCCGCGGCGCAGAAGGGCGGCAAGGTGAAATTCGCCTATCTCTCGGCCGATTTCTCCAATCCGACCGGCGAGACCGTCGACCGCGATGGCCGCGAGAAGGTTCTGAAACTTGCCGAAGAGCTCGACATCGCCGTCATCGAAGACGCTGCCTACCAGTCGCTGCGCTATGAGGGTGATCCGATCCCGCCGATCCTGGCGCTGGAGATTGCCGAGAAGGGCCATATCAACGATACGCGCACGATCTATTGCGGCAGCTTCTCCAAGACGCTGGCGCCGGGCCTGCGCGTCGGCTTCATCGTTGCCAATGCGCCCGTCATCCGCAAGCTGGTGCTGATGAAGCAGGCGGCCGACCTGCATTCTTCGACGATCAACCAGATGGCGATTTCGGAAGTCGCCGAGCGCGGCTTCGATGCGCAGGTCGCCAAGGTCAGGGCGGTCTACAGCCAGCGCCGCAACGCCATGCTGGCAGCGCTCGAAAAGTATATGCCTTCGGGCACGAGCTGGACCAAGCCGGAAGGCGGCATGTTCATCTGGGTGACGCTGCCAGAGGGCATGGACGGCGCCAAGCTGCTTGCCAGGTCCCTCGAAAGCGCCAAGGTCGCCTTCGTGCCGGGCCAGGCCTTCTTTGCCGATGGTTCGGGCGCCAATACGTTCCGCGTCAGCTTCTCCTGCGCCAACGACCAGATGATCGATGAGGGCATCAGCCGTCTCGGCAGGCTGATCGCCAGCGAGATCGGCTGATGTGACTTCAAGCCTATAAAATTAGGGTTGGGCGGCGATCAGAAGATCGTCGTCCAGCCTTCGTTTGCGGTTTCACTCTTGCCGTAGCCGACACGGTCGGCGACCGCGCCATCGGCATTGATGAGGATGATATCGCCGCCTTTGTTGGCGAGCTGCGGGCCGCCATTCTCAGGATCGAGCGTAATGGTGCGGAATTCGCCCGAGGCGAGCGAGCCCGTCAATTTCTGCCGGCGGCCTTCGCCATCCTCCAGCGACCAGCCTTCGATCGACATCGCCACATCCGAGCGATTGATGAGCGTCACAGTCTCGTCCTCGGTGCCGTCAGGGTGGTTCACCGGGTTGATCATGGCGGCAACGATGCGCAGCGACGAGGCGACGATCGGCTGCGGGCGGCGCGTGCCTTCGCCGCGGCCCTGGCCGCCTCTGTTGTCGCCGACAGGGTGGCCGGAGATAGCATCCGTATTCCAGTTCTGCGACTGGAAGCCGAGGAAGATCGCCGCCCAGTGATCCTCATCAGAAAAATGGATCAGCAGCGCGCCGTCCTGATTGGGCGCATTGGTGGCCCGGAAGCTGCCGCTGTCACCCTGATTCATGTGGATGTCGTGGATGCCATTGCCGGGCTCGAAACCGAAATACTCGTCCGGCTTGTTGTTTTCCGGTCCCCAGGCCTCGCCGAAGGCATAGAAGTGGATGGACTTGTCGGCGATGCCTTCCTGCACGATGGGTTCGATGAAATCTCGCAGGTCGTTCTTCGGGCCGTCGAGCTGGAAGGGCGCGACATTCATATCCTCACGCTCGATCATGCCGCCGCGCACATAGTCGATCGCCAGATCCTGCCGGTCGCCTCTGATGTCGGTGAGGCCCATCGGCAGGACGGCGAGCTCGGCCGTCAGTGTCTCATGCTGGAAATCCATGACATTGGCGTAGAGCAAGTCGTGCGGCGATTCCTTCGAGCGCACGTTCATGGCGATGCGATAGCTGACGCCACCGGCTTCGATTCGGATTTCGATATGCGGGTCGTTGTCGTCGTCAAGGGCGAGCGCCGAAGCCGTACCCTTCAGCACCTTGTAATTCCGGAGCATAGTGAACCTCGTGGTGGGGGCAGGGGTTCACGATAGCATAGCGGAAATGCATCTTTTGTGACGCTAATTTTCCGCCATGCAACGCTTTGGAGAGCTTACTTCTTCACATGCGGGGCGAAGAGTTCCAGGTCGGCTTCGCTCAGCCGCTCATTGGCGGTGTTGAGCTGGTGCCAATAGGGGTAGATGACCGGGGGCACGCTGACATCGTCGAGGCGCTTGCGCTCCTCATTCGAGAGCTTGAGGTCGGCGGCGGCGAGGTTGTCCTTGAACTGGGCTTCGGTACGTCCGCCGATAATGACGGAGGTCACCGCCTTGCGGCCGATCAGCCAGGCAAGTGCTACCTGCGCTGCGGAAACGCCGCGTTCCTGCCCGATCGCCACCAGCGTCTCGACGATGTTCCAGAGGCGGTTTTCGTCGCGGATCGGCGGTTCGGTCCAGCCGGCGAACTGGCGGGTGCCTTCAGGGGCGGCGGCATTGCGGCGATGTTTGCCGGAGAGCAGGCCGCCGGCGAGCGGGCTCCAGACGAGCACGCCGAGGCCCTGGTCGATCGAGATCGGCAGCAGTTCGTATTCGGCGTCGCGGGCTTCCAGCGTGTAGTGGATCTGCTGGCTGACGAAGCGCTGGTACTTGTATTCATTGGCGATGCCGAGCGCCTTCATGATGTGCCAGCCTGAATAGTTCGAGCAGCCGACATAACGCACCTTGCCCTGCTTGATCAGAGTGTCGAGCGCTTCCATCGTCTCTTCGAGCGGCGTCTCACCGTCCCATTCATGGACCTGATAGAGGTCGATGACATCGGTCTTCATGCGCTGGAGGCTTGCCTCACATTCGCGGATCAGGTGATAGCGCGACAGGCCGCGATCGTTCGGGCCATCACCCATGCCGAAGCGGGCCTTGGTGGCAAGCAGCACGCCGTTGGGGCGCTTGCCGCCGAGCACTTCGCCGATGATGCGCTCGGATTCGCCGGCGGAATAGACATTGGCGGTGTCGATCAGGTTGACGCCAGCATCGAGGCAGATATCGACCATGCGGCGGGCTTCCTGCACACCGAGGTCACCGACTGTCTTTGCCCAGCCGACGCCGCCGAAGGTCATCGTGCCCATGGTCACGGTGGAAACTTTAAGGCCGGAACGGCCGAGCAAACGATATTCCATTGAAATTCCTCCTCATGAAAATGGCCTGATTGACGTACCGCAGCAAAGCTCGCCGTCAAACGGCAAGGTGTTCACGCCTGCGTGATTTTACCCTTTCGCCGCCGCTCGCGCGAGGAGAATAGCCGACTGATTTCGACGCGAGCGCTGGGAGCTTCCGGGACAAGCGCTATTTTTTGCCCGCGACGCGCGGGTCATGTCTGCCGCGAGTACTGGCTGGCTTCGTTCCATCCTGCGCGATAGGGCACGGACGAAGCCTGAGCTTTCATTTCTGCCAACCGCTTCGAGCAGCGCCTGGCGAGTGGGCCTGCAGGACTCGGCGGTGAGCAATCCCAGTTCCAATAGCGAGCCTTGTTGCGGGGCAAGGTAAAGACGGATCGGCGTGCGGAGCTGTAGGTGATTCAATCTTAAGTTCATATGGTTTTGCTTTAGACCCGCTGGAAAAAATGCGTGTTTTTGTGGAGAAGGAAGATGAGAAGGTGCGGCCGCTCAACTGGCATAGACGACTAGGTTGAAGCTACCTTGCCCTGTCACATCGGTGTTAAACGCCCCTAATAAGGGAGGGACATCGCAATCCGAGGATTCCTTCCATGAAAACTCTAGTTTCCGCCGCAGCCCTTCTCGCCGCGAGCCTTTTCGCCATCCCGGCTTCGGCCGCAAACCTCGTTCTCTACACCAGCCAGCCGAACGAAGATGCGCAGGCGACCGTCGACGGCTTCATGGCCGCCAATCCCGATATCAAGGTCGACTGGGTACGCGACGGCACGCCGAAGATCATGGCGAAGCTGCAGGCTGAAATCCAGGCCGGCAACCCGGTCGCCGACGTTCTGCTGATCGCCGATGTCGTGACGCTCGAGCGCTTGAAGGAAGACGGCAAGTTGCTCGCCTACAAGTCGCCGGAAGCTGCCAATTACGACGCCGCGCTCTTTGATGCCGACGGCTACTACTATTCCACGAAGCTGATCACGACCGGCATCATGTACAATACGTCGGCTGCCATGAAGCCGACGAGCTGGAAGGACCTCGCCAAGCCGGAAGCCAAGGGCCTCGTCACCATGCCGAGCCCGCTTGCTTCGGGTGCAGCTCTCATTCACGCCCAGACGCTGGCCGCCGTTCCGGGCCTCGGCTGGGATTTCTACAAGTCGCTCGCCGATAATGCGGCTGTCGCCTCCGGCGGCAATGGCGTTGTCCTGAAGTCTGTCGCCTCTGGCGAGAAGGCTTACGGCGTGGTCGTCGATTACCTGCCGATCCGAGAAAAGGCCAAGGGTGCTCCGGTCGAGTTCGTCTTCCCGAGCGAAGGCGTTTCGGCCGTCACCGAGCCGGTCGGCATTCTCGCCAGCGCCAAGAACGTCGACGCTGCCAAGAAGTTCGTCGATTATGTTCTCTCCGAAAAGGGCCAGGAAGGCTTCCTGAAGCTCGGCTATATCCCTGCTCGTAACGGCATGAAGCTGCCCGCGGGCTTCCCGGCACGCGACACGATCAAGGTTCTGCCGGTCAATGCTGCCGAAGCCCTGAAGAATACCGACAAGGATCTGAAGACCTTTACGGATCTCTTCGGTTCGAAATAATAGACCCATGCAGGGCTATGTACGTCCAGGAAACAGCCAGCCCGTCTGGCTGTTTCCTTTTATTGTCTCGGTGGTTCTCTTCCTTAGCGTGCTGCCCTTGGCGCGGCTCGCGGTCGTCGGCATTTCCGCCTTCGCCAATGGCGGCGTCATGGTGGTTCTGTCCGATCCGATGGTCTGGTCGGCGGTCTATTACACCATCGTCACGGCGATCCTCGGCACGATCATCTCGCTCGCCATCGGCTGCGCTTTCGCCTATCTGCTGACGCTGACGGATATTCCGGCCAAGGGGCCGCTCAGCTTCTTCTTCGTGCTGCCGATGATGATCCCGCCGCAGGTGACGGCACTTGCCTGGGTGCAGATGTCGGGGCCGTCGAGCCCGCTTCTGAAGGCGCTGCATATCGCCCCGCCGCTCGGCTCGCCGCAGCCGCTCTATTCGGTCGGCGGTATTGCGCTGCTCTATGGCGTGCAGCACGCGCCGCTCGTCTATCTGGCGCTGAGGGCAGGGCTGATGACGCTGCCGCGCGACGGGGTGGAGGCGGCAAGGCTTTCGGGCGCCTCAAGCCTGCGCGTCTTTCGCGACATCATCCTGCCGCTATCGCTGCCGGGCGTTATTGCGGGGGCTGCGATCTCCTTCGTCTCCTGCACCGGCAATTTCGGCATTCCGGCGATCCTCGGCATTCCAGCCTCTATCTTCACGCTGCCGACGCTGATCTTTTCGAAGTTTACCGCCTTTACCGGCCGGACCTTCGGCGATGTGGCACTTCTCTCTGCCATCATCGCGCTGATCTCTGTCGCCGGCCTTGCCATTCAGGATAGGGCATTGCGTGGGCGGGACTACCGCGTCATCGGCCTTTCGGGCGCGACCGCTGCCTTCGAGCTCGGCGGGTGGAAGCTTGTTTTCTCGCCGCTGCTCTGGATCACCCTGTTCTTCATGCTGGCCGCGCCCTTCTTCGCGCTCGTCGCCGGCGCGCTTGTGCCGGCCTATGGCGTGCCGCTCACCTTCAAGACCATGACCTTCCATGCCTTCGAGGAAATTCTCTTCCGGCAGGCGGTGACGCGCACCGCCTTTATCAATTCGTTGTCCCTGGCCAGCGGGGCGGCGGTCGGCCTGCTCTTCGTGACGGTGCTTGCGGCCTATGCGCTGACGCGGCGTAAGGATACGCTGTCGCGCATCGTCTCCAGCCTCGTCGAAATACCCTATTCGCTGCCGGGCATCGTCATGGCGGTCTGCTTCATTCTGGTCTTTGCCGCACCCATCCCGGTGCTCAACGTGACACTCTACGGCACGGTCTGGATCATCCTGATTGCCTATTTCTCCTCCTTCTTCGCCGTCAGCCTGAAGCCTGTGGTCAGCGCCTTCCATCAGCTCGATCCGGCGCTGGAAGAGGCGGCAAGGCTGTCCGGTGCCGGTTTCTTCCGGCGGCTGAAAGATATCATCGTGCCGCTGATTGCGCCGGCGGCGGGTGCTTCCGTCATCCTTGTCTTTCTCATCGCCTGCAACGAGCTCACGATTTCGGCGCTGCTCTGGTCGGCGGGTACGCAGACGCTGGGTGTCGCCATCTATAATCTCGATGACAGCGGCAGTTCCGATCTTGCCTCGGCTCTCTCCGTGCTCGTCGTCTTCATGGTCGTCGCCATGATGCTGCTTCTGGAGCTTCTGGCGAAACATCTGCCCAAGGGAGTAGTGCCGTGGCGAAGCTGATCCTCAATCAGGTGGCCAAGGATTTCGGCACGGGCAGGGCTGCGGTCAGCGGCTTTTCGCTCGATGTGCGCGAGGGCGGCTTCCTGGCGCTGCTCGGCCCCTCCGGCTGCGGCAAGACCACGGTTCTGCGGATGATTGCCGGTTTCGAGACGCCGACTGACGGATCCCTCCATCTCGGCGAGCGGCTCTTGGCCGATGCCTCGCAATCGCTGCCGCCGGAGAAGCGCAACATGGCGATGGTCTTCCAGTCCTATGCGCTCTGGCCGCATATGAGCGTGGCGGACAATGTCGGCTATCCGCTGAAAGTTCGCGGCATATCGGGCTCGGCCTACAAGGCCAAGGTGAGAGAGGCACTATCGACCGTGCGCCTCGTCGATTATGCCGAGCGGCGGCCGGCCGATCTCTCTGGCGGCCAGCGGCAGCGCGTGGCGCTGGCCCGCTGCCTGGTGACATCGCCCGATGTCGTGCTGCTCGACGAGCCGCTTGCCAATCTCGACCGGCATCTGAAGCAGGAGATGGAGGAGACGTTCCGCGAGTTTCACCAGCGCTCCGGTGCAACGATGATCTATGTGACGCATGACCAGAGCGAGGCGATGGCGCTGGCAACCGATGTTGCCGTCATGTCCGAGGGGCGGCTGTTGCAGATGGCGCCGCCGGCGGAAATCTATGCGCGGCCGGAAGGGCGCATGGTCGGCGGGCTGATCGGCCGCGGCGCGATCGTCACGCTGCCGGTCATGGGCGGTGAGCGCCAGCTCGAATGGGACGAGCTGGAGGGGGTGCTGCATGCCGCCAATATCGATGGCGCCGATATTCTGGTGCGGCCGGAAGATGTCATCATCGGTAGCGAGGGGGCGCCCGCGACGGTCGAATCCGTGCTCTTCGAAGGCGAACGTTATGCCGTGAAGCTGACCCTCGGTAACGGCCAGACGCTGCGCGCCTATAGCCGCGTGGCTGTCGTGCCTGATGAGGCGGTGCATGTCGTCATCCGCGCCGGCTGGCGGCTCTGACGGACAAACGGCTTTTCGAAGCGCGTATTCGACTTTAACTGTTTTCAAGCGATTCCGGACGCAAAACCGCTGCACACTTTTGCTGGAATTGCTCTAGTAATTGGCGTCGATCCAACCGGGAATGCGTGATGTCGCTTCGCCTTGCCACTTTCAATGTCGAAAACCTGCTCACCCGCTTCGACTTCACGGGCTATCGCAACCAGCTCCGGCAGGACCGCGTCATCAAGCTCTTCGAGGTCAGCAACGAGGGCACCTACCAGCAGCTCGAGCAGGCACGGGTAATCGCGTCGACCGACGATACCAGGCAGATGACGGCGCTCGCCATCGCCGATGCGGATGCCGATATTCTCTGCCTGCAGGAAATCGACAATATGGCCGCCCTGCAGGCCTTCGAATATGGCTATCTCTACCGCATGGTCGGCAATGGCTACCGGCAGAAATATCTCGTCGAGGGCAATGACAGCCGCGGCATCGATGTCGCCGTCTTGATGCGCGAGGAAACGCGCGACGGGCAGAAGATCGAGCTTAGGGATATCAAGAGCCATGCGATGGTGACCTATCGCGAATTCGGTCTCTTCGACGAGGAGATCGGCAAGACCAACCGGCTCGACGACAAGATCTTCAAGCGCGACTGCCTGGAACTGGATTTGAGGATCGGCGGTGTGCCGATGACGCTCTATGTCGTGCATTTCAAGTCTATGGGTAATCCGCGCGACGGGCTGGACGGGCGGCAATCGACCCTGCCGATCCGCCGGGCGGAGGCGCGCGCCGTTCGCCGTATCATCGAGAACCGGTTCGGCGCAGGCCATACCGCAAGCAAGAACTTCGTCATCTGCGGCGACATGAACGACTATCAGGAGCGGGTCGACGTCATCGGCCGGCGTGGCACGGGCTACCGGTTCGAGCATCAGGATGAGGCTGAGAGCGCACTTGACGTCTTCAGCAAGGACGGGTTTGCCGAAAATGTCGTGCGCCGCCGCGAGCCGTTCGACCGCTGGACGCTCTATCATTCGCGCGGGCCGGAGGAGCAGTGGCTCTGCCAGCTCGATTATCTCTGGCTGTCGCCGGCACTTGCCGCCACCAATGCCAAGCGCATTCCGGAAATCATCCGCCACGGACAGCCCTACCGCACCATCTTCCCGCCGGGGCAGCAGGTGGAGCGTTACCCGCGCACCGGCTGGGACAGGCCGAAGGCATCCGACCATTGCCCCGTCGTCATGACATTGGATCTCTTATGACACTTCGCTTTTCAGAGACTTTTTCAGAAGACCTTTCGGCCTTTCCGCCGGAACGCACGGTATTTCCCATTGCCGGCGCCGATCTGCGCGTGCTTGAGGGGGATCATCCGCTGGTCGTCGCCAACGGGGCTGATATCCGCGAGAACTGGGAGCGGGAAATCGCTGCCAATCCGGCACTGTTCGATGGTCGGCTGGTGTTGCAGCACCGGTTGAAACTGTCCGAAGCCGGAATTGCGGGTGAGGCCTATATCGCGCCTTTCTCGGCCTTCATGTGGTGGCGGCGCCAGCCGGACCGGAAGGGCGCCATCCATCTCTTTTCCTATCCGGTGCTCGAATCCTCCGATGGGGCGCTGGTCGCTATCCGCATGGGGGCGCATACGGCCAATCCGGGTCAGGTCTATTTCGCCGCCGGCTCGCTGGAACCGGAAGATGTCGTGGACGGGCGTTGCGATATCGACAGCAATATGCGCCGCGAAGTGATGGAGGAGACGGGCCTGGATCTCGACAAGGCCATCGTCGGCGAGGGGCTCTATGCGGGTCATGTGCGCGGTTCCGTCTCGCTGTTCAAGCTCTTCCGCTTCGACATGACAGCAGACGAGATGGTCGATTTCATCGGCGCGCATATGCTGGTCGCAGAGGATAAGGAAATTGCCGGCGCGGTCGCGATCCGCTCGGCCGATCCGAAGGCACAGCCTTACAATGTCGCGATGCTGCCGATCATCGACTGGTATTTCGAGGGCAAGTAGACCTGACGCTTGCACTTGCGTGTGCTGTCGGGCAGGTTGGCGGCTCGATGACCGATTCAAGGAGGCCAGTGTGGCGTTAAGCTACAGCGTCTATGACGTGTTCACCGACACCAAACTTGCCGGCAATCCGCTGGCCGTGATCTTTGACGGCGAGGGGCTTGACGACGCGGCGATGCAGGCGGTTGCCCGCGAAACCAATCTATCCGAGACGGTTTTCGTACGGCCGGCCAACAATCCCGCCTATACGGCGCGCATCCGCATCTTCACGCCCGGCCGTGAACTGCCCTTTGCCGGCCATCCGACCGTCGGTACGGCGATTGCGCTGGCGGAGAAGGCGCATGGAGCGGGAACACTCGATCTCGTGTCGGTGCTCGAAGAAAATGTCGGCCCAGTGCGTTGCGCCGTCCGGTTGCGGGACGGCGAGGCAAGCTTCGCCGAATTCGACCTGCCGCGCAAATCCCAACAGATACCATTGCCGCTCGACAAGCTCGGCATCGCCGACGCGCTGTCGCTGAAGACCACCGAGATCGGCTTCGAGAATCACGTGCCGTCGATCTGGAGTGCCGGCGTTCCCTTCTTGATGGTGCCGGTCCATGATGTCGGCGCGGCAGAGCGCCTGGAGTTCGATCCGCAGCTCTGGGAAAAGACGGTGCCCTTCGTCGATGGCGCGCTAGCCTCGGCCTATATTTATTGCCGTGGCGGCGTGAACCATGTCGCCAAGTTCCATGCCCGCATGTTTGCGAGCGGCATGGGCATTTCCGAGGACCCGGCCACCGGCTCGGCAGCCGCCGCTCTCTCGGGTGCGATCAATCATTTCGACCGGCTGACGGACGGGCATCATCCGATCCTCATCGAACAGGGTCTGGAAATGGGCCGTCCGTCCTTCATCCACCTGCATATGGATATCGAAGGCGGCACCATTTCGAATGCCCGGATCGGCGGCCAGGCAGTGAGGATTGCGACCGGCACGCTCGACCTTTGATTTCATTGCATTTCCAGCTCCTGACAAAAAAACTTCGCAATTAACCAAAGAATTTTCGACGGGGCGCTAGACAAGCCGGACGATCCTATTTATATGCCCCGTCACACCGCGCAGCCAAGCGCGGACGGGTGATTAGCTCAGTTGGTAGAGCAGCTGACTCTTAATCAGCGGGTCGTAGGTTCGAGCCCTACATCACCCACCAAATTCTCCTTCGAAGAGAACAGAATCCAGAAACAAGGCCTTTGATGTCAAAGGCTTGCTGGCTTTTTCTGTTTTTCTGAATCCGCCGCCTCCGTTTGCGGGGAATCGGCGGTTTCCGCTTTCCAAATATTCTGCGCTTGCCCGAAGACGCCCCCGGTATTTAACTCGCTGGAGCGAAGTCCTTGCTGCGGCATCTACCGTCGCAAGCCTATCCCTGGAGGAATGGCAATGAGCGATGACAGACAGAATAATCTCGGCGAACATCGGCTGGATCAGAAAGTGCTCAATGTGCTCGGTGCCTATCACCAGCGGATCGACGAGGAGCGTGGCACTCTGCGCCAGGAGGTACCGGGCGGACGCGATGGCGGGCAGGATCAGCGGATGCGGGCTGTCGGCCCGGAGACGGGGCGGTTTCTCAACATTCTCGTCCGAAGCCTGACGGCGCCGACCATTCTCGAGCTCGGCACTTCCTTCGGCTATTCCGGCATCTGGCTTGCTGAAGCTGCGCGGGCGACCGGCGGGCGGCTGATCACCATGGAAGTGCATGGCTATAAATCCGCCCATGCGCAGACGATGGCCGAGAGAGCCGGTCTTGCCGAACATATCGATTTCCGGGTGGGCGATGCGGTTGCGATGATCCGCGAATTGCGGGGCAAGGTGGATTTCGTGCTCGTCGATCTCTGGAAGGATCTCTACCTGCCGTGCCTCGAGGCCTTCTATCCGAAGCTCAATGCGGGCGCGATCATCGTTGCCGACAACATGATTTATCCTGTGACTGAAGACGTGAAGATTTATGCCCGGGCCATCCGCACCAAGCCAGGGATCACCAGCGTGCTGCTGCCGGTCGGATCGGGGCTGGAGGTCAGCCGGTACGAGCCCTGAGTCTCAGGCGGATTTTCACCAGAGGCCGGGAAACAGCCGGTAGCTCACCTTGCGGCAGTAATCCTCATAACCGGGCAGGTCCCGGCGCAGATGGCCTTCCTCGTCGAGGAGGCGCAGGATCAGGCCGATGAAAATCAGCGGCACGATGATCAGGCCCCACAGGGAGGAGAGGGCAAGCGGAATGCCTGATGCCAGCGGCAGGACGGCGGCATACATGGGGTGGCGCACGAGGGCGTAGGGGCCTGTGGAGATGACCTTCTGGTCCTCAGAGACCTGGATGGTGGCCGAGGCAAAGGTATTTTCCCTGAGGACGAAGACGACGAACAGGAATCCTGCCGAGATCAGCAGATTGCCGAGAATGATTGCCCATACCGGAACGGTCGACCAGCCGAAGCGATAATCGAGTGCTGAAACCACGAGGAGCGCGACCATCACGATGCCGGTGAAGAGCTGGATGCGCTTCTGCACCGGTTCCGTTTCGGCGGCCGGGCCGGCGCGCATGCGCTTTTCCAGAAGTGCGGGGTCTCGATAATAGAAATAGACCGATGAGCCGGCCGACCAGGCGGCGAAATTGATGAGGAACAGCCAGCCTTGCCAATAGGCGAGGGTGCCCGCCGCCAGGAAGACAATGACGGCGAGGGCCACGAGAAACTTGGCGTTGGCTCCGGCGGCCCTGCGGCCGAGATCGGGTGCTCTTTCCTGCATCACGCTTCCCTGTGCTCATGCTCCGCAATCCACTTTGCGGCTTCGCCTTTAGAATATGCAAAGCAGACGCATGATATCAAACCATCGCCGGAGGCACGGGTACCGATCATCAGGGCAGGGGTGCTCTGTCTTGTGTGCCCTCAGGTGATTGGTCATGCTGCCCTGCGGGGAGCAAGGAGATTCGGTGGAAATGGGCAAATCCGTTGATGGTGCTGACGTGAAGACGAAGCTTTCCATCGTCGCGCCCTGCTACAACGAAGCCGAAGGCTTGAGCGAATTCTGCCGACGGGCGAAGGCGGCGGCGGAAGCCGTAGCTGGCGGCTCCTTCGAGATCATCCTCGTCGATGACGGCTCCAGCGACAATACATGGGGCGTGATATCGGGGCTTGCAGCTGACATTCCGCAAGTGCTCGGCGTTAAGCTTCTGCGCAATCATGGCCACCAGCTTGCGGCGACCTCCGGCCTTGCTGTGGCGCGCGGCGAGCGCGTGCTGCTGATCGATGCCGACCTGCAGGATCCGCCGGAACTGCTGGCCGAGATGATGGCGATCATGGATCAGGGCGCCGATGTCGTTTACGGGCAGCGCAGCGAACGCAAGGGCGAGACGAAGTTCAAGCTCATCACCGCCTCCGTCTTCTATCGGCTTCTGACGCGGCTCACCTCTATCTCGATCCCGCAGGACACCGGCGACTTCCGGCTCATGAAGGCGCGGATCGTCCATATCCTGCTCAATATGCCGGAGCGGCATCGTTTCATCCGTGGCATGGTGAGCTGGATCGGCGGCAGGCAGGTGGCACTGCGTTATACGCGCGATGCCCGCTATGCCGGGGCGACGAAATATCCGCTGCGCAAGATGATCCGTTTCGCGATCGATGCGATCACCAGTTTCTCGATCATTCCGCTGCGCGTCAGCGCCTGGATGGGCCTTATCTCGGCCGTCTTTGCGGTCGGGCTTTTGATCTATACGCTCGTGCAATGGTTCGAGGGCAATGTCATTACCGGCTGGTCGAGCATCATGGCTGCCGTATCGGCCTTGAGCGCCATCCAGCTGATTGCGCTCGGCACGCTCGGCGAATATGTCGGTCGCCTCGTGCAGGAGCATAAGCGCCGGCCGATGTTCATGATCGACTGCGTGGTGCAAGGCGAGGTCACGTCCGAATTGCCCGACGATTTCTCCGAACTTGATACCGCCAGCCGCAGGTCGGAGCTCGGCAGGCTTTCGACGGCAAGCGTGAGCGCAAAGCGGCTTGAGGCGGCTGTTGGCCGCTGATCTCGGATTGTTGCCGAACATGTTTACAAAAGTCTCGGACCTGGCGGCATTTGACCTTTCCGATCCGGCATAAGGGGCGTATGCAGACTGTATCCCTCCGCGCGGCTTGCCCTGTCGGTTCTCCCGCCTTTTCCCGCGCAATCCGGAATTCGCATTTGGCAGATCGATGACTGCAGTCCAGACGAGTGAGAATACAGATGAGGCGGCAAATGTCCGCCAGGCGAAGATCGTAGCGCTCGTCGTTGCCGTTTCCTTCTTCATGCAGATCCTCGACGGGACGATCGTGACCACCTCGCTGCCGCAGATGGCGACGAGCTTCGGTGTGCAGCCGGTCGCCATGAGCATCGGCATCACCGTCTATATGCTCACCATGTCGGCCTTCATTCCGCTTTCCGGCTGGCTCGGCGACCGGTTTGGGGCGCGGCGCGTCTTTCTCGTGTCCATTGCCGTCTTCACCGTGGCGTCGCTGTTCTGCGGCCTGTCCGGCAACCTCACCGAATTCGTCATTGCCCGTGCGGTACAGGGTGTGGGCAGTGCGCTGATGACGCCGGTCGGGCGTATCATCGTGCTCAAGAACGCCCGCAAGTCCGAGCTCGTGCAGGCGATCGCGCTGATCACCTGGCCGGCGCTGACGGCACCCGTGGTCGGCCCGGTGCTCGGCAGCTTCATCACCACCTATGCCAGCTGGCACTGGAACTTTCTGATCAATATCCCAATCGGCCTCGTCGGCATCGCGCTGGTGCTCCGCTTCGTGCCGGAACAGCGCGAGGAACGGGTCGGGCCGCTCGATATCAAGGGTTTTTTCCTCAGTGCGGCGGGGCTGACCCTGCTGCTTGCGGCACTTGAACTGTCAGTCAAAGCACAGGGCGGCTTCGTGCCCCTCGTCGTGCTGCTTGTGGCGGGCATCGTGCTTTCCGTTATGGCGACGCGGCATTTCCTGCGGGTCGACAATCCGCTGCTCGATCTGGCCGCCTTCAAGGTGCAGACCTTCTCGATGACGACGCTTTCGGCGGGTACGGCCTGCCGTGTGGCGATCAATGCGACGCCTTTCCTGCTACCGCTGCTGTTCCAGCTCGGCTTCGGCCTGAGCTCGATTGCCGCCGGCACCTATCTCCTGGTTTATTTCCTCGGCAATCTCGGCATGAAGGTGGTGACGACGCCGCTGCTGCGGTATTTCGGCTTCCGCAACGTGCTCTTCTTCAACGGCGTCATCGCCGCCGGCTCGATCGTCGCCTGCGGCTTTCTGACACCTGATACCCCCGAGGTCGTCATCTCGGCGCTGCTCCTCATTGCCGGGCTTTCGCGGTCGATGGAGTTCACGGCCCTCAATACGCTGTCCTTTGCCGATATCGGCCCGGCGCAGAGAAGTTCGGCCTCGACGCTGTCGAGCATGTTGCAGCAGATTTCCATGCTGCTTGGCGTTGCCGTTGCGGCCGCCGTGCTCAACATTTCCGCAGCGCTTCGGGGTGCCGCGGACCCTGTTCTTGGTGACTTCCGCTGGGCTTTCTTCGTGGTTGGCATGATCGGTTTTTTGTCCTGCCTGCGCTTCCTGCAGCTTTCAGCCGATGCGGGTGCCGAAGTTTCTCACCACCACCGCTTTCAAAAAAGCTGACTTACCCTCGGAACCATTTGCCTTCCTCTGCGTTAACGGCCTGATTTTCAATATCTGTGTTCGCAATTTTTTAGAGGGGCTTCCGGCCGCAGCCGGCAGAGGTCGACATTCTCGATGGCATTCTCCTTCGATCCGTCTGGCATCAGGCGTCACATCATACCAAAGGCCAGGTGCTGTTTACGCGCGCTGGCCGATGCAATACGACAGTCTCATGCAGAAAGACTCGGCGGCCTCACAGCCGGTATTGCTGCGGGAAAATGCCCGGAGGCAGAATGAGCGAGTCCAGAGGCGGTACGGGTGAAACGATCCGTATCCTCTATATCGATGACGATGAAGAGCTTGCGCTGCTGATGCGGAAGAATCTCGGTCGTCGCGGCTTTAAGCTCGAATGGGCGAGCGACGGAGCGACCGGCCTTGCGATGCTTGCCGAAGGCGGTATCGAAGCCGTCGTTCTCGATCATTTCCTGAAGGCCGAAACCGGGCTCGATATCCTGCCGCGCATCACGGCGATGCCCGATCATCCGCCGGTCATCTACGCCACCGGTTCCGGCGATACGAGCATTGCGGTCGCGGCGCTGAAGGCTGGCGCCGACGATTATGTGCTGAAGGGCATTTCGCCCGACTATTTCGACCTTCTGGCCGCGGCCCTCGAACAGGGGCTGGAACGCGCGCGATTCCGCCGCGATACGGCGCAGGCGCAGGAGGTGATCCGCCAGCAGCGCGACCATGCGGAAATGCTGCTTGCTGAAGTCAATCACCGCATTGCCAACAGCCTTGGCCTCGTCGGTGCGCTGATCCGCATGCAATCCTCCATGACCAGCGATCAGGTGGCGATCGACGCGCTTCAGGAAACGCAGATGCGCATCAATGCGATCGCCAGCGTCCACCGCCGCCTCTACACCAACCGGCAGGTCGGCACGGTGCAGGTGGATGAGTATCTGAGCAGCCTCCTGACCGAACTCGAAGCCTCGATGCGCGACGAGAAGCGGCCGCATCGCGTTGTGCTGACCTCCCAGCCGGTCAATCTGGCGACCGACAAGGTCATCACGCTCGGCCTCATCGTCAGCGAACTCGTCACCAATGCCTTCAAATATGCCTATCCGAATGGCAGCCCGGGCGAGATCAATGTTATCGTCGAGCAGGAAAGCGATGTGCTCAGGGTCACCGTCGAAGATGCGGGCCAGGGCTTTGATCCTTCCGGCCCGGCGAAGGGAACCGGCCTCGGCTCTAAGATCTTGGCCGCGATGGCCGGCAGCCTGAAATCCGAACTTGTCTACGATCCAGAGCATCGCGGCACGAAGGCGATACTGGTCTTTACAGTAAGCTGACCTGCTTTTCTGTAAGCTCACGGGGGAGAGATCATGAACACGGATATCGTCTGCACGCCCGGCGAGGTCTATGATTTCTGGTTCGTGCGCTGCAGCCGAAAGGAATGGTTCGGCTCGAGCGCCGAACTGGACGAGGAAATCCGGGCGCGATTTCGCGCAACCCACCTGTCGCTTGCCCTTGAGGTCACCGAGGAATGGCGCTCCGGTCCTGAAAGCCGGCTTGCCGCTGTGATCGTGCTCGACCAGTTTCCGCGCAACATCTACCGGGCGACACCGCTTGCCTTTTCGACCGATGGATTGGCGCTGCGCGAGGCGAAGATGGCGCTTGCCGTCGGCGCCGATCAGGCCGTCCAGGGCATTCGGCGGACTTTCTTCTACATGCCGTTCGAGCATGCAGAAGACCTCGCCGAACAGGATCGTTCGGTGGTGCTCTTTACCGCGCTCGGCGATGAGGAGTTCCGTGACTATGCGCTTCGCCACCGCGACGTGATCGCGACATATGGGCGTTTTCCGCATCGCAATGCCATTGTCGGACGAGAGTCGAGCGAGGCCGAACTGGCGTATCTGGCGCTTCCCGGCTCCGGTTTCTGAGCCGTTATCTGGAGATTCCGCCTTTCTGTCGCCTTTCTTTCCTATAAGAAGCGGTCAATTACCTGATGAGACGAATCCACGCGGGGACTTCTTGCGCTTGACACACTGGTTGCTTCGCACCGTTCTTCTGCTGTCGCTGGCTGTTGCCGGCCTGCATCTCGATGGAAAGGCCGCTTTCGCGCAGGCTACGCAGCCCGCGGCCGAGGCCCAGACGCAGGCTGTCCCGGCTCAAGCAACTGGGACCCAAGCAACTGGGACCCAAGCAACTGAGACTCAGGCGACCCCTGCCCAGGCAGTGCCGGCTGAGGCGCCCCTTGCCAGCAGCGCGCTCGATCAGGCGCTGAAGGATATCGACAAGGCGAAGAACCAGCTTGCTTCGCTGCAGGACCGCGTCAAGCAGAATGCCGATAATGACGACGCTCTGGTAGAACTTGCCGGCCAGACGGATGAACTCGGCCGCGGCGTTATCGCCACCTCTGTCAGCCTGCGCCCGCGTTTCGATCAGATCAAGAGCCGTCTGGCCGAGCTTGGCGAACCGCCGAAGGACGGGCAGCCGCCGGAAGCGCAGATCGTTACCGAGGAGCGCAATGCGCTGACATCGGAACGCTCTCAGATCAATGCCGTAACGGGTGACGCGGAAAACCTGTCGATCGCAATCACCAAGCTTTCCAACGTGATCACGGCGACGCGCCGCCAGCTCTTTGCCGATACGCTGTTCCGGCGCACCGAAATCTCCGTCTCCGTGTTTGACGATGCGACCAGCGCCTTCGTTCAGGAAGTGAGCGAGTTTTCCCAGACGTTTTCGAGCTGGATCACCTTCGTCTGGAAGTTCAAGAGCCTGTCGCTTTTTGCGGCGATCTTCCTGTCGCTCGCGACGGCCTTGATCCTGCTCTCCGGCGGCTACCGGCTTTTCGGCCAGTATCTGCGGCGCGACGTCCATGTCGAAGAACCGTCCTATATCAGCCGGCTTGCCTTTGCCTTCTGGTCGACGCTGATCCGCACGGCGGCGCTCGATGTGCTGCTGGTGACGTCGCTGATCTTCCTCGACGGCTTCAATGTGCTGCGGAGCGACATCACGCCCGTCATCGGCGCGCTCTTCGGCTCGATCGGCCTTGTTTATTTCGTCGGCCGCTTCGTCAACGCCGTCTTTGCGCCGAATGATCCGTCGTGGCGGCTGGTGCGCCTTTCGAATCTCGGCGCCCGCTCGGTCGGCTACTGCCTGATCGCCATGGCCGTCGTCAACGCGCTCGACTATCTCTTCGGCGCCATCGGCGAGGCGATGGGATCGCCGCTCGTCCTGACCGTCGTGCGCAGCCTGCTTGCGGCGCTGATCATCGGCCTCATCCTGATTGCCGTGTCCTTCGGAAAACCGATGCTGGCGAAGAATGGCGATCCCGATGCGCCGGGCCGCCACTGGCCGCGCGGCATGGCGATCCTGCTGCGCGTCTTCGGTGCGGGCCTCATCTTTGCGGCGCTTTCGGGCTACGTGGGTCTGGCGCGTTTCGTCGCCACCCAGCTCATCATCACCAGCGCCATCATCGTGACGACCTATATCGGCCTGCTGCTCGGCAAGGCGATCTCGCGGCAGGACAATTTCGGCGATACGTTCCTTGGCCGTTTTCTCGAGACCCGCTTCAAGCTCGGGCCTGTGGCGATCGATCAGGTAGGGCTGGTCGTCGGCCTGCTGATCTATGCCGTGGCGCTGTTGACGGGCATTCCGCTGATCCTGCTGCTCTGGGGCTTCCACGTGCAGGACCTGCAGCTGCTTGCCTACCGGCTTTTCACCGAGGTGCGGCTCGGCGGCATCAGCATTTCGCTCGTCGGCATCTTCACCGGCATCCTGCTCTTTGCCGGCGGTTATCTCGCAACGCGCTGGGTGCAGAAGTGGCTGGACAGCAATGTCATGGCGCGCAGCCATGTCGATCTCGGCGTGCGCAATTCGGTCAAGACGGGCATCGGTTATCTCGGCGTCGGCGTGGCGGCGATCTTCGGCATCTCGGCGGCGGGAATCGATCTTTCCAACCTTGCGCTCGTTGCCTCGGCGCTGTCGGTCGGTATCGGTTTCGGCCTGCAGAACATCGTTTCCAACTTCGTCTCCGGCCTGATCCTGCTCGTCGAGCGCCCCTTCAAGGTGGGTGACCATGTCGTTTCGGGAACGGCCGAAGGCATCGTCAAGCGCATCTCGGTGCGCGCGACCGAAATCGAGACCTTCCGTAAGCAGTCGATCATCGTGCCGAATTCGGAGCTCATCAACGGGCTCGTCGGCAACTGGACGCATCGCAACAAGCTCGGACGTTCGGAAATCCCTGTTTCCGTCAGCTATGAGGCCGATCCGCGCAAGGTGATGGATATTCTGCTGGAACTGACGGCGGCCGTGCCGCTGATCCTGCGCAATCCGGAACCGCATGTCGAGTTCCTGCGCTTCGGGCCTTATTCACTTGATTTCGAGCTGCGCTTCTTCCTGGCTGATATGGGGGATGGCCTGACGGTGCGCAACAATCTGAGGATCGAGATCCTCAGGCGCTTCAAGGCGGAGGGCATCGAGATCCCGCTGCCGCAGAGTGATCTGACCATTCATCGGCAGGCGAATGCGGATGCGGAAAAGGTGCTTGTCCAAAAGCCTGATGAGCCCGAGGAGGCCACGGCTGAAGACGAGGTCAAGGAAATAGAGACGGTAGAAGACGAGCGGCCGGTGCGCCAGTTGCGCAGCAAGACGGCGGACGGCAAGCTCAAAGGCTGAACGGGTCATTCAGCGCTCATTCACGGGTCTTGCGCTATAACCTCAGGCAATCGATCGCTGCCGGGCAGCGACGAGCGCTCCAGGGGAGGGCGTATAGCCTATGTCGCATACCGTGACACGATCCGCAGTCGCATTTCTTCTTCTCCTTTCCGCAGCACCTCTGGCGTTCGCCGCCTCCGTTACCAACAAGGATGATGCAGCCGTGGTGCTGACTGTCACCGAAGGCGGCAACCGCGTGGAAGTCGTCGTGGATGCCGGCGCATCCGAACGGGTCTGCCCCTCCGGTTGCTTCATGACGACGCCTGATGGCGACCGTATCGGGCTTTCCGGCGACGAGACGATCGAGATCGTCAAGGGTTCCGCCGTCATCAAGTGACGGCGGCTTCGGCCCGGCCACTATCGATTTTTATGAATTTTTGAGCCTTGCGGCTTTTGACGCTTGTCTATTTGCGCCTCGTCGCGGCAAGCTTTTCGCATGTCGTAAACAGGCCTCTCATGACGCAGGCCTCGCTGCATAGTTCGCGAAGATGGTTCGTCCGGCTTGAGCCGCCGGATATTGGGAGTTCGTCCGGTATGGGCTGCCGGACATTCGATAAAAGAGGGTATTTCTCCATGAAGTCACATGCGCGGGCAGTGGTCATCGGCGGCGGCGTGGTCGGTGTTTCGACGCTCTATCACCTTGCGAAGAAGGGATGGGGCGACAGCGTGCTCATCGAGCGCAAGGAGCTGACGTCAGGCTCGACCTGGCATGCAGCCGGCCTGCTGCCGCTCTTCAACATGAGCTATTCGGTCGGCCAGATTCACAAATATTCCGTCCGCTTCTATCAGGAACTGCAGCAGGAGACCGGCATGAATGTCGGTTTCAGCCAGGTCTCCAACATCCGTCTCGCCCGCACCAAGGACCGCTGGGACGAATTCATGTACTATGCCGGTATTGCCGAGACGATCGGCGTGAAGGTCAATATCCTGACGCCGGAGCAGGTGAAGGAAATCTGGCCGCTCTGTGAGACCGATGGCCTGCTCGGCGCCATCCAGCATCCCGATGACGGCTATATCCAGCCGGCGGACCTGACACAGGCGCTTGCCAAGGGCGCGCGCGACTTCGGTGCCACAATCTACCGCAACACGACGGTCACCGCCATCGAGCAGCAGGCTGACGGCCTCTGGAAGGTGACCACCGACAAGGGCGAGATCACCGCCGAACACATCATCTCCTGCACCGGCAACTTCGCCCGCAAGACCGGCGATATGGTCGGCATCAACATTCCGGTCATCCCGGTCGAGCACCAGTATATCGTCACCGAACCGCATCCCGATATTCTGGCCCGCAAGGCTAAGGGCCTGCCGGAAATGGGCGTGCTGCGTGAAGCCGACAGCGCCTGGTACATGCGCGAGGAAAATGGTGGTCTGCTGCTTGGTCCCTACGAGCAGGGCGCACCGGTCTGTTATGTCAACGGTCCCTCCGATGACAGCGAATACGAGCTCTTCCAGGAAGAGCTCGAGCGCCTGATGCCGCATATCGAAACGGCGATCGCCCGCGTGCCGGCCTTCGGCGAAGTGGGCATCAAGAAGGTCTATAACGGCGCCATCGCCTATACGCCTGACGGCAACCCGATCGTCGGCCCCGCACCGGGCCTCAAGAATTTCTGGCTGAACGAAGGCCATTCCTTCGGCATTACGGCGGCCGGCGGCGCCGGCTGGCAGCTTGCCGAATGGATCGTCGATGGCGAGCCGACCGTCGACATGATGGGCGTCGATCCGCGCCGCTTCGGCCCCTATGCCAAGGAAGGCTACCTCATTGCCAAGAACGAGGAAGCCTATGCCAACGTCTTCACCATGCACTATCCGGACGAGGAGCGCGCAGCCGCCCGTCCGCTGAAGACGACGCCTGTCTATGACCGGCTGAAGAAGCTCGGCGCCGTCTTCGGCTCCGTCTATGGCTGGGAGCGCGCCAACTGGTTTGCGCCCGAGGGCTACGATCTGCCGAAGGACCAGATCGGCGTCGGCGCCGACGTGCTGACCAACCACAATCATTCGGATCCGACCGAAGACGGCCGCATTCTGGAACGGTGGTCGTTCCGCCGCTCGAACTATTTCGAGCATGTCGGCAACGAAGTCATGAACGTCCACAAGAATGTCGGCGTGCTCGACATGTCGGCCTTCGCCAAGGCGCTGGTGACAGGCCCTGGCGCGCGCGCATGGCTGGAATCGATCTTTGCCAATGCGATCCCGAAGAAGCGCGGCCGCATCGCGCTTTGCCACATGCTGACCAAGGAAGGCGGCGTGCGCTCGGAATTCACCGTCTATGAAAGCGCACCCGGCACCTTCTATCTCGTCTCGGCCGGCGCCTATGAGGCGCATGACCACGACTATATGCGCAAGCTTCTGCCGTCAGACGGCAGCGTGAAGTTCACGCCGATCACCCAGGCCTATGGCGTCTTGGTGCTTGCGGGTCCGAAGTCGCGCGATGTCCTGAAGAAGCTGACGCACACCAGCCTCGACAACAAGGATTTCCCCTGGCTCTCGGGCAAGGAGATCTCCGTCGGTGCGGCCAACGCCCATGCGCTGCGCGTCAATTTCGTCGGCGAGCTCGGCTGGGAGCTGCATCACCCGATCGAGATGCAGAACTACATCTTCGACAAGCTGATGGAAGCCGGCGCCGAATTCGGCATCAAGCCCTTCGGCATCCGCGCCATGCTCTCCATGTCGGTGGAAAAGTCCTACCGCCTGATCCCGCGCGAAATGTCGATCGAGTACAATGCCTATGAATCCGGCCTCGACCGCTTCATCAAGCCGGAGAAGGAATTCCTCGGCCGCGAGGGCCTGCTTGCCTACAAGGAAAAGGGCCTGAAGTGGAACTTCGCGACGCTCGTCGTCGAAACCGGCAATGATGTCGATGCGCGCGGCTCGGAAGCGATCTACAACGAGGCAGGCGAGCTCGTCGGCCGTGCCACCAACGGCACCTTCGGCTTCCGCATCAACCGCTCGCTGGCGCTTGCCATGCTGCGGCCCGATTACGCCAAGGAAGGTACGAAGCTGAAGATCAAGATCCTCGGCACGACCTACAACGCCACTGTCGTCGGCGAGAGCCCGTTCGATACGGAGAACGCCGCACTTCGGACGTGATTTCTTAATCATATTGACAAGAAAAAGGCGGCCGCACCATCGGCCGCCTTTTTCATAGCTGGCTATGGCAAGCCGATTAATAATTATTCAAATGAATTCATGTAACCGTTTCGTTCGGGGACAGAATTTCCACTTTAAAGGTTTGCCATGGCGTTTCTAGGTATTTCGGGGATGCAATATTCCGGAGAAATGTTTGCCGGCGCGCGTATTATCCTCGCTGAAGATTCCAACGTCTTCACTTCGATGATCGGAAAGCGCCTGAAGGAGCTCTTCGATATCGATGTCGAGATCTGCCGCAGCTTCGAAGAGCTGCAGCTTTCCTACGACAAGTCTTCTGATCCGATTACGCTCGCGATCTCCAACATCAACCTGCCGGGCGCCGAAAACGGCGAGGCGCTGGAATATCTGGTCGATCTGTCGATCCCCACGATCGTCTTTACCGGCACCTTCCAGGAAGGCATGCGCGACAAGCTGCTCGCCAAGGATATCGTCGACTATATCCTCAAGGACAATATCTTTGCCGTCGACCTGCTGGCGGAATTGATCTGCCGCTTCCTGACCAATCACCGCCATCACGTGCTGATCGTCGATGATAGCGCCACGGCCCGCGCGCTGCTTTCCAGCCGCCTGAAGCGCTATAATTTCCGCGTCAGCACCGCCGAGAGCGGCGCCAAGGCGCTCGAAATCCTCAAGGCCAACCGCGATATCGGCCTGATGGTCACCGACTATAACATGCCCGATATTGACGGCTTCGAGCTGACCCGCCGCATCCGCGCGTCGATCGGCTCGCACCAGCTGCGCATCATCGGCGTTTCCTCCTCTTCCAACCGCCTGCTTTCAGCGCGGTTCCTGAAGGCCGGCGGCAACGACTTCATGCTGCGCCCGTTCATCGACGAAGAGTTCTACTGCCGCGTCAACCAGAACCTGGATACGCTCCTGCAGATCCAGTCCATGCGCAAGGAACGGGCTGTTGCCTGACCCTGCCGCAAAGATCGGGTGCAGGGAAGCGGCTCCGTGATCGGCCCACACCTGAAAGACATGACGGAAGCTCATATTTCTGCAATCGCAGGTGTTGCTGCCGTCATTTGCCTCTTCACTGGAGGGGAGGCCTCGGCTATCGTCCGGCACGGCAAGAGGGGGCGAGTCGACCCCCTTGGGCGTGTGGAGGGGTAGGCAGCTGTGACATTCCAGGGGGATTTTCAGCGGGAGAATGCAGGTCCTCGGTTTGGAGGAATCCGCATACTTCTGGTTGAGGATTCTCGAATGTTTTCCGCCGTTCTCCGCCATCGGTTCCAGACCGAGCTCAACCTCAGCGTTGTCTGCTGCTCCTCGCTGAAGGCGTTGCGCGAAGCGCTCTCGCAGGACGACCACGGCTGCAGCATGGCCGTCGTTGACCTGAACCTGCCGGATTCGCCCTATGGCGAGGCGCTCGACTGCACGATCGAGCACAATATTCCGGCCATCGTCTTTACCGCGACCTTCGATCTCAATACGCGCGCCCGCATCCTCGAGCGCAATGTTATAGACTATGTGCTGAAGGATAACGAATTCGCGCTCGACAATCTGGTCGCGACCGTGCGCCGTGCGATCATGAACCGGAAGACGCGGGTGCTCGTCGTCGACGACGTTTCATCTGCGCGCCAGGTACTGGTCGATCTCCTGAAAGCCCAGCAATATATGGTCGTCGAAGCCAGTTCCGGGTTTGAGGCGATTGCGGCACTTGAGGCCTACAGCGATATCGAACTCGTCGTCACAGACCATCACATGCCCGATATGAGCGGCTATGAGCTGACGCGGCGCATCCGCCACCGGTTCGGCTCGGACAAGCTGCGCGTCATCGGTGTTTCCTCGTCGAACGACCGCATGCTGTCGGCCAGCTTCCTGAAGGCCGGTGCCAGCGATTTCGTCTACCGGCCGTTCGTGGCCGAAGAGCTGCAATGCCGCATCGCCAACAATGTCGAGACGCTGACGCAGATGAAGCAGCTGCGCGCAGCGGCGGCCTGCGATTACCTGACCGGCCTCTATAACAGGCGCTATTTCTACGACAACGGCCCGAAGCTGGTGAACGAATGCCTGCGGCTCAAAATGTCGACCGCGGTCGCCATTCTCGATATTGATCATTTCAAGCGCCTCAACGACACCTATGGTCATGAGATCGGCGACAAGGTGCTGAAGGCTGTCGCGGACAGGCTGCAGACGATCTTCGAAGGTAGCGACAATCTCCTCTCGCGCCTCGGCGGCGAGGAATTCGCCATTCTCTTCCCGCAGATGGATTCGCTGGCCGCTACCAAGCTCTGCGATGAGATCCGCTCGGATATTTCCCGCCTCAAGGTGACGGCCGACGATGAGGAACTGTCGGTGACGGTCTCGATTGGTGTTGCCGAGATCGCCGGCTACGAGACCTTCGAGAACTATCTGAACGCGGCAGACCAGTTTCTTTACATGGCCAAGCACAAAGGGCGAAACCTTGTCTATTCCGATGCCAAGATGACGGAAGAGGCGGCGCAGTAAGGGGCGCAATTCCACTCGCCGTCATCCTCGGGCTTGTCCCTGACATCTGCTACGTTCCAAAAGACGAGACGGCAGCAGATGCTCGGGACAGGCCCGAGCATGACGAAGGAGAGGGTGGTGCCCTCGCAAATCAAAAAGGCGGCCACCGAGCCGCCTTTCATGTTTCGTCATCCTGCCGTCACTGCCTCAAGCCGCAACCGCCTGCTGGCGGGCGGTGGCCATGGTCATCTTGCGATCGGCGCGCTCCTGCTGCGGTGAGCGCTGATAGAGTTCGCGATAACACTTGGAGAAGTGCGAGGCGGAGACGAAGCCGCAGGCGACGGCGACTTCGACGACCGGCATAGAAGACTGCACCAGCAGGTGACGAGCGCGGTCGAGACGGATTTCAAGATAGTAGCGGGCTGGCGACCGGCCCATTTCCTGGCGGAACAGGCGTTCGATCTGGCGGCGCGACAGGCCGGCACCCTCGGCGATTTCGAGCAGCGATAGCGGCTCGGCGAGATTGCCTTCCATCAGTTCGATGATCGACAGCACCTTGGCGTTCTGGACGCCGAGGCGGGCGCGCAGCGGCAGGCGCTGGCGGTCATGCGGGTTGCGCACGCGGTCGGTCAGGTGCTGTTCGCAGATGCGGTTGACAAGGCTTTCGCCGAAATCCTCGCCGACGAGGTTCAGCATCATGTCGAGCGAGGCCGTGCCGCCGGCGCAGGTGTAGAGGTTGTTGTCGATCTCGTAGAGGTCGGCATAGACCTCGGCCTGCGGGAAGGCCTCGGAGAAGCCCGGCAGGTTTTCCCAGTGGATCGCGCAGCGCTTGCCGTTCAGGAGACCTGCCTGGGCAAGCACATGCGCGCCCGTACAGAGCGAACCGACGGCGACGCCGCGATTATAGGATTCGCGCAGCCAGGCATTGACGGATTTGTTGTTGAAGGTCTCGACATCGATGCCCGAACAGACGAGCAGCATACCCGGCCGGTTTTCGCCACCGAGATGGCGGCGCTCTTCAGCGAGCGACGAATTGGCCTCCACGCCGATGCCGCAGGAGGAATAGACTTTCTCGCCGTCGACCGAGCTCAGGCGCCACGTATAGGCCGGATAGCCGAGCATGCGGTTTGCGATCCGCAGAGTATCCACCGCCGCCGCAAAGGGCAGCATGGTGAATTGCGGAACCATGAAGAAGACTACGGAACGTTTCTTGAGCTGCATCTTGTTCATTGGAAAATCCATGCTCGAGGGCGACTGCATATTGGTCGCGTGGAATGGGTCGTTCCGATGTTCCAAAAGCGACACTGGCATGGATAAATGCGGCTAGGAAGAGCAAATCTGCGACATGATCGGTGATTTGCGGCGCGAGCGATGCAAAAGGCGTCGCTGCGGGGGTATAGTCCTGCGAAATTCACCGGGGAAAAGGCAGGCGGCGGATATGAAAAAGGCGGTGCTGCTTGGGACAGGCACCGCCTTTAGCTTGGGAGGTATGTCGCATTCATTGCATGATATTGCATTCATGAGCCCTATGTTTAGTGAGCTCTGTCCTTGCCGGTCTCATCGGCGCTCGGCCAGCCGATATCCTTGCGGATGTCGAAAGGCATGGATTCGATCTGACGTTCCGTCTGCCACCGGCGCCATGCGCGCACCAGCTTGTCGGCATAGGAGCCGAGCGAGGAATGTCTGCTATAGGACGACAGGCCCTTGCCGCCATCTCTGTAGGTCATAGAGGTCATTGCCGTTTCCTTTCCTTGCGAGATACGGGATTGCCGTATCCTTGAAGTGAAATATGCGCTTGCGGCACTCATCATTCAAACGAATAGATTTCATGGGTACCATAAGCGATTTTGAACTATCGCTGCTGCTCGTCCAGGGCGGGCAGGGCGCAGATATCGGCCGCAAGATGCGGCGGATAATGCTTCATTTCCTGCCTGATCCGTTCGCGTGCCGCCACCCGAAACATGCGCGCGCGAAACGCGAAGAAAGCCTGGAGGATGTTGAAGCCTAATGTCTGCGACATGATCGGCCTCCTTTTCTTCAGCCTCATCGTCACAACTAAAATATAGGTGCTGAGGCTGGTTCAAACAAATGAAATGAACTGGGTCTTAGGTTCAGAGAAATTGAAAGATGAGGCGCGCGTAGAATGGCTGTGACGGGCTGCCTTCGGCAGCGCTTCGTGCCTGTCGGGCGACATATAAACGGGTGGACGGGTGTGGACGATCCACGCAGAAGCGGTTAGATGACCATCTGCTCTCCGAGCTCCACAACACGGTTGCTAGGGAGCTGGAAATAGTCCGAAGGGTCGATGGCGAAGCCGGCCATGGCGATGAAGAGGCGGTCCTGCCAAGCCGGAAGGCCGGTATTCGGATCGCCGACGAGCTTGCGCCTGCCGACGTAGAACGAGGTCGACATGATCTCGAAGTCGAAGCCCGCCTTGCGGCAGAGCGGCAGGGCCTTGGAGACGTCCTGATCCTCCATGAAGCCGAACAGGAGCTGGATCTTGATGAAGCGCTCCGACAGCCTTTCGATCGTCACCCGATCCGTTTCCGGCACATAGGGGCGCGGAGCGGTCTTCACATTGAGGATGACGTTGCGGGCGTGAAGAATGCGATTGTGCTTCAGATTGTGCAGCAGCACGCCGGGCGTCATATCGGGAAGGCTGGTCAGGAAGATCGCGGTGCCCGGGACCTGGGCGGGAGCGTGATCCGACTTCCGTTCGATCGACGCCAGAAACTGCATCAGGGGTATGTCGTTGCTGGCGGACTTCTGGCGCACAAGCAGCGTTCCCTTCTTCCAGGTCCACATCATAACCATCAGCGCGCCGGCGATCAGGATCGGGACGTAGCCGCCGTCGTGGATCTTCAGGAGGTTGGCGCCCAGGAAGATGCTTTCAAGCACGAGGAGCGGCAGGAGTGCCGCCAATGCCATGAGCACGTTCCATCCCCAGACGACGCGGAGAAACTGGAAGGACAGGATGGTGGTGACGACCATCGCACCGGTGACCGAAATTCCATAGGCGGTGGCGAGGGCCTCGGAGGAGCCGAATGCGAAGATCAGGGCAAGCACACCAATGAGAAGCGCCATGTTGACGGCCGGGACATAGATCTGGCCGGTGTTGGAGGCGGAGGTGAAGCAGATCTCCAGCCGAGGAAGGAATCCGAGATGGATCGCCTGACGGGCGAGAGAGAACGCCCCGGTAATGACCGCCTGGCTGGCGATGATGGTGGCTGCGGTGGCAAGGATGACCACCGGAAGGATCGCCCATTCCGGAAACATCAGGAAGAACGGATCAGACGCAGCCTGCGGGTTGGCAAGCACAAGCGCGCCCTGGCCGAGATAGTTCAGGAGGAGCGACGGGAAGACCACTGCGAACCAGGCGACCTGGATCGGCTTCCTGCCAAAATGGCCGAGGTCGGCATAGAGCGCTTCCGCGCCCGTCACGGTCAGGAAGACGGCGCCGAGGACCACGAGGCCAATGAGGCCTGCATGGGTGATGAAGTCGAAGGCGTAGAGCGGATTGAGCGCTTCGAAGATCGCCGGATCGTCGGCGATGTGGGCGAGTCCGCCAAGGCCCATCACGAGAAACCACAGCAGCGTTATCGGACCGAAAAGCTTTGACACGGATGCGGTGCCGACTGACTGGACGAAAAACAGGAGCAGCATGATCGCGATGGCGATCGGCAGGATGTAGGGGGTGAAGACCGGTGTCACGAGCTTCAGACCTTCGAGCGCCGACAATACCGACAAGGCAGGCGTGATCATCGCGTCACCGATGAAGAGTGCGGCGCCGATAATGCCTGCGAAGAAGAAGATGGTCGCGTGCCGGCTGGTCTTCTTCATGAGAAGGGCCAGCAGGGAAAGGGTGCCGCCTTCGCCCTCATTGTCCGCCCTAAGCAGAAACAGCACGTATTTGAACGTGACGATGATCGTCAGCGTCCAGATCATCAACGAGATCAGCCCGATGACCTCGTTTGGAGTGACGCCGTCATGGGTGAAGGGCCGAAGCGCTTCGCGGAACGCATAGAGTGGGCTCGTTCCGATATCGCCATAGACCACTCCGACCGCCCCGAGCAGGAGAGCCGCAAACTTTTGCTGGCCTGCATGAGACCGGTCTGCGTCGTGGGTGGTGGCGGACATGGACATTCCCTGATTGTCGTTTGGAATGAAGGATATAGGGCGCAAGCCTGAGAATAGCACGTCTGGCAGCGAGCAGAGGGCGCAAGGGCCGTCAGGCCGCTTGCATCCCGGCTCCGTCGTACCGATCAGTTCTCCGCCCGTGCCTCGTCCTTCGTCAGCGCGCTGACGAGGAGCTTGTCG
This sequence comes from Rhizobium sp. KNZ14-9A, assembly GCF_056755015.1. Classification (NCBI taxonomy): domain Bacteria; kingdom Pseudomonadati; phylum Pseudomonadota; class Alphaproteobacteria; order Hyphomicrobiales; family Rhizobiaceae; genus Rhizobium; species Rhizobium sp. KNZ14-9A. The sequence continues at coordinate 870,582 of NZ_JBPGXB010000002.1, forward strand.
ACGCGCCGCCCGTCGAGGTCGATCACCTCGAATTTCCAGTCGTTCTTGATGAAGGTCTCCCCAAGCTCGGGCAGATGCTTCAGCTCTTCCAGAACGAGACCGGCGACGGTCTGATATTCGACGTCTTCATCAACGGGGAAGTTCATGAATTCCGAAAATTCGTCGATCGGCGTCCATCCGGAAACCAGGTAGGAGCCATCCTCGCGTCGCTTGATCGCCGGTTCCTCGCCGGAGGCCGCGTCGCCGAAGACGCCCATGATCGATTCGAGGATGTCGCCTGACGTGATCACACCCTCGAAGTGGCCGTATTCGTCAAAAACCAGAACCATATGCTGTGACGACTTGCGGATGGATTCGATCACCGAGGAGGCGGGAGCGAGGTCCGAGATGATCGGAACATCGTGTACCAGCGTCATGATGTCGACCGTCCGGTTGGCTTCAAGGGCGTCGTAGTAATCCTTGACTGCGAGAACGCCGAGAACCTCGTCGGAGCTGCCCTTGCGGGCCGGCAGTCGCGTTCGCGAGGTCGTCTGGATGGTCTTGCGGATCTCCTCGGCGGTATCTTCGATATCGACCAGCTCGACGTCGCGCCGCGGCGTCATAAGCGCACGTGCCGTTCTGTCTGCAAGACGCATGACGCCGGTGATCATGGCGGACTCGCCTATTTCGATTACGCCAGCGCTCTGGGCTTCGGCGAGAACCGTCTTGATCTCCTCGTCGGTGACGCCATCGGCGTTCTTTCCGGACTGGCCGAGCAGGGCGAGAACGAGTTTGCCCGAGCCGTCGAGCAGCCAGACGAGCGGCAGAGCCGCCTTCGACAGGTAGGTCATGGTCGGAGCGACCCTGGCGGCGACGGCTTCCGGCGCGCGAAGGGCCATCTGCTTGGGCACCAGTTCGCCGATGATGAGGGAGAGATAGGTGATCGCTACGACGACCGTACCGACGCCAAGCCCGTCCGCCCAGGCATCGGGAAGCCCCTGCGCCAGCAGCCAGGTGGAGAATCGCGCGCCGAGCGTCGCACCCGAGAAGGCACCTGATAGTACGCCGACGAGGGTGATGCCGATCTGAACCGTCGACAGGAAACGGCCGGGATTCTCCGCGAGCCGCAGAGCCAGTCGCGCTCCTCTGCTTCCCTGGTCTGCCATAACCCTGAGGCGTGCCGGGCGTGCGGAGACGATCGCGAGCTCCGACATCGCCAGGACGCCGTTGAGAATGGTGAGGAGGACGACGATGGCTATTTCGGTATACAAACTTTGGCCTGTTTCGATGACAATGATCCGTCGAAACTATGCGATCTCGCCTCGCTTTGCGAGGGTTCCCGTCAAAGATCATGGCGCTTGGCAAGATAATTATGGCGGGAGTTCTCGCAGCCAGCGCAACTGGAGAGCCGCAGGACGGCATCTCCTTGAAACGGCGTCTCATATAGTCCGCAGCTCATAAACCCCCTCTTAAGGATCTATTGACCATAATGAAGGCTTAACGCCGCCCACGTGTGCGGTGCCTGTGATGTTTTCGTGTTTCGCACCAAGGACGAAGTCTGTGTCCCTTCATCAAGCCATCGCCGCCATTCCGACGACCGCGTCTGCGTGGTTTTTGTCTGTCGTCGCTCATCGCATGGCGATCGCCGCGGCCTTCGTTTTTGCTGTCATGGCCGGATCGGGCGAGGCAGCGGCCGAGGACAGGGCGCTGAAACTCTACTTCACGCATACGGGCGAGCGGGCGACGATCGTCTTCAAGCGCAACGGCAAGTTCGACCAGCGCGGCCTCAACCAGATCAACCGCTTCCTGCGCGACTGGCGGCGCAACGAGCCGGCCAGGATGGACCCGCGGCTGCTCGACCTCGTCTGGGAGGTCTATCGCAAGAGCGGGGCGAAGGAGGCGATCCACGTCGTTTCGGCCTATCGCTCGCCGGCGACCAACAACATGCTGCGCAACCGATCGCGCAATACCGGTGTCGCCAAGCGCAGCCAGCACATGCTCGGCAAGGCGATGGATTTCTACATTCCCGGTGTCAAGCTTGCGACGCTGCGCGCGCTTGCCATGCAGATGCAGGTCGGCGGCGTCGGTTATTACCCGACATCGGGTTCCCCCTTCGTGCATCTCGACGTCGGCAACGTGCGCGCCTGGCCGCGCATGTCGCGCCAGGAACTGGCGCGGCTGTTTCCTGACGGACGCACGATCCACCTGCCGGCGGACGGTCGGCCGCTTCCGGGCTATCAGGTGGCGCTTGCCGAGCGCAAGAAGGGTATCCGCTCCGCACCGATCGAGATTGCCGCAAGTGAGGATGAGGATGACGATGCGCCTGTAACGCCAAAGGCGGCCGCACCGGCTCTGCTGACGGCACGCGCAGCAGCACCTGTGAAGGCACCTGATCCCGTCGTGACCGGAAGCCTTGTCACCGCCATGCTGCCGACGCCGCAGAGGCGGGCCGAGATCGGGCTGGCGCCGCAGCTTGCCAAGCCGGAGGACAAGGCGGTTGCCGACCGGGCCTTTGCCGATCTTGCCTCACTAACCGTTCCGCTGCCGATGCTGCGGCCTGTTGAAATCGAGGCCGTGGAAAGCGAGACGCCCGCACCTGTGCCGGCGGTTGCGCCGGTGTTGGCATCCGTCCAGCCGGCCCCGGCCGATTTCACGCGGTTCGTCGTCGGTCGCAAGCCTGCCAATACGTCAGGTATCGCCGACCGGCTGACCCATCCCGCACCGACGGCCGAGCAGATCGCGGTGTTGCCGGTCTCCGCGTCGGAGCATGTCTCGGGTGGCGTCGGAGAAATGTCCGCACGAGCGCTGATTGCCTGGGCAGTGCGATCACCGGAAACGTCGGTTGAACTCACGGCGCCTGCCATGATCGGCAACACCTATCCTAAGGGTGTCGGCGAGGGCCGGGCGGTTGCTTCAGGTGCGGCTGGAACCAGCTTCAAGACCAGCCGTTTCGGTACCGAGGGCTGAACTCAAATAGGCTCGATGGTGGTTGCCCTACAAAAATAGGGGGCAGATTGACTTTCAATCAAATGGAATGATAATCCTTGGTCATTCAGAAAAATTGAAAGATGTGACGATGACAATCCCGTTTCGCCGTCCCATTCCTCTGCTCGACAATGACGTGCTGCGCACCTTCGTGGCCATTGCTGAGACCGGTAATTTTTCGACTGCGGCCGAAACCGTGTTCCGCACGCCGTCGGCCGTTTCCATGCAGATCAAGAAGCTCGAAGAGCAGCTTGGCGTGACGCTGTTTCGCCGCGATGCGCGCTCGGTGACGCTGACGCAGCATGGTGAAATGCTGCTGTCTTACGCGCGCAACATCCTGGCGCTCTCCAACGAGGCGGTGTCGCGCTTCATCATGCCCGAGCTCAGCGGCGTGGTGCGGCTCGGCGCGCCCGAGGATATCGGCGAGCGGCTGCTGCCGCAGATCCTGAAGAGCTTTGCGCAGACTTATCCAGGCATCATGGTCGATGTGACGATCGACATGAGCATCGGCCTGAAGAAGCGGATGGAGGAACAGCGCCTCGAGCTTGCGCTCATCAACTGCGCCACGCGGCCTTTCCCGACCAACGGTGAGGTCGTCTATCGCGAGCGCCTCGTCTGGGCGGGCGCCAAATGCGGCTCGGCGCACCGGCGCGATCCGCTGCCGATCTCCATCTGGGAAGACGGCTGCATCTGGCGGCAGGAGGCGATCACCCAGCTCGAGCGCAACAAGCGGCCCTATCGCGTCGCCTATCTCAGCGCCCACACGATGGCGCAGCGCGCCGCCGTGGTCTCCGATCTCGCCATCGCGCCGCTGCCGCTCTCCTATGTCAGCGAGGATATGGCTATCCTCGGCATCCAGGAAGGGCTGCCGGAACTGGGGTCTTTCGACATCCAGCTTTTGACTGCATCGCAGATGACAGGGCCGATCGAGACGGTGGCCGACAGCATTCGCGCATCCTTCGCCGAAAGATCGAAAGCGGCGGCTGCCTGATTGGCGCAGAGCGATATGGAATGATCGCGTAGACGCGGAATGCTTAGATACCACCTTACAAGGACGGTCAGGCCATGGATCAGCAAGTCCGGCTTTTTGGCGCTGTTGCGGTCCGACCTGCCGTCCTTGCCGTCATCTCCCGGTTCGAAACGATCTCAGGATGCAAGGTCGCGGTCAGGTGGGAGCTCAATCCGACCGTAAGGAAGCAGATTGAAGCCGGGGAACCTTTCGATCTCGTCATCACCAATCCTGATCTGATTGAGGAACTCACCGCCCTGGGGAAGGTCAAGGCGGGGAGCCAGGTCGCTTTCGGTCGGATAGCAATGGGAGTGGCGGCAAAAGAAGGCAGCCGACCGCTCGACATTGGCTCTGTGGAAGCATTCAAACACGCCTTGAAGAACGCCGGATCAATCGCCTATGCCAGTGACGGAACCAGCGGTGGCTACTTCTCCGGTTTGCTGGAGCGCTTGGGAATAGCCGAAGAGGTGAAGCCCAAGCTGGTGCCGGTAGCAGGAGGCCAGACGGCGGCATCTGTCGGCCGCGGGGAGGCCGAGATGGGTGTCGTTCCCGTGACGTCTATCCTCGCCGCCGCTCCCGAGGTCATGCTCGTCGGCAAGTTTCCGGCAGAACTCCAAAGCTACATCGACTTTTCCATTGGCATCAGCGCCAATTCAACGAGTGCAGACGCTGCCAGGCAGCTGTCAGCGTTTCTGATGTCGGCAGCCATTGACGATATCCTGGCGGCAAAGGGCGTCGAGCGCAGCTGAATATGTGCTTGATGGGCAGCGATCGGCGCGGGCTATCGCCCCTGGTTGCTGAATCGCGTTTGACGATCTCGAAGATGTTGGCCTTCTCCGGAGAAAGGCTCTTAGCCGGTGAACTTTTCGCTCACGAATGCGTTATCCCGCCCGGACGGCTTCAGCCGTTCGGGGTTGATTTCACAAAAGGATTTCGCACATGACGACCACGGGTAAAATCGCATCCGCCTTGATGATCCTTCTTACGCTTTCTTCTTGCGCCAACACGATCCGTGGCGTGGGCAGGGATACGGCAAATGCCGTCAATGCCACGCAGGATGCCGGCCGCAGTGTCGATCGCGCAGCGAAGAGATAGTTACTTTCAGATTTTTGAAGTCGGATAGGCTTTTTCGAGGCCGCCGGATCGGGTCAGCCCGGTCCGGAATGCGGCACAGGCCGGGTGCTGGCTGGAGCGCGCCGCTTCCATGAGCCTGATCTGCAGCCGGTCGGGTGCAGCTTCGCCGATCCATTTGCCGAGGGTTTCAAGCTTCAGCGAGTTGAGAAGGCGCGAGGAGGAGGCGATGTCGAGATGCCGATAGAGACCCGCGAGCAGGTTATCGTCCTGCGCCGGATTTTCCATGAGCAGCGACAGGTAGGATTTGTCGGTTTCCGAGAGCGCCGCGAGTTTTTCCGCGACGGTATCGCGATCGGGGAAGGGCACCGTGCCAGTCATAACGAATCGTCCAGTCCTTGTTGTCAGCAAGGTTTATAGACTGGCCTTGACCTTCTCGGCTACATCGGCCGGAACCCAGCGGCTCCAGAGCTCCTCATAATTCTGCAGGAAATAGAGGGCTGCATTCTCGTTGTCCTCGCCATTTTCATCCTGCCAGGCCAGCACCTGGCTGATGGTCTCGTTGTCCCAGCTGCGGGCGTTCAGATAGTTCATGACCGGGCCGGCGCGATCAGCGAAAGCCCTGGTCATCAACGTGAAGGCCTGCGACACCGGATAGGCGTTCACCTTGGGATTGGCGCAATGAGGCACCGAGGTGCAGGCGTTCCATTCGGCCTCGTCGTGCGGCACACCGAAGCCCAGCTGTTTCATGTCGTATTTGCCGATGACTGATGTCGGCGCCCAGTAATAACCGAGCCAGCCGACCTTGTTTTCGAAGGCGCGGGCAATCGAACCGTCGAAATCCTTGGGTGTCCGGCTGTCGACCAGCGCAAAGCCGAGCTTGTCGGCATCGAGCGCTCTGAAGAGATTGCTGGTCGAGATCTCGCAGGCCCAGGCCTCCGGGCAATTATAGACTGCGGCGCGCGAGGGATCGTAGGTATCGGGAAAGAGTTCCGGATGCTTCAGCGCATCCTGCACGGAACGAATATCCGGGTTTGCGTCGGCGATGAATTTCGGAATGTACCAGCCTTCGACCGCACCATCCGCAAGAATTTCGGCGCCCTTGACCAGACGCCCGGCGCTGATGGCGGCATCGAGCTGCGGCTTGACCGCCTTCACCCAGAATTCCGAGGCGATATCGGGCGTGCCGCTGCCATTCATGGAGGCGAAAGTCGGCAGCGTATCGCCATCGACGATGGTGACGGAGCAGCCGTAGCCCTTTTCCAGGATGAATTTATCGAAGCTCGCGGCAATGGCGGCGGAGCCCCATCTCATCTCGGCGATCGAGACCTTGCCGCATCCGGCAGCTTGCGCCTCCGATATTCCAGCATAAAAGCAGACCGCAAGGATGAATGACGTGAAAAATGTCTTCATTATACGTTCCCCGAAATTTTTATGTGATCGAACGCGCATGCACCGAGGCAATTAGCCGACAAATCTCTCCGCCGCTTCAGGTGCCCACGGCCGGAATACGGCTCCACGCGGCTTTTCCTATGTGGGGCGCCGTTCGTCTGGTTTTCCGGCGGCTCGTCGCTGGCCATTTCTATCGATGGCTTAATATGAGCAAAGCTACGGATTTGCTGCAAGAAATCAACTCTCTTTTCCGTGTTGTATCTGTAACTAAATTATTGAATTCGAAGAATTTATGCCGGTAGATTCACGAAACTGCGGCCCGGGGTGCGATTGGTGGAAATGCACGCTCGCGGCGAGGGGTGAAAGCGGTTCCAAGTGAGAGAAAGTCGGAAAAGTTCAAAAAAAGTCGAATTTTGTCTCCGGTTGGGTCTTCACTAACCATCCGGTAAGAATGTGCCGTTATCTGTTGTGACGCGGCGGGGGACATCCGCTGCTTTTCCGGATCAGGTACTGCGTCCCGGAAAAAGCGAGCTTCATTGCGTAATGATGAAGACGCCTGCGTTTTTACGGCAAACCGCGTAGGGCTTATGGCCCGATCGCGGTTTTCGCATTTTTGGCCCTCTGTTGACCTGATATCCGCCCGCATTGTAGGCCTGCCGGAAATACTTCACGGATAGGCGCCAATGACCAGAGCCATCATGCTGCAGGGAACCGGCTCGGATGTCGGCAAGACGGTGCTGGTGGCGGGGCTTTGCCGGCTGTCAGCCAATCGCGGCCTGACGGTGCGGCCGTTCAAGCCGCAGAATATGTCGAACAATGCGGCGGTTTCCGACGACGGCGGCGAGATCGGCCGGGCGCAATGGCTGCAATCGCTCGCAGCACGCACACCGTCCTCCGTGCATATGAACCCGGTGCTGCTTAAGCCGCAGTCGGAAAACGGCAGCCAGATCATCGTGCAGGGCAGGGTGTTCGGGCAGGCGAAGGGGCGCGACTATCAACGGCTGAAGCCGCAGTTGCTCTCTTCCGTGCTGGAGAGTTTCGCCAAGGTGTCCGAGGGTGCCGACCTCGTCATCGTCGAGGGGGCGGGGTCACCCGCCGAAATCAATCTCAGGGCCGGCGATATCGCCAATATGGGCTTTGCGACGCGGGCGAACGTCCCTGTCGTTCTCGTCGGCGATATCGATCGTGGCGGGGTCATCGCCTCGCTGGTCGGCACGCACGCGATCCTCAGCGAGGAAGATCGCAAGATGATCTCGGGTTACATCATCAACAAGTTCCGCGGCGATGTAAGCCTGTTCGACGACGGTATCCGCGCCATCGAAGGTTTCACCGGCTGGCCCTGCTTCGGCGTCGTGCCCTGGCTTAAGGCGGCCGGGCGGCTGCCCGCCGAGGATTCCGTCGTGCTGGAGCGGCTGGTGAAGGGCGAGCCGGGCGCGCTGAAGATCGCCGTGCCGGTGCTGCCGCGCATTGCCAATTTCGACGATCTCGATCCGCTGCGGGCCGAGCTTGGCGTTGAGCTCGTCTTCGTGCGCGCCGGCGAGCGGCTGCCAGCCGATGCGGCGCTGATCATCCTGCCCGGCTCGAAATCGACCATATCGGATCTCGCCGATCTCAGGGCGCAGGGATGGGACCTCGACCTTGCCGCCCATGTGCGCCGTGGCGGCCGGGTGATCGGCATTTGCGGCGGCTACCAGATGCTCGGCCGCAAGGTGAATGATCCGCTCGGCATCGAGAGTACGACGACAGAGATCGAAGGGCTTGGCTTGCTTGATGTCGAGACGGAGATGGCGCCGGAGAAGACGGTACGCAACAGCTCCGCTCATTCGGCGGAATATGATGTGCCGCTGTCAGGCTATCAGATCCACCTCGGTGTCACGCGAGGGGCTGATTGCGAACGGCCGGCCGCGATCGTGGATGGATTGGCGGATGGCGCGGTTTCGGCCGACGGCCGGATCACGGGCACCTATCTGCACGGCCTCTTCGGCAGCGACGCCTACCGCGCCCGGCTGCTTCAAAGCTTTGGCCTCTCAGGCGAAGGCGGTAATTATCGCGAGAGCGTCGACCGTGCGCTCGACGAGGTCGCAGGTGGCCTGGAGCAACATCTCGACCCGCGCTGGCTTGCAGAGCTGCTCGGCTAGGCCGGATATGGCCTGCGTTCAGCGAAGGCGCTCTGCTCTTGCCAAATTAATTGACTGAGTCCATTAATTGCTGCGACGACACCCAGTCGAGAGCGATAAAGATCATGAGCATACTGGATAGATTTTCAATGGCGGGCCAGGTGGCGCTCGTGACCGGTGGCGGCCGCGGCCTGGGCTTCGAGATGGCACGCGCACTTGCCGAGGCCGGCGCGCACGTCATCGTCACCGGGCGCACAGCGGCGACGCTGGAAGATGCCGTAAGGGCCATCCGCGCCGCTGGCGGGACGGCGCAGGCCGCCCCGTTCGACATCGCCGACCGAGAGGCCCAGCGCGGGCTGATGGCCGACATCGAAAAGACCCATGGCCGTCTCGATATCCTGATCAACAATGTCGGCGCCCGCGACAGGCGGCCGCTGGCCGAATTCGACGACGATGCCATCATCGAGCTGCTGCGCACCGATCTGGCCGCAGCGATAACGCTTTCGCGGGACGCAACCGTGCTGATGAAGCGGCGCAGTTACGGCCGCCTGATCGCGGTGACCTCGATCAGCGGCCATGTCGTCATGCCCGGCGACTGCGTCTATCCGGCGGCCAAGCAGGGCCTGACCGGCCTGATGCGCGCCATGGCGGTCGAATTCGGGCCGCATGGCATCACCAGCAACGCGATTGCGCCCGGCTGGTTCGCCACCGAGACGAATGCGGCGATGGCTGCAAACGAGGAATTGATGCCCTTCGTGCGCCAGCGCATCCCGGTCCAACGCTGGGGCCGCCCGGACGAGATCGCCGGCGCGGCGCTGTTTCTTGCAAGCGGTGCCGCTTCCTTCGTCAACGGCCACGTACTGACCGTCGACGGCGGCATGACGGTAAGGATGTGAGCGGAGATGCCCGTCTTCATTCCTGCGGCGTTTTGGTGGGGGCCTGCTCGGGATGCGGTTCTTTCCGCGACGGCGGAGAGGTCCGGGCGAAGATATTGCCGAGATCGGTGAGGAAGGTCAGCAGCAGGTTGAATTCCGGCTCGCTGTAGGAGTCCAGGATCGCGGAGACCGGCTCGCTCTGCTCCTCGTAGAGTCGGGTGGCGCGTGCCGAGGCCTCGGGACAGGCAACCAGGACAAGGCGGCGTTTGTCGGTCTCATCCCGTTGCCTGACGACGAAGCCGGTCGCCTCCAGCTTGTCGATCAGCCCGCTGACCGTACCGATCTTCAATCCGACCTCGCGCGACAGGGCCGTCATCGACAGCGGTCCGAGTTTTTCCAACAGCCGGAAGCACTTGAATTCGGTGCTGGTCAAGCCCACCTGCTCGGCCACCTTTTGGTGGAACAGCCCGAGCCGGGCCGAAAACAGCTGGACCGTCGGAATGTAGCGCGCGAGGCGGTCAGTTGACTTTTTCGGCAAAACGTTTAGATCTCCGAACTAATTGTTTCGATATTCTAAGGAATCGTCATCGTCATGTCGATACTCTCGCATGGCTGTTCGGCCCTTGTTAGAGGCAGCGATCCATGAGCGCCTATTTCATTCTCGAAATCCATCCCGATATCAAAGATCAGGCGATCGATGAATATCTTGCATGCATATCGGCGGATATGACGTTCCATGGAGGCCGCGTCCGGTCTCCGGGAGGCAAGGTCCAGCCTGTCCAGGGAAACCGGCAGATGAACAGGCTTCTGATCATCGAATTCCGCACCGCCTCCATTGCCCGGGAATGGTATGAGGAGGCGAGGCAGGCGAATGAAGGTGTTGCCAGGTATCGTTCTCTCTTCGCCTGCCCGGCCGCCATCGTTGCCGGGATGGATGGTTAGAAACATTGGCCTCGCAGCCATTGCCTGAGGTCGCAGCCCGGTTCGGCATTGCCGCCCATTCGCGCTATTTCCGATCATAGAATTGCGCCGACCCATGTGGAGGTTCCGAAATTAACGATCATATTCAATGGCTTATAGATGAGGGAATCAGGAGCGAGCATATCGGTGAGCTCATTACCGGTTTGTGCGACCGGTTGATCGCCGATGGCTTTCCCATCTGGCGGGGCAGTATCGCGATGCCATCCATTCATCCCATGTATGCCGGCATCTCGGCCAATTTCGTGCGCGGCGGCGCGACCACCATCGAGAGAGCCGAATATGGCAGCGCGGCGCAGCTGAGCTTCGAGAAGACGCCGATTTATTATCTGCTGGGCCGAGGCGAAACGTCGGGGCGCTGGATCATTGCCAAGGGGGAGGGTGTCGACGACTATCCGCAGCTTGCGGAATTCGCGCTTGGCGGCGGCACGGATCATCTGGTCAGCCTGCTGGAGTTCCCGAAGGAGGCCGCGTTGCGCGGGGTCAGCCTGTCCTTGACAAGCGACAGGCTGGGCGGATTTTCCAATGATCAGCTGACGATCATCGCAAAGCTTTTCCCGGCACTGGGGCTTGCCTGCTACCGCATCGCGGCATCGAGAACCGCCTCGGATATCCTTGCTGTCTATACAGGCGCCAAGACGAGTGCGCGCATCCTTGCGGGCGAGGTCCAGAGGGGAACGGGGGGCGCCATCAATGCCGCGATCCTGCTTGCAGACCTCAGAAACTTCACGGCGTTGACCGAGGTCTATCAACCCGGTGAGATCGCCGGGTTTCTGAACGAGCATTTCGAGCTGATCGGCCGGCATGTCGAGGAAAATTCCGGCGAGATCCTCAAGTTCATGGGCGACAGCGTATTGGCGATCTTTCCGACAGGCGGCGAAGACGGCGAGGATCCCGAGACGGCCTGCATGGCTGCGCTCGCCTCGGCCCGAAATGTTCTGGAGGCAAACGAGGCGCTCAATCGTCAGCGGGCGCGCGAGGGCGGTCCTGATATCGGTGTCGACGTCGTCCTGCATCTTGGCGAGGTGTTCTACGGAAATGTCGGCGCCCGCGGCAGGCTTGATTTCACTGTGATCGGCAGGGCCGTCAACGAGGCCTCGCGGCTCGAGAAACTCTGCGGCGAACTCGGCCAGCCTCTTCTGATGTCGGAAAGCTTCGCGGCCGGCTGCGGCGTCGCCTGCGAACATCTGGGATCGTTCGAATTGCGAGGCGTTTCGAGGAGGGCGGACGTGTTCAAGCTCGCGGTACCGACTACGGCAGTGGCCTGAAATCGGAATCGATTTTCAGAAAGTTTGATGCGTAGCTCTAATGCCGGCGTGTTTCTGACTTCAGCGGCAAATGCCTCAGATCTCGCCTGAGACCTCACGACGGCGGCGGTCGAGTTCTTCGCTGTAGCGGCGCAGCGTGTGGCTTTCGCTGAGCTGGCCGATCACCTTGCGCTCGATGAGGTTGTTGACGACGGCGAGCGCTTCGCTTTCGGTCTTGTCGAAGATCGCGGCTGCCTGTTTGGCGTTCATCTGCGGCTGCAGGAAATCGTTTTTGTAGCGGATGAAATCGGTCAGCTGCTGGGCTTCGTCCTGCGCGCTGGTGGGGTTGGCGTAGATTTCCGGCACGAGCACGAGACCGGCATATTTGTCGCCGTCATCGACGAGGATGACGCGTTGCGTCGAGCCGATGGGGAAGACCTCCTTGAATTCGTCCATCGTTATTCCAAGTTTTGCGGTCTTCACGTCTGAGCGCATCAGCTTGTCTACGGTCAGGTTGCGGATCCAGCCGACATCATGGGCGCTGCGGATGCTCTCGCCGCGCAGGTGAAAGCGCCATGTGGCGAAGGAGTAGCCGAAGGTGGTGCGCACCACGAGCGAGGAGGTAATGACGGCGGCGAGTACCAGAACGGTGATCGGAAAGTCGCCGGTGATCTCCAGCGCCAGGAAGGTCATGGTCAGCGGCCCGCCGATGACGGCGACGGCGAGCGAGCTCATGCCGACCACGGCATAGATCACGGGCGTCAGTGTCGCATCGGCGAAATAGGGGGCGGAATAGGCAAAGAGCTTGCCGAGCAGGGCACCCATGAAGAGCGAGGCGAAGAACAGGCCGCCCCTGAAGCCGGAGCCGATCGAAATGGCCGATGCCACCGATTTCAGAAGGAAGAGGCCGATCAGCGCGGGAATGGTGATCTCATGGGAGAGGTTGAGATGCAGCGCGCCGTGGCCGGCGGCCAGCACCTGCGGCGAGACCAGCGCCAGCAGGCCGACGACGAGGCCGCCGAGCGCCGGGCGGAAAGGTAGCGCGATGGCGCTTTTGCGCGCCAGCTCCTCGACGAAGGAGACGCCCTGCATGATGAGGATGCCGATGCCGGCGCAGAAGGCGCCAAGGGCGATCGCCGGCACGTAATCGGCGGGCTGGACAGCGCCGAAGCTGCCGACATCGATGATGAAATCGCTGCCGGAGAGCAGGCGGGCGACCAGTGTAGCGACGAGGGCGGCGACGACGACAGGCGTCAGCGAGACGATGGTGTAGGTGCCGATGATCAGCTCGAAGGCATAGAAGGCGCCCGTCAGCGGTGCATTGAAGGCGGCGGCGATGGCGCCGGCTGCACCGCAGCCGACGAGGACACGCATGTCGGAGCGGCGCAGCTGCAGCTTCAGGCCGAATTTCGAGGCTATGCCGGCTGCAAGCTGCGTATAGCCGGCCTCCAGACCGACGGATGCGCCGAAGCCGTTGGAAACGAGATTCTGGATGGCGACGAGAATGCTGTCCGTCAGCGACAGGCGGCCGCCATGCAGGGCATTGGCCTCAATCGGGTCGACCATCGGTTTCTTGCGCCATCTGGCGAGAATGAAGATCAACAGGCCGAGCAGCATGCCGCCGGCAACCGGGGCCGTCATCAGCAGGAACTTGCTGTCGATTTGCGAGGCACTGAGCCTCGTCGTGCCGTCTATGCCGAAGATCAGCCTGTGCATCTCTTCCGAGACATAGCTCATGGCGGTGACCGCAAGCCCCGAGGCGATACCGACGAGCGCGCCGGCAAAGACCATTCCCATTTCGCTGTGTCGGATGAGCGCGCGCAGGCGTCCCGGATCAAAGACGGTGCCGAGAGGGCCGAGGCGGCGAATATCCATTCGGGAGAGCATCATGGGGAAACTAGGCGGCAGGAGTGGGGGTCAAGGGCGGAGCCGGCATCCGCATGAGCGGCAATTGCGGCAAAATACCGACTGAGCCGTAAAGTTTTTGTGACGTAAACCTTTGATTAAAGACGATAATATCGGTAGTGTAAGTCGAGATGATCTCTGTGTGCACCCGGTGCACCGATTGACATGCCCGGGGCGGAAGCCTAACCATGAATTGACATAATGGATGGTTCCGGATCGGCCTTACGCCTTCCGGATGAAAAGGGAATGTGACGGGGCGGACCCAAGCCGGGCGCCTTCATCACAGCCGACCCCGCGACTGTAGAGCAGTCAGGGTCTTCCGTCCGGTATTTTAACCGTTGTGCTGACAGCCTCGCATTCTGCAGGCGGGCAAGGCGGGATAAGTGCCGGAAAAGCCACTGGAATGCATCGTGATCAGCCGGGGCAGGACGCCTCTATCTCTACGAATTGTCCGCCTTTTCACGAGACGCAGCCGGGAAGGCGAGGCAGATCCGCTGGCACGACCAGGGGCGACCGTATCAGGTCGCCCCTGTCGCGGCCGATAACTGCGAGCCAGGAGACCTGCCATCCGTGCCGGGCATAATGCCCATACTGGGCCGTTTGCCCGCTGCCAGCACGGAGGTTGTCTTGGCTGAAGGATTTGATTCAGCGCTGCCTCTGGTGGTGCGTGTGAAAGGTGTCGGTTCGGTATCCCCTGATGGGATGCGTCTGGTGCCTGTTGGTGGACGTTACCCGGCGTGACTTTCCTCTCCTCCCTCATTCCTGTGCTTGTCACAGGAATCCAGCCACGGCGCGTCCGCGCAGTGAATGAATCTACGCCGTCGTTGAGTGAGTTCTCTTGTGCCCAAGGACTTGGGCACGCTGGATCCCTGTGACAAGCACAGGGATGAGGGAGGTGGGTGGAGCCGCGCCTTCGCTCCAAGGGCGGCCGTGGCATGACCAAGAGCCTTCTCAACGCCACCTTCATCCTCGGCGGCGCCCGCTCCGGCAAATCCCGCTTCGCCGAAAACCTCGTCACCACAAGCGGCCTCGACCGCCACTACATCGCCACAGGCCGCGCCTGGGATGACGAAATGCAGGCGCGTATCGACCAGCACAAGGCCGACCGCGGCCCCTCCTGGACCACGCATGAGGAACCGCTCGACCTTACCGAGCGCCTTGCGGCAATCGACGGCGAGGGCAGGGCTGTTCTCGTTGATTGCCTGACGCTGTGGCTCACCAACCTGATGATGGAGGGGCGCGATATCGCCGCCCAGTCCGCCGCCCTTGCCGCCTTTCTACCGCAGGCAAAGGCGCGGCTCGTCATCGTTTCCAATGAAGTCGGCCTCGGCATCGTGCCTGAGAACCGCATGGCGCGGGAGTTTCGCGACCATGCCGGCCGGCTGCACCAGATGATCGCGGCTTCGGCCGACGACGTGTATTTTATCGCGGCAGGTCTGCCGCTGAAAATGAAGGGTTAAATCCATGCAGCAGAAAATTCCCGCAACCGTCATCACCGGCTTCCTAGGTGCGGGCAAGACGACAATGATCCGCAACCTGCTCACAAATGCCGGCGGCAAGAAGATTGCGCTCATCATCAACGAGTTCGGCGATCTCGGCGTCGATGGCGATGTGCTGAAGGGCTGCGGGGCGGAGAATTGCACCGAGGACGATATTATCGAGCTCACCAATGGCTGCATCTGCTGCACGGTCGCCGACGATTTCATTCCGACCATGACCAAGCTTCTTGAGCGCGAGCAGCGACCGGACCATATCATCATCGAGACCTCGGGCCTTGCCTTGCCACAGCCGCTGGTCGCCGCCTTCAACTGGCCGGACATCAGAAGCGAAGTCACCGTTGACGGCGTGATCACCGTGGTCGACAGCGCCGCTGTTGCCGCAGGTCGTTTTGCCGATGACCATGATGCTGTCGATGCACGCCGCGTCGAGGATGAATCGCTCGATCATGAAAGCCCGATCGAGGAGCTCTTCGAGGATCAGCTGACCTGCGCTGATCTGATCGTGCTCAACAAGACCGACCTGATCGACGCTGACGGCCTTGGCCGTGTGAAGAGCGAAGTCGCCTCGCGCATCGCCCGCAAGCCTGTGATGATCGAGGCCAGGAATGGCGACGTGCCGGCAAGCGTGCTGCTCGGCCTCGGCATCGGCACGGAAGACGATATCGTCAACCGCAAGTCCCATCACGAGCTGGAGCATGAGGACGGCACGCCGCACGATCACGACGAATTCGACAGTTTCGTCGTCGAGCTTGGCGCTATCGCCGATACATCAGGTTTCGTCGAGAAGCTGAAGGGCATTATCGCCGAGCATGACGTGCTGCGCCTCAAGGGCTTCATCGATGTCTCCGGCAAGCCGATGCGCCTGCAGCTGCAGGCCGTGGGTGCCCGCATCGACCAGTATTTCGACCGCGCCTGGACCCCGGGCGAAGCACGCAGCACGCGCCTCGTCGTCATCGGCCTGCACGAGATGGATCAGGACGCGGTGCGCAAGGCGATCGTGGCACTGGTCTAAGGGGTTTCGATGCACCTGCTTCTGGCTCAACAGGGAACGATCAGCGACGGGGACGAGGCCATCGACCTCGGCCAGTCGCCGGGCGATGTCCTGTTCCTCTCGGCGGCCGACACCGAGCTTGCGGCGATCGCTGCGGCTCATTCCGGCGGGGCGAGCGGGCATACGCTCAGGCTTGCGAGCCTGATGAGCCTGAAGCATCCGATGTCGGTCGATACCTACGTCCAGCGCACGGCGCGACATGCGAAGCTGATCATCGTGCGGGCGCTGGGTGGGGCGAGCTACTTTCACTATGCGCTGGAGGCGCTGCATGCGGTTGCCGATCGTAACGGGGCGCTGATTGCGGTGCTGCCAGGCGATGCGCGGCCGGATGCGGGGCTGACGCCGTTTTCCAATGTGTCGCTCGATGATCTGAATGCGCTGTGGGCGTATCTGATCGAGGGCGGCGACGCCAATGCGCAAGGCTTTCTTGCCTACGCTTCGGCGATGCTCTCGGGGGCAGAGAAGCCGGCGCCAGCCGCGCCGCTGATGAAGGCGGGGATCTGGTGGCCGGGGCGAGGGCTTGTCGGGGTTGAGGAGTGGCGGCGGCTTGCCAAAGCCGAAGTTCGAGTCCGGCAGGGAACGCCAGCTACTGTCGCCATCGCCTTCTACCGCGCCCTCGTGCAGAGCGGCGAAACCAAGCCCGTTGAAGCCTTGATCGAAGCCCTCCAGCAGCAAGGCCTGCGCCCGTTGCCGGTCTTCGCCTACAGCCTCAAGGATCCCGTCTCCAAGGGCATCCTCGAATCCATCTTCGCCGAACTGAAGCCCGAGGTCGTCATCAACACGACAGGCTTTGCCGTCTCCGCACCCGGCGCCGATCGCGAGCCGACGGTGCTGGAGGCTAACGACGCGATCGTGCTGCAGGCAATCTTCTCCGCCTCGTCGCGAGAGGCCTGGGCCGGCTCGTCGCAAGGGCTCTCGGCGCGTGATCTCGGCATGAATGTCGCGCTGCCGGAGGTGGATGGCAGGGTGCTGTCGCGTGCCGTCTCCTTCAAATCAGCCGCGCGCTATGACGTTGCTGTCGAGGCCAACATCGTTTCCAGCGAGCCGGATGAGGCGCGCATGAACTATGTGGCATCGCTTGCCGCCAACTGGGCGCGGCTGCGGCAGATGCCGTTGGAGAGCAGGCGAGTTGCGCTCGTCATGGCGAACTATCCGAACCGTGACGGACGGCTCGGCAATGGCGTCGGCCTCGATACGCCGGCCGGCACCATCGAGGTAATGCGAGCGATGGAGAAGGCCGGTTATCCGGTCGCCGATATTCCTGGTGATGGTGATGCGCTGATACGGCACCTGATGGCGGGGCCGACCAATTCCGGCTTCGATGGCAAGGTCGTGCGCGAGCAGCTTTCCCTGAGTCGATACAAGGATTTCCTGGGATCTCTTCCCGTTCAGATTCAGGATGAAGTCAGCACGCGCTGGGGTGTGCCGGAGGCCGATCCCTATGTCCGCGATGGCGCTTTTGCGCTGCCTTTCGCCCGGTTCGGCGACTTGCTGATCGGTATCCAGCCGGCGCGCGGTTATAATATCGATCCGAAGGAAAGTTATCACTCGCCCGATCTCGTGCCGCCGCACGGCTATCTCGCCTTCTATGCTTTCCTGCGCGAGGAATTCTGCGCACAGGCAGTGATCCACATGGGCAAGCACGGCAATCTGGAATGGCTGCCGGGCAAGGCACTAGCGCTATCGGAGACCTGCTATCCCGAGGCGATCCTCGGGCCGCTGCCGCATCTCTATCCCTTCATCGTCAACGATCCCGGCGAGGGCACGCAGGCGAAACGCCGCACGGCTGCAGTTATCATCGACCATCTGACGCCACCGCTGACACGGGCCGAAAGCTATGGGCCGCTCAAGGATCTGGAAGCGCTGGTCGACGAATATTACGAGGCATCGGGCGGCGATCCGCGCCGCATCCGGCTGCTCAGCCGGCAGATCCTCGATCTCGTTGCCGATATCGGGCTGGATCGGGATGCGGGCATCGCCAAGGGCGAGGCCGAAGGTGAGGCGCTGAAGAAGCTTGATGCCTATCTCTGCGACCTCAAGGAAATGCAGATCCGCGATGGGCTGCATGTGTTTGGCGTGTCGCCTGAAGGGCGGTTGCTGACGGATCTGACTGTGGCGCTGGCGCGGGTGCCGCGCGGGCTAGGTGAGGGTGGAGATGCGAGCCTGCAGCGGGCGATTGCTGGGGATGCTGGGTTGGGCGCTGTGCCTGTAACACCCCCCTCTGTCCTGCCGGACATCTCCCCCACAAGGGGGGAGATCGAATTGGGGCAACCATCTCCCCAAACAACAGATGTAGCGCGACAGTCTGGCGTATTGCCGATCTCCCCCTTGTGGGGGAGATGTCCGGCAGGACAGAGGGGGGTAACCCCACATTCGACCCTCTCGACTGCGACATGGCCGCCTCTTGGACCGGCCCAAGACCGCCAATCCTCGCCGACCTAATCGACGCCCCCTGGCGCACGAACGGCGACACCGTCGAACGCATCGAGCTGCTTGCAGCCAAGCTTGTCTCCGGCGAAATCACCTGCCCACCTCCCTGGTCCCAAACCAGAAGCGTGCTCGATGAAATCGAAGCTCGTCTCAAACCTTCGATCCTCGCCTGCGGCCCGGCCGAGATCGCCAGTCTGCTGCGCGGCATCGACGGCCGTTTCGTGCCGCCCGGGCCATCCGGCGCGCCGACACGCGGGCGGCCGGATGTGCTGCCGACGGGGCGGAATTTCTATTCGGTGGACAGTCGCGCTGTGCCGACGCCCGCCGCCTACGAACTCGGCAAGAAATCCGCCGAACTGCTGATCCGCCGCTATGTGCAGGATCACGGCGAATGGCCCGTCTCCTTCGGGCTGACGGCCTGGGGCACGTCCAACATGCGCACTGGCGGTGACGATATCGCGCAAGCCTTGGCGCTGATCGGCGTCAAGCCGGTCTGGGACATGGCGTCCCGTCGCGTCACCGGCTACGAGATCATCCCGCCGGCCATGCTGCGGCGGCCGCGGGTCGACGTGACGCTGCGGATCTCCGGCTTCTTCCGCGATGCTTTTCCCGAGCAGATCGCGCTCTTCGACAAGGCGATCCGCGCGGTCGGTGCGCTGGAGGAGGATGCAACCGACAACCCGATTGCCGGGCGCATGCGCGGCGAGACGGCACGGCTGACCGCTGCCGGGCTTGACGAGAAGGCCGCGGCAAAGCGGGCCGGCTATCGCATCTTCGGGTCGAAGCCCGGCGCCTATGGTGCGGGTTTGCAGGCGCTGATCGATGAGAAGGGCTGGGAGCGGCGTGCGGATCTGGCCGAGGCCTATCTCGTCTGGGGCAGTTATGCCTATGGCGCGGGTGAAGAGGGACAGGCCGAACGCGGGCTCTTCGAGGAGCGGCTGCGGTCCATTCAGGCGGTCGTCCAGAACCAGGACAATCGTGAGCACGACCTGCTCGACAGCGACGATTATTACCAGTTCGAAGGCGGCATGGCGGCGGCGGCCGAAGTGCTCGGCGGTGCGCGGCCGGCGATCTATCACAACGACCATTCGCGGCCGGAAAAGCCTGTTATCCGTTCGCTTGAAGAAGAGATCGGGCGCGTGGTGCGCGGGCGCGTCGTCAATCCGAAATGGATCGAGGGCGTCATGCGCCACGGCTACAAGGGCGCCTTCGAGATTGCCGCGACGGTCGATTATCTCTTTGCCTTTGCGGCGACGACGGGGGCTGTCGGCAACCATCATTTCGAGGCGGTCTATCAGGCCTTCGTCGCCGACCCCAAGGTCCGCGATTTCATGGCCGAGAAGAACCCGGCGGCACTTTCCGAGATGAAGGAACGGCTCATGGAGGCGATCGATCGCGGACTCTGGACGCCGCGCAGCAACTCGGCGCAATTCAACCTCACTGAATCCAACGAAACCAAGAAAAGAGCAGGCAGCCAGCCATGACCGAAGAGCCAGTCGTACCAGCCGAAAAGGACGATGCCCGTCACGCCGAGAAGATGGCGAAGAAGAAGGCCGCCCGTGACAAGATCATGGCCAGCAAGACGGATGAGAAGGGCCTGATCATCGTCCACACCGGCAAGGGCAAGGGCAAATCATCAGCCGCCTTCGGCATGATTTTCCGCCATATCGCCCATGGCAAGCCGTCTGTCGTCGTGCAGTTCATCAAGGGCGCCATGTGGACGGGCGAGCGGGATCTGATCGAGAAGCACTTTTCCGATGTCTGCCAGTTCCACACGATGGGCGAGGGTTTTACCTGGGAGACGCAGGACCGGGCGCGGGATGTGGCGGCGGCCGGTGCGGCCTGGGAAAAGGCCAAGGAACTGATCCGCGATGAGCGCAATTCCATGGTGCTGCTCGACGAGATCAATATCGCGCTGCGCTACGACTATCTCGATATCAACGAGGTGGTGGAATTTCTGAAAACCGAGAAGCCCTATATGACGCATGTTGTGCTGACGGGCCGCAACGCCAAGGACGAGCTGATCGAGATCGCCGATCTCGTGACCGAGATGGAACTCGTCAAACATCCCTTCCGCTCGGGTATCAAGGGGCAGCCGGGCGTGGAATTCTGATCTTTAATTCGCCAGATGGCCGCGCAGTATCGCGGCCGTTTCCTTGTCGGCCGGGAAGAGCGTTTCGATTGCCAGTTCCGACAGGGTGATATCGACGGGCGTGCCGAAGACGGTCGTTGTCGAGATGAAGGAGAGCAGGCCGGCTTTGGTCGAAAGCTGCAAGGGCACGGCGATGCCGGCAAGGTCGGTGTGGGGCTCGCCAGCATCTTTGGGAGCCGGATAGGACAGCAGTTCCTTCAGCAGCTTTTCCAGCACCGGATCGCCCGAGACCGAAATCTGCTGACGCAGCCGATCAAGGAGATGGGCGCGCCATTCCGAGAGATTGATGATGTGCGGTGCCAGCCCCTGTGGATGCAGGCTGAGGCGCAGCACATTCACGGGCGGTTCCAGCAGGGATGGATCAGCAACGGCTTCGAGCAGTGGTGCGATGGCGGCGTTGGCGGCAACCAGCGTCCAGTGGCGGTCGATGGCGATCGCCGGGAAGGGCTCGTGGCCTTTCAGCACCCTATCGATGGCCCGGCGCGCGGGCTCAAGGGCGGGATCATCCAGCCTGCGTTCGGCAAAGACGGGGGCGAAACCCGCAGCCAGCAGCAGCGGGTTCCGGTCGCGGAGCGGCACGCCGAGGCGTTCGGCGAGATGCAGCAGCATTTCGCGGCTCGGGGTCGAGCGCCCACTCTCGATGAAGCTCAGATGCCGTTGCGAGATTTCGGCCTCCAGCGCGAGGTCGAGCTGGCTCATGCGGCGGCGCTGGCGCCATTCGCGAAGGTGATCTCCGAGAGAGCGGGCGGTCGGGGTCATCAGGCGGCTTCCGGCAGGAGATCGATGAAGCCGCGGACGGATTTCAGCCTGCCGTCCTCGAGCTCGGCGAAATCCGTGCCCTTGATCAGCGCTTCGCCATTTTCCGGGCCGAGGCCCCAGGAGAAGCGCAGGTTGTTTCCGTAGCCGTCGGCTGTGCCGATCAGCTCGAAACGAAAGCCGGGGAAGCGGCTTTGGACGGCTTCGACCAGCGAATTGATCTGCTCATGGCCTTCGCCGCGCATCAGCGGGTCGATATAGGTTGCGGCCTCTATCCAGCTCTCGGTGATGAGAGCGCGGCGGCGAGCGGCATCCGTCTCGTTCCAGATGGCGAGGTAGCGCTCGGCGTTGGTGTTTGCGTCGTTTGTGGGGGCGTTGGGCATCGGGTCATCTCCTTTTGATCGCCTTTCATGTTCAGGCAGGTGTGATGTTCAGGCAGGGCGATCATCGGCGAAAGCGGTGCAGCCTATCAATTACGCGGGAGGTAATGGAAGGCTGATCAACAATCGGGTTTCACACAATTGCGGACGTAAAACCGCGGCACATTTTTGCTGGAATTGTTCATCTCGCGGCTTGGTGATTTGACAGGCATGGAGGCAGCCCGGAGATTTGCGGCGACCCTTTTGCCCCGGAGGAGACATCGGTGAAAACCCGTTCATACAAAGCCTTAGCCGCATTCGCCATCGCGCTTCTCGGCGCATCCGCGACGCAGGCAACTGTTATCGATGACTGGAATACGATCAAGGTGCCGGCAGCACCGACGCTGAAGCCGGTCAGCGTGAATAGGTCGGATACGGCGCTGCTGCTGCTCGATTTCAATGGCGCGCAGGACCCGTCCAAAGGGCCGTGCAACGCGAAGAACAAGCCGCGCTGCATCGCCTCTCTCCCGAAAGTGGAAAAGCTGATGAACGAGGCGCGCAAGAGCGGCGTTCCCGTCATCTACAGCATCACCGGTGGTGCCACGAAGGGCGATATCGCCAGCGTGCTGGCGCCGAAGGAGGGCGATGCGATCGTACAAGCCGGGGCCAACAAGTTCATCAACACCGATCTCGAAAAGATCCTGACCGAGAAGCACATCAAGACCATCATCGTGGCCGGCACGGCATCCGAAGGCGCGGTGCTGAATACGGCAGCCTATGCGGCGCTGAAGGGCATGAACGTCATCCTGCCCGTCGATGGCATGTCATCTGCCGATCCTTATGCCGAGCAATATGTCGCCTGGCATTTTGCCAATGCGCCGGGTGTTTCGGCCAAGACGACGCTGACCACGATTGATCAGATCACGTTCTAAAGCCCGAGCCAGACACGCAGCGGGTTTACGGGGTCGGAGAGCAGCTTCACCGCAAAGGCGATGCAGACGATAACGAGCAGCGGCTTGATGAGCTTTGCGCCGATGCGCATGGCGAGCCGCGAGCCGAGCTGTGCGCCGAGGAACTGGCAGACACCCATCAGAAGGCCGATCTTCCAGAGCGTCGCACCGAAGCTTGCGAAGACGACGAGCGCACCGAAATTCGAGCCGAGATTGAGAAGCTTGGTATGGGCCGTCGCCTTCAGCATGCCGAAGCCGGCGAGCGTGACGAAAGCCAGCATGAAGAAGGAGCCGGTGCCCGGGCCGAAGACGCCGTCGTAGAAGCCGATGAGCGGTACCAGCGTCAGGCCGAAGAGGAAGGGCGTCATGCGCCTGACAGTATCGAGGTCGTTGAGGTTCGGCTTGACGGCGAAGAAGATCGCGATTGCCACGAGCAGCACCGGCATGACGGCCTGCAGCACCTGGCCGGGGACGAGTGTGGCGAGGGCTGCACCGAGCGCGCCGCCCATGACGGCCATCAGCGCCATCGGCAATTGTTCCGAAAGCTTCACATGGCCCCTGCGGGCATAGGCGATGGTTGCCGAGGCGGCGCCGAAGAGCGACTGCACCTTGTTGGTGCCGAGCGTCTGCAGCGGCGGGATGCCGGCGATCAGCATGGCGGGAACGGTGATCAGGCCGCCGCCACCGGCAATGGAATCGACAAAACCGGCAAAGAAGGCCGCCGCGCAGAGCAGCAGAAGCAGATGGAGGGCAATGTCAGGCAAGATGCTATTCCGGGAGAGGTATGCGGGGCGGGGGCTTTCGGGCGGGCTTGTTGCATTTCCCACCTCAAGCTGCAATGGCTCCAGGGACACAGCGGGGCGCAATCGGCTGATGGGAATGAGCGAAATCACCATTGATGAGGCAAGGCGGCATGTGCTCGGGCTCGGCTGCGAGCGCGGGACGCCTGATGGCGAGGTGACGGCGCTTGCCGTCGAGGCGTTGAGGGCGGCTGGGATCCGCGGGACTGAGCTTGCAGCTGTTGCCTCGATCGATAGCCGCAGGCAAGAGCCGGCGATCCTTGCCGTTGCGGCGCATTTTTCCGCGCCTGCCGTGTTCTTCGATGCGGCGCGGCTGGAAGAGGAGACGCCGCGGCTCAGGAATCCCTCTGCCATCGTTTTTGCCCGTGTCGGCTGCCATGGGGTGGCGGAAGCGGCGGCCCTTGCGGCTCTTGGCATGGATGCAGAGCTGGTGCTCGGCAAGATCAAATCTCAGCATGCGACAGCAGCCGTCGCCCGCATCGGGTTGCAGAAAGCCTGACGGGCGTTATGGTGGCGGCACTTCGCGGCGCCCTCCGGCTGCCAGCGATTCGAATCCGGAGCATCTTCGTTTTTTGAATCACGAATGTGCTCTATCCCTTTGTTTTCACGCAATTCCGGGCGCAAAACCGCTGCAGATTTTTGCTGGAATTGCTCTGGAGGATACATATGCACAAGGTCATTTATGACACGGATCCGGGCGTCGATGACGCAATGGCGCTGCTTTTCCTGCACCGCCACCCCGAGATCGATCTGATCGGCATCACCACGATTTTCGGCAATGCCTCGATCGAGACGACGACGCGCAATGCGCTGTTCCTGAAGCAGGAATGGAATATCGCAGCACCCGTTGCCAAGGGCGCCAATGTCACCATCGATCCTGCGCGTCATGAGCGTCCGTGGCCGACCATGGTGCATGGCGAGAATGGCCTCGGTGATATGCCGGTGCCAGATACGATCGACCTGCCGGTCGATCCGCGCCCGGCGCATCGCTTCATCATCGAAACCGTGCGCGCCAATCCGGGCGAGGTGAGGCTGGTTGCCGTCGGCCGCATGACCAACCTGGCCCTGGCGCTGAAGGAAGACCCCGAGATTGCAGGCCTCGTGAAGGACGTCGTCATCATGGGCGGCAATTTCTATGTGCCGGGCAATGTCTCGCCGGTTGCTGAAGCCAATATCCATGGCGATCCGGAAGCGGCCGATATCGTCATGACTGCGCCGTGGAAGGTCGTCGTCATCGGCCTCGATGTGACCGCGATCACGACGATGAGCCGCAGCTATCTCGGGGAGATGGCCGCCAGGGGCGACAAGGCGGTCAAGCAGCTCGATACGCTTTCGCAGTCCTATATCGACTTCTACAAGCATGCGGTCGAAGACGGCATGATGGTGCATGACAGCTGCGCCAGCGTCTATGTCGTGGCGCCCGAGCTGTTCACGACGATCACGGGCGCGGTGCGTGTTGTCTGCAGCGGCATTGCCGATGGCCAGACGGTGATCAAGCAGGATGGCCGCCGGTTCCCGCCGGGCGACTGGGATGGCCTGCCGAGCCAGATCGTTGCCACCGGCATCGAGTCGGAAAAAGTGCTCGAGCTGATCCGCGAGACGCTGCTGCGCCTCTGATGGCTTCAACGGGCCGGTCCTGCATGCCTGCGGCCGGCCTGTTTCCATATTCTGGAATCCAATCAAATTGTTATATGCGTTTCTTCTGAAGTCGATTCCGCTTCTTCGAAAATTGAGTCTGGGCCATTTTGTCAACTTCCGGTGCGCTGCCACTGATGGCGTTGACCTCGTCTGCTGCCGGGCCTAGATCAGCGGGATGATAGATCGCGCATTCTCACATCTGCCGGCGCTGGAGCCGGGCAGCGTCTGGCTCGTTGGGGCCGGTCCCGGCGATCCGGGCCTGCTGACGCTGCTTGCCGCCAAGGGGCTTTCCGAGGCCGATGTGATCGTCCATGACGCGCTGGTCAATGAGGAATGTCTGAAGCTCGCGCCGTCAGGTGCGGAGCTCGAATATGCGGGAAAACGTGGGGGCAAGCCCTCGGCCAAGCAGCGGGATATTTCTCTGAGATTGGTGGAGCTGGCGCGGGCCGGCAAACGCGTGCTGCGGCTGAAGGGGGGCGATCCCTTCGTCTTCGGGCGGGGTGGAGAAGAGGCGCTGACGCTGGTCGAGCACAATATCCCGTTTCGTATCGTGCCGGGCATTACCGCGGGCATCGGCGGGCTTGCTTATGCCGGGATTCCGGTGACGCATCGGGACATCAACCATGCCGTGACCTTCCTCACCGGCCACGATTCCTCCGGCATCGTGCCTGACGCGATCAACTGGGAAGCGATCGGCAAGGGCTCGCCCGTCATCGTCATGTATATGGCGATGAAGCATATTGCCCAGATCAGCGCCAATCTGATTGCTTCGGGCCGTTCGGCTTTCGAGCCCGTTGCCTTCGTCTGCAATGCGGCGACCGGTGACCAGCAGGTGTTGGAGACGACGCTTGCCGAAGCGCCTGAAGCCGTTGCCGCCTCCGGTCTGGAACCGCCGGCGATCGTCGTCGTCGGCGAGGTGGTGCGGTTGCGCGCCTCTCTCGACTGGCTTGGCGCGCTTGGCGGTCGGCGGCTGCAGCCCGATCCCTTCAAGCATGCCGGCGGGCAAGGGAGGGAGACAGCATGAGCGGGTTGCTGATTGCCGCACCGTCCTCCGGTTCCGGCAAGACCACAGTGACGCTCGGGTTGCTTCGGGCGCTGCGCAATCGCGGCGTCGCCGTCGCACCCGGCAAGGCCGGCCCTGATTATATCGATCCGGCCTTTCACGCGGCGGCAAGCGGCACGCTCTGCCTGAATTTCGACCCTTGGGGAATGCGGCCGGAACTGATTTCCGCCAATGCGACGCTGCACCGCTCCGGCGACCGGGTGTTGCTGATCGAGGGCATGATGGGCCTGTTCGATGGTGCTGCGGACGGGCGCGGCACGGCAGCGGACCTTGCGGCCCAGCTCGGACTTTCGGTCGTGCTCGTCGTCGATGCTTCGCGCCTGTCGCAATCGGTGGCGCCGCTCGTCAGCGGCTTTGCCGGTTTCCGCGCCGATGTGCGCATCGCCGGTGTCATCCTCAACAAGGTCGGCAGCGACCGGCACGAAGCGATGTTGCGCCAGGCGCTGGAAGCGATCCGCATGCCCATCGTTGCCGCCATCCGCAAGGATGCGATGCTGGCCCTGCCAGAGCGGCATCTGGGACTGGTACAGGCCGGCGAGCATGGGGCGCTCGAGGAGTTCATCGATTATGCGGCCAACGCCGTTTCCGAAGAGTGCAATTTCGAATTCCTCATGCGCATCGCGCGGCAGGGTATGAACCGGCCGTCGGCTGCCAATATTGCCCGGCTGATGCCCTTCGGCAGGCACATTGCCGTCGCCCGCGATATCGCCTTTGCCTTCTGCTACGAGCATATGCTGCTCGGCTGGCGGCGGCGCGGGGCCGAGATTTCCTTCTTCTCGCCGCTCGCCGACGAGGGCCCGTCCGAGGCTGCCGATGCGATCTATCTTCCGGGCGGATATCCCGAACTGCATGCGGGCAGGCTCGCGGCTTCGCAGAATTTTGTAGCCGGCATGAAGGCTGCGGCGGCGCGGGGCGTGCGCATCTATGGCGAATGCGGCGGCTACATGGTGCTCGGCGACGGGCTGATCGACGGGCAAGGCGAGCGCCATGAAATGCTCGGCCTGCTGCCTATCGTCACCAGCTATGAGACGCGCAAGCGGCATCTCGGCTATCGCCGCGTCACGCCGCTCGACGGCGCCTTTTTCGACAGGCCGATGACGGCGCATGAATTCCACTATTCGACGATCGTCTCCGAAGGGGAGGCCGACCGGATGTTTGCCACGCAGGATGCGCTCGGCAACGATCTCGGCCTGGCCGGATTGCGGCGCGGGCAGGTGGCCGGCTCCTACATGCATCTGATCGATCTTGCAGGAGCAGCCGCATGAATGCGCCGATCGTGCATGGCGGCGGCATTACCGCGGCGGCAGCAAGTTTCGGCGGCCGGCTAGAGGATTGGCTGGATCTTTCGACCGGCATCAATCCTAATCCGGTGACGTTGCCGGAAATCCCTGCAAGGGTGTGGCACCGGCTGCCGGACCGGCATCTGGTCGAGACGGCACGCTTTGCTGCGCGGGATCATTATCGCAGTGGCGCGATCCTGCCACTGCCGGTACCCGGCACGCAATCTGTCATTCAGCTTCTGCCGCGGCTGATAGAGGTCGGCAGGCAGTCAGCCGCCGGGGGCAAGCGGGTGGCGATCCTGTCGCCGACCTATGGGGAATATGCCCGCGCTTTCAGCTCCGCTGGTTTTGTGGTCGATGCGGTCAGCGATATCGATGACATCGGTGCGCAGCACGGGCTGGCAGTCGTCGTCAATCCGAACAATCCGGATGGTCGCATACACTCGTCCGACAGGCTGGAAGCACTGCATGAGCGGCTGAAGGCGGCAGGCGGCTTTCTTGTTATCGATGAGGCTTTCGGGGATACGAGCCCGGCGGCGAGCCTCGCGCCGCGTGCGGCAGGCCTTCCGAACCTGATCATCTTCCGTTCCTTCGGCAAGTTCTTCGGCCTTGCAGGGCTGAGGCTCGGCTTTGCCATTGCACGGGGCGATATCCTCCAGCATTTCGAGGACTGGCTCGGGCCTTGGGCGGTGTCGGGGCCGGCGCTGTTGCTGGCGGGCTCGCTGTTGAATTCGGATGTCTCCGCCATTGCCCGCTCGATTGCCGAGCGCCAGGCAGGCCTGCATGCCGTGCTTGCCGGAGCAGGGCTTGCCGTTGCCGGCGGCATGCCGCTTTTCACCCTCGTTGCCGACGCGAAAGCCGGTGACATTTACACGACCCTCTGCCGCCATCATATTCTCGTCCGCCGGTTCGATTATGCACCGGACTGGCTGCGCATCGGCCTTGCGCCGGATGCTGCGGCGGATGGACGACTTGCTGCGGCCCTTCGGAGCTTTAACCGATGAATCTGGATGAACATTTTCTCGTGCTGGTTCTGGCGCTGCTGCTCGACCGCATCATCGGCGATCCGCAATGGCTGTGGATGCGCGTGCCGCATCCGGTCGCCATCTTCGGTCGGGCGGTCGGCTATTTCGACCAGCATTTCAACCGTGAGAGCCTGAGCAAGGCTCAGCGCCGGCAGAACGGCGTGGTGGCGATCCTGGCGCTGTCGGGGCTCGCCGTCGTCACCGGCCTGGTGCTGCACTGGTTCCTCATGCTCTTCGGCCCCGTCGGTATCCTGCTCGAAGTCTTCTGCGTGGCGATTTTCCTGGCGCAGAAGAGCCTGTCGGATCATGTCGCGGCGGTCGCAGCGGCGCTGAAGAGCGAAGGCCTCGTCGGCGGGCGCAAGGCAGTGTCGCGAATCGTCGGGCGCGATCCGGAAACGCTGGACGAGCCGGGTGTCTGCCGTGCAGCAATCGAAAGCCTCGCCGAGAATTTTTCCGATGGAGTGGTGGCGCCGGCCCTGTGGTTTGCGATCTTCGGCCTGCCGGGTCTGTTCTTCTATAAGATGCTCAATACAGCGGATTCAATGATCGGCCACCGTTCGGAAAAATATGTCGATTTCGGCTGGGCCTCGGCGCGGCTGGACGATATCGCCAACTGGCCGGCGGCACGCCTGTCGATCCTGCTGATCGCCGTCGGCGCCGGCATCCGCCGGGGCACGTCAGCCTTCAGGGACTCTTTCCGCGTCGGCATCCGCGACGGCAAGCTGCACCGCTCGCCGAATTCCGGCCGCCCGGAGGCGGCGATGGCCGGCGCGCTCGATCTCCAGCTTGCCGGCCCGCGCGTCTATTCGGGCGTCGTCGTGCGCGAGCCGATGATCAACGGCACGGGCCGGGATGTGGCGACGGCAGGCGATGTGGAGGACGGGATTTCGGTCTTCCAGGCCAGCTGCATGGCGCTGACGCTGCTTACTTTCGTGGCCTTCGTCTGCCTGCTCTAGTTTTGGGAACTGGAGGCTGGCTCAGGTGTCGAAAGTGGCAAGGTGGATCATTGCGATTGCTTTCGTCCTGGCGCTTGCGGCGCTGAATTGGCAGTTTTCCCGTGAGGCTGTCAGCTATCTGAGCGCAAAAGCAACAAAGCCCGATCATGGAGAGACGTTGCCGGAGCTTCCCGGCATTGCCGTCCTTGATCAATTTCAGATCGCACGGGGTGGGGAAAGAAGCAGCGGGCTTTGGGTGACGTGCTCCCAAGGCTCGCAGGTCAGGCTCGCTCTCAATACACGCCTTCCCATAGAGGAGGAATTTGCCCGCAACGGAACTTATCCCAGTGTCCACACCGTCCTCTTTATGCAGACAGTGGACATACGCACCTATGAAGCAATCAAGAGCGCCCCCCGCATTGTCTTTCCGAGAGCGACGTGGCGTCGAGACAGTGAAAATGACTCTCTACTGACGCCGCCGTTGTCTGCTGTAGAACTTGACACTCTATCCAAGGCATTCTTACCAACGCCTCCCGTTCATGTCAGAATAGATGCCGTGGAGACCGGCACTGAAATGCGTGGTACCGTTGATGGTCGAGCAATCATTGCCTTTGCGGCGCGCTGCCTGCTCTTGGCGGATGGACAGATTTGACCAAGACAAGTGCCTCGTCAGCTCCGCCATCTCTTCGCCATCAAAAGCACCGCCAAGACACAGCTCAGCAGGCCCAGGGTCACCGGCACGCCCTGATAGCCTATCAGCTGCATCGCCACGCCCGTTGCGGGCGAGCCTGCGATGCCGCCGAGGCCCCAGACGAGGGCGAAGGCGGCGTTGCCGGCGATCAGGGACTGGTCGGTAAATCGTTCGCCGAGTTGGATCAGCGACAGGGTGTAGATGCCGAAGGAGACGCCGCCCCAGGCGAAAAACAGCGGCCAGATGAGCCACGTATCGAAGAGCAGCGGCAGGAGCAGGCAGCCTGCGAGCGAGGCGAGCACGCAGAAGAGCAGGGTAGGGTGCGAGCCGAATTGTTCGGCGAGGCGGCCGAGGACAATCTGCAGCACGGCATTGCCTGCGATGAAGCAGGTGATCAGCGCGGTGATGCGCGGTTCCGGGCTGTCGAGAGCTGCGCCATAGACGGCAAAGAGGGCAAGCAGAATCTGCTCGAAACCGGCGGCAACGAAGACGGCGACGAGCAGGAGCGGTGCCAGCATGAAGAAGCCGCCGACAGATATGGATTCGCCCTCCTGCGGCATGTCGGGCAGTCGTCTTGTGACGGCAAGCACGATCAGGCCGCAGACGAGGAAGGCGAAAATACCGATCAGGAAGGGTGGCCAGCCCTCCGTACCGGCAAGGCCGAGGGATAGCGGGCCGATGGCGAAGCCGCCTGATACGACGGACGAATAGAGGCCCATGATGCGGCCGCGGCGCGCGGCGGGCGTGATGGCGAGCAGCCAGGTTTCGCTGATCACGTAGAGCGGGTTGGCGAAGACGCCGAGCAGGAAGCGCAGCGGCATCCACGCCCAAATGTCCTGCGTCCAGGCAATGGCAATCAGGCTGAGTGCTGCGAGGATCGAGCAGAGGACGGCAAGCCGTCCGGCGCCCACGCGGCGTGACAGGGCAGGAATGAAGGGTGCGGAGACGATGAAGCCTGTTGGCGTCATGGCGGCCGACAGGCCGATCAGGCCTGATGGTGTTCCCTGCCGCTCGAGAATGAAGCTCAGAAGCGGATAGGTCAGGCCCTGCGCCATGGCGAACACCGTGACGGTGGCGATGATGCCTGCCATCGCGGCCCATGGAATGCGATCTTCGCGTGGCGATATCGGGCTGCGCCGGTCGATCATTGCGGCTGGAGGAAACTGGCCATCGTGTGTCATTGGAGATTCGCCTCACGCGTGCCAGAAAAAGCCGGGGGCCTCGGAGCCTGCCTGTTGTTCCGTCAGGCCGATATCGTCGATCAGAACGGGGCTGATTTTGGACCGTCGCTTCCGTTCGCGGCGGATGCGGATGCGCCAGAACCAGCGCATGATCGCGCTTCGCAGGATGATCAGGCTATTGTGCCGGCGCGACAACTTTTGACGTGGGGCTGATGCAAGGGTGCAGCAATCGCTCATGATGAACTCCATGGAGCTTGAAGGTCCGGGAACTTGGATTTCGCCTGAGACCTTCGATTTCAAAGGATGCTGGAGTCTGGAGGATGCGGCGTGGGGCGTAATTAAACGCTTCCAAAAAGTTCGCAAAAACTTCCAAAGTGACTAAACAGGTCAAAACAGGATTTCGCCTGATCAGGACAACAAGGACATGACCGCCTCATCTTCCTTCCTCGGCCTTCCCGATCGCCTGGCTGATGGGCGTTTGCCCCGTGCGGTGATCTTCGCAGCCGCGCACGGCAGCACCTATCCCGGCAAGGACAGCAGCGGTTATGCGCTGGCCGCCGGCGCCATCCGCGCTGCGAGCCAGGAGGATGCCGGGCTCATCGAGCATTGGGATTTCGATCTCGGCGGCCCGCTGTTTGCCGACAGGCCGATCTCCTGCATCGATGCCGGCGACATCGAGACCACCATGCATGACAATGCCGGCAACCGCGCCCGGATCGAGGCGAAGACGCGTGAGATACTGGCATTGCCGGCCATACCGATCCTGCTCGGGGGAGATTGTTCCGTGACATTTCCTTTCCTCGCCGGCTTTGCGGATCAAGGGCCGGTCTGGGTCCTGCAGATCGATGCCCATATCGATTGGCGCGACGAGGTGCATGGCGAGCGCTACGGCTATTCAAGTCCGATGCGTCGGGCGAGCGAGATGCCGCATGTCGCCGGCATGGTGCAAGTCGGTCTGCGCAGCGTCGGCAGCGCGCGCATCGCCGAGGTGGAAGCGGCGCAGCTTTATGGCAGCCGCTTTGTCACTGCCCGCGAGATCCACACAGTGGGCGTCGAAGCCGCTCTCCGGCATATTCCCGAGGGAGCGCGGGTGGTCGTCACGCTCGATTGCGACAGCATCGATCCCGGCATCATGCCGGGCGTGGCGGCGCGTACCCCTGGTGGCCTCACCTACACACAGGTGATCGACCTGATCGCCGGCCTCGGCAGGCGGGCGAGAATCGCCGGGTTCGATCTGGTCGAGTTTTATCCTCCGGCCGATATCGACGGCCTGTCGGCGCTGACCGTGTCGCGCGTGCTCGTCAATGCGGTCGGCGCCATCGTCAGGCAGGATTGAAACGCTTCTTGCTCTCACGGCAATTGGTATCGGGGCATTTCAATTCTAGGCGACTTTGCCCAAACGTGGCTCCGTCCCAGCCAGCAGCCGCCTGATATTGGCGCGATGGCGCACAATCACGTAGATGCCGCCTGATATTACCAGCAGCCGATAGGGCAACGGTTGCTCCAGGCCGCAGACGAGAGCGATGGCTGTCAACGCTGCCAGCATCGAACTCAGGGAAACAATGCGGAAGGCGGCCAGCGCAAGGCAGAAAACCGCTGCAGCACCCAAACCGACGGGCCAGGACATTGCCAGCAACACGCCGAGCCCCGTCGCAGCAGACTTGCCTCCCGTAAAGTTCAGCCAGATCGAACGGCCATGCCCCAACAGCACGCCAAGACCGGCCAGGCAAACAATCCAGGGCTCCCCGCTTTGCAGGTCAGGTGCTGTCGGCGGCGTGCCCGATGGTACTGTCGAGAGCCAGAGATAAAACCAGCGGGCAAAGACGACTGCTGCGACACCTTTCAGCACATCGATCAGGAGAACCGCCAAAGCAGGCCATTTACCGAGCGTTCTGAGTACGTTCGTTGCTCCGGTGGATCTGGAGCCATGCTCGCGGATATCCATGCCCTTGAGCAGTTTGCCCGCCAGATAGCCCGTGGGCAGGGAGCCGAAGAGATAGGCGACCGCCAGTCCCACCAGACTTGCTATCCAGAAAACCATGGGTGTACCTCGACGCTCTTTTTTCAGCCGGGTAATTATCTGATCGAACACGATTAAACCAGTCGCGCCTCGGATGCCACGCGCCTAAGCGGACGAAATTGTCCGCGGGAATGCCGAGATCGAATGGCATCAGGCAGGACGGTTCCAACCCGGCATGAAAGCCTTTAGGATGCGCGCCATGCAGGGAGCGCGCTTTGCCTTTGGTCCGTTCGTGCTTGATCCGGAGGCGGGAACGCTTCTGCGGAACGACGATCCCGTTGCCGTCGGGCACCGCGGCGTAATGCTGCTTGCCGCGCTCGTCGGGCGGCCCGGCGAAATTCTCGCCAAGACCGAGCTGATGGATGCGGCCTGGCCGGGCACGGCCGTCGAGGAGGGCAATCTCACCGTCCAGATCGCGCAGCTGCGCAAGCTGCTGGGTCCTGCCGCTGACGGTGGTGAATGGATCTCGACGGTTCCGCGCATCGGCTATCGCTTCACCGGCGCCATAAAACAGCTCGGCAGCGGGAGGCGAAAAGCTTTGGCGCTGCCCGACAAACCCTCGATTGCCGTACTGCCCTTCGTCACCGTCAGCGGCGATCCGGAGCAGGAGGGTTTTGCGGATGGCCTGACCGAAGACCTTATCACCGATCTTTCCCGGACCTCGGGCCTCTTCGTCATCGCCCGCAATTCGAGCTTCGCCTATAAGGGAAAGGCGATGGATGTGCGTGATATCGCCGAGGAGCTTGGGGTGCGCTATCTGCTCGACGGCAGCGCCAGACGGGCGGCGGAGCGCGTGCGCATCAACGCCCGGCTCGTCGATGCCGAAAGCGGCGATCATCTCTGGGCGGAGCGTTTCGACCGCGGCCTGGACGATATTTTTGCCGTTCAGGACGAGGTCACCGGCAAGATCGTCGAGGCGCTGCTTGGCCGGCTGCGTCCACCGGTGCCGCGCAATCGGCCCAAGAGCCTCGAAGCCTATGATCTCTGCGTGCGGGCGCGCACGCTGATGGATGATGCGCCGCAAAGCGCGCGGGAAACGCAGCTGATGCTGACACGGGCGATTGCGCTCGACCCTGACTATGCCGAGGCCCATCGGTGGCTTGCGCTGAACCATTGGATGGGATGGGTGCATAGCGGTGGTCCAACCGAAGCCAATCGCAGCGTTGCCCTGGAATTGGCGCGCAAGGCCGTCGCGCTCGATCCGAACGATGCCGGCTGCCGCTGGGTGCTTGCTTACCTGCTTGCCTATGAGCGCAGCTTCTCGGAAGCCGATGCGGAATTCGAAAAGGCCATCGCGCTCGACCCGAATGAGGCCGATACGTGGGCGGCTCTGTCAGATATTTCCGTTCTCGCCGGGCGGATCGACGAGGGCCTGGAGCATATCGGCAAGGCGTTTCGGCTGAACCCGTTTCCGGCCAGCTGGTATTATTTGACACTCGGCCAAGCGCAATATGCTGATGGCAATTATGAAGCCGTCGTAGAGACGCTGCGCCGGGAGGAAACCTATCGCACGAGCTCACGCCGTTTCCTGGCGGCAGGTCTTGCCCAGCTCGGCCGGCTCGATGAGGCCCGTGCAGAGGCGGAGCTGTTCCTCGTCGCAAACCCGCATTTCACGATCAGCCACTGGGCCGCGATGGAACCGTTCCGGGACGCAGGGACGCTCGCACATTTTGTCGACGGCTATCGCAAGGCCGGCTTTCCCGAGTGACGCCAGTGCCGCAACCGGCACTGGCTTGTTAGAAATGTGATTACCATTCGAGTTAAAGCAAAATAACAAGTATTGCCGTAGTCTCTTCTCTCGTTGGGCGAAAATAAGCCTTTAAAGGTTCGATAGAGGGACGACCATGAAGACGTTTTTTGCGGCTGCTACCGCAGTGTTGTTATTGCAGTTTTCTCCAGTTGCGGCTCAGGCTGCTACGCTGGTTGCCAATATCAGCCTCAGCAAGCAGACGATGACTGTTACCGAGAACGGTTGGGTGAAGCATCGCTGGAAGGTTTCTACGGCGCGCAAGGGTTATACCACGCCGACCGGTTCCTGGAGCGCCAAGTGGCTGTCTCGCGATCACCGTTCCAAGAAGTACGACAACGCGCCGATGCCGTTCGCTGTATTCTTCAACGGCGGTTATGCCGTTCATGCCACTTTCGAACGCAAGCGGCTCGGCACGCCGGCTTCGCATGGTTGCG
This sequence comes from Rhizobium sp. KNZ14-9A, assembly GCF_056755015.1. Classification (NCBI taxonomy): domain Bacteria; kingdom Pseudomonadati; phylum Pseudomonadota; class Alphaproteobacteria; order Hyphomicrobiales; family Rhizobiaceae; genus Rhizobium; species Rhizobium sp. KNZ14-9A. The sequence continues at coordinate 906,154 of NZ_JBPGXB010000002.1, forward strand.
TGCGTCTCGACCCCAACAATGCGGCCCAGTTCTTCTCGATGACGCAGGAAAACGGCCTTGCCAATACCCGCGTGGTGATCACGCGGTAAGCAAATCAGGCGCTAACCAGGCGCTCCAGCTCATCCATATCGGGAACGGTGATATGACGGTTGTTCTCGATGCGGATGACGCCCCGCTTGCGCAGCTTCGTCATCTGGCGGCTGACGGTTTCGATTGTCAGCCCCAGGAAATCGGCAATCTCGCTGCGTGAGAGCGGCAGGTCGAAGGCCGCGCTGCTGGTCGTTTCCGGCTCTGCATGCGTGGCGACGAGATAGAGGAGGCTTACGACCTTTTCCTGGGCCGTGCGACGGCCGAGAGTCAGCATCCATTCCCGTGCCGCATCCAGCTCCTTCAGCGCCTGGGCATGCAGGTTATGCTGCAGTTCCGGCGTATCCGTGATCATGCGGTCGAGCAGGCCGCGGGGGAAGACGCAGATTTCCGTCGGCGTGGCCGCTTCGGCCGATAGCGTGCTCTCCGGCACGAAGGGGCGGCCGATGAAATCGGGGGCGAATTGCAGGCCGACGATCTGCTGGCGCCCATCGGGCATCACCTTGCAGAGCTTCACCACGCCGTTCATGATGTTGGAATAGGACGAGACTTCTTCGCCCTGGGCAACGATCTCGCAGCCGGCATCGAGTTTGCGGCGAGTCGAATGCTTGCAGAGTTCGCGCAGTTGCGCAGCTGCCAGCGCACCGCAGACGACGCCGTGGCGCGCCTCGCAGACGCGGCAGGTTGCCGGAATACCTATGTCAGGATCTTCACTGCGCGCGATGTCCATGTTCGATGCCCCGATCCGACCATGTGCCTGCGTTGTGTTACGCTTCGGCCCATAGTCATCTATCCCGATTTCTTGCGTCTGCGTCTTGATCTTTATCAATTCCGACCGGATTCCGATTTGATCCAGATCAAAGTTTCCTTTTTCAACGGGTTTATTTCCCGCCTTAAAAATCACCCTGCTGTGGAAATATCCGGCTCTGTTTCGCGTTATACGAGCTATCCGCGGGCGTCGCAATTGAACGCAAGTTTAGGGACACGGAGGTGTCGCTCTGTGTGCTTAGTCCCCATTGCGGCCATGGATCAGAACCGTTTCTGTGCCGTCGAGACGGACGATTTTGCCGTCACGGAGACTGGAAAAGTCTTTAGCCGGGTGGCCGCTTTACGCTTCGATATCTATCTCAGACAGGTCAAAAGGCGCCATTCCATTGCTGTTTAGGCAACACCTGCCCGCCAAATTGGCTTGCAACCGGGACGAAAGCATTGGCTTTTGAAATGGATTTGCCTATGAGGGGGAGAATCTTCATTTCCAAGAGGTAGAGCGAGTGACCGCTACATTCGATAAAGTTGCCGACATCATTGCTGAAACCAGCGAGATCGACCGCGCAACGATCACGCCGGAAAGCCACACGATCGACGACCTCGGTATCGACAGCCTCGACTTCCTCGATATCGTTTTCGCCATCGACAAGGAATTCGGCATCAAGATTCCGCTCGAAAAGTGGACGCAGGAAGTCAACGAAGGCAAGGTTTCCACCGAAGAATACTTCGTGCTGAAGAACCTCTGTGCCAAGATCGACGAGCTGCGCGCCGCCAAGGCTTGAAGCAACATCATCATCTTTTTTTCACGCCCTGCCGCCATTGATATGGCGGCCGGGCGGTTTTGTTCCTAAGTAGGCCTTCCGACGGGCTTATTGCGCGTCGCGCCGGAGAAGTCTGATGCTGCTGGAATATTTCCAGATGATTGACCGCGTCGAGGCGGTGGACCTTGAGAAGCGCACGCTCGTTGCGCGCTCGGTCGTGCCGGCCAAGAGCCCCGTTTTCGAGGGGCATTTTCCAGGCATGCCGCTCGTCCCTGGCGTGCTTCTCATCGAAACCATGGCGCAGGCATCAGGCATGCTGGTGCTGGCCGCCACCGATTTTACGTCAATGCCCTTCCTGATGTCGGTCGATGGCGCCAAGATGCGCACCTTCGTCGAGCCGGAAGCGGTGCTCGACATCGAGGCTTTCCTCGAGCATGACGGCTCCGGTTTTGCCGTCACCAAGGCAAAGATCACCAGCGGCGGCAAGAAGGTCTGCGATGCGCAGCTGAAACTGCGCACCATGCCTTTCAGTGAAATTCCGCTCGGCGATATCGTGAAGAAACGTGCCGGCGAGGTGGGTCTGATGGACGCCATCGCTGCGCAGCGGGCGAAGGCCCAGGGGGTGAGTGAATGAGCAAGGCCGCCAATGACGTCGTGATATCAGGCATCGGCATCGTGACCTGTCAGGGTGTCGGCAAGGATGCGCATCTGGCGATCCTGACTGCCGATGCCGCACCTGCGACCGTTATCGAGACCGAGAAGTTTAGGCCTTATCCGGTCCATCCGCTTCCTGAGATCGACTGGTCGCAGCAGATCGCCAAGCGCGGCGACCAGCGCCAGATGGAAAACTGGCAGCGGATCGGCGTTTTTGCAGCGGGTCTGGCGCTCGATGATGCGGGCTTCAAGGACAATCTGGAAGCCTGCGGCACGATGGACATGATCGTGGCGGCCGGCGGCGGCGAGCGCGACATCAATGTCGATACGCTGATCGTCGATGAGGGCCTGAAGCGCAACGACCGCGAGTTGCTGCTCAATGAGAAGCTGACGACCGAACTGCGGCCGACGCTGTTTCTGGCACAGCTTTCCAACTTGCTTGCAGGCAATATTTCCATCGTTCACAAGGTCACCGGCTCCTCGCGCACTTTCATGGGTGAGGAAGCTTCCGGCGTTTCCGCCGTCGAGACGGCCTTCTGGCGCATCAAGTCAGGCGAATCCACCCATGCGCTTGTTGGCGGCGCCTTTGCGGCCGAACGCCCGGACATGATCCTGCTGACGGAAGCAATCGGTGCGCATACACGCGGTGAGTGGGCGCCGCTTTGGTCGCGCTCCGGTCTCGAGGGTGGCGGCATGATCACGGGTTCCGCCGGCGCCTTCCTGGTGCTGGAATCGCGCAAGCATGCTGAAGAGCGCGGCGCGCATATCTATGCGACAATCGGTGCCGTCGAAGGCGACCGCGGCAATCGCGCTGCGGGTAATTTCGAAGTTCGCCTGGAGCGGCTGCTGAAACCCGCTGCCGGTCTGGCCCCCGAAACCACGGCGATCTTCTCCGGCTCGACCGGCATGCATGAGCTTGCCGCCCGCGAAAAGGCAGTGCTTGAACATCAGCTTCCGGGTGCTGCGATCCGCGGCTTCGCCGGCGTTTCCGGCCACACCATCGAGGCGCAGTTCACGCTCGGCCTTGCGCTTGCAGCGCTTGCGATCGACGCCAAGGCGAAGGTTCCGCCTTTTGATGCCGCGAACGAAGCGCCGATGAAATCAGGCACCAAGGCTGCCGTCGTAACCACCGTCGGACATCAGCGCGGCGAAGGCGTTGCCGTTCTTTCCGCAGAAGCGTGAGGAGTGACTGAAATGACAGCGTCCGCTTACAGGGATCATCTCGGCCGTCCGATCGTTGCGGTCACCGGCATGGGTATCATCACCTCGCTCGGCCAGGGCCTCAGGGATAACTGGGCAGCCCTTTCGTCAGGTACATCGGGCATTCACGACATCACCCGCTTCCCGACGGACGGCCTTTCGACGCGCATTGCCGGCACCGTCGATTTCATCGATATCCCGGTGCCGAACGCCGTCGAGCGTTCCTATGCCTTTGCGCGCGAGACGACCATCGAAGCGCTTGCCGATGCCGGTATTTCCGGCGATTTCAATGGTCCGCTGTTCCTGGCAGCACCGCCGATCGAGCCGGAATGGAGCGCCCGTTTCGAGCTTGCCGACCGTTCGCCGGCCGCCGACCATCCGGGCGATGCCTATGAGCGGTTCCTCGCTGCCATGCGCCAGCGTCCCGATCCGGCCTTCCATGAGGCGGCGCTCTTCGGCGCGATTTCCGAGCGATTGTCCGATCGGTTCGGCACGCGCGGCCTGCCGGTCACGCTGTCGACGGCCTGTGCATCGGGTGTTACCGCCATCCAGCTCGGCATCGAGGCGATCCGCCAGGGCCGCACCGACCGGGCGCTGACGGTTGCGACCGACGGTTCGCTGAGTGCGGAAGCGCTGATCCGCTTCTCGCTGCTGTCTGCTCTCTCCACCCAGAACGATCCGCCGACCAAGGCTTCCAAGCCGTTCAGCAAGGATCGCGACGGTTTCGTCATCGCCGAAGGCGCGGCGACGCTGGTGCTGGAATCCCTGGAATCGGCAATTGCCCGCGGCGCCAAGGTGCTCGGCATCATGAAGGGTGCGGGCGACAAGGCCGACAGCTTCCACCGCACGCGCTCTTCGCCCGATGGCGCCCCGGCGATCGCGACGATCCGCGCAGCCCTTGCCGATGCCGGCATGAGCGAGGACGATATCGGCTATATCAACGCCCATGGCACCTCGACGCCTGAAAACGACAAGATGGAATATGGTTCCATGTCCGCCGTCTTCGGCGAGAAGCTGGTCGGCATTCCGGTGTCGTCCAACAAGTCGATGATCGGCCATACGCTGACGGCTGCCGGTGCGGTCGAGGCGGTCTTCTCGCTGCAGACGATGCTGACCGGCACGCTGCCGCCGACGATCAACTACAACAACCCGGATCCGTCAATCGTTCTCGATGTCGTGCCGAACAAGAAGCGGGAAGCCCAGGTTTCGGCCGTGCTTTCCAACTCTTTCGGCTTCGGCGGACAGAATGCCAGCCTTGTCATGGCGCTCGAACCGGCTTAAGCGGTTCCCGACAATCCAACCGATAAGAAAAACGCCCCAGAGGCGAGAGGTTTTGCCATGCGCGCTTTGCAACTGATCGATGACCGCAAGCTTGAGATCACCGACCTGCCGGAACCGGACGCTCCCGGTGCGGGCGAAGTGACACTGCGCGTCAAGGCGGTTGCGCTGAACCATATCGATGTGTGGGGCTGGCGCGGCATGGCATTCGCCAAGCGCAAGATGCCGCTCGTCATCGGCGCGGAAGCCTCCGGCGTCGTCGAGGCGATCGGTCCCGGTGTCGCCAATGTTCTGCCCGGCCAGCTCGTGTCGATCTATGGCGCGCGCACCTGCGGCCTCTGCCGCCCGTGCCGCGAAGGCCGCGACAATCTCTGCGAACATGTCTCCGGCGTACACGGCTTCCATCTCGATGGCTTTGCGCAGGAGAAGGTGAACCTGCCTGCGCGGCTGCTCGTACCGGCTCCTCCCGGCGTCGATGCGATCGGGGCGGCACTTGCGCCCGTTACCTTCGGCACGGTCGAGCACATGCTGTTCGACAATGCCAAGCTCGAGCCCGGCGAAACGATCCTTGTCCATGCCGGCGGCTCCGGCATCGGCACGGCTGCGATCCAGCTTGCCAAGAAGATCGGCTGCACAGTCATCACGACCGTCGGCTCCGACGACAAGATCGAGAAGGCGAAGGCTCTCGGCGCCGATCACGTTATCAATTACCGCACCGACCGCTTCGAAGGCGTGGTGCGCAAGCTCACCAAGAAGAAGGGCGTCGATGTCGTCTTCGAACATGTGGGCAAGGATACCTGGGCTGGCTCGATGCTTTGCATGAAGCGCGGCGGGCGTCTCGTCACCTGCGGCTCGACCTCGGGCGTTTCGACCGAGATGAACCTGATGATGCTCTTCCAGCAGCAGCTGAAGCTGCTCGGCTCCTTCGGCTGCCGCATGGAGAACATGGCCGATGCCATGCAGAAGATGGGCCGCGGCCTCGTTCATCCCGTCATCGATACGGAAGTCAGCTTCGACGATATCGACCGCGCCCTGGAGCGCATGGAAACCCGTCAGATCTTCGGCAAGATCATCCTGAAGATGGACTGACCGAGTGAAGCTCTTCGTTACCAGGATCGTTCTGGCGCTCAGGCGTTTCCAGCAATGGCTGGTGGCGCAGCTGATGTTCGGCTTCCTGAATTTCCTGAAGCTTTTTCCTGCCGATGGCGCGATGCGCTTTGCCGACTGGATGACCCGCCAGATTGGCAAGCGGCTGAAGCGCCACAAGCTGATGCTCTACAATCTGCGTCGGGCCTTTCCGGAAAAGAGCGATGCGGAGCTGGAAGCGATTGCGCTGGAAAGCTGGGGCAATATGGGCCGGCTTGCGGCCGAATATGTCTTCCTCGACCAGCTCTTCGATTTCGATCCTGAAAGTGCCGAGCCGGGCAGGGTGGAAGTCTCTGGCATTCCGATTTTCCTGGAGCTGCGCGACAATCCGCGCCCGTTCATCGTCTTTACCGGCCATACCGGCAATTTCGAGCTGCTGCCGGTCGCGGGCAATGCCTTCGGTCTCAGCGTGACCGTGCTCTTCCGCCCGCCGAACAATCCCTATGTGGCGCAGAAGGTCTTCGATTTCCGCAGCGGCCGCATGGGCAAGCTCGTGCCTTCGCATGCCGGCTCTTCCTTTGCGCTCGCTCGTCAGCTGGAAGCAGGGCAGGGCGTTGGCGTCCTCGTCGACCAGAAATTCAGCCGCGGGTTGAAGACGACGTTCTTCGGCCTGGAAACCAAGACCAATCCGCTGCTGCCGAAGCTGGTGCGCCAGTTCAATTGCGAGGTCTATCCGGCCCGCTGCATCCGCCTGCCCGGCAATCGCTACCGCCTGGAGATCGAGCCGAAGATGGAGATGCCGCGCGACGAGAAGGGCAATTTGGATCTTCCCGCCACGGCACAGATGATGAACGACAAGGTGGAGAGCTGGGTGCGCGAATATCCGGCTCAGTGGCTCTGGTATCACGACCGCTGGGATATCAAGCGTTCCGTCAGTCTGTAAGATTCTGCCTGTAAGATTTTGCTCCTGATTTATAATCGGTGAAAAGCGACAGGTCCGGTTCGGTTGAAAATGAGTACGGTTCATGTTACGCGTCTCTACTAGGGCGCGCAAAGCACCTACCGCAAGGCGTAGTCTTTCATTAAGCATAGGCCTCGACCGGTTTCGGAACGTTTCTCAGGAATGGATATTGGGGGTATCTTGCTTGAGTTGTTCAGAGCCTTTTCCTTGCGCTGCGCGCAGATAGAGGAAGCGATAAGGCTAGGGGATGATGGGCGCGTGGAGGCGCTCGACCGCGATATACAGCCGCTGGTCGAGGCGATCCTCTCATGCAGGGCCTCCAGCCTGATTGAAGTCTATATGCAACTCCAGTTTGTAAGCTATCTCATCGCGCAGGATGCCGATGACGCGGCTTTCGTGACGCAATATGCCGCCGTGCTCTCCTATCTGCTCGACCGCTATTTCGGCGCCCATGCGCCGGACTGGCGCGTACCGCTGCCGGTGGACGTGAAGCTCAGGCAACCGCCCGCCTATATTCCCGATACCGATAACGGCCAGTTCCTCAATGCGGCGATCCTGCAGACGCTGCCGGACCGCGTGGCGGTGCTGACGAAGGATTACCGCTATCTCTATTCCAATCCCGTCAATTGCGCCCACCTCGGCAAGAATGCCATGCAGCTCATCGGCCGCCATATCGTCGAGTTCATCGGCGAAGAGCGCTTTGCCAGCGAGGTGAAGGAAAAGCTCGACGCCTGCTTCGACGGCATATCGGCGGATTACACCTACGCGCGGGATGAGCGGCACAATCGCTGCCGCATGGTGCCGCTCCATGACGCAGCGAAGAGGGTGATCGGGGCGCTCATCACGATCCAGAATCTCGGCACCACGGCAACGGCGGACGCCTGATTTCAGTCTTTGCTCCAGACGGCGAGTTCGTAGCCGTCCTTGTCGACGAAATGGAAGCGCCGGCCGCCGGGGAAGGGCGTGATCGGTTTTGCTATAGTGCCGCCGGCCTTTTCGACGCTGGCGAGCACGTCTTCCAGCTTCTCGGCATAGAGGATGACGAGCGGGCCGCCTCCGGCACGCACCGGGCCGAGATTGGTGAAGCCGCCTTTCAGCCTTCCGTCGTCGAACTCGCAGTAGCTCTCCCCGTATTCGGTGAAGCGCCAGCCGAAGGCCGCGCCGTAGAAGGCTTTTGCCGCACCAATATCGGCGACGTTAAACTCGACATAGTCGATGCGGCGGTCATTTTGAGCGTCGTTGCTGGCCATCTTATTTCTCCATCATCGATTTCAGAGCCGCCAGATCCTTCTGGATATGGGCGGCATCGGCGGCGAATTGTTCGTCGGTCATGCCTGGCAGGCGCAGCAGCGTGAACATCACCTCGCAGCCATCACCATTCGGCACGATGCGCAGCGCGTTATAGACGCGCAGGCCGGATTCGATGGTGACGGTATGGTCGATGACGCCGAATTTGTTCGGCGGCACGAAGCTCACGCGGACGCTGCCGAGCGGGCCGTGGGCGATCCAGTCCTCGCCATCGGGTTCCAGGCCGCTCGCAAGGCCGGAGGCCCAGAGCGGCATGTTCTCCGGCCGGCCGGCGAAATCATAGACATCGCGCCAGTCTCTTTTAATCGTGATGTGGACGATGCGGGCGGGCATTGTGTTCATCGGTCTGTCCTTTGCTTTGTGTCAGACTAGCAGGCCGGCACGGACCGTCTTGAACAAAACGGTCAGCGGGTCGTCAATTGGGCGAGCATGGCGGATGGCGTCAGTGTCGTCAGGTCGCCGATTTCGCGGGTCATATGGGCCTGGTCGGAAAAACCGGCTTCGAGAGCGAGAGCGGCAAGGGACAGGGTCCCACTTGCGCGGCACAAGGCCATGAAACGCTGCAACCGGCGGATGCGTTCCAGCGTCTTGATGCCGTAGCCGAAATGGTGGTGGGCGCGGCGGCGCAATTGCCGTTCGCCGATATCGAGCCTCTGCTGCAGGTCGCCGATACGGCCCGATTCATGGTCTGCAGCGGCAAAGATCAGGCGAGCCTCGGGGTCCGGCGCCGCTTCTTCCCTTGCCAGTTCACTCAACAGGGTCGCGAAGAGCGAGAGGGCGGCAGCCTCATCCGGACAGTCGGACAGGCGCGGTTCGAGGAGGGCAGCCTTTTCGGGCGCGATATCGCTCAGGGGAATGGAGAGGCCGGTGATCTCTGACAGAGGCAGCTTCAGCCACGCGGCGCCGGCGCCCGGTGCAAAACGCGCGCCGATAATGCGCATGCCAGGCGTCATCGGAGGGAAGGCGGCTGTGCGGTCCGGCCCGACAACGAAGAGGCGGCCGTCCGCGAAAAGCAGGTCGCAATAGCCATCAGGTACGATGGCGACAGGGCTCGCTGTTCGAATCTCATGCGACCAGAGGCAGCGAAAATGCGGGGCGAGTACCGGCGAGGGCGCATATTCGCGGTAGCGCCCGGCTCTCTTTGCGAGCAGCGGCCTGATATCGCTTTGCCTTGCTGCGGTAGCTGTCATTCCGGCCTCCCAAACCTACGCATATGGTGCTCCCCTGGCCATTCGAAAAGCCTGTTCCGACGGCCTTTTTTCGACCCGAATCGCGGTCTTCGACCTTGCCGTTTGGCCGAGAGAGTGCCACAACATCGCACCATTTCACTCATCGGAGGTTTGTCGTGGAAAAGGCAGAAATCGGACTGATCGGCCTTGCCGTCATGGGTTCCAACCTGGCTCTCAACATTGCGGAAAAGGGCAACAAGATCGCGGTTTTCAACCGCACGCCTGAAAAAACGGATGAATTCTACGAGAGCGCCGGCGATCTCAAGAAGCAGATCATTCCCTGCAAGACGATCGAGGAGTTCGTCGAGGCGATCCGCCCGCCGCGTCCGATCATCATCATGATCAAGGCAGGCGATGCCGTGGACCAGCAGATGGAGGCCCTGCGCCCCCATCTTCAGAAGAACGACATCATGATCGATGCCGGCAACGCCAACTTCCGCGATACGGTCGCTCGCTTCGACCGCCTCAAGGATACCGGCCTGACCTTCATCGGCATGGGCGTTTCGGGCGGTGAGGAAGGTGCCCGCCACGGCCCGTCGATCATGGTCGGCGGCACGGAAGATTCGTGGAAGCGCGTCGAGAAGGTTCTGACCTCGATTGCCGCCAAGTATGATGGCGACCCCTGCGTCGCCTGGCTCGGCAATGACGGCGCGGGCCATTTCGTCAAGACCATCCATAACGGCATCGAATATGCCGACATGCAGATGATCGCCGAAATCTACGGCATCCTGCGCGACGGCCTCGGTAAGAGCGCTGCGGAAATCTCCGGTATCTTCGGCGAGTGGAACAAGGGCCGCCTGAACTCCTACCTGATCGAAATCTCCGAGAAGGTTCTGGCCGCTCAGGACCCGATCTCCAGGACGCCGATGGTCGACATGATCCTCGACAAGGCCGGCCAGAAGGGCACCGGCAAGTGGTCGGCGATCGAAGCGCAGAACATGGGCATTCCGGCAACCGGCATCGAAGCCGCCGTCGCTGCCCGCAGCCTGTCGTCGATGAAGGAACAGCGCGTCGCTGCCGAAAAGATCTTCGGTGATCTCGGTGCTGCCTTCCCGATCGCCTACGGCCCTGAGTTCAACAAGGATCTGGAACTGGCGCTGTTTGCCGGCAAGATCGGCGCCTATGCGCAGGGCTTTGCCGTCATGGCGGAAGCCTCCAAGGAGTTCAACTGGTCGCTGCCGATGCCGACGATTGCCCGTATCTGGCGCGCGGGCTGCATTATCCGCTCGCAGTTCCTCGACGAGATCACCAAGGCGTTTACCGATGCGCCTGATGCGGCAAACCTCATCGTCACGCCTGCCTTCTCCGGCATGGTCAAGGAATTGATCCCGGCGCTGCGCCGCGTCGTGACCGCAGCACTTGCCGCCGGCCTGCCGGTTCCGGCGCTTGCCTCGGCGCTCAGCTATTTCGACGCCTACCGCCAGGGCCGCGGCACTGCCAACCTGATCCAGGCGCAGCGCGACTTCTTCGGCGCCCACGGCTTCGACCGCCTCGACGGCAAGGACTTTCACCATGGCCCTTGGGGCAGCGGTGCATCGACCTTCTGAGGTTTGTCAGGATAAAGATGAAGAGCCCGGCCATCGTGCCGGGCTTTTTGCTATAAGGCCGATGGCGGACGGGAGGTTTTCGACATGCTTCACCATGCATCCTTCGGGGTTGGCAATATCGAGAGAGCCGCGCGGTTTTACGATGCTGCGCTCGGCGCGCTCGGCTATATCAGGGTCTGGGAGGACTTGCGTCCCGGCGAGGTCGGACAGGCTGTCGGTTATGGCGTGCCCGGTGGTGGCGACAAGCTGGCGCTCAAATCGGTGGAAGCGGGGCAGGGCGCGCCAGGTGCCGGTTTCCATCTCGCCTTTGCGGCACCCGACCGGCAGTCGGTCATCGCCTTTTATGCGGCGGCCCTTGCCAATGGCGGCGTCGATAATGGTGCGCCGGGGCTCAGGCAGCATTATGGGCCGAATTACTTTGCGGCCTTCGTGATCGATCCCGACGGGTATCGTGTGGAGGCGGTTTTCAATCAGGCGGAGTGACGGTTGCTCGGCTGAGCGGTGCCACTGCGTTATCCGTTACCTCGCGCTGCAAGTGTGTACGCAATCGCCCTAATTGCTGCCAATTCGAATTGGCACTAATATTAGGTGTTAGAACTATATGGCGGTGCGTACAGGCTTTGGCAGCAATGTCATAAGGCGCTGATCTCACCATCAGGCGCTTGCACATAGTCCTTATCAGGTAATCCTCTTGGTCAGGCGGGGAACTGCTCAAGAGTTGGCTTTTATTCCCGGTGTTTGACTAGTTCTATGAAGGACTATCTGCGTGGCGTTGCGTTGTTCCTTTGAACCGAGAGGGAGACACGGAATGTCGGACAGGAAAGGCTCTGACCCAAACGAGATGCCGCCGAGCGCGCAGGATCTGCGCGATCTTCAGGAGGCGATGAAGCAGAAGGCGACGCGAGCGACGGAGGCGAAGGAGAAAAGTCATTTCGACCTCGTCAATGATTTTATGTTCAAGCATGTCACCGAAAACGAAATCCAGATCGTGCGGCGACTGGTCGATAATGCCCTGAGGGACGGAAAGACGGAAGCGCTGGTCTATCAGTTCTCGTCCGACTACTGCACCGACAGCGGCCGCGCCATCAATAACGGTGCCGATAACTGGCCGGAAACGCTGCAGGGAAAAGCCAAGGAATTCTACGAGCGCTACGAGAAATACGGGCGGCCGCAGGGCTATAAGCTGAAGGCTGTCGTCGTCAATTTTCCGAGCGGCATGCCGGGCGATGTCGGCTTCTTTCTCAATTGGGAATCCGAAAAGCCCAAGCAGTAAACAGACGGGCCATCTACAGCCTCGTCGTGCCGAGAGCATAGTGCATCAGCCGTTTCCTTGGGGGGGCCGTGCTCCGGCATATGACCTTGCCTTTCCGGCAGTTTGACACGCTCCAGTCGCCGTTTGCGAGCCCTCGCGCGGGGAGCAGATGGCAAGCATTCACGTGCCGATATCGAGGAGGCTGAGCGGGTTTCGCGCGAATTGGCTGCGGAGCGATATTCCGGCAGGCCCGTTAATTGCCGCTGTCGGCCTGCCGAACAAGCGCTCATCGCTCCATCGTAGGCCTGCCGCGGAAGCCGGACTCTGTCCCATCATCGTCGCGCCCATAACTGCCCTACCGGCACAAATCGCAGTGACACTGTTGCGGGAATGCGCAGGCATAGGGCATTCCTCTGTGCGAAGCAGCGTTCTGAGCCAGCACTTTCTGAAGGGGTAGAAATGATCAAGGCATCCGTCGACCATGCGGCATTGGCCCGGCAAATCTCTGAAATCGCAACATTGGAGGGCGAATTCGTCCTCCGCTCGGGCCAGGTTTCCAACCGCTATTTCGACAAATACCGCTTCGAAGGCACACCGGCCCTTCTGAAGCCGCTGGCGCAGGCAATGGCGGCCCTTTTGCCCGCCGATACCGAAATCATCGCCGGGCTGGAACTCGGCGGCGTACCGCTCGTGACCGCGATCTCGCTGGAAACCGGCCTGCCCGCCGCCTTCATCCGCAAGGAAGCCAAGACCTACGGCACCTGTCGGGCGATCGAAGGGCAGGACGTGGCCGGCCGGCGCGTGACTTTCATCGAGGATGTGATCAGCACGGGCGGGGCGGTGGCCGATGCCTATCGGATGGCGGTCGGCGAGAAGGCCAAGGTCCTCGGCGTCGTCTGCGCGATCTGGCGCGGCGAGGGGGCTGCGCGCATCGAGGGCGTGCCGAGGCTTGCCGTGTATCCAGTGTTTACGCGGGCCGATCTGGAGAATGCGCGGTAGGCGGGCTGCTGGAGACGGGTTTTTCGGCACAGGCACAAACCGTCCGGCGAGCCTTACCGGGAAAGACGTGCTGGCCTTCGGCGATCACTGCGCCGAGGGCTGCGGCGAAGGTCAGGCGGGAGCGGCGGCGAGCCGGTCGGCCCAGGAGAACCACTGCCGGGTTTCATCGACGAGTGTTTCGCCGACGTCGAAGAAGATCGCTTCTATGGCCATGGCGGGTGGTTTCGCGGATTTGCGTTTGGATCAGCCTACCGCCCGTCCGGCCATTCCGGCTTGCTGATACTCTGCAACAGTTCCGCATCCACGCCATCGATCCGCGCGATCACCTGCTTGGCCATCTCGCGGCCGGCGTGGCGGACGTCTTCGTAAGCGGTGATGATCTCGGGGCGAATCCAGTTGAGGATCGGCGCGGATTGTTTGGAGACGAGGTCCACGTCATGGCCGAGGCGTTTGCCGGCGGCTTCGATGCCGGCGTTGACGGCGATGGCGGCGCTGCCGGCGGATGAGACGATGCCGTCGGGGGCGCCCGGCGAGCGCATCAGTTGTTCCACGGCGTCACGGATTTCGGCGAGCGGGGCATCGATATTGACGCGCAGCGGCACTTCCTCGGCGCCGTAATCGTGCAGGCCGGTCTGAAAGCCGATGCGGGTATGGGTGTAATAGGTGAGCTTGCTCGGCGGCTGCAGCAGGGCAATGCGCTTGCGGCCGCGATTGACGAGCTTCTGCACGGCCTGATGGGCGTAAGCCTCGTTGTCGAAGTCGTGGAAGGGGTGCACGAGGCCGGCATCGGTGCGGCCGTGGGCGGTAAAAGGCATGCCGCTTTCGGCGAGCAGGCGCACGCGCGGATCGTCAGGCTCGACGCGCGAGATGATGACGCCGTCTGCGGAGCCCGTGTCGAGGATGTAGCGCACAGGCAGCATGGGATCCTTGCTGTGCGAATGCGGGGTGACGACGATGTGGTAGGGCGTGCCAGTCAGCACTTCGGAAATGCCGAAGACCATCTGGCTGGAAAAGCCCATGATCTCCTCGTCGATGCTGAGGACGAGGGCAATCACGTTGGTCTTGCCGGTTCTCAGGCGTACGCCGGCCCGGTTTGGCTGATAGCCGAGCTGGCGGGCGACCATGCGCACCCGTTCCTTGGTTTCAGCGCCAATATCCGGTGCATCTTTCAGCGCCCGCGATACGGTCGTCACGCCAAGGCCCGTCATGAAGGCGATCGTCTTCAATGTCGGGCGCTCGCGCGGAACGGAACCGGATGCCGCTCCGCCGAAATTTCCGTTGTTTTCCATCCCTTTAGGCCCGCCTCACGCGATTTGCTTCGCCTTATAGAGGCTTTTTGCTGCGCTGTAAGTATGCCGGCGCTGAAAAAGCTCTCCTCCCTGAGCGAGACAATCTGTAACGATACAGTAGAAATGTCGAGCCCTTTTTCTGATCAACGTTGCATAGTGGTCCTCTATGGTTGAATCGCGTGTTTAGCGCGCGATTTTTTGCACCCGCGAAATGCCGAAATGCCGAAATTGTCAGATTAATCAAAAAATATATAGTAAAATCAGATATATAATGTAATGCCGCAATTGCGAAATCGCTTGCTTACGCTTTTCTTATTGAGCAAAGGTGGAACTGGAGATTACCCTCATAGGCTGTAATGGTGCCTTTCACAGAAAATTTTGTGAGCGGGCGGTTGCGCGGATAAATCGATTGCTCTAAGTTTTTCCGGCAACGTTTCAGTGAGGGAGGAGAACTCATGAAAATCCGTATGATGGCGGCTGTGCTTGCCGCTTCCGTAGCCATTCCGTTTGGTGCCGCCAAGGCAACCGATCTCGAAGTCACCCATTGGTGGACCTCGGGCGGTGAAGCTGCCGCTGTGGCTGAGCTGGCAAAGGCATTCGATGCCACCGGCAACCACTGGGTAGACGGCGCAATCGCCGGTTCCGGCAGCACCGCGCGTCCGATCATGATCAGCCGCATCACCGGCGGTGATCCGATGGGTGCGACCCAGTTCAACCACGGCCGTCAGGCCGAGGAACTCGTCCAGGCCGGCCTCATGAAGGATCTGACCGATGTGGCGACCGCAGGCAAATGGAAGGAAATCATCCGTCCGTCGACCCTGCTCAATTCCTGCACGATCGACGGCAAGATCTATTGCGCACCCGTCAACATCCACTCCTGGCAGTGGCTGTGGCTGTCGAATGCCGCCTTCCAGAAGGCCGGCGTGCCGGTTCCGAAGAACTGGGATGAATTCGTCGCTGCCGCTCCGGCTCTGGAAAAGGCCGGGATCGTTCCTCTTGCGGTCGGCGGTCAGGGCTGGCAGGCAAGCGGCGCCGTCGGCGTGCTGATGATCGCCATCGGCGGCAAGGACAACTACCTGAAGGTCTTCAAGGACAAGGATGCCGAAGTCGCGGCCGGTCCCGAGATCGCCAAGGTCTTCAAGGCTGCCGACGATGCGCGGCGCATGTCCAAGGGCAGCAACGTGCAGGACTGGAACCAGGCCACCAACCTCGTCATCACCGGCAAGGCCGGCGGCCAGATCATGGGTGACTGGGCGCAGGGCGAATTCCAGGTCGCCAAGCAGGTTGCCGGCAAGGACTATACCTGCCTTCCGGGCCTCGGCGTGAATGAGATCATCTCGACCAGCGGCGACGCCTTCTACTTCCCGCTCCAGAAGGATGCCGAGAAGGCGAAGGCCCAGGACGTGCTTGCCGCCACGCTTCTCGACCCCAAGACCCAGGTTGCCTTCAACCTGAAGAAGGGTTCGCTTCCGGTTCGCGGCGACGTCGATATCTCGGCCGCAAACGACTGCATGAAGAAGGGTCTCGATATCCTCGCCGAGGGCAATATCGTCACCAGCTCCGATCAGCTCGTTTCGCCCGATACGCAGAAGCAGATCGAAGACCTCTTCGCCGAGTTCTTCGCCAATAACACGATGACGGCCGAAGCAGCGCAGAAGCGCTTCGCCGACATCATCGCCGCCGCCGACTGATCCTCGGTCCTCAAGCCCATCAGGTCCGGTCCTGCATGTTGCAGGGCCGGATCGCGCCGCCCGGATCTCTGATCCTTCCGGCGACGGCACGTCTCACCCGGCTGCGATCGCGCCAAGACCGCATGACGGTTGCGACAGGGACGGGAAGGGCCGCCGTCTTCGGATGGAGCCCCGATCACCGAAGCGACTGTGCTTCAGGAGGAAACTCAATGACAGGTCAAGCGAAAGCCGGCCGACCGTTTAAATTATTCCGCAATCTGAATTCGAAGATTGCCTCCATTCCCATGATCCTCACCTCCATGGTCATCTTTCTCGGTGGCACGATCTGGACGGTGGTTTATTCCTTCACCAATTCCAAGCTTCTGCCGCGATTGAACTTCGTCGGCATCGAGCAATATCAGCGTCTCTGGGCTGCCCCGCGCTGGGTCGTGTCCATCGAGAACCTGGCGATCTACGGCATTCTGTCGCTGATCTTCAGTCTGGTCATCGGTTTCATGCTGGCGGCTCTCATGGATCAGAAGATCCGTTTCGAGAACACGTTCCGCACGATCTTCCTCTATCCCTTCGCGCTGTCCTTCATCGTCACCGGTCTCGTGTGGCAGTGGATCCTCAATCCGGAATTCGGCGTCCAGGCGGTCGTGCGGTCGCTGGGATGGACGAGCTTCAGTTTCGATCCGCTCTATACGTCTGAAATCGTCATTTACGGGGTGCTGATCGCCGCTCTGTGGCAGGGCACCGGCCTCGTGATGTGCCTGATGCTCGCCGGGCTTCGCGGCATTGACGAGGATATCTGGAAGGCTGCCCGCGTCGACGGCATTCCGATGTGGCGGACCTATCTCTTCGTCATCATCCCGATGATGCGGCCGGTCTTCATCACCACGCTCGTCATCATCGCCAGCGGCATCGTCAAGGTCTACGACCTCGTCGTGGCCCAGACCAGCGGCGGTCCGGGCATCTCGTCGGAAGTGCCGGCGAAATACGTCTACGACTACATGTTCCAGGCGCAGAATCTCGGTCAGGGCTTTGCAGCTTCGACGATGATGCTGCTGACAGTGGCGATCATCGTCATTCCCTGGGCATATCTGGAATTTGGCGGAGGGCGCAAACGTGGCTGACAATATCGCTCTCAAGGCCGTCAATGGCGGCGACACTCCTTTCGAGAAGAAGTCGGTTTCCGGTCCGGCCGGGCCAAAGCCGCGGCCCGTGGTTTCGGGGCGCAACATCATCGTCTACGGCTCGCTTTTCGTGGCCGCCGTCTACTACATGATTCCGCTTTACGTGATGGTCGTCACCTCGCTCAAGGGGATGCCGGAGATCCGGCTCGGCAACATCTTCGCGCCGCCGTTGGAAATCACCTTCGAGCCCTGGGTCAAGGCCTGGGCGACGGCCTGCACCGGCCTCAACTGCGACGGTCTTTCGCGCGGTTTCTGGAACTCGGTGCGCATCACCGTTCCCTCGGTCATCGTTTCGATCGCGATCGCCTCGGTCAATGGTTATGCGCTGGCGAACTGGCGCTTCAAGGGATCGGAATTCTTCTTCTCGGTCCTCATCATCGGCGCCTTCATTCCGTATCAGGTGATGATCTATCCGATCGTCATCATCCTGCGCGAAATCGGCATCTACGGCTCGCTCACCGGGCTGGTCATCGTGCATTCGATCTTCGGCATGCCGATCCTGACGCTGCTCTTCCGCAATTACTTCGTGTCGCTGCCGGAGGAACTGTTCAAGGCGGCGCGTGTCGACGGGGCGGGCTTCTGGCAGATCTTCCTGAAGATCATGCTGCCGATGTCGCTGCCGATCTTCGTCGTCGCGATGATCCTGCAGGTGACTGGCATCTGGAACGACTTCCTGTTCGGCGTGGTCTTCACCCGGCCGGATACCTATCCGATGACCGTGCAGCTCAACAACATCGTCAATTCCGTCCAGGGCGTGAAGGAATACAACGTCAACATGGCGGCAACGATCCTTACAGGACTTGTTCCGCTCATCGTCTATTTCGTGTCGGGGCGGCTTTTCGTCCGTGGCATCGCCGCTGGCGCAGTGAAGGGTTGATCCCATGAACATGAATGCAAGTGTTTCCATCAAGGACCTGTCGCTGAACTTCGGTGCGGTCAGCGTGCTCAAGGATCTGAACCTCGACATCAATGACGGCGAATTCCTGGTGCTGCTCGGCTCTTCGGGCTGCGGCAAGTCGACGTTGCTGAATTGCATTGCCGGGCTGCTCGACGCCTCGGAAGGGCAGATCTTCATCAAGGGCAAAAACGTCACCTGGGAAGAGCCGAAGGACCGCGGCATCGGCATGGTCTTCCAGTCCTATGCGCTTTATCCGCAGATGACTGTTGAAAAGAACCTCTCCTTCGGCCTTCGCGTCGCCAAGGTGCCGCAGGTCGAGATCGACAAGCGCGTGGCGCGTGCCTCCGAGATCCTGCAGATCCAGCCGTTGTTGAAGCGCAAGCCGGCCGAGCTTTCCGGTGGCCAGCGCCAGCGTGTGGCGATCGGCCGTGCCCTGGTGCGCGATGTCGATGTCTTCCTCTTCGACGAGCCGCTGTCGAATCTCGATGCGAAGTTGCGCTCGGAACTGCGCGTCGAAATCAAGCGTCTGCACCAGTCGCTGAAGAACACGATGATCTACGTCACGCACGACCAGATCGAGGCACTGACGCTGGCTGACCGTATCGCCATCATGAAGAGCGGCATCATCCAGCAGCTCGACGATCCGACGACGATCTACAACAAGCCGCGCAATCTCTTCGTGGCCGGCTTCATCGGCTCACCGTCGATGAACTTCCTGCACGGCGAACTGATCAAATCGGGTGACGGCATCGCCTTTACCGCCAATGGCGTCAATTTCTCGCTCGTCGCCTATGACGGCTACGATAAGCTGCAGCCCGGCCGCAAGGTGGTGCTCGGCGTTCGCCCCGAACACATCAAGGTCAACGAGAATACCGGTGGTGAAGAGCATGACGCCACTGTCGACATCGAGGAACCGATGGGCGCGGACAATCTTCTGTGGCTGAAACATGCCGGTCACACGATGTCGGTACGCATCAACGGTGCGCGCCGCTTCAGCGTCGGAGCCAAGGTGAAGCTCAGCTTCGACATGTCGCTCGCCTCGGTCTTCGACGCCGAAAGCGAACTGCGCCTCTAGAAAGTTCTGCGGGCGGCGCTGGAAACAGTGCCGCCCGATCCTCCAATCGGCCGTCAGGCCAGCCAAAATTCGGCCGCAGTCCGGCTTGTCCGGCACTCCCAGGAGCGGCCCGATCAGGATAAGACTATGACATCCTTGCCGAAGAACGGTTTCAACATCGAACTTTCGGGCTCGTGGCAGCTTGCCTCCGCCGATGGCGAGATTCGCAGCGTCATCACGCTGCCGGGCGACGTGCACACCGCGCTTCACCGCGCGGGACTGATCCCGGATCCCTATTTCGGTCGAAACGAGGAAAAGGTGCAGTGGGTCGCCCAGCGCGAATGGGTGGTCGAGCGCAGCTTCACGCTTCCTGATGCCGAGGGCGACTGGTATCTCGACATCGACTACCTCGACACGGTCGCCAGCGTTCACGTCAACGGCTTCCTGGCGCTCGAAGCCGATAACAGCTTCCGCCGCTACAGGCCGGATGTTTCGAGCATGCTGAAGAAGGGCGAGAACACGATCCGCATCGTCTTTGCCTCAAGCATTGCCACCGGTGCCGAACGGCAGAAGAAGCAACCCTTCTACATTCCCTATAGCACCGGCAACTCGCCGATCCCTGACGGCAACATGCTGCGCAAGCCGCAGTGCCATTTCGGCTGGGACTGGAATATCGCCATTGCCCCTCTCGGCCTCTACGGCACGATCGCTCTGAAGAAGCTGGAGACGGCGCGCATCGAGCATGTGCTGACACGCCAGACGCATAATGCCGATGGCTCGGTGGAACTGCAGGTGACGGCGACGCTCTACGCCAAGAATGCCGGCATCGCCCAGCTCTATTTCGATCTCGATGGCGAGCGTGTGCGGCTCGATGTTGGCGTGAACCCCGGCGAGGCTGACATCAACCACGTCTTCCAGATCGACAATCCGCGTCTCTGGTGGCCATCCGGCAGCGGTGAGCAGGCGCTTTATACGCTCACCGTCGAGCTTGACTCCGACAGCGTGACGAAGCAGATCGGCCTGCGCACCATCGAGCTTATCACCACGCCCGATGCCGCCGGCAGCCGTTTCGCCTTCAAGGTCAATGGTCACGAAATCTTCTGCCGCGGCGCCAACTGGATCCCGGCCGATGCGCTGTTCTCGCTCTCGTCGCAGGAGAAGACCGAGGACCTGCTGCAGTCGGCCAAGGCCGCCAACATGAACATGATCCGTGTGTGGGGCGGCGGCTTCTACGAGCACGACTGGTTCTACGATATCTGCGATCGCCTTGGCCTGATGGTCTGGCAGGACTTCATGTTCGCCTGCAACCTTTATCCCTCGACCGAAGACTTCCTCGAGAATGTCGCCGTCGAGGTGGATTACCAGGTTCGTCGGCTGTCCTCGCATGCCTCGATCGCGCTCTGGTGCGGCGATAACGAGCTTGTCGGCGCGCTCACCTGGTTTGAGGAGTCCCGCAAGGACCGTGACCGCTATCTCGTTTCCTACGACCGCCTGAACCGCACCATCGAACAATCTGTGAAGAAGGCGATGCCTGGCGCCCTCTGGTGGCCGTCGAGCCCGGCTTCCGGCTATCTCGATTTCGGCGATGCCTGGCATGCCGATGGTTCCGGCGACATGCATTACTGGTCGGTCTGGCACGAGAACAAATCGTTCGACAATTACCGCTCGGTCAGGCCGCGCTTCTGCTCGGAATTCGGTTTCCAGTCCTATACGTCGCTGCCTGTTATCAAGACCTATGCCGACGCCAAGGACATGAATGTCGCGTCACCCGTCATGGAGCTGCACCAGAAGAACGCCGGCGGCAACGAGCGCATTGCCGGCACGATGTTCCGCTACTTCCGCTTCCCGAAGGATTTCCCGAATTTCGTCTATCTCAGCCAAATTCAGCAGGGCCTGGCGATCAAGACGGCGGTGGAATATTGGCGTTCGCTGAAGCCGCATTGCATGGGCACGATCTACTGGCAGCTCAACGACACCTGGCCGGTGGCCTCCTGGTCGAGCCTCGACTACGGTGGCCGCTGGAAGGCGATGCACTATCTCGTCAAGCGCTTCTTCCAGCCGGTGGCGGTCGCCGCCATTCCGTCCGACGACGGCAAGTCGATCCGCTTCTCGCTGGTCAATGACACGCTTGCCGAGGTGAGCGTCGATCTCGCGATCTCCATCCTGACAATGCAGGGCGAACGCAAGCACCTGAAGAATGTGCAGGCCATGTGCGTGCCGGATGCGGCCTGCACTGCGGCGACGCTCGACATGTCCGAGATACCCCCGGGTACGCTGCTTGCCTGGCGCTTCACGGCCTCGAACGGCATGGGCGGCGAGGGGCACTATGTGAACGGCACCTACAAGGCGCTGGAACTGGAGCCGGCGGGCCTTTCCATCATCCGCGAATTCGTCGAGGAGAACGGCTCGATCGATATCGACGTCACCGCCAAGGGCCTGGCGCTCTTCGTGATGATCGAAACGGATACGGACGGCAAATATTCCGACAACGCCTTCGACCTTGCAGCCGGCGAAAGCCGCCGCATCACCTTTACGCCGGCAAAACCGCTCGAAGAGGGCAAGCTGCCGGAATTCCGCTTCTACGACCTGCATTCCTGCCAATCGGCAGATTGATCTTACGTGAGAACGGGCACGAGGCCCGAGGAGGATGACATGACCAAGCTCAGCTATCAGCTTTATAGCGCCCGCAATTTCCCGCCGCTGTCGGCGATCTTCGAAAAGCTCGGCAAGGCCGGCTACAGCGAAGTCGAAGGTTTCGGCGGCATTTATGCCGAACTCGACGAGGCCGGCCTGAAGAGCCTGCGTGCCGATCTCGACAAGAACGGCCTCGTGATGGCGACCGGCCATTTCAGCCCCGATTTCCTCGACGGCAATGTCGAGAAGTCGCTGCAGATCGCCAAGATCCTCGGCATGGATTCCATCTATGCGCCGCACCTGATGCCCGACCAGCGCCCGACGGATGCTGCCGGCTGGCTCGCCTTCGGCAAGCGCCTGCAGGAAATGAGCAAGCCCTACAAGGATGCGGGCTATGAATTCGGCTGGCACAATCACGACTTCGAATTCGTGAAGCTTTCCGACGGCTCGCTGCCGATCGAGCGCATCTTCGAAGGCGCGCCAGGCATCACCTGGGAAGCGGATATCGCCTGGGTCGTTCGCGGCGGTGCGGATCCCTATGCCTGGGTCGAGAAGCTTGGCTCCCGTATCAGCGCTGTCCACGTCAAGGACATCGCACCGGCTGGCGAAGCCACTGACGAAGGCGGCTGGGCCGATGTCGGCCACGGCACGATCGGCTGGGCAAGGCTGCTTCCGGTCGTCAAGGCCAAGACCAAGGCCAAGCATTTCGTCGTCGAGCACGACAATCCCAATGATATCGACCGCAACATCACGCGCTCGATCGCTTCCTTCAAGAGCTACTGAGGCAGACCATGACCAAGGAACTTGGCGTCGGCATCATCGGATGCGGCAACATCTCCACCACCTACTTTTCACTCGCACCGCTCTTCAAGGGGCTGAAGGTGCTTGCCTGCGCCGATATCAACGTGCAGGCCGCAAAGCATCGCGCCGAGGAATATGGCGTGACGGCACAGACGATCGAAGAGCTTCTCGCCAATGACGAGATCGACGTCGTCGTCAACCTGACGATCCCGGACGCGCATTATCCGGTATCCAAGGCAGCACTCGAAGCCGGCAAGCATGTCTATTCGGAAAAGCCGCTGGTTCTCTCGCTGGAGCAGGGCGAAGAGCTTCGCCGCATCGCCAAGGAGAAGGGGCTTTCGGTCGGCTGCGCCCCGGATACTTTCCTCGGCGGCGCGCATCAGCTTGCCCGCAAGTTCGTCGATGACGGCGGTATCGGCCGCATCACGTCCGGCGCCTGCTACGTCATGGGCCCGGGCATGGAAATGTGGCACCCGAACCCGGACTTCTTCTTCCTGCCGGGCGGCGGCCCGATCCTCGACATGGGTCCGTATTACATCGCCAACCTGATCAACCTGATCGGACCGGTGAAGCGTGTCGCCGGCCTGACCTCGATGGCGTCGGAGACCCGCACCATCACCAGCCAGCCGCGCAACGGCGAGACCATCCCGGTCAAGACGCCGACGACGATCCAGGCGCTGCTCGAATTCGTCTCGGGCGCCACCGTGACGTTGACGGCGAGCTGGGATGTCTGGTCGCACCGCCATGCCAATATGGAGCTTTACGGCACGGACGGATCGCTCTACGTGCCGGATCCGAACTTCTTTGGCGGTGTTGTCGAGGCAAGCGGCCGCGACAAGGACATCAAGGCGCTCGGCGCCTGGGATCACCCGTTCGGCAAGTTCAACCAGGAAAGCCCGAACGGCCCGCGCGCCAACTATCGCACCGCCGGCCTTGCCGACATGGCCATGGCGCTGATCGAGGGCCGCGATGCACGCTGCTCGCTCGACCGCACACTGCATGGCGTCGACATCATGACTTCGATCCTGAAGTCGGGTGCGGAAGGCCGGTTCGTGGAGCTCACGACGACCTGCACGCAGCCGGCGGCGCTGGGTATCGACGAGGCGCAGGCGCTGTTGAAGTAAGGTGAGGGAGCGCGCCGTACATTTGTCGTAACAGCGCGCTTGCTCCAACGCTTCCGTCATCCTCGGGCTTGTCCCGAGGATCTGCCGCGCCATCAGTAGATCCTCGGGACAAGCCCGAGGATGACGACATGGAACGGTAGCGGCCTACCGCTGGAGAGGCCCGACCCCTGCCGAAGTCGTACAGGACACGCGCCATGCGCTTGCCGTATTGGCGCGCTTACTCCAATAGTGGCCGTCGCGCTTTGCCCGACAAGAGGGCGGCGGCGTTTTCAGCTTTCGACTGCCGCTTGGTGCGGGATACGAAAGAGAAGCACTTTTACAGGTTGAGGAGACCTCAGATGAGCTGGCAACCGGCCGAAGACCGATATTCGAGGATGAAGTATAACCGCACGGGCCGTTCCGGCCTGAAGCTCCCGGCCGTTTCCCTCGGCCTCTGGCACAATTTCGGCGGTGACACCCCGCATGACCGCAAGGTCGATATGTGCCGCACGGCCTTCGATCTCGGCATCACGCATTTCGACCTCGCCAATAATTACGGCCCGCCTCCCGGCAGCGCCGAGACCGCGTTCGGCGAAATCCTGCGCACCGATTTTGCTGGTCTCCGCGACGAACTGATCATCTCTTCCAAGGCAGGTTACGACATGTGGCCGGGTCCTTACGGCGAGTGGGGCAGCCGCAAGTATCTGATCGCTTCCTGCGACCAGAGCCTGCAGCGCATGGGTCTCGACTATGTCGATATCTTCTATTCGCACCGTTTCGATCCGGACACCCCGCTGGAAGAGACCTGCGGTGCGCTCGACTATATCGTGCGTTCCGGCCGCGCGCTCTATGTCGGCATTTCCTCCTATAATTCGCAGCGCACCCTGGAGGCGGCCGCGATCTTGAAGGATCTGGGAACGCCTTGCCTCATCCACCAGCCGAGCTATTCCATGCTCAACCGCTGGGTCGAGGATGACAAGCTGCTCGATACGCTCGACGAGGTCGGCATGGGCTCGATCGTGTTCTCGCCGCTCGCCCAGGGCATGCTGACGACGAAATATCTCGGCGGCATTCCCGCCGACAGCCGTGCGGCGCAGAACCACTTCCTCAAGAAGGATTTCATCCGCCCTTCGATCATCGACAATATCAGGAAGCTCAACGAGATCGCCGAGAAGCGCGGCCAGACGCTGGCGCAGATGGCGATCGCCTGGGTGCTGCGCGGCGGGCGCGTGACCTCGGCGCTGATCGGCGCCAGCCGCTCCTCTCAGATCGTCGATTGCGTTGCCGCACTCGACAATCTCGAGTTCTCGGCAGAGGAGCTGAAGCAGATCGATGTCTATGCCAAGGAGGCCGACATCAACCTCTGGGCCAAGTCCGCAGAGCTGGAATAGCGTAAGGCAGGGGGAGTTTGTGGCAGCGCAGTGCCCCGTACTCCCTCATTCCTGTGCTTGTCACAGGAATCCAGCCGCCGCGCGTCGGCGCGGCGAGAAGAGTCCTTTCAGCCCAATGACTTGGGCTGGCTTGATCTCTGTGACAAGCACAGAGATGAGGGGAGGCGGAAGTCTGCCCGCTCGTGTCTGACGTACGTACCGCAATCTTACCTCTGGAGGAGCCGCCATGATCCGCAATCCCATCTTGCCTGGATTCAATCCCGATCCGTCCATTTGCCGCGTCGGCGACGACTATTACATCGCGACCTCCACCTTCGAATGGTATCCGGGTGTGCAGATCCACCATTCGCGCGATCTGGTGAACTGGAAACTGGTGCGGCGGCCGCTGGAGCGGGCCTCGCAGCTCGACATGCGCGGCAATCCTGATAGTTGCGGCATCTGGGCGCCATGCCTTTCCTATGCCGACGGACAGTTCTGGCTCGTCTATACCGACGTCAAGCGCTTCGACGGCAATTTCAAGGATGCGCATAATTACATCGTGACTTCGCCCACCATCGAGGGCGAATGGTCCGAGCCCGTCTATGTCAATTCCTCGGGCTTCGATCCGTCGCTCTTCCATGACGAGGACGGCCGCAAGTGGTTCATCAACATGCAGTGGAACCACCGTACAGAAAGCTATGGCGGCTCGCCGAAGTCGCCGGCCTTCGACGGCATCCTGCTGCAGGAATGGGACCCGCAGACGAAGGCGCTGAAGGGCCCGATCAAGAACATCTTTGCGGGCAGCCCGCTCGGCCTCGTCGAAGGGCCGCATCTCTTCCGCAAGAACGGCTGGTATTATCTGACGACCGCCGAGGGCGGTACGGGCTATGACCATGCGGTAACGATGGCGCGCTCGCGCAATATCGACGGCCCCTATGAGCTGCATCCGAACCGGCACCTGATCACGTCCAAGGACAATCCGGAAGCGGTGCTGCAAAGGGCAGGGCACGGGCAGTACGTCGAAACATCAGATGGCCAGGTCTATCATACACATCTCTGCGGCCGGCCGCTGCCGCCGAAGCGCCGCTGCACGCTGGGGCGCGAGACGGCGCTGCAGAAATGCGTCTGGCGTGAGGATGGCTGGCTCTACCTCGAAAACGGCACGACGGTTCCCGATGTCGAGGTGCCGGGGCTTGGCGGTGCTGCGCGGGCGGAAAAGCCGATGCGAAGCGAATATTCCTTCGACGGCGGCAAACTGCCTGATGATTTCCAGTGGCTGCGCACGCCGCAGCCGGAGCGCATCTTCAACCTCACGGACCGTCCCGGCCATCTGCGGCTGATCGGTCGCGAAAGCGTCGGCTCCTGGTTCGAACAGGCACTTGTCGCCCGCCGGCAGGAGCATCACAGTTTCCGCGCCGAAACAGTCGTGGAATTTGCGCCGGATACCTATCAGCAGGTGGCGGGCCTGACGCACTACTATAACCGCCACAAGTTCCATGCCGTCGTGGTGACGCTGCATGAGAAGCTCGGCCGTTGCGTTACGATCTTCTCCTGCGATGGCGACTATCCGAACGGCCGCATGACGTTCCCCGCCGGTGCGGGCGTGGCGATTCCGGCCGATGGCCGCGTGCAGCTCTCCATGGAAATCCGCGACAACGACCTGCAGTTCTTCTGGCAGACGGAAGGCAAGGGCGCCTGGCAGCCGATCGGCCCGGTTCTCGATGCCGGCGTCGTCTCGGATGAAGGCGGGCGCGGCGAGCATGGCTCGTTTACCGGCGCCTTCGCGGGCATCCTCGCTTTCGATACGTCGGGCCGGGCAAAGACGGCCGATTTCGACTGGTTCAACTACGAGGAACTGTGAGGGCCGCGATGGCAGGCGATATCCGTATCGAGCCGATGAGCGAGGAGCATATCGAGGGCTTTCACCGGGTTCTCGATACGGTGGCGCGCGAGCGGAAATATCTGAGCCTTCTCCAGGCGCCCTCGCTGGAGGAGACGCGCAAGTTCGCGTTGGCCTCGATTGCCGCGGGTAATGTGAACCTCGTCGCTGTCGATGGCGGCGAGATTGTCGGCTGGTGCGATATCCGCAGGCATTTCTTTCCTTCGCATGTCCATCGCGGCTCGCTCGGCATGGGCCTGCTTCCCGCTTATCGCGGGCAGGGGCTCGGCCGCCGCCTCATCGAGGCGGCGATAGCGGGCGGGCGTGAGGCGGGCATGGTGCGCATCGAATTCGGCGTGCATGCCGATAATGCGCGGGCGATCCGGCTTTATGAGAGGGTTGGCTTCTTGCGGGAAGGGGTGAGCCGCGATGCCTTCTGCGTCGATGGCGAGTACACGGATGTCATCAACATGGCGCTGATCTTCCGGTAGGCGGCCTCTTCCCTTTTAAGTGGTGCTGTTCATCACGCGGCAAATGCCATTCTCATCACGCCTGATTACATAGTCGTGATCCCTGGTGGCATGATCTCGCCATCACATATTAGTCTGAAATTAGGATATTAGGAATCCGGCATAAACCACCGATTTCATTACAGATCTTTAATTTTATTTTCAGATTTCGTTCATTTTCGAAGACGTAGTTTCGGAGTGTGTTCAACACGAGGAAGCCCCATGAAAAAGATTTTTACAGCTCTTCTTTCCGCCTCTTTCCTGCTCTCGCCGATCGTCGCATCGGAAGCGAGTGCGGCCGATCACCGCCGTCCGCCGGTCGTCGTCCACAAGAAGGTCGTCGTCGAGAAAAAGGTCGTCCGTCGGCATCACTGGTCCAGGGGTTACCGCATGTCGGCTGCCGAGCGCGGCCGCTACGGTGAAGTCCGCGACTACCGCCGTTACCGCCTGGCACCGCCGCCGCGCGGCTATCACTGGGTGAGGGCCGATAACGACTACCTTCTCGTCGGCGTCGCCACCGGTGTGATCACCAGCATCATCGCCGCCAATCGCTGAGCTCACGCAGGAACTCGAAAAAGGGGCGGCTTCGGCCGCCCTTTTTTGTTTTGTGAGACTGGGCGTCCCACGATACAACGCTCAATGCCTAATCCTGCTTCGCGACGAAATCACACGCTCGGCGATCATGCCGAGCAATCCCTTCGGCTTTGGCGCCTCACTCTCCGCATCCCCATAGGTCAGCGGATGCAGCCCCTCGATCGGCGGCAGCGGTTCGCACTCGATGCACAGGCACCGGTAGGGTTTGATTGCCGCTGCCCTCATGCTGCCTGCCGGCTCCAGCTGACGAACGGATCGGGCAGATTGCGCCAGCGCTCCGGCGTGAAGGCATCGCTTTCCACCAGACAAGCATCGAGCTCCCGCTTGATCCAGGCCTCATCCATCGGGTCGGCGCCGATGAAGACGATTTCCTGCCGGCGGTCGCCCCAGACGGGGTCGAGGTAGGGGCTGATGGCGCGCAGGAAGGCGGTTTCCTGCGGCCATTGCTTGCGCGGGACTGCCGCCCACCAGAGGCCCATCTTGCCGGTGCGGACGATGGCGCCGGCCTGGCTGATCTCGCCGACATGGTGCGGGCGGGTTGCGAGCCAGAAGAAGCCCTTGGCGCGCACCACGCCCGGCCAGGTGCGGTCGAGGAAGGCCTGCAATTTCCCGGGATGGAAGGGGCGCCTTTCGCGGTAGACGAAGGAGCGGATGCCGTATTCCTCGGTTTCCGGCACATGGTCCTTGAAGCGGTGCAGCTCCTTGTACCAGAGCGGATGGGTCTCGGCTTTGTCGATATCGAAGCGGCCGGTGCCGAGCACATCCTTCAGCGATACCTTACCGAAATCCGTCTCGATGAGGCGGGCATCCGGGTTTAGGCCGGTGATGATCTTCCGGGCAGCATCGCGTTGCTCTTCGCTCGCCGTGCCGATCTTGTTCAGCACGACAATATCGGCGAATTCGATCTGCTCGACGAGCAGGTCGACGATCGTCCTTGTGTCGCCGTCGCCGGCGGTTTCGCCGCGGTCGGCGAGGAAATCGGCCGAGGCATAATCGGCGAGCAGGTTGGCGGCATCGACGACGGTCACCATCGTATCGAGGCGGGCGACATCCGAGAGGCTTGCCCCATTCTCGTCGCGGAATTCGAAGGTGGTGGCGACGGGCAGGGGCTCGGCAATGCCGGTCGATTCGATCAGCAAGTAATCAAATCGACCCTGCTCGGCGAGCTGGCGCACTTCCTTCAGGAGGTCATCGCGCAGCGTGCAGCAGATGCAGCCATTGGTCATTTCCACTAGCTGCTCCTCGGTGCGGGAGAGATTGGCGCCGCCATCGCGCACAAGGGCGGCATCGATATTCACCTCGCTCATATCGTTGACGATGACGGCGACGCGCATGCCCTCGCGATTCCCGAGAACATGATTGAGCAGCGTCGTCTTGCCGGCGCCGAGGAAGCCAGAGAGCACGGTGACTGGAAGTCTCTTGTCCATTGTAATCTCGCTTTATGTTATAACATAACATTCATATTTGACAAAAAAAGGCGGAACGGGGGTGTCGCCGCCTTCTTTCGCCGCAGCGCTCGCGGGGAGAGCTGCAAGTCCGGCAGGGCGCGGAGGCGCGCTGTCGCTGTTCCCTAGCGCATCCCGGGGCAAGATCGGCGCCGATCTTCCGCCAGGCCTATGCATTCCGAGTGGCGCATGATCCTTATCGAAAATCGTTTCCGATTTTCGGGTCATGCGCTGGCAAGGCAGTTCTTCATGCTGTCGGCGATGCCGCGCATGAGGGTGAAGTAGAGATCGGGGCCTGCGGGCAGGGTGGCGGCTTCTGGGTCCAGCACGCCTGATTTCGCCTTGGTGCCCTCGATGACGACATCGACGAGGCGCGGTTCGAATTGCGGCTCGGCGAAGACGCAGGTGGCGCCGAGATCACCGACCTTCTTGTGGATCTCCGAGACGCGCTCCGCCCCCGGAATGGTCTCCGGGCTGACGGTGATCGAGCCGGCGACGCGGATATGGTAGCGGTGCTCGAAATACTGATAGGCATCGTGGAAGACGATGAAGGGCTTGTCCTTCACCGTCGACACCGTCGCGGCGATTTCCTTGTCCAGCGCATCGAGCTTGTCATCCAGCGCCTTGGCATTGGCCTCATAGGTCAGCGCATTGGCGGGGTCGGCGGCAACCAGCGTGGTGGTGATCTCGGTCGCCATCGCCTTGGCATTCATGGGGTCGAGCCAGAGATGGGTGTCGAAGGCGCCATGGTCACCGTGGTCGTGGTCATGATCTGCCTCGGCACGATCGTGGTCGTGACCGGAAGCACTATCATGCTCGTCGCCGTCGTCATGCGCCTCAAAGGCACCGCCTTCTCGGAAGGGCAGCTTCACGAGACCCGGCGCGTTGTCGAGCCGGGCGACAATGGCGTCGGAGCCCAGCGATTCCAGCGGCTTTTCGAGGAAGGCTTCGAGGCCGGGGCCGACCCAGAAGATTACCTTGGCTTCCTGCAGGGCGCGGGCGTTGGAGGGTTTCAGATTATAAGTGTGCGGGGAGGCGGCGCCATCGACGATCAGCTCCGGCTTGCCGACGCCCTGCATGATGGCCGAAACCAGCGAATGGACCGGCTTGATCGAGGTAACGACGACGGGTGCATCGGCCGCCTGGAGGGACCCGGCGAAGAGGAAGGCCGGGATTGCGAGGGTAAGGCCCACCGCCAGTTTCATCAGCATGCTCCGCTTGAATTGCAATTGTTATGTTATTACATCAATTGCGTTATGCTATAACGTGTGCAATAGCAGGACGCAACAGCACTTTCGGAAAATTTGATGCTCTCTCCCGCAAATAACCCCGCTGGCAGCGCCGCCGGTATCCGGGCCGAACCGCTGGTTTCGCTTGAGAATGTCGGCATTCGCCGCAGCGGCCGGTGGCTGGTGCGTGGTGTGGATTTCTCCGTTTCGCGCGGCGAAATCGTCACGCTGATCGGCCCGAACGGCTCCGGCAAATCGACGAGCGCCAAGGCTGCGATCGGCGTGCTGAAGCCGGACGAAGGCAGGGTGGCCCGCATTGCCGGCCTCAAGGTCGGCTATGTGCCGCAGAAGCTTGCGGTGGACTGGACGTTGCCGCTTTCCGTGCGCCGGCTGATGACGCTGACCGGGCCGCTGCCCGAGGCCGATATCATGGCCGCGCTCGAAGCCGCTGGCATGGCGCATATGCTGGATGCGCAGGTGCAGCATCTCTCCGGCGGCGAATTCCAGCGGGCGCTGATGGCCCGCGCCATTGCCCGCAAACCCGATCTTCTGGTGCTCGACGAGCCGGTGCAGGGGGTCGATTTCGCCGGCGAGATCGCCCTTTACGAGCTCATCAAGTCGATCCGCAATACGACCGGCTGCGGAATCCTGCTGATCTCGCACGATCTCCATGTCGTCATGGCGGAGACGGATACCGTCATCTGCCTGAACGGCCATGTCTGCTGCCGCGGCACGCCGCAGGCGGTGAGCCAGAGCCCGGAATATGTGCGGCTCTTCGGCAGCCGCGCAGCGCCGACGCTTGCCGTCTACAGCCATCATCACGACCATACGCATCTGCCTGACGGACGCGTGCTGCACGAAGACGGCTCGGTGACGGATCATTGCCATCCCGAAGATGGGCATCACCATGACCACGGGCACGATCATGCGCATTCGCACGATCACGCGGACGCTCATGCCCATGCGCACGCTGACGGGGATCATGCCCACGGGCATGCGCATGCGGAGGCTCATGCCCATTCGCAGAGCGGGGCCAAGAACGGGGAGAACCGTCATGCTTGACGATTTCTTCGTGCGCGCCATTCTCGCCGGTGTCGGCCTGGCGCTGACGACCGGGCCGCTCGGCTGCTTCATCATCTGGCGGCGCATGGCCTATTTCGGGGATACGATCGCCCATTCGGCGCTGCTCGGCGTCGCACTCTCGCTGCTCTTCGATTTCAACCTGACGCTTGCCGTCTTCGTTGTTGCCGCCGTCGTCTCGATCCTGCTGCTCTTCCTCCAGAAGCGCCAGGCGCTGTCGGCCGATGCGCTGCTCGGCATCCTCTCGCATGCCACCCTTGCCATCGGCCTCGTCATGGTCGCCTTCATGAGCTGGGTGCGCATCGATCTCATCGCCTTCCTGTTTGGCGATATTCTGGCGGTTTCGACTGTTGATATCGCGCTGATCTGGGGCGGCGGCATCTTCGTGCTGGCGGCCATCGCCTGGCTGTGGCGGCCGCTGCTTGCTGCCACCGTCAATCCGGAACTGGCGGAAGCCGAGGGCTTGCAGCCCGAGCGGGCGCGGCTGTTCTTCATGCTGCTGATGGCCGTCGTCATCGCCATTGCCATGAAGATCGTCGGCATCATGCTGATCACTTCGCTGCTGATCATTCCGGCGGCAACGGCGCGACGTTTCTCCTCGACGCCGGAACTGATGGCCATTCTCGCCTCGCTGGTCGGCGCGGTCGCCGTCGTCGGTGGGCTCTTCGGCTCGCTGACCTACGACACGCCGTCCGGCCCGTCGATCGTGGTGGCCGCCCTCATTCTCTTCATTCTGAGCCTGCTTCCCGCCTGGCGCGGGCGCAGGGACCTGCAAGGACAAGGCTCATGAACGCACCTCAGCTCACCCGCAACCAGTCACTCGTCTTCGATGTGCTCGAAAAGGCCGAGGGGCCCCTCAGCGCCTATACGATCCTCGACAAGCTGCGCGACCAGGGTTTTCGTGCGCCGCTGCAGGTCTACCGGGCGCTGGAAAAGCTGCTCGAATATGGCGTCGTGCATCGGCTCGAAAGCATCAACTCCTTCGTTGCCTGCGCCCATCCCGGCGAGGATTGCCACAGCCACGGCATCGTCGCCTTCGCAATCTGTGAAAGCTGCGGCCAGGTGATCGAATTCCACGACCATGAGGTGGATCACCGCCTGATGGGCTGGGTGCGCAGCCAGAAGTTCAAGCCGGCGAAAACGACGATCGAAATCCGCGGCACCTGCGAAGCTTGTGCCGCGTGATCCGTCCTAGAGGTTCGCGGGGGCCAGCGATGCGAGATGCAGCAGGTCCTCATTTTCCTCAGACACATTCTCGGCAAGACGGGCGGCGGCGATGACCGGCAGCCAGGTGAAGATCTCGTCCGGAGACAAGTTAGCCGCCTTCGCATAGATGACGACATAGGCTTCGGCGATTTCCGGGAGCACGCGGCGCATCAGTAGATAGGTGCGACAGACATCGGCGGCCGGGTTGCCGCTGCAGGCGTCCAGCCAGTCGACGATCATGACGTCGTCGCCGGAGCCCAGGATATTCCAGGGATGGAAGTCGCCGTGGCACACGCGGTCGCCGTCAGGCAGGGCGGCAGTCAGAAGAAGCAGTCGGTCGCACAGGTCCGGTGTCAGAGGTTCGGCGCTTTCGATATTGGCAGACAGCCTTGATTTCAGCGAGGGAAGGCCGGCGCCGGGTTCGTTGTGCAGGCGTTGGTGGAGTGCTGCCATCTCCTTGATGGCTGAGAGCGGCGGTTCCGGCATCATCTCATCGGCAAGGCTGAAGCCCGGCGCGCGATCCATCAAGAGGCCCCAGCGGCCGTGATAATCGCCGACGACGTGGACCCTCGGTGCGGGCAGCGAGAGCCGCTCGGCGATCGCCAGATTGGCTGCCTCGCGGAAGGCCGGGGCTTTCGGGCGGCCGGGCCTGTAGAGCTTTAGCGCCAGCGTGCCATGTTCATAGACTTCCGCTTCCTTGCCGGCGCCGAGCAGACGGCCGAATTCGCTCATGTCGGGCTCCCATTTCCCGGGGTGTCATCCAGAGCGATGTGGTGCTGATCTTTGTGACGGGAAGAGGGAGGGTGAAGATGGCTCTGATTGTTCCGGTTGTGGAGACACTGTGTCTGCGCCGGCGGGCTTTATCCCGCGCCCAAGGCGTGGATGATGGCGGCAAAGCGGGGGCCATTACTGATGTCCATGGCCGGGAATTGGAGCGTCATGACCATCAACAAGAAAAGCTCAGATGCGATCGCCTGCTGCGGCGAGGAAATCCTGTCGCGCGAACTGCTGCTGAGCGGCACTTTCGCTGACCTGATTGCCGGGGAGGCGCCGACGCTCCGGCTTTTGAGCGACGATGAGCGGCGGGCATCGCTCGCATCGATGCTTGCCGAGCGGCCAGAGGGCGATGTCTGGATTTTTGCCTATGGCTCGCTGATCTGGAATCCGATCATTCTGAGCGTCGAAAGCCGGAAAGCCCGCATCGAGGGCTGGCGCCGGTCCTTCTGCCTTGCCACCGTCTCCGGGCGCGGCTCGCCGGACAATCCGGGCCTCGTACTCGGGCTGGACGCGGGCGGCGCCTGCGACGGCGTGGCTTTGCGTCTGGAAGAAGACGATGTCGTGCACGAACTGGAGATTTTGTGGCGACGGGAGATGGTGGCCGAGGCCTACATTCCGCGCTGGGTCGATTTGCTTGATGAAGAGGGCGCCCGTTTTGGAAGTGGCATCGCTTTCACCATGAACCCGCAGGCAAACACATATGCCGGCGGCCTTTCCAGGGAAGCGACCGTTCAGCGGCTTGCCACGGCCGCAGGCAGCATCGGCAGCTCGGCCGACTACCTGTTCCGCACGCGTGACGGGCTGCGGGCGCTCGATATGTGGGACGAACTTCTGGAAGAGCTCGCCGTCGAGGTGGAAGAGGCGCAACGCAGGCTGCAGCAATTGCCCTCCGCGGACGTTTGATCAGCCGCGACCTGATCCCGGCCTCGTTCTCGAACACATATTGCCGATGTGCTGAAGGCCCCGCTGGAATAGCGGAGCCTTCGCAGGTTTGTCAGGCGGCGGAGCGCTCGGAAAGCGGGCGGCGGCGCAGGCTGGCGGTCTTGATGGCCGGGGTCTGGTAATTGGCTTCGAGCGGACCGGTCTCGGTGCCCGGAGGGACAATGGCGTCGATCGCGTCGAGGATTTCGTCGCTCAGGCGTACTTCGCTGCCGGCCAGGAGATCATCCAGCTGTTCCATGGTGCGGGGGCCGAGGATCGCCGAGGTGACGCCCGGATGGGTGGTGACGAAGGCGAGTGCCATGTGGGTGAGCTTGATGCCTGCCGACTCTGCCAAGGGAATGAGCTGCTCGACGGCATCGAGGCTGTTTTCGTTCGACATCTGCTTGGGGAAATAGGCAACGCGGGTGCTGTCAGGCTGGGCCGCACCCCGGCGGTAGCGACCGGTCAACATGCCCATGGCGAGCGGGCTCCAGACAAGGGCACCCATGCCGTAGCGTTCCAGGGTCGGCAGGACTTCGCGCTCGATGCCGCGATGGAGGATGGAGTAGGGCGGTTGCTCGGTGCGGAAGCGGGCGAGGCCGCGCTTTTCTGCGACCCATTGCGCCTCGATGATATCGGAGGCGGGGAAGGTGGAGGAGCCGATGGCGCGGATCTTGCCTACGCGCATCAGGTCCGTGAGGGCCGAGAGTGTTTCCTCGATATCGGTATCGGGCGCCGGGCGGTGCATCTGGAAGAGATCGATGTAATCGGTCTGCAGGCGGCGGAGCGAATCTTCCACGGCGCGGTAGATCCAGCGGCGCGAGCTTCCCTGCTGGTTCGGATCCTCTCCCATCGGGATGAAGCATTTCGTGGCGAGCACGATCGTGTCGCGGCGACCCTTCAGCGCCTTGCCGACGATTTCCTCGGATTCACCGCGGCTGTACATATCTGCGGTGTCGATGAAGTTGATGCCGGTATCGAGTGCCTTGTGGATGATGCGGATGGAGTCGTCATGATCGGCATTGCCGATGGCGCCGAACATCATGGCGCCAAGGCAATAGGGGCTGACCTTGATGCCGGTGCGGCCAAGGGGACGGTATTGCATCTTCGTTTCCTTTAATCTGGCCATGCCCTCGCGGGCATGATTGGAATCTGGCAAAGTCCTGTTGAACAGGTTATAACAGCGCATCCGGAACGCGGTTCCGTTTATACGGAACAATGTTCCGCTTTGCAAGAGGTGTAATTTGACTGACGGGACGGACAGCCCGAGCGAGGCGCATGAGGCCGATAGCGGGCATGAAAGGCCGGTTCGGGCGGATGCGCGGCGCAACCTCGATCTGCTGCTGAAAGCGGCATTGGATGTGTTTGCCACCTCGGGCGTGGATGCGCCGGTGCGCGAGATCGCGGAAAAAGCGGGCGTCGGCGTCGGCACGGTCTATCGCCATTTTCCGCAGCGCTCGGATCTCATCAAGGCGGTGATGCGCAACGAGGTTGACGCCTGCGCCGATGCGGCAGCAAGGCTCGCCGCGGATCATGAACCTGGCGAGGCGCTGTCGCTCTGGATGCAGCGTTTTGCGGATTTCATCATGGCCAAGCGCGGCCTTGCCGGTGCGCTGCATTCCGGTGACCCCGCCTATCAGGCGCTGCCGGCCTATTTCGACCAGCGCATGATCCCGGCCCTGCAGGGGCTGCTGGACAGGGCTGTTGCAGTGGGGGCGGCACGCGGCGATGTGGAGGCAAGCGAACTCATCCGCGCCGGTGCGCAGCTTTCCAATCTCGGGCAGGGAGATGATCCGGCGGCGACGCGGCGGATGATTGCGCTCTTGGTGGATGGGCTGCGTTACGGGGCGGGGTGAAGAGGTGAGATCGTGCAGCGTGGCTAAAAAGGATTGTCACGCCGCGTGTCGGTTCCATCGGATATTTCGATGATGACAGACAATGTTTCGACTACATCAAGTTTGCCACGGGACGCATGGCGTGTTCGCCGGATGGTAGCCGCTTGCCTGCTTGGCACGGCATGCGCTGTCTACATCAGGATCTTCGATTTTTGGCCATTAGGCGGAGGCGGTCTCGCTGGCGAATTGCGGGGTCTGCTCGACTTCCCGGGTTCTCTACTGCTGTTTCTGCCCACATATTTCATGGTCTTCATTTGGATTGTGAGCGCGATTGTTGCTTTGTTCCGACGACATATTCGCCTCATGGCGAGCAACGTGATTGCCACTGCACTTGCTTTTGGTTGCCTTGCGACGGTGATCGCCTTGCCGATTTTCGATCCCTGGTTTTGGTACGTCGTCATCAATAAACCACGGCTTGAAGCTCTCGTTGCAGCAAATCAAGCCACCGGAACGAGCCCGAGGTCTGCGATCATCGATGAGTGGGATGTATCAACCGGCTTCGCGGGGGTAAGCCCCAATCACTTTATCGCTTTGATTTATGATGAAAACGATGGGGCAGATATTGAAGTTTCCGATGCGATACGGAAGCATCTCTATAGCCATTTTTACAGGCGGGATACCTATCAGTGAGCGTCGGCCCTCAGGATTGTAATCTCGTCGCCTGCGACACTGTCTGAGCACTATCCGGGGCCGGCGAGCGCATGGCGTACCTTCCGTGCGTCACTTCTGGTTGGCCGGGGCCGCCTTCGCTTTCAGCAGGATGATGAGCAGCAACCCGGCGATGATGAGGGCCGCACCTTCGAGGTGGTAGCGCTGCAATTTTTCGCCGAGGATGAAATAGGCGAGTACGGCGATGAAGATCGTCTGGATGTAGAGGAGGACGCCGGCGCGGGCGGCGCCGAGCGCTTCGATACTGCGGTTGAAGAGATAATACATGAGCGCGCCGCCGGGGATTGCGACATAGGCGAGCGCGATGAGGCCGCTGGCGTTCAGCGTCGAGCGTTCGTCGGAGGCAAGTTCGAAGAGATAGAAGGGCAGCGCCGTCAGCGCGGCGAAGCCCAGCAGCAGGACGAGCAGCGCGAGCCGGTTCAGATCGAATTTCGCCTTGCGCAGCAGCACCGTATAGAGGCTGAAGCAGAAGGCGCCGGCGACGATCCAGAGTTCGCCGGGATTGAGGTCGAGGCGCAGCAGCGCGTCCGGGCTGCCCTTGACGATGATGACGACGATGCCGAGGAAGGCGAGGATCGAGCCGGCGACCTGCCAGCTTCCCATTGGCTCTGACAGCATCAGGCGGGCGAGAATCATGGTGATGATCGGGATCAGCGCGATAATGATGCCGGCGGTGGTGGCGTCGGCATGTTTGAGGCCGACGAAGATCAGGCCCTGACAGATGGCCAGGCCCATACCGCCGATGAAAAGCAGTTCCAGGCCGCGCGCCCGTATCAGCGCAAGCATGTCGCCGAAATGGTGGCGCACTATCGGCAGCAGGATCGCGAAGGCGATGAGCACGCGCCAGAAGCAGAGCGCCCAGGGCGGCATTTCGGCGGAGACCCATTTGGCTGCGATGTAGACGCCGGCTGACAAGAGCCAGCAAAGGACACCTACGGAATAGGCTCCTGCAAGCGAACCGCCTGCGGCCTGTTCCGTCCCGACAGTATCACGATGGACTGCCAAGACATGTATCGCCATCGGCTAGTTATGCCACAGTTTCCAGGCGCCGCACAGGTGAGGGTGTTGTCGGCAATAAGCGGTAAGAGGCAGGCTATCCCTCGACGCCGAAGATGATCGCGAGTGCGGCGGCCGATGATTGTCGCCCGCGACGAGGGGAGTATTGATGAGGGGAGGCAAGTTGCCGATGGAGGGCGGGGCTGTGATGGCCCCGCCTGACTTACGATTGAGCGCGGCTCGCAGTCGTTGCCGAAATCGCCGTCAAGGTCTCGGCATCACGGCCGTAGATGTCGTCGAAATAGTGGACGACGCCATCGTCTGTCGGCCATGCGGTGAAATAGGAGACGTAGACCGGAACCTGTTCCGGAACCGGCATGTCCTTCTTTGCGCCGTCGGCGATCTGCTGATCGACGAACTCGACCGAGGTCTTCAGGACAGCGGCGGCCATCGCCTTCGGGTTTTCCAGACGCACGCAGCCATGGCTGAACATACGGTCCTGCGAGGCGAATTTACCGCGTGCCGGGGTATCGTGCATGTAGATGTCGTGCGAATTCGGGAAGAGGATCTTCAGCTGGCCGAGCGCATTGTCAGCACCCGGCGGCTGGACGACGCCGATATTTTCGAGCGGCTGCGACCAGTCGACCTTGGCGGACGGCATCGTCTTGCCCTTGACAGAAACCACGTAGCCTTCCTTGTCCAGGTAGGCAGGATCGCGCTTCAGGTGCGGCAGCATCTCGTTGCGGATGATCGATTGCGGCACGCCCCAGTCAGGGTTGAATTCCACCGTTTTGATCGAGGCGTCGAAGAAATTCGTCTGGTGGTCCTGCTGGCCGATCACCGCTTTCATCGACAGCGTCAGCGTGCTGTTTTCATAATAGTAGGCCATGTAGGCCGGCTGGTTGATGAAGACGTAGCGCTCGGGAAATTCCTGCGGCAGCCAGCGCATTTCCTCCATAGCCACGATCACCTTGTTGATGTTGGCGGCGCTATCGCCGCCCTGGCCTGATGTGCGCAGGTAGTGCAGTTCGGCCGCGAGCTGGGCAAACTTCGGGTTGCTCGGCAGCAGGCGGTCGAAGACCACCATCAGGTCCGGCGTGGCCGAGAGCTGGGCGATCGTGCCCTTCAGATCGACCGGCTTGCGCTTGAAATCATAATAGTTGGACAGCTTGTTGGGATCGATGCGACCGCGGAAATTATCCTGCAGGAACATCAGCATCTTGGCTGAGAGGGAGGCTTCGAACTCGGCCAGTGCTCTCGCGCGATCCGATCCTTGAGGCGGGGCAACGGCATAGTCGCCGGCATTCAATCCCCAGTCGTCGGCCTGTTTCAGAAGGCTCAGGGCCTGTGCGGCCTTGGGGGTCGGTCCCTTGCCGTCGACCCAGATGAGCTTTGCCTTCGGCTGGGCGTAATAGGCCTCGACCGCATCGGCGATGTCGTTATTCATCGAAACAGTCAGGCCGCCCATTTCATTCAGCACCTTGGCCTGATTGCCGCTGACTGAATCAAAAAGCGCCGACAGCGACGCGCCCGTATCCTGCCGGACGATATGCGCGGGGCGGCGGGCCGGAACCGTATAGTTGGGCTTCGGGCTGGCCTGCGTGACGGGCGGCGCCGGCAGCGGCTCGGCACGCACGGCAATTGCACTTCCCGAGAGCGCCAGTAGACCGGCGAGCGGTGCAATCCAGCGGGAAGATGTTTTCAGCGGCATTCTGGCGTCCTTGAAACCTGATTGAAACACTGTCTCGCCGCGCAGTCTTGGGGCCAGCGCGTGCGGGCAGTCTGTGTGGGGGCATTGGCTGACTAAAGCGCCAACAATCGGGCAGAAGATGGGCATTCCCTGTGTCTGGCAAGCTCAGATAAGGCAGAAGTGGTTGGAACGAAATCACTTTTTCGACAGATCAGCCGTGATCCGTCGACACTTCTGCCGGCGATGCCTTGCGCAGCCGCCGCGACAGGAAATCGATGCAGAGGCGGACTTTGGCTGCGGCCAACCGGCTGTGAGGGAAGACGACGTGGATCGGGGCGGCGGGCAGTTTCGCCTCCGACAAAACGAGCTCCAACGCGCCGCTGTCGATATCGTCCTTCACATCCCAGATCGACTTCAGCACGAGCCCGGCGCCGAGCAGCGCCCAGCGATGGGCGAGC
The DNA here is from genome assembly GCF_056755015.1 of Rhizobium sp. KNZ14-9A. Classification (NCBI taxonomy): domain Bacteria; kingdom Pseudomonadati; phylum Pseudomonadota; class Alphaproteobacteria; order Hyphomicrobiales; family Rhizobiaceae; genus Rhizobium; species Rhizobium sp. KNZ14-9A. Next base: position 946,647 of record NZ_JBPGXB010000002.1, read on the forward strand.
TCGCCATTGTTGGTGGTGAGCCTGGCTGTGACATTGGCGCTGCGCCCATCCGCAAAGGTCCAGTGCGTGTTGGGCGGGTCTCCGAAGGCGATGACGTCGTGGGTGAGCAGATCGTCGATCACCTCGGGGCGGCCGCGTCGATCGAGATAGGCAGGGGAAGCGCAGATGACACGACGGTTGGGGGCGATCTGCCGGGCGATCAGGCTGGAATCGGACAGTGCGCCGAAACGAACCGCGAGATCGTAGCCGGCCTCGACGATGTTCACCAGGCCATCCTCGGTATCGAGATGGACGGTGAGATCGGGATGGGCCTGCTGGAATTCATGCAGGATCGGCGCGAGCCAGCGGCGGCTGAAGGCATAGGTGGCGGTTACTTTCAAAAGGCCACTTGCCGTATCCCTACCGCTCGTCGCCTCGGTTTCGGCATCGTCGATCTCGGTGAGGATTTTTGTGCAGCGTTCATAGAAGCGCGCGCCTTCTTCGGTAAGAGACAGGGAGCGCGTCGTTCTGTTGACGAGACGGACGCCCAGCCTCTCTTCCAGTCGAGACAGCTTGCGGCTGACGACGGTCAGCGAGAAGTTCAGCTCGCGGGCCGCGCCCGAGAGACTGCCGGCCTGAACCACACGCACGAAGACGAGCATGTCGAGGAAATTGTCGCTCATATTCTTGCTGATATCGCAAGAGATAGTCGACAACAACACCTATTCCGGCAAGAGCGTTGTCGCGCTAGCTTCTCCTCATCGAAACCACGGCGGCATCGCCGCAAACTGGAGAGAGCAGATGATATCCCTGGCCAAACAACGCGTTCTCGTCGTCGGCGGAAGCTCCGGCATCGGCCTTGCCGTTGCGCAACAGGCCGCTGCTGCGGGAGCGGAGGTGACGATTGCCTCGCGTTCGGCGGACAGGCTCAAGGAAGCCGCGCGATCGATCGCCGGAAAGGTCGAGACGGCGGTGCTCGATACGGGTGACAATGCCAGTGTCGAGGCTTTCTTCGCGAACCATGCGGCATGGGACCATATCGTCATTTCCGCGGCCCAGACGGCAAGCGGGCCGGTTCGCAAGCTACCGCTCGATGATGCGGCCCGCGCCATGGACAGCAAGTTCTGGGGCGCCTATCGCGTTGCACGCGCTGCCCGCGTTGCCGACCGCGGCACGCTGACCTTCATTTCCGGCTTCCTCAGCGAGCGCCCGTCTGCTTCGTCGGTGCTGCAGGGAGCGATCAATGCGGCGCTGGAATCGCTGGCGCGGGGGCTGGCGCTGGAATTGTCACCGGTCAGGGTCAATGCGGTTTCGCCTGGAATGATCGACACGCCGCTCTGGTCGAAGATGGATGAGGGCAACCGCAATGCGATGTTCGAGCGCGTCGCGGGCAGCCTGCCGGCAAAGACGGTCGGGCAGCCCTCCGATATTGCCAATGCCGTGCTCTTCCTGATGGTGACGCCCTTTGCCACCGGCTCGACGGTGCGTGTCGATGGCGGCGGGGCGATCGGGTGAGCCATGCAGCTCGACCATGTGACGTTACGCACGGCGGATCTGGAAGGGACGAGGCAGTTCCTGCAGGATCTGCTGGGGCTGACGGTCGGCTACCGTCCGGATTTCGGCTTTGCCGGCTACTGGCTCTACAGTCGCGATGGGCCGGTCGTGCATCTCATCCCGGGCGGCGGCAGAGCCGTCGGCCGGGACGCAGAGACAATCGATCATATCGGCTTCCGCCTCGAAGGCTATGAGGCCTTCCGGCAGAAGCTCGACAGGAACGAAATTCCCTATTCCACCATGGATCTCGCCGAACTCGGCGAACGGCGCCTCTTCGTGCGCACACCAGGCGGCATCCTGCTGGAACTCGTTTTTCGTGAAGGTGGAACATCTGATTGAACAAGTCAGGACGCATCGAGGACAATGCGCCGGGCGTGTGCGAATGACTGTCATCGGCGGAGCGCCTGCTGACGGTCACGAGGTCGGTGTGGACCTGACCCCGTCACCTCTTGCGTTTTATCCTGCCGCTGGCAGCACGGCTACTGCCAGGTCCGGCGGCGTTCGAGCTCGGCCTCGGACGGTTGATCGGACACGAACGAGCCGGTCTGGACTGCGCCGTTCCGCTCATAGGTCGCGACGACGATGCCGGTGCTCGACACCACCGATCTCGTGAGCTTGAGGGCACCCGGCGCCGCGCCGCCCTCGAACAGCCGCTTTCCCTTGCCGAGGAGCAGCGGGAAGGTCAGCACGGTCATTTCGTCGATCAGCTCGTTGGCAAGCAGGGTCTGGATGAGATTGCCCGATCCCTGGATGAGCAGGTCCGGCCCGTCCTCCGTTTTGATCTTGCGTAGTGCCGCGACGATGTCGGGTCCAAGCGATTGTGAATTCTGCCATGTGAGGGTTTCAGGCCGATGCGTCGCGACATATTTCACAGCGGGATTGAAGGCCTTGGCGATGTCGTCGTCCTGATAGGGCCAGTAGGCGGCGAAGATGTCGTAGGTCCTGCGGCCGAGCAGCAGGGCAAAGGGCTTTGCGAAGAGCTCGCCGATCACGGATCCCATCGTGTCGTCCGCATAGTGGAATACCCAGCCACCAAACCTGAAACCGTTGACGGGGTCCTCGTCAGGGCCGCCGGGTGCCTGCATGACGCCGTCGAGGCTGACGAATGTGGAAGCGATGATCTTTCTCATGGGTGTCTCTCCTCGTGGTGATCCGCGCCATCAGGGCCAGATCTCGGCCTGAGGACGAAGCAAGCGACAGCATGCCGACAAATCCCGGGGAAATTTATGGGAGACTTGCCTCTCCGCATATGCGAGTTTTGCCGGGCAGAGCGGCAGGAGGCCTCAGTGGTGAGGTTCGCCTCCTGTCTGGTCTCATCGTTGGACGTGAATGCGAGGGTGAAAATGCCTGATGTGACACGACATCTCATCGATAGGGGTGACGGGGCAAATGTAGAGCTTTTTCAAGCTCAGCCCGAGAGCAAAACGCCTGCTGGCGCCATTCTGTTCGTCCACGGCAATCAGGGCGGCCGTCTCATCGGCGCGAAAGAGGCGGTCGATACCGGCACGCTGCTTCGGTTCTGTTCCCGTTTGAATATCACCGCGGCGGCGGTCTCGCAGCCGGGCTTCGGGGCTTCGGATGGACCGGCTGATTTCTGCGGCCCAAACACCCAGCAGGCGATCATGGCCGCGCTCTCCTTCCTGCGGGAACAGCCTTGTGTCGATCCTGATCGTATCGTTCTCTATGGAAACAGCCGGGGAGCCGTCGCCTCGGCCATGGTCGCGGCCCAGGTTCCGGATCTCAGAGCCGTCATCCTGCGCAGCGGGGTCTACGACCTCAAGGCTGTCTATGAGTTCAGTTCGAAAGGCTTGCGGTGGGCGATCGAGCAGGAAGCCGGTCTGTCGAACGAAGCCTTCCTGGCCCGCTCGGCCCTGCATCACGCGCCGAAAATCCGGGCGGAAACCTTGTTGCTGCACGGGAGGCTCGATGAGCGTGCTCCCGTTGCCCAGGCAGAACTGTTCTCCGATGCGCTGTCGGACGCAGGCGTGTCGGTCATGCTCCACGTCTTCGAATGTGGGCACCAGATTCCCCGGGAATATGCGCAGGAGGCGCAGCGCTCCTTCCTGCAAAGGATGTTCGATCCGGTTGTGACGTACCATTGAGCCGTTGAGCGGCCTCAACAGTTAGCCCAGGCTGCGGAGGTAGGCGCAGAACATGTCCGCCATCGCGTCTGCGAAGGCTGAGATTTCGCTCTCGTCATGCGCTGCCTCGGAAAATTCCTTTCCGACCGTGCTCATCGTCGTCATGATCAGGTCTCCGGCCATGGTCCTAATTGCGTCCGATCCATCGGGCAGCGCTTCGCGCATGAACTGCTCGATAATGGGGTCGTCAGCCTGCCGTGCCTCCTGCGCTTCCGGGGCGTCGCGATAGAGGGGGGCCGCGTCGTTCAGCGCCACCCGGACGGCGGCTTCTTCGCATTCGGAGCGAATGAAGGTGTGGACGAGGGACCGCAGCCGGTCGAGAGGCGGGCGGGCGCTGTCGTTCAAGACTTCGCCCAAAAGATGCGAGGTCTGCCGCCATTCGTCGCTCTGCAGCCGGAACAGGATTGCGGCCTTGTTGGGGAAATATTGATAGAGCGAGCCGACACTGACGCCCGCCCTTTCGGCCACCCGGGCAGTCGTGAAACGCTGCGCGCCTTCCTGAGCCAAAACCTGAACAGCGGCCTGCAGAATGGCGTTTACGAGCTCGTTCGAGCGCGCTTGTCGCGGCGCTTTTCTTGAAGAAATTCCGTGGCTTGGACGATCGGCCATACCGGCGCTCCGCAAATGCGATTAGCGAATGCGACGGATTATTCGTATTTTCATTTCGAAAGCAAGCCATCCGAAATGAAGGATTTCTCTGATGAACACTCTCGCAAGCGCACCGCTCGCGCCGCTTCTCGATCAACTGTTTGCCGAGGCCGACAAGGCCACCAGCCCGGCCATGGCCGCGCTCTCCCGCGATGAGCGGGAACGGCTCATGCACAGCAAGACCGAATATCTCGATTTCTACGAACGCATGAAAGACCTGTGGCTGCCCGTTTCGCGCCAGACCGGAGAGCTGCTCTACATGCTGGTGCGCAGCACCAATGCCAGGACCATCGTCGAATTCGGCACGTCCTTCGGCATTTCGACGCTCTATCTTGCCGCTGCCCTTCGCGACAATGGCGGCGGGCGGCTGATCAGCAGCGAATTCGAGGTTTCCAAGGTCGCGCGGGCGCGACAGAACCTTGCCGAAGGCGGCCTTGCCGATCTCGTCGAGATCCGCGAAGGCGATGCGCTCCAGACATTGAGGACCGATCTTCCTGATAGTATCGACCTGCTTCTGCTTCACGGGGCGAAGTCGCTTTATCCAGAGGTGCTGGCGCTGGTCGAAGGCCGGCTTCGGCCCGGCGCGCTCGTCATTGCCGACGATGCCGATTACTGCCCCCAATATCTCGACCATGTCCGTTCGCCTGCAGGCGGATACATGTCCACGCCGTTTGCCGACGACATCGAGCTGTCGATGCGCATGGCCTGACTTCGACTATTTCCCGCACAACCACCCTAACCTCAAACAGGGCTGCCCGATCGGGCGCCCCGTCATGGAGATTTTCAATGCACATATTCGTAACGGGTGCGACCGGCTGGGTCGGCACTGCCATCGTCGAGGAACTGATCCGCGCCGGTCACAAGGTCAGCGGGCTGGTCCGCTCGATCGCAAAAGCCAAGGCCATTGCGGTCATCGGCGCAAAGCTCGTTCCGGGATCGCTCGATGATCTCGACCTTCTCGGCGAGGCCGCGTCCAAGGCCGATGCGGTGATCCATACCGCCTTCAACCACGACTTCTCGAAATTCCTCGACAATGCGGCGCAGGATGAGCGCGCGATCCATGTGCTCGGAAGCGCGCTTGCCGGATCGGATCGTCCGCTCATCGTCACATCCGGCCTGCTGGGCTTTCCGCTCGGTGCCACGGAAGCGGACCTGCCGAACCCGGCATCTCCTCGTAAATCGGAAGCCGCCGCCCGGGTACTTGCCGGGCAGGGGATACGCGCGGCCACGGTACGTCTTGCCCCGAGCGTGCACGGTATCGGCGATTATGGCTTCGTCCCGATCCTCGCAGGCATCGCCCGGGAGACAGGCGTATCCGCCTATCCTGACGATGGAGGGAATTGCTGGTCGGGCGTGCACCGGCTGGACGCGGCGCGTCTTTACCGCCTGGCGCTCGAAAGCGGCGTGACCGAAGCTGCTTATCATGCTGTCGCCGATGAGGCGGTGCCGTTCCGGCGGATCGCCGAGGTGATCGGACGCCAGCTCGGCCTGCCGGTGGAGTCTCGCCCCCGCGAACATTTCGGCTGGTTTGCCACTATGGCGTCAACGAACATGGCGGCCTCCAGCGCCCATACGCGCTGGTTGCTCGGCTGGCAGCCAACCTGCCGAAGCCTCCTCGATGATCTCGACCAGCCAGGCTATTACGCGCGCTAGGCTCGTCAGAAGCGTTCAATGCTCTCCCATCGGCTGTCCCTCGGGCTGGTTGGGCGGGCGTCTCACGTAAAGGGAAGCCACGACCGCTGCCAGCGAGATCAGTGCGCCGACGAAGAAGGCGGACTGCATGCCGCCGACGGTTGCCGTTGCGGCATCTGCTTCCCCTTGAGTCAGGATGCCTGCGCGCCAGGTCATGATGGCGACGTAGAGCGTGGTGCCTGCGGCACCGGCGACCTGCTGGGTGGTGCCGATGATGGCGCTGCCGTGGGAATAGAGTTTCGGCGGCAGCGAGCCGAGGCTGACGGTGAAGAGCGGCGTGAACATCAGGGCAAGGCCGATGCTCATCACGATGTGCAAGCAGAGTACGACCCAGATCGGCGTCGTGACGGTGAGGAAGGTCAGGCCCCACATGACGGAGCTGAACAGGAGTGCGCCAGGAATGACCAGACGGGCAGGGCCGTAGCGGTCGAACAGCCTGCCGACGAAGGGGGCACAGAGGCCCATGATCAGGCCGCCGGGCAGAAGCAGCAGGCCGGCCGTCAAGGTCGTCTGCCCGAGTACGGACAAGAGGTAGATCGGTATGAGGATGAAGACGCCGAACATCGACATCATCAGTATCGCCATCATGCCGGCGGCGATCGTGAAGGTCTTCGTCTGGAGGGTGCGCAGGTCCAGCAGCGCCCGCTCGTGCTTCTGGAGATGAAGCTGCCGCCAGACGAAGATGGCGATGACGGCGGCACCGGCAACAAGCATGAGGCGGGGATCGAGCGGCGTCGCACTCGCTTCGGGCGCACCGAGCTCGCTGATGCCGAAGACGAAACTGCCGAAGCCGATGGCCGAGAGTACGACCGAGATAACATCGAGCGGCGCCTTCGACGGCACGGTGACGTTTTCGATTTTCGAGGCGCCGAGCGCGAGAGCCGCAAGCGCGATGGGCAACACCAGCAGGAAGAGCCAGCGCCAGTCGAGTGAAGAGAGGATGAGGCCCGAGATCGTCGGGCCGATAGCGGGCGCCACGGATATGACGATCGAGATATTGCCCATCGTCTTGCCGCGCGAATGCGGCGGCACGAGATTCATGATCGTCGTCATCAGCAGTGGCATCATGATCGCCGTGCCCGAGGCCTGGACGATGCGGCCGACGACCAGCATGGGGAAGCCGGGGGCAAGGGCCGAAACCAGCGTGCCGGCGGAAAAGAGCGACATGGCGAGGATGAAGACCGGACGCGTGTTCAGCCGCTGCAGGAGATAGCCTGTTACGGGGATGACGGTGGCCATGGTGAGCATGAAGGCCGAGGTCAGCCATTGGGCGGAGCTCGCCGGAATCTTCAGATCGGCCATCAGGTGCGGGATCGCCACACCCATGATGGTTTCGTTGAGGATGACCACGAAGGCGGAGACGAGCAGCAGGCCGATCACCAGCCTGTTGCGGGCACTATGGTCTTCGACCGGCAGTTCGGCCTGTTCTTCGATCTCTGAAAGCAAGGGTTCACTGGTCATGGCGTTCCTATATCCATATCTGAAAGAAGGAGTTCTGCCTTAAGACGAAAGTGCCGGGCTGATTGCGACACCGGGTATGCGTATTTCCTATGTCTTTATGCTGTCGCTTGGATGCAAGGCGATTTTTACGAGGCTTCGCTGTGATGTTAGGACAGGGCGTATCTTTTTCTCCCTCTTTCCTATGCTTGTCACAGGAATCCAACCACCGCGCGTCTGCGCGGTGAATGACTGGTTTTGTTGGGAGAGAAAGAGAAAGTCTTTCCTGCCCAAGGACTTGGGCAGAAGCATTTAACATGCGGAGCGCTATAGGCGCTACCGCACCGCAGGCAATCCCCATTCGTCCAGCGAAAAGGCTTCGGCTGGCAAGCGCATCTCCGAGAGAGCGACAGGGCGACGGCGGACTGATGTGGCGGTGTAGGGGAAAGCCAAATTCATTCCGCTGATATCAAGCTTGAGCGGCAGCCCGTCGCCTGTGAGGCATTCCCTGTTTCCGGCGTCCTGAATCCCCGGCATCAGATCAAACCATTCGCAGCTCTCGCCCTGGATTGTCTCGGCCTTGCCGAGCGAAACCTTCCCGGTCGTGTCATTGAATTTGAACGAGGCAGAGCCATCGTCTGCCGGACGCCTCGCCGTGAGCCTGCGATCGCCGCCTGCCTGCTGGTAGGAGATGCCTTGCGCTTCGAGCTTGTTCCAGATCGTGATGCGAAGGGAGCCGCCACGGTCCCGTTGTTCCCGATAGTGCCAGGGATAATGGCGCAACAGGCGGATCGTCGAGCCGCCTATGGTCTCCAGCGTGATGTCGAAATCGGGTTGGGAAGGATCGGCATTCTGGCTGTGGACCGGCCTGAGCCAGAATTCCGATGTCAGTATCTGCGATGGCGGGTAGATCTCCGCAGGGGCGATGGCGCGGCGGTCGAGGCTGGCGAGGCGGGTGTGATAGATCGGCACGTCATTCGGAGCGAGCAGCCGTGTTTCGATGACGATGCCGTCCTCGGTGACGCAGTTCTGGTCCCGCGCTATGAATGTCCCGGGCGAGGGCGATTTGCTCGCCGTTTCGCGCCATGTGCAGTGCTCTCCGGCAATGGTAGAAACCTCTGCGAGCGCCTGAGGCGCTTCTGTCTGCGTGGCATCCGGTTTCCGGTCACGAAGGAGAAGCTCGATATACGTGATCTCACCGTCCGCCTGCCTGCTCCAGCGCAGGACCGGCTTCGTCTCATCCGGTCCGAAGCCGATGCTCGTCCGTCCACCTCGCAGCGTCTCGCTCAGAAATATACCGTTGTGATGGACAATCGTGACGGTCGGATCGACTTTCTTGCCGTCTTTGTCGAGCGCCTGCATAACGGCGACGTAATCCGGTCGTGGCAGGGAGGTAGTAACACTCGACTGCGCGACAGCCGCCCCCGCGAAGGCCATGAAGGCGATTGTGCCAATGAGTGCTGCTGTCTTCATTGCTTCTCGGATCGTCGAACCTGCGCGCGTCATCGCGCCGCCGTCAGCAGATGACGGTTTTGCCGAGAAAATCAATGCAGCCTATGTCTTTTGCCTCAATGGACGCCGATCAATGGACAATCGTCAGCGCGGCGATGCCCGCCTCGTCTGCGGCGCGCAAAAACGCTTCCCGGAATTGCTCCGGGGCAACGTCTCCACAGATGGCGTCGATGCAGGCTTTGACGGCGATCATATATTCCTCGCCATCATCGAAAGGCCAGTCCCGGATCAGCAGGTATGCGGCGTCGCCGAGCGTACGCACGACGGTGTGCGTTTCCCGACCGCGCAAAACCAGCCCGACCGGCGCGAATGCCGATGACGTGTTCCAGTTCATTGTCCTCGACCCCTCAAGGCACGGAGATTGAGACCCTCCAACACACTATACGCGTGAATTATGAAATTCGGAATTGCGGAATGCGTGAATGTTGAGCACGTGACTTATTTGCCGCGGGCAAAAGAAAGGGCGCTCTACGACCTGATGTCGGAGCGCCCTGTGGCTGCATCGGCGTCAGTTGCGGCGGAGGCCGATGGCAAGCAGGTTCAGAAGACCGCATTTGGAACGAAATGGCAACGCCAGGTGCCGGACTACGCCCGCATGCGGCCTGCAATCCACAGGGTTTCCACAGCTTATCCACAGGTGCGGCCTAATCTCCTCCAACGCTTTCAACGACATATGCCCGAAAGCAATCCCGCTGCTCCAGATGGGTGATGTGACCGCCAGACGACACCGGGAATATCTTCAGGGCAAACTGCCCGAAAGGCCACAATGCCGGGCTATGGTGGCCCTCCCTCCTGGAGCGCTAGGCGGCGGACGCTCGGAGGTGGGAGGCGGCAGGCATGCATGAGGGCCTGCCGCCTTCATCATCAGGCGTTTGAGACAAATCGGCGGATTTCAAGAAGACTTTCGAGGCTCGCGCCTTCGCAAATAAAAAGGACCCGCTCACTTGGGAGCGGGCCTCAGGGGTGCCCGGAGTCGGACGGGCATCGGCAAAAAAGGGTCAATCAGATATAGGCCGCGGCATCGACGCTCCAGCTATCCGGCATCTTCGACGTCGCAAAGCTGCTGTCGTTTGCAGGACGGGCGTGCTGACGGGCGGCAGCATCGAGCAGGGCCGCAAAGGATGCCAGGCTGATCTTGTCGGCGCGAAGCATCTGGCGGATCAGCGGATCTCTCAGCATTTCCGATGGCGTCATCTCGTGCATGGTTATCCTCCAGGAATTGGTTTCCCAACGCTCAAAGCATCTTAAGCCCGTATTGCTATCAATGCATGTCGCGACGATGGCGAAAAGACGGTAAATGAGGTTCATTCGGGTTAGCTCCAATGTGGGATTGGTCTGCCATTTTGTCGGATGCTACCGTAGCGCCTGCGAGGTGAACCGTAGGGGAGGACGGGCGTATGGAAGCAAGACACGGGGAAGCAAGAATGTTCGACGAGATCATCGTGGGTCTGAACACGCTCGAGGCTGAGATCGCCACGATCAACACCAAGCCCCTACCTCTCATGGATTTGAAATATGCGGAGGCCGAGTTGAAGGCCAGGCCCGCAAAGGTGCGCAAGCGCCTCGGCAAGACGAGAACGGCGAAATCGAACGCATGACATCACGCTTTGGCAACGCAATTTTGACCATGAGCGTATTTTCTGACGTTCACTCACATTTTGCCGATTGCATGTCGCTGGGAAAACCGCTTTCTTGTGATCCACACCCCTAATTTAGAGATATCCTGACTGCAATGAACCGTTACGACATCGAGCGCCGGAACGGCGACGACTGGACTGTCATCGACCGGCTGACGGGCGCACCCGTGCCGCATCTGCCGGAAAAACTCGGAAGCAGGCTTGAAGCCCAGGCGCTTGCCGATTTTCGCAACCGGCTGGCCATCCCGCAACAGGAGCGCATTCGCTCCCGCCTCGATACGCTGCGGCTTGCCTGGCAGGCGCTGACGGGCAAGCGGACGCGTTAGAGCGTCGTGCGTCGCTACCAGCGGAGGATTTTTCTGCCCAGCAGGAATCCGGTTGCCGTCGCGACCAATATGCCGATCGAATACCATGTCGCCAGAAACAGCGGGCTGTCGTCGGGGCAGTGCCAGGCATAGATGGCGGCCGCAATGCCGCCGGCGGCAAGACCTGCCACCGCACCCGCCGTGCCCGGACTTTCGGGGGCGCCCTGGCGGACCGAATAGAGGATAGCGGCAAGCGGCGCGATCGAAAGGGTCGGCACGTAGAACAGGCAGAAGGCGGAGAAATGCCCCTCCATGCTGCTTGCCCAGTTCGCCTGCGGCACGACGAGGAGTTCGGTCACGATGCCGGCAATCAGAACCGCCAGCGGCAGGATGAGCGTCAGGGCCGCCGAGCGCAGCGAGACGCCCGGTTTGCCGATCCGGAAGGCGAGGCGGGTGGCCGTCACGGCGATCAGCAGGGTGGTGCCGAGCTTGAAAAGGACCCGCGGCGTCTCGATCATCTCGGCCATGTTTCTGCGGATGCCGATGGTGGAGATGAGAAGTGCGGCTGAAATCACCACGCCGATGACCAGTGCGATCATGAAGACGCGGCCAAAGCGGATGCGAACGCGCGCATCCTTTGCCAGCATGTTGATCAGGTCATCCGTTTTCACGCGTGTTGCTCCGATAGAGGGCCGCCAATCCTTTGAGCGCCCTGTGCAGCGCCACTCGCACGGCGCCTTCCGTCATCTGTAGCCGGTCGGCCGTTTCGCGGATACCGGCGCCGCCGAGCGAGATCGACCGCACGATTTCGCGCTGCGGGTCGCGCAGGCCTTCCAGCATGCGGTCGACGTCGATGCGGTCGGCGCCATCCTCCTGGTGGTCGGCTTCCAGCGTTTCCATCACATCCTCGATCGGCACGCTGACATGGCGGCCACGCCGGCGCAGGCTGTCGATCAGCTTGTTGCGCACGATGGTGGACAGCCACGGGCCGATCGGCCGCGAAATATCCCAGGTCCCGCGTTTCAGGTGTACTGCCAGCAGAACTTCCTGCACCACGTCTTCCACCTCGCTCGGCGGGGCACCGAACTGGTCGCAGCGCCTGCGCGCAATCGAACGCAGATAGGGTGTTACGGCCTTCAGGAAACGGTCATAAGCCAGCGCGTCGCCGGCGATTGCCGCGCGCATCCAGGCTGCCCATTCCTCTTCGCGGGCCGAATATTTCATCCGCTACTCACCTCTACGCACGGGGCCACGTGTTTGTTACCGTCATCCTGAAAATTTTGATGACGCGGCACGTGAGGCAGAGCCGGCGTCGGCGCCTATTGAGCGCATCGGCGGGCAAACGGCAAGAGTAGTGCGGCAACAAAGCGCAAAAGCCGCCCGGCGCGATGAGGAGCTGGGCGGGTGTCTATGTGGATCGCTGCTGCGGTGAATTCTAGCTGTTGGCAGCGCCAGACATCCGCGCGATCAGATGGTCGAGTGACAGGCGGCCCGGCCCGTAGCGCATGATGGCAAGCGCCATCGCCGCCCAGGTGATGTGGATGGGCCAGCCATCGGGCACGGTCAGCTCCACGATCAGGGTCATGAAGAGCAGGCCGAGGCCGGCAAAGCGGGTGGCAAGGCCGAAGACGAGAAGCGTCGGGAAGATGATCTCGCCGCAGCCGGACAGGAAGGCCATGACTGATGGCATGGGGAAGGGGTAAGGCCCGCCCGGCAGATGCAGCATGAATTCCTGGGTGAAGAGGTCGATTGCCGTATCGTTCAGCTGCAGGAAGCCATCCCATTTCAGGATGCCGGAGCGCCAGAAGGGAACGGCGAGCGCCACGCGGAGGACAGCCTGGACGATATCGGGCTGGGCGACGGCGCGGACAAGTCCGTCAGCCGTCGCTACCAACCTTGCCAGCGGGGAGCGCGCGCCGTGGCGAGGCCCATTGTGAGGCATGGAATCAAGCATATCAGACATTGAAAATCTCCATTTCGACATGGGAGAAGGCCCTGATGGTGGAAAAGGCATGGGCTGCGATCATCTCGCCGATCATGCCGGAGAGATCGAAGGCGGGCTCCGCCTCGAGGCCCGCCGCGACGGCTGCTGCAAGGCATTCGCCTGAGAGCAGCGCGCCGAGGAAGGCGGCTCCGCCCGGCGGCAGGTGGAGAACCGTTACCTCGTCGTCGATGCGCGTGATCAAACCTTCCTCGGGCCGGTTCTCGACGCGGCCGACCGGCCCGTCGCCGCGGTTCATGGCGAAGATGGTCACGGCGGGATAGGCCGAGGCGATCAGCCGTGTCGACGGATGCGGCTGGAAGGTTACGGCACCGAGTTCTTCCGGCGGTACGGCCGCAAGGGCTTCCCGCTTGAGTGCCGGCGCATCGGCGGCGTGATAGGCATCCAGCCAGGCGCGCTCGACGCGTGCCACATCCGACAGCCAGGGCATGTCCTGCGCGTATTCGTAGCGGTCGATGAAATCGGGGAAATCCCTGCCGTATTCGAAGAGCAGCGGCGAGCTGGGCGGTGTTGCGCGCACGTGAAAGCGGGCCATTGCGCGGAAGAAATCCGCCCCGGTGATGCGTTCGACTGCCGGGAAGATCGACGACAATGCGGCAATCAGGCCGACGGTCACGTTGTTGCGGTAGACATTGTAGCGCTTCTCCGCCCGCTTGCCGCGCGGACCTGTCACCAGGTCAGGGGCCGGCGCATCGGGGGCAAGCAGGGCTGCGGAAAACTGTCCCGCGAAGTCAGGCGCGGATCGGCGCATGGGCAGGATATCAGCCGAGGGCATGGTAGGTCTCCCGGTCTCTGGCGTGCCGATCAAGGATCGCCTGTGCGGCCAGCGCCTCGGCGCGCAGCACCGGCCAGTCGGGGATCTTGCTGTCCCATTCGATCAGGGTCGGGATCGGTCCGCAGCTGTTTATGACGATTTCATAGAGCTGCCAGACGGCCCCGGCGACCGGCCCGTCGTGGCTGTCGATCAGGAGCAACTCGCCTTCGTCATCCTCCTGTTCGGCATGGCCGGCGAGGTGGATCTCGCCGACACCGGACAGCGGAAAATCGCGCAGGTATTGCAGTGCTGAAAAGCCGTGATTGGTGGCGGAGACGAAGACATTGTTGATGTCGAGCAGCAGGCTGCAGCCGGTGCGCCGGGCGATATCGCGGATGAAATCCGTCTCGCTCATGGAGGATTCCGCAAAGAGTACGTAGGTGGACGGGTTTTCGAGCAGGATCGGCCGGCCGATGGCGTTCTGCATCTGATCGACGTGATCGCAGACATGGGCAAGCGTTGTGGCCGTATAGGGCAGCGGCAGCAGGTCGTTCAGATAGGTATCGACATGCGTCGACCAGGCGAGATGCTCTGAAATCAGCGCCGGCTCGTAGCGATCGACGAGGGTCTTGAAGCGCCTGAGGTGTTCCTTGTCGAGCGGCTGCGGGCCGCCGAGCGACATGCAGACGCCATGCAGTGAAATCGGGTGGTCGCGGCGTACCCTTTCGAGTGCGCGATGCGGCGGGCCACCGGCGCCCATGTAATTCTCGGCATGGACTTCGAAGAAACCCTGCGGGCCTGATACGGCTGAGATTGCTGCAAGATGTTCCGGCTTGAAGCTGGTACCGGCCTGGCCGGCGAGTGAAAGTGTCGGAAAGCGGAGGGTGCTTTCCGTCTCCATGGGAAGGTCGTTCGTCATGCTGACGTTTGCCATGTTCGCCTCCGCTTTCCTGAGCTTTTGGGCTTAGATGTCGCGCGTCAGCGGCTTCAGCGAGCCATGACGGCCGCCCGGAATATCGAGCGAGGCACAGGTGCCGCCCTGGACGAATTTCCACGAATTGCCCTGGAAATCCTTGACCGAGGTGCCCTGGCATGTAGTGCCTGGACCCGCAGCGCAATCGTTCTGGCCCTTCAGCGCAACGCCGTAGCACTTCTCCTTATGAGCTGCGGTTGCAGCAGCGGCCTCAGCCTTGGTCAGCGGGGCGGCACTGGCCATCGTGGCAAGAGCGGACGTGATCGCGCCGGCAAGAAGGGCGGTGCTGATGGAAGTCTTCAACATTGGTAGTCTCCGTTGCTTGAAACGCCCCTGTTTCAGCGGGGCACGTCGGGGTATTCGCAAGGAGAGGGCGGGTTGTTACAGGCGGGATGGTAACGAACGCGTGATGGGATTCGCGGGGCGGAGGCGGCCTTTCCCGCGGTGTCTCGACAATGGGTGTGCGCGATCACTTCTTTGGCGGCGGCTACCGCTTGGAGGTTATATCAAAAATCAACAGACCGGGGGATTCGAGAGGGAGTTGCGCTTCCACTTCGCCTGCAGGATTTAGGACCGCTGTCGGTCCCCAGGAAATGCGCCCGTCGCGTTCCCCCGTTACGTCAGCGGAGATGAGCCACAGGCCCGTTTCCCGGCAGCGCTCGCCTCTGGCGGCATTGTGCACGTGACGGAATTTTTCGGCATTGGCGCGCGGCATCATATTGTTGGCGCAGCAGACGAGGAGGGACGCGCCGCCGAGCGCTACCTGCCGGGCGGCTTCGGGGAAGCCGGTGTCGTAGCAGATGTTGATGCCGAAGCGCAGGCCATCGACCGTGAAGACCGGGGTCTCGGTGCCCGGCTGGAAGAAGCTTTCTCCCTTGAGCAGATGCGCCTTGCGATATCGGCCGATCAGCTTGCCGTTTTCGATGACGACGGCGGTGTTGAACAGCGCTTCGCCTTCAGCCTCGATCATGCCCATGACGATCAGGGGGCCGGCATCGGCGAGCCGGCTCATGACGGCGGCGAATGCAGGGGATCCGAGATCCATGGCGGCTCGTCGTGCCGCTTCGGGCTCTGTCAAATAGCCCTGCAGAAAACCTTCCGGAAAGATGAGGAGGCGGGCGCCTTCAGCTTCGGCCTGACGAATCATATCGAGCGCGCATGTCAGGGCGGCCCCGACATTTTCGCGATATTCCAAGGTCTGGGCGGCGGCGATGCGGACGGTTTTCATTCAGGCTTCCGGTTGCTCTCGCAATTATCCGTATCCGAGCAGACGAACATCCGTCCACCACGATCGCCACTTCCCATACCGAGGCCGGGGAGATCGTTTCCGCGACGTCGGGTGGAGCGGATGGCCTGACCGCGATGGACAGGGACCCATCTATCGGTCGGAGTTTCGAAGGTTTAAGATTTTCCGCGGGGAAGGCGGGATGAAGGCTGCGGGGATGGATCGGCTGGATGCCATGCGCGTGTTGCTTGCCGTTGTCGATGCCGGCAGTTTGTCGGCGGGCAGCAAGCGGCTGAATGCGCCGCTGCCGAGCGTCAGCCGCAAGGTGGCCGAGCTGGAGCGGTTGCTCGGCGCCAATCTCATCATCCGCACAAGCCGGAACCTGCAACTCACCGATGCCGGGCGCGACTATGTGGATGCGGCGCGCAAGATCATTGCAGAACTGGAGGAGGCAGAGCGCCGGGCTTCCGGTGAGTATCAGCGGCCGCGGGGAACGCTGACGATCACCATGCCGGTGGAATTCGGCAACCGTTATGTGCTGCCGATCGCGCTCGGTTTTCTGGCTGAGCATCCGGAAGTGTCTCTCAACCTTCTGTCGCTCGATCGCACCGTTCATCTCGTCAGCGAGCAGGTGGATATCGCCATCCGGCTGGGAGCGCTGGCAGACAGTTCGCTCTATGCCGCCAAGGTTGCCGAATTTCGGCTGCTGACTTGCGCGAGCCCCGATTATCTCAGGCGTTGCGGATGTCCGCAGCATCCGGGCGAACTGCCCGATCATGACGGTATTATCTTCAATAACAGGACCTTCTTCTGGACCTTCGATATCGATGGCCGGCCGGTGGAGGTGGTGCCGCGCCATCGCATCGAGGTCAATACGGCGGCGAACTGCGTTGCCGCCGCCGTGGGCGGAGCCGGTATTGCCAGGCTTTTCGACTACCAGGTCCCCGGCGAACTTGCCTCCGGGGCTCTGGTGCCGATCCTTGATGACTATGCCGGGGCGCCGCAGCCGATCCATATTGTCTATTCGCGCCAGGGCTTTCTGGCGCTCAAGGTGCGCTCCTTCATCGACTGGACGCTGCCGCGGCTGCGGGAGGCCTGCCGGACCTATGGCTCAATCCAGTAGGGCGCGGATTTCGGCGACAACCCGTTCCGGCGCCTGCAGGTGCGGATAGTGGCCGATGCCGGGCAGGATATCGAGTGTCGCGCCGGTCCTCTCGGCGAATTCCGCGCCCATCCGGCTGTCGATATAGATGTCCTTTTCGCCCCATATCACCTTTACCGGCGTCTTGAGCTTTCCGAGGTATGCTTCAAGCAGATCCTGATCGCGGGTGAAGGCCGCATAATAATGGTAGAAGGCATCGGCGGAGGTGAGGGCGCCATGGCTCCAGCATTGGACCATGTCTTCCTTGACGCCGGCGGCGAGATCGAACTGCCTGTCGTCAGGCAGGCCACGCCGGTAAGCGTTCTCGAGGATTTCGTCGCTCGTCTGGTTCATGGCGGCGCGGGACTTGGAAGCCGCCGGCTCGGCCTTCAGGTTCTGCAGGCGCTCATGCATATAGGCCGGCCGATTGAAGGGGGCGAAGTCGCCGACGATGATGCGCCTTGCGATGTCGGGCTCGTCGAGGGCCAGGAGCAGGGCAGGCAGGGCGCCGATATCGGCGGCGTAGATCGTCAGTGTGGATCGGTCGATGCCAGCTTTGTCGATATAGGCCTTCAGCACGCCGGCATAATCACGCGGTGAATAGGAGAAGTTTTCGGCTGCTGGCCGAGATGACAGGCCGTATCCCGGCCAGTCGAAGGCATGCACCTCGAATTCGTCGCCAAGCGCGGCTGCAATGTCGCGCCAGACGAGCGAGGTTTCGGGAAAGCCGTGCAGGAAAAGTACGGTGCCTTTCGGCGCCGGATTGTGCACGACGAGCCGCCGCAGGGTGATATCCCCGCCGATGGCAATGGTGCCGATTTCGGGGTTTGCGGCTTCGGTCGTGCCGGCACTTACGGGGGTGAGTGTGGCGCCTGTGATTGCAGCGGCTACGAGCAATGGTCCAAGTGATGATGTCAGCATATCCGTTGTCCTTCCTCTCCGGCGGCCATACTCGCTCAGAAGCCTCATGGCCGCGATCGGGGTGAATTCTCGATGATAAGGATCGTGCATCGCGCCTGCCGTCGGTAGACCGCGGCCATGAGAGTCTGCCTCTCATTTTCCCCCGGTACCGGGCGATCGGCCCGCGCCGTACATCATCGCCATCAGCGACGCCGGGGGATGGCCCCGCGTCCCCAAGAAAGGATGATGAGACATGAATGATATGACCGTAAATCTGACAATCGCTCAGCCCGAAAGGGTGCGCGGTCTGCCGGGTCACTCGACCGTTGGTACCGACAATCTCGAGGCTGCGGGGGAATTTTACGACAAGCTCATGGCCGTCTTCGGCATCGGCCGTTTTCTGGTCCAGCCGGGCCGGGCCGTCTATTACGGCGAGCGCACGCTGGAATTCGGCGTCGTGAAGCCTTTCGACGGCAGGCCGGCACGTGCCGGCAATGGCAGCATGGTGGCCTTCGAGGCGCGTTCCCGCGCAAAGGTGCGCGAGGCTCATGCAACGGCACTACAGGCCGGCGGCTCGGATGAGGGCGCTCCGGGGCCACGCGGGGAGAATGGCGAGGGGCCTTACTGCGCCTATTTCCGTGACCCAGAAGGCAACAAGTTCCTGGTCTATTGCGCCGGGCCGGACGAAGCCTGAGATCGCTTCCGGCGTATTTCAGGCGCATGATGCCAGGCGTCCGAAATGCGGCTGCGAACCTTCCGATGGAATGGAGGCAAGTCATGAAATCAGGGCAATCAATCGCAAGACTAAGGGTGTCACGGCGTTCGCTGTTGTTTGCGGGCGCGGCGGCCGGGTTGACGGTGGTGCTGTCGTCGCCTGCGGGCGCGGCCGATCCCGTCGATGCAGAGGCGCTCGCCGGCGGAATCCGGCCGTTCCGGGCCGATATTCCCGAGGCCGCGCTTGCCGATCTCCAGCGTCGGCTTGCCGCCACCCGCTGGCCAGACGGCGAGACCGTGCGCGACCGTTCGCAGGGCGTGCAGCCGGAGAGGCTGAGGGCGCTGGTGGATGAGTGGCAGTCTTCCTACGGCTGGCGCAAAGCCGAGGCGAAGCTGAACGGTTTTCCGCAATTCGTGACCGAGATCGATGGCATCGATATCCATTTCATCCATGTCCGCTCCCGCCACGAGAATGCCCTGCCGCTGATCATGACGCATGGCTGGCCGGGATCGGTGTTCGAACTGCTTAACGTGATCGGCCCGCTGACTGACCCGACCGCGCATGGCGGCACGGCTGACGATGCCTTCCATCTGGTGATCCCCTCGATCCCCGGCTTCGGCTTTTCCGGCAAGCCCACGGAAACGGGCTGGAACCCGCAACGCATCGCGGCCGCCTGGGATACGCTGATGAAACGGCTCGGTCATACCAGCTATGTTTCGCAGGGCGGCGACTGGGGCGCGATCATCAGCGATGCGCTGGGGCGACAGGCGCCGGAGGGGCTGCTTGGCATCCACGTCAACAGGGTCGAGCGCGCGACCACCTTTCCGCCGGATGCGGCGCAGGCGCTGATGAGCGGGGCGGCCGCACCCGACAGCTTGTCACCAGAGGAGAAGCTGATCTTCATGGAAGCCCGGGATTTCCTCGCCAATGGCTTCGGCTACGCTGCGATCATGGGAACCCGGCCGGAAACGATCGGCTACGGGCTTGCGGATTCTCCCGTGGGGCTTGCGGCCTGGCTCTATGACAAGATCGCCGACTGGGTGTTTACCCGCGGAGATCCTGAACAGGCGCTCGGCAGCCAGGCCATTCTCGACAATATCACGCTCTACTGGCTCACCAACACCGGGCCCTCGAGCGGGCGCATCTATTGGGAGAATGTCGCGGCCGGCGCAAAGCTGGAGCCGGTCAAGGTTCCGGTCGCGGTCACGGTCTTTCCCGGCGAGGTTTACCGGCCGCCGCGGCACTGGCTCGGCAGAGCCTATCCGCAGTTGATCTATTACAATGTGGCTGCAAAAGGCGGGCATTTCGCAGCTTGGGAGCAGCCGGAACTCTTCGCCCAGGAGGTCCGAGCCGCATTCAGGACATTGCGCTCATAGGCAGATCGCATTTCCGCGAGCGCTTGGGAACATCGAGCTTTTTCGACCGTTTGCGAAGAGGAAAGACCTGGAGGAGGAATCCCAATGAGTAATCTCCATAATGACAGCGCCCCCGAATTCTCAGGCGGCGGGGGCCGCAGTACGCTGACCGCTTTCTTCGACAGCCGCGATGACGCTGACAGGGCGATCGACCGGCTGAAGAACCTGGGTATCACCGGTGTCAGAATGATGCGGGGATATGAAGCGGATGGCGACAAGGCAGGCGTTGCCGGCGACGACCGCAGCGGTTTCTGGTCGAAGCTGGAGGACTGGCTGTTTCCGGATGAAGACCGGTCGGTCTATGCCGAAGGCCTGCGCCGGGGCGGCTTTCTGATCTCCGTCGAGGTCGATGATGCCACCTACGGTATCGCATACGATATTCTCGACGACGAAGGCTCCATCGACATGGACGAACGTGCGGACCTCTGGCGCGCAGAGGGCTGGAATATCAGCAAGTCGAACGAGGCTTTTGCAGCCTCGAAATATGATGCAAGCCAGGCTCGTGAAGCTGATGATGCCGAGCGTGCTCGGCAGGCAAGTGCTGTGCAGGATGACGTCTTTGCAGCCGGTGCGGCCGGTATGGCCGGCCCGGCCACGCCGATGGGACGTCATACCCGCCGGCTCGATCCGAATTCCCCGCGCGTTCGTGCCTATGATCTCAACGACGAGGCACCGCTCGATCAGGAGCTGCGTGACGACATCATGCCGACCGGACATCACCGCACGGTGGAGGAATCCACGGAGCGCGCAGAGCGCGAGCTTCGCCAGGCTCAGGACGTGGACGGCATGCGGCAGGAGCAGACGCTGCCGCGCGGTCGATAATGGTCTGAAACATCGGCGCGCCGGATTTCCGGCGCCCCCTTAGAGCGGCGGAAGGAAAACGGAATCATCTCTGCCGCTTTAAGGTTTTTGTTCAAGCATCGGATTATCCGAATGCCGCTTCATACTTTGCGCGACATGCCTTAATGCGCGGTGCCGTCGACGATGACGTGATCATGATCCCTGGAGCATTTCTCGATGCGGGCATGGATCTTGTAGACCTCGCGCAGCATGTCGACGGTGACGACCTCGCGCGGCTTGCCGCAGGCGCGCATGCGGCCGTTCTGGATGATCAGTACCTTATCTGCGAAGCGCAGCGCCTGGTTCAGGTCGTGGATGGCGATCAGCACGATCATGCCGCGTTTGCGGGCCTGGCGCTGCATGAAATCGAGCACTTCCACCTGGCGATGAAGATCGAGCGCGCTGGTCGGCTCGTCCATCAGTATGATCTCCGGCTCGCGCACCAGCGCCTGGGCGATGGAGACGAGCTGGCGCTGGCCGCCTGACAAGGCGCCAAGATCGCGGAAGCCGATCGCCTCGATGTTCAGCGCCTTCATGACGTCGTCGATGAGCCTGAGATCCTGATCGCTGACGCCCCAGGACTGGCCCTGCTTGCGGGCCAGCAGGATCGATTCATAGACCGTCAGCACCGCATTGGCCGAGGTATCCTGCGGCATGTAGCTGATGGCGTTCTTGGTCTTCGCGCCCTCGACCAGCACGTTTCCCGGCCCTTTCAGGAGGCCGGTGATGCGCTTGAAGAGGGTGGACTTGCCGGCGGCATTCGGGCCGATCACGGCGACGAGCTCGCCGGCCATCATTTTGGGCGTCGTTACGTTTTCGACGAAGAGCTTGCGGCCGTGGTAGGCGCCGACCGACTGCAGCTGAAGCGCTACCATGAGCGGCTCCTGTTCGAGAGGATGAGCGAGAAGAAGAAGGGCACGCCGACCAGCGCCGTGATGATGCCGATCGGGAAGACGACGCCCGGAATGATGGACTTCGAGACGACAGAGGTCAGCGAGAGCAGCAGTGCGCCTGAAAGGATCGAGCCCGGCAGGAAGAAGCGCTGGTCTTCGCCGAGGATCATGCGGGCGATATGCGGGCCGACCAGGCCGACGAAGCCGATCGTGCCGACGAAGCTGACGGGAACGGCCGCCAGCAGCGAGACGATGAGCATCGTCTCAAGCCGGATGCGGCGCACATTGACGCCGAAGCTCGCCGCCTTGTCCTCGCCGAGGCGGATCGCCGTCAGCGCCCAGGCATGGCGGGCAAAGAGCGGCAGGGCGAAAAGCAGCACGGCAAGCGTGATCCAGATCTTCGGCCAGGTGGCCTTGGTGAGGCTGCCCATGGTCCAGAAGACGACGGCCGAGAGCGCCTGTTCTGAGGCGAGATATTGCAGGAAGGCGAGAGCCGCATTGAAGGTGAAGACGAGGGCGATGCCGAGCAGCACGACTGTTTGCACCGAAACGCCGCGCGCCTGCGAGATGAAATGGATGAAGAGCGTGGCGACGAGCGCCATGATGAAGGCATTGACCGGCACCAGCAGGCCTGCCGCGACCGGCAGGATTGGCACGCTGGTGACGATGGCAAGGGCCGCACCGAAGCTTGCGGCGGCGGAAATGCCTAACGTGAAGGGGCTTGCCAGCGGATTGGCGAGGATCGTCTGCATCTGCGCCCCGGCAACCGAGAGCGATGCGCCGACGACGATCGCCATGACGGCGACCGGCATGCGGATATCCCAGACGACGGCGCGGACCTGCGCCGAGACGGAGTCGGGATAGAGGAGGGCGGTGACGACCTCACCGAGGCCGTAACGAGCCGGCCCCCAGGCGAGATCGACGGCAAAGGACAGGCAGAGCGCGGCCGTCATGGCAAACAGGATCACAAGCTTGCGGCGGGCGAGGGCGCGGTAACGCGCCCTGCCTGCTTCGACCTCGATCGGGGCGACGGCGATCTCTGCCATCTCGCCTTACTTTCCGGCCTTGGCGTCGACCCAGTAACCCGGCTGATAGGCGACCGGCAGGAACTTCTCGTGGAATTCCTTGAAGGTCGCATCCGGGTCGAGATCGGCAAAGAGGTCCGGGTGGAACCACTTGGCCATCTGCTGCACGGCGACGAACTGGTAGGGGCTCGTGTAGAACTGGTGCCAGATCGCATGCACATTGCTATCGGCAACCGCCTTGGAGCCGGTGAAGGCCGGGTTCTGCACGAGGGCATCCAGCGCCTTGCGGCTATCGTCGATGGTGGCGGCAGCGGCCGGACCGACATTGACGAAATCCTTGGCATCCTTGGTCTGGCTCCAGTTCGAGCCGGTGACGACGACGACGTCAGGATTGGAAGCGACGACCTGTTCGGCATTGATCGAGCCGGTGTAGCCCGGCAGGAAATCGGAGCCGAGATTGTGGCCGCCGGCCCAATCCACCATCAGGCCGAAATTGTCGGGGCCGAAGGTGCCGCAGCACTCGACGAGGCCGGCGGCGCGATACATGAAGACATTGGGCTTCTTGGGGTTGGCTTCTTTCAGCTTGTCGGTGACGCGTGCCATCTGCTGCTTCCAGTAGGCGGCGACGGCCTGGGCGCGGTCTTCATGGCCGAAAAGCTTGCCGAGGATCTCCAGGCTCGGCTCGGTATTGGCGAGGATGTGCTCGCGGAAATCGATGTAGACGATCTTCACGCCGATCTTGTTCAGCGTGTCCTCGAGCTTTACCTCGTCGGCGGCCTTCTTGTTGCCGATCGGCAGCAGCATGACATCGGGGTGAAGCGCCACAACCGTCTCGGTCTGCAGCGTGCCATCCGTCAGGTTGCCGAGGAAGGGCAGGTCCTTACCCCTAGGGAATTTCTCGACATAGGCGTTGAAGCCATCCTTGTCGGTCGTCCAGAGATCATTGCGCCAGCCGACGATCTTGGCGAAAGGATCGTCCTTCTCGATCGGGGCGACGGCATAGAGCATGCGGCCTTCGCCAAGGATCACGCGCTCGACCGGCTTGTCGAAGGTGACCTCGCGGCCAGCCACATCCTTGATGGTGAAGGGATCGGCAAAAGCCGAAAGTGGCAGCAGGCCTGCAACTGCGTATACCGCAAGCAATTTCATAAATTTCATCTGGAAACTCTCCCCGTCCTTGGTAATGTCCCGAGGCATAGAAAAATTGACTTTTGGAATCAAGTTTTATGTTTTAGAGCTTTTCCAAAGTAGTGCAGTGCCGGGGTGAAGATGATGAACACGATGAACACAAATTACTCTATTCGCGATGAAATCCGGGACTTCTGGTCGGAAAGGGCGGCCACGTTCGACGAGAGCGTCGGCCACGAAATCTTTTCCGAAGCTGAGCGCAGGGGCTGGCAGCGGCTGATCCGCAAGCATCTCGGTGAAGGGCAAGGGCGTGCGGCGCTCGACCTTGCTTGCGGCACGGCGGTCATTTCTCATCTCATGCATGGGGCGGGCTTCAAGGTGACGGGGCTCGACTGGTCGGATGCCATGCTGGCGCAGGCGCGCGCCAAGGCGAAGAAGCGCGGCACCGATATTCGCTTCGTCTCGGGCGATGCGGAAAACACCATGGAGGCCAAGGAAAGCTACGACGTGATCACCAACCGCCATCTCGTCTGGACGCTGGTCGATCCACCCTCGGCCTTCCGCGAGTGGTTCTCCGTGCTGAAGCCCGGCGGCAAGGTCCTGATCGTCGACGGCAACATGGGCAAGGAGACCTGGGTCAAGGGCCTGCAGAAAGTCTGGACAAAGCTGACCGGCAAGGCGCCGGCGAGCCACATGAAGCCCGAGATGATGGCCCGCCACCAGGCCATCCGCTCGCGCGTCTATTTCTCCAAACAGATGCCGGCCGAAGCGATCGTCGAGCTGCTGCGCCAGGCGGGCTTCGACAATATCGTCGTCGACCGCAAGCTCTCCGATATCCACTGGGCGCAGGCGCGCAAGATGCCCTTCCTGCGCGGGCTGGAGCGCATGGTGCAGGACCGCTTCGCGATCTGCGCGACGAAGCCGGTCGTTTAAGCCTTCACCAGACCTTCGGCCTGAAGCGCCTTTTGAACGGAGGGGCGGGATTGCACCCGCTCGTACCAGGCTTGCAGGTTCGACAGGGCGTCGAAGTGGATATCCGCCCTGTAGTAGGAGGCGAGCCATGGCGCTTGTCCCCAGCCTGTGAGGGCGAAGAGATAGGCATCGGCAACGGTGAAGGCCCGGCCGGCAATATAGGGGCGGGTGGCAAGTTCGGCGTCGATATGGACATAGCGCTTTTCGAGCTTCGGTTTGGCCGTCTCGACATAGGGGCCGGCAAGCCGCGCGTAGAGCAGGGGAATGAAGCCCTTGTGGATTTCCGAGGACAGGAAATTCAGCCATTGCTGCAGCCTGTAGCGCTCCATCGTGCCATTGGCCGGCGCCAGGCCGAGCTCCGGTTTCAGGTCGGCGAGGTACTGGACGATCGCCGGACCTTCGGTGAGGATGGCGCCGTCATCGAGTTCGAGGGCGGGAACGTAGCCGAGCGGATTGATTTCTTCGAAGTCTTCACCCGCGCCAAACGTGTGCTTTCTGTTATCGACAGGCACGAGCTCGACATCGATGCCGAGCTCGTTGAGGACGATGTGCGGCGAGAGCGAGCAGGCGGCCGGAAGATAGTATAATTTCATGGTTTTCCCTTTTCGATGTCCACCAGGATTCTGGTTCGCGGCCAATCTAGAAGGGTAGGATATTTTTTGAAGAAGGCACTATATTGTGGTGTAGGTACATATTTTATACCAGAGGAAATTCCGCATGAAGGAAAGCGTCACCAACTGCACCGTCGAGGAGGCAATGCGGCTCTTGGGCGGCCGGTGGCGGCTTCTGATCGTCTATTTCCTGCTTGATGGTCCCCGGCGCTTCAACGAACTGCGTCGCTGTGTGCCGGGTATATCGCAGCGCATGCTGACGCTGGACCTGCGGGCGCTGGAAGAGGCGGGGCTGATCAAGCGTACGGTGTTTCCGACGGTGCCGGTCACGGTGGAGTATCGGCTGACCGAGGATGGCAAGCGGCTCGTTCCTGTGGTGAAGGTGATGCAGGAATTTGGGAAGTGGCTGCTGGAGCGGGAGGACGTGGTGGAAGTGTCGTAGTCGTCGTGGCGCAGGCGCCGCCTTTGGGAAGGCCACGCGGCCCCCAACTTCCCTCATCAAGCCAGTTGCAAACTGGCTTGATGAGGGAAGAGAGGAGGAGGGCGCCGGTGCCCAAAGCCAACCTTCTGCTTCCACCGACTAGTCCGACGCCACCTCCTCGATCTCCTCCGGAATAAAACCACCCGTCTGTCGTCTCCACAGACGCGCAAACAGCCCGTCGCCTTCGATCAATTCTTCCGGCCGGCCTTCCTCGATGACGCGGCCATGGTCGAGCACGACGATGCGGTCCATGCTCGATATGGTGGAGAGGCGGTGGGCGATGGCGATGACGGTTTTGCCTTCCATCACCAGGTTCAGACGCTCCTGGATGGCGGCTTCGGATTCGCTGTCGAGGGCCGAGGTTGCCTCGTCGAGCACCAGAATTGGTGCGTTCTTCAAAAGTACGCGGGCGATCGCCACGCGCTGGCGCTGACCGCCCGAGAGCTTGATGCCGCGGTCGCCGACATAGGCCTCGTAGCCCTTGCGGCCCTCGCTATCGGCGAGATCGGCGATGAAGATGTCGGCGCTCGCCATCTTCGCGACGCCCTCGATCTCCTTCTGCGTCGCCTCAGGCCGGCCGTAGCGGATGTTGTCGCCGACCGAGCGGTGCAGCAGCGCAACATCCTGGGCGATGACGCCGATGGCGCGGCGAAGGCTCGACTGGGTGACTGAGCGGATATCCTGGCCGTCGATGAGGATCGCGCCGTCCTTGATGTCATAGAAGCGCAGGAGCAGATTGGCGAGCGTCGTCTTACCCGCGCCAGAGAGGCCGACGAGGCCGACTTTTTCGCCGGGACGGACGGTCAATGACAGGTTGTCGATGACGGGCTTGCCGGATTTGTAGGCGAAACGAACGTCGTCGAAGCGGATTTCACCGTTCGGGACGACAAGGTCCTGCGCATCCGGCCGGTCGGTGATGGTGGGCGGTGTCGTCATGACCGGCATGGCGTCCTTGATCGTACCGATCGCCTGGAAAATCTGCTGGCCCATTTGCAGGAACGTAAACGTGTGACCGGATAGCCGGTTGAGAACATAAACGGCGGCAGTGAATTCGCCGATCGTGACGAAGCCATCAACGAGCCCGGTAAAGCCGATCGACAGGATGGCCAGCCAGTGCATCACGTTGAGGACGACGACGATGACCTCTGCGGTCCGATAGATGCGCTGTTCGCTTTGTTGGGCCTTGATCGCCTTGCCGATGATACCTCGGATAGCGCCCGCCTCGCTGTCTTCGGCGGCGAATTGTTTCACCATCTGCATATTGGCGTAGAGATCGGTAACGGCGCCGGAAATCAGGCTGCGGCGCTTGGCGGAGCGGCGTGCTCGTTCGGTGAAGACAGGTGCCAGCCTGACCGCGAGCAGCACGTTGAGCGTGATCCATACGATGGTCGGCAGCGCAAGCTGCCAGGAGAGTGCGCTCAGAAGGATGACGGAGCCGACCATCTGCATGATGAAGCGCGGGATGGACTGGAAGGCGGACATAACCTGCTGCTGGACGGCGGACGCCACCTGCTGCAGGCGCGAGGCGACCTGGCCGGCATAGAGATCGTGGAAGAAGGCGAGATCCTGCCGCTCCACCGCTCTGTGGCCCTGCCACTGAATGGCTGCCGGCATGCCGATGCCGAGCGTATGCGAATTCAGCGTATTGACGAGGAAGGAGCCAATAGGGATGCCGGGGAAGAGCATCAGGCCGAGCAAGATCAGCAGCGGCTGGTCATTGTGCAGGAAAGCGGAGGCACCCTGCTGCGTGACGCCATCGACGATGACCGACAGGCCCCAGACGATCGTCAGATTCATGGCCTCGATCGCCATGGTGCAAAGTGCGAGCGTGATCAGGATGCCACGAAACATCGAGATGAAGTGCAGCAACACCGTCACCGGCCCCTTCGACGGCAGCGGACGGTAGGGGATATCGAGCGGCCGGATCAGCGTTTCGAAGGGACGGTAGATCGCATCTGAAATCGACATAATCGACTTAGGCCTCTGGGGTGCGACATCGGAAAGAGGGCGACGTATCGGGCGACGCAGGCCGCATGGAATCATCTTCCGGCTGCAATCTCAATTAGAAATTTTGGAAATCTTTGTGATCACAGGGCGAAACATCAGCTCGACCGCCGCGCAACGCTGCCTTGCTGGAAGTGCTCGTCGGCAGCGTCGATCTGCACCCAATGGTGCTTTGACTGCTCGAAGATCGATTTGGCAGGGGCGAGGAATTGGCTCCCGTCGGTCAGCGCTCCCAGGGCGACGCCGATCATTGAGGGCAGGTTTTCGGCCTTCCAGTAGACCGATGAGCCGCAGTTCGGGCAGAAATAGGTATGCACCTTTCCGCCGCTTGCCGCATCGCGGGTGTATTGCTTGCCGAAGCCAGACACGGTGACGGCTTCGGCCGGATAGAAGGCGCCGGCGCCGAAGGGGGCGCCTGTTCGTCTCTGGCATTCGATGCAGTGACAGGCGATCACCGCATTTGGTTTCTCCGGCAGCGCCAGTCTGAGCGCGCCGCAGCTGCATTGGGCATTGGCCATCGGGAGACTCCTGTTTTGCGAAGTTTGGGGAAGGTTTCGGAGTTTTATGGGGATATGCCGGGGCACTGAGCTGAATTCGCTCACCTTGAAATGACGGCAGTGCCATCAGCGGCGGCACCTTTCCGGAAGGGCCATAAGCGAGAGATCAAGCCGAACACGCCAATAGGAGGCCATGCTCGAAGCGATTTCTGCTCGGAAAGCCGATGCCTGTGGAACAGGCCCGGCTGTTGTTCGAGGGATCAGAGCAGTCGGCCGCCCTGGCGTCGTGATCTTACGGTTGCAGGGCCTGTTGTCTCAGCCGCGGCGAGCTGCCTCTATTGCCGCGACGTCGATCTTGCGCATGGTCATCATCGCGTCGAAAGCGCGCTTTGCCTCCGCCCCGCCTGCCTGTATCGCTTCCATCAGGGCGCGCGGGGTTATCTGCCACGAGACGCCCCATTTATCCTTGCACCAGCCGCATTCGCTTTCCTGGCCGCCATTGTTGACGATTGCGTTCCAGTAGCGGTCGGTCTCTTCCTGATTTTCCGTCGAGATCTGAAAGGAAAAGGCCTCGCTATGCTTGATCGAGGGGCCGCCATTCAGGCCGATGCAGGGAATGCCGGCGACCGTGAATTCCACGACCAGCACCTCTCCTTGCTGGCCGGCCGGATAGTCGCCGGGGGCGCGATGAATGGCGCCGACTTTGCTGTCCGGAAATATCCCGGCGTAAAAGCGGGCGGCCTCTTCGGCGTGCTTGTCATACCAGACACAGATCGTGTTCTTGTGCATCGCGCGGTCCTTTGGTGTTTTCCCCTGATGGCAGTGACATAAGGGACAAAGCGGTTTTCTCCAGTCCAAGCGCGCCATTTTAAAAAATTGCGGCTGCTATCCCCAGAACCATGATTTGTTGACCTCCGTCCTCGCCTCTGATGGGGTGAGGCCGATATCGCGGAGCGCGTCGTCGGACAGGCAGGAGAGCGTCAGCCTTTCGCGGCGCTTGTTCAGGTAAAGGCGGATGCCCATCAGGCAGCGGCGCATGACGCCACCGGTCGGCGCGCGATCTAGAGTTCTCGATATTTCCACGTCAGTCGTCATCAGTCATCTCCAGCACTCGTCTTGGGCGTTCAAGATGGACTGGCACATGCCCGCAAGGAAGCTTATGGTTCTTATGCAATCCATAAGGAATTCTTCTGATGCTGAATCTCGACCAGCTTGCCGCCTTCGTCAGCGTCATCGATCTCGGTAGCTTTACGGCTGCTGCCGAAAGAGCGGGCCTGACGCAGCCGGCCGTCAGCCTGCAGGTGAAATTGCTGGAACAGAGGATGGGGGTTCGGCTGATCGAGCGGGTCGGCCGCCGGGCGCAGCCATCTGCGGCGGGCGTCGAACTGCTGGCCCATGCGCGCCGGATCCTCGGCGAATGCGCGTCGGCCGAGGAGGCGATGACGCCTTACAGGCAAGGTGCGGTGGGGCGCATGCGGATCGGCAGCGGCGGCACCGCCTCGATCCATCTGCTTCCCCGCGCGATCGCCGCCGTCAAGAAACGCATGCCCGGTCTGGAAATCGTGGTTCGTGTCGGCAACACCGACGAGATGGTCCGCGATCTCGAAATCAATGCGCTCGATATCGCCGTCGTGACGCTGCCGGCGTCCGGCCGCTCCATCGAGATGGAACCCTTTTACGCGGACGAGCTCGTCGCCGTGGCTCCCAAGGGGAGCGCGATGCCTGAGGGTGGGCCGACGGCTGATTTCTTCACGGACAAGATCATGATGCTCTATGAGGGCGGCAATACGCGCCGGGCCACCGACGAATGGTTTGAGGCTGCGGGCATCAGGAGCCAGCCCACCATGGAGTTCGGCAGCGTCGAGGCGATCAAGGAACTGATCGCCGCGGGACTCGGATGGTCGATACTTCCGGGGCTTGCCCTGAAGCGTGACCGGGGCCGGTTCGTGACGTCACCCGTTCAGCCGCCGCTCGTGCGCCAGCTCGGCATGGTCATCCGGCGCGACAAACATCTGACGCGGGGACTGCGCGAGGTGATGAAGTGCCTTCGCGCATTCGAGGCGTAACGGCTTTTGACTAAGCTGTCATGCGGCAGCTCCGAGAGCGCTTTGCTCGGCGCAGATCCGATCGATCAGGGCATCGAAATCGCCCTTCGGTGGGCGGCCCTTCGCGAAACGCTGCTTCAGGTGCATGATCGGCTCTTCCAGAATTTCGTCCAGGCTTGTGGCGCAGGTGAAATCGCCGGCTACACTCTTGGCCTTGGAATTATCGAAAATCGCTGTCCAGGCCTTGTCGCCGGTCAGCGGGCCGATCCATTCCGGATTATATTTGACTAGCGTGTCTGTCGGCACATGGACGATCTTCGCCTCGACGCCCAGCAACCTGGCGATCGCCTTCTGGATGTGATCCCAGATATGGGCGTGGTCGTTGGTGATGTGAAAGATATCGCGCAGCGCCTTCTGCTTGCCGAACAGGCCGACGAAGGGCACGGCGAAATCGACCGAGCGGGTCAGCGTCCAGGGCGTATGGCCGTCGCCGGCAACGATGGTCGGCTCGCCGTCCAGCATGCGCCGGGCCATGACGTCGCTGTCGCCCATCATGATGGGCAGGCCGGTGCGGACGGTGTGGCTGGGGCGCACGATCGTCCAGGCGAGCTTGTCGGCCTTCTTCAGCAGTTCCTCGCAGGCGATTTTGGCCTGGCTATAGGGCCAGTAGGGGTTGACCGCCGGTGTCTTCTCCTCGGTGATCACATAATGGCGGGCCGGCTTTTCATAGACCGAGGCGGAAGAGATGAAGATGTACTGGCCGCAATGGCCCGAGAAGATCTCGATATCGCGGGCGATCTGATCCGGCGTGAAGGCGATGAACTGGGCGACGACATCGTAATTGGCCTTGGCGAGATCGACATAGGCCGACGATCCCAGCTCGCCCACGATGGAGGTGACGCCAGCGGGCAGGGGATCGCCCCTCAGGCCGCGGTTAAACACGCTGACATCATGGCCTTGAGCCACGGCGCGCTCGACGCAGGGATAGGAAATCTGGCCGGTGCCGCCAATGAAAAGGATCTTCAAAGCCATAAGGGATCTCCGTGTCGGATGGGGCAGGATTATCGATAATCTTCATAGCGCGAAAGCGATGAGCCGTCTTCTGCAAAATGGCCGGCATGGTGACGCAGCAGGCATTTGCGTGTCGGCAACCGGTTTGCAGGCCTGCTCAGGGCGCGACCATCAGCTTGCCGATCTCCTGGGCCAGTTGATCCTGGGTGTAGGGCTTTCCGAGCTTGGCGACGTCAAGGTCTAGCCCGGGCGGGAGTTCGGCATATCCCGATGCAATGAGGATCGGCAAGCCGGGGGCTATGGTGCGGACGGCTTTGGCGAGGTCTCCGCCCGTCATGCCGGGCATGGAGTAATCGGTGATCATCAGATCGAAGTCCGCGCCGCTGCCCAGGCACTCGAGAGCTTCTTTCCCCGAATGGGCCTCGACCACTTCATGGCCGAGATCGGTGAGCATATCGGCAGAGCTCATGGCGATCAGGATGTCGTCGTCGACGAGCAATATGCGCTTCGGGCCCGAGACCTTGTCTGGGTCCGCCGGCATCGCGTCATCAGGCTCGGTATGGACGCTGGCCGATGTGGAGACGGGGATCCACAGTTCGGCGGTCGTGCCTTTGCCGGGCATGCTTTCCAGTTTCAGGTCGCCCTTCAACTGCAGTGCCAGACCATGGATCATGGAGAGCCCGAGGCCAGTTCCCTTCCCGAGCTCCTTTGTCGAAAAGAATGGCTCGATCGCCTTTTGCAGCGTTTCCTTGTCCATGCCATAGCCGTGGTCGGCGACAGTCAGGACGACGTAGCTGCCGGCGGCAAGCTCATCGGTCGGCGCAATCTGCTCCGCCTCCTTCAGCTCGATGCGGATCGTGCCTCCGTCTGGCATCGCGTCGCGGGCGTTGACGGCAAGATTGAGCAGGGCCAGCTCGATCTGGTTGGCATCGGCCGAGACGAGAGGAAGATTCTCGGGAACCGTGGTTTCGATCAGGACGGTGGAACCGACGGAGCGCTTCAGGAGATCCGCCATGCCGAGCACCAGGGCGCGCATGTCGACCGGGTCAATGCGCAGGTCCTGTCGCCGCGCAAAGGCCAGCAGTCTCTGGGTGAGGGAGGCGCCGCGTTTCGCCCCCTGCAGGGCGCCGTCGATCAGGCGGGCGGCCCTGATGTCGTCTCCGACATATTTACGCAGCAGTTCAAGGTTGCCGAGGACGGCCATCAGCAGATTGTTGAAGTCGTGCGCCACGCCGCCGGTGAGCTGGCCGATCGCCTCCATCTTCTGGGCCTGGCGAAGCTGCTCTTCGGCGCGCTCGCGCTGGCTGACTTCCGCCATCACCGCGGCATGCGCCCGCTCCAACTCGCGCGTGCGCTCGGCGACCTTTTCCTCCAGTATTTCATTGAGCTGCCGCTGGTGCTCCTCGGCCTTCAGCCGCGCCGTGATGTCGGCGGAGACGCCCACCATCTTGATCGCCTTGCCGGAGCGATCCTTATAGAGCTGCGCCCGGATTTCGGCCCAATGAACGGAACCATCGCTCCAGATGGTCCGGTATTCGATGGAATAATCCGCGCCGGTTTCAACAGTCTTGCTTACTGCCGCCTCCATGCGCTCCCGGTCTTCGGGGTGAACGGAGCTTAGCAGATCCTTGTAGGTAAACGGGTCTTCGGGACGGCGGCCGAAAATGGCCTTGCAGGTCGACGAGGTCGTCAGCACGCCTGACGCAAGGTCGAGTTCCCATGCGCCGAGCCGCCCGGCTTCCAGAGCCGTCTGAAGCCGGCGCTCGCCTGCATCGAGGGCCTCCATGCGCAAACGCGCATCGTACTGCCGCCGGCGTCCGCGCATGGCAGAGCGGGCAACGCTGATGAAGGTGGTTGCGTGGAACGGGCGTTCGACGAAGCTGACATTGCCAAGGACCTCTGACAGCCTGGCGGCTGCGGGATTGCGCTCGGGACCGCCGCCCCTGTTTGTCAGGATGATGAAGGGCAGATCGGACCAGCTCGGCTGCTGCTCGATCCAGGCGGAGATGGCGCGCAGATCGGCGGAACGCAACGCCTCTTCAGTGACGACAGCAAAGGCGACGTCGTCATTAAGGCTTTCGACCAAGGAGGATAGATCGGTCGTCGCTTTTGGTTGTACGCCCGCTTCCTGCAGGAGTGAAGCTGCAATCTGCGCATCACGCCCGATTGGAGCGTGGATCAGGCCGATGGCATCGCTGTTAGGAATGGTGGCCGTCCTCGTCTGAGTTTTCAAGAAGCGGCTGTCTTTCTCCGATGAATGTCGGAACGCCGCGAAGCACGCCCTGGAAACCAGAGAGCGGCTCGCCGAGGGTCAGCCCTTCATTGGTGATGTGGAATTCTCTGATAGTCTCTTCGTGGCTGCCGGTGCGTTTCTTGATGACGGAAACCGCGCGGCGCACTTTTCCGAGCGCCTCGAAATAGCGCAGCAGGACCACGCTATCGGCGAGATAGGTAACATCGACCGGTGATTTCATGTCGCCAACGAGGCCGTGCTGGGCAACGGTGAGGAAGGTGTTGGCGCCCTGGCGGTTCAGATACTGGAGAAGCTCATGCATGTGAAGGATGAGCGCGTTTTCCTCCGGCATCGATGCCTGATAGCCGTTGATACTGTCGATGACGACGGTCTTGGCGTCGTAGCTGGCGACCCGATCCCTGACACGTTGCGCAAACTCTCCGGGCGACAGCTCGGCGGCATCCAGTTGCTCGATATGGATCAGTCTGTCGTCGTGCATCTTCTCCAGATCGATACCCATCGATCTCGTGCGCGAAAACAGCAGCCCAAGCTCTTCATCGAAGATAAAAACAGCCGCCTTTTCGCCGCGCTTGACCGCCGCATCGACGAACTGCAGGGTAAACAGGCTCTTGCCCGTACCTGCCGGGCCGATCAGCAGCGTGCTGGAGCCGCGCTCGATCCCGCCGCCCAGGAGATCATCGAATTCCTTGATACCGCTCGAGAGGGTCGTTCGCTCGAAGCCCTTCTTGTGCTCGATTGCGCGCAGCCTTGGAAATACCGCCACACCGCCGGTCTTGATGACGAAGTCGTGGTATCCGCCGCGAAAGGACTGGCCGCGATATTTGATGACCCGCAGCCGCCGACGCTCCGAGCCGTAATCGGGTGCAAGCTGTTCGAGATGGATCACGCCATGAACGACACTGTGAACGGTCTTGTCGAGATTATCTGACGTCATGTCGTCGAGGAGCAGGACTGTGGCATCCGACCGGGCAAAGAAATGCTTCAGCGCCAGGATCTGCCGGCGATAACGTAGCGAGCTTTGGGCGAGAAGCCTGATTTCCGAGAGGCTGTCGATGACGACCCTCTGCGGCTTTATCCGCTCGAAGGCCTCGAAGATCAGCTTGGTGGTCTCGCCCAGCTCCAGGTCCGACGAATAGAGGAGGCTCTGCTGCTGATCGGCGTCGAGCAGGCTTTCGGGCGGCACGAGTTCGAAGATTTTTATGCCGTCGCCGAGTTCCATTCCATGCGAGGCGGCGCTGTCGCGCAACTCTTCCTCGGTTTCGGAAAGACTTATGTAAAGGCAACTCTCACCGAGATCAGCGCCTTCAAGTAAAAACTGCAAGGCGATGGTTGTTTTTCCGGTGCCGGGCGAGCCTTCCAGCAGGAATACATGACGACGTGT
The DNA here is from genome assembly GCF_056755015.1 of Rhizobium sp. KNZ14-9A. Classification (NCBI taxonomy): domain Bacteria; kingdom Pseudomonadati; phylum Pseudomonadota; class Alphaproteobacteria; order Hyphomicrobiales; family Rhizobiaceae; genus Rhizobium; species Rhizobium sp. KNZ14-9A. The sequence goes on from NZ_JBPGXB010000002.1 coordinate 981,819, forward strand.
AAACCCGCCGAATAATACATCGTCCAGTCCTTCGATTCCGGTCTCCGCCTTCTTGCTCAAAACTTGGTCCATGCCGTCTCCTATATCAGCCAAGGAGTTAGGGCAGGAGGCTCAAGGAGCAAGACTGCTGATGACGTTGATTTTCGAAACGGGATTCGTCCCGATCGGTAACCGCGCCGGCGGCGTCGACGGCGGAAAGGCTTGGAGCCGCCGGTCAGGCGCCGCTTTGCGGCAAGCGCCGGCGGACGATGCCGGCGTGGAATTTTGCGCCGTAAAGGAGGCCGTCATCGTTGAAATCGAAGGTCGGATTGTGGAGCGGCGCGGAGGCCTCACCATTGCCGAAGAAGACGAAACAGCCGGGAACGACATCGAGGAAACGGGCGAAATCTTCCGAGGCCGTCATCGGTTCCTTTCGGACCTCGATGCTGGCGGGCGTGAAGATATCGCGGGCAGCAGCGAAAGCCTCTTCGGTGAGGGCAGGGTCGTTCAACAGGGGGATGAATTCCCTTGTGTAGGTGACTTCGGCCGAGAGATTGTAGGTCTGTGCGGTGCCTTCGGCGATGATGCGCATCTGCCTTTCGATTTCGGCGCTGACGTTGGAGTGGAAACTTCTAGCATCTCCAAGAATGCGGGCGAGGCCCGGCAGGGCGTTGCGGGTGCCGTCGGTCAGGAGTTCGGTGACGGAGACGACGCCGATATCGGTTGGGTCGAGGCGGCGGGAAACGATGGTCTGCAGGTTCACGACCAGCGCGCAGGCGGCGACCAGCACCTCGTTCGTCGCATGCGGGCGGGCGGCATGGCCGCCGGTGCCCTTGAGCACGATCTCGAAATTATCCTCCGCCGACATGAAGGCACCGGGACGCGTCTGGAAATGACCGACGGGAAGGCCCGGCAGGTTGTGGATGCCGTAGATCTCATCGAAGGGGAAGCGCTCGAAAATGCCGTCCTCGATCATCGCCAGCGCGCCCTTGCCCCATTCCTCGGCGGGCTGAAAGATGAAGCGCACAGTGCCGTCGAAACCGCCGTCTTTGGCGAGCATTCTGGCCGCACCGAGCAGCATGGCGGTGTGGCCGTCATGGCCGCAGGCGTGCATGATGCCCGGGTTGCGCGAGGCATAGGGCCGGTCGGCCTGCTCCGGAATGCGCAGGGCGTCCATATCGGCTCTCAGTGCAATCGAGCGGTTCCCGCTGCCGCGCTTGAGCGTGCCGACGACGCCTGTGCCGCCCACAGCTTCCGCGACATCATCAAGCCCGAATTCGCGGAGCTTTTCAGCGACGAAGGCCGAGGTCTGCTTTTCCTCGAAGCCGAATTCCGGGTGGGCGTGGAGGTGGCGTCTCCATGCGCGCATGTCGGAGGCCAGTCGGTCGAGATCCATCTTTCTATTCCTCCTGCGCCAGTGTGCTGACGACATCGAGCAGGATGTTGGCGCCTGCGACGAGATCGTCATGAGAGGTGAATTCCATCGGATTATGGCTGATGCCGCCCTTGCTCGGCACGAAGATCATGGCTGATGGCGCGATGCGGGCGATCATCTGGGCATCGTGGCCGGCGCCGGAGGTCATGCGCTTGCAGGGCAGGGCGCGCGCCCTGGCGGCTGCCTCGATCGTGGCGACGATCCTCTTGTCGAATTTGACCGGCTCGAAGCGCGCGAGCCGCTCCACCGAGATCGTGACGTGCTCTTCGGCCGACAGGCTTTCGAGGAAACGGGCCAGGGCTGCCTCTTCCTCTCGCAGCCGATCCTCATCCGGGTCGCGCAGGTCGACGGTGAAGATTGCCCGCGAGGGGATGACGTTGATGGCGTTCGGCTGGAACTCCAGGCAGCCGACGGTCGCGACCGTCGGTGTGTTCGATGCCATGGCGCGCTCGCGCAGGAAAGTGATGACGCGGGCGCTCGCATGGCCGGCATCGCGGCGCATCGTCATCGGCGTGGTGCCGGCATGGTTGGCGTCACCCTCGATCGTCACGCGCTGCCAGGAAATGCCCTGCAGGTTTTCCACCGCGCCAAGGGGGATGCCCTCGCGCTCCAGCACCGGACCCTGCTCGATATGGAGTTCGATATAGGCGTGGGGCTTCAGGAAACCCGGCTCTTTCTCACCGGCATAGCCGATGCGTTTCAGCTCGTCACCGAGCAGTGACCCGTCGGTTCCTGTTGTCGCAAGCGCCGTTTCTACATCAAGCCCGCCGGCATAGACGAGCGAGCCCATCATATCGGGCGCGTAACGCACGCCTTCCTCATTGGTGAAGGCGGCAAGCGCGATAGGGCGGGAGGGGATGAAGCCTGATGTCTTCAGCGTTTCGATGACTTCGAGGGCCGAGAGCACGCCATAACAGCCATCATAGATGCCGGCGTCGATGACTGTATCGATATGCGAACCGAGCAGCAGCGGCGGGCGATCCTCTGTGCCGGCGGGCGCCCAGATACCGAAGATGTTGCCGATCCGGTCGATGGCGAGTTCCAGTCCGGCAGCCTCGATCCAGGTGACGAGGCGATCGCGGCCGAGCTTGTCCGTGTCGGAGGCGGCAAGGCGCACCAGCCTGCCATCGGCATCGCGACCGATCGCGCCGAGTTCGGCAAGCCGGCCGAGGAGCCTCGATGGATCGATGGATGTGTTGCTCATGCTGCACCTCGCGACAGGACCGCGTCAGGCGAGCGTCCGACGATTTCCTGATATCGGCCGGGATCGGTGGCGCCTTCCGTGTTCACCGCGAAGATGCGCGAATCCGCGCCGAGCGAAAGGGCGGCTTTCGCCTCGGGATCGGCGAGCGCCTTCAGAAGACCGGCAAGGCCGACGCCGCCGCTTTCGCCCGAGACGATGGGGGGATCGCTGCCCAAGGGGTTGGCAAGCTGCCGCATGATGGAGATCGCATCCTCCTCATCGACGGTCATGAAGGCATCGGCGGTGCGCGACAGGATGCGCCAGGCGACGAGGGAGGGCTCGTAGCATTCCAGCATCGCCATGACGGTCGGTTCGCCATGGGCAATGGTGACCGGATAGCCGGCACGCGCGGTTTCGAACAGGCAGGCGGCACGGGCGGGATCGACGACGGTGAAGACTGGACGCTGCGCGCCCAGCACAATCGCCAGATGGCCTGCGACGGCAGCGGCGATGCCGCCGACGCCGGACTGGATGAAGACATGGGTGGGCGGCTGCGGCATCTGTTTCAGCGCCTCGCGCACCAGCGCCGTATAACCCTGCATGACGAGGCCGGGGATGCGCTCATAGCCGGGCCATGAGGTGTCGGACACGATGGTCCAGCCGCGTTCTTTCGCGACGCGGGTGGCTTCCTTCACGGAGTTGTCGTAGCTTCCCGCCACCCGGATCATCTCTGCCCCAAAGCGGGCAATCGCGGCGACGCGTTCGTCGCTTACACCGGCATGGACAAAAATCGACGCCCGCGCACCAACGAGGGATGCACCCTGGGCGACCGAGCGGCCATGATTGCCATCGGTGGCGCAGGCAAAGGTCATGGCTTCCGCGACTTTTCGCACGTCCGGAGAGTGCAGTTCGGCCATGTCGACCCTGCGTTCAAGCCTTGCCTCGGCGGCCTCCAGAACGAGGCGAATGACGGCATAGGCGCCGCCGAGCGCCTTGAAGCTGCCGAGCCCGAGGCGTTTTCCCTCATCCTTCACATGGATCGCAGCAACGCCTGACGCGGCTGCCAGCGCCGGCAGCGAGACCAGCGGTGTTTCGGCGTTGTCGTCGCGGTATCGCAGGTGGTCTTCTATGCCTGCGGCAGCGGCAATGCCGAGCGTATTGGCATCTGCCGTTTCGAGCTGATGTCGATAATCGCTTGTCGTGTTGAGGATGAACATGAAGGCCTCGCTGCTCTGTTATGGAAACATATTGCAGAGCGGGCGAAAATTGCGCTGATATTGAGAGCCGTTTTTGCAAGTTTGTTTCATGAGAGCCGCCCATGCCTGTCCCTTCGACATCCACGCTCGACGCCTTCGACCGCAAGATTCTTGAGATCCTCCAGCGCGACAATACCACGCCGCAAAGGACGATCGGCGAGGCCGTCAACCTGTCGGCGCCATCCGTGCAGCGGCGCATCAGGCGGATGACGGAGGAGGGCGTCATCAAGGCCAATATCGCGGTGATCGATCCGGCCGCCGTCGGCCAGGCGATCACCATCTTTGTCGAGGTCGAGGTCATTAGCGAAACGGCGGAGCAGATCGAGGCAGCCAAACGCGAATTCGCCGCCGCCCCGGAAATCCAGCAGTGTTACTACGTGACGGGGGAAGCCGACTTCGTGCTCGTCATCACCGTGCCCGCGATGGCCGATTACGAGGCGCTGACGCGGCGGCTATTCTTCGGCAACAACAATGTGAAGCGGTTTCGGACGTTCGTCGCCATGGACAGGATCAAGGTAGGTCTCAGTGTTCCTATCTGAGGAGGCTCCGGGCCAGTGGATCGCGCCTAGACCCGGAGATATTTCGCCGTCACACGGCAATTGCCGCCGCGCCTCGCGTGCGCCTCAGCAATTGGCGCAGTGACAGGGCGTGCAGGACGAGAGACGTGGGGACGGTGAAGGCCGGAATGATGGCGGTTGGGTAGGTGCCGGTCGTCAGATTGGGATGATCGAGGGCGAGCTGCTGCAGGGGGCCGGGCGTGGTAAGGGCGCCCATCGTGACCGCGACGACCAGATCGGCTATGCCGAAGAGGTTCCAGAACAGAGCCGCCCGGGTGCTGCCTGGCCGGCCACTTGCGAGCATTGCTGCTGTCGGTAAGGCCATCAGCCCGGTGATCACGTCACCCGTACCGGCAGGAAGGGCGAAAACGCCTGGCGTCGTCCCGGCCAGCCAGTTGGCGAGGAACACGCCGCCGATCACCCTGTAGGCCTGGAGGCCGATCAGCCAGTTGGCGGGCATAACATCGAGCAGCACGCCGATCCGGTCCGAGCACGACAAAAGCGTGATCACGATGGCCGTCGGCACGACGATCATCAGCGGCAGCAAAGGGATTGAGACTGCTCCCGGCAGGAGAAGGCCATCGGCGACAATAATCCAGGCTGCGCCGTGCCAGAGGGTGAGCGGAATGGCGATCGCCAGCCAGGTCCATGTCCGCTCAGATGCCGTGAGGGAGGTGCGCGACAATCCCGCCCAGGTTCCGCCGAGCACGATGAGGTGCACTGCGATGCGCGCGACGATGATGGACAGGTCCGAGCGTTGAAGCTCCGGTATTGCGACAAGGGCAGCGAACCAGAGGCCTGTTGCGACTGCGCTGCCGGCGAATGCAAGTGTCGGGCTGGTGAAGTTAGCGGTGGTGTTCGGCGCCAAGGTGAGATCCTCCCGTTTTGGCAAAACCGGTGATGCGTTGCAGCAATCGGCGCCCGATCCACATCGAGCTTCAGGCCTGCGCTGCATTCATTCGGAGGCGTGGCACGCTCCAAAGACATTGTAACTCTTATAATAAGAGTAACTGGTCGGGCAAGCGAATTATCCGCCCGGTTTGTCGCAGGGCGGTTGTTTGCCGGGCTTTCTTGAAACGGCCGTTCCGGCAAACTAATGTGGCTCTCATGATCAGAGGAGCCAGGCGATTTCACGGGCTTCGGAAAGGGTTCGATGCGTTCGAAGGGTTTCGATGGAATGGTATGCTCGATCGCCGGCGTCATGGCGGCGATCGGCGATCGGTGGGGTATGCTTATCTTGCGCGATCTTGTCTGTGGCCTCAGCCGCTATGAGGATTTTCGCCAATCGTCTGGCGTGACCAATGCGACGCTCAGTGACCGGCTGAAGCATCTGGAAGCCAATGGCCTCATCGAGCGGCGGCGCTATCAGGTGAACCCGGAAAGGTTCGAATATCTCCTGACCCAGAAGGGTTGGCAGATCGCGCCCATCATGCCGGTGCTCGCCCAGATCGGCGACAGCCTCGGCATGTCGGGTGCTTCTGGACCGCCCATGACCTTCGTCAATCGTAAAACAGGGGCGGAGATCCGCTGGGGGTTCATCGATCAGAAGACCGGCGAACCGGTGAGCCCGGTGGATCTCGACATCAAGGAAGGGGATGGCGCGGATGACGCAGTTCGCTGGCGATTGTCTCACGCCGGGGCGCGCCGTCAGGCGCTCGATGATATTCTTGCTGCCTCGGGCGAGGCAACGGATGTACAAAAATCGGATTCGTGAAGTCCATCAGCAAGCGGGAGGTGCCAATTCATGCTGATCATTTTCGGCGGTTTGCCGGGTTCGGGGAAGACGACGATTGCGCGTGCCCTGGCGAAGGAGCTTGGGGCCGTCCATCTGCGTATCGATACGATCGAACAGAATATCCGGGCCTCGGGCATGTTGAGCTCGGAGGTCGGCCCGGCAGGTTACATGGTCGGATACGGGATTGCCGAAGATAATCTCACGCTCGGCAACATTGTCGTCGCGGATTCCGTCAATCCCTTGAAAGTGACACGAGACGCCTGGCTGTCGGTCGCAGCGCGATCAGGTGTGCCGGCCGTTGAGATAGAGATCATCTGCTCGGACCGGAATGAACATCGCCGACGGGTGGAAACGCGGGCAAGCGATGTTCCGGGGTTGGTAAAGCCTCGCTGGGAAGAGGTGACTGCACACGACTATGAGGCTTGGGGGCAAAGCCCCGTCACCATCGACACTGCGAAGCAGGGTGTGGATGAGGCTGTTGTCGCGTTGCTATCGAAGCTTGAAACTGGCCGCTATCAGAAAACACGGGAGGTCTGATATTGGCCGCCTAGGGCTTTGTATCTGTGGGAATGATCGGAACGGTGCGAAGCCTCAGGTCAGTCGGGCATATTTTTCGAAGAGGTCGGAGAAGTTCGTCGCGATCCGATAGTAGTAACCGCTCTCGATGAAATAATCGATCGCTTCGTCAGCGGATTTTCCGGCGATGCCGCCGCTGCGCATGCCATGGAAAAGCTCGCCATCGGTGTACATGATCGCGCCTGTATGTTTGCCTTCGGTGAGTTCGACGAGGGTGCAGAAGTCGCCGCCGAGGCCGACGACATGTGCGAAGGGGGTGAAACCGTAGTCGTGGAAATCCATGTCCGGGGCGACTTCCTCGAGATCGAAATACGGATGCCCGTTGCCGATGCCAAACAGGGTGTTGATGTCCGAGAGAACGAAGGCATCGCGCTGCGCCTCTGCGGGCAGGGTGGCGATGGTGGTGTGGGGGATATGATAGTCAAGGCCGTTTTCCCGCATCAGGAAATCGCGATAGCCATCGGAAAGACTGACCTCGTGCTGCGTCTCGAATGCCGAGAGCCGCGCTTCATCCGCGCCGCCATAGCGGGCTGCGACGAGAGGAGACTTCGCAAATCTGGCGAGGGCGTCAGGGCGCCGGAACGGAATTGTGTTGTCGTTGCTCACGATGGGTTTCCTTGTTGCGAGTACGGCGCAGGCATTTAAGGCCGGGGCGGGACAGGTCAATGGCAGGCCGCTTCATTGACCTCTAATGGTATCGGGGCGCTAATGGACCGGTATCGTCACTGCTTGCAGGCAAGGAGGACGCGATGCTGCTCAAGGGGGAACGTACCTTCGTCGTGCGCGACATGGGAGGGTTTGTCGCGCATATCAACATGCCGGGATGGGTGAAGCCGAAGCCTGGAGATCATGGGCATGGGCCGCTGGCGATGGTGGTCGAATCCATCCTGCATCCGGGCCGGTTCATTGCCATGCACGAGCACTGCAATGACGAGATCATCTCCTGGGTGCCTGAAGGCGTGATGCGCCATGAAGACAGAGCCCGTGGCCGGCTGGTTTGCGACAGCGGGCATCTGATGGTGATGAATGCCGGGCGCGGCTTCTGGCACTCCGAGGAGACGCTGGCCTCCGATCCGCCGCTGCGCATGCTGCAGATCCTCGTGCGGCCCGATGCTGTCGATCTCGAACCCGGCATCCAGTATGGGGCAATGCCCGAAATCATGCCCAATCGCTGGCGGCACCTTGTCGGGCCGGAAGGGGGCGACGCGCCCTTTTTCGTGCGCAACCGGATCGATTTCTTCGATATCCGGCTGGAGGCAGGTGTGCGGGTGGACTTTCCGCATAAGCAGGGGTGCGACCTGTATTTCTATGTGTTTAGCGGCGCGGTTCTCGCCGGCGGGCAGGCGTTTGGCGAAGGCGAGCAAGGTCTGCTGCTGTCGGATGAGATGTTGACGGCAGAGGCGACGAACGCCTGCGTGATGGTGGCCTTCCTGCTCGATCCCCGGTCGCCTGTCACGAGAGAGGGGACAATAGCCGACAACAGGAAGATCCCGCCGCCTGTCGTGATCCGTCTCGTGAAACGGTGGCAGGGGTTGAAGCGGCTGTGGCGGCGGAAGTGAAGGATAGGGGCGGGCCTCAGCTCCAGTATTTCACCGCATAGACAACCGTCATGACTGAGCCGGTGAGGATGACGAACCAGCGGACGATGGTGGCCGGCAGCACGCGCACGAGGTAACCGCCGAGATAGCCGCCCACCAGGGCGCCTGACAGCATCGTCAACGTTTCGGGCCAGTGGACGGCGCGCTGGACGATGAAAATGATAACGGCTGCCATGCTGACCGAGGTGGCGAGCAGGTTTTTCAGCGCCTTGACGCGGCGGATGTCATTGGGATCGGCAATCGAGAGAACCGCCGTCAGGATGACGCCGAGGCCGGCGCCGAAGAAGCCGCCATAGATCGACGAGAGGCCCAGGACGGAAAGGCCGAGACCGCGCGAGGGCTCGGCATCGCCGCGCCTTGCCTCGGCCCAGGCGGCGATGCGGGGCGAGAAGAGGAAGAGCAGGGTGGCGATGCCGATCAGGGCTGGAACGGGGAGAACGAAAAGCCGCTCGGGCAAGGCGAGCAGCAGCAGCGCGCCGACGGCACCGCCGACGAGGCAGACGAGGACGGATGACCAGAGTTTGGCGTCCAACGGTAGGACCTTGCGGCGATCGGCGAGGACGGCGAGCAGATGGCCCGGCACGATCGCCACCGCATTCGAGGCATTGGCGGTGACGGGCGGCAGGCCGGCAGCGAGCATGGCGGGGAAGGTCAAGAGCGTGGCGCCGCCGGCGAGCGCATTGATCACGCCACCAGCTATGCCTGATACAAACAGCAATAAAACGATTGCTGGTGTCATTGGTTTGCTCCCCATCTCCCTAACGTGTCCCTGGATGCATCAGGGGACATTGCGAGGACAAGCCGCCGATGGCTTCGAGCCGTTCGCGTTGCGAAATATTCTGGGAGATGACGCCACGAATAACGCGCGGGCAAAGACCGGTCGCGGCTCACCCGTTTGGGCGACTTGCACAAGGCGGGCGCTCGCGTTGCCATGCGGAAGCGGGGGGCTTGGGTTCGGCATTCTCAATCTTGGGAGGGGAAAATGCATGGTTTTGAGCGACACCCTGCGGTGGCTTGCGGCTGCGGTGGCCATCCTGATGTTCCTGAGGATCAGGGGCGCCGCCGCTTCCTGTGCAGTGCATTGGGAGGTGTGGCGGCAGTAGCGGCCGGGGCTGTCACCTCGTCCGCGGGGCCGGCATCGGCACAGAGCATCTTGGCGCCCGATGAGGCGCTGAAGGCGATGATGGATGGAAACAGGCGCTTCATCGAGGGGCGTCTCCAATCCCTCAATGAAGACCTTTCGATCCTCAAGGCGAAGACGGCGGAAAAGCAGGAGCCTTTCGCGGCGGTCCTCTCCTGCGCCGATTCACGCGTGCCGGTGGAGTTTGTCGTCGACCAGAGCATCGGCCAGCTTTTCGTCGTGCGTGTCGCGGGAAATATCGCTACGCCCGAGATCATCGCCAGCCTCGAATATGGTGTTGCCGTTCTTGGCGTCCGGCTTCTTATGGTGCTCGGCCATACCAACTGCGGCGCGGTGAAGGCGACCATCGACGGCAAGGCCGTGCCCGGCCAGATCGGCGCCCTCTATGCGCCGATCTGGCCGGCGGTGAATGCCGCAGGCAACGACCTTGGGGCAGCCATCGATGCCAATGCCAGGATGCAGGCGACGCTGATCAGCCGAAGCTCGACCGTCATCGCAGGGGCTGCCAAGGAGGGCAAACTCAAGGTCGTGGCGGCGCGCTACGATATCGCCAGCGGCGTGGTTTCGCTGCTTGGTTAGTGGGTGCGCTTTCTTGCGGAATGAGATAGGTCTACGTCGATCAGAGCGGAGATCGTCATGTCCGGTGACACCCTTGCCCGTTCATTCGGCCGGCAAGCCTTTGGACTGAGCCCTGAAAACTATCAGTTGGCCCGGCCGCCTTATCCGCCGGTGGTGTGGGATGTGTTGCGGCAGCGGGCCGGATTGCGATCCGGTATTTCGATACTGGAGATCGGGGCGGGAACCGGGCTTGCCACGGAACATCTTCTTGAACAGGAGCCGCAGCGGCTTCTGGCTGTCGAGCCGGACAGGCGGCTTGCGGAGTTCCTGCGTGCGCGGCTGCATCGCCCCGAACTCGAGGTGATCGAGCAAGCCTTCGAAGAACTGGATGAGACGCCGCAATCCTACGACCTCGTCGTCAGCGCAACAGCATTTCATTGGCTCGATGCCGTTCCGGCGCTGCGGCGTATCCATGCGCTGCTGCACGATGGCGGCGCCGTCGCTCTGATCTGGAATGTCTTTGGCGACAGCATCAGGCCCGACCCCTTTCATAAGGCGAGTGCGCACCTCTTTGCCGGGCATCGCCCAAGCCCGTCTGGCGGAGGGACGACGCAAACACCATACGGGCTCGACAGCGAGGCCCGACTTAGGGATTTCGAGGAGGCCTCATTCCACTGCGATCCGCCTGTCATGTTCGAGTGGACGCTGACGCTCGATCCGCCCGCGGTGCGGCGGCTCTACGCGACCTATTCGAATGTCGTGGCATTGGCGGCGGAGAAGCGCGAGGCGTTGCTGGACGCGCTGGAGGATCTCGCACGGAGCGATTTTGGCGGCGTCGTCACCAGAAACATGACGACATCGGTTTTCATCGCGAGGCGGAACTAGAGCCGGAATAGAATGGTGGTGGTCTCAGGCTCGCCACGGCGCTACTTCTGATGGGCATTGCCGTCATCTCACGACGTTGTCGCATCTAAGCCCTTGGGTGGCACTTGACCCCCAAAGGTTGGTGACCGGTCTAGCGGATTCGTCCTTAAGAGCATGTGTCCTGCGTGTCTATTGGCCGGTAGCCTAGTGATGATTGCGTAGGGCGAAGGAGGCCGCACCGGGCGGCCGTGCGTCCAGTGACGCCAGGCAAACGAGTCTGGCGGTTTGATTGCGCGTAGTTGACAGTTGAGGGGTGGGTTTCAATGGCTTCAGTTCAATATCCCAATTCCGCACGCATCAGCGATACCTATCTCCGGCATCGCTCCGATGAGGATCACAATGCGTCGGAAAGCCATCTGCCGTCGCGCTACGTCGCCCAGGATACGGTCGACTGCCTGCATCACGACCGGATGTATGCGTCGCTCGATCCGCTCCTCAGGCATGCTGCAGGCACGAGCTGGATGACGGTCGGCGATGGCCGCTTCGGGACCGATGCCAATTTCCTGCGGCCCCACGTTCGATCGGTTCTTGCAACCAGCATATCCGCGTCGACGCTCGAGATTGCCAAGCGGCGAAGCTGGATCGACGCCTATTCCGAAGAGAATGCCGAAAAGATATCCTTCGATGACGAACAATTCGACTATGTGCTGTGCAAGGAAGCCTATCATCACTTCCCGCGGCCAGCCGTCGGCCTCTATGAGATGCTGCGCGTTTCCCGCTTAGGCGTCGTGCTTATCGAACCGTTGGACGGCCATTGGTCGCCGCTTGGAAGCCTCAAGAGAAGCATCAAACGCTTCCTGCGAGGCGAGCATCCCTACGACCAATTTGAACCCGTCGGCAATTTTGTCTTCCGCCTGTCGCGATCGGAAACATTCAAGATCATGACTGCTCTCGGATATTACGGGATTGCCTGGCGGTCCATGAACGGCTTCTGGTGGGGGCCGCTCAGCGGCGCGAGCAAATCGAAATTTTCCGCGCGGCTCGCGGGATACTGGTCAGGCGTTTATGCGCAGGATATGGCTTGCAGCTTGCGGCTGCTGTCGCCGGGGCTTGTGACCATGATCTGCCTGAAGAAGCCGCCTGCTCCGGAGCTTCTTCGCGACCTGAAGAAGCAGGGCTTCCGGATCGAGGTGTCGCCAAAAAATCCCTACACTTGATCATCCGGTGATCTGTCCTGTCTGGGCAGTGTGGACACGGAAGCAAACGCCTTACTCGGTGCCAAGCACGCGCCCCATGAGCGCGCGCAGGCATTCGCGTCAGATCAGATCGCCGGCCCCGGCCGGATGCGGCTTCCATCGGTGAAGCGTGAGAGCCGGAACCGGTTGAGATCGTGGCCGGGCGCGTTCCCCTGGATCAGGTCTGAGACCACGCGGCCGATGCCGGGACCGATGCCGAAGCCGTGGCCGCTCATGCCGGTTGCGACGAAGAGCCCGGTGATGGCCTGCACGCGGTCGACAATGGGAACGATGTCGGGCATGGCGTCGATCATGCCGGCCCAGGTCGTCCTCAGGCGGACGGTTTCGAATTGCGGGAAGAGGCGCTGAAAATTGCGGCTGATTGCATCGAGGCTGGATTGTTCGGGGGCGGGGTTCAGCACGCGCATCCGTTCGAACGGGCTCTCGGTATCCGCTGTCCAGTTGCGCGGGGTCGACCAGCTGTCCGGGTAACCTTCGGGGGCTGCCGCCGAATAGCGGGTGCCGAAGGGGTGGGCCATGAGCGCCGGCATATATTTCGTGGCGTGGCGGAAGGCGTCGGGGCCGAGATAGAGGCGGTGGCTTGCCGGCGCCAGCGTGTAGCCGCCATCCTGCCTGCGGCGGAAGGCGACGTCCGCTCCGCCTGCGGCACCTGCGTGGATTTCGGCCAAGGGCTCGGTTGCGGCCACGGTTGCCCGGACAGCAAGCTGCGGGATGGAGACGCCGTGTTTTCTGAGGAAGAGCGACGACCAGGCGCCGCCTGCGACGAGCACCGTCGAGGTCTCGATGCGGCCGGCCTCGCTCCACACACCGCTTACCTTGCCGGCGGAGATATCAAGGGTTCGCGCCGCGCAGTTTTCGATGATCGTGACACCCAGACGGGCGGCGAGCCGGGCAAGGGCAGGGACGGCGAGCCATGGCTCGGCGCGCAGGTCCGATGGCGTCGTCATCGAACCGGCAAATTTGCGGGAGATGCCCTTGAAGAGGGCGGCCGTCTGCCCGCTGTCGAGCAGGCGGGTGTCGAGGTCGTAGGCGCTCGCGAGCTTCATGAAGGTTTCGAAGCTGGCCATCTGCTTGTCGGAGTTTGCGAGATAGGTGACGCCGGTCTCGGTGAGGCCGATATCCTCGCCGCATTCTGCCGCGAGCTCCTTCCACAGGCGGCAGGCTTCGATGACGATGGGCAGCTCGTCGGCATCGCGGCCCTGCTTGCGGATCCAGCCCCAGTTGCGCGAGGACTGTTCGGCGGCGATGCGTCCCTTCTCGATGAGCGTTACGGAGATCCTGCGCCTCGCCAGAAACAGCGCCGTCGTGACACCGATGACGCCGCCGCCGATGATCACGACGTCGGAGGTTTTCGGAAGCGCGCCATGATGCTGGATGGGATCGGCGACGGAGAAGGGGAAGGCTGGCAAGCTATGCGTCCTGACGGGATGATCGATAGGTACGAGTGCTAGAGGCTCCGGGGCGGCAATTCAAGCTGATGTCATCGCGGTTCTGGGCTTGCCCTTGGCCGATCAAGGAGAAATTCGTTACCGACATTGCTGCCATGCCGCGACGGCAGGTTGCACAGCCGGCGGGGGAAGTGCTAGGCGAGTTTGCCGGGAAGCTTGGCCTCAGGGGGGCCCGGCTGCTTTGAGCTGCAAACCACGGTTGGACGATGACGACCCGCATTTATGTGATTAATCTCGACCGGTCCACGGATCGGTGGAATGCATTGTCCGATCGGGCCAAGGCCCTGCAGTTCGACCTTATTCGCATTGCCGGCGTCGATGGGCGGGAGATTGCCGCAGATCAGCGGACGGCCTGTGATGAGCGCGCCTTTCAGCGCAACAATGGCCGGACCATCCTGCCGGGCGAATATGGCTGCTACCGGAGCCATCTGAAGGTGCTCGCGGCTTTCTTGGAAACGGGCGAGGCCGCCTGCATCATCGTCGAGGACGATGTCATTTTGTCTGCCGACCTCATTGCGCGCGCCGAAGCGGCACTTGCGGCGGTGCCCGGTGCCGATGTGATCAAGCTCTTCAATCACCGTATCGTCGGCTTCAGGCCTGTCGCCACCTCGGCTATCGGCGATGAGATCGGGCGGGTAACGCATGGTCCGCAGGGGTCGGCAGCCTGCTATGCGGTGACGCGGATGGGTGCCCTGAAGCTTCTCAAGACGGTCGGCGTCATGCGGTTTCCCTGGGATATCGAACTGGAGCGCGGCTGGGCATCCCGAGCGCGGGTCTACACGACCCGCCAAAACGTGACTGTCGTACAAGAGGGCGGCTCGAATATCGGGACGCGATCCGTCTACAGGGCCACCAAATTTCCCTGGTGGAGGCGATTGCCGACCTATGCGATCCGCATCGCTGAGACGGTTCGCAGAATCAACTATGCATTGAAAAAATAAGGCGCCGGGACGGAAAGCCCGGTTTTCAGGGCGGCTTTGCTGTTGCCCGCAAAGTCCGTCTCAAGACTTTTTTTGGCACTTTGGCAGGCTGTTTTATCGGTGTCACAGTCGTGCATAATAGTGCCGCATTTTTTCAAGAGCTAGTTCAGCAAGTTACCCCAAAAATGGTCATTCTGTGGCGTAAAAGCTTACGATTCTGTATGCTTACACAGTCTTGTTTGCGCCGGATCTCCGATGTAAATCATCGCCGAAACCTATCGAGAAGTGTTTCGTCAACATCTCAACTCGGTCGGCTATCGGTCTGAGGTGTATCTTGAGCGCTCGAAATGATTTCGTGGGTGAGTTGCACCCGCGTGCCTATGCGGCTGTCGATCCGGTAGTATCTCGTAAGTTGAAAATCCTGCATGTCTTGTTCTCCTCCAGAGTGGCTGGATCGGAACGATACTGCGCAGACCTCGCCAACGGGCAGGCTGCTCTTGGACATGAGGTTCACGTTGCCGGACGATCGGGCTCGCCGATTGCTGGTCTGCTCTCGAAAGAGGTTGTTTTCCACGGCTTCGCAATCCCGTTTTTGCGGGGCCTGCGGCTGCGGCGGCTGGTGGACAGGACAGGGATCGAGATCGCGCACGGGCATCTCAGCCATGGCTGCAAGGCACTTGCCGCAGCGCCCGACAACGTCGCCAGGATCGCGACCCTGCATGTCGGCTACAAGGCCAGGCAGCATGCCTGCCTCGACGGGGTGATCTGCGTCAACACCGCCCAGTCGACGCGGCTCGGCACATTTGACGGCAAGTCGACGCTGATTTCCAACTGGCTGCCCGATGTCAAATCCGCCGAGAGCTTCGACCTGCGTACGCAGCTGAATTTGCCGCGCGAGACACGGCTCGTCGGCAGCGTCGGGCGCCTGCATCTCAGCAAGGGATATGATGTGCTGGTGTCGGCCTTCCGGCAGTCGGCACCCGGTAATGTCGCCCTCGTCATCGTCGGCGATGGGCCGCATCGCGCCGCGCTGGAAAAGCTCGCCAAGGGCGATAGCCGCATCCATCTGCTCGGCCATTGTAACAATGTGCCGGGGTTCTTGCGCAATCTGGATCTTTTCGTCTCGCCTTCGCGAGAGGAATCGGCGGGGCTTGCGATCCTCGAAGCCATGCATGAGGGGCTGCCGATCATCGCCACGGCGGCCGAAGGCCCGTCGGAATATCTGCGCGAGCATCCGGTGACGCTGGTCGTGCCCGGCTCTGTCGAGGGGCTCGCCGAGGCGCTTGCCGATGTGCTGCGGGAACAGCCTGTTGTCCGCCTGTCGCGCGTAGGCTACGACTTGGCTCCTTTCTCTCGTTCGGCAGGTATTGCGAATGTTCTCGATTTCTATTCCCGGGTTTCCCGCGGAGCCGCAGTTCAGGCTGCGCCCGACATCGATCAGCCGCGGTTGATCTATGCGTCTGAAGCCCAAGAGTGATTTCTGGCAGGTCGGCATCGTGCCCGCAGCCGCCGAGGCGCTGCTCGATGCCGAGACTTTGGCGGATTGTTCCGATCGCATCACATGGCTGCCCGATCCGGGGCCGTGGCGATATCTCGCCGATCCCTTCGCCGTGAAGAAGGGCGACAGCCTGCACGTCTTCGTGGAAGCCTATGACTACCACACGAAGCATGGCTTCATCGAGCGCCACGAACTGGTGGGGCCGGACCTGCAATGGCGCGGCCGGGCGGTGGTTCTCACCAAGCCCTTTCATCTCTCCTATCCCTTCCTCATCGAGCAGGATGGCGAGGTGCTGATGATGCCGGAAAGCCATAAGGCGGGGGAGGTCGCGCTGTACCGCGCCCGCTCGTTCCCCGATGGCTGGGTGCGGGAAACGGTGCTCCTGACCGACTTGCCCGCTGCCGAGGCCTGCCTGATTGAGCATCAGGGCAAGTGGTGGATGTTCTACACGCTCGTCGGCGCCGGCGCGCGTGACCAGCGCGAGCTGCATATCGCCTTTGCCGACAAGCTGACCGGCCCGTGGAAGATCCATCCGCAAAATCCGGTTCTGGTGGATCGCTCCGGCGCCCGGCCGGGCGGCACGCCCTTTGTCGGCGCCGACGGGCAGGTCATCCTGCCGGTTCAGGACTGCAGCGTCAGCTATGGCGGCGGTCTGCGCTTCCTGCGCTTCAGCCTGCTCAGCGAGACTCATGTGACCTGCGCGCATCTGCCGGTCCAATTGACGGGCGGTTTCGCCACTGCCGATTACCCCGATGGCCTGCACACATTTTCTGCCTGCGGAGACCTGACGCTGATCGATGTGAAGCGTATCGACAGATCCTTCGGCCGCCATATCGTCAACCTGAAACGCAAGCTGCTGCCGAAGCCCGCCTTATCGGCATTGGGGTGATATCGGCCGTTTTGCGCTCGCAATCTGCGTCGACCCGGGTGAAACTGGACCCCAGCGGATTCGATGCGGAGGAACGGTCGGGATGCCTTGCCGGCAAGAGCGACAATGGCCTGGAGATGAGCGATGACGAAGCCGATGCTGTCGTTGCAGCTCTATTCGATGCGCGGCCTTGGAGATCTCGGCACGCAGCTCGACAAGGCGGCGAGCGCCGGTTTTGGCGCTGTCGAGCCGCTCGAAGGGCATTTGCGTGACGCGAATAACCTTGAGGCCGGGCTTGTCAGGAATGGGCTAACGGCACCATCAGCCCATGTCGGGCTGGAGGCGCTGCGCAGCGAGCGGCAGCGCTTTGTCGATGCCTGCCAGCAATGCGGCATCGGGCAGCTCTTCGTTCCGCATCCGGCGCCCTCTGCGATGAAAGAAACGAAGGCGGCATGGCAGCGGATCGGCCATGAGTTGGGCGCGCTTGCGGAGCAGATGAAGGAAGCGGGCATCGTGCTTGGCTATCACAACAAGATGGCGGGCTTCGACCGTACCATTGGCGGGCGCTACGGGTTCGAGCTGATGTTCGATGCGGCCAAGGGCAGCCCGCTCACCTGGCAGGCGGATATTGCGTGGCTGGCGCGCGCCCAGCCGAATGCGGTCGAATGGATAAGGCGCTATGCCAATGTGCTGGTCTCGGTGCATGTGAAGGATCAGGCGCCCGATAATGTCGATCCGGAGGAAGGCGGCTGGGCCAATGTCGGCTCCGGCGTGCTCGTCTGGCCGTCGCTGTGGCAGGCGGCTGTCGCAAGCGGGGCGCGGCTCTTCGTCGTCGAGCACGACAATCCGCGGCTACCCTTCGAATTTGCGGCGCGCAGCTATGCCTATCTCAGCCGGTTTGTGACGTAGAACTGCTGGCCTTTGCTTGCCGCTGATCGCTGGAAATGTGGGGAAGGGATGCGGCCGGGAACAATCATCATCCCTGCTATGCCTTTAGATATGGCGCAGGGGGGACTTGCGGCAAGACCCTAGAGAGGGCGTAGAACGCTCAACCTGATCAACAGCATCAGGAGATGAGCATGCGTGTATTGCTATCCACATACGGATCACGGGGAGATGTGCAGCCATTGGCGGCGCTGGCGGTCGCCTTGCAGAGGCTCGGGGCCGAGGCGGTGATCTGCGCGCCGCCGGATGCGGAATTTGCCGGGCTGCTTGATCGGCTCGGCGTGCCGCTGGCGCCGGCCAATGCGCCCGTGCGGCAATGGGTGAGCGAGGTGATGAAGACCGCCGAGCGCAACACGCGGGAGCGTTCGGCCGACGGCATTTCGGAGCGGGCGGCCGGGATATTGGCGGGACAGTTCGAGGCGTTGTCGGTGGCTGCGGAAGGATGCGATCTCATCGTCGCGGCAGGGCTGTTTCCGGCGATGGCGGCGGCACAACTGGTGGCCGAGCGGGCCGGCATCGGCTATTTCGGGGCGACATTCTGCCCGATCTTCCTGCCGTCGCATCATCACAAGCCGCATGAATTCAAGGGTCGGCCGCATCCGCCCGGCGTGACCGACAACCGGGTGCTCTGGGGCTATGATATCGAAACGAAGAACGTGATCTTCGGCGGAGCCTACAATCGGCTGCGTGCATCGATGGGCATGGCGTTGGTGGACAATGTGCGCGATCCGGTTCTGACCCGCCGGCCGTTGCTTGCGGCCGATCCCGTGGTTGGGCCGCTGCTTGCGACGGATCTGATCGACGCGGTGCAGACGGGCGCCTGGATGCTCGATGACGACCGGCCGCTGCCGGCGGCGCTGGAGGCCTTTCTCGATGCCGGCGCACCGCCCGTCTATGTCGGTTTTGGCAGCATGCCGATGCATGCGCTGAAGGATGCTGCCGACGTGATCCTTGCGGCGATCCGTGCTCAGGGGCGGCGTGCCGTGCTGTCGCGCGGCTGGGCCGGGCTGGTGCCTGATGAGGGCGCAAGCGACTGCTTCGTCATCGACGAGGCCAATCATCAGGCGCTCTTTCCGCGGGTTGCGGCGATCGTCCATCATGGCGGGGCAGGGACTACAGCAGCGGCAAGCCGGGCGGGCGTGCCGCAGGTGGTCGTGGCGCAGATTGCCGACCAGCCCTATTGGGCGGGCCGCGTTGCAGCACTCGGCATCGGCGTGGCGCATGAGGGAACGATACCGACGCCTCAGACCTTTTCCGCCGCGCTTTCGGCGGCGCTGGAGCCTGATATGCGCCAGCGCGCCGCGACTGTCGCTCCCACGATCCGAACCGACGGGGCGATGGTGGCGGCAAGGCTGCTGCTTGCCTCGTCCGGCGCATAAACGGGGATCGCGGTCAATCGCGCGGCAGCCTTCCGAGCAGCAGCTGGTTTCCCGTGCGGTTGCCGCAACCGATGCATTTAAGGCGAGGGCCGATCCTGGCCAGCGATATGTCCTTGCCGTAGCGGTAGGCGAGCATGCGCCGGTCGATCCTCGTCTCGTGCTGGCAGGCCGGGCAGCGGGCATGGAGGACATACCATTGCGGCAGGGTGGCGAGCGTCTCCCTGTCGGTTGCGACCTCCTCATGGCTGGCGACGAGATCAATGCTGCGGCGGTGTTTCATGTCCGGTCAAAGGAGGACCTGTCGAAGGTGGGCCGCCAGCCGCGGGTCATGCCCCGGCTCATGGCGCCTTCGGCAAGTGCAAGCTGTTCGCGCAGGTGGCGGCAGTCCTGCAGAAGCGTGGCGATGGCGGCCTTGGCATCCTCGTCATGCCAGGAGAGCACTGCCTCGACCTCCCAGCTCAAATCTTCGTTTCCGATCACATCACCATCGGTTTTTGGGGCCAATTGCGGACGCATGTTCTCATTCTCCTTGCAGAGCATTTCAGTTCAGGATTGTCGGGATGGCGACCGCAGCGCCAGGAGTGTTCTTATTATGTTCTCATTCTGGCGGGAGTCAAGGGCTGTGGTCAGGGGCTGAGCGCGGAGAGGAGAATTGGATCGGGCGCGGTTTGCGGACATTACGTGATTGGGGCAAGATACGCTCCTCGGAACAAGCAGGGATGAAACGGTGCGCTGATGCTGATCGGCTCATGTCATTGCGGCAAGGCGGGCTGGACGCTGGAAGGCGATCCCGGCTCGATTACGGCGTGCAACTGCACGCTCTGCCGGCCGCTATGGAGCGCTCTGGGCCTATGATTACGAGGGCGAGCGGATCAACATGAATGGCGAGACCGGCTCCTATACGCGGACCGGCCGGGAGACGTCGTCGCTGGAAATATTGTTCTGCCCGACTTGCGCCTGCGTGCTCAGCTGGCGCGGCTTGAGGCTCAACAGGGATGGGCGCCGGCGCATGGCGGTCAATTTGCGGCTGGCGCCGCCGGATCTCGTTTCCGATCTGCCGATCGATCATTTCGACGGGCTGGAAACGTTTGACGACCTTCCGTCCAAAGGGCGGTGCGTGCGTGATCTCTGGTTCTGACGGACGCAAAACCGCTGCACAATTTTGCTGGAATTGCGCTAAACCAGTCCGTGACCTCCGATAAATAAGATCGCCGCGGACAGGATCAAAATCGCCGCGACCGCATGGACCCGGGAAAATCCATGTCCTCCATGCGTTGGAGCTTCTGCACCATAGCCGAGGCTACGATGGTCTTCTTCGAAGTTTGACAGCAAATCGCGCATTTCATGCCCCCCAAGTATCCAGCCCAAATATCTGTCAGGCCAAGGGTCAGCATGCGCTCGTTCTGATGATTTGGGCAGATCGCCAAAGGTTCAATCACCTTCCGGTGGATACTTTATCACCCAGCGGAAACGACCGGTGAAACCGGCCGTTTTGAGATATGCGGGTGCGCGTCCGTCCGCGGTACCGCCGCCACCGAGGGGTGTAGTAAGCATGCTGATCGATGATGCGGGCTCGTGAGGACCAAGACGCTGCTGTCAGCGGAGCAGTAAGTATAATTCTTTCGATGTCAGCCGTTTTATCCGTTCGTTCTATTTATTCACCTTTTTTACTGTGTAGTGGATAATAGTAAATTGTCTAATTTTGCGATAACGTTGAAAATACGGATCTTATTATGTGCTTACTTGTGCAGAATAAGTCCGAATTTTGGCTTTATAAAAACTGTTTTCGAAGGGAAGCTATGAGGATTTACTATCTCATCATTGCGCTTCAGCTTAGCCTACTGATGTGGGTTGCGGCCTATTATAGTGCTCAGGGATTTTATCTCACGCTGAATGCTTCGCACTCGCAGATTGTTGCCTTTGCTTCAACTGACATCGCAGCAATCCCTGGAAACGCCCGATGACGACGACGCCGCACAACACTACTATGAGAACGCTGCATTCCCTCTTGATCGTCTACCTTGGCCCGCCATTGATGGCAGCTGCGCTTCTTCTGTTCATGGTGTCATGGTTCAGTGACACGCCGTCCGACGCGCAGCAAAACACGGCGATCGGCGTGCGAAAAGGCGGCAGGATCGGCAGCCAGAGCGAGATGTTTCGCTGATCGGGGCGTCACGCCGTCATCGCCAACGAGAAAAAAATTGAGAAGGGCCGTCAAGTGGGGCCTGGCGACCCTTCTCCGGCTGGTAGGTGCAGCATCCAGCGGGGGCAAAATACAAGCAGCGGCTGTTTCCGATAGTGACTGCGGTCACAACATGGCAATATTTTCTAGCGGAAGCTGAACTAACCGGCTTCGCGTGCATTGCGGGCGCCGTCTCTGCCCTGATACTGGTCGACGAAGATACGGTTCTACACCTGCGTATGATAGAGAAAATCGTCTCCTGATCTATCTTCCTTCCGGCAGGCGCGGACTTCCATAACCACAGGAGATAGAGATGTCGGGATGTAAGCATGTTGCAGCCGTTCGATCCGTAGAGCCCAGGACGCTTGGCTGCGAGGAATGCCTGGAGGACGGACAGGAATGGGTCCATCTTCGGCTCTGCCGGGAATGCGGCCATGTCGGGTGCTGCGACCAGTCCATCGGAAAGCATGCGACGGCGCATTTCCATGCTACGGGACATCCCATTATCGAGGGCTATGATCCGCCTGAGGGCTGGGGCTGGTGCTATCTCGACGAGACGATGGTGGAACTGCCGGATCAGACGCCGCAACGCGGCCCGATCCCGCGCTATTATTGAGCGTGCCGCCATGAGCTCCGACAGCCTCGAAACCCGCCGTCACCAGATGTTTCCGGTGCTGAGTGCCGCACAAGTTCAAATGGCGACACGCTTTGCCAGCAGTGGCCCGCATTCCTTTGCTCCCGGCGAGATCGTGTCCCAGATCGGTGACAGGCATTCGCCCGCATGGTTGATCCTCTCCGGCCGCCTCGATGTCTTTAGGCACGACGGGCTGTCGATGCCGGAAGCGCTGATCACGAGCCATGGCACCGGGCAATTTTCGGGAGAGGTCAGTCAGCTCTCCGGACGGCCCGTGCTTGCAGGCGGACGTGCCGGGCCGGAAGGGTGTGTGGCGCTGGCATTCGATGCCGCGCATCTGAAGGCTCTCATCATAGGATCGGCCGATATCGGTGAGATCATCATGCGCGCCTATATCCTGCGGCGTGTGGAACTGATCAATTTCGGCGGCGCCGGTTCGGTTCTGATCGGCAATCCCGGAGAGCCCAATCTGGTTCGCCTGCAGGGCTTTCTGACCAGAAGCGGCTACCCTCATGTCGTCCTCGATGCGGCGTCGGACCACGAAGGCCGGGGCCTGGTGGAGAGGCTTGGGATACTGGCGAGCGAATTGCCGCTCATGGTCTGCCCCAACGGAACGGTACTCAAACATCCGACAGACGCTGAAGCTGCCTGCTGCCTCGGCATCACGCCGGAGCTCGATCCGGCAATCGTCTACGATGTGGCGATCGTCGGAGCAGGTCCATCGGGTCTGGCGGCTGCGGTCTACGCGGCATCGGAGGGGCTCAGCGTCATCGTCATCGACGCACGATCGATCGGCGGGCAGGCCGGCAGTTCCTCCCGCATCGAAAACTATCTCGGTTTTCCGACCGGAATTTCAGGCCAGGCGCTTGCGGGCCGCGCCTTCAATCAAGCGCTCAAATTCGGAGCGGAAATCGCCTTGCCGCTCGATGTCGACGAGCTGATTCCGGCCCCGGCCGGCAAACGCAAAACCGACCCCATGGTATTGCGGATTGGCGGAGACAGGGCAGTCAAGGCGCGAACCGTCGTCATCGCCTCAGGCGCCAGGTACCGCAGGCCTGATATTCCCGACATAGCGCGCTTCGAGGGCGCCGGCATTTCCTATTGGGCATCCGCAATCGAAGCGAAACTATGCGAAAACGACGATATTGCCCTGGTTGGCGGCGGCAATTCGGCCGGCCAGGCGATCGCATTCCTGGCGCCGCGGGTCCGGCGTCTCCACCTGGTGATCCGCCGAAGCCTGACCGAAACCATGTCCACCTATCTGATCGATCGCATTGCGGCACTGCCAAACGTGGAGATGCATCTCGGATGCGAGCTGACAGCGCTGTCGGAAGATCTGCATGGTCGCCTGGCGGCAACCATCACGGATCTCAGGGCGCAGTCCGGGAAGAACTACAATCTTCGCCGCGTCTTCATGTTCATCGGCGCCGACCCGAATACCGACTGGATCAAGTGCCGCATCAAGACGGATGACAGGGGGTTCATAAGGACCGGTACGACTTTCAGCCCTGATGTCGAAGAGGAGCTGGGAAGGCGCTCCCTGCAACTGGAAACCAGCCTGCCGAACGTCTTTGCGATCGGCGATGTCCGGGCCGGATCGACGAAGCGGGTTGCCGCAGCCGTCGGCGAGGGCGCTGCCGTCGTCAGCGATATTCACGCGGCGCTGAGACAGGTTGCGCTCATGAAATGATCTGCTGCCCGGGCGGTACCGTTGCAGGCAGCGGCTGGCGGGGAGAACGCCAATCCTTGCCTTGAACCAGGGTCCAGAAGCTCTCGGCAATGTCAGTCATGCGCGCCCGTGGTCTGATCAGCACGATCTTGACGTCGACCGCCCAATCCGCCGATCCGGCTGAGGTCAGTCTTCCATCAGGTCCCATCTCGTCGGCTGCCAGGCTCTCCGGTATCCAGGCGACACCTTTTCCTTCGATGGCGAGCGCCTTGAGCGCCATGGCCAGATGGGAGGTGAAGACTGTCGAGAGGTGCAGCTGATGTGTGTGGGCGGAGAGGGCGGACGAGAGGATGCGGCCCATGCCTGATGTTTCTTCGAAGGCGAGATGCGGGATTGTGCGATCCGTTGCCTCCGAGATGCTGTGGAGCGGTCGGCCATCCCGGTCCCGCCCGCTGACGGGGATCAGGCGGTCGGTCGCAAGCTCCACGTGCCTGTAGGCATTCCTGTCGAGACGGATCCTGCTGTTCTGGTGGTCGTGACAGAGCAGGAATTGGGCACGGCCTTCCGTCATGATCCGCTCGCACTCGTTCATATTGTCCGAGAGGAGGCGGATCGGCATCGTCGATGCCTCGTGGCCCAGAGCTTGTATCCAGCCGGGGAAGAATATGAAGGAGAGGGCGTGGGTGGCGGCGAAGGTCACGGTCGAGGTCGCGGCACGCATCTGCTCGAGATCACTGATAACGCGCTCCAGCCGTGCGGCGATATCGTTTGCCGCCTCCAGCATGGCTTCGCCCGCAGGGGTCAGCTTCAACCTGTGCGTCGAGCGATCGACGAGCTCGGACCCGCACCAGCCCTCGAGAGACTTGATGCGGCGTCCGAAAGCCGGCTGCGTGATGTGGCGCTTCTCTGCTGCTCTCGAAAAATTCAGCGTTTCGGCAAGAGCCTGGAGATCAGCGAGCCAGGCGGTTTCCACGATGGTTCATCCGTTTTTCTGATGCCTAGGAAGCATTGACTGAACGGCATCGTTCCGACGATTTCAAGCAAATTCATGGATACTTCGAAAAATTTACAGTGCCGATTCGGCATTAAAGGAACCCGGATCGGCATTGGACGGTGAGGGCGGATTTCGCTTAAATCGTTCCTATGCGAGGGCAACGGCCCTCAGATCCGGACTGGGAGACTGCCATGCGTATCATCGATGTCCGCGAAGTGACGAAGCCGATCGCGTCGCCGATCCGCAACGCCTATATCGACTTCAGCAAGATGACGGCGAGCCTGGTGGCCGTCGTCACCGATGTCGTGAGAGACGGGCGGCGCGTGGTTGGCTACGGCTTCAACTCCAATGGCCGTTATGGCCAGGGCGGCCTTATCCGCGAACGCTTCAGGGATCGTATTCTGGAAGCGGCGCCGGAAAGCCTCGTGAATGATGCCGGCACCAATCTCGATCCGCACAGGATCTGGGCGGCGATGATGAAGAATGAAAAGCCCGGCGGCCACGGCGAGCGTTCGGTCGCGGTTGGCACGATCGACATGGCGGTGTGGGATGCCGTTGCCAAGATCGAGGGCAAGCCGCTCTTCCGGCTGCTGGCGGATATGAAGGGCAGGGAGGCTGACCCGAAGGTCTTCGTCTATGCGGCCGGTGGGTACTACTATCCCGGCAAGGACAACAGTGCCTTGCGCAAGGAGATGCACGGCTATCTCGACCGCGGCTACACCGTGGTCAAGATGAAGATCGGCGGTGCTTCGATCGAGGAAGACCGCGGCCGCATCGAATCTGTGCTGGAAGAGATCGGTTCTGAGGCGCAGCTTGCCGTCGATGCGAACGGCCGCTTCGATCTGGAGACCGGCATCGCCTATGCCAAGATGCTGCGCGACTATCCGCTCTTCTGGTACGAGGAAATCGGCGACCCGCTCGATTATGCACTGCAGGCGGCCATCTCCGAATTCTACGATGCGTCGATGGCAACCGGCGAGAACCTCTTCTCGCATCAGGACGCCCGCAACCTGCTGCGCTATGGCGGCATGCGTGCGGATCGCGATTACCTGCAGTTCGATTGCGCGCTGTCCTACGGGCTTGTCGAATATCTGCGCACACTCGACGTGCTGCGGCAGTTCGGCTGGTCGCCCTCGCGCTGCATTCCGCATGGCGGTCACCAGATGTCGCTCAATATCGCGGCTGGTCTCGGCCTTGGTGGCAATGAGAGCTATCCCGATCTCTTCCAGCCCTATGGCGGATTCCCCGACGGCGTTCAGGTGATCGACGGCCACATCACCATGCCGGAGCTGCCCGGCATCGGCTTCGAGGGCAAGTCAGACCTCATCAAGATCATGCGGGAACTGGCGGAGTAAAAGGGCAGGCCGGCGATTGCCTGACAAGGCTAAGCTTCAGGCATCGGAATCTTTGCAGCATCTAGATAAGTGCAGAACATGAGCGTCAGTTGCGTCCGCAATCCGCCGTCGATGAGAAGTTCTGACATATCCCGCTCGAAGACGTTGCGGACGGTGCCGCAGAGCACGTTCAGCATCATCACGTTGACCGTAGAGAGATTGGCGAATTTCGCATCCGAGGCGGTGGCGAACATGGCTTGGCTCGCCGCTTCGATGCGCTGTGACATGGCCTCGACGATCTCGGCGACGTCCACTTCGGCGGCGGCGCGGTAGAGGGCGATCGTGACGTCGCGGCGCTCGATCTTGACCTCGATATAGGTGCTGACGAGCGCATCGGCCATCTCGGCATACCGCGCGCCGCGATGGTCGAGGCAGGCCGCTTCCACGCGTTCTGCCAGCATCGTCAGGTAGCGCTCGTTGACGGCGTGGAACAGGGCCTGCTTGTTCGGGAAATACTGGTATAGGGAGCCGACGGAGACACCGGCTCTTTCCGCGACACGGGTGGTCGTCAGATCACCCGGCCCGTCGGATATCAAAACCTGAATCGTCGCTTCGAAAATTGCCTCGACAGTGTTCACCGACCGCGCCTGACGCGGTGATTTGCGGGCATTTGCAGCTGATGTCTGGGCGGAAACCGTATGCGAATTCAAAACCTGAAGAATCCTTCTTATTTTCAATCTGCTCGCAACGAACAGGATTTTCAAGGATCTTCAGATGACAGACAGCTCCAGCCGCATCGCGCTCGTGACCGGCGCGAACAAGGGTATCGGATATGAAATCGCCAGACAGCTCGCCCAGGCCGGCGTGACTGTTCTGCTCGGCGCGCGTGATGCGGAGCGCGGGCAATCGGCGGCCGAGGAACTGGTCTCGCAGGGGCTTGATGTGTCGTTCATCCGGATCGATGTCTGTGACACCGGGAGCATCGCTGCCGCCGCTGCCGAGATCGATGCGGGGCATGGCCGCCTCGATATTCTCGTCAACAATGCCGGCATTGCCGACTATACCGACGGCGCTCCCGGCAAGGCTTCGCTGGAGGCTGTGCGCCGCGAGCTGGAGACCAATTTCATCGGCGCGCTCGCGGTAACGCAGGCGATGCTGCCGCTCTTGCGCAGGGCCGGGGCAGGGCGCATCGTCAACATGACCAGCAGCCTCGGCTCCCTGACGCTGAACGGCGATCCAAGCTGGCCGTTCTATGGCGTTCGCCTTATCGGCTACAATGCCTCGAAGGCGGCGCTGAACATGCTGACGGTCCAGCTCAATGCCGAGCTCAGCGATACCGGGATCACCGCCGTATCGGCTTGCCCCGGCCTCGTCGCCACCGATCTCAGCGGCCACCGCGGCGATCGCACGCCCTCGGAGGCTGCGGCTTTTCCGGTGCGAATGGCTTTGCTTCAAGGGCGCGACCTCAAAGGCATTTGCCAGAGCGAGCAGGGCGCTATCCCCTGGTGATGGCCTTCTCATTGGCAATTGACGGAAAGCGTGTCCGCCACAGACGCATTGTGTGAGCAAGTTCAGAGGGATAGAAATACATACATAGGTGGTGGCCGGCTCTCGTCAGTCGAGGCACAAGGTCAAATGCGGAGGTTCCGTCGCCGATCAGGATCGCAGGAGGCGAGTTTCGGATGGTGATGTCTTATCGGCAGGCAGTGGCTGCCGCCGAAGATCTGGTACGAACCGAGCCGCGGATCGTGTTCATGATGTGCGGTTTGGCAGGTTCCGGCAAGACGACCTTTGCACAGCGGCTGGAGGCGCTCGGATGTGAGCGTTTCTCGATCGACGAAGAGGTCTGGCGGCATGACGGGCGTTTTGGCGTCGATTATCCGGAGGCTGCCTATGCCGATCTGCAGGCCGCCGCGGAAACGCGGCTGAGGCTCCGCCTTGAAGACCAGCTCATGCGCGGCACGAAGGCAGTGATCGATTTTGCCTTCTGGAATGGGGCGGCTCGCACCCGCTACCGTGGGCTTGTCGAAGCCCGTGATCACCGGTGCCGCGTCATTTATCTTCAGGTGGAGGAGGCGATTTTGCGCGGTCGTTTGAGAGAACGCTCAGCACGACGTGATGCAAATGCCGCGTTTCCGATAACGGACGAGCTGCTCGCGAAATATGTCCAAGGCTTTGATATTCCGAGCGAAGAGGAGGCATGGATCGTGCAGGCGACATTCGATTGAGAAAGTTTCCCTGCGAGGGCGCGACGAAAGCCACGCCCTCGGGAGGGTCAGGCGTCGATCGCGGCCGCGGCACTGGCGACAAAGTCTGCGACCGCTTCGGGCTGCGACAGCATGGGGACGTGGCCGCTTTGCAGGACAAGCGTCTCGCCCTTCATGTGCGCGGCGGAATCGCATTCCACGGCCGGCGGGATCGTTTCGTCTTTGGCCGCAACGAGGTACCAAGAGGGCTTGGAACGCCATGCGGCCCGGCTGATCTTGTCGCCAACGCTTGCACGGCATGCCGATAGCGACAGCAACGGATATTGCTCAGCCGATGCCATAAGCAATAGGGGGTGCAGAGACGCGATTGGCGGCCTGCCTGTCTGCGATAGCTCTAGCAGCCATGAAAGTCCAACACACGTCACCCCAATTCCAGGTGACGGCTTCATGGCGTTTTTCGCCGAAGATAACAGGCGCTGTAACGTAGAATTGTTGCGCAGTAGCCGGAGCGTGCAGAGACAAAAGGAAGATTGTTCGTATAACGTGACGCGATTTTCTTCGCTATTTTATTTTCTGATTTTAGAAAAGTCTCTAATTTCGATATATAATATTTATTATATGAGAATAATCGAAGAACGTGCTATGATTTCTTTTTCTATCTATGAATTTGACTTTCGGCCGGCACCCATCGAACAGGCGGGGAACCTGCTGCAGAAGCGCGGATCATAACGTTCGTGCCGTCGACCCCCAGGGGCAATGGCCGCAAAGACAGCGTCTCGGCCAGGCGCGGATAAAAAAATGATTGGCGAGATAGATATGCAATCGGCACGATATGGAAATAAGGATCTGAGGTTCGCAAGGCTCCACGCCGTGAAGGCGGAGCAGCGCATCACCGGCCAGGAAATCGTCGTTAAAAGGCTGCGGCTGACGGGGAGGCCGCTGGATGTCGAAAATGCGCTGTTGGGCAGGCTGTACGATCGCAAGAGACGGGTTATCTACCACTTGAAGCGTATCGAAGATTCCCTTGATGTGACATCGCAATCCGAAGTGACACCGTAATCTGGGATCAATGCCGGTGCGGCTGATCGGCCATATTGTCATGGTCCGGTGCCGGCCGGTGCATTCGACGGGAGAATATCATGTCGGCCGGCACTGTTGCTGAAATCTCCGACGAGGCAATCGGTTCCGGCGCGAACAGATACCTCGGCAAACCGTTCGAGCTCTTAACCGAGCGCGAACGGGCAGTCTTCCGGCGACTGATCTCCCGGCACGCGATTGCCCATGATTCCAATCAGTCCTTCGATGCAAAGCTGACACCGTCGCAGCGGCTGGCGGACAAGGTGGCGGAATTCGGCGGTTCGTGGACCTTCATCATCCTCTTCGGGATCGCCCTTGCAGTATGGGTCGCCGGCAATCTGCTGGCCGCGACGCGCGCCTTCGATCCCTATCCCTTCATCTTCCTCAATCTCATCCTTTCCATGCTGGCGGCCGTGCAGGCGCCGGTCATCATGATGAGCCAGAATAGGCATGCCGCCAAAGACCGAGTGGATGCCGCGCACGACTACGAGGTCAATTTGAAGGCTGAGATCGAAATCATGGCGCTGCATGACAAGCTCGACGAGCTCAGAAATACCGATCTGAAATCGCTCGTCGCCCAGCAGCAGGAGCAGATCGCACTTCTGACGAAATTGATGCTCGGCCCGCCGGGTCAGCAACGGCAGGACCTTTAAAGTACCGGAGGCTAGCATGCAGCTGCGAGAAATGACCGATAATGCCTGCATCGAGTTTCTGGCGAACCACATGTTTGGCCATCTCGGGTGCAGCGGTGAGCAATATCCCTATATCGTTCCCATTCACTACGCCTATGAAGGACGCCGGCTGTTCATGTTTTCCATGCCTGGCCTGAAGATCGACCGTCTCAGGGCAAACCCCCTGGCCAGTTTCCATGCCGAAGAGCTCGGCCAGGACAGAAAGTGGAAAAGCGTCCTTGTTCACGGTCGTTTCGAGGAGCTGACGGATACCCCCGCGCGCCGAAATGAACGCATCCATGCATGGTCGCTTCTGGAAAAGCGTGCCTTCTGGTGGGAGCCTGGATCTTTCAATTTCGACGGCGATACGGATGAGCCTGTGGACGGGCCGATCTTCTTCAGCCTTTCGATCGAGGTGCTTTCGGGACGGCAGACGATCTGACGGTCCCGCGCGGCATGTTTCGCCTGCGGGCCGGGGACGCCCCGGCAGCCAAGCCGGATCGATAACCCATCAGCCATCAACATCTGACAAGGCGAACAGCGGTTCGGGCCGAACGCACAGATGCGATTGACGGAGCGCAAAATTGCGGTTAGCTCTTACGCCCATGAAAATCGCAATGGTTCTCGTCGTGGTGATATCGCGCATGGGCAGGACGGTGTAACCGTCCGGCATCAGCCACCCATGCGCCGAACACAAGGTCCCTGACGGGGCCTTTTTTTATGCCCCGTCGCACCCCCAATCACCTCTTCAACGACGGAACATTGCTATGACCGGCGATAAGGCTAGCTTTACCCAAAATTCTCCCGAGACTTCCGCGAATACTCCCTCTGGCCGCCTGATGAACGGCGGCGAAATCGTTCTGCAGGCGCTGCGCGACAATGGCGTCGAGCACATTTTCGGCTATCCCGGCGCTGCCGTGCTGCCGATCTATGACGAGATCTTTCAGCAGGACGAGATCAAGCATCTGCTCGTGCGCCACGAGCAGGGGGCCGGCCATGCCGCCGAAGGTTACGCCCGCTCGACCGGCAAGGTCGGCGTCATGCTGGTGACCTCAGGACCAGGTGTCACCAATGCGGTGACGGCGCTGCAGGATGCGCTGATGGATTCCATTCCGCTCGTCTGCCTGACCGGCCAGGTGCCGACGACGCTGATCGGCACGGATGCCTTTCAGGAATGCGATACGGTTGGTATCACGCGGCCCTGCACCAAGCATAATTTCCTCGTCGATCACATTGATGATCTGGCTAAGACGATCCATCTCGCTTTCAGGATCGCCACATCGGGCCGGCCGGGGCCGGTTCTGGTCGATATGCCCAAGGACGTGCTGTTTGCGAGCGGGCTTTATGTCGGCCCGAAGGAGATATCGGTGCCGGCACGCTACGAGCCGCGGACGGGCGGCGATCGCGAGGCGATCGCGGCTGCGGTCAGGCTGATGGCGCAGGCGAAGCGGCCGGTCCTCTATACCGGCGGCGGCATCATCAATTCCGGGCCGGAGGCCTCGCGCCTGCTGCGGGAGCTGGTGGAGCTGACGGGCTTTCCCATCACCTCGACGCTGATGGGGCTTGGCGCCTATCCCGCGTCAGGGCCGAACTGGCTGAAAATGCCGGGCATGCATGGCTCCTATGAAGCTAATATGGCGATGCATGATTGCGACCTGATGGTTGCGATCGGGGCGCGTTTCGACGATCGCGTAACCTCGCGCGTCGACCGCTTTTCGCCGGGCTCGAAAAAGATCCATATCGATATCGATCCATCCTCGATCAACAAGAATGTATCAGTCGATATCGGCATCACGGGCGATGCGGCGGCGGTGCTCTCGGAGATGATCGAAGCCTGGCGGGCGCTTCCCGCCGTACCAGAGCGGAAGCGGATGGATGCGTGGTGGACCGAGATCGGGCAGTGGCGGGGGCGAAAATCCTTTGCCTATGAGAGGCGCCGGGACGAGATCATGCCGCAATATGCACTGGAGCGGCTGCATGCGCTGACCACCGATCTCGACCCGATCGTGACGACCGATGTCGGTCAGCATCAGATGTGGGCGGCGCAACTCTTCGGCATCGAGGGGCCGAACCGATGGCTCACTTCTGGCGGGCTCGGCACGATGGGATACGGGTTGCCGGCGGCCATCGGCGCGCAGATTGCCCATCCCGGGCGGCTGGTTCTCGGCATTGTCGGCGATGGCTCGGTGCAGATGACGCTGAAGGAGCTTTCGGCGGCGATGCAGCATCAGGCGCCGGTCAAGATCTTCATCTTGAACAATGCGCAGCTCGGCATGATCCGGCAATGGCAGCAGATCCTGCACGGCAATCGGCGAGATCGATCCTATTCCGCCTCGCTGCCGGATTTCGTCAAGCTGGCGGAAGCCTATGGCGCGGTGGGCTTGCGCTGCGAGAGGCCGGATGAGCTGGATGCGAAGATCAGGGAAATGATCACCATCGACCGGCCTGTCCTGTTCGACTGCCGTGTCGCGGCGCTCGAAAACGTCTATCCCATGGTTCGCAGCGGCCGGCCGCATAATGACATGCTGTTTGGCGAGGATGTGCGTGCGGCGGAAGCGGAGGGCGAATTCGGCTTCAGCCAGGGGCTCGTCTGATCGTCTGCAATGGATTGGCCGGTGTCGCAGGATACCGGCCAATGCAACGAGATGAGGTGGCCTATATCCATTACTTGTCGAGGCTCTTCGCAGGCGCGACGCTTATCCGGACAAGTTTCAAATAGGGTATCGAGACCAGTGCGCCTATGAAAACGTGCATCAGCACGACCGCCACCGCGGCTTTTTCATCGGGAAAATTGAATGCGGCGATCGCCATTGCGACACCGGGATGCCGCGTGCCTGTCGCGAGCGCCAGAACGACGCGATCATGCGTGTGCGGCCCACCCAGGACGTGGCCGACCAGCAGGCCAAAGGCGGTGAAGAGGGCAAGGAACAGAAGGAGTCCCCTGCCGACGAGCACCCAGACCGCAGGCAGCGTCACGAAAAGAACGGGCAGGGCGGCCAGAATGAGAAGGACCGTTCCTGATATCGCGACCGGTTGGGCGATCCTGGCGGCGATGGTGGGCGCGAGGCGCTCGACCAGCATGCCGAGCACGAGCGGCACGATGACGGATATGAGGACGATGGGCACGACGCGCGTCGCGGGCATCCGGTAGTCTGCGTGAAAGACGATGTCTGCCAATGCGATGGCGAGTGGAACGAGGAGGACGGCCAGAAAGGAGGCCGTTACGCACAGGCTGATCGCGTAAGAGGATGTCCCGTCCGCTCGTTTCTGCTTCCACGTCAGGATTGGCGGAACCGGGGCCATGGCAAGTCCGAGGAGCGCGATCTGGAGCGGCGGGGGCAGCGGAAAGAGATAGGCGGCTGCGAGGGTAAAACCGAGCATGACGATATTCATCGACAGGATGGATTTGAACAACAGCATGGGGCGGGCCAGCAGATACGCGATGTCTTTGAGCGTCGCCCGCAGCCCAAGTGCAAAGACGATCGAGAACAGGCTGGCCCTCAGAGCGAGCATGATCCATTCCGCAAGTGTCATTGCTGCCCCCGCTGGCCGGTTTATCATGCGCTTGCCGATGCGCCTGGCTGTTATGGGGCGATCGGTAGGGAAAAATGGCGCAGGGCGGAAGTACGTTACAGTAAATACCCGATATCTCAGATGCTGCCGTTATCAGCTATCGAACAAAGGCGGTTTTGCACCGATACCGCTTGCCGCGGTACCTGCGCGAAAGCGGAGCGCTCACCCGTTCAATCACGCCCGGCAGGTGCTCCTAGCGGATAGAGGTGGCGGTAGGGGCGCGCTTCATCGAGTGCGCGGGCATAGCTCGGGCGCTGGAGCAGGCGGGCGCGATAGGCGCGGACATTCTCAAAATGCTCGGGGATCGGATGCGCCCAGTCGGCATAGAGCAAGGCCGGGGCGGCCGAGCAATCGGCGAGGCTGAAGGTTTCGCTGGCCACCCACTGCCTGCCCTTCATATGCGCGTCGAGAATGCCATAGGCGGTTTCGAGCGCGTGGCGCCAGCGGACATAGCCGTCATCGGGCTCGACCTCCCGGCCGAGCGCGGCATTGACCATGCGCTGCTGGGGATATTGCAGGTAGTTATCGAAGAAGCGGTCCCACATGCGCACCTTGATGGCCGTTGCCGCATCCTTGGGGATCAGCGGTTGGTCGCCGGGGCTGAGCGCGTCGATATATTCGATGATGCTTGTTGCTTCGAAAATGAAGTCGCCGCCATGCTCAAGGATCGGAAACCGCTTGATCGGCCACTTTGCCGAAAACTCCGAGGTGATCGGCTCGCTTCCGTCAAGAAGCCTCACCTCGAAGGCCAGGTCCTTCTCGTAGAAGGCGGTCTTCGCCTTCTGGGAGTAAGAGGAGAGCGGGTGCAGGTAGATCACCAGCGACATGGCGGCGGACATGGGCAAGCCTCACTTCGAGAGCACGACATGCGCGGCCAGTTCCGTCATCTCGTGGGATTTGACGGAGAAGCCGAGCGCCGGCAGGTCGATGCCTTCGAACATGGCTTCGCCCTTGCCGAGGACGACGGGGGAAATGGCGAAATGCATCTCGTCGAGCAGCCCTGCCTGCAGATATTGCCGGACAGTGCTGACGCCGCCGCCGATCTTGACGTCCTTGTCGCCGGCTGCGGCCTTGGCCTTTTCAAGCGCTTCCTCGATGCCGCCCGTGATGAAATGGAAGGTGGTGCCGCCGTCCATGACGATGGGCTCGCGGGCGTAGTGGGTTAGGATGAAGGTGGGCGCGTGATAGGGCGGGTTCGGACCCCACCAGCCTTTCCACTCTTCGTCAGGCCATTCGCCCCTGATCGGGCCGAACATATTGCGGCCGAGGATGAAAGCGCCGAAGCCCGCCATGCCTGCCGCACCATACTCGTCATCAACGCCAGTCGTGCCGTCGTCCTTGCCGATCATGGTGCGGAAGGTGCGGGTGGGGAAGAACCATTGGTGCACCGCCATGCCGCCTTTGCCGAGGGGATTTTCAAGGCTCTGGTCAGGACCGGCGCCGAAACCATCGATAGAAAGGGAAAATGCAGCAACACGTACACGTGTCATGTCAGCCTCCATCTGATTGCATTTTGAAATCGGTTGAGTTGTTGCATAACCGATCCTATGATGCAACTGGTTTTTCCCACGGAGTTGGATATGAATATCGAAATGCGGTCGGGCTGCCCGATCAACCTGACGATGGAGGTGCTGGGCGATCGGTGGAGCCTTGTCATCATCAGGGATATCATGTTCGGCAATCGCCGTCACTTTCGCGAGCTCTTGACGCAGTCGGAGGAGGGTATCGCCTCCAATATTCTGGCGGCACGTCTCAAGCGGCTGATGTCCTACCGGCTGATCACCAAGCTCGATGATCCCTCCCACAGCCAGAAGTCGATCTACAGCCTGACGGAAGCCTCGATCCAACTCGTGCCGATGTTTGCGATGATCGGCGCCTGGGGGCGCAGGCATCTGCCGGTCAGCGAGGATCTCAGCATTCGCGCCGAACTCTTGGAAGAGGGCGGCCAGCCGCTCTGGGACGAGTTCATGGAGGATCTCAGAAGGATCCATATCCAGGACCCGATCGGCGGGGCGAACGGATCAGTCAAATCGCCGGTTCTGGCGCGACTGACGGCGGCCTTTCTGGAGGTGCGCGCCAAGATGAATGCGGCAGGATAGGTTTCCGTCCACGAGGTTCAGGATGATTTTGCCGGCCAGGTGGACAGCGCCTGATCGGCAACGGCGTTCAGCATGTCGCGGCTGAAACCGGCTTTGGCCTGTACCGCCATGCCGTGGGTCATCGCCATCACGAATGCCGCAAGGGCTTCCGTATTGGCCGTTTCCGGCAAATCGCCTTCTGCCTTCGCCTGCTCGAAGCGCTCATGAAGCTGTGCCTGGCCAGCAGCGCGGAAGTCGATCAGCGCCTGTCGCACGGGTTCGGTTTCGTCCGATCCCGCCACGGCGCCATTGATGCCGAGACAGCCCGTATGATTGGGAAAACGCGTATTGAGGTCGACCGCATTGTAGAGGATGTGGGCTGCGACCTGGCGCGAGGTGGGGAGCTTGAGCGCTTCCGGAAGATAATCCAGATATCGCTCGGAATAGCGATCCAGCGCCCGCCGGAAGAGCGCTTCCTTGTTGCCGAAGGCGGAATAGAGGGCGGGTCTCTCGACGCCGGCAGCCTCTGTCAGGTCAGCATAGGACGCTCCCTCGTAGCCCTTGCGCCAGAAAACGCATAGCGCCGCATCGAGCACTTTCTCCATGTCAAATTCGCGATGGCGTCCCATCAGATCAACTCGCCAATTTCATAATGATCGTTATTAAACCACTTGACAGGCTTTGTCTACATTTCATACCAATCATTACAGTAACGATCGTTACGAAAAAGGCGCGGCCGCTCGATGAGGGCAGGCAGCGCCCGATAGTGTGTAGAAAGGATTTCCATGTCGAATATTCTGAAGGGAAAGGTTGCGCTCGTGACCGGTGGTTCTCGTGGGCTCGGTGCCGCTACGGCGGAGGCGTTTGCCGACAAGGGTGCTGATGTTGCGATCAGCTATGTGGCTTCCGCCGAGAAGGCCGAGGCGGTGGTGGAGAAGCTCAGGGCGAGGGGTGTTCGAGCGCTGGCGATCAAGAGCGACCAGGCCGACATGGCGGCGGCCAAACCGCTGGTCGACAAGGTGATCGCCTATTTCGGCAAGCTCGACATTCTCGTCAACAATGCGGCGATCGCCGTGCAGGGCAAGACGGTCGACAATCCCGATTTGGATACGGTCAATCTCGATCGCCAGTGGCAGATCAATGTGATGGGCGCAGTGGCGACAACGCGTGCGGCAGCACCCGTGCTGTCGGATGGCGGGCGGATCATCTTCATCGGCTCGCTGCTCGGCACGCATGTGCCGTTTGCCGGCGCTGCCGACTACTCGGGAACGAAAGCGGCCATCGTCGGATA
This sequence comes from Rhizobium sp. KNZ14-9A, assembly GCF_056755015.1. Lineage (NCBI taxonomy): Bacteria > Pseudomonadati > Pseudomonadota > Alphaproteobacteria > Hyphomicrobiales > Rhizobiaceae > Rhizobium > Rhizobium sp. KNZ14-9A. The sequence continues at coordinate 1,018,725 of NZ_JBPGXB010000002.1, forward strand.
TGCGAAAGGCGTTGCCCGCGATCTCGGTGGACGCAACATCACGGTCAACGTCGTTCAGCCTGGCGTGATGCCGACAGACATGTCTGCCGAAGTGCTGGGTGATGGCGTGCCCGACGCGCTGATGAACCTGCACACGATCCGCCGTATCGCGACGCTTGAGGAAGTGTCCGCGCTCATCTGCCATCTGGCGGGACCGCATGGAGGCTACATGACCGGCAGCGTGATCGATGTGGCCGGTGGCCTGGCAATCTGACGCCTGGCAGGCGTCGAATATCGAAACTCCGAGATCAACCATTGAAGGACAAGACATGACCAAAAGCTTTGGCGCAAAATCGACCGCCGACGAAGTGCTTTCCGGCGTCGATCTCACGGGAAAGCGGTTTCTCGTCACCGGTGTCTCATCGGGCATCGGGCTCGAAACGGCGCGCTCGCTCGTGTCCCATGGCGCAAGCGTCGTCGGAACGGTCAGGGACCTCGCCAGGAGCGAGCCCGCCGCTGCGCCTGTTCGGGAGGCAGCAAAGCAGGGCGGCGGCAGTCTGGAACTGATCGGGCTCGATCTGGCATCCCTGAAAAGTGTTCGGGCCGCGGCGGACAGGCTGCTTGCCGATGGCCGGCGCTTCGATGCCGTCATCGCCAATGCCGGGGTTATGGCAACCCCATTCGGCCGGACGGTCGACGGTTTCGAAATGCAGTTCGGGACCAACCATCTCGGCCATTTCGCGCTGATCGTCGGCATCGAGCCGTTGCTTGCCGACAATGGGCGGCTGGTGGTGCTGTCGTCGCAGGCGCATCGCGTTGCCGATGTCGATCTCGACGATCCGAATTTCGAAGCGCAGGAGTACCAGCCCTTCGTCGCCTATGGGCGGTCGAAGACGGCCAATGCTCTCTTTGCTGTGGAATTCGACCGGCGGCACCGGGGTCGCGGCATCCGGGCTGCGTCGGTGATGCCTGGCAACAGCATCACGGATCTTCCCCGGCATTTCTCGCCGGAGGCATTGCAAGGTCTTCTGGAGACCGTCGGCAAGGCGCGCGCCGAGGCGGGGCTTCCGCCTGCGGAACTGAAAGAAATTCCGCAGGCGGCGGCAACATCCGTCTGGGCGGCTGTTGTGGCCGACAGGGATGAGATCGGCGGGCGTTATCTCGAAGATTGCGCAGTTGCGCCGATCAACGACGCCGAGAGCCCGTTTGCCGACGGTGTCAGGTCCTATGCGCTGGATACCGACAAGGCACGGCAGCTCTGGGTGAAAAGCGAGGCCTTGATCGGCGCCTTGGTTTAAGCCGCCAGGCTGTCGTAATCCATCGCATCGAGATCGGCGATCAGGCCGGGACCTGTCGGATTCCATCCAAGGGTCCGGCGGGTCTTTTCGCTGGAGGCCGGGAAGTCGAGGCCGGCGAACATTGCCATCCATCCGAAATGCTCCGCCGCCTTTTCCGGCGTGACCGAGACGACTGGCAGCTTCAGGCCGCGGCCGAGAGCTTCGGCGATCTCGCGCATGGTCACACCTTCCTCGTCGACGGCATTGTAGCGGGCGCCGGGTTCAGCACGTTCGATGGCCAGCCGGTAGAGCAGGGCGACGTCCAGCAGGTGGCCGGCGGGGAAGCGGTTGCGGCCTTCGCCGACATAGGCGGAAACGCCCTTTGCCTTTGATATTTCGATGAGTGGCGAGACGAGGCCCTGCTTGAACGTGTTATGGACTTGGGGAAGGCGCATGACGGATACGTTGACGCCGGCATCCAGAAGTGCGTTGCCGGCAAGTTCGGAAGCGATGCGCGGGTTCGGATGCTCGATATTGAAGACATCCTCGCTCGCGAGCTCTCCGAGATGGGCATTGCCGATGCCGGTGCCCGAGGTGATGAGCAGCGGGCGGTTCGAGCCCTTGAGAGCCTCGCCCATTGCGGCAATGACGCGGCTGTCCTTCTGGCAATTCTCGACGAAACGCGAAAAATCATGGTCGAAGGCCGTGTGGATGACGGCATCGGCCTTTTCGGCGCCGCGCTGGACGCTTTCGGGCTCTTCCAGCGTCCCCTTGTGAACGTCGAGACCTGCCTCTTCGAGCGCTTTTGCGCCGGCATCCGAGCGGGTCATACCAACAACATGATGGCCTGCCTTCAGGAGTTCGGGGATGATCGCCGAGCCGATGAAGCCGGTGGCGCCGGTGAGGAAAATACGCATGCGGTGTCTCCTTCTTGCTAGGGAGCCCAATATTGCGCTATGTTTTATGCTGTTAAAGTAGTGACGTTATCCTATTATAATGGCTAACAGGGACAGCATGAGCACCGACGGCAACCCCCTTGGCACCTTCCTTCGCGACCGCCGCTCGCGCCTCGATCCGGCCGTGTTCGGATTCTCGGGCCGCCGGCGCACGCCGGGCTTGCGACGCGAGGAGGTGGCGCAGCGCGCCAATATCAGCCCCACATGGTACACCTGGCTGGAGCAGGGGCGCGGCGGGGCGCCCTCCGCCGACGTGCTGAACCGGATCGCAAACGGCCTGATGCTGACCGAGCCGGAGCGCGAGCATCTCTTCATTCTCGGCCTCGGCCGGCCGCCGGAGGTGCGCTACCGCGCCGTCGAGGGCATCAGCCCGCGGCTGCAGCGGCTTATCGATACGCTGGAGGTCAGCCCGGCTTTGGTGCGCACGGCTGCCTGGGATATCGTTGCCTGGAACCGGGCGGCGACCATCGTCATGACCGATTACGGGAAGCTTGCGCCCGGAGACAGGAACATCCTGCGGCTGCTCTTTTCCAACTCCGGCGTGCGCAATGTTCAGTATGACTGGCAGGCGATGGCCCGCTTCGTCGTCGGCGCCTTCCGGGCGGATGCGGCGCGGGCGGGCGCGACCTCGGAGATAGCAGAGCTGGTGGAAGAGCTTTGTCGCACCAGCGTGGAATTCAAGCGAATCTGGGAGGAGAACGAGGTGATCGCGCATGGCGAGGGAACCAAGCGGCTGAAACATCCCATCCTCGGCGATATCGCGCTCGAATATTCCGGCTTTGCCATCGACGGCCGGCCGGATCTCAACATGGTCGTCTACAATCCCGTCGATCCCGATGTGGCCGAGCGTATTCGCCTGCTGGTGAGGGAGAGCGAAAGCCGGCCGGTTGCCGATCTGCTGTCAGGAACCCTTCCGTAACGTGAAGACCGTCAGTTCCGAGGGCCGCCCCAACCTGAGCGCAAAGCCCGGCCAGAGCGCGGTGCCATTGTTGACGTAGAGATGCATTGCGCCGACCCGGTAGAGGCCGGAGACGAAGCCGCCGTTGGCACGGGCGACCAGCCGGTCGAGGCCGAGGATCATGCCGCCATGGGTGTGGCCTGACAGCTGCAGGGCAATGCCGGATTTGGCCGTCTCGGCTGCCATTCTTGGCTGATGGTCGAGAAGAATGATCGGGGCTTCGGCCGGAGCGTCTTTCAGGGCCGCGGCAAGATCGGGATTGGGCATCGGTCTGCCGAATGCTGCCAGATCCGTCACACCGGCAATGACGATGCGATCAGCACCGCGCTCGATGACGGCGTGGTCGTTCATCAGCATGCGCATGCCAAGACTGGCGTCGTGCGCTATCCAATCGTCGTAGCCGAAATAATATTCGTGGTTGCCGGGAATGGCGAAGATGCCGTCGCGCGCCTCGAGCTTCGCCAGGGGTGCGATGTCCGCACGGCGCTTTTCCAGGCGGCCGTCGATGAAATCGCCCGTCACGACGATCAGGTCGGTTTTCAGATCATTGGCCTTCTTCACGACTGCTTCGGCCCAGGACGCCGGAAAGAGGCGGCTGAGATGCAGGTCGGTCAGTTGCAGCAGGCGATATCCGTCGAAAGATTCGGGAAGGTCGCGGATTGCTATCTCGATATTCTTCACGGGTGGAATGCGCACGGCTCCGGCGACACCAAAAGCGGCCAGGGTGAAGGCCGCGAGCCCGATGACATAGCGGACCTCAGGGGGCACGGCCAGAAACTGTCCCTCGACGAGAGCTGGGACAAGTAAGACGGCATCGAGCGCGATCTGGAAGACGGCCAGCAGGAGCGTCGCACCGAAGAGGAAATTCAGCACGATAATCAGCGGGCGCGGATATTCGGGCGCGAAGACGGAACCTGACGAGATGCGGTTCAGCAGCACCTGCTGGGAGGCGACCAGGAGCACGCCGGCAAGCAGCGCCTTGGCAGGCCATATCCACGGCAAAGGCAGGATGAAGCGAAGGAGGACAACCAGCCATGGAAGCCCGAGAATGAAATGGAACATTAAATAGGCCTGTGATTATCGATGCTTATCGGAGGGAATGAAGAGATTGAATCTGGTGTCTCCGGCGTCCTGCGCAAGGGGCTAGTCGTTCTTCATGTCCGCCAAGCTGACGCTGCCCCGTGCGCGAGCGCTCAGCCTGCCTTCTGCGCCTCAGTGAACAACCAGCCGATCACGGTTTCCCGCGCAGGAGATTTCCGGTAGCGGGGCCAGACGAGGTAGATGTCCGAAGGGCCGCGCAGTCTGGCTTCGAAGACACGCACCAGCCGGCCCTTGGCCAGATCGTCGGTGACGAAGCCGCCATTGGCGAGAACGATGCCCTGTCCGGCAATCGCCGCCTCGATGGCGTGCGAGGTCTGCGAAAAGCTGATGCCCTTGAAGGAGGGGCTGCGGCTGTTTGTGAGGTGGCGCTCGACGAATTCCGGCCAGAGATTGTGGGCATCGTGCAGCAGCGGATAGGCCGTAAGCTCCTCGGCCGTGCGCGGTGCATCCCGGCCGGCAAGCAGCAGCGGACTGCAGACGGCAATGACCTCCTGCTCGAACAGGAGCTCGGCGTTCAGGCCCGGCCCGAAGGGCGGGCGGCCATAGCGGACGGCGAGATCGACGCCATCGACGACGAAATTCGAGATGCGCTCGGTCGCCAGAATATGCAGATCGAGATCGGGGTGCAGAGCCGTGAAGTCAGGCAGGCGCGGGATCAGCCATTTGGAGGCGAAGGTCGGCGTCGTGCTGATGGTGAGCTTGATCGCCTGCGGCTTCAGCTCGTCCGTTGCGCGGGCGATGAGCTCGAAGGCGCGCCTGATATCGGCGATGTAGCGCCGGCCCTCGGCCGTCAGCGCCAGCGTGCGGGGAAGCCGCTCGAAGAGGGTCAAGCCAAGCTGCGCTTCGAGCCCGCGAACCTGCTGGGCGACGGCGCCCTGCGTCACACCGAGCTCTTCGGCGGCAAGCCTGAAGTTCAGGTGGCGCGCCGCGACTTCGAAGGCTCTGAGGCCATTGAGGGAGGGAAGCTTTCCCGGGATATCGCTCATCGAGTAGTTTTTCTACTGCCATAAAAGAGGAGAACTGGTTCGCGCTCACGTGACGGAGATGGTATCGTGCGTGCACACATCGATCAATCGACGATATCACTTCAGGAGGGCACCGAAATGTCAGTAGAAAAAGTGGCTGTTATCACCGCAGGCGGCAGCGGCATGGGCGCCGAAAGTGCGAGACGCCTTGCGGCCGATGGATACAAGGTTGCAATCCTGTCTTCCTCCGGCAAGGGCGAGGCGCTGGCCAAGGAGCTCGGCGGTGTCGGGGTCACCGGTTCCAACCAGTCAAACGAAGACCTGAAGCGGCTGGTCGATGCGGCGATGCAGGCCTGGGGCCGTATCGACGTTCTCGTCAACAGCGCCGGACATGGACCGCGCGCACCGCTGAATGAGATCACCGACGAGCAGTGGCATACGGGCATGGACGTCTACCTGATGAACGTCATCCGCCCGGTGCGGCTGGTGACGCCGATCATGCAGGCGCAGAAGAAGGGTGCGATCGTCAATATCTCCACGGCCTGGGTCTTCGAGCCGTCGACGATGTTCCCGACCTCGGCGGTCTTCCGCGCCGGCCTTGCCGCCTATACCAAGCTCTTTGCGGATACCTATGCGGCCGAGAACATCCGCATGAACAATGTGCTGCCCGGCTGGATCGACAGCCTGCCTGCGACCGAGGAGCGGCGCGAGACCGTGCCGATGCAGCGCTATGGCACGAGTGCGGAAGTTGCCGCGACCATCGCGTTTCTGGTGTCCGACGGGGCGGGGTATATTACCGGGCAGAGCCTGAAGGTGGATGGCGGGTTAATGCGGTCTGTTTGAGCGGCAGGGATGGGTTGCTGAGGCGGGCAGCGGCCCACGTTCTTCTCGGATAAGCTCTACACAAGGTGTTTTCTCGATAAGAGAGAACACCTTGTGATTGTGCGCCGAGGGGGATTGGATTTGGCAAACCAGCAGACCTGATCGATTTTCATTGCGGTCTTAAGGCGTCGGACCTCAAGAACTGGAAACACGCGCCTGCGTCGGCGGTCGTTCAGCCGACGGCGGAAATGAGCTGATCTCGAGGCTCGCGCTGCGGTTTGTGCGAATGCCACTGCGGATGGCAAGCGGACGTAGAAGCAAAGATTGGAAGGGCGTGAAGGACGATGAGCATGAACACAAACGATGTCGCCACCCATTGGGAAAGCAATGCGGAGACTTGGACGATCTATAGTCGTGCTGGTTACGACAAATATCGCGACGCACTTAACACGCCCGCCTTTCTGGACATGTTACCCCCGATCGCAGGTCTGACGGGACTTGATCTCGGTTGTGGTGAAGGCACCAATACCCGCGCAGTAGCCCAACTTGGTGCCCGCATGACCGGGGTGGACATCGCACCTACCTTCATTCGCTATGCCCGCCAAACGGAGGCACAGGACCCACTCGGTATCGACTACGTGGTTGGCGACGGCCAGAGCCTTGACTTTCCGGAAGGGAATTTTGATTTCGTCACCGCCTTTATGTCGCTGATGGACATGGCTGACCAGCAAAAAGTTCTGGGGAGCCTTCACCGCATTCTGAAGCCCGGTGGGTTCTTGCAGTTTTCGATTCTGCATCCATGTTTCGTTCCGCCGACCCGCCGCAATATCCGCGATGAGAGCGGCGCTGCAGTTGCCGTTCAGGTTGCCGACTATTTCGATGAGACCGACGGGCGCATCGAGCGCTGGCTGTTTTCCGAGATTCCAGCTGAAGAGCGTGCAGCGCTGACACCCTTTTCGGTGCCGCGTTTCCATCGCACGCTGACAAGCTGGGTATCCATGATCGTCGGTGCCGGCTTCATAATCGAGGCGTTTGGCGAACCAATGGCATCGCCGGAAGTCGCCCTTGCCGAACCTGTAGTAGCCGATACCCGCGTTGCGCCAATCTTCCTACACATCCGAGCACGCAAACCGTGAAAGCTCGTTGATGGCTCGGATATTCGATCTCCGCCATTTCTTGGTTATGCCGAAACCTGTGAGCCGGATGCTCCCCACTTCCGGCTCATCTGGATAGATGTCGGCGTTATGCGGCGCTTTATGGTTCGACCGCTGACAGCAATCAGATGCTCGATCCACCAATATCTCTGCCGGCTGCAGCAACGCGCTGAGATATTGAACAGCGACGGCACCTATTCGCCTGAGATGTTCAAATAGGTGCCGACAGTTCTTTTGGGTCAACAGGGCGAATATTAGCGCCGCCGTTCTGTCATGTGGCCTCCTTGATCACCGTCTCCCATTGCCACGACGGTACGCCGCTCAAAGCCGGCCGCTGCCAATGGCTTCCGTCTGTGGCGGCTGATCGTTGAGGGCAGGGGCAGCTTGAACTATTCGGCTCTGCGCTTATTGTCAGGCGGTGGACATTGCGCCCATGCCCGCGACGATCGAGAAGGCCCGAAGCCATGCAGAAGTTCACTGTGTCCATCACGCGAGAGATCGAGGCCGATACCGCCGAGGAGGCCGCGCTTCTCGTCTATCAGGAGCTTGCCAAGGACGCGGCACCGCTTCGCTATCTGGTCGCGGACGAGACGAAGAGGACGAGAACTGTGACACTGGATCGGGCTAAGGCGGACGAATTCGCCGCTGTTGATCATACTGCCGATCCTGGCAACTGGTAGGCAGCGGCTGACCGGTCGGCCCCCATTCGAAGTATCAGGGCCGCCGGCAGGTCAGGATGAAACGGCGGTAGACCAGCGTTCTAAGCTTATTTCTGAGGTTGGCATTCTTCCTCTGCGCCCGGGCGATCGGGGCGTGGGAGTGTAGTTCGATGCCTGTAAAGCCTGCCGGTCTCAGGAGCGGCAGTAGCATGTCGGGGCGCAGGCCGGAGCCGAAGGGCAGGGCTGACATGATGCGGGCATGGCGGGTGCTGAGCGCGCCATCATAGTTGCTGTCGGCGCCGATGAAACGGTCGATCCATGTTATCAGCAGGCTGGCGATGCGGCCGGTCGGTTTCGGGCTTGCCCAGTCGCCATCGAAGAAGAGCAGAAGGCCGCCGGGTTTGAGGATGCGGAACCACTCGGCAAAACTTTCTTCCGGCCGCGTCAGCGTCCAGACGAGGTGGCGGCAGATGATCGCGTCGTAATGCGCATCCGGCTCCAGGGTGTTTTCGGCGTCCGCCAAGATGAAGCGCAGGCGCTCCTTGCCGGCGTGTTTGGCGCGGGCAACCTTCAGCATCGCTTCGGAGAAATCGAGCGCGGTAACGTCATGGCCGAGATCGTGGATCAGGCGCGTCACTTCGCCGGTGCCGCAGGCAAGTTCCAGCACGCGTTTGGGCTCAGGGCCGAGGGTATCGCGGATCGGTTTCTGCCAGGCATCTGCCTCCGGGCCGGGGGCGATCTTGTGGCCGAAGGCGAGATCGAAGGTTTCCGAGCGTTTCGACCAGTAGTCGCGGATCTCTTCCTTCAGATCGAAATTTACGCCATCCATCTCTCAGCCCATCCGATACTGGATATGTGTGCGGCCATGCACGGCCGATCTTTCGATATGGGCGCGCACGCCGAAGACGCGGGCGATCAAGGCTTCGGTCAGCACCTCCTCGGGCGTGCCTGCGGCCACGACCTCGCCCTTCTGCAGCACGGCCAGGTGATCGCAGAACATCGCCGCCAGATTGAGATCGTGGAGCGCGATGATGGAGGTGAGGCCGAGTCTGGCGACCAGCGCCAGGATATCGAGTTGATGCTGGATATCGAGATGGTTGGTCGGTTCGTCGAGCAGGAGTTCGCTCGGCGTTTGCGCCAGGGCTCTGGCGATATGCACGCGCTGGCGTTCGCCGCCTGACAGCGTCTGCCAGAGCTGGCCGGCGCGCGCGGTCATGTCGACGCGGGCGAGTGCTTCCGCAACGGCGGCATCGTCATCGGGTCCCCAGGAGGCGATGAGGCCGCGATGCGGGGTGCGGCCGAGGCGGACGATATCGCGCACGGTGAGCTGCGTGTCGGTCGTCGACTGCTGCTCGACCAAGGCGATGCGGCGGGCAAGGGCAGCGCGCGAGAGGCCGGAGACATCGTCGTCGCCGAGGCGGATGACGCCGCTTTTGACCTGCCGCAGCCGGCAGATCAGGCGTAGCAGGCTCGATTTGCCGGAACCGTTCGGCCCGAGCAGGCCGAGCACCTTGCCCTTTTCGACTGATATGCTGATGCCGTTGACGATGACGGTATTGCCGGCGGCATAGGTGACCTTGTCGACTGATATGCTCATGCGCTTCTCCGCACGCGATAGAGGATGATGGCAAAGGCCGGTGCGCCGAAGAGCGCGGTGACGACGCCGATCGGCAAGATCTGTTGGGGAATGATGATGCGCGAGACGATGTCGGCGCCGACCATGAAGATCGCTCCGCCAAGCGCAGTCGCCGGCAGCAGGCGGCCATGCGCGGGGCCGACGAGGAAGCGGGCGGCATGGGGAATGACGAGACCGACGAAGCCGATGGAACCGACCATGCTGACCACGCCTGCCGTCATCGCCGCCGTCACGCCGAGCAGGGTGAACTGCACGCGGCGCACGGCGATGCCGAGGGAGGCTGCGGCATCCGTGCCGAAGGCAAAGGCATCGAGGGCGCGCACATGGGCAAGACAGACGATCAAGCCTGTCAGCGCGACCGGCACGGAGAGATAGACATCCGGCCAGCGCACACCACTGAGCGACCCCACGAGCCAGAAGAGTACGCCGCGCGCCTGTTCGGCATTGGCCGAGGTTGTGACGATATAGGACGTCAGCGCATTGAAGAGCTGCGAGCCCGCCACGCCGCAGAGAATGATGCGCTCGCTGGTGCCACCCGCGCCCGCCGCCAGAATGCCGACCAGAAGAAAGGCGACGACGGCGCCGATGAAGGCGCCGCCGGAAATGCCGAGCACGCCATAGCCGAGGCCTAGGATCATGACGCAGACGGCGCCGGTGGAGGCGCCGGCGGAAATGCCGAGCACATAGGGTTCGGCGAGCGGATTGCGCAGCAGGGCCTGCAGCACCGTGCCGCAAAGCGCCAGCGACGCGCCGGCACCGGCCGCCACCAGCGCGCGGCTGAGGCGGTAATCCCAGACGATGCCCTGGTGGATGCGGCTGAGTTCGAATGCCGTGCCGAACAGGCGGTTGGAGACCGCCTTTGCCGTGGTGGCGAGCGGGATCGATATCTCGCCGATCGAGACGGCGAGACTGATCATGATACCGAGCAGGATGAAGGCGGCGATGGTGAGCGTGGCAAGCACCCACCATCGTCTCTGTGGCAAGGCAGCCTGGCTCACTGCGCCAGACCGGAGGCGGCGATGCCCTTTGCCAGGATTTCGATGCCGTTGATCGTGCGGATCGTCGGGTTCATCGACTGCGCGTCCATCATGATGAAGCGCTTGTTTTTGACGGCATCGAGCTCCCTTGTGACCGGATCGTTTTCCAGGAAATCCACCTTCACCTTGGGATCGTCGGCGGCATAGCGGCGGCGGTCCATAGTGGCGATGACGATGACGGCGGGATTGGCCTGCGCAATCGTTTCCCAGCCGACGAGGGGCCATTCCTCTTCAGTCGTCACGACGTTCTTTGCGCCGAGCGTCTTCAGGATATAGGCCGGCGCGCTGTTCTTGCCGGCGATGAAGGCATCGCCTTTCACCTCCTTGCTGGAGAACCAGAAGACGACGGGCAGGTTCTTGGCTGCAGCGCCTGAAACGGAGGCAACGGCCGCGGCCTCGCGCTTCTTCAGGTCGGCGATCAGTTTATCGCCCCGGTCCTTCACGTTGAAGATTTCGGAGAGTTCGGCGATTTCCTGATAGATCAGGTCCATCGTGAACAGCTCCTTGCGCACGCCGTCTCCGCCATCGGTGTTGATCTTGGCGACGCAATCGGCCGGCGCGATATAGGTGTTGATGCCGAGGTCTTTGAATTGCTCGCGCTTGCCGACGGAGCCTTGGATGCCGACATGCCATTCGAATTCGGCAGCCACCAGATCGGGCTCGGCACCGACGACGGATTCGAAGCTCGGATCGTTATCGGCCAGCCGTCTGATCTTGCTGTTGGCCTCGGCATATTGCGGCAGGACCGGGCCGACCCAGACGGCCGTGCCGGCGATCTTGTCGGCAAGGCCGAGCGAGAAGAGCACTTCGGTCATGCCCTGGCCGATCGAAACGATCTTGGCCGGGGCCTTGTCGAAAGTGACATTCTGGCCGCAATTGCTGAGGGTCAGGGGATATTGGGTGGCGGCGAAGGCGGGTGCTGCAAGGCCGGCCAGGCAAAGGCTGGCGAGCCCGAGCGCAAGGGAAAAGCCTGGAATAATCTGGCGCATTGGAAACTCTCGATCGGAAGGAAAAGGGCTAGCAGACGCCGGCACGCGCAGATGCGTGAGCCAAGCGTGGAGGAGGGCTAGCGGCGGGTGGTCCAATCGGGACGGATCGCGTACGGCAAGCGGCAGGAAATAAGGTCAATCATATCTGCTCCTTGTCCAGGCATCCCCGCCTGGCTGATTGGATTGCGATTGACGGCAGGTCTCCTGGCTCGCGGATGTCAGCCGGTCATCTGCCTTCCCGCGCTCGCGCGCAGTGGCATGGCCCTGAGGCCGGCGGAGATGATCGCAAGCGATCACTCCCGATATGACCAGCTCGCCGGTGATTTCCTGGAATGAACGACGAGGCATTCATTCCGGATATAACCGGCAATCCGCTTACAGTTGCGGGGGCAGCCACGGTCTTGGTCCCTATTGGGTCGTCCGCACCGTGTTCCCTATTAATCCCCTTGGAGTCTTCCTCGGGGAACCGTCACCCCGATCTATGACGCCGCCATGGGCTACGTCAAGCGTGGGGAATGCGAAGTATGGTCGGCCAACAGGCTCAGTGACTGGTGCCCGAGCCGCCGGCGGCGACCAGCGTGAAAGGCTGGCCCTCGACGGGGATCGTGCGCGTTTCCTTCAGTGTTTCGCTACTGACAAGGCGGATCAGGCTGTGGCGAGGATCGGTGATGGCGATATCATCGCCGGCCACGGCCAGCCGAGGACGCGGATCGCGCCAATGGCCGTCCTTGCTGTAGGGCTCTGTGACGGTTTCCGATCTGACGATCTCGCCCTTTACCGTATCGAGCAGATGCAGCCTGCCATCTTCTGTGAGGATATAGGCATTCTGGAACTTTGCCGGATCGAGTACAAAATCGACGCGCCGCGTCGGAAGGTCGATGATGCGGTAAGGCGCGTCCGTATTGTCAGGATCGATCAGCACCAGCTTGTCCTCCCCGTAATTGCCGAGGAAGAACTGCATGGAGCGGCCGCCGAGCAGCGTCGAGACCTTGCCCCGCGGCAGCGACACGCCATAGGCGAGCATCTCGACCGTGGGGCCTTCCGCGCCGCCCGGACGCGCAACGAGCACGCCTTCCTCACAACCGAAGGCGACGAGACGAGCAGAGGTCGCCTCGCCATGCAGGCCGGAGCAGGGCGCGACATCGCCGATCTGCCGACCATCACGATCGAGCACCCGCAGGCCAAGGCGCGGCGGCAGTTCGCCCTCCTTGACCGGCGCCTGCATGTTCGGCACCGAAACCAGCAGGTGATTACCCATCGGCACCGCGACGCCGTGATGGGCGGCGATGGTATCGACAGCCTTCGGCTCCGGCTTTTCCTGCAGCAAGCTGCTTTCTTTCAAGAGATCAAAGCGGTCGGTGCGATCGTAGAAGATCGCCACGTCATCGCCATGCGTCACCACATGACCGGGCTTCTCGCCCTTTATCGTCGTGCCGATCAGCTTTGGCGGCGCCACCTCGAGATCGCGATGCTCCCCATGATCGGAAAGGGCAATGCCGGTATCGATGGCATGAACGACATTCTCTTCGCCCTGGACGGCAAAGACCGTGCGCCCGGTGTCGCTCAGCGACAAGGCGGCATAACCTTCGAGATCGAAGCGACCGATCTGTCTACCGCTTGCAAGGTCGATGGCGTGGACGACCGGCAGGCTGTGATCAGCCACGAAAAGCCGCCAGCTTTCCTGCTGTTCCTCCTCGGCGCGGGAAGCCGATGGCAAGGCGGCGGATGTGAGCGCGGTGGCGACTGCGAAGATAGCGAAAAGGCGCCGGGACATGAAACCTCCTTTAATGTAATAACATTACATTCCCGTTGTTATAAAGTTACGTTTGCCCTGTCCAGCCCTGGCTGTCGGATTTTTGAGAAACCAGAGCGCCGTGCGTCCATTCGGACGCACGGCGCTCTAACTCTTTGAATCTACGCATCGGGCTGGCCTCGTTTGATGTTTGGCCGGCTTTTTCATCGGATGGCGGTGCGCAAGCGCTGATCCCACCGCCATATGCGCATTGATAATCGATTGCTGAGCCCGGCTCACAAGCCTATCCCGCCTGCCTCGTCTAATTCGGATAGTCCGTGGACGCTATATCCCTTCGGTGCAGCTTCTGCTGCCCGTCAGCTTTCAACAGCATTGCGAGGGATAAGCCATTGAGAACATCAGGATTTGCCGCAACCGATGCGAACACGCCGTTGCAACCTTTCTCCTTCGATCGCCGGGAATTGCGTCCCGAGGACGTGGCGATCGATATTCTCTATTGCGGTGTCTGCCATACGGACCTGCACATGTCGCGCAACGACTGGGGATTTTCGGTCTATCCCGTGGTACCCGGCCACGAGATCGTCGGGCGTGTTTCTGCCATTGGCAGCAGCGTGTCGCGCTTCAAGGTCGGCGACAATGTTGCCGTCGGCACGATCGTCGACAGCTGCATGGAGTGCCCCAACTGCCGCCGCAACGAAGAGCAGATGTGCTACAAGGGCGTCACCGTCACCTATAACGGCCAGGACCGGGTGACCGGCGAGACGACCTATGGCGGTTATTCCGATCATATCGTCGTGCGCGAGGAATTCGTGCTCAGCGTTCCCGATGGGCTGGATCTGTCGCGCGTCGGGCCGCTGCTCTGCGCCGGCATCACCACCTATTCGCCGCTGCGCACCTGGAATGTCGGCCCCGGCAGCCGGGTGGGCGTGATCGGGCTTGGCGGGCTCGGGCATCTGGCCGTGAAATTCGCCTCTGCGCTCGGCGCTGAAGTGACGGTGCTGACGCGCTCGGAAGGCAAGGTCGATACGGCCCATGCGCTCGGCGCCGACAAGGTGCTGCTGTCGACCGATGCCGAGCAGATGGCGGCTGCCGCCTTCGCCTTCGATCTTATCATCGATACAGTGCCTTACGAGCACGATCTCACCCCATATCTCAACACGCTTGATACCGACGGGACACTGGTCATCGCCGGCTCGCTGGTCGATACGCCCAAATTCAGCAACCTGCCGCTGATCATGGGGCGCCGGCGCATTGCCGGCACGCCGAGCGGCGGTATCAAGGAGACGCAGGAGATGCTGGATTTCTGCGGCCGCAAGAACATCCTGCCGGAATGCGAGATGATCGCCATGGGGGACATCGCCAAAGCCTTCGAGCGGCTGGAGCGCGGTGACGTGCGCTACCGTTTCGTCATCGACATGGCGACGATGCCTGTGGCTCAGGCAGCTTGATATCCTGACCGCTTCGGGATGGCGCGCAGCGCCTCGATGAACACCGAAAGGGCCGGCGGCATCTGTCGCCGGCTCGGATAATAGAGGGAGTAGCCGCTGAAGGGCTTGCAGTAATCCTCCAGCACGCGGATCAGCCGGCCGCTGGCGACATGCTGCTCGGTGAAATCCTCGAAGGCATAGACGAGGCCGGAACCTGAAAGCGCAGCCTCGATCATCATGTCGGAATCATTGACCATGAAGCTGCCCGACACCTTCACCTCGATGTCGCGGCCATCCTCCTCGAATTCCCAGGCGTAGGCGCCGCCGAACGAAGCCATGTAATAGGTGACGCAATCATGATCGGCGAGATCGTGGGGCGTCTTCGGCTGCGGGTAGCGGGCGAAATAATCGGGAGAGCCGACGACGGCGGCGCGGATATCCGGGCCGATGCGCAGGCCGATCATATCCTTGTCGATGCGCTCGCCGAAGCGGATGCCGGCATCGAAACGCGAGGCGACGATATCCTCGAAACGGTCGCCGACGATCAACTCGACCTTGATTTCGGGATAGGTGCGGTGGAATTCCGGCAGGATGGGCATGACGAGCGCGGTGGCGGCATGTTTGCCTGCGGTGATGCGTACTGTGCCGGAGGGTTTTTCCCGGAGATTGCCGAGTTCCTGCAGGCCGCGGTTGATCTCGGCAAAGGCGGGCTGGAGGGTGAGAAGCAGGCGCTCGCCGGCCTCCGTGGTGGCCACGCTGCGGGTGGTGCGGGCAAGAAGCCGCATGCCGAGCCGCTCCTCCAACTGGCGCATCATGTGGCTGAGACCGGAGGAGGAAATGCCGAGGCGGGCGGCGGCCTTGGTGAAGCTGCGCTCCTCGGCGACGATGACGAAGGCGGCGAGATCATCGAAATCATGGCGTTTCATTTCTGACCTGCCTTCAGGAGTGGTGGGCAACTATGAGGTGTCGCTCACTTATTTAGGGCAGGGACGGCTGATCTCGCAAGGTGGTCGTGGTCCGTGACATCAGGGACTATTGCGGTAGCGCGTCCGCCATCTCTTCACGCTCCTGCAGGATGCGGTCGATCAGGCCCCATTCCAGGGCTTCCTGCGCCGTCATGAAACGATCGCGATCCATGGCCTGCTCGAACTCGTCATAGGATCGGCCGCAATGTTCGGCGTAGAGCCGCGTCATGAGCTGCTTCGTCTTCCTGATTTCCTCGGCATGGATCAGCATATCGGACGCCTGGCCCTGGAAGCCGCCGAGGGGCTGGTGGATGAGGATGCTGGCATTCGGAAGGGCATATCGCTCTCCCGGCTGGCCGGCCATCAGCAGGAAGGAGCCCATGGAACGGGCCGTTCCCATGCAGAGCGTGTGCACCGGCGCGCGGATGAAACGCATCGTGTCGTACATGGCAAAACCGCTGGTCACGACGCCGCCCGGCGAATTGATGTAGAGGTTGATCGGTTTCTTGGGATTTTCGGCCTCCAGGAACAGAAGCTGGGCGCAGACGAGGGCGGACACGCCGTCGTTGATCTCGCCGTTCAGAAAGATGATCCGCTCGCGCAGGAGGCGGGAATAGATGTCGAAGGATCGCTCCCCTCGGGAGGATTGTTCGACGACCATGGGGACGAGTTGCATCGCTTCGCGCATCGGCGAACTCCAATCTTTCAGAATTGATAAGCGGGAAGGCCTGCCGCGTCAGGCGGCGAGCATCATAGTCTGGCTGTTGCTGTTGGCGACCGATCTCGAAAGCCGCTCGAAAGTGTCACCAGTCAACTCGTGGACGATCCGCAGGCTGGTCCCGCCCGATGCATTCGGTGCGATCGCGAAGGTGACGATGCTTTCCAGGAAGGGCGGGCTGTCGTCGCGCAATCTGTAGCGAACCTCCTTTCCCGGTGTTTCGGAGAGCGATTGCGGATCGGCAAGCGCTTCCTTCGGCAGCCATCTCTCGCGAAAATCGGCGATGCTGATCGCACGCCAGACCTTTTCCGGCGGCGCATCCAGCTCGTATCTCTGTTCGAAGCCGGTTTGTTGCTTGGTCTGTATCTCGGTCTTCACCTCGTTCATTGGTCCATATCCTTCAGCAAGAGCTTGAGAGCATCGATGCGGGCTGGCCAGTAGGCGCGATATTTCGCCAGCCATTGGGCGATGAGGGTGAGCCCCTCGGGATCGACCTCGTAATTCACGAAACGGCCCTCCTTCTGTTCGCGCACCAGCCGTGCCGAACGCAGCACGGCGAGATGCTGGGACATGGCCGGCTGGCTGATATCCATGCCCTGGCGAAGCGCGCTGGCATTCATGCTGCCGTTCGCCAGCTTCTCGAAGATCGTGCGGCGGGTCGGGTCGGCGAGCGCGCGAAAAATATCGTGTTCCATCATGACAACACATAAGCATACACTTATGCGATTCGCAAGAGTGTCCAATGAGCGGGGTCACTCCGCCCGGTGCAGCTTCTGCCGGGCTACATCAAGAATCTCATCCGCCATCTCTTCATCGGTCACAATACGCGCCAAAGTCAGTGAGCCCACCAGCGTGGCGAAGGCGGCCATTCCCTTGCGGCGGCTGGCCTTGGTACCGGCGGGGCCAGAGCTGAAGACGGAGAACATGTCTTCGATCACTTTGGTGGCAGCTTCACGCGTCTCTGGGCCGGAGCGGGCGAGCTCGCTGCCGAGGGAGGAGATGGGGCAGGAGGGCACGGCTTTGCCGCCGGCCCGGGTGCCGTCGATATAGGCGTTGACGACATCGTCGAAGCTGGCCTCGTCGCGCACTTTGCGCATGCTTCCGGCGACCTGATCTCCCGCCTTTTCCAGCGCTTCGGCGACCAGATGATCCTTGCTTTCGAAGTGGCGGTAGAAGCCGCCCGGTGTCAGGCCGGCAGCGGCCATGATGTCGGCGACGCTTGCTTCAGCAATGCCCGAACGCCTGATCTCGTCGGCTGCGGTGGCGACGATGGTCTGGCGCGTCCTTGCCGCTTCCTCGTTTGATTTTCGCATTTCCGGTCTCCCGCACCTTGACAATTTAGATTGTAACCAACATCTAATTAGATGTCACTCGTAATCTAAATTTCAAGGGCGGGCGATTTGTAACGGGCGAGCCTTGTGGTTCGCTCCGGTGGAATCCTGCGCCCTTTTCACAACTGGAGAAGACCATGTCCAAGACCTATCTCGTGACCGGAGCCACAGGTAAAACCGGCAAGCATACGACCCGCATCCTCCTGGAAAAGGGCCACAAGGTACGCGCGCTCGTGCATAAGGAAGATGCGCGTTCTCAAGCACTCGCTGCGGCAGGGGCGGAGGTCGTGGTCGGTGACCTCACCGATCATGATGCCGTCATCAGCGCGGTCGCGGGCGTGAATGCCGCCTATCTCTGCTATCCGATCCGCCCGGATCTCATCGATGTGACGGCCTATTTTGCCGATGCCGCACGGCGGGCAAAGCTGGAGCTCATAGTCAACATGTCGCAGATTTCGGCGCGCGAGGTGGCGAAAAGCCATGCTGCCCGCAACCATTGGGTCGCCGAGCGCGTGCTGGACTGGTCGGGTGTGCCGACCGCCCATATCCGCCCGACCTTCTTCTCCGAATGGCTGACATTCCCCTGGGTGAGCGACGTCATTGCCAGTGAGGGCGTGATCGAGCTGCCCTATGGCGAGGGGAGGCATGCGCCTGTTACTGGCGAGGACCAGGCGCGGCTGATTGCGGCCATGCTGGAAAACCCGGCCGAACACGCTGGCAAGATCTATCCGCTGTTCGGTCCGGTGGAGCTCAGCGAGGCGGAGATCGCCGCAAGGATGAGCGAAGTGCTCGGCCGCAAGATCGGCTACCGGCCGGCGACTGCCGAAGCCTATACGGCGCGCCTGAAGAGTTTCGGCCTTGACGATTTCATCATCCAGCACTTCCTGTGCATCGCCGAGGACTGCCGCAACGGCGTCTTTGCGGGCACCAACGACGTCATCGAGCAGTTCACGGGAACGCCGCCAATGACGGTGGAGGCTTTCGTCGAGCAAAACCGCGCCGCCTTCGATCGCGCTTAACTCGGGCGACCGGCTGGCCTCAAGGCCCAGATGGAACTGGCGCATCTGACCGACGTGGATGCGTGTAGCGGGATTTCGACGGATGGGGCGACCTTGCTTCCGTCCCATCCGTCACCATTCAATCCGGCTGCCTGAGCCGCTATGATCCGTCGTCTGGTCATGAATGTCGCATTGAGCTTTGCGCGAGATGCCGCTATCACGGATTCAATACCGAGGTAGGGGCCTCGCGGCGCAGGGGAACGATGCAACATCGTCTGGACAGGATCGAGCAATGGCTGGTGCGCATTCTGTGCACCATCGCGCTCGTCTTCGTCGGTCTTGTGCATCAGGTTCCAGCAGCTGCCGAAGATGCTCTGAGCCCTGCGGCGCTTGCCCAATATGTGCTGCCCGACGGCACGCTTCCAACGCTCTGCGTCACCGTTGTCGACGACCACGGCAAGGAGCATGGCAAGATTGCGCATCTCAATCCGTGCGAAGCCTGCCGCATCGGCGCTTCCGTGGTGCTGCCGCAGCCGGCCGATATCACCGGTGCGCGCATCGGCTTTACGTTCAAGGTGGAGCTGCCGCGCCGCGTGGAGGCTTTCCATCGCCAGCTTTTCCCGCCGAATACCGGGCCGCGCGCCCCGCCTGCAAACCCGATCCTTGCCTGAACCCGCATTGCGGCCAAGGCCGTGATGCGTCTTGCAATCATGGCCGGGCCGCATTGACGCCGCCGGCCGAGGATTCGGATCCACTTTCATGTCTATCACCACTGCCACTGAGGCGGCAGAGAACGCCGTACCAGGCGTTTCGCTCTATCGCGCCATCTGGCGCTGGCACTTTTTTGCCGGCCTGCTGGTCATTCCCTTCCTGCTCAATCTCGCCATTACCGGCTCGCTTTATCTCTTCAAGGACGAGATCAACGATACGGTCTTTGCCTATCGTTATATCGTCGAGCCCGCCGGCGAGGCGCTGTCGCCGCAGAAGATTGCCGATATAGCGGCGGCTGCTGTTCCGGGCTCGGTTGCGAGCTCCTACAGGGACCCGGCCGGGCTCGACCGGTCAGCGATCGTAACCGTGTCTTCGGATGCCGGCCAGACGCTGGTTTTCGTCAATCCCTATGACGGCAAGGTGCTTGATACGGTGGGCTCCACCGAGGAGTTCAACTATGTCGTCAAGCGCATCCACAGCCTTGCGTTGTTCGGCGGCTTGCCCAACAAGCTGATCGAGATCACGGGCGGCTTTGCCATGGTGCTGGTCGTGACCGGCATCTATCTCTGGTGGCCGCGGCGGCAGACGGGTGGGGTGGTAACCGTGCGCGGCACGCCTTCGCGGCGGGTCTTCTGGCGCGATCTCCATGCGGTGACCGGTGCCTTCGCCGGTATCCTGATCTTCTTCATGGCGATGACGGGCATGCCCTGGTCCGGCTATTGGGGCGCCAATGCCAACGCCTGGCTGACGAGCCACGATCTCGGCTATCCGGTGCAGCTGTGGGATGCCGTGCCGAAATCGCAGAAGGTGACGGAGGATATTCTTCCCAAGGCCGGCTGGATCGTCGAGAAGGCGCCAGTGCCGCTGTCGGAGATTGCGGCGGCGCAGTCGAAGAAGCCGATCGGGCTTGACAAGGCGGTGGAGATTGCGCGGGGTCTTGGCATGGCGCCGGGTTTCGATCTTGCCATTCCCGGCGGCGAGACGGGCGTTTATACGGCGGCGGTCTATCCTGACGATCTCACCAACGAGCGCACGCTTCATATCGACCAATATTCCGGCAAACCGCTCATCGATCTCTCCTTCGGGCAGTATCCCTTTTTCGGCCGGGCGATCGAATGGGGCATCAACGTGCATCAGGGCCAGGAATTCGGGCTCTTCAACCAGTTGCTGATGCTGGCGACCTGCCTCGTCATCATCCTCTCCTGCGTAACCGGCATCGTCATGTGGTGGAAGCGGCGGCCGGCCGGAAGGCTCGGAGTGCCGCCCATGCCGCCGCGACGCTCGGTCTATCTCGGGCTCTGGACCATTGTGCTCGCCTTCGCCATCGCCTTTCCGATGAGCGGATTGGTGATCCTAGTGATGATCGCCTTCGACCAGATGGTGATCCGCTTCGTGCCGCCGCTGAAGCGCGCCTTTGCCTGAGGAGGGGATGATGATGAAGACGATTGTTTCTCTCTTCGTGGGCCTGATGATTGCGACGGCTGCGGTGGCGCAGGAGCCGACGATCAGGATCGACCATGCGGCCTCACATTCCATGGTGCCGGGCGCCAAGGTCGGCGACGGCTACCTGACGATCACCAATACAGGCAGCCAGCCGGACCGACTTGTTGCCGCAAGCTCGGATCGGGCGAAGACCGTGCAGTTGCACCAGATGACCATGGCAAATGGCATCATGACCATGCGCGAGCTGAAGGGCGGGCTTGCCATTCCGGCCGGGCAGACGGTGACGCTGGAGCCCAATTATCATCTGATGTTCCAGAACGTCGAAAAGCCCTTCAAGCAGGGCGAGACGATCCGGGCGGTGCTGAGCTTCGAGAAGGCTGGTGAGATCACGGTCGATTTCGCCGTCGGCAAGATCGCTGGACCGCTGGACGATGTCGGCGGGGCCAGTCACATGGATCATGGCGGCATGGACCATGGCAGCATGGACCATGGGGCGATGGATATGCCTGGCATGGAAGGCATGGACATGTCGGGGCCGCCGCCTGAAGAGGCCATTCCAGCGACGCTGAAGACGATGTTCGAGCGGCCGGACAAGCCGCTGACCATTCTGCCCGTGGTCGTCAGGAATGACTGGGCGATTGCCGGCTGGCAGCAGGATGGGCGGGGCGGACGAGCGCTGTTGAAGAAGGGCCATCATGGCTGGAGCGTCTTTCTCTGCAGCGGTGATGGGATCAGGCAAGCGGCGGCGCTGGAGAAGGCCGGGCTTTCGGCTGACGATGCCAAGGCGCTGGCGGCGGATCTCGCGGAGGCTGAAGCGAGGCTCGACCCCAAAGTGCTGGCGCTGTTTGCGAGCTTCGAAGGCACCGTCATGATGGCGGGCGAGGCTGGTGATGCCGGTCAGGGCGGCCATGAGGGGCATGGCCAATGAGCGCGCGCACCCTTGCCATTTCAGGCTTTGCCGCAAGTGCGGTCTTCGTCGGCGCGCTCGTCGCGTTGATGGTGTCGCTCTATCTTTCGGAGCCGCGCACCGGGCCTTTCAACACGCATTTTTCTCTCGTCGACGACAGGGGCAATGCGGTCGACCAGTCGATCTTCCGGGGGCATCCGGCGCTCGTCTATTTCGGCTATACCCATTGCCCGGAGGCCTGCCCGACGACGCTCTACGAGGTGGCCGACTGGCTGGTGACGCTCGGCGATCAGGGCAGGGCGCTGAAGGCCTATTTCTTCTCGATCGATCCGGAGCGCGACACGCGAGAAGTGATGCATGACTACGTCACCGCCTTCTCCAGCCGCATCACGGGCATTACCGGTGAGCCGGCGGAGATGAGGAAGGTCTCCGACGGCTGGTTCATCCATGCGTCGAAGCTGCCGAGCGAAGACGGCAATTATCACATGAGCCACACGGTTTCGCTGCTGATGATCGGCGCCGATGGGCGGCTGAAGGGGTTGATTCCGTATGGCACGGATCGGGATGAGGCGCTGGCGAAGATCCGTGATGTGTTGCTCGGCGGAGGGCTGTGAGATGACGTTCCTCCGCACAAAGCGCAAACCCCAGCAGCAAATTGCAGCATCGCCCGGAATAAATCCGCTCTCCGACTGTCTAACCAGGCAAGGGCCAAACGCCATCGCCTGTCCCAATGAAACCGAAAGGCATGATCTGATGTCTCAACTGACCCGCATTCTCTCCGTCGCCGCCATCGCAAGCATCGCGCTTGCCGGCCAGGCCTTTGCGCATGCGCATCTGAAAAGCTCCGCTCCAGCCGACAAGGCCGCCGTCGCGTCCCTCAGCGAACTCGATCTCACCTTCACCGAGGAACTGAACCTCAAGTTCAGCGGCGTCACCGTCACCGGGCCGGACAAGATAGAGATCAAACTCGGCGACACCATGCTCGAGGATGGCGGCAAGGTGCTGATGGTGCCGGTGTCTGATAAGCTCGCTCCCGGCAGCTATACGGTCGACTGGCATGTGCTTTCGACCGATGGGCACAAGACAGAGGGCAACTTCACCTTCACCGTAAAGCCCTGATGACACCTGATACCGCCAACATCGGCTGCCGTTTCGTCTTCGACGGGGCTGTCCTGTTTCTCTGGGGCAGCGCCGCCTATCTGTGGCTGCTCGTGCCCGAGGGCTTGAGCGGCTGCATCTGGGTGAAGCTCCGGGCCGTGCGTGTTGCCGTGGTGGCACTGGCTGTCCTCGTGACGCTGGTGCTGCTGCCGGTGCGCTGCGCCATGCTCGGCAATGGCTGGGCGGATGGGCTGGATGGGGATGTGATGACTTCAGTGCTGACGGGAACCTCCGTCGGCACTGCCTGGGCCTGGCAGGCGGTGTTTGCCGCACTTCTCCTGGCGGTGACATTGCTGCCGTTACGGCAGCAGGTTGCCGCTACGGCTGTCGTCTCCGCGCTTCTTCTCTGCGGCCTGTCGCTGACCGGCCATGCGTCCATGAATGACGGGTGGCTGCGGGTGCTGCACCGGGCGAACGACATGGTGCATGTGCTGTCGGGCGGCGCCTGGGTCGGGGCGCTGATCCCCGTGGCGCTCGTGCTTTCCCGGCTTGGTGATAGCGCGGCAGGGGCGGATGCCCTGACAGCGTTGATCCGCTTCTCGACGGCGGGGCATGTCGCGGTGGCCCTGGTCATTTTATCCGGGGTTGCCAATAGTCTGCTGATCATCGGCGGCTTGCCGCTTGACTGGAGCCTGCCGTATCAGCGGCTGCTTTCCCTGAAGATCGCGCTTGCCTTGCTGATGATGCTGATTGCCGTCTTCAACCGTTATGGGCTGGTGCCGCGCATGGGGCGGTCGCACTTCGCCGGGAAAGCGCTGGCGGCGGGGACCGTGGGGGAGATCGTCATTGCCATTGGCGTTGTGGCGCTCGTCGCCTGGTTCGGGACGCTGGAGCCGTTTCCGGGGTAGGGCGCTGCTTAACGCCACCTTCCGGAGCTAAGCCGGAAAATGCTCATCCATCCATAAACGGGCAAGGACGAAGTCGAGGTCATCTGGAGCCCATTCGCGGCGATCAGGCTGCCGCGAAGCTTTCCATTCTCAAACGCGCTTGGTTGGCTCTCGTATTGCTGCCTGCTCGATGGTCAGCTGATCGCGGAGTTTGGAGAGCTCTTCATGCTTGACTTCCTTGATGTTCGGGGAGGCCATTTCCGCATCCAGTTTCTTCAGACTTGCTTCTATCTCGGCAGATCTGACTTCGTTTTCACTCTTTTTCCGGAATTCGATCATATCGCGTCTCCTTGGGTGGCCGATATCAGGCAGATTTGAGCTCTTCTTGGTGCACGAGGTTCGCATGGCGACCGCAACTATTCCGGTTCGAATTCCATCGATGCCAGACGTTCGATCCTTAAAAAATTTAAATAAGATCCAAAAGATTTTAAACAAGTGGGCCGCACCGATCCGCAGTCATTCAAGGCCCGGTGGAGATCACACTCTCGGATTCTACCAAAACACGAATCTCACTAGCACTCTCAACGTAAGACTGCTAAAACGGTTCATCGGGATTGGCCATTCGGCTGCGATCCCGCCGAGGAACCCCACAATGACAGAGATTAATTTTCGGCCGTTACACGACCGCGTCGTCGTGCGCCGGATCGAGGCTGAAGCCAAGACCAAGGGCGGCATCATCATTCCTGACACGGTCAAGGAAAAGCCGCAGGAAGGCGAAATCGTCGCTGTCGGTTCCGGCGCTCGTGACGAAGCCGGCAAAATCGTTCCGCTCGACGTCAAGGCCGGCGATCGCATCCTGTTCGGCAAGTGGTCCGGCACCGAGATCAAGATCAACGGTGAGGATCTGCTGATCATGAAGGAAGCGGATGTGATGGGCATTATCGCCTGATCGTCGACCGCATCCCTATTCTGTTTTATAATGATCATTGGGCGATCAGCCCGGGAGGTTTCCATGTCTGCCAAACAAATCATATTCGGCCGTGATGCGCGCGAAAAGCTGCTGCGCGGTGTCGATATTCTCGCCGATGCGGTGAAGGTCACGCTTGGTCCGAAGGGCCGCAACGTCGTGATCGACAAGTCCTTCGGCGCTCCGCGCATCACCAAGGATGGCGTCGCCGTCGCCAAAGAGATCGAACTGGATGACAAGTTCGAAAACATGGGCGCCCAGATGGTCCGCGAAGTTGCGTCGAAGACCAACGACATCGCCGGCGACGGCACCACGACCGCCACGGTTCTCGCACAGGCCATCGTTCGCGAAGGCGGCAAGGCTGTTGCAGCCGGCATGAACCCGATGGACCTGAAGCGCGGCATCGATCTTGCCGTTGCTGCTGTCGTCAAGGACCTGCTTTCCAAGGCCAAGACGATCAGCACGTCGGAAGAAATCGCCCAGGTCGGCACGATCTCGGCCAATGGCGAGACGGATGTTGGCCAGTACATCGCCGATGCCATGCAGAAGGTCGGCAACGAAGGTGTCATCACCGTCGAAGAAGCCAAGACCGCTGAAACCGAGCTCGAAGTCGTCGAAGGCATGCAGTTCGACCGCGGCTACCTGAGCCCGTACTTCGTCACCAACCCGGAAAAGATGGTTGCTGACCTCGAAGACGCCTTCATCCTGCTGCACGAAAAGAAGCTCTCGAACCTGCAGTCCATGCTCCCGGTTCTCGAAGCTGTCGTTCAGACCGGCAAGCCGCTCCTCATCATCGCTGAAGACGTCGAAGGCGAAGCTCTTGCGACCCTCGTCGTCAACAAGCTGCGCGGCGGCCTGAAGATTGCCGCCGTCAAGGCTCCGGGCTTCGGCGATCGCCGCAAGGCCATGCTGGAAGACATCGCTATCCTCACGGGCGGCACTGTCATCTCCGAAGACCTCGGCATCAAGCTCGAGTCTGTCACCCTCGACATGCTCGGCCGTTCCAAGAAGGTTTCGATCTCCAAGGAAAACACCACGATCGTCGACGGCGCTGGCGCCAAGTCCGACATCGAAGGCCGTGTTGCCCAGATCAAGGCCCAGATCGAAGAAACCACCTCTGACTACGACCGCGAAAAGCTGCAGGAACGTCTTGCCAAGCTCGCTGGCGGCGTTGCCGTTATCCGCGTCGGTGGCTCGACGGAAGTCGAAGTGAAGGAAAAGAAGGACCGCATCGACGACGCTCTCAACGCGACGCGTGCTGCTGTCGAAGAGGGTATCGTTCCTGGCGGCGGCACGGCCCTGCTGCGCTGCTCTATCGTTCTTGACGTCAAGGGTGAGAACGACGACCAGAATGCCGGCGTCAACATCATCCGCAAGGCGCTCCAGTCGCTGGTTCGCCAGATCGCCGAAAATGCCGGTGATGAAGGCTCGATCGTTGTCGGCAACATTCTCAAGAGCAATACAGACAACTACGGCTACAACGCCCAGACGTCTGAATATGGCGATATGATCGCCATGGGCATCGTCGACCCGGTCAAGGTCGTTCGTACGGCGCTGCAGAATGCGGCTTCGGTTGCCGGGCTTCTCGTGACCACGGAAGCCATGATCGCCGATATACCCAAGAAAGATTCCGCAGCAGGCGGCATGCCTGACATGGGCGGCATGATGTGAAGAAGTCGTTCCAGAAGCGCGTTCGCTGACACAAGACGTTGGCTGACACAAGGCAAGGGGGGCTCCGATTGATCGGGGCCTCCGACGTCCGGTTGGGCCGGTCGTCGTGCGCGGCCGTAGCGCTCCGGCAGATCGCGCCATGGCGCACTGGACCACAGCACCCGAAAGATGCCGTTCGTGGGGGAACTCGTGATCGCCGCCTGTGTTGTCGCGCTCGTTGCCTGGGTTGGGGCGCTGAAGCCGTTTCCGGGGTAGGGCACATTGCTGAAACCCCAGACGACATGGGTGCAACGCGGCGCTTGCTGACCTTCTCGCTTTCCGCACGGAATCCAGTTAAACGGGTGGGAACAACACGTTGCGAGGTTGTAAGCGATGGCTGGAAAAGCAGAATATACCGTGTTCCAGGGACGCGCAGGCGATCACAACGACCTGGCCATGCCGGGTGCGAAGGCGATCGGCGAGGAATTGGAACGCCGAACCGGCATTTCTCCTGCAGTGATCGGCACCCCGGAGCCCGCCGTGAATGGCGGATGGCGCGAAGAGCTCGATGCGGCCCTGCCGTCGCTCAGAGAGTTGCAGTCCCGGTTTGACGAGGTGTTGGCCGCAGGCGCGGCGTCGATCGCCGCCACCAGCCGGTGCGCGGTTTCGCTGGCAACCCTTCCAGCCGTTGCGAAGCACCATCCCGCGGCCTGCATCGTGTGGTTCGATGCACATGGCGATCTAAATCCACCAGAGGCCAGCCCCACCGGATATCTCGGCGGGCTGGCGCTTGCGGGGCCACTTGGCCTTTGGAATTCCGGTCTCGGTGCGGGTTTAAGCTTTGATCAGGTTGTTCTCGTCGGTCAACGTGACCTCGATCCGTATGAACTGGATCTGATCGCGAAACACGACATTCCGCATATCAAACCAGGAGCCGATCTCGCGACCGACCTTGGGAGCGCGATCGCCGGCCGCTCCGTCTATGTGCATTTCGACTGCGATGTCTTGGAGCCCGGCATCGTGCCGACAGATTACGAATGCGAAGGCGGCCTGTCGCTGGATGATGTGCGAGCCTGCTGCAAGGTTATCGCAGAACATGGCTTCGTCGGGATAGAAATTGCCGAGTTCCAGAACTCCTGGAAAGCTGGCGGGCCGCCAGTATCGCCGAGCGCTCTGCTCGATGCCTTGGAGCCAGTTTTGACGAAGGGCTCTCACTAAGCGAATGGCAGCTTAGGCCCTGAATCCTATCGCCTCCCTGCTGCGTGGATCATCCTGAAAGCAGACGTGCGAGCTCGCCTTCGATGGTAAGAGCCTGATTTCGTTTCTTGTTTGAACGGCGTGCCGGCTCTTTTGGCAACATGATCGAAAGGCGACATACGGTCAGCCGCCGCGTCTTAAACGTAAGTTTGGATTACGGGCGCCTGAGGGCGGCTGTAGTTGTTAGGGGCCGACACCAAAGAGCGCTCGAAAACGGAAACGTCTGGAAACGTGAGGTTCGAGCGCCGGATCCATGCTGGTATGCGACATCCGCGTATTACCGAATGGACAGTGACAGGCTGGTGTCCACGCAACACAGGAGCGCGTCATGTCGCAGTTAGAAACAAAAGCCCGTAGCACGGGTCCGCAACAGACAAATATGTCCTCGCAGAACAGTTCGGCTCCCGGTGGAGCAAAGCCCGGCGAGCTGGTTCCGTCGCGCTATGCGCTTGATATCGGCGACATCGAGGTGATGGTGGTCAGCGATGGGGTTCTGCCGCTGCCAACCGCGATGTTGGGACACAACGCCGACCCGAAGGTGCGGGCCGGCTGGCTGGGCGACATGTTCCTGCCGCCGGACGCTTTCGACTGGTCGCTGAACGTGGTCGTGGTGCGTAGCGGCGCACAGACCATCCTCGTCGATGCGGGGCTCGGGATCGACCCGGACTTGAACCTGCCGCGGGCCGGACAGTTGATCAAGCGACTGGAGGCCGCAGGCATCGATCTTGGTTCCGTGACCGACGTTGTGCTGACCCACATGCACATGGACCATGTTGGCGGGCTGCTCGTCGAAGGGGTGAAGGAACGGCTGCGTCCGGACCTGCGCATCCATGTGGCCGCCGCCGAGGTCAAATTCTGGGAGGTGCCCGATTTCTCTCACGTCTCCATGCCGCCGGGCTTTCCGGACGCGCTTCGGGCAGCCGCCAAGCGGTTCGCCAAGGAGTACCAAAACCAGCTGCGGCTGTTCGATGAAGAATACGAGGTGGCGCCGGGTGTCGTCGTCTCCCGCACCGGTGGCCATACCCCCGGGCATAGCGTGGTCCGCGTGGCCTCCGGCGGCGACAAGCTGATGTTTGCCGGCGACGCCGTATTCGCGGTGGGCTTCGAACATCCCGACTGGTTCAACGGTTTCGAACACGACCCCGAAGAAGCGGTCCGCGTTCGGATCCGACTTCTGCGCGAACTGGCGGCGACCGGCGAACTGTTGGTGGCCACGCACCTGCCGTTCCCGTCCATCGGCCATGTGGCGGTCGACGGCGAAGCCTTTCGCTGGGTGCCGATCTTCTGGGATTATTGACGGGGTCGTGTCACGCCGCACCAGGCTGAGCGTGGCTCATATCCGTCTCAATCAGCGAGGCCCGGCGAATGCCTGGGCCTCGTTTCATTTTGGCGGCCGTATGCCGCTGGAGCCGTTCCGGGGCAGGAGCGCCCGCCTGGCATGACCTCACTTTGCCGGCTCGAAGCGAAGTATGCCGGCGACCCTCGCCTTGGTGCCGGAATCGGAGGGGTGGGAGACGCCATCCATGACCTGCACCTCCGGAAAGTCGAAGGGGCTGATACCCTCGATGCAGGCGACATTGATGCCGAACTGGTTCGGATTCGAGCGGCGCTGGTGATGGGTATAGATGCCGCAGGTCT
This sequence comes from Rhizobium sp. KNZ14-9A, assembly GCF_056755015.1. Classification (NCBI taxonomy): domain Bacteria; kingdom Pseudomonadati; phylum Pseudomonadota; class Alphaproteobacteria; order Hyphomicrobiales; family Rhizobiaceae; genus Rhizobium; species Rhizobium sp. KNZ14-9A. The sequence continues at coordinate 1,048,008 of NZ_JBPGXB010000002.1, forward strand.
TGCAGAAATAATGCTTCGCCGTGCGGGTATTGAATTGATAGAGCGTCAGGTTGTCTTCGCCCTCTACGAACTCGATATCCGCAAGCTCAGCCGAGACGGCGATTGCGCCGCGCATGCGGCAGTAGGAGCAGGTGCAGCGGCGGATCGTGTTGAATTCGTCCGCCAACCGGAGCCGGAATTTGACGCGGCCGCAGTGGCAGGCCGCATTATGCTCATGTCTCTCGTCGCTCATGATCCGCTTGTCTCTCTCAATGAAATCCCAAACTAGGCCCAGCGCTCGCAGAAGGCTTCGATATCGCTGGACTGAAAATCGGCGAGCCGTGCCATGATGGTCTCGAATGGCCAGTCCCACCAAGCGATCGCGACAAGTTTTTCCGCAACGTTTCGCGAGAAGCGCTCGCGCAGGAACCTGGCGGGAACGCCGGCGACGATCGTATAGGGCGCAACGTCCTTGGTCACCACCGCGCCTGCCGCGAGCACGGCGCCGTCTCCAACCGTCACACCCGGAAGCACGATGACGCCATGGCCGATCCAGACGTCATTGCCGATGATGGCGCGGTCCGCCTTTCGTTCGGCGAAGAAGGAGTGATCGCGCGCGGCGTCTGCGGAGTAATATTCCGCGCAATAGGTGAAGCGGTGCATCGACGGGCGGTCCATCGGGTGATTGGGTGCGCCGATCCTGACTTCCGCGGCGATGGCGCAGAATTTCCCGATCGAGGCATCGCCGACGATGCAGCGCTGCCCGAGATAGGAATAATCCCCGAGTTCGACCGTGTGCAGAGAGGTATTCTCAAGGATCTCGCAGCATTTGCCGACGCTGGAATCCCTCAGGTTTGCCGTCGGGTGGATGACGGTCTCGGCGATCTTTGGGCGGTTCGGCTGGGTGGTCGAGTCCATGGGCAGTCTCCGGATTTCGGTCTGCCTAATCGGGAACGGTGAAGGATATGTGACGCCAGGAGCGGCGAAGGATCGGGGCAGGTTTGGCAGTGCGCCTCAAAGCTTGGTCTGCTTCGGGCCGACAGGTGTCAGAGCGCAGCGATACGCCATGCCAAAGGCGGTCATTCATCCGTCCCCTTTGCGACAAAACTCTATGAATTTGGCAAAATCCGCGCATATTCATCCAACGGTATGATACGCCGCCGGAGCAATCACTGCTGTGGATCGAAAGCTCGCAGCCATCCTTTCCGCCGATGTTGCCGGTTTCAGCCGCCTTACGGCGCTGGACGAGGAGGGCACGGTTCGTGCTCTCAACGCGTGCCTCAGCCAGATCGCCGAAATAGTGGGCGAGCATGACGGCCGCATCTTCGGCACTGCGGGTGACGGGTTTGTCGCCGAGTTCGCAAGCGCTGTTCAGGCTATCCGGTGCTCGGTCGAAATCCAGCGACGCCTCTCGAGCAATCCAAAAGACATCCCCGGGGATCGCCGCCTGGAGTTCCGCATCGGCGTCAATCTGGGTGACGTCATTGTGTCGGGTGACGATCTGCTCGGCGACGGCGTCAATATCGCCGCGCGCCTGCAGGAGATGGCGCCGCCGGCAGGCATATGCATTTCCGGGTCGGTACGCGAGCATCTCTATGGCAAGGTGCCGTTCACGCTGACGAGCCTTGGCGAACGCTCTATGAAGAATATCCCGAGGCCGATTTCCGTCTTTCGGGTCGACTGGCAGGAGGCGGCTGAAAGCGGGGAGGCCGGGCCAGGGCTAACGCCGTCACTTGCGCCGCGCTTCGGCAGAGACCAGCCGTCGATCGTCGTCATGCCCTTCGACAATCTCAGCGGTCAGGGCGATGAGTATTTCGTTGATGGGGTCGTGGAGGAAATCACCGCGGCGCTCTCGCGCGTTCGGGAGTTCTTCGTCATCGCGCGCCAGTCCGCCTTCACCTACAAGGGACGCTTCGTCGACGTGCGTGACCTCGGACGGGAACTCGGCGTCAACTACGTGGTCCAGGGTACGGTTCGGCGCGGAGGAGAGCGGCTGCGGATATCCGTGCAGCTGGTCGATACCGAGACGCGCATGCAGTTCTGGTCAGAGCGTTATGAGGGCGCGGCCGAGGACATATTCGAGCTTCAGGACAGGATCGCGGCTCAGGTGACCGGCGCCATCCATCCGGCCATCCAGAGTGCCGAAACCGAGCTGTCGAAGCGCAAGCCGCCCAGCAGCCTGCGCGCCTATGATCTCGTCATGCGCGCCTACCCGTATCTCTGGGGCCAGAGCAAGGCGACGAACGAGCGGGCAATACCGCTGCTTCTGGATGCCATCGCGATCGACCCTGCTTACGGCCGCGCCCACGCATTTCTGGCATGGTGCTACGCCCAGCACCTTGGCTACATCTGGACCGAGGAACCGGAGCGGGATCTGGAGCGGGCTTTAAAATCTGTCGAAGCCGCAGTGGGCTCCATCGATGATGATCCGACCGCCCTGACCGCCGTCGGCGGGGCACTCAGCCATTGCGGCGATCAGGAGCGGGCGGCGGCCTATCTTGAACGGGCGCTGGCGCTCGACCCGAACAATGCCTGGGCATGGGCGCGCTATGGCTGGGTTGCAAGCTACAAGGGCGAGACTGGCGCTACGGAGCGGTTCGAACGGGCGCTGACGCTGAGCCCGGCGGATCCGCTTGCGTTCAACATGCGCATGGGCATGGCCCTGTCGCTCGCCATGGCCGGCTCCCTTTCGCAGGCCGTCGCAATTGCCCGGGAGGTCGTCAACAAACATCCCGATGTGACCTGGTGCTACCGGATGATGGCGGCCTGGGCGGCGATGAGCGGTGACGTGAAGACGGCCCGGTGGGCTGCGGGCAAGCTCATGGAGATCGAGCCGCATTTTACGATAGAGCGTTATTTGTCGAGGCCTGTGTTTCGGGGGGTGCCGCAATGGGCGGCCCAGACCGCCGAGGGTTTGCGACAGGCGGGCTTGCCTGAGCGCTGAGGGTGTTTTCGATCTTGCGGGAAACCGATGGGACGGGAGCGGACTTCGCGCCTCGTCCACGATCCGCCGGAAGCGACATCGTGTCCCTAGGCGTCGCTACTTTCGGTCATTGCCAGCGACACCGAATGACTTATGTTTCGTCGCTGTATTTTCGTTCGAAAGCGGGAATGTTTCATGTGCCGCGCATTGCTCCGCCTGCCATTCGCCGCCTTCCTTTTTCTTCTCGGCTGGACGGCCGCTCATGCCGATGAAGTTCTGACTTACAAGTGGCAGGGCGTGGACCGCACGGCGATCCTGCATATTCCCAAGGGAGCGGAAGGACACCCCGCACCGCTTGTCATCGTGATGTATGGGTCAGACGACAAGGCCGCCAACTTCCAGAAAAACAGCGGATTTGATGCTGTCGCTGACAGCGAGAACTTCATCACCCTTTATCCGGAAGCGATCGACGGCGCCTGGAATATCAAAAACAGGAAGCCTGTCATCAATGGCGAGCCGGTTGATGACATCGGCTTTTTCCGCACCATGATCGACGATCTGGTGAGCCGGAAGATTGCCGACGGCACAAGGGTCTATGCCACGGGCTTCTCGTTCGGCGCGCTGATGACTTATACGCTGGCCTGCGCGCTTCCTGACAGGATATCAGCGATTGCTCCCGTCGCCAGCGCGATAAACGAAGCGCAGGTCGAAGACTGCAAGCCCGGCCACACCATGCCGGTCATGATGGTGAACGGCACTGATGATGACGTGCAGCGCTACGATGGTTATATCCGCTCCTTCGGCAGGCTGCTTTCCGTTCCGGAGACAACGGAATATTGGCGCCGGATCGACGGCTGCACCGGGGAAAATGCCACGGCGCTGCCGCATCTCGACCCGCATGACCTGACCCGCGCCAGCCTGGTTCAATGGTCCGGATGCCAGGCCGATACGGGGGTTCAGTTGTATCGTATCGAAAACGGAGGCCATTGCTGGCCCCGTCTCGCCAAGTCCGATACCAGCTCCGGTCATGATGATCCGGTAGATGGACCCCGTTTCGGCGGATGCAGCAACGATATCGAGACAGCGGTTGAGGTGTGGAACTTCTTCAGGGAGTTTCACCGTTGATGATCGAGACATTCACAACGGGTTCTCGTGCTCATCAGAACCAGCGGCACCGCGATCGCGTAGAGGGCGATCACCGAGAGCCAGATACCGCCCGGCCAGTTCTGTCGCGTCACGAAATAGAGGGATGAAAAGCCGAGCGGCGCGATGATGGAGGCGAGGGAGACGGTGGAGGCGAGCACGCCCTGCAGTTCACCTTGGCGGTCGGGCTCGACCGTGCGGGTGGCGAGCGCCTGGAAGGCGGGATTGCCGATGCCGACGAGGGTGAAGACCGGCATGATGGCGAAGATCATCCAGCCCTGGTTGGCCAGTGCCATCACGAGGAGGGCGATCGCGGCGGCGGCGATGCCTGTCATGACCGACCAGCGCTCGCCGAGCAGGCGGGTTGCCGGCCCCGGCAGGAAGGCTTGGCAGAGGGTCTGGCAGATGCCGAAGGCGCCGAGCGACAGGCCGATCCAGAATCCGTTCCAGCCGAAAGTGTCAAAGCCCCAGAGCGCCCAGCAGGTGCCGTAGGATTCGCCGGCGGCGCTGAAGACGAAATAGACCAGCACGATGGGCAGAAGTCCTTTCATCGAGACGATCCATTTCAGCGGCCGCAGCGGGTTCAGCGTGGCGAGATCGATCTTCTGGCGAGACGGTGTGCAAGATTCAAGTGTGCGGGATTCTGGCAGGACGAAGAGGGCAAGCAGCAGATTGCAGGCGTTGAGTACGGCGGCGGCGATGAAGGGCAGGCGCAGCCAGTAATCGCCGAGCAACCCGCCAAGGACCGGGCCGATGATGAAGCCGGCGCCGAACATGGCGTTGAACAGGCCGAAGCGGCGCGCGCGCTGATCCGCAGGTGAAATATCGGTGATGTAGGCGGAGGCGACCGACATATTGGCGCTGGTGAGGCCGGCGATGGCGCGGCCGATCAGCAGCAGAGTGAGGGATGGCGCAAAGGCCATGATGGCGTAATTGATCGCGGCACCGGCAAGCGAGATCAGCAGCACGGGGCGCCGGCCGATCGTGTCGCTGAGCGCGCCGAGCACGGGGGCGAAGACGAACTGCATGGCGGCATAGAGCGCCGTCATGAGGCCGACATAGAAGGCGATGTCCTGCGTCTGGGTCACGTCCTGAAGAAGGTGGGGCAGGATGGGGAAGATCAGCCCAATGCCGACGGCATCGAGGCAGATGGCGGTGAAGATGACGACGAGCGGTTTGTTCATGCCAGATTTGTTCATGGGGGAGCTCATGGAGAAATGACGAGTTTGCCGGTGACACGGCCGGCGGCGCTGACGATCTGTGCTTCGGCCGTCTTCTCCAGCGGAAAGGCTTGCTCGATACGCAGGCGGAAAAGGCCCTTGGAATAGAGCCGGGCCACATCGGCCAGGATCCGTTCCGGCTCTTTCGGCGGGCCGTGCGAGAATTTCGCGCCGTACTCCTCGGCCGAGAAATCGGCGACGGAGAGAACGTGAGCGGGATCGCCTGTGATCGCGATCAGTTCGGGGATGATACCGGAGCCGGCGACGTCGATTGCCGCGTCGATGCTATCGGGCGCAAGCTGCCGCACCCGCTCAGCGAGGCCGGGCCCGTAGGCCGTCGGGATGGCGCCGAGTTCCCTGAGGTAATCGTGTTTCTGCGGGCTGGCGGTGCCGATGACGGTGATGCCCCTGATGCGGGCAAGCTGGAGGATGGCGGAGCCGATGCCGCCTGCGGCACCGCTGACCAGCAACGTCTCTCCGGCTTTGACGCAGAGTTCGTCGAGGCTGCGCCATGCCGTCTCCGATATGACGGGGATGGCGCCGGCTATCTCGAAGGGCAGGTCATCCGGCTTGTGGACCCAGTGCGTGAGGACGGCATGTTCGGCCATCGTGCCGTTGCCATAACCGAAGACGGCATCGCCGACATAGGTATTGGAGACATCGGGGCCGACCTCATCGACGATGCCGGAGGCTTCGACGCCGAGGGCTGCGGGAAAGTGCACCTCCTCGAAGGCGCGATATTGCCCTTCGCGGCGCTTCCAGTCGGACGGGTTGACGCCGGCGGCGCGTACCGCGATCCGCACTTCGCGGGGGCCGGGATGCGGTGCCTCGATCTCGACGAATTCGAGGACTTCAGGGCCGCCATAGCGGCTGAATTGAATAGCTTTCAAGTGTTTGTCCTTTCGGGGCGGCGGATGCAGGGCACAGCTATTCCGTTCGCGGTCACGAGCACGGCCGCGCGCCTCCACGGGAACAGGTTTAACGGATTTATGCTGTACTTCATCCAAATATGTACTGAGTACAGTAATAGGATCTCGGACACTCGCTGTCAAGATTGATGTACTCAGTACATAAATCCTGCTATTGAGAGCGCCATGCCGAAGCCATCAGATAAAACACCCTCAGCCCCTTCAGATGTGGAAGTCTCGGATTCGGGGCCGCTGGACCGGCGATCCCGCAAGCGCCTCGCCACGCGGCGCGCCATCTCGCTTGCCGCCGACCGGCTGTTTTTCGAGCGCGGTTTCGAGAATGTGACGGTCGACGAGATCGCTGCCGCTGCCGATGTCGGGCGGATGACCGTGTTCAACCACTTCCCGCGCAAGGAGGACATGTTCTTCGATCGCGACGAGGAGGCGCGCGAGACCCTGCGCGAAGCGCTGCGGCAGCGCGACAGCAGCGTTTCTCCCATCGAGACACTACGCTTGCTCGCGCATCAACTCGTCAGGCAGCAGACGCCTTATTTGTTATTTTCCACCGCCAGCCAGGGTTTCATAGAGACCGTGGAGAACAGCGAAACGCTGAAGGCGAGGGCGCGGGCGATCCGCGACGAGATCGCTCGGGAATTGGCGGTGGCGCTCGCCGAATCCGTGGGCCAAGACCCCGCTGATACGACCGCCAAGCTCGCGGCCGCGATGCTGCTGGCGAGTTGGAGTGTGGCCTTCGTCGAGGCGCACCGGACTTTTCGGCAGGGGCGGGATACGGTGAAGGCGAAGGCTGTCTTTCTCGCGCTCGTCGATCAGGGGAGTGCAGGTGTGAAGGCGGCCATGGCGGGCACGGCTTACGCCTGATTCTGCTCGAATAAAAATGGGTGCTCCACGTCTGCGGGGGAGCGTCCTTGTCCTGTGAGCTCGGCTCAACCGACGTCGATACCAAGCGCAAGTCTGTTTTCAGGTGAAGCCGCCGCATCAAGGTCTTGACCGGTCGCGTCAGAAATTTTCGACACTACCTTGTATAAACAGATAGCTTGTTATATCTAATCTTTAAAGCAGAGGTATCCATGACCAACTCGATCCAAGTTCAATTGCGGAAAGGCGCCCTCGACCTATGCGTACTGGCCGTGCTTTCACGCGGTGAGAGCTATGGCTACGAAATCGCCAGCACACTGGTCGATGCCGTGGGCATGGGGGAAGGCACGATCTATCCGCTGATGCGCCGGATGCAGAATGACGGCCTGGTGGCCACCCGTATCGTCGAGTTCGAGCAGCGGGCCGCCGCGCAAATATTACCGGCTGACGCCGCTCGGCCAGACGATATTCGAAGCTCATCGCCGTGACTGGCGCTCCTTCGCTGACGCAGTCGATAAACTTCTCGAGGATTTGCCATGACGAAGGATGCCTTCTTACGCACGCTGAGACTGGGACTTGCGGGTCTGCCGCCTCAGGAGATCGAAGAGATCGTCGGCGATTACGCCGCCCATTTTGCCGAATCCAATGCCTCTGGCCGCAGCGAGGAGGAGGTCGCGGCTGCGTTGGGCGATCCGGCCAGAACTGCCAGGGAATTGCGCGCCGACGCCGGACTGCGCCGTTTCGAAGCGCAGTGGAGCCTGTCGAACCTTGCGGCGGCCGCGATGGCGCTCGCCGGCCTTGCGATCGTCGACATTCTTTTCCTGCTGCCGTTGCTGATCGTCACCATTGCGGTTGCGACCGGCCTTGCAATCGGGCTGGCAGTCCTCGGCGCAGTCGGTGTGAAGATCATCTTCACCACATTGCTGTTCCAGTTCGGTGAACCAGTGACGGCAGTCGTAGCGCGCCTGTTTATCGGCGCCGGGCTTTTGAGCTGCCTGCTGGGTGGCGGTGCGTTGCTGCTGATGGGACTGGGCGCGGGCATACGCGTGCTTGGCCACTATGCCCGGCTACACTTCCGCCTGGCTCAGGTGGATCAGGGCCGCGTTTGAACATTCATCACAGTGTGTGAGGGAACTGGACAATGATCGGAAAATTGGCATTCGTCGCCACGGCGGGAACGATTGGTGCAGCCGTCTTTTTGGCGCTGGGTATCGGACTTTCCGGCCGGGATTGGACCGATGCAAGGGAATTGTGGAATGCGACGCAGTCCACGTGCGGATCGGCCGCCTCCATCCGGCAGAAGATTGCGTTGCCGCTGACCGCAGGCGACGGCTTGACGATCGATTTGCCGGCTTCGGTGCGCTATCAGCCCGGAGATACGGCGGAAGCTGTCGTGAGCGGCGATCCAACGCTTCTCGACCATGTGCGGCTGGAGGGCAGCAGGCTGAGCCTGGATTGTGATCCGGGCTGGTTTGCGTCCGGACTCGATGTCAGCGTGTCGGGACCGGCGATTACCGATTGGAAATTGCTCGGCAGTGGCGACCTGACCTTATCGCAGATCAATCAGCCTCAACTGCGGCTGAGCATCCGCGGAAGCGGCAGCGTTGCCGCGACTGGAGCCGCCGATACGGTCGGCGTGGATATTTCCGGTTCGGGAGCGGCGCGGCTCAAGGATCTGACCGCCAAGTCCGCACAGATCCTGATCCGCGGCAGTGGCGACGCGCAAATGACCGCAAAGGCGGATGCGGATATCTCGATATTCGGAAGTGGCAATGTCGAACTGTCCGGTAACCCAACCATTCGACGTTCGGAGATAAGAGGCAGCGGCCGCATCGTGCAAGCACCGTGACAAGCGTGGCCTGATGGTACGGCCCTCCCGCCCATCGGCCGGAATCAAAAGGGCGCTCAACCCCTGCGGGGAGCGCCCTTGTCCTGTGAACTCGAACGCGGCTCGACCAACGTCGATACCAAGCGCAAGTCCGTTTTCAGGTGAAGCCGGGATATGATACGCGGCGAGGCGGATTGCAAGGGGCGAAAGCTGGAATCTCCGATATTTCCTGCTTGCGTGTATCGCTGCAACAATCAGCTGGGGGCCGGCGAGTGCCGCGGCTCTGGCGCTGAGCGAGCGGCCGCGGAAATCGGCGGATCGTTCACACGGTGGTCGTTCAGCCGCAGCACTTGGCGGCGCTGGTCGGAGCGCAGCAGGAGGTCGATTGGCTTTGTTCGGCGAGCCACCGATCGCGCGGCTTGCAGCTCGCCGGCCGCGGTGAAAGCTCGACATGGACGGCGCCGGCGCGAAGCGTCGGCATTGCCGCGCAATAGAGCTGCATCGGCTGAACGCCATCGCTGACTTCGAATGTCAGCTTGGCCGAATCATCAAGCTTCACATGCTCGGTGACCTTGCGGATGATCGCATGGAATTTGCCGGCCGGCATATGCGTGCGGTCGTCTTCTTCGATATCCCAAAGCTGAATGAAGATCTCGCTCCAGGCTTCCGGATTGGCGCCGCAGTCGAGCGCCGAGAACTGCCCGGCCTTGACTTCGGTCACATGATAGCCGGGCTTCACCGGGCGGCCATCATAGTAAAAAACCAGCGGTGAATCCTTGGCGCCGGAGAGGGTGCTCATGAGCTCGCCGAGGGCGATATCGTCCTTCTGCATTTTGCTGTTGTCGATCGCGTTCATCTGCGTTATTCCTCGTTTCAATTATTCAAGGATTGTTGAAATATGGATCAACGTCAAGCCCTGATCGCATTCGGCGCACTGTCGCAGGAGACGCGACTGCACATCATCCGCATGCTTGTCGTCGCCGGCCCTGACGGCATGGCGGCCGGCGCGATTGCGGAAAAGCTCGAGGTGTCGCCGTCGAATGTGTCCTTCCATCTGAAGGAACTGGAACGCTCCGGCCTGATCGCGCAGCAGCGGGAATCCCGCTCGATCATCTACACGGCGAATTATGAAGCGCTCGGCGGCCTTATCCGCTTCTTGATGGAAGACTGCTGCTCCGGTCATCCGGAGATCTGTGCGCCTGCCGCTGAGGTCGCGGCCTGCTGCACCCCTAAAACGGAGGAGAAACTGCAATGAACACTGACCGCGTCTACAACGTGCTCTTTCTCTGCACGGGTAATTCCGCTCGCTCGATCCTGGCGGAGTCCATCCTGAACACGGAAGGCAAAGGCCGCTTTAGGGCTTATTCGGCCGGCAGCCAGCCGAAGGGCGAGGTCAATCCGCATGCGCTGAAGGAGCTTGAAGCGCTGGGTTATCCTGCAACGGGCTTCCGCTCGAAAAGCTGGGATGAATTCGCCGAAGCGGGTGCGCCGGAGATGGATTTCATTTTCACGGTCTGCGACAGTGCCGCCGGCGAGGCCTGCCCGGTGTGGATCGGCCATCCGATGACCGCCCATTGGGGCGTCGAGGATCCGGCCGCCGTAGAAGGCAGCGAAGTGGAAATAGGCCGTGCCTTCGCACAGGCCGCCCGTTTCCTCAAGAACCGCATCATGTCCTTCATCAGCCTGCCGCTCGCCTCGATCGACAAGCTCGCGCTGGAATCGCACCTGCACCAGATCGGTTCGATGGAAGGCGCCAGCATCAAGCAGCCCAGGGCGAGCTGATGGGTTTCGATTTGAATCAGCAGCCCTTGGAAGGCCATGACGAAAGCCTGCGCGCCGCACTTTCCGGCGCCGGACTTCCGGTCGATGATCTCACAGATGCCGGCCGCAGCTTCTATCGGTTTTCGCGTGATGGCGAGACGATCGGCTTCGGCGGGCTGGAACTCTATGGCGAGGCGGCACTTCTGCGATCCATCGTCGTGCTGTCCGATCGGCAAGGCTTCGGTTTCGGCCATGCGATCACGCTCCGCCTGCTCGATGAGGCTCACAGGAAGGGCGCAGATGCCGTCTATCTGCTGACGGAATCAGCCGCCCCTTTCTTTCAATCGCTCGGCTTTCGTCCGATCGCCCGCAATGAAGCGCCGACCGCCATCCTGACGACGCGCCAGGCCGCAAGCCTGTGCCCGGCATCCGCCGCCCTGATGGTCCGGAGCCTGGCGGAATGAGTGCGGTATTTCCTCTGTCGCGGCGGTTGGTCGCCGAAGCGCTCGGCACGCTGTTGCTCGTGGCAACCGTCGTCGGTTCCGGCATTATGGCCGATAGCCTGACGGACGATACGGCACTTGCGCTGCTCGGCAATACGCTGGCAACGGGGGCAATGCTCGTCGTGCTGATCAACGTTCTCGGCCCGATCTCCGGCGCGCATTTCAACCCTGTTGTTTCGATGGTCTTCGCGCTCCGGCGTGAACTGCCAGCCTCGTCGCTTCCGGCCTACATCATCGCCCAGATCGCCGGCGGCGTTGCTGGCACGATGCTTGCGCATGGCATGTTCGCACTGCCCTTGCTGCAGGCTTCGGAAACCGTACGATCAGGTGGGGCGCAATGGCTTTCCGAAGCGACGGCAACCTTCGGCCTCGTCTTCGTCATCCTCGCGGGCATTCGCTTTCGCGCCGATGCCGTGGCATGGCTGGTCGGCCTCTATATCACCGCTGCCTACTGGTTCACCGCTTCCACCAGCTTTGCCAATCCGGCAGTCGCGATTGCCCGATCGCTGACGCACACGTTTTCCGGCATCCGCCCGATCGATCTGCCGGGCTTCATCATCGCCGAAGTCCTCGGCGCATTGCTGGCGCTGATGCTCGCGGGATGGCTGCTGATGGACGCCCGCAATCCTGAGACCCTCACCAAGACGGAATCCGCCTCATGACTATTGATGTTACGATCTATCACAACCCGGAATGCGGCACCTCGCGCAACACGCTGGCGATGATCCGCAATGCGGGCATCGAACCATCGGTCATCGAATATCTGCAAAACCCGCCGTCGCGCGAACAGCTAATCAAGATGATTGCGGATGCCGGTTTGAGCGTCCGCGATGCGATCCGCGAAAAGGGCACGCCCTATGCCGAGCTCGGCCTCGACAGTTCTGATCTGACGGACGAGCAACTGCTCGATGCGATGCTGAAAGACCCGATCCTGATCAATCGCCCCTTTGTCATCACGCCGCTCGGCACGCGCCTCGCGCGGCCTTCGGAAGTGGTTCTGGACATTCTGCCCGATACGCATAAAGGCCCGTTCACCAAGGAAGACGGCGAGCAGGTTCTCGATGCTGATGGTAAGCGCCTTGTCTGAGCGCGTGCCGGTCTCTGCCATTATCGCACTCGGCATTACCCAGATCATCGGCTACGGCACCCTCTATTACAGTTTCAGCATTCTTGCTTCCGATATGGCCGCTACGTTCGGCTGGTCGAACGAATGGATTTTCGGGGCGCTTTCGGTGGCACTTTTGACCGGCGGCCTGACGGCGCCGTGGCTCGGCGTGCTGATCGACAGGATCGGGGCAGGGCGGGTGATGGCATCGGGCTCGGCCGTTGCCGCGCTCGCGCTCTTTGCCTGCGCCTATGCGCCCGGCAAGGCATCCTATGTCGCGGCCCTTATCGCCATCGAGGTTGCCGCCAATTTCGTGCAGTATGGGGCTGCCTTCGCGCTGCTCGTGCAGCTCAGGCCGCGGGTCGCCTCGCGTAGCATCACTTATCTGACGCTGATTGCCGGTTTCGCCTCGACGATCTTCTGGCCGGTTACCACGGCGCTGCATGCCGCCCTTTCATGGCAGAATGTCTATCTGGTCTTTGCTGCCCTCAACATGGTCGTCTGCGTGCCCCTTCATGCGTGGCTTTCGCGCGGTGCGGCCGAGCGGCTGGCAACGGCATCAACAGCTGCGCCGCATGTGGAAGGCATTCTGCCGCCGCCGCGCCGCCGCCTTGGATTCTGCCTGATGGTCACGGGCTTTTCGCTGATGTCGCTTGTCGGTTCGGCGATGCTGGTGCATATGGTGCCGCTCTTGTCAGGACTAGGGCTCGGCGGCACCGCGGCGCTGGTGGGCACCTTGTTCGGCCCCTCGCAGGTCGGTAGCCGGCTGATCAATATGATCTTCGGCAAGGGGCTGCCTGCACTCTCGCTGGCGCTGATTTCGGCAGTGCTGATCCCCGGCGGCGTGCTGGTGCTTCTGCTGACGGCACCATCAGTGGCGGGCGCGATGCTCTTTGCCGTCATTTTCGGCATGGGCAACGGCCTTCTCAGCATCGTCACCGGCACGCTGCCGCTGCAGCTTTTCGGCAGTGATGGCTACGGCAAGCTGCAGGGCAAGATGATGGCGGCGCGGCTGATCCTTTCCGCACTCGCTCCCTTCGTCCTGGCCTTCGGCATGGCAAATATCGGCATTGCGCCATCGCTCGGCATCACTGCTGCCCTCGGAGGGCTCTCCATTATTGCCTTTCTTCTCATCGCAGCAGCGCGGTAGCGGCATCTGCCGAACACCACCTCTTTGTGATCACGGCAGTCGCAATCCTCCCATTATGCTTTGGCATGCCACTCGATGCCCTGCTATTGTCCGTCGTCAATGCGTTGATCCTGACATGTAGATCAGGGCTGAGAACGATGCTCCATCTCTTTGTTTTCACGCAATTCCGGACGCAAAACCGCCGCGCACTTTTGCTGGAACCGCTCTAGGACCATTCCATGCCCGACCGGTCTGAACTCGTTTTATCGGCAGCTCCATCACACCTGAGATGGATCGGCTTTCTAGCGATGTGCCTCGGCATGTTCATGGCGATCCTCGACGTTCAGGTCGTCGCAACATCGCTTCCGACCATCCAGTCCGCGCTCGATATCCATCCGGATCAGATGAGCTGGGTGCAGACCGCCTATCTCATCGCTGAAGTGGTGGCGATACCGCTGACGGGGTTTCTCACCCGCCTGCTGACGATGCGCTGGCTCTTCGTGACGTCGCTGTCGCTGTTCGTGATCGCCTCGGCGGGCTGCGCCATGAGCGACAGTTTCGGCGGTCTCGTTGCCTGGCGGGTCATTCAGGGCTTTTCCGGCGGCACGCTCATTCCCTCGGTGTTTTCGGCCGTGTTCATCCTGTTTCCCGATGAGCGCCAGGCGCTTGCGACGACGATTGCCGGCGTTCTTGCGGTTCTTGCGCCGACCGTCGGGCCGATCGTCGGCGGCTGGCTGACAGAGACCTATTCGTGGCACTGGCTGTTCCTGATCAATATCATTCCCGGTATTGTGGCAGCGCTCGTCGCCATGCGCTCGCTCCCTCGGGAGGGCGTCAACCTCTCCGAGCTGTGGCATCTTGATGCCCTGTCACTGCTGCTGATGGCGGGGAGCCTTGCCGCACTCGAACTCGGCCTCAAGGAGGCGCCGACGAGCGGCTGGACCTCGCTTTATGTCGCCGGCCTCATCTCCCTGTCGGCGGTCTCCGGATTCGTGTTCGCATGGCGGTCGCTGCGCCGACGCATACCCCTGGTCGAGCTCCGGAATTTCCGCGACAGGAACTTTCTGGCCGGCTCGGCAATGAGCTTCATTCTTGGCATCGGCCTCTTCGGCTCCGTCTATCTCATGCCCGTCTTTCTCGCCTTCGTGCGCGGCCACAATGCGCTCGAAATCGGCATGACGATGCTGGTGACGGGCATTGCTCAGCTCGTCACCGCGCCGATCGCGGTGGCCCTGGAAAAGCGGATGGATGCCCGGTTGCTGTCTGCGGCGGGCTTTACGCTCTTTGCCATCGGCATCGGCATGAGCGCCTTTCAGGATCCGCAGACCGATTATGACGCGATGTTCTGGCCGCAGATCATCCGCGGCGTCGCCATCATGTTCTGCCTGCTGCCGCCGACGCGGCTGGCGCTCGGCACCCTGTCGCCGGAGCGCATACCCGACGCCAGCGGCTTGTTCAACCTGATGCGCAATCTCGGCGGCGCAATCGGCATCGCGCTGATCGACACTGTTGTCTACACCCGCTCGGAACCACTCGGTGATGGTCTGTGGGACCGGCTGAAAGCGGGGGATGTGGGCGCTGCGGCATTCGTCGGTGCGCCATTGCAGGCGATTGCGGGGCATCAGGGAGAGTTCGATCCCGATACGACATCCATGCTCGATCCGCTGGTGCAGACGGCCGCAACCGTTCAGGCGCTCAACGAGGCGTGGATGGTGGTTGCGGTGCTGACGGCCTGTGCGCTGCTGTGGGTGCCGTTTGCGAGGAAGGTGGCGGCGCCGGCGGGGTGATGGGATGAAAAACCGCAGGCCGTGTCACGGCAAATCAGCACTCGCAATTTTATCCAGATTTGCGATCAGTCGCGTCAGCAAGGCGACGAGTTGTTCCGTCTCCGCTTGTGTGAAACCATCCAGCGCCTCACGATTCCCCTGAAACAAGGTCGCGATTGCCTCGGGCATGCGTGTCTGTGCGGCCTGCGTCAACACTATGCGGCTGCTTCGGCCGTCCGCCGGGTCCGGTGTGCGCTCGATCAAGCCATCCCGCTCCATGCGGGCGAGCATTTGCGCCATTGGCGGCTGTTCCACTTTGGCGAAGCGGGCGAGGTCGCGCTGCGTGCTTGCCTTGCCGTTTTTCAGCGCCACCAGAACCGGCAATTGCCCGATGCCGAAGCCGAGCGGTTTCAGACGTGACTCGCTGAGGCGGGCGAAGCCTCGCGCCGCGAGGCTGATGAGATGCCCCGGCGTGAAAAGCACGTCTTCACTCATTCCATTTGCTCCTTGCCTGCCGTTGACTATAAACTACATATGCACGTATGTAACTGCGCTGGCCGTGTTGGTCAATGTCGGCCGAACCCCGCTAGGTTATAGAGAGGAAACAGCATGTCGGAAAAACAGACGCAGCTGATCAAGCATATCTATGAGCGCTTCAATGCGCGGGATATCGACGGAGTGCTTGCGGCGTTGGCACATGATGTCGCCTGGGCGAACGGCATGGAGGGCGGCCATGTTCATGGGCGTGAGGCGGTTCGGGATTATTGGACGCGCCAATGGGCGATCGTCAGCCCGCATGTCGAGCCGGTCGCATTTCGGCAGGCGGACGATGGCGCCTTAGAGGTCGAGGTGATCCAGAGGGTCTTCGATCTCGATGGCCGGCCGCTGGAGGGGCAAGATCATGGCCTGAAGGACAAGACCGTGACGCATATCTTCCGCATGGAGGGCGACAGGATTATCCGCTTCGACATCGGCGAGGCGGATTAAGCTGGGAAGGGCGGTCATCTCGCGTCGGCTTACGCCATGTCTGCCGCCCCCATGACCACTTCCGGCTCATGCCGGTCGCCGCGCTATGATCGTCCTCCCGTGCGGGCGTCCCATCCGAGCATCGAGACCTCGGCCACGGATTCCAGTTCGCTGCGGCTTGCTCCATCGCGGGCGAGGATCGACATGCCGTTCTGGACGGTCTGCACGAAACGGGCGAGGCCGTGAATGTCGGTCGAGGCTGGAATTTCGCCTGCCGATACTGCCTGGGCCAGGCGCCGTTTCAGAAGGTCGAGCGTGACGGCGCGGGCGGTTCGCACCAGTTCGCCGAGTTCGGCATGGCCTTCGCTGCCGACCGAGGAGAGGGACACCATGCAGCCGAGGGGAATATCGACGACGGAGCCGGTCAGGACCGCCGCCGAGTCCATGAGAAGCGCCTTGACGGCTTCGCGCGCCGTGCGGGCGGCGCGAAAGCCTGCCCAGATAAGCGCCTCGTTGGTCTCGTGGTAGTAGTCCAATGCCTCGGCATAAAGCGCCTCCTTCGAGCCGAAGGCCGCGTAGAGGCTTGGCGATCCGATGCCCATCGCCTCGGTAAGGTCGCTGATCGACGTCGCCTCGAAACCCTTTTCCCAGAACAGGCGGGTCGCCTTGGCGAGCGCAGCTTCCCGATCGAAGGCGCGCGGTCGCCCGCGGGTGCGGGTGGCTGTCGTCTCGTTAGCTGTCATATCCTGGGGTTGCGGCGTCTGGTCGGATTTCTGCATCGGTCACTATATAAACCCGCCGGCTCGCCTCGACAATGGCTCCATATATTTTGTGTCGATCGGTACAATATTCTTGACGGGCACGTTCGGCGTCCCTAGCTAATTCTGTGTCGATCAATACAGAAAGGGACGATTGATGACTGAACTCGCTGGAAAACGTGCTCTCGTGACGGGCGCATCGCGTGGGATCGGCGCTGCTATTGCGGTGGCGCTAGCCGAAAAGGGCGCCGATGTCGCCATCACCTATGAGCGCTCGGCCGATCGCGCCGCCGAGGTCGTTCGCGCTATCGAAGGCAAGGGCAGGCGGGGATTTGCAATCCAGGCCGACAGTGCCGATCCGGCGGCCGTGAAGCGCTCGGTGGAAGAGGCGGCTCGCGCGCTTGGTGGTCTCGACATTCTCGTCAACAATGCCGCCATCGCGCTTTACGATACGATCGCAGGCTTCAGCGTCGCGCAGATCGATGCGCTGCTTGACGTCAACGTGCGCTCGCCGGTGCTCGCCGCGCAGGCCGCCATTCCCCATCTGCAAGCGGGAGGCCGCGTCATCAATATCGGCTCGGCCGGCGCCGAACGCATCGTTGGCGACACCGGCACGGTGTATTTCATGACGAAATCCGCGCTGCAGTCCTTCACGCGCGGCCTTGCCCGCGAACTCGGGCCTCGGGATGTTACCGTCAACCTGATCCAGCCGGGATCAACCAATACGGAGATGAACCCGGCAGACGGGGAATTTGCTGACTTCCAGCGCGCCCTGATACCGCTCGGTCGCTATGGCGAGCCGCAGGATGTGGCGGCTGCCGTCGCCTTCCTCGCAAGCCCGGCTGCAAGGAACATCACAGGCGCCATCCTCAATGTGGATGGCGGCTTGAACACCTGAGGGCGCTGGCTGTGGCAGGAAGAGGCCGGCCGATGCCGGCCTTTTCCGGATCCTTCAAAGGCGCTGGCAGAGGAGATGCATGCCATAGTTCGCCGCTCGCCTTATCGGCAATGGTCGCCCCCCGATCGGCGCAAGCTGATCCGGTAGTCGGCAGTCAGTCGAGGTGATCCAGAAGATATTCGATCTGAATGGCCGGCCGCTGGAGGGGCAAAGTCATGGCCTGAAGGACAAGACTGTGACGCACATCTTCCGTATGGAGGGCGACAGGATCGTTCGCTTTGATATCGGGGGATGCAAGCTAGGTCGTGAATGGTGGCAGCCGCGTCAAGTTGCGGGTCTGCTGGTTCCCTGAGAAACAATATAGCGCGCTGGCCTACCGGCTGAAGACGACGACACGTTACGACCTTCACCTGCTGAAGGGCGGACCGATCTCGGAGGTGCGCTGGTTCATCGACGGCCAATTGCTCAAGGACGACGACGGCAGCGTCACTGTCATGTTCGAGGCGGTGGATGCCTATGTCGGTCCGCCGCAGGACCAGCTTTCGAGCTTCTACACCGGCGGCAACGGAACGCTGAAATATCGTTCTGCCGGTCCGGTGCTGGAGGTGTGGAACGAGGACGGCAACGGGGTTTACTTCGGCAAGGTGCGCGCCGTCTTCGCCTTCGTGGGCGATCCGCCGCTGACGCCGCCCGGCGCTTCGCCGACTGAGGAGGACTGGGCTCGCCGCGGCTACGACCAGACCGAAGACCTCAGCGTCATGGCGGTCGAGCTGGTCATGGATGCCGCCTATGTGGCTGATATCAAGCAGTGCAAGCGGATCGTGGGGGAAATCGACCGAAAGCACATCGCGGTCAATTTCGGCAAGCTGTTCGTCAATCCAGGCGATCCCCCGCCTTTCCGCCAGGACTTTCTCGATCGGGTGACCGCGCAAGCGAGCGTGACGAATGCGGCCGGCGTGGAAATCACCGTGCGCCCAAAACTGCAGCGATAGGCCGCCAAACCCAGGAGGGGAGGCAGCACGAGTAGTTGTTCTCGTTTGCATAAGACTTTTGCCGCAGGAGCCGCTTCGGCCTCAGGCGACGGACCATCCACCGTCCACCAGCAGGTTCGCGCCGGTGATCAGGCTCGCAGCCGGTGATGCAAGGAAGACTACGGCACCCACCACATCATCGGTTTCACCGATCCGACCGAGTGGAATGTGACCGAGCGTCGCTTTGCGATTGTCGGCATCGGATAGAAAAGGTGCTGTACCGTCGGTGTGAATGAACGTCGGCGATACGGTATTTACGGTGACATCGTAGCGTGCCCATTCGGCTGCAAGGCAGCGCGTGAGGTGATTGATTGCCGCCTTGCTCATGCAATAGATTGCCTCGCCACGCAGCGCCACGGTACCGGCCTGTGAGCTGATGTTGATGATCCGGCCCCCATTGCGCTCGATCATGTGACGGCCAACTGCCTGCGTCATCAGAAAGGTGCCCTTGATGTTGACATCGAGTATCTCGTCAAGGTCCTTCTCCTCCACGAGTTCCGCGAGATTGCCCGGAGCCACGCCGACGTTGTTGACGAGAACGTCGATCCGACCGAACGTAGCAAGCGCCGCGTCGACGGCTTGTGCGATATGGGCCTTATTGGGAATGTCCAGTTCGACAGGGAGAACTTTTCGTCCCGCGCCCTCGATTTCGGCAACCAGGTCCGCCGAGGCTGCGACATCACGGACACCCAAAACAATATCGGAGCCTGCTGCGGCACAGGCAAGTGCGCAAGCCCGACCGATGCCACGGCTCGCTCCCGTCACCAAAGTCACCTTGCCCGCAAGGCTGAAGTCCGGCGCGTTCTTCTGCATCATGATGCCTCCCTCGATGAAGCTCATTTATGCCAGCGTCGGCGTGTGGATGCCAGATGTTCTGCGCATACTGAGGAGCTTCCCCAGCGTCTCGGGCAGCCCTTTGCAAGACTGTCCCGCGGCAAGACTGTCCGCAGGCACGGGTGCCTAGAGTGTTTCCGTTTTTCTTCGAATCACGGAAACACTCTATCTCTTTGTTTTCACGCAATTCCGGACGCAAAACCGCTACGCACTTTTGCTGGAATTGCTCTAGATTCCGGCGTACCACTCGTAGCCCCGGTCTTCCCAGAAGCCGCCCTTGCCGCCCCACAGGCCGGCGAAGCTGTCCTTGATCTCGATCCGCATCAGGTATTTGGCATGCTTGTAGCCAAGCTGGCGCTCGACGCGCAGGCGAAGCGGGGCGCCGTGGGCGACCTCCAGGTCCTTGCCGTTCATCTGGTAGGCGAGGATGGTCTGCGGGTGGAAGGCGTCGATGAGATCGATGCTTTCGTAATAGGTTCCGCTGCCGTCCAGCGTCTGCTCGAGCTGGTCTGCGCAGTAGAAGACGGCATAGCGGGCTTGCGGTTTCAGCCCCACGCTCTGCAGGAGCGGTCCGAGCTGCGCGCCCGTCCACTTGCCGATCGCGCTCCAGCCCTCGACGCAGTCGTGGCGGGTGATCTGGGTGCGCGAGGGCAGCTTCTTCAGATCTGCGAGCGAAAGCTCGACGGGACGCTCTACCAACCCGTCAATCTTCAGTCGCCAGTCGGCGAAGCCGGTTGCCATCATCTGCGCATAGGCTTCGCTGTCGGGCTGGCTGGTGCCGTTCGGCCGGAATGTCGGCGAGATATCGGCTTCGGTATATTCGGGCGCCAGCTTGTCCTTGGGAACGAGCAGCCGCTGGCTTTTCATCGTCAGCGTCTCGGCCATGTCGAGAACGGACTGGACGTTGGGGTTCTGAACGACATCGTCGCAGCCGGTCAGGCCGAATGCACCGAGTCCGGCAGCCGATCCGATTAGCAGGCCGCGGCGTGTAATGGAGAAGGTCATCGATCGTCCCTTTCGGTTTCGATCACGTAGCGGCCCGTTATCATCGAGCGCATGTTGTTCCAGAGGCCGGACAGGATCACCATGGCGATATGCACGAAAACGAAGAGGACGATCGACCAGGCGCAGATAAAGTGGATCGACCGGGCCGATTGCCTGCCGCCGAAGAAGTCGAGCAGGAAGGGATAGCCGGCATCCATGCCGGGTGACATGGTCAACCCCGTTGCAAACATCAGCGGCAGCAGGATGAAGATGACGATCAGGTAGGCGAGCTTCTGCAGCACATTGTAATGCTTTGCCTTTTCACCTCTGGGGAAGCGCAGGCGCGCGTGGTCGGCGATCTCCTGCCCCAGATGGTGCGGCGAGATCTCTTCGCCGCTCGGCGCCAGATCGCGGCGGAAATGGCCTGACAGAAAGCCGATGAGCGCATAGATCGATCCGTTGATGACGAAGAGCCAGGCAAAGAAGAGATGCCAGCGGCGGCCGGTTGCGAGATCCTGATAGCTCGGAATGGTGATCCAGGAAGGGAAGCCACGCTCGGTCGCGTCATCGCCCGTTCCCGAAACGCCGAGAATGCCCGTTGTCGTGATCTGCAGATTGCCGATGCGAAGCACGCCGCGCGTGCCGCCATCCTCATCGACGGCACTTATCGACAGCCAGGACGGATCTGCATCCGCACCGTACTGGCCCCAGTAAAGCGCCGGGTGGGCATTGAAAATCTGCAGCCCGCTCATCAAAAGCAGGCTGAGACAGAGAACGTTGATCCAGTGTGTCACGCGGGTTGCCAGCGAGTGCCGGCGGATGACTGTTGTCATCGGGCCTGTTGGAGTG
The DNA here is from genome assembly GCF_056755015.1 of Rhizobium sp. KNZ14-9A. Taxonomy (NCBI): domain Bacteria; kingdom Pseudomonadati; phylum Pseudomonadota; class Alphaproteobacteria; order Hyphomicrobiales; family Rhizobiaceae; genus Rhizobium; species Rhizobium sp. KNZ14-9A. The sequence continues at coordinate 1,069,469 of NZ_JBPGXB010000002.1, forward strand.
GCCTGGCTGTGATCGTCGAGTGTTGCCATGATCGTTTCGATGTCCGGTACCGTCACGCCCCTAGAGCATGTACGTAGGCGAAGCGGGATTTGTTACAGGCGTCCCGAAGTTTTTTCTTTGCAGCCGGGAACCTTTCGCCGGGAAAGGCTGGCGGCGCGGCTTTCCGGACATCCGGCCGACGCCGTCACAAGTGCGTGAAGCTGTAACGAATGGCGTTCCACCTGCGAAGGAGAACGAGATGCAGATCATCAGGGAGCACCGCCATGAAACATTCAGCCGCGTTCAATCTTGCGATCATCGCAGCAATCTTTGCTCTTGGTTCCACCGCTCAGGCCTCCGCTGGGCAGTCGCCTGCAGTCGTCGAACTGTTCACCAGCCAGGGCTGCTCCTCATGCCCTCCGGCCAATGCCAATCTCGTCAAGCTCAGCAACGATCCGAACGTGCTCGCCTTGAGCTTCTCGGTGACTTATTGGGACTATCTTGGATGGAAGGACATTTTCGGGAAGAAGGAATTCACCGACCGGCAGGTGACCTATGAGCCCGCACTCGGCCAATCCGGCCCTTTCACGCCGCAGATGGTGGTCAACGGCCACCAGTCGACCGTCGGCTATGATCTGAACGAGATCCGGCGCGTGATCGCGTCCGAGCCCGCGCTGTCCGGCCCCGGGATCGCGCTAGCCCGGAACGTGGCTGTCATCGACGCTGCGAAGGGCCGGACCGCCGCTGCCGACGTGTGGCTCGTCCGCTATGCTCCGGGCACCGTGCAGGTTCCGGTCGCCAGAGGCGAGAATGCCGGCGAGACATTGCCGCACGCCCATGTCGTGCACGAGTTGACGCGTCTCGGCACCTGGGACGGCAAAATGTTGAAGCTGCCGATCCCGGCCGCAGCTGGCGACCTGAAGAGCGCCATCATCGTCCAGGAGCCGAAAGGCGGCAGGATCCTCGCCGCAACGACCGACTGAAAACCGGCTCACTGCCTGATCCTCCCGCGGTCGATTTTCAATCGATCCGCTCAAGATCCCGTGCGAAGCGCTGCCAGTTGCCGACATATTTCTTCGCGGATTGGGTGATCTTGGCGACCGCCTCATCGTCCAGCGTGCGGATCGCCTTGGCGGGCGAGCCGACGATCAGCGAATTGTCGGGGAATTCCTTGCCTTCGGTGATGAGCGCATTGGCGCCGACGAGACAGTTGTTGCCGATCCTGGCGCCGTTCAGGATCGTGGCGCCCATGCCGACAAGCGAGTTGTTGCCGATCGTGCAGCCGTGGATGATGGCGTGGTGGCCGATGGTGCAGTGATCGCCAATCGTGGTTGGGAAGCCGGGGTCTGTGTGGACCATGACGCCTTCCTGCAGGTTGGTGCCTTTGCCGATCACGATGGGTTCGTTGTCGCCGCGCAGCACCGCGCCGAACCAGATGCCGACCTCTTCGGCGAGTTCCACATGGCCGATCACATGCGCGTCGGGGGCGATCCAGAAGGTGCCGTGGGGCGGCAGTTTCGGTTTCAGGCCTCCAAGCGCATAGATCGCCATTTCCGTCTCCTCAGACCACTTTCAGCGAGAGCGTCGCGATGCCGTCGACGCCGCAGGAGATGCTGTCGCCCCTGTTGATGGCGGCGACGCCCGCCGGCGTGCCGGTCATGATGACATCGCCGGGGGCGAGAACGAAGAGTTTCGAAAGCTCTGCAATGATTTCCGGGACTTTCCAGATCATCTGGTTTAAGTCGCCATCCTGCTTTTTGACGCCATTCACCTCCAGCCAGACACGGCCGCTGGCGGGATGGCCGAGGCGGCTTGCCGGGACGAGGGGCGAGACCGGTGCGGAATGTTCGAAGGCCTTGGCGAGCTCCCACGGGCGGCCGAGCTTCTTGGCTTCGGCCTGCAGGTCGCGGCGGGTGAAATCGATGCCGACGCCGTAGCCATAGATGCAGTCGAGCGCCTTTTCGGCGGGTATATCGGCGCCGCCGGCCTTCAGGGCCAGCACGCATTCGACCTCGAAATGCACGTCATTCGACAGCGGCGGATAGGGGAAATCCTTGCCGGCGAAGAGATTGTCGGCGTTCTTCTGGAAGAAGAAGGGCGGCTCGCGGTTCGGATCATGGCCCATTTCGATGGCGTGATCGGCATAGTTGCGACCGACGCAGTAGACGCGGCGGACCGGGAAGGTCTCGGCGCTGCCTTCGACGGGCAGGAGAACCGGTTGCGGCAGGGGGATGACGGTGGCGGGAAGGGACATGGCGGGACTTCTTGGCTGATTGATCTGGCGAGTCTGGCGACATCGTAAAGCATGTCGCGCAAAACCGCTCCACACTTTTGCTGGAATTGCGTTACGGGGCCGCGTCCTCCTGCGCGAGGTTGCTGCGCATCAATGCGTAATAGGCCGAAAGCTCTGGAATGGCCTTCGGCAGGGTTTCGAAGGCCGGGTCGGAGACGGTGAGCCGGCCCGCATATTTGGCTTCGAGGAAGGCGCTATGATCCGGGAGTGCCGCGCGGTGCGAGCCGTAGAGCACGGTGAAGACCGGCGAGGGGACGGTGCGGCCCTTGACGATGATGCGGTCTAGCTCGACCACGGTGTAGCGGTCGCTGACGAGGCGGGCGGTTTCTTCACCGAGCAGCAGGGCGACGCCGTAATTCTTTGAAGCACCTTCCAGACGAGACGCGAGGTTGACGCTGTCGCCGAGGCAGGAATAGTCGAAGCGGCGGGTGGAACCCATATTGCCGACGATGCATTCGCCGGTATTAATGCCGACGCCCATTTTGAGGATATGCAGCGGCCGGCCTGACGCGACGGCCTCGCGCTCCAGTTCGCGGTTCAGCGTCGCGATCGCATCCTGCATGGCAATCGAGGCCTTGACCGCATGCAGGGCATGATCGGGGTCATCGAGCGGCGCGTTCCAGAAGGCCATGATGCAATCGCCCATATATTTGTCGATCGTGCCGCCGTGATCCATGACGACATCCGATAGCGGCGTCAGCAGCCGGTTGATCAGCGCCGTCAGCTGCTCGGGATCGTCCTTCATGGTTTCGGCAATGGTGGTGAAGCCGCGCACATCCGAAAACAGGACCGAGAGCGTGCGCCGCTCGCCGCCAAGCTTCAGCTGTGAGGGATCGTTCGACAGGCGCTTGACGAGATCGGGCGAGATATATTGGGCGAAGGCCAGCGTGATCTGGCGCTTCTGGCGGCGCTCCTCGGTATAATCGAAGGCGGCCTGGCCGAAGGCGACGGCTACGAAGGCGACGGTCGGCCCTAGCGGCGAGACGAAGACATGGCCGAAGCGGATGCCGGCATAGCTTGCTGCCGCAAAGGCGAGCACGGCGGCGGCGGTCGCGACCAGCGTGCGCCAGCTCGTGGCCTTCCAGACCGTTACCGCAGCCAGAATGACTGATATGAGGATGCAGATTGCGACCGGCAGCAGGCCGGCTTCCGTGATCGCCAGGCCATGGACGATATTATCGTAGATGGTGGCCTGCACCTCGACGCCCGAGATCAGCTTGCCGGTGTGGACGGTATAGGGCGTGGCATAGGCATCGGCGCCGCCCTGATCGATTTCGGGCGCGTTCTGCAGGCTGAGGCCGACAAGCACGACCCGACCTTTGAAGATATCGGGCGGCAGGAAATTCTTCGGGTCCAGCGCCTGATAATAGGAGACTGTGGGATAGGAGCGGGCCGGGCCGAAGGACTGGATGAGAGAGCCTGCCGGCAGATGCAGCGCTTTGATGCCCGCAGCCTTGGCGAGCTCCATGGCAAAGCCATCCTCATAGGATGGAATACTGCGGAAGATGCCATCGCCATTCAGGGTGATGGAGGCAATGCCGGTGCGTGCGCCGGCATCCGTCATCTGCGGCAGTGGCGTGGTGCGCAGCAGCTGGTCGGCCTGGGGCGTCTTAATCAGCGTTTCATCGCCGGCAAGCACGACATCGGGGCCGACGGCGGCGGTGATGGCCTGATCGTTTTCAGCCGTCGAAGGCTCGGCCATGATGATATCGAGCGCGATGGCTCTTGCGCCGGCGGCGCGCAGCTGTTTGACGAGCTCGGCATGCAGGCTGCGCGGCCAAGGCCACTGGGCGTTGATATCGGCAAGCGCCGGTTCGTCGATCGCCACGATGATCGGGCCATCGGCCGGCGGCGTCGGATCGTCGACGGTGGAGAGATAGTCGAAGGTGCGCAGTTCCGTCAGCGTCCAGGCGGGCAGGCGGGAGATCAGCGAAATGGTGATCAGCGTGACCAGCGCCAACACGAGAAGGCGGATGCTGCGGCTCGAGAAGGGCCAGCCTGGCGGGTGCTGCGACGGGCTGCGCGTCTCGATCGGGCGCTCTGCCTGAAGCCGTTGCAGGGCGGCCGGGCGCGCCATCATCAGAAGCGGATCTTCAAGGTGCCCTTGAAGGCGCGGCCCCAGCCGGGCACGCCGGGCGTTATCTCGAAGTCCTCGTCGAGGAGATTATAGGCAGCGGCTTCGAGCGCGATGCGCTTGTCGAAGGGTTCCCAGATCAGGTGCGCGTCGAGGCTCCAGTAATCGTCGAGCTTGGTGCCGAGATCATCGCCATCGCGTTCGCCGATGTAGTTTGCGGCGACGGTGGCCTTGACCTTGGCCTCGTTGACCCAAGTGAGTGCGATCTGGCCGGAATTCGTCGGAATATAGGGCAGGTTGCCGCCGTAATTCAGGGTTCCCGGATCCTTGTTCTCGGAATCCATATAGGCGTAGGTGGCCGATAGACCGAAACCCGCGCCGAGCGCCACGTTGGCTGTGACGGCAGCGCGGTCGACGCTGCCGCGCGAGAGCGGCAGGCTCTCGACGGCTGGAAGTGCGATCAGTGGCAGGTCGATCGAGAAGTCATGCAATTCCTGATGCTGGTATTCGACCGAAGTGAAGAACTTGTCGGTCCATTCGGCGTCCCACTGGAAGGCTGCTGTATCGGCGTAGCCTTCAGCGCTGACCGAAAACTGATTTGCCTGCAGGCCGAGGATGCCGATGGGGGCAAGGGTGGGAACGCCGAGATCGAGGCTCTGGCGCATGAAGGCGGCACGCAGCCACTGGTTCTGGCTCGGCGCCCAGGCAAGGCCGAAGCGCGGTTCCAGGCGGCTTATATCGACGCCGGCGCCTTCCATGCGGGTGCCAAAGAGAGCGTATTCGCCTTTGAGATCGGGCGTAATGTCGTGCAGCACGTCGATATAGGCTCGGCCGATATTGACGGTGTTGCTGACGGTGTTTGGGCCGTCGGTGGTTTCGGGGAAAACCGGAACCCCGGGAAAGAGCTCATGCAGGCGAGAGGATGTGGTCGTGCTGCCATCGATCCAGCCGCCTTCGATGCCATATCGCCAGGTTAGAGGACCGTTGCCGATGGAATGGCTGAGGGCGCCGATATAGGTTTTCGAGGAGGATTCCTCCGTACCGTCCAGGAAGGGGATGATCTCGGGATCCGGCAGGCCGAACAGCGGCGCATCATCCACTCTCAGGAAATTGTCTGTCTTCGACTTGGTTTCAGAATAGAGGAAGGCGCCGTTCACGACGTTTTCATAGCTGAACGTATGGCTCCAGCCGATACCGGCATTGGTTATCTCGGCGTCGATGAGCCGGTCGGAATATTGCGAGGTCACGATCGCTGGAAGGCCGGCGCCAAAGAGATTGAGGAAATCCGTCAGCGCCGTGCCCTGTGACAGCGCGTTCAGCGTTCCGTCATTCTTGGCATGGTTGACATAGGCCACCACCCGATCGTCGGGCGTTACCGTTGCCGTTACATAGCCGTTGCCGCCGAGCAGTTTGTTGTCGGTCGCATAGCCGCCGAAGCTGCTGTAGGTGCCGTCGAGCGCCAGTTCTTCCCAGGTCAGGTTGCCGTAGAAGCTGATCGGGATGGTCGCGTTCGAATATCCCTGGATATCCGCCTCGCCGGTGCGACGCGTATGGCCGTCGACGCTGTTGACGCCCCCGCCGACCGAGCCTTCGATGAAAGGCACGTCGAACAGCGTTGCCGCGCGCGAACGGCCGGACAGCATATGCGGAGAGAGCAGCAGGCCCTGAATGAAGGAGGAATAGCTCGACGCATTGGTCCGGTTCAGGATGATATTGTCGTCGCTGAAGCTCGTCGCATTGACGAACGGGAAGATGCTACCCTTGATCGACTGATCGATATAACCGCTGCCTTTGAAGGGATCGAAGACGGCATCGCCATAATAGCGACCCCAGGCATCCAGCCCCTGCAGCCGGAAGGCGTTGTTCAGGGTCGAGCCGGCGCTTTGATTGGCACCGAGCCCACTGAAATCGCCGCCGCGAGCGCGCGAGCGGCGCAGGAATTCCTGCGCGTTGGCGATTGCGCCATCGGCATTGTAATCGTCGATATCGACAGCCGTGCGGAAGGCGGAGATGGCCGGATCGTCATCATCGATACGGTTGGCGTTGTCGAGTGCCTGCTCTGACGGAGGCCGGTCGCCCTTTTCGTAGTGTGCGGCGGCGAGCATCAGCTGTGATTGCGAATGAGCCGGATTGGCGGTGCTGGCGGCGAGCAGATCCTCCAGCGCCTTGTCGCGCTCGCCGGTTTGCAGATAGTAGCGGCCGCGGGCGAGCAGGGCGAGATCGAAGGACGGATCGAGGGCGATTGCCGTATCGATTTCGCGCTTGGCCTCCTTCATGCGCCCCTGGTCGAGGTAGAGGATCGAGAGGTTTGCGTGTAGCAGCGGGTCCTGCGGGTCGAGCTCGATCGCTTTCTTGAAGGCTTCTTCGGCCTCGCCATTGGCATCACGCGAACTCTGCAGCAGGCCGAGCGAATTCAGCGTGCCCGAGGCGCCGGGCGCCAGTTTGATGGCGCGGTTCAGGTCCGCAAGCGCGCCGTTGATATCGCTCTCGTAGGCTGCTTTGTAGCCGGCGCGGGCGGCGAGCGCCATCGGATGATCGGGGTCGAGTGCCAGCGAGCGTTCAAACGCTTCCTTCATCTGGTTACGGTCGTCGATGAGCTGCGCCAGCTGTGCGCGGACCGCCGGCAGGGTCGGGTCATCGGGATAGTGCTGTTCCGCTTTCCTGATGATCTCGAGGGCTGCGCGCGGGTTTTCCAGGAAGCCTGCCGTGTAAGCCTCCATGATCGCGCCATAAGGACCGGTTGTGTTGGCCGGGGGTGGTTCGGCATGGGCGGGGTCAGCGAGCGATCGGGCGAAATAGCCGCCATATTGGGCCATGTTGCGGCGTGTCGGGTCGAGATGCGGCAGGGCCTTCTGGAAGAGCTTTGCGGCATCGCCATAGCGCTTTTCCGAACCAGCGATGGTGGCGTCGAGCAGGTCGACGCGGGCCTGCTGGGCCACCGTCAGCTTGCGGCCGCGGATGTTCCGCAACGTAGCAGCTGCGGCCTGGCGACCGTCGAAGGCGCTCTGTACTTCGGCAAGCTCCAGCCAGTCTTCGATCGTGCGGCGCTCGGGCCGCAGGGCCAGCAGGCGGCGGCGCTCGGTCGCCATGCGGTCGGCCCGCAGCGGCGAGGTCGGCATCAGGCCGAAGCCGTCGCGCAGGTCCAAATAGAAGAGCATCTGCTCGCGGTCGTCAGGATTGACGCTGATGAGCTTGTGCGGCGCCTGGCCGATAGTGGCGACAGCGCCTTCGCCTTCGTTGACATCGACGCTGCCCTGCGGGTTGCTGAGCGAGACGCGGCCTTCGAGCACGATCATCGAAGTCTTGGCGCCCTCGACGGTCATGGTCCAGTCCGTGCCGCGGATAGCGGCTGCGGCGGCGGGGGTTTCGACCGTCAGACCCTGGCCGCCGCGCTGGGCGCGGGCCCAGATCGTGCCGGACTGCAGGTTGAGGATCGTGTCGCCGGTCTGCGACATCTTCTTGACCTGCAGCGCGGAATTGCGGCCGAGGCGGATCTGTGTGTGATCGGAAAAGAGAATGGCGAGCTGGCCGGTGGCATTGGTGCGCAGCACGTCTCCATCCAGGAGGTCCTGGTTGAGGTCGACGACGCGCCAGTTGCTGACATCGACGAAGCGCACTTCCTCGCCGGTCTTGCGGGCGATGACCGAGCCTGCAACCGGGGTGGGGCGTTGCAGCGGCTCGGCCGCAACCGGAAATGAAAGTAATGTTGACATGAGCGCAAGAGATGTACTTGCGCACAGAAAAGACCTCAGCCGCGACATTTCAGATACCCCCGCACCTTTTCCCCCTTTGGCCAAGCGCGGTGTAAAAGTCAAGCTGGCTGCACACGTGTTCTTGCTTTCGTAAGCAAGTGTATTATTAGGGAAACACTATTGCGGGGTGGGATTTCCTTTGAGCGAGTTTGAAAATTTTGCGGAGCTGCCCTCCAGCTCTCCGTCGACAGAAGATATTGGCTCGGAATATTTCGACCATATCAAGAAAATCAACGACATATTCTATGATCAGATCAAAATATCGGATCAGAAGGCCGCTTATATCTTTACTTTCATGCTCGCCTTTCTTGTGAGCTCCGTCGAAGTAAGGGCAGTCTTCACCTGGGCGCGCTATGCGCAGGGCACCCCGCAGGCCATTCTCTTTTCCGGGCTCTTGGCCGCAGCCTCGGTCTTTTCGATTCTGTCGGCCATTCTCGTGGTGCTGCCGCGGCGGCTCGACAAATCCACATCGATGTTCTGGGGTGCATGGCCCAGACATCGCGACGCCTTCTTCGAGGCGGCGATCCGGCGCGACGAGCGCTATCTCTTCGACCAGTATGTGGAAAATGCCGACATTCTCTCGCACATCGCCCGCAGCAAATACCGGTTCGTGACGATTGCCTTTCGGGGGCTGATGGTGACGGTCGTGGCTTATGTGTTGTTGCTGGTGGCAGCCTGAGTCCAAGGTCCGGTTTGCCGTCGCTGCCGGCATGACTTCAGCTTTTGGCAAAGTCCGCCGCGGTGAGGGGAACAGGCTTATAGCCGTTGATGTCGGCGATATCGTATTCCTGGCCGAGCTCGGCCGCGACCAGGATTTTTCCGGATTTCGACACCAGCGCCGGGTCTCGCCAAAGTCCTGATATGACGTGGCCGATGAATTGCGGTGACTCGGAATTGGACAGGTCGAAATATTCGGCGTTCTGCATGACGGCTTCGGTGCGCACCAGGCCGGGATAGAGGGCGACAGCGGCGACATGGTGCGGGCGCAGATCATGCGCGAAGTCTGCAGCCATCTTGTCGGCAGCGGCCTTGGCCATCCCATAGATCGCGTTGCCATCGTAGAATTGCCCTGCCCAGAATGAGATATTGACGATCAGGCCGCGCTGCGCCGAGATCATGAGAGGTGCCACTGCACGCGACATCAGGAAGGCCGCCCTCAGCGCGGTGCCCATCATCGCGTCCCACCGCCAGAGGGGCTGCTCCCAGAAGGCGCGGGGCCAAGTAAAATCGCCATCCTCAACCATGTTTTCATAGCCGGGCCATGCATTGTTCACCAGAATATCCAGCCTGTTGCCGGCCCTGATCTCTTCGGCCACGCGCTCGGTCTCAGTGTCCTTGCTGTGGTCGCACTGATGAATAACAACACGCCCGGGCAGGTCCGCAGCCTCGAGCTCGAGCCCTTCCAGCGATCCCGCGCGTATGCCTTCAAGGCTCGCCTCGGAACGCGTCCTGCCGGTCACATGCACAGTGGCTCCCTCGGCGAGCAGGGCAAGCGCAGTCCCGCGGCCGACACCGCGGCTTGCGCCCGTTACCAACGCGATGACATCTTTCACTGGCGAGCCTCCCATACGATGGCTGTTTTCAGGCGCGAGTAGTCAGCGCGCATTTGGGCTGCGGTATATCTGGGGGCAGCGTAAGATACGGTGCCACCGGGCCATTGTGAAGACCAGGGGGCAGCAGCTGTTCTGCCAATGATCGACTGGATGGACTGCCATTGCCGTTATTTCGGCCTGCTTCATCAAAAGGCCAGCACCATGCCGACACGCTCAGCCGATAGCGGGAAAACGCCAATCGTTTCTCGCACATGGCACGCGAGCGACTTCGCGGCAAGCGGCGGCGACCGGTTGGCCGCCGCCTGTCCGGTCTAGCGTGTTGCCTTCAGCTGGAGGCGAGAGACGCCTGCGGCCAGATTTACGCCGGTTCCGGTTTCGCCGCTAAGCGGCTGCAATGCGAAATTCTTCGAATTTCCGCCCACCAGGGCATTTGCCCCGAGGCCGACGCCAACGGACGCGCTGGCCGATGCGCCGACATAGGTGCCTGCGAGAGCGCCATCGCCGACGCGCGTGGGCGCGGTGTTGACGACGATCCAGCTGAGATAGGATTTGCCGGTGACACCGACATCGAGACCGAGCTTGCCGATCGTGCCTGTATAGTGCTCCACCTTGCCGGTGTTCTGCTTGAAGCTGCAGTCGATCGCCTTGCTCGAGCCGACGATCATGCCGACGCCGCCGGCGACTTCGCAGGAAAGGGTGCCGAGACGTTGCCTCGGCTCATTTACGACCTGCTGGGCGGCATGTTTCGGTTGCTTGTGCTGGCTCGCGGCCTCGGCCACGGGTACGAAACCGAGGGAAGCGGCAGCTGCCAGGATGAGGAGATTCTTCATGAGTGTTTCCTTCCATACTCTTTTGGGGGACCGTGATAAACGCGTTCACTCCCACATCGTTCAAACGTCGAAAGGAAACGGACCGGGCTGCAAGCCCGATCTGTCGGCAAATGGTTGCTCTAATGGTTCGGATCGATGCCTGATGCCGCTCAGGCGCTGACGGCTTCCGTCGAGCCGGAAAAATCGACCGCGGCAAAGGCTGCGGCGATCACTTCCGGGCCGGCATTCGGCTTTGCGGCATCGGTCGACAGGATCTGGCGGTAGCGGCGGGCGCCGGGCAGGCCGGTGAAGAGGCCGACCATGTGGCGGGCTATATGCTGCAGGCGGCCGCCCGACGCGATATGGCGCTCGGCATAGGCCATCATGCGGTCGCGCAGATCATTCCAGTCCGGCTCAATTGCCGGGGCGCCGTAGAAGCGCTGATCGACCTCGGAAAGGATGGCGGCATTCTGGTAGGCGGCGCGGCCGAGCATGACGCCATCGACATGGGCGAGGTGGGCCTGCGCCTCATCCAGCGTGTGGATGCCGCCATTAATGCCGATGAAGACATCGGGGAAGCGGGCCTTCATGCGGTAGACGATGTCGTAGTCGAGCGGCGGGATCTCGCGGTTTTCCTTGGGGCTCAGGCCCTTCAGCCAGGCCTTGCGGGCATGGATCCAGATCGCGTCGGCGCCGGCATCGAGCACGCGGGTCATCAGCGTGGGCAGGGCCTCTTCCGGCTCCTGCTCGTCGACGCCGATGCGGCATTTGACGGTGACCGGGACCTTGGCGACCTTCTTCATGGCGGCGATGCATTCGGCAACCGTTTCGGGCGTCAGCATCAGGCAGGCGCCGAAGGTGCCGGACTGGACACGATCCGACGGGCAGCCGACATTGAGATTGATCTCGTCATAACCATAGGGCTCGGCAATGCGCACGGCCTCAGTGAGCTTTGCCGGATCGGAGCCACCGAGCTGCAGGGCGACTGGATGTTCGGTGCCATCAAAGGAGAGCAGGCGCTCGCGCGGGCCATGGATGATGGCGTCGGCGACGACCATTTCCGTATAGAGCAGGGCGTTGCGGCTGATCTGGCGGTGGAAATAGCGGCAGTGACGATCGGTCCAGTCGATCATGGGCGCAACGGCGAAGACCGGCGCCTTGAAATAGCGCTGGTTTGCTTCTGAAACAGCCGTCTTTGCCGTGGTCATGATCTCAAGTCTTCTTTCGTCCGGTCGTGGGTCCCGTGGCCTCATGTCGTGGCAGAGGCCCGATGCTGCAAGCCCTCGTTGGCGAAACGCCGGGGCAGGGGCGGCAATGGGACGAGGGCTTATACATGAGGCGTGGCGATAAAGCGAGATGGGGTGTGGGGGGCGGTTGTCATCCTCCTGAAGGCTGTCTCCCGCACTTGACCCAGGTGCCGTTTTCCGGGAAGGCAACGGAGGACGATGCTGATATTCTGATCTCAGGATCGAGCAAAGCCAGAAGGCCGCAGACGCATCCATCCAACCGACCTTGCAAAGCGGATCGATGGTCGCCACGCAGCCGCAGCGAAGGAGTGCATCAGCCTCATGACGGACGATAGCGCAGGGATCAAGGCATTGCTTGCAATGCCCAGGCGAGACAACAGCGCCTATCTGGAAACGCTTCGCCTGGTGCGGGAGGCGTTCGCTGAGGCCGAGGCGGAATTTGGCGGCAAGGTTATTGCGATGACAGACAGCGCCCGAGACGAAGCTGGAAATATTGTCATCATGACCGTGATCAGGCCGGCATAGACAGGCATTAGCGGAACAGAGAGAGGTCCGAGCAGGAATGCTGCGGGCTTTTTTATTGGAAAGCCTGAGAGAGAAAGGGAAGGCGAAACGAGAACAGGGGCGAGAAGATCGCCTGAATTAGAGAGGCAATTGAACCAAAACCCTTCTGCCGCGTTTTCGCCATATATAGGAGGATTTCGATGGACAACCTGCTTCTGATCGCCACCCTTTGCGGCCTCATGTCTTTCGCCATGGTCTGGCTCCAGACGAGAGAATAGTTTTCTGCGTCAAAGACTTGGCGCTTTCCTGTCTTTTTGCCGGCATCGCTCTTCCCGCGCCGGAATCCCATCTTTTGTACTGACCTGAAACGATAGTCTTGACTTCTCTGAAAATGAGAACAAAATGAGAACAAATAAACGTTCTCATCTATGTTCTGATGGAGAGTTCGATGGCAACAAGCCCGAGTTATTCAGGAGCAGCAGACAAGGCCATGGCCTTTGCCGCGCAGCTGCGCGCAGACCGCGAGCGCCACGAAGCGCGCCGGCGGGAAGAACAACGCCGCATCGAGGCGATGCGGCCGATCAACAAGCATGTGCTGAAGGTGTTTGGCGGGCAGCAGCTGGCGCTGAAGCTGAATAGCTGAGTTATCGGGCCGTCCTTGCGGATGCCTGCGCGAGGCTCAGAGGGGCGACTGGGCGAGGATTATTATCGCATCTAAGGAATAGGCGTCGCTGGTCCGGTCGCCCGGCCATGCTGAATATAAAAGCGGTTGGGCAAGGACGGCTATCAAACGATGCCGATACCGCGCATTCGGTATCGGCCGCCGCCATGAGTTGCGCGGTTCCTACCGGATGCAGATGCCGGTTATTTGCGTGCAACGCTTTCTCCGGTCGCATCAATGATGATGCCGGCTCCTGCCTCATCGATGACGATGCTGGACGGCGGCAGGCCCTGAATGGCGAAACGGCTTTCAAATTCGGTATTCCCGGTTTGCCGCAGGATTTGCTGCCTGTCCTGCATGATCCTTATCGCTGTCAGCAATGCGTCTTCGCGGCGCATGCCGCGTCTGAAGAGAGCAAGTGCCTTGCTGGCAGCCTGTGCGAACAGTTCCGGCGCTGCGGTTTCATCATATCCGGCGCTTTTGAGCACGCGTGAAAGCAGGTTGATATCGTCGCCGTCGAGAAAGGTCTGATGGATGGAGGAAGACATCGCGTCCTCCTTTCGGTCGGGGCCAGGGTGTGGATGCCCTTAACCAACAGCGCCCGGAAAGATGGCTGCTGACCAGCCAACATGCGCCTGTTTTACTAGCGCGGCAACGGGCGAAAACCAAATAAAAATAAATGTAACCTTGTTATGAACACAAACATAGCCTATCTCTTCAAAATCGAATTTGCTTCGTTAGCTTCGTTTTTGCGCAAAGGCGCATTGGCTAATCTTTCCTCTCAAGCTCGACCATTTACGGCCCGCATCCAGCGGGCGCAGTAATTCTATGCGATTGAAAGGAAAATCGTTATGAATACAGGTATTGTAAAGTTTTTTAACACGGCAAAGGGCTTCGGCTTCATCTCGCCTAAGGATGGCTCGCCTGACGTGTTCGTTCATATTTCTGCTGTCGAACAGTCCGGCATGTCCTTCCTGCGTGAAGGCCAGTCCGTGAGCTTCGATCTGGTGCAGGACCCCCGCAGCGGCAAGAACGCCGCGCAGAACCTCGCCTCTGAATAAACAATCGGCTCGCACCCCCGCTTTGACCACGGATGTACTGGCACTGCGGACTTGCGAACCCTGGAAAGGTCGGGCCAGCCCCGGCCTTTTTATTTGCGAGCAACTTTCCGGGAGAGAACAATGAGCAAGACAGACGCAGCACAGCTGCTTCGACGTGCCGAGCGCCAGCTGGCCAACACCAGCGGCGGCGGGCACCTTGGAGGCACGAATTTCGGTCAGGCGCTGGACGCCAAGACGTCGTCAGCCAAAGACAAGAACGATAAAAGCCGCAAGCCACAGCGCGGAAGATAAGCCCGGCGGGCCACCCGCCAGGTCAAAAAAAGCGCTCAGCCATACGAGGTGGCTGAGCGCTTTTTTATTGCCGCCGCACTGGGTCTACAGCTTCTCATAAAAAATCCGCGGCCGCGCCTCAATATCCAAAAATTCGGACTATCAAGATTAAAGGACACCGGCTTTGCAGCCGGTCGACCGGCGCGTCAACCGCAGGCCAGTCCATCCCCGCCGACAGCAGCGGCTCAATGCTTGCTGTTGTTGCGAGCCGGATGGGCCATCTGGAAATTGCCAAGGAGCGTGATCGCCTCCATGACGACAGCGTTGGTCGTCGGCGAAGGATCATGCGCCAGTATCTGCGCATCGGCGCGCAGGCGCTCGGCCAGACAATCCATGGCCTTGTACGCCTCGTCGCCCTGCTGGCGGGCAATCACGGCTGAGAATTGCAGCGCGTCGCTCAGAAGCTTGAGGGTCTCCAGGCGTTCTTCGAGCGACATATCGTTTATCGGAGGCTGGGTGGTCATGGCCGTAAAAGCCGTGCTTGCGGGGTCATGGGAGATGACACCGGCTTACTGATACCGCGAGCGGCGGACGGCAGGCTTGGGTTTGGGTTTTGCTGCGACAGGCTCGCCCACTTCCTGAAGGCTGCTTGCCTCACGCTCCAGCCGCAAGGCGCGCAGCTTCGCCGTCTTTGCATCGCGCTGGCGCGCTTCGGTCGCCATGATTGCATAGGCCGCGTGAGGCGGTTCCTCGGCCTTGCGGGCGGGCGGGCGGCCCTGTTGTTTGAAAAAGCGCTCTTTGGTGGCGGCCATGGGGTTTCCTAACGCCGGTGGACAGGCCCGCAACGGGCTTGTCGAGAGAGGGGATTTGGCTCGGCGCCGACGCGCGCTAGGACAAACTTTATCCTATCCAAACTAGGCTTTCGGCGGGCTTTTACAAGGGCCGCCGCACCCCCTCCGGATGCGGCTCGGCGCTTCCCTCAGGTCGACTGTTGGGGGAAAGCAAGCGACCTCGGGCGATCGGGGTCGACTGGAGGATCGCAAGCGACCTCGGGGTCAATGCAATGTCGACTTGTTGCCCGAATGGCTCAGCTCAAAGCGCCCGAGCAGGTTCATGGCTTCGGCAATGACATCAATGGCGACCTCGGAGCGATCGGTCGATATTGCAGCACCATCGCGCAGCAGCCTGTCGGCCAGTTCCTCCAGCGGCTTGCAGAGCATGTCGCCTGCCTGCCTGGCGACGATCGCCGAAAAATGCAGCGTCTGGCTCAGCCGCCGCAGCGTATCGGCGCGCTCCTCCGTACTCATCTCTTCAATACGCTTCGGTTTTTTCATGCGCTCTCCTTCGAAAGGTGGCGCATCCAGATGGCGACGCGGTCGCCGAACAGGCCATTAGGGTAATCTAGAGCATTTCCGTTTTTATTCGAATCATGAAGATGTTCTATCTCTTTGTTTTACGCAGTTCCTGACGCAAAACCGCTGCGCAGTTTTGCCGGAATTGTTGACGCCGGCAATCACGCCCGCTTTGTCGTCAGAATAGGAGGCGTGAAGGGCAGGGGTGACAGGCGGTCAGCCTATCGGCCCTGGAAGATCTTGATCAGCTTCGGGGTGTAGCGGCCATTTTTGATGTCGAGCGTATCCTGATAGGTTATGCTGCCGGAAACGATCGCTTTCGTGTATCGGCTGCAGGCAACTTTCGGAGCGTCCTTTTCTGCCACGCTCATCACGACAGCGGCGTTATGGCGGGCCTTCTTGTCGGAAAAGCCGAGGCGCCTTATGCACTCGTCCAAAAGCCCGTTTCTCTCACGCTCGCTGCCTCGCAACACTCTGACGGCTGCATCATATTGCTTCTCGGTCGGCACGCAGCCGGTGAGCAATCCGGTGGCGATCAGTGTCATTGCAATATAGGCGCGCATGATTATCCCTTAATATAGTGCCACAAGCGCCGTATCCTTATTTTGATTCTCGTTACGCGGGAAATATACTTTGATTGCTTCCGTGTTTTTTCTATCACTGGTTTGAAGTCGGTCGAGCTGTCGGCGAGGCAGCCGGCAGTTTTTCAGCAGTTCATGGTGCCTCTGCCGTTTGTTGATAGGCTCTCGCACGCTCCTTCGCCCGCACCGCCTTCACAACCAGCACACCCGCCACGACCAGCCCAGCCAACATCACCCCACCAAGCACCAGCAAATTCGGCTCCGCGGGCAGCGCCGCGCCAGTTCCCGCACCACCTGACGCCGACACCGCAATCGCGGCACCCGCCTTCCGCAGCGTAACGGCCGTCTTCTCCGCCTTGCTTGCCTCATCCGCCAGCGCTGCCTTCACATCCACGCCCGGCTGCCCGCGGAGATACATCGCCACGGCCTTCGCCTCGATCTTCGCCACGCGCGCGGACCAGCCCTTGCCGTAGGTTTTCCAGATAGCGAGGCTTTGCATGAAGCTCAGTCGTCGGGCGCAGAGGGCCTTGATTTCCTTGGTGCCGGCGGTTGCGGCCTTGGCGCGGGTGATGGGGCCGAATTTGCCGTCCGCTGGAGCGCCGATCACCGTTTGGGCGTCGCGCAGCGCGCGGGCGGGGCCGGAGTTGACGGCGTAGTCGAAGGTGGCGAGGTCGAAGCCTGGGGGCAGGGTGTCGCCGCCGATCTTGTCCCAGTATTTGGCCTTGTAGATGAGTTTGACGTCATTGAGCGTCAGGTTGCGGATGTCGAGATTGGGGAAGGCGGCGGCCGAGATGCCGTATTTGGTGCCTTTCAGCGTGCCCTGGCCGATCTTGCCGCCGGTCCAGTTGCCGGGATCGGTGCGTTCTATGGAGAGGCCGCCTTCGGAGTGCAGGGTGATCGAGAGGCAGTCCGGGAAATTCGCGCTGGTCATGCCGCGTTCCTTTTTGGGTGGATCGCGACAAGTTTCTGATGGCAACAGTTGTGCCTGTTGCATGACGATATCTGGGGGACGCCTGGCAATCAGGCTTACTCACGCACTCTCTCCGGGGCGATCGGGATGGCTCCCATCGCCATTTGAGAGAGGATGACAGCCGGGTTTAACCGGAGCGCTCCCGGGATTTTCTGCAGGCGGGTTTCGGATCGAAACGTCGGCGAGTGCCCTGATTTCCCCACGGACGAGTGACCGCCGCCTCCGTTACAGGAGAACAGAGTGGGGCGCGGCGGCCGGCTTTTGAGGGCCTGTAGCAGAACCACGAGCCTGAAAGATCGTTCCAAAAAAAAGCCTAATCAAATAGGGCTATGGGACGGTTCGCAGGACTGGAATGTCGCGCCGGGAAAGCCTGTGCAAGGCAGGCAAGTTCTTCCATGACGGTCGACAGACGATCACCGTTGCCTTTTGCGACCGGGGGCGGAAAAGTGCAGCGTTTCGCTCAGCAACAGCCGAGCCTCGAAGCTACAGGCCTTACGGCTCCTGCAATTCGCCTCTTTCGCGAAGCTTCAGGATGCCGAGCTGGATGACCTTTATGAGATCGGCCTGCAGGGGGCCGTGACTTTCCTGATATTCTTCCAGGGTCGGCTTGGTGACGGTCACATAGGCGAGCGCCGACACGTGATCATCCTTCACCGCCTGGGCGCCGAGATCCCAGATGCGGTCAAACAATATGCGGTCGAGATCCTGGCGTGACATGCTATTTCTCTTCCATTCCATATCTTCTTATTGGCCATATCTTCTCATTGGCCATGTCTTCTTGCCGGCTTTGACGCTGACGCCGCGGCAAGAGCGGACTGCAGGCGATCAGCCAAAAAACAGCGGCCGAGGCTCAGCAAGCGCGACACTGACGGCAAAGCCCACCACGTGATGTGGTTCTCGGTTGGGTACCGGGCGCTCGCGGTTCGGAACGAGCCTGCCGTAGGGGGTGGGCGGGCTTCAGAAAGCACAGCTTCGCGGGCTGGATAGAAGAGCCGACCACCTATGCACATGGTCACATCTCCTAGCGGAAGGCGAGTCAATTTTTACGCGAGACTGTTATGGCCGTTGATCGAAAATCCGGCCGCTCCTCGCCTCAGAAGACGTCGGCGTAACTGGTCGATCCCATCAGCGTGCTTTCCTTCAATATCACGCCATGCGCCACCGTGCCGGTCGCAAACCGCACCAGGCGCACATCGGGCATGGATTTCAGGCGCTGGGAGAAGGTGTTGACGGGCGGCAGGAAGCTTTCGCGGTAGCCCTGGTCGATCGCCCATTTGCGGAAATCCTCGAAGAGTTTTGCGGTGCGCAGCCAGCCGCCGGCGGGCTCGGTCTGCGCCGGCTCGACACGGATATCGAACCATTCGTTGAGCGGGTCGAGCAGCAGCCAGGCGTTCAGCGCTTCCTTCGAGCTTTCGGGCATGGTGTAGCCGCCGTTGCGCTTCAGCCGTTGGCCGCCTGACACGGCGAAACCGAGCAGCAGTTCCAATTCTTCCCTTGCGATGCGCTCGGCAATATCGGGGATGACCTCATGCTCGGGAATGCTGCGGTTGAACTGGATGACGACGAGGCGGCGGCGGAGCCCCCGGTCGATACCGCCATTGAAGCGCGGCAGGGTGTTGGTGGTGAAGCAGTGCAGCGCGCGGGGAATGAAGCTCTGGACATCCTTGTAGAGGCTGCGGCCCTCGATCGGGTTGCCGGTCACGGCCGCCTTGAATTCCTCGCCTGAAATGGCCGCCGCACTCAGCTCGTCGGCGACGTTCGCCGCCTTGCCGGCGAGATTGATGATGCGCTTCTCATCATTGAAGAAGGCGGGCGAGATGGAGGAGACGGCGCCTTCAGGCAGCAGCGCGCGGAAGAGCGCGGCGATGGTGGATTTGCCGTTGCTGGCGGTCTCGCCGAGCAGGATGAAGGCCTTCGGCTGGCGGATGCGGGTGGCAAGGCCGAAGGCGGCAGCACCCAGCATTTCGGCTACGAGGCTGATCTTGTCGGCGGCATCAGGGTCACCCTGAAAGGCGCCGTAGAGCAGCTTGTGCAGCAGCGAGCCCTCGGGCGGATGGCTTTCGGTGTACAGGTTATAGTCCGCGGCGATCGTGAAGCGGAAGCGGTCATCCGGGTCATGGGCGCGGCAGATCACCTTGCCGGTCTCATCCAGCGTGATGGTGCAGTTCAGTGCGTTGACGCCGATGGCGGGATTGCCGAAAAAGCCGGCCTCGGCAGTGCGCGTGCCGAACTCGTTGACGATGCCGTCAATCATGTGCCTGCCGAGCTTCAGCGGCTTTTCCTTCGGGCCTATGCCAATAGCATCGAAGGCATGCATGGCAAGGCGGATCTTCTGTTCGGGAATGGGGCGCCAGGCGGAGGGGCCATAGGCCCAGAATTTGCCATCGGCACGGACGATCCGTCCGCCGCAGGCCTTTGCCAGATGCTCGTTGAAGATGCGCGCCAGCCAGACTTCCGAGCCGAAAGGCTGGCTCGGAAACCATTCCGGCATGCTGTCTATGCCATCGGCGCCCGGCGGCGGCGCTTTCGGTACGTGCTGGTCCTGCTCTTCTGCCGATGTCGGCGGCTCGGCCGGGGCCGGCGCATGGCGGCGGATGGTGGCGCGCATGAAGGCATCGAGCTCAAGGCGCGTCCAACCGGCATCGACGGCATCGGCACTATCCCAGCCGCGGCAGGGAAGGTGACCCGCCTGCCAGTCGGAATAGGTGAAATACCTGAGATCAGAGGCGGCTCCAGCATCGGTAAAACCTGCCAGCCGGACGCGCGCGCCTAGGGCGGAGAGAATGGCGGCGATCTCGTCTGCCGTCGAAAGGCCGGGCGCATCGAAATCCGGCCAGATCACCACATCGCGGCCTCCGAGCGGCGACCAGTCTGTGTGTTTGACGCCCTGCGTGCCACCGGCCCAGGAAAGTACGGTGCGGCCGGATTTCTGTGCCAGCCGGTCGCGGCATTTCTCGCCCTCGACGACGATGACCTGCTTCGTCTTGCCGAGATTATCCAGCCCATAGAGCGGGCGCGGCTTGGGAAAGGGGTAGCGGCACCAGGTCTCTTTTCCGTCGGGCAGACGGGCGAACATGACCATCGGCGTTTCCTTGGCCCCATCGGGCAGGTCATGCCGCAGCACATAGCCGATCAGCGCGCCATCGGCCTGCCGATAGGGAAAGACCATGGAGGGAGAAAATGAGCCCCATTCGGAGCGGTCGCCCTTGCGCTTGGGATTGTAGAGGCGGATGCGGGCGCCTGATCTGACAGGCTCGGATGGAGGCGGAAGGGGCGTGATGCCCTCGTAGGGGTCGCCCATCTGCGGTGCGCGTGGCGTGATGTTCGGCCTGATATGGCTGACGCCATCGAGGATCCGAATGGCTTCCGCGAGATCGACGCCCTTGATCTGCCGCACGAAATCCAGGACATCGCCGCCGGCGCCACAGCCGAAACAATGGAAGCGCTCAATGCCATCCTGCCCCCTGAAGATGGTGAAGGAGGGCGTCTCCTCGGCGTGGAAGGGGCAGCAGGCGACATGCTCATGCCCGTTCCTCTGCAGCCTGCAGCCATAGCGCGCTGCTGTCTCGGACAGCGACACATCGCGGCGAAGCCGTTCGAGATCTGCAGGCATGTTGCGGCTCTTGCAATGGGTGTTGTCAGTATCGCAACATGGCCGGTGCAGAACGGGCGACGGCCATGGTCATTTCGTGCGTTTTCGGGGATTAACGGGAGGCAGTGCTCGGGAATTTGCCTTCCAGCACCAGCCGGTAGCCGCGGCGATAGCCGACATTGGCAATGCCGATGCCGGAGCCTTCGAGCTTCTGGCGCAGGTGGCAAAGGGCCACCTTGAAGGCGAGGTACATCCTGTCCGGCGAGGGGCCGCCATCGGGATCGTCGATATACATGGCGGTGAAGATGCGCTCGGTGATGACGGGCAGGCCCTTGCCCTTCCAGACCGCCTCGAAGATGCGCCCTTCCATCGGCGTGATGCCATAGTGATCGATGACGATCTCGGGGGCGGGAATGGTGACCGGCTGCTTGCAGCAGGGGCAGAGCAGCGGCTTGGTGATGGTGAGCGGGCCAGCCGTCTGAGGGGTAGCGGCAGGCGGGGTGGCGGCTTTCCCGGCCGGTCGTGTCGTGATGGTCTGCATGTTCATCCTCACTGGTTTTCTAGTGCGAGCCGCCTCACCGGGCGGGCCGCGATGTCGTGACGTTGCGAACTGATTTCGGATGCCTACGGCTGGGCCATCACCATCGCGCGGATGCGGTCTTCGAAGAGGGCAAGGCGGCGCAGCCGGTTGGCGAGATGCACGAGGTCGTCGACCGCTTCGTCATCGATGAGCAGCAACGCCTCGCCGGCGGCCGCCCCGCCATGCATGACGCAGCGCCCGATCAGCGCATCGATCAGCTCCGATTGCGCCAGCATGGAAAGCGGCTCTTTACGCATCCTCCTCCTCCGGCATCAGATCGGAGAGGGTGAGCGAAACACCATGGCGTCTTGCCGCCTGCAGAAGCATCAGCTGGTCGCGACCGTTGATGAGGCCGCGCTCATCGCGCAACGCCCGCGAAATCTTGGAGCGGTGGCGCTTGAGCTCGGCTGCGAGCTCGCTCGGCGTCAGCGCCAATTTGGCGGCAACCTTCTGCCAGGGCGTCGGGGCCTTTGCCATGCTGATCTTCCCTCCTGTCATGCGGCTCTTGTTGTTGGAGTTGAGATTATGTTGTCGAAATCGCAACGTCAATCTCAAATAGGAAAAAATACCTATCTTTTGCGTCCCTGCCTTTGAACGAACGTTTTTCGGCGGAAAGGCGGGTCGTGTTGCAACTTGAGCAGATCAACCATGTCAAAGGTTGACGGTAAAAAGCCCGGTGCAGTTGCTTGCGCCTCGTTGCGTTTTTTGCAACAAATAAGCAACGCTGCATATGTGCATGGGGACGCTGATGGCTGAGATCGATGGCAACTGGTTTCACAACCAGCTTGATGACAGGGGGCAATCGCTGCGCGCGCTCGCCCGTCATCTCGGCAAGGATGCCTCCGCCGTCTCCCGCACCTTCTCGGGCAAACGCAAGATGACGATGGAGGAGGCCGCCGAGATCGCGTCCTTCCTCGGCGTATCCGTGACCGAGGTCATGCACCATGCGGGAATCACGCGTGAAGGCGAGGGGCTGGGGCCGAAGATCCTGCTCTCGGCCGTGATCGGCGAGGATGGCGAAGTCCGTTCGCTTCCCGAGCCGCAGCCGCTGCCGCAGGCCGTGCTCGACAAGGCGCAGCTCTCGATCGGCGCCGGCCGCAACCGGCGGATCATCGCTGCCCAGGTGCGGGCCTCCACCGGCGCGCTGTCGATCTGGGACGATGCCGTGCTGCTCTTTGCGCCGACCGATGGCATCGAGCCCGGCGCGATCGGCGCGCTTTCGATCTGCTGCCTTTCCGGCGGCAAGCAGATCCTCGCCAAGCTCGACCGCGCCCGCAAGACCGGCGAGGCGAGGGTGGTTTCGCCTGATGGCGGGATCGGGGAGGCGGTGCTCACGACGGCGACGCCGGTGCTGGTGATGATACCGTAGGGGGCATGATGGTGGACGGCCCCCGCCGCTGGAGGTGCATGTCTCGCTTACAGCGATGTCGTCTCGGCCATGCTTCCTCTGAACTGCCGCTGACGCATTCCGCGCTCAATGACCTCCCTTGGAAATAATCCGCCCAGCGCTAATTTATGGTGCAGAATGGCCGGTCATCAGCCTCAGGCGATCAGCTATCGATGCATCTGGGTTCAGCCATTTTCTGGCGGCTGATGGGGATAGGAGCGGCGTTGAAGGCGGGTTGGATGGACATTGAGTCAAATGGCTCCGTTCGGGCGGGAATGGCGGAGCGTGATAGTGAACATCCCTACCGGGCTCTCTTCGATTCCATCGATGACGGTTTCTGCACCATAAAGGTGCTGTTCGATGACGAGGGCGGCGTGCGGGACTATCGTTTCCTGCTCACCAACCCTGCCTTCGAGCGGCAGACGGGGCTGATCCAGGCCGACGGACGGACGATGCGGGAGCTTGCGCCCGATCACGAGGAATTGTGGTTCGACATTTACGGCCAGGTTGCGCTGACGGGCGAGCCCGTTCGTTTTGCGCATCAGGCCGATGCGCTCGGCGGGCGCTGGTACGAGGTCCATGCTTTCCGCATCGGCGTGGTCGAAGAGCGGCAGGTCGCCATCATCTTCCGCGATATCAGGGACAAGAAGCAGGCGGAAGCGGCGCTGCGCGAAAGCGAGGTGCAATATCGAGCGCTGTTCGATTCCATCGACGAGGGCGCCTGCATCATCGAGCGGCTGCCTGTCGGCGCCGATGGGCTGCGCGACTATCGCTATATCGCCATGAACAAGGCGATGCAGGCGATGTTCGGCATCGCCGATCTCAGCGGCCGCACGATCCGCGAATTCTTCCCCGACGAGGTGGAGGACTGGTACGACGATTACGACCGGGTGCTGACGACGGGCGAGCCCGTCCGCTTCGTGCGGGAATCCGAGCCGCAGGAGATGGTGCTGGAAATGTTCGTCTCGCGCATCAGCGAGAAACCACCGCGGGTGCTTGCCGTGATGCAGGATATCACCAAGCGCAAGCGGGCGGAGGAGGCGCTTCGGCGCAGCGAGGAGCGTTCACGCGCGCTCGTCAATGCCAGCTCCGATGTCGTCTTCCGCATGAGCCCGGACTGGCAGGAGATGCGCCAGCTCGATGGCCGCGGCTCCCTCTCCGATGTCGAGGGGCCGACGGTGCGCTGGATGGACGATCATCTTTTTCCCGAGGATCTGCCCCAGATCCGCATGGCGATTGCCCACGCCATCCGCGAGCGGCGGCCCTTCGAGCTGGAACACCGCGTGCGCCGGGCCGATGGCGAAGTGGGCTGGACCTTCTCGCGCGCCATTCCGGTCTTCGATGCCAGGGGCGAGATTGCCGAATGGTTCGGCATGGCCGCCGACGTGACCGAGCGGGTGCACGCCCGCCAGCGCCAGCAGATGCTGAACCACGAGCTCGGCCACCGGCTGAAGAATGTTCTGAGCCTCGTGCAATCGATCGCCAACCAGACCTTTCGCCAGGCCGACAATCTCGCGGAAGCTGCCGAGACCTACAGCTCGCGCCTCGTCTCGCTCGGGCGCGCGACCGATATCCTGACGGAGACCGCCTGGGCGGATGCGAGCCTGCACAGCCTCGCCCAGGCCGGGCTGATCTCTGTCGGCGATTTCAGCGAGCGCA
This sequence comes from Rhizobium sp. KNZ14-9A, assembly GCF_056755015.1. Lineage (NCBI taxonomy): Bacteria > Pseudomonadati > Pseudomonadota > Alphaproteobacteria > Hyphomicrobiales > Rhizobiaceae > Rhizobium > Rhizobium sp. KNZ14-9A. Next base: position 1,093,793 of record NZ_JBPGXB010000002.1, read on the forward strand.
TCCGCATCTCCGGCCCCGATCTCGACCTTGCGCCACAACAGGCCCTGATGCTGACGCTGACGCTGCACGAGCTTGCGACGAACAGCTTGAAATACGGGGCGCTGAGCCTTGAGACGGGGTTGGTGGAGCTGACGTGGGGCGTGAAGAAGGATGCCGGCGGCGAAGGGCAGTTCACGCTGGAATGGCGGGAGAGCGGCGGGCCGGAGATCAGTGCGCCCAAACGCGAGGGGTTCGGGACGCGGATGATAGGGCGGTTGCTGCCGGCTTCGTTTCAGGGGAAGGCGGAGCTGAGTTATGAGGCGGCGGGGTTTGAGTTTCTGTTGGAGGCGCCGTTGGGGGAGGTGATTAAGGTTAGGCGGTGAGGGATCTTTTTTGCAGGTTTCGAATAACCTCAGTTCAATCATTGTTGGCTGACGTTGAGCGCTGTTCAGCTTCAGTTTCGTAGTTGCGAATGAGCTCGTCATAGGATCGTTTGGTGGCGCCGAGATCGATATTCATCGGAATAAAGGCATCGCATCTTCCAAGCAATTTTTGCCGATCCCAATTCCACACCTCAAGAACACCGTTGAGTATGTAGTCTCGGATAAAGCGCATAATTATTGCGCAGCCTCTCGCCGCCCTTTCTGATCCATCGTCGGCTGCCATTAGCCCGTGGGTAACGTCGATCTGTAGTCGCTCCTCTGTGAAATTTAACCGCAGCATCATCGCTGTGAGATTGTCATCCGAGGTGCACTGAACGTCGGTGCAGCCATCGGCAGTCGCCACTATTTCTGCGCGAAGTTTGCTGAGTGTCGCGAACCCTTCGCTGCCCGCCAAAGTTACTGTAAGCCTCGGGAGTGACGGCCAAAGAGCCCGCGGAAGTGAGCCGTCTGTCTTTATGGTAGCGACAGCGTTTTCACCAAAAATCGTTTTGAAACCTTCCAGTTCGTAAAGATGTTCTTCCCAAATTGTTTGGCTGCTCTTGACGCCGAAATGGTGCTCGATCGCGTACTCCGCTAACGCCTGTGCGACGGGCAAATCTTGCCGCATACGTCGCATGTCAGCCGGATTTTCAGGATTCGCGGTGTTGCTGAAGGCGTGGGCCACAGCGCAGCGGTTGGACCCGTACAGGTATGCGCCCAGCTTTTCGCCCGCGTTTTGGAGGAATGAGATTTAAGTCTTAGCTCTACGGTTATCTTTGATTTTATGGATGGTTTCGTCGATCCAAGCCACTTGATCCCCGCCATGTTGCATAAAGATGTTGAGGATTTTGAAGAAGCTTAGACATGCGTAGGCAGGATTGTTTAAACCGAGCCCCTCACGATAAAATCCGAGTGCCAGACGGGCCTTGGCATCGGCGGGATCAGGTACATAAGGATGCAGGAAGTCGCGGGCGGCAATATACGGTCCATTGAACCCGCCCATGGATCTCGGGATGTTCCCTCCGCTCCACTGTTCGATCTCGATAGACTGCCCGTGTGCCCAAGCCAACGAGCTGAGGAAATGGCTGATCAACAACTGCCCAACGTCTGCATCTTCGCCAGGGCCTAAACAAACTGCGGCGGCCGGATACATTACCCCGGCATCCCCTCCAGCTTCGGCCCACGGTATGAGCAAGATGGTGCGCTGACGGAAGGCCACTTCCGTTGTTACGCATGGCCAAGCCATTTGCGAACGAACACAGGCTACAATCCAGTTACCCCTTACGCCGAGGGGGCCATTGTATAAATTCTGCACCTTGGGAATGCCGGCCTTTTCGAACATTGTAGCCCTTATACGGTTGGCGCAAAAGACTGCTGCTGCAACCCGTGGCCACCCATCGCGTTGTGCTCTGATACCTTCTTTGCTTTAGTGTGAGTAAATAATCGATTCTCCGCAAGGTTGTGGGTTCCTGCATGGGAGAGGCGTCGATCCCTCGACTAGGCGTCGTTAGATGTAATCCTTCCCACTGTCGGATTAGCGGGCTGCGACCAGTGCCTAGCTGCATTGATCGATAACAATGTCGGGCACGGCGGTTGCGCCCGACATCCTCGCTCGATCCGATCCTGCTCAGGCCGCAGGCGTCGCGACCGCAGGCTCCGACGCCAGCGCCTTGCGTAGCTGCTCTTCCTGCTCCGGCGAGAGCGAGGAGCGCAGGATGGTGGCGTGTTCGCCCTTGAATTCGGCCAGCACCTTTTCGGGCTGCACCTTGCGCAGCAGCAGGAAGAGGGCGGAGCTGTTGACCGGGATGGTGTCGGCGAGTTTCTTGATGAGGTCGTCGTCGATGCCGTAATCGGTCATCGAGCCCGCAAGCGCGCCGGAGCCTGCGCCGAAGGCGCCGCCGAGGACCATGCCGGCCAGCGGATTGAGGAAGAGCAGGCCGACGAGCGAACCCCAGAGCGCGCCGGAGAGGCCGCCGCTTGCAGCACCGGCGGCCGTGAGATTGACGCCCTGCTTGAGGCGCACCTTGCCGGCGGGGTCGCGCACGGCGATGACGGCATCCTCGAGATCGACGAGATATTCCTTCTCAAGCTGGACGAGCCGGTTGAGCACGGCATCCGCCTTGTCGGCGGTATCGAAACCAAGCACCACGAGTTCTGACATGGCTTTCCCTCCTGTTGGACCACAGATGCGGCAGATAGGCGCCGGCGGCGCTCTGTCCATAAGGCGGCCGGCATTTGCTAGGGCTTTTTGCTTAGGCAATTCCGGGCGCAAAACCGCTGCACACTTTTGCTGGAATTGCTCTACCACTCGCATGTGAGAGGGCGATGAAGGGGATCGCCGGCGGGCGTCAGTTGAAGCCGCGCACCTCGACCGGCGCGCGGCAGGCGATTGCCGCCTTGCGGCCCCAGGCGAGCGCCTCGTCCATATCGGCCGCTTCCAGCACCCAGAAGCCGCCGATATGTTCCTTGGTTTCGAGGTATGGCCCGTCGGTGACGAGCAGCTTGCCGTCGGGCTGTGCCCGCACCGACATTGCCTTGCTGACCGGGTTGAGGCCGCCGACGAAGAGCCTGACGCCGGCGGCCACCATCTCTTCGTTCAACACGTCGATATCGCGCATCGTCGCATCGTCTTCCTTGCAAGGGGCGTAATCGTCGGGGAGGTGGATGGCGACGAGATATTGGGGCATCTGCTTCTCCTTTGATGTCAGGCTGGCCGGCTGGCCTGGCTTCATTCTACAGACGAATGGGCGGAGCGGAATTCGACAGGTCGTTCGAGAGGTTTTGGATCCTGCGGGCGGATCGGCTATAGGGGGTGCTGCTTCCGGATTCCGCCCGGCGGCCGTGCTCGCTGCCGCCAAACCCTGCGCAAAGGTCTTTTCATGCCGCTTCTCGATGCGAATTCAGCCTTTCCCGTCACCCATCCCGATGGCAGGGTTTCGAAGACGACGATGTACCTGAAGAATGTCATCGATCATCCGCGTATGGAGATCGGCGATTACAGCTATTTCACGCATTACGGAAAGCTGGAGGAGACGGCCGAGATCCTCGCGCCCTATCTGGGGCGGGGTTGCCGGGAGCGGCTGGTGATCGGCAAGTTCGTGCAGATTGCCCGCGGCAGCTATTTCATCACCAGTTCGGCCAATCATCCGATGGGCGGCATCACCACCTATCCCTTCCGCATCTTCAAGCCGGAGACCTTCGGTTACAAGGATCTGCCGGTGAAGGATACGGTGGTCGAGCACGATGTCTGGATCGGCCACGACGCCGTCATCATGCCGGGTGTCACGATCGGCGCGGGCGCGATTGTCGCCGCCGCCTCGGTCGTCACCCGCGATGTGCCGCCCTATGCTGTGGTCGGCGGCAATCCGGCACATATCATCCGCATGCGCTATCCTGTCGAGGTCATCAGCGAGATCCTCGACCTTGCCTGGTGGGACTGGCCGATCGACAAGATCGAAGCCAATCTGCCGGCGCTGGAGAGCGGCGATCTCGCGGCGCTGAAGCGGGCCTGAACGGACAGGCGATGCCTGCGACCGCCTGCGCCCTTCCAATTGTCCTCGGCGAGATTATCCTCGACACAGACGGAATGTTGCAATCTTCTGACATGATGTTGGAGTGGACGGCCCCTGAACGGCATCGAAATGTGCCAGAATGAGCTGTTAAGATCTCAATCGAAGGGGCCGCCCATGGACAAGATTATTCGTATTGGCATGGATACGTCAAAGCATGTCTTTCAGTTGCATGGCGTGAATGCCGGAGAGAAACCGGTCTTGCGTAAGAAAATGCGACGTAAGGAGATGATCGACTTCTTCACGACCTGCCCGCCAACTTTGGTCGCGATCGAGGCCTGTGGTGGTTCGCATCATTGGGCGCGCTTACTCACCTCATTTGGACATGAGGTAAAAATGATCGCGCCACAACTCGCCAAGCCCTACGTCAAGCGGAACAAGAATGACGCTGCCGATGCCGAAGGGCTCTGCGAGGCGATGAGCCGCCCAACGATGCGGTTCGTTCCGGTTAAGACAGTTGATGAACAAGCGGCACTCATGCTGATCAGCGTCCGTACCCGCCTGATAGCCAACCGCACCCAACTCGCCAACGCTATACGGGGTTACGCCAATGAGTTTGGTGTCTCCGCAGCCAAGGGGCTGGCACATATTCCGATGCTGCTCGAAAGGGTGCAAGCTGAGAAAACTGTGCCAGAGCTCGCGCAGGAATTGTTCATGAGCCAGGCCGAGGAATACGCTCAACTTGAAAAGAACATTGCTGACGTGGAGGCGAAGTTAAAGGCATGGCAGCGTAACGACGAACGCAGCATACGTCTCAACACCATTCCCGGTATTGGCCCGATCAGTTCGGCTCTTTTGATAATGAAGACACCTGCTCCAGAGCTCTTCAAATCTGGCCGCCAGTTCGCAGCTTGGATAGGGTTAACGCCAAAGGATCACTCGACCGGCGGCAAGCTGCGTCTTGGTTGCATCACGCGGGCCGGCGATGAAGCGCTGCGGGCAGCCTTGGTGGTTGGAGCAACCGCTGTCATTCAGCATGCACGGCGATCTGGTAATGCCTCTCGGTGGCTTACGGCATTGCTTAAGCGCAAGCCACCTAAAGTGGCAGCAGTAGCACTCGCCAACAAGATGGCGCGTATGGCCTGGAAGCTGATGGTCTCCGGCGAGACATACAGCGCAAGACCGGCGTCTGCTCCACAGGGCTGCGCGGCATGATGATCGGCGAGCAAGAACCGAAGAGGCCGTGATCCTTACTCCTTTGTCGAGGTCAACACTTGCAGGATAAGGAGCAGATGGTGTGATCGATCGATCCGGAACACAGGATACCCCGGTGATCCCATTGGCAGCTAGAGGCCGTCTTGATGCTTGGGACCTGTGTTGCGGAAACCATCTTGGCCAGCGTTCATGTGCGAACGCAACAACAGGCCGGACATATGGACGCAAGCGATACGATCAGATTATCTCGAAATATCTTGCGAGTTGGGGGCCGTCCACATATGGGATCAGGTCGAACCATGCTTTCATGCGGCCGGACGCCAATGGCCGATAGCGGCCACGTCGCCAATCGTTTTCAACCCGCGCCCGATGGCGGGATGCGCGCATGCTGATGCCGGATCTCTCCCGCCGGCGCCTGGCACTTGCCGTCGTCGCCTGCCTCGTCGGCATAGCCGTGTCCTGGCTGACGATGACGCCTTTCGGCCTGCTCGGTCCCGTTGCCGCTGCTTTTCTTTGTGCGCGCGGCGGTGCTGCGAGGCTCATTTATGCCGCTCTGGCGGTGGCCATGCTCGGCGCGCTGCTGGCGGCGCTGCTCGATGCCGGAATGCGCGAACCTGCTTTGTCATGGGCGGCTTTCTTTGCGCTTTCGTTGTCTCTCGGCCCGCTCGTTTCGGTCAACGCGCCTGAAACGGCCGATGCCGATGCCGTGCGGGCGGCCAAATCGGTCGAGCGGCTCACCGGCGTTGCCTGGGCCACTGATGCCTCGGGCGCTTTCCTCTACGTGACCCCCAGTGTGCTTGCCTCTCTCGGTCTCGGCCTTGAAGACTTCAATGCACCTGACGACGACAAGGAATTCGGCTGGAAGCGGGCGATCCACCCTGACGATTATGAGGTTGCCGCGGCCCTGTGGCGGCGCTGCCTGCAGACGGGCGAGCATTACAGCGTGGATAGCCGCATGCTGCGCCCGACGGGCGGCTACGGCTGGACGCGGAGCACGGGACAGCCGCTGCGCGACGGCAATGGCGTCATCACCGGATGGTACGGCACCGTCATCGATGCCGAGAGCGCGCCCCTTGCCGGCGGGATGGCGGCTGGTGGTTCTCCGGCCGATATGGCGGAGGTTCATCCGCATGACAGGGCGACGGTGGAGCAGGCGCGTGCGCGGGCTTTCTTCCATGGCATTCCCCAGGTCAGCAGCTACCGGAAGCTTCAGCCCGACGGCAGCTACCGGTGGGTGGAGTTTCGAGTGGAGCCGAAATACGGCACCAGTGTCGATGTCGATCCGGCGGTCGCGCGGCAGGACGAGCGGTGGACGACGGCGAGTTCTCTTGGCGAGACCGGCGAAGCGGTGCGCGCCGCACTTGCCATCGAGAACCTCTATGGCGGCGCCTGGGCAATGGATGCATCAGGGCAGTTCACCTATGCGACGCCGACGGCGCAGACTTCGATCGCCATGGTGCTCGAAGACCTGAACCTGCTTCTCGACGACAAGCCCTTCATCGAGGGCGGACGGCAGGGCTGGCAGCGCGGCGTGCATCCCGATGACAGCGAAGAGGCAGGCGAGACGCTGCGCCATGCGCTGCGGACCGGCGAGCACTGGAATTTCGAATACCGGGTTCTGCGCGCCAATGGCGCCTATGTCTGGCACCGGGCGGCCGCGCGGCCGACACGCGACGGGCAGGGGCGCATCACCGGATGGTATGGCGTGACTGTCGATATCGACGCCTACAAGCGCACGGAGGCAGCACTTCGCGAACGCGAGCGACAGCTGCAACAGCTCATCGATACCGTGCCGGCTCTGATCTGGAGCGCGACGGCGGAGGGACGGCCGATCTATGTCAACAAGCCTTTCACCGAGGTGACGGGTGCCACCCTGGAAGAGATGATCGGGCCTGACGGACTGCCCTCGCTCAGCGTCATCCATGCAGATGACCGGGAGGCGGCGCGCCGGGCGATACTGCATTCCTTCACCACCGGGGAATCCTATTTCGTGCGATACCGTCAGGCCCGCGCCGATGGTGGCTATCGCTGGACCGAGACGCGGGCGGAACCGCTGAGGGACGAGGCCGGGGTCATCCTGCGATGGTACGGCGTCAGCTCCGACATCCACGACCTCGTCACCACCCAGGAAGCCTTGCGCGAGAGCGAGCGCTTCCTGCGGCAGCTGGTGGAAACCCTGCCGGCAATGATCGACTGCGCCGACCCTGATGGAGAGCCGGTCTTCCGCAGCCAGCGGCTGCGCGAATTTCTCGGCTACGATCTCGAACAGCTGGACGGGACTGGCAAATCCCGGCTTGCCGGCACGCTGGATGCCGGCATCCATCCCGATGATCTGGCCGGGGTGAAGGAGAAATATGCCCATTCGCTGGCAACGGGCGAGCCCTATGCCCGCAGGCATCGCCTCAGACGTTTCGATGGCGAATATCGCTGGGTGGAAACGCGCGCAGCACCGATGCGCGATGCCGAAGGCGCCATCGTGCAGTGGAACGTCGTCTGCCTCGATATCGACGGCGAGGTGCGGGCGCAGGAAAAGCTGCTTTCGGCGCAGGAGAGCCTGGCGCGGGCGAGCCAAGCGGCCAGCCTCGCGGAGCTCTCGGCCTCTATCGCGCATGAGGTCAATCAGCCGCTCTCGGCGGTGATGAGTTCTTCAGACGCCTGCCGGCGCTGGCTGATGGCGGAACCGCCGAATATCGAGCGGGCGCAGAAAACGCTGGAGCGCATCATCATCAGCGCGCATTCGGCAAGCGATGTCGTCACGCGCGTGCGCGCCCTGTTCAAACGCGCCGAGGACAAGAGGGATTGCGTCACACTCGGCCGTGTCATCACCGAGGCGGGCGATCTGCTGGCCGAAGAGGCCATCAGGCGCGGCGTCCGCGTCGATATCGACGGCGAGGATGTTGTGCTCGGCATTGCGTTCGACCGAGTGCAGATCCAGCAGGTTGTCATCAACCTCATGCGCAACGGCATGGATGCGATGGCCGATGTTGCCGATGACAGGGTGCTTGAAGTGAGCGTGCACAGGGCGGACGGCATGATGCGCATCGAAGTCAGCGACCGAGGCGCGGGTATCGAATTTCCCGACAAGATATTCGAGCCTTTCTTTTCGACGAAAGAGCAGGGCATGGGCATGGGGCTTGCGATCTGCCGCTCGATCGTCGAGGCGCATGGCGGTCAGCTGTGGGCGGAACAGAACGAGCCGCGCGGGACGAGGTTCATCTTCACGCTGCCGGATGAGGTGGCAGTCGCGTGAGGCGTGCCTATCGCCATAGGCAAACCTTCGTTGGATAGCGGGGCGGTGCGCGCCGATCTATTCCTCTGATCGCTTCCAGCATCAGAAGAAGGCTTTGGCATCATGAACACGACAGAGACACGGATGCTTGCGGGCGTCTCGGTTCCGAGTACTGCCATCATCGATCGGGCGATGGAATATGCGCGCACGGACTGCGAACCCTATCTCTTCAATCACGTCATGCGGTCCTGGCTGTTTGCTGTCCGGATTGGGCAGTTGCGGGGCATCGAGCACGATGGCGAAGTCGTCGCACTCGGCACGCTGTTGCATGACATCACCCTCAACGAGCGCTTTGCGGGGCCGCGCCGGTTCGAGGTGGAAGCGGCGGATCTGGCGCGCGGCTTTGCCGTGGATGCCGGGCTCGACCGGCGCCGCGCCCAGATGATCTGGGATGCCGTCGCGCTGAACTCGACGCCATCAATCGGTCTCTACAAGGAGGCCGAGATTGCGCTCTGCACGACCGGCATCTGCCTCGATGTCGTCGGCTTCCAGTACAGCCTCATTCCGGCGGCCGAGATGAAGGTGATCGTCGCGGAATTTCCCCGGCTCGGCATGAAAAAGAAGATGACAGGCTGTTTCTGCCATATCGCCAGGACGCGGCCGGAAACGACCTATGACAATTTCGTGCGGGATTTCGGCGAACGTCTCGTGCCCGGTTATGCTGTTGCGACGTCCTCGGTTGATCTCGTTGCGCAGGCGCCTTTTGAGGAGTGAGGGGAGCAAGCCACCTCAAACCGGCATCTCATCCGTAATCACCTCGAAGCGCTTGAGGATCGCGGGGCCGAAGGCCGTCGACATGGCGACGTCGGTGGCGTCACGGCCGGTGGCCATCAGGATACGGCCGATGCGCGGCGCATTATGGCGGGCGTCGACCGTGTACCAGCGGCCGCTGAGATAGACCTCGAACCAGGCGCTGAAATCCATCGGGTTCGGGTCTTTGGGGACGCCGATATCGCCGAGATAGCCGGTGCAGTAGCGCGCCGGGATGTTCATGCAGCGGCAGAGCGTGACGGCGAGATGGGCGAAGTCACGGCAGACGCCCGTGCGATCCGTGAAGCCGCCGAAGGCGGTGCGCAGCGGGTCGGCCTTCTGATAGTCGAAGGCGATGCGCTTGTGGGTGAAATCGAGGATCGCCTGGACGCGCGGCCAGCCGAGCGGTGTTTTGAAAAAGGTCTTCCAGGCGAAATCGGCGAGACGGTCGGTATCGCAATAGCGGCTGCCGAGCAGGTAGACGAGCACATCATCAGGCAGATCATTGATGTTGTGCTGGACCGCACCTTCGGGAACAGGATCGGGCAGGCCACTGTCATAGATTTCGAATTCGGTGGAAATGGTCGTCAGGCCCGGAGGTGCTACGATACGGGTGCAGGCATTGCCGAACGTATCGGTGTAGCCCCAGGCTTCGATCGGTCGGTCGAAGCTCAGCACCTGTTCCGTCAGGAGATCCACCCGGCGGGACGGGTGGATGTTGAGGACCAGCAGCATGGGCGTTTCATGCTCGCATTCATAGCCGATGTGGAAGCCTGCACGTATCTTCATGAGTTGTGGTCCTTTGAAACAGGGTTTGTCCTGCAGGCGAATGCATCAGCGGGCCAGGCGTTCCGTCACCTGGCCTTTGCGGTATCGAATTCCTGTTCCGTGGTGACGTTGACCTGCACCTTCATGCTGTCGAAATCGCGCGATCCGCCGTCATAGCTGCCCGACAGCGGCACGGCCTGGCGCGGGTCGCGGGCCACGCCGACGCGGATCAGGTCGCGGTTTCCGACGATGCCGTTGGTGGGATCGAATTCCACCCAGCCAGCACCAGGCAGATAGACCTGGCACCAGGCATGCGTCGAGCCGCCGCCAAGTGTGATGGAGCCATCGCGATCGGCGACATAGACATAGCCGGTGACGAAGCGGGCGGCGAAACCGAGGGAGCGGGTCGCCTCCATCATCAGCAGCGCAAAATCGCGGCAGGTGCCGCTGCGCAGCCGAAGCGTGTCGCGCGGCGCCTGCGTGCCGTGCTCGAAGCGCCTGACATAGGTGAAGCTCTCATGGATCGCGTAGCAGAGCGTCATCAGGATGTGGCCGGTGCGCGCCTGATGGCTCAAGGGCACGAATTGCCGCGCCCATCTGCCGACTTCGTCATCGGGATCGGGATAGTGCCTGACGATGGTGCGTTCGAGATCGATCGCCTCGTCCTCGTCATAGGCGAAGGGAAAGCTCAACGCCTTGCGGTCGATCTCCAGATCGAGCGGAACCTGCGCCGTATGCTCGAGACGGATGACGGTTTCGAAGCGCAGTTCGGCGGAGGCGGCTGTGATATCGACGAGTGCGATGCAATTGCCGAAGACATCGTGGATCCAGCGCACGGATGCCGGCCCCGGAGAGACATCGAGGCTGCAGCTCAGAAGCGTTTGGTCGAAGCTGTCGCGGGGGCGGAACATCAGCCGGTGCTGTCCGAAATGCACCGGCCTTTTGTAGTGGTAGGACGTGATGTGGCGGACGGAGAAAATCGTCATCCTGCCTCCCTATTTTCATGACGCGGCACTGACCATGGGGAAACATGACCGCGGTGAAAATATCCGCGGGCGCCCGTCACTTCTCTCTGCGCGAAAGCGGATAGGCGGGCGCATCGTAAAGCATGCGGATCTGCTTTTCGTCGAAGCGGGCTTCATTCACTTCCAGCACACAGCCGCGCAATTGCGGACCGGGCAGGTCTTCCATGGCAAAACGCACCGCTTCCGCGGCCGTTTCGAAGCGCTTATAGCGGGGGCCGCGGGAGCTGCGCAATGTCTTGCCGGTGTAAAGCCCGGCTTCGATCATATAGTCGAATTCTGCCACTTCATGGTCCTTGCTCGTTCCTGATATGGCCGAGCCATCCGGGTATCAGAGTCTTCCTGGGTCGACGATTTCAGGATGAAACGGCGGGTAGGGTCGACCGCGTTATCGCGCGTTGGCGGCGTTCATCCTGCCGTTGTTCGCGCTGTCTCTGCTGCAGTCGCTTGCGTACATCCTGGAGCTTTCCGGCGTCGGAGGCTTTTTCGGGTTGCGGCGGACGGAAGAGATTTTCCGCTGCGCGTTTGTCGGTGGTCATATTGCTATCCTTGACGATGGGCGGGACAGCCGAGCGGCCGTCGCGCCGGAGCGGGCGTTATTTCTTCTTGTCGCTGCCCGTGGTGCTGCTTGCCATCTTGACCTGCGTGCCGGGTGCGGCAGCAGGTGCAGGCGTGGCAGAGCGGTCTTTCTTCGGTTTTCGGACTTCGCGGTTGCTGCGGACTTGGCCTTTCGCCATGGTTTCCTCCTTGTGTGGTGATGCGGGACAGATCAGGTATTGCGGCCAGCCGCCGGCTGGCGGCGCGGTCGCTGCAGCATCAAAGGGGCAGGGGCCCGATGCCGGGACGCTCGTCAGAGGCTGCCGATGTGGAAAGACGCGATTGCCCTTGGGGTTGCCTTGGGGAATGCCGAGATGAATGAATGCGCAGCGCATTCATCCCCCGGCCGGCCTGCGGCCCACGGCTGAAATCGGGAAAAGCCACGAAACTGCTGGCGGATTCGAAGCGATCGTCCTGCTGTTCGCCGGCGGCATCTTCGGCACGATTAAGAATGCCGAGCGCCACATTCTCGCGGTAGGCGAACGCGCCCGTTCGGATGAGATTGCGCGACAGGCTTGACGGATAAAAGTCGGAAGACATCGTGTCCTCCTTTCGTTGGGGCCAGGGCTAACGCCCGAACCGGCAGCGCCCTTGAAGTGGCTGCCAGCAATTGGAATCCTGCGCTTATTCGCTGCGCGGCGCAAGGCGTTTTTCGCGGGATAGGGATCCCGGCAGCTGTCGCGGCGTAAACTTTTCGAATATTGCACCGGCGGCCGAAGCCGTTAATTTGAACGCGGGTATTTCAATCAACGGAAATCGAAGATGAGTATCGCTGTTTTGACGACTTACGTTCTTGTCGTGCTCGGGCTGATGGTGATTCCCGGGCCGGCGACACTGCTGGTTCTCGCTCGATCGGTGAGCGGCGGTCGGCGGGCCGGCATCGCAACGGGGCTTGGCATTGCTGCCGGCGATCTCATCCATTCCACCATGGCGACCTTTGGTCTTTCGGCCCTGCTTGCGACTTCGGCGCTCGCCTTCGAGGTGGTCAAATATATCGGCGTAGCCTATCTCATCTACCTCGGATACCGCGCCTTTATCGAAAAGTCCGGCAATCTCGATATGGCGGCGGCCCCAGAGATCAGCCCCGGCAAGGCTTTCCGGCAGGGGATATTCACGGAAATCCTGAACCCGAAGACGGCGCTGTTCTTCCTTGCCTTCCTGCCGCAGTTCATCCATCCCGAAAGCGGTTCGGTGATCGGGCAATTCGCGCTGCTCGGCATCATCTTCGTGGCATTCAGCATTTGTGTAACCTCGGCGCTCGCGATCGGCGCCGGCTTGGTGCGCGGCTGGCTCAATAGGAACCGGACGATCGGCCGCTGGCAGGGTAAGGTCATCGGCTCGATCTATATGGCGCTTGGCGTGCGGCTGGCGTTTCAGCAACAGTGAGCGGTGCCCCAGCCACTGACATAGCTGGGGTTAGAGTTGCTACCGCTTGATTGCGGCCAACTGCCGCTCGAAGCTCGTAAGATCGAAATAGTCGCGCCAGACGGTGATCTTGCCATCCTCCACCGTCAGCGTTCCCATGACCGGCAAAGTAATGTGGCCGCCGCTTTCGTGGGTGAAGACATCGATGCGCTCGTTCAGCACGACATTGCCGGAGACGGCGATTTCGGTGACCTGCCAATCCACCTTGAAGACGGTGCCGATGCCGAAATCGGCCTGGAACTTCCGGACGTTTTCGCGACCCACGATATCGGGCAGAGGCACGTTGTCGTAGAGCACATCATCGCTCAGCATGGCGACGGCTTCGTCGATGCGGTTGGCGCTCCAGTGGGCGAAGAAGGTTTGCGCGGTTTCGAGAGGTGACATGGCGGGCCTCCTTCAGCCGAACTTGACGAGGTTCAGCGCCGGCAGCGGGCCGCCGGGGAATTGCGTCAGGGCGCCGCCCACCTTGAGCGGGCCGAGATCGACGCCGGCAAAGCCGAGGCGGGTGATGATGTCAGCCACCTCTGCCTTGGCCTGCGCATCGTCTCCCGAATAGAAGAGCACGCGGCTGCCGCCTTCGGCCTTGGGATCGCCGGAGACGAGGTTTGCATAGAGGTGGTTGAAAGCCTTGACGAGGCGCGCACCCGGCACGAGATCGGCGACGATCTGGCTCGACAGCCTTCCATTCAGTTCGGCCGGCTTGAAGAGCGGCGCCTCGATCGGGTTATTGGCGTCGATGACGATGCGGCCGGCCCAATCCGGCAGGCCTGATAGCGCTGCCGGTAGCTTCGACCAGGGTACGGCGATCAGGACGATATCGGCCTTGGCGGCCTGTTCGATCGTTCCGGCGGTGATGTGCGGGGCAAGCTCGGCGGTGAGTTCGCTCAGCGTCTGCGGGCCGCGGCTGTTGGCGATGGTGGCGGAGATGCCGTTGCGGGCCAGCGCCCGGGCGAAGGCGGCGCCGATATTGCCTGCGCCGATGATACCGATGGACATGACAGTGATCCTTTCGTTTGGTGTTGAAATCAGGCTGTGAAGCCGCCGTCGGCGAGGATGTCTGCGCCGGTGACGAAGGCTGCCTCGGGGCTGGCGAGATAGGCTACGAGGCCGGCGATCTCGTAGTCCTTGCCGTAGCGGCCAACCGCGATACCGGGACCGACGATCTCGGAGATCGGGCCGCCATCCGGGTTCATGTCGGTATCGGTGGGGCCGGGATGGACGGTGTTGACGGTGATGCCCTTCGGCCCGAGATCGCGGGCGAGGCTGCGGTTGAAACCGGAGATGGCGCCCTTTGTCAGCGTATACAGCGAGGCGGTCGGGAAGGCGGCGTATTGCACCATGGATGAGCCGATATGGATGATGCGGCCGCCGGATTTCATGCGGCGGGCGGCCTCCTGAGTGGCGACGAAGACGCCTGTTACATTGACGGCGATCATGCGCTCGTAATCCTCGAACTTGATGTCCTCGATCGGGCCGTTGATGGCGATGCCGGCATTGTTGACGAGGATATCGAGCGAGCCGAAGGCCTCTTGCGTCCTGGCGACGGCGGCGCGCACGGCTTCGGGATTGCCGGCGTCGGCCTGGATGGCGATGGCGCGACCGCCTGATGCCTCGATCTCGCGCACCACGGCGGCGGCCTTTTCCGGCGAGGCGCTGTAGGTCAGCGCCACGGATGCGCCGTCTGCGGCAAGCCGCCTGGCGATGGCCGCGCCGATGGAGCGGGAGCCGCCGGTGACGAGGGCGGTCTTTTCTTTCAGCGTGTTGACTGTCATTTCGGTGGTCCTTCGATTTCGTTTCGATGGAGCCAATATCGCACTGCCATTCCCCTTTGATTAGCCGGTAATGTGCGCTATCAGTTTCAAGTGTTCCTTGAAGGTGATGAGCAATGGAAAGTCTGGCTAGCCTGGAATCCTTCGTGCGTAGCGCCGAGCTCGGCAGCTTTTCGGGGGCTGCACGACGCCTCGGGCTAACGCCGGCGGCGGTGAGCCGCAATGTCGCAGCGCTCGAGGCCAATCTGAAACTCCGGCTTTTTCACCGCAGCACCCGCAGCCTGACGCTGACGGAGGCGGGCGAGCGTTTCCTGCTGTCGGTGCGCGATCCGCTCGAGGGCTTGCAGGGGGCGATTGCCGAGATTTCCAACGAGCAGGCGGAGCCGGCCGGCATCCTGAAAGTCAGCCTCAGCCCGGCCTTCGGCATCGATTACGTGCTGCCCATGCTGCCTGAATTCATGAAACGCTATCCGCTGGTGCGGCCGGAATGGATGTTCGAGAACCGGCAGGTGGATCTGATCGGGGAGGGTTACGATGCGGCAATCGGCGGCGGCTTCGAGCTTGCCTCGGGCGTGGTGGCGCGGCCGCTGGCGCCCGCCCATCTCGTGGCGGTGGCGTCACCCGCCTATATGCAGGGCCGCGTGCCGCCTGTCGATCCGGCCGGGCTTGCGGGGCTCGACGGCATTGTCATGAAATCCATCAATACCGGGCGCATTCCGCAACGGCAGATGCGTAACGCTGCGGGAGAGGAGCAGCCTGTCGATCTCACGCCAAAGATCGTCGTCAACGACCCTGCCGCCATGCGCAGTGCGGCCCTTCTCGGGCTCGGGGTGACGCTGCTTTCCAAGCCCGATGCGCTTGCCCATCTCGACAGCGGCGAATTGATCCGGCTCGTGCCTTCCTGGTATGTCGATATCGGGTCGATCTCGATCTATTACGCCAACAGGACGCTACTGCCGCTCAAGACGCGGGTGTTCATCGATTTCGTCATCGAGGGTTTTCAGCGTCAGCGGCTTGCAGAGCGTTTCGCCGGCAGCTTGGGTTGATCCTGCTTGTCGGGCTGGTAGCCGAGCACGAAGGCGATCACCTTCTCGGACGACATTTCGCAGGGCTTCAGCGTGCTGCCGCTTGCCTCCAAGAGATAGAGGTTGAAGCTGACGATATCGGTTCCAGCAAGATCCTCGGCATAGAGCCAGATGCGCTTGCCATCCGGCGAGCGCTTGACGGTGGCGCCCCAGCGGCCAGCCTCGAAGCTGCCTTCGCTGTAGCCCTCGGGAATAAGTGCAAGCGCGTGGGTGAAGTCGAGGGCTGCAGGGTGCATGAGTGTCTCGGATGAGGCGCGAGTTCGCCCCATAGGTGGCTGGACGGGCGGTAGTTAGCAAGGCCGGGGCGTCCGGCCTTGTGCTTGATATTGCGCACGGCAGATATCGGGGCCCGAGCATGACGGAAGAGGCGTTGGCGGAGCAAACTCCAACGATTTCCTCAATGCCCCGTCAGCACCAGCGTCTGAACAGGCAGCAGCAGGGCCTGCATGCGCAGGATCATGGCGTGCACCACGCCGACCGTATCGATGACATGCAAGCCTATCCATTTCAGCGTGCCGATATTGGGGTCGGCCAGCGCATCGTGGTTGTTCGTATAGGCATTGGCGATGCAATTGCTGCCGGGCGGCACGTCATCGAGGCCGCCGGGGAAGAGCGGCTGCAGGAAGACGGTAAGCGTGCCCGGTCTTGCCAGCTGCTGGACGTCGATCAGCTGGTCGGTCGGGCGCAACTGGCCGGCGGCGATGACATCCTGCACCTCGGTGACGACGAGGGGGATGATGGAGAAGGGTTTGCCGATGCAGGTGGCTTCGGCCACCATGCCGGGCTTGATGACCTGCGCCTCGATCTGGCCGAAGCCGGCAATCAGCGTGCCGCGGCCGGCCTCCTCAGGCACCAGGATGCCGGCCGGGCGCAGCATGGTGTTCAGCACATCGCCGCGGCGCAGCGTGAACTGCTGCACGGTGCCGGAGACCCCGGCCTTGACCAGCGTCTTGTCGAGCTCGACCTGTGCTGCGGCAAGCGCGGCCTCGGCACTGGCCTTCTGTGCCGGCAGGAGAATGGCGAGCTTGGTCTGCAGCGTCTCCTTGTTGGCATAGGTGGCACTCACCATGCCGCGCTGGCTTTCGACCGTATTGGTGAGCCGGTCCACCTCGCGGCGGGCGACCGCATCGTTCTTCAGGAGTTGCGTTTTCATCTGCAATTCGTCGATCGAGACCTGCAGGGCGCCTTCGGCCTGCTTGATCTGGCCGTCGGCGCTGGCAAGCTCTGACTGCGCCACCTGGGTTTCGGCTTCCACTTCGGCGATCTGCTTCTGCGCCACGTCGAGTGCCGCCTTCTGGGCGGAATCGTCCAGCTTGAAGAGCGGTGCGCCGGCGGCGACCTTCTGGTTGACGCCGACAAAGACTTCATCGACGCGGCCGGAGGCCTCCGGCAGGATGGTGACGGTGCGGAAGACGGCGGTAACGGTTTTCGTCGAGGGGTGGAAATAGAAGATCATGGTGATCAGCGAGATGGTCAGCATGAGGCAGGCCGAGATCCCCCAGCGCAGCTCGTACCACATGCTATAGAGCGTGATCTCGCGGCCAATGCGCTTGCCCTGCACATAGCGGCGGTAGAGATAGTCCGGGAAGATGGTCAGCATCGAGCAGAGCATGAGTTCCAGCATGGTCAGATACCCTCTTCCTGTGCGCCGGGCTTGACGGCCGGCTGAACGGGCTGCGGATGGGCGGCGGCCGGGACCGGCGCGATCGGTGCGCCGGCGACAGGGGCGTGGGTGGCTGGAGGATTGGCCACGGGAGGCGGGGCGGCTGCAGTGGAGCTTGCATGACTCGTAGCCGCGTGATTGGGAGCTGCAGCGGTGATGGCGGCTTCGGGATCCCGGCTGGCGAGCCTCGCGATCGATCGGGCGATCGAATAGAGCGGCGTCGAAAAATCGGGAATGCGGATCATCGCCAAGAGCAGGCCGATGATCCAGTAAAGGTGATTGTGGGTGAAGAGCGAGATAAGCGCCAGCACGGCGACGATCTCCAGCTGCGCCTTGTTGGCCCGGTGCGCTATGCGCTCGGGAACGGCATGGAGCTGGAAGTAGAAATTGCCGATGGCAAGGATCATCACCAGGATCAGCACGATGACGAGGACGAAGAGATAGTCGGTCTGGCCGGGCGCGGTGATGAAGCCGGGAACGTGGTTGGTGAGGGCGGTGTGATAGGCTTGGGTCGCGGCGTCATCGGCTGCTGATGCGGATTGCGCGGCCAGAGTTGCTGCTGCCGCAACGGTCAGGCCGATGGCGGTCCAGTGGCGGCTCTGCGGCCTTGTCGTCTTGCTTTGATTCCTCATGCCAATGTTCCCCCCGGACGGCATTTTAGTATGGCCTGAAGTCTAGGCTGTTTGTGCGCAACACGAAAGTACGTAACAGTAACTAGGGGACGTAAATTCGGGGCTGCAGGCGGAGTGTGACAAGGATAAGGAAGCGGAGACGACCTCTATCGGTATTCGGCAGATGAGAACCGGGTTTTCGCCATGCTGAATCGCGATCGTGGAGTGGCGCTGGATAAACAATTTCAGGGAAGATCTCTCCACTCTGCCGGGGTAAGCCCCTCCCATGCGCGGAAGGCCCGATAGAACGAACTGGTATCCTGAAAGCCCAGCAGAAATGCGATCTCCTCGATGCCGTTCTGCCCGTCGGACAGCAAATGGCGACTGGGCTCCCGCCGCGCATCGTCCAGCAGGCCGCGATAGCTTGTGCCCTGTTCGGTGATCCGTTGCTGCAGGGTCCGTTCGCTCATCCCCATTTCGCGGGCCACATAGGCAATATCGGGCTTGCCGCTGGCGATGCGGCGCTTGATCAGGATCTTCACCTGATCGGGCAGCGAGGATTGCGCGTCCGGCGATGGTTTTTCCCATGCCGGATGACGCGCCAGTGACTAAAGCCGTGGGTTGGGATTTGCTGTTCATGATGCACCTTTTTGCTCGTTGCATAGAACGTAAGGTAGCCGGCGCATCATGCCAGATCAGTTGCAGGCGACGCCAGAGACGCCAATCCGCTGAGATCCGCAACGGCTTAAATATGTCATCTCACTTATTCGCTTGATTTCAGGTTCTTGCATCCAGGTATGCTTTCAGCCGCATCTTTTTGGTGTGAAGTAAAATTCGCGGTTGTCCCTGATGTCTGCCGTTGCAGATATCAGGGCCAGACCCGGGCATGACGGAGGGTGAGGGGGCGAGCTGCCTTACCGATCAGTTCGACTTCTTGGCGTCGACTTCCTTGTAGGCGGCGTCGAGGAAGCTGGTGTCGATCCACTTGTCGTAGTCGACGGAGCCCTTCAAGAGCTTGGCGTCGGCCATGAACTGCTCCTCGCTCTTCAGCGAGGCGAGTGCTTCCGGGGTGATCTTCGGGTCCTGGTAGAAGACGTTGTCCTTGTAGGTTTCGCGGACCGACTTTTCCGAGGACTTGGTTTCGTCGACGAAGATCTTGATCGTGTCTTCCGGATGGGCATCGGCCCAGCGGGCGGTTTCGATGTCGACCTTGAGCAGGCGCTTGACGAGGTCAGGATATTTGCGGACGAAATCGCCATTGGCGGAGATGACGAAGGGGGCCGACCATTCCGGATGCGAGGAGGCATCGAGGATGACGCGGGCTTGGCCGGTTTCGACCAGCTTGGCGGCGACATCGCCGCTTTCGACGACGGCATCGACATCACCGCGCACCAGCGCCGGGCCGGACGCATCGAAGGCGAGGTTGAGGGATTCGACATCGGTCAACGACAGGCTAACGGACTTCAGGGCCTTGGCGAAGGTGGAGTGGCGCACCGTGCCGGCGAGATAGGCAACCTTCTTGCCCTTGAGATCGGCGAGTGACTTGATCGGGGAATCCGTCTTGACGATGATCGCCGAGCCGTTGGCCTTCACATAGCTAGACAGGCCGATTGCCTTCACATCCGCGCCCGCAGCGGCGACGCGCAGCGCCGGGTTGTTGCCGGTATAGATGAACTCGACGGCACCCGTGGCAAGCGCGGTGGTGGCTTCCGAGCCGCCATTGGTGAAGGCGATGAACTCGACCTTGATGCCATCCTTTTCGAATTCCTTGGCGAGCGAGCCGCTATGGCGCTCGAGGATGAATTTCAGGTGGCCGGGGGCCGTGCTGCCGATACGGATGATTTCGGGCTTGTCTTCCGCGGATGCCGGACCGGTGGGCGCGGCGCTGCCGAGCGCGAGGGCCGCAAGGCCTGATAGCAGCGTGCGGCGCAGGATGGATGGGTTGAAGCGTGTCATGTGATGTCCCTTGAGAAACGTTGAATTCAGTTGTGAGAGATTTCGGAGCTGCCCTTCCAGGCAGTGGCCCAGCGCTCGAACCAGACGAGCAGGTAGTTCACGAGCAGGCCGATAGCAGTCATGGTGATGATGCCGGCATACATGTCGGCCGTTTCCATCATCAGCTGCGATTGCTGGATCAGGAATCCGAGGCCGGATTTGGCGGCGAGCATTTCGGCGCCGATGACGGCGAAGATCGAGGATTTGACGGCAAGACGCATGCCCGAGACGATCGAGGGAATGCTCGCCGGCAGTATGACCTTGCGGAACATGTCGAGATCGGACGTGCCCATGGAGCGGGCGGCTTTCAAGAGCAGCGGATCGACGGATTTGACACCCGAGATCGTGTTGATCAGCAGGAAGAAGACCGACGAATAGAAGCAGATGGCGATCTTCGAGGCCTCGCCGATACCAAGCAGCAGGATGAAGACCGGCAGAAGGGCGAATTGCGAGGTGTTGCGCAGCGTCTGGACGAGCAGGTCGGAGACCTTTTCGAACAGCGTATAGCGCCCCATGAGGAAGCCAAGCGGCACGGCGACGACGACGGCGAGCAGGAAACCGATGGCGGCGCGCTGCAGGCTGATGCCGATATTGGCAGAGAGCGTGCCGTCGAGCAGCATCGCGTACCAGGCTTCCAGCACTTCGCTGAGCGGCGGGAAGAAAATGCGGTTCAGCCAGCCGAGGCGCGGCGCGATTTCCCAGAGGCCGAAGAAGACCACCATCAGCGGCAGGCCATAGGTGGCGGCGCCGAATTCGATGCGGCGCCTGGCGCGCGGGGTGGTGCGCTTCGACCGGGCGGGAGAAAGCTCGGCGCCGAGGACGGTCTTGTCGGTTACATAGGCCATAAGAGTTCTCCCGGTTTCAGTGGGCGTAAGCCGGCGAAAGCGCCCAGTCTTTCTGCGCCTTGTTCACTTCGTCCCTAAGGGCTTCCCAGACGCGGCCGCGATGGGCGTTGAACTCGGCGCTGGCGCGGATATCGCCATCGCGCGGGCGCGGCAGGTCGATATCGATGATTTCCTTCACCGTGCCGGGTCGCGCCGTCATGACGACGATACGGTCGGCGAGGTAGATCGCCTCGTCGATCGAATGGGTGACGAAGACGACGGTCGTGTTGATCTTTTCCCAGATGCGCAGGAGCTCGGTCTGCAGGATCTCGCGGGTCTGAGCGTCGAGGGCCGCGAAGGGCTCGTCCATCAGCAGGACTTCGGGATCGGTCGCAAGCGCGCGGGCGATCGCCACGCGCTGCTGCATGCCGCCCGAGAGCTGGTTCGGAAAACGATCCTCGAAGCCGGAGAGGCCGAAGAGGGAGAGGAAGTAGCGGGCCTTTTCGGTGCGCTCGCGCTTGGGAACGCCGTGGACCTCGAGCGCATATTCGATATTGGCGAGAGCGGTGCGCCAGGGAAACAGCGCATATTGCTGGAAGACATAGCCGGTCTTCGGGTCCGGCTTGACGATGTGCTTGCCATCGATCCGGACGATGCCATCGGAGGCTTCGGTGAGGCCGCCGATAATATCGAGCAGGACGGACTTACCGCTGCCGCTCGGGCCGACCAGCGTGATGAACTCGCCCTTACGGATCGTGAGATCGATGCCGTTCAAGACCGTGACGCGGTCTGAGGGGCGACCGTCGATCAGCACCGACTGGCCGGGCTTCAGCTGGAAGGTCTTGCGGACATCGGTGACGGTGATGCGGTCCATGAGCTTCTCCAATTCATACT
This sequence comes from Rhizobium sp. KNZ14-9A, assembly GCF_056755015.1. Lineage (NCBI taxonomy): Bacteria > Pseudomonadati > Pseudomonadota > Alphaproteobacteria > Hyphomicrobiales > Rhizobiaceae > Rhizobium > Rhizobium sp. KNZ14-9A. Next base: position 1,115,610 of record NZ_JBPGXB010000002.1, read on the forward strand.
TGCGCGACGCGGATGCGATGGGTGGGATCGAATTGTGATCCGCCCGGTTTGCCGCGCTTCCAGCCGAGCGCGCGGGAATAGCTGCCGAAGAGATTGCGCTCCTCCACTTCCTCTTCGGTGATGGCGAGGGGACCGTCGGCGCGCTCGGCGACATAGAGCGCGTCGGTCGGACAGTAGATTTCGCAGAGGAAGCAGGTCTGGCAGTCATCCTGGCGGGCGATGACCGGAACGCCATCGGTCGCGTCGAAGACATTGGCCGGGCAGACCTTCACGCAGATATCGCATTCCACGCAGCGGCTTTCGGAGACGACTTCGATCATGATGCGATCTCCTGGCGGGCTTCGGGTGCGGAAGAGACCACGATGTCATCGACGCCGCGCACGGTGATGGAATGGGCGAATGCCGGGTCGTTACCCCTAAAATCCGAGCGGCGGTGCATGCCGCGGCTTTCCTTGCGGGCGAGTGCGGAGGCGAGCGACCAGCGGCCGTGGGCGGCAATCGCTGCTGCCTCGCGCGCCTTCAGCCTGTCGAGGCCGGCGCCGGAGAGATGGTTTCTGACATCGACCCAGAGGTTGTCGAGCTTGTTCTGGCTGGCCTGCAGGCGGCTGCCCTCGCGGAAATAGTTCTTCTCCAGGGGTGTGACCTCGGCCCGCACGCTGTCGATGACATCCTTTGGCGTCAGCGTGTCCTTCACAGTGCCGCCAGGGCGGAGACCCGCCTGGCCGAGCGGGCTGGAATTGCTGCGGAAGGCCTTGTCACCGCGGCGCTTGGCGTGGCCGGCAGCACCCTGGCCGGACCACCAGCCGCTGGCGATCGCCCAGGAGGAATTGGGGCCGCCGCCGCCTGACGTGGCGCCCGCGAGTGGCTCGCGGCTTGCGGCATCGCCGGCGACATAGAGGCCCTGCACATCGGTGCCGCAATCGGATGTGGCAATGCGAATGCCGCCGGTGCCGCGTACCGTGCCTTCGGCGCGGAAGGTGACGCGGAACATCTGAGCGAAAGGATCGACCGGCGTGCGGTCATAAGGCACGAAACAGTTGGGCTGGCCGCGGCGCAGCCAGTCCTGCAGGGCAGGTTCGGCCTGATCGAGCACAGCATAGACGGGCGCTTCGATCATGGCTTTCGCGATTTCCTTTTCGCGCTCGCCGATGCCGTTCTGCAGGTGGTTGCCGTCGCTATCGAGGATCGGCGTGCCATCCTCGCGGAAGAAGGAGGCCCAGCGGAAGGGCAGGCCCTTGTTGAGCGATGAGCCATAGGGGGCGAGCGTATATTTGCCGGTGAATTCCATGCCCGACAGGCTGGCGCCGGCTTCCGCCGCCATCAGGTGACCGTCGCCGGTCAGAGCGGCGGCACCGAGGATGCGCTCATGGAAGGCGCAGCCGCCGGTTGCCAGCACCACGGCGCCGGCATCGACGTGCCATTCCCGATCGCGCTGGCGGTCAATGCCGGCTGCACCCGTGACGGCTTCGCCATCGAAATAGAGTTCGAGGGCAGGGTGGTGATTGAGGACGGTGATGCCTGCTTTCAGCACCCGACGACGCATGAAGGCCATGTAATCGGGGCCGCGCAGATTGGCGATATAGAGCTTACCGTCTTCATCGTCGGGGAAGGGGTAGCCCCATTCGGCAAGCCTCAAGAGGTTTTCATAGGCCTGGTCGACGGTGCGCAGCATCCAGCGCTGGTCGGCGATATTTCCGGTGCGCTGCCAGCGGCGCTCGACGACCTGGGCGCGGTTTTCACCCGGCGGGACCAGCCATGTGCCGGTGTTGGACGGTGCGGTTGCGCCGCTGGTGCCGAGATAGCCCTTGTCGGCGAGGACGACGCGGGCGCCATTCTGCGCAGCCGAAAGGGCAGCCCAGGCGCCAGCCGGCCCGCCGCCGAGGACAAGCACGTCCGTCTGCAGATGCAACGGACCGTTGCCCGCCAGGTCCTTACGCTTCAACGACATTGGAAAATCTCTAGGTGATGATAAAGGCGCGCGGCAGCCGGAGGGACTGCCGCCCAAGAGTCACGATAAAAGAGCGCGGCAGCTGCAGGGCTGCCGCGCTGGACCGCATCAGGCAGCGTTGGAGAACCAGGAGGGCTCATTGCCTGCGGTCCACTTGATATTGCAGCCGATCGACGGGGTCTGCTCGAGTGCAGGCTTGGCGCCGGCGAGCACGGCATCAGCCGCAGCGCGCAGATCCTTGCCGGTGACCGGCTTGCCATTGCCGGGGCGGGCATCGTCGAACTGGCCATGATAGGCGAGCTTGCGGGCGCCATCGAAGAGGAAAAGGTCAGGCGTGCAGGCCGCGCCGTAGGCTTTCGCGACAGCCTGCGCCTCGTCCTTCAGATAGGGGAAGGTGTAGCCGATCGCCTCGGCTTCCTGGCCGACGGCGGCAAGGCTTTCTTCCGGATGGGCCTCGGCATCATTGCTGTTGATGGCGATGACGCGCAGGCCCTTTGCCTCATATTCCCTGACGAAGGCGGCGAGATCATTACGGATCAGCTGCACGAAGGGACAACGGTTGGAAATGAAGGCCACGAGCAAGGCCGGCGTGCCATCGAAATCGGAGAGCTTGTGCAACACGCCCTTGGCATCCGGCAGAATGAAGTCCGCGGCGCGGGTGCCGAGCTCGATGGGATTGGACGCTGTCTTGGGCATGGAAATCCTCCTGATGGGTTAAAACGATATAATCTATAAACTTTATGAAGTTTGAACCGGAAGACATTTGCTTCGATGGCGCTTTAGCGAAATAGCTTTCTGCTATGCGGGACGATCGTGGAAAGTTTTTGGGGTGAGGGTGGGAATGGGATGGTGGCGAGGACTCGGTATGCCTTTCCGTCGATGCCTGAAATGATATAGGAGTATCAGGTGATATTCGCTGATGAGATGAGGACAGGCTGTGCCGCGCGGCCCCCTCATCCGACCCTTCGGGCCACCTGACCGGGGTCGAGCCACGGGTCTCGACCCGTCCTTCGGACCCCCGATGGGGAGAAGGGATGTGCCGCACCGTTTCCGCCTCCTCGAAGGCGTCGTGAGCTTCGTCCCCTCTACCCAACGGGAGAGGGTTAGGGTGAGGGGGCCACACGGCAAAACGGCTCTACTTCAGGCCCTGACAGGTGTTCGGAGACATGCCTGACAGTCAGGCCCGCATCACCGCCCGGAATCCTCCAGCCCATGCCGCATCCAGACATTCGGCTCCTCGTACAGCCCGATGCCGTCACCGCAATCTGCCATCAACGGCGCCAGCCCGCCTTCCACATGATACGGCCCTGACACCGGAAAGCGCAGCCCGCTCCATTCCGTCCATTGCGCCAGCGGCGCCTCAACCCGCATCGAGCACGGCGCGATTTTCACGATCCGGGCGCCGAGCTGCCAATGTTTGCGCAGCCAGGGATCGAAGGGCGCGCCGTTGGCTGTCGTCCATCCCATGTAATCGGCGAAGGAAGTCAGCGGATAGGCCGGTTTCTTCGTCGGCCGCACGGGTGCGACGAGCGCTTCGAGGCCGTTTTGCCTAGCGCTCGTCTTCATGTTGGCAATCAGGCGTTCGGCGAGATCCGAGCCGCGCATGTCGGGCGCCACGACAATGGCGAGCGCGGAGAGGGCGTTGGTTCTTTGTCCGGATCTGGCGGCTTCAACGCCACTGGTGAGAACCGCATCCCATCCCTCGTCGGGCAGGGAGGTGTCGTCATCGGGCTCGGGCCAGACAAAGGGAATGCTGTTCGATATCGCCAGAACCTTTTCGTTTCCTTGCTCGTCCCGGTCGAGGATAAGAAACTGGTGACGGCGCAGGCGCTCCGAAAACAGGTTGTCCCAGTCTCTTTCGACGACCGCGTCGCCGCCGATGAATTTCGGCCAGACGGCCGCACCCAGCTCGGCGAAGGAGGGGATGAGATCCGGCCGTTCCTCGGCAGAGACCAGGGTCAGCGTGCTGTCGGTTTCGTACAGGTTGGCAGGCATGGTGGACGTCTTCTCTCCTGATACCGAAGCGGGCCTAGAATAAGCATAGGTGAACGAAGGCTTTTGCGAAATTCGCCGGGAGATGCCGGTAAGGCACAAGGGCAGATTCGCGCCGCAAGTGAACGTTGCAAACAGGGTAATTGATCCGTAATTTCATGTGATTTCAGCAAAGTTCTAAACGACGGATCGATGGTTATGTTGGACACATTTTCTGCGAGCGATCGCTTTGGCTCTTTTTTGTTCAAAGACCACGCAGCAGGGAAGCGGCAGTCTCTGCGCGTTTTCTATTTCCTACCGGACAAAATCACCGCCGACACCCGTATCGCTGTTGGAATGCACGGACTTGACCGTAAAGCATCCGATTTTCGAGATGTACTCGCGCAACCCGCAGACCTCCACCAAATGATCGTTCTCGTTCCTGAATTCGATATGGAGGCGTTTCCAGATGTATATGCCTACAACTATGGAAATGTGAGGCCCGATGGCCCTGACGCTGCGGTCCTTCCGCGGGAACATTGGACCTTCGGCATTATAGACAGGCTGTTCAAACACGTCAGAGACAGCTTGGGATCGCGCCGAGAAACCTTTGGGTTATTCGGCAACTCAGCAGGCTCCCAGTTTGTTCTCCGTTATCTGGCACTCAACGGAGCCGTCCTTGTCGACCAGGCGGTCGCATCGAACAGTGGAATCTATATGCTGCCCGATCTGGAAGTCGCGTATCCGAGCGGAATGGGTGGTCTTGATCTGGATGCCGTCGCACTCAACCGATATTTCGGCACACGCTTGACCATCTTACTTGGGGAGTGCGACTGCGATGGAACAGCTTCTGATCTTCCACGCGACGAAAAAGCCATGGCGCAAGGCCCACATCGCCTTGCACGCGGCATGTGGCATTTTAAGCTTTGCCAGGGACTTGCGACCTCATCCGGGGGACAACTTGCGTGGAGAATGGAAATCATTCCTGGCGCAGGACATGTCGATCAGAAGATATTCGACCGCGCTATCCGTATCCTTTCAGGTTCATCGTGAAATTTCAAACGCTTCGGGCCGAAGGCGGCCATTGTCGGCACTTGCCACGTGATTACGAGCTTTTCCCGAAAGGGGGTATCAAGAGAGCGCCTGGCGCCGGCCGAACGCGTTTCGCAAGCTCACCGGAGGAATTCGGCCCCCAACCCGTCGCTCTCTTGATGGGGCGATGATCGCAGGGAATGGTTGAGGTGGTGTCCTGCCGGAGCAATTTCGTTTTCTTCGAAACACGGAATTGCTCCTTTCTTTTCACGCAATTCCGGACGCAAAACCGATGCACACTTTTGCTGGAATTGTTCTATCTCTTGAGCCGCCGCGCGAGCAGCGCGCCGGCATCGCCGATGACGATGGCCGGGATCAGCACCAGCGCCATGTCATTGATGCGCGGCGGCACGTCGACGACGACGAGATGGAGGCCGAACCAGGGATTGAGGATCTGCACCATGTAGATCGCCGCCCACCAGAGCCCGAAGGGGATGACGATGAGCAGGCGGCCGAGGCGGGTGGCGCTCCAGCGGTCGGCGGCTTCTGCAACGGCGATGTCGCGGGCTGCCTCGATGCCCTTGATCGCTTCATCGGCGGCAAGCTTCTGCTGATTGGTCTCAGCCGAGAGTTTCGCCTGATAGGCAGCGAGCAGCGGGCCGGTGAATTTCTCGATGATGCCGCCGAGCAGCAGGTCGGCCAGCCACTTCATTTCGCCCATCCGAACTTGTGGGCGAGGTAATACCAGCCTTCCGCGAGCGCGGCGATGAGCGCGCCCGAGGTGACCTGAAGGGCCATTGCGATATCGGGATCGCGCGAGATCATCTCGCCGAGATCGGGTGCGATCAGCCCGCGGGTGACGAGGACGGCGGCGAGGTAACGCAGGAGAATGCGGATGAAGACGAGGGTCATGTCTGCTGCCCTGATGGTGATGAATGGCGGCAGGATGGCCTGGGAAGAGTTGTCAGGCTGAATTCAGAGAATTTGAATCAGGAAAATTCTCTATCTCTTTGTTTTCCCGCAATTCCGGACGCAAAACCGCTGCGCACTTTTGCTGGAATTGCTCTCTTTATTTTCCGCAATTCCGGACACAAAACCACTAGGCACTTTTGTTGGAATTGCTCTAGAGAAAGCGGGCGAGCGCGCCGGAGGCGATCGCCTTGATCAGCAGGCCTGCGAGCGGTGTCAGCACGATGGCGACGACTGCCCAGAGCGCCTTGCCGATGCGGTTTGCGAGCTTTTCGACGCTGCCTTCGATGCGCAGCAGGGCAGCGTTGATATGCGGCTGCTGCGCTTCCAGCGAGACGACGCGCTCCTTCAAATCGTTGATCCTGCCGTGGAGTTTATCAAGCTCGTTGCGGGTGGTCTCATCCATGATGCCATTCCTCGTTTGGCGTCATGGATAGGGTGCGAACGGTTGACAGCGAAAAAAAATCGCGGTTGACGGCGCGTGCTGGCCGAATTGGTCGGGGCCGGCATTCAACCAGCGGGCAATTACCTGACATCCAGAAGATCTGACCTTTTCCGGAAGGAGTGGAGAAGTCCTCCTGCCTATTCTTCAGTCTATGCAGCCCAGGAGTTCTCGGGCTTCGATGAGACCTGGCTTTCTCCGGTCGTCTGTCTCGGACTCAACCTTTCCTGCCGATGTTCGCTGTGATCAGCAATACGACGAAGAAAGGCCGCGGATTTGGTCAAGGTTCCCCTCTATCAAGAAAATCAGGACCGCGTTGCGCTGCGGCCCGAATATACCGAAACGCTTGTCGGCGGCGCGACGGCCGATGCCTTCGGCTCGGCGATCGGCAAAGGGCTGCAGTCGGTTGCGAGCGGCATGGATGTCGCGGCCGAAGCGGTGCAGCGTGTGCAGCAGATGCGGGATGAGGCCGTCGTCAGCGATGGCGCCAATCAGTGGCTGCAGGCAAAAGACAAGCTGCTTTACGATCCCGATACTGGTTATGCGAACACGCAGGGACGGCAGGCGGTCGAAGGGTTCGACGCCTACCAGAAGAGCGTCCAGGGCCTGAAGCGCGATATCGTCGCGAAGATGTCGCCGGCGCAAACGGGCCTCTTCAACAAGCAGGTTGCCGCCTACGAAACCGACGCGCTGCGCTCCGGCATGATCAAGAAAGCCGACGAGACGAAGAAGTGGCTGCTGCAGGAACACACGGCGGCGGCCGAAAACTACTCGCGACAGGCGATCCAGACGCCCGATGATGAAACGCGCTGGAATGGCTTCGTCGGCCGCGGCCTGCAGGAGCTTGATGCGCGCGGCGCAAAGGAAGGCTGGGGCGAGCAGCGCACGCAGCTTGAGCGCGACCTATATCAGCAACGTTCGCCTGCAGTCTGCCTTGCGCATCGCCGAGAACGACCCGATCAGGGCCGCGAAATACGCCACCGATCACGTTGCCGACATCACGCCACAGGATCACATGATCCTGCTCGACAGGCTGAAGCCCGATCTCAAGAAGGCGGCGAGCGCCGACGCTGCGCATTTCAACGCCTCCAATCCCGCGCCGGGGCAGTTTGCGGCGACGGGCTTGAGCCATGATCAATATGCGCTGCTCTCCGTCATCTCGGACACGGAATCGCCTTCCTACGACCTGATGAACGGCGGCCAGCGCATCACGGACTATGCCGCCCATCCCGGCTTTATCGGCGCCGACGGCACGACGACGGCGACCGGCCGCTACCAGATGGTCAAGGGCACCTGGGATATGGCGGCCAAGGCGCTCGGCCTGACGGATTTTTCGCCGGCCTCGCAGGATCGCGCCGCAGCGTGGGTGGCCCAGGCCAGTTACCGCACCAAAACCGGCCGCGACCTGATGCGCGATATCCAGGACGGCAATTACACCGAAATCCGTCATGAGCTGGAGACGACCTGCGAAGGCCTGAAGAAGATTTCCGACGAAGAGTTCGCCAGGCGCATGGGGGCGGCGCGGTCGGCGCCGCTGGCTGTTTCTGCCGCGGCGGGGGCTGCGTCTGGATTACCTTCCGGATCGCCTGTCGCGACGGCGGCTCCCGCCGCGACACCCGGCAGCGAAGCAGTGCCGCCGCAGCCTGCCGGGCCGCGCTTCTCGCCGGCCGTGGAAAGCGTGTTGAAAAGCCTGCCGCCGGCCTACGCCGACGAGATCCGCGAGAGTGCTGCGGATGCCGCCCGCACCGCTGCAGCCGCGCAGACGGTGCGCGACAGAGCCGCTCAGACGGCGCAGGCCGAAGCCACCCGCCTGCGCATCGCCAATGGCGACACGACGCTGACTGCACGCGATATCCATGCTGATACCGTGATCGATCACGCCGAAAAGCCCGACTTGCTCGCCATGCTGGACGAGAAGCGCCGGGAGGCGCTGGCGACGAACCTCCGTCTGCAGGCCTTTGCGGCCGAAAAGCTCGTCATCGACGCCTATAGCGAAGAGGGCCGCAAGGCCAACGACAATGTGTGGAGCGCCATCGTTGCGGCTGTCGTCGAGCCGGAGAAGCAGGATCAGGAGCTTCTGAAACTGATCAGCCAGACGGGTGCGGTGCCGACGCCGGTCTTTGCCGATCTGCGCCGCAATCTGACAAGGGGTGATCCGGCCAGCGTGCAAAAAGCGCTCGAACGCGCAAACTGGATTTCGTCCGCCGATCACGGCGCGCTGGCGCGCATGCCGGGCGGGACAGAACTTGCCGACGCTGCCGTCCTCTACGAGTATTACCGAAGCGACATCGACATGGAGCCGGGACTGGCGGTACAGCGCATCATCGACCTCAAGGATCCCGAAAAGGTGCGCCAGCGCAAGGCGATGATGGACACCCCGTGGATGAAGGGCACGATCGACTATCTGGCGACGGAGGAATTGATCAAGCCGCTTTACCGCAAGGGTATCGTCTCCTGGACGAGCTTGGGCAATGAGAAACAGGCAGCCGCGATCATCAGCGATTACAAGCAGATTCTGACGGAAAGCATCTTTGATGCCGGCGATGTGGGGCCAGGCCTGACGCTTGCCAATGAACGCCTCCAGCGCCTTTACGGCGTGTCGGAATTCTCCGCGGATGGGAAAGATGTGCTGATGCATCTGCCCCCGGAAAAATTCTACCCCGACGATGGGACTGGTTCCCATGACTATATCTGGAAGCAGTTGAACGAAGAGTTTGCTCGCGATGGCATCAAGCACGGCAAGATCTTCCTCTACGCTGACCGCGACACCGAGATCGACATCGCTGCCGGCAAGCGGCCCCACTATCAGGTCCAGTTCGTCAATGAAAAGGGCGAGCTGGAGCACTACCGCAAGCCGTTCTTCGCCAACCCGCCGACCGCGGACGAAATCAAAGCCGCCGGGGATGCGGCGTTGGACAAAAAGATCGCTGAAGGTGAGGCGGAGAACCGGAAGGAGGAGCAGGAACGGCTGCAAGATAAGCTGTTCTCGCGCATCCTGATGCACACGATAACGGATCCGCTGACGTGGCTGCTTCCCAAACCCGCGCCTTGATCCCCCGCCAAAGCCGCGCCGCCGCTTGAAAGCCGCGCTCGCCCGTCGCCGAATCTCGTAAGAAAGAAGTGATCCATGCCATTCGATGAAAGCCGGGCGAGCCCGGGAACACCGCTGGAAACCGATTATCTCATGTCGCAGAGGATCGGCAGGAAGCTTCCCGCCCCAAGACCTGATATCCTCACCACGACCGGCGCCGCCTTCCGGCAGAATAATCTCGTCGTCTCGGTGGCCTCGTCTCACAAGCTCTATGAGATGGCGACGGGACACTATTTCGACATCGATCCTGATTTTAACACCTTCGATCGCGAGAACCTGAAAGGCTACGAGGAGTATCTCGATCATTTCGTCCATGTCTTCAACAAACGCGCGATGGATGCGGTGAAGGCGGATATCGATCAGGAGAGGAGGGACCGCGAGATTCTGGATCGAGCCGGAATGATCGGCGCGGTGATGAATATCGTGGCGAGCACGGCCGATCTGCCCACCTTTATTCCCGGCGGCGGGCTGGTGAGGGCCGGCAGAGGCGGCTTTTCCGTCGCCCGGTCGGCGTTGAGCATGGGGCGCGCTGCTGTCGTCTCCAACAGCGTGCAGGAGGCAGGCCTGCACTTCAGCCAGCAATTGCGCACGGTCGATGAGTTGCTGGTGGGCATTGGCGGTTCGGTTATTGCGGCGGGCCTGCTCGGTACGCGCCATGCCGCTCGCTTGACGCAGCTGGAACACGCCGCCGCCGCGCGCGCCTTCGATGCCGCCAAGGCATCGGATTTCGACGCGGCCACCAACGCGCTTCATGCTGAAATGACGGGCTTTTCCGCTCCCCGGCCTGCCGGTGACGCCGATCTGCGGCCGGTGTCATCCGCCGATCCCTCCATTGCCGGCAATGCGGTACCGGATACTGCCAAGGCCGCGCCAGCGGCCCCGACGGCCGCCCCGACTAGCGCAATGACGACGGCCGAGCTCAACCCGCTGCTGCGCATGCAGAACAGCCCTTCCGCCGCCCTGCGTGATATCGGCGCGCAGATGATGGAAAACCCCGTCTACCTGTCGAAGACGCCACTCTTCAAGGAGACACTGGCCGGGAATGCCGCCGGTGCAGGCGCTGCCGCCGCCGAGACACTTCCCGAATTTGCCCGCCGCGCCCTGGACAAGGCCGTCGAGGCCCACCGCGCCGCCTATATCGATGCCCGCAAGGCCGGGCTGGCGATGACGGAGCGGGAATTCCACGAAGACGTCGGCCGTGCCATGCGCCGCGGCGGCCAGAGTGATATTCCAGCTGTTGCGCGCGCCGCCGGCGCCTGGCGCTCTCATGTCGTCGAGCCCCTGACCAAGAGGGCGATCGAAACGGGGCTGCTGCCGAAAGACGTCGATGCCGCCGGCGCCAGCGCCTATTTCTCGCGCCTGTGGAACCGGGAGGCGATCGAAGCCAACGAACAGGAATTCAAGGGCATCCTGCACGGCTATTTCGACGGGCAGGCTTCGGCTGCAACAGCGCGCGAGGCAGCTGAAAAGCAAAAGACGCTTTCAGGCCCCGAGGGCGCCAAAGCCGATCCGCAAGCCGCAACGGCCGAGAGCGGCGCTGCGGCCGGAGGCAAGTCCGGCCTCTCCCATCGTGCCGGCCACTTTCTCAAGCATCTGCCCCATTTCGCGGCCGAGCAACTCGAGACGGGCCTCTATAAATTTGCCATCGGCCTCGTCGGCATCGAGCCGGATGATGCCGGTGGCGGTGACGGGACTGGCCCTGGGGAGATCGGTCCCGAAAAGGCTGGCCCCGAAAAGGCTGGTCCTGAGCAGACCGGCCCTGAGCAGACTGGCCCTGCGAAGACTGGCCCCCGCGTGCGCAGCAATTTCGAAAGCCGGATAAACGATCATGCCGCCCGCACCGCGCCCGAACTCCATGATCCTGCCGCCCGCGCCGATTATGTGAATGGCATCGTCGATGACGTCTACGACAGGTTGACGGGCCGGGCGACGGGGGGCTTCCCGCCTGACATCACCCTTGCCGCCCAAGGCCCGTTGAAGGGCCGCAGCTTCGACATTCCCGACGCGCTCGTCGAAAAATTCCTGGATGACGACGCCGGTCGCATCGGCCGCCGCTACGCCCGCACCATGGCCGCCGATATCGAGCTTGCCGAACGCTTCGGCTCGCCCGGCATGGAGGAGGCCTTCGAGCGGGTGCGGCATGACTATGCCGACCTGCGCGCGCAAACCGGCAATAATCCGGCCGGTAATAATCTGGCGGGTGATAATCTGACAGGCGGCGATCCGGCCGCGCTGCAGCGCCTCGATGAACGCGAGCGCGCCGATATCGCAGACCTGCAGGCCGTGCGCGACATGCTGCGCGGCAATGCCCGGCCCGAAGCTCAGGATACGAGCTGGGCGCGTATCCGGGCCGACGCCGGCGTCTTCGATTATATCAGGACGATGGGCGGCGCATCGATCGGCGCGCTTGCCGATGCCGTGCGCCCGCTGATGGTGCAGGGCTTCACCGGCTTTATGAAGGATGCGATCGACCCGATGCTGCGCGGCGTCACCGCCGCCGGCCTCGGCATGGAGGAGGCGGGGCGTGCCGGCGCCATCGGGCAAAAGATCCTGGCGTCGCGCATGGCTGCGCTTGCCCAGATCACCGACCCCTATGCCGATGGCCCCGTCTTCGGCCGCTTCCTCGCCAATATGGCCGAGGGCCGCCCGCTGTTGACAGGCCTCATGCATTGGGACGATTTCCAGAAGACGCTTGCCACGCGCCTCATCGAGGACCGCATCCTGGCCAATGCCGAAAAGGCCACCCAAGACGGTTTCGCCTCCCTGCCGCCAGGCGAGCGCGCCTACATGGACGCAATCGGCTTCGGCAATGAGCGCGCCGAAGACCTCGGCCGTTTCTTCGCCAGCCACGGCCAGACCCTCGACGGCATCAGGCTCGCCAACGCGGAAAGCCGGGGCGACGACACCGCTGCCGCCACCATCAGCCGCGCGCTGCGCGCCGCAATCGACAAGGAGACCCGCTCCCTCACCTCCGCAAGCGGCGACGATGACACGCCGCTCTTCGCCGCAACACCCCTCGGCCGCACCCTCCAGCGGTTCCGATCGCTCGCCATCGCCTCCAACCAGCGCGTGCTGCTCCGCGGCTTGCCCGAAGACCAGACCCGCCTCCTCGGCGCCATCACCGGCATGACGACGATCGGCGCCTTCCTGCACGCGCTGAGCGCGCTGGAAGCCGGCCAAGCCTTGCCCGAAGACCCCACTATCTGGGCAACCGAAGGCCTCAACCGCTCCGGCCTCTTCACCGTTGGCTTCACGCTCAACAATGCGCTCGAGAAATCGGGCGTGCCCGGCCTCGCAGCCGGCGCTCGCCTGCCGACAGCCTTCGCAAGCCTACCGCACTGGCGCCGGCTCCTCGACGCGCTGCTCGGCCGGCGCTGAGGAAGATGACGCTCCGCTGCCGCGGACCGCTCTATCTGGAGCCCGCCGTGGGCCAATCTGTTCCGACAATCACTGGGGAAAGGGTGTGCCGGTACCAGGTCTGACTCTCGCTGATCAATGGCGGAAAGGCGTGCAAGTCCAATAGTTCAGGCAATTTAAAACTGGCGGACTGATGGTCCGCCAGTTTCGATGGACTTCAGAACGCCTCGCGGCTGTCGCTTCTCGGATCCCCATCGATCTGGTGCAGCCGGTAGAGATCGCCGCGGGCGGTGCGCCGCCAGGGCCGCGCGGGGTTCTCCGGATTGGTGGTGATGTCGGCAAAGGCGATGCCGGGCGTGCCGTCCGCTGGGCAGAGGGCTGCCCATTGGCCATTGGGGGCGGCGATGCCCGAAGGCGCGATCACGCTCTGCGGGGCGTGGGAGGCGTAGCTGACCCAATAGGTGTTGCTGGCGGCAAGGCCCAACACTTCGGCGGCAAAGGGCGGCGCTGCGGAGGGTGTTTCTCCCGATGTCGAGAAGAGCACGCAGTCCACATCGAGCCTTTCATATTCGATGAAGATCTCGGGATAATGCGCCTCCATGCCGGCGGCGCAGCCGAAGCGGATGCCGTCCACCTCGAAGGTGACGGGGATATTGCCCGGCGAATACATGAAGGAAATCTTGGTGCGGGAGAGCAGGCGCTCGTCATAACGCGTCACCAGTTCGCCCCGGTCGGAGATGACGTAGAGGCTGTTATGCGGCCGGTGCGGCGGGGTCAGCTGGTGGGCGGCGCCGAAGACCGTCCAGAGTTTCAGTTTGGCCGCAAACTTTCTCGTCTCCTCCAGTTCCTCGCGCAGAACCTCCCATTGAAACCGGCTCCAGTCGGCAGCGCCGATCTCGGTGGGACCGATCTCGGAGAGGATGCGCTTGTGGGGAAAGCAGATCGCTCCCTCCGGGAAGTGGAGAAGCCGGGCGCCGGCATCGTGCGCCTGGCGCATGAGGCGGCGCATTTCGGCGCCGTTGGCGCGGAAGGCGTCGGCATCGCGGGGGTCCAGGCGGACCGTCGTCTGCGCGACGGCCAGCCGCAGGGATTTGCCGGCGGGCTCATCCGTTTGCGGTTCTGTTCGGGATGTTGTTTGCGGTGCGCGGATGTGGCTGAGGGCTGAAGTATAGGATTCGCCGGTCTTTGCGGCGCGGGCGCGTATCCTGCGTTTGAAGTTTCCGTTTCGGGTCATTGTCAGGCCTTTCCGTCACGGACGCATGTTCCCCGGCAACCACGCCCGAGCGATCGGACCAAGGTTTTCGAACCCGAGACGGAAGTCCCTTTGCCTCCGTTTGAAAGACCCTGCCGGGGAGGATCGTTGGAGGTTGGGCGCAGGCCACGCCTGACCCAGAAGATGTCGATGCCGGCGCGATTCGTCAATCTGGGGAGGTGCTGTGACGCGACTTCCTGGATGGCGGCGGATGATCCGCCGCCATCTGTTGCCTTGCGTTGAGTCAGGCGCCTTACGCGGCAGCAATGCCGTTGAGCTCGGCCATTACATCATCACGCAGCTCGATATCGGCAACTGCGAGGTTTTCCCTGAGGTGACCACGCGAGGATGTGCCCGGGATGAGCAGAATGTTCGGCGCGCGCTTGAGGAGCCAGGCGAGCGCCACCTGCAGCGGCGTGGCGCTGAGGCGGGTGGCGACATCCGAGAGCGTCGAGGACTGCAGGGGCGAGAAGCCGCCGAGCGGAAAGAAGGGCACGTAAGCCGTGCCTTCGTCTGCGAGCTTGTCAATCAGCGCGTCATCCTCACGGTTGGCGAGGTTATACTGGTTCTGGACACAGACGATGTCGGTGATCTTGCGGCCGTCATCCACCTGCTTTGCGGTGACATTCGACAGGCCGATATGCTTGATCAGGCCCTGCCGCTGCAGCTCGGCGAGAGCCGTCAGCGGTGCCTCGAGCGAGCCTTCGGCCGGGCCGTGCACATCGAACATGGCGCGCAGGTTCACCACCTCGATCACGTCGAGGCCGAGGTTTTTCAGGTTGCTGTGGATTGCTTCGGTCAGCTCTTCCTTCGAGAAGGCCGGATTCCAGGAGGCGTCGGCGCCGCGCAGCGCGCCGACCTTGGTGACGATGACGAGATCGTCTCTATAGGGTTGCAGCGCTTCCCTAATGATCTCATTGGTGACGAAGGGGCCGTAGAAATCGCTGGTGTCGATGTGGTCGATGCCGCTTTCGACTGCTTCGCGCAGCACGGCGATCGCCTCGTTTCGATCCCGCGGCGGGCCGAAGACACCCTTGCCGGCGAGCTGCATGGCACCATAGCCGAGCCGCTTTACCGTGCGGTCACCGAGCTTGAAGGTTCCGGATTTTTCGACAGTGGACATGAAATCTCTTCTCCGATTGAAGGCAGGCCCCGATTGAAGGCACGAGGGAGATAGGTCCGTATCATTGCTGTGACAATTGGCTATAATCCGGACGGGCTGTCCTGTATGGAGGACAATCGGTGAGATCAGGATTATGAAGCAAGGTTCGCCAGAAATCAGTGATGTCAGCGCTTTTCTCGCTGTGGCAAGGGCCGGTGGTTTCCGCGAGGCGGAGCGGGCAGGGCATATGAGCTCATCGGCGCTCAGCGATGCGGTACGGCGGCTGGAGGCGGAACTTGGCGTTCGGCTGCTCAATCGCACGACACGCAGCGTGGTGCCGACGGAGGCCGGCCGCGGGCTGATGGAGCGGCTCGGCCCCGCCTTCAGCGAGATCAATGCGGCGCTCGATTTCGTCAAAGATTTTCGCGATCGGCCGGCCGGCACGCTGAAGCTCAATGTGCCCGTCAGCGCGGCGCGACTGCTGCTGCCGCGCATCGTGCCCGCGTTTCTGAGAGCTTATCCGGATATCCGCCTCGAAATCGTCACCGAGGAGAATTTCGTCGATATCATTGCCGCAGGCTGCGATGCCGGCATCCGCTATGACGAGCGGCTGGAACAGGACATGATCGCGGTGCCGATCGGCCCGCGCGTCCAGCGTTATGCCGGCGGTGCTTCATCCGCCTATCTCGCAGAACACGGGCGGCCGGAGCATCCGCGGGATCTGCTTCGACATGCCTGCATCCGCGGGCGTTTTGCCGGCCGCGCCATCCCGGTCTGGGAGTTCGAGCGCAATGGTGAGATCATCAGGGTCGATCCGCCGAGCCCACTGATCGTCCAGAATGGCGGCGGCACGGATCTCGCCGTCGATGCGGCCGTTGCCGGAACCGGCGTCGTCTTCACCTTCGAGGATTGGCTGAAACCCTATTTTGCAAGCGGCGCGCTGGAGCCGGTGCTGGAGCCCTGGTGGGAGAGCTTTTCCGGCCCTTTCCTTTATTATCCCGGACGGCGGCTGGCGCCGGCGCCGTTGCGCGCCTTCATCGATTTCGTCAAGGCGATGCCGCGGGAGGCGTGAGAAGAGATCATCGGCCCGCAACGTGGTAGAGTGGGTGCGGGCGATGCATTCGCCGCATCGCCATCATCAACAACACCATCGTAGTGACGATGGAGGGGGAGATCATGAGCAGCGCAAGCAATATGACCGGCAACGGCACGAGCGAGATGAAGCTGGAGATCATTGTCGTGCCCGTTTCGGATGTCGACCGGGCCAAGGCATTTTACGGCGGGCTCGGCTGGCGCCTCGATGCCGATTATTCCTCTGGTGACAATTACCGGGTGATCCAGTTCACCCCGCCGGGCTCGAACGCCTCCGTCATTTTCGGGAAAAACGTGACACCGGCGGCACCAGGCTCCGCGCAGGGGCTCTATCTCGTCGTCTCCGATATCGAGGCGACCCGCAAGGAATTGCGGGAGCGCGGTGTGGAGGTCAGCGGGGCCTTTCATCCTGAAGGCGAGGTCTATAGCGGGCCTGACGTGCCCTATCTCTTCGGCCGGCGCCGGGTCAACGGCCCCGATCCCGATCGCAGCAGTTATCGTTCCTTCGCTTCCTTCAACGACCCTGACGGCAACGGCTGGCTCTTCCAGGAAATCACCGCCCGGCTGCCGGGTCGCATCACCGCTGACCTTGCCGCCTTCGGCACGGCGAAAGACCTTGCTGCAGGGCTGCGCCGGGCAGCCGAAGCCCATGGCGAGCATGAGAAGCGCAATGGCGGCAAGCATGACGAAAACTGGCCGGACTGGTATGCGGAATACATGATGGCCGAGCAGACGGGCAAGCCGCTGCCGCTGTGAGTTGATTGGCGAGCAGGGCGGGCCGGATGGCTGGGCCCGCTGACCATTTTACGACAGCTCACATCATACAGGCTCGATCTGGGCCGCCCACTTCCAGAGATCATCCATCTGGTTCGGCGGAATGCTCATGGCCACCGCGAGCAGATCGATGCGGGGATCGTTGCGGGAATATTCCTGTGCGTCCTCGATCATGATGCGCACAGTTTCCTTGTCCTTCACCGACATGTCAGCCATGCCGTTGACGAGGGAGAGGACATCGGCCTTGAAAACCGGCGGTTCGAGTTCGAGCGCGGCGAGCCAAAGCTGCCATTTCTTGAGGGAAGGGAAGGCCTCTTCGAGGCCGAGGGGGTCGCGGAGGAATTTGGCGATCAGGGGCTCCTGGTCATCGTGAGCAGTGGCATCCGGCATCCCTGGTTGCGGAGCCCCCAGAATTTCGAGGATTTTTCCCTCACTGTCCTGCCTTACATAAACCGTGGTCATGCCCAAAACCTCTTGCATTGCCAATCATCCCAACCTGTCAAGTATGCTGCCACACTTGCTGTACCGCTTATGTCCACCTCGCGCATTACCTGAGCCGAGGCATTCGTCCTGACTGGGGTAAGAGCCCCAAATTCAGTTCCACCACCTCCGGAGTTACCTGTGGCGCGGCTGCGAGCAATCATCAGGCCAGTGAAGAGAGAGGATACCGGGCCCATAGCGGAGATGGCGTCACCGTTCGTCCCTGTGCTTATGTCGATAAACACCAAGGCATCCACCGAGATACCTACCGGACAACTGGGAAGGGTGAGGGGGGTCCATGTCGCATTGCCCGCTGTGTTGGAGTAGAGCAAGGCATTCGCAACAAGTACCCGGTTGCCAGACTGCTGGAACATGACGATGTTTCCGGAACTGTTCGTCAGGATGATGCCTATTCGGCTACCAGAGAGCAGCTCCCACCCCAAGGGTACCGCGACACCACCTTCGATGGCCGACAACGAGGCGACGAACCTGGTGTTCCCATCCAGGCTTCTGACGGCGTACACGAAGTAGGTCTTACCGGCCTGCACCGTGCCGGTATCCAGGCAACCCAGGCCCGTCCCGAAGGTAGCTGCGAGACTACAGGTGGCATCCGCGGCCGTGGCATGCTTCCCGCCTCCGAAGAACCCGAAGCCGGCCCCTACGGTAAAGGTTGTAGCGGTGGAGTAGGCGGGCACAAAGCCGACCATGAAGTCCAGCCCGAGCGCTGACGCCACATATTTGACGATACTGCCCGCCAGAACCTTTCTCAGGCCCCAACCTGTCGTGCTGTCGGCGATGGCGAACTCGTCGCCATCCGCGATGTCGGTCTTTGTCGCCGCGCCGTGAAGCCAGCCGGCCAGGGTATTGGCGACGTCATTGTAGATCGCCACAGTCTTCCGATACCAATGAAAGGCGGAAAACAGCCCGCCCGAACCGGGGATCGCGACATCTTCCGGATTCGTTGCGTAGGCGGTCGCGAGGCCGGCGCTGGCATTTGCGTTCGTTGCCGACTGAGCGGCTTCCGCGGCTTTCTGCTGGGCGGTCTGTGTGAGGCCGGCAACATCAGGGATGTCATCAGCAATACCTGCCACAGTCTCCAGATACTGCGAGACGGCGGCAACTGCCTCCAACGCATCGCCTTTGTTGCTGAGCGTCAGAACGTCTGCAATCAGCTTGTCGATCGTTGCTGAATCGAATGACGGCGGAATGGTGACTGCGCGGGCCGCTCTTTCCTTGAGCTGCTGGAGCCTCATCACAACGAGGTCGAGCGCCTGCTCGACGGTCTCCGCATAATAGGCGCCCTGGTTTTCCAGGTCGGTTTCCTGGGTAAAGGGCACGTCCAGCAGCAAAGTTATCTTGGTGCCGGCCGCCGGGGCGGGGACGATGACCGCGCTTCCGCCTCCATCATTGCCAGTGCCGGTCACAGTGTAATCGGCGTCGAGCACCAGGATTGAATCCGTGCCCGATGCATCCGTCCGGATCACCTGCAGATGACGGGGCTCCAGGATCTTGAACTTGTATTCGAAAGCCGTGGCGACGCCGTCCCCATTATAGGGGCCGGATCGATTTATCTCGCTCGAAATGGTCATGTGATTGTACCTCTGGTTTCCCGAACCATAGGCTCAGGAAGGTTGTCGGCCTGACCTAGCCAAACCACTTCGAGCGATGAGACGGTCTTGCTTCGTCATCGGGCAGATGGCCCGGTTCGCGGCCGTGACAGCAGGCGCCTCGATCGCTGCGTTTTTCCGCCGGTATCCGATCGTCACGGCCTTGCAGCTCGGTTTCGACGCGACAATCGCCACCACCATCGCCGATGGGCTACGCCATGTCTGTGTGCCCCAGCACTATATCGATGCCGGCGCCGCAGTGGCGGACCCGCGCGGCTGAAGATGCATTTTGGTGGTGGTTCGTTGCAGAAGGGAGTGAGCTGACCGAGGTCTTTTACGACGCGGAACTGGCCATTTTTTTCTTAATGCATCAATTCAGCGATCGAGGATAAATAATTCATATTCATCTTCAATCTGTTTTCGCGTTGGCTTCGGCTTTCCCTGCTTCGTCAAATCCGCCTCGATCGCCATCCTGAGATCCCGCGGGATATCCTCATACTGCACGGTAATATCGTAGCTCGCGTCGTCGACGGAGACATATTGTGCGCTCTTGCTCCAGCCCTGCATGCGGCCCTGATGCTCGATCTCGGTGACGCCGTTCTGAATGGCGGCAGCAACCTTGGCCGGATCGTTATAGACGGCGACGGCATCCTCGGCCGAGGATTTGATGCTCTTTTAGGAGGTCTCGGCAAACCAGACCTTGCGCTGGTCGAATGTGTGGCTGATCGTGCTGTCCAGCAGGATGTTCATGCTGGTGCGGGTGGCCTCGTCATTGGCGCGCGCAGCACCCGGTCTCAGCCCCTTGCCGAATTCGGCGCGTTTCTGCTCGGCAAGCTTTTCGAAGGCGGCGCGGCTTCGACGGCGGCGCGGTCCGTCAGCGTCAGGAAGCCGCCCTTGCCATGAAGCGCCTCGCGCGACCAGTCGCCGAATTTCGTCTGGCGATCCTTGGCGGCGTTGGCTGCTCGACTTTCACTACGGCATCGGCCAGCGTGCCGAGGCCGGTTGCGGCATTCTGCATGCCACGGCCGATCGCGGTGCCGAAGGCATCGGCGTCAGCACTGGCCGTCAAACCCTCGGTATATTCGGGGCGAAGCGCAACATGCTGCTGGGTGTCCTGATAGGTGGGAACGGTCGGCATTCAGAACCTCAATTTTTGTTTCCCGCAATTCCGGACGCAAAACCGCGGCACAGTTTGCTGGAATTGCTCTACTTACCCAAGCCATGGGCCTGGGTATAAACCTTGCCCGCGCCGCCGAGGATGGTGCCGACGGCATCGAGATAACCGCCCTTGACGGCCGCCTCAGCGCGCATGCGGTCGAGCTTGGCGCTTGCGAGCTGATTGGTGCCCTGCACCTTGTAGCCATAGGCCTCGCGATAGGCATTGGTGCGCACGTTTAGCGCATCGATCTCGCCCATCTTGGCGGTGTCGACGATCGTATCCAGCGGCGAGCCGAAGGAGAGATCGACGCCGTTTGCGGCCATGGCGGCGCGCTGGCGGCCTTCGAGCTGGGAGGTCTGCAGGCGCTTCTGCTGCTCTTCCTGCTTGCCGCGCTCGATCGCGTCCTTCGCTTGTTTGTCGGCGATGTGCGCATTCATTTCGGCGACCTGGGCGTTGTATTTGTTCGCCTCCGCCGTCGCCTTTGCCTGCTGCACCTGGCCGGCGGCGCCGAGAAGCGTCGACCCCAGTGTCAGCGCAAGACCAAGATCACACATCCGCTTCTCCCATTTCGAATAGCCGGAATGGATGCCCGTTGATCTCGACGGGTTCGAACAGCTGGAAGCCCAGCCATTCGAGCCAGCGTAGGGAGATCGTATTGCGCGCATCCACGAAGTTTCGAAGCAAGCCGTAGCGGCTTAACAGTTGAGCCGGCCAATTGCGTGAGGTCTTGAGAAAGCCGCGGAAATTCTTCTCCACCGCGTCCGTGCCTAGCAGCCAGGGCGCACCGATACCGGTCAGGATGTTGATATCGCCGACACCCCACATCACCTCCGGCCGGCCATCGAAGAGGGCGGTCCACGCCTGAGAGGAGTGGCGGTAGGAAAAGGAGAGCGCCGAAAGCGGCGAGCGGCCGGAGGCGGCGAAAACCTCGTCGCGGTCGGCTGCCCGCATGCGCGCGGCAATCTGCCTGACATGGCTCGGCCGCGCCTCGATAATGGCGATCTCAGCGGCCAAGGGTGACATCCGGCATGATGGAGAGAATGGTCATCGGCAGCGGGTCGAACTGCTTCACCCACATGGCGCCGCTGGTGCTCCAGTCCCAATAGGGGGTGATGGTAAGATCGCCGGTATAGAGGCTGATCGCCTCGTTCCAGTTTTCGTTGCGGCGCTGCTTGTATTCCACCAACGTGCCACCATCGCGCTCGCCGTCTTCAGGTCCGGTGAATATCCCGCGGGTGTTTTCCACCCGGAGGGTCACTTCGGAGACGGATTTTGTGCGGCCCTGCACGGTGCCGAGGCCCTGCACCTGGCCGATATCGAGATCGAGCGTTTCGATCGCTGCCGTCACCGGCAGGCCGATATGGATTTTCGAGGCGGCGTTCTGCAGCCGCACGCTGCCGCCTGTGACGGTGAGATTGCGCACGACATTGCCGTCTGCGAGCGCCACGAGCGTCTGGCCTTCGAGATGGTTTAGCCCGTTCAGCACCGTCGCCGGCGGGCCGGAATAGGTCAGCCCGCAATCGACGAAGAAGGCGTCCTGCACATCCTCGAAGGCGCGGCTGTGCAGCCGCTCGATATAGCGCTTCTGTGTGCCATTGATCGTGCGACGGACGATGAAATAGGGCACGTCCTCGCCGTCTTCCTCGATCACGGTCACATCCTCGAAGAAGGCGTCGTTGCCGGGGCCGCTTTCATGGCGGGTCCAGGCCCAGACATCCTGCTCCTTCATGTAGGTGAGCGAGACCAGAGCGCCGTCATCGAGCACCACCCAGACGACGGAGTCGGGCGCCTGGGCATAATCCCAGGCTGATATCTCGCGGCCCTTGAAGAGGTGGCGGGCAAGGATGGTCAGATCCTTCCCGACATAACTATCCTGCGTATAGTCATAGGAGAAATCGCGCACCACGCCGCCAAGGCGCTGGGCAAAAAGCACCGTATTGCCGACGACGATCGGCTGCACCTTGGCGGCTCCGCGATAGCCCTGGTTATCGAGCTTGATGGCGGAGGGGGAAATCGCATCCGAGGTCGAGCCGCCGGTGACGATCCATTCGGAACCGGAGGTCAAGAGCAGCAGGCCGCGTACCGAGATCATCGAGCGGATCTCGTTCACCTGCCGGGCGCGGATGCGGAAGGTCACGGCGTCACTTGCCTTGGCGGGTGAGGAGACTCCGAAATTCTCGTAATTGGCGGATTGGCTGAGCCAGACGGCCTGCGGGTCGTTCTGTGTCGAGGCGAAGGCAAGCCGCTGCTCGATGAATGTCACGCAGCGCGGATAATTGCCCGCCGCATTGAAAGGGTTGCGGCCGGCCTGCGGCGTGTCGGAGAGATCGGGCGTGATGTTCTCGTCATCGAAGGTCAGGCCCGTCGTGCCGCCGACATAGCCGAAAATGCCGTTGTCGTCGCGGTAGACGATGTAGCGTGCCGCACCTGATACCGCCGCCCAGGTGACACGGTTGATGCCGCCCTGGATGGCGAGGTCGTTGACGGTGGCGCCGGCATTGGACGGCAGGCTTTCCTCGCCGCTGTCTGCAACAGCGGAAACGCAGTAGCGGTATGTGGTTGCCACATAACCCGGCTTGCCTGATGTATCGCCGGGCTTGGTGATGGAGGGCGTGCCCGCCGGCGGGTTGATCAACGGCTTGAACTGGACCGTCGTCAGCGTCCAGTTGTTGTCGGCCAGGCGCCCGAGTTTGCGCACAGGGTGATTGACGTGGCAGAGGTAGAGCACGTCGGCTTCCTGCACGAACACGAGGTCCTGCACGTCTGCTGCCGTATAGGCGGTCGCAACCTCGTAGGGGGCGGCGCCCGTCAGCTCCAGCCCGCCATCGCGGAAGATGCGGATGTATTTGTCGCCGAATTCGAGGATATAGGTCTGCTCGGTATTGAACTGGAAGCGGATCAGCCGGGCCTGCTTCGAGCTGTCCTTGATCTCGTGGACGAATTGCAGCCCGGCCCGGTTCGACACGCCGCCATGCGGATGCACGAAGACGTTCAGCGCCGTGCGCAAGCCGCTCTGATATTTCGTGAGATCGACGCGGGCGCCGAGCGCAGGCGAAAGTTCGCCTGCGGTGAAGGAAGGCTGGTAGGCGCGGAAATCAGCCATGGGCGCGCACCGCGATCAGTTCGCTCACGAAACTCTCGCTCGTGTGCCTCACCTGATTGGCCTCGGCCTGCTCGGCCGCCCGCTGGCTGCTCTGCGCTAGCGCCATCGCATCGGCGCGGATCTTCGGATCGCGCGTCAGCGGCATGGCAAGGCGCACGGCCAGATGCCAAGCGAGCGCCTCGATGAAGAGCGGCGAATATTTCGTCGGGTCGGTGAGCCGGCAGGTATAGCGCAGCAGCGCCGGCGAGAGATCGCAATAGAGCCGGTCGCCCTCCAGCGCATAAGCATATTGCATCTCGCGCCCGGCCTCATCGAGATCGGGCTTCAGTGTTTCGGGCGGTATGGCGGCATCGGCGGAATAACGGGGCCTGATCCAGCGGATCTGCAGGCAATCGGCCGGCCGTGCATAGGAGTGGCGCCACACACTCGGCTTGTCATTGTCGAACGCGCCCAGCGCCACGGTCTTGCCCGCCACAGCCCAAGGGAAGGATTGCAGCAGTACATCGCGGGTCTGCGCATAGAACTGATTGCAGGCGCGCGCCTCGGCGCTCTTTTCGGTGAGATCGTTGATATTGTCCTTGCCGATATTGGAAAGGGCGAGATTGCAGATAGAGACGACGGTAGCCATGAACCAACCTCTTCAGTTGGGGTAGGGCTAACGTGGGGATGGTTGTTAGGGTGAAGTGGGGCGATACCTTCATCGGTTTGGCCGTGATGAACGCGGACAAAAGACCCCGCCCCAAACCCCACAAGGGGGCCTTCGACAGTGCAGCCTTTTACCCCACCTTGCGGCCGATAAATAAGCCCGTCTCCTTGCCCACCTCAAGCACGCCGCCGCCCGCACGGAAAGCCTCTGATATCGCCGCCCGAAACGCCGCAAGCTCCGCCTCATCAGCCCGATCGCCCGGCGGATAGGAGGTCAGCGCCAGGAACACGTCTTCCGGCTCGGTTATTCGCATGTGCGCCGGATGCTCGCTCATGATGACATTGCCAAACTGCGCCTGCATCAGCCGCTCCGCCGTCTCGTAGCCGAAGGCCGCACCCGCAGGGTCGTATGGCGGGCTGCCGAACACTGTGGTCAGCGCATACATGCCGCGCATGTTGCCGGCGCCATTGGTCGTCACCGCGAGGTGACCGCCCGGCTTCAGCACGCGGTGCATTTCGGCAAGCGCCTGCGCCTGATCGGCCACATGGTAGAGCATGTGCATGGCGATGACGGTGTCGAAGGAGCCGTCCTCGAAGGGCAGGGCGGTTGCGTCGGCCTGCTGGCCGGTGACGCGGGCAAAGGAGAGCGGGTGGCAGCGCTCGAGCGCTTCCTGCAGCATGCCGGGGGAGAGATCGGCAAGCGTGAGGTCGAGATCGTCGGGCAGTTCGTTTGCCACGGAAGCCCAGAACCAGGCGGGACCACAGCCAATGTCCAGCACGCGATCGCCCGGTTTGAGGGGAAGCTGCCGCGCCACCCAGGGAAACCAGCCGGTTTCGGCAATTGTATATTCCCGGTTCAGGCGCCCGCGCGCGGCAAGTTTTTTGCTGTCGCTATATTGTTGCTCATTGCCTGTGGTGATCGATGACATGATCGGCCCTGCTTCCCTCAATGCCGGCTGGAATGAATACGGCAGCTGATCCTGCATCTTTGCGGCGTGGCGGGCAATTACGATATCCGGCTTTTGAGGTGTCGAATTGGCCGGTGTCGATGATGCGGCCCGCCCGCAGACGGGTCTGTGACAAACAAGTCGTCGGCGGAATGGTTGTCGCTATTGTCGGCAGCTGCTAGGTCACCCTCCAACCATCGCCCGGCCTCGAAGGAGAAACAGTGAAGAACCCGATCTTTCTCGTCATCATGTGCGCCTTCATCTTGGTGGCGATCGCCGGCCTTGCGATCAGCTCCGCCCGGCTGATCGGCCTGTTCTAACCAGCTCATTGATAGGCCGGCGGCTCTCCCTGATCGCTTGATATCCAGTGAACCCAGACCGACACGCCGCGTGCCTTCAGCCTCTCCATCACATGCCGGGCCGGACTGCCCGGCGTCATCACATCGCGATAGATATCGTCATCATAGATCTTCACGCCGCGCAGAGCGGGCATGTCGAGCAGCGCGGGCAGGTTGGCGAGATCGACACCGAGGGTGAGATATTGCAGCTTCAGCGGTGGTTTCAGCGTTTCGAGATCGACGAAGCGGACCATCGAGTTGAGATCGAGCGCGGTGATATTGGGGCAGTTGGCGATACCAGCCATGCTGGCGACATCGAAGCTGTCATCTTCGCCGCTCCAGAATTTCCAGATGTAGGAATAGATGGTGTTGCCGCCGTCGAAATAGAGCGTGTCCACCTGGTCCAGCATCTCCCGCGTCAGCGGATAGCGCTCCAGATAGGTGCGCACCGGCAGGAGCGGATGATGGCCCTCAGTGTCGAGATCGACGGCGCGGCCGAGCACATGGCCTGCCAGTTCCTCACGTGTGCCGAGATTGAGAATGCCCTTGTCCATCATCACGGACATGACGACGAGCTTGAGATTGGGATCGCCGAAGGGCGCGCCCGGCTCTCCCGAAGGTTCGGGATAAAAGGCGGCGCGGGTCGTTTTCGCCGTGCCAAGCATGGTTGCGGCCGTTGCGCCGACCAGCAGATTGCGTCTTCGGATCATGCCGCCTCATGCACCAGGGATCGGATCTCCGCGACAGAAGCTAGTGCAGCCGGTGGATGAAAAAAGGTGGGCTACCGCACATTAGCCAGGTGAAATCTGCGCGCGCTGAATGGAGTGTCAGGCCTGCTCCCGAATGCCTGATGTTGCCGGGCGATTACCGGAAACGCGGTTCGCGGCGGGCGTTGTGCAGAAGTTCACTGGCGGTGGCGAAAGCGCCGAAGAGCTGCAGCAGCCGCTTCTCCTCCTTGCCGTCGATCCGGTGTCGGGTGCAGAACTCAGTAACGGACCAGACCTTGGTCAGGGCATCATGATCGACATCTGCAGGCTCTACGCGTTCCATGGCTGCATCCTCCCTGACCAAAGATACCGCCACGCTCTGAAATGGCGACTAACGAAAAGTGATTAGTCAGGGACATGCTGCAACGCCGCGCCGGTTCAAGAGGCGGGATATGGATAAACTGCTGCGCCGATTTCTTGGGCTCTGAGATGGATGGTGCCGCCAGTTCCTATACCCGCCCCGCCAGCGCCAGATAGGTCGAAATCGTCAGCACGGAAAGCACTGTCGAGGTAAGCACGACGCGGCCCGTGAGGCTTGCCTCGCGGCCGTAGAATTCCGCCAGCATGAAGGGGCCTGTGCCTGTCGGCAGCGCTGCGAGCAGCACGGCGGTATGGGTCGCAGCCGGCGGCAGGTTGAGGAGCGGTGCGGCGATCAGCCAGGTGACGGCGGGCTGGGCGATCAGCTTCAGGCCGACGAGAATGCTGGCTGTGGTCGCCCGGGCGCCCGCTTCGCCAGCCTTGGTGCCGGCCAGAAACAGGCCGAGCGCGATTAGCGCGCAGGGGGAGGCTGCCCCGCCCAAGAGCTTCAGGAAGGCATGGATGGGGGCTGGGAGCGCCACACCCGAGAGCATGACCAGCGCGCCGAGCACGGGGGCGACCAACAGCGGATTTTTCGCCAGCGAACGCGCCGTCTTGAGCGCGATATCTCGCCGCCGGGTTTCGGATTGCAGCCCGCCTTCGATCAGGATGATGGCGACGGCGAAGAGTACGCAGACGGTGAGGATGGTCGAGATCAGCGTCGGTGCCATGCCGGTGTCGCCGATCAGTGACAGGACGAGCGGAAAGCCGATGAAACCGGTGTTGGCATAGCTCGCATTCAGCCCGTCTATCGCGGCATCCGCCAGATGCCGGCCCCTGGCGACGCGCCAGAAGAGCGTGGCCCCGAAGATGACGGCGCAGCCGGCGGTAAACGCCAGGATGAAGCCCGGCTGCCAGATCTCGGCGGGTTTGGCATTGGCCATAATATCGAAGAGGAGCGCGGGCAAAGCGAGATAGACGACCAGCCGGTTGACCTCGCGCGTGGCATTTTCGCTGAGCGCCCCGGTCTTGCGGGCGATCCAGCCGGCAAGGATGAGGGCGAAGATCGGCAGGACAATCGAAAGGTTCGTCAGCATGGGCAAGTCTCACTTGAGGGCGATGATTGCCTAGCGCCTGAGATCGAGATAATCCAATGTCATCTGCAATGCTGATTGATACTTCTGGGGTATCGAATGGACACACGCCATATGCGCTATTTCGTGGCGCTGGCCGAAACGCTGCATTTCGGCCATGCGGCTGCGCGCATGAACATGAGCCAGCCGCCCTTCAGCCGGCAGATATCAGGGATCGAAAATACGCTCGGCGTGCGGCTCGTCGAACGCAATTCGCGCAATGTGGCGCTGACGCCGGCCGGCCGGCATTTCCTGGCCGATTGCCGCACCGTGCTTGAACGCTTCGATGCTGCCTGCCGCGATGTGCAACTGGTCGCCAGCGGCATGAAGGGTGAGTTGAAGCTCGGTTTCATGATGCATGCCGCCCATAGCGTCATCCCGGCGTTGGTGCGGCTTTATTCGCAGGCGCGTCCGGATGTGCGGCTGATCCTGGAGGAGCGCATACCCACCGATATCGAGGAGATGCTCACCGAAGGCAAACTCGATGCCGCCGTCACCTTCGGCGGCGGTCCCGCACCGCATCTGCGCACGCTGCTGCTTGCCCGTGACCGGCTGTGCCTGATCGTGCCGTCAGGCCACCCACTGGCCGAGGCCGAAACCATCGGGCCGGAGTCGCTTGCGGGCGAAAAACTGATCGCCGCGCCCGCAACCGTGGCGCCAACACTGCGCTCGGCGATCAGCCTCTATTGCGCTGCCGGCGGCGTCATCCCGCATTTTGCCTTCGAGCCGCGCCTGCAGCACACGATCATCCGGCTGGTGCAGGAGGGGCTGGGCGTGGCGCTGATCCCGCAATCGCTTTGCAGCGATCTGGCGGAGGGCGTGGTGTACCGGCGGCTCGACAATGCGCCGGAATTCGATGTCGTGCTCTGCGCCTCGCGCACGGCGAAGAACCCGGCTGTGCCGCAGTTGTTCGAGGTGGCAGCCGGCGCGGGTGTCGAGGGGCGGGTGTGATGGCGTTTACGGTCCCAGACCCTCACCGGGCGACGGGGACCTGTTCTTAGCCCAAGGCGGCGTTGATCACGCTCGGCACGCATTTGCCTTGCCGGATCAAACGTTGCCGAAACTCAGAATTTCAGGTCGACGGTGGGAAAGAAGGCGTCCTTCGGCGGATCCTTGTCGGCGCATTCCACGCCCTTGATCAGCGCGCCGCCGCTATCGCTGAGGATTTCGCCCTCCTGATCGTTCCAGACCACGATTGCTTCCGGCGTCATCCCCTTGAAATCAACTTCCGGACCGGGCGTTACCCGGCCTTCCTTATTTCCATCCCACCAGAAAAGCTTTGGTGGCGGGTTGCCGCCATCTGGCTCGGAGCCTGCAAGGACGAGATATCGGTTGCCGACCAGCGCGATGTCACGCACGCCGCGGCCGGTCGTTCCCGGTCCATCGGAGAGGTCCATCATGACGGGAGGGGTAATTTGCGCAGATCCCACGTCGCCGGTACCCAGTTTGACCAGTTGCATCGGATTGGCGAGTTCGAGCACAATGGCGCGATTATCGGATAACGGTCCCCGCAGGCCGATCAGGAGATGCCCTTCGGGTGTCGCTGCCAGACCTTCGATGTTGAGATGGGTCTTCAAACTGTCTTCGCTGCTGCCGAGTGCTGCGGCCATGTCCGCACGAAGATTGCGATAGACTTCGCCGGAATTGGACAATGTCCCGTCGGCGGATACGGCGGTTGCCAACAGTTCCTTGCGCTTTTTCTTGTCTTCCCCACTGCTGTTGAGCGAATGGGATGTGAGCCAGAAAATCGTGTCGCCGACACGGGCGCTGCCTTCGATGTCAGTTACATCATCGACAGCGAATTTTGTCACCGGTTTCGGCTTTCCCCGCTGATAGATCATGATCGCGGAGAAATCGTCGCTTGCGACGGCCACATGAGACTTATCGACCAAGGCTGCGGCCGAGGCCTCGCAAATGCCTCGGTACGCGTGGTGCGCGGCATTGGCTGTCAGCGGACCAACGAGTGAGGAGAACACGGCCAAGAGGATCACGCGGCTGCTATTGCTCATGCGACAAGCGCCCGTCTCGATGCGCAACCTCCCGGTGAGGTGGCAATATGCAAGTAAACTATTGCAGAAGGTGCGCGTCAAGATAATTTTAGTAATAAATCATATGTAGTCCATTTTGCGTGGTTATATAAATTTATAGTAGTCTATTTTTCAGGAATAAAATTCATCTTCATGGATTTGTTTTGCAGAATGTTTCGGTCAGTCAGCTTTGATGGTCTATGAATGTGCGGATCCGATACTTTTATTCTCTAATGGATTTCACCTGTTCTTTCGGGTCCCGGCAGCAACGGGTCAGGGCTGAAAACTGAAGCTGTGCCGAGTGACACCCCCTCTGTCCTGCCGGACATCTCCCCCACAAGGGTGGAGATCGACAAGCGGCCTGACCTTCGCCCCTCTCTACCGTTTCGCCGGCCGCAACGCTGATAATTTGAGGAAACCTGCGCTCCTAGCCAATCTCCCTCCTTGTGGGGGAGATGCCCGGCAGAGCAGAGGGGGTGTCCCGCGCGCTGTGACTCACCTTATCCCAGCAGCCCCAGCCTCCGCCCCTCGGCAGCGGCCTGTCCCCTCGATTTTGCGCTCAGCTTGGCAAGGATCGAGGAAATATGATGATCCACCGTCTTGGCCGATACGAAGAGGCGCGCGCCGATCTCGGCATTCGAGCGACCCTCGTCGATCAGGCGCAGCACGTCCATTTCCCGTGTCGTGAGGCCGGCGGCGTTGGCCTGGGTGCTGGCCCGTGGGCCGCGCGTCGCAAGCCGGCCGCTGCGCCTGCGGATCAGGTCCTTCACGTGGGTGATAACGGCAGTGGCGCCGAGGGCTTCCAGCGTCGTCAGGGCGCGGTAGAGCGCGTCATTATCGCCGTCGAGCAGGGCAAGGGCGGCGAGATAGGGCGCGCGGCGGTCGGTCCAGATATCGGCGGCCTCCTGCCAACGGCCGTTGAGCATGGCGATGACGGCGGCGTCGCCGCTGGAGTCCTCAGGCGCAAGGCCGGTTTCACCCAGAATATGCGCCCAGAAGCCGATCATCGAGCCGGCGGCGTCGTCGCTGCAGAGGGAAGCGGCCTGCCGCAGGCCGGCGAGCGCTTCCTCCCGGTCGCAGAGGCCGAGCCAGGCGCGTTCGGCCACCAGCGCGGCATGGGCGGACAGGCGTTGGAATTCGAAGGTGTTTTCGAGGAATTTCGCCATTTCCTGCAGCAGTTCGCCTGATGTCTCGCCTCGGCGCGTTCTGAGCGTCGCCAGTGCCACGAGCGAGGGGTATCGGGAGAGCGCGGGGGCATTCTGGTTGTCGACCACGGCCTGCGCTGCTGCGGCTGCCTCCTCCCAGCGGCCGAGGAAGGTCAGTAGTTCCGCGAGCTCGCCGCGCATATAGTCGCGCCAGGTATCGAGGTCATGCTCGATGCAATAGGCAATGCCGCGCGCCAGCACATTTTCGGCGGCATCGACCGCGTGGAGCTGGATTTCCACCCACGCGCGGTTGGTGAAGGCGCGGGCCGCATGCTCCTGGAAGCCATGGTCGAGGGCGATTGCAAGCGCCTGATCGAGCGTTTGCCGGGCGCGCTCCGGCTCCCGCCAGCAGATGGCGGTGCCGACATTGTTCAGCGCATGACAGAGGACCTCGGGCCTGGCGATATCGTCCGATGTCATGAGCGCGATGGCGCGCTCGCCGTAGAGGGTTGCGGTCTCGGCATCGCCCGCCAGCATGCCGAGCTGCGAGAGGTTGGAATAGCCCATGGCGAGCTCGGCCGGGCTTGCTGCCTGCTCCAGCACCTCAACAGCCTCGCGGCCGAAGGCATCGGCGCCCTTGCGGTCTCCGGCGAGATAGCTCAGCCGCGACAGCCAGCGCAGGTTGTCGCCGACATGCCTGATATCGCCGAGCGCCCGATAGAGCGCAAGCGCGCTGGTCTGGGCGGCGATGGCCCGTTCCATCTGGCCGGTCAGGTGGCATTCGAAGGCATAGCCCTCGTAGAGGCAGGCGCGCTTCGCATCGCTTAACTCGCCGGCATGGACGAGCGCCAGCTCGTAATGGCGCATCGCCTGCCGGTGGGCGCCGAGCCTGCCGGCCTCGGCTGCGGCCTTCGGGGCGAGCTCCGAGATCGCGCTCATGTCCTGCGCCTCATTGGCATGGTGGACCATGCGCGCGACCGAGGCCTCGGCACGGTTGCGGAAATAGGCAAGCGCCTTTTCATGCAGCGCCCGACGGCGCAAAGGCGGCAGCGATTGCTCGACAGCCTGCCTGGCGATCTCATGGCGGAACATGAAGAGATTGCCCCCCGGGCCATTACTTGCGGGCATCAGAAGTCCGCAGGCCGTGCAGGCTTCAAGCGAGGCGCGGGCATCGCTGCCGCAGATCGCCTCGATCAATTCAGACGCAAAGGCATCGGGCGAGGTGGAGGCGGCCCAGAGCGCCTCCCTGTCAGCCTCGTCAAGGATATCGGCCCGCGCCAGCACGGCATCGCGGATGGTTGTCGGCAGATGGTCGCGGCTGAGTGGCGGCAGGCAATCGCTGCCGGCGCAATCCACGAGCTCGCTGACGAAATAGGCATTGCCGCCGGTGGCGCTGAAGATCGCCTCGCCATCGAGCCCCTTCCGGTCCGCAAGCTCCAGCACGGCGGCTTTCGACAGCGGCGGGACAGTGATGCGCAGCCAGTGGGCGGGGGGAATATCGGCGAGCAGCCGCCTGAGCCGCGTCTGGCCCGGCGTATCGTCATTCCGCGCGGTTGCGACCAGCAGCAGGCATGTGTGGCGGATGCGGCGGCCGATATAGCGGATGAGGTTCAGCGTGGCGTCGTCGGCCCAGTGAATATCCTCGATGACGAGCAATGTCGGCTGGAGCGCCTCGGTCAGGAGATCGAGCACTTCGGAGAAGAGGGTGATCCAGTTGCCGCTGGAAGCCCTTGTCAGCGTCCAGCGGGCTTGCCGGGCAATATCGCGCCAGGGCCCGAGCGGCTCGGCCGTACCGAAATTCTCGCAGGCGCCGGAGAGAACGCGGGTACCTTCAGGCACGGCGCCGGCGAAGGCTGCGGCGAGGGAGGATTTCCCCGCACCTGCTTCCCCTTCGAGAAGTACGACCCTGCCATTGCCGTTGGCGGCCTCGCGCAACAACGACTGAAGATGATCGAGATTGGGGGCGCGCTCGATTAGTCGCATGGCGGATTATTGCCAGCATCGTTGCCGGCTGGGAATAGGAACGTGCCAAAATAGGGCGGCGAGCGCCAGAAAATGGGGAGATATCCCGATGCGCCGACCCCGGCATCGGCCTAGCGTCGGTCTCGTCAACAAGGATGCGAACAGGAGGTCGCCATGCCCAGATATCTTATCGAACGCAACATTCCCGGTGCAAGCAAGCTCACCTCGGAAGACCTGTGCAACATTTCCGCAAAGTCGAACCAGGTCGTGGCCGGCCTCGACCGGCCCTATACATGGATCACCAGCTATGTCGCCGGCGACAAGATCTACTGCGTGCATGAGGCCGACAGCGCCGAAACCGTCTACCGCCACGCCCGGGAAGGCGGCTTCCCGGCAGACCTGGTGAGCGAGATCGCCTCGGAATTTGGACCCCAGACGGCTCGGCAGACCGCCCGCGCATGAGTTACCACGCCGGCCGCAACGCGAGGGGCGGCGGCCGGCGCTCACCTCGTTCCCTCCTCGGGTAAGGCTGGGGAGGGAATGGGGGGACGGGAGAATTATTTGAACGACCGGGCTGATGGTCGACGCTTTGGACCCGGACGATACCTGACAGTTTTTATTGCGTCGTGTGTTTTGTTGTTTTGATCTCGGGCGTCCTTGCAGGGGCGAGGGGGACATCCCTGAGAATGCCGAGGTCGTGTTGGATCTCCTTCTCCCGGCGGGAGTTTGAAGGACGGATCGAGACCCGTGGCTCGACAACGGTCAGGTGAGCCGAAGGCCGTACACATCTTCGAATCCTTTCTCTACCTCTTTCCTTCCATCGATCCCCCATCATCTCAGAGGTCAGCGTTCAATCTTGACGAAAAGAGCATATGCTCCTACGTTTACCTTAATAGGAGCATATGCTCTTATTTGACCGCAAAACCGCATCAGCACGTAAAAGCAGGAAACCATGTCACACGATAAACATGACCGTCATCCCTTTCTGGACGACCTGACCGCCGACGCCGAGCTCGTCAGCTCCGTGCTGCGCGGACCCGTTGTCGGCCGCGACGAGATCACGCTCGCCGTCAATACCGTCGGCACCTTCTATGCCTTGCAGACGCCGACCTTCTTCGAGGTCGTCGGCTCTCGGCTCTTCCTCGAATATGAAGCCGTTCTGGTGAGCGGTGAAAAATTGACCGCGGCTGTCATCGTCGATCGCAACCCGGACGGATCCGTGCCGCACGTCAGCGTACGCATGAGCCCGCTCGGCTCCGTCCTGTCGCTTGCCGCCGGCCTGCGAGAGGCGCTCTCGGCAAAACTGCCGGAGCATTTATTTCTCTGAATCGCAGTCACCCGCCGGACCGGGCGTGCAGAATGCCGCCTGATCCCGCCTTTTCAAAGGATATGAGCCATGGATATCGCTAACAGCACAGTCTTCATCACCGGCGCCAATCGCGGCCTCGGCCTTGCCTTCGCACGTGAGGCCCGCCGCCGCGGGGCAGCCAAAATCTATGCTGGCATGCGCAACACCGCTGGCTTCAATGAGCCCGATATCATCCCGATCAGGATCGACGTCACGGACAAGGCATCGATCGCCGCCGCTGCCGGACTCGCCGCCGATACGACGCTGCTGATCAACAATGCCGGCATCGCAGAGCTGATCGACGGCCCCCTGTCTGGTGATGTCGAAGAACAGTCGCAGCGTCTCTTCGACGTCAACTATCATGGCGTCGTGCGTGTCACCCGGGCCTTCGAGCCGATCCTTTCGGCGCAGCCACAGGCGGCCATCATCAATGTCCTCTCCGATATCGTCTGGCTTCCGCGCCCTATCCTTACCCCTTACGCAGCATCGAAGGCTGCTGCCTGGAGCTACACGAACCAGCTTCGCTTTCACCTGCGCGAGAAAGGCATCCAGGTGCTCGGCCTGCATGTCGGCTTCGTCGATACGGATCTGACCGATGGTATCAACGTGCCGAAGGCAAGTCCGCAGGATGTGGTGCGCCAGACCTATGACGCGCTTGCCGCCGGCAGGAGCGAAGTCATGGCCGATCGCGGCACGACCGTGCTGAAGAGCACGCTTTCGGCCGAGGTGCCTGGCTATATCACACCGCCTGAAGGCGTCATCTGACGCCGGCTATCGCGACGATGCCATTGAACCATTATCGGCGCGGAGCTTTTCTGAGGGCCGCGCCCATGGCACCTATGAGGCGGGAATCGAAAGGAATATGCGATGTTGTTGGCCGACCAGCCGCTTGGGATCGATCAGTGCACCTGTTCTGCCATGAGAAAGGCAAGCCGCCAGATCACCAGGCTTTACGACAGCCACCTCGAACCCGTCGGCCTGCGCATTACCCAGTTCCTGATGTTGGCTGCCCTGGAGGAAGCCGGCGGTGCCACCGTGAACACGCTTGCCGAACGGCTGGATATCGAACGGACGGCCATGGGCAAGATGCTGGGCTTCCTTGAACGCGACGGCTTTGTCGCGATCAGCCAGTCGCCCGCCGACGGCCGGGTGCGGATCGTCGAAATCACCGACGAAGGCCGGCTGCTGCACAAGAAGGCAGAGCCGCTCTGGGAAGCGGCGCAACGTGAATTTGAGGAGCTGAACGGGGCTGCGAATATTGCGGTGCTGCGTCAGAGGCTGAGGGATATCGTCGTTGGGGATTTGGCGGCGGAGGCTTCAGGGGGATGAATTTTCAGGTGCGGGTGTGTCTCCCTCGACGATGGAGAGGCTGACACTCACCCTTGCCAGCCCGCCGCAGCCCACGCTATACATCCCGCCGATGGGGATGGAGTGCCCCCGAAACCGCCAAAAGGCTGATGACTCCTACCGTGTTTAACCGCGGTGGGAATCTGTCCGGAGCCCGCCGCAAGGCGGGTTTTTTATTGCCCGTCCGAGAGTTTTGGAGCGAGCATGTCCTTCAATACCTGCCTTATCGTCATGGCCGGCGGTGCGCTCGGCACCTTCGCCCGCTATGCCGTATCGATCATCGCCATGCCGATCAGCCGGGATCTGCCCTGGGGCACTGTTATCATCAATGTCACGGGCTCGCTGATCATCGGCCTGTTCAGCACGCTGACGCTCGCCAATGGCCGCTTTCCGGTGTCGGACAATATGCGCCTCTTCGTGATGATCGGCCTCTGCGGCGGCTACACGACCTTCTCCTCCTTCAGCCTGCAGACACTCGACCTGCTGCGCTCGGGCGCGGCGGTCAGGGCCTGCATCAATGTCGCGGCTTCCGTCGTGCTCTGCATCGGGGCGGTGGCACTCGGGCATCTGATCGCGACGCGGATCAATGGCGGGGTTCCGCAGGTGGCGCAGACGGCGATCGAGGAGCAGGCTTGAGGTGGGATCGTCTGCGGACCAAAGACTCCAAAAAGTTTATCGCCGGGGCTGCGAGGATAAGTACTCCAGGGTAAACACACCTTGCAGCAACAAGACACGAGGCGAGCGGGCGATGGAGATGCAGCTCCTACAGGTGCAGGACAGAAACCAGTGGCAGGACTATCACGCGATCAGGCGTCACGTTCTCTTCGAACTGCGCGGCCAGTCTGACTATGATGAGATGCATCCGGACGAGCATCGAGAAAATCACTTTCCCCTGCTGTTCATCTGCGACGATGTCCCCGTTGGCACCGTCCGGCTGGATATCGGGCCTGTGCACGCCGACCCCGGAACCGTACGGCTCGTCGCGATCGTTCCGCAGTATCAGCGGCAAGGAATTGGTAGGGCCATGATGCACGCGCTTGAACGACTTGCCGCCGAGAAAGGCCTTACGCGGCTGGAGGTTCATGCCGCACCGGATGCCGTGGCCTTCTACAAAAAGCTCGGATGGCTCCTCGTCGATGTGGACAGAGCCACTCCGCTCCTTACAAAGCAAATTTCCTGACATGGCTGCAGCAAAGCCGACGTCTGCGCAAGGCGAAATGCGCTCCATGGCGCGAATCTGAAATCGGGTAGCTGCCGCACGCGAGATTTCTTGCGCTCGGCAACGCCAAAATGCTGGCGTAGCTTTGGGTATCGACGCCAACCCTAACCTCCCTCATTCCTGTTTCCTCGTGCTGACACGAGGGCACAGAGATGAGGGAGGTGGAGGAGCAGGGCGGTGCCGCTAGTCCTCCCTTGCAGGGAGGGGTCGTCACGAAACACCTCCGTCACAGCACCGGCCGAATAAACATCCCGCCGAATCTTCCGTCTGCAGCCAGCGCGAAACTCCATTCGAGGTGTCCGTTGTCGAAGGTCACGTCGTAGACATCCCAGCCTTCCGCCGTCACGCCCTTGAAGGATATGTCCCTGAGCGGCCCCATTCGATCGAGGTCGGCCTTGATCATGGCGGATTGTTCGCGAGCTGCGGCGGCGAGCGGCGGGCTCATCCGCTCATAGTCGGGTTCGCCGCGTTGGTGCTCTTCGATGACCCGCTCCAGCAGTGCCCTGCTGTTTTCCACCGGTCGCTTGTCGCGGATGCGCGCGGCAAGCGCCTCTTCCAGATCGGTCGCGGCGCGTTCGTCCATGCGGGATGCTTCCAGTTCATAGCCGTTCTGGTGCAGCACGAGGCCGGTGACAGCGCCGCTTTCGTCGCGGGTAAAGGTGATCTGCGCCTGAACCGCCTTGTAGAAGAAGCGGTCGATATCTTCGGCGAAGATTTCGAGCTCCGGCTGGCCGGTCAGCCGCGTGAAGAGCCGCCCGTCGCGCAGGCCCACCACATAGGCCGACGTGCCCAGATGATAGTGGCCGGCATAATCGGCATAGAAGGCAGGGTCGATCTTCTGTTCGGTGCGCGGCCGTGCCTGCTCATAGCGGCGCCAGGCGATGGCATCGGCTGAGGTGTCGGTCATGTTCGTGTCCTTTGCGAGCTTCAGCAGTTCATCGATCGAAAGAATGTCGCCTGCGGCCATCTTCGCCCGCAGCGCGTCGATGACGGCGAGGCTGCGTTGCGTGCGGGTCAGCTGGTCCTGCAATGCGAGGTTCTGCATGGCGAGCATGCGGTCGAGATCGGTCGCGTGGCCGGCGAGCAGCCGGGCGATGTCCTGCAGGCTGAGCCCCAGCCGCTTCAGAGCCAGGATCTCGGTGAGCCGCGCAATTTCCCTGGTGCCATAGAGCCGCCAGTTCTTTCCCGTGCGCGGCGGCCGGATGAGGCCGGCCTCTTCATAGAGCCTCAGCGCACGCACCGTCATGCCGATCCGCTCGGCACATTGCGCTGCCGTCAGCCAGCTCTGTTTTCCTGTTTCGGCGTCCATC
This sequence comes from Rhizobium sp. KNZ14-9A, assembly GCF_056755015.1. Lineage (NCBI taxonomy): Bacteria > Pseudomonadati > Pseudomonadota > Alphaproteobacteria > Hyphomicrobiales > Rhizobiaceae > Rhizobium > Rhizobium sp. KNZ14-9A. Next base: position 1,153,474 of record NZ_JBPGXB010000002.1, read on the forward strand.
AAGCCTCCCGCGATGTCTCGGAACCCTTCTAAGCTATGACGCTGGGTCCGGCTCAAGAGGTTTTTCGCGGTTTTTTCGGTTTCGGCTTGATGCTTATTGCAGGCGGCTGAGAAGTCGCTCGGAACCGGGCCACAGCATCGGCCCGAAAATCGGAATCGATCTTTGGAAGCCTGATGCGTCGATTTAAAGAGTTGGAGCGTCGGTGCGGCGAATGGCGCAATGCAGGGGGAAAGAGATTATTCTGCCCATGGGAAAACCCATGACAGGTGCAATCGATCCGCCGGGTATGCCGCCCGGCGGATCGAGCGGCCGTTAATTCCCTGTCGAGGTCGGGGCGGAGTAAGACAGGGATTCACGGATCTGGTCGATTTTGCCGTCGGCGTCACCGACGCCGAGGATGGTCTTGGCCTCGCCGAGGACTTCCGGGCTCACTTCGCCGCTGCGCGTTGCGGAAGCCAGCGCATCCTCCAGTGCCGCATCGCCGAGGACCGGATCGTCGACGGAAGGCTCGATGCCGTTGTCGAGTTCAAACTGGGCATAGGCAACCGCGTAGGCAGCGATCGCGGTCATCTTCGGATCGGACGTGTGCAGATAGGCCTTGTAGCTGCGGTTGAGAGAGTTCAGGCCCTTGAGCTCGGAGGCCAGGTTCTTTTGCTTGATATCGGCTGCGGCGTTTTTCGCGGATAGTGACTTCACCTTCGCCTCACCGGATTTGCCCTTCGCTCCGCTCCCGGATTTCGAACCGTCGCGCGATGATTTGCCGGTCTGGGAACTGCCGGTCTGGTGGCCGCGATTTTCGTGACTGCTGCTTTGTCCGCCGCCATTACCGCCACCATTGCTGCTGCCGCTACCGCCGCCATTGCCTCCGCCATTACCGCCGCCGTTGCCACCACCGTTTCCTCCGCCCTTTGCCATGGCGGCACTATCGAAGCTGGTGATCGCCAGCGGGCTGGAAGCCATGATCATTGAAAGCGCAGCTATGGACGCAAAAGTTGCGAAACGCATCCGTCTCTCCCTCCCAGGATATTTCATCGAAAGTCATGGGATAGCCAACTCGGGAAGGCGGCCATCACGATCACGATGTTAGGTGCGAAATGCGGAGCGTGCATCGGACCGAGGTCCGGCATCCGCCGGACTATGGTCCTAGAGAGCGGGAGATGGTTAACAGGCCTCCCGGCCGGCCGGCAGGTTGCCGATCCGGAATCGGGTGGCCGCCGCTTCTCATATTTCCTACCCCTCCATGACCACGAAACAGGAGGTTTGGACATGGAACTGGAAGACAAGGTGATCGTCATCTCCGGCGCAAGCAGCGGCATCGGAGCGGCCGCCGCCCGGCTGTTTGCGGCCAGGGGCGCGAAGCTCGTGCTCGGCGCGCGGCGGGCGCAAAACCTCGACGCGCTGGTTTCCGAGATCAGTGAAAGCGGCGGCACGGCCGTGTCTCTGGCCGGTGATGTGTGCGAAGGAGCTTACGCGCAGGCGCTCGTCGATCGGGCGCTCGATGCCTATGGCCGGCTGGACGGCGCTTTCAACAATGCCGGCATCGTCGGCGAGATGGGCGCGTTTGCCGAGATGAGTGTGGCCAATTGGGAGGCTGTGATTTCCACCAACCTGACGAGCGCGTTCTTTGCGCTGAAGGCGCAGCTGCCCGTGATGAAAGCGCAGCGCAGCGGCTCGATCGTCTTCACCTCATCCTTCGTCGGATACAGCAATGGCGGCCTGCCCGGCATGGGGGCTTATGCGGCCTCCAAGGCGGGCCTGATCGGCCTCGTGAAATCGGTCGCCGCCGATTACGCGGCCGATGGCATCAGGATCAACAGCCTGTTGCCGGGTGGAACCATCACGCCGGCGGGCGGCGAGAATAACCCTGAATTCCTCGACTATATCTCGAGCCTGCATCCGATGAAGCGGATGGCCGCGGCGCAGGAAATTGCGCAGGCGGCACTCTTCCTGCTGTCGGACCAATCGAGCTTCATGACCGGCAGCCCGATGATCGTCGATGGCGGCATGTCGGTTCGGCTGCTTTAGCAGAAGTGGCCTCGGGCGATGTTGCGCCGCCCGAGGCGCGGAATTTCGCGGCCGTCCCGGAGGGTCACGTCCCAGAGGGTCACCGGCGCTTCACGCCGCACTCGATTCCTGACATATTTGCAGGGAGACAGCCAACCGTCGTGGATATTGCGTCATGAACTCGCAGACACGTGAAAAAAGCACCATGCGCGCACCTACCGGGTCCGTTACAGGGCTTTGCTCTGCGTCCGCCACCATGTTTGCAGTCGGGATGGCCTTTCTGGGTTACTGGGGGGTCTATGAACAGGGGACTTGGCGTGCAATCGATTATCTTGTGATGATTGTTGCTGTCATCGGATTTGCGGCACTTGGCTGCGTGCCCTGGATTGTGACCACACCTGTCGCGGAGGATGAGGCAGACAAAGTCGTCGTCGCCAGGCGAGCGATGGCACTGGGAACGGCGTTAATCTGGATGGCCGTCTGTATTACCGTATTTGCCTGAGTTGCCCTGTGTGACCCCAACCGCAAAATGGATTCATTTGAAGCGATAGGGCCCTAACCGCCGGCGGCGAGAATAATCCTGAATTCCTCGACTATATTTCGAGCCTGTATCCGATGAAGCGGATGGCTGCGGCGCAAGAAATTGCGCATGCGGCGCTCTTCCTGCTGTCGGACCAATCGAGCTTCATGACCGGCAGCCCGATGATCATTGATGGTTCGGCTGCTTTAGGGGTGGGGTGGTTCTGCTCTATCGCGGCAGCAGATTTTCACGCTTGGCGAGCGCGATCAGGGCAGGCGTTATCTCTCCGTCGTCGACCTCATAGGTGAGGGCAGAAAGTGCCTCGTCCCATGCGCCCCATTCGCCGCCAAAATTCAGCACCCGCCGCTTCTGCATGTCGGTTGGATAGGGCTTGCTGAACATGTCGATGCCGCGCTCGATAACATCGGCATGTGTGGTCAAGCCGAGTTCGCGCAAGGCGACTGCGACATCGGGGGCATAACCGCCGGACGAATTGAAGAAGAATTGATGGACGCCGCCATTCAGCATCTCGGCGTTGAAATAATCGACGACGTAGATCTGCTTCAGCGCTTTTGGAAGGCGATCGATCTCGGCGTCCTCCATCGCATTGAGTTTTCCCGTCAGGTAGCTGAGCCGGTCTTCGTCACCGATCTCAGCGCGCGCCTTGGCGGACCATTCGACGAGATCAGGTGTACGCTCGACATAACTGCCGATGGCGCCCGGAAGCTCAGTCATCTCGCCGAAGGCGGCATCGAGCGCGGCAAAATCGGCGTCCTCACTTTTGGCTGCGAGGTCGCGCACTGCGGCAAAGGCCTGCGCCTGCCGCGTCAGGCCGGCCGCTGTCAGCGCCTGCAGCACCGCATCCGCGTTGCGTGCCGGGTCTGATTTTTTGCTCATCTCGGTCATCTCGTGCAGCGTGTCGTCGCTGACGGACTGGCCCTGGGCGACCAGCAGTTTTTTGGCCTCCTCCTGGATCTTGCGCGCCTCGGCAATCGTGGTGAAGAAGCGATGCAACTCGCCGCCCGGCACCACATAATGCAGGTATGAGAGCCAGAAGAGGTTACGCACGTCAGGCTCCAGCCTGCCGATATCGGCCAGTATCGGCCCCTTGTCGTCATCATATTTCACCCGCATGATTTGCGGCAGGAAGGTCGTCTCGATGACGAATTCGGTGGACATGGTCGTCAGAGCCTGCAAATCGCGCGCCTCCGGTTGCGTTTGATCGGATGCCGCCGAAGCTTTCGCCACGATCGCGCTGGTGAACAGAGCGGCAAGCAAAAGACTGGCATATTTCATGGATATTTTTTCCCGTGGCGCGGGTAAATTTGGCGGAGCATTTGCAGAGTTCAAGCCCGTCGGGCGCGCAAGGGAGGAGAAGGATGAATATCCCGTGACCGACCTATGGCGGTAGGGGCTCACCGCATCATGATGAGGAAGTTTCGCTTGGAGTACACTGAACAGATGGCGCTCAGGAGGAATGTTTTTAGTTTTGTAGTCGCGATCACAGTTGTTTTTGTTTTCACGAACGCTGGCCTTGGGCAGATCGCCGTTCAGTCCTCCAATGCCTTGGCGACTGCCAATGATCGGAGTACCGGAGTCATGGTTCGAGGCATCGAAGCCGATGATCTTCGCAGCCTTAACCTTTGGACTGGTGTGGCGTCGGCCGATTTTGCCGCAGGTCGTCATGCTGTTATCGGCCGGCAGGTGGCCGATGCGCTTGCCGTCAAGGTCGGTGATCAGTTCCTTCTGATTGATCCTCAAGGCACGCGGACTGCGTTTGGTGTTGCGCCAAGAACGGCGACCTTTAAGGTCGCCGCAGTCATAGAGCTCGCGCCATCTGCCGAGGCGACCATCACCGTTTACGTCTCGCGCAGAGGTCTTGAGGAGCTATCCGGCGGTGCACCTTGATGTGAACTGGATATCAGCCACCGGAAGCAATCGCAGGGCGGCGCCTTCTCTAATCGGCGTGTCGAGGTCAAGCTCTTTTCGAGCTTCGCGGGCCGGTTCCGGCGGGGGAGTGAAATCGAAAAATGGCTCGTCGCCCGCAATCGACCCATAGCGGCCAATCGTCGCCCATTGATCCGGCGGCCAACCATCGTCTCGTTGTCGGCCGGAAATGCGCCCTCCGGCGCTAGGACGACAAGTCATAAGCGAATTCGGCATTGTTTATTACTGTAACGTACTTGCGCATTCGCGATTCAGGCGCACCATCCTCCCTCACGATTAGTATTGAGAGGGAGGAAATACCATGAACATAACAAAACGCGATTTCACGAAGGGCATGATTCTGGCTGCGGGGTTTGCGGGGTTCGGCTCCGCGACGAGTCAAGCTGCGGACGCCATTGAGGCTGAAGCGCGTGCCATCGCCAAGGAGGCCTATATTTACGGCTTCCCGATGGTCGACAACTACCGCGTCCAGCACGCTTATTTCGTTGACGCCAAGAACCCCGAATACAAGGGACCCTGGAACCAGCTCGTCAATATCCCGCGTGTCTATACGCCAGCCGACACGGCGATCCAGACACCCAACTCGGATACGCCCTACTCGATGATCGGCATGGACTTGCGTGCCGAGCCGATGGTGCTGACGGTGCCGCCAATCGAGAAAAACCGCTATTTCAGCATTCAGTTGATCGACGCGTACACCTTCAACTTCGACTACATCGGCAGCCGTGCGACTGGCAACGATGGCGGGAGCTTCCTCATCGCCGGACCCGGCTGGAAGGGCGAGACGCCACAGGGCATCAAGAAGGTCTTCACCTCGGAAACCGAGCTTATCATCGCAGCCTATCGTACGCAGCTTTTCAACCCGGAGGATCTCGACAACGTCAAGAAAATCCAGGCCGAATACAAGGCTGAGCCGCTTTCCAAATTCCTCGGCCAGCCCGCGCCAGAAGCCGCTCCCGTGATCGATTTCATCAAGCCGCTGACACCGGACGAAGAGAAGACCTCACCCGAGTTTTTCAACATCCTGAACTTCATCCTGCAGTTCTGCCCGACCGATCCGTCCGAGACCGAGCTGATGGCGCGTTTTGCCAAGATCGGGGTCGGCGCAGGCAAGACCTTCGATGCGAACACGCTTTCACCCGAAATGAAAAACGCCATCGAGCAGGGAATGGCCGACGCCTGGGCCGATCTCGCTGCTTTGCGCAAACGCGTTGACGCTGGCGAAGTGACCTCCGGCGATATGTTTGGCACACGCGAGTACCTGAAGAACAACTACCTCTACCGCATGGCGGCTGCTGTGCTTGGTATCTACGGCAACTCCAAGCAGGAGGCGATGTATCCGATATATGCCGTCGATTCCGATGGGAAGAAACTTGACGGGGCAAACAAGTACACCGTGCACTTCGCGCCTGAGATGCTGCCGCCGGTCAACGCCTTCTGGTCGCTGACCATGTATAACCTGCCGCAGAGCCTGCTCGTCGCCAACCCGATCAACCGTTACCTGCTCAATTCGCCAATGCTGCCGCAGTTTGTCAAGGATGCCGATGGCGGGTTGACATTCTACGTCCAGAACGAATCCCCCGGCAAGGACAAGGAAGCCAACTGGCTGCCTGCGCCCAAAGGACCCTTCTTCATTGCGATGCGCCTCTACTGGCCGAAGCAAGAGGCACTCGACGGTACGTGGAAGCAGCCGCCGATGACGCCGACGGCATAGGAAAACAAATCACGGAACTGTTGCCAAAGCGGTCTTCCCCGAGGCCGCTTGTGGCGCATTCCAGCCGACATCGCCTCCCTTTCACTTGTACTGCGTTCAACGTCTTTCGCGGCCCGCGCTTCTCTCCGGGATCGGCACTCAGCCCTCCCACCGTGGGGTTGCCATGCCGTTTCGCGATGTTCATGGCCCATGCCTTGAGCCAGCACCATTTCACCACACGCGTCAGCATGGTCTGCGCCGCCTCATACAGAAGCCTGCGCATCATGGCATCGCCGCATAGGGAGACATGACCGATCCGCTTGCTTTCGCCGGACTGGTTGAGCACCGGCGTGAGCCCCAATACAACTCCCACCGCTCGTGAATGACGAAACCGGCTGGGAATGTCGATGGTCGAGACATAAGCGGGCGAGACAACCGGCCCGACTCCTGGCACCGTCATCAGACGCTTGCGGTGCAGAACCTGCGTCTCCCGTCCGCCGCGGCTCTTGGGTACGAGATGGTGCTCGTCCCGCTGTTCTTTCGGAACGACCCGGCCGCAGAGCGGGCAGATATCAGGCCTCGGTGCCTCATACCAGGAGGTGACGTCTTGGTTTCTCTTTCGCGCCATCAGGCAAGATTAGCCGCAAGCCGGACCGGCAGGCAACCGGCCATTACCAGCCGTCGCCGCGCTCGATTGCCTCGATGAATTCCTCGAAAGAACGGCCGAGAACGCGCACTTCGTTCCGCCAGTCTCCGGCAAAGACGAAGGGAATGGAGACATAATCGCCCTTGACGAAGCCATAGGCCGTCGGCCCACCATTCGAGCCGATCAGCAGCTGGTCGTCGCGAAACTCGAAGATCTCGTAGCCGTCAGCCCCGGAGAGTTCCGCCGCACTCCACAGGATCAGATAGCCCTGGCCGACCTCGCCGTTGAAGCCGTTGGAGGAGGCGAGGAAGGCCTTGATCTCCGCCGGCAGGATAATCTTCAGTTTCGCCTCGCAGGCGGCGATATCGGCCGGGCTTGCGCCCGGCAACTGGCAGCCGTCGCCAAATTTCTCCAGCATCAGCAGGCCCATTCGAGCTTCATCTCCTTGAGGTCGATCTGGGCGATGCCGTCGCCGAAATTGAAGCCGCCGAAAATCTCCGAGATCTCGATGTAGAAGGGCGAGAAATCGGGATAGCCCTGCATGGGAAACATCGTGCCGCCGAGATGGGCGTGCCAGTCCTGAAAGCGCTCCAGCCCCAATTCCTGGCCTTCCTCCGAATAGGCGGCGATATAGCCGCTGAACTCATTTTCGTGCCTGAATTCGCGCGCCGGCTTGCCGACATTCGGATCGTCCTCGCGCAAGGTGATCTCGATCGGCCAGCCGTAATCGAGCGCTTCTGTTCCCGGCAAGTTCTTCCAGCCCCTCGGGGGCCGGGCTGCCGCCAGAAGCTCGTTGACGGCAAGTCCGCCGGGCGAAAAGACGTTCTTTGCCTGCTGCTCGGCTACCGTCCTCGGCAGGTTGAATTCGCCGAAATAATCGAGCGGCGATTTCGAGAGCCAGCCGGGAACAGGGGCGCCCTCGATTGCAGGCGGGGCGCCGAGAGGGGCCGCAAATTCCTCATCCGTCAGCCAGAAGAGAGTGTAGCTGTTGTCCATGAATTCCATGTCGAAGCGGCGCGGATCGACCCGCCGCGCGCCCGCTCCGGCATTCCTGCTTGCCGGCGGCGTTTCCCATTGCTCGTCGACGAAGAGCGAGATCGCTACATAGTCATTGCCGAGCGTGCGATATTGCGGCGGCAATCTTACCGTGAAGGCGTGGCGAAGCGGCATACCGTTGGTGGCGCTGATCGGCCACCTCCCGGCATCGATGCCGGGCGGGCGGCCATAGCACCAGCCGTTCTCGGGTCGCCTCGCGAGATTGACGGGGTCGGCGAGCGTCAGGTCGTAGGCCTCGGTGAGATCTGGATCGGCATATTTATAGGGTCGTTCCGGATAGATCGCCGTCGGGTCCGTGAGGCTGATCATCCTGACGACATCCTCCTTGATGGCGACGCCGAGCTCCAGCGTATCCGAGAGGTTCATCTTCAGAATGGTCCAGCCATATTCTCTCTCTCGTCGGAGATGCGCTCGGCGCCGGGATAGAGCCGATGCAGTTCGCCCGCCGGCATTCCCATCCTGACGCCATGGATTGGCCCCGGAAGATCGAAGGGGGCGCGGAAATAAACCTCGCCGAGCCTGCCATCGGCGGTGATGCGCGTGCCGAATTCCTCGATATGCAGACGGCCTTCCGCCTGGATGCCCGGCTCCTTCCAGTTCGCCCCCAAAGCCGCCTTCAGCTCCTCCATAGATACACCCGGCTGCATCGGCGCCAATCTCGCATTGTCTATCGGCATGCGCGTCCTCTCTCGCTGATAATCCCGCGCAAGAGATAGGACGGGTTGGAGACAGGGCAATGACCGCTATATCCTGCGTCGGGCACCAGGCGGTATTGGGTCCGCTTCGGGGAGCGGGGAATGACCGACACCGGGCGGAAGCGAGAATTTCCGATCGCAATGTCGGATCGGCGAGATCAGGCCCGTCCTCGAGGCATTGCCAAAGTTCAATCCAAAGGAGGATCAACATGCCGAGCACAATCAAACTTCACCGCGTCCTGGCGACCACCCCGGACAAGGTCTATCGCGCCTTCCTGGAAGCGGACGCCGTGGCCAAGTGGCTTCCACCAAACGGCTTTACCTGCACGGTCCATCATCTGGAGCCTATTGTCGGCGGAACGCACAGGATGTCTTTCCGCAACTTCACGACCGGCCACAGCCATTCCTTCGGCGGCGAATATCTGGAACTCGTTCCCGGCCAGAGGCTTCGCTATACTGACACGTTCGACGACGCCAACCTGCCCGGCGAAATGGACGTGACCGTGACCCTGACGAAGGTCTCGGTCGGCACCGAACTCCATGTGGTGCAGGCTGGCATCCCGGATCTCATCCCGGCGGAGGCCTGCTACCTCGGCTGGCAGGAATCGCTGCGCAATCTCGCCCGTCTGGTCGAGCCCGATATCCAGCAATAAGCGTCAGAACCCAAGGGGAGGCCCGGGTCTGAGAACTGCTTTCAGCCCCGGCCTTTCTGTGTTGGTGCATCCGGTCGTCCCGGGAAATGGCCTGTCTATTTTCTCCCAATTGCGAAAGCCGCTACGCAATGCGCAATATAAGAGGAACGAAAGGGTACGCCATGGCATCAGGCAGCATTCACGTGAAGGTCAGCGGGCAACTCCAAGACCACGTTCAGCAGCAGATCGGCGAGGATGGACTTTATGAAGACGCGAGCGAATATATCCGCGCGCTGATCCGGCGTGATCTGCAAAGCTGCAAGGATGCATGGGAAAGCCTGCAGAAAGAGCTTGGCCCAGCCATGCGCGCCGATGATAGCGAATTTGTCGCGGTGTCGGCTGAGGATGTCATTCATCGCAACAAGCGCCGCTGATGATGGCGACTTACCGGTTCGACGCCCGGCGGATACTTTTCAGGACAAGATTTGACGCGACCCGTGGAAAATGGGGCGAGGCACAGGCTGTTGCCTACAAGCTTTCAATTCGGAGACATAGAGCCAACCTTTAAACCGTGTCGCGGTCTTTCAGCCATGCTGTCAGGCCTCTGGGCAGACGCCGGAGCACATTTTACGGAGCCGGTCGACTTCGATTTCTTGATGGCAAGGGCCGTCGGGTGGGGCACACGTATCGAGAACAACACAGAATGGGGCAGGGCCTGTAGGCGGCCTGTCGCGGAACCGTTTCTACCATATCAAAGTATGGTTTCTCCCGTCGGAATATCTGCCAGGATCGCCGCGTGAACCTGATGGCGGAGAGTATTTCGATGAAGAAGATTATCGTGATGTCGTTGACGGTTGGTTTGGTTACCGGCTTGATCGGTTACAATGCCAGTGCGTCCGGAGAGACCGATAAGGGGCGCACCCCGGTCCTGACTGAAATGCCTGGCGGCTACCGCGACTGGCCGCTCATCGCCGTGGCGCACGAAGAGGGTAAGCTCAACGATCTCAGAGCCATCCTGGGCAACGATATTGCGATCAAAGCCTTCCGGGAAGGGGCCGCTACCTATCCTGACGGCACCATCATTGCCCGCCTGGCTTGGGACTATCACCCGCTTGAAGAAAGCAAGGAAGCCTTTGGCGCACCCCAGTCATTCGTCTCGGGGTCGCCCAAGAACGGTGTGCAGTTCATGATCAAGGACGCAAAAAAGTATGCTTCGACCGGCGGCTGGGGATATGTCGAATTTGACGACGGTAAACCCTCGAGCACCGCAATGCCCGAAGCATGCTTTTCCTGCCACTCGATCGTCAAGGATCGCGACTTCGTGTTCAGCCGATACGCACCCTGACAGGGGCATCTGTCCTGAAATTGATTATCCGCTATAAAGCATCCATGCTGCGCATAAGGGCGTCCGGGCGGCGCAGTCGAGGTTGGATATGAAGTTCGCCGCTTGTCTTTTTGCCATATGGTCGTTGTGCAACGCCTTTGCGCCGCCGCTGATGGCAGCGTCCGCTCCCATCCTGGTGACGGCGCAGGGTTGCGGCGATTTTCTGGCGCAGATGCAGAAGAAGCCCGATCATGCGGAATTTGCCGGGTGCAGCTACGCCCCGGATCGGCAGGGCAAACCGCTTGAGGCGACATATCGCGTATCCGGCCGGGATGCGGCTGCCACCGAAGCCTATCTCATCAAGACTGTGGGTTTGAACCGCCTCAAACGCTCCTGCTGCCTATGGGATTCTCCCGCCAGCCAGTTCCGTGATGCAATGGGCCGTGACTTTTTGATCTCCATGGTCTCGGAGGAAACCATGGTTAACAGCCGCAGCGAGTGGCACCAGATCACCGTGTTCGGGATCACGGTGGAGACGTTTACGGAAGACATGTGAGAAAGCGGCGCGAAGCGGATCGCAATCCGCAGAACCGCCGTGTCGGACCATCATTCGATCTGCATATCCAGCTGCTGCGCGATGGTTTCGTAGTGGCGGGACGAGGCTGCATTCCCCTGTTTGGCGTATAGCCCGGCAACTTCCCGCGCGGCCTTTGCTGCTGCGCGGAACGCGTCCAGCCTGACCTGAGGTTCCAGTTCCGCATCGCCGCCGATATCGCCGTCCTTGAAGCCGCCGACACGATAGCCTTCATTGTCGATCACGCCGATGACGGGCACTCCGGCTTGCATTTCCCCGTAGAAAGCGGGGCCGGCGCGATCGCCATCGCGGCGACGCAGCATTCCCGATCCGGAAGCCTTATTTCCCAGGCATGCGCCGGTCCAGTATGTTGGGCCCGTCGTCAGGGATACAGGAGACACGAATTCGCAATGGCTGGCCGGATCCTTGGACCACGTCAGGCCGCCGGCTGGTTCCTGCGCTTGCAGAGGCAGAGTGCACCATAGAGATGCGACGACCGCCAGGGTGGCTACGACCTTAAGTGAGTTTCGCTGCTGCAACTTTGTTATCTCTTTTCTCTGATCCGGAGTGACCCAGTCCAACGTCTAGAGCATTTCCGTTTTTCCTCAAATCACGGAAATGCTCTATCTCCTTGTTTTCACACAATTCCGCACGCGAAACCGCTGCGCACTTTGCTGACTTCACGAGAACTCGGAAAGCTCCTTCAGCGCGTGAGCTGCGTTATGGTAACGTTCGACGAGCGCGCTGAATTCCGTGGCCTTCATACCGCGAATGCCCATTGCCCCGATGGTAACGACGCGTTGTTTGCGGTCGATCTTGCTGTAAAGCGCTCGCCACTTCTTTGCGGGAAGCGAGGCAGACGGGGCCAGCCAAAGGCGCAGCGCAAACCGGCTCGAGGCAAATACCTGATGGGCGGCGACATCGGTCCAGGCAACCGGCCCGTCGAGCATCGAGGCCCGCAACTCCGCCGGCGTCAGGACCATGAGGGGTTGAGCTGCCGATTTGTGAAGATAGAGCGCGTAAAGGCCGCAGCCGATGACGCCGGCTGCGGCGATACCGGATAGCAGTGTCCTGGCGAAATAATCCTGCGCAAAGCCGAGCTCCGCCGCAAAGACCGTAACCATCACTCCGAACCCTGCAAAGATGGCTGCGACGATCGCCATCGTCCAGATCATCGGCTTGACGTTATCGTAGAGGATCGTTTCGCCCGGCGCCGCGGCGGCGAGTTCTTCGAGCGCCTGCTGGCGAGCCGTGCGCAGGTCGCGCACCTGGTCCAGGTAATCGCCGCTCAGCTGGCTGCAAAGCGCTTTCCAATCCGAAAAGAGCTCGAAGGCGAATGTGAGGCCGGCTGGTTTTGGAGCGCGCGTGGCGAGGTCAAGCAGCCGTTTGTCGACCGTGAGCCCCATTGCCTGAATGCGCTGGACGGTCGGTGGATGCGTATCGGTCGGATGCGGCTGCCGATCTTCGAGCAGGGAGACCGGATCGGACCAGCCATGGAGACGAACGAGATCCGAGGTCTTGGCAACCAGGTCAGGCTCAGGCTCCGAATTTTCCGCAGCCAGCACTCGATTGGCGACGAGGCTGAAGACGTGATCGAGGGCGGGAGGGATCAGCCCGGTCCTGATGAGGGCAGAGGCCGCGCCGACGACGGAGCTGGATCGCGCGCCGCTTCGGTCCGCATCGAACTCGCGAATGCGGCTCCAATGGTTTACCGCATGGTCGAACTGCTGGAGGGCATGAAAGCCCAGCATGGCTGCCGGATACAGGACGAAGCTGCCGCCGTCGCCACGCTGCAGAGCTGAAAGCGATCGCCAGAGGCCGGCGTAGATCGGCGTGAACCTTTGGCTGTACAGCGTGTCCTTGCCGGAAAAATGCGCCAATTCGTGACCGATGATCGCCGCGACCTCCGGCTCGTCGAGCAGGTCGAGATAGGGAGCGGGCAGGTAGAGTGTTCGCCCGCCGATGACTTTATCTTCCGGCCAAAGCCGCAGTTCGCTTTCGGTGACGAAGAAACCGTTGGTGAGACCGACGACAACGGTGTCCGGCCGCACGGCTTTCTGCCGGTCGGCGAGATCGCGGACGAAGCGGAAAAGCCCCGGTGCATCGGCTTCTTCCACCCTGCGCCCGGAAACATCCATTGGCTGGGGAGCGAACAGCGCAAAGACGTTCCTGAGACCGCGCAATGCAAGGAAGGCGCTGTAGGCGGCAAGCCCGGCCAGGCCAAGGGCCAGGACGAAAAGCTTGGCGCTGCCGGACGAGAAGTCCGCCCATAGGCCCATGCTGATCGCTTCGAATACGGCTGCACCGACGATACCGATGCAAAATCCGATGACTAGGGCCGCAAGGACGAAAGGCAGAATGATGCGTAAGCGTCCGAAACTCCTGACCAACTGCTCCTGAGATCGCCGTGCTCTCAAGCCGCTGATGGTCGCCGTGGCAAGCCCGAGGATGCCGCTGACGAATGCCAGGATCGCGCCACCGATCGTGCCCCAGGGGAGCGGCCGGCGGATCGATGAAATCTCGAGATCCTGTTCTGCCTGGTCCAGTGCCGCCTCGATCTGCGGTACGGCGACCATTGCAGAGAGCGACCTCGGCCCCGCGTCTGACTGAAACGTCAGCATGGCTCCCGGTTCTGTTTCCGCGATTTTCCTGACCTGAGCGAGCGTTGCCTTGAGGTCTTCTGACTGCGCTTGCGATTGTGCGAAGATCTCGCGAGCCCGCTCGGCCTGCCATAGTCCGAGGCCAAACAGCATAGCTGGAACAAGGACCAGCCAGACCACAAGGCTTACATTTTGGGGAAGCTTGAATTTTCGCATTGTCCCTCCCTGATCGGGCGCCGGCCGACCAATAAGTAAACCAATAAAGTGCCTCGGATTATTCCCGTATCAATTGTACGGCGAGCAACCAATATCAATTGCATTTCAAAAAAAATCGGCGGCCGATCCAGCGCTGTGCGGCATCCGGGGCATTCGGATTTCTATCAGGCAATTCCGTGATATAATTCTATTCTGCCGACGGCACTATCAGCCGTGGCGTTGCGTGCACGGAGACCTGTCCCATGAGCGAAGTGGACGTTCTTTTTACCGCTTTGCGACAGGCGGCCGACCCGCGGACGGTCGAGTGCATCGAGCATGTCGTCAGGCACGGCTCGGATCGCGAGCTCAACCGCATCAATGCGCTGGCCTTCGCCAAAGCACACAATCTCGATGAAGAGAAGGTGATCGCAGCGTTTCTGCATGCAGCTCGCATCGGCGCCTTCGAGATGACCTGGAATGTGCTCTGCCCGGGATGCGGCGGCGTGCTCGATACGGGTGCCACCCTGAAAGCCGTCGACCGGGATGCCTATCATTGCGCGCTGTGTGCAGCCGGCTACGAGCCGACGCTCGACGAGATGGTCGAGGTTACCTTCACGGTCAGTCCGCGCGTGCGCAGGATAGCCGCCCACGATCCCGACCGGTTGCCGCCGCTCGAATATTACCGGCAGATCTTCTTCTCGTCCGGGGTCGACCTGCCCGATGACCTCGAAGAAAGGTTTGCGCGCATCCTGCTGGAAATGGTCGAACTGGACCCCGGCGAGCGGGCCTTCGTCTCGCTGCAGCTGCCGGCGCAATTCATCATCATCTTCGATGCGGTGACGCATTCGGCGCAGTTCATCGACGTGCAAGGCGATCCGACCGGCGAACGCCAGGCCCTCTCGATGGTCATCAGCCAGGGGCATGCGCCGAACGAAACGCTGACGCTGCGCCCCGGCCTGCTGCGGCTGACGCTGGAGAACCACACCGATCGCCGCGTACTGCCGAATGTCTGCATCGCAGGCGATGAGCTGCACGACATACTGGGCCACAGGCGGCCCTTCCTGACGGCCAAGCGTCTGCTGACCAATCAGAGTTTTCGCGACATCTACCGCACCGACACGCTCGATGTCGACCAGCGCTTGAAGATCACCAGCCTGACATTCCTCTTCACCGACTTGCGCGGCTCGACCGCGCTTTACGAGCGCGTCGGCGATCTCGCCGCTTTCGATCTGGTGCGCACGCATTTCCGTGTTCTGCACGAGATCGTCGCTACCGAGGCCGGCGCAGTCGTCAAGACCATCGGCGATGCCGTGATGGCGACCTTCCCGAGCCCGGACCGCGCGGTGGCGGCAGCACTCAGGATGCGCGAAGCGATGCTGCGGCTGAATGCCGAACGCGGCAGCGAGGATCTTCTCCTGAAGATCGGCATCCACGAGGGCCCCTGCCTTGCCGTCAGCATGAACGACCGTCAGGATTATTTCGGCCAGACCGTCAACATCGCCTCCCGCGTGCAGGGCCTTGCCGAACCGCAGGTGATCCTGACGACGGAGGCGGTCGTCGGCAATGAGCAGGTTTCGGAGATGTTGCGCGACAGCGGCATCAGCCAGGTTTCCCGCATGGAGGAACTTCAGGGCATCGGGCGGGAAGTGAGGATTTTCGCGCTGTCGTGAGGGATCGGACGTTTCGGGCCGTGCGGGCTCGCGAGCAGTGAAATAACCGCGAACGAGACAAGGGCACAGACGATGAATATGTCTCCGGGTTCCATCTTCGCAGATCTCGATCCCGGCGATGCGCTCGGCGAGGTGCTTTTCGGGCTGATCATGGCGCTGACGTGGACGGTCGGTTCGAGGCTTGTGCTTGGCGAGGAAGGATTGGATGTCCGCGACCTCGTCGTTGCGACCATCGGATGCAACGTCGCCTGGGGCATCATAGACGCCGTCCTGTTCATCCTGGGGACGACATTTTACAGGAGCAGGCGTCTTCGGCTGTTTCGGCAGATCAGGGCGGCCAGGGACGAAGCCACCGCGCTCACCGTCATCGCAAAAGAGTTTCCGGTCGAAGGATCGCCGCTCTCTGCAGAGGCTGCCGATGCGGACGCGCTTTATCGCTCGATGCTTGCGCTCACGCGTCGTGCCGAGCCGGTAAAACTATCCCTGACGAAGGCCGATCTGCGCGCTGCGGTCGCAATCTTCCTGCTGGTCTCGGCCACCGCGCTTCCCGCCGTCATCCCTTTCTTTCTGATCGACAATGCTGACCGGGCTCTCAGGGCAAGCAACCTGTTTCTGGTCGTTCTGCTCTTCGTGACGGGTTATGCATGGGCAGGTTTTTCAGGTGGCCGGCCGTTTTATGCAGGTATGGCGATGACCTGCCTTGGACTGTTTCTGGTCGCAATCGCGGTCGCCCTCGGCGGCTAAGGGATTGAATGCCTGACGCGGGGCGCGCTGATGAGAAAACTCAACGTGCAATCGTTACTTTTTCAAATCGTGCGCCCGACGCACCTGACTTATTGCAATTTCTGCGTTTGAATTGTAGCACTTTCCCATTCGTAACGACTGTCGTTCCAAGGCGATGGTGAGTCGTCACCGCGCTCGTGGCAAGCTGAAATGGGGGCATTTCAATGGGGTTTAGTGAAGCTGTTCGGACCGTCCTGAAGCAGAAATATGCAACCTTTTCCGGCCGGGCCTCCCGGTCGGAATATTGGTGGTATTATCTGTTTTATTGCCTGGTGCTGTTCGCCTTTGGGATCGTGGCCGTCGGGATTGCGGCCGCTGCCGGTGGTGAGAACGGATTTTCGTCGCTCGCCATTGGTGTCATGGTCATCGCTGGACTGTTTGTGCTTGCAACTATTCTGCCGGCATTGGCCGTTCAGGTTCGCCGCTTCCATGATCGCAACATTTCCGGCTGGTGGTATCTCGCGTTGGTGATCCTGGGGCTGGTTCCCTATGTCGGTTTGATTGCGAGCATCGCCATTTTCGTGATCAGCGTGCTTCCGGGCACTGTCGGCCCGAACAAGTTCGGCCCGGATCCGTTGCGTCCGGAAGTGAGAGCCGAGGTTTTTGCCTAAGGCATCGCCATCGGGAATGTCGATTTGCTGGCTGCGCTATTGCCATCTTGACCCTGTTTTGCCTTGTGCAGGGGCGGGACAGGGCGGACAGCGCGGCGGCCCGCTTCCGATGGAATCGAACGCCTAATTCCAGCTATGTGATGAAGAAATTGAACGCAAAAGCGTTATCATTTTTGAATAGTGACGGATACGACTGATTTATTGCAATTTCTGCGTTTGAATCGTAGCTGTTTCTCATTCGAAACAACTGTCATTCCGAGGCGATGGTGAGGGGTCACCACGCTTGCAACAAGCAGAAATGGGGCATTTTATGGGGTTTACCGAATCTGTTCGGACGGTTCTCACGCAAAAATATGCAACCTTCTCCGGTCGGGCCTCCCGCTCGGAATGCTGGTGGTTTCAGCTGTTCTATTGGCTGGTGCTGATCGGACTTGGAATTTTGGCTGCTTTGGCCGCCGGTTCCGATGGTCAGGATGGACCTTCGTCACTGCTCATTGCCATCGGGGTCATCGCCGGACTGTTTGCGCTCGCAATGCTGCTGCCGCAGATGTCCCTTACGGTTCGCCGTTTCCATGACCGCAACATCTCGGGCTGGTGGTATCTCGTGATTTTTATCGCAAACTTCATTCCCTACCTCAATGTTGTTGCGGGCCTCGCGGGCCTCGTTATTACCGTGCTCAAGGGCACGGAAGGTCCGAACAAGTTCGGGCCGGATCCGCTTCGTCCAGAGGTCAGAGCCCAGGTTTTCGCCTAGGCAGGTGGAGTTCTGGGGGGGGACATTTCAAATGGGGTTTCATGAATCTGTCCGAACGGTTCTGTGGAAGAAGTACGCGACCTTCTCCGGTCGCGCCTCCCGCTCGGAATATTGGTGGTTCCAACTGCTCTACTGGGCGCTGCTGGCAGCGTATGTCCCGCTGCTTGTTACGGTCAGCGAAGCGACGGGTGGGGCTGACGGACTTTCGCAGATCGCAGACGTCATGATGACCATCCTGATCCTGTTCGTATTGGTGACCTTGTCGCCGCAAACGGCCCTTCACGCGCGGCGTTTCCAGGATTGCGGTATTTCCAGCTCCCGATATGGCACGCTGGCTCTTCTCTGTGTCATTCCAGGTTTCGCGATCCTCGCCGGCCCTGCTGTGAACGTGATCTGCTTGCTTCCGGGCACGGAAGGTCCGAACAAATACGGGCCGGATTCGCTGATTGCGGAACCAAAGGCGGAGGTTTTCACCTGAGCCGCATCCTCCGTCACATTGGCCTGCTGGTGGCGCTATCGTTGGCCGCCTCGGCTCAGTTTTATCCTGCGCTGGCGCAGGACAGCAGCAGTCAGGGCGGGACGGGCGACCGGCCGGTCAGCGTCGTCGGCAGCGAATATGCCGCGCAATGCGCGCTTAATGGCGTGCGCTGCAAGCTCATTTATCGCGATGGTGCCGAAAAGCCCAAGCGAGTACCGGATGCGACCCTGTCGCGTGATAACCGTCCGTTTTCCCCGCAGGAGCCAGCCGTCGGCGGTTCCGTGGCGGTCGTGCTTGTACTCGTCGCCCTTGTCGTCATCATCGGCCTTGCAATGTTTTTCGGCAATGGGGGCGTTCTGCTCTCATCCGCGCCGCGCGACGTGAAGAAGCGGCAGGGAGAGGCGCCGGAGAGCTGGCGTACATCCGATGCAGCGGCCGAGGAGCGGCCCAATGATGTCCTGCAGCGCATTGCTGCCATGGCCGATCGCCGGCAGGCGCTGGTGCTTTTGCTCCGGCACTGCCTGCTGCATGCAGCCGATGTGACGGGAACACGGCTTTTCCGCTCGGATACGGAACGGGCGGTTTTTGCCCGTCTGCCGGACACCATGCCCGACCGCGAGCGGCTGGAATATCTGCTCTCGGAGGCGGAGCTCGTTCATTATGGCGGTCGCCCACTGCAGGAAGGACAATTCGATACGCTTCTGGTCTCCGCGCGGGCCTTGCTGTCGATAGGCAGGCTCAGCCATGCGTAATGCCGGTCCGGTTGTGATCCTGCTGGTTTTGGTCGGGCTTGCGGCACTGGCGCTCTTCGGGTTGCCGCGGGACAATGATTTCGATCACTCGCCGCTCGGCAGCAGGGGGCTGCAGGTCTGGCTGGAAGCCAAGGGTATTCCCGTTATCCGCTCCGATCCGCATTTCGTCAGGGCACGCTCAGAAATCTCCATGCGCATGCTTTTTCTGCCGATATCAGAGGGCGCGATTGCCGCACCTGCGGGAGACGAGAAAACGGCTGAGGTGTCTCCGGAAGACTGGGCCTACGAAGCGATCAACCACGAGCTTCCGACGCTGATCGTCATGCCGAAATGGCGTGGCAGCGTGTTGAAGGACGGCATTGCCGGCCAGTCGGACCTGCTGGATCTCTCCGCCATACAGGACAAACTCAATGGGGTGGAACTTTCCAGCAAGCACCTCTCGCGCAATGGGCCAGAATTCGAAGAGGCGCAAGTCGCTCTGAAACAGTTCCAGTCCATGAAGATCGCCTTGTACCAGGCGCAGACCTTCGATCGGGGAAGCCTGTCGGACGATTGCCAGGAGGTCGTCGGCATACCGTCGGGCGCGTTGCTCGTTCATTGCGATGACAATCCCGACGTCTATCTGCTGTCGGATCCTGATCTCGTGACCAATCACGGGCTGGCTCTCGCAGACAACGCCAGCTTTGCCGTGGCTCTCTTCGAGCATCTGCGTGGCGCCGGCGAGACGCGCCCGGTCTATATCGACACATCAGGGGCGCCGCTGGATGACACGAAACCCGTGGACGAGGGGCGCACCTACGAGCGCTCCAGCGCCGATCTCAAGCGCTTCTTTGCCTATCCGCTCTCTGTCATCTGGGGAACCCTGTTCATCGTCATGGCGATCTGCTTCTGGCGCGGGTTCTGGCGTTTCGGGCCGCCGCTCAAGGATGCGTCCGGAAATATCGAGCTGTCGAAGAGCGCGGCGATCGAAGCCACCGCCCGGCTGCTTCGCCTGTCGGGCAATGACGGGCGGATGGTGTCGCAGTTCGTGCTCCATCTGCTTGCGGACAAGGCGCAGTTGCTCTTCGGCCCCGGAGCCGGAAACGAGGCGGGCATAGATCGGCTGTTCAAACGCCTGGCGCGCCGCGATCATGCGGCGGCGCAGGCGTTGCATTCGTCAGCTCAGGCGCTGATTGATCGCGGACATTTGATGAAACGGGCGGATCTGCACCGCAATCTCGAGACATTCAGGAAATCGCTAGGGAGCATCGACTTTGGATCTGGGTGAATTTCGCAATCTCATTGCCGCGGTACGCGGTGAGATCGGCAAGGCGGTGCAGGGACAGGATGCGATCATCGATCTCGTCCTGATCTCGATATTCTCGGGTGGGCACTGCCTTGTCGAGGGACCGCCCGGCACGGCAAAGACGCTGCTTGCCCGCTCGGTTTCGGCCGCCATGGCGCTCGATTACCGGCGCATCCAGTTCACGCCGGACCTGATGCCGGGCGATGTGCTCGGCGTCAATCTCTTCAACTTCCAGACCAACCAGTTTCATCTCACCAAGGGGCCGGTCTTTACCGACATTCTTCTGGCCGACGAGATCAACCGCGCGCCGCCGAAAACGCAATCTGCACTGCTGCAGGCGATGAACGAGCGGATGGTGACGCTTGACGGGGTCGATTATTCGCTCGGGCCGGATTTCTTCGTGCTTGCCACACAGAACCCGATCGAGCAGCAGGGCACCTATCCGCTGCCCGAGGCGCAGCTCGATCGCTTCCTGTTCAAGCTCATCGTCGATTTTCCCGATCGCGATACGGAAATCGCAATCCTTTCCAGGCATGCGGATCAGGCGCTGAAATCGGATATCCGCAATGCCGGCATCCGTCCGCTCGTCACCAGCGAGGCGCTTGCCGAGGGCCGCGCGCTGATCGATGCGATCCATTTGGACAAGACGATCCTGACCTATGTCGTCGATCTCGTGCGCGCCACGCGCTACGATGCCGATATTCTCTACGGCGCATCGACCCGTGCGGCCGATGCGTTGGCCGCGGCCGTGCGCGTGCGGGCTGCCTTCGAGGGGCGGGATTACGGGTTGCCTGACGATGTGCAGGCGCTGCTGACGCCGGCTTTGCGCCACCGTATCGTGCTGTCGCCTTCGGCAGAGATCGACGGCCGCACGCCTGACGATGTGCTGCGCAGCCTCAGGAACCGCGTGGATGCGCCCCGGTAAATGCGGCCGTCCTCGCATCTGATCGCGCTTGTTCTTGCCATGGCGGCGCTGACGGTCATCGTCAGCGTATGGTGGCGCGACATGAGCATGCTACTCGTCTTCCTGTGGGTGGTGCTGGCGGTCGTCACGGCGGGCGATCTCGTCTTCTCGGCGCTGTCGGGCCGGATGGCTGTCGATGTCGATCTGCCGCCGCAGGGTTTTGTCGGCCACGCGGCCCCTTTCACTGTTGTCATCAACAAGCAGAAGGGCAAGCTGCCCGAGGGGATCGATATCCGGCTTGATACCGCGCCGGAGCTTGTCATCGGCGAGCGTCGGATGGAGCGTGCCGCTTCCGGGCCGGTGAAGGCATCCTTCGATCTGCAGCTGACGCGGCGCGGGCAATTTTCGGTGCGGGAGCTCTGGCTGAAATGGCCGTCGCGCCTCAGGCTGATCGACAGGATCGTGCGCCTGCCGGTGGCGCGCGAGATCGCCGTTGTTCCCGATATCTCGCCGGTGCTGTCAGGAGCGATCAAGACGCAGATCCTGCCGCTGGAAGCCGGCCAGAAGGATTTGCGGCTGCGCGGCGAGGGATCGGAATTCCATCAGCTGCGGGAATTTGCCGCCGGCATGGATCCGCGCAGCATCGACTGGAAGCGCTCGGCGCGCATGCGCAATCTTGTGGTGCGCGAGATGCGGGCGGAGCGAAACCACCAGATCATTCTCTGCGTCGATTCCGGGCGGCTGATGGCCGAACAGCTCGGCGGCTTCACCAAGCTCGATCGCGCCATCAATGCGGCGCTCGCCATGTGCTGGGCAGGAGGGCTCGCGGGTGATCTCGTCGGCTTCTACAGTTTTGACAGCCGGCCGCGCCTCTTCCAGCCTGCTTTGCCGGGGCGTAGTGCCTTTGCGCGCCTGCAGACGGTCTGCGCCGATCTCAACTACGAGACCCAGGAGACCAACCATACGCTGGGTCTGACGCATCTTTCCGGCCGTCTCAAGCGGCGCTCGCTGATCGTGATATTCTCCGATTTCGTCGACAGTATCACGGCGGAGCTAATGATCGAGAATATACAGGTGCTCGCGCGGCATCATTTCATCGTTTACGTCGCTCTGCGCGATCCGATGCTGGCAAAGCTGATGGAGCCGGAAGAGACGACGCTCGATGCCATCGCCCACTCGGTCGCGGCGCGGCAGATCGTGCAGGAGCGGCGCGCCGTGATGGAAAAGCTCGCCCGTCTCGGCGTACTCTGCCTCGACAGCACGCCCGAGGCGCTGACCTCCGATCTCATTGCCCGCTACATCGAAATCAAATCCCGCGAGATGATATGACGGATCTGCGCATCGACCCCAGGATTGATAGTGGCGCGACGCTCCATGCCGGCGGGCCCAACGATCTCCTGCGCTCGGCCCGCTTCCGCCTGGAACGCGAGGCGCACTGGCGCCAGCTGGACGGACTGGTGACGCGGGCCGAAAAGGGCGGTGCGGCAGCGCTCACCTATGACGAGGTGCGCAATCTCGCCGCCGGCTACCGGCAGGCGATGAATTCGCTCAGCGTCGCGCGCGATATTTCCCTCGATCGGGCGCTGGTCGCCTATCTGGAAAGCCTCTGCGCCCGGGCCTATCTCGTCGTCTATGCGCCGCAGGAAAGCCTTGGCGGGTTGATGTCCCGCCTGCTGTTGCGCGGCATTCCGCAGGCGGTGCGCCGCTCGGCCCTGCCTCTGTTCATCGGCTTTCTGGCGCTCGTTCTCGGCGCTTTTGCCGGATACAGGCTCTGCAGCAGCGATCCGAGCTGGTTCTACACGTTCGTGCCGCCCGGAATGGCCGATCTGCGCACGCCGGATGCTTCCGCCGATTATCTGCGCTCGACGATCTATGGCAATGAGCGGCATGAGGGCGACGGGCTCGCCGCCTTTTCGGCATTTCTCTTCTCCCACAATACTGGCATTGCCGTGCTGATCTTTGCACTCGGCGTCTTCATGTCGGTGCCGAGCTTCATCCTGACCTTCTACAATGGCCTGATCCTCGGTGCGTTCTTCGCGATGTTCCGACAGAAGGGGCTGGGCTACGACGTCTTTGCCTGGCTTTCCATTCATGGCGTCACAGAGCTTGCGGCCATTTCCATCGCCTGCGCCGGCGGGGCAGGGCTCGGGCTTGCCGTGCTTCTTCCCGGCGCGCGAACGCGCGGAGATGCCTTGCGCCACCAAGCGCATGATGCGGTCAAGCTCGCGATCCTTGCGGCCCTCATGCTCGTCGTGGCTGCCTTCATCGAAGGGTTCCTGCGCCAGCTGGTACAGGACCCGATCTGGCGGCTCACCATCGGCTGGGGCATGGGTGTCTTCTGGGTCGGCTGGCTGCTGCTTGGAGGGCGCGAGAGCAAAGCTTCGCGTGGAACTGCGCAATGAGAGAGCCGAAACAGTCAAACCAGTCCGTGAGCGATGGCAAGAATGGCGAGCGCATCCAGCAGTTCATCCCTCCGGAGGGTGTTCCGATCGCGCTCGCCATTGCCTCGCTCGGAAGCCGTCTCGGCGCGCAGATCCTCGATATCATCCTCACCGCGCTCGTCATCCTCGTCTGCGCGCTTGCCATCGTCTTCACGGGGGGCTTGCCGACGAACGCGACGACGATCCTGATCATCCTCCTGGGGTTCCTGCTGCGCACCCCCTATTACGTTCTCTCGGAGCTCATCTGGAACGGGCGCACGCTCGGAAAAAGGATCACTGGTATCCGCGTCATCAACGTCGATGGACGGCGCCTGACCCCACATCAGGTGACCGCACGCAACCTGATGAAAGAGGTGGAAATCTTCACTCCCGTGGGCCTTCTCTTCACGATAGGCTCGCAGTCGGCGCTGGAAGCGTGGCTGACGGTCCTCTGGCTGCTGGCGGTGGTGATCGTTCCGCTCGCCAATCGCCGCCGGCAACGCATCGGCGACATGATCGCCGGCACGCTCGTGGTCGACAATCCGCGCTCTGTGCTGCTCTCGGACCTTGCGCTCACCGCCCCTGCCGCTCAATCATCGCAGCCGGCATTCGAATTCCTGCCCGAGCATCTCGATATCTACGGCAAATACGAGCTGCAGACGCTGGAGGACGTGCTTCGCGACACGACGAAGAAGCCGAACACCGAAGAGATCGTCAAGATCGTCCGCACCATTACCAGAAGGATCCGGTATGAGGAGCCCGTGAAGCCCGGCCAGGAGCTCACTTTCCTCAATGATTTCTACCGCGCCCAGCGCGAGCATCTGGAGAGCCTGAAGCTTTTCGGAAAGGCGCGTGAGAACAAGTATCACGAGCATACGCGGACAGAGACGAGGAAGCTTGTTTGACGGCGGAGAGTGTGGGGTTCGCCAGCTTATTGCGCCAGAGATTATACTGGAGGGATACTGTAATGAAGCTACGTATTTTTTGTGCTTTTGCGCTTGTTTTTGCTGCTACGGGTTACGTTCAAGCTGGCGATCGCACAGCCGCCGCGGCAATCTACTTTCATGGAATGACGAAATCGGCATGCGGCTTCAAGATGACGCCAGAGTCGGCAATGAAAGCTGCAACCACTCTTGGAATGTCAACTCCTGTTGGCGAGCCGTTACTTTCGGCGTTGTTTGCAGTTTGCGAGGAGGTGAAAAAAGGAAACAAAGACAAGGTCATCGAGATCCGGGTTCGCGACAGCCACAATGTGCTGCGCAAGGTCACGCTTGAAAAAGCCAAATGGTGGCAGTGAAGGGCCGCCGGGATGGATAAGTCGGCATCCGATCAAGACAAAGACGGCTCGAAGGCCGGGATTGATAAAAAGTTGCCGCTTGAACAGCCTGTCTATTATGGCAAATGGAACATGCTTGTTGCATGTGCCCTGGAAGAAGGTTTCAGGCTTGTCATGAATGATTTCAAAGCGTGGCGCGCCGTGACGAAAAATAAGCGTAAAACTCCGCGTTAGGCCGTCAAGAGCGCGCCGAGTCTGCCGCCATATCAGCCGTTGCCGCAATCTTCGGAGTATCCTTGCGTCTAGTCGGACGCGCAAAGGACGCCCCAATTCCTTGATCCATGCACCGCAGAGACGGAATGGGAACGGCCCGGGTCCGCGACGGACCCGGGCCTGATCCGGCTACTTGACCTCAATCACGGTCAGCTTGCCGTCGACGCGGTCGGCGACGAACTCGATCTTCTGGCCTGCCTTCAGTTTCTCGATAATCGCGGCATCCTTGACGCGGAACACCATGGTCATGGCGGGCATGTCGAGGTTCTTCAGGTCTTCGTGCTTGATCGTGACCTTCTGCGCCTTGGTGTCGACCTTATCGACGACGCCCTTGGTGTATTCCTGTGCGATTGCGCCTGTAGCGGCGCCGACGGACAGCATGAAGGCGAGGGTGATCTTGATTGCAGTCTTCATTTTCGGTCTCCTCTTGGGATGTCTCATTCGGCAGCGACGCTGACGTCGCCGTGCATGCCGGCCTCGTAGTGGCCGGGGATCAGGCAGGCGAACTTGAATTCGCCGCCGGTGGTGAACTTCCAGACGATCTCGCCGGACTGGCCGGCCGTCAGGCGGAGCGAGTTCGCATCGGCATGTTCCATCTCGGGGAATTTCTCCATGACCTTCTTGTGCTCCAGAATCTTGTCTTCCTGGTCGAGCACGAATTCGTGGTCGCTTTGCCCTGCATTCTTGATGGAGATCTTGACCGTCTGGTCCTTGCGAACCTTGATCACGGCGGGCTGGAACAGCATCTTGCCGTCCTCGGTTTCCTTCATGCTGACGCGGATGGTCTGGGTGACCTTCGACTTGTCGCCGGGTTCGCCGACCGCCATTTTTTCGCCGTGCCCGCCGGCGTGGTTGCCGGAAGCGAGCGCTGGGCTGGCGATGGTCGCAAGAGCCAGTGCGAGAGTATAAATTTTCATTTCAGGTCCTTTGGTTGCTGGGGATTTGCGTCAGCCGTGTTGCATCGGCTTCGGCGTGATGGTGGTGTTTGCGTCTTTGGCCTTGGTCGCGTCCGGCAGTTCGCCGGTCCACTCCCAGGCCTGGGTGCCGGGCGGGTTTTCGTACCAGCCCGGATCGGCGTAATCGTCCGCCGAGATACCCTCGCGGACTTTCACGACGGAGAACATGCCGCCCATTTCGATGGGGCCGTGCGGACCCCAGCCGGTCATCATGGGGACGGTGTTCTCGGGAATGGGCATTTCCATTTCGCCCATATCGGCCATGCCTTTGGTTCCCATCGGCATGTAATCCGGTTGAAGCTTGCGGATTTTTTCGGCGAGTTTCGACTTGTCCGCACCGATGAAGGTCGGGATGTCGTGCCCCATCGCGTTCATCGTGTGGTGCGACTTGTGGCAGTGGATCGCCCAGTCGCCGAGATACTTGGCGTCGAACTCGTAGGCCCGCATCGCGCCGACGGGAATGTCGATGCTCACCTCCGGCCAGCGTGCTTCCGGCCGCACCCATCCGCCGTCCGTGCAGGTGACTTCGAAGTCGTAGCCATGCATATGGACCGGATGGTTGGTCATGGTGAGGTTGCCGACCCGCACCCGGACACGATCGTTCTTCGAGACCACCAGCGGGCTGATGCCCGGAAAGACCCGGCTGTTCCAGCACCACATGTTGAAGTCGGTCATTTCCATGACACGCGGCACGTATGAGCCGGGATCGATGTCATAGGCGTTGAGCAGGAAGACGAAGTCGCGGTCGACGCGCATGAACGTCGGGTCTTTGGGATGAATGACGAAGAAGCCCATCATGCCCATCGCCATCTGGACCATCTCGTCGGAATGCGGGTGGTACATGAAGGTGCCTGACTTCACGAGGTCGAACTCGTAGACGAAGGTCTTGCCGACGGGGATATGAGGCTGCGTCAGGCCGCCCACGCCGTCCATGCCGGAAGGCAAGATCATGCCGTGCCAGTGGATGGTCGTATGTTCCGGCAGCTTGTTGGTGACGAAGATGCGGACGCGGTCGCCTTCGACAGCCTCGATCGTCGGTCCCGGCGACTGCCCGTTATAGCCCCAGAGGTAAGCGGTCATGCCGTCGGCCATCTCGCGCTCCACCGGCTCGGCGACGAGGTGGAATTCCTTGACGCCATTGTTCATCCGGTGCGGAAGCGTCCAGCCGTTCAGCGTCACGACCGGCTGGTAGTCCGGCCCGGAGGTTGGATGCAGCGGCGGCTGCATGTCGGCCGAGCCCATGGCCGGAGCGTCCGGCAGGCCCATTGCGGATGTCTTCGTCCAGGCTCCGGCCGCCATCAGGGCAGCGCCGGCACCGAAGAGTTGTCTTCTGTTGAACATGTGAAAATCCTTTCTCAATGACCGCCGCCGCTCTCGGACGGTGAAGCGGCCTCGGTTCCGGCCGATGCCGCAGACGTGCCGCCGCCATAGACGGCGGGCGCGAGGTTGGCGTCCGCGAGCCAGAAGTCTCGTTTGGCGTTGACGGAGAGCAGGATGGAGTTGATCTTGTCCCGCGTGTCGGTGAGCAGCTCGAAGGTGTTGGTGATCATCCCGTTGTAGGTGAGGAGGGATTCCTCCTCGACCTTGGTGCGGAGCGGGACGACGCTGTTGCGGTAGTGGCGGGCGATGTCGTAATTCGACCGATAGGCCTCATAGGCCGATCTGGCTTCCGAGCGGACGTTCACGGCCTTCTCCGCCAGCTGATTGGCCGCACGCATGTAGCCAAGCTCGGCCTTGCGCATGCGAGCCTTGCCGGTGTCGAAGATCG
The DNA here is from genome assembly GCF_056755015.1 of Rhizobium sp. KNZ14-9A. Taxonomy (NCBI): domain Bacteria; kingdom Pseudomonadati; phylum Pseudomonadota; class Alphaproteobacteria; order Hyphomicrobiales; family Rhizobiaceae; genus Rhizobium; species Rhizobium sp. KNZ14-9A. Next base: position 1,181,290 of record NZ_JBPGXB010000002.1, read on the forward strand.
GGATCGCGAATTCCAGCTCTCCGGCCGCCGTCGTCTCCCATTTCTTGTCGCCGTCTTCCCCAACCTCTCTCTCGGACTCGGCTCCGGCAAGGATTTCGAGATCGGTGACGTAGCGGGTCGCTTCGGTGAGGCCATAGGAGCGCGCGGTGGCTTCCAGTTCGAGCCTGGCGACCTGAAGATCGATGCGGTTGCCGAGCGCTTCCGCCTCGATCGTATCGCGTTTCATGAGTGCCTTGGGCAGGGGCGGCAGGCTATTCGGCACCTGGAATTCGGCATCCGAGCCCCACAGGCCTATCTGCCTTGTCAGCTCTTCCTTCGCCAGGCGGGCGGCCAGGCGGGCCTTGGCGGTTTCACCGGTGAGTTCGGCTGCGAACACATGCTCGCGGGCCTGCGCCCCCTTGGCCATCGCCCCCGTCTCGCCAAGCTTTTCGGCAAGCTCGGAGGCGGCATCGGCGGCCGCCTCTGCGCGCTGGAGTTGCGCCACATTCTCCCATGCGGCGACCGCGTTGATCCAGGCGCGGCGGGTGTCGGCTGCAAGCTGTAGCGTGCGCACCGCGGCGTTCAGCTGAGCCTGGCGGAAACGCGTATCGGCAATCTCGATATCGCGCTTCCTGGTCATCAGCGCCAGGAGGTTGGTGGTGATCGCGCCCTCGATCGTTCGGAACGCTTCCAGTTCCGGCGTCCCGATACCGGAGAAGCCGACGGAGACCGTCGGGTTCAGCAGCATCGTCGACTGCCATGCGTCGGCAGCACTTTCGCCAAGATCGGCATAGGCGGCCTGCAGGCCCTTGTTGTTGATGAGGGCGATCTGCACTGCCGTTTCCGCGTCCAGCGTCTTTCTGCGGGCAAGGAGCGCCTTCACCTTGGCGGAGGCCACTTCGGCTTCCTGCCGGTTTTGAACCCAGACGGTCTGTTTGGAGGCAACCCCGCCGACCTTGGCGGAAACTGCTGCGAAACCGGCCTCTTTCGCCGCATATTCGGTACTGCTCACGCAGCCTCCGAGGACGAGGGGCAAGGCGGTGAGGGCGAGTAGCGTTCTGACGACGGTCATGAAGCGTCTCCCTTTTGCGGAGACTGCTGCTCGTTCTGTTGTCGCCAGGGCTTGGGATCGACCGGCTGGCGGGCAACAAATCCCGAGATGGGCGAACGATACTGGAGCGGCCGAACGGAATAGGTCTGCTCGACATCCACAGGTGCAATGACATCGGGAGGAAGAGTTGATGCGCAGCCGCCCGCAATAAGCGGCAGCCCCACCACCAATATGGAAGGTTTCATCTTAAAAATCCGAATAGTAGAGTCTCACGGGCAGGCGCGGTTCACCACGGCATGCCTTCGGACCCGCAGAGGCGGGGACGACAGCTATTCAGATCTTGGGCGGACGATGAAGAGGCGGCACTTCGCCCAGAATGCTCTGATCGTCGACGAACTGGCGGATTGAAGAGATGACGGGTCCGCCGACCTCGTGAGATTCGCAGACGATGCCGAAGCCGCCACAAAAATCCTTGCAGCATTGCTGCTTGGAAAGTTGCTCGTCATCGCTCGCGGACGAGCCGTGATCATGCCGGTCGGCAACACCCTGGACCGTGACGTCTTCGCTCGAAGCGGCATGATCGTCGCCTGACATGGCATGGTGGTCATGCGCGCCAGCCAATATCGCCGGCGCCTGCACGTCGGGGAAAGCCGAACCGTGCATGGCGGCATTCGCGTTGGACAGCGAGTATCCTGCCAGCGATACGATGATCACCAGCCGCACGAAAAGGAGCAGTCTGCCCAGTGCGTTCAGATACATTTTGCCCATAACCCCGGAGCTGCGATCAAGGCAGCTCCGCTTCAATATCCTCGACAGACCTTCCAATGATTCGCGACCTTTGAGAGGCTGTTCGGATGTGCGTCTAAGGCTTCCCCCTGCTGGAAGGTCAATATCTTTATCGCGCTCGATTGCGATTTTATCGGCATTGGCGATTCAGGTTACCGGCTGGTCGTCACGCGGCAGGATCATCCGGTCGAGTGTTCCGTCCCGCCTGATCGACGGTCAGCGGCTTTCCGATATGGGGCAGCAACTGCCACCAAAGCCCGTTGGCGATCAAACGCCGTCAGGAGGCGCAAAGAAACAGTTAATATGGTAGCGTCCGCCTCGTCCTATCCCATCCGCCTCATTGGGTTCGTCCGTCGGTTGAAGGCAGATGTGAAAATCGCCGTCTCCGGATGGTGACTCATTTCCATAAGGGATCAGGAACGACTGGTTTCTCGTCACCAGGTGATGGTCTCCCGGGTGAAGGATAACGGAGAACGCTCCGGGACCCTTCCTCACCCGGGATCGAGGTATAGCCTCGCAGTCTCCACCGAAATCTTTGCCTTTGCAGCACGAGGGCGGGTATGCCCAACCGCTGCCGGATTGATGGGCATCGCTCTGTGCGCAAATGCTGACCGATATGACGGCGAAAGACACCATGGACGCTGTTGAAGGTGTGAAAGCCATCGACGCCTCCAAACGAACATTCCGCCCACCGAAGCACGGAATTCTGCGTTGATTATTCACGCGTGTATTGGAAAGCTTCCAAGCCTATCCTTTGTAGCAAAATTGCCGTTCAATTTCTAGTAGCGCAATGATGGCTGCATTTGCTACCGGGCGTCGCCACTCTCCCCAACCAGTTCCCACAAATCCACCTTCTCCGCGCGCCCCTTCACCTGCACCAGCCCCAGCGGCCGAAGCTCAAACCCGTCGCCAACCGCGTCGTGAATGGCCGCACTCACCAGGATCGACGTACCAAAATCCTTGTTCAACCCTTCCAGCCGCGAGGCGACATTGATCGTATCACCCATGGCCGTGTATTGCTGGCGCGAGATGGCGCCGAAACTGCCGACGACGGCCGGGCCGGTGTGCAAGCCGAAGCGCGTGAACAGGGCGGGGTGGCCGTTTCTGGTGTTCTCCTCGTTCAGGCCGTCGACCGCCGCTTTCATGGCGAGCGCGCATCGGCAGCCGTTTTCGGCATGCCTGTCGTCCTGCACGGGGGCGTTCCACATGACGAAGATGGAGTCGCCGAGATATTGCACGACCGTGCCGCCATTGCGCTCGGCGATGGTGTTCAGGAGTTCGAAATAGGCCGAGAGCGTATCGACCACGTCTTCGGGCGAATGCTGCTCGGATATGGCGGTGAAATCCCTGATATCGGTGAAGAGCACGGTCACATCCTGCCGCGTCGCCTTGACGACCGTTCTCCCCTCCGGGCTGACAATCCGCCGGACGACTTCGCGCGGCACATAGAGGGCAAACTGGCCGATGGCGTGGCGGCTCGCCGCAAGCGCAGTCGCCAGCGTGTTGATCTCCGTTATCCAGGAATGCGATACGGCTTTCTCGCCGACATCGAGATCGCCGATCCTGCGCGCCTCGTCGGCCAGCCGGTTGAGAGAGCGGCTGACCATGCGCGACAGCAGCACCGATGCCGCGACACCGGCTGCCAGGAGGGCTCCGGCAATCAGGAGATTGTGCAGCAGCAGCCGGTGGGCCTCCGCCACCAGATCCTCCATCGGCACGATGATTGCGGCGGCACTTCCCTCAAACAGGCCGGAGACGCTGACGGGCGCGATCTGCACGAGCTGGCTTTCGCCATCGAGCTCGACGCGTGCCAGGCCGCCATTGGCAAAGGCGGGATCGCGCCTGAGCCTTGCCACGGTTTCGAGGCTCGAATCGAAACTGTTTGCCGTCGCAACAAGCGAACCTGATGTTCGCGACCATATAGCGATGATCCGGTTCATGATATCAGGGTCGGAATGGGCGATGAGATCATCGCCGGCATCGATGATATAGGCGCGCGCCCGCGGGGAAATCTCGCGCGCGTCCAGCAGGCGGCTGATGGTCTGCAGGTGAATGTTGATGCCGACGACCACCTGTCCGTTGTCCCGCATGGGTGCTGCGATCGTCAGCGTCGGCACACCAAGCGTTCCGGCGATATAGGGGCCGACGGAAACCGTTGCGCCATCCTGAACGACGGCCTGATACCAGGGGCGCTGGCGCGGATCGAAGGATGCGTATTCGACCTGCCGCTCGCCGATCGGCCTTGCCTCTATATCGAGAAACTGCAGCGTCGAGATGACATTGGCGCTCTGTCTGCCAGCGATCGTCCGGATCGCGAAAGCCGTGCCATCAGGCGCTGCAAGCGTCCGGGAGATATCGCGCCTTTGGGTGTTGATGACCTGCAGATAGGAGCCGTCAGGATAGCCGGTGTAGATGCTCGTCGCATTGGGGACGTTTCGCAGAATCTCCAGAAAGAATTCCTGCTTTGCCTTGATATCCTGAGGCGGCGGAGAGGCGAGCAGCGGCAGGGTAGAAGCGAGCGCCACCGCCTCCGTGCCTCCCTGCAGCGTGTTGCGATATCCCTCGATCAGCCGCACGCTCATCTCGCGCATCTGCTGCACGCCGGCGCTCACGGCAGCATCGCTTCCACGGCTGAAGGCCAGCCAGATGATCGGCATCGACGTGAACAGCAGCGATGCGACGACCAGGACGCCGAGATGCAGCCTTAAGGGTTTGGACCAGCGCACGAGACTTTCCTCGAAATGCGGGCGCGTTCGGCACAGGTTTCATCTCAAACTTGTGTGGTTGTGCAGGAATGAGCGTACCCAACTGTCGCAGCTAACCGCTTTTTGAGGGCTTATACAAGCCGGATGCGGCTGTCACACATGCCACGTTTTCGCCGGTCGTTGGGGCGCGAATGAAAAGCCCGCGATTGAATGGCCCCCAAGCCTCTCGAAAATCGCCGACACACTTCTATCTGCGCCATGGGCGGTATTTCCACCGGTTCGCCATTGAGGGCGAGGAGCGATGATTTTCGAATGGGGGCGTTTCATTGACGGACGATATCTCTCAGCCTGCCGGCGGGGCCGAATGGACGCTGGCCGATTTCCTCAGCACCTATCGCTACTGGGCCTTGTTTCTGGCCTCGCTGCTTCTGGCCTTTGGCGGGCAGGGGCTCACCACGGTCTTTCCGCTGATTTCGCGCGAAGCCGGAAGCAGCTTTCAAACGGTCGGGATCTTCTACCTCGGCTCCAATGCCGGCTGGGTCATCGGTGCCTTCCTGGCCTTCGTCGTCGCCACCCGCCATGGCCGGCCGGCGCTGATCACGCCGCTTGTCGCCTGCGCCCTTGTCGCCATTGCAGTCATCCCGGCGCCGGCGCTCTGGGCTTCGCCCGCGTTCCTGTTTGTCTTCGGGCTGTTGTTCGGCACGGCGCGGGCGGTTTTCCCGCTGGCGATTGCGATCTTCCTGGTCGGCGGGCGGTCCGGCAGGATTGATTTCGGCTGCGCGCTGACACTGATGTCGACCACGATTCTAACCTCGGGTCTCGCGCCCGTCGTCGCCTCCTGGCTCTATCAGGCCGGTCAGGGCGGGGTGCCCCTGACCCTCGGTTTTCTCGCCTGCCTGGTGGTTGCCGTCCTCCTGCTTCTGCCGGCGCAGCCTCTCGCCTTCGATGACGCGCCGCGTCAGCGCCACAGGCCGATTGCGCCGCAAAAGCGATCGCCGCTCATGGTTGCCGTGATCCTCATTGTGCCAATGGTGCTGATCTTCCTCCTCAGTCTCGGGATCTATGGCTTTCAGGGCGGGGATATCGAGGCGGGCGGCACTTTCGAGCTCACCCTGCTTCTGGCGCTCGCGGTGCTCGTCATTGCGATCGCGGCCCTCATCTATCTCGCCTGGTGGTGCTATTGCATCCATGGAGAGCTTGCGGGGGCCGCGCCCTCGCAGCGCCTGCTCACACCGTTTGCCGGGATGCTGATCGCAGTTTTCGTGCCGCTCGGTCTGCCGGTTCTGCTGATGACGCTCGGCGATCTCCTCAATGATCGCGGCGGCGAGAGCGGAAAGGGGCGCCTGATCTCCATCGCCTGGCTCGCCTTCTGGAGCTTCCTCTTGCCGCCTGTTGCGATCGCACTGGCGCAAAACGCGGCGAACAGGAGCTATGACGGGGAGGTGCTGCAGGCCGGATAGACCGGTGGGTATCGATCGGACAAGCACGTCCATGGGCCGGCGAAAAGAGCGCTCTATGGAAACGATATTGCGCAGCATGCCGTGTCACACACTTTTCACGCGACTCTTGCTTCCATCCATGATTATTTCACGCGCTTAACGCGTTTTGGCGGACTGAGCAGGTATAGAGGCTCGCGGACGTATTGCGTGGCGAGCCCTATAACCGGCCTCAAATTCTGAGGAGGTTTCGGCCCTTTTTGGGCCCGGATCGCTCGCAGGCTCAGCGTCGAAACCATCTTGAAATTGCGTTGGCTAAAGCCTGTCCGGCCGTCGACCGGACTTATCGCTTTAACGAAGGGCGGTTTTCCATGCGGACTGCGCCTCCTTCGTTTTCCCATGATGCCAGGGCTTTCTGGTCGGGGTTCAGCTTGCGCCGCCGGGAAGCCGGGTAGCCAGGGCGGGGGATCGTCACGTCTTTCATGTGCCGGATCACCAGCGCCTCTTCATGATGTTCGCCGCTTTCGGGGGGCCGGGGATCGGACGACGCATGGTCTGCGCGCTTGAGCCCGCCCAGCAGACGCCAGCGCTTCCGGCTCGCTGCAGCAGTTCCGTCTGGAAGGAAGATCTTTACCATGGCCAACCGTTCTCGCATGTCGCGATTGAGTGTTTGAAGGTGGAAGATTCTCACCCTCCCTGGATCGGAGCGAAGGGGCCTTTGTCTGGCTGGGCCCGCTTCGTTGACCGCCGAATAGCTGACTATGCGCTTCCATTGCGCTTTATCCAAGGCGGGAGGCCCCGGCGTTCAAGGCTGGTCAGGCTGTCATGGAAAGCCGGCGTCACTGCCAATCGAACCGCGCCGGCCGTTGGCCGAAGCGCACAACGCTATGCAGGCTGGGGTCGTGTCGACCGGGTTCAGGTGGGTTGGGCTGTATCGGCTGGGACTTCACGTCGAGGACGTCTTCGATCCGCTTCAGATGGTAGAGAACCTTCCTCTGGCGATCGTAAAGCCTGCCAAGCAACGCATAATCCAGATCCAGCGGCGCCCCGATCATGCGCAGCCTTCTAAGGACGATTTCCTGGCTGGTGATGTGCCGCGCCGCCTTTGCGGCGTGGAGCCGCGCGAACTCCAGATCTTTTTTCTTATATCGCACCGACTGCATCTGTTTCGCCAATCGTTTCCGTTATTCGCGCCGGGCCGGGACGCTGTTCTCCAAGGCTCTCGGCTATTGTCGCGGAGGTTTCGACGGCACGGCCGCTGTGGCCACGAGTCCGCAACAGCTCCTGCGGATGCCGACTGCAAATCAAATTCGGAGCTTTCAAAATAACCAGTAGCATTCTCACCGCAGGCTTTCAAAATAATAAAATATTTTTTGATAATAAAAATGAAAAGTATGACTTTTGTCATTTTGAAAATAAATAAAACCGGAAAAATACAACTTTATTACGAGATATTTTCTGAAGTTTTTGGTATTTTTATTTGAAAATATTTCCATAGTAATTTAGAAGATGCTATCTGTCTGCGTGAACGTAGGATGAATTTTCAAGCATTTATGAAGTAGCATCTTCTAATTAATCGACAGATGAGCAGGGACACGGAACGAAGGCAGATCAAAGCCGGCTCACCATCGATCGTGACGTTCCTGCCACTTCTTCTCCGGTGATGTGTGCGGCCGCGGGCCGTGGCAATGACGGGGCAGGGCGCTGCTCACCACGGCGAATGACAGCAGACCACGGCATGGAACAATAAGGCTGCCGGATGGTTATATGAGGCTAGGCGACGGACATTCCCGTTCGTCATTCAACTCCCCGGAGCCTGCTATCTTCATTCTGGAGCGGCTGCCTCTTAAAGCAGAAAGCAGGAGGCGGTTATGTTGAAGGTCAACCCCGGGAATATGCCGACGACAAAGTGGCGCACAGGCATCACATCCAGTGCGGGATTTAAAATCTGCATTTGGATACTCATTGCGGCTGCTTTTGCGATGCTTGCATGGAGCATCATTCTCGCATGACTGCAGTGACCCCGGGTTTTCTGCCCGACTGCAAAATCCAATCAATCTTCAAGGAAGGCCATACATGTCACCTCAAGACGAGGAACGTGCTCTATTCGATCGTGTCTGGGCCAAAGGTGCTTTAGTAGCAACAACCAATCGAGACCCGGTGCTCGCCGAGATCGCCAGCAGCAAGCCGACGCTCGAACAATATCGCAAGACCTACGGCTCTCGAAAAACCGATCTCATCAGGATCATAAAACTCGGTATCTCCCAGCTCCACGCTTCCGGTGAACTGCATGAACCGTAAATTACTTCCTTTGGGTGATTACATCAGGACAAGCGCCTGGCTCCGGTAGAGCCCATGGCTGCTGCCATGCACCAGTTCGCATCCGCCGCTAAAACGGCATAATCGAAGGGCTCCCACTCAATACTCGGCAAGCCCCCCACATCGGTTTCGGTCCTTGTAATCCTACTACCGCCGCTTAGCTACTTTGGTCGCGTCGCGGTCGATTCGCAATTCATCCAAAAGGGTTAGGCAGATCCGGTCAGTCATGTTGACGGGATCCTCACGATAACCTTCCTGTCAAAGGGCGACAGGTGCAGTAACCCTGCCGGCCCAAAGCCGACGCTCTCCTCCATCAGTGGGTCAGAAGACCGTCCTCGCCAGTACCCAGGGCCACCGCTCCCGCCCAAGAATTCTTCTGTGGTTGTTCTTGCGCATTACTCGCGCCAGGCGGGCGGCGATGTTAGAGATCACCTGCTAACTGGGGTTATCTAATGAAAAAACTCATTCTCGCCGCGGCGCTTGCCGCAGCGCTCACGTCCTGCGCGAAAAGACCTGACGCCATCGTGCAGGCCGATATTCCGATGCAGGCCTACACCAATCTCAGCTGCCCGCAGATCGCCAGCGAACACAGCAAGGAGAAGGTGAAGCTCGACGGCCTATCGAAGCAGCAGATCTCGGCCGCGAATGGGGATGCCTTCGGCGTGTTCCTGGTGGGCGTGCCGATCGGCAGTGTGGCCGGTGGGGATAAGGAAGGCGAGGTTGCGGTGTCGAAGGGCAAGGTTTCGGCGATGGAGAGCGCGGCGCTGTCGAAGGGGTGCAAGTTGTAGGTGAGGGGCGCGGAGTGGGGGCGAAGCTATCGGCGAGAGCAATAGGGCGGCACCCTATCCTCCGTCATCTTCATCTCTGTGTTTGTCACAGAGATCCAGCCACCGCGCGTCGGCGCGGTGAGTGACTCATTTGCGGTGAGGGGAAAAGTCTTTCCTGTCCAAGGACTTGGGCAGACTGGATTCCTGTGACAAGCACAGGAATGAGGGATGAGACGATGCTGCTAGACCAAGGCTCAATGCCGCCAAGTTGTTTTAGATCATTACCTCGTCTTTGTCGTATAGGGAAATTCGAGTTTCTGGCTGCGGTACGCGTTTTCGCATCGGCAGATCAAACCTGACTCGCTTTCGTTCGCGCATATCCATCAGCAATTGGTTGAGGTGCGTCCGTCTGACCGCCACACTCTCCATGGCAACATTGAATATAGGGCCAGGAAGCCCGTAGGCACGTCCTCCTAGAAAGTCGACAATTATGGCCTCGGCACGGTCTCGGTTCGCCCTACATCCAACGCCTTTTTGTTCTTGCTGAATTGCTGCGATGTCAGCGGCGGAAAACAAACTTACCTGTGGGGTTTCGCCTTCGCGAAGGCTTAGCCTCATCTCCAGCTCCTGTTTTTCCACCTTTTCCTGAACATCTCGAAAAACCTCAAGCCCTTTCGGACTGTGTGTACCGAGTAATAGCCGCATCTTCACATGTTCTTTTCGAGGCACCATGATCGAGAAGTCCGGGAGATAGGTCGCGACTTTGTTTGCACGCATCGCAATCTTCAACAAATGGAGCATCTTATGTTCGTTGCTCCAGTTGGCAGGTAGCTGAGCAAATTCCTCAGCCCAATCCGCGTTAGCGAGAAATCTACCGAAGGATGCCGCTACTTCGTCATATCTTGCGTGCCGGTTTATGTGATCCGACATGAAGTTCAGCATGAATTCTCCGTTCCTATCGCGTAGGAAGCGGAAGACCTCGTCGTTACGGATGTTCCACCCGGTTGGGTCGATGAACGTGAAGGTAAAGCCGTCGGGGAGCTTAGTCGCAATCGCGTTCAAATTGTCCTCGAACGCTCCTTCAAAGACATGAATTTCGAATTTACCCTTTGAGGCCGCGTATTCACGCAGACGAGCAACCGCTTCACGGCGCTTTTCGCAGAAGCAGAATCTAATTTTTAATCCGGCAATACCGCTTCTGCCAAGGTCGGCCCGGACGGCTTCAAGTGTGTTGATTGCTTGATCAAACGAAGCGTCTGAGTACTTCGCATCGTCGGAAACTCTCCATGGACCTGCGAACGCATCCACGAAATTGAACGTTGATGAGTGGCCCTGCAGGGTCTTATAGGCGGCCACCTGCAGGTATTTTGTCAGAAATTGGTGCTTGATAAATGACTGTTCTCGGTCGCGATATTGCTCCAAATTTGGTTCCATGCTGATCCTTCATCTTCGTAGTTCAGCCATGATGTCCTTGGGGACAATCTGCCACGGAAATCCGTTCCATTCTTCACCATCAAGTAGCCGGCCACCGGATTTCGGTCGTGCACCACCCCACTGCTTGAAAAAGAATGCGACATCGAATTCTTCGCACGCAAGGCGCAGTTCGGTCGCCCATGCCGCCTCCATCGAGCGCGCTCCGGGTCCGCTTTCTCCACCGACAATCGCCCATGCAATGCCCGCCAAATCGACCTCGCCGATCGCGCCTAGAAGTGGTTCAAACGAGATAAAACGGGCATCCGAATTTATCTGTCGCAGATGATCTATTCGTCCTTTGTGGGCCGCATTCTCGACCGATACGCCAAGCCAGATGTGCGACGAAACGCGATTGCTGCCATACCGCCGTCGAATGTAATCGCGCATCAGCGACGATCGCTTGGTCAGGACTTGATAGACATGCCAATTGGCGGCCTCCATCGCATCAAAGACGGCATCGATATATGCGCGAGGAACATCCTTGTGGAAAAGATCGCTCATTGAATTGACGAAGATCATCCGCGGCTTTTTCCATAACGATGGCTGACTGAGGCGGGATGGCCAGAGGCGCAAATCAAAACCTTGCTGATATGGATGTCCGTCGAGTCCTCGCCAGCGTTCGGCAAAACGCTCTGCATAGCAGTTGTCGCAACCAGGCCCAATCTTCGTACAACCTGTTACAGGGTTCCACGTTGCGTCAGTCCACTCGATGTCAGTCTTTTGCGGCATAATATCTCCAAGCTTATTCAACCTATGGTAATGGCTGTCGTAATGGAACAGGAAAATCATCGAGACCAACTGAACAGGATGCAAGCGCAATTGATTGAGGCGCAACCTTGGATTTCTCTCGCAAGAGAAGCCCTGGAAACCAAGGATTGGTATCCACCGCCAAATGAAAAAGTAATCGTTGGCTCAGATTACTCTGGTCAGCATCAGCTCAGCCGTTATGTTACCTATGCTTTTATCATATCAAACGAGCTTAATTGGGAATGGGATAAGGTCAGATGGCATTTCCGACAGCATCATATTCCGGACAATCGCCGATTGTCCTTTAAGGGTTTTGGAAAAACCCACAACCCGTTGGCCCTTGCGTATTTCCTCGACATCACGAAGCTCATGAATGGCCGACTAGTGGTCTTCGCATTTGAAAAAGGCCTCCTGCTGCAGTTGCCGCCAATTCGGCCCGCGAACGACGCTTTTAAATTGGACGCGCGGTGGAAGCCTCTTGGCTTAGAAGAGGCAACTAGAAAGGCACTTCTTGTCGCGCTTCTAGCTGCTCAGTATGTGCCGCCAAATTACTCGATGGATTGGATTACAGACGAGGATCCTAGTTTAGGAAACGAGTTAATGTTTTCGGATGTTCAGCGAATGGCTGCCACTCTCTCCGGCGTCTTTTCGCCAGTTCAACGCAGATTCTTTGGTATGGGCACAACTGGCGAAGACTGCGAGCACATGTATCGCGAAGACTTTGTGGCGATTGCTGATTTCGCAGCGGGCATGGTTGCTGAAATATCGACGCACTTGGCTAACCGCCCTTTCGCCGCGCCACTTGCTCGCCCGATGAAGCACGCGATTTTTGAGAAACTTTCTGAGAAAACGCAGCTAATTGCTGAATGGTTTTGGCACGCGGACTCAAATTTCAGAAAAACATGCTTTTTGGTGCAGGGCACAAAGGAATTGCCGGAATTTATGGAGTTACACGTATAGCGACCGCCCTTCAAATAGGATCGTTTAGCTCGTTGGTGGTGTAGACTTGGCTGTTCTCCCCCTCACAACCGCGCCACCGCCCGCAAATGCTCCGCCGTCGTCGTCGCAAACCCAAAAAACTCCAAATAAGCCGGTATCTGCTCAAACAGCATATCCGTCCCCACCTGATACCGGCATCCTCGCTCCCGCGCCGCTGCCAGAAACGGCGTGATCTCCTCCTTCATCACCACCTCACCAACGAAGGTATCAGGCGAAAGCAGCGTCACATCCAGCGGCAGCGGGTCATCCTTGCGCATGCCGAGCGGCGTGGCGTTGATGACGATGTCGAATCCATCCGGGTCGTTTGAGCCTGTGGTGACCCTGGTTGCGGGGTAGTAGGTGTTGAGGCGGGTTGCCAGGCCTTCGAGGGCGGCCTTGTTGTCGTCGTGGAGGGCGAGGTGGCCGATGGCGGCGGAGGCGAGGGAGGCGGCGATGGCCGAGCCGACGCCGCCGGCGCCGATGAGGAGGGCTTTGGCGCCGGCGATGGTCTGGCCCTTGCGCTTGAGGCCGCGCACGAAACCTTCGCCGTCGAACATGTCGCCGATCAGCCTGCCGTCGGGGCCGAGCCTGATGGCGTTGCAGGAGCCGGCGACGCGGGCGTTGGTGGAGATTTCGTCGAGCAGATCCAGGGTCGGGATCTTGTGCGGCATGGTGATGAGGGCGCCGTGGATGTTGGACAGGCGGAAGAGCAGTTTCAGGAAGGCGGGGTAGTCTTCCGGCCGGCAGCCCATTGGCACGACGACGGCGTCGATGCCCTGTTCCTCGAAATAGGGGTTGTAGATCAGCGGCGCCTTGAAGCTTTCCGTCGGGTAGCCGAGATGGGCGATCAGCCGTGTGGTGCCGCTAATCACGGGTTTCGCCTTTTAGGAATATAGTCCTTCCTGTGCTCGCCGACGCCTTGATCGCCTCGATGACCTCAAGTGTCGCGAGCCCTTCACGACCGCTGACGAGGGGCGTGGCCGTGCCTTCGATGACATCGCAGAAATGCCGGAGCTGCAGGGTGAGCGGATCGGCCGGTGTGACGGGCAGGCGTTCCTCGGTCAGCTTCTCGCGCCAGTCGGGGCGGCCGGTATTGCTCCAGAGGGTGAGATCGGGGATCGTCAGCGCGCCCTCGGTGCCGCCTATCTGGTAGCAGAACTGGTCTTCCTGCGGAAAGCCGGGGTTTTCGCCCGAGGTGCGCTCCCAGCTCCAGGGCGAGGGCACGGCATCGGAGGCGCTGAGGGTGGCGAGCGCGCCGCTTTCGAAACGCAGGAGCACTGCGGCGGTATCTTCGACGGCATGGCCGCGCGCGGCATTGGATTCCATCGCATGCACGCTTTCGACTTCGCCGAGCAGATGGCGGAAGAGATCGACATCATGGATGAGGTTGATGAAGATCGGCCCGGCGCCCGGTTCGCGGCGCCATGTCACCTCGAAATAATCATCGGGCTTGGCGACCCAGAAGCTGCCGTGAACGGAGCGGATGCGGCCGAGGCGGCCGCTTTCGATCAGGCGCTTGGCCTGCCGGATAATGGGGTTGTGGCGGCGGTGGTGGCCGACGAGGATGGGCACGCCTGATGCTTCGGCGCGGCGCACGAGACCTGCCGCGGCCTCGGCATCATCGGCAACAGGCTTTTCGATGAGGACGGGGATGCCGGCGGCGACCACATCCAGCGCGTTTGCCACATGCAGCTGGTTGGGTGTCGCGACGATCACGCCATCGGGCCGGGTGTTTGCCAGCGCCTCGGCAAGGTTTGCAAACCAGGGCAGGCCATTGGCGCGGGCCTCGTCGCGGGCGGCGGGCGAGGGGTCGATGATGGCGGCAAGCCGGGTGCGCGGCTCGGCCAATACGCCTTCGATGTGGCGCTTGCCGATCAGCCCGGCGCCCATGACGGCTATGTCGAGGGGGCGTGTGCGCGAAAGATCCGACATTGAAACTCCTTCAGATCCTAGTTGCGCAGGATTTCGCCGAGGAATTTGCGGGTGCGCTCGTGGCGGGGATTGGTGAAGAATTCGGCCGGTGCCGCCTCCTCGACGATCGCGCCGCTTGCCATGAAGATCACCCGGTTGGCGACCTGGCGGGCAAAGCCCATTTCATGGGTCACGCAGATCATCGTCATGCCTTCCTCGGCAAGGCTGATCATCGTATCCAGCACTTCCTTGACCATCTCGGGGTCGAGCGCGGAGGTCGGTTCGTCGAAGAGCATCACCTTTGGGCGCATGCAGAGCGCACGCGCAATCGCCACGCGCTGCTGCTGGCCGCCCGAGAGCTGCACCGGATATTTATCGGCCTGTTCGGAGATCTTGACGCGGGCAAGCAGGGTGCGGGCGCGGTCCTCGGCTTCGGCCTTGGTGACGCCAAGGGCGCGCATCGGCGCCAGCATGCAGTTCTGGAGCACGGTCAGATGCGGGAAGAGGTTGAACTGCTGGAAGACCATCCCGACCTCGCGCCTGATCGCGTCGATCGCCTTGGCCTGATTGCCGAGCAATATGCCGCCGACGCGGATCTCGCCCTTCTCGTAGGTCTCCAGATGGTTGATGCAGCGGATCAGCGTCGATTTTCCGCTGCCGGAGGGGCCGCAGAGCACGATGCGCTCGCCCCGGTGCACATCGATATTGATATCGTGCAGGGCATGGAAGGCGCCGTACCATTTCTCCACGTGGCTCATGGTGATCATGGTTTCAGATGATGGGGCGGGAACGTTGGTCATGGTCTCTGGTCCGTTTCGCTAGGGCGCGGCATCAGCGCGCGTGCGCGGCGTTGAAGCGACGCTCAAGGCGCGCGCCAAAAATGGTCAGCGGGCAGCACATCAGGAAATAGAGGATGCCGACGATGCCGAAGACGGTGAGCGGCTGGAAGATCTGGTTGGAGATGATGTTGCCGGCGCGCGTCAGTTCCGTGAAGCCGACGATGGAGGCGAGCGACGTGCCCTTGATGAGCTGCACCAGGAAGCCGATCGTGGCCGGCAGGGAGATACGCAGCGCCTGCGGCAGGATGATATCCTTCATGCGCGAGACATATTTGAGGCTGAGGGCCTTTGCCGCCTCCGTCTGGCCGCGCGGCACGGCCTCGATCGCGCCGCGCCAGATCTCGCCGAGATAGGCGCTGGCATGGAGCGTGAGACCGATGGCGACCGCTTCCCAGGCATCGAGCTTGAAGCCGATGAGGGCCAGCCCGTAATAGGTGACGAAAAGCTGCATCAGGAGCGGCGTGCCCTGGAAGACAGCGATATAGGCCGAGGTCGCCCGCTCCAGAAGCGGGATGCCCGAGGTGCGCGCCAGGGCGACGGCGAGGCCGGCGATGCAGCCGCAGACGAAACCGACGGCCGAGAGTAACACGGTCCATTTCAGGCCGATCAGAAGGAAGGTGAATTCTTCGCTGCCCATGGCGCCCTCACTTGACCGGATAGGTGAAATAACGGGCCGAGAAGAGCGCGAAGAGGCGCATCATCAGCCAGGAAATGATGAGGTAGAACACCGTGACGGTGAAATAGACCTCGAAGCTGCGGAAACTGTCGGATTCGATGCGCTGGGCGACCGAGGTCAGCTCGTAGGCCGAGATGGCCGAGCAGATGCTGGTCGACAGCGTCAGAAGCACGAACTGGCTGGTCAGCGAGGGGTAGATCGCCCTCAGCGCCGGCTTCAGGATGATCAGTCGGAAGACCTGCACCTTGTGGAGGCCGAGTGCCAGACCGGCCTCCATCTGGCCGCTCGGGATGGATTGCACACCGCCCCTGATGATCTCGATCGCATAGGCGCCGCCATTGATGCCGAGCGCGATGATGGCCGTCGGTGTCGGGTCGAGGCGGATGCCGATCAGCGGCAAAGCGAAGAAGAGAAAGAAGATCTGCACCAGGAAGGGCGTGTTGCGGATGAGCTCGACAAAGCCGATCACCAGCCAGCGCAGCGCCTTGATATGGGAATCCCGCAGCGCCACGCCGCCGATGCCGATGACGATTGCCAGGGCCATGCCGCAAAGCGCCAGAAGAAAGGTGCCGAGACAGCCGAGCAGCAGGCTCGGCAAGCCATCGATGACGGGCGTGAAATCCAGTTGATAATTCATGCTGCTTTTGCCGCTCCGACCATATCCGCCATCGCCTCGATCGCCAGCTCATAACCGCGGGCGCCGAAGCCGATCATGATGGCGGTGGCGACGCGCGAGACGAGGGATTTGTGATAGATCTCCTCGCGGGCATGGACATTGGAAATATGCAGCTCGATCTTCGGCGCATCGAAGGTTTTCAAGGCATCGAGGAGCGCAATCGAGGTAAAACTGTAGCCGGCGGGATTGATGATGATGCCGCAGGCATCCTTGCGGGCCTGATGCACGCTTTCCACCAGCTCGCCCTCGAAATTGGTCTGGCGGAAGTCGATCTCGAAGCCGAGGCTTTTTGCCTTTGCGAGACACATCTGTCTGATATCGGCAAGGGTGGTCGAGCCGTAGATGGCGGGCTCGCGCTCGCCAAGCAGGTTCAGGTTCGGTCCGTTGAGCACAAAGATGGTTCTGGTCATGTCGCGCACCTCAAACGGGGCAGGGCCTTATGCCGTGGTTGGGCATGGCTGTTGCGTTGACGGGCATTGGCATGCCCGCCCTTATTGCTGTCATGAAAGAGAGCGGATCGCTCAGTTTACGGCGAAGGGGATGCCCTCAAGCTTTTCCGGGAATTCCGGAACCGGAACCTTCATCCACTTGTCGTAGATCTTCTTCAGCTCGCCATTCGCCTTGATCTTGTCGATGAACGTATTGATCGAGGCGTTGATTTCCTTTTCGCCCAGACGCGTGCAGGCGCCGTTGTAGAGCTTCTGGAATTCAAGCTTGTTTTCGAATTCGCCGGGGCGGGCCTTTTCGACGCGGTCCATGTAGAAGATGTTGCCACCGAGCGCCTGCACCTGGCCGGAAGCCAGCGCCTGCACGCTTGCTGCATCGCCATCGAAACGGCGGATCGTGGCGGTGGACGGCGCATTCTTCGTTACCTGCGTATCCTGCGCGGCACCCTTGGCGACACCGATCGTCAGGTTCGCCATATCCTCATTGGTCTTGATCGAGGTGGACTTGGCGCCGATCAGCACGATGGCATTGGCGACATAGGGCTTGGAAAACTGCACGGCCTTGGCGCGATCCGGCAGCATGGCCATGGTGGCGAAGAGCACGTCGACACGGCCGGTGGTCAGCGCCGGAATGCGGTTGTTCACTTCCAGCGGCACGAATTCGACTTCGACGCCGAGTTCCTTGGCATAGAGCGTGGCGATATCGGCATCCAGGCCATCCTGCTTGCCGGCGCTGGTCACGAAGCCCCATGGCGGATTGTCGCCCTGGATGCCGACGATCAGCTTGCCGCGGGCCTTGATTTCTTCCGGGGTGACGGCGGCGGCCGGGTTTGCAAGCCCGATGGCGGCCACGAGAGCGGCGGCACCCAGCATGGCGCCACGCCGCGTCAGCAACGATTTCAGCATTGGAATCTCCTCCTTTTTGGCGGCCGTCAAAAGCGGCCTCACAGTCATCCTCTCCCGACTGTTCACATCATGTTTGCCAGAGGGGCGCTCATAAATCAACATAGTTTTTGAAAATCATATGAGACTTTTGATTTGATCAATTGAATTGCAATCCTAACGACGTTTGCCATAATGCCATGAGGAGGGTCGCTGGTTTCCGCCATCGCGCCCGATAACGAGGAGGATTTGCGAGCCATGAAGACCTCGATTGCGACGGTGACGCTCTCAGGCGAATTGCCGGAAAAACTCGAAGCGATTGCGCGCGCCGGCTTCGACGGCGTGGAGATTTTCGAAAACGACTTCCTGGCCTTTGACGGCAGCCCCGCCGATGTCGGCCGCATGGCGCGCGACCTCGGCCTTGTCATTACGCTCTTCCAGCCCTTCCGCGATTTCGAGGGCATGCCGGAGGGGTTGCGCAGCCGCACTTTCGACCGGGCCGAACGCAAGTTCGACATCATGCAGGAACTCGGCACGGACATGGTGCTCGTCTGCTCCAATGTCTCGCAGGCAGCCCTTGGCGGTATCGATAGGGCAGCGGCCGATTTCCACGAGCTGGGAGAACGAGCGGCCAAGCGCGGGCTGAAGGTGGGTTACGAGGCACTCGCCTGGGGCCGCTATGTCAACGACCACCGCGATGCCTGGGAGATCGTGCGCCGTGCCGATCACGAGAATGTCGGGCTGATCCTCGACAGTTTCCACTCGCTGTCGCGCAAGATCGACATCACGTCCATCCGCTCGATCCCGAAGGAAAAGATCTTCATCGTGCAGCTTGCCGATGCGCCGCTGATCGATATGGACCTGCTCTACTGGTCCAGGCATTTCCGCAACATGCCGGGCGAGGGCGATCTGCCGGTGACGGAATTTACCGAGGCCGTGGCCTCCACCGGCTATGACGGCTTCTTCTCGCTGGAGATCTTCAACGACCAGTTCCGCGGCGGCTCGACGCGGGCGATCGCTGCCGATGGCCACCGTTCGCTGATCTATCTGGCCGACCAGATCCGCCGCAAGGTGGAGACGCCAGTCGGCATCGATATGCCCCCGCGCGCGGCCGTCAAAGGCGTCGGCTTCATCGAATTCGCCACCGATGATGAGGAAGCGGTGGAGCTGGTCGGCATTCTGGAAGCGCTCGGCTTCCGCAAGACCGCGGTGCATCGCTCCAAGAAGGTGACGCTCTTCCAGCAGGGCACTATCCGTATCCTCATCAATGTCGATCCCGAAGGTTTTGCCAATGCCGCCTATGCCGTGCACGGCACGTTTGCCTATGCGGTGGCGCTTGTTGTCGAGGATGCCGCGGAGGCCTATGCCCGCGCGCTGGCGCTCGATGCCGAGCCCTTCACACAGGCCGTCGTCGAGGGCGAGCTGCAGCTGCCGGCGATCCGCGGTGTGGGCGGCGGGCTGATCTATCTCATCGACGAGAAAAGCCCGCTCGGCCGCTTCTCCGAGATCGATTTCGAACCGGCGGAACAGGCGGGCGAGGCCGAAGATGCTGGCTTGCTGCAGGTCGATCACATCGCCCAGACCGTCGCCTATGACGAGATGCTGACCTGGCTGCTCTTCTACACCTCGATCTTCGAAACCCGCAAAACCCCCATGGTCGATATCATCGACCCCGCTGGCGTGGTGCGCAGCCAGGTGATCGAAAACGAGGCGGGGACACTCCGCATCACCATGAACGGTGCGGAAAACCGCCGCACGCTCGCCGGCCATTTCATCGCCGAAAAATTCGGCTCCGGCATCCAGCATCTGGCGTTTTCGACCAAGGATATCTTCGCTACCGCCGCAGCCTTACGCGCCAAAGGCTTCAAGCCACTGCCGATCTCGCCGAACTATTACGACGATGTGGAGGCCCGCTTCGGACTGGAGCCGGAGCTGACCGAACGCCTGAAGGCGGAAAACATCCTCTATGACCGCGATGGAGAGGGCGAATACTTCCAACTCTATAGCGGGACTTACGGGGAGGGCTTCTTCTTCGAGGTGGTGGAGCGCCGCGCCTATCGCGGATACGGGGCGCCGAATGCGATCTTCCGGATTGCGGCGCTGAAGAAGCAGATGCGGCCGGAGGGGATTCCGAGGGATGCGGGGTGAGGTAGGAGTTGCCGGACGACGCCATCATCTCTTTCGTCATCCTTGGGCTTGTCCCGAGGATCTGCCGTGGTCTCGACACACAGTTGGTATCGGGTAGGAGCCTGACGCGATTTCGCCATGGCTATCTGCCACCTCCCGATATCATTAGATCCTCGGGACAAGCCCGAGGATGACGTAGAGAGTGAGCCGAAACCCTTCGCACGGCCTCGCTGATCCAGCATGGCACAGGCGTGAATCCCAACCTCTGCCGTCAGCTGATCCGCCCGCTTTTTAGCACATGATCCACACCGCTCTGCACATGCCTGCGGATCACGGCCCTTGCACCTTCGACATCGCGTTTCAGCGCCAGCTCGAACAGCAGCTTGTGATCATCGACCACAGCCTGCCCGCGAAAGCTTTGCGCCAGCATATGATAGCGCAAGAACCGGTCGAAGACCGAGGACAGCGTCGCCATCAGCGTCGCGGAATTGCAGGCGGAAACGATCGCCTGATGGAATTCCCAATCATAGCGCACCCAGTCGACAGTGCGAGAGGCGTCCCCCGCCAGAAGCTTCCGCTCGGCCGCCGCCAGCTTGTGGTGGGTGGCGACGATGCGGCCTTCCCATTCCAGGTTTCCGGCGGCAAAGGAAAGACCGATCGCGTGGGTTTCGAGCACGGTCCTGAGATCGGCAAGCTCCTCCAGCTCCTTGACTGATGCCGGGCTTACCTCGAAGCCGCGCTGTCCCTCGGCAAGCACGAGATTTTCCATCGCAAGACGGCTCAGGATCTCGCGCAGCGAGGATACGCTGATCGAATAGTGTTCTTTCGCCTGTTCGAGCTTGATCTTGGCGCCGGGGGCGAGTGCCCCGGATATGATATCCTGACGGATCTGCCGGAAGACGACATCGCTGATCGTCTCGGAGGCTTCGCTCGCCATCTTCGGCATGGGTTTTTCGCTGCGCATCAGGCCGTCATCCCCTGGCCTGCGCGGGCAGGGAGGACAACAGCCCCCTGCCGAGCGCATGTTCGACGCCCGCCTGAATATGGCGCTGAAGGATTTCCTTGGCGGTCTTGCTGTCGCGCTTGAGGGCGGTCTCCAGAAGCTGCCGATGCTCCTCTTCCGCCACGCTGCCGCGATAGGAAAGCGCCACCATCTGATAGCGCAGATATTTGTCGAAGACGGCCGAATGCGTTTCCATCAAAAGCCGCGAGCCGCAGGCGGCAATCAGCGCCTGGTGAAACTCCCAGTCATAGCGCTTCCAGTCCTCGGCTTGGGCTGTATCGCCCGTCGCCATGACCTTTTCCATGCGCGCCAGCTTGTAATGGGCGGAGACCAGCTGCGCCTCCCATTCCACATCCCCCTGTTCGAAGGATTGTTCCAGCGCATGTTCCTCGAGCAGCAGCCGGAGCGCGGCGATCTCCCGGAGATCGGCGACGGAAACGCCGGCAACCTCAAACCCCCGCTGACCTTCGGCCACGACGAGGCCTTCCGAGGTCAGCCGGTTGAGGATCTCGCGCAGCGTGCTGACGCTCGTGCCATAGGCGCCTTTGAGATTTTCCAGCTTCAGCTTCTGCCCCGGCGAAAGCCGCCCGAAGATGATATCCGCGCGAATCTGCCTGTAGCCACTCTCGGCGACGGACTCCTCGATATCTTCCTGCCGCATGCTTGTCTCCGAGATTTTGCGTTTTCTCCTATATAGCTGGAGAAGTCGGGTGCATTCAATGGAAAACGGATTTTGGGTTAAGGAGCGGGTGAGGCGAATTGCTGCAGGGCGGCAATCTGCCTGGGTTCTGCGCCTTTTAGAGCGGCATTCACGTAAGGCAAGGTTTATGAGGTAATGTGTCCCGAAACATTACAAAGGCTTGACTATTATCCCAACCGGGGTTCCATTGTGCGACGCAGCATAGGAGCAACGATGGAACTTTCGTCAAAACTCGTGAAATCCGTTGCCTACGACCCGTCGACCGGGGTCCTCGACATCGAGATTCGCCTCAAGGGCCACCGCAGATATTTCAACGTGCCACTGGTCGTGTATGAAAACCTGGTCACGGCTACGTCCCCCGGCTGGTATTACACGCGCCATATCCGCGATGCCTATCCGCGCTCGGCCGAAGGTGCCGAAGGACGCGCGAAACAGGTGCTTCGCATGGTCACCGGCAAGCGCGGTCAATTGTCCTGATCGTGCCTGCAAGACATTGAGATGATGCAGGCCGGATCGTCCGGTCCGGCCTGCGGGCTCCTGTTATCAGGGGCTTGCGCGCTGCGGCGAATCCGGCGAGCATCCTGTTATGCCGACCCTCAAACAGCTCTCCATCGCCCTTGGCCTCCTGACCAGCGACCATGCCGCCGTTCCCGACGAGGACGGATGGAAGAACTATGTCTGGCGCGTTCACGCTGCGCAGGAATGCCTCTCCGTCGAGAATGGATATTGCAAACTCGTCGAGGACAAATGGGATTGGAAGCGGCCGCAATATTACAGCTTCGCCTTCCGCACCGACCCGAAGACGAACTCTGTCACCTCGCGAATCACGCTCAGGAACGAAGACCCAGATGATGACGACCAGGTCTGCGTCGTCGCAGGCTTCCTCAATGCTGCCGGCGAGGAAGTGGGCATTTTCTTCGTCAACTGGCGCGCGCTTCCCGGACGCTCCTATACGCGCGAGGCGCCGATCTGGCTGACCACCGATGTCCGTGATATCGCAACCGTGGCCGTCGGCACGAAGCAATGCGACGTGAAGGCGATGGCGGATGCAGAGAATTTTTACAGGATCCGGCTCGAGCTGAAGCAGCGCTGACGATGCAGGGCAGGTGTGCCGGATGGGGGGATGGTGTGACCTATAATTTCAGATTTTCTCTATTCGCCGCAATTCTTGCGATCGCTTCTGCAGGCCTTGCTTCTGTTGACTGGGCCACCGCGGCGGAGCTGCCGGCCTCCTGGAAAAAATCCATGACCAACGATCCGGCGACGAACCATTACGTCGCCCAGGCCATGAAGCCGCTCGACAACCCGGATGCCCAGACATTGAGGGTCGTCAAGCTCGCCAGTTCGCTCGCCACTCTGTGCAGCGGTGCATCGCTCAACAAGAAGGCGCTCTACGCCTATATGGCCGAGACCCGCTTTGCCGAGATCAAGGGCAAGGCCTATAACGAGGCGGCCTTCCTCGCAGACAGCACCTTCCGCTATTTCGATTACCGCGCGCTTGCCCATCTCTGCGCGGGAAGCGCCTATCTCTTCGGCCCGAACGGCCATCTTGCGCCGGGATTGCTCAAGCCCGGCAGGGGCAAGCCGGGGATGAGCTACGATCCCGACAATCCCTTCATTACCCTGCCGCCGCTGGCGCGCAGATCCTGAGAGACGGCGCGAGCTGAAGCAGCGCTGACAGCGGTGGGCGAGGGGTGGCCACAGTTTGGGCAATTCTATTGAAAGTCGCCGCCTGGTTGCGGGGGCGGAAGCGTATAGCCGGGATTGCCGATCCTGCCGCCTTTTTTGACACCGATCGTTCCTGTCGAACGCGGGTCCGCCGGCTCATGATGGAATGATGCGGCGATCATGAAAATCCCGAGCGCAAGCGCAATGAGCGGCGGCGCAACGAAGATGATCAAGAGGTAATGCTGTGGCTTCATCGCGTATCGTAGCAGGTGAGCTCTTCACCTGAGCAGCGCTTTCTTCGCTCGGTTGCAATCCGCAAGTTTCAGTAGACTTTCCTGCTGCCCACTCTCACTTGCCCGCTGCCGATGCTGCAAACGCAGCAGGAGACGAACCTGGATCTCTCTGCCATCTCCTACCCCGGCTTTCCATCAAAAGATATAACGACTGTCACATCCTGGTTGCAAACCGGTGGCGGGTGGCATTGCGCTAAATAATTGTTCGCAACTAACTATTATGGGCAATTTGTCAAGATCAGCGTCATGTATGACTATGTAGCCAGCCTGGCTATCGCCTAAAGCGAGCAATAGTCCTTCACATCGGGAACAATTCTATTCGGATGTCACAATGACCTGGACTTCCTATGAGTGTCATAAGGTGCGGAAGGTGAAGTACAATGAGGGCGACCGCACCCTTGAGATCCAATACGCCGATGGTGGCAGCGCCCAGGCAAGCGGCATCACGATATCCCGGTACGTACAACTGATGTCCACGCGACCCGAAGACCGGGACATCTTTTTCCAGAATATCATCGAGCCATATATCGTCGCGCGCAGGAAGCCACCCCCGTCTCGAGTCACGATCCTGAAGTTCATCGCCGCGGCGCTGTTGCTGGCCGCTTTTTTGTGGCTTCTTTTCTAGTTTGTCGACCGCATCATAATCACGGCAAAATCCGCACGCTAAACTGTGCCGCGCAAGACCGTGCTGCGGTTTTGCGATCACGACATGCGGAAAACAGAAACCTGGAGCGGTGGTCAGCGAATCCCTGATATCGCGACACGCTTTGGCAGCGAGGCTCGAAATGACGGATTTTGTGACGCGGTTGCTCCCTTGCGCGATCGCCGGACTATTGCTCTGGGCCGCGCCCCAGGCGAATGCCGCTCCAGCTTGCGATCCCGTCCAGGCTCTCGTCGCGCAAACCCCTGTCATCGAGCAGTCTCCCGTCCGGGTCATGAAGGCACAGCAGCAGCAGAAAATCTCCGGCGCGCTCGACGTGGCGCTGTTCGGGGATTCCCTGGCGGAGAACTGGGGTCCTGATCTCAAGCGTGATTTTGGCGCCTCGACCATCGGAAACTTCGGCATCTTCGGCGACCACATCCAGGAGCTCCTCTGGCGCCTCAAGGAAATGCCGCCGGCAATCCAGCCCAAAAACATCGTCCTCATCATAGGAACCAACAACCTGTGGGATGGCTCCTTTGCCCCCTGCGGTGTTTCGCAGGGTGTCGTGGCGGTCGTCGACGAGCTCAGAAGCCGCTGGAGCGACAGCCCGATCTATGTCGTGCCCATCCTTCCGCGCGGCTCGGGCTTCACCTTCCGCGCCAAGGACCGTCTCGTGGTGAATGCAGACATCGAACGGGACCTGGCTGGAAAAACCGGCGTGACGCTTGTCAAGATCGACGAGGATGAACTGACATGCGGCTTCGCCAAGCAGGGATGCGCGAATTATGCAGTTGATAAACTGCACTTGTCACCGGATGGGTACAGTATCTTGAGGTCTTCGCTGGCAGAGGCTGGGCTGCGGTAGGCAAGCGGCAGGACTTGCCGCGGGTTTAAGCTGGTACAGTGGTGGTGATGATCGGAATTTGCGTCTTCCGGGCGCAACATTGCTGTATTTCTGCGCTGGAGGAAGCTGGGCGCACTCAATTTTGATGGGCGAGAGGACGCCTATAGTATCTATATATTTATATGATCTAAAATATTGCTGCGATGCAACAGTATTGGGTATTTGTTAACCAATGCTTTGACTTCTGGTTGTGGCTATGGAAGAAATCCCGCGTGCGCAGATTTTTTGTGGGGTTTTATGGGAACGCTTGTAATTAGCTACACCAATGATGGCGCTTATTTGGGCCAGTTCATCAACGGAACAACATTTACCGGGGGATCAACAAATACATCCTCCCTGTCGATCGGTTCTTTCGACACGTCGCTAGGCGTTACTCTCGGATCGGGGCCGTCGTTTGATCCATATTTATCCGGCGATGCCACAATGTGGACCGCCTATTCCTCCGGCGTGACTTCCAATTCACCGCTAAACGCGAATGTGACCGCCCAGTCTGTCAAAGTGTATGGAGGCAATGGCGATGATCACGTTGAGGTAACCGGTTCAATATTCGCCAACATCGTGACGGGTGCAGGCAATGATTACATTTCCGTCAGCGGCTCCTTTGGAAGCGCCTTCTTAAATGGCGGCGCTGGCGCCGACATAATGATTGGCGGAACGGAGATGGATAACTATTCAGTCGATGATGTTGGCGATCAGGTGATCGAACTCGGTGGCCAATTTGGTTTTGGCGATACCGTTAGCACAACACTCCTGACCTACACTCTCGGGGCGAACATTGAGAACCTCGACCTGCGGAGGGGGAACTCATCGGGTTATGGCAACGAACTCGACAACCGCATCATTGGAAGCGATGGTAATAATATTCTCAACGGCTTCGCGGGCAACAACGTGCTTGAGGGCAGAGAAGGCAACGACAAGTTCCTCGTCACAAGCGACCAATCGCGCAACGCAATCTTCGGCGGCACGGGCGACGATACGTTGGTGTATAAGCAAGGCTTGGGCGGAGGAGAACTTCCCTGGGCAATCGACCACGGCCAATCGGCATTTTTCGATGGTGAGGACGGTACTGACAACGCTGCACTCGACTTCTCTCTCGCTCAGTCCGTTACTGCAACGGTGAACGGCAACGCGGTCGTCTACGATATCCTCGGCGCTGACGGCTACCACTCGACCGTTAGGCTGATCTCGGTGGAGCGCGTGAACATCATCGGCTCGGCCGCTGCCGACACGTTCTACGGCACGTCGGGCAATGACTGGATCGATGCCGGCGGCGGTGCCGACACGGTCCACGGTTCGGTAGGCGATGACGGTTATGTCTTCGACAATGCCGGCGACCGCGTCGTCAACGAAGCGGCAGGCGGCGGCACGGATACGATCTGGGCCTCGGTCAGCGTCAATCTCAACGACAACGCCTTCGTCGAAAACCTCCGGCTGTCCGGCACTGCCATCAACGGCATCGGCAACGGTCTTGCCAACATGATCACCGGCAATGCTGGCAACAACGTCATCGCCGGCGGCTCAGGCAATGACAGCCTCTATGGCAAGGGCGGGGCGGATACGTTCCATTTCAATGAGATGGGTGCCGCCAACAAGGACTCGATCTGGGATTTCGATGCCAACGACAAGATCTCGCTCGGCGCTGCCTTCACAGGCCTCGATCTCGACAATAACGGCGTGGTGGATGCCGCGTCCTTTGAGATCGTCAGCAAGTGGGGTGCAGCCGGGACGAAGGCCGGCCCGGAGCTGATCTACAATGCCGCTTCCGGCATTCTCTCCTACGATGCCGATGGCGCCGGCACGGCCCATGCCGCGCAGGACATCGCCTTCATCGGTGCGAACAAGGCCTTCTTCGACCATAGCGATATCCTGATCAACAGCTCTCTGCTGGTCTGAAGACCGCAGTTACCGCCTCTGGAACGGCCGGCTTTCGCCGGCCGTTTTTCGTCATTCAGCCATGCGGCCAACGGTAATTTCCAAACCGCAGCGTGCAGCGGCATGACTTTTGCAAGGTTACCGATATGTTAGTTCGTCGGGAACCAAGCGTAATGAAATGGGACACTTCTGCATCATTCGATCCGGTCATCCTTGTCTTCAAGGACGAGAACAGACGTTTGATTGTCCGGACGGTCGGGGAAGCTGCCAACGCGCTGATGAGGGAATGGCCATCCGACGATGGCGAGGAGTTCCTGTCTGCCGTGAAAGCCTGCCTGGACGTGATGACCGGTAAAGCCGGAGCCGACGAGCTCAGAGCGGCCATCATCCGGGCCGCAGACGAAGCTGGTGTTACAGCGCTTACCGTTCTTCATTGACCTCAAGGAACGCTCCGACGATTGACGAGCAGCGGCGATGAGGGTAGTGACCCGCCGCCATGCTCAGCACTGACGAGGTGGTGATGGGGAGGCCTGGTCAGCACGAGGGGCCGGGCCTCTGCCTGCCCGCAGATTCTGGCGAAACGCGCTTGAAAATCCGCCATCCGAAATTATCTCGAATCCCGATTTCCAATGATGGAGGGATCGAATGATTGAACGTCACATAAGCGGGCGCGATCAACCGATGACGTCGGAAGACCTCGCCATTTGCCAGCGCGTGCTGGATGCCGTGCAGGCGGAATTTCAGCTTGCCAGGGATGACGAGGAGACGGCGCGCATCGCCGCAATTACCATCGAACTGTTCCGCGAGGGCGTGCACAATTTCGACCAGTTGAAGGTTTTGGTCTCTGCTGCCAGAGGTAAAATCTGATCGGAACTTTTAGATATCGGGCCAGTTAAGGTCGCATGGACCACACGGGCGGATGCATGTCCCCTTGACCCTTCAATCACCCCGCCGCGCGGTCTGACCTTTCCTCAGAAAAACTTGCCCGCTTCGGCGGGCCTCTTTTTGCGATTTCGCCGTCGCCGCTTTTATTTGTCAGAGGGACGCCGTTTTCAAAGAAGGTCCGCTTCAACTCACAAGGGCGTCGAAATCAGAGCAAAGGTATCGTTACAGAGAGAACAGCAACGAGCGATGCAACGAGAACGGATGTCTCGATCATGAATACGACTATCTGCCTTGTAGACATTTCTGGAAAAAGCGATTTCATGATTTTGCCTCAGTTAAAATATTATTCTATCATCGGCTACAGTATCATCAAATTACACGAATAGTTTTTTATTTTCGTATTTTCTAAAGTTTTCGCGTCTCGCGGTTCGCCACGTCGAATCTCGCTCGCACTATCGGTTCGGATGTGCGGTCGTGCAGGAGGGTCGGGCGCGGCGTGTGGGACTTTAGTCCGATTGAAGACCGCGATCTGCCCGCTAATTTCTGTTCGGCTGATGCCTCCAGAGTCAGCACGAAAAGGGTGTCTCTTTCCTGACCCCGAGCACCCTTTTCAACTCTTTCTCCTGGGAAGTTCGCCAACACCCTTTGGCGGGCTTCGTTTTGGGGTGGCGGGTCAGGCCGCCAGTTCCGAGACAGCTCTCGGACTGCCGATCTTGCGGATGATCGGCGCCCCGATTTTAGCGACCCCGGTGCCAACCGTATTGCAGCGGTGTCTTGGGATCAGCAGGTTGCCGAGGCGGATGTTCGTCATCGTCAGCCTAGGCGGAGGCCAGAGTTTCGAACCGCGGATGAGCGAGCGATTGCGCCCGCCGACGTATATGACGGAGTCGGCAAGGACATAGCTTGCTTCGGCGTCAAGTCGGCGGGTGCGTCGAGCATGGTCGCTTCATCGCGAGGCGCCGGGAGGCAGACCTGAATATGCCAACCGGAGGAGGTAACCGATTGCAAGAGCAATCAGCGGCGGTCCCAATACGATAAACGCGGCCAGCTTCGTCAAGGTATAGCGATCTGTTGTCTTGGCCCAGCCCAAAGACCAATATCGAGCGGCTGAGATCTCGTTGAACGACGCATTCTTATATTCTGGCCATAGTGCTTTGAATTGCTCTTCGCCGTACCAGCACGTTAGGTCGTACCCTTCATAGGGGTCGCGATTCCATGGCTCCGCCGGGTCGCGCATTTCGTAATCGACGGCAAACGTGCCACGGGCCTCGATGCAGCGCACCGGCAACTTGGTCAAGGCGTATTCTTCTACCTTAGTCTCGCCCGCCCACCACAAATCATTGGTGACGAGCGG
This sequence comes from Rhizobium sp. KNZ14-9A, assembly GCF_056755015.1. NCBI lineage: Bacteria > Pseudomonadati > Pseudomonadota > Alphaproteobacteria > Hyphomicrobiales > Rhizobiaceae > Rhizobium > Rhizobium sp. KNZ14-9A. The sequence goes on from NZ_JBPGXB010000002.1 coordinate 1,210,410, forward strand.
CCAGCAGACTGATGAAAGAGTGACGATCCAGGCGAGCGTAAAGTACTGCCATAGCTGGATGAACCGACGCCAGATATTCACTGTGCTCTCTTCGACGAGATATTCGCTCTTGCGTATTGACCCCTTTGAGACTCCCTGATGGCGTCGATATTGAGGTTCTTTCTTGCGAGGGAACATAGTTGCACGACAGGGATGCTCTCGGGCTTGACGATCATGTGTATCTCGGCGTCGCTCACTCCCAAATCGTTGGTCACCACGTCATACATGGTCGGTATGTCCATCCTTGCAATCGGGGCGTGATTTTTCCCATCCTCATAGGCCAGCCGCTGGGCCTCGAGATAACGCGGATAGATTTGCGTCTCTTCGAGAATTGACAGGGTTTTCAGAGACAATTGTTGGCGGAGGAGTTCAAGGCATCCTTGCGGATAGTTTTTGCTGAGGAAATCAATGATTTCATTCGTCTTTCTTACCACCTCGATCGCCGCGGCGTCGCCAGCGCGTGAGAATGCACGATCGCGATATTTCCAGACAACCGCGACCATTTCTCTTTGAGCAGCATCTGCGTTTCCGGCCTGAAACATCCTGTCTATCTTGCGCGCTTCAGGCATATGATCCTTGAGGATTGCATATGCCACTGGGTTGCGAGCTCTAATTTCGTCGATCCATAGATTGACGGTGTGGGCCTCACGATATTGTGCGTTTGCGCCTGACGCCAATAAAGCTAGCGAAACCAATAGAAACAATAGCTTTTTCATGTAATCCCCCAATGCTTCCTGCAGCTTAACGAGAAGATCAGGGAATAAAAGATCCGCTGCCAGCAAAAGCTTCAGACGACGCTGGCGTTACAGCGCTTGCGGTTCTTCATTGGCCTGAAGGAACACTCCGGCGATCGACGATCGGCGGTGATGAGGGTAGTGGACCCGCCGCCTTGCGGGATTTAACCTTACCGGTTGACCTTGATCTGATTTTCTCTCGGGCTTGTTGCATTGCGCGATTTACGTGCAATTTCCAGCCTGATACCGCTCCCTTCGGGTTGAGCTTCCGGGGTCGGGTGGAATGGGCATCGAGCAGCTGTTTGAAGAAACGCAGCAGGTTTACGACATAGACGAGTTGATACAGACCGTCGCTGTGAACAAAGGCAACGTTTCCGGTATCGTCAGCTCAAAGGACAGGGTCGTCAAAGAAGCGATTTCGCCTCGGGGCGTAGACGCCCGGGAAGGCGATGGTTGGTCCATGAGAGATGAGATCCATCCGACACCACGTTCCCGCCTGAAGGCGGGCCTGCAGCCGAGCATTCGCCGGCCCTCTGCCGCACCCGTTGCATTGCGCGTGGCAACGGCTTTCATTGCGAGGCTCTTCGGCAAGAAGGTCCTCGCTAGCAGATGAGGGTAGCGGATGCTGCAACCGATCGCGTGATGTCGGTGGAACGGGTGTTTCTGGCCTTAGCTACTCGCCGCTTGAGCGATGCGCTGGCCGGAGGCATCGAATTAGTCGGCGTCGGACTTTGGTCCGATTGCAGACTGCGGTCTGTCCGCTAATTTCTTTCCTGCTGGCGCCTTCAGAGTCGGCAAGAAAAGGGTGTCTTTCCCTGACCGGGAGGCACCCTTTTCCACGCGGGGTCGCCACATCAGACCTTGGTCCCTGTTTTCCGTAGTAACTGCTGTCATATTTCACTCCCACCTAGGGGGAGAATGAATGAGCCATGTTCTGGTGGATCTTGTACGCCTACTTGTCCTTGCAGGCCTTCATTTTAGCAGGGATATTGCTCTTGTTGCTGAGGGACAAACTGAAGGCATCCAGGACACCCGCTTCAGATACGGCGGGGGTCAGGTCGCCAGCTTCCATGCGGCCTGAGGATCAGCAGCAAGCTTACGAATGATCGGCGCCCCGATCTTTGCGACCCCCGTGCCGCCCGTATTGCAGAGGTGCCGCAGGATCAGCAGGTTATCGAGCCGGATGTTCGTCATCGTCAGCCCGGTCGGAAGCCAGAGTTTCGAGCCGCAGATGAGCGAGCGGTTGCGCCCGCCAATGTAGTTACCCGTCGTCCAGCCGCCGCTGGTGGCCGTCACCGTGTTGCCGATCTGGACGGGGCCGCGGATGGAGCTGTCGAGGTAGTCCCAGCCCGCCCAGTCGTTCAGCTCGACCGGGATCTGGATTTCGAGCCAGTCGCCGGCGACGAGGCCGAGCGTTGCCAGGCTGAGATTGGCGGGCAGGCCGTAGGTCACGGTATGGACGGCGAGCGCGTCGTTGACGGGCGTGATCGTGATCACTTGTTTCTCGTTTCCGGCCGCCACCACTTCCTTGCTGCCGACATAGGTCGAGGTGCCGGTTCCGCGAACCAGGCGCATGCCGGTGGCGACATCGCCGGTGACGTTTGTCTTGGTGCCGGTGATCCCCGGCGTGCCCTTGGGCGGGAAGATGTTATAGGCGGCGAGCGGGTCGAGCGAGCGCGTTTCCCCGGCCGAAACCATGCCCTGCAGGATCGGCAGGAGGATGTCTGATCGTTTTGCCATCAGGTCGGGCTTGGGGTGAAGTCCATCGACAAACATGGCAGGCGAGATGCCGGAGGCGGGGCCATCGAGCGCAAGCGTGTTGCAGAGCATGACGCCTTCGCGGCCCGCCTGCGCCATGATCCACGCATTGACGCCGTCAAGGATGCCGGGCCATGCCGGATCGTCGGTGCCGGGCTGATCGTCGAGCGTGTTGGTCCAGCTCAGTGTCTGCAGGATGACGTAAATGCCGGCATCGACGATGCGCTGCACCTGGGTGTCGAGGTCCGCAACGATCTGCGCAAGCGTCCTGCTTCGGACGATATCGTTATAGCCGATGTCGATATAGACGATGTCCGGCTTCTGGCCGAGAGCGTAGGCGGTGCGGGCCAGCGTGCCGGGGAATTGCGCTTCCAGGCCGGGAACCGGGAAAAGGCAATCGCCTGATTTTCCGCCCATGGCGCCCGAGAAGGCCGCAAAGGAACTCGGCGTGAAGAACGGATGGTTGAGTTCGGCGAAAATGTCGAGGTTGAAGCGGCCATCGGCTGCCTTGATCCATGAGAGGACGGTGCGGCCATTCTCATAGAAACCGGTATGGCCATTCGTCGCCGTCTGTCCTGCGGTATAGGTCTGCGCGGCACCGAGGCCGATGAAGCTGTGGCCGAGGCCCATGATCTTTGCGCCTGTCGCCAGAGGCAGGGCGGGAAGCGGCACCACGATATCTGCGCCCTTCACGGGAACGACCGGCGCGTTGCCGTAGAGGCTGCGCCCGTCTGATATCCTGACGGCGCCGAGCACGGGCAGGTCGTTATAAACAGTCGCGCCATCGCTGATGATATCGATGCCGAGGACGGGCTTGTTATCGGTAAACAGCGTGGAACTGCCCACATCGCGGATGCCGATGACAGGGCGGTTGTTGAACATGCGCGTGCCGTCGGAAACGATGACGACGCCCTGGACGCGCTGCATATTATAGAGTTTCGCCATTGGCGCCTTGCCTTCGCTCGGAGAGAAAAAGAGCGGCCGAGGCCGCTACGGCATCGGCCCGAAAATCGGATTCGATTTTCGGAAGCCTGATGCGTCGAATGAAAGAGCTGGAGCGTCCCTTGTGCGTCCGGGTGGGCGCGCGGCGCTCCAGAGGTGGCCTGTCGATCAGCTTGTGTCAGTCGCCAGGCTGGGAGGAGTTCTGGATTTCCGGCGCCACCCAGTCCGGGGCGGGGCCGCCAAGGGCTTCCTGCACGCCGTTGCCGATTGGCTCGGGAGGCGTGGCGGGCTTGGCTGGCTTTGCGGCCGGCTTTTTCTCGGCCGGCTCCGCTTCCGCCCTGGCGCCGGATCGGGCAAGCCGCACCCATTTCGGGCGGCGCTTTTCGTCCTTCCAGAGCGCGTCCGGCAGGGCGAAGCGCTCGCCGGGTTCGCGTCTGGCGCCGCCGAAATAGCCGCGCTCGATGGCGATCACATCAACCATGCGAGGGAACCCCAGCGGTGAAGCCGGCGGTGATCTTGCCCGTGGTCGGCGCAGTACCCGTCACCGTGTAGAGCAGGCGCAGGAAGAGTTCATCCGTGCCGCGCGGAATATGGCTCGGCGGGATGATCTTGCCGGCCTTGAGGTCGGCCAGCGTGAGCGTGGTTGATATGACCGCCTTCGGCGAGGGGAAGGCCTCGTTGTCGTCGGTCTGGATGGTGACGGCGAGTGACGTCAGGTTGTTGAAGCTTTCCACCACCTGCATCAGGAAGGGGATCGGTTCGCCCTTACCGATATCGCGGGTCAGACCCGTCCTGATCGGGCCGAGATTGATGACATTGGTGCTGGGGCCGGTTGCGGTGATCGCCTGTGCGTCCGAAAGCAGCGTCTGCCGGTCGAAAATCATGGGATGTGCCTTTCGTTAAGGGAGGGGCGCCCGCCGCCTGATAACGGCGGGCTGATGCAGACGATCAGGCGAGCGCCGGAACGGCGGCTTCGGTGTTGAGGATGGCGTCCGTCTCGCGGATCGGGATGCCGCGATAGAACTTCACTTCCTGGCCCTCGACGAACTGCGTGGTCAGGTGGACCGTGTTCTGCCGGTCGGAGGTCAGCGCCCGGTCGGTGGACTGGACGTCGAGCACTTCGAGCACATCCTTGTTCATGTAGATGGCGATGCGGCTCGCCTTGGCGTTCAGCCGGCGGGACTGCAGGCGGTAGTAGCCCTTGCGCATCAGCGCCCAGAGATCGACGGTGCCTGATATCATGTCGGAGACGTCGATATTGGCGACGCGGGCATTGTAGCGCCAGTCCTTCACGGCTGCGCCCAGATGCCAGGTGTAGAGCGTTTCCTTGGCATAGTAGGGGTCGCCATTGGCATCCAGCACGCGCTGTTCGCCCTTGTCGTCGATCTTCACGCCGGCCTTCGTGCCCTTGGGGTAGAGCAGGTGGGTGGCGTGGTCGCCCCAGGTGACGAACCAGATGGAGGTGTTGTCGGCCCCGGTGCCGCCGCCATGCACCACTTGGCTGGCGATATTCGGCTGCGCCGGGTTCGGCAGGTTGGGGTTATAGGCGGAGTAGCGGGCGGAAAGTCCCTTGAACTTCTCCGGGGTCGTTGCCGTATCGTGATAGAAGAGGCCGGAGGCCATTTCCTGGCTCAGGGACTCGATGAAGGGCATGGTGTCGACGAGACGGGCTTTCGCCTTGTCCGGTGCGAGATCGAGCAGGCGCATGTCGATTTCGGAGCGGGCATGCACGAAGCCGGTCGTATCGTCCACCTGCTGCATGGTGGCTTTCGACTGCTTGATGCCCTGGTAGAGCCGGCCCCAGGAAACAGAGGGCAGGCCGGTGCGCACCATATGGCGGTGCACGGCATCCATGTTGCATTCGACGGCCATCGCGTCGTCGAGGATCGGGTTCTGCTGGGAGAGAAGCTCGATGACGGCGCCTTCGGCAGAGCCTTTGAATGCGTCAACAAGTGTCGGGTAGTAGCTGCCAATGGTGGCCATGTTTTATCAGCCCTTCGGTGCGTCTTTGGGAAACATCAGGTGCGCGGTTTCGGCCTTCCGGCCGTGTCCGCCCGCGCCGCCATTCGGTGGGTTGTCCTCCTGGATCATCGATCCGACCTTTGCGAAAATTCTGATCATTTCGGGGTGGTTGCCGCCGCCGCTGGTGTTGAGATATTCGCGCAGCGCCGGGGTGCCCAAGCGGGAAAGCGCGCGTTGTGCCGAACCGACGGTGCCGCCCCATTTCGCCCCGCCGATCTCGCGGTCTTTCCGCGCCTCGTCGGCCCAGCCCTGAACGCGGCCGGCCCAGGCTTCGGATGCGGCCTTGCCGCGCCGGCCCTGGATCTCGATGAAGCGGTCGGCCAGTTGCTGCGCCTGCCGGTTTGTGAGGCCGAGATTGTGGAAGTCAGGGCCGAGCGCATCGATCAGCTCCTGATCCACCTCGATGCCTTCGGGCATGGTCAGCGTGTAGCGGCCATCGTCGGGCACGCGGTCGGCAGGGTCGTCGCCGCTATCATCGGGCTTGCCGGCGTCGCGGTCTTCGGTTTCGGCGTGGTCATCGCCACCGGTGTCACCATCCGGTGATGGCATATCATCGGGAAAGAGAATGGTTTCCGGTGCAGCACCTTCACTGCTGCCGCTGCCACCGCCGCCGCTATTTGGGCCTTCGGCGCTCATCGCGATTTCCGGCCTGCCGATCTTAAGCATCGCTGTCATGGTCTTCGCCTTCCTCACTTGCGGCGCGGCTTGCCGCCGCTGCCTTGTCATTTGCCTTGAGATCCGCGATCGCCAGCAGCAGGCGCGGGTAGAGTGTCGGGTCGATGCGGTCGAGCTCGGCGATCAGCCGCCGACCGGCGCCCTGCTTGCCCAGCGTGTAATGCGTGGCGTTGACGAGTTCCCCCGCGTAAGCCTCCTGGTAGATCGCGCACTGTTCCAGCATCCAGAACAGCACGCGCTTGCCGGATGCGGTGGCGAAGACCTCGCGGAACGCCGCGGTGATCTCATCCCGCTCGACGTTGTGGGGCAGAGACGGTTGATCCTTAAAATGATCCATCAGGCGAGACCCAGCTGGCGCAGAAGCGCTGATCCATTCGGGTTGTCATTGGCATCGGCCAGTACCTGTGCGGCCTTGGCGCCCTGATTGAGGGCAGGCGCCACCTGCGAGGCCATCTGCGCGGTCTGAGCCGCCTGCATCTGCTGGGCCCGCTGCGCGCGGATATCCTCCACCTTGTCATCGGCGAGGATCATCGAGGGCGGGGCGCCGATCGCATCGAAATAGAGGTCGATCGCCTCGTCGACATCGAGCTTGTCGAGCGCTTCCGGCTTGACCGCCGAGACCTGGCCCATGAAGGCGACGCCGCGTTCGATCGCACCTGTCGCAACCGCCTGCTGCGCCTGGGCGAGCGTCGAAATATATTCCACCTTCAGCTCCGTGCCCTGCAGCTCCGGCGGGGGCGGGGCAGCTCGTCGCGGGCGGCGAGGATGTCGAAAGTGCGGTCGATCGTCGGCCCCAGCTGGTCGCCGAAGACGTTTTCCAGCACCGGGCCGAGCTGCAGGAGCTGCTCTTCCTTGCGCTGGGTCAGCTCGAACTGGTTGCGCGGCTGCACACCTTCCATATTGGTGATCGCGAAGAAGAGATCGGCAAAGAAGGTCTTCTCGATGCGGTTCTGCACTTCCTGGATATCTTCGCGCAGCTCCATCAGGCTGAGATTGACCTCCATCGCCGGGCGGAAACCCTTGCCGGTCGGATCGTCCACATAGCTGACCGCACCCGGCAGCAGCGAGGCCGGGCTGTTCTGCATGGAGGTCGGCGCGTTCATCGGCGGGCGCACCTTCTTGTCGATGCCCTCGAGCTTTCGCGTCTGTTCCAGCTGCAGCATTCTGATGTCGCCGAGCGCCTTCTGGCCGGGCGACAGCGCGTAATGATCGTCCTCGGAGAGCTCCCAGGCGGGCGCGATGATGGGATTGCTGTCGAAGCCGCTTTCTTCCAGCAATTCGCTGCCGATTTCGTCGATCCAGTAATTGGAGAGAAAGGGCTTGTTGCGCTTGTCGATCAGCTTGGGGTCGCGGTCGTAGCGTGGTTCGATGGCGTGATAGACATCGAAGCACTCGCCATATTTGGAGCTGTCGTAGAGGCTCTGCAGCCGCTCCGGCACATTGTCGTAACCGAAGCGCTCGATGATGCGCTGCACGCTCCAGCGGAAGGTGCGGTAGAGCGTGGTCGCCTTGCCCTTGTGATCCCTCGCGATCCAGAAGCGGCCATGCACCAGCTGCTGCACGCGGATGACCGTCTCCTCATCTTCCACGAGGATCGCCACCGACTGGCCGAACTGGCCGAGATCGCCGTAGCCGATATGGAAGGCGCGGTAGAGATTGGAGGCGGCAAAGACCTCGCGCATCTTGTCCTGCACGGCGGCGAGATAGACTTTGACGGAATCCCGCTTCTTCAGATCGGGATCGAAGGTCGTCAGCCGAAACCAGGGTCGCGCCGGCGAGGTGAGCCCGGAATGCATGCCCGATTTCAGCGTCTCATAGGCATGGGTGCCGGTGCTGTCGATGATCTTGTCACGCGAGCGCGGGCCTTCCCGGCCGGAATGGAGCCTGAGCCGCGTCGGCTCGATATGCTCTGCCAGTGCCCGCCACTCGGCCTCCCATGGCTGGCGAACCTCCTTCAGCTCATTCAGCCGGCGGCGGTGATAGGCTGTCTGCGTTTCGTTATCGCGACGATGATTTTCCATTGATGCTATCCGCCCTTATTGCCCGAGCAGCGTCTTCTTGAGCGCATTGCCGGACAGCACCGGCGACTGCGTATCGGCAAGCGGCGGCGCGCCCGAGGGCGAGGTGAGGATGGTAGAAGGGGCACCCTTCACCTTTTCGGAGGCGCGGCGTGCGGCAGCGGACTGGGCCGCGGCATAATCAGGCGTCTTCTGCTGGGCGTATTCGGGTGGCGCCTGCGGCGGCTCTGCTTTCGGCGGCGAGGAGAACATGCACATGGGGTCATCCGATCGTGAGGGGTGAGCGGTTGAGCCGGGCGGAGGAGGGGTGGCCCATCCAGCCGGTTCGGCATCGATGGAGGCAGCGTTACGGGTGAAAGGTTGTGGGGGTGTCACACGGCACAAGGCCGGGACTGTCATGGATTCCGCGCGTGAGGCCATGATTGTGAAACGGCACCAATCGAGCCCTGGCGGGCTCCGCGGTATGCCATTGGAAATAGAAAGATGACGGTGATGTCCGAAGAGGTCTGATCGGCAGTTCCCCCCGCGATGACCACGGTTTCTTGCCACGATCTTGATAGTTCCGCCGCAGATGGTTGGCCGCAACCATACTCGTCGGGCTTAAAATATGATCCAGAATGAATTGATCACTGCAGCGGCAAAAGGCGAGATTTCCGCCACTCCTCGTCGGTACTCAGCGCCCGAAATTGCTGATGAACCACGGCGGTTCCGATTTCTCCTGCTCTGGAGAATACTAACTTTCGTTCTGCGAGCCCGTTGGAAGCGCGGCGTTCTGTTCTGGTTTCGCTTTGCCGCCCATCCGATCCTGACTATCAGCTGGTGGCGCTTCCTCGCGGGTTTTGCCGCAGCACGAGGGTTTCCGGCCCCGCATGACGCGTTGCTGCAGAAGCCATTGTCGAAATTCCTGGTTTACGGAATGCGCAATTCCGAGCGGCTTGCACGTCTCGTCGACCATTTCCTTGTTGCGGAAAAGATCCTGGCCAGGGAAACCATGATGAGGCTGTGGCAGGGGGAACGGCTGGACATGGGCGTCGTGAACGGCCGCAATGAGGCCTATACGTGCCGTATCGCACTGGCCGATCTTTGTGGCGGACGTCACGAGGGTGCCTTCGCCATCGAGCTTGTCCGTACACGCGACAAGGCTCTCCTGTGCACAGGCAGGTTCACATTCCTTCGCCAGGGCTCTGAGGGCGGCTACACCTTTGTCATCGGCAGCATGCAGGGGCCTCGCAATGGAAAGCGGCTGATCGTCGAGGCGACCCGCGATCTCCTGGGAGTTCGCCCGAAGGAGGCGATCCTGATCGTCCTGCAGGGGCTGACCGTCGAAGGTGGCGTGCCGCATTTTCTGGCCGTCTCGCGGGCCAGGCAGCCGATCCAGTACCGCCGCCGCAAACGGCGCTCCATGATGCTGTCGGCGATCGATGCGTTCTGGGCCGAGCGCTCTGCCGACCCTGAAGAGATCTACGGGTTCAGGGTGCCTAATTCCGCAACCGGCGGAACGGACAGGCGTAGCCGAAGCAAATTGCGTTTCCACACGGTCGGCGAACTGTTCCATTGAGGATGCCCCGCCTGGGGTCGCGGTGATGCCCGGCAATGGCAAGTTTGCCGGCCATGATCTCGGGCCGGGGAGATCTTGCAGGAAGGCTGTCAGCGACCATTCCAGATGGCGGTAATGTCGGGTCTTTGCGCGTTATGCCGGACGCAGGTGGATTGCGACCATCGCGCCACCGCCTTCCCGGTTGGCGAATTCAAGATGTCCGCCATGGGCAACCGCGATGGCCTGCACCACCGATAGTCCCAGTCCTGTGCCGCCCGTTGCACGAGACCGCGAGGGATCACCTCGCCAGAAGGGGTTCGTGGCCACAGCATCCATGCCTTGCGGAAATCCGGGGCCCCGATCCAGAAAGCGGATCACGACGCTCTCATCTGGCAATCGCTCCGTTTCGCACCGCAGCCAATTGCCGTCTGCCGCATAGCGGCAGGCGTTTTCCAGAAGTGCCAACACGGCCTGGCGAATACGCGGCGAGTCCACCGATATAAAGGCGGGTTGCAGACCGGTTTCGAGCTTCAGCGTGCTGGTCTCCAGCATGGGTTTGGCCGATGTCAGCACCGCTTCTACCACCTGCGACACGTCGGTCCGTGCACGCTCCATCACGAGTTTCTGGCCGATCGCCAGCGACAGGGTGCGCAGATCTTCGACAATTCTTCCGAGACCTTCCACCTGAACCAGGAGATCGGAGATCATCTTCCGATCCATCGGAAAAACGCCATCGAGCATGCCCTGCAGCGAACCCCGCAGGATCGTCAGCGGCGTGCGCAATTCGTGGGCGACGGCCATGTTGTTGAAGCGCAGCCTTTTTTCCATGCTGTCGAGGCTGGTTGCGAGCGCATTGAAGGTATCCATGAGACTGGAGACCTCTCGGGTGGTGTGGCGCGAGGCAGCGACGCTCACTGAGAAGTCGCCGGATTTCAGGCCTTCGGCAGCAGATGTGAGTTCTGCGAGAGGCCTTGCGATCTGTCGCGCCAGAAATATCCCGATAATGGCGCAGACAAGGGCCGAAAGCAGGCCGCAGGTCAGAATCAGGATCTGGAGCTGGAAATCTGTCTGTTCTTCCTGCAGCCCATTGAGGTTAGCGAGGAGGAGCTTGAGCAAATCCTGGTCGGGGACGACGCCATTGTCCAGATCGCGATAAGCAGCCGCGGCTCTCGGTGGCAGGTTTTCAATGATGCTTTCCTCGAGATAGGTGGAATACCAGATGGCCCCGAGATAGGTCATGCCGACGCTGAGAAGCAGCATTACTCCGATGATGGCAGCGGTGACCGTCGCAAGCGGCAGCGAGGGGAGCCTGAATATCTTCATCTCGGATCCGAAAAACGATAGCCAATTCCCCTCACGGCAGGAAAGAAGCCGTTCTGCCCCAACTCTTCCAGTTTGCGCCGAAGGTTGGAAATATGCGTGTCGACGGTGCGCACCAGAGCGTCGCTTTCCGGCAGGCAGGCGTCGAGAATATCGGCACGCGCAAAAGCCTGGGTCGGACGGCGTATCATATAGGCGAGAATTCGAAATTCACTGAGCGTCAGCGATAGATGCGTGCGGCGCTCGTTGCTGGTGACAAACGCCGTGTAGCTGGCGAAATCGACTTCTATGGCCCCGAACCGCTTGATGACTTCGGCCTGTTCTCCCCGCGTCCGGCGCAAGACGGCTTTGACCCGGGCCACGACCTCCTGCGGGTTGAACGGTTTCATCACATAGTCATCGGCGCCAAGGCGCAGGCCGGTCAACCGATCGATGTCATCGGCAACAGCCGTCACCATGATCACCGGCGTCGATCCTGTCTGGCGCAGGCGCGCGAGCACGTCGAAACCGTCGAGTTTCGGAAGGCGCACGTCAAGCAGCACAAGATCCGGTTTCAGATGGGCATGATGTTGAAGCGCTATTTCGCCGTCGCCGGCGCGAACGGTACGGAACCCGTCACGCAACAAATAGGCTTCCAGTATCTGCGCGATTGCCGGTTCATCCTCAACGATCAGAACGAGACTGTTATCCACCCCAATGCCCTGTAGTTGTTCAATTGCCTTTGCCGGCTTTGCCGCCGGACGCCCACTATCACGGACAAGCGAGATTTCTGCAATTTGCAAGCGCGCTTTCAGCAGCCAGGCAACCTCTTCTCAACAGCGCCTTGATCCCTTCCTCGCCATTTCTTGACAATTCGAAATCAGCTTGCCGGCCGACTAGAGCGCCGCGCGTCCGTTCGGACGCACAAAGGACGCTCTAACCCTTTGATTTGACGCATCAGGCTTTCCGAAAATCGACTCCGATTTTCGGGCCGATGCTGTAGCCTTCGGAGATACCGGCTTGCGAAAATTTGTGTTCGATGAGTGGAATTCTGCCTCCAACGGCGTGCCCTTGCCGGCAACGCCATCCACGGCTGACCGGGCGCTTGCCGTCATCGGCACGTCGATCGTCTGGGTCAGTTTCGTTTTTGTTGTCTTTCCCAATCTCGATCTCATGGTCTCGCGCTGGTTTGTCAGCGGGGGGATCTTTGTTCTGGCCGACAATGCCTTCTTGCGGGAGGTAAGGAATATCAGCCGTCTTGCACAACCCTATCTTATCGGCTCGATGATCGTGCTGATCGCGCTGCAGACGCTCCTGCCGGGACGGATGCGGTTCTGTTCGCCCGAGAAGCCCTTGTTCGTGCTCCTGAGCTTTGCCGCAGGTCCGCTCCTCACGGTCCAGACGCTCAAGGTTCTCATCGGGCGTGTACGGCCTCACGAGCTTGTCGAGTTCGGGGGAACCATGGATTTTACGCCGGTGTGGCAGTTTTCCGCCGCGTGCAGCCGCAACTGCTCCTTCCCTTCCGGCGAGGCTTCCGCAGCTGCGGCATCACTGTCGCTGCTGGTTCTGGTGCCCGCCAGGTTCAGGTGGGCGGCCGCGATAGTGCTGTTGCCCTGCCTCCTGTTTGTGGCATTCAATCGCGTGATTTTTGGCGCTCATTTCCTTTCTGACGTCGTGCTGGGCTGGCTGCTGACGATGTTCGCCATGGCCTGGGTCTGGCGCTGGATGGATGCATATGCAGTTTCAAAGCTTTGGCGGTGAGGGGATTGATCTCTGCCGCAAGCAAATATCCCGCTATTTCAGCACCAGCTAACTCATGCTATCAATCCGTGCATCCCGCGAACATCCTTGGGGGAGACGCGCCATGAACAAACAGCAAATCGCAGCCCTCTTCGCCCATCTCGAACAGGGCGACGGCGCCGCTTTCTTCGCTAAGGTGGCCGAAGACGTCGACTGGACGGTCATGGGCACCCATCCGCTCGCCGGCCACTACCATTCCAAACAGGAATTCCTCGCCGGCACCTTCGCCAAGCTGCACAAGGTGCTGCCCGACGGCACGCAGCTTTCCACGGAGAATATCCTCATCGACGGAGACTGGGCGATCGTCGAACTCCGCTCCATGGCGACCGCCCGCGACGGCATGCGCTTCGACAACCGCTATTGCTGGCTCTGCCGCTTCTCGGGCGAGACGATCGTGGAAGTGCGCGCCTATCTCGACAGCTGGCTGGTCGGCGAGCTTTTCCGGCGCAACCCGATCGGTGCGAGGGGTTCGGCTGTCGTTTGAGGGCGAGGGCATTCCATCCGCCCCCTATGGAGCCACCTCCATCCGCCCCTTCATATTGGGATGATAGCGGCAGACATAATCTACCACCCCATTGCCCTTGACGACTGTCGACCCCGTCTTGCCTGCCGGGATCACCACGTCGAAACTCCCCCTGGATGTCGCCGTGTGATCCATCACATCCTTATTCCGCCAGAGGATCGTATCGCCCGGCCGCGCCTTGATCACCGCGGGCCTGAACTCGAGCTTTTCGATCGTGACCTCGATCGTGGCAGCGCTTGCGGCCGTCCAGCAAAGGGAAAGGCCGGCCGCAAGGCAGAGTCTCGGCAGGATTGCCATGGCCGTCATGACACTCATGACCGTCATTTCAGCATGGAGGCAACATGCTCGGCATGCTGCTCATGGCCTTCGAAGAGTTTTAGGCCAGTTTCGAGCAGGGTCTTCAGGTCCGGGTTCTGGGCTGCCGGGATCAGTCCTGTCTTCAGCGCCTCGTTGACCTGCTTGTGGTAGGCCACTTCATTATCGACATAGGCCTTGTCGAAGGCGGCACCCTTGAGCTTGGAGAGTTTCTGCCGCTCCTTTTCGGCCGCCGATGTCAGCGATTTGCTGGTATCATTGTCCTCGGGCGTCACCTTGAGCTTCTTGACGAGATCGAGCGCCTGCTTGTTGACGGCCTCGTGGTCGCGGATCATATCGTTGGCGAAGGCGACGACTTCCTTGTTTTTGGATTTCTCGACCGCCTGCTTGGCCGCCGCGATGTCGATGACGCCGGCCGTATAGGCAATATGGGCGATCTGCGGATCGGTGGGTGCTGCGCCGGCGGCAAAAGCCGCGGGGGCGGAGAGCGCGAAAGCCGAGAGCGCGGCGATAAGGTGTTTCTGCATCTGGTCCTCCATCCGGCTGATACCGCCGGTCAATGTTTCCTACGCAGAATTGGATGCCGGCATCGGGCAGACGTTCCCGAAAAGATTTTTCCGGATGTCGGGAACCTTTATCCTGCCCCGGCATCCAATGCGAAAAGGGGATGAGCCATGGCGCAGCAGGTGGAAAGAGCGGCAGCAGAGAGAAGCGACCCGGAGCTGGTGGCGATGGCGCTGGCACGCGATCCCGAGGGTTTCCGCGCCATCATGCGGCGCTATAACCGCCGGCTGTTCCGCATTGCCCGCGGCATCCTGCGCGATGATGCGATGGCGGAGGATGCCCTGCAGGATGCCTATCTCAAGGCCTTCCGCCACCTTGGTGATTTCCAGGGCGCCAGCGCCTTTTCCACCTGGCTCACGCGTATCGTAATGAACGAGGCGCTCGGCAGGCTTCGCAAAGCTAGCCGCACGCCCGAAGTGCCCGTTGATACCGCCCGGATGCAAAGCCGCATCCTCGATTTTCCTACCGGTTCGCCCATCGACAATCCCGAGACCACCATGGCGCAGCGACAGATCCTGAAACTCGTGGAAGAGGCGACCGACAGCCTGCCGGAAGAATTCCGCCTCGTCTTCATCGCCCGGGTGATCGAGGAGATGAGCGTCGAGGAAACCGCCGAACTGCTCTCCCTCAAGCCCGAAACCGTGCGCAGCCGGCTGCACCGGGCGCGGGCATTGCTCCGCCGCCAGCTCGACGAGCTGATCGGCCCGATCGCGCTCGATGCGTTTCCCTTTGCCGGCTGGAAATGCGACCGGCTGACCGAGCGGGTGATGGGCGAACTGATGGGAAAGTAACGGCTCTATTTGGGCTCCGGCTGCTGGATGACAGGCGGCGGCTTATCGCTCTTGCTGCCGCCGAACATCTGCACGCCCAATATGCCGACGACAGATGTGATCATCAGCGCCAGGATTAACATCATCAATAGTCTCATGGGCCTGCCTGATCCGGTGATTGTTGCCCGGATAACATCGGAGGGGCGGAGTTCGTTCCCGTTTGGGGCTTTGAGGGCGCCAGGTATTATGCCGTTTCAATCTGTGCGGTGGGGCCTGACAAACGCTCTTCGCCTCCGAACTTTCTGCGATCCGCCGCGTTCCGGATCAAAGGAGGCAATCAATGTCCCAACGGAAATTCAGGAAACTCACCCACCGCCTTCTCGGCCGGTTCGATGAGGTTCAGAATCTGCTCGACAAGATCGAAGGCAGCGCCATGAAGCTGCAGACGGCCTGTGACGAGGATGCTGAAGGCGAGGTCGTCACGCACCCTGCCGTGCATCTGCCGCAATGGCCGCGGCATGGGGCGGCTCCAGCCGCCCTGTAGCGCGCCTCAAACGCGGGCAGACTTGCCGGCAAACAGGTCCGCATGCGCGGCAAAAAGCGCGCTTAGCCTGTCGATCACCATGCGCACTTCCGGCCGCTGGCGCTCATCCTCATGCACGGTGATCCAGATGTCATAGGTCAGGCTGTCGATGACAGGCCCGGCGCGGACCAGACCGGGTTCGGCATCGCCCATGAAGCAGGGCAGCAGGCCGCGGCCGGCGCCGCCGCGGATGAGGTGGAGCAGCATCAGCGGCGTATTCGTCCAGCTGGTGATCCAGTGGTCGGGCTGCTCGAAGGTCCATTTGTCGGCAGGTGTCACCGCAATCTCCGTTCCGAGCGAGATCCAGTTGTGATTGGCGGCGCTGAAGGTGCTGGCCTGATAGGCTGCGTGGGCAACGGAGACGGAGCGGCGCGTGGCGAAATTGCCGCGCTCGGGTCGCCTCTGCATGATAGCGAGATGCGCCTCGCGATAGGTCAGGTCGAGGCCGGTATCGAGCGCCTTGTAACACATGCGGAACCTGTCTTCCGGCTGCCAGACGGCGGGCAGGTGGCCGGCGATGAACCATAACATCCAGGCATCCGCACCCGTCGAGACGATCGGCAGGGTCAGCACGTCGCCGCGCCAGTCGGCGATCGCCTCGGCTGCCTCCTTCATGACCAGGACGCGCTCGAGCAGTGTCTCGCCATCCTTGGCCAGCAGATAGCCGGTCGGGCCGCGCCGGAAGAGCGTGCGCCCGGTCGCCCGCTCCAGCGCCAGCATCCGCCTGCCGATGGTGGGCGCGCTGAGGCCGGTGCGGGCCGCAGCACCCGTCAGGCCGCCCGATGTCGCGACATGAAAGAAGAGCTGCAGGTCATCCCAGCTTGCCTCTTTCATCCGTGAAAACCCCCTTTTATCCGCGCGTCTACCTTTGCCGGGGCCGGCGCCTTAGCTCAGGTGGATCTGTCATAGATGGAGGCAGGATCATGCTTCTCAACTGGATCATGCTCGCAAACGCGATTCACAGGAAAAGCCGCCAGCAGAGACAAGACCCGCTCGCCGATCCGCTCGACGCGCCCGAGTGGGATGGCCTGCGATGGGCCTTGCCGCTTTTAAGCCGGATGGCGCAGAGACAATACAAGGACGGTCAGGCGCCTGCGCCGAAGAACCGGGTGAAATGCGCAATGACGGCGTTGGGCGCTTCCTCGGGAATGAAGTGACCGCAGGGCAGGGCTTCGCCCTCGACCCGCTCCGCCCAGCCTCGCCAGGGCTCGAGACCATCCTTGCCTTTCAGCGTGCCGCGTTCGCCCCAGAGCATCAAGAGCGGCATGTCGAGTTTTCGGCCGCGATCCTGCTCGTCAAGTTCGCGGTCGATCGTCCAGCCGGCACGATAATCTTCGGCCCAGGCATGAACGCTTCCGGGGTCGCTGGCGCAGGCGACATAATCGGCCATGTTCTCCTTTGGAAAGGCAAAACCCTGAGCCGACTGATGCGAGAGGATGTAGCGGATGAACCACTCCGGATCGGCGCCAACAAGCTTCTCCGCCAGCCCGTCCGGCTGTGCCAGCATTGACCAGTGCCAGGCGGAGACGGCCTCCCTGGCGCCCATCCGCGCCCACATATCGGCCGTCGGGATCACGTCGAGGCTCGCCAAGAGGGTAACTGCCTCGGGGTGGTCAAAGGCGAGGCGATAGGCGACGCGCGCGCCGCGATCGTGTGCGCCGACGGCAAAGCGCTCGAAGCCGAGTGCGCGCATGGTTGCGATCTGGTCGCGGGCCATGGCGCGCTTGGAATGGGTCTGATGATCGGCGCGGCCCTCGGGCTTGTCGCTTCGGCCATAGCCGCGCAGATCGGGCACGACGACCGTGAAGTGTCTGGCCAGATCAGGTGCGACGCGCGACCAGCACATGCGGGTCTGCGGCCAGCCATGCAGGAGGAGGAGTGGTGGGCCATCGCCGGCAACGAGCGCGTCGATCTCGACGCCGTCGCCCGGGAGGCGGCGGCGCTGGAAGCCTTCGATGATACCGGTGGACATGGTGTTCCTTCCTCGGTCGCGGGGAGAAGTTTGCGGGTGGGGTTTGATTCAAGCGCTAGCTAGGCTGCAAGCGGATGACGTCAAGTTACAAGGGGCGCCTCCCGGCACGCCGTTTCAGATATGCCCAGGCACCCGCCTGCCGACTTCTCCGCCAGCAGACCCCGATCTCCGTCATCAGCTGCACATCGGCCAGCGACGAGGCGGGCAACCATGCTCACGCGCCTTCGTCGGGAATGTTGAGAACTTCGCCGCAGGCCTTGCAGTGAACGGCATCGGCGTCATGGCGCTGCAGGCCGCAGCGGTGGCAGGGAAAGGTCACCTTGTGCGGCCGCACCACCGCCTGCGCCAGCCGGACGAAGAGCGAGATGCCGACGATCATGGTGACGACCGAGGTGAGCTTGCCGAGCGTGCCGGGCAGTGTGATGTCGCCGAAGCCCGTCGTGGTGACGGTTGCGACGGTGAAATAGAGCGCATCGACGAAACCTTCGCCGCCGTCCAGGTTATAGAAGAAGGATGTGTAGACGAAGCCGGTGACGAGGAAGAGGAAGACCACGAAATTGATGACCGCCCGGACAACATCGATCCGGTCGACACAGCCCATCCTGCGCAGCGCCACCCTCAGCAGCGGGCTGCGGCCGATCGCCCAGAGCCGCATAACCCGCAGGAAGGCGAAGTTGAAGAGCGCGAAGGGAAAGAGAAGCGTCGCCAGTACCACGAAATCGATCCAGGTCATCGGCCGCAGGATCCAGGTGCGCAGCGACGGAGCGGCAATGGCCCGCGCCGCCATCTCGGCGGCGATCCACAATGCAATCGCGTAATCGATGACGAGATAGGTGGGCGCGGCGCGGAAATAGGGGCCGAGCACGAAGAAGACGAGAATGGCGATATCGATGACGGTAAAGAGGAACTGCACGGCAAGCGCCTTCCGGCCTTCGCCCCGCTCTATCCGCTGAAGTGTGAGGCGCAGCCCCTTGCTGCGTGACGTTTCGCCGAAGATGCCCATGCCGGCGAGATAGCTCGCGGATCGCGTGTATCAATGGCTCGCCGGAGCCGATTTACCGCCTCGCGAAATTCTTCCGGATCGGTCAGTCCGCCCGCTGCTTGCCACGGGCCTTCTTCCTGACCTTGCGCAGCTCGTCCCTGTCGATGAAATGGTCGGTGACACCGGCTTCCTTGTCCGGATGGGAGATTTCCACGTCCAGTTCTTCCGGCAGGTCAAGCGCCTGCCTGGTATTCATGATGCCGAGCGGCACGCGGCCGTCCACGGTCCTGGCGGCGACTTCGACGAGCGGTTTTGTCTTGTGGGCCATGAAGCGCTCCTTTCTCTTGAAGCCCAACGCGGGGCGGACTCGCCTGTTCCATCGAGGCTGAGAATTGCGGGCAGGCATCATGGCGCCCCGTTTCGGAACAAACAGCATTTGCCGGCGTTCGATCCTTGCGAACACACTCATATCATGGAGGATTTTCACATGGGTCGCGGTATTCTTCTCTGGCTTCTCGGCATCCCCCTGCCGATCGTCATTCTTCTCGTTCTGTTCATGCGATAGGGGGCTTCCATGTCTCTTGCTGAAGGCAGATACCCTCTTGAAGGTGGGCAGACCGGTGTGATGCCGGTCGAATCCTCGGTCTCGGCCATCGCCTGGGGACCGATCATCGGTGGCGCTGTGGCGGCGACGGGCATCACGCTCATTCTGCTGCTGCTCGGCTCCGGCGTCGGCCTCACCATGGTGTCGCCTTGGGCGGGACAAAGCAGTTCGGCGGCCACCGTCGGCATTACCGCGGCGATCTGGCTGGTCGTCGTGCAGTGGCTTTCCTCAGCCCTCGGCGGTTATCTGACCGGGCGGCTCAGGACCAAATGGGCGGCGGTGCACACGGATGAAGTGTTCTTCCGCGATACGGCCCACGGTTTCCTCAGCTGGGCGCTTGCGACCGTCTTCGTCGCCGGCTTTCTGGCCTCGTCGCTGACCTCGCTTGCGGGGGCAGGGGCAAGTGCTGCCGGTCAGGCCGCCATGGCCGCCGGTGTCGCCGGAGGTGCCACCGCCGCTTCGGCCTCGGACACGGATTCGGCCGGTGCACCCACCTCCTATTTCACCGATGCGCTGCTGCGTCCGCAGAATATCGCCGACCGCGCCAACGCGGATAATGGTGCGGCCGCTGCCGAAATCTCCCGCATCCTCTTGCAGGGGGCGGCGAACGGCTCGGTGCCTGACGGCGACAAGACCTATATTGCCGGCATCGTCTCGGCCCGCACGGGCCTTCCGGAAGCCGATGCCCGCGCAAGGGTCGATACGGTGCTGAAGCAGATCGACGATGCCAAGGTTGCAGCACAGGCTGCTGCCGACAAGGCCCGCAAGGGTGCGGCAACCTCGGCTCTGATCGGCTCGCTGTCGTTGCTGGTCGGTGCCTTCATCGCCGCTGCGGCCGCTGCTTTCGGCGGGCGTCAGCGGGACGAGGAGGAGGATCTGATCGCGACCAGCCGCGGACCGCTGGTGTGATGGATGGGCGGTGCTCTCGAAGGAGAGGGTGCCGCGCTCTCGTCAGGTGCGTTGCGGCACACCTTTCCTCCCTCATTCCTGTGCCTGTCACAGGAATCCAGCCACCGCGCGTCTGCGCGGTGAATGATTCCCTACTTGCCGTAGGCGAAAAAGTCTTTCCTGCCCAAAGACTTGGGCAAGGCTGGATCCCTGTGACGGGCACAGGGATGAGGGGAGGTTGGGGCGGTCTCAGTGCCCCAAGCAAGCCCTGCGCATTGGCGGTGACTCTGCGCCGGGAAAGTGTTGCGGCAGACGTCCGCAAGTTCATCGTCTCTCGACTTCCATATTCCCCAGGCGAAACATTTGCGCGAAGAATGCCTTGTCGGGCAGGCGGCGAAGCAGGGCGGCAATCGCTGCGCATGCCGCTACGGCGAAAATGAGCCGGCCGGTCAGAACGCCGTGCAGATCCGCCCCGAGCGAGATCACCACGATCGTGTCCTCGATCACGCTATGCGCAAAGCCCATGAACACGCATGACAGAAAGATCTGGCGCGGCGATATCGCTCCCGATTGCGCCTCGCGGATCAGCAGGCCGGCGCCGTAGGAAATGCCCAGAAACAGGCCGATAGCCGTGAGATGTTCGGCCTCGCCCCTGATACCCGCGAGGCGCAGCACAGGCGAAAGCGCCTTCATCATCAGGCCCAGCAGCCCGGTCGCCTTGAGGATTTCAAGGCCCCAGGACAGGACGACGAGGATGAGAAGCATCCAGACCATGGTCTCGGCAAGCCCTCTCATATAGTCGGCCCAGTCGGGCGTTGCGCTTATCGGCAGCCAGACAGGATTGGCAGGGCCAGACAGCCAGCCTGTCGCCGTCAGAACATGGTGCAGCAGGAAGGCATAGAGCAGGCCGCCCGCGATGCGCAGCGTGGTCGTCGCGATCATGCCCGGACCCGCCTTCTGGATGATCTTCTGCTCGATCGGCAGACCATGCGCAAAGAGGATGAGCGCCGAGAAGACTGTCACGTCGGCGATGCTGAGCGAGGATGCGGGAACGAGGGTGAAAACGAGCGGAACGGCACCCCAGATCCCCACCAGCATGCCCGTCAGCCAGGCCACGCCCAGCTCCGGAGGCAGCCCGATCAGGTTCATGACGGGTGCAAAGGCGGGGGCGACCGCCTTGACCGCTCCCATCCTCGACAAGAGCTCGGCCGCAACCGCGATCGGAACCGTGATGCGGACAAGCACCCAGTAAATTGCGAGTGTTTCCCTGGTGTTGTGGCGGATGAGCGATAAGAACGACATTTGAGACCCCCTTGATGGTGCCTCAATCTGTTAGCCCCGTTCGCTTCGAATTTGCGGTCAAAGATTGCAGGTGTGTGCAATTTTATTGCAAAGGCGCGTTTGGCCGGTATGCTCGCCGGCATGGACCGTATCGACCGAAAACTTCTGAACCTGATGCAGCGCGACGCTTCGCGCACGAATATCGATATGGCCGAGGAGGTGGGCCTGTCTCCCTCCAGCTGCCTGCGCCGCGTACAGCGGCTCCACAAATCGGGTGTGATCGACCGCATCGTCGCAATCCTCAATCCCGCCAGGGCCGGACGTGGGATCAAGGCGCTGGTGACGGTGGAAATGAAGTTGCATGGCGAAGCGCATATGCGCCGCTTTCTGGATATCGCGGTCGCCGAAGAGGCCGTTTCGCAAGCCTATTCCGTCACCGGCGAAACCGATGTCGTTCTGATGCTGCGCCTGCGCGATATGGAAGAATTCGATGCTCTGTGCGACAGGCTTTTCCGCGACGAAAACAATGTCGCCCGCTTTTTCACCATGATCGTTATCCGCACGGCGAAAGAGGAGACTGCCATCAGGCTTTGATCGGCTCGCCGGGGCTGCCGGTCGCCGCTCTCAAAAGGATGTCACGGCTCTGAAGCCAAAAATCGCTGCATTCTGTATCCGCGAATTCGGCTTGTCGGGATCGGCTGCATTGCCGCCGGGTCGGATGACATATTGAAAGAATGGCTGGGCCGTAAACCATGGCGTGACGGCCGCCTGATAGGTGGCTTCGATCACGGCTTCGGAGCTCGGAACTGGCTGCGACGTCCCAGTGAAGGCATTTTCGGCCTTTACCTGATCCGACATGCCCGAGCTCATGCTGGCATAGGCAAAGCTCACGCCGGCTGTGTCATTGTCGCGGCCCGGCAAAAGCCCCTTATAGGCAAGGCCCAGATCGAAATACCAGTTCATGCTGTTGCGATCCTGCTGCGGCGCAACCGCGATACGGACAAATCCATTGAGGCCATTGTCGGTACTATCAGGCTCCTGCCAGAGCGTCTGATCGACAACGGCATAGACCGCAAAATTGCCCGAGAGCCGGCGCGGACTGCCGCTCGACAGGGGATCGGCGAGCGAAACGCCGTTCGATGCGGTGGACAAACTGTCGAACTGCTCCGAATTATACCAGGCGCCGATCTTGTAGGTGCCCGGCAAGCCGGGCTCGCCCTTTCCCGGCGTATAGGCATAAGCCGCCTCGGCAATCGCAAGCACGCCATCGCCAATCGGAAACCCCAGTCCATTGGCATTGCCATCGGGGTCCGAACCGGTCGGGCTGCCATTGAAGACGGCAGCCTGCAGCGTCCAGGCATCGTCAGGCTTGATGATGATCTGAGCGCCCGGAACGGCGAAGGGATAGGCCGGTCCTCCTCCGGGCAGATCCGCGGCAAAAATGCCGGGCCATCCGAATGTCGAGTTGACGAAAAGGCTGGCCGTATTGCTGATCGCGAAATTCTGATCCGCCAGGATTTGCCCGAGCTTCACCGTCACGGTGTTGTTCATGAGGCTCTGCGAGAGATAGAATTCGCCCAGCCTGAATCCGGGATCGGCCTCTACCGAGGTTGCTGTCAGAAGATTGCCGACATCCTTGCCGGACAGGCCCTGTCCCTGGATCGCATAACCGGAAATATGAATGGCGCCGCCGGTCCAGCCTGCCAACCGGCCCATGTCGAAATCGCCCTGCAATTGGAAAAGACCGTCATAGGCCGTTCCTCTTTTCACGCCGCCCGATACGTTGCCGAGCACATCGCTGGTCTGCGACATCGTGAACGTGACGCCCTGATCCCGCAGCCAATTGCGGTAGCCGTGCCAATCGCCTGTCAGTGTCGTATCGGCATAGGATGGCGGTGCCGTATCGTCCGCCCGTGCTCCCGCGCCGTAAACAGCAATCGCAAGTGCAAGGGCGGCGCCGGGCAGTTTTTTCATTCTCTTCCCTTTTTCGGAGGCTCTGATTTGGGAGGATGCAAAGGGGCTCACCTGTAGCGCCTTTGGCGCGAATCTGAGCTCGCTATCATTGGAACGAATTGCGCATCCGGGCAAGTTTTGCGCTCTTATGCAGCACATGCCATCAACCGCGCGCTCATTTACGAGCCAGATTGCCACTTGATGCTGCCGGAACGTTTCGCTCTCCGAGGTCCCAATAAAGCCCGGCCATCAATGCGAGTCCTTCACGCGCGATATTCATGGGCAGGTGCTCGTTCGGCGCATGCTGAGAGCACCCCGGATAGGAGTGCGGTATCCACACGGTCGGAAGCTGCAGCGTTTCAGAGAAGGCATCATTCGGCAGCGAGGCGCCGAGGTTCGGCAGTATTGCCGGCTTTTTTCCTGTTGTACGGCCGATCGAGTCCACTACCCAGTTGACCCAAGGATGCTCAGGATCGAGCCTCGTGGCACGAAAGACCTCATCGCTCGCCTGCGCTATTTGAACCTGGGAAAAACCGTGACGATCCAGGTGACGGCGAAGAGCCGGCAAGACATTTTCCACGTCAATACCGACGACGAACCGTAACTGACAGCGGGCCCAAGCTCTCGCAGGAATAGCCCCAACAGGCGTTCTCGGGTTTCCGGCCTCGAAGGCGAGGACAGCAAATGAACACCAGGCGAACAGCTTTTCCGCTGCCGTCAGCCCAGGCTCGCCCCAGTTCGGATCAATCTGCGGGCCTTCGGCATCGCTCTCGACCTCACAATCCGCAAGCACTCGACGAACATTGTCCGGGATACTCACCGGAAGCCATTCCGGAACAAGAATCTTGCCAGAGGGCTCAGTGATGCTGGCGATCGCGTGGGCAAGCTGGATTGCAGGATCGGAGAGAAGACCGCCCCAGTTGCCGGAATGATGGCCGCCCTTGCGCGCATCGATCCAGATGTCAAAGCTGATCGCTCCGCGAGATCCCAGAAAGACGGTCGGCCGCGCGGCGGAAAGTCGGGGACCATCCGAGGCGATCAGCACGTCGGCGCGGAATAATTCCTTATGGGCGTCAACCAGTGCATGCAGGCCAGGGGAAATTTTTTCCTCCCCCATCTCAATCAGATACTTGGCATTGAATCCGAGTTTCCCGCGCGTCTCCAATACAGCCCGGAGCGCGCCGATGTTGATGGTATGCTGACCTTTATTGTCGGCGACACCGCGACCGTACCACCTGCCGTCCCGCTCGATGAGTTGCCAGGGAGAAAGGCCGTCGGCCCATTCATTATCGAGCCCCCGTATGACGTCACCGTGGCCATAACCCAGCACCGTCGGCCGAAGGGCGTCCTCGTGGCGCTCGACGTAAAGGAAAGGCCAGCCGTTTTGGGAAAGCTTGCGACATTGAAAGCCAAGGGCTTCAAAGGCGGGTGTCATCTCACTATCGAGATACTGATCGAGAACCGGTGCACGATCAGGGTTCTGGCTCTCGGTCGGCATCGCGACACGTCGCGCCAGATCCTTCCGAAAATCGCCGGAAGCGAAGTAAGACTTTGCTCTGGCAATAGCGGCGTCTCGGCTCATACCTGCAACCTAACACGAGAGGGAATTGGCCGGAATGGTCAAAGCGGAATGCGGCAACGATCGCGTTGGGCCGTGAGCGGGTTTGGTGACATTTGCTACATGATGCCGAGGTTTCGTCGCACACCGCGGTTGTTCGCGGGGTGCGACAATGGTTCGTCATGATGGATGTGATCTTGCCGGTGCCGCATCCGGCAGCATGGCGTCACGGCTTGGCGAGATGCCAAACGCCTTCGGCCCCATCACCGTGGATATCTCCGGGCATGGCATCGAAGTGATAGGTGTATAGCGGCGAGCCGTTATAGGCCCACTGGGTTACCCCGGTCGGTCGCGTGACGACGCTCCAGGGACCGGATGCCTTGGCGCCGGCTGGTGCCACGAATGGAGGCCAGGCGAGGGCACACAGCAGTGTGCAGGCCGACTTGCCGGGCTGGTCCTTGTCGAAGGTGTAAAGCGATCTGCCGTCGGCGTCCGCAAACAGCTTTTGCTGTCCGCTGGTCACGACCGTGGCAGGGGACGGCGTCTTTGCCTCTGCAGCCGAGAGCGAGATCAGGGCGAGGCCAAGCGAGATTACCAGGCTTTTCGTGGTTCCAGACATTTTGGGGGCCTTTCTGCCGCAACCCTGTGCCACAGGAGGGGTTCCTGCCGGCCACAGGCGGCGTTTGGTTCAGGGGTTGGTGGGATCAGTTTGCGGGCAGCTAACCCTTGGCAGCGGGTGCCGGCGGCACCGGCAGAATGATTTCTGAAGCAACCTTCCAGTCCTTTCCGATATGAAGCCAGTCGATGATCATCAGGAACGGTTTGGGCGTCCCGTCCTGGCCGGCATAGGAGACGGTGATGTTCATCGGCGCGTAGGATTCCGCCACGTCAGGCGTCAAGCCGACGATCTTGAGCTTGGTGTAATCAGGCTCAAGCACGACCGGGCCGGATGTGCCGATGTCGTGCAGCTTCCGGTCGATCGCTTCGTTGCCCCAGAAACCTGCCCAGTTTCCCTCGGCGGGAACGGCGCTCTTGGCAACGAGGAGGGCTGAGGGAGATTGCCAGAACATCCCGTGAAGACCATCGAAGTCGTGCCGGTTGGCGAGTTCCATCAGCCTGGCGAACTCTGATTTGATCCTGTTCGTGGTCTGAGCGTTCAGTGGTTTCTCGTTGGCGGAAGCAGCAAGCGAGGGCGCGGCGGAAACGGCCAGGGCGAAGGCCGCGGCCCATAATGTCTTATGCATGTCATTGTTGCCTTTGCGGATTTGACGGCGGGGTCGTTAGGACGGACATGATCTTATGGGCTTGCTCGAACTGGTATTCACTGCGCACCCGGCGAGCGAGGCGGACGCGTGACGCGCACGGGCGGATCGTCAGCATAAGCGAGCGGCCTCATCGCCTGGCAGGGCGTGCTCCGTTCCATGACCACGTCTCCGTTGTCCAAGAGTGACTGTTTTCAGCCCCGTCAGGATCACCGGGTTAGCCGGGATTTGTAACTATACGAAGGTAGTGAACGCGGTAGATGAAGAGGTGAGTACAAAGTTCGGTGAGCCTGATGTGATCGCGCCGGCCTGCCGTCATGACAGACCGCTTGGCTCGGCCGCGGCGTGCGCGATCTGCGGGAGGATCTCGGGTACGGCGGCCCTTGCAAAAGTGAGCCGCTGCACACAGTTGATGGGTTCAATATCCCTACGGCATCGGCCCGAAAATCGGAATCGATTTTCGGGGGGCCTGATGCGTAGCCTCAAGGAAGTAGAGCGTCCCTAGTGCGTCCGAATGAACGCACGGCGCTCCAGGGAACGGAGAAGAATGCAGCGTATCAAGACCTGGCTGAACCAGTATGAGCCGATGACGCTCATCACCTTCGCCTGCATTGCCGGCGGCCTCTTCCTGCTGCAGCGGCTGACGAGCGAGGTGCTGGAGGGAGAGACGCTCGGCTTCGACCAGACGATCCTGCTCTGGCTGCGCCAGCCCGGCGATCTCAGCCGGCCGATCGGCCCGCAATGGCTTGTTCATGCGATGGGCGATATTACCAGCCTCGGCGGTGTCACCGTCCTGACGCTGCTGACATTGCTTGCGACCGCCTATCTGCTGCTCGACCGCAAGACTGTCATCGCCGTCTTCCTGTTCCTCTCGGTTCTCAGTGGCTGGCTGGCGAGCACGGGTCTCAAGATCATCATTGCCCGCGCAAGGCCTGACGTTGTTCCGCATCTCGTCGATGTCAACGATCTGAGCTTCCCGAGCGGCCATGCGATGGTCTCTGCCGTCACCTACCTCACGCTCGGGGCGCTTCTCGCCCGCACGCAGCGCTTCCGCGCCACGCGCATCTTCGTCATGGGGGCAGGCATCTTCCTCGCCGTCACCATCGGCCTCAGCCGCATCTATCTCGGCGTCCATTATCCGACCGATGTGGTGGCCGGCTGGGTCGCCGGCTCGCTCTGGGCGCTCGGCTGCTGGCTGATCTCGAAGCGCTTCATTGCGCGCACGGTTGATGAGGCTGAGAGCGAGCGGCAGTGATGGCGCTCGGTAGGTGATCCGCACCAGGACGGATGAGGGCGGCTCGGTCCGACGGGGGATGGCAAGGCAAGGCGCCAACCCCATCCTCCCTCATTCCTGTGCTTGTCACAGGAATCCAGCCGGCTTGCGTCCGCAAGCCGAAAAGGCTCTTGAAAAACAGTAGCGGAATACGCCATCCTTCAACCATGAAGGGTTATGTCTACATCCTCGCGTCAAAGAGAAACGGCACGCTTTACACCGGGGTGACGCGCGATATCGCGGGTCGTCTGTTCGAGCATCAGAACGAGCTGACGCCGGGATTTACTTCTCGCTACGGGGTGAAGACACTGGTCTGGTTCGAGGAACATGACCTGCTGACGACGGCGATTACCCGCGAAAAGACCATCAAGAAATGGCCGCGGCAGTGGAAACTGAACCTCATCGAGGAGAATAATCCCGAATGGGAGGATATTTCCTGGCACTTGATGGGATTGTGAGGTCGTTGCCGGTCTAGAGTCTCCCGCCGCGTGGACACGCGGCCGCTGGATTCCTGTGACAAGCACAGGAATGAGGGAGGTGGGGCACCGCGCAGTTCCAACGAGAGCTCCAGACGTCTCCAACGTCTTTTCATTTTTATCCTTGGTATTGGGCTGGAAAGAGGAGGGTGACGCCGAGGCCGGGATGCCGGTCGGCGAGCGTGATATCGGCGGCATGCAGATCGGCGATCGCCTTGACGAGGCTGAGGCCCAGGCCACTGCCTGTTGTCGTGCGACTCTTGTCGAGGCGGTACAGGCGGCGGAAGACGAGTTCGCGCTCCGCTTCGGGAATGCCGGGGCCGTCGTCGGAAACATCAGCCGAAAAGCCGTCATCGTCGGCCCGGAGCGCGAGCGTGATCCTGGTCATCGTCGGGCAATGGTTGATGGCATTTTCCACGAGATTGACGAAGAGCTGGGTCAGCAGTTCGCGGTCACCATTGACCATGCAGGGGGAGGCGGGCCTGGTGGTGAAGTCGAGAGACTGGCCGTTATCCTCGGCAACGCTGCTGTAGATTTCCGCAACCGAACCCATGATGTCGCTGATATCGACCGGCCGGAAGCGCGCCTTGCGAGCGCCGGCCTCGATCTGCGAGATGCGCAACAGCGCCTCGAACGTGGCGTTGATGCGGTCGCTTTCCTCGCGGGCGTCGATCAGCAGGGTCTGCACATCCTCGCCGCGCCCGCCCTGATCGATCGCCTGCTCGACGGTCATCTTCAGGCGGTTGAGCGGCGTCTTGAGATCATGGGCGATATCGGCGCTCACCTGCCGCATGCCTTCGACGAGGGCCGACAGCCGGTCGAGCGCCTGGTTCATATGGGTTGCGACGACATCGATGTCATCGCCATTGCCTTCGAGC
Source organism: Rhizobium sp. KNZ14-9A (assembly GCF_056755015.1). Classification (NCBI taxonomy): domain Bacteria; kingdom Pseudomonadati; phylum Pseudomonadota; class Alphaproteobacteria; order Hyphomicrobiales; family Rhizobiaceae; genus Rhizobium; species Rhizobium sp. KNZ14-9A. Next base: position 1,239,116 of record NZ_JBPGXB010000002.1, read on the forward strand.
GGAATGCGCCGCGCAAGATCGCCGCCCGAAACATCGCTCATCGCGCGCTCAATGCCGTCGAGCCGCCGCTGGGCGCGGGCGGCGAAAAAGGCGCCGCCGCCGCAGGCGAGGATGACGATGACGCCGGAGGCCCAGACGAAGCTCATCAGGGCGATACGTTCCAGATCGTCGGTGTCGGAATAGCTCTCGCCGACGATCAGCCGGTTGCCGCTGACAGTTCCCGCCTGGATGCGGATGCGGTCATCGCCTTTCACGCCGATATCGCCGGCCTGAACGGTCGACAGGCCGTCCTTCGCCGTAAACAGCGAAACATTGCCGGCAAGCCGCTCGCCCTTTTCGTTGACCAGCAGGAAGATGCTGTCTTCGGGGTTGTTGAGGCGGGCATAGGTTGCCACGCTGGCAACGAAGTCTTCCGCCTCCTCGGAGGAAGAGGCGGAGGCGACGACCGAATAGGTGTCGCGCACGGAATCGTCGAGTGCCTCCGCCAGGTCGCGTTTCAGGAGCTGATAGGTGATGATATCTGCCACCATGAAGGCCAGGATGAAGAGCAGCCCGAAAGCAAGCGCCAGCCGAAAGGGCGTGCTTCGCCATAATCTCCAATTTTTCTTCAGCATCGGATGACCCGAAAACCGCTATACACTTTTCGGTCCGATGCTCTAGCGCGGCGCATGCAGGCTGTATCCGGTATTGCGCACGGTATGAAGCAGCGGGATGTCGAAAGGCCTGTCGATCTTGGCGCGCAGGCGGCTGACATGGGTTTCGACGACGCTGGTCTTCGGGTCGAAATGGAAATCCCAGACGCGTTCCAGCAGCATGGTGCGGGTCAGCACCCGGCCTTCGCCACGCATCAGCACTTCGAGCAGGGTGAATTCGCGCGGCTGCAGCTCGATCGCCTGGCCCTGTCGCGTCACCTGCCGGCGCACCAGGTCGAGTTCGAGATCGGCCACACGCAGCAGCGTCTTCTGGTCCTGCACGGGTGGGCGGCGCGCGAGCGCATTGACGCGGGCGAGCAGCTCGGAAAAGGCGAAGGGCTTGGTGAGGTAGTCGTCGCCGCCGGCCTCCAGCCCTTCGACGCGGTCGTCGACGCCGCTGATCGAGGTGAGGAAAATCGCCGGCGTGCCGATCCTTGCGGCGCGCACCGCCTTGACCAGCGACAGTCCGTCGAGGCCGGGCACCATCCTGTCGACGACCAGCACGTCATATTGCTCACGTGTCGCCTGGAAAAGCGCGTTGTGCCCGTCGTCGATGACGTCGCAGACGTGGCCCGCCTCGATCATGCCGCGAGCGACAAAATCGGCCGTCTTTTTATCGTCCTCGACGACGAGAATGCGCATGGCCGGTCCAAACCCTTCACCTGATCGGAAGATTATTCTCACGCCGCACAATTCGCGCAAAATTGTGTCCCCCGCCTTATCGAATTCTTACGGATTCGTAAGTCGGCGGAACCAGCCCGATCCCGGCTCTTCCGGCAGGCTGGCCTTTCTTACGAAACCGTGTCCTGCCGGCAAGGGCTGTGTATGAGCCGTCGGCCGGAAGCTGAGACACGGTGGCGGAAAAACGCGAACGCAACAGCGCCGACCTAGCCATGAGGATGATGGACACGCCGGCTTTGCTGCTGGCATCCTCCCTGCCGCGGCGCGCTGCTTCCCGGCTGCCTGTCCGGACCGAAGCCCAAGAAAACCGAGTAGACGATGACGACGATCACAAGCATTACCTCGACAATGGCCTCCTCCTTCCTCGGCTCCTTCGTGGAAGTGGTGGAGGCCTTCACCATCATCCTTGCGGTCGGTGTCACGCAGAGCTGGCGGCCGGCCTTTATCGGCACGGGGCTGGCGCTTTTCGTGCTGGCGGTGCTGGTGCTGGTCTTCGGGCCCTTGCTCGGCCTTGTCCCGATCGACATCCTGCAATTTACCATCGGTACGCTTCTGATCCTGTTCGGCATGCGGTGGCTGAGAAAGGCGATCCTCAGGGCCGCGGGTTTCATTGCGCTGCATGACGAGGAGAAGGCCTTTGCCTCGGAAACGGATGCCCTTGCCCGCCAGTCCACTGAGCGGCGGGCCGATTTTCTGGCCGGCACGGCCGCCTTCAAGGCTGTGCTGCTCGAAGGCGTCGAAGTGGTGTTCATCGTGATCGCGACAGGTGCGCGGCCCGGCATGCTGCCCTATGCAAGTCTCGGAGCGCTGATTGCCTGCATCGCCGTGCTCGTCATCGGGCTTCTCGTCCACAAGCCGCTGTCGTCAGTACCGGAAAATACGCTGAAATTCATCGTCGGGCTGCTGCTGACGGCTTTCGGCATCTTCTGGATCGGCGAGGGCATCGGCACGCCGTGGCCGGGCGAAGACCTCTCGCTCATCGCAATCTTCGCCCTGCTCGCCGCCTTCTCCTTCATCGCAGTCCGGTGGCTGCGGCAATATCACGAGACACATGCGGAGCTCGCCCGATGAATATTCTCAGGATCGCCGTCAAGGAACTCATCGGCATGTTCATCGATGACGGGGCGCTGGCGCTGTTCAGCCTGCTGCTGGTGCTCGGGGTGGGGCTGGCGGTGCGCTCCGGCGCGATTGGCCCGACGGCAGGGGCGGTGTTGCTCGTGGCTGGGTGTCTTGCGATCCTTGCCGAAAGCGTGATGCGGGCGGCGCGGCGAAAGTTCCGGCAATAGCGACATGCCCGCTCCTGGAATTCAGCTAAAACCGGAGATGCTCGATAGTCCTCCAGGATGCAACTCATGGTGTGGCGCAACAGCAACAACCGTCCAGAGATGCGTTTGCGATTGCGTTTTCTAATGCACCTGAAAATTGTATTCTGCGTCCTTCGAACATATGATGTCTCCGAATGTCGATTTCCGCTGCCGCAGACGATCGGGTCCGGCGCGTGGCGCGTGGTGCGCGTCCGAATGACATAGCCGTAGACGCGTTTGTGATGTTCCCGTGACTTGGGTCCGGAGGCAGATGAACATGCGTGGATTTTGTCTCAGAGCAGGCTGTTTCCATGACGAACCTATCTTCAACGGACATCGTCCGCTGGTGGTCGGTCACGTGCTATCGAGATGGTCAGGGTACCTTGCCCTGCTTGTGGTCGCATCGCTCGGCATCTCCGCGCCGGCAGCGGCGCAGACGGCCCTTGGCACGACCAACGAGCCGGCGACGTGGATCGGTGGTACGGGGACAAATCAGTGGAGCAATCAAAACAACTGGACGACGGTGTCGGGCGGACATGCAGTTCCGCTCGTTATTGCGAATTTCACCGGCCTTGCCACGATAGGCAACAGGGTGGTCCGCGATCAAAACAGTCAGTCGATCGGCACGCTCAATTTCACAGCCCCGCTCTATGTGTTGAGCCTGGAGAACGGCACCATCTTGACCGTCAACGGCGCCGGCTTCGTCATCGACGTTCCGGCCAACAGGCCGATGGTCCAGGTCGGTAGCGTCGGCGGCGGGACGATCAAATTCATCAATGCCTCCACCGGAGATCTGGCGAAGTTCGTGATCGCCTCGAATGGCATTCTCGACATGTCGGGCCGCTCGACAACCGCCGGGATGACAGCGGGCGCGATCGACAATGCCGGCAGGATCATCATCGCCAACAGCAACGCCAATAGCGTGGGCAACGAACTGACCGTCTTCGGACCCTATAACGGCAGCGGGGGCGCCATCTACCTCAGAACGGATCTGGCGGGTGACGGCTCACCGTCCGACAGGCTGGCAATCGATGGCAGCACGACCACTATCGATGGCTCGGCCCAAGCCACCGGCACCACATTCCTGAACATTACCCCTGGCCCGAACAGTCCCGGTGCCTATACGGCGGCAGATGGCATCCTGGTAATCGATTCGACGAACGGCGGCACGACAGCGGATGGCGCCTTCACGCTCGCCGGCGAGGTGCGCGGCGGATTCATCGACTATCGTCTCTTCCGCGGCGGCCTTGGCGGCAGCAACCCGGATGACTGGTTCCTGCGTTCCGGCTTCAACGGAGGCAACGGCGGCGATAGCAACGGCAACGGCGACAGCGGGAATGGACCGATCACGCCCCCTGACGAATTGCCACCGGAGACGCTGCCGGAAGATCTGCCCTCAGTATTGCCGCCTGGCGTCTATCCAATCATCGGACCGGAGATTGCAACTTACGGCGTGGTACAGCCGACTTCCCGGCTGCTTGGGCTCGCCACGCTAGGCACCTTGCATGAACGCATCGGAGATACACTCGCGATCGGAGCTCCGGAGAACGAAGGCGCGAACCCGGTCAACTCCGGTTGGGCACGCGGTTTTGGCGAGCAGATAAACCAACATTACCGCGCCTTCGCCGATCCGCGCACCGACGGCTATCTAGGGGGCTTTCAGAGCGGTATCGATCTCTTGCGCGGCGAATGGCTGCCCGGTCATCGCGACGTTGCCGGCATCTACTTCGCCTATGCCAACGCCAACATCGATGTGACCGGTCTCGTCACCAACGAGGCGGTGACCAACTATGCACTGCGCAAAACCGGGCGCCTCGATCTCAATGGTTGGTCGGGCGGCGCCTATTGGACACATTATGGTCCGACCGGCTGGTATCTCGATGCGGTGGTGCAGGCAACTGCCTATGAGGGCTCGGCATCGACGACATCAGCCAGTCTCTCGACCAATGGTGCCGGCTTCGCCTCCTCGCTGGAAGCGGGCTATCCACTTCCCGTGCCGGCGCTCGGGCCACGCTTTGTCCTGGAGCCGCAGGCCCAGATCGTCTGGCAACATGTGTCATTTGACGACGACAATGACGGCCTGGGTGACGTCGCGCTCGGCTCGACATCGGGAGCGAGCGGACGGCTCGGTCTGCGCGGCCGCTGGACGATCATCAGCGATGGCGGGCAGCTTTGGCAACCTTATGTACGCGCCAACCTCTGGCACGATTGGGGTACACGAGCGACCACGACGTTCTCGAGCACCGATCGGGTTCCTTTGCTGAAGGAAGGAACGCGAGTGGATCTGAGCGCCGGGGTGACGACCACTATCAACACCTGGCTGAACTTTTATGCCCAGGCTGGGTATCAGTTCGCGGTCGGGGACACTGACGGCCACGAGCGCGATGGCGTTCGGGGAGATTTCGGCCTGCGCTATACGTGGTAAGGGCACGGCATCTCGCGGGAGCGAAGTGACGCTCGCAATTCCGAGCGTCACTCGCCGATATCGGTATCTTTATCCAGGTCGGAAACCGCATCGGCAGGGCAGCGTCAGTTTCCCGAAGGCGTCAGGCTCTCCACGTCTATGCCATGCGTGTCGAACCACCATTCCGGCGATTTGTCGGGGTGCTTGTGGCGAAGACGCTCGTATTTTTCGACTAGGCGGTCCTGCCGCTCGACCTCCTCATGGAAGAAGGGATGGTCGAGCATTCCGCCAACGGCATGCAGGCGCCGCAGGAGCTTGCGCAGAACGTAGCCTTGCTCCTTGCTGCCGGGACGGTAGCCGCTCTCCACGATCGTCATGATTGCGGTTTTGAGCGTCTCCAGGACAGTTTCGGGTGGAGTGCCGTTGACGACCATGTCCAGCCGCTCGGCGCCGAAGCCGACGTCAATGCAGTTTCCGAGCGGATTGACGATGTTGCCGATCTCGATCCCGTCCTTGTAGAACTCCGTGCAGTATCCGCTGATGCTGCCGTCGCTCCATATGCATTCGGGATCGGGAATGATGGGCACGCGGCCGCGATAGAGCGGCGTCCATTCCTTCAGCCTGTCGGGATGGATGGTGACATGGTCAGGCATGAGCCCGAGCAGCCCAAGGAAATCCAGCCAGTAATCGATCGCCTCGCCGACCGTCATCTGACGGAAGGAGAATAATCCGAGCATGGTGAAGTGCAGGAAATGCGTGCCGTCGCCGATCTCATCGAGGTCGCCCATGCGCAGGCAAGCCTGGCTGTTTGCGACGGTTCCCTTGTGGGACGGATCGGAGAAGAGAGGCTTGTACTGCTGCATACCGGCGCTGCAGAAGAGCGTGGTATCGTCGTGCGGCCGTACGGATTGAATGCATGCGTAGTCGATGCCTTTGGAAAGGCAGTAGTCACGATAGTCCTGGATCAGGCGTCCCGCGGTGTCATAGGCAACCTCCTTTTGGTTCAAATGCCTGCATCAAAGATAGAAAAAGCGCGCCGTGATTGCAAGAAGACCGCCTTGCCGGCTTTGCGCCGCCGGCGGTCGTGCGCGGCAACGAGCGAAGCTCTCGCGGTCAAGGCAGGGTGACGGCAAGCATCGGGAAAAAGGGTATTGGAGGGAGGGCGCTCCTACCGGCCTCTTTCGCGCGCCGCCGCGATGAGCAGCGGTGCCGCCGCCGTCACCAGCGAGCCGAAGGGCAGCCGCTGCAAGGCCTTGCCCACGAGGAAGGCCGCCGCCATGGCGCCTGACAGTTTCAGCCAGGGATAAGCGCCAAGCTGCGCATGGGCGCTCGCATCCGCCCAGCGAATATTTTCTTCCACCACGCTGCCCGCCTGATGGCGGATGATGTGCAGCCGGGCGCGCAGATGATTGATCTCCGCACGTACATCCTCGATCTGCCGTTCGAGCTCCTCGCGCGCGGCGGCGCGTTCGATATCGACGACGATCTCCTCTATCGGCGCATCCTCGGCGACCGCATGCAGGTAGTCTTCATAGGCCGTCTCACTCGCAAAACCCTCAGCCTTCGCGTGCTGATCGGCCTTTTCCTGTTCGGAGGTTTTTTCACGTTCGGGGGCTGGCGTGGGCTCGTTCGCGTCTCTGAGCTCTTCCATGCCTTCGATGGCGTCCTTGCCTGTCGTGCTCGCCATTGCGGTCTCCTCATTCGCTGACGGAGTTCAAACGTTCGAGGCGGAAAAAGGATGCATGGGCGGCGGGGATTGATTGCCGGCGCGGTACGCCGACAGGACGGGTTGATCCCTGACGGATTGAACTCAGCTGCTTGGCTAGGATTGAACGAGGATCACCAGGGTCTCGGGCAATACGCCGTCATATTCCATCGCATCGGCCGCTTGCCTGGTCTTCATGAATTCCGCCAGGCGGCCCATGTCGGCGACGTCCATGACGAGGCCAACCTTGTTGGACGATTGCGGATCGACGAAGGTGCGAATGTTCGTGCAGCCGATCGGTTCGAAAATTTCCTTACGACGGGGCGAGGCGAGCCAGTGTTTGACGTCCTTGACGTCATGATGAGCCAGGATGGTCGGCATTGCGTCCTCCTCTTGCTGCTCTGGACATCAGAGCCGGAGAGAACTTTACGCCTCGGGTAATCGCATAGATATCACCCGCATGGGTGGGCGCATCTAGTTTTACGGGGACAGGATGATCACCGTTCCGATCGAACTCGACGTGACGAATATCGAGCCAAACGGGGAACGAGTGCGCTCGAACGAAACGGAACTCGATTTTTCCCTCTGCATGCTCGACCTGATGAACGACTTTCCGGTGCTACTAAAAGCGAAGTGAGGCTGCCGGGTGTCCTTTCCGAAACCGGTGCTGGCGGGATTGAAACGCTCGAGATGGTGAAGAGGATGCTTGGGCGGGTGAAGGGTGTGGCGGCGGTGGACTCGAACCAAGCGCTTCGATCTTGGTGGGCAAGACACCCACAACACCCAAAGGCAGCTCTCTTACCCAAGCCCATCACAAGCCGCACTCAGCGCCGCGTACCGCGCATCCGGCGCCAGCGTGGCGATCCGCAGCCGTTCCCGCGCATGAAGCGGCAGATGATCGATCAGCCAGTCCATCAGCATGTCGGCATCGTCGGAGGCGGCGAGCTTGCGCGCCTCATATTCCGAGAGACCGCCGAGCTGCCGCCCAAGCGCGCCGCCGTCCCTGAGATCGCCGACAATCCTTGCCCGCAGCGCCGAGACCTCCACTTTACCGGTGAGTTCCGGCAGCGGCGCAATGCGCACGGCGGCGAGCGCCTCCGGCGGCACAGGCCTCAGTTGGCGGCGGAGGATGCCGGTCGTGCCAAGCTTTTCAAAACGGCCATTGGCGAACATGCCGGAAACCTCCGCAATCTGCACCGCCTGCCTGGCGCGGAAGGAAAAGCGCATCGCCTTGCCGGGGCTGCCGCCGCTGCCATGGCATTCGGCAATCACGGCGGGAGCGCCGGGGACGAGCTCGGCGGCCACGACAAAGGGCGTATCGAAGATCGCAAATCTGTCGCCATCGGCAGGCACAGCCGCCTCGATCGGCGCTTCGCCCTGGCTTGAGAAATTCCCGCCTGATCGCGTCACATTGGCCGAGGCGAAGGCCGGGTAGGGACGGGAGAAATCGACCGGCTCCGGCGGTTTCGGGTTATGGACGTAGATTTTGTCGGTTGCGACCGCCTCCATCAGGCAGACGAGATCGGGCGGGCGTCTTGCCGGCTTGATCGGCTCGCCGGATGCGGGCTGAAATTGCACAACATAATCGGGCAGCTTGTCGGCGCCGTTATCGCTTGAACCCTTGTCGGCCGTACCATCCTCCCTCGCGCTTGGCTCGGCGCTCCACTCAAGCGCGGTCACGGTGACGGCATAGTCTCCATTCGCGATGTCGATCCAATATTCCTCAGCATCTGTTGTCTGCGTCATCTGCTCCTTGCCCGGCAGGGTATCGGTATTGTCGAGAAACACCCGTCCATGCCGCACGCTATAGGGAAAGGTCCAGCTCGGCCCGGCATAGGACTGTTCCCGCTCGGTCATCGCGCCATCGGTGAGGCGCAGGGCAAAACTGCCGTCGCTGCGCGTCGACCAGACAATCAGCCGGCCCGCGGCACTTTCGAGCGGGTAGACGAAGGGCTCGGAATACCAGGCGATCGGCCAGTCACTGGCATGGGCGAGATCATCGGGGTGGAAGAGCACGATATGGGCAACATCGGTCGAAACCATCAGAGCCTTCGAAAATCCCGTCATGAAATATCGTCCCCTGAGAATGTGATGAATGAAACCACGGCGGCATATGGCCTGCAAGGGCGAGGATATAGGCTGATGGCGTCCATTTTGATGAAGGTCTTTTGGGGGAGGAGGTTCGCCTGCGCTCACCCCTTTTCATGAGGGGCTGTGCCGAGCGCATACTTGCCCAATTGGATGCTGAAGAGCCCTTTTACTTTAGCATCGTTGTACCACGAGCGCTCACTTCGGCCATGCAGCCCGGCGGATGCTGGCGAAATCTCCGACGTGGAGGCACGGATGGTTTTGCATCCTTGGCAGCTAAAGTGCTAAGAGCGGCCCATGACCCTATCAACAGAGCTAGACTGTCAGGCCTGCGGCGCGTGCTGTTCCTATTCACACGAATGGCCGAGATTCTCCACCGAGAGCGATGCCGACCTCGATTTGCTGCCGGCTCAGTTCGTCTCGGCGGATCAATCAGGCATGCGCTGTGATGGAGAGCGTTGCTCTGCGCTCTCAGGCACCATCGGTAAGCAAGTATCATGCGTGATCTACGGCCTCAGGCCGGACGTCTGCCGCACATGCCTTCCCGGAGACGACGCCTGTTCGACGGCGCGCAAGGCCTTCGGGCTGGCGTAGCCGTTTTTGGCGGAGCTTGTTCTTGAAGGGAACCTGACCTCGTCATGGTGATCGCCGAGGCATCGGTATCAGAACATCGCTTCCTTCCGATGCCGCACGGCGAGGATCGTTACCGTGTTCGCATTAAGGCGGTAGCGAACCATATATCCGGTGTCTGCGAAATCAATGAGCCATTCGCGGTATTGCTCGGGCAGATCCTTGATCAGGCGGCCCATATGCGGATGCAGGCCGAGGGTTCTGACACCTGCGAGGATCGTTTCCCCCGCTCGCCTGGCTGCCAACGGGTTTTTCGGTGTCGGGAGATCCCGCAGCTGTTGAAGATCGCGGATCGCTGCCGGCGAGAGCATTCGATCTGGCGGAGGGCCGGACAGATTTGAAGCTGATGGCGCCGTGCTTGAGCTTCGGCGCCATCTGCCACTCAATTAGCCCGCCACTCAATCCAGAAGATCGGCCGGCACCTTGCCGCCGTTTTCCGACAGTTTCTTCATGAGCGCCTTGTGGAGGAAGATATTCATCTTCGCGCTGTCGTTCGTATCGCCGGTGTAGCCGAGCTCGGCTGCCAGTTCCTTGCGTTCGGCAAGGCTCGCATCCATTCCGAGCGCCTTCATGAGGTCGACGATCGAATGGCGCCAATCGAGCTTCTGGCCGGATTTCTTGACGGCTGCGTTCAGGATCTGCTCGATATCGGCATTGCTTGCCTGGCCGGGGCTTGATTGTGCCGGCGGCGGCGCGCCGGTCGCGGGTTCGGTCACCGGCGCGGACTTGGTAGCAGGCTGAGTGGCAGGAGAAGCTGCAGGCGCACTGGAGGCCTGCGGCGCGGCGGATGCGGGCTCTGGCACGGGTGCTGCCTGCGCTTTGCCGAAAATCGCGTTCTTGATGCGGTCGAAGACGCCCACGGGGAAACCCTCCTCTTGTGGTTGCGATGGGGATGACCGGGAGAGAAGTAGGGTGGCGGCGCGATCCGCAAAGGTGGCGGACGGGAATCATGGTTCGTGAGATGCGGCTTTTAGGTATTAAACGTATGTGCTCGGCACACCCCCGGCAGTCCGGCAGGACAGAGGGGGGTGTGCCGAGCATACGGCGTAATATTGCGCTCCCACCCGATCACGAAAACTCGTTCGCCCGCGGCCCGGCAAGTGTCACGCGCCAGGTCGATTTCTTCAGGAAATCCTGCGTTGCCAGAAATGTATAGGGCGTGGCTCTCCAGGGTTTGACCGCGTTGTTGAGATTGTCGAGCACGTAGTCGCCGTCGTCCATGCGGGCGATCAGCACGACGTGGTTCTCGTCATGCGGGCCGATCACCACCGAGAGCGCCAGGCGGTTTGCCGGAAATCCGGCGTCGATCAGGTCCTTCATCTTCTGCAGGGCGTAATCCTCGCAGTCGCCCCGGCCGCCGATGGGCAGGGTCCAGACATCGCCGTTTCCGGAAGAGGAGCGGTCCTCCGTCGAGCGGACGGCGAGGTTCACGGCGCGGGTGACCTTGCGCAGAAGCGGCATGCCCGCCTGCTCAACCGATGCCCGGATGCCGCCCTGAGCGGACGTCTGATGGCAAAGCCAGCGATAGCTGGCGCAGGCAGATGCAAATCCCACCGGCGCGCCGATATTCCTGCCAACCGGCAGAGGCTGTCCGGCAAATGCTTGAAATTGCGTAGGAAAAAACACGAGGGAAACAAAACAAAAAAGCCATCGCATGAATCACCTCTTTATTGTGCGCGGCGAAGGTAACATAGTTTATACTAAAACTTTAATAAAATTTATTACTTGTGTAATTAACTATAGATTAAGACGTTGTGCCATTGTCCACAGTTTATTCTTGGATTTAACAATTCTCTAATATAAGAATTCTCCCAGTTAACGGTTTGTTAACTTTGGGAGAAAAAAGATGATCAGCAAAGCAGCGAAGTATAGCGTCGCCGTTGCTTACCTTTTGGCAAGCAGCAGCCTCACGATGGCCGCGCCGGCAGTTGTCAACTGCGCCAAGGCAGCGCCGGGTACGATTGAGGCCAGGCTGTGCCTGCCAACGAAATCCATCCGCACCGACAATGACAGCCGCACGGTCAATGACGACAGCAGCGGCAATCGCTTCGGCAACCGCTCCGGCGGCAACTCCGACTCTGGCAAACAGGCGTCGAACCAGACCTCTTCCGGCGATCAGAACAACGGCGGCGATGACGGCGACGGCAACACCGGTGGCTCCGGCCCTGGCGATGGCGATGGCGACGGCGATCACGGCGGTCATCACGGCGGCAAGGACCACGATCACCACGGCGGCAAGGACCGTGACCACCACGGCGGCAAGGATCGTGACCACCACGGCGGTAAGGATCGTGATCACCACGGCGGCAAGGACCACGACCACGATGGTGGCAAGGACCGCGACCATGATGGTGGCAAGGACCGCGACCACGATGGTGGCAAGGACCGCAATGACAAGGGCGGCAACGACCGCAACGACAAGGGTGGCTCTGACAAGGGTGGTTCCGACAAGGGCGGCTCCGACAAGGGCGGCTCCGACAAGGGTGGCTCCGACAAGGGTGGCTCCGACAAGGGTGGCTCCGACAAGGGTGGCTCCGACAAGGGCGGCTCCGACAAGGGCGGGTCTGACAAGGGCGGCTCTGACAAGGGCGGCTCTGACAAGGGCGGCTCTGACAAGGGCGGTTCGGACAAGGGCGGTTCGGACAAGGGCGGCTCGGACAAGGGCGGCTCGGACAAGGGCGGCTCGGACAAGGGCGGCTCCGACAGGGGTGGCTCTGACAAGGGTGGTTCCGACAAGGGTGGCTCTGACAGGGGCGGTTCCGACAAGGGCGGCTCGGACAAGGGCGGTTCCGACAGGGGCGGCTCTGACAAGGGTGGCTCGGACAAGGGTGGTTCCGACAAGGGCGGCTCTGACAAGGGCGGTTCCGACAAGGGCGGTTCCGATAAGGGCGGCTCCGACGAGGGCGGTCATGGCGAGGGCGGTCATGACGGCCAGGGCAATGGCGAACACAATCCCGGCTAATCCGGCATCTTGAACCGGGGGAAGGGCTTCAGGGACGAAGCCCTTCTTTCAACGGCAGTATCGGAGATGCGGCTCGGTGACGGTGTCTTCTTGCCACTATCTGCCGGGCGCATTCCCTTTCCTTCCTCATTCCTGTGCCCGCGTGCTGGCGCAAAGGAAGTCACAGGAATCCAGGCGTCGCCTCTGCGCAGTGATGGTTCAGATGTACCGCGTAGATGTCATTGCGCCCAAAAGGGGCGGCGCGAATCTCTGTGAGATAACCCGGGCTGGGCCGGGAACACAGAGGTGAGGGAGGAGAGGGGTGTTTGTGAGGGGGCCGGTATCCGGGGAGGGGATGCCGGCTTTGGGGGGGCAGAAAGGGGGTGCCGTGAGGTGCCCCCTTTTTGTTGTGCGGAGCGCCCTAAGGGGTATGCTGTAAGCGATGTGCCGATCCCACTTGACTGGGAAAAGCCGGGATTGGTATCGACTACCACTCCCGACCCGCTGGAAGAGGCCGCGCGACATGGGCGAGACTAGTGCGTGAGCCAGCCGCTTTTCGGGCCTTAAGCCGCTGAGCGCAAGAGGGTCACTCCACCTTCTCGATGTCCCCTGGGACCCAGCTCTTGTCGATGGCCGCTTCGGTCGGGCCGTAGAGCCTGAGGATGGCGAAGTACCCCTTGCCCGGCACGGTCGCGAGCCAATTGCCGGCCTTGCCCTCGGGTGCTTTGGAGGCGAGGTAAAGCTCCGTGCTCCCATCCGCGTTCTGCGCCGGCCTGTCCTTTGAACCCAACGATGGGAAAGGCTGCCCATTGGCGAGACCCGAAGCATTTTCAGCCTCGTAGAGCGTCACCGACCAGAAGTTGGCGGCGGGAATGTTGGCGGGCAGGTTCATGCGGTAGTTACTCCCACCGGACAGCGGCGTGCCTTCGCTATCGGTGAAGGCTATCATGTACTTCGCGCCCTTGCCCGGGGTTTGGGACATCATCCCCGGGCTGATCGAGTAGTAGTCGGTGAACATCCAGATTCGGGCATCGAGGGCCAGATATGGATACGCTCCGGCGACATTCTCCCAGTCCGGATTCTTCGACCCACCCGGATTCGCGGGAGTCCCGTCGGAGAAAGGATTGAGCCAGCGGCGGTCTGGATAGACGAGCAACGAGAGACCACTTACCTTGTCGGCAAAGCCAATGACACGGCTCATTTTGTAGCCGGTCTTCGCGGCGCGATCGAGGATCTCGCGTGTGTGCGCATCAGGATTGAACGGCTGGCCCTTGACGATGCCGATGGCCGCCAGCATGCCGAACCAATCGGGACCGGCGAGATTGTCACCCTCCCTGTCCACCAGCAGCTTGAGTTGATCGAAGGCGCTGCCGTCGCTGATCGGCAGCATGTTGACCGGGACGCCGGAGCCATCGGGGAATTCCATCGGCTTGGCGCCAGCCTCGCCGTTAAGCGGATAGATCTTTGTCTTCTCCAGGTGCGCGACAGCGGGTGTCAGATTCTTCGGGTCCTTGTAGAACCCACGCAGGAAGATAAAGACGCTGTTGGTGCCTGACCGGTAAACATAATAACCGTCCGGCACCGCTCCGGTGTAGCCGGGTGGCAACAGGAGGAACTTGCCCCCCTTGCCGCCATCCGGTCCAAACAGACCGACGTCACCAAAGAACTTGCCGCCATCCACCGGGATGGGGCGCTGCCAGTAATCCAGCAGGATGCCTTGCAACTCAGACGGCGCTTCCATCACCAGCGGACCATCCTTGCCCAGGTCAACGTAGCTCATGGCGTAGAGGACGTCGGAGTTGGGGGTAGTCACCAGGGTCTTGGCGTCGAGCCGCTTTTTCCAGATCGGCAGGACGTTGTAGCCGGCGCCGAATGTTTTTTCCGACCCGACCTGCATCCCGAGGGTGTTGATCAACGGCAGCGCCCAGAGATAGGTCTGCGTCGCCCGTTGGAAGAGCAGTTCGTCGCGCAAGGTCTGCGCTGTCTCTTTTGTGGGCCGGCCTTCCGCGAACGGGAGGTTGGCCAACTTATCGAAAGAGGTCTCCTGAGCAAAAGCCTGCGTAGCGAGGCCGTTCATCGCCAAACCGCCAGCCAGCGCGGCGACGAGAAGGTTGAGTGGGCGAATGGTTGTCACTGTCATGACCCTCCGCGTTGTCTGGGGTTTATTCAGTTCGCCATCGTGACGGTCGGGGGCTGCCAGGTGCCGTCGAGGATGGCCTGCTCGGCCCAATAGGCGCGGATGTAGAGCGAGAACGTCCCTTCGGGCGCGGGCAGCCAGTTGCTTTCCTTGTCCGCGCCCGGCGACTTGGCGCTGGCGTAAAGCGTCAGCGAGCCGTCCGCGTTATATTTGATGGTCTTGTTCTTCGTGCCCAATGAATAGCGCTTTAGTGGATTTGGGTTGAAGAAGTGGACATCGTTATACAAGGTCAACGACCAGAACCCCTTAACCGGTGGCGTCTGACCCTTGGCAAATGTGATCGTGTAATTGTTCTGTCCGTTGAGTTGTGCACCCTGGTTGTCGTTGTCCGTGTAGATGTACTTGGTTTCCGCAGGCCGGTTGTCGTACATGTTCGACTTGGAGGTGCCCGTGCGATTGAGGTAGTCGGTCCCCCACTCGGCATTGTTCACCGGCGAATTCCAGCCATTGCCGGCAGGGCGGCCGTTATTGGCCCACTTAAAGAACGGTGAGATCAGTTCACCCTCGGCGGCGACAGCAGTTTCCATAAGGGTCTTCTTGATCGCAGGATCCTTGGCGGCGGCGTCCAGCACGCTACCGATCCAGTTGTAGAGGGTTTCCTCGCCTGGCATCGGCGGCACTTGTTTCATCACCTCAGGTAACTCGTCGAAGAAGGTTTCCGGGTTTACCCACTTGGTCTCACCTTTGCCGGTGGATTTCGGTGCGGGGAAATGCGGAAGCTTGCTCCAATCCTTGATCTTCATCTTCCCGTCGAACTCCGACAACGGGTAGTAGACGACCTGGCTGAGCAACGGCTGGACGGCTTTTTGATCCTCCGCGCTGTCATCGATGAAGATGCGCGGAATGACAAAGGCAAGCGACGTGGAGGAGCGCACCACCGCCGTGATGCCGGCTGGCGTTTCGCCCTTCCAGTCTGGGCCGACCATCAGGTAGAAGCCGGGCTTGGTGCCGTATTGCTTGCCGATCTCGGAAAACTCGTCGGTGCGCGCGTCATAGTGCGCGTAGACCCAGAAACGATCGCCAAAATCCGGTACCTGGAAGACGATGGGCTCCTTGTCCAGTGTCATCCAGCCGGCACCATACGCGACATCCTGGTTCGGGCAGGCGATGATCGTCTGGTCCGGGCTGATATACCCGGTCAGCATTGCGTTCCCGTTGAATGCGATCGGAACCACTCCGCCGATCAAGCCTGGTTGGGGAGCCTTGGAAAAGGCGATGGAGCGGTTGACCGAATTGACCAGTGGCCAGCCCCACAAGTAGGCCATGCGCCCGACCGATTGCACGTAGGCCGTGGTCATGGCCGTGCCGCTGGGCGGGCCGGGAACTTGAGCGGCGGTTGTGGGTATGGGGACCTGTTGCGCCCAAGCCTTTCCGGGCAACATCAAGAGGAACCCGGCTCCCAGCAAGGGGAAAAAAGACCGACGGTCAATTTCCCCGAACCGGTGGTGGCGTTGGTTGGTTCCGCGAGGCTTCATCGACATGTTTGATTCCTCTGCTCTGTGAGGAGGACATTTGACGTGCATGGCACCACGTGCCGCGGGACGCTCAACTTACATGAGAAATCGCCGAACCGATATTGCCCGTTTGGGCAAGTGCGGACTGCAAAATGGAAGCTGAGTTCGCCGGCTTCGCAGACCCACGGCGCATGACCGGATCTCTATGATGAACAGCTATTCGATCTTCGGTCAGATCAGGACAATCGTGACGGCGGTGTGTGCACCAGCACGGAGCCTGTATCGCGGGGAACAGAGAGGAACATATGGGCCGGTCGCGAGGCGGGCTCACCAGCAAGATTCACGTTGTCGTCGACGCCGCCGAAAGCGCTGGCATCCAGCGTGTCGGACCACGGTTTAACCGGTTGCGCCACCCGCCAGCGGCGGTCGCCAGCCGGAGGAGCTGCGTACGGAATTCCCTTGAAACTGATTACCTCCTCTGACTGCACACCACGAACTTTACCGGAGTCTATGGCGACGACCGTCGGGTTGCTCTGTGCATGAGCTGGGGCAGTTCCAAGGACGGCAAAGGCAACTAAGAAGCCGCGAATTCTAAACATCGCTTCCTCCCGACACGGCAATGCCCGCACCCCGATTGTAGAAAGGGGTCCGTGTCGGCCCTGTTCAGAGGTCAGTTCCGCCCTTTCGATGTCTTCGCCAGCATCTCGCTCAGCGTTGCCGCCGAGAGCATGGCTTCGGCCAAAAGCTTCTTGAGCTTCTGGTTTTCTTCCTCCAATGCTCTCACCCTTTTGGCAGAGAGACCGCCGCTTCCGAACTGCAGGGATTGCCACCGATAGAAGGTCGGCTCGCTGATACCGTGCCTGTGGCAAACATCTGCCACCGTCACCCCGGCCTGGTGCTCCCTAAGAATGCCCGTAATCTGGTCGTCGTCGAATTTTCTCTTGCCCATCACCGTGTCAGTCCTCGCGAAATGCTCTGTTGAAACTGTCGAGGAGTGGTCTGATGGCATAGAGCGCCACGCTGCTTTGGCCCGTTTCGATCAGTGTCTGCGCGGGCATGCCCGCGACCAGTTCGACATCTCTCATTTTCGCCAGCCGCTCGTCCGTTACACGGATCGTTGCGGCAAAATAGGGCTGGCCGCTCTGCTGATCAATGAGGCGGTCGGCCGATACATATTCAACGCGACCTTTCAGGAGCGGGACGCGCCGCTGATTGTAGGGGAGGAGGTGAACCTGCGCCTCGAGCCCGGCACGGACGAGGTTCATATCTTCCGGTCTGACGTGGACGGACACGATGAGGCGATCGGAGCGCGGCAGGAGATCGACGAGCGGTTCGCCCGCGCCGACCACGCCACCGGCCGTGTGGATGCGCAGGTTCATGATCGTTCCATCTTCGGGAGCACGGATATCGGTCCTCGAAACCTGGTCGTCGATCGCCCGCAAGCGCTCGCGCAGCTGCATGATCCGGCTTTCCGTATCGCGCATGCCTTGGGCAACTTCGCTCAACCGGTCGCTTTCGAGCTTTGCGAGATCGGCCTTTGACTCGCTGATCACCTGATAGGCGCGAGAGATCTGTGCCGCTACTTCACCCTGCCGGCCATCAAGGTCTGCTTTTTCCCGCTGGAGGTTGAGAAGTCTGCTCTTCTTTTCCAGTCCTTTGGCGTTGAGGGCAGTAACCTGATCCATTTCCTGGCTTGAGATCGTGGCCCTGTCGGCCAGTGATGCCTTCTGTGCGCCAAGTCCGACGATTTCCTGCCGCACCTGCGCGATCTTTTCATTGATGATCCCAATTTCCGCCTGCATGACCCGGCGACGGGCTTCGAAGATTTTCTGTTGCCCGGTCATGATAGCGCTGACCGAAGGATATCTCTCCATGGCTGCCCTGAGGTCGTCAGGATAGGCGATATGGTCGCTGCCCGTCTGCTCCGCAAGCAGGCGAGCGCGGCTTCCTTCGGCGTCCCAAAGCTGCCCTTGAATGCTGTCGCGCTCCGAGCGGGACTTCGTGTCGTCGAGCTCTATCACGATCTGCCCGCCCATGACCGCATCGCCGTTCTTGACGAGGATCCGCCGCACGATTCCGCCTTCCAGGTGCTGAATGGTCTTGCGGCTGGTTTCCGGTTCGATGACGCCTGATGCGACCGCAGCGCTTTTCAGCGGCGCGAGAACCGACCAGATCCCCAATCCGACTATGAAGACCAGGATCAGAAGGTTGCCCGTCCAGACAACGCCTCTGAGCCCCGGCATGGGCGAAGGGGGGGCGGGGCCGCGCTGTTTCGGATTGATGACCGGAAAATAGGTTGTCTGTTGCTTGGCTGGCGCCGTCGATCGCTGAGCCAACCGCAGACCCGTCTTTGACAGATCTGAAAATTTCGCCAGCGCTACGTTCAACTGAACAAGGGTCACGGCGGCGTCCCTCCCTATGTTCCTGTTCGAGACGGCGGTTGAAGATAGGTGTCGTAAATCCGGTCGCTGTCGCCGAAGGCAGCCACCGTCCCGTTACGCATGATGGCAATCTTGTTGGTGACCGGCAGGATCCCCATCCGGTGGGTTATGATGACGACGGTCATCCCCCTGGATTTCATGCGCTCGATTGCCGTGAACAGCATGCGTTCGCCGTCATAATCCAGGCTCGAATTCGGATCGTCGAGAACGATGAGAGATGGATTTCCATAGGCTGCGCGCGCCAGTCCCAGCTGTTGGCGCTGAGCTCGAAGGAGCAGGTTTCCCCCTTCACCGATATCGGTCTCATAGCCCCGGGGCAGCCGCATGATCGCTTCGTGCAATCCAACCAGTTTCGCGGCGTCGATCGCCTTGCCGGGATCTCCTCCGTCCAGCCGGCCGATCACATCCTTGATCGCTCCGCCGAAGAGTTCGATGTCCTGCGGCAGGTATCCGACATGGCGGGTCCCCCCGCAAAGGCGGAGCGCCGAGATATCCACGCCGCCGAGAAGAACACATCCGCTCGTGGCCGGCACAACGCCGGCTATGACGCGACCGAGTGTCGATTTTCCCGATCCCGATGGACCGATGAGCGCTACGCAATCGCCTGGCGCGAGGCGCAGGGTGATATCGCTCAATATCGGCCGATCGACGAATGGCCTGACATAGCTGACATTATCGAGAATGAGGCCATTGGGTTCCGGAATCGGCACTATTCGGCCGTCGCCTTCCGAAGCAACTGTTATCAGCATTCTGTTCAGGCGATTGAAGGCATTGCGGGCAAACGTGAAGGAGCGCCATGCACCGATTGCGCCCTCGATCGGTGCAAGCCCGCGCCCGAGCAGCAGGCTCGCAACGAAGATGATGCCGGGACTGCCGCTGTTTACGAGCACCAGCCATGTGGCCGATCCCATCATGAGGATCTGCGCGAGCGTGCGGATCGATTTGGAGAAACCAAGAATGATCTCCGTTCGATGCATCGCGATGTCCTGCGCCTTTCTTGCCATTTCCGCATCGCGATAGACGATCTGCGCTGCGCCATCCTGCATGCCCATCGCCCTGATCACCTCGATGTTCTTGAGGGCGGTCGCAAATCGGATATAGCTGCTCGAAAGGGCAAAATTGGCCTGGGTAAGCGGCTCTTTCGTTGCCACTTCCGTCAGGAACGCAAACAGCAGAAGTGCAACTGCGCTCAGAAGACCGATGGTCCCGAGCAGCGGATGGACAAGAAAGAGCAGGAGCAGGAATACCGGCGCCCAGGGAACGTCAAAAAACAGGGAGCTGGCCGGTGAATCGAGGAACTGGCGCAATGCGGCGAGGTCCCTGTAGCACTCCGTGGCGGCTCCCGTATCGGCAAGAGTGGCATATTCGAATGATGCCGTGAGCACCATCGGCCGCAGCCTGTGGTCCAGCCAGCTGCCGATGCGCGAAAGGGCTGCCCTGCGCACGATATCCAGTATGGACCCGACCAGCACGGCGATGGCGATGATCAAGGTCAGCATCAGAAGCGTGTCGGCGCTTCGGCTCGACAGGACCCTGTCATAAATCTGCAGGAGATAGATGGAAGGCGCCAGAAGAAAGAGATTGTAACCGCAGCTATAAAGGAAGACCAACCCGAAGGCGCCGGCACAAGCTCGGAGCGCAACAACGAGGTGTGTCTGTGGGCGCAATGGTTTTATGGAAATCGTTGCCATTATCAGATCTCACCGCATTTGATACTGACACGAAGAGGTTGCTTGCAGGTTCGGCAATAGTGGAGGGTCGCCAGCCGAAACCGGCGACCCTCAGAGCATTGAGTTCAGGAGCCGAGATGGCTGACGTCGATATGACCGAAGGCGTTTATGAAATGATCGAGAGCATTGTTCACCGTCGTCGTTTCGGGATCGGTGTGAACCACTGCTGACGAGATATCGCCACCCAGAGCGTTGTTCCCGTTGCCGCCGTTGCCGCCGACGCCGGCCAGGATGGTGGCATGCTGGTCAGCCATGAGCTGCGTATATTGTGTCGCGGTCGTAGCCGCATTCACCGTAGCCGTGTCGCCGCCGCTCGTGTTTCCCTGGTCGCCGTTGGAGTGAGCTTGTCCCCCGCGCCGCCGGCGCCGCTGGTGAGCGATGCAAGGAAGCCGTTCTGGGCCTGGCTGAAGCCACCGGCTCCACCGCCGCCGGCGTCCCAGTCTGCCCCCTGCCAAACGTGATCGCCGTTGTGCAGATGGGTCTCTGCCCCGTAAACCGTTTGCACGGGGTCAATATAGGCAACCGGGTTGTAGTCAATGGTGCCATGATTGATGCCATCGCCGCCGTTGCCGGCATTGGCGTCGCCCGCATCCGGGTTGTGGAGATAGATCGTGTCAGACAATTGTGGAATAGGCATTGATATCACTCCTTCTACTTCGTTTCTATCGGGTTTATTCTACGGTGTTTCCCCCTACGGTGTGATTATTCAGGATGCCACCGCCAGCCAATACAACCGCGGCCGAATATTGCCTGCGATTTAATATTTGAACCATCTAGATATTCGGTGACGTTCTTTTGGATGTATACTTGAAAGTGGCGGAGCGTTGTTTTGAGCTTGTTTTTGATGATTTGGCGCCGGATGGCATTGTCATGAACATATCTGCGACCTCACCGAAGCGCCGCCGCTTTTCGAAGCGCGGCCGTCCAGGCGAACCGGCTCTGTTGCGGGGTTCTGATCAGGTTGCGCTTGGCAAAGAAGACCCTGCCCGGGGCTGAAAGACTCTCATGACACGCCGCGAGAACGGCGGGTAAAGGATGCAGGGCCTCCAACCCGAAGGCGGATCTGGTGCTCGCAAACGCGCAGAATGGGCGCTGCGGCCATGACAGCCAAACGGCTAGAGAACTAGCCAAGGGGATGTAGACGAATTGCAGGCTCTGCTTTTCCTGCTTTCAGATGCACAATGCCCGAACAATTCAGGGCCTGAACAATTCAGCCTACATCCGCTGCACGCCCGGTTGCCGTGCGGTTGTCCGCGGAATGGAGACGGTAATGACGGAAACTCGTCCCTTATCGGAAGACCTGCCCAAGTCAGGCTCCGATCAACAGCTCGCCTCCAACGTGGCCGCGGGGCATCTTGCATTGGTGCCGACCTGGCTTCCCTTGGATGTCGCGTCCGGTCCAGGCTATAATTCAGCCGGCAGCGGTGGTGACGGAATAAGCGAAGGCGTGATCAGCAGCAACGCAATGGCGGTCTTCATGCCGTCCAATGCCGCTATTGCAGGATCCCATTCTGCTGCCAACGCCTTCCAGGGCAACGATGCGCTCATCAATCAGCATCCCACCGAAATGGCCGGGATAGGCGGGAATGGCGGAAGCGGCAATGTTGCCATCGGCAGCGGCGAGGGCGCCAATCATGCCGGCAGCGGGGGCGATGGGCTTTTCTACGGTGGACTCGTCAGCACCGCAGTCGGGGTGTTCGCCCCCGTGAATACTGCCGTGGCCGCAGGCCCCGGCGCGGAGGCTCACGCTGAGCAATCGAACAATGCACTGTTCCTGCAGGGCGCAACCCAGATCGGCGGCATGGGCGGCTCGGGCGGAGACCATAATGTCGCGGGCCATGGCCCGTCGATGAGCCCGGGAACTGCGCTCACATTGACCGGCGACTTTTATGCGGGCCACGGCGGCAATGGATATTTCGTCGGCAGCATAGTCGACGTGAGTATTGCCATATTCTCACCGATCAACATCGCCATCGGCGCCGCAGGCGGCTCGGCTGAGGCTCATCAGACAAACAATGTCATTTTCGATCAGGGCGCCGTGCAGATTGCCGGCATCGGCGGTAATGGCGGTGGCTTCAACCTGTCGTCGGACACGATTTTCACCGGCAACCATGCGGGCGGCGGTGGCGGGGACGGATCGTCAACCGGCAGCATCACTGACGTCAATTTCGCCTATTTCCATCCCATCAACATTGCCGTTCCCGCTGGTGGGACGGCGGATGCCCAACAGATCGATCATGTTCTCTATGATCAGCATGCGCTCCAGATGGCCGGCATCGGGGGGCATAGCGGAGAGGGCAACCTCACGGACGCCCATTCGGCTCTCGTCGACGACATTCTGGGCTTCATGCATAGTTAGAGCATTTCCATTTTTCTTCGAATTACGGAAATGCCCTATCTCTTTATTTCCACGCAATTCCGGACGCAAAACCGTGGCAGATATCAGGGACAAGCCCTGACATGACGGCCGAGGGGCTGGCATCCCAGACGGAAAAACCACTTCGCACTTTTCCTGGAAAAGCTCCGGCGGATAGGCTCCCCCACCAGCATTGCAGAGGTCAACTGCATGAGGCTGTTCCTCGTGCCATTTTTCAAGCCATTTGTTGAATCGCTTCTTCCGCACGGCTTCGTCTCCTGGGCCGAGATGGCACGGAAGCCGGCTCACTGAGATACCGAACATCCCACCGTGACCCCTATCCGCATTGTCGTCGATTTCGGCCCCGGAGGCCGTTGCCTCCGGCCGGCGTCTGTCGGTGCCGCCGCAGTCCTGCCTGCGTGAAAACGCCTGATAGCCGGTATCAATGCGTCAATGGCCCCCAGTTATTCAGTAATCATAAAGGGTTACCGGCGATCTCGGGCTTTTGTTGCTTTTCGCGTTGGTCGTTTCGCTGTCGAGGTTTGCGGCTGTTTTGAATTGAGATATGGACACAAAGCCAGGCCGATCGGCAGCTCGTTATATCGAACGGCTCTTTCCTGAATGGATCTGTAGCAGATCGCCTGCCTTTTCAGTGCCTTTGAAAGCTTTGTTGACGCGCTTTCCGTACGTGAATTCGACGAAGACTGGAAAGTCTGCGGCGACAAGTCGAACCAGCAAGCCCTCGTAGATAAGCTTTCCAAAGTGCTCTTCTGGATAAGTTGTCTCTCACCTGAATCTTATAGACTATAAGAATTATCATGAGAGATCAGACTATTGATGCTGGCAATACACTCATTTTTTATCATGACATGAAGCGAGAACAGGAATAATGTGAATAGCTGTTGGGTTGCAAATCTTCTGGGGAGCACGCAAGTGTCCGACAGTGCTAAAACTAAGCGCCGCATGGGGCGCACTGCACCAACTGTGATCATAATCGAGCATTCTACACTGGCACGCACCACCGTGGTGAAGCTTCTTGAGCATGAGCTCGCCGGTTGGAACTTTATCGATTTGATCTCGACCGAGAGTCTCGACCGAGCTCTTGGAGCTGAGGTGCGTTTGATTGCATTGGATTTGGCCGGCAGAAGTATCGAGAGCATTAGCCTGCGTGATGACCTTGCGGCCATTGCTGCACGTTTTCCCGAGGCTCCTATCACGTTGCTCTCAGGTACGGATGACGCCTTCATAGCCCGTCAGGCGCTCACGATGGGCATCCGCGGCTTTTTTACGACTTCACTGCCCATTGATATCGCCCTTGCCGGTCTTCGTCTTGTTCTGGCAGGGGGAACATTTTTCCCGCAGCTCATGGGAGTTGTTACAAACGGCTCGAACGAGCATATCCCGGTCAGAACCGAGGCCGAAAGAAGGCTGGACGACAGGATGCAGTATCTGGCGATTGCCGAATTCACTCCGCGGGAAGCGGATGTGCTGGCAGAGCTGCAAAGCGGCTGCTCAAACAAGGTGATTGCGGGAAAACTCAATTTGTCGGGGCATACGGTGAAGATGCATCTGCAGCACATCATGCGCAAGCTGCAGGCGCAGAACCGTACTGAAGTGGTTGCCCGCCTGGTTCAAAGAGCCGCCGGCGGGCCTGACGCCGCGCCGAGTTAGGCGGTCTCGCCAGGGAAGGACGCTGTCGCAACGTGAGAGGCAGGCGCCACCCATGAGCGTTTTGGGCTCAAAGCAGTCTTGAAGCACGTCGCATTAAACCTGTTGCAAGCGACGCGCTTCAGGAATTGTTTTTTCGGATATCTTCGATGCCGGCCAAAACCGACGCTCATTAGCCAAACCGTTCCACCAGGAAATCTATCATAGTCCGCAACATCGCCGTCGGCCGCCGGTTCGGCGCGTAGACGAGGTACATCGGGACAGGCCGGTAGGACCATTCCGGAAGCACCGGCTCGAGCCGCCCTTCGGCGATGTCAGCGGCCAGCAGCAATTCCGGCTGAAGCGCGATTCCCGCGCCGCTGAGCGCTGCCATGCGCAGCGCCGCACCCTGGTTGGTCGAGAATTTTCCGGAAATCAGTACATCGCGCATTTCATCTCCCGGCCCGATCAGGTGCCAGCGATCCTGCATGCGCCAATAGGAGTGGCCAAGGCAGAGATGGTTCGCGAGATCCTCCGGCGAGGCCGGCCGGCCGTGGCGGGCGAGATAATCAGGCGAGGCTGCGAGAATCCGCCGATAGGGGGTCAGCGGGCGGGCGACCAGGCTGCTGTTCGATAGCGGGCCGATGTGGATGCCAAGCTCGAAACCCTCGCCGACGAGGTCATGGACGTTGTTGTCGAGCGATAGCTCGATGCTGACGTCGGGATAGGCGTTCTGATAGTCGATCAGCGCCGGCACGAGGTTCTGCGTCCCGAAGCTCACCGGCGCAACCAGCCGAAGCCGGCCGCGCGGCGCCGATTGGAGTTCGCTTGCCGAAGCCTCGGCTAGCGCCACTTCGGCCAGAGCGCGCTTGCAGCGCTCGTAGTAGAGCTGGCCAATCTCCGTCAGCTGATGGCGCCGCGTGGTGCGATGGATGAGCTTCGCCCCGAGCCGGGCCTCGATCGTCTTGATTTGCTTGGCAACCATGGCGGGCGACACGCGCGCGATCTCTGCCGCTGCCGCAAAACTGCCGGCTTCGATAACCCTGACGAACGTTGCCATGCCAGCCAGCTTGTCCGTGATTACCTACCTGTAGGTTTCGAATGACGATACCTGCAGCTTATTTATCAACCGCGGCATTTACAACATAGTCGTCATGCCCGAGCCAAGGCGACGGGACATTGCCAACGTGACCAAGGAAAAAACATGCCCATTCTTCACCTGCAGATGCATCCCGGCCGCACCGACGATCAGAAACGCGCCTTCGTGCGCGAAGCCACCAGGGCCGCCGTCGAAACCCTGGCGTGCCCGCCTGAATCGCTGGAAATCCTGATAACGGAGATCGGCAAGGATTCCTGGGCGGTCGGCGGCAAGCTGAAGTCCGAGGCCTAAAGCGTGTCGCGCAAAAGTGTGCAGCGGTTTTGCGATAACGACACGCGAAAACAAGAATTTAAAGTGCGACAAGCGAATCTGAAAGATCGCGACGCGCTTTAGAGACGGCCCGCGGTGCCTCGAGCATCAGCCCGGAAATCGCAATCGATTTTCGGGCAGCCTGATGCGATCGTCAAAGAGGCAGACCGTCTTTTGGGCACCCGCCAGCGCGTGGCCCTGGCGCCCTTCAATCCCCGTTGCCATTTCTCACGAATTGCCACTCGATACCGGTAATCCGCGTCGGCTTGACAATGTGCATGCGCGCCTGCAGCAGCCGGAGGGTTGGCACGAGCTTTTGGGGATCCGCAATCTCTGCAGGGACGGGTCTGCCCATCTCCTTGTAATGCGACTCCATTTCTTCCCGGAAGTCTCTGATATCGAAGGTGTCTACACCTGCGTTGTACCAGTCTACCAGGATGACATCGCATACAATATCAAGGCTGTTTGGGTCGTCGGCATCGAGCAGGGGCGGCATTGGCGGACCTTCTGAAGATGGAGTTCATCCTTAAGCGTCCCCCGAGGCAGTCTTTTCTGACGTCGTTTCGTCAGATAACTGGCGAAGACATTGGGGCTCGCCACCCAGCACCAAGACGAGCCCCAGCCCCGGTGCTTGTCTCATCTGCGCCCTTCACCGTGACAATGCGATTAGACGCCCGCGCATGACGCGCAGCAATTCGACCAGTTGGATTAGCTCGGCTGTTTGCGCCAGGAAATCCCAGCTTCTGCGGGATTTTTTTCGCCTGGAGCTTGCGAATAAACCTGTGGATAAAATTGGAACCGTGCATTGTGATTAGCCTGCCGCGACCACGGGTCTAATCCTCTCCCGGTACCGCCACACTACCCATACGGATCGTAATCCACCGCTGCCTTCACCCCAGTCTCTGCCCGGTGACGTACGTGTTTTACCATCGGTGCAGGACGCGAAGCGCGAATTGATGCGGCCGGCCAGTAAATGCCACCAACGCCGCCTCGGCCCGTTGCAGACATCAGAAGTCGTCGTCTGCCGCATTCTACCCCAAGGCTTCGTCGAGCGCCTTGCGGCCGATCCCGGCGAGCCAGGCGCGGAAAGTGAGGATTTCCGGATTGATCTCGCGCATGAGATCCAGATCCACACGTTCTGCCAGCGGACCATCTTCCAGGCTCCTGGCCATGTGCGCGAGGTCGGCATTGGCTGCGAGAACATCGTCGGGAAAGCGCGCATAGGCGATCGTGCGGCCGGCGATTTCGCTCAGGGCGGCTTCGAGTTCGTAGCCGGTAAGCCTGTCGCTTGCGATTTTCAAGGTGACGCCGCCGAACCGGGCCTTATCGGCGAACATGGCCGCAACGAATTTCCCGATGTCGTCCACAGCGGTCAGCTGGATCGAATGCTCTGGCCTGATGAGCGAGAGCAACTGCCCCTTGTCCAGGCCGAATCCGGGCCGCACCAGCATTTCCATGAAGATCATCGGCCTGACGATCGTGGCCGTGATAGGCGATTTGCGGATATGCGCCTCTATGCGAGGTTTGGCGTCAAAACGCGCCACACCCGTCGGCTTGTCGCCGACGCTGGCGCCCGAGGAATAAACGAGATGCGTGACGCCGCTTTCGACGGCCAGGTCGGCGATCGAAGTCCCTCGGCGTTCTTCCTCCTCTGCCGACAGGTTGGCCGGCAGCACGCTGAAAACGCCATATGCGTCTTTCATCGCCGCTCGGATGGCATCCTCGTCCTCGAACGATCCGGGCACGATTTCGACGCCGGCGTCCTGCAGGGCGATCGAGGCTGGGGCCCCGGTATTCAATACAAGTGCGCGTACAGGCCGCTTCGCTTTCAGCAAGGCTTTGGCGACCGATCCGCCCTGACGACCGGTGGCGCCGAAAACGAGAATTGGATGTTTGTCATTGGTCATTGAGAACCCTCGCGTTGAACAACGACCGTCCATATATACGAGTAGAAAATCGCAGGAAGACGGCACATTTTTCAGCGTCAGGCACAAGGATGATACGCTTGGACAATGGTATCGGGCCCGGTTCCCTTCAGGGACCAGAGGACAAACCACAATTCAGGCCGATCCCGTCAAACGGGATTTGCACACGGCTGGGCGATAAGTGGACTGTGGGGCTGTTGAAGAAGTGCTATGTATCTGATTCAATTGAGCAGTCGTTGATTCTCTGGAGCCTCCACGATGCTCGGCCGTAAGGAACGCGATCAGCTTGAACTGTACATGTGCGGCTCGCTTCGGGATTTGGTCCCTGACGATCACGTATTGGTGAAGGTCGATCGAGTTCTCGACCTCTCCTGGCTACACGAGGAGGTGGCTGAGCTTTATGCGGCGGGCTTCGGCCGACCCGGCATCGACCCGGAAGTAGCAGTCCGGCTGATGCTTGCAGGCTTTCTTCTCGGAATTGTCCATGACCGTCGGCTGATGCGGGAGGCTCAGGTAAACATCGCTATTCGCTGGTTTATCGGCTTCGGTCTGCACGAAGCTCTCCCGGACCATTCGTCGTTGACCCGTATCCGTCAGCGCTGGGGTGCAGAACGTTTCCGAACTATCTTTGAGCGGACGGTAAAGGTCTGCGTAGCGGCCAAAGTCGCCAAGGGTGAGGTCGTTCATGTCGACGCCTCACTCATTCGGGCCGACGTCAGTTGGGAAAGTCTTGCGGTCCGCCATATAGATGCGGTCACCGACGCCAACGAAGCCGCTGAGAGCGAACGAAAAAGCCGCAAAACAGGCAAATACAAGAAAGTCTGCGTCACCGACCCTGACGCGTCCATGGCGACCAACGGGCGTAATCGGAGACTGGAGCCGGCCTACAAGCAACATGCCGTGGTGGATGATGCTTGCGGCGTAATTTTAGATGTGGAGGTCACCACAGGCGAGATTAATGAGGGGCAAGTTATACTCAGTCGTCTCGACGCGGTCGCCGCGATGACCGGCACGATAATCAAAACGGCAACGGCCGACGCCGGCTATGCGTATGCTAAGGTGTTCGCAGGAATGGAGCAACGCGCGATCGAAGCGGTTATTCCGGCAAAGGCAGAGCCAATCCGTAGCCCTGTGCCTATGCGCCGCTTTCGTTATGACGCCAAGCACGACACCCTTAAATGTCCACGTGGCAAGATGCTGAAGGCGGGCCGTGCCGTTAAACATGGGCGCTTCTTTACATCTCGTGCGGCAGACTGTCGGCACTGCGATCTGGCGCGACTTTGCCTTTCCAATGGCCGTGTGAACAAGGCGGTAGTGCTCGGCGATGACTATCCGGCACTCCTGCGAGCTCGTCGCCGAAGAGAACGATGGTCGGACGAGGACCGAGCTTTGTACCAGCGTCACCGCTGGCGCTCAGAGGGATATCACGGCGAAGCGAAGACTTGGCACGGGCTATCAAGAGCGATCCGGCGCGGCCTCATAAATATGAAAATCCAAGCCTATCTGACGGCCGCGGCAGTCAACTTGAAGCGACTGGCAAGTGCTTTTCTGTCAATTTTGCTGTTCGTGTACAGCCAAGAAGCTACCAGCTCAGCCCGACATCCCTCCAGGCAAAGGAAAGTTTTTGGAATCGCCTTGTCGGTGACTTCCGCGTAGCTCCGCCGACGATTGGTTCTTCAACAGCCCCACTGTGCATGTTCTATGGCGGCTGTCTCTGGCAGATGAGCAACGGCTGCGCTTTTCAGCGCTCAGGAAAGAGATCGACGGGATCACCCAGAGAATGCTGACGCTGACACTGCGCAACCTGGAGCGCGATGGCATGGTGATGCGTCATTATTTTCCAGAAGTGCCGCCGCGCGTCGAATATAAACTGACCGATATGGGCGCTGGCGTTCTGCACGCTCTTGAGAGCTTCAACCTGTGGGTCCGGGACAATCTGCCCGTCATCGAAGAGCATCGTCGCTCCTATGACGAAGCCCTGAAGTAATCTCTTGAGTATGTCGCGCAAAATGCGCAACCACTCCGCCGCGCCACCTAGCCATAGACATCATAATCCACCGCCGCCTTCACCCCGGTCCCCGGCCGGTGACGAATCTTCTTGACCACCGGTTGCGCGAATGTCAGCGCCAGCGCATCGCCTTCGTTGGGCGAGGGCAGACCGCGGTCCTTCATGTCTTCCTTGCTTTCCAGCTGAATCTTGCCATCCAGCCGCGCCACGGTCTCCGGCCCGACCAGATCCTGATAGAGAACCTCATTGGCGGGATCGATTGCGCCGCCGGCCTTCAGCCAGCGTTTCATCTGGCCCCAGATATAGGCGCGCATATTGTAATAGCCGGGGTCCAGAACCTTGGTGGAACCGAACCAGACGAGCTGCCAGGAGCGGCCCATGACCGTGCCGGCGCTGACGATGCCGGTGCCATAACCGGCGTCCACGAAGACCGCATCGGCCTCATACTCGTCCTCCAGCCGGGCGATGAGATTGGCGACCTCGATATCATTGTCGTTGCGGGCAATGGTCGCTAGCCGCTTCGAATAAAGGCCCTGGCGCAGCATGATCACCGTCGGATCATCGCCCGTCCAGGCGGGGTCGATGCCCAATATGACAGGCGCGAAAGCATATTGCTCGGAGCGAAGATGGGTGCTGCGCGCCCTGTCTGCATCGTCGGCGGAGATGAACTGCATGGCGGACTGGCTCGGAAACTGGCCGCGCACGCGCACCTTGACGATATCGCTATCCTCGCCGTGATCGTCCACGAGACGTTGAAGGAACTGCTTGTTGGTGCCCGGCACCGAGCGGCTGTCGATCTGCCTTCCCACCCAGCGGTGGCGGAAGCGGCGGAAACATTCGCGAAAACGGCCGCTGTTTCTCGTCGGGTTGCCGAAGACGATCCAGATGATGACGGTGTCCTCATCCGTCAGCGCGCCCTCGGCCACTTCCCAGACCTTGTCATGGATCTTCGAGGCCTCGTCGAAGAGCAGAAGGATGATGCGGCCCTTATTGTGCAGGCCGGCGAAGGCTTCCGTATTGTGCTCGCTCCAGGAGATGAAATCCTGCCGCCAGCTTTCGCTGCGCTCCGGGTCGCGCGACTTGATCGACATGGCCTGCACATCGAACCAGTGGGCGGTGATCGAGAGGCGAAACCATTTGCCGATCTCGGGCGCCGTCTTGGTGCGCTGCTGGCCCTCGGTATTGGCTGTCGTGACCACCTTGCAATCGGCAAAGCAGGACATGGCCCAGTTCGAGAGCATGCCCATTTCCGCCGATTTGCCGATGCCGTGGCCGGAGGCGACTGATATCTGCAGCGGCTGGTAGCGGGTTTCGGGGTCGGCCAGATGGGCGCCGATCACCTCGTTAATTTCGTCCTGCCAGGGGCGCGGGCCATCGTAACCTGCGAGTTCGCCCACACCCCAGTCCCAGGCAAGCCGGCTCCAGCGCTTCGGGCTGAAGCGGCAGGCGGCGGCAAGCTCGATGATCTCGTCATTGGGATCGCGGTTCTCGTTGGGTGCGGGCAGGGGCTTTCGAGGCATCATGGGCCTATTCCGGCTCGCCATCATTGCCCCCTTCATGTCGCCCTTCGCTGCGCCTTTGCGCCCGCTCCAGCCGCTCGGCAAGCGCGCCCAGGCCCTTGTGCTCGACGATCTCCTTGAAGGCATTGATGCGGATATGCTTGCCGATCAGCTCCAGCCGGCGCAGCCGCTCGGCAAATTTCACCTTTTTCACATGGCCGATTTCGCGACGGTCCTTCCCCGTGCCCTCGTAGAGCGCGGAGATTTCGACATCCGTCACCAGCCCCTGCCGCCAGATGGCAGGCCATTCCCGGATCGGCTTGAGATCGCCATTCTCGTCATAGAGATCGCCGAGATCGGCCTCGGCTTCGGCGGCAAGC
Organism: Rhizobium sp. KNZ14-9A; assembly: GCF_056755015.1. Classification (NCBI taxonomy): domain Bacteria; kingdom Pseudomonadati; phylum Pseudomonadota; class Alphaproteobacteria; order Hyphomicrobiales; family Rhizobiaceae; genus Rhizobium; species Rhizobium sp. KNZ14-9A. Next base: position 1,270,606 of record NZ_JBPGXB010000002.1, read on the forward strand.
CGCGTCAAGAGCCAGTCCGCATCGATCCTCGTGCGTTCGGAGCGCTCCGCCTTCGCTCTTGCGATGGCTGCGGCGATATCAGGCTTCTTCAGCAGCTGATAGGCAGTCACCGCCGCTGCGCGCGCCGAATAACCCGCCCTTATCGCCGCCTGCGCGCCGATGGGATCGACGAGATATTCCTCCACAAAGCGCTGCTGCCGCGCCGTCAATTCGCTCATGCCATCACACCTCGGTTTGCCGGGGAGATAACCTGATAATGGTTGGTGCAATGAACGGAAAGGCAACGGAGAATTGTGAACGACAGGCGGGAACCTTTCCGGAGCCTATGCGTTTGGTGCCTCAGCCGCTTTTCGTGCCACGCCATTCCGGAGGAAAATGGATCGATCTGCCTACCTCAAAGCAAGAAATTCCCCGTGGAATACGCTCGTCACACATATCCAAATCTTAACGACCTGATCTTTTGAACGAAAAGCTATTCGTTACGCGAAGCATTGAATTGATTAGGGATTTATTAGAATAGAGGAGCTTGCTGATGCTTGAAAAACTTAAGAATGCTATCGGTGCATCTGAAAAGGCGCGCCGAGACAGGGAAATCAGCAGAATTGGCTATAGCGAAGAGCCTTCGAGGCTCGTCGTCGAGTTTTCCGACGGCAGCTTGCACACGCATGTCGATGTCATCGAAGGGCACATTGTCGGCCTGCGCATTGCCGAGGACAAGCTGGATTTCTACGAATCCCAGATCGAGCCGTCGAACCGCCCGCTGGAAGCCGAAGGTGCAGGGCGCAGATGAGCCGAACCCATCACGGGCAAGGGGGCGAGCACGGGGGGCGGCATGACTACGCGGAAGGTGCTGCTGCCGCGCCCGGCCAACGCGGGGCTCAGTCTCAAGTGATCTCCGGAGATGCCGGCACCCGCCCGAGGGTGGCGACGCTTGAACTCGCATCGCATCTGATCAGGGAGATCACCTATGATCCTGCGACAAAGGTCCTCGAAGTCGAGCACCGCCTGAAAGGCCGCCGCCGATATTTCGACGTGCCTCCCGCCGTTGTCCTAAACCTGATCACCGCGCCATCGCCCGGCTGGTATTACACGCAGCACATCCGCGATGCCTTTCCCCGCGACGACGACGGAGCCCATCGGCACTTTTCCTTCCCCCGGCTTTTCTCCCGCGGGCATCATCACTGAGACAGGCAGACCGTCGAAGCCGCGGCCCGATGAGGGTCCGATGCTGTCGGCATGGCTGCAAAGCGGGCTAAGTCATTGATCCTGAATAAGTGATCCAGGAAAGCGAAAAAACTTTTGTATTTTTTTCCGTCGTCAGGTGCTCTCTCTTAATTTGAATCTCTTTACGCGTATTTTTGGAGGAAAGTGGATCACTTATTCAGGATCAATGACTTAGCGGTATTTTTGGCCGTTTTCGCCGCATTTTTCAAAATTCTTTTTCAGGATCAATGGGTTAGTGGTGGGAGGAAGAAGAATGCGAGCTGGTCGCGGCGCTTTCTGGGGTTCTGCGTGACGCCGAACCCGCCCTCCAGTCATGTCCGAAATGCGTGATATCTATAGTTACGAATGTGCTAATTCAATGATAGATAGCATTCTGCCAAAGTGAAAAGGCAGCCTAACAAGGCCGTAAATCTTTATTTCACAGCGTCTTTCTTTGCGCTCGACTGTCGCTTACGGCAGGCGCTCTTTCCTCGTTATTTCAAATATGCTACTATAAAGTGAGTTAGGGAGGGTAACATGCGTATCTTCGTACTACTCATCGCTATCGGCCTCTGCATATCGACCGTCGCTGTCGTTCCGCCTGCTGCAGTGGCGGGCCCGTGCGATCCGAATGTCGGCAACTGCTAGCCAGAAAAATCCGGATACACCGGCACTGACTGCTCCCGCTTGAGAACCTGCGAACGCCACGATTTCTGGAGAGGCGGATGGATAATCCTTGGCCGGCGGATATCCCGTGGTCGCTCTGGAACTACCAGGGCCTGACCCTTAGCGACATGCCGCAACTGCCCATGATGGGCGTCCGGTTCGAGCCCTCTTTCCTTTACGCTTTCGCTTTCGGCTGCTTTTTCGTGGCCTTCTTTTCATGGCCGCGGTTCAAGGCGAAGGGGCGGAATATCAATGCCACCTCGGAAGCGCTGCGCGATTTCGACCCGACGGATCTCGGCGGCCAGAATTCGCTGCACAGGGCCTATTTCATCTATGCCGGCGCGATGCTCATCCTCTATGTGTCGCTGACCTTTTTCGGCAAGCTGATCTTCCAGGCAACGCAGATGATCCCCGTTGCCGGCATTTCCGTCGATATTGCCGAATTGAAATTCGACAGTCCGCAATGGCCGCTGACCCTTGCCTTCGCCTTCGCAGGGCTTGCGGATCTCTTGCCACCGGTGCGGATCGCCGAGGAGTGGCTGCGCAATCGCGCCTACCGGGCAGCCGGCATCCCCGTGCGCATCGAACAGACCACCCGCAGCCTCATCGCCACACTGGAGGAGCCGCCGGCGCGCAACGGCGAGCGCCGGGAGCATTTGCGCAACAGGGGCAGGGGCTCGCTTGCCGAAATGCTGGAGCGCTTTCGCAGGAACTGGTGGGACCAGATCGATGGCAATCCACCCGTCAAACGGCTGCTCGGAAAGCGGACGTCGCGAACCCGCGAGCTGCTCTCGCTGCTGTCGGAACTGGAGCTCTTGATCGTCTGGGCAAAGACCACGCGCGGCAGCTGGCCGGGCGCCGAGGTTTCAGCCCGCGTGCGGGAGACTGAAACCAAATTCGTCGATAAGGCCGATGCCCTGCTGAACAGCTTTCAGCGCCGGCTACAGGAAACCGGCGATTCCAAGGCCACCGATCCGGCCAATGCCGCCAATCCCGATCTGCATGCAAGCGAAACCCGGTTCGACGATCATATCTCTGAGGTCATGAAGGACGCGACTGACGTCCGTTTCGAACTGGTGACGCTGCTTGCGATCTTCCTCGAGCGCGATCCGGATTTTCGCGGGCCGGCCAGGGCGCCGAAGCCCGGCCAGGCGCACCCGATCGATGCGCTTGCCGATCTGCTGCTGGAAACCGACCGGCCGGATGCCGTCGGCAGTGGGCCGGAGGCGGGCCTGCTGCTCTCGCTCATCCCGGTCTTCATCCTGTTTGCGGCCAGCGCCTGGCAGGGCGCGCAGGAGCTTGTCAGCCAATATGTGGAGACGACGAACCTCGCCGGCGTGTTGCTGACGGCACTGCTTGAAACCTTGAAGATCGCCTCGTTGACCTGGCTGCCGCTTCTGGCGGCCTTTTCGCTGCGTCAATACCGGTGGGATACGAAGGATTGGGTCGGCGCACAGCAGGATTGGGAATATAGAAGCTCCTCGCGCCTGTCGCAGATGATGGGCTGTCTTGCGCTTGCGCTCGCCGCCTCCGTCATCGGGTTGATCGGCGTTGCGATGCTGCGGGCCTTTTCCATCGCTCCGAATGCCAATTATTTCAACGCGCTGCTCTTCGGCGGATCAGCCCCCTTCATGCTCTATTATCCGACCCTTGCCGTCACCCTTCTCCCCATGGTGCCGATATGCCTGGCGGCGGCCGATGCGCGGGCGCATGGAAGGCCGGTCCTTGGTCATGCGGTGCTCTGCGCCGCTTCGGTGCTGGTGCTTTCCATCGCCCATAGCTGGTTCTGGGATCCCGGCTGGCCGGGCGACTGTTTCAGGGCGGAGACAATTGCGACCGCAGCATGCAGCCGGCGGTCGGATACGCTGAGCCGGCTTATCCTGACGGTCCTGGCATTCCTTGCAAGCTGGAACCTCGGCCAGCCCGGCTTCAGCCGAACGCGGCGACGGATCAACCGAAAGCAGGCAGAGCTTGCCTGCGCTGTCATCATGGCCGCCACCTTCGTGCTCAGCACGCCCGTTTTCGCTCGCGACGTGCGCGTCGGCTTCCGCGACAATATCGAGCCGTTTTCCTATCTGGTCGATGATGGGCACGGAAAGGCGCATCATATCGGCTATCTGGCGGACCTCTGCCACGAGATATTCTCGGTCGGCGGATTTACGATCGAGGAAGTGTCGGTCACGACGGCCGAACGCTTCAAGCTGGTGAACGGGGAGCCGGTCGGCGACAAGAAGCCCGTCGAGGTTCTTTGCGATACCGTGACCATGCGCTTTGCCGGGGCGTCACTCAGCGCCAACGGCGATTCAGGCGACGATGCCGATGGCCGGTTCAAACGCGACCGGAAAAGCATCTACTCGCCGATCGTCTTTGCCTCCGGCGTCTCCTATCTCGTCCGGTACTCGCGAGATGCGACTGCGTATTCCGGCGATGTCGCGATCGGTTATGTTTCGGCAACGACGGCCGCAGATGTTGCCTTCAAGAGCTGCCAGGTCGACTTCTTCAGGGCGCTGGCGCCGACCCAGAGAAAGGCGATGTACGAGCGGTGCCGTTTCCTCGATGCGGCGGCGGCGGCCAGGAGCAGGATCGAGATGCTGCTGCCAGACAATCCCGGCCCGCGTGCTTCTGCCCCAGCATCGCCTGAAAAGGCGATGCCAAGTGATATCAGCGTATCGCCCGAAAACGCGCCACCAATTGATATCAGGCCATCGCTCGAAAAGGCGCTGCAAAGCGCGCAGACTCTCGCGGACCTTCCGATTCAGCCTGATACGACATCCTTTCGGCCGCTGCCGTCCCAGGAGATGGCGCGCAATCTCATCAGCACGCTGAAGGAATTTTGTCCGCCGGACCCGAAGAAGGCGGACGACCAGGCCGAGCAGCCGATTGTCCTGTGCGACAAGGCGCTGAAGGCTGATCCGGTCAAGCTGATAGCCGCCGTCACCGATCCGCTTTGCCCGTCAGCCAATCCTCCCGAGAAGAAGCCACTCAGCGAGGCTGACAAGAAAAAGAGATCCTGGCGTGAATATCATTTCTGCCCGATGAAGGACTACGGGGATCTCATCCGGTGGTTCTGCAGCCCGAATCCCGGCCTGAGGCCGATCTTCATGGGCGATCGGGAGCTGATCCTCGGCAAGCTCGACAGCTGGAACGCCCGCAATGCTCCCTGCGCGGTGGAACAGCTGATTGGCGCCGAATACCTGACCTACGAACCCTACGCGCTTCTCGTCAGTCGAGACGATCCCGAGCTGGTGAAGTTCGTGCAGACGCGCGTCTACCAGATCTTTTCCCACCGCTCGACGGCAACGGCGCGCTTCGCCTCCTATTTCCCCAAGCGCAGCATGTCTCCGGCGCTCGCCTATCTCTACCTTCTGAACGCGGTCGATCCGGAGGAGGGCTATCTCGTTCCCTGCAATACGCAGGACAAGGCGAAGAGCGACGGACCGGGCCCAGCTTCAGCGGTGTCCGGCCAGGCTGACGACGTCAGGTCCTGCGCAGATGACGAGGCCGAAGAGAAGCCCGGTCCTGTCGCCGTGGGAGCCTGGCTGGCGGCTGCCGGTGACCGGGCACGGGCGATGCTGTCTTCGGTGCTGCGCGACACGGGGATCGTGGAGTGACCCGGCTCAAGGTTGCGGGGTTTTCGACCCCAAATAGGCGCGTTCCAATCCCTGCTGCAGAACATAGGGAAACTCGGCTCTGTCGAGCTTGTAATTGTCGGCAGGTGCGTCGGCGACGTTCGACATGATCAGCCGGACCTTCGCATAGGCATAATTGCAGCTGAGACTGTCCTCGATGCCCTGGAATTCCAGCTGCGAGAGGCACTCGATCATATCGAAGTCGGGATTATCGTCGCCGAGAATGGATGCGACCATGCGTGCGATGTTGCTGAGGCCCCTCTCGCGCCCGAGAGGCGTGAAGCGGGTCGGCCCGCTTTTCCTCGCGATATCCTCTATGATCGTCCAGGCGGCGGCGTCATCGATCTTTTGCGGCGGTTGTGTATCATTGCCTGCCATCTGGATGCGGAGGACAGCTCTCCAACAGCTATCGACTTTCTTTCCGACGATCCTGGCGGTGGTGGAACATAGGTAAATTGCTCCGCGATTGCCCGAATATTTATCCAGTGCCTGCTTGAAGGTCAGCGCTTCCTTGCTGAAGCCGACACCCGGAAGCAGGATGATGATCGCAAGAAAGAACAGACGCCACCGGCTGTTATGCATGAAAGCTCCCCAATGCTGGCATTCAGTCATTCGTGACCGCTTGTATATCCGAACTTGCCGCCCGCAATCCATTCATAGGCCTCGGTTGAGACCACGACAGGGCGAGAGCCGCCCGTTCCGCGGTCTCAGCTCTCTCCATCTGTCCGGCCGATCGTGCCGATGCCGGCGAGGATCAGGTCGATGCCCGCGAGGAATTGCTCGCGGTCGTCATGGTCGCTGAGCTTCGTCGCCAGGTGATGGACGAAGGGATAGCGCGCCGGGTCGAGCTCGGTCCAGCTTGCGGCGATTGCGCCGAGGGCGGCCGTCCTGTCCGTGCCTTGCGGCAGCAGGCGGGCATTGGCGGCATTCTGTCCGGCAACGCCGAGGATATAATTGACGAGCGCCGACCCGGCATTAAACAGCGCCTCTTCGGGAACACCGAGCGCCTGCAGCCTTCCGCCAATCGCTTCGAAGATCTCCAGCATTGCCGCCTGCCACGGCTCGCGAAAAAGATGGGTGCCGACCCAGGGATGGGCGTCGATGGCGTCAAACAGGCCGAGGGCAAAGGTGCGGATCGCCTGGCCCGGTTCGGCATCTTGCGCGACATCGGTCAGGACGCGGCCGATGATGGCGTCGGTGGCGGCGGTCAGCAATTCGTTCTTGTCGGCGACATGCCAGTAGATCGCCCCGCTGCCCGTCGAGAGACGTGCTGCGAGGGCGCGGAAGGTCAGGGCATTTTCGCCCTCGGCATCGAGGATATCGATCGCCGCTTCGACGATCCTTTCCTTTGAGAGGGCGTCGGTGCGCCGCTCGCTGCGTTGGGTTCTGTTTGGGCGGGTTCTGGTCCGCCGAGTCTTGATTTGCTGATTCCTGATTTTCATGGGCCGCATCTTGACATGAATGGAACGACGTTCCAATTACTATCTATGGAACGTCGTTCCATTCATCTTCGGGAAGGAACATAATGACTGTAAAAGTCACGATCGTCGGGGCAGGCCTCGGCGGCCTCACGCTTGCCCGCGTCCTCGCCGTCAAAGGCATAGGAGCCACGATCTATGAGGCGGAGCCTTCGGCCGAGGCCCGCATGCAAGGCGGCCAGCTTGATATTCACCCGCATAACGGCCAGCGGGCGCTGGAGGATGCCGGCCTTACCGAGGCGTTCCGCGCCATCATCCATCACGGCGCCCAGGCCGCACGCGCGCTTGACCAGCATGGCGCGGTGCTGCTGGAGAAGGCCGATGACGGCGCGCTGTCGCGTCCGGAAGTGCTGCGCGGCGATCTGCGCCGCATCCTCGTCAGCTCCCTGCCTGCGGGCACGATCCAGTGGGGCAAGAAACTCACCGGCGTTGCGGCACTCGGCGCCGGCCGGCACGCGCTGAGCTTTGCCGACGGGACCAGCGTCGTCAGCGATCTGCTTGTCGGGGCAGATGGTGCGTGGTCGAAGGTGCGGCCGCTGCTTTCGGATGCCAAGCCCGCCTATGTCGGCACGGCCTTCATCGAAACTTATCTCCATGATGCCGATGTCCGCCACACGGGTGCGGCAGAAGTGGTCGGCAGCGGCGCGATGTTTGCGCTTTCGCCGGGCAAGGGCATCGTCGCCCATCGCGAGGCGGGCGGCGTGCTGCACGCCTATATCCAGATGAACCGCTCGCCCGAGTGGATCGCCGGCATCGACTTTTCTGACACCACTGCGGCAAAGGCCAGGATCGCCGCGGAATTTGCAGGCTGGGCGCCGGCGCTCACTGCACTGATCACCGAAAGCGATACGGCGCTCGCCCCGCGCCTGATCCATGCGCTGCCGGATGCGCACCGGTGGCCGCGTCGACCCGGCGTGACGCTTATCGGCGACGCCGCCCATCTGATGGCGCCATCGGGCGAGGGGGCAAACCTGGCTATGTTCGACGGCGCTGAGCTCGCAAAGGCAATCGCCGCACAGCCCGACAATATCGAAGCAGCGCTCGCCGCCTATGAAGAGCCGATGTTTACCCGCAGTGCAACGGAGGCGGAAGGCGCCCGCTTTATCCTGGATCTCTGCGTCGGCGACCGGGCGCCCTATGGGCTGGTGGATTTCTTCACCGGCAAGCTCGGGCAGGGATGAGGCGCCAAGCCTCGATCTTGCCGGCGGGGGTTCCTTCCGTAACGCGTCCGCACTCTTCCCGGCGAAGCGATGACTCTGTAAACTGGCCGGACGTGTGTCAGACCATCTCACCCGGAGGTTCCCTATGGCCGAGGTCTTGTTGTTCCACCACGCACAGGGGTTGACCCCGGGCGTGCGCGCCTTCGCCGACGACATCAGGGCCGCCGGTCACATCGTGCACACGCCTGACCTCTTCGACGGACGCACGTTCCAGAGCATTGATGCGGGTCTCGCCTATATCGGTGAGACCGGATTCGACGACATGCGGGAGCGGGGCGTCCGCTTGGCCGACAAACTGCCTGCCGGGATCGTCTATGCCGGGTTCTCGTTCGGCGTGCTGCCGGCGCAGAAGCTCGCGCAGACACGGCCAGGAGCCCGCGGAGCCCTGCTTTTCTACTCCTGCCTGCCGATCAGTGGCACGTGGGCCTTCGGGCCCTGGCCGGACGGCGTTCCGGTGCAGATTCACGGTATGGACAAGGACCCGGTCTTCGTCGGCGAGGGCGATATCGACGCGGCCCGCGAGATCGTGGCGAAGGTCGAGGACGCGGAGCTTTTCCTGTATCCCGGCGACCAGCACTATTTCGCCGACAGTTCGCTCCCATCCTATGACGCGGATGCAACCGCGCTGCTCACTACCAGGGTGCTTAAGTTCCTGGATCGGGTTTGATCCATTCCGGCGTCCCGGCAACCGGAACGATCGGCCGGCCTTCGCGAGAGGGTGCATCTGGCCAATAGAGGCAGCGATTGACCTGCCAAGGCGAAGATGTAGCCTGTGTCCATGCATGACGCGCTGCTCGACTATGCCGATCTCATTTCGCTGCTGACGGCCGTCGGCACCTTCGTCGCGATCGTCGCCGGCGTCGTCGAGCTCATCAAGGCGCGTCGCGCCCATCTGAAGGAGAAGGAACAGGAGTTCAACAGCTCCTATCTGACGATCAGCGATGCCTATCACCGGCTGCTCGAACTCTCCGTCGAACATCCCCATCTCGGCATCTTCCCCTGGCAGGAGGAACCCGCCGACCTCTCACCCGACGACCTCGTCAGGCGCGACATTTTCTACGAGATGATGATCTCGATCTTCGAGCGCGCCTTTCTGGAACGGCACAAGACGCCTGAGATCTCGGAGCATTTCTGGCCCGGCTGGGAGACGTTTCTCAAGCGGCAGATCGAGAAGCCGTCGTTCCGGAAATATTGGGGGATATTCGATGGGGAAGGGGCGTTCGGGGCTTATGATGCGCGGTTTGAGGCGTTTGCGCGGGGGCTGGATGGCGGGCAGGCGGGTGGTCAGGATGGAGCGTGACGGCGGGGTGAGCTCGGCCTCTCGATGAGGAGGGCAAGTGGTGTGCCGCTCGCCGCTGGGTAAAAGTCTCAGATTAGATGACAAAGACCAGCGGTCTTGGCAGCTATCTCAACCGTGCACCAAGAGCAGCCATTGAAGCTGCCCGCCTTTAAAGTTGACTGTAAAAATCAACTAGCATAGCGAAGACGTCATCTTCCCAGGCTGGAGTTGATCATGACAGTCGCAAACTCTGCGATCGTGCCGATCTTGCGTTCGCTCATTGCTCAGTATTTCCGGCAGGCTCACACCACCACGGCGCTTGTCGTTCTCGCTACCATGATAGGGGCGGTCGCTTCTATCGCCTCTCCCTATCTCTTTTCCCGCGCCGTCGATGACCTGTTGAAAGTCGGGGATCATGGCGGTGCGCTTGGAACGTTGCTTCTGTACGCGCTCCTTTTCGCCATCGCGACCGGGTTTGGCCAGGCGTCCCGTTTCCTGATTTTTCTTTGCGCCGAGCGGCTTTGCTTTATCGCGAATTCTACATTTTTTGCCCGCATCCTTCGGAAGAAACCTGCATTCTTCCTCGACCACAATGCAGCCGAGATCGGAAGGGCGCAGCAGCAAGGGGCCGAGACCCTCAACATCATCACGCAGTTGAGCATTGGCGGTTTGCTGCCCGGTTTCGTCCAGATTATTTTCAGTGCAGGCCTTCTCGGCCATTTCATAGGCTGGGAAATCGCTCTGATCGTCGTGATCTATGGAGCGGTGGTGATTGGCCTTGATTATGTCAGGGTCGGGCGGGTGACGCCGTTCCTCGACAAGGCAATGGAACGGAGCCAGCAGAACGCGCAGCTTATCGGCAATGCCGTTGCCATCGTCGACACGTTGCGTCAGACACGCGGCGAAAGGTGGATGGCGGAGCGGTTTGCCGCAAGCGCAAGCGATGCCTTCGCGAACTGGCGGCACTATGCGCTCGCAAGCAGCAGCTTCTCCGTCGTGCTTGGCATTGCGGCCGGGTTCCAGCTTGCAATCACGTTTCTGATCCTCGTTCCCCGCGTCGATGCCGGGCTGCTGTCTGTCGGCGCAGTGGTGCTTTTCAACACGCTGCTCATCCAGCTCAATGAACCCTTCCATCTCGTCGGAATGGCGATCAAGGAAACGGTGGAGGCTGCGGCCCGATTTCGCCCGCTTGCCGCCATGTGGCATGCGCCGGAAGAGGAAGACCCTGCAGATCCAATCTCCTATCGCCCATCGCAGGGGGTGGTCGCGTTCGACGATGTGACGTTCCGCTATGAGAATGGGCGTGGCGTTACGAAAACATCATTCGGCATACAAAGGGGAACACCAACTTTCATCGTAGGCGAGACGGGCTCGGGCAAGTCCACCATCCTTCGCCTGCTTCTCAAGGCGCTGCAACCTTCCGAGGGGCGCATTCTGGCTGACGGGATCGATCTGGCCCGGATTGCCAGCGAAGATTGGTTCGCGCATGTCGGCGTGGTGCCGCAGGACGTGGCGCTTCTCAACGATACGCTTCTGTCGAACATCGTTCTCGGTCGCCCCTTTGATGCCGAACGCCTGCGCGAGGCGGCGCGGCAAGCCTCTATCCTTGAACGGATCGAAGGCATGCCTGATGGTTTCGAAACGGTGGTTGGCGAGCGAGGGCTGAAATTATCGGGCGGCGAACGCCAGCGCATAGCAATCGCAAGGGCACTCTACGGCAAGCCGGCGATCCTCGTCCTCGACGAAGCAAGTTCTGCGCTCGACGAGGAGACTGAACGGCAAATCATGGATGGCCTGCGTGATCTTGCCGACGATCTTACCATCGTGGCCGTCACACATCGGATGTCATCCATTCGCCCAGGCGATCAGATCGTGCGTCTGCCTGTCGTGACGTCAGCGAAATAAAGTGCGCGTTGGGCCGCTTTCGGACCGGCGCGCTCAAACGCCGGCCACGCACTTGGCTCATTGTAGACTTTGCCGGATAGCCATCCTGCAGGGATTTGACAGACACGGCAGTACGGCCCATACCCGAACCACCCTTCTGCGGAGCAGAATGCATGATGGACAGGATTTTCATTGTCGGGAATGGCGGAAGCGGCAAAACTTGGCTGTCCAAACAGTTAGCCGAAAGACTTCATGCCCCGCTTATTCATCTCGACGATCTCCACTGGTTGCCGAATTTTGCGGGAGAACGTCCGCGCCAGGAGCGTGATCGGCTGGTGACCGAGGCCGCGGACGGTAGCAATTGGATCATTGAAGGCCTCTACGGGTCGATCCTCAGGCAAGTCTTCTCGCGTGTAACCACGCTTATCTGGCTCGACGTCTCCGACGACGAGTGCATTTCTAACCTCGTGCAACGAGGCCAAACCGAGGGTGGAACACAGGAACAGTTCGAGGAACTGTTGGAATATACCCGTGGTTACCGCCTCAGAAAGAACCACCTAAATTCCTTCGAAGGCCATCAATGGTTCTTCGAGCAGCATCCGTTTCAAAAGTTTAGGCTGTCGAGCAGGCCAGATATCGCTGCCTTCTTGGCCGAGGTCTGAAGTCGTCGAAATTCAGGATTTTTGTAAATGTGCAAGCGGCGCACCGCTCTTACGATAGCAGCGAGCGTCCGCCGATCCAGAAGCAAACGCGGGCGGGAGGGTGACAGCAAGCTCAGTCCGCCATCTGCACAAAATGCCTCTCGGTCAAATAGCGCCCATCCGCCACCGCATCCCTCACCACCGATGGCCGCAGGTCTGCGCTTGCGAGCGTCGATATCGGCAGCCAATGCTGCTTCAGATGCGTCTCGCGGCTCACGACATCATGCCGGTCCAGCGACACGAGGAAATAATGTTCGGCCTGCTGGATGAGCTGGCCGCGATAGCGAAAATGGTTTTCGACGCAGAAGAGGTATCGCGCCTCTCTCACCCTGGCGTTCGTCTCTTCCTCGAATTCCTTGCGCAGCCGCGTCTCGAACGTATCGCCGGTCTCATATTCGCCGCCGATGAAGGCGTAGCAGGAGGATGGGTCGTCGGCGGGCTGCTGGACCAACACCTTTCCATCCTCCACCACGATGCCCGCAACCCTGATCCTCGGTATCTGCCTCATCGCTACGGCCTGAAAGAACCGGTCCTGACTGGTTTCCACGATTTCCCCTCCAGGCCGGTCGAGCCCATCTCAGCAGGCATCGCGCACCATCAAATCCATGACATAAATCCATTATAAGCTACTGTGCCATTCCCGCGCAGGCCAAGTTGCATACCAGTGAAACTCCCCGGCAGGATAGCCCGAATGATGGCATCCTCAAGATAAAATCTACCTGAACGGCTTAGCCCAATTCTTGCAATCATCAGGGGTGGTGCGGGCATTATTGTCGCGATAATATCAACCAGATCTGCGGGTGGGCCGGACCTGTAACCTCGACTTGGAACTTGTTGAAGGCCCAACGTATTGTTTAGCGTTGTTCTATCGATCGAGGAATAAAAAATGTCTTCTGAGTCCACGCGTCTCACATCCGAGGCAATGACACTATCGGCCGCCGCCGTTCTGAACTCACTCATCTCCGTGCTTGGCAATAAGGGCCTGCTTTCTCCCGAAGAAGAGCGGGAAGTCTATCGCACCGCCGCCGAGATGATCGACGAAGCCTCCGGCGACGACGAGGATGGAACCTACGAGCTGGCGCGTGAGCTGATCGAACTCAGGCTTGCCGATACCTAGAGCAAGTCCGTTTTCTCCGGGCCGTGGAGATGCTCTACTCCTCCTGATCATGCGAGCGCTTGAGCAGTCGAAGCATTGCATGGTGAAAGACGGCGCGCTCCTCGGCCTTCCAGTCATTCGTCAGTTGCTCGAACACCTCTTCCGTAAACGCTGTGCGCTCACGCCTGGGCGGAATAACTTCGGATTCGGTAACAAATGCCATCCAGCCGTACAGCACTATGGCAACGATGCGCCAGCACCGGTCATTGAAAATCTGACGTCGTTACCGTTAGAAGGACTTTTGTATGGCAGGGACATCAAAAAGTACGGTTTTCAAATGGGTCGGCTTCGAATTGCGTTTCTTGCGTCAAACAACGGCTCTTCCTTCCGTGCCGTTAATGAGGCCATTCAATCGAAGCTTCTGGACGCAAAGCCGGTCGTATTGATTAGCAACAAGGCTGACACGTCCGCACTCGATTACGCCCAGGAGAACGGCATCCCATCCGTTTACATCCCGACGAAGGACATTGAAGACGCGGCCGACAGGCGACTTCGGGAAACGCTTCTTGAGCACCACGCTGAACTAATTGTTTTATCTGGCTATCTCAGAAAACTAGGCCCGCTCACGTTAGATGCCTTCGATGGAAGAATATTGAATGTCCATCCTGGTCTGCTGCCTAAATATGGCGGATTGGGAATGTACGGACGCAAGGTCCACCAAGCTGTTCTCGACAACGAAGAGGCTTCAACAGGTGCGACGATTCACCTTGTGGATGGCGAGTACGATCACGGTCGAACCATTGCCGCCACAATTGTTCCAATCGGTCCATCGGACGATGTGACCTCACTGGAGCGACGTGTTATGAGCGCGGAATGCGACCTCTTTATAGACATCGTACGTCGCATAATTCAGGGCGAACTGCATCTCCCGCTATAGCTCATTCCTCCACTTCGAACCGTCGGCAGTCATTGGTGACGTTTGCTGAGATATGGACCGGAAGTCCTATGGCATCGCGCTGAGATCAGGCTCCAGCGATCCCTGCGGCCCTGGAGTAAGGTTGATCGAGCGTTAGTGTTCATGCGCATTCCCGAAACCGATTGCGATTTAAAACCGGTCGAGCTATCCTTCCCCTGAATGCGCGATGCAACCAGAAGCACGCGCGCGGTGCCCAGGAGGAGGAAGAGGAAATGGCCAAGCTTGTATTCGGATTGAACGTGTCACTGGACGGTTACATAGACCATGACGCATTCATGCCCGGTCCCGTGCTCTTCCGTCACTTCATCGAGAGCGTGCGCGGCGCGGCCGCCATCGTCTACGGTCGCCGCATGTACGAGCTCATGCGCTATTGGGACGAAGATCATGCGGACTGGGAGCCGGCGGGAGGCGAGTTCGCGGCGGCGTGGCGGGGCCAGCAGAAGTGGGTCGTATCGCGCTCGCTGACATCGGTCGGCCCCAATGCCACGCTTGTCGAGGGCGACCTCGAAACTGTCATACGCGGGCTGAAGGACACGCTTACCGGGGAGATCGGCGTTGGCGGATCGGACCTGGCGCGTAGCCTGACGGAGCTTGGTCTCATCGATGAATATCAGCTCTACTTCCATCCCGTCGTGCTCGGCCACGGCACGCCATTCTTCGCCGCCCCCCGGCCGCGGCTGCGCCTTGTGGCCAGCGATCGCATCGACGAGGTCGTGATCAGGATGACCTACGTTACGGCCTGAGGGCAGGGCGCGAGCCGGACGAAAAAAGCGAAGATTGCTCGCCTCGACACGCCCGCAGCGCGGCAGACTGTCTGAAAATATACCGCACAAGGTGTGTTTTTACGCGGGTCTCGCTAACTTTTCGTTGAAAATTCATGTTTAGGATGCATCCGGAATTATTACTCCATCGCCGTGGTTGTGCTTCACCGGCTGGCTGGAGGGCGTAAGGCTCGGTTTTCCGGAGGGGCGATGAAGAGCTTTGGCGAGGTGCTGGCGGGCTATCAGGGCCTTGCTCCAGGTTTCAATTTCCTGCGCCTCGCGCTGGCGCTTACCATCGTTTTCTATCATGTCGTCATTGCTGACGGCTACTGGGATGCCGGCACCGGCCCTATCCTGTGGTTCTTCGAATACAGTCTGGTGCCGATGTTTTTCGCCTTGAGCGGCTTCCTGATCACGGCCAGCGCCCAGCGGCTCGACCTCGCAAATTTCCTGCTCAATCGCGCGCTCCGCATCGTCCCCGCGCTCGCGGTCGATATCCTGATCTGTGCCTTCATCATCGGCCCGGCCGTCACCACGCTGCCGCTTGGCGAATACTTCACTGACGCAGGCTTCTTTGCCTATCTCATGAACATCATCGGCGCGATCCATACCGAACTGCCCGGCGTCTTCACAGGCAACCCGACCCCGCAGGTCAACGGTGCGCTCTGGACCATTCCCTGGGAGATCATCTGCTACACCATCATGTCGGTCATGATGATCACAGGTGTGGTGCGGCGGCCGGCGGCGACTTTCCTGCTGCTTGCGGGTTACGTCTTTACCGGCCTTGCAGTCGAGCATTTCATGCCCGCCGGGGCTCAGAACGGTTCGACCCTTCATGCGCTGTTCGTCAGCCGCGGCGCCCAACTCGTCACGGCCTTCCTCAGCGGCATCCTTGCCTATCAGCTGCGCGACCGGATCCCGATGAGCAGGATGGCGCTTTATGCCTGCATCGCCATTGCGCTGACCGCCATGATCGTGCTCGACACGAGGGCGACCCACAGCGTCGCCAACCGGCTGATCCTGATCCCCGTTCTCACCTACATCACCATCCATGCCGGCCTGTCGCGACTGCCGCTGCCGAAAAGTCTTGAGCGCGGCGATTATTCCTACGGCGTCTACCTTTACCATGTGCCGTTCATCCAGCTCGCGATCTTCCTGGCGCCGTCGGTCTTCGTCGGCACAGTTCCCGGCGTCGTCATGCTGACGGCGGTAACGGTCGCCGTCGTCCTCTGCGTCGCCGCAGTCTCCTGGCACGTCATCGAAAAGCCCGTCCTGTCGCTGAGGCGCTTTGCGCTGACGGGCAGGGTGACCGGCGCCGGGGAAGGCCGGGCGGCGATGGCGCCTGCCGCGGCCCTGGAAGGGTCGAGCCGGTAACGGCAACCCGAATTCCCCTCAACCTTCACAGGCAAACCTGCTGCCATGCCAACCCGCCATGCCGAGGGGTCATCATATGGGCGTAGGGGGCACCACCCGCATACCGCGGATTGCTGTCGTTCGTTCCCATGCGAAAGCTGCCAGAATGCATGTCTTGAAATGCTGCTTCATGGGGCCGGTTGAGGGGCAGGTCCAGGAGGCGGGTGGACGGGAAGGGGGATGCCGCTTATGCGGAGAATTCGCGTTAGTAACCTTGAGTATCTGAGTACATTTGGTGGAGCGTTGAGTATCTGTCGTGCACCCTCAGCCTGGAGCGCAGTGCTGGGAACCGCGACGGTTGTGTCATCAGCGAGTACCGATGGTTCCCTAAGCTTTGCCAGTCAGCGCAGCTTCGCCACTCCCGACGGCGCCGCCGTCCCGTCCTCCTTCGCAAGTCCGTCTTCCTTTATCGGGAATATCATGCAGCCTGCCGCGCTGATCTCATCAGGCGGCGTGCAGACTGCCTCGATACCGCCGACGGCAATATCAGCGCCTTCGGGCGACGGCGGCACGCAGGATACATCCACCAAGACGGCTTCGATCCTCCCGGCGCTGCAGACGACGACCACGACAACCGAGCGCACCGTGCTCGGCCCGGACCCGTACCAGGAGGCTGCGACGCTGCCGTCGGCGCCCGTGCTGACGGGCATTACCAGCGATGCCGGCACGGCAGGCCCTACCACGTCTCCGACCGATCCTGCCGCCGGTTCCGGCACGACGTCGTTACTCCTTCAGACCTCGATAGCCTCCATCTCCGTGCAGCCGAGCGAGAGCGTTTCCGCCGAGACCCCCGTGGGATCGGTGGCGCTCGCAGCGCCGGCCGCTGCGGCTGCTGCTGCGCCGACGCTCAACAAGATCGCGCTCGAGAACATGAAGCAGGGCAACCCCATCAGCGAATGGGGACTGGAGGGCGATGGCAACGGCACCATCCAGGGCTTTGCCACCGAAATCAGCACCAATATCGGCCAGACGGTCGATTTCAAGATCGCCACGGATTCCACCCATTACCGCATCGATATCTATCGCATGGGCTATTATGGCGGGGCCGGCGCGCGCAAGGTGGACTCGATCGAGAAATCGCTGACCACGGCGCAGATCCAGCCGCACCCGATCGTCGACATGTCGCTCGGTCTCATCGATTGCGGCAACTGGTCGGTATCGGCCAGCTGGCAGATCCCTGGCGATGCCGTCTCGGGCGTCTATTTCGCCAAGCTGGTGCGCGAGGACGGCACCGAGGATGCAAGCATCATCCCGTTCGTCGTGCGCGACGATGCCTCGACCAGCAATATCGTCTTCCAGACCTCGGATACGACATGGCAGGCCTATAATGCCTGGGGCGGCGCCAGCCTCTATTATGGCGAAGTGCCGGTCGATCCCGCCGACATGATCGGCTACCTGCCGCCAAACTGCAGCTGCGGCCTGCAGGCCATCGGCCGCGCCTCGGCGGTCAGCTATAACAGGCCGATCATCACCAATACGAGCCCGATCGGCGGTTCGCACGATTACATTTTCGGCGTCGAATCCTCCGCCATCTCGTGGCTGGAGCAGAACGGCTACGACGTGTCCTATATCTCGGGCGTCGATGCGACGCGCAACGGCGCGCTGCTGCTCAACCACGATGCCTATCTCTCCGTCGGCCATGACGAATACTGGTCTGCCGAACAGCGCGCCAATGTCGAGGCAGCCCGCGACTCCGGCGTCAACCTCGCCTTCTGGAGCGGCAACGAATGCTACTGGAAGGTTCGCTGGGAGAGCAGCATCGACGGCAGCGGCCAAGCCTACCGCACCATGGTCTGCTACAAGGAAACCTGGGGCACGAGCTCGGATCCGAGCGGTGTCGGCACCGGCACCTGGCGCGATCCGCGCTATGCCGATCCGGGGCAGGAGCCGGAAAATTCGCTGACGGGCACGATGTTCCAGGTGGACAGCTACCGCCAGGATACGATCTCCATCCCCTACGACTATTCGAACCTGCGCTTCTGGCGCAATACCGATGTCTCGCAGCTGAATGAAGGCGATACCTACAATCTGGTGCAGAACCTGCTCGGCTACGAGTGGGATTCCGATGTCGAGAACGGTTTCCGGCCGGATGGTCTGGTCAACCTGTCGCTCTCGTCCATCTCGGTGGAAACCTATCTGCGCGATTACGGCGCGACGGTCGGTTCCGCCGTCGCCACCCACAGCCTCACCATGTACCGGGCCGCAAGCGGCGCGCTCGTCTTCGGCGCCGGCACCGTCTTCTGGTCCTGGGGGCTCAGTGACAACCACCAGGGCCCGACTACCTCGACCGATCGCAACGTCCAGCAGGCGATGGTCAACATGTTCGCCGACATGGGCATCCAGCCGACCACGCTCGATGCGAGCCTGATCCTCGCGACCCAATCGACCGACATACTGAAGCCGACCTCGTCGATCTCGTCGCCCATCATCGGAGCAAGCTTCCTCGAAGGCCAGCACGTCACGATCACGGGCACGGCGCAGGATTTCGGCGGCGGCATCATTGCCGGCGTGGAAGTCTCCACCGATGGCGGCCAGCACTGGTTCAAGGCCACCGGCCGGGAGAGCTGGAGCTATAATTGGGTCGTCCAGGCAAGCGGCACTTACACCGTCATGTCACGCGCCGTCGATGACAGCGTCAATCTGGAGGCGCCATCGGCCGGCAAGCAGGTCACCGTCACGCTGCCCGGCACGCAGGGCCTGTGGACGCTGGCGGAAAAGCCGGCGACCGAAGTGGCGATCGATCGCGATCCGGTCGAGCTCGGCCTGCGCTTCCAGGCAACCACGGCAGGTTCCGTGCAGGGCATCCGCTTCTACAAGGGCTTCTACAATATCGGCGAGCATGTCGTCAGCCTCTGGTCGAGCGACGGGACGCTGCTGGCAACGGGCGTATCGACGAATGAATCGCTTTCCGGCTGGCAGACGGTGATGTTCTCCTCGCCGATCCAGATTGCGGCCGGCACGACCTATGTGGCCTCCTATCACAGCAACGGCTTCTACTCCGTCACCGACAATTATTTCGGCAGCACCTATGCCAGCGGCGCGCTGAAGGCCGTCGATGGCGGCGGCGTCTACGCCTATAGCGACAATGCCGGCACATTCCCGGGCCTCAGCCCCGGCGGGTCCAACTATTGGGTAGACGTGGTCTTCGATGCAGGGCCAAACAGCGTGCCTGTTGCCGGCGACGACAGCGGCCTGACGATTTCGCGCAACGGCACGCTGACGATCTCGATCGCCACGCTTCTCGCAAACGATACCGATGCCAATGGCGATGCGCTGACGATCAACGCCGTCGGCAATGCGCTCAACGGCACTGTTACCCTCAACAAGCAGAACGGCACGATCATCTTCACGCCGGCTGCCAATTATTCCGGTCCGGCAAGCTTCAGCTATACGCTGTCGGATGGACGCGGCGGCACGGATCAGGCCAATGTCAGCCTCACCGTCGATCCGGGCCCGGCCGGCCAGTCGCTGTTTGCCGCCAATGAGGGGCCGACGGGCGGCAGCATCCAGGAAAATTCGCCGCTCGAACTCGGCATGAAATTCACGGCCTCGGTGAGCGGCACAATCACTGGTATCCGCTTCTACAAGGCTGCCGGCGATACCGGGCCGCATACCGGCTCGATCTGGTCGGCGAGCGGCACGCTGCTTGCGACGATCAGCTTTGCGGATGAATCGGCCTCCGGCTGGCAGACCGCGGCATTCTCCAACCCGCTGCAGATCACGGCTGGCACGACCTATGTCGCCTCCTACCACACGACCGGCAGCTATGTGGCGACATCGGGCTATTTCAACTCGGCCCATACCAACGGCGCGCTGACGGGCCTTGCAGGCGCCAACGGCGTCTATTCCTACGGATCGGGCACGACATTCCCGACGTCCAGCTACCAGTCGTCGAACTATTGGGTGGATGTTGTCTTCAATCAGTCGACGACCAACACGGCGCCGGTCGCCGCCAATGACAATGGCTATACGACCTATTCCAACACCGCGCTTTCGATTGCCGCAGCAAGCCTGCTTGCCAACGACCATGATGCCGATGGCGATCCACTCTCGATCACCGGTGCCAGCGGCGGGGTGAACGGCACGGTCACCTTCAACAGCCAGACGAACAGCGTCACCTTCACGCCTGTTACCGGCTATACGGGTGTCGCAAGCTTCACCTATTCGATCTCGGACGGGCATGGCGGCACGTCGTCCGCCACCGTCAACCTCACGGTCAATTCGCAGCCCGGCGGCGGCACGACGACGAGCCTGTTTACCGGCGCCGATACGTCGGGTGTTACTGCCGCCAATGACGCCAACTCGGTCGAACTCGGCGTCAAGTTCATCGCTTCCGCCAATGGCCAGATCACCGGGCTCACCTATTACAAGAGCGCCCAGGATACCGGCACGCATGTCGGCTCGCTCTGGACGGCGAGCGGCCAACTCCTTGGGCAGGCAACTTTCATCAACGAGACGGCGAGCGGCTGGCAGACGGTTTCCTTCACCCAGCCGATCAACATCACCGCCGGCACCACCTATGTGGCGAGCTACCATTCCAACGGCTTCTATTCGGCAACCGCGAACTACTTCACGACAGACTATACGAGCGGTGCTCTGACGGCGCCAGCAAGCACGGTCAGCGGCGGCAACGGCGTCTATGCCTATGGCACGGGCAGCCTGTTCCCGACCTCTTCCTACAATGCCAGCAATTACTGGGTCGACGTGCTTTATAAGCAGGGCGCGCAGAATACGGCTCCGGTCGCCGCCAATGACAGCGGCTTTACGACAAACACAGGCACGCCTGTTACCATCCAGGCCTCGGCACTCACTGCCAATGACAGCGATGCCGATGGCAATACGATCTCGATCACCGGGGTCAGCGGTGCGGTCAACGGCACGGTTTCCTTCGACAGCCAGGCGCAGACCGTCACTTTCACGCCGACGGCGGGATATTCGGGGCCGGCGAGCTTCAGCTATGCCATTGCCGACGGGCAGGGCGGCACCGCATCAGCTGAAGTTTCGCTCGCTGTCAACAACCCGGCTGCAGGACCGGAGCAGAACGTCTTTGCCGCCAATGCGAAACCCTCGGTCATCTCTGTCAACGACAATCAGCCGGTCAATCTCGGCATGAAATTCCAGGCCGATACGGCAGGCTGGATCACCGGCATCCGCTTCTACAAGGGGGCCGACAATACAGGCCCGCACAACGGCTATCTGTGGACGGCATCGGGCACTCTGCTCGGCAGCGTCACCTTCAACAACGAGACGGCCAGCGGCTGGCAGACCGCGCAGCTTACCCAGCAGGTCGCGATCCAGGCGGATACGACCTACGTCGTTTCCTACTCGACCAACGGCAACTACTCGGCAACAGGCAATTACTTCGGCAGCGAGGTGACGAACGGCGACCTCAAGGCGCTTGCCGGCAATAACGGCGTCTATGCCTACGGATCGGGCGGGCTGTTCCCGACGAGCAGTTACAACAGCACAAACTACTATGTGGACGTGGCGTTCAAACCGCAGCTCGCGGCGTAAAGCCTGCGAGGATGTAAGGCCAAGCACCGTAAAGGATGATCATATCGATGATGCGTGCAGACAACAGATTGCCGGTTACGGTTCTCGCCGGGTTTCTCGGCGCCGGCAAGACGACTGTCCTCAATCATGTACTGAGTAATCGTGAGGGTCGTCGGGTTGCTGTCATCGTCAACGATATGAGCGAGGTCAACATCGATGCGGATCTCGTGCGCGAGGGGGGTGCAGACCTCTCGCGCACGGACGAGACGCTGGTGGAGCTCACCAATGGATGCATCTGTTGCACGCTCCGCGACGATCTCCTGAGCGAGGTACGCCGGCTCTCCGCTGCCGGCCGTTTCGATTATCTGCTGATCGAGGGCACCGGCATTGCCGAGCCGCTGCCGGTCGCAGCCACCTTCTCCTTCCGCAACGAGAGCGGCGCAGCACTCTGCGACGTGGCAAGGCTCGACACGATGGTCTGCGTCGTCGATGCGGTCAATCTTCTCGCCGATTACCAGAGCGCCGAGTTCCTTGCCGATCGCGGCGAAAGGCGTGACGGGGACGATGAGCGCAAGCTCGTCGAACTTCTCGTCGAGCAGATCGAATTTTCCGACGTCGTCATCATCAACAAGGCAGGCGAGGTGCCGCCCGCAATGCTTGCCGAGGTTCGCCAGGTCGTGGCGGCGCTCAATCCGGATGCCCGCGTCATCGAGGCGGTCTTCGGCCAGGTGCCGCTTGGCGCGATCATGGATACCGGCCTCTTCAGCGAGGCGAAGGCCGCTCGCCATCCGCTCTGGCACAAGGAACTCTTCGGCTGGGGCGACCATGTGCCGGAGACCGAGGAATACGGCATTGCGAGCTTCGTCTATCGCAACCGCCGGCCCTTCGATCCCGCGCGGCTCAGCGATTTCCTCGACAGGAAATGGCCGGGCCTCATCCGCGCAAAGGGCCATTTCTGGCTGGCGACAAGGCCTGATGAGATCGGCCTGCTGTCCATTGCCGGCACGCAATGCCGCATCGATACCAGGGGTTTCTGGTGGGCATCCGTGCCGAGGGCGCAATGGCCGCGTTATCCGCAGTTCCGCCAGCTGATCGACCGGCACTGGGACGATGTCTGGGGCGACCGCCGCCAGGAGCTCGTCTTCATCGGTTCCGGCTTCGACAGGCACGCCATCTGCAGTGCGCTCGACGATTGCCTTGCCGGGGAGGAAACGGGTTTCGATCCGGAGATTGCCACCGGGCTTCGGGATCCGTTTCCGCCATGGCAGCACGCACATATGCATGCGCATTCAAAGAGTTAGAGCGTCCTAATGGACGTAAGACGCCCTAAGGTGAACGTGTTTTGATTATCAACCAGAGGAGAGAACAATGAGCAGCGAACTTTATGCAGACGGTATCGGCGAAATCACCATCACGGGCACGATCGTGCGCATCGACCTGATGTCGCTGTCGGCGACCGACCGCGATGCCAACAACAATCCGAAGCCGGTCTTCCGACAGCGCATCATCATGCCGGTCGACGCCTTCGCCAATGCGGTCGATCTCATGCAGAAGGCGCTTGGCGGCCTGGTCGAGGCGGGTGCGGTTCGCCGGATCGGCGATATGTCGGCTGCCGCTGCCGCCGATATCCAGGCGGCGCAGGCCGGCGGGTCGAACGCTTCGCCGAACTTCAACTGATCAACAACTATCGCCTCGGTCTCGTATTGTTTCGGGTGGGCCATGAGTGGTTTTCTGCATACCAACCTGCATTGTCTTGCGCTCGTCGCACGTCATCACGGCGTCGATCTTTCTCCTGAGCGGCTGCAGCACGATTATGCTGTCGGCAACGATCCCGTTGCCGTGCGGCAGCTCTTGCGCATGGCAAAGGATGCGGGCCTGAGGGCCAAGCATCTCGATCTCAACTGGCGAGGCCTGTTCCAGCTCGGCGAGGCCTTCCCGGTGCTGGCCGAACTCAACAACGGCAACTGGGTGGTCATCGCCGGCGCTGTCGGGGAGGGCGAGGAGGAGAGAATCCGGGTTCTCGACCCGCTTTCCTCGCGCGCCGAGGTGATCATGCTCAGCGAAGAGCAATTCGCCAGGGCCTGGCTCGGATCGGCGATCTTGCTGAAGCGCAATTATCGCATGTCCGATGAGGACCGGCCCTTCGGCTTCCGCTGGTTCGTCCCTGAGATCATCAAGCAGCGTAGCTTCTTCCGCGATGTCGCGCTCGCCGCCTTCGTGCTCTACGGCCTGGGGCTGATGACGCCGATCTTCTTCCAGCTCGTCATCGACAAGGTGCTCGTGCACCAGAGCTATGCGACGCTGACGGTTCTGACCGTCGGTATCGGGATCGCGCTGATCTTCGATGCGACCTTCAGCTTCCTGCGCCGCTATCTGCTGCTCTACGCCACGAACAGGATCGACATCCGCGTCGCCACCCGCACTTTCGGCCATCTGCTCAACCTGCCGATCGCGCTCTTCGAGCAGGCCTCGGCCGGCGTTCTCGTCAAGCATATGCAGCAGACGGGGCGCATCCGCGAATTCCTGACCGGCCGCCTGTTCCTGACGCTTCTCGATGGTGTCTCGCTCTTCGTCTTCGTGCCGATCCTGCTTCTCTACAGCGTCAAGCTGACGCTCGTCGTGCTCGGTTTCGCAGCCCTTGTCGGCATCGTGGTGATGATGCTCGTCGGGCCGTTCCAGCGCCGCCTGAAGGCGCTCTACCAGGCCGAAGGCGACCGGCAGGCCCTGCTGGTGGAAACCGTGCATGGCATGCGCACCGTCAAGTCGCTGGCGCTGGAGCCGCGCCAGCGCAAGGTGTGGGACGATTACTCGGCCCAGTCGATCTCGGTACGTTTCCGCGTCGAGAAGATCTCGACCATCGCCCAGTCGCTGACGGGACTTCTGGAAAAGCTGATGAGCGTTGCGATCATCGGTCTTGGCGCGCTCGATGTCTTCAGCGGCGCGATGACGATCGGTGCGCTGGTTGCCTTCAACATGCTCGCCGGCCGCGTCTCGGGGCCGCTCGTGCAGATCGTCACCATGGTGCATGAATATCAGGAAGTGGCTCTCTCCGTGCGCATGCTCGGCGAGATCATGAACCAGCGGCCGGAGCAGGCGGGCCGCGGGCGTGGCGTCAGGCCGCATCTGCATGGCCGCATCGAATTCGACAGGGTCAGCTTCCGCTATGCGCCTGATGCGGCGCCGGCGCTCGACAATGTCTCCTTCGCCATTCCGGCAGGCTGCGTCTTCGGCGTGGTCGGCAAGAGCGGCTCGGGCAAGACGACGATCACAAGGCTCATCCAGGGGCTCTACCAGAGCCAGGAGGGGCTGGTGCGCATGGACGGCTATGACAGCCGCGAGATCGACCTCGTGCATCTTCGAACCAGCATCGGCGTCGTGCTGCAGGATAATTTCCTGTTCCGCGGCTCGGTACGCGACAATATTGCCGCCGCCAAGCCCGATGCCAGCATCGAGGAGATCATGGAGGTCGCCCGCATTGCCGGCGCCGAAGAGTTCATCGAGCGCCTGCCGCGCGGCTTCGACACGATGCTGGAGGAAAATGGCTCCAACCTCTCGGGCGGCCAGAAGCAGCGGCTTGCCATTGCCCGCGCGCTGATCACCGATCCGAGGCTGCTGATCTTCGATGAGGCCACAAGTGCGCTCGACCCGGACAGCGAGGCGATCATCCGCGACAATCTCAGCCGCATCGCTGCCGGCCGCACTGTTATCATCGTCTCGCACCGGCTTTCGACGCTCGTCGATGCCGATGCCATTCTCGTCATCGATCGCGGCAAGGTCGCCGATATCGGCCGGCACGATCAGCTCGTGTCGCGCTGCATGACCTACCGCCACCTCTGGGCACAGCAGATGAGGCAGGTCGCATGAACGCGCACGTCAGAAAATCCGACGAAAACATGCCAGTTCCTTTAGACAAGGGCCCTTCAGGCAAGGGGCCATCAGACAAGGGCCCGGAGAAGGGCAGGGAACTCACTGCTCGCCCGCCGCTGCCGCCGGCAATTGCCGAATTCCAGTCCGACGCCGTCGAGCTTGAAGAACGCGCGCCGCCGCGCGTTGCCCGCATGACGCTCTACTGCGTCACGGCGCTGCTTGCCGCAGCGATCACCTGGGCCTCGGTCTCCTCCATCGACGAGGTGGTGATTGCGCCGGGCAAGCTCGTCACCACGCAGCCGACCATCGTCGTCCAGCCGCTCGAAACCTCGATCATCCGCACGATCGACGTGAAGGCCGGCGAGGTGGTGCGTGCCGGCCAGACGCTGGCGACGCTCGACGCCACCTTCAGCCAGGCCGATGTCGGGCAGCTGAGGGCGAAATTTTCCGCCCTCGACGCCCAGGTGAAGCGCCTGGAGGCCGAGCTTGCCGGCGAGGATTATTCGAAGATTGCCGGCAACACGAAGGATGAGCAGCTGCAAGTGCAGCTCTTCGGCCAGCGGCGGGCCTTCTACATGGCGCAGCTGCAGAATTTCGAACAGCAGATCGCCGGCCAGTCGTCCGTGCTTGCGGCAAACCGCAATCAGGAGGCCGTGCTGAACGACCGGCGCGACAATCTCTCGCAGATCGAGGCCACGCGAAAGAAACTCTATGACAAGGAAAGCGGCTCGCTTCTCACCATGCTCGGCTCGCGCGACGCCCGCCTCGATGTCGAGGCCGATATCACCGCCGTGCGCGGCAAGGCCGACGAGGCAGTCCACGCCTATGCGAAACTGCGCGCCGACCGCCAGGCCTTCATCGAGGATTTCCGCCGCGCCGCGATGGAGCAGCTGGTGGACCTGCGCGGCCAGCGTGACATGGCGGGCGAAGAGCAGAAGAAGATGGAGCTTCGCCGCAACATGGTGGCGCTGACCGCACCGGCAGACGCCGTCGTGCTCGATCTCGCCCAGCGCTCGGTCGGTTCCGTCGTGCGCGAGGCCGAGCCGGTGGTGACGCTGGTGCCGATCAACGTGCCGCTCGAAGCCGAAGTCTCGATCAATACCCGCGACATCGGCCGCATCGCCGTCGGCAAGGAAGCCCGCATCAAGCTCGACGCCTATCCCTTCCAGAAATACGGCACAGCAACGGGCGAAGTGCGAACGATCAGCGAGGACACCTTCCTCACCGGCCAGCCGGAACAGACCGCCACCCCGAGCCAGCCATCCGCCCCCTTCTTCAAGGCGCGCATTCTGCTGGCCGATACAAGGCTGAATGCTGCCGGAGCGCCGGTAAGATTGCTGCCGGGCATGACCGTGTCGACGGAGATCAAGGTCGGCCAACGGACGGTGATCTCCTATTTCCTCTATCCGCTGCTGCGCGGGCTGGATGATGCGATACGCGAACCGAATTGAGGGGTCCGCCGGCGAGGTGTAGGCGAGGGGCCTCCTACGCACGCCAGGGGATGGGGGTGGCGCCGAGGCTTTCGGCGGCCGCCCCCAGACCTTTTTTGCGGGGGCCGGTATTTAGATCCGCGAGGTTGGAGGGAGAAGCGGCGTTATCCATCTCCGTCATCGCTGTGGGAATCTGTCACGACGACGTTTAAGGCGGGCTCGCCGACAGCCGTGGCCGCTTCTGCGCGCAAGCGGATATTGTCGAAGGATAAGGCTGCTTTGCGCCCCCAGAGTGTCATAGGGAGCTAGCTAGCCCAGCCCCGAAAGCGGACAAGCAGATCATCGCATGGGGCTTTATGCATCAGCAAACAGATCAATCTTGTCCGACACGGCGACGCCCGGTGAGAAGGGCGTCGTCATCTCATAGGTCTGTGCGGAAGCCGTCGTATCGGCGGATAAGATGACCAAGCCTGGCAATACCGCGGCGGTGGCGCAAAGTAGTTTCGTCGTGGTGGTCGTCGCTCTCTTCTCATTCACATCCGGTACCGCGCACCAGCATGGTCGGGACAATTACTGCGCCACGACGGCCGGCGGCTGCCACGTTCCTTCGCCGGCCGGCAATATGGACGGCGCTTCGGTCTTCGGCCAATACAGGCGCATGACGAGATAGATCGTGTCATTGGGCGCAGGCAGCCAGTTTGCTTCCTTGTCCGCGCCGGGGTTGTCCTTCTGGATATAAAGTGTGAGCGAACCATCCCCGTTCTTTTTCATGCCCGGCAACATTGGCGAGTTGATGAGGTAGCGATCGATCGGATTCTTGATCAGGAGCTGGCTCTTGCCGTCATACATCGTGACCGACCAGAAGGAGTTCACCGGCGGCAGTTGGCCGGAGGGGAAGGTCAGTATGTAATTGTGCTTGCTTCCGTCGAGCGTCTGGCCTTGGCTATCGACGCGCGTGAACGGATAGGTCGCTTCCTCCGGGTCATTGCCATAGATGCCGGCCTGAGCAGCGACGGCGCGTTTCAACCAGTCACCATTGTAGTGGGCACTGTCTCCTGGAAGACCGCTAACCCGCCAGCCATTGATCGCCTTGCCGGCATTGTCGACGGCCTCGTCGACCTTCCGCTGGCCCTCCTTCATGCCGAGGCCAATCTCCAGCTTGTGCTCCAGTGGCAGATCCTTGAAGTCAAAGGACTTACCCGGCCCGATGCCGAGGCGTGCCAGCTTGGCCCTTATCTCCTTCTCATTGCCCTGCGCCGGCGCGAATTGCAGAGCGAAGTCGAGATAGTCGAAGAAGTTGGTCTTCGCGAGTTCTTTGTCGATCTTGGGGAAGTCGATGGTTGGCGCGGCCGCTGGGGGCGTCTGCTTCAGAAAGGCCGACAGCATCTGCACCTTGTAGCCAGCCTGCACCTTCTTGACGTTGTCGAGATCATCCGGGCCAAAAAGCTGGGTGCGATAACCTGCGAGGGAAAACTGCGTGCTCGAACGAAAAACCTGCTTGATGCCCGCCGGGGTGTCACCCTCCCAGTCAGGTCCGACCACCATGTAGTCGCCGGCATCGCTCCCCGTGGCTCGGGTGCCGATATAGCCGTAATTGTAGGTATTGCCGTCACAGAGCATGACAGAGTAGTAGCGCTTCGGGTCGATCGCCGGCACCGAAAGCACCACCGGTTCAGCTCGCAAATCCAGCCAGACGAAGGAATACGGCGTGTCGCTGTTGGGCGTGACGATTGCCGTGTCCTTGTAAGTGTAAACGTTGGGCTCGTTCTTGATTTGGTTGAACGGCGCCTTGAACTGCCCTGAATTGCGGTCTACCGCGTACTCGTACATGATGGCATAGTTCATCACGAGCGGCAGGCCGTAGATCAAGCCTTCCTCGGCAATGTCCTTGGCCTCGATAATATCTGGATAGCTTTGCGCCATCAGCAGGCTTGGTTTCACAATCGCGGCGCCAGCAGCGATCGCCGCGGCCGAGCGAAGTAGATCTCGCTTCGTCAACATTTGCCTTACTCCTCTTAGGTCGTGTCGAAGTCGGTTGCCTCGCTTCAGGCTGAGGCTAGTAAAGAACAGCGCGTCGGAAGCCACGCCTTGCCACGCCCGCATATGAAAGCGGCGTCAGCGGCATGCCGATGATGTCGATGAACACGGAAACCTTCGAGCCCTTCTCCGGCATTTCTCCGCCAACCACCTTCACCGTGTAGGTCAAGTTCTGGCCGTTCAGTTCCGGATTCTCCAGGGCGACGACGACCTGTTGGAGCTTGTTTGCTTCGAGGATGGACAGGTCTGCATTCGGCGGATCAGAGAGGAAGCTGTCCTTGCCCTTGCTCCAGAAAGGCACAAACGCTGTCGTATCCATATTCCCGGCAATGCGCTCGGGGCGGTCAGAGAAAAACAATGTTGTAGCGCCAATGCCTTCGAGCGTCAGCTTGTTCGCCGCTTTGTCGAAGGTCATCGCGCTTGCGGTCTGGACGAACAGGAAGTCAGCTACGTCATCGGCTGCTCCCGCCAGTCGGGGCCTAAGCGGCACCGCTGTCGCCGCAACGGCTGTGGCTGCGATCAGCAAGTTTCGTCTGGTCGTCATGGTCTTCCCTCCGGTTGATACAGCAGAAATTCTTTCGGAAGCAGGCTTCTTTGCTTGCGTGACACGCACGTTTTACTGCACTAATCACTATTCCTAATTTTGAAACCACTCATTTTACGCCACGGTTGCAATATTTCTGGAGCAATGCATGCATGGCTGAGATTCCCGTTATCTCCAACCGCATATTGCATGGCATGCCGGCCTTCATACGCCATGAAATGGGACCAAAGGCACTACTCCAGGCCAATCGCGCCGTAGGCTTTGATCTCGAACTGATTGAGGGCGAGAACTGCTTCATCCCGCACGCGGCGGTGATCGGCTTTGTCGAAGCGGCTGCACGCGCTGCCGGTGAGGCCAACTTTGGGGTTCTGATTGCCCCGATGATGAACGTCGCTAACTACGGCAGCTACGGACGCTACGTGATGGGTGCCGGCACCCTGGGGAAGGCCATCGAGCGCGCCATCTCCGGTCTTTGCTTTCATAGTACGGATGACAGGATGTCGGTCGCGATCGTCGGCAACGAGGTACGATACAGCTATGTCTTTGCGCTAGCCGGCCGTACCGGGTGGGGCAACACCGCGTGCGCGGCGGCGGGCGTCCTGCTTAGCCTCTTCAGGGCTTATTTGCCCCCTGACTGGCGACCGCTGCGCGTCGAGCTTGATACCGATAGGCCAAGCCAGACGAGACTTTTTGAAGACGTCTTCCATTGCCCGGTCCATTTCAACGCACCCGCGGTGACCATCGTCACGGAACGCCATCATCTGTCCGCTATGGCGAGGAGCACTTCATGGCCGATCGTCACCATCGAGGATGTGGCGCGAGACCGGCGGGGCGGTGCTCCAAGGGATTTGCTCAACGTGATCTTGGAGCAGATCCGGACCCAGGTTCTCACCGGCAGCATATCGATCGATAGCACGGCACTATTGATGGACACCAGTGTCCGAACACTGCAACGTGAGCTGAATCGGGCCGGCACCGATTTTCGCAGCTTGGCGAACGTAGTCAGGGCACAGCGAGCCACGGAATTACTCCGGCATACAAACGATTCGATCACGCGCGTATCGGCGGAACTGGGATATTCGTCCCCAGCCAATTTCGCTCGCGCTTTCCGAAAGGCAACCGGCAATGGGCCGAGGGAATTTCGCTCCGAAGGAGAACTCAAATAGGTATTGCACAACACGATCCTGCAGTTACTGGGCCGTCCTGCATGGAACGCTGGCCGAAAGGTCAGCGTCAAGAAACCACTGAAGCAGCGCGAGATCTGGGCGATCCGCTTCTTCCTCGACCGAGAGGCGCCTGAGAGATCGCGCGCTGTTTGATCTCGCGATCGACAGTAAGCTCCGAGGCTGCGGTCTTGTTAAGGTCAAGATCGGAACCCTCGTCACAGGTCAAGAAATTCGAATCCGCGCCATGGTCGTCCAGCAAAAGGCTCATGTACTCTGATCCTCGGGGACTAAACCTGTGGAACTCGATTGCACACGGCACTCTTGAGCGCGGTATGATCAATGCAGTGATCTCGTGATCCATTCTTTGCTTGTACTTGGCCTGTGGGGATCAACTGGCCGACCACCGGAAGAAGAAGGCGGCTGGAGGCTGAGGGAGGTGGGAACCTGCCCGAACTGTCGTACGCGTTGTCGTCGAAGCTCCGTGACCAGTTGAAGGCGGCTTTTCCAGCGTGACTTCCCAGAGCCCGCCAGTCCGCTTCCGGCCCCAAAGCGGACAAACGCTCAAATCGAAATCACCACCACACCAACCAAGCCAACAAACACACCAAGCCCCGGCAGATGCCGATAGTCGCGGTGTGCCGAAGCCGATACGAGATCGGAACTACGAGCCGGTTTTGAAGCCTTGGCGGCAGCGGTATCCCCGTTTTGCGCCGATGCGGAAATCGTGACGGAAACCTTCTGGGCGGCCCTTCACGGGCTTGTCGCGCTCGAACGTTCCGGCCGCATCAGGCCCGGCATGCGCGACCAGCGTATCGCGCTCGTCATCAAGGCGATCGCGGACGAGGGAGGCAACCCAACCTGACCGACGCCGAGGTCCGCTGTGTAGGATGAAGGCGGCTGCGCGACACACTATCGCGCCTCCAGCAGCCCCCTCAAACTACGGCGAAATCCATGTCACAATCCTGTTGGAATTGACGACTAGACGGGCGAAAAATCGGCAGCGAGGATCAGCACATGGCAGAAGAGAAGCCCCTGGATTTAACAGGAGAAATCGTCGACTTCGATGCCGGGCACGGAGAGGCCGCCACCGTCGAGATGGACGACTATTCCAAGAGCCTGGCGCAGGCGAAGGCAAAGTCCGTCAAGCTGGTGGACGCGATCACAGGCCACACACTGAAGAAGAAGGACGCCTTCCATTTTGACGATCTGCGTCCCGCGCTCGCCGATTTCGTGCGGCAGAAACACCCTGGCATCCGCTCGGACGACTATATCAGCCGCAAGATGGTCGATGACTATCGCGGCCAGTACATTGCCGAATTGCTGCGCGACGAACGCGGCGAGCTCTCCAACCTCGAAGACGAGGTCGTCGAGAGCCTGAAGACCCATGACACGCTCGCCGAAAACATCGAAGAGGATTACGAGGAACACCGTTCGCTCGGCGATCGTGTCGCCGATGTCGTCGCGACCTTCGGCGGAAGCTGGACCTTCATCATCTCCTTCTGCTTCTTCCTCGCCGTGTGGATGGGGATCAACCTGGTGCTTGGCGAGAAGGCTGCCTTCGACGTCTATCCCTTCATCCTGCTGAACCTCATCCTTTCGACCATTGCCGCCCTGCAGGCGCCGATCATCATGATGAGCCAGCGCCGCCAGGAAGCGAAGGACCGGTTGCGGGCGCTCAACGACTACAAGGTCAATCTCAAGGCCGAGCTGGAAATCCGCCACCTGCATGAGAAGGTCGATCACCTGTTGAACCGGCAGTGGGAACGGCTGACGGAGATCCAGCAGATCCAGATCGAAATGATGCTGGAACAGGCCAAGGCCGCCAATCGGGCGCTGAAGTTGAGCAAGGCGCAAAAATCCAAGACCAATGCGCTCAAAAGCCTCTTCAGCACGAAGCCCACGGCGGACGAGACCGACGAAAAGGGGGAATAGCCGGTCCACGCAATTCCGGCGCGGCCCCATTTTCCTTCCTGCTTACCGCGCTCAGGATGAGATCGTGGCAAGAGCGATCAGGCTGACGAAGACACTCAGCGGCGGAAGGTGCTGAGTGTTGCGGTGGCGCAGAACAGTGAAGATCGCGGCTGCGATGACGACCGCCCCAAGCGCCAGGCCGGGAATGCGGCTGACGGGAAGCGCAATCAGGGCGGCGCTCGATATTTCAAGTCCGCCCGTCAAAATACCCCACCAGCGCGGATAGCCCCACCGGGCAAAATCGCTTCGCGTGCCTGATGTGCCGATCGCATTGACGATCCCCGCGCCTGACAATGCGACGGCCAGGAACCAGAGTGAGAGAACATGAACCATCTCAGTGCGCACCTGTGATCATGGGAATGGCAGCCAGGAGCATGATTGCGGCCGTGAGGCCATGAATGCCGAAGGCGCTCTTGGCGGAGCCTTTCGCTGCGAGAATGACCAGCATGTCGCCGACGGGGATCATTGCCTCGATCAGCAGGACTATGCCGATCTCGCGTTGGACACCCCACAGCATGAAGGCAAGCACGAGCAATCCCGCCACGATGTCGCGAACGCCCTTGAGGCGAAGCCACGAGGGGATGTCAGGGTCATCTCCAGGAAGCGGCAGGCCAAAACTGCGCACCATGGTCGTCGGGCTCGCAATATAGCCGGTGCCGATCGCGATAATTGCGAGGGCCACAAGCAGTCCGATCCCATTCAGAAGCCAATCCATCACGCCATCCTTCTAGCGGTTTGAAATAATCTAGCAGTGCTAGATGTAAGCTAGTGTTGCTAGATATTCAAGCCGTGATATGATCCTAATGTCAGCGGGCAGGGCATGGAGGTTGGGAATGGGTATCGCAGAGCGAAAAAGCCGGGAACGCGCCGATCGCGAAGATCGTATCGTCGCGGCAGCCCGTGCAATTGCGGAGACCGAGGGATGGGATGCCGTCACGATCCGCCGCCTGGCCAAGGAGATCGAATACAGCCAGCCGGTTCTCTATTCACATTTCGAGAACAGGGACGCGATCGTAGCGGCAGTCGCAGTCGAGGGCTTCAGGGAGCTCACGGCCGTTCTTCGGGCGGCAGTGGACGGGGCGAACGACCGACGAGATGTCCTCACGGATGTCGCCATGGCCTATTTTGCCTTCGCGCATAGCCGCCCGTCGCTCTACCAGGCCATGTTTATCCTCCCGACCCAATTGCGGTTCGCGGAAGCCGACACGCGAGCGGAACTTCGGGCCGGTTTCGAGGTGCTGGCAGCAGCGGTCTCTCCGTTTTGCGCCGATGCGGAGATCGTGACCGAGACCTTCTGGGCAGCCCTTCACGGGCTTGCTGAGCTCGAACGGTCGGGCCGCATTCGGCCCGGCATGCGTGACGAACGCATCGCGCTCGTCGTCCGGGCGATCGTGGATGGAGGAGGCAACCCGCCGAGCCGTGACCCACGCGACCCGGGCGAATGACTGCTGGTGCCGGGCAGGGCGGAGGAGGCATGGCCTGCACTACCCCCGCAATTCCCCCTTCAAATGATCGGCCAGCCTCAGCGCCAGCGCCACAGCAGGCAATGTCGGGTTGGCCTGTCCGGAGACCGGGAAGACCGAGCTGCCGGCGACATAGAGGTTTTCGAGGTCGTGGCAGCGGCAATTGCCATCGACAACGCTTGAACGGGGCGAGGCGCCCATTCTGGTGAGCCCGATCTGGTGGTAGCCGTCGAGCGCCTGGCGGCGGACGGCGGTTTGCAGGCCGTCTTCGGGGTGGAGCCATTCGAAGGTGCCGATCCGCCGTTTGCCGATCCATTCCGCCAGGGCATGGTGGCACCTGATCAGCGAGGCGAGGTCCTCCTCGTCGAAGTCGAAACTGACGGCCAGTCGCTTCAGGCCGGTTTCATCGACCTCGGAGCTCAGCCGCACGCGGTTGGAAGCGACCGGCCGCTGTTCGCCATGATAGGCGAGCCAGTAGAGATGCTCGCCGTTCTTCACGAAGAAATTTGGCTGCCGCTCGGATTTGAGCGCTGCCGTCGTCAGCTGCAGGGCGGCGTTGAAGCTTTGCATGGGGTTTGCGACCATAGCGGACAGCGAAGCAGTGTCGGATACGCTCGCCTTGAAGGACAGCCGGCGCATCTTGCGCCTGCCGGTGATCGCCCTGAACATGTTCAGCGTGGCGCGGGCGCCCGCCGTCGCGTAGACCTCTTCCAGCGGCGGGCTGCGCAGCCAGAAGACGCTGTTTAAAAGATCGTGCTCGTTCTGCAGGGCGATGCTCGGTATCAGCCGCGAGCGGAACCAGGCGCCGGTGCCGTTGCGCCGGAAGAACATCTTTTCCATGAAGCTGCGATCGGTGAAGCGGATGCGGGCAAGCTCGCCGGCCAGATGCCCCATGTAATAGCGCCCGAGCGGGCCATCGACGCCGCCGAAAAGCCGCGGCGCGATTTCCTGTGCTGCCAGTAGCAGGCGGGCATTTTCGCGCCCGCCGCAGGCCAGCACGAAGATCGTTGCCCCCACGGAATGCAGCTTGCCGCGATGCCACACCATGAGCCGTTTCGTGCGGGCGCCTTCGCGATCGAGATCGAGCCCGATCACGGTAGCCTGGGTGACGAGGTGCAGGTTCGGCAGGCTTTCGATCAGCGCCCCATGCGCCTTGGCCATATCGGGCTCGCGGGCCCAGCTCTCGATCGAGGGTTCGAACTCACCTTCCATGTCAGGCATCTCGACGTCAGGTAGTTCGGCGCCGAGAAAGGTGCGGGCATCGTCATAATAGGCCCTGAAGGCGCTGTGTTCGATCGGCCAGCGGGCATCGCCGCGCGCCGGCCTGCCATCGAAATCGCTGTCGTCGAACTCCACGCATCGGCCGCCCCAGGCCTTCGAGGTGCCGCCGACTGCACGGCGGATCGTCAGGCTCGCTTCGGCATGGTGGGCGGTGCTGATGGAGGCCGCAGCCGCCAGCCGGTTCGTCTTTTCAGAGATGGCCTTGCCGCCGGATTCCAGGAGCGCGACCGAAAGCCCCGACCGGGCAAGCGCGATGCCCAGCGCCAGACCGACAGGCCCGGAGCCGACGACGCAAACATCGACGCGCCCCGCGAGCAGGTTTTGAAGCGACGAAATCATTTCACCACCCCGGCTTATGATGGCGGGATCATAGCCGGATTTCACGAAGCGGTATAATGCAATCTTGCGAAATTCAGCCTTTGGTTGTCACGAGGCGCTGCCTGGGGGTGGCGCGCCTTTCCGGGTGTGTTTGCGTTGCGCTTCAAGCGGCACTTTCCGTCATGCGGCCTTTTGCCCTGCGTTTTCAGCGGGAGAGAGGTACTCCCGGCACGGTGGCGCCGGGAGCAATATCGTCAGTGCGTGAGCGCGGCCTTTTCAATGACCGAAGCGACTTCCTCGGCATGGACGACGAGGGAGGCGTGGCTGCCAGCCACCTCCGTGGTCTCAGCCTTGATCCTGGCCGCGAACAGTTTCTGGGTCTCCGGTGCGATTACCTTGTCCTTCGTGCTGATCACATAGAACGTCGGCTTGTCGTGCCAAGCCGCGATATCGACCGGAGCCTCGTAGGCTGTGTGGTTCAGCGGAAGCTGCGAGTTTGCCAGGGATTCGGCAATCTTCAGCGGAAGGTCCGCCGCGACCGCCGTCGGAAACACTTTGGGATCGATATAGAGGTTGCCCTTGTCGTCGGGATGAATTGCATTGGTGCCTTCGGTTGCCGGGCCGTTCTTGGCCAGAGCCGCCAGAGATTCTCCAACGTCAGGCGCGAAGGCGGAGACATAGACGAGCGCGGAGACCTTGGGATCGTCACCGGCTTGCGTGATGACCACGCCGGCCCAGGAGTGACCAACGAGGACGGTCTTGCCGTTCTGCTTCGCCAGTGCCTGCTTGGTGGCATCGACATCCGCAGCCAGCGACGTGAGCGGATTTTCGACTAGCGTTACGTTATAGCCCTTCTTCGTGAGGATATCGGCAACGGGCTTCCAGCTTGTCTGGTCGACGAAAGCGCCATGGACGAGCACGATATTGTGCGCCGCCCCCTTGGGTAGACCAGCCGATTGGGCGGGCGCGGCAAACGCTGCCCCGGCGACGAGAACTGTGGTGGCTAAGAGTAGTATATTTCGCATTGCTTGCTCCTGTTTGGATGCCGACAACCCCGACCCACGAAAAGGGGCAGGCACTTGGGTACGTGTTGCGGCAGTTAGCCAGATTGCTTGCTGGGTGACCTGTTGGCTCACGTCGACACGGAATAATACGAAGGGTTCCGGGACGTTAGGCCCCGATCGTCCGGATATTGTGTCCGACCGTACGGCGGACTAACATCAGGGGCATGGACATCCTCGCCGAAGTGCTCGATCGCGTTCGACTGAGCGGCACCCTGCTCTTTCACTTCGAGCTCGGTCATCCCTGGAACCTGGCCTTGCCGGAGCGCCCCTACGCTCTGTTCCATTATCTCAGTCGTGGCACAGCCACCCTCGCGCTCGAACATGGGCAAGAGCTCCGCATGGCTGAGGGCGATCTCGTCGTCATCACACGCGGCGAGCCCCATTTGATTTACTCGGATAGTCGGACGAAGCCATTCCTGGTTACGGACCTCGATCGACCCGCACATCTTGGCGTCGTGCGTCACGGAGGCAGCGCGCAGCCGCTCTCGACGATGATCTGTGGCAATTTCATTCTCTCGTGGCCCGCGCGCGGTAGCGTGATGGAACTGCTTCCGCCCATACTTCTCCTGAAGCCGGCGATAGACGGTGACTGGCTTGAGGCGATTCTGCGCCGCATGGTGAGCGAGTCGGCGCTTGAACGTCCCGGCCAACGCGTCGCGCTCTCGCGAATGACAGAGGTGCTCTTCGTCGAGGTGTTGCGAAGCTGGATCAAATCTCTCCGGCCAGGAGAAGGCGGATGGCTTGGGGCGATGGCCGACCCCTATATTGGACGAGCGCTTGAGTTGATCCACGAACGACCGGATCGGCCCTGGACACTTCGCGACCTCGCACATCGCGTGGGGCTCGGCCGCTCGGTGTTTTCGGCTCGCTTCACCAAGCTCGTCGGCCAGTCCATGCAGCGCTATCTGATTGCGCGCCGGATGTCGGAAGCTGCGTTCCTACTGGAAACAAGCGATGAGGGGATTGCCCGGATCGCAAGCCGCGTTGGCTACGAAACCGTCGCGGCGTTCTCGAAGTTGTTCCATCGGCACCACGGCCTGTCACCCGGCCGCTATCGAGCAGCTCGGCGCACTGACGGCCGCCCAAGGCCAGGGGAATTTCCTGATCAGGAGTCGCTGACCGATCTTGACCAAGCTGACGTCCAAGCCGTCGCTAAGGCCGTATAAGAACCTCAGCTTCAATCTCGACGGGAAGATCAAATGGCAGGCCTGCCACGCCTATCGCGGAGCGGGCGTGGGATCCGCGTTCGCCGCCGTAAACCTCTGCGATAAGGTCGCTGAACCCATTGATAACGAGTGGATATGAGTTGAAGGAGGAATCTGTATTCACCATGCCAAAGACGCGAAGCCAGCTGTCCACCCGGTCCAGATCACCCAACGCAACTTTCAGGCTGGCTAACATTGCCAGTGCGGTCAGGCGAGCGGCATGGTAGCCTTCTTCCAACGACAGATCTTTCCCGACCTTTCCGAGCGGTCCAGCAATCGACCCGTCTAAATTGAGCGGTCCGTGTCCGGAAATATAAGCCCTTGACCCTGAAATGCGAACCCAGGGGAAGGAGAGTTTCACGCCAGGCGGAAGGGCGATCGGCGCCGGAAGTTCTAGTCCCAACCGTTGTAGCTGGCTTTCGATATGCGACATTGGGTGATTGGCTCCTGTTGTTGTTTGGGAAGTTCCAACGAGACGCGTGGCGCCGGATCGGCATATCTCATGTAGATAGCGACTTCACCTGGCGGGTTGTATGGCTGGACCAGCACGGACATTGACGAACTGGTCAATGCCCGCAGCCCGGCTAACCATCCAGCCCATGCAATGTGGGCAGAAATGATGTCTGCTGGCGCAGAAGTGATGTGTGCTGGCGCAGAAGTGATGACTCGTCGAGCCCGTTGTCCTGTTTTGCAAGGGACTTGGCCGGCAGCAGATGCTAAAGCTTTTCCAGAGCCCTCAAGGCGGCAAAGGAGCAGGGAACCATGACCAGCGCACTCCTTATCATCGACATGCAGATGGTTATGCAGGAGCGGCTCGATGCCGGGCGCGAGCGGGTAAATGGCGAGGCGGGAGAGAATATCGCAGCCCTTGCCGCAGCCTTCCGCGCCGCCCGCAGGCCGGTCATCCATATCCGTCATCGCGAGGCCGACGAGAGTTCGGCGCTCCATGAAAATGCACCGGGATACCAGCCGATGCCCTGCGCGAAGGCGCGGGAGAACGAGCCCGTCTTCGTCAAGTCCACGTCGTCGGCCTTTGCCTCCACCGAGCTCGAAGGCTATCTGCACGAGGTTGGCATCACGCATCTTGTCGTGGCAGGGGCGGTTGCCGGTTTCTGCGTCAATACCACCGTGCGCGCTGGCTCCGATCTCGGCTTCAAGATGAGCGTCGTCAGCGACGCCGTGCTCGGCTTCGACCTGCCGGATGCGCATCTATCGGCCCGAGCGATCTTCGACGTGACGATGGCGCATCTGAAATCCGATTTCGCCGAGATCGTCGAGACGCGGCAGCTGACGGCCATGCAGCCTGCTTGATGGGGCGGCCTGAGTTCATCGCCTAGCCCTGTTTCTCGCCCACCAATCCGAGGATCGGCCCATAGCCGCCGTGCCAGGATGTATCGTTGCGGCCGAGCGCCGGATTGTAAAGCCCGGTGCCGTTTCCGCCGTCGAGGAAGAGCGCGTCGGGGCATTTGAGTTCGTCGCGGAAGAAGCTCGCGAAATCGTGGAAATTCACGTCGCCTTCACTGATGACGAAGCGGAGCGTGCCGTCGGCTGAGAGCCCGACACCGTTGCGGCGCGTGCGGTCGCTCGAGCCTGGTATGAAGATCGGATTGATCTTGCCCGCGATGACGAGCATCGGGCCGGATTGCGTGGCGAGGCGCGTTTTCAGCCGCTGCTTCAGGAAATCCCCGGTAGGGATGATGTGGGCGCCGGTCTCATCGAGATAGAAGATGCCGTTCGGCTGCTTGAAGAAGTTCGGCACCGGGCCGGAAACCTTGGGCGGCGCCTCGATATTAGCCGGTATCAGCTCCTTGCCATCCTCGACATAAAGCCCCATCGGCGTGAAATCCTCGCGGTACATGCCGGCATTCATGGCAAAGAGAAGCCGATGTCCTTCATCGGTGACAGCATCGGCGACGCCCGAAAACCTGCGATAGGGCTTGCCCCCGGCATCCTTCCAGAACAGGCGCAGATCCGCCTTTGCGGGATCGACATCGCAGACGATATAGGCGGCGCCTTCGAAGCTTTGGCGCGTGCAGGGGTCAGCAGGGGCCGGCGTGCCGCCTGCATCGGAAGTCTCGGCCCTGGCGGCAAACGCGCCGGCAAGGAACAGGGCAAAGGCGAACATGGTGCGAAGCATGGCATCTCCTAACTCGTAACCCGTAACTCGTAGCTGATGACGGGGAAAGAAGGCGAGAGCGAGGATCAAATTAACGTCTGCCTGCGAAGCTTGCCGCATGCCCACGCTGACCGACCTGCTGCCATGGATATTGGCCCTGCCGCCCGCCCTTTGGGAGACCGGACGGGTCCGGAAGACCTATGGCGCAGCGCTCGGCGCAGTTGCCGGTATCATCGTCTTCGGCGGTATCTTCCTCTGGGGGGTGGCACTGGCATTGGTCATCTCCGACCTCGATATGCGGTTGGGTCCTGTCGTGGTGCTGCAGGCGCTCTGCCTGCTGGTCGCACCGCCGGCGGTCACCTGGTGGGTCGGGCGGAAGTCGAGCCTTGCCGCCGGCATTTTCGCAGGCATCGCCGCGGGCTTTTGCCTCCTCTTCGTCACGAGCGTCATCTGGCTTGCCGTGGAGGGCGTCTGAGCAGCAGTGCGGGAGAGGCCGGTTGGTCAGCGCCAAACCCAGCGGTCAATTCAAGCCCCATTTGACCGGCCGCTTCTGTGGTATATCCTGCCCACCAGCCAGTGACATAACCGCAAAGGGTGCGCTCATGGAGACGATCAGGATCGGCGGTTTGGCGCTGGAATTCCTGCACAGCAAGGATGATACGGCCGGCAGCCTCGATCTCTTTCGCATGACGGTCGCGCCGCAGGCCAAAGTGCCGGTGCCGCATTATCATGAGAGCTGGGATGAGGTGGTCTATGGTCTCTCGGGCACGCTCACCTTTCGCATCGACGGCGCCGATCAGGTGATCGGGCCGGGCGGGTCAGCCTTCATTGGCCGCGGCGTGGTACATTCCTTCCGCAATGACAGCCAAGAGCCGGCAACCGTCTTGAACGTCTTGACCCCCGGCGTGCTCGGCCCTGCCTATTTCCGTGAAATTTCCGATCTCATGGCCGCCGGCGGGCCGCCCGATCTGGAGAAGGTGAAGGCGATCATGGGCCGCTACGGGCTGGTGCCGGTAGCGGGCTAGGCGGCGGCCACAGCATCGGCCCGAAAATCGGAATCGATTTTCGGAAAGCCTGATGCGTCGGTTCAAAGGTCAGAGCGTCCTCTAGCGAGGATGGCCACCGCAGTCCGTCATGCCGCGAGCGTTCCCACGATATCGGCATAGGCTGCCTTGCGGATATCGGTCTTGAACTGGCCCCACATGCCCTCCAGCGCCGTGTTGGTCAGCGTCAGCACGGTCAGCCCGTTGGCGGGGTCGATGAACCAGTTGTGACCATAGGCGCCGCCCCATTGCAGCGTGCCCGGCGCCTGCGGCGAGGCATCGGCGGCCGGATCGGCGAGCACTGCCCAGCCGAGGCCGAAACCCCAGCCGGGGCCGTCGGACTGGGCGGACGCGCCGATGCGGTCGCGCCGCATTTCGGCAAGGGTCTCTGGTTTCAGGATGCCGCCGCCATCGGTGCGCATCGCCTCGAAGAAGCGCAGCATGTCGTCTGCCGTGCCGACCATGCCTGCACCACCCGAGGGATAGGCGGAAGGCGCAAGCGCGCGCGACGGCGAGAAGATGGCGTTGCCGGTGGTGCTGCCATCGCGCATGGCCTCCGGCTCAGGCGTGCCGTCCAGATAGGGTTTGACCAGACGTTCCGGCGCGCGGGCCAGAAAGCCGGTATCGGCCATGCCGAGCGGGCCGGTGACATGCCTTGCGACGATCTCCTGCAGCGGCGCATCCGCCACGCGCTCCAGAACCGCGCCGATCACATCGATGCCGAGCGAATAGCGCCAGGCGCTGCCGGGCGCAAAGGCGAGCGGGGCTTCACCCAGCCGGCGGATATTCTCGTCCAGGTCGAAATCCACGAGGTCGAGCCCGTCGGAAATGCCGAGCCTGCGATAGGCGCCCTCCGGCCCCTCGATGAAGCCGTAGCCGAGGCCGGATGTGTGGGTCAGCAGATGTTCCAGCGTGATGACCGGCCGGCTGCCATCGGCAAGGGCCGGGCGGAAATCCGGCAGGGTGGCGGTGACGGGATCGGAGAGCCTGATCGCGCCCGTCTCGACGAAATGCATGGCGGCAGCGGTGACGACCGGCTTGGTGAGCGAAGCGAGCCGGAAGACCAGCGAGGCTTCCATCGGGCGGCCGGCTTCGCGGTCGGCAAGGCCGGCGGCGCGGCGATAGACCATCTCGCCGTCCTTCAGCACGGTCACGACGGTGCCGACGATGCGCCGCTCGGCGATGGCGCTGTCGATCGCCCGATCCAGCGCCGGCGATCTTTTTTTCGCCTCCGATCTTTGCTCTGGACCCGATATTTTCTCTGGAATAGACATCACGATCCTCCTATTATCACAATGACCACTCCAGAATAACGGAGCGCCCAAGGATTTCAAGAGTGATCACTGTGATAAATGAGGAAAAGCGCCGCCGCGGCCGTCCACCGGCTTTCGACCGCGCCGAGGTGCTTAGCAGGGCAGCCATCCTCTTCTGGCAGCGCGGTTATGAGGGCACCTCGATTTCGGACCTGACGGAGGCCATGGGCATCACGCCGCAAAGCCTCTATGCCGCCTTCGGCTCCAAGGCGGAGCTCTACCGCGATGCGGTGAGCTGGTATCTGCACAATGTCGGCGAAAGCGGCTGGCAGGAAGCAGAAGACGTGGTCGATGCCTTCCGCACGCTGCTCGAGGACACGGCCGTCAATTTCACCCGACCCGGCTATCCGCCCGGCTGCATGATCTCGACTGCGGTGCTGACGGCCGCCGTCGAGAATATCGATGTCGCCGCCCATATGAGCCAGCTGCGCGAGGCCAATGTCGGCCGCTTCGTGGAGCGTTTGCGGCGCGCCATCAGTGAAGGGCAATTGCGCCCGGATGCCGATGTGACCGCGCTCGCCCGCTTCCTCGGCGCGATCATCCAGGGCATGGCGGTGCAGGCGCGGGATGGCGCGGATACGGCGACCTTGCGGGATATTGCCGACATGGCGATTGCGCAGCTGGAGCGCTGGCGGGTGTGATGGCGGAGGAGGTGGCGGGTTGGCGCCTGTCCGAAGAGCGAGGAGGGGCGTGATGCGTGGCGGTATTGCCTTTCCGCTGTCGTCGACCGCAGCTTACCCTAGGGAAAGCGGTAGGACGGATTCCACCCAGACGAGCTTCACGTAACGGAATACACCCTTGAATCCGTTCAGTTTTCTCGAAAATCTTCGCAATCCCGCAAAACATCACCCGATTGGGGGTGGCGATTGCCCAGCTAACGGCTAGGGTGAGATCGGCCTTGTGGAGCTGGGCCGACTTGACGCGACTTGGAGGCCGTCCTTCCCGACGAGCCTCCTTTTTTATGTACCATCCCCCGGCCGTGCGCGGGCGCACAAAAACTACCGGGCGTGAACGCCCAGCAGCTCGAACTCGTCGATCAGACCGACCACCTTTTCGCCATCGAATGTCTCAGCGCCGATGATGCTTTTCCCGTCATATTTCTCGGCCTGCAGGATGAT
Organism: Rhizobium sp. KNZ14-9A; assembly: GCF_056755015.1. Lineage (NCBI taxonomy): Bacteria > Pseudomonadati > Pseudomonadota > Alphaproteobacteria > Hyphomicrobiales > Rhizobiaceae > Rhizobium > Rhizobium sp. KNZ14-9A. The sequence continues at coordinate 1,314,341 of NZ_JBPGXB010000002.1, forward strand.
GACGTATTTGTCCTGTTCGCGGAAATAGCCGTATTGCGGGATCTCGATATCGAGCGGCTTTCCATCGCTGCTGCCATCCTGCCCGGCTGCGAAGATCGCGGTTCCGTTATCAACATCTTCGGGTGCAGCACCCCGGCCGATCAAAAAGCCCGAGCTCGGCAGGGCCGGCCACTTGGCGGCGCCACTGAAAAGCATGGTGGCGCTGAGTGCTACGGCGAGCGCCCTGATGGTCTTGAACTCAGTTGCCTTTGCCATGGTCCACTCCTGCCATGCGAAGAAGGGCGGGGGGCTTCATTCTATGAATTCTCCCTGCAGCCAGAAGTTCCCAAAAACCGCCAACCGGAGGCAGGCGCAAGACTTGAGAACCGCACTGCACAATTTTATTCGCGATGGCGCATATAGGGCACGGGACATCCGGTAGCCGGATACCGGTGGAGGGTGCCAAAGCTCACTCCGGCTGTGGTGTCGGGGTTTTCATGTAGTCGCAGATCCCAGTGAAATAGAAGGTCTGCCCGCCCTGTTCGGCTTTCGACAGGCCAAATTCCCAGACGGCGAATTTATCGGAATCGTAATAGACTGCGGCACCCAGGAAAGCGTCGAGCCGGCCGCAATCGCCCATGCCGGTGCCCGTATAGATCGAAAGCGTCTTGCCTTCGATCTTGCCCTTCAGCACCTTGTCGATCTCGAAATCGCCACGTGTCATGCGGGTCGGCTGCCCATCGGTCAGCGAATCCGGAAGACCGACGCCGTAGGTCACCAGCTTCATGCGGCCTCTCACCACGAGGTCGGAACTGGAAAATCTCTGCTTATCGGACATTTTCTTGCAACTGCAGGCGGCAGCCTCCGAGGCTGTCAGCCCCAGAAAAAGCGACGCAAAGATTGCGGCACGACACGACATGACTTCATCGAAATCCCCATTTGAAAGAACGCATCATCCACCCCGGCCGCTTCTAGGCATGATTGCAGAAAATGGCGGACCGATGGCAGAACAGTATGCCCGTCTGATCTTTCTGAAGGGGCTGGGCTACGGGCCGTTGCATTGCTGTAACAGCTGTTTATCTTCGTTTGCTGTGGTCGAATCTGCGGTGTTACGGCACGGCATAAATTCGCAATTCAAAATTGACTTTCCATAGGGTTCGGATAGGCCTGCAGCTGCATGCCGGAGGGGATATTGTGAAAAAATTCATTGCAACTCTGGCTCTCGTTTCTTTGGCGGCAAGCGTGTCCGGCCCGACGGAAGCTGCCGACAGCTATCAGCGGCAATCCGTATCCAGAACAGTGATGACGGGCGTGCGGTCGAAGCTTGGTCAGCACTGGCACATCAAGAATAACTGCAGGCTGGCAGATGTGCCGGTCACCCGTATCGTCGAGGCTCCGAAGCACGGACGTGTCGAGATTGCGCGTGAGCGTGTCTTTCCCGATGCGAGCGGACAGTATGCCCGCTGCCGGAATGTCGAGGTACCGGGTCTCGTTCTCTATTATACCGCCAGGGGCGGATATACGGGCAAAGACAAGTTCGTCCTGCGCGCTCCCCACGGCGACGGGTTGATCAGGGACACCACGTTCAATGTACTGGTGCTGAACTAGGCTTCTACGCCGATCAGCCGACGTCCTGATCCGCTTCGCGTGTCATCTCTACCATTGTCGGGCGAAAGCCCATGGCGGCGAATAGGCTGCGGGCGGTCTCGTTGCGGTAGGCGGTGGAGAGCACGAAGCGTTCGGCGCCGAGGGATTTCAAGCCGGCCATCGCCGCTTCCAGCAGCATGCGGCCGAGGCCTTCGCGCCGCCGCGCCGGATCGACGAAGAGATCGTGGATGACGCCCGCCGGCCCGCGCAGCGACATGTAGTCGAAACCTTCCGATGCGGCATAGGCATAGCCGAGCAGCGCGCCGTCCTCTTCGGCGACGATCACGATGACGTCGGGTTGTGCGAGCTGGCTTTTGAGGAACTGCCCGTATCGCATCGGGGTGCTTTTGGCCGCTTCGATGAAGCGCTTGGCGTCCAGTTCGTGGTGCAGCGCGACGAGCAGGGCGCCGAAGCCGCCGAGAATGTCCATATCGCCTGGTGTGGCGGGGCGGATCTTTACAGCATGTTCAACCGGCTTGGTCGCCATATGTGATTCCATTGGGCTTGGCTCGCGGCGCTCGGGATGCGCGGAGATCCTTCCTACATCGCGGCTGGTTCCAAGGCCATATCTTCCACGCGTGATGAAGCCTTAGGCTGCCAGACGCCGGCTATCCGGCGATGGCCGGGCCGGGCACATATTCCGGAAACTCGGCCGCGCCCCGGCTCAGCGCCTTCACCATCAACAGCCCGTCGTCGAAATATCCGTTTCTCTGATAGAACTGATGCGTGCGCTCACGGCCGAGGATCATGGCGAGGCGGATGACGGCGCATTCCGTGCGCTCTGCTTCCGCCTCCATCCAGGCCATCATCGCCGCACCGATGCCGCGGCTGCGCAGTTCCTCGTCGACGGAGAAATTGTCCACCTCCATATATTTGCCGCACCAGAGCTGCGTGCCGATCCAGAAGCCTGAGATGCCCACCATGCGCTCGCCCATATAGGCAGCGATGCAGCGGTAATTGCCCTGCGCGATCATCGCCGACATGCGATCGCGGAAGACGGCCTCGCTCAAATGGCCGACCTGGCTGTTGAGCGGAAAGATCGTCGCGATTTCATCCATGCCGAAAAGCTCGCGGATGATGATGTCCCCGGACATGACACGCCCCCTTGTCACTATCGTCAGACTGCATCCGATCGGTGTCGTCGTCCAGGGCGGAGCCGGTGTTCCCAGCGAATCTCCACCACCTGTGGGGGAGGTGGCCGGCAGGACAGAGGGATGGCCACACGGCATACGGTCAGCTTTTTCGACGTTCCGCAGCCCTCCAGCAGCAAGAACGCGAGCAAATATTCCGGCGCTAAATCAGCCGTTTACAGCCGGAACTTGCCAGCGATTTTAAGTTTTTCTGCTGATTTCTGTTGCCAAATTTAAATTTGACCTTATATTGCCTTCATCGACCATTGCTTGTGACGTCGTTGAAGAGCCTATGCGCTCTCGTCAGATTTCCTTCCAAATAATCGACCCAATCCCGCAGGGTATCGCGGGGAACTTCAACGGTTGCTTTGAAAGGAGATCGTTATGAATACAGGTACAGTCAAGTGGTTCAACGCCACCAAGGGTTTCGGTTTTATCCAGCCGGATAACGGCGGCACCGACGTTTTCGTCCACATTTCTGCAGTTGAACGCGCAGGTCTGCGCTCGCTCGCCGATGGACAGAAGGTCACCTACGACATCGTGCAGGACCGTCGCTCGGGCAAGAGCTCTGCTGACAACCTCCGCGCTGCCTAAGAATTTGTCACGACTTCGCGCGACCACGGATGTACTGGCGCGCGGAGACGATGACAGAGGCCAGAAACTGGCCGGGGAAGGTCGGGAGTAGTCCCGGCCTTTTATTTTGATTTCATGTGGAGAACGATATGGTAAACCGTCGTTACCGGCCGGGTGACACCATCATGCTCAAGCATGGCGTTCTCGGCAGCGTCCAGCCCGCGGGCTCGGGCAACATTCTATCCGTCCTGCCGGCCGCGCAGGGCTTCGTCCATTATCGCGTCCGGTTCCAGAGTGAGAATTTCGAGCGCAGCATCCGCCAGGATGATATAGACGTCGCGGCATCGCCCTCGGCGCCCCTGCCTACCGAAGTGCGGGCGGCTTCCGAAAGTTCAAAATCGAGCTGGATCAATTCGAATTCGATCCGCATCAGGAAATAACAGCAGCAAAGCTGATTAAGGAGAAATCTTGCAGGTACTCGTCCGAGACAACAATGTCGATCAGGCCCTTCGTGTGCTCAAGAAGAAGCTGCAGCGCGAAGGTGTGTTCCGCGAAATGAAGGAACGCAGCGCCTATGAAAAGCCGTCGGAAAAGCGCGCCCGCGAAAAGGGCGAAGCGATCCGCCGCGCCCGCAAGCTCGCCCGCAAGCAGGCGCAGCGCGAAGGCCTGCTGCCGGCACCGAAGAAGAAGGTGATGCCCGCTCGCGGCGGTCGCTGATCTTTTCGCGGTCTCCCGATCCATCGAGAAGGAGGAAACATGACCGACACGAAGGACACGTTCTTCAAGCCCGAAAAGCTTTCGCCGCAGGCGAAGGCCGAGCAGACGACGTCTGTCGCCAGGGACATCCTCGAAAGCGAAGCTGCCGCAAGGCAGAAGAAAACGGAAAAGCTGCGCGCGCTGAGGCTAGCCCAGCCAGCCCCCGAGGCGCCGGCAAAGAAGACCAGGGCGCCGAAGAAGGGGTAGGGGCTTTTGGGCCTCGCCTTGCTACGGCTTTGGTATGATTGATGATTTTGAAGCGGTGCTCTTTTGGGCGCCGCTTTTTGTGTTTGACTTGCTGCCAGGCCGAAATGGGTAGCCGAAGGACTGGCTGAACACCTTCGGCACGACCCGGACTTCGGCGGGGCAGACAAGGCACTCCAAAGCTGACCGGGCTGCACGTCCTAACTGTTCATTTACCACAGCGCAAACTTCGCGGCTCGATGCTCGCATAAATTGATATCACCACGCGATACTGTCAAAACAATCAGCAAACTTCGGGGGAATGTTATGCTGTGGAGACTATTCGCAGTGGCGCTTTGTCTCTTGCTCCTGAATTGCGTCTATCTTCTCTACAGCGATGAGCCCTCGGTCGAGATGTTTGTCGCCGGCGTCATGCAGCTTTTGGGCGCTGCGGCCGTGCTCAGCTATGGCTTTGACCTTGAGATCATAGACCGGCGATATTGGAGCCACTTTTCCAAGATCTATGCCGCCTATATCGCCTATTGTATCGTCCAGCCGCTGTGGACTCTTTGGGGCATATCGACGTCCCACGACGATTCCGCTACCCTCTCCTTGCTATGGACGGCCGCTGGAGTGGCACTCGTGCTCATTGCTACGCTCGGCTATTTCCAATGGCTCGCCATGTTGCGTTGTTCGCGGGGAGAAGCCGCAGGCCGGCGGTAATTGCACCCGCCGGCACCCCAACTTCCCTCATCAAGTCAGTTGCTGACAGGATCGTTGAGTGCTCTCAGTCTTGCATTGGCGACGACGATGATGTGTCGCATGACGGCATTGATGGCGAGGCGTTTTGGCTTTCCGGCCTTGACGAGGTTTTTGAAGATATCGGCAAAGCGGTTGTTGCCGCGTATGGCCGCAAGCGCTGCCGTGAAGAGAGCCGGCCTGATGTGGCGGCGTCCTCCAGTGATGGTTCTGTAGCCGTTGCGTGTTCCGCTGTCGCGTGGATGGAGAGCGCAGGCCGCCAGGCTTGCAGCCTTGCGCCGGTTGATCTGTCCGAGTTCGGGCATGCTGGTGATCAGCATCGTCGACAGGACGGCACCTATACCGGGAATGGCGCGCAGGATGGCCTGACGCGCCTTCAGCTGCCGGCTGCTTGCGACGATGGCCTCGATCTCCGGCCTTGGTGCCGAAGGACCGGATGAAGGCCTTGACCTTGGCGGCATCGGCACGATGGGTGGGAATGGCGAGGCTTTCGAGGACCTTTATCAGCACGTCTTCGTAGCCGCCGGTCGCCTCGCAGACGGCGAGCATGTCGGTCGATCCGGCATAGGGTTTGAGGGCCGCACGCAAGGCAGAGGCCTCGTTTGCAACGGTGATGGTCTTGCGCGTGAGGCTGGAGAAGAAGGTGACGGTGCGCGCCGAGACGTCGCAGCCGAGAGCGGACTGGATTTTGCAGGCGTGAGTGGTCATGATGGGGTTCCATGCTTGGCATTGTCTGCGGGCTCGGCTCCTGCCGGCCCATTCAAGTCAACAAGCGATGCGAAGCTGGTGTGGCAGCGTCCCATGATGAGGCCGGTCGTCAAGACCTATTCCTGTGCGGGTGCACTGTTGCATGATCCCCGGGGCGGCCACCTCGGGGATCATCCATGCTTCCCATCCAGTAAAGCACGAAACCAACAGACAATTCCTGTGCTTGTCACAGGAATCCAGCCACCGCGCGTCTGCGCGGTGAATGACTCATGCAGTGAGAAGAAAAGTCTCTCCTGCCCAAGGACTTGGGCAGGCTGGATTCCTGTGACATCCCTCGTGCCGGCACGAGGAGGGAATGAGGGAGTGGTGGTGACTGCGCCGTACTAGCTCGACCCAACCCCACTCAATTCCGCACCTCGAAGATCATGTTGAACGGCGTTTCACTCGAGCGGCGGAAGTGGTGATATCCCGCATCCATCGCCACCTTGCGCAGTTTCATCTCGCCCGCCTGCGCGCCAAGCCCGAGGCCGACTTCCTGGGCCATGGAGGCTGGCGTGCAGATCATTGTCGAGGCGCCGTAATAGACGCGGCCGACGGGGTTGAGGTTGTCCTTCAGGCCGTCATGGGCGAAGGGTTCGACGATCATCCAGGTGCCGTCCTTTTTCATCGTCTCGCGGATATGGCGGCCGGCGCCGACAGGGTCGCCCATGTCGTGCAGGCAGTCGAACATCGCCACCAGATCATAGTCGCCGGCCGGAAAATCCTTGGCCGATGCCTTGCTGAAGGTCACCCGGTCGGCGACACCCGCCTCCTTTGCGGCGCGCTTTGCCCGCTCGATCGACGGACCGTGATAATCGAAGCCGTGGAAATGCGATTTCGGGAAGGCCTGGGCCATCAGGATCGTCGAGGCGCCGTGGCCGCAGCCGACATCGGCGACTTCGGCCCCGCGTTCCAGCTTTTCCTTCATGCCCTTCAGCGCCGGGATCCACTCCGTCACGAGATGGCTGTTATAGCCCGGCCGGAAGAAGCGCTCGGTGCCGCGGAAGAGGCAGGTGCTGTGCTCATGCCAGCCAAGACCGCGCCCCGTTTTGAAGGCTTCCTCCACCTTCGGCTCGTCCATCCACATGGATTGCACGATCTCGAAGGCGCCGCCGAAGAAGGCGGGGCTGTCCTCATTGGCAAAGACCAGCGCCTGTTCGGGCGTCATGGCAAACTTGTTGGACGCTTCGTGATAGGTGATGTAATCGGAGGCCGCCATGGCGGCCAGCCATTCGCGCACATTGCGTTCCGTGAGGCTGGTCGTTTCCGCAAGCTCCATCGAGGAGCGCGGCCGCCCATCCATCATCGCCTTGAACAGACCGAGATGATCACCGAGCACGACGAGAACGCCGGAGACACCAGCCCCGAGATCGCCGACGAGACGACCGACGAGTGCATCGACTTTCTGCATGTCAGGTTGCATGCCGTTCGGCATATCGGTTTTTGGCTTGGCCTGTTTTGATTTCCCAGCTTTCGGCAGATCAGTATTAGGCATGGCATCCTCCTCAAGATGCGCTAACCCCAGCCCGATAGATCGACCCTGTGGAGATTCTAGGCCGAGGCGCGGGGCAGTCAATGCTGCATTCGGGTGACACGGGCGGGTGACACGGGCGGGTGACGGGAGCGGGTGACGGGAGCGGGTGAGGGCGGGGTGGAGAGCCCAGAGGCGGTTTCGTTACTATCCGCCTGGAAGAGGGAGCGTCTGTCGACCGGATTGCTGCTATCGCGCGTGCTTGCGCGGTTCCAGTATGATCTCTCCGTCGAACTGTGTGCGATCATGGTGGCGACCAAGCCGGTCGACTTTCGCAAAGGCCATGATGGTCTGGCGGCACTGGTCAAGAACGAGCTGGACAAAGACCCATTTACTGGAACGGTCTTCGTATTCCGATCTCGCAAAGCAGACCGACTGAAGCTGATCTATTGGGACGGCGGCGGATTGGTGATGGCCTACAAGCGGCTGGAGGAACACACCTTCACCTGGCCGGGTGTCAGAGACGGCTTGATGGCGGACCCGCGCGGATATGATCCTCCTACTGGTTTTCTGACACGACTTTTTGTCATGGTGTCCACCTCAGGTTAGTGGGTTGAGCGAGCGGTTCATTGCCACGACATCATCATGGGTGGGGCTCGTGCCTAGCGTTGCCATTTTGCTCATGAGTTGGTCTCGCTTTTTGGGCGCTTCACCCTTAACCGCTGCATCGAGCGCCTTGCGCATGGTGACCGCGTCGTAATCGCAGCAATATCCCGGCGTCGACGGCTGCTGCCGCCATGACTCTGCAAGCGGTCCACCATCAACGGGGTCGAATCCAACCTCGTTTACGATCCCCATGACAAGCTGCTTCGCTGCGTCACCATCTCCGGCGACCGCTACGGCCAGCCGGCCGTCCGTCCCTTCAGGTTGACCGAGTTCCGCCAGAGAATGCGCAAGGATGTTGTTGAACGCCTTGATGACGGGGCGGCCGAGTTGCCTGGAGACCCATACGCTTTCGACCTCGCCCGCATTAAGCTCGGTGATTTGAGGGTCTCGCAGACCCGGATAGTAGTTGCTGGTGTCAACGACAGGGACGCTCGCAGGCACGTCTTTGAAGAGGTCTTTCGGCAGCTTCTCGATAGCGGGAAGCGGAATGGACATGATGACCAAATCCGCGCCATAGACAGCTCCGTTCGTGTCAGTCGCCGTGGCTCCGATCTCCTCCGCGAAGGGCCGAACAGCGTCAGCGCCCTGGGAATTTGCTATCCTGACCTCATGCCCCGCGGATGCGAGCTTGCGGGCCAAGGTGCCCCCAATATTGCCAATGCCGATGATGCCGATTTTCATGCTGAGGCTCCTGTTGTCCTGGCCACCAAGATAATAGATGCTACGATATCAACAAGAACCGACAGATAAGTGGGTTACCCACTAAAAGGTAAGTATGGCGCAGGATCGGGACTGGAAGTGCGGAGACCCTCAGCAGCATCGCAAATGGGCGGAAGCGACCACGGACGCGCTGCGCGTGCTGGAAGGCAAGTGGAAGATCGTCATCATCTGCCAGTTGTTCGGAGCCAAGGAGCCACTTCGCTTTTCCGAACTCGAAAGGCGCTGCGAAGGCGTGAACCAGAAGATGCTGATCCAGCAACTGAAGGAACTGGAGAAGGACGGCATACTAACCCGAACCGTCTATCCCCAAGTGCCGCCGAAGGTGGAGTACGAGCTGACCGAGATGGGCAAAGCCCTGGGACCCTCGATGGCCGAACTTATTGACTGGGCCTACATGCGCAGGGAGCGACTGGCGAATCAAGAAGCGACGTGACCACATTGTGGGGTTAGGACGCCGCTTACGGAACACCGTCCCGGCTTGGAAATTAAGTGCCACGCCGTCCTTTCCGCGTTATAATGATCGGCTGCGATTTAGACGGAAAGGTGAAGCCAATGAAGAGGCTCGCAATCATTGCCCTGTCGCTCACGGCGGCGCTGACGAGCGCCCCGCCGGCCGTGGCATTTCCCACCATTGTCGCCCCTGATGTCGAGGCGCTACAGGCGCAACCGGTGCGCTACCGTGGCGGCTATGGCGGCTACTATGGCGGCTATCACGGCGGATACTATCGCCACCATGGTGGCAACGATTGGGGTTGGGCGCTCGGCGGCCTGGCCGCAGGCGCGATCATCGGCGGAATGCTGGCGCAGCCTAGATATTATGGCCCCAGCTACTACGATCAGGGCTATTACGGCTCGACCTATGACGGTCCGTACTACTACGGCTCGACGCGATATTACGCGCCACGCTATTATTATCGCCAGACCTATTATGGCGGCAATGGACATGTGCGCTGGTGCTTTGCACGTTACCGGTCCTACAGAGCTTACGACAACACGTTCCAGCCCTATCACGGTCCACGACAGGCGTGCGTCTCGCCTTACTATTGATGGGCGCGTAGAGCGGCCGGCGTCACACTCGTCGCCTTGCCTTGATCGCGTCGTTCGCCCGCCTACGGAAGTTCGATTTCGCCGTCCACCACATGGTTGAGGGCAGTGCCCTCCGCCGTCAGCGTCATGCGGACCTTCAACTTTTTGCCGCCGATCTGCCCGTCACGCACCGTCTCCTCGATCTTGCGCTGTGAGGTCACGCCGACTTCTTTCAGGAACTTGCGGATCGACATGTTGAAGGCGTCTTCGCTCATGATGGAATCCTCTGCATCCGGAAGGGATTGTAAGGGAAGGCGAGCGATCAGGAAAGCCGGGGGAGGTGCGGTGGCAATAATCAACCCGAGCCGGGAGATCGATGGTTTCGTGGGCATGCAAACGGCGACGCAGAACAAACCTCCCAAAACCGGTACCGATCACCGCATGAGGGACCCGCTGTCATAAAACTGAAGCAGTTCAGTTGCTAGTGATTTGCAATTGCAAATCAGGAATAATGTATGACTGAGTCCGGATCGGAGACGAAGATTTTGCTGCCCTTGATCGTGCTGTCGATCGCCCAGTTGATAGCGTGGGGCGCGGTCAGTTTCCCGGCGGTCGTCAGCCGGGACATGGCGGCGGACCTCAACGTCGATATGTCGACGGTCTTTGCGGGGACCACCGTTTTCTATGTCACGATGGGTGCGTGCGCTCCCTTCCTCTCGCGGCTTTTTACGAGCGTTGGAGCGCGGCCGGTCATGATCGGCGGAACGATCATGTCAGCCTTTGGCCTGGCGCTCGTGTCATTGTCGCATTCGCCCATCACTTATTTCCTTGGCTGGCTGGTTCTCGGAGCGGCGGGAAGCGCCAGTCTCACCACGCCGGCACATATCCTTCTCAACGAGATCGCCGGCCGGAATGCCGCGCGGGCGATTGCGAGCATGGCGCTGGTTTCCGGCTTGTCCGGCACAGTGTTCTGGCCTCTCACGTCGTTCCTGTCGAAAGAGATCGGATGGCGCGGCACGTGCGAAGCCTATGCCGTGGTCATGATCACGGTCTGCCTGCCGCTCTACATTTTCGGCCTGCCGCGCCGGAGCAAGGCCGCAGCGGCTATCAAGGCGACGAGATCTCAGGGTTCGGCAGGATCTTATAACAGGACATTTTATCTCATCGTCGCTGCCATCGCGCTCAATGCGTTCATCACGTTCGGCTTCAGCTCGATTCTGATCGAGCTCTTGAAGGCCGAGGGCCTGAGCCCCGCGCAGGCGCTTGGCTACGGCTCCGCGCTCGGCATCGTGCAGATCTGTGCCCGGGGGCTTAATATCATCGGCGAAAAACGGTGGGACGGCGTGACGACGGGGGTCGCTTCATCGGCAATTCTGTGCGTATCGCTGGCCATCCTTTCGATCGCTCAGGGCTCGCCGGTGGCCATCGCCGTTTTCCTTGTGCTCTATGGAATGGGCAGTGGGGCGCTCGCCGTCGCAAGGTCGACCATTCCGCTCGTTTTCTATGACAAGGGTGAGTTTGCAAAGGCGCTCTCGCGGATCGCCCTGCCATTGAACTGGATCTCCGCAATCTCTCCACCCCTGTTGATTTCCTTGATGACCAATCTCGGGAGCAGGGCGGTGTTGATCCTGTGTCTGGTCTGCTCCTGCAGCGCTATCCTCGTCCTGCTTCTGCTCAGGGGCCGCCGCCCTGTCAGTGAAGCAGTCGCCGGCGCATCCTAGAATTTCTCCTCCCGACTGGTGTCGTAGCTCAGGCGGTTATCCTCGATATTTTGCCTGTTTTCGGCCGCCCAGTCGGCGAGCTGCCGCACGGTTTCCGACAGGGAGTGCCCGAGCGGTGTCAGCGTGTATTCGACCTGCGGCGGCGTGCTGGGGTGAACGGTTCTTTTGATCATGCCGTCGCGTTCCAGCGTCTTGAGCGTCCGCGTCAGCATCTGCTGCGAAATGCCGCCGACCTCGCGCTTGAGCCCGTTGAAGCGCAGCGCGCCCAGCCGAAGTGCGACGACGACCTGGATCGTCCATTTGTCGCCGACCCGGCTCAATATCTCGCTGACACCCCTGCAGTCGGCTCCTGCCGGCCTGGCAGTCACATCCATCTGACCAGCTCCCAAAGATATGCTTTTGACGGATAATTTTAGGTCTCATAAATGGCCGTGGTCAACATTGTAGACCTTATCTCCCGGCGCAAAAGCGGAGATGGGTCACCACCAGGAGACCATCATGAACCTCTTCTACTATCCCGGCGCCTGCAGCCTGGCCGATCATATCGCGCTCATCGAGACCGGGCTTTCCTACAGGCTCATCAGCATCAAGCATGACAAGAAGACGGAGGACGGCCGCGATTTCCTTTCGATCAATCCGAAGGGCTATATTCCCACGCTCGAACTCGAGGACGGAACGATCCTGACCGAGAACCAGGTCATCCTGAACTATATCGCCGAGAAGAGCGGCAAGCTCCTGCCGGGAGATCCCATCCTTCGGTGGCGGGCGCTCGAGGCGCTCGCCTTCATGTCCTCCGAGATCCATTCAAGGTACCAGCCCTTCTTCAGGAATTTCCCCGAGCTGGAAAAGGAGCGTGCTCGCGAAAAGCTCGCGCAGGCCTTCGCGATCCTGGCCGAGCAGATGGGCGACAAGACGTTCCTTGTCAGCGACGAGATGACGGTTGCCGATTGCTACCTGTTCTGGGTGCTGATGGTCGCGCCCAGGAGCGGCGTCGAACTGCCGGAGGCGCTCAGCAGGTCCTTCGATCACATGCGGGCGCTGCCTTCGGTAATCCGGGCGTTTTCGGAGGAGGGGCTCGGCTGACGCTCCCCGGCCGCGCGTCGCTCGACAGGCGGTCCGGCTGGCCGGGAAAGGCGCAGCCGGCCAGCCATTATTTGCACGGGCGGGCGCTCAATCCAGGAGAACCACAGCCTCAACCTCGAAGAGCATGGGGTCGATGGCGAGCTTCGGCACCGGAACCAGCGTCTGTGCCGGAAGCGTATCGCCGAACATCCGCGTTACATTCTCCGTCAGTACGCCCAACTTCGACATATCGTGGTCGACCACGTAAACCGTCAGTTTCACCACTTGGTCCAGGCGGGCGCCAAGCGCGTCGAGCACGGCGGCGAGGTTCGCGTAGGCCTGTCCCACCTGTGTGGCGAAGTCCGGCGAGAGAGCGCCGGTCTGGTCCTGACCGCCACGGCGGCCGAGCTCGGCAAGGAAGGGCTTCGCGGTCGGCGGATGGTCCGGGAAGCCGTGCAAGACGATCGTCGGTTGACCATCGGGATCATCACCCTGCAGCGCGTGAAAGGTGCCGTGTGGTAGGTCGAAAGTGACGTGTTCGAACTCCACGTGTGTCTTCTCAAACCAGCATCGACTGCTGGGCGGAGATACCCGCCGTCGCGCCGTACGATGTTGCCGTGGTGACCGAGGCCATGGCTGGGTTGGCGAGGTCGCCGGCGGCGTAGATGCCGGGCGTGCTGGTTTCGCGGCGCTCGTCGACCTTGAGGGCGATGCCGAGGGGCGTATCGACCGTGGCGAGTCCCAGTGATTCATGCAGGCTTGCGGACGGCTTGTTGCGCGGATGCGCGAACAAAATATCGACTGCGACATTGGGGGCGGTATCGAGCTTGACGGTGGCATTATGGCCCCCGTGACGGGCGATTTCGGTGATCCGGCCATCAACGACAGGTATGTTGCGGCGCGCGAGATCGGCCCGGATATCGGGTGCAATGTCGTGACCATCGGCGAAGACGGTCAACGTGTCGGTCCAATCGTGGTACAGCCTGACATAATTGTGCGACGGCGGGCCGGACCAGACGAGGCCCCAATGCTGGCCGGCGACTTCAAAGCCATCGCAATAGGGGCAGGGCACGATGGATGTGCCCCAGCTTTCGGCAAAGCCCGGAACGTCAGGCATCTGGTCTGCAACGCCATAGCTCAGGATCAGGCGGCGCGCCCCGAGGCTTTCGCCATCGCCAGTGAGGACGGAGAAATTGTCGATGGTGCCGGAGATGCTGTCGGCCCGGGCATTGACCAGCTTGACCGTGGGATAACGCGCCAGTTGCTGCCGCGCCTCGGCCAGGATGTCCAGCGGTGGCTTGTGATCGTGGCCGAGCAGGCCATGCGAGTGGCCGGCGAAGCGGTTGCGCGGCAGGCCTGTATCGAGAACGGTGACCTTGCGGCGGGCGCGGCCGAGCTGCAGGGCGGCGGCGAGACCGGCAAAGCTGCCGCCGATGATGATGACGTCATCCATGGTGATGAGCTCCGTGGTGTGGATGGAAGGGGTTGGGCTGGGCCTGGCGCGAAATATCGTCCAGCGATACGCGCTCGAGACGGGCAGCGAGCAGGGCTTCGGCATCGACGAGAAAGTCGCCCATCACTGTGTTGACCGGCCGGACGATGCCGCATTCGATATCGCCGGGCGGCCCAAGGGAAGCTTGATTTGGAGGGCACCTACGCATTGGCTTGCACCTTTTAGATACTATATGGTATCGTAAGTCAAGAATTAGGATACTGTCAAGGACTGGATTTGTCGTGACCGAAAACAGCCAGGGCCGGCGCGGCCGGCCCGCCAACGAGGCGCTTGGCCAAACGATAGTCGACGCCGCGTGCGAACTCTTTGTGGAATTGGGTTTCCAAGCGACGACATTGGACAAGGTCGCCCAGCGAGCGAGGATATCCAAGCTTAGCATCTATCGGCACTTCGAGAACAAGGAGGCGCTGTTCAGTGCGGCCATCGCGGCCCACTGCCATCAGTTTGCACCACAGGCTCTTATTGAAGGCGTCGACGGTTCGGCAGAAGATCAGCTGATGGCGGTGGGAACATCCCTGCTTCGCACGCTGTTGAGCCCGGACGTCCGCAGTGTCGAAGCCATGATCATGGCCGACAAGACGAATCAAAAGTCGTTAAGCAAGCTCCATTACGAAGCCGGCCCCGCCTATGTCATCGCCCAAATCGAGGCCCTGTTGCGTCAGTTGCACGCGAAGGCGGTTCTGAACGTGCCCGATCCTCTCCGGTCCGCCCGCTTGTTTGCCGCGCTTATCAAAGGATCCGATCTCTTGATTATCGCACGCTTCGATCAGGCGAGAGCAGAGGACGACAACGAAATCGAATCCTATTGCCGGTCCGCCGTCGCCATGTTCGTCGCCGCACACGGTGGGAACGACCACGCGGGCGGATAGCCTGGTTAAGAACGGATAAGAACAAAGGATATGGCATGACGGAGAAAAATGTTTATCAGGTGGCCGACTGGAAAGGCCAAAGCGGGGAGCGCTGGGTCACTTACCAGGCCCGGCTCGATGCCATGATGGCGGTGTTCGGCCAGGCCGCGATAGAAGCCGCCGCGCCCGCCATGGGCGAACGCGTGCTGGACGTCGGCTGCGGCGCGGGGGCGTCTAGTCTGGATCTGGCCGCCCGCGTCGGCGCGGGGGGCCATGTGCTAGGCGTGGACATATCCGAACCGCTGATCGGCAGAGCGCGCGCGCGAGCGCCGCAGGATACGCCGGCCGTGTTCCAGGTGGCCGACGCCAGCAGCACCGAATTGCCCCAGGGCGCGTTCGACATCCTGTTCTCGCGCTTCGGAGTGATGTTCTTTGACGATCCTACGGCGGCCTTCACTCATATGCGCCGTGCGCTCAAGCCGCGCGCGCGGGTCGCTTTCGTCTGCTGGCGCGGCATGGCCGAGAACGATTGGGTGCGCTTGCCGATGGGCGCGATGAAGGGCATCCTCCCGCCGATGACGCCGCCCGGTCCCGAAGCCCCCGGCCCGTTCTCGTTTGGCGACCAGGGGCGGGTGGCGCGTATTCTAACTGTGGCTGGCTTCACCGATGTCGCTATCGCGCCATTCGATGCCTCCATCCCGTTCGGCAAGGGGGAGACGCGGGACGCGGCGCTCGACGACGCGGTGAAGATGACACTCGAGGTCGGCCCGCTGGCGCGCTCTCTCGCTGATCAGCCCGACGATATCCGCGCCCGCGCCTCGGCTGCGGTTCGTGCCGTCTTCGCGGGCTGCCCCGGTGAGCGGTCGGTGATGATCGACGGCGCGGCGTGGATCGTCACGGCGCGCAATCCGGCAGCTGACAGGGATTAATACGCCCTCTTGCTGAGTTAGACACTTGAGCTTCCCAAATGACGATGAATCAGAATCTCTGTTGCAAACGGGACGTTTGCGATGGGAGCAGCGATTTCATTACGGGCGGATTTTGACGCGGAAGGTCTTCGGCGTCTGGCCCGCAAGAGCAAGCATGCGGCGCAGGCGCGTTGTCTTTTGGCGCTTGCCTTGATCTATGGCGGAGGCTCGCGCTGCGGATGCAGCGCGTCTTGGCGATGTCACCCTTCAGATCGTGCGTGACTGGGTCTTGCGGTTCAATGCGAATGCCCCCGACGGGCTGATCGATGGCAAGGTTCCCGGACCCAAGTCACGCTTGAACGATGCGCAGCGGACGGCGCTGGGTGCTGATGGTCGCGCCCAGGAGCGGCGTCGAACTGCCGGAGGCGCTCAGCAGGTCCTTCGATCACATGCGGGCGCTGCCTTCGGTGATCCGGGCGTTTGCGGAGGAGGGGCTCGGCTGACGTTCCCCGGCCGCGCGTCGCTCGACAGGCGGTCCGGCTGGCCGGGAAAGGCGCAGCCGGCCAGCCATTATTTGCACGGGCGGGGGCTCAATCCAGGAGAACCACAGCCTCAACCTCGAAGAGCATGGGATCGATGGCGAGCTTCGGCACTGGAACCAGCGTCTGTGCCGGAAGCGTATCGCCGAACATCCGCGTTACATTCTCCGTCAGTACGCCCAACTTCGACATATCGTGGCCGACCACGTAAACCGTCAGTTTCACCACCTGGTCCAGGCGGGCGCCAAGCGCGTCGAGCACGGCGGCGAGGTTCGCGTAGGCCTGTCCCACCTGTTTGGCGAAGTCCGGCGAGAGAGCGCCGGTTTGGTCCTGCCCGCCTTGCCCTGAGATAAAGGCCAGCCGACCAGCAGCAGGGGTGATGACCGCTGTGCTGTAGCCATTCGGTGTCGGGTCGTGCAGGTGGGAAGGGTTCACGATGATCGGCTTTGCAGCGGTCGTGCGTGTTTGATCTAGGGATGTCATGATCTGTATCCTTGTCGGGTTGCCATGACCTGCCTAGAGTGAATCGGTGCCAAATTTTGGCACTGAATGTGCTAGGGTGCGCAAATGAACATCCGCCTCAGACACGACGCCATCGTGCGCATCCTCCGGCGCAACGGAAGCTCGACGGTCAATGATCTGGCGGAGGAAGTTGGCGCTTCCAGGCGAACGGTGCTGCGCGACATCGGAGCGCTGCGTGACCAGGGCTTCCTCATCCATTCCGAATCCGGCCGAGGTGGCGGGCTGCAGCTCGACCCGGAGTTGGTGCAGACCACTACCCGGCTCTCCGTGATCGAGGTGTTCGCGCTCCTGATCAGCGTAGCGGCCGTGCGCGCGGCCCGGTCCCTTCCTTTTTCCGATCTCGCCGATGCGGGGCTCGCGAAGATCGAAAGGGCGCTTTCGGCAGACAAGGTGCGAGACCTGCGCCGGCTTCTCGACTGCCTGTATGTCGGGCAATTGTCGCCCAGGCAGGACGTTTCGGACATAGGTTCGATCGACTCCGGGCTGCTGCCGGCCTTCGAGACGACATTTCTCCAGCGGCTGCATCTTCGGTTCCGCTACCGTGACGCCAAGGGGATGGAAACACTGCGCGAGGTCGAACCGCAGGCCATGCTCATCCTGCCGCCACTTTGGTATCTCGTCGCCTGGGATGCCGCCCGCGAGGATTTCCGCCACTTTCGCATGGACCGGATCAGGAAGCCGGAGATTGTGGAGGGCACGCAGTTTCGTCGACGGCACGTACCCTTCGAAGATGATGTTTGCCCTTTCGGCGAAATGGCACGCTAGGCTCAGGACTCATTTGCCGAGCCAGAAGATGACTGTGGCGGCGATGCAGATGGCGCTAAAGAAGGCGTGTGCGGAGCGGTCGTAACGGGTTGAGATGCGTCTCCAATCTTTGAGCTTGGCGAACATGTTCTCGACCTTGTGCCGCTCCCTGTACTGAGACTTGCAATATTTTGCGGGCGATCTGCGTTTGGCTCGTGGTGGAATGCAGGGCGTGATACCTCGTTCCGCGAGAGCTTTTCGGAAGAAGTCACTGTCATAGCCTTTGTCTGCAATGAGTGTTTCGGCGTCTGGTAGCATCGGGTAGATCAGAGCGGCGCCCTTGTAGTCGCTCATTTGGCCTTCGGTGAGAAGAAAGATGACTGGTCGGCCGGCGCCATCGCATACTGCATGAAGCTTGGAGTTCAGCCCGCCTTTCGTGCGACCGATGCGACGGGGCGAATCTCCTTTTTCGAGCAAACTGGCGGCAGTCCGGTGCGCCTTGAGATGGGTGCTGTCAATCATCATCCGGCCGGGCGGCCCGCTCTCAGCCGCAAGGTTAGCGAAGACGCGGTCGAAGACGCCCATACGGGACCAGCGAACGAACCGGTTGTAAAGCGTCTTGTGGGGTCCATAGGACTCAGGCGCATCCCGCCATCGCAGACCATTTCGGATAACATGGATTATCCCACTGCCGATGCGGAGGTCGTCCACACGCGGAACCCCACGAGACTTCGGAAAGTAGGGACTATGCGCTTCAGCTGTGTCTCGGTGAGCCTGAATTGATCGGACATCGGCAGATCCTCCTGCCGCGCTTGAAGCACGACGCTACATCGGATGGAATCCAGCTGTTCAGTCAAGATTCGCTCTGCGGACGGAGCCTGCGTTTGTAGTGTTCCCTTATAAACGCGCTATCCATTCATGCTCGGGATGCAGGGCCTCTAGCCAGAGGCGCAGATCAAGCTTTTCTTGGAAATTGAGTTTGGGGAGCGCGGCCTCGAAGTCGCGCTCGTCTTTCTCTCTACGGTACTTTGCCTTGAAGAGCAGAACGTTGGCCGGTGCGAGATAGGGAGTACCCAGTTCGTTCCTTCGAACAGCGGCCGCTCTGGGCATTTGGATCGAACGATCACGTTTGTACGCCCAGACTTCCGGCGTTCCCCGCTCCACCATCATATCAATACGCCAGAAACCGGCGGCTGTGTCAGCGCCCCAAAGCTGCCACAGGTCTGCCGGTGACCCAGCGTTTGGGGCGAGGTAGGAGAGCTTCCCCTCCCTTACCTCAAAGAAATCCAGCTCGGACAAGATTTTGCGGCAACCATCTATACCGGCAGGTAGAACGGCGAATTCCAGATCTTCATGCGCCCGGGTCTGATGGCCGTGCCACAGGTCCAAAGCCCAACCACCGACGACATACCACTCTGATCTCCAGTGTCCAAGACGTGCATGCAGCTCATCTGGCGACCAGGCATTCCAAGAATCTTCTGGGAGAGGGTTCATACGGAGGACCAGACTCGGGTTGGGACGGCTTCAGGCGTCTTGTTGGGCCAACGTCCGATCTGACGCAATAGGATCGAGACCGTCATCCGGGTCTTTCGCCCGGTTTATAGGTCCTGACCCTAGGCATCAGCGAGGTCGAAACATTCTATACGTGAAGCGCAAAGGACCTTCTCCGAGGTTCTAAGGGCGCAGAGAAAAACATAGTCATCCAGCAGGCCGATCCGTGCAGTCTCGGCGGCACGGGCATCATCTCCAGGTCGCTGACCTGATTGCGCCGGCGAACTGCGCCGTATTGCGGTCAATCCTGCCTTGAAGTTGTCCGGCAAACCTTTAGTTTTAACTAAAACAGTCGCGGGAACATGCAGGCAATGACTGGGCAATCCGTTCACTCGGTCGGGATATTCGAGGAAGTAGCTTGCGATGCCGGGATCTATACCTGGGATATCGTCAGGAACCTCGTCTTCGCAGACAGCGCGCTCGCCGAGCTTTTCGGCCTCGATGCTGCCGCCACCGTGCGCGGCCTGCCGCTGGAAGACTACCTTGCGCGCGTCCATCCCGATGACCGGCCGGAACTGGCAAAGAAGATCTCAGAAGTGCTCGTTGCCGATATCGCACAGCAGAATACGTACCGTGTCTGGGGCAGGGACGGGCGGTACCGGATGGTCGCCGCCTTCGGCCGAGCCTTTCGCGATCAGAGCGGATCACCCATTCTCTACTCCGGCATCGTCGTGCCGGTGGCCGAGCGCGAGCAGTATGGATCGCTGGCGCATTAGGCGGGCTTTGCCGTCAATCCGCGCTCGACCGATCTTGCGGTTTTGCCACGGGTCGCAGACGACGCGAAGCTCCAACTTCTGCGCAGGGATATTCGGGACAGTTAGAAGTTGCCTGAACCGACAGCCTGCCGATCTGTCGCGAAACTCAGGCAGACCGTCCCAAAGCCTCCTGGCGATTACTCATCGGAGTTTTCGGGACGGTCTGTGGGAGTTTTGCGAACGCCGGACAGAAGCCATTCCGCCCGGCCTCGGAAAGCGGCCTTAGATCACTTGGCCTACATCGATACGATTCCCGTCCGGGTCCTCGAATACAAATGATCGCAGGCCGTAATCCTTGTCCTGAAGGCTTTTGATGATCCTTGCCCCATGTCGCTTGCAAATAGCATGGAGAGCATCAATGTCATCCACCATCAGGTGGGCAACATTGAAATCCGCAGCTTTGTGGCCCGGCTGTAAGGTCAGGTGCAGTTCACCCTGATCGCGCTTCAGGATCATGAAGCCGACAGGATTGCCGTTCTCGAAAATCTTCTGGAAACCGAGAACCTGGGTATAAAAATTATGGGACTTGCTCATGTCCCTTACGGGGAGCGTGGCGGCAATTCGTCCAAAACGGACACCGTGACCGGCGATATCGTTCATCGCAGAGCCTCTGATTGCAAAGCCGCGTCCCATCTCCAGACGGTGCTGGTCGATGTGGCGCGCTTCGTTGTTTGAATCAGCAGGACGGTGCCTACAAAGTATATCTAACTTACGTCGGTCCGTGGCGGAATAGGGAAATTGTCGAAAAAGTTCCGGTGACCGCCCCAAAACGCTGAAGGCGATTCCTGATGATGATCGTACATGATAGGCTCCTGCGATGGCGCATCTTTCAGGAACCGATCGGTCGCAACTGCTGCTTCCGCCCGAGGCGGTTGACGATTAAGTTGGGCCGGACAACCCGGTTCGCTTCATCGAGGCTTTCGTCGACGGTCTCGATCTGACTGCTGCCGGGTTCGTACGGGTGACGGCGAAAGAAACGGGGCGCAGGCTGAAAAACGTGCGAGGGGAGTTCAGTCTGACGGTGCTCACCTACAACATCAAAAGGGCCATCGCCCTTGTCGGTGTGCCGGGTCTGATCGCCGCCGTGAGGGCGTGATCGGTGAGAATCCGCCTTCTAGACGCACGAAAACCACTGAAAGTACGCAATTGAGGCCACATGCCGCCCCAAGGAACTGATGATCGGAAAATCTCCGGGAAATCTTCACCGACCAGCGCCGAGCGCCCACAAAACCTCATGCGCGCCGCGTTTTAAGACAGTCTGCTGGAAATTCGCGACAGATCAATCAGCGGAAAAGCGCTCAAGGCGCTTGGTATGGCGACCGGGGCTGCCGGGTGCAGATACGATAGACCCAGTTCCCCAATGGTCGGGACGCCAAGCAGAGCCATCGAACGAAGCATTTCGTCTTCCAACAGCTCGAGCATGCGAATGATTGCCGCTTCGCCTCCCGCAGCGAGGGCATAGCACTGCATGCGGCCAAGACCTACCAAGTCCGCGCCTATCGCGAGAGCCTTGATGATATCCGATCCCCGACAGAAACCTCCATCGACCATCACCCTTGCCCGGCCGGCTATGGCGTCGATAATTTCAGGCAGGGCGTCGATTGTACCACGCCCATGGTCGAGCTGACGGCCCCCGTGGTTTGAAACATAAATCCAATCCACTCCATGATCGACCGCAATACGAGCATCCTCGGCCGTAGCAATACCTTTGAGCGCGAGCGGTATATTGTAGCTGTCCTTGATCAACTTGACGGTTCGCCAATCAAGGGCGGCCTGGTGGGACTGATCGGGCCGCTTTGCTAATCCGGCCGTGCGATAGCGGTTGGCAATGTCTCGATCGCGGCGAGCGAGAACGGCGCTATCGACAGTCAGGCAGATTGCGGCGCAGCCACATGCAAGCGCGCGCCCCACGTATTCATGCACGAAGCCATCGTCGCCTCTGACATAGAGCTGCGCCATTCGTAGGGCCGATGATGCGGCCTCGGCAACGGCCTCAAGCGGCGTGCAGCCTGAGCTGAGCATGTGGCCTATGTCAAAAGCTTGAGCGGCCTTTGCAACGGTTGCGCCGCCGCCATCGCCAAATAGGTTCAATGGGCCGGTTGGCGCGAGAAATACTGGCAGTCGCAGCTTGCGGCCGAAGTACTCGACCGAGAGATCGACGGTGCTGACGTTGCGTAACACGCGCGGTTTGAACGCGATCGAATCAATGGCCAGACGGTTGCGTTTGAGCGTCGTCTCCGTTTCCGCGCCTCCTATGAGGCTGTCCCACTTTTCTTTTGGCAGAACCTGGTGCGCTTTTACGACGATCTCGTGCAAATTCTCGAATTCGTCAGAAATGGAGACAGCTCCTGCAACCTCATTTCCTGCACTCATCGCGCCTCCTAGACGGTGGTTTTCGCAAAAGTCCCGATTAGAGCGATACTTGTTTTCCTGATTTCTGCGGCATCCCAGAGTAAGCCGTTTAGGAACAACCGCAATGACTGCTTGCCGCGCCAAGCGGTTGAGGCTTTCGTCGGTCTTCATGCCGCCCCTTGGAGCACCGTGCGTCCATTCGGACGCACGGTACCCGCATGTTCCTTTGCCAAGCGTCGCTCGACAGGCGGGTCCGCCTGGCCAGGGAAACGTTACTGATGGGCCGATACTGGGCTTCCCAACTATTCCTTTGCGCTCCACATATGAAATGTCTCGGGTTCGTGTCGGTCCGCAACCGACTCCAGGTAACGCGGCTTCCAGACGTCTCTGATGAACGTTTCCATCGTGGTGGGCAGCGACGGGCGAACCTCACGCTCACCCTGGAACCGCACCAGGCCATCGTTCAGAGCGTCGGCGGTCAGGGTGTCATAGTGCCATCTCTCTGAAGTCCCGAAGCGCTTGAGAAATTCAGCTTCCACGTCCTTGCGCGTTCTTTCGATGTACCGGTACTCCACCGGCCGGCCGATCTCTCTGTCGATGATCGCGGCCAATTCATTCATCGAGATATCTTCCGAGCCGACCTCGCGGATCACCCGGTGCTTGCCCGTCGGATTTGTCAGTTCCCTGGCCGCAAGCCATGCGATGTCATCCGTCGCCACCCAGGGCATCTTCAGATCGGGCTTACAGGACCAGGCGATGCGACCATATCTGGCAACCGGCGCCGTCCACGCCAGCGCATTCTCCATGAACCAGGCAGCGCGCAGATGGACCAGGTCGATATTGGTAAGTTCGTTCAGCTTCTGGTCCAGATGGTAGAAACACTCGAAATGGCCGGTCTTCCCGTTCACGTCCGATCCCATGGCCGACAGGCTCACAGCCAGCTTGACGGGGGAATTGCCAAGCGCATCGACGAAGCGTTGGGCAACCACGGGATAGTGGCCTTCAAGGTTGTTCCAGTCGGTCTTGACCATCAGGAACGCGGCATCGGCATCCTGAAAGAACTTGTCGAGCGCTCCCGCACCCGTGTCAAAGCTTCCGAGGAATGGCTCCGCGCCGATTTCGGCCAGTGCCTCAAGGGCTGGACCGCCCCTCGACAGGGCCTTTACCTGATGCCCTGCGCTCAGCAGGTTTCGGGTGAGTTGGGCGCCGATCCTGCCGGTTGCGCCGACGACAGCAATTCGCATGATAGTCTCCATCGGGTTGTTGATGCCCGCTTGTAGCGAATTGCAGTGCACGCGAATTTGGAGATAATGCCATATGATCTCCAAATCGGGCCAATCCGCTAGGACGCTGCGCCCCTGCAGCGTGGACTTCGATCCCGACCCCGACCGGTTGGGTCGCCCGGCGGTCGCCCTGCATGTCGACTTCAGCGACTACCAAGCCGAGGTGCCGCAGCACCAGCACCGGCAGGGGCAGCTCATCCTTGCCTTGCACGGGGCCGTCACCTGCAGGGCCGCAAACGGCCTCTGGATTGTCCCGCCGGACTGCGGGATCTGGATCCCGGGCGGCGTGCCGCACAGCAATCAGGTCACGTCCAACGCTCGCCTGTCCTACCTGTTTGTCGAACCGGATGCTGCGGCCCTGCCGCAGGAATGCTGCACGCTGTCCGTTTCGCCGATGCTGCGCGAGATGATCCTGCGCCTGGCGGATGTGCAGGGCAGCTATGCTCCTGATGACCATGTCGGCCGTCTCGTGCGGGTCTTGCTGGAGGAACTGGCGCTGATGCCGAAAGAGGGGCTGGAGCTGCCCGTGTCCAGCCACCCCAAGATCGCCGTGATCGCCGCCGCCCTGACGGCGGAGCCGAGTGACCGCCGCACCCTCGGGGAATGGGCCGCCCATGTCGCCATGAGCGAGCGATCCCTGAAGCGGTTGATGGTTCAGGAAACGGGGCTGACCTTCGGCCGGTGGCGGCGGCAACTGCACCTGGTCATCGCGCTACGCGAACTCGCCAGCGGCGCGACGGTCCAGAGGGTGTCGAGCGACCTTGGCTACGAGTTTGTCACCGCCTTCATCGTGATGTTCAAGAAGGCACTCGGGACGACACCAACGCGCTATTTCTCGACGTGACCGACGGGCCTAGCTCGGCAGGCGGTCAGTCTGGCTCAAGAGCGGGTCGTGAGCCTGCTCGTGGAGCCAGGCGCAGAGCTGCCTTGGCGCGAGACGGGGGTCGTCTGAGCGCATCAGCGCAAAATGCCAGGCCGGCCCGCTCAGCACATAGGCGAAAGGGGCGATCAGGAGGCCCTTTTCCAGGAGCGGGCGAAACAACAAGGGCGATAGAAGCGCGACACCTGCGCCTGCCACTGCCGCATTGGCGTCGAGTTCATGCGTGGGGTAATCGACTGCCACAAACCGCAGAGCCTGCGGCATCTCGCAGTGAGCGGCCCTGAACCATGCCTGCCAATCCGGATGCGGCAACAGCTCGAAATCGGTGAGCGCCTCCGGCCCGTCCAGGGTCCGCGTTCCGAGCAGAGAGGGCGCCAGCATGGGTGTTACCTCAACCGGCGCGAGCCGGTATTCGTCAAGCCCTTCCCAACCGCCACGACCGGTCCTGATGGCGACATCAAACGCGCCGGGGTCGCGAATATCGGCGGAGACGTCGACCTCGATCGGCGATCCCGCCGCCAAGGGAAAGCGCGCCAGCCGGGGTGCCAGCCAGCGTGACGCGAATGTCGGAGGCGCCGTCAATCTGAGTGGGGGCGTCGCAGCCCGAAATTCATCGAGCGCGCCGGCAATGCCATCCAGTGCGTGGCGAATTCGGGCAGCCAGTTGAGCGGCCGCAGTTGTCGGCACGACGCGTCGCCCCACCCGCACGAACAATGGCTGGCCAAGCTCGGCCTCCAGTGTGCGGATACGGAGACTGACGGCAGCAGGCGTCAGACACAGCCTTTCGGCGGCGCGGGCAAAGCTGGAGGCGGAAACGCACGCTTCCAGAATTCGCAGAGATTCCAACGGCGGCCGCATGATCTCTTCTCTCTTGATGAGTTTTGCTTGTGAAGGTGCCAAGCAAAGCGCGTTTTGGGGGCAGGGCGCCTTCAGCTAGAGCTTATCGCGCAAACCCGAAGACCTGAAGCGCGGCGAGCGGATACGGAGGATCGCGACGCGCTTCGGGCTTCACGCAAACAATAGGCGATCTGACATGTCCCTGCAATCTCGGCACTTGATGACACTCTTCCTGACCCTTCACCCGGCGCTTGAGCTGGGCCAGACGCCGGCCGGTAGCCGGCGTATATTTCCCGTTTCCGGCGGCCATTTCCGGGGCGAGCGACTGAAAGGAGAGGTGTCGCCGCTGATCGGCTCTGACCTCCTGCTCGGACGCGCCGACGGCACATTTCAGCAGGATGTCAGGCTCCTGCTCGCCGCTGACGACGGTGGTCTGATCCTGATGACCTATCGCGGCGTCAGGCGCTCTTCCCAGAGCGTCGACGAGCGTCTCGCTGATGGCGAAGCAGTCGACCCCTCGGAATATTATCTGCGAACAACACCCTATTTCGAAACGGCCGAACCACGGCACGCGTGGCTCAACCAAATAGTCGCGGTTGCGCAGGGCGGCCGGCGTGCAGGCGGTGTCGAGTACGATGTATACGAGATTCTATGAATTCAGCCGCCGGCGCATTTCCCCGTGCATCCGGAAACGACAGCTCTCGGCCCATCGCGGTTATTGCGTTATCGAGCGATAGGTCTGCCCGATAGTTGAAGGAGCCGGTCCATCTCGCGATGAGAGTTGAGCACGGCTACCGGAACGTCCGGCCCATAACGCTCGATTTGCTTCACAAAAAGCGGGGCGTATTTTTTCTCGAAGTTCCAGATGTAGGACAGGAACTCTCGATCCGGCAGTGGCTCAGGGCACCCTTCAGCCATCGCTGGGCGAACTGAACCATAGAAACGAGAGACGCGCTTCAACAGACCAATCAGTGCAACCCATCTCGGCACTCGAACCCACAGAACCAGATCGGTTCGCGGCAATCTCAGGTCGAAGGAAGACGCTCCACTGCCGTCCATGACCCATCGGTCACGTTGGACCATATCCGATATGATTGCTCTTTGCTCGCTACGATCACGCTCTATCCAGCCTGGAAGCCACCGCACATCCCGGTCGAGTGATTGGAATTCCAGGCGGTGCAAATCCGCGATCTTTGCAGAAAAGGTTGTCTTGCCGCCTCCCGAACATCCAATAACGAGAACACGCTCGACTGTCGCCAAAAGGCTGGCCGCATCCATCAGAGAAACATATCGAGGCATCGAAGCGTCATCTTGTCGAACTTGGACCAATATGTTGGGGATGCCAGTATCCCAGCGACATAGATCCACAAACGCGGTGGTGCAAGCGCGGATAGTTGCACTCCGGCGAGGTGCCGGAAAACTCATCGTTGGTGCAGACGCAGACCTCGAGGAACAGCCGCGCCGATCGCCGCCGCCTCGACGCCGTTACTCTGGCGCAGGCCGGCGCGGATGGTGTCGATCACGGCGCGAAGCGGCGGCGCCATCTGCCGTTGGGCCGGATAGCAGAGGTAGTAGCCGGGGAAGGGGGCGGACCAGGTCTCGAGCAGCGCGACAAGGCGACCCTCAGCGATGTGGCGCGCGATCAGCTGCTGGCTGGCGAATGCAACACCCACTCCGTCGACCGCCGCCTGCACCCCGAAGTCCTTCATGTTGGAGATCAGCGGGCCGTCGATTGCGACTTCGAACCACTTGCCGTTTTCCATGAACTCCCATTTGTAAGGCGTCTTCTGCCCCGGCCATCGCCAGGCGATGCAGCGATGGGCGAGAAGGTCGCGCGGATGAGCCGGCGTCCCGTGCCGGGCGAGATAGTCGGGCGAGGCGACCACGGTCTGGCGCAGGTCCGGGCCGAGTTTCACCGCGATGAGGTCCTTGTCGATCACCTCCCCGAGGCGGATGGCGACATCGTAGCCTTCGGCCACGATGTTGACGACGGCGTCGTCGAGCGTGACGTCGAGCACGACCTGCGGATAGGCATCGCTGAAGTCACGAAGGATCGGTGTCAGGTAGAGGTCCGCGGCTGCCCGGAAGCAGTGCACCCGCACGGTCCCGGCGGGATGGGCGCGGCGCTCGCGGGTCTCGCCCAGCGCCTCCGCCAGCTCCTCGACGGCGGGCTGTACCCGTTCGAACAGCTTGGCCCCCGCCTCGGTCAGGGAGACGCTGCGGGTGGTGCGGTTGAACAAGCTGACTCCGACCCGCTCCTCGAGCCCTCGGACCATCTGGCTGAGCGCCGAGGATGACACGCCGAGGTTCTCAGCCGCCCGGCTGAAGTTCAGCGAACCGGCAACGGCCACGAAGGCGCGGAGCTGGTTGAAGTCTCCGGCAGACGGAAGGGAAGGTTTCATGATCGCCCTCAATTACTTAGCTGAGCTTACAAGGCTGATTAGTGCGCGCGGACTAAACCTTGCCGCGCCCGTCCTTATACTCAGCTGGACACGAGAGTTGAAGGGAACCACCATGACGTTGCAGAACACGCCCCCGACGGGAAACATAGATGAATTGGTCGCCTTGGCGAAAACCTACTTCGATGCCGCCTACGCGATGGACGCCGACACGTTCGCGACCATCTTCGACCCCGCGGCCTTGGTCACCAGGCGCGGCGATGGCGACAGCGTGGTGGTTACGCCTGTTGCCGCCTGGCTCGATGCGGTCCGGAGCCTGACCTCACCGCAGGATGCCGGCAGCGTGCGCGCCGACCAGATCCTCTCCATCGCCATTGTCAGTGACATGGCGCTGCTCAAGCTCCGCCTGCGGATCCCGCCCCGCGAGGTGACCGACCTGCTGTCGTGCTTTTACCTCAACGGGCGCTGGCAGATCGTCCAGAAGGTGTTCGCCGCCGAGATCCTGGCCTGAAGGATCTGCCATCGATCCTCAACGGTCACAAGCAGAGCCAGATTGGGAAACTCTTACCGTGGAATTGTGCGGTGACATAGCGCGGGCCCAAAGACCACAGTCGGCCGACATGTTCGTCCGGGTTCGGTTCGAAGCGGACTTAGTGCCCCTGCGGGGCACGCGGCATCAACCGGTGTTTTTGCTGTACACTGGGCCGGCAATCATGCATTCTTATCTAGGGTTGCATGCGTCTTGGGATGGAAGCGCTGCCAACGATTGCTCCTGTTGATTCTGGCCAGACCGATCCAGGTTCCGACCTCTGTGCTCCTACGAGCGAATATTGGTTCTGTACTTCTTGGTAGACGCTGCTCCGCTTAGCCAAGAGGAGGGGTTCCATGTGTCGCTACAGTGTACTGCACATCTCTCGCGGCGTGCTCGCCGCGCTGGGTTTTACAGCGTTGACCGGGTTTGGCTGTCCGGCGGCATTCGCACAGGCGGCATCGGGCGCACAGGCCGCAACGGGGGCTCCGGGGGCCACAATTACCCTCGACGGCAAGCAGCTTCCGCCACCCACACCGAATTTCGGCGGGGTGATCAAGGAAAAAGCGTCGGAATCACAGCCCTGGTGGGCTCCACGTGTCACGCCGCCAAAGGGTGCGCCGAACGTGCTGCTGATCATGACCGATGACCAGGGATTTGGTGCCCCAAGCACCTTCGGCGGGGTCATTCCCACCCCGGCCATGGATCGCATTGCAAACCAGGGGCTGCGCTTTACCAATTTCCACTCGACGTCGCTCTGTTCGCCGACGCGGGCCGCGTTGATCACCGGGCGAAACCATCATTCGGTCGGTTCCGGCGTGGTCGGCGAAATTGCGACGGGCTATCCGGGCTACGATTCCATCATCCCGGTCGACAAAGGCACCATAGGCACGATCCTCAAGGAGAACGGCTATGCGACATCGTGGTTCGGCAAGAACCACAATACCCCGTCCTATCAGTCGAGCCAGGCAGGGCCGTTCAATCAATGGCCGACGGGAATGGGCTTTGAATATTTCTACGGCTTCGTCGGCGGCGACGCCAGCCAGTGGCAGCCGAACCTCTACCGCAACACGACGGCGATCTACCCGTTCGAAGGCAATCCCGGATGGAACATGGAAACGGCGATGGCCGACGAGGCCATCCAATATATGAAGCAGTTGAAGGAGATCGCGCCGGACAAGCCCTGGCTCGTCTATTACGTGCCGGGCGCCACGCATGCGCCGCATCATCCGACGCCGGAATGGATCAAGAAGATCAGCGACATGCATCTCTTCGACGACGGCTGGAACAAGCTGCGCGAGACGATCTTCGCCAACCAGAAACGGCTCGGCATCATGCCCGAGAATGCGCAACTGACGCCGTGGCCGAAGGAACTGCCGCAATGGGATACGCTGAGCCTGGAAGAGAGAAAACTCTTCATCAAGCAGGCGGATATCTACGGCGCCTACCTTGCTTACGCTGACAATGAGATCGGCCGGGTCATTCAGGCCGTCGACGATCTCGGCGAACTCGACAATACGCTGATCATCTATATCGGCGGCGACAACGGCGCGAGTGCCGAAGGCATGCTCAACGGCACGCCGAACGAGTTCACCACCTTCAACGGCATCCCGGTGCCGGTGAAGGACCAGTTGCTCTGGTATCCGTTCTGGGGATCGGAGCGGACATTCCCGCATTTTTCGGCAGCCTGGGCCTGGGCGATGGACACGCCGTTCAAGTGGGTGAAGCAGGTGCCGTCGCATTTCGGCGGAACCTCGCAAGGGGTGGCGATGTCCTGGCCCGGCCACATCACTGACGTGGGCGGCATCCGCCGCCAGTTCTCGCACGTGATCGACATCGTGCCGACCATCCTCGAAGCCGCCGGCATCCCGGCACCCGAGACGATCAACGGCATCGTTCAGAAGCCGGTCGAAGGGGTGAGCATGGCCTACACATGGGACAAGGCAAATGCCGATGTCCCCACTCGGCATACGACGCAATATTTCGAGATGCTCGGCAATCGCGCCATCTACGACAACGGCTGGGTGGCAGCGACGACGCCGGCAACCCGGCCGTGGGAGCTGAGCACCGCAACGCCGCCCGACGTCATCACCGGCTATAACTGGGAACTCTACAACGTTAACGAGGACCCGACCCAGTTCAACGACCTGGCGGCCAAGATGCCCGACAAGCTCAAGCAGATGCAGGACCTCTTCTATTCCGAGGCGAAGAAGTACGACGTGCTGCCGCTCGACAATTCGACGCTTTCCCGTTGGAACACGCCGCGCCCCAACCTGACGGCCGGGCGAACCGAGTTCACCTATTCGGGGGCACTGAGCGGTGTGCCGACGAGCGCTGCACCGAGCGTCCTCAACAAGTCCTATACGATCACGGCCGAGGTCGAGATACCCGAAGGCGGTGCGGACGGCATGATCGTGACCGAGGGCGGACGGTTCGGCGGCTACGGCCTGTTCCTCAGCAAAGGCGACTTCGGCGTCGGGCGGGGCAGGGTCGTCTTTCTCTACAACCTTCTCGACCTGAAGCGCACGATGTGGGAGGGGCCGGAACTGGAACCCGGCAAGCACCAAATCGTCTTCGAGTTCAAGTCCGATGGCCCCGGCCTCGGCAAGGGCGGTAGCGGCGTCCTGTCGGTGGATGGCAAGCAGGTGGCGACAAACTCGGTCGAACACACGACGCCCGTCACCTTTCCAGAGGACGAAAGCTTCGACGTCGGCCAGGATACGCGCACAGGGGTCGCTTTGGTCGAGTATCGCTACGACGCTCCGTTCAAGTTCTCCGGCAAGATCGACAAGCTGACGTTCAAGCTCGGGCAATAGTGGGGGCGGCATGTTTGGAACGATGGCTGCAAATGCCAGGCTGCTGTTGTCGGTAACGGGCGTGGTCGAAGCCGCGACGGGACTGGCATTGCTGATTGCACCAGCGCTCCTGGTTCAAGTGTTGCTCGGGGCCGCGCCGGACACGCCTGCCGGCATGACGGCCGCCCGTGTCGCCGGAGCGGCCGTGCTGAGCCTGGCCGTCGCCTGCTGGCTTGCGCGGGATGACCTGGCAGGCAAGGCTGCCAAGGGATTGGTGACAGCGATGCTGTTCTACAACTTCGCCGTGGTCGCAATACTCATTCTTGGATGGATTCGCCACGGCATCGCCGGCATCGCTTTCTGGCCTGTTGTCGCGGCCCACATCGCGCTGGGCGTCTGGTGTGCGGCATGCGGCTTGGCATCGAGCCGCATTGCTGACCGTTAGCAATCGTCCGGCGCGACGTCAGCTATGGGCGCGACGCGGCCAAGGGCGTCGGCCGCCTTTCAGCCCGAAGCGGCCGTTTGGCGATCTCGGCGTAGACGACCGCTTTGCGCCCGCATTTCGGTCGTTCGGAACATCCGTGGAAGCTCTTGAAAGCTGTCCTTCAAGCATTATGGTGACAGGCGCTCAGGTGAACCTATCGAAATCACCGGTTTGAGCGAGCGCTAGGTGGTGCGCAAATCGCCGTTCTTCCCGCTGTGGCGCGGGTTGCCGCGAGTCGATGACCGCGGGATGGTGAGCGGGGCCGTACTTCGCTGGTTCGACGTTCAGCATGGTCGATGCGATGTTCGCGCCTCTCCTCCGGTATTTCGATCTCATCGACCCGGGCGTGACACAGACGATACTTCAGGGTCTCCCGCGCGTCACGCGATGGCCAAAGGCTTTGGCTCTACGAGAGAGCGTTGTGGCGGCGGTGGGTCGGGACTACGGTCATCGGTTCAAGCAACATCTGGCCGCGCACCAGGCGCTTTTGGCGAATTGATGCCCCCCAAGCCAGCCTTCGCTCGCATGCTGTCTTGACCTGGGGGCGCTCCGAACAGACGCCTATACTCGCGGCTGAACTGCGAGGCACTCTCGTAGCCGACGGCGAACGCAACTTCGGCTGCACCTGCCTGGTTCGCGATCATGCGTCGGCGGGCCTCGTGAAGCCGGATATACTTCTGATACTGGAGCGGGCTGACGGCGGCGACAGTTTTAAAGCGGTCGTAAAAAACGGATACACTCATGCCTGCCAGTGCCGCGACCGCCTTGAAATCGAGATGCTCGGTGTAGTGGTCGCGGATCCAGGCCATGGCCTTTCGAATGTGCATCAGGCGCGAGTCAGCCCCAGCAATCTGACGGAGCAGGCCGCCGTGCGGCCCCATCAGCAGCCGAAACATCAGCTCATGCTCCAGAGACTGAGCCATGACCGGGATTTCGGTTGGGCGATCGAGTAGGTCTACCAATCTCCCCCAAGCACCGAGAAGCGACGCGCTCGCGGTGCTGACGCCGTATCCCGATTCTATCGGCAACTCCGGCATCGCTGCCATCTCGAGGACGAGGTCGGACAGCAGAGCCGGGTCCAGATACAGACCGATGGCGATAAACGGCCTATCTGGCGACGCCTCGCAGACTTGTCCCAACGCGGCGATCTCGGCCGCGACGATCATGCTTTGACCGGGTCCGTACTCGAACATCTTGTCGCCGATAAACATGCGCTGTGTGCCCTGGATCACCACGGACGCCGCAGGATCATAGATCAGTGGATCGACCTCGGTCGTATGGTCGAGAGTGTAGGCGAACAGTCGTGGCAACTTAAGACTCGGACGGCCAGCGTGGCGCATTGCGATGGCGCGTATTGTGTCGAGTTCGCTCATGGAGCCACCCTAATCCGATTGCCCACTTCTATCAAGCATTCCGGAAAATCAGGCAAGAGTGGCGGAAGTTTCGGCATCGTGGCCTTGGGGTTCAAATCCTACTATCGGGCCAAGACAGAGGCCATCGGGGCTTCTGATGGTCCAGGAGAAACTGCCATGCCTACCCCAATTGAAACTGTATCGGCTTTTTGTGCCACGTTCGTTGAAGACGGTGGACGACCGGCCGTCCGCCGCTGGTTCACACCCGCTACGCGCTGGGTCAACGAAGGCGTTTCAGTCACGACGGGTACCGACGAGGCCATTGCGATGATCGATGGCCTGGAGACCTCGATGGGCATCTCCACGGTCCATATCGACATGCTCGCGATTGCCGCCGATGGATCCCGCGTTCTCACCGAAAGGCTTGACCGGTTCGAGCGTGCCGACGGCAGTGAAATCGGGCGCGTGATGATCATGGGAATTTTCGAGCTTGAAGGCGACAAGATTGTCGAGTGGCGGGACTATTTCGACGTGACCGCCGTCCAGAAGTTCTCTGCCGGTTAGCACGGCAGCTTGCGAACGATGGTGTTGAGTGCGGAGATTGTTGTCTCCGCACTCAACCGCGCGCGCCCTCCCGCGCAGCGGGTTCGTTCACTGGCCCCAATTCCGTCACTTAATCAGTCCCGCATGGCCTCTGCTATCCGCAGCAAGGCTGAATAGATGATCTCGGGATCATCGGGTGCAACGGCATTTCGGACCAGGCCTTCGGCGTTGGCGACAATCTCGTGGGCCGCACGCAAGGCCGACCGGCCGTCCGGCGTCAGTTCGGTCGTAAGGACCCGCCCATGTACCGGGTGGGCCATTCGCTTGATGAGGCCGTCCCGTTCGAGTGTCGCTATGATGGACTGCATCGTCTGCGGTGTTACGAAGGCCCGCCGCGCGAGCTCCGCACTTGACAGGCCTGCGCTGACCTCAAGCCCCGCCAGCACCGAGTATTGCGGGGTCGTCAATCCGATGTTTCTAAGTTCGGTGTCGAGATGGCCCCGCAGCGCTTGCTGCGCCCGCTTCAGCGCATATCCGAGCGAGCGGTAGGTGTCATCAACAGGCGGATCGATCAGGCTAGACATATCAGGGTCCTTATATTATATCAGGGCCCTGACGATACTGCGTCAGGTATAAAAAGGAAAGATAGCTCATGCCTCGCCTCATTGGACCGGATTTCATCGGGATACAGACAAAGGATCTGGACGCCGCACGGAGCTTCTATCGGGACATTGTCGGGCTTACGCCATCGGCAAAAGCCCCTCCAGGTGCGGTTGTTTTCGAAACGCACCCCATCCCATTCGCCGTCCGCACGCCGATCGAGGACTTTGACGACACGGCGAAGCTAGGGGTTGGCATCGCGATCTGGTTTGGCTGCGACGACGCTGACGAATTGCACGCTCATCTGTGCGAGCGCGACGTGCGGATAGCTTTCCCGCCGAAGGACGGTTCCTTCGGACGCTATTTCGCCTTCGTCGATCCATTTGGCTATACGATAACCGCGCATACCCTTCCGACAAGTGACTGAAACGGCCCCGGAAGGGCAAGACGGACTACAGGGTTTTTCGGAAGAACACGACGCGCTGGGTCTCCGCAAATCCTAATGCAGCATGGAGCGCATGGCTGGCTGCGTTCTCAAGCGGCGCGTCGGAGCCAAATTCGACGCATCCAAGCGATTTTCCCCATTCGGCAACCGCGTTGCACAGCAACCGCGCAATACCCCTTCGCCTGTCAGCGGGCCGGACATAGATCCCTTCAAGGAACAGGACTGGTGAGCTACTGCATCCGTTCACATAATCATGACGTAAAGTGGCCTCTGCAAGCCCGATAGCTTCATTCGCATCATTTCGAGCGATGAACGCGGCTGCTTTTCCATTTCCTGAAAGAAACGACCGAACCAGCTCGGCACAATGGTCTTCAAGTGAATGATGCGGCCATAGCGCAATGCGAAGCTGCGCCCATGGCTCAACATCTTTTATGGTCCCAATCTCAATAATCGATTCCATATCGCGGCTCCTTCCTTGTCGCAAAAATCCCAATTAAAGCGACAGTTTTTGCGACAAGTGAGTGCGCAGAACGCTTCACGACGATATTTCCGCGGGACCAATCACCGAACAAGGAACCCAAGCACTGCTGCGTTTGCAAGATCGATGAAGAATGCGGAGACGAGCGGCAGGATGATGAACGCGATGGTCGCTGCTCCGTGGATCTTGGTGACCGCCGTCATGTTGGCTATTGCCGTCGGGGTAGCTCCGAGCGAAATCCCGCAAAAGCCGGCGGAAATGACCGCCGCATTGTAGTTGCGCCCCATGGCCGGGAACACGACCAGGATGATGTAGACGACGGCCACAAGCGTCTGCACCGCCAGCACGATCGCGAGCGAAAGGCCGAGCCCGCTCAGGCCCCATAACTGCATGCTCATCAAGGACATCGCCAGGAATATGTTCAGCGAGAGATCGGATATGAGCGCGAGACCTCGGGTGTGCGTCGGCCAAGGCAGGCGCGGCGCCAGGATCGGAATGCTGTTCGTCATCACGATGGCGCTCAACAGACAGACGACGAACAGCGGAAGATTGATCCCGGCTTCGAGGATAATCTCGTGCAGGGCGTAGCCAATGATGATCGCAATATTTGTCACCAGCAATGTGCGCAACAGGCTGATGTAGCTGACATCGTCTTCGTGGCCACCAGCAGAATCCCGCGGCACCCCGATCGTCAACTCCTCGTCCTTGGGGCCGCTCAAGCCATTCCGGGTGATCAGATACTGTGCGATCGGTCCCCCGACGAGGCTGGCGACGACCAGGCCGAGCGTTGCGCTGGCGATGCCGATTTCGAGAGCGTTTGTGAGGCCGAAACGGCTCGACACGATCGGAGCCCAGGCAATCGTCGTGCCGTGTCCGCCGATCAGCGAGGTCGAACCGAGAAGGATTGCCATGCCTTGTGGAAGACCGAGCACCTCGCTGGCCCCCTTGGAAACGAGGTTCTGGATCACAAGAAACGCAAGCGTGACGGCCAGCAGGATGAGAAACGGCTTGCCTCCGGCAAGGAGATCGGAGAGCCGCGCGTTCAGGCCAACGCCGGTGAAAAAGTAAAGCAGCAACAGGTCGCGAGCGCCAAGCGCGAAGCTGATCTCCATGCCAAGGAACTCATAGGCGACGAGCGTCACGAACGCTGCCAGGAGCCCGCCGGTGACTGCCTCCGGGATGCTCCAGCGGGTGAGGGCGGGGATGAGCCGATTGAGGTTCGCGCCCGCGAAGAACACGAGGATCGCTATGGTGAACGACAGCAGTCCCGGGACTTGTATTGTCGACATGTGCCACCTTCACCGCCAGACGCGCCTTGTCGGTTGCAAAACACTGACACACGCGCTTTGACTGAACCAGTGAAAATATTGTTTCGTCCCTCGCTGCTCCCAGGACACCATCTCGCACCTGGCTTCTGCGGCCTGCTACTGGTTTCGAAGCACGCCGACGAGAGCCTTTCCGTCGGTGAAATAGGGATCGCCGCCTCCGTTGCGACCGTCTTTGGTCGGTCCGATGCCATTGATCTCATAGCTCGACAAAAGTTGCCCGGCCTTGAGAAGATCGCTGATGACAAGGTCTCGCTCTGCGTCGACATCAGGGCCGATATGATGCGTGATTTGACCGGTATCGTGGCTGAAGCCGACGCCCCGATCAAAACTTGCCGAGCCCAGCCAGTGCGGGCGATCATTTGGGCCGGTTTGTTCGGTCAGCCAAAAACGAACATGGTTGCGTTCGTCGGCGCTTTTGCCCACGGGCTTTTCGAAAGCCAGATCCTGTTTTCTGCCCTCAAAAAGCAGTGGGCTGACCGGCGCATCGAGATCAGGCCGATCAAGCACCACGCTTAGTCCGATATCGATCGATGTGCGCAAGGTAATCTTATCGGCAGGATCCCATCCGGCAGCCGCGAACGCCCGGATGACCTCTTCCTTCGAACCGACAAGACCGACATTGATGGGGTCGCCGGGAATACCCTGCTCGGTGGTCGTGACCATGTTGCCAACCTTGGCAACGCGGTCGGCATCGTGAAAAATCCAGATTTCGGGAATGACGAAATAGGCAAGCAGCAAATATGTGAACAGCAGGGCAGCCACGGTGCTCGTCGCCATGCGGATTTTCGTGCGATGAAGCATTGGAAATCCCCCGATTGCCAGGGAGGATCATACGCCGAACATGCGGCGGCGACATTCATAATTTGCAGTTGGCTTCGGCAGCAACTGCCACCGACCGCTTGTGGCGCAAAGCGGTCAAGGCTTTCGCTAGCTTTCGGCCCGAAGCGAACATAGAAGCCCGGATTTTTTAGGACAGCTTTGTGCTCCCAGGTCGGTCGGTCGTTTGCCACCACCTCAACCGAGTCTATGAACAAGGTATTGCCAGATAATCAGGCGAGGGGCTCATGGAAAGCTACCGGAAATTGCTGGTCTTAGGGATGAACGAGGCAATTAAGCAGGGCAGGATATCCCTTGCTGCCCCGCCCGATGATGGTCCAAGCGACGAGGATGGTCACCTGTTTGCCGGTATTGCCGGACATCCGTCCGTGGTACTCTGGGAAAGCATCAGCTTCGGCGAGCTGCGTGTTTCGGTTTGGTGGAACTACGACCACTCGAAACACCCTCAAGCCGAATGCTCAGGAAACGCACGCGAGCGGTTCGGTCACAGCAGGCCCTTAGCCGAGAAAGTCCATTACCCGAAATTTGTAGGCGCGACCGCAAGCGCCTGGCTTGAACGGAAAACCGGGAAGCATCTTCAGGGAAATGGCAAACACTATGTATTCGACACCTATCTTCGGGCTGACATGAAGGAAAAGCTTCATGCGATTCCTGATCCAAAACCGGAAGGCTACGAAGCCGAGGGGCGATTTTTCCTGTAGATTTCGCCGCGCTCTGCAACGGCTTCGCCGCCCATCGACCCTATCAGGACTATTGCCCGCCAGCAGATATAGCCAGGAATACCGCCTTCTGCGCCTCGAAGGCGCGCTTAAATGCGGGCCGCGCTTGCCCGCGTGCGATGTAGGCGCAGAGGTTGGGATATTCGTCCAGCAGGGCCGATCCCTCCAGCCTCAGCAGCACCGAGACCATCTCGAGGTCGCCGGCGGTGAAGTTTCCGTCCAGCCAGTCGGCATCGCCAAGCCGGGCGGAGAGTTCGCCGAGCCGCTTGCGGATGCGGTCGTTGACGTAGGCCAGACGCTCTTCGTACCAGCTCTGCTTGCCCTCCAGATATCTGGCGGTTTCGCGATCGACGATGACGGGTTCCATCGTGGAGACGGCGGCGAAGATCCAGGTGATCGCGCGGGCGCGGGCGTTGGCATCGTCCGGCAGCAGGCCGGCATGGCGCTCGGCGATATGCAGGATGATCGCGCCGGATTCGAAGAGGGTGAGATCGCCTTCCTCATAGGTCGGAATCTGCCCGAAAGGCTGAAGCGCAAGATGGGCCGCCTGCTTCATCGCCTTGAACGAGACAAGGCGAACTTCGTAGGGCTGCCCGACTTCTTCGAGCGCCCAGCGAACGCGCATGTCACGCGCCAGACCCTTGCCGCGATCGGGCGAGCGTTCAAAGGCGGTAATGGTAATCGTCATGATCGTTCTCCTTCCTGTCCGTCTGGAAGACGAGCGGGCGGGCGGGAATCCGACAGCGGGATGATGGAAATAATCCCCGCGCGCGGGCCAAGCGTAGCCCGACCGTGCGCCATCGCTCACCCTTGGAACGATAGCGCGTGCCGGTCACAAAGAACGAGGCCTGGCAGGGTGCGTTGGTCCGGCAAGGCCGGGTCGGCCGCTCGGTGGATTCAATCCGTCGACTGCCTGCTTTGATCTCTGTCAAGGACTGCCGGGCAGGCGTGCGATACACCGTTCTCGCATAGCCGATTTCCCGATCGCGAAGCGCTGGCGCAAGTCGCGATAACAGATGGAGATTGGCTGGACACGCTTAAGGGGTTATACCAGTAGCGTCAGCAACTCTGGGGAGGCGTTGTGGCTCAAATCACGGATACTGGCGGAGAGTTCAGGAAGAAGCGCCGGCGGGAGCTGTTGACCTTCGCCGTGCTCGCTTTCGGCATCTGGCCCGTCGTCGCTGTCGGGGTCGTCGGCGGCTACGGCTTCCTGGTCTGGATGTACCAGATCGTTAATGGGCCACCGGGACCTCATGAGGTCAAGCCCGCGCCTTCAGCCTCGGTAGAGTGAGGATCGGTTCATGGTTCTCGCAACGCGCACCCGACGTGGCTTTCTGACCGGCAAATTCCCGGAGGATCTGGATAGGATCTTGCCTCCCGGAGCGAGTGAGACATCCGTTCAAAACTGTTCGGGCTGCGGCGCCTGCGTCGATGCCTGTCCCACGAAGATCATTTCGATCCGTTCGGGCATTCCGGCCGTGGATTTTCGGCAGGGAGAATGCACCTTTTGCGGCAAGTGCGCGGAACGATGTCCCGAGAATGTCTTTCCGGCCGGTTCTGCAGGCGGCTTTGCCCATTATGCGGCAATTGGCGATGGATGCCTGGCCAATAATTACGTCGACTGTCAGGCCTGCCGTGATTGTTGTCCGGCCGGCGCGATCCGGTTTCGGCCGCGGCTCGGCGGACCGTTCGTTCCCGAACTCGATGCGGCGGCATGTACGGGATGCGGCGCCTGCATTTCGGTCTGCCCGGCCGATGCAATCACGATGAAGCCCCATCATCCGGAGGCTGCTCATGTCTAACAGCCGGCATCACGTCTCCAGTGCCGTCGTCATCACGCGCCCGGAACTGACCGAAGATGTCGCGGCGCGTCTCGCTGCAATCGAAGGGGTCGAGGTTCACGCGACGGGACCGGGCAAGATCGTCGTCGTGATCGAGGGGCCGCATTCCGGCGTGCTCGGGGAAACGCTCATCGGCATCTCGGGGATGGACGGCGTGCTCGCCGCCCACATGGTTTTCGAACAGGCATTGGAAATAGAGGAGACGATCGATGACGACCGAACTCACGCGGCGTGATCTCCTGAAGGCGCAGGCGGCGGCAATCGCCGCTGCGACCGCAGGCCTTGCCGCGCCCGCCTCGGCACAGTCGGTGCCCGGCGGAGTGGCGGCACTGGAGATCAAATGGTCGAAAGCGCCTTGCCGCTTCTGCGGCACCGGCTGCGGCGTCATGGTGGGCGTGAAGGAGAACCAGGTCGTCGCGACCCATGGCGACATGGAGGCCGAGGTCAATCGCGGCCTCAACTGCGTCAAGGGCTACTTCCTCTCCAAGATCATGTACGGCAAGGACAGGCTTACGAGCCCGCTCCTGCGCAAGCGGGACGGCGTCTACGCCAAGGACGGCGAGTTCGAACCCGTTACCTGGGAAGAGGCCTTCGATGTGATGGCGGCGCAGGCCAAGCGCGTGCTGAAGGAAAAGGGGCCGACGGCACTCGGCATGTTCGGCTCCGGCCAATGGACTATCTTCGAAGGATATGCCGCGACCAAACTGATGCGGGCGGGCTTCCGCTCCAATAACCTCGATCCCAACGCGCGTCACTGCATGGCTTCGGCAGCGGTGGCTTTCATGCGCACCTTCGGCATGGACGAGCCGATGGGATGCTACGACGATTTCGAGAACGCAGACGCCTTCGTGCTCTGGGGTTCGAACATGGCCGAGATGCATCCGATCCTCTGGACGCGCGTCGCCGACCGGCGGCTCGGGCACGAGCATGTGAAGGTCGCTGTCTTGTCCACCTTCACGCATCGCAGCATGGACCTTGCCGATATCCCGTTGATCTTCAAGCCGGGTACGGATCTCGCGATCCTGAACTACATTGCCAACCACATCATCCAGACCGGCCGCGTCAACCAGGACTTCGTCGACAAGCGTACCAAGTTCATGAAGGGGACGACTGACATCGGCTACGGCCTGCGGCCCGACAATCCGCTTGAAATGAAGGCCAAGGGCGTGGCGGACGCCGCCAAGATGGAGCCGATCGATTTCGAGGCGTTCAAGGAGATGGTCTCCGAATATACGCTCGAAAAGGCGGTCGAGCTTTCGGGCGTCGACAGCGCCTTCCTGGAACAGCTCGCCGAACTCTACGCCGATCCCAAGACCAAGGTCATGTCGCTGTGGACCATGGGCTTCAACCAGCATGTCCGCGGCGTTTGGGCCAATCAGATGGTCTACAATCTGCATCTGCTCACGGGCAAGATTTCCGAGCCGGGAAACAGTCCGTTTTCGCTGACGGGACAGCCGTCCGCCTGCGGTACGGCCCGGGAGGTCGGCACCTTTGCCCACCGCCTGCCGGCCGACATGGTCGTCACCAATCCGGAGCACCGCAAGCATGCCGAGGAAATATGGAAGGTGCCGAGCGGGCTGATTCCGGAGAAGCCCGGTTATCACGCCGTCGAGCAGGATCGCATGCTCCATGACGGGAAGCTGAATTTCTACTGGGTGCAGGTCAACAACAACGTCCAGGCCGCGCCGAACACCAGCAACGAGACCTATAAGGGATATCGCAATCCGGACAATTTCATCGTCGTCTCGGACGCCTATCCGACAGTCACCGCCATGAGCGCCGATCTGGTGCTGCCGGCGGCCATGTGGGTGGAGAAGGAGGGCGCCTACGGCAATGCCGAACGGCGCACGCATGTCTGGCACCAGCTGGTCAATGCTCCGGGCGAAGCCCGCTCCGACCTCTGGCAGCTGGTGGAATTCTCCAAGCGCTTCACGACCGACGAGGTCTGGCCTGCCGAGATCCTCGCGAAGAACCCGGAATACAAGGGTAAGACGCTCTACCAGGTGCTCTACCAGAACGGAAAGGTGGACGAATTTCCCCTGTCGGACGTCTCGCCCGAATATGAGAACCGGGAGGCCAAGGCCTTCGGCTTTTACCTCCAGAAGGGGCTGTTTGAGGAATATGCCGAGTTCGGTCGCGGGCATGGACACGATCTTGCGCCCTACGACATGTACCATCAGGTGCGCGGCATGCGCTGGCCGGTCGTCGACGGCAAGGAGACGCGCTGGCGCTACCGCGAAGGCTACGACCCCTATGTCAAGCCAGGCGAGGGGCTGAAATTCTACGGGCAGAAGGACGGCCGCGCGGTCATCCTGGCGGTGCCCTACGAACCGCCCGCCGAGTCGCCTGATGACGAGTTCAATTTCTGGCTCGTGACGGGCCGTGTTCTCGAACACTGGCATTCAGGCTCGATGACGATGCGTGTTCCCGAGCTCTACAGGGCGTTTCCCGGCGCGCGCTGTTTCATGAACGGAGACGACGCCAGGAAAATGGGCATCAATCAGGGGGCGGAGGTCCGGATCCGGTCGCGGCGCGGCGAGATCATCAGCCGCGTGGAAATTCGTGGGCGCAATCGAATGCCGCATGGCGTGATCTTTGTCCCGTGGTTCGACGCCAGCCAGTTGATCAACAAGGTCACGCTCGACGCCACCGACCCCATCTCCAAGCAAGCGGATTTCAAAAAATGCGCAGTCAAGATTCTTCCCGTCGCCTAATATCAAGGCGCGTCTGGGCGATCGCGGCCGTCGCCCTTCTCCTGTTCACAGGCACCGTCACCGTGGCGCAGATGGTGCCCTCGTTGTCGGGCAACGAGAATCCGATGGAGAGCAAGGAGGCGAAGCCGGTTCCCAAATGGGTCGTCGATGACGTCAGGAAGATGCGGAATTATCCGGACCAGCCTCCCATCATCCCGCATTCGATCGAGGGCTACCAGCTGACGGTGAACGCTAATCGCTGTCTTTCCTGCCATCGCCGCGAGCTGACCGAAGGCTCCGGCGCGCCGATGATCAGTGTTACGCACTTCATGACCCGCGAAGGGCAGATGCTGGCCGACGTCTCGCCTCGGCGATACTTCTGCACCGCCTGCCACGTGCCTCAGGCGGATGCGAAGCCCCTGGTGCCGAACAGCTTCAAGGACATGAGCGAGCTGGGCTTCAAACCTGCGGGAAGCGAGCAATGATCGGCAAGATAAAGGCGATAGTACTCTGGTGCTGGCGCTTGTTGAGCTCGCCGGCAACGACACTCAGTCTGGCTTTCCTGACGCTTGGCGGCTTCGTCGGCGGCGTCATGTTCTGGGGTGCATTCAACACCGCGCTGGAGACCACCAACACCGAGGCCTTCTGCACCGGCTGCCATGAAATGCGAACGAATGTCTACGAGGAGCTGAGCCGCACGGTTCACTTCTCGAACCGCTCGGGCGTTCGCGCCACATGCCCGGACTGCCATGTGCCGCACCAATGGACCGACAAGATCGCCCGCAAGATGCAGGCGTCGAAGGAAGTCTGGGGCAAGATATTCGGGACGATCAACACGCGCGAGAAGTTCCTCGACAAGCGGCTGGAACTTGCCCAGCACGAATGGGCGCGGCTGAAGGCCAATGACAGCCTGGAATGCCGGAACTGCCACTCGATGGGCGCTATGGACCTGACGAAACAGACCGTGCGCGCCGCTGACATCCACACGCGATACCTGCTCCCGGGCAAGGCGACCTGCATCGATTGCCACAAGGGCATCGCGCATGAACTTCCTGACATGAAAGGCGTCGATCCGGGCTGGAAGGTTCCGGCGGAGCTGATGGGCAGGAATGCCGATCCTGGTTGGCATGAGCGGGCCAAACTCGCGGCCTATCTCGGCACAGCGGATGCGGTGGCCGTCGATTACTGACGGCTGCCGCCTTTGCCGGAATATCCTGAGGAGGGCAGGGCAGGTGTCCGACTGATGGTCCGGTGCCCTAACCATCTGAAAGCGGCCTGATTTTCAGGGGCGGGGGGAACGTTTTTCCGGCGTTTGCGTTTGGCCCGGCATGATCTACGTCCAGCCTCTCCCTCCACCGACCGTCTCCCCGCAGGTTGGCAAAATCATTCAAACCGGTCGCGAGCAGATCCATATGCTCGAAAGTGGAGGCGCAAATGGAAATCCCGTCGTGCTGCTGCATGGCTGCGGCAGTATCGCCGAGGAGGTGATGATGCCGTTTTCGGGCAGCGGCCTACACATCATCGCGCCCGACAGGCCGGGCTACGGTTTCAGCCAGGCACTGCCCGCCGGTGAGCGCGGCCCGCGTGGCCAGTCCTTCTGGCTGGAGCGTTTCCTTGAGGCGCTGGAGCTGGACAAGGTCGTGGTGGCCGCCCATTCGATCGGTTGTGCGGCAGCACTGCATCTGGCCGCCCGCCGGCCGGATCTCCTGAAGGGCCTGTTTCTCATCTCGCCCTGCTGCCGGCCCGTTCCCTTCAAGCCGTTCATCGTGCTGCGCAGCGCCGTGGCACCCTTCGTCGGCCCGGTCATCCGCCAGCATGTGATTGCCCGCTGGTCGTCCTATTTCCTCGAGCGCGGCTTGCGCGCCTCGTCCTATCCCAATCCCGTGACAGCAGAGCTTTCCACCCTGCCGGCCATGCATATGGTCAATGCCGCGTCGATCGCCACCATGGCCGAGGAGCTCTGGGCCTTCAACGGCGACATGCAGCCGCCCGAGGGCCTGCCTGCCGATCTGCCGGTCTCCGTTCTCTTCGGGCGCGAAGACCGGATCATCGACCCCGGCTGGCATCTCGACTGGCTCCATGAGCGGCATCCGGCGCTCACCGTCGAACTGCTCGACGATGTCGGCCACATGCCGCACCATGTCGCGCCCGATCTGGCCCTGACGATGCTCTGCGATCTTGCGGGCAAGACGCCTGCCGATATTGCGGGCAAGACGTCTGACGAAACCGGGGAGGCTAGCCAGCCTGTAATTGCGGTGGCTTAGCCCGAAGGGCCGCGCAAAAAAAGACCCGCCTGGCTAAGGCGAGCCGAAAGTTCCTGCCCTGGTCGGGCATGGGGATGTCAAACGGAGGAAAGAGCCTCGCTGCTCCGGGCCTGCGGAGCCGCAGGCTGGGGAGGAACGCTTTCGCCGGCGCGGCGGGC
This sequence comes from Rhizobium sp. KNZ14-9A, assembly GCF_056755015.1. Lineage (NCBI taxonomy): Bacteria > Pseudomonadati > Pseudomonadota > Alphaproteobacteria > Hyphomicrobiales > Rhizobiaceae > Rhizobium > Rhizobium sp. KNZ14-9A. The sequence goes on from NZ_JBPGXB010000002.1 coordinate 1,358,978, forward strand.
CTGCCGCCGGCTGGCGGTATCGAGCAGGGTCGCGAAGGACGCAAGGCTGATCCTGTCGGCGCGCAGCATCTGGCGGATCAGCGGATCCCTCAGCATGTCCGATGCGGTCATCTCATTCATCGCAGGTCCTCCATGTCCGAACCTATGGTAGGTGTTATTTGTAAAGAATACATGTCAGGGTGGTGGCAAAAACATGGCAAGGGCGGCGAGCGTTCAAAGACGGTAATGGAAATCCTCATGGCTGTTCTCCTTGAGCTCTCTGTCAAGAAGACGCGCGAGCGGGCGCGAATTCGACAGCCGGTGCCATTTTTCGCCATCGCTCACGCAGAAAAATGACCGTCAGCCCTGGGCGCCGAGCCAGGTCGCAGCGCGCCTAGCTCTGGCCAGATGGGAGCTTTGACGGCGGCGAGCCTGTCGCGGCAGAGAATCCTTCCGGAGGTGCATCGATGTCGCCATCGAATGCCAGTCAGCTCGCACGCCAGGCGATGGCTCTAGGGATTATAGAAATATCCCACCGCTGCCAGATTGTTCAGATTGTCTTGCAGGTGCGAGACCTGCAACAGGATCAGGGCCTTGCCATCGGTCGAATAGTAGTTGCCTGCCTTCTGGGCGTTGGCGCGCCACTCCTTTTCCCAGGTCCCGCCGCTGCAATCCAGTCCAACCGGAGGATGGGCGGTATTCAGAACATATCGCTCGAGAATATCCTTGGGCACCGGGGTATTTGCCCAGTCCCCATACTTCAATCCATCAGGCCCTTTCAGACCAGCCGGTAGTGCTGCGATGCCATTGTGTCGGATGTCCTGGGTTTGCGACCAAGACAATTGATAAATCACTGCTCCGCACTCTCCGGCACCATCCGGCAGTTGCGTCGAACCGTGGGCCTGCCGCTGATTTATATTATATTCTGACGGCAATACCGAGGTCCATTGACGTCCCCTGGCCGTAGGCAGCGAGGCCAGAATAACGATCGCAAAGAAGGAAACGACGGACCATGAGATCAGGGTATAGGGTCGCACGCTCAAACGCTTTCTCTCAAGCTCAAACGCTGCATGTAAAACATTGATCAACGCATGCCTTGACGTGAGCCCGCGACGAAAACATCCGCACAGGGTATGAAATCTGCGATCAGGTGGCAATGTGCCCTTGGGGCCGCAGGCTTTGCCAGAACGGACGTCGAAGCCACGGCCGTCATCTGCTGATAGCCTCACACATGTTCCAACCGAGGGAGACGGGCACGAGCAGAATGAAGAATGGTATTTTGGCATTGGCAGGTGCGGTGTTCTTGATGAGCCTCACTCCGGTATCTGCGGAGGACAAGACGGGCGTGATCTATCGCTGCGACGATGGCAAGGGTGTCACCACAAGTTTCCTGACTGCGAGCAACGAGGCGCTGATCACCACGGACGGGCAGACCTTCCGCCTGCCGCAAGGCTTCTCCGGTTCGGGTGCGCGTTACACCGACGGGACCGCGCTGTTCTGGATCAAGGGTAACGACGCCCAGCTGGAAGTGCCTGGACGGTCGACCAGCTGTCACGTGCAGTAATCCGGAATGCAATAAGAGAGGCGCCCGAAAGGGCGCCTTCCCGCAATCAGCTTCCGGGGCAGGGCGGTCAGTTGGCAACAGCCATGCCGGCCTCCACCTCGACGATCGCCCGGTTGAGCAGGTCAATCTCGTTGAGGCGGTGGCCGCCCTTGTTCGCGGCGCCCTTCCGCAGTGAGGATTTCGCCGCCAGTAGCGAATTGAGTGCCGATTTCGATGTCAGAAGCTAAACCTGGTTTGGACGAGGACCGGTTTGCCGCTGCGATCATCGATCCCGAACTTTCCGACAGTTCCGGTCTTCGGCAGGCCGAAACACGAGCTACGCAGCACATAGGCGGTGATCGCAGTCGCCTTGTTCTGCAGGCGGTAATCGGTCAGGATCTCGAATGTGACAGTGGCCCCGACGCCGGCATCGGTATCGGCCCCAGCCATTTCCTCGACCGCGACGATACGGCCGATGAAATACCAGTATTCGCCACGCAGTGCCCTCGGATCGGCGCCAGGATTTGCTAGATCATAGGTGATCAGGCCCTGACATGCCCAGGCTGTGGCCGGCAGCAGGGCCAGAAGCAATGCGATCGCCCATTTCATCGGCCAGCCTCTCACCACGCCACCGTCTTCAACGCTTCCATCACCACCCGCACCGAGGGAATATCCCTAATCTCATTGTGCACGACAAGCCAGATTTCCCGCCTGAGCGGGTTTTCATCCTCGATGCGCTCTAGCCCAGTGATGCCCGAAACCGCGAAATCCGGCAGCAACACCACACCGCCGCCAAGCCTTGCGGCGGCGGCCTGAAACTCCAGAACCGATGAACGGATCGCGATCGGCCGGCCGGCGGCGAGTTCGAAGAGGCGCAATTGCTGCGGCGAGGCATTCATGCCTTCGTCATAGCCGATGAAGGTCCATTGCGCCTCCGGCACGGTTTCGAGATAGGCCTTCGATGCATAGAGGTGGAAGGCCATTTCGCCGAGCTTGGTGATGGCATAATCGCCATCTTCGGGGCGCGACATGCGCACGGCGATATCGGCCTCGCGGCGGTTCAGCGAGGCGAGGCGCTTTTCGCCCACCAGCGTGATCTCGACGCCCGGATGCTCACGCCTGATGGCGGCCACGGGCTTTGCGAGAAGCACGCTCGAAAGCGCTGGCGGGGCGCTGATCCTCACATGGCCGCGCGTCTCCGTGGCGCTCGCCCGGCCGAGCTGCTCGATGGCTGCCATCTGCTGGGCGACGAGGGTGGCGTGCCTGGCAATCTGCTCACCATCCGCGGTCAGAATGATGCGCCGCCCGCGGCGGTCGACGAGCTTGCGGCCAAGGCCTTTCTCAAGGGCGCTGACGCGCCGGCTGATCGTCGCGTGCTCGACGCCGATCTGTCTTGCGGCGCCGAGAAAGGTTCCTGCCTGCGCCAGCGCCAGGAAATGCCTCAGGTCGTCCCAGTCTATTTGTGTGAATTCTTTCCCAATCATTGTGCGACAATAGGGAATTTTCACACATAAGGCTATCGGCTAGTTTGCTTGCATCAAGTTGCTCCATAGAGGAAAACGACCGATGCCCGACCAGATCATCCTGCTGAATGCCCCCGGCGACATCTCCCAGTTCCGGCTGCAGGATCAGCCGTCGGAGTTCCCCGGTCCCGGCGAGGTCAAGATCCGCCATCAGGCGGTCGGCACCAATTTCCTCGATATCTATCACCGCAAGGGCCTCTATGCGCTGCCCTCCTATCCCGCCGTCATCGGCGTGGAGGCCGCGGGTGTCGTCGAAGAGGTCGGTGCCGATGTCTCGGGCTTCAAGCCGGGCGACCGCGTCGCCTATGCCGGACCGCCCGCCGGCGCTTATGCCTCCACCCGCATCATCGCGGCCGAAAGGGTGATTGCGCTTCCCGATGCGGTATCGGCCAAGGTGGCAGCAAGCTCGCTGCTCAAGGGCATGACGGCCTATATGCTCCTGAGGAAAGTCACCAATGTCGGGCGGGGCAGCACCGTGCTGATCCATGCCGCCGCCGGCGGGCTCGGCAGCATTCTCGTGCGCTGGGCGAAATCGCTCGAAGCCACCGTCATCGGCACGGTCAGTTCGCCCGAAAAGGCGGCCCTTGCCACCTCCTATGGCGCCGATGACCTGATCATCGGGCGAGGGGCCGATATCGTCGCCGAGGTGAAGCGGCTGACGGGCGGAAACGGCGTCGATGTCGCCTATGACGGTATCGGCGGCGACATGCTGTTGAAGAGCATCCGCGCCGTGCGCCCCTTCGGCACGGCGATCACCATCGGCCAGGCCGCCGGCCCCATTCCGCCCGTTGCCGTGGAAGAGCTTCGGCCCGGCAAGTCGCTCTCGCATCCGAGCATCATGGCCTGGTGCGCCGATGTCGGACGATACCGCGAGGCGGCAGAGGCTGCGATCGCCGCGATGGAAAGGGGCATCGTCTGCGAGATCGCTGCGGAATATGGCTTGGCGGAGGTTGCGAAGGCGCATGAGGAGATGGAAACCGGGCGGTCGGCCGGCAGCATATTGCTCCTGCCGTGATGCTTGCCGAGGGTTGGGTGGCGGGCGTCGCCACCTCATTCCTCTCTAGAGGCGACGCGGGTTACAGGCGGCTTGCGAAGTTTCTCAGGAGCGCCAGGCCTTCCGGCCAATCGCCGAGTTCGCTTTGGCCGTTGATGTGGCCAGCCGCACCGATCACCTTCAATTCGCTTCCCCATTGCCCAGCCCGTGTCTCGACATAGGGCAACGAACCATAGGGATCATCGGTGCTTGCCACGATGAGAGACGGAAATCGAAACCGTTTCCGGGGTACCTCTGCGAAGCTTACAGCCTCTGAGGGAAAAGCCGGAGACGCCGGATCCGGCACGGCGACCAGCATTGCCCCATTGATCGGCAGATCAGAAACCTGATGCCAATGTGCGACGAGCAGGCAGGCGAGGCTATGAGCCACGAGAACGGGTGGCGTCCGCGCGGCATGCACGGCCTGCTCCAGCGCCGCGATCCAGTCGGAAAGATCCGGCTCGTCCCAGTTCGCAGGGTCGAAACGACGGATGGAGGGATCGGCGCTCTCCCAACGGCTTTGCCAATGGAACTCGCCGGAATTGCCGATACCCGGCAGATGGATGATTTCGGTCATGTCTGGCCTCTCGTGATTATCGCGCCAACATGACCGTTTACTCAGAGTGGATAAATTGGCATTCATCGGAAAAACTCGTCGCAAACCGATGGATTCAAAGTCGATGGCGAAATTCGATAGTCGTGCCGAGCTCGATCCAACCGACATTGCCATGATCGAAACCCTGCAAGGCGACGGGCGCATCAGCGTTTCCGAACTTGGGAGAAGGGTCGGCCTCTCGCAGCCGGCAGCATCGGAACGCCTGAAGCGGCTTGAAGAACGCGGCATCATCAGCGGCTACAGGGCTGTCATCGACCCTGCTTCGGTCGGGCTTGGAATGATGGCGATCATCCGCCTGCGCACCACGCACGAATATATCAAGACTTGCTTGAAGCAATTTTCGGAAATGCCTGAAGTCATTGAGGTTCTCAGGCTGACGGGAGAAGACTGTTTTCACCTGAAAGTCATCGTGCCGTCGCCGGCGGAGCTGGAAAGCATCGTCGATGCCGTTGCCCGCTACGGCTCGGTCAACACCGCGATCGTTTTACGCAGCGAGCCCAGCAAACGGATCGGGCGCGAGCTCATGATGAAGGGCTGATTTCGCAGTAATCGCGATAGAGGTGCCGTAGCGAAAGCTGGGGCGATGGCGCGACGAGAGCTTCTTTGCCAAGCTCAAACAGCGGCGTCGTATCGCAACGCGATACGACGTACTCGCCGCCAACTTCCCCGGCTTCATCAAGCTCGCCAGCAGAATGATGTGGCTTACATGACGAATTCGTCACTGCAGTCTAGTTCGATCTCACCGTTTTGCTGGCGATCAGCATGACGAGCTCTTCGGAGGCATCCGCAAGCGCCAGTGCCAATTCCGCTGCTGACCATCCGTGTTTCTGCAGATTGGTGAGCATTCCCATCATTGCGATTTCGACGTCCCTTCTGCAGTTCGAAGTCTGTTTCAATTCGATGTGGTTCTGGTCTTCCGTCGTGATCATCTTAGCCTCCGTTTGCCCATAAGAGGGCAGTTCGCATCAGAATTCTCCAGGTTCGATAGAATGGGGTTGCGCGTCAGCATCAGGCTCATACGCATCGACTCAATGGCGCCTGAATTTGCGCGCAACCCCTCGCTTCGTCCCACTTGGCCTTGCTAACGATCGCCTCAATCCTCCCCCAGTTGAGTGATCAAGGAAGCCTCCGCAGCCGGTTATAAGTATTCTTTTTGGCGGCTGCAGGTTGTGTGACGAAGAGTCTCTGCAATGGGCCGAAGCTTATGCAGAAAACGCACGAATATTTCCCGGGTAGTTCACGACTACCTTCTCGTATTATCGTGTTTTTTCTTGAGTTCTTGCCGTTTCACCTGGAATTGCTCCGTCTCTATGGGGCGCTGGCAGGTGAAGTATTCTGGTCTATTCCGTTCTCATTCGGGAATTAACCGTGCTTATTTAAATACAGCCATGGGACGCAATTGTCGTTATCCGCGCGTCCTGAAAATTATCGTTGCGTACATTTCTGATCCAAAGGGATTATGATAAACAACTTATGGAGGTGGCTGCTTGCCGATTCCCGGCTAGGGCGGTTTCTGGCGGCGATTTTGCCGCAAAAACGATTGTTCACTCTCAATTTCAACGGCCCGGTCGGATCGATTGGCACGCTGGAGGGATTGGATGGCTACGGGTTCTGGATCTGGAGATGACCCCGCTGCGGGGCAGGCATGGCCGGCCCATCTGGAGCGGCGGCGCTGGCCGCGCGAACCGGCCATGGAGAAGGAGCGACTTCAGGATGTCGCGCCTGCGCTGGTGCCCCTGCGTTTCTCGACGAGGGATCTGCCGGCGAAAGACCAGTTCCAGGCCTGGCGTGCGCATATGGCGCCGCTCGTGGATGTCCATCTGCCGGATGGAAAATCACCCGACGACGGGTTTCTTGCCGAACAGATCGGCTGGCATCTCGGCAGCGTGCTCATCGTCCAGCAGCACACACAGGCGCATAGCTATATCCGCGATCAATCCATGCTCCGTTCGAGCCCGATAGACCATTGGAACGTCGGCCTGCTTCGCAGCGGCCGGATCTGGACCGAGGTCAGCCGTCACGTTACGGAAACCGGTGCCGGCGAGGTATTTTTCAGATCTCTCAGCTATCCCTATCGCGGGCGGATGACCGATTGCGTCGCCGTGCTCGTCTTCCTGCCCTATGAATTGCTGGCCGTGGATGCAAGCCTTCTCCAGGGTGCCAACAATACGCTTCTGTCCGGTAGCCTGGCTGAATTGCTCGTCAGCTATATCGCCGGTCTGGAAACGAAGCTGGGCAACCTGACGGCTGGGGAGGTGCCGCGGATCATACAAACAATCGCCGACATGGTCGTTGCAAGTGCTGCCTCATCCATAAGGTCGGATACGGGTCAAGTCCAAGGCAGTATGGGAATGATGGAGCGGGCGCATCGCTACATTCACCTCAACCTGCAATCAGACAATGTGACGCCCAACTCCATCTGCCGCGCCCTGGGCATCTCGCGCACGCGGCTCTACCAGCTGTTCGAAGCGAGCGGGGGAGTTCTGAATTATATCCGCAAGCGGCGGCTGCTGCAGGCCTATGCGGATCTCAGCAACCCGGCCGATAACAGGCCAATCTCCGAGATCGCGGAGGCCGCCGGTTTCGTCGTCGCTGCCAATTTTACGCGCGCTTTCAGCCACGAATTCGGATTGAGCCCGCGTGAAATCCGAAGAACCGTGGCAACCGAGCGCCCGGCTGTTCCGGCTGCGCGTTCCACACGGCATCACGGGACAACGATCGGCGATTGGCTGACGCTTGCAGGCTGATCCGATGTCATGGTGGAGGCCTTGGCTCAGCCAAGTCTGAGATCCACCTCCGGATGCAACTTCCCGGCGGGAGACCTCCAAGAACGCCAGCCTCGTCAACTAGCACCGGATTTATCCGCGCCGGGCCGGGATGTCGATGGTCACAAAGCTGCCGCTCAATCGTCAGCAAATTGCCTCGCCACCGCCGCACCGTGCCCTCTTAACGGTCCATCGTTGCGACCTCGCCGGCCTCAAGCGGCTGAGCGATCGACCGAGGCGGTCCTGCTGCCGATCAAATCATGCACGTGAAAAGGAATGACTATGATCACTCGTTACACACCCGTCGCAACGATGACCGCTGCGGTCTTCAGCCTGCTTGCTCTCAGCCCGGCATCCGCCGTGGATCTGGCCCAGGCGCAACAGCAGCCGCCGGCGCAGGGCCAGGCGCCGATGCAGGGGCAGACCGGAGACAATGGTGCAGCCGCCCCTGTCAGCGATCAGAAAATCGAGGCCTTTGCCGTTGCCTATCAGCAGGTCGACAAGGTCAGGCAGGAATATTCGGCCAAAATCGGCGCGACGAAGGACGAGGCTGCGAAGCAAAAGCTGCAGGATGAAGCCAAAAAGCAGATGGTCGACACCGTCGAAGCCTCTAACGGCATCTCTGTCGAGGAATACTCGTCGATTCTGACGGCAGCACAGAGCGACCCGGCTCTCGCCAAGAAGGTTCTGGAAAAGATCGGCACCCCGCCGCCGGCGCAGCAGCAGCAATAGGGTTGCGCGCTTCTGCATAATCCTTAAATCGGAGAGGATTACGTCGAGGAGTACACCTCGATCACTGGGGCAATCACTGGGGCAAGGTCAGCGCCATCCTGGCCTGGCTCCCCCCGATCGCCGTTGAGTATCGCTTTGCGCCTTTGGTACATCGCGTCAACAAAGGGAGGAGCTACATCCCTGCTTGGCGGCCTAAGAACATCGGTTACAGACTATCCAGGTAGTGATCGAGATGGTTCGACCACAATGCCGGCTTGTACATCAGGGCATGGCCGGCGGCCGCCGCAATGAACTTCCCCTGTCCGCCCGCCGAGCGGAACCTTTCGAAATTTCCCCGGCAGTGCTCAATCCGATAGTACTGGTCATGCGTGCCATGCAGCCAGAGCGTCGAAATCCCGGCCGATGCTCCGCGTTCGAAGATGGCCGGGTTGACGATTTCATGGTTGGCGCAACCTCGGCCGAGCCAGCCACCGTTGAAATTGACAGCGCCCCGGAAGATAGCCGGGCGCATGCCTGCATATGCGATCGACAGGATGCCGCCACGCGAGACGCCCGCGATGACAAGTCGACTCTGATCCACATCAGGCCGCTCGCGCAGATGGCGCACGACAGCATCCAAATCCTCAGCGGCCCGCTCGAAGCCCGCAACCGCAATCTCGACATTGCAGGAATAGCCGGAACCATCAGGAGCAAGTCCCTCGCCATAGTCTCCGCCTGATTTGCCTCTACCCCGGCGTTGCGGAAAGAGGATCATCCAGCCCCGTTCGACGAAATGGTTTGCCACGACAGCCGGAGACACCGTCCTTGAGTAGAGGGACTTATTGTGGCCCCGTCCGGTAGAACCATGGTTGAAGACGATGGTCGGATATGGTCCTTCGTGCCGGGGCCTGGCCGCAACAATTTCCAGTCGGGCATCTGGCTCGCCGGAGGGAATGAAATATTTCTCAAGCCTGGTGAGAGCTGTCGCCATCTGGATTCGCGCCCGATTTCCGCCGACGCAAACTCCCACAGGCCATTCGAAAACTGCAATGAATTTCGCAAGGCATGTGCCATGGCCGACGGGCGTGCATTGAACTAGTCTTCGGAATCGGAGAGTTCGAAACGGGAGAATTTTCGAATGGACGATGGCTGGAAGGTGGTTGAATCCAGGACGATCCTGCAGGATCGGTGGCTGAATTTGCGGGCCGACGATTGCCTGACTTCAGGTGGAGTGACGATCTCTCCCTATTACGTGCTGTCCTATCCCGACTGGATCAATATCGTTGCGATCACCCCGGACGATCGCCTCTTGCTTGTTCGCCAATATCGACATGCGGCCGGCAAGTTCTTCCTGGAAATACCGGGAGGCGGCCTCGACGAGCGGGACGCGGATAGCGAAAAGGCAGCCCGTCGCGAACTGGAAGAGGAAACCGGCTACATTGCCCAGAACTGGCAATTGATCAGCACGCTTTATCCGAACCCGGCCTCTCACACGAACCGTCTTCACACCTATCTCGCAACCGGCGCCGAGCAAAAATATCAGCAACGCCTCGATGCGGGCGAGGAGGGCCTGACCGTTCATGCCCTTCCCATTGCGGAGGTGCTGGATGGGCTGCAGGCCGGCTTGATCGGGCAGGCTCTTCACGTGTCGTCCATCCTCCTTGCGCTCCGGGCTGCCGGACGGTTAGAGTAACAGCCAGGGCGCGCCGGTGCGAGATGGCAAGGTCGGAGAAAGCGCCTTGCGATGGTCACTGATATCAGAAGCTCTGCAGACTGATCCCCTTCGCAACACTATCGATGTAATGATCGAGATGGTTCTTCCACAATGCCGGCTTGAACAGCAAGGCGTGGCCCGTGGCGGCGGCAACGAATTTCCCCTGCTTACGTTGTATGTCACGAGCGAGCAGATCAAAGCCGGTCGAAGCGGAAATTGCGGATGCGACCGCTGTTCATCAGCAGGCCGTTCACCCGGCCGTCTCCGTCGCGGGTGAAGGTGAACCGGTCGCCATCACCGAGAAAATGGTCCGGAGCGACGGCTGTCAGTGTGATTTCTCGGGACTTCACTGATTTGAATACCAGGCGCGCCTCCCTGACATTAACCTCATAGGGCATGTCGTTTTCGACCGGACGATAGGAGCCGGCCAAATCGGCAAGCTCTGTTGGCGAAGGCGTATATGCCGGCAATCGCCGGTATTGATATCCGCGCTTGCCGTCGAGATAGGACGTCAGCTCGGTCGCGGGCTCACCTTTCTGTTGCTCCAACTCGATCTCATAGTTCGGGAAATCGCTGAAGCGGAAACGACGATCATCGACTGCTTCAAGGGCATAGCTGCCATACTCGATGTCATAGCCTACCAGCAACTTCCCTTCATGCGGCGCGAGACGGGCAACGCGGCCGGCTAGTCGCGGCTCGGCGTAATAGCCGGTGAGCAGTTCCAATGCATCCGCGTCGGGCTGTGGGAACGCGCTCGGCGCAGGATCTGGTACCGGCTGCAACACATCCGCGAGGTAGATATCGGCGATCTGTCGAACGAGATTGCTGGGTACGATCGACCCGAAGTTGGCGAGGATCGCCACGGAGAAATGCTGCTCGGGAAAGCGAATGAGATCGGAGCGGAAGCCGGCATCGCCGCCGGTATGTTCGACGATCGTTATGCCGCGATAGCTACCGATGCCGAGGCCCGAGGCATAGCCGATTTCACTGCCATCGTTCAGCCGGCCGCGTTTGAGCATCTCTGCGATGACATCCGGACCTCCCACACGCGAATGGTAGAAATTTTCGTCCCAAAGCGCGAGATCTTCGACGGTGGTCAGCAGGCTGGTCGCGCCCACAGTGTTGAAATTGGTGTTCGAGATCTCCACCCCGAACTCCGTCTTCACATAACCGTCGGCGACATTCCTGACGACCTCGGCGTAGTTGTCGCGAAAGAACGTATTGCGCATGCCGAGGGGTTCGAAAATCCGGGCCGAGGTAAAGGCACGCAGGGACTGGCCGCTGACCGCCTTCACGACTTGTGCCAGCAAGGCATAACCCGTGTTACAATAGAGATGTTCGTCGCCGGGCTGGAAATTCAGATCTTGCTGGCGGGAGACGACGGCGAGGATGTCGTCGTCGGTGATCAAGTCCTTGGAGTAACGCCAGCCTGCGAGGGCCAGCAATTCCCAATGATCGCGGATACCGCTGGTATGGTGGAGCAGATGTCGCAGCGTGATCGGCGCGCCGAAATCAGGCAGGTCGGGCACGTATTTCCGCACGGCATCATCGAGCGACAATTTTCCTTCTGATGACAGCAGCAGGATTGCAAATGCCGTGAACTGTTTGGAGACGGATGCCGAATGGAAGACAGTGGACGGCCCGATCGCGATGCCATAGGCCAGATTGGCCATGCCGAAGCCGCGCTTATAGACAACATCGCCATCGCGTATGACCGCAACCGCGCAGCCGGGCGATTCTTGATTATTCCAGGCCTCGAATAGTTGATCGACGCGTTCGGCTTCCGTCATCCGTTTCTCCCAGATCATTTTCATATGGCAAGGAAGCGGAGAGCTGAATCTTTCGATCGTAAGTTTGTCGAAGCATCACTATCCATCTTCGCACTAAACGCAACTATGGAGGGTCAATTCGATCCTTGCAATGGACGATCGTACATAGCGATGTGATTGCGACACCGCTTACGCTTCTTCTCCGCAGGCCATGTGAGACGTCGATTTCATGAACCGGGTCTGCTATCGATCGGCAGTTGTTGAGTTCCCGCATGGTCCGTCTTCTCGTCACATATATGGAACAGCTTGCGCCCCCGCAGGGCGGTGCATTGTCGTCTCCGCTTGCGGCCGCTGGCATCGCGGAGGAGCGTCCTGATGCGGACGACTATCTCAGCCTCTATCAATCCATAGGGGTGCCCCTGCAATGGGACGAGCGTCTCCGGATGACAAGGGAAGGGCTTCTGGCGTTTCTGCGCAGCCGTTCCACAGCGCTCTACATTTTGCGGCACGACGGACAATCGGTCGGGCTCTGCGAATTCGTGGGCGTGGGCGAAAGGGATGTGGAGCTGAAGCATTTTGGCCTCGTTCCCGAGGTCCAGGGCCGTCGTCTCGGGCCCTATCTGTTGGATTGGTCCCTCAGGGCGATATGGGCTCATCGGCCTGATCGCGTGTGGCTCCACACCGACACCTGGGATCATCCTAAAGCCAAAGCCACCTACGAGCGCATCGGCTTCAAGGCCTATGCCGAAGTCTGGGAAGAGTTTCCGGGCTGATCCCGCCTCGCAAGCCAGCGCATGCACCGGCAACCGGGGCAGGGTGCGTGCTCCCTGAGAGAGCACGCAGCAGCATCAATCGTCAATCAGCGGAAACCGCCGGCGGCGACCAGTCGCTCGCCAGTCAGCCAACCGGCATCATCAGAAGCGAGGAAGGTCGCGACCGTGGCGATGTCGTTGGGCTGGCCGATGCGCCCGAGCGGGGTCTGTGCCACCGCGGTGTGCTCGAAATCCGAACCGATGACGCCTGCAGTGTGCGTGCCTTCGGTCTCGACGATGCCGGGAAGGATGGCGTTGACGCGGATCTTGCGCGGACCGAGCTCCTTGGCGAGCACGCCGGTGATGGCGTCCACGGCTCCCTTGGTGCCGGTATAGACGGCCGAGGCGGGGGGAGTGAGGCTCGTTACCACGGACGAGATGTTGATGACGCTGCCGCCCTCGCCAATGTGTTTGACAGCGGCCTGGGTGGTCAGCAGCAGGCCCAGAACGTTCACGTTGAACTGGCGGTGGTAGTGTTCCTCGGTGATCTCTTCGATCGCCCCGAATTCGTAGACGCCGGAATTATTGACCAGCACGTCCAGACGGCCGTATTCCCTGACTGCGGCGTCGATCAACCCTTGCGCCTGTGCCGCCTTGGAAACATCGCCCTGTACCGCGACGGCCTTGCCGCCGGCGGCAGTGATCGTCTCGACGACAGCGTCTGCACCCGCCTTGCTCGACGCGTAGTTCACCACCACCTTTGCACCTTCAGCGGCGAACGCCTTGGCAATCGCAGCGCCGATCCCCTTGGAGGCCCCTGTCACGACGGCGACTTTTCCAGCAAGCTTAGACATATCAATTCCTTTCGACCTGGATTGCCGCCGGGGTTGACGGCATTGTTCTATAGTTCAGAAATTCGGAACTGTTGATCTCGATTTCAAGTAGCCCTATATAAAATTCATGAGACCGCTTTTTCATCCAGCCGTCGAGGATTTGAAGCCGGAAGCGATCCTGTATGCGCTCTCCGATCCGGAGCGTGTGGCGATCTTCGCGCAAATCGCAGGCCTCGGCTCCAGCGGCACATGCACTGCGCTTTCCAATCTCGGGGGCCGAGTCATCCCCAAATCATCGCTGTCGCAGCATATGAAAGTGCTGCGCGAGGCCGGGCTTATCCGGGGCGAGCGTCAAGGAGTGGAGATGCGCAACCATTCGCGCTGCCAGGAGGTGGATAGCCGTTTCCCCGGTCTCATCGGGGCCATCCTGAGCGCCTACGGACGGCCACCGGCAGCAACGAACGCAGGCTGATCACCTGATGACATCGCGGTCTGGCCGCCGCCAGCGACTTTCAAGGGAAGCCAGACGGGCTATTTTTTCTGATTGCCCGCAAAAGCGGCCGTCAAGCCAAGGCCGATGTAGACGAAGCCACTAACCCAGCGTTCAGCCTTGAGATAGACGGGACTGCGCTTTAGCCAGGTGCCGGCGGTGCCGGCAGCAAGGGCATAGGAGCTATCCGTCAGAACGCCGATCGCCGTGTAGAGAATCCCGAGAAAAGCGACCTGCATTGCCACATGGCCACGGTCGATCTCAACGAACTGCGGCAGGAAAGCCAGAAAGAACAGCGCTGTCTTCGGATTGAGGAGGTTGACTATAAAGCCCTCACGAAAGATGCGCATACGGCTGCGCGTCGGTAAACCTCCCTCGACGTCGGGAATGCCCGACGGGCCGAAGAGCTTCTTGAGGCCAAGCCAAATCAGGTAGGCCGCGCCGGCATATTTCACGACGCTGAAGGCGAGCGCAGACGATGCCAGGAGAGCCGACAACCCCACAGCGGCGGCGACGACATGAACAAGTGTGGCCGTGTGGATGCCAAGGATGGAAACGAGGCCGGCAGAACGGCCCTGCTCGACCGAGCGCGCGAAGATGTAAAGGACGGCGGGTCCAGGTACGAGAAGCAGCACGAGCGTGGCGCTGACGAACAGGCTGAGATTGGTTGCGCTGGGAATTGCCAAATCCATGATTGTCTTGCTCCGTTTCCTATGACAGTAACGATAGCATTGGGCTGCGTGCAAGGCGAGGTATGCGTATCCGACAGCGCGCCGCGCTGTGGTTCAGCTCGCCTCAATGCGGCTTTGGCTCCGCGCTTATGAGTTTGCGGCCCAGCCGACGAGGTCAATCAAACTGTTCGAGATCAATTCCCGTACAACATGAAGATCGGCCACTATGCATTCGCACAGGCCGGAAATATCTCGATCAGGCTGAACGAGGTCCGGCACCATGATGGTCATGGCTCCCGCACTCGACGCGGAAAGAACCCCGTTGCGGGAGTCCTCAAGTGCTACGCAATCACCAATGGGCAAGCCTAGCCGCTCAGCGGCCAGCAGATAAGGGGCGGGGTGTGGTTTTCCCGCGATGTAGTCGCCATACGCAACAATGGTTTTGAAGCGACCTTGCAGGCCGGCTGCGGAGAGGTGCGCCTCTACAAGAGCCCGATTTGAAGAGGTGACAATCGCTGAAGGTATCTGTTCGGCTTCGAGGAGAGAGAGAATTTCCGGCAAGCCTGGCTTTGTTCGCAAATCCGTTTGAGCCATCTCTTCAAACAGCTCCGAAGCATGCCTCCAAAAATCCTCTAAAGGAGCGTCCTTTCCGAATTGCGCCAGCAAAAGTTCGCGAACAGCGGGAGCGGGTAAACCAATTGTTTCAAGATAGACGGATTGAGGCAATTGAAAGCCGGCGTGTCGAGCAGCCGCTATCGTCGCATCGCGATACAGAGTTTCGGTGTCAAAAATCACCCCGTCCATGTCGAACAAGACGGCTTGGGGGATACGGGGCAGGCGCATCATCTATGAACCTGACAAGAGCGAGGTTTCCTTGGTCGCATCCGTATTGCCACGACGGCCATGAAAACACAAAAGCGCTGTCAGCCTCGGGCCGGAATTGCCCACTAACTGGCCATGGACTGGTTCAGCCAGTCTTCGAACCTTATAGGACCGACATGGGCGAGGTGAAGCGGCAGCAATGTGTCGTCGTTCAGTTCGACGCCATAGTAGCGCGCGGTCTCGTCGGTGATTACCGGGCGCATGTCTTCGTTGGCTGCGACAAGCATGCGGGCGATCTCATCGAGGGCGAACTGCTCCGGTCCCGCTATTTCCACCGTATCGTTCACCGGAGGTTCCAACGCCAACCGGGTGAGCACCTCCGCGACGTCATCGGCAGCTATCGGCCGCACGGAGGCGGAAGGAAGCCGGATACCGTCATCACCTGCCGCCATGTCGATCACGCCGCTGATGAACTGTGTCGAGTGGACAAGCGTATAGGGGCGCCGGGCCGCCTTGATCAGGTTCTCCTGCACCATCTTTGCGCGGAAGTAGTCGCTCTCGACAAGGCGAGGGGTCCCGACGATCGACAGGGCGAGATAGTGGCCGACCCCTGAATCTGCGGAGGCGGCCAGCAGATTTCGCGTGGATGTCCTGAAGAACTCCAACGCGGAATTGTCTCCGAAGGATGCAGCGTTCGTGACGTCGATGACGGCGTTCGCGCCCGTGAGCGAGGTCCTGAGGCCTTCCCTTGTCACGCTGTTCACTCCGAAAGTGGGGGATGCCAGGACGACTTCGGCCCCCGCCTGCCTGAGGCTTTCAACGAGGCGCGTTCCGATGCGCCCGCTCGCTCCCATGACCGTTACTTTCATCGATCCCCTCCGTGTTTTCGCCCCTAACCTCGATCGCAACGATCAAAAGCTCGGACAATGCCGGCACTGGTTCGGCCGGCACCGCAAAAATTCGGCGCTTAGAGCGCCTGATGTCATTTTACCGGCATCACCACCGGAGCGCCCTTTTTCTTGACCAGCACGACGATGAATTTCGCCGGTTTCGTCTTGCTCGCGTTGCGGCTGATCAGGTGGATGTCGGAAGGGCTTTCGTAGAACGTATCCCCTGGAGACAAGGTAACCTCTTTTTCTCCCTTGACCTGCATCACGATCGAACCTTCCAGCACGTAGACGAAGGCGTCTGCCTCATGCTTGTGAATCGGCGAGGAGCCTCCCGGCCCGTAATCTACCGAAATCATGAGACCCTCCTTGCCCGGATAGTGCGGAAGATCCTTGCTCATGAGCGATTTTACCTTCGCTGTGTCCTCGGCGGCGATAGCCAAGGTGCCGGAGAGGCAGATGCTGGCTGCCACCAGCGATGCGGATAGGGCGGAATTCATCGTCGTAACCCTCTTCGTTGCCGTGCAAAAATGCGTGTCGGGAGCTTCGAGCTACCTGGACTGCTGGGACTGGCGAAACCAGTCTGCAAAGCCGATCTTGCCGAGCCGCGCGCCCTCGTCGGGCACGAGCGAGCGATCGTCCAGTTCCGACCCGAAATAGCGCGCGTGAACATCCGCCTCGACTGTCCGCGGATCATGGATCGCCTTCAGATAACGGCCGATGATCTCGTTCATGCGGAAGCGCTCCGGACCTGCAATTTCGATCATCCCGTTGACCGGCCGTGCAAGGGCAACATCCGCCACGATGTCGGCAACGTCGTCCGAGGCTATGGGTTGGAAGGCTGCAGGCGAGAGCCTGGCCACAGTGCCGACGGTCGCCTCATCGGCGATGCCCTTCAGGAATTCCATGAACTGGGTGGAATGAATGATCGTGTACGGGATCGGCGATCCCTTGATGAGCCTCTCCTGGGCCAGCTTGGCCCGGAAATAGCCGTTCTCCGGCAGCCGTTCCGATCCGACGATAGACAGGGCGATATGGTGCTTCACGCCGGCGTCGCGTTCTGCGGCGAGCAGATTGCGGCCCGATGTCTCGAAGAAGTCCAGGACTGCCTGGTCTTCCCAGGACGGCGCGTTTGCGAGATCGACGACCACGTCGGCGCCGGCGAGCGCGCTCGCCAGTCCTTCCCCGGTGATGGTGTTGACCCCGGTTTTCGGGGATGCGGCCAGCACCTCGTGGCCCTTGTCGCGCAGACGCGCTGCGGTCTTCGATCCGATGAGGCCGGTGCCTCCGATAAGTACGATTTTCATAACGGGTTCTCCTCCCGCGACCCTCTTGGGCCGGAGTTCCAGGTTACGATCGCGAAAGCCGACACAGCCGCGAGAAATTCCATGCTTGGATTAAGTGAAACACATCGACTGTCGTCGCCACGGTCGGCTTCGGCCGAGGGGCGATCTCGCATCGCGGGGGATATTGTTCCCATATGAGATCAGGGGCAACCATAATTGGCGAAACGCGGAGGCGCTCGATCAGGCAAGATCGCTAACGCAGCGCCCGGTCCCTTGCGTGTCGCTCGTCTCTGCGCTATATACTGAACCATATGGTTCAGTATTCGAAAGCCCGCCTCGATGCCTCGTTTGCCGCGCTCTCGGACGCCACCCGACGCGGCATTCTGGAGCAGCTTGGACGTGCAGACGCGTCGATCACGGACCTTGCCGATAAGTTCCACATGACGCTGACGGGCATGAAGAAGCATGTCGGCGTGTTGGAGCAGGCGGGGTTTGTCATCACGGAGAAGGTCGGGCGCGTGCGCACCTGCAAGCTCGGCTTGCGCCGGCTGGAGGAAGAGGCGGCATGGATCGAGAGCTATCGCCAGCTCTGGGACGCGCGCTTCGACGAATTGGACAAGGTTATCGAGGAACTGAAACGGAAGGAGAAGGACGATGGAGAGTAAGCCTACCCCCATGAAGAACCCCACGACGGTGGAACGGACGTCCGAGCGTGAGCTCGTCGTTGTCAGAACCTTCAACGGCCCGGCACATATCGTGTTTGCGGCGTGGACCAAGCCCGAGCTGTTCATGCGGTGGTGGGCGCCGAAGTCGATGGGCGTGCCCATGCTTTCCTGCGATATGGATGTCCGCGTCGGAGGTGGCTACCGCGTTGCGTTTGGCCACGATGCCTCGAGCGCCATGGAATTCTTCGGCAAGTATCTCGAAGTGATACCGAACGCGCGCCTGGTCTGGACGAATGAGGAAAGTGATGACGCTGCCATCACCACGGTGACTTTCGAGGAAAAAGGCGGCAAGACGCTGCTGGTGCTGCACGAACTCTATCCCTCGAAGGAAGCGTTCGACGCCAATTCCGGGGCGGAGGGCGGGATGCCCGAGCAGTTCGAGCAACTGGACGAGCTTCTCGTTGCCCTCGGCGCGGGAGGGGCATGACGTCGCCGATCTCGCGGGTGGCGCGGCGAAGACTGAGACAGTGCAGTCCAGCCTGAAGACCACGCCCTATAAATTTCAGGGCCGCCGCTGCGCAGCTACTTTTTCGGCGGCTCGAACAATTCGACGGCATTGCCCGCGGGGTCTTCGACGAGGACCTGCTTGCCGCCAAACCCGGTGACGATATCGTTGCGAAATCTGGCGCCTGATGTCTTCAGGCGTTGGACCTCGTCTTCAATATTTTCGACCTCTATCTGGATGCGGTTCCATCCGCCGGGCTCAGGCCGGCGTCCATCCGGCATGGGCTGGGACGCGCCGCCTGGCCCCGTCGTCCCGTTCACGAGCAGGCGAAGATCGCCCCTGGTGAGCATGGCGAAGCTCGGAGCCGGATGCATGGTGAGCGCGAAGCCGAGCGACTGCGTATAGAATGCAATCGCTGCATCGACGTCGTCGACGATATAACGAACGCTGACGGTAGCCATATCAATTCCTCCTTCGGACAAAGTAGGGTGGTGGCAGCGGCAGCAAAGAGTTCGGCAGGAGTTTGGCTTGCAACCGCCAAGCGGATCGTCGGTTCATCGAAACATCGACCCATGGGAGAATATCTCTCGTCAGTGCAGTCAATCATGATCCGCGCCGCCATACTCAAAAGATACAGACGCGCTTCACGACATCATGGACCATTTGCGGGGAGACATCGAGAAGGTCGATGAGCCGCAACTGAAGGCCATGCTCGACGCTTGCCTTGAAATTTGCAGCCTCAAGCCTGCAGCGCGCGCGAACACGCGCTGCGGAATTTTCGTTACTCGAAACGGAAGTCGGACAGGTCGACGGAGACGATCAACGGTTCGGTCAGCGCGATGCCGTCGCTTCCACGCGGAAAGATGCGCATCTTCCCGGGCAGGAGAATTCCTTCGACAGACACGTAATCGCTCAGGTACCGGGCCGCTGCATTCCTGCCCTGGATGTCCACTTCGTAGTCATGCCGGACCAGAATCCCGGCGTCGTCGAAATAGAAGATCTGCTCGGCGCTGTGTGTCGCGATCTCGTCCGGAAAGGTGACATGCAGCCGCCGCCAGGTCTTTCCGTTCTCATGCCACGGCTCGATCTCCCTCGATGTAACCCCTGAGCGCTTCAGGATGAAGGGCGACGTCAGGTAGGTCCACATCGTGTAGCCAGCAAAATAGGCCACCTGGGGATCGCTCCACGGCGTCTCCATCAGATAGCCTTCAAAAGACTGCCGTGGGTTGATCAGTTCTTCGACGACGGTTCCATCAGCCGTTTCAATCGCCACACGATCAGGCGTGAATGCAGACCGGTGCTGCGTGGGGGCGAAAGCCAGTGCGAGACCCGCTCGCGCTTGAGGTCCACCTTGACGTTGCAGTTCTCCAGGACCGTCGGCTTCCCCTTCAGGCCCCATAGCACGCCGCCCTGATACAGCCTGGCCGTCAGGGAGGAGAACTGGTTGAAACGGTTCAGGCCGCCATGCGCTTCGATCGCCAGATTGACGAGATCGGTCATTATGTACTCCAGTCACTTGCTGAGATTGAAGGCGGCGAGCGCCGCCTCGGCGATTGCGATGTCCTGTTCGACCGAGCCGCCGCTCACGCCGATGGCGCCGATGACATTGCCGTCAAGTTCGACAGGAAACCCGCCGCCGAGGATCACGTATCGTCCGCCTCCCACGTTGCTTACCGAAAACAGCGGCTGGCCGGGCTGGATCAGCGGAACGAAGGCGGAGGAGGGCGCGTGGAAGGATCGGGCGGTCGTGGCCTTTCCGAGGGCGAGGTCGAACCCGCCAGGCCATGCGCCGTCCATCCTGATCATGGCGAGGAGATCGCCCCCGCCGTCGAGGATGGCGATGGTCGCCCTGACGCCGGTCTCCCCGGCACGCGTTTCCGCGGCCGCGATCATCCTGCGTGCGGCCGCCAGATCGAGTTCTTGGATGTCGCATAACGTGTCAGGCCAGACTTATATCAGAGAGGTCGATGGAGACGACCAGCGGTTCGGACAGGCTGGAACCATCCGGCAGGCGTGGATAGATCCGGCGCTCGGTCGGGAACATCAGGCCCTGAACGTCGACGTAACCGCCGATATAGTGGGCGCCCGGCGTGTTGCCGGCGATCTCGACGTCGTAGTCATGGCGCTTGAGAAGCCCGGCCTCGTCGACATAGAGGGTCTGCACCGTGCTATGGGTCGCGATGCTCTTGGGGAAGGTCACCCTGAGACGCCGCCACGTTTCGCCATTCTCATGCCAGTCCGCAATCTTTTCGCTTTCAATGCCCGGTTGAGCAAGAAGGAAAGGCATGTTGAGGTAGGTCCACATGGCAATGCCGGCAAAATAGGCGAGCTGAAGCTCCGTCCACGGCGTTTCGAGTGCATGGCCCGCAAAGGAGCTGCGCGGGTCGGAAAGCGTGTCGAGATCGCTGCCGGCGGAATCCCTGAGAACGACCCTGCCGGGCTCGAAGCGGCTGACCTTGCCCTCGGGGCCAAACGGCGCGTGCGATGCCCATTCTTCCCGCAGACCGACCGTGACATCAGTCTCGTCGAGCTTCCCAGGATGACCCTTCAACCCCCAGAGTGCGCCGCCCTGCCTGAGGTGGGCCGTGAGCGAAGAGAACCTGTTCCAGGTCTCGAGACCGCCGTGAGCGTCGATGATCTTCTGCGCCAATGCATTCATTTTGGTACTCCTTAAAAGAGATGACGCTCAGGCGTCGAGGAAGGTCTTGACGTGCGAGACGAATGTCTCCGGATACTGGAAAAGCGCGCCGTGGCCGGAATCCGGGTAGATGATCAGCGTTGCGTTGCTCATCGCCTTGAACATCTCGTAGGCGTTGACCGACGGAAACATCGTGTCGTCGCTGCCGTGGACGATGAGCGTCGGCTGCCCGATCGCCTTTAGCGAGGCATGATGCGGGTCGCGCTCAGAGCACCATGCGATGATCGACGCTGCTTGCGGATCGCTGACGGTATCTGCGCTATCGGGATCGCGGTCCTGCCTCCGGGCGAGGGCGCGGTCGACGAAGGCCTCGCCGGCTCGCTGGCTTTGCGCCGACGGGGTGAAGAACAGCGGAAGCCTTACGTCCTGCGCATCTTTTGCGAAAGCCTCCCCGACCACCTGCAGCAGATGTTCCTCGCCACCTTTCGGCGCGGTGCCGGCCAGGATGATCCTGCGAACCTTGACCTTCGGCCGGACTGCCATCAGCTGGGCAAGGAAGCCACCGAGGGAAAAACCGAGCAGATCGACCTCGTCGAAGCCGAGCGCGGCTATGAAGGATTCCGCGTCCGCCGTCTGTTGCTCGACATTGTCAGGCGTGGCGCCTGACGATCTGCCGACGCCCGCATTGTCGAAGACGATGACGGTGCGCTCCGCCGCCAGCGCATCGACCAGCGCAGGATCCCAGGAATCCATCGTGCCGGTGAAGTGCTGCAGAAGGATCAGCGGCGTGCCTGCATCAGGGCCGAGGCGGCGGTAAGCGAAGCGGATTCCATCCGCTTCGAGATACTGCGTGGGCGCAGTCTGCAGTGAATTGGTCATGTCAGTTCCTTTCGGGGGAGGTTTTCAAGTATCGGGGCGCGCGTCATCGCCGTCCGGTTCCAGGGGAGCCATCCGCCGTGCTGCGCGAATTGTTGGGGCCGACCCGGAGCGGTTCGGCGGTTGAGGGGATTGCGGAACCGCTCAGCTGTTCACGTCGACCAGCGTGCGGCCGCGGACGCGGCCTTCCAGCATCTCTGACGCAATCCTCGGCACATCGGAGAGACTGGCCTGCGTGATCGTGGATGCCAGCTTGTCGAGGTCGAGATCCGTCGCAAGCCTTGCCCATGCCTTCTGGCGGATCGCCATCGGCGCGTTCACGGAATCGATGCCGGCGAGCGTGACGCCTCGCAGGATGAACGGGAGGACGCTGGCCGGAAGGTCGCGTCCGCCCACGAAGCCGCAGTTCGTCACCACGCCTGCGTATTTCGTCTGGGCAAGCACGTTTGCGAGCGTCCGGCCGCCGACGGCGTCGACCGCTCCCGCCCACCGCTCGGCAGCGATCGGCGCACCCTCCTGCGCAAGCATTGCCCGGTCGATCACTTCGCCGGCGCCGAGCCGCTGGAGATAATCGGTCTCGTTCCTCTTGCCGGTGGAGGCGACGACGCGGTAGCCGAGCCTGGACAGAATGGCGATCGCGATGGAGCCGACGCCGCCGGACGCGCCCGTGACGAGGACTTCTCCTCGTTCAGGCTCCACATCTCCATGCTCCAGGGCAAGCACGCTCAGCATCGCGGTGAAGCCAGCCGTGCCGATCGCCATGGCGTCCCGCGTCGAGATCGAGGCCGGAAGCTTGATCAGCCAGTCCGCCGGCACGCGCGCTTTCTGCGCGAACCCGCCATGATGCGTCTGGCTCAGTCCCCAACCTGTCGCGACGACCTTGTCGCCGGGGGCGAAGCGGGCGTCGCGCGAGCTTTCGACGGTTCCCGAAAAGTCGATGCCTGATATCAGCGGAAAGGTCTGGATGATCCTCTGCCCGGCGAGAGCGAAGGCGTCCTTGTAGTTTACCGTCGACCAGTCGATCGCGACCGTGACACTGCCCTCCATCAGGATATCGTCCTCAACCGTCTCGACGGTTGCCGTTACGCCGTCTGCCGATTGCCTTGCGAGGATTGCTTGAAAAGACACGAAATCGTTCCTTCTTGAAATGATTTCGCTGTTGTATGTGCACTCGGAAGTCATTGAAAGAACGCACAATTACAGCCTATACTATCAATTATGTGCGTGAGGACCGAAGAGGACACCGTCGATGCGACCCAAGCGACTCCAGCCCAAGAGCGGATGTTCCGTCGAACTCACCGTCTCCATCATCGGCGGAATCTGGAAGCCGACGATCCTGGCCAACCTTCTGATGGGCAAGAAGCGTTTCATGGAACTGAACCGTCTCATGCCGGACGCGACCCACCGGGTTCTGACGCTCCAGCTGCGGGAGCTGGAGGCTGATGGCCTGATAACGCGCCACGTCTTTCCGGAGGTCCCGCCGCGCGTCGAATACGAGGCGACGCAGCTTGCGCGCTCGCTGGTGCCGATCCTTGGCAACCTAAGGGACTGGGGGGACCGATATCGCGAGGAACAGCAGAAACTTCCAGAACTGGATCCGCTCTGCCCGGCCGATGAAGCGCCGGTTTCCGCTGGTCGCAGAGCCGCGGCAGCCCGCTAGATCAGGAGCAAAACTCGGGAGACGTTCAGGCAATCGGCAGCTTTCTGCGCGGTAGTCTGCAAACGCCTGTTGCCGGTTGCTGAAAACGGTGCGCAGCTTCGCTCGCTTGTCTCCAATGCCGGAATGTGATGCACTGCTTGAGGGGAAAACCCGGGCTTTTGCCGCGAGCACCCAACTCACAGGTACGGTTCTATGCGCAAACTGGCTGCCGTTCTCTGTATCGATGTCGCCGGCTACAGCAAGCTGATGGGGCGCGGAGGCTGGCACGCTTTCCCGCGTCAAGGCGGCGTTTGCGGCATTTGATCCTGCATTGGCGCGCCACCATGGTCGCATCGTCAAGCTGATGGGCGACGGCGCCCTCATCGAGTTCGCGAGCGCAGTCGATGCGGCAGTCTGCGCCATTGCGCTTCAAGGCACGGCTTCAGCAACCGATCTGACGCTTCGTTTCCGCATGGGGCTTAATCTCGGAGTCGTGATCGTCGATGACGGCGATCTCTTCGGGGAGGGGGTCAACATCGCAGCGCGGCTGCAGGCGCTCGCCCAGCCTGGCGGTATCGTGCTCTCCGAAACGGTGCGCGAACACGTGGCGGGAAAATTGAATGTCGCTCTTGAAGACCTCGGGACGATCTCGCTCAAGAATATCGAGCGCCCCGTCCGTGCCTTCGCCGTCCAGGGTGAGGCGCCGGCACAAGCTTCCGCCAGCCGCGAGCGGATCGGGATCTGCGTCCTGCCTTTCGCCAATATCGGCGGCGATCCGGAGCAGGACTATTTCAGCGCAGGCGTTACCGAGGATATCATCATCGATCTCAGCAAGCTCTCGTCGCTGACGGTCGTTTCCCGCGCGACATCGTTCAGCATCAAGGCTCAGAGCGCACGCGCCATCGCCCAGCAGCTCAATGTGGCCTATATACTCGAAGGCAATGTGCGCAAGGCCGGTGAACGCATCCGCCTCTCCGCCCAGCTGATCGACGGAGCGAACGACGGTGCCGCGAGTTAGCCCCTCCCACCCGTGGGGAGGGGTTTAAGGCTGAAAGCTCAAGCGCCCCTTGCCAACCCATGCTCCACCAGCCGGTCGATGACCTCCGCATAGGCCACACCGCTTGCGGCCATCGCCTTGGAATACATGCTGATATCGGTAAAGCCCGGAATGGTGTTCACCTCGTTGACGACGAAGCGCATGTCTTCCATCACGAAGAAATCGACGCGGGCCATGCCGTCGCAGCCGAGTGCGCGGAAGGCGCGGGCGGCCATGTCGCGGATCCTGGCTTCGACATCGGCGGGAAGCTCGGCGGGCACTTTCAGGGCTGCACCATTTTCATCGAGATATTTGGCGGTGTAGCTGTAGAAGCCGTGGCTTTCGGCGGGCGCGATCTCGCCGGGGCGGGAGACGAAGAGGCCGCCTTTTGTATCTTCCAGCACGCTGCATTCGATCTCGCGCCCGGCAATGAATTCTTCGGCGATGAGCTTTCGGTCGTGGCTGAAGGCTTCGGCAAGGGCGGGGGCGAATTCCTGGCTGCCCGAGACTTTTCGCACGCCGACCGAGGAGCCCTGGCGGGCCGGCTTGATGAAGAGCGGCAGGCCGAGCGCGCCTTCGAGCGCCTCAAGCGCGGGCGGCGCTTCCTGATCGAGTGTCACCGAACGGGCAACGGGCAGGCCGGCGGCCTTCAGCAGCTGCTTGGCGATATCCTTGTCGAGCGCCGTTGCCGAGCCCAGAATACCGCAGCCGGCAAGCGGCACGCGCGCCACCTGGCAGAGGCCCTGGACCGCGCCGTCTTCCCCATGCAGGCCATGCAACACCGGGAAGACGATGTCGATCCTGCCGGCCTCTGCCGCCTTTCCATCGGGCGTGACCGCCAGCAACCGTCCACGCCCGCCGGGCACGAGGCAAAGCTCGGTGCCGGAGGAGGGCTTGTCGAGTTCGCCATCGGCAAAGCGGCTTTGCAGCCAGCGCCCGTCCTTGCTCACATAGACGGGCAGGGCGTCATAACGTTCCGGATCGAGGGCGCGCATCACATTGGTCGCCGACATGATGGATACGTCGTGCTCGCTGGAGCGGCCGCCGAAGAGCACGGCAATGCGCAGCCTGGATTGGGAAGAGCTCATGAAAATCTCCTTGAAAACAAAAGCCTCTAAAGGCCGACCGCGATGCCTCTGTTGGCAAAGAAGCGGTCGAAGGTAGGAAGCGGCAGGATGACATCGGCCTGGCTGGCGCGGTCATGGCCGGAGGGATTGTGGAAGCGCACGCTCTCCTCATCGGCCGCCGTCACCAGGACCAGATGGCCGCCCTTGCCAGGCGGCTCGCGCTCCGGCCAGCGGATGGCGCTGCTGACAGAGGCGATGAAGAAGCTGTGTCCCGAGAGGATCTCGGGAATGGTTTCCGTTTGCACCTGTGTCCTCACATCGGCCGCAAGCCCAAAGCGTTCGTGCACGAAGGTCACGAAGGGCGCATAGATCAGCCCCTTGATCGAGGCGTCCGCCTCGTTGATCACATAGCCGCCATAGCTGGTGCAGGCCCTTGCGAGCGACAGGATCGGATGCGCCTCGCCGCGGGCGGCCAGGATCATCTTCAGGCAGGCCATGCCGCAGACATTCACCGCCCAGCGCGCATATTCCTCAATGGTCTCGGCGCCGGAATTCTTCCACCTGACATCGCGATGCAGGGCGGCAGCACCTTCGGCCAGCACCGGCAAGGTCATCTCGGGCGTTTCCCACTGGCTGAAATAGGGCACGTCGAGGCTCAGTTGGTTCATGTCGTCTCCGTCAGGCACTGCGATTGCGAATCCGCTTGAAAGTGGCTCAATCTAAATGCAGTTTAGTGTATCTTTGAAGATCCACTTTGCTTGTCGCGCGTGGGCCACTTGAACCAGCCATTGGGGAGCTTTGATGACGCTGACGAGAAGACGCGAAGGGCCATCGGCTTCGTTCCGGCCCACGATCGATCCGTCGTCATCGGCGCCTTTGCCGCGCCAGCTTTATCTCTCGCTGCGCAACGCCGTCGCCGAAGGCCGGCTGACGGGCGGGCAGCGGCTGCCCTCGACGCGGCTCGCCTCGGCGGAATGGACGATCTCGCGCGGCGTCATTGCCGAGGCCTATGAAATCCTGATGTCAGAGGGTTTTGCGGTCGCCCGCCACGGCTCCGGCACCTATATCGCCTCGTCCATTCCTGAGGGTGCGGCGCGCATGGATCCATCAGGTGCAGGCAGCGCGCAGGCGATCCGCCGGGGCGTCTCGGCCGCAGCGACAGCGATCCTCACACGCGGGCCGAGCCTTGAGCCGCAGAAGGCGCTGCCATTCGTCACCGGCCGCATCGCCCACGACGAACGCACGGCGCGGCTTCTGAACCGCATTGCCGTCAGGCATATGAACTATGCTTTCGAAGGCTATGGCGATATCCAGGGGGAGAGGGCGCTCAGGGCGGCGATCAGCGCCCATCTCGCCGTCTCGCGCGGCGTGCGCTGCAGCCCCGACCGGATCTTCATCACAGCGGGAACGCAGCAGGCACTCGACCTTGCCTTCCGCGTGCTGATGACGCCGGGCGATAGGGCCGTCGTCGAAGATCCGTGCTATCCGCCGGCCCGGCAATGCCTGGCGCTGAATGGCATCGATGTCGTCGGACTGCCGGTCGATCGTGATGGCATCGACATCGCGCGGCTGCTCGACGGCACGCTGCCTCCGCCTGCCGCCTTCTATGTGACGCCCTCGAACCAATATCCGGTCGGTTCCGTTCTGTCGCTCTCGCGCCGTCTCGGGCTTCTCTCTTATGCAGAGGAGAACGACTGCTGGATCATCGAGGATGATTACGACAGCGAATTCCGCTACCAGGGCCACCCGATCGCCTCGCTGCACGGCCTCGATAAGGCGGGCCGCGTTCTCTACACCGGCACCTTCAGCAAGGCGCTGCTGCCGAGCCTGCGCATCGGCTACCTCGTCGTCCCCGCCGATCTCGTGCCCGCCTTCCGCGCGGTACGCCCCGCCGTCGATCGCTGCCCGCCAAGCTTCCAGCAGCGGGTGATCGCCGATTTTCTGGAGGAGGGCTATTTCCCGGCGCATCTGCGGCGACTGAGGGAGCGGCTGCGGGCCTCACGCGATATGCTGGCTGGATTTCTGGGGGAGCGGTTGGCGGAGCATGTGGCGGTGCTGTTGCCGGATCAGGGGATCAATCTCACGGTTCGCAGCACGGGCGGCGGTTGGGACGACGACACGGCCGTTTCTGCTGCGGCGCTGAAGAAAGGCGTGGTGGTGATGCCGCTGTCGCGGATGAATGTGGTTTCGACGGATCGGTCGCGATTGCTGCTCGGGTTTTCGGGGCTTTCCGAGGAGGAGGCGGATATGGGGACGCGGGTGCTTGCCAAGGTGTTCGGGGGCGGGGCGTTTGTGAAGGGGTAGGTTCGAGCTCCTGCGGTACTGAAGACCCCGCCCCAAACCCCTCCCCACAAGGGGGAGGGGCTTAATCTGCCGCACCCGCTTTCCACATCTTCAACGTTTCGGGAGGAGGGCAGCGGTGCTCCAGGTTAGCTCCTCCCCCTTGTGGGGAGGGGTTGGGGAGGGGTTTTGACGCGGTAAAGACCTGATGGTCGACAAATTATAAGGTGTCGGAGGCTTCCGACGCCATATGGAGATTGGCCGCTTCCGCCCTTACCACTTCACGCGGAAACCGGTTGTTCCGCTGACGGCATAGCTATCGCCGACGTCCTTCAGCGAGGATTTTGCCGCGACTTCGCCATAGAGCGAATAGCGCTCGTCGTTCCAGATATACGAGCCGCCAAGGGTCAAGCCTGCCCAGACCGGGTCGTTCTTCGTTTCGAAACCAGTGCCGGAGACATCGACTGCCGTGCCATCCAGGACCTCGCCGTAGAGATTGGCAATGCCGTAGATTTTCGCGCGCGCCGTCTGGCCATCGGCACGCTGCCAGCTCTCCTCGCGGTCGAGTGCCATCCCGAGCCGTCCGACCAGACTGTCGCCGTCATCAAGCGAAACCCGTGCGCCGAACCGGTCGTCGAAACTGTCGAAGTCGACGGAGGAATAGACGAGTTGCGCCTGGGGCGTGATCGACCAGGACCCGGAGGTTGCGAAGCGCCTGCCGGCTTCGAGGCTCAGCGCATAGCCGAAGCCATTGTTGCCGTTCTCCATGGCGCCATCGACGAGATCGGATTTCAGGTCGCTGTCATACCAGGTGAGCTGGCTCTGGGCGTCGACGTAGAAATCGTTTTCGCCATACCAGGTGAGCGTCGCGCCCACCCCATAGCCTCTCGTGTCGATATCGCCATCGCCGTAGACCGAGCCAATATCGCCGGAAACCGTGCCGTAATGGACGGTCAGGCCGCCGATCAGCCGGCCGGCCTGGTCCTGGTAGAGCTCGCCATCGAGACCTCCCTCCAGCTTGAACAGATCGTAGTCATAGGTGGTGCCGCTCGTGCTTGTGTCCGGCTGGAGGCCGGCATGGGTCCCCTCGGTGCGAAGCCAGATATTGTCAGGACCGCTCGTCGGCGTCGCTTTGCCTTCGTCCGGCCAGGTGCGGTCGCCGATGCGCTGCTGCAGCGTCGACAGTCCGTTCAGGCCGAGAAGCAACTGCGGATAGGCTTCATAGAGGGGAACGCCCGGCTGATAGACGGGGCCGATCACCGTTCCCGATGGATCGATGAGCGTCGAGCGAAGATACCAGTCTCCGTCAGTAGGGGTCGCGATACCGTTCTGATAGAGCCGGTAGGCGTATGCCCCGCCGACGGCGGCCTGATCTCCCTGGAAGACATAGTCGCCGATGAGCGAAAAACCGCCGGCTGAGGTGCCGCCAACATCGACGATCTTGATGCCTTCGACGGTCTGTGCGCCCGCGCCGCCGAGATTGGTGACGCGAACATTGGTGGTGCCTGCCGTATTGCCTGTTACGACGAGCCGGTCGGTCAGCGAGGCATCGCCGGCGAGCACGCTTTCGATGGCAAGCGTGCCGCCATTGCCGATATAGTTTCCGGTGATCGTCAGCGTGCCGATGGAATTGCCGGGGGCGACGGTGCCGGAACTCGTGACGTCGCCAATGATCGTGCCGCTGCCGCCCAGCGTGCCGAGATTGGTGATATCGCCAATGACCGATGTCGGCGTGGTGTGGTCGCCGATCAGCAGCGTGCCGTCATAGATCGTCCAGTCGGTCGCCGTCGTGGCAATGCCGGTCAGCAGCCAGGTGCTGGTGCCGGTCTTTTCGAACGTGTCGAAGTTCCGGTATTGCGCGGCGGGGCCGATGGACGAGATGTCGAAACTGTCGCTGCCGGTGCCGCCGAGGCGCAGCGTATCTGACAACGTGGTATTGCCGACGACATTGCCGATGATGTTGGAGCCTGCGTGAAGCTCCAGGATCATGTTGGAGGCCGGATTGGACGTGACGATGGCATCCGCCATGCCCGCACCGGCACGAATGGTGCCGCTGTTGATGATCGTGCCGTCTACCATCTGAACGGTCACGCCATAGGCATTGCTGCCACCTTCGATCGTGCCGTTGTTGATGAGAAATCCGTTGGTGCGCATATGCACGCCTTCGCCGGTGAAAACGGCGCCGTTGACACCATTGCCGCCACGGATGGTGCCATTATTTGTCAAAATGTTGAGAGCCCCGGCAGCGCCACCCAGAAAGACACCTGCTGCGCCATTGCCGGTTGCGCTGCTTCCGCCCTGGATGAGGCCATTGTTGGTGGTGTTGGTTCCACGCTGGCTTTGAAATCCAAAGCCGCCGCTTCCGGCGCCGGAATTCGAGCCGCCGGTGACGGTGCCGTTGTTGATAAACGTGGTGGCGCTCAAACTCGCGCCGGTGCTCGTCGTGGACGTCCCATCGGGGCCGCCTGTGATCGAGCCGTTATTGATCAAAACTGACGGCGTGATGGTTGAAATGACAATGCCGCGTTGACCGGTACCGCCCAGGAGTGACCCTTCGATGGTCAGTGCCGGGACGCCGGGATTGTTGAACAGGAGATTGCCGGTATTGAAGCCCTGCGTGTCAATAGTAATCGGCTTGGCAGGGGTCGGAAGGACTGCGCCGCTGAGCGGGAACGTCGATGTCAGTTTGATGATTGCGCTGCTATCGCCATCTGTGTTCGCCGCTGTAATGGCGTCGCGCAGTTCCGTCTCGTTGCCGGCGAAGTAGATCGCTGCCGAAGCGGGCGTATAGACCGCGGCTGCCATCGTCAGCGCCACATAGCTCACGCTTGCAAACAGTTTTGCTTTCCTGAAAATAGCCGTGCCGATAACACCGTAGCTCATACCCGCCCCTATAAATCGATAGATGCAATGCTGCTTTTGAAATGTGTGTTCGCCATGCGTCGGAATCAGGCAATCACAAGGAAAAGTTGCTTTTCTGCATTTCCGTATCGTGCCTGCCAAATTTGACAAATAACAATTTCTGGCGGGTTGGAAATGAGAGTTTGCTGGTCGTAACTTAGAGATGATTCGTGAAGTTCATTGAAATCAATAGGTTAAAATCTTATCCATTGCCGCCGGCAATCACCTGATGGCATGGACGGTAACAAGAGCAGCTCGCTCAGGAAGGCCCAAAAGGTCAACCTGAGCGAGAATAACTCAATCGCGCATTGTGTTTACCCCTCATCCGCATACCCTCCTGATATCTAGGGGTGGCTGTTGGCGGCTCCATGCGTGCGTGGTGTCGCGATATGGCTGATATGACAGGCGAATGCTTTACCGATCCAACCCTTCACACGATGCCGCGGTTGCGCTGGGCTCACCCGGCCGTTTCGCGCTTCGGGAGCACGAGGTCTGCGACCGTATAGGTGTGGAATTCGCTGCTGGAGACCGTGTCCAGCCGCTTGAACTTTTCGGCGAATGCGGGATCGGGTTCGTTGATCGCGACGGATGCGACGCTAGCCGCCATTTCAAGATCGAATGTGTCAGGCGCACACGCGGCGAGAAGCTTCTGGACGCCTCGAACCCGATGTCGCAGCTCTCCGCCGCGCTGGACTATATGCGCGAGGGCGATACGCTCAGCCCTCGTCGCATCCGGCACTCCACGCTTCCGCCCGCCTTTACCACTTCACGCGGAAGCCGGCGGTCCCGCTGAGGGCGTAGCTGTCGCCGAAGTCCTTAAGCGAGGATCTGGCCGCCACTTCGCCATAGAGCGAATAGCGCTCGTCGTTCCAATTGTAAGAGCCGCCAAGCGTCAGGCCTGCCCAGACCGGATCGTTCTTCGTTTCGAAACCAGTGCCGGAGACATCGACTGCCGTGCCATCCAGGACCTCGCCGTAGAGATTGGCAATGCCGTAGATTTTCGCGCGCGCCGTCTGGCCATCGGCACGCTGCCAGCTCTCCTCGCGGTCGAGTGCCATCCCGAGCCGTCCGACCAGACTGTCGCCGTCATCAAGCGAAACCCGTGCGCCGAACCGGTCGTCGAAACTGTCGAAGTCGACGGAGGAATAGACGAGTTGCGCCTGGGGCGTGATCGACCAGGACCCGGAGGTTGCGAAGCGCCTGCCGGCTTCGAGGCTCAGCGCATAGCCGAAGCCATTGTTGCCGTTCTCCATGGCGCCATCGACGAGATCGGATTTCAGGTCGCTGTCATACCAGGTGAGCTGGCTCTGGGCGTCGACGTAGAAATCGTTTTCGCCATACCAGGTGAGCGTCGCGCCCACCCCATAGCCTCTCGTGTCGATATCGCCATCGCCGTAGACCGAGCCAATATCGCCGGAAACCGTGCCGTAATGGACGGTCAGGCCGCCGATCAGCCGGCCGGCCTGGTCCTGGTAGAGCTCGCCATCGAGACCTCCCTCCAGCTTGAACAGATCGTAGTCATAGGTGGTGCCGCTCGTGCTTGTGTCCGGCTGGAGGCCGGCATGGGTCCCCTCGGTGCGAAGCCAGATATTGTCAGGACCGCTCGTCGGCGTCGCTTTGCCTTCGTCCGGCCAGGTGCGGTCGCCGATGCGCTGCTGCAGCGTGGAAAGTCCGTTGAGAGCGAGCAGGAGTTGCGGATAGGCTTCGTAAAGCGGAACGCCGGGCTGATAGAGTGGGGCTGCGGATGCGCCTGATGCGGCCGGATTGACCAGTGCCGAGCGAAGATACCAGTCGCCATCGGCCGGGGTTGCGATGCCGTTCTGGTAGAGCCGATAGGCGTATGCACCGCCGACCACGGCCTGATCTCCCTGAAAAACATAGTCGCCGAGCAGCGAAAAATTTCCGGCCGAGCTGCCGCCGACATCGACGATCTTGATGCCCTCGACGGTTTGCGCCCCGCCGCCGCCGAGATTGGTGACCTTGACGTTGGTGGTGCCCGACGTGTTGCCCGTGACGACAAGGCGGTCGGTCGGCGAGGCATCGCCGCCGAGCACGCTTTCGATAAGAAGCGTGCCGCCATTGCCGATATAGTTGCCCGATATCGTCAGCGTGCCGATCGAATTGCCGGGGGAGACCGTGCCCGAGTTCGTGACGTCACCAAAGATGGTACCGCTGCCGCCCAGCGTGCCGAAGTTGGTGATATCGCCGATGATGCTCGAAGCGGCGCTGTGGTCGCCGATCAGCAGTGTTCCGTCATAGATCGTCCAGTCCGTCGCGGTGGTGCCGACACCAGTGAGCAGCCAGGTGCCGGTGCCGGTCTTCTCGAAGATGTCGAAGTTCTGGTATTGCGCGGCGGCGCCGATCGCGGAGACGTCGAAGCTGTCGCTGCCGGTGCCGCCGAGACGCAGCGTGTCAGTGGTGGGCGTGATACCGGCAACGACGTTACCTTCGATCACCGACCCGGCCCGCAGCTCAAGGGTGAGTGTGCCCGTCGTCGCCGCAACTGAATGCGTGATCGCATTCGGCTGGCCCGCGCCGGCCCGGATTGTGCCGCTGTTGATGATGGAGAGATTTGTGTTAGCTGCGTTGCCGAGGATGGCGGCCGCGCCCGTTCCGCCCTCGATTGTACCTGTGTTGGTAATGGTGCCCGCGCGGTAGCGAATCCCGGGGCCACCGGCAGCTCCGCTTCCGCCGCGGATCGTTCCGTTGTTGACCAAAACAGGCGCGGCGCCGGGTCCTCCGAACTCGAGACCGGCCCCCCCGGGGCCACTCACGCTGCCTCCTCCCAGGATAGCGCCATTGTTGATGACCGATGCCCCAAAAGCTAGGCGCACCGACCCCCCGCTTCCCGCAGCCGCGTCGCCGCCTTTGAAAGTCCCCATCAATATATAGGTCCCACCGCTGTTCCCCTGCAGGGCCACCGTGGTGCCAGCGGTTGCGCCGGAACCATTCAAGCCGGAAACGGTAAACCCCTGCGTATCGATCGTGATAGGCTTGGTGGAACTAGCCAGGCTGGTTGAGTTCACGAAGAAGCTGCCCGTCAACCTGATGGTTGCACTGGCATCACCATCGAGATTCGCGGCGCGGATGGCGCCGTCCAATTGCCCCTGGGTGCCGGCGGTGTATTCCCCCGCCGCCACGACAGTCGGCAGACAGCAGGCAATAGCCAAGGCCGTGGCGCTAACGCCGGCAAGGAGGGTTCGTTTTCCGATAGTTGCTATGCCCGCAGCGCCGCCGCCCATGTCTGTCACCGATAAGTTGTTTCTAATATATGCATACGCTTACAGGATGTGTCTGCGCGGGTTCGGCCTGTCCCGCAAGCGATCAGCCGATCATAAAGCAGGGCGTGATGTTCCAAAAGCGACGGGTTGTTGCCGGGCGGCAACAGGAGTTTCAAATGCGACAGTTTTATAAATCAATATGTTAGGGTTTTGGTAACTTCCGGCTGTCGCCGTCGCAAAACGGGCAAGCAGGCTCTGCGGTTCCCCGGAGGCGATTCGGTCAGGATTTTGACAAACCGGAGGGCGCGAGCGTGGTCAGCGCCGGCAAAGGGAGGGTCCCTCCGCCGGATTTCTGTCGGCCGGGCGCATTCCATCCGGAAATGGACCCGGTCATCATGCTCACCCGGCCGTTTCGCGCTTCGGGAGCACAAGGTCCGCGACCGTATAGGTGTGGAATTCGCTGCTGGAAACCGTGTCCAGCCGCTTGAACTTTTCGGCGAAATCAGGGTCGGAGAAGAACTCGCCGACATTGCCGGCTTCCTGGATCGCCTCGATGTTGACGACCGTCAGGCCATCGCTGCTCTTCGCCAGGCTGCTCCAGAGAAAACCTTCCTTCCGCTCGGCGACGTAATGCACCACGTCCTGGATGATCTCGAAGGCTTCCTCCTGCTTTCCGGGATGGGCATGAATGACGTTGACGATAAAGGTCGTGGGAACGGGAGCGTCTGCAAAGGCGGCGATCGCTTTGGTGTTCATGAAGATCTCCATTTGAAGCGCACGGACGAAATGGCCGCGGCAAGGTCTGGATATCGGACGGCAAATATCGGAGAAATGGGCCGGTATTCTCAACAGATCGGATATTTTTTCCGCAATGGACAGGCTCGGCACATCAGGCATTTTCGTTCAAGTCGCGGAGGCCGGGAGTTTCGTGGCTGCCGGCCATCGCTTGGGCATCTCGGGCTCGGCGGTCGGCAAGGCGATCGCGCGGCTGGAGGAAGAGCTCGGCGTGCGCCTGTTCAACCGCTCGACCCGCAGCATGGCCCTGACGGAGGAGGGCAGCTTCTTCCTCGAAACATGCAGGCGCATTCAGGCCGAATATGAAGAGGCACGGGCGAGGCTTTCGAGATCGCATTCTGTGCCGCGGGGCCAGCTGCGTGTCAGCCTGCCGCTCGCCGGCATGCTTCTCATGCCGACCATATCGTCCTTCATGGCAGCCTATCCGGAGATCAATCTCGATCTCGATTTCACCGACCGCCTCGTCGATGTCATCGAGGAGGGATTCGACGCGGTTATCCGGACCGGAGAGGTCAGGGATACGCGACTGATGAGCCGCAAGCTCGGCACATTCCGGCACGTGATCGTGGCCTCGCCCGAATATCTCGCGACCTACAGTCGTCCTGATGTGCCTGAGGATCTGCTCGATCACCGGTGCCTGCACCATCGCTTCGCCAATTCCGGCAGGCTGGAACCCTGGCCGCTGGTGCGCGACGGCATTGCGC
Organism: Rhizobium sp. KNZ14-9A; assembly: GCF_056755015.1. Lineage (NCBI taxonomy): Bacteria > Pseudomonadati > Pseudomonadota > Alphaproteobacteria > Hyphomicrobiales > Rhizobiaceae > Rhizobium > Rhizobium sp. KNZ14-9A. The sequence goes on from NZ_JBPGXB010000002.1 coordinate 1,394,699, forward strand.
TCAAGCTCGATCTGCCGGTGACCACGGTGGCGAGCACGCTGGAGCCGCTGATCTATCTTGCCGAACGCTCATTCGGCATCACATGCCTTCCGCCCTTCGCCGTGGCGTCGGAGATCGCCGAAGGCAAGCTCGTCCGGCTGCTGGACGATCATCTTGACGATACGGGAACCTTCAGGGTTCTCTGGCCGAGCAGCCGGTATCTGTCACCCAAGGTCAGGGCCTTCGTCGACTATATGGCCGCCAACCTGTTCAGCGCATGAGGTGTTCATGGGCGCTTTGATCCATTCGGCAGGCTGCTATGCAGCTCTTGCAGGAGCAGTTGCCGCCGAACCTCAGGACTGTCTGCCCATGCTCTGCGACATGCGACGGCTATGTACGGATTGCGCATGCCAGATGGCCGCTCCAACCCAAAAGATCGAGAACAACGCCAATGGCAGCAATGACCGGAGAGATAACCAGGCCGCCGTGTCCAGGAACGGCGCTGTCGTGCCGATGATTATCACACTGACGAACGAGCACAGGGATAATCCGAGATAGGTCTGTCGCCATTGCGACGATGACAGCAACGATCGGCGCTCGAACAAGAGGTTTTGAACGAGGCTGGATTGCGCAGCCAAGGCTGCAAATATGATGGCAGCCGGCAGGAGCGATAGCGACAGCCGAAACTTGACGGAAAATTCAGTTTGTACAAACAGGGAATATGCCGATGCGTATATTCCGTAGGTGATGCCGGCATTCAGCGCCAGAACAACGATCGAGCGCCAGAAGATATTCCAGAAAACGCGAACAAGAACGATCGGCATTCTTTTCATTCCTTTTGTCGTAAATTTCCGGTTGAAACGAGACCTGTTTTCCTGACTTTGCAACTTCGCAGAATAGGGAACTTGGCGGCGACCGCTATGACGCTCCCGTCACTCGACTGCCGCAGAAGGCTGCTTTTGCTTGCTGCGCAGGAAGAGCGCACTTACTTTCCCTCGGGCAGACGAAGGAGCCCGCAATGACCCGAGGCAAGCCGAGCATAGAGGCCGAGCAATATGCCGTACCCGGCAAGCCGGGAGCGGACGGCAAGCTGGCACTTCATTCCTTTCGTTACGAGGTCTTTGATCTGCCTGCACTGGTGGGGCACACCGAACAATGTCACGATGCGGGAGAAATCATGACGTTTGCCGTTAGCGCTGCGGGCTGCCGGTCCTGACGCGCGATGTTGGCCGGTACCGCTCGTATTTCCCGACCATCAAGTTGATATCACCAGTTTGATGGTCGAGAGAGGGGACTGAGAGCAGGGCAGATACCTGCATTCACGAACCCACTTCGCTCCCCAGGATACCGCGGCTTGACGAACGCCTCAAATCTGAGGTACGTACATCATTACCTCGGACGCGATCCGTCCGACAGGGGCTGCGGGAGGAAAATGGAATGAAGGAGTTCAGTGTCGATCCAAAATTTGTCGTGAGGGATGAACAGGCTCTTCGAGAACTGTTTCAACCGACGCATGCTCTGGCAGCTCAGAAATGCATGGGCGCGCTTGACAAGCACGCCCAGGAGTTCATCAGGCGATCGCCATTCCTGTGCATCGGCACCCAGAACCGGAATGGCAAAGCCGATGTCAGCCCTCGCGGCGACCCGGTCGGCTTCGTGAAAATCCTCGATCCGCAGACGCTGGCGATCCCGGACAGGCCGGGCAACAATCGCCTCGATACGCTGGCCAATATTCTCAGCAATCCGAGCGTTGGACTGCTCTTCATCATTCCGGGATTTGACGACACGCTTCGCGTGAATGGCGAGGCCAGGCTGGTGACCGACCCTGATATTCTTGGGGATATGGGCGTCGGCGAACGCGTGCCCAAGCTCGCGATACTGGTCAAGGTGGGTGAGGTCTTCCTGCACTGCGCCAAGGCATTCAGGCGCTCTCATTTGTGGGACCCGGAGCACTTTCAGGATCGTAGCGAGATGCCCTCGCTTTCAAAGATCATCCTGGATCAGACAACGGGCGCTCCGACCGATGATATCGAAATGCGCAAGATAGATGACGAACTCGAAGACGCCTACAGGAAGTCGCTCTATTGACGGCTCCTGACTGGACGGGTGGTATCGGCTGAACCGCGGCTGCGATCTGGCCGGTCTATTCGAGTTGGTTGGAATTTGGATGTTGGACGGACGCCCAATCCTGGTCATGCCGGACCTTGAGAAGCTCTCGGGGTATGAAGCGGCGCTGGCGAAGGGCTGGTCGCCCGACCCGCGGCGCATTGGAGATACTGGCTTCATCGAAGCCGAACTTCAGGACCTTCGCAATGATCCTGCGGCATATCTCGACAAGCTGATGGGGCGACATGCTTCGGCCGGACAGCAGATTGGCGATACGGCCATGGCACTCACCAATCACACGTTCTGGATTTGGGATGGGGAGTTCTGCGGCAGGATCGACCTGCGCTATCTGCCCGTCACCTGGACAGTTCCCGATGGTATTCCGGGACATGTCGGATACTCGGTGGTGCCCTGGAAACAGGGCCGGGGCTACGCCACAGCCGCGCTTGATGCTCTGCTCCAGTTCGCAAAATCCCGGGGGCTGAGTGAGCTCGATATTCTCTGCAATGAAGAGAACGTCATTTCCCGCGCCGTCATAGAGCGAGTTGGCGGTCAGCTGGTGCGACGCGCGCCCCATCCCTCAGACAGGCCCGAGCAGCAGAAGCTGTTTTTTAAGGTTCCCTTGGTTTAGAGCCTTTCCGTTTTTATTCGAACTACCGGGACCGTCACCTGGGACGGGCAAGGATCGATGCAAGCCAGCGACGCGGCGCGCTGATGGCCGCCGCGTCGCCGCATCGATCAATGCGTTGCGGGTTCGAGATAGCGGCGCAGATTGTCGCTGATCTGTTCGATCGCGGCTTCCGTGGAAGGCACATTGCGGATCGCGTTCAACAGCACGAAGTCATGGATCGTGCCGTTGTAGCGGGCCGCAGCCACGGTCACGCCGGCTTCCTTCAGTTTGCGGGCATAGGCCTCGCCCTCGTCGCGCAGCGGGTCGTTCTCGGCAGTGATGACGAGTGCCGGCGGCAGGCCCTTGAGCTGGTCGATGCTGGCGCGCAGCGGCGATACATAGGGGTTGTCGCGGGTCTTGGCGTCGGGCGCGTAGAGATCCCAGCCGTATTTCATGAATGCGCGCGCCAGGAAGCGCTGCTCTCCATATTCGTGATAGGAGCCCGTATCGACGCTGGCATCGGCCGCGGGGATGAGAAGGGCCTGGAAGCTGATCTTCGGGCCGTTGCGGTCCTTGGCCATCAGCGTCAGGGCCGCGGTCATGTTGCCGCCGACCGAATTGCCGGCAACCGCGATCCTGCTGCCATCCGCGCCGAATTCACCGGCGTGAGCCGCCACCCATTTCAGCACGGCATAGGACTGATCGAGCTGGGTGGGAAAGCGTGCTTCCGGCAGGGACGTATATTCGACGAAGACGCCGACCTGGCCGGAGCCGACCACGAGATCACGCAGCAGGCGCTGGTGGTTTTCAAAATTGCCGACGATCCAGACGCCGCCATGAATGAAGAGCAGCACGCCGGGTTTGCCGGTGATATGCTCGGGCTTCATGATGTAGATCTTCACGCTCAGACCATCCTGGGTGATGGTCTGCTCGGTCGTGGTCACGCCTGACATGTCGACCGGCGTCATGTTCTGAAGCCCGGTCAGGATGTCCTGGGGCTTGGGCTGCGGCAGTTTCCAGAACGGGCTCGGATCCTTGTTGATCTCGGCAAGGAAGGCGCGGACCTGGGGGTCGATCCGCGGGTCGGTCGCGGCGTCGGGCGCCGCTTGAGCGGGCTGAATCATGAGAGTTACTCCGAGGCTGAGGGTTGCGAGTAGGGGCAAGAATTTCACGGTCTTTCTCTCCGGGAAGGTTGCACGCAGCCGCATTGGTAGCCCCCGGCCGGAAGCTTCCGCTTCTGTCAAATGACCGGTCCGGTGACAGGTCGGTGGTCAGCTTTCAGGCGTGATGGCGTCCGTCAGAATGGGACGCAGCCCCGAGCGCGACGTGACGCCGGTCTTCGCAAAGATGCGATGAAGGTGGTAGCCGACCGTCCGGTGCGACAGATAGAGCCTGGCGCCGATTTCCTTGTTCGACAGACCCTCGGCGGCAAGCTGGGCGATATGAAGCTCCTGTGGGGTCAGCGTCTCCCAGACATATTCGGTTCGCTTGCGGCTTGCTTCTCCCGAAGCGCGCAGTTCCTCGCGCGCACGCTCGCTCCAGGGCAGGGCGCTCAGCGCATCGAAGATGTCACGGGCCTCGCGTAGCGGCGCTCTCGCATCGGCGGACCGACGCTGGCGGCGCAGCCATATGCCATAAGCCAGCAGAAGCCGTCCTCTCAGGAAAGGCCATTTGCTTGCGCAGGGCCCGAGACCCTGCAGATAGAATTGCTCGGCCTCCGCAGGTGTTGCGAGCAGTGCCTTGCCATAGGACAGCATCGTTTCGACCCACGGCACTGGCGACGGACCGGCGACACGCTGCATCTCCTCGATCACCTCCTCGGCCGTTTCGGCATGTCCGGAGAACACTGCGGCCTCCACGAAATCAGCAAGACCGAAGAATTGCAGACCGGAATTGAAAGCCGGGTCGGCGGGGATAAAAAGACGCCGCAGATGTTCATAGGCCTCCCAATGCCGGCCTGCGCCGATGGCGGCCGTGCCGCGTGCAATCTGCAGCATTGCCAGCAGGAAACTCGCGCCGACCGAGACGACCAGGCGTTCTGCCTGGGCCGCATAGGCCTGTGACTGGTCCAGATTGCCCATCATGCCCGCAAGCCTCGCCTTGACGATCGTGGCCGCGGCAATCCAGAGCGTTCCTCCCGTTTCTTCGGCGAAGCGAACGGATTCCTCGGCCTCCCGCATCGCGCCCGTCCAGTCGCCGACTTCCATTTCCGCCCAGGCTTGAGCAAAAAGCACGCGCGCGAGGTCGCTGAGGCGCCCCTGATCGCGCAGGGCGGCAGCCGAATAGGTGAGTAAACCGACGCCAAGGTCGAAGGCGCCGATGACATTGGCCGTACTGCCGAGAATGCGCGCCGCGACCGGATTGCCGCCGCTCGTGCCGGCAAGCTGCTGGAGCTTGCCTGATATCTCGCTCCCGAGATGAAGCGGCTCGACGTAAGCGGATATCGCGATCAGGCGTGGATCAGTGTCGGGCAATTCGAGCCTGTTTGCCGCCATCAGGATGGTTTTGCGAAGATCCCCATCCGCATTGCTCCACCAGCAGCGTTGCGCGGCGCGCCAGAGCAGGTTGCTTGCCAGATCCGTGGCGCCAGCAGCATGGGCCTCAGCGGCGAGGCCAACCAGACTGGGGATTTTCGCGGGGTCGTTGACCATCGGAGGCTGACCCATCTCGCGGCACCAGCCGATCCGCGCCGATGCGACAGGATCAGGCTCGCTGACATTGGCCTGGCGCAGCAGTCGCTCCAGCAAGTCCGGCTGGCCGAGATCGGCGGCAAGCTCGGCGGCACGCAGGAAACGGTCGCTCCTGGCTCGCGGCGTGCTGCTCAGCGCCGCCGCTTTTTCGAGAACCTCGATTGCCATGGCGACGGCGCCTTTGCGCAGGGCCCGGCCCGCCATGACATCATATTCGCCCGCCAGTTCGTCATCCGGTCCGATCGTTGCCGCCGCACGATGCCATAAATGCCGGTCCAGCTCTTCATGGACGATCTCGGCAAGGGCGGCATGGATCCGGTGCCGCGTCGCCAGATCTGCCGCCTGGTGCATCGCCGAACGCACCAGCGGATGCCGGAACCGCACCTCCGTTTCGTCAAGGCCGATCAGCCTGGCGGCAATGGCGGGCGTCAGAGTACTGACATCCACTTCTTCGCCCAACACGGCTTTGCCCGCGCGCAGGATTTCGTGGAGCGATGTCCCGTCGTTTTCCGCCGCCACGAACAGCAGCATCCGGGTTGCAGCGGGAAGATCGGTCAGCCGGGACGAGAAGGCGCGTTCCAGGCGTTCCGTCAGTGGAAGCCATGTCGTATCCTTGATATCAGCCGCTCGCCTGTCGCGCGGCAGTTCCAGGAGGGCGAGGGGATTGCCCGCGGCCTCCTGGAGGAAGCGGCTGCGCAGGTCGGCCGAAAGATCAGGCGCATGGGCGTCCAGCAGGTGCTCGGCATCGGCTTCGCCGAGCCCCGAAAGCCGAAGCCGCAGATGGGAGGGATCGTCGAACAGGCGGTCGAAGCCATCGCGCATGGCCACGAACAGGACGATAGGATCCGAACTCAGCCTGCGTGAGATGAAGGCCAGCACCTCATAGGTCGCCTCGTCCAGCCACTGGACGTCGTCGGCGATGAGCAGGATGGGCCTGCGCGCAGCACTTTCCGTCAGAAGGGACAGTGCGGCGAGCGCCACCAGAAAGATGTCGGGTGCGCCCATGTCATCATGCATGCCGAAAGCGGAGAACAAGGCAGATCGCTGACGGGGAACCAGGTTGACGGCCTCCTTCATCAGCGGGCGGAGCGCCTGCTCGAGCGCTGCGAAGGGCAGATGAACCTCGGCCAGAACGCCGGTCATGCTCAAGACCGTCAGATCGCGTTCGCGGGCCTGATGCCTGGCCCGTTCGAGGAGGGCGGATTTTCCAATCCCGGGCTCCCGCTGATCACGAGCGTCGATCCGCCCTGATCGATCCGCGCGATCATCTGGTCGATCAGGGCAATGTCGCGATCCCGGCCCTTCAGGAATTCGGGCCCGGAGACGTGTGTAGACCGGGCGGGCGCGCCCTTGCTTTGCCTGCGCCGTGACGACCCGATCTTTTCCGACTGCTTGGCCATTAATTTAACGCTGCTTGCTCTGATCCGCGCGGAGGAATGCAAACGAATCGAATCCCGGACTATGGTTCAGCAACTGCCGACGCGTCGCCTTGTCATTGAGCGTGCCATTCGCAGACATATCCGTAAAGCAGCTTCCACCCGGGCAAGAAGAGCCCGGATTGAGGCGAGGAGGAGGGAGCGCTGCCGCATGCGATCAAATAGTGCCAACGCACAGCGACGTTCGCAAATTTGTCATATCCGCTGGTTAGAAGCGGCGGCCTGCGCGCAGCCTGTCGAGGGACTCAGCTGCTGCGCCTCTTTTTTTCGGAATGAGACCCATGCAAAACAATCCGGCAGTGATTATCGAGGGTGCAACCGTGGTTTTTGGCGACCGTCTGGAGACCGCCTCCGTGCGTGTCGAAGACGGCCGGATCACTGATATCGACGGTGCGCGCGACGGGGCGGATCCTATCGATGGACGAGGCCATCTGCTCGGCCCGGCTTTCGTGGACATTCATGGCGATGCCTTCGAGCGGCAAGTCATGCCGCGGCCCGGCACGATGCTGCCGGTCGCGGCCGCGCTGCTCGAAACCGACCGCCAGCTTGCCGCCAACGGCATCGCCACGGCCTATCATGCGCTGACGCTGAGCTGGGAGCCTGGGCTGCGTTCGGTCGAAACCGGTTATGCCATCGTGCGTGCGCTCGACGCGCTCACGCCCCGGCTGACGGTGGACAATCGCGTGCAGCTGCGCTGGGAGACCTTCTGCTTCGAGGCGATCGACCTCATTCGCGAGGCGCTTGCCGGTCCGCGCCTGCCGTCGATTGCCTTCAACGACCACACCTCGATGGCGATGCTGCATCCTTCGACGCCGCTGCAGGAACGGCCGTTCGACCTCGATCCGGCCTTCCCGACAGTCGATCCCGAAACGCCTGCCTTCGCCGAGAAGATGGGGGAGCGCGCCAAGCGGGCGAAAATCCCGGTGGCGGACATGGTGGCACTCGTGCGCAACATGTGGGCGCGCCGTCCGCAGGTGCCAGATGCAATCGAGGAAGTGGCAGCGCTCGGCCAGGCCTCGGGCGCACCGATGCTGTCGCATGACGACAGCCAGATCGAAACGCGCGACTTCTTCCGTCTCCGCGGTGCCAGGATCTGCGAATTCCCGATGAACCGGCGGGTGGCGCGGGCCGCCCGCGATGCCGGCGACTTCATCGTCTTCGGCGCACCGAACGCGACGCGCGGCGGCAGCCATCTCGCGTCGATCGGTGCGGCCGACATGATCCGCGAAGGGCTCTGCGATATTCTCGCCTCGGACTATTACTACCCGGCGATGCTGCTCGGCCTTGCAAGGCTCAAGGCCGATGGCGTGGCGCCGCTCCATGCGCTCTGGCCGCTCGTCTCGGGCAATCCGGCCCGCGCCTCCGGTCTTGCCGATCGTGGTGTCATCGAAGTCGGCAAGCGGGCGGATCTCGTGCTGGTCGATTGGCCTGATGGTGCTGCTCCCGCCGTTCGCCGCACCTGGGTCGGCGGCCGGGAAGCCTATCGCGCAGCGCCTGCGGGCGAACTGGCGATCGCCTGACCGCGGCGATATCGGTCATCGATGACTGAGAGACGGGGATCGAGAGGCGGTCCGTCTGAAGCGGTATCAAGGCCCGTCCAAACCGTAAAGCGGCACCGAGGGCCAAGCGGCCCTCGGCGATGGACGCAGACTATTTCGCGTCCTGTCCGCTTCGATAGGCTTCCATAAGTTTCTTCTCGTCGTCCGGTGTCAGCTTAGGAGGCTCGACGGAGATCGTCAGCTTCTCGAGCTTGCTGGTGAACGGGAATGGAACCTGATAGTCGCGGTCATCGATCGGGGTGCCGGTCTTCGAGCCGATGTCGAAAGTCTCATCGACCGGCAGGATCAGCGGTACGGTACGCTGTACCGCCTGCGTTGCGACCGTCTTGCCGTCGACCGTCAGCGTTCCCGTGCCGCCACGACCGATGCCGCTGAGGTTGTTGAAGGCAAGCGTTGCGAAGCCAAGACCGTCGTATTTGAAGTCAAATTCGACGGTGTGCTTGCCGGGCGAGAGCGCTTCGGGGCCTTCCCAACGAATTCTGTCAAGACCGAGAAGGTTCCAGGTCACGACCGGCTTGCCTCCCAGCAGGTACATCCCGTATCCGCCAAACCGTCCACCTTGGGAAACAATGGCGCCATCGCCACCTCCTTGCGGCACATCGATGTCCGCGGTGATCGTGTAGGAGGTATTGAGAAGATTGGGCGCCACACTTTCCGGCAGGCCCGTCACCGGTTGCTTATAGGTGAACACGTTTCTTCCTGCCGTGACCGACGGGCGCGGAGAAGCGAGGCGCGTCGCAGCGGAAGCGTCCAGCGGCAGGACTTGGTACTTCGCAAACTCGCCGAACATCAGGTCCTTCATCTCCTGGACCTTCGCAGGATTGGCGGCAGCCAAGTCGTTGTTCTGGGTCCAGTCGTGCTGGACGTCATAGAGTTCCATCTTGAACGCGGTGGCGGGATCATCGATCGCCTTGCCAGCCAACTCCCAGGGCGCACGGATGGGGACTGCGCTCAGCATCCAACCGTCATCGTATAGACCCTGCGCCCCCATCATCTCGAAATACTGCGTGCGGTGTCGCGAGGGAGCCTCGGCATTGGTTTTGTCGAAGGTGTAGGCCATGCTCACGCCCTCGATCGGCTTTTGCGCTATGCCGTCGACCATGATCGGTGCGGGAACGCCAGTCGCTTCAAGGATCGTCGGCACGACGTCGATCACATGATGGAATTGCGACCGAATTCCGCCCTTGTCGGAAATGCGCGCGGGCCAGGAGATGGCCATGCCGTTGCGGGTGCCTCCGAAGAAGGACGGGATCTGCTTCGTCCATTTGAAGGGCGTATCCAGTGCCCAGGCCCACGGAACGGCATAGTGCGGATAGGTCTCGTTGCTGCCCCACGCGTCGTAGAACTTCAGGTTCTGGGCAACGGTCGGATTGATGCCGTTGAACGGAACCAATTCTGCGAAGGTACCGTTCATCGTGCCTTCGGCGCTCGCGCCATTGTCGCCACTGATGAAGATGATCAGGGTGTTGTCGAGCTTGCCCATGTCCGCGACGGCCTGGACCACACGGCCGATCTCGTGATCGGTGTACATCAGGTAGGCGGCGTAGACGTCCGCCTGGCGAATGAACAGCTTCTTTTCGTCGGCCGACAAACTATCCCACTTCTTCAACATATCCGGCCATGGCGTGAGCTGGGCGTCCGTCGGGACAACGCCAAGTCTTTTCTGGTTGGCGAAGATCTGATCGCGAACGTCGTTCCAGCCTTTGTCGAACAAATGAAGATCGCTGGCCTTCTCGATCCACTCCGGCGTCGGGTGGTGTGGCGCGTGTGTGCCCCCCGGCGCGTAGTAGAGCAGGAACGGCATCGCCGGATCGATCGAATTCAACTGGTTCAGCCAGCCGACGGCGTCGTCGGCCATGGCGGTGATCAGGTTCCATTGCGGATTGCCGACAAAGGGAGCGATCTGCGTGGTGTTGCGAAACAGCATGGGCGACCACTGGCTGCTGTCCCCACCCATGAAGCCATAGAAATATTCAAACCCCATGCCGGTCGGCCATTGATTGAACGGGCCTGCCTGGCTGGTCTGATAGGTCGGCGTGTTGTGATCCTTGCCGAACCATGAGGTACGGAAGCCATTCTCAAGCAGAATGCGGCCGATTGTGGCGGTGTCCCTGGGAAGAACACTGTCATAGCCGGGGAAGCCGGTGGCCTGCTCCGAGATCACTCCGAAGCCTTCTGAGTGGTGATTGCGTCCTGTGATGAGACACGCACGCGTCGGCGAGCAGAGCGATGTTGTGTGAAAGTTCGTGAAACGCAGGCCATCCGCGGCGATGCGATCCAGAGTGGGTGTCGGAATGACGCCTCCGAACGTCGAAGGAGCGCCAAAGCCAACGTCATCGGTGATAATCAAGAGCACATTTGGCGCGCCCCTTGGCGGCACGACACGCGCTGGCCATGCCTGTTTGGACTGCAAGGCGTTGAGATTGATGGTGCCCTCAAACGGCTGCGGCGGCGGCGGGAGATAACGCCCGTCGATCGTCGTCGTGGCGTTGGGCGAGCCGAGCGTCCCGGTAACCTGCTGAGCGTTTGCAGGCACGGCTGCAAAAAGGGCCGCGGAGGCGGCCAGAAGCGCTGCACGTATCATTAGACATCCTCCCGAGTTGTGGTGTAGGCATGTCAGCGCCGCCGATTGCGGTTTCCACGAGTACAATGCTGCTCGAGATCGGTCTCCCCCTCCTTTCGCCCTGGCCATCGACGCAACGAAATCAACTCGAGATGGAGGCCACAGCAGATACGCCTTGGTTGTAACATAGCATGTCCGATGGGTTTCATCACTACGGCGAAGGGCGACGAGCGAACTCTATTCCGTCCCGGCACCCGCGCTAGTGGATGTGGGCGAAAGCCCCGCTAGATGCCCTTCAACGCCCTGGCCTGCACACCCGCGATGACTTCGTCCGAGACCTGCCGCAGTTCCTGCCGCGAGGCGCCGTCATATGCCTGAACGGACAATCCCTGCAGGACGGCCACGAGATAGCGGGCGAGCGAAACCGCATTTTCCTGATCCAGCCATCGCCCGAGCGTCTCTGCGATCATCTCCCGCATTGTGTTTCGCCGCTCTGCCGTTTCGCGCGCCAGGTCCGCATGATCAGGCCCGCACTGGATCAAGCCGCTTGATATCATGCAGCCGCGCTCCCCGGCTGGGTCGGTAACGGCGTCGATCGCCTTGTGCAGCAGCGTCTCGATCGTCTCCTGAAGGGTCGTGGCCGTTCTGATATCCCACACCGGCCCCCGCAGGCCGAAATAGCGATCGAGCGCCTCGCGGTAGAGCCCCGCCTTGCTGCCGAAAGCCGCATAGAGGCTTGGGGGCGCGACGCCGATTGCGGCCGTCAGGTCGTTCAGCGAGACCCCCTCGTATCCATGCCTCCAGAAGAGGCGCATGGCGATATCGATCGCCTGATCCCTGTCGAAGGTTCGCGGGCCGCCGCGACGTGTTTTCACAACCTTATCCATAGTGATCACTAAAGACCGCTTGACAGCAAAAAGCAAGCCGTTAGTTTGTAGTGATCACTAAACATAAGGATTTTGGCATGATACGAATAATGCGCGGAATTTGGGTGGCGGTCCTGCTGATGGGCCTGTCTTCCATGGCGATGGGCGCGGAGAAGAATTACACGATGAAGGCGCCTGATGGCGTCGAGATCGCGGTTCAGGAATCGGGCGATCCCGCCGGGCTGGCGATCGTTTTCATCCACGGCCTGCTTGGCAGCCATCTGAACTGGGACATGCAGGTAGGCAGCGCCAATCTGCAGAAATATCGGCTGATCACCTATGACCTGCGCGGCCACGGCCTGTCGGGCAAGCCAGATGATGCAGAGGCCTATCATGACGGGCGCCGCTGGGCCGACGATCTCTCGGCCGTCCTCAAGGAGACAGGCGCGAAAAATCCCGTTCTGGTCGGCTGGTCGCTCGGCGGTGTCGTGCTCTCCAACTATCTTGCCGCCTATGGAGACGATGGCCTTGGCGGCATCGTCTATGTCGACGGCGTCATCGAACTCAACGCCGCGCTGATCACATCGCATCCTGATGTCTATGCGGGCATGGCTTCGGATGATCTAACAGTGCATCTCGATGCCGTCAGGACGTTCCTTGGCCTGTGTTTCGAGACCAAGCCGGATACGGCGACGTTCGAACGGCTGCTGTCAAATGCCGCGATGGCCTCGTGGATCATGACGCGGACCGTCCCGTCGATGACCGTTTCTGCCGGTTTGCCTAAAGCGCGTGTGCCGGTTCTGTTGCTCTATGGCGGCAAGGACGTTCTGGTCAATGTCGAGCCGAGCATCGCAAGAGCGCGGGAGCTCAATCCGGCCGTTCAGACCAAGATCTATCCAAAGTCGGGGCATGCGCCATTCCTGGAAGAGGCGCAGCGCTTCAATGGCGATCTGGCGAAGTTCAGAGACGCGGTATCAGACAAATGAATTTGGAATAGGGAGCGGGCAGGGTGCTCGCTCCCTTTCTGCTTTTGTCGCAACCTCTTGTCCGCTCTCGGCGCAAAACATTCGTCAAGATGCAGCCCCACGCCCCAGCGCCGCCGATTGCTCCAACGTGATGGCATGGCCGAGCGGATCGGCGTGGCGGTGGGCAAGCCGCCACTCTCCGCCCTCCCGCCGGTAGACGAGCGTCACCCGCAGCGCCCAGTCCTGCGCGGGCAGGCCGCCGACTTCGACATGGGCGCGCTCGATGACGGCGAGCACGATCATATCGGTGCCGGCATAGGTCTCGACAACTTCCTGTTTCAGCGTGCCGTTCCTGAAAAACTGCCGCATGCCATCCCAGGTCTTCTCGGTGAAGCCGGTCTCGTGAGACGGCGTGCCACCGAAGGGTGACATCAGTGTGAAGTCCTGCGTACGTGGCACAAGCGCCCGGTAGGTATCGACATCGCCGCGCATCAGCGCGGCATTGGCCTCTTCCGATATCCGGGCAAGATTTGCTGCCGGCATATCCGCGTTGCTGTCGCCGACATTACCGGCAAGGGACGCAAGACCAGCGGTGCCGGCAACGAGAAGGGATCGTCGAGACGGTGACATGAGATTTCCTTTGCCAGCCTGGAGTTCGGAGACGCGGCTGCGGCGCCCGCATGCTCCAGAAATGCCAGTTCCCCGATGCTGAAGCCAATGATATGATTTCAGCAATATGCTGAATGAAACTGATCTCTCGCGCGCCGATCTCAATCTCCTCGTGCTTTTCGAAGCCGTTATCGAGGAGGGCCATGTCGGCCGCGCCGCCGACCGGCTGAATATCTCAGCGTCAGCCGTCAGCCACGGGCTTGGACGCCTGCGGCGGATGCTCAATGATCCGCTGTTCGTAAGGACGCCCAGAGGCGTGGTGGCGACGGCCCGGGCGATGGAGCTTGCCGCGCCGGTTGCCGAGATCCTCGCCAGGGTGCGAAGCGTGATTGCGACCGCCGAGCCGTTCGATCCGGTAAGGTCGAGCCGCCGGTTCACGCTCGGGGCGCCGGATGGCGTTTCCGCGGTCTTCCTGTCCGCGCTGCTTGCCGGATTGGAAAAGGCGGCGCCGCAGATCGATATCAGCATACGCCAGCTGCTGCCGGAACAGGGCGAAAGCGCGCCTGCGCGGGCCTGGCGCAATGCTTTTGGCGATCTGGAAGCCCGCGCCATGGATATCGCGGTGGTGCCCGCCGATGATATCCCGGCGCGCTTTCACAGTCTCACGCTCTACGAAGAGGATTTCGTCATCGCCATGCGCGCCGGCCATCCTTTCGCGCGGGAGGCGACGCTCGACCGCTATATCGGGATGCGCCACCTCGTCGTTTCGCTTGGTGGTGATCCGCACGGCTTCGTCGACACGGCGCTTGAACAGCGGGGCTTGAACAGGCGGATGGCGCTGACGGTGCCGAACTTCATGTTCGCGCTCGCCATCGCCGGCGAGAGCGACATGCTTGCTGCCGTCCCCCGTCGCTTCGCCGCACTCTACGCGCCGCGCTTCGACCTGGTGACGGTGGATGCGCCTTTGCCGCTGCCGCGTTTCCGGCTGAGCGCCGTTGCCCCGCGCGCGGCGATGATGGATGCCGGTCTGAGCTGGTTGTTCGGGATGCTGCTATCGGCATGTGAGGTCGGGCGTTCTGCGGGATCGGTCTGACCAGGAACGAACGAATGCTTTCGGCCCCTGGCGAACAGAATGCTCATCGACTGCTCTCTCCAGATTGTCCCGCCAGTTCGGAGCGGGCGCGGCTCAGGCTGACCAGGCTGGCAATTGCCGCGCAGCCAGCCGACAGGACGACCGCAAATTCGAGCGCGGCGGAGAGCGGCAATGTCGCGAAGATGAGCGACATGAAGATTCCGCCCAGGGTCTGGCCGAGAAGCCGTGCGGTGCCCTGCATGGCACCTGCCGCGCCGCTTCTGGATTTCGGAGCCGAGAGAAGCAGAATGCGGTTGTTCGGCGTCTGGAACAGGCCGAAACCCAGGCCGGCAATCACCGTGCCGACCAGAAAGGCAATACCTCTCGGATCGGGTGGGCAGAGAGCTGCCACAAGGAGGCCGACACCCAGCAGTGCGCCGCCTGTCGCGCAAAGCCATGCGGTCTTGACGCGGTTTGCCAGACGTCCCGAAAATGGCGCGATGATCGCGGTCGCAACCGGCCAGGGCATCATGTAGAGACCGGCCAGAACCGGAGTCATGTGCAACCTGTGCTGGAGATAAAAGGGTAGCGCGATGTAGCTCAGCATCTGGCCGCAGAAGCAGGATACCGATGCGATCACCGCCACGCGGAATGCAGGTGCCGCCAGGAGATCGGTCGGAATGATCGGGGCGTCGCTGTTGCGTTCCAGGCGCAGCAGTATGACAAGGCAAGCTACCGAGGCGGCAATGAGGACCGCGCCACTTGCCGGCGCAGTCGCTATCCGGTCGGTGCCGCAGAAGAAGAGGATGAACATCGATGTGTTGGCCAGCAAGGCCTTGGTGTTCAGCTTTCGGTTCGTGCCCTGCATCTTGCCCAGCAGACCGCCGCTGAGAAGTACAATGATGCCGAGCGGTATGTTGACCGCAAAGAGCCAGGGCCAGGTCGTGACGGAAAGAATGGCGCCGGCAATGCCTGGACCGGCAGCGGAAGAAATTGCGATGACCATTGCATTGATTCCGATGATCGGACCCAGCATGTGCTGCGGCAAGGCTGAGCGCAGGTTCATCATGGCAAGCGCCATGATCGCGCCCGCGCCGAGGCCTTGCGCGAAACGGGCAAGGACCAGCAAGGAAAGGTCACCGGCGAAGGCGCAGGCAGCCGAAGCCGCGGTGAACAGTGCGACGCCGATCAGGAAGACCCGCCGCGCGCCATAGATTTCCCCGAGCGCGCCACACGGAAGAAGGGCGACCAGCACGGCCAGCTGATAGGCTGAGACGACCCATACGGTGCTGCCCGCTTCCACGTGCAGCGAGAGCGCGATCGAGGGCAAGGCGACGTTGGCAATGGCGCCGTCCAGAACGACAAGAACAGCTGAGAGAAGGATGAGTGCGATGGCCATGTACTGTCTAGGCGATGCCGGGCCATCCTGAGAAATCGGTACGGTGGAGGCGAGGGACATTGAGAAACTCCCAATCGTTATCGGATGGACGACTAGTTAGGCCTTGCCGACTGCGAGCGCCAGACGCAACGAAATCAAACAACTGTTGCATGAAACGCCATGCGTGAGTAAATGGAGTCATGCCCGATCTCGACCTCAACCTCCTGGTGGCACTGGATGCGCTGTTGCGCGAGAGAAGCGTATCGGCCGCCGCGCGTCGGCTTGGCCTCAGTACATCAGCCATGAGCCGGACGCTGTCACGCTTGAGGACTGCGCTCGGCGATCCGATCCTTGTGCCGGCCGGGCGCGGCATGGTCGCAACGCCCCATGCCCTGGCGATTGCCGAAGACGTGCATTCGTTGAAAGAAGCTGTGAAAGCGGTGCTCAGTCCGCCGTCGACCGTGGAAATCCGCGAGGTGCGCCGCGATTTCACCATCCGTGCCAATGAGGCGTTCGTGCTTATTTTTGCCGCGGGCCTGAGCGCTGCTGTGGCGAACGCGGCACCAGGGATAAGGCTTCGATTTGCGCCGCGATCGGACAAGGACGTTCAATCCTTGAGAGACGCGGCCGTGGATCTGGATATCGGCGTCCTGCCGACGGAGAGCGGGGAACTGCGTTGCCAGACCCTTTTCGAAGACCGGTATGTGGGTCTTGCAAGGACAGGACACCCGATTTTCGATGCAGATGAGATCACGGTCGAGAGCTATGCCGCCTGGGGCCACGTACTTTTTTCACCGCACGCGGATTTTGCCGGTCCGGTCGACAGGGCGCTCGCCGAACTCGGCGTCCACCGCGATGTCAGACTGATCGTGCCAAGCTTTCCAGCGGTGATCGCAGTTGCGGCGGCATCCGATTTGATCGGCGCGATTCCGAATTCTTATCGTAAATCCGCCGCAACAAGCCAGATCAGGACGTTTGACCTGCCGGTAGCCGTGCCGGGATTCGACATCGTCCAGGCGTGGCACCCGCGGATGGATGCAGATCCCGTTCATCGTTGGCTGAGAGCGCTGATCTTTCAGACGTTCAAGTCAATGAACTGAGTGCGCATTCGATAATTGAAGAAGGACCGCTATCGGCGCAAGGCAGACGCTGTCAGTCGCCATGTGCGCCTTGCTCTCCACGGGCTCATGCGTCACGGCAAGCTTCACCCATCGCAGTTGCCCAAACTTGGCCGATCCCCGGCATTTGTTGGCAGCTTCGCGAAATCCGGCTCCCGTCCGGAATGCTAGTCTGGCCTCACTTGCTTCCATTTCGAAAGGCCGCTGCCGTGCTTCTGGATCGTTTCCCGCCTGCCTGTCGTCTTCATCCGCACCAATGCCGATGCAGAAACCTCCATCAATGACCAGATCGAGGCTCTCTTGGAGGAGCGGCGGCCGTTCGTGCTGGTCACGGATCACGCGCCTGACGATCACGAGGAGGAGACGCAGGAGGAGCGCAAGGAGCGGGCGCTGTTTTTCAAGAGGATCAAGGATCGGATGAGGGCCTATTGCCGGGGCATGATCGTCATCGATGGCGGCAGGCCGACATCGGCCGCGATCAAGATTGCGGCGGCCACGGCCGGAAAGGCGTTTGGTTTCGCGATCATCTTTGCGGCAAACGAAGACGAGGCGGAGCGCAAGGGGCGGAGCCTGCTCGGCAGCAGGGACGATGCGTGGCTTCTGTGATAGAGCGAGGTGCCTTCGGTGTGAATTTACCGACGAGGATCGACAATGGATATTCCAGAGACATTTGACCCGTCGGCGATCGATGAGGTGTTGCGCCCGGCCTTCAGTTTCATCACCGAGGCGAGTTTCGTCGGCGAGACGGAGCCGCATCGTCATGGCAAGGCGCAGCTGCTTTACGTGATGAGCGGCGTGCTGACGATGAGGGCGGCCGGCGGTGTCTGGACGGTGCCGCCGAATTGCGCGCTGTGGATTCCGGGCGGCACTTCCCATAGCGGGCGTGCCTGCGGCCATATCAAGATCGGCAATCTCTATGTCGACGCGAAACTGACCGGTGACCTGAAGGACGAATGCGGCATTCTCTTCGTCCAGCCTTTCCTGCGCGAGTTGATTTTTCGCCTGGAGCCGCGCCCGGATAGTCCGGATATGGCGCAAGACCGTCTTCACCGTCTGGTCGGCGTGCTTCTCGATGAGCTGAGGGCAGCACCGCTCGAGCCGATCCATCTGCCGATGCCCACCGATCGCAGGCTGCAGCGGCTCGCCGAAGCGATGGTCGCCGAACCTGGCCTGCGGTTCACCATAGACGAATGGGGTGCGCGGGTTGGCGCAAGCAACCGGACGCTCAGCCGCCTGTTCCAGCGGGAAACGGGAATGTCCTTCCTGCGCTGGCGACAGCAGCTGCATATCGGCGTCGCCCTTCAGCGCCTGGCGGCGGGGCAGCTCGTGACCGTCATTGCCGGCGATCTCGGCTACGAGAGCGTCAGCGCCTTCATTGCCATGTTCCGCCGCATGCTCGGCACGACGCCGACGCGCTATTTCAGCGACCAGTTGCCGGCAAGCCCGCACAGGCTGGAAATCACGGCGGATTGGCGCGCGGAACCGGGCGAAGGCGATCGCCGGAATGAAGAGACGGGCCGGGATATTGCGAAGGGTTCCACGTCCAATCTGGTGCCATTCAGACGAGAGCCGAATTGATCCCGTTTACCCCGTCTCGCTCTGCCCAATCCTAGAAAAGCATATCCGCATTATCATGAGACCGGTGGAGGGGCCGGCCTTCCTGAAAACGGCACGGACCGGGGCGGACTTCCGTTGCCTGCAGCACCGCCACATCGCCGGATGGGCTGATGTGGAGCGCAGAGAGGATATTCGTCGCGAAGGCGCCGGTATCGATGGCAATCCGGTTCGGGAAGATCTCGACGCGTTCGCTTGCGGTAATCGTGTGCCCATGGACGACGATCTTGCCGAATGAGGTGCTGGCGTTCAGGAATTCGCCGCGAATCCACATCAGCGTATGCGCATCCTGCTCGGCCAGGGGAATGCCGGGTTTCAGGCCGGCATGGACGAGGATGTGGTGGTCGAGTTCGACATAGCGTTCCGCCGCGCGCAGGCATTGCAGGCGCTCGTCTCCAAACCTGCTGCTGATCTCATCTGCGGTGATGGCTGCCTCAAGGGGCAGGCCGTAGGACAGCATCGTCTCGCTGCCTCCGAGGTCCCGCCAGTGGTTTACGAGATCTGCCTGAACGGCCGGGTCCGTCTCGTCGAGGATCTGAAGAGGGAGGGCGTCGTGGTTGCCGCGTATCAGCTTCGAGCCCGGTCTGTCGCGCAGCGTCCGGATGACGAGATCCATCGCTTTGCGGCTCTCCGGCCCGCGGTCCATGATGTCGCCGAGGAAGACGATCCGGTAGTCGATCGTCTCGTCGCGCGCCTTGCCGGCAATGCCGGAGAGCATCTTCTCCAGCAGGTCGGCACGCCCGTGGACATCGCCGATGGCGAATGTGTGCAGAGAAGCGTTCCCGGTCATCGATGACTCCCTTGTCGCACTCGGTATGGCATTGTTTATGAGCTGCGCCCAGCCCCCAACTGAAATGTGGAATCGAACTCGATACTGCCGGAGAATCCCCTGCGGTGCGGGGGTATTTTGGGCGATTTATCTTGATGGAGATATCTTCGCGAAGCAGTCTGCGCACTTATTCGTCGCGAAACGCTGATTTTTACGGCGTCGCGGAATTCATCTGTAAAACTGTCGCTTTCATTGGGACTTTCACCGCATTCATTCGATGATCAGATGCTATACACACTACATGCCGCACCGGGCTCATGCTCTTTCGCGCCTCACATCGTACTGGAGGAAATCGGCGAACCCTACTCACTTGCTTTGATGTCTCCGGGGCATCCAGAAACTAAAACTGATCAATTCCGCCGACTAAACCCGAAAGGCCGCATTCCCGTCCTCACCGCTGACAATTTTATCCTGACGGAAGCGCCGGCAATCCTCGTCCATCTCGGGCTAACCAACCCTGGTGCCAAGCTCTTGAGCGCAGATCCGGAAGCAATCGTTCGATCGATCGAATGGTTTAACTGGCTGTCAGGCACGGTGCATGCCGTCGCTGTTCGAATGATTTGGCGACCGGACTATTTCACCGACGATGGCGAGTATGATTCGTTGATCGCCAAGGGCAAGCAGCATCTTTCTTCAGCCTTCGCGCTTATCGAAAGCAGACTGAACGAGCGTCTCTGGGCCGTGGGAGACCACTATTCCGTGGTCGATCCATATCTGCTGGTGTTCTATCGATGGGGAAATCGGATGCACATAGACATGCAGAATAGCTATCCAGCGTGGACCAGACATGCCCGCCGTCTTGAAGACAGACCGGCCGTTCAAAACGCGCTTTCTCAAGAAGGTATCTCACTATGGGAATGAGGTACTTTCTCGGAACTTGTTTGTCGTGCATCGCCTGATTTCCGGCTAGTGGTTGGGGAGGGGTTTTGATCGGACAGAAGCTTCGCGCGAACGCCGGCTTCAGGTTCAAAACCCGGCCGAATTGATCCCGTTCATCCGCTTCTCCCGGCCCTCCTGACGATCCGCCACCTGGATTGCCCGATTGCCTGGCGATTGGCGATCTTTTCGGCCGGGGTGCCGGTGAGGACCGCCTTTATGTCGTCGCGCATCTGCGGGAAGACGCGGTAATATTGATGGTTCTCCGGCTCTGAGAGCTCGAGTATGGCGCTGACGTCGACCGCCGATACCTTGTCGCTGATCGTGCCCATATTGTCGGGGCCGTCTGCGCCGAGGCGCGGTCCGTTGAATTTTGTGCCGCTGCTGAGCGTGCTGAGAATCCAGTCCTTCTCGGAATAATAGACGGTGATCGACCGGCAGATCCGCGGCAGGAACTTGAATTTCTGGGGATCGTCGAAGGCATCGGCATCCTCGTCCGCGGCAGCCAGGATCACCTTGTCGAAATAGCGGCGAAGGGGCGATGACGATGTGCCATCGAGCGAGGTCATGGCACTAACGGTCGAGAGTGTCGGGGAGGGCGGTTCGGGCAGTTTCATCAGCGCCTGCAGCGCGTTTCGCATCACATAATTGCCCATGCTGTGGCAGATGAGGTGAATGGCCTGGTTGCAGCGCTCTTCCTCGCTGAGCTTGTCGACGAAATCGCTGAGGCGACGCAGGGTTCGGGCGATCGCGATGCCTGATGCCGCCGCGGTCTTGCGATCATGGGCGTAATCGCCAAACGGTGTGGGTATGGGCAGGAGCGAGGCAATCGACGGCCAGGAGAAAACGAACATGTTGACGTCGAGGCCGTAGAAGGCGCTCAGCCAGCCGGCGCGCTCGATGGAATCGACGAAACTGTTGCTGAAGCCATGGATGAAGGCGATGGTTGGCTTGTCATCGGCCTTCATCGAGGCGCGGATGGCATCGAAGATCGTGTCGCTGCCAAGCGTCGGCGCCTCGCCTTCGGCAAAGAGAAGCTGCTGGTTGGCGACGGCGAGCGAGCCCGGCACGAGCACGTTCGTCTTCCTCGACAGATTGACGTTGACCTTGGCGCTGCCGTAGCGGACATCGATGCCGCTGGTCGGCCCGAGTTCGGAACCGAAGCCGATGATCCGCTGATGCTGCGGATCCGTGGGGTCAAGGAGGGGCTGACGATTGGTTGCGAAGTAAACCGTCTGAATCATGATCCTCTCCACGTCCAGATGGCACGACCGCCTCAGAGATCGCTACCGACAGCATAACTATCAGGCCACGCTCCCGTTGCACGAAGAGCGCATAGCAAACAGACAGTAAATCTCGCTAGGCCACGCGTATTAATTGCGCCAAGACCAAGTGGATTTTGCAGTTTCCAAGTTTTACGTGAATATTTCCTCAAGAATTAGCTAATACAATTTTTTGGCGATTGCAACAGGAATCGGGTTATCCCGGAGTTCGTCCGAGAATTCATGTGGTTCCGGCATGATCCATGCGAAGAACCGTTCGACGATCCACCGAGAGAGTATTCCTCAGGCTGGACGATCAAAAGACGAAAATCTAAAAGAAATTAAACCCAACCCGCCTCTTGAAGGAGGAGAAAAAATGAAACGCATCGAGATGGAGGTGAGCGGCGGCTGCCAGTGCGGCGCCGTGCGCTATCACGCAACCGCTATGCTCGACAATTCGCATCTCTGCCATTGCCGCATGTGCCAGAAGGCCTCGGGCAACATCTTTGCCGCGCTTGTCGCCGCGCCCGATGATGCACTCACCTGGACACGCGGCAAGCCTGATGTCTGGAAGAGCTCGGAGCTTGTCGAGCGCGGATTCTGCGCCAATTGCGGCACGCCATTGTTTTTCCACCACCTCGAAAACGGTCGCACCAACCTGATGATCGGTTCGCTTGATGACCCGCACGCCTTCTCGCCGCGTGCCAATACCTGCACCGAGAACATGGTGAAATGGTTCGATACGATCACCGGCATAGAAAATACCGGTGCGACCGAAAACAACGGCGCCGACTGGGCCGCGGCAATCAAGGAGAGCAGCAACCAGCACCCCGATCACGATACCACCGCATGGGTGGTGAGGGGGCGTGATGGCTGAGGCCTATTCCGGCGGCTGCCAGTGCGGCGCTGTCCGTTGCCGCTATTCAGGCTGAGCGCGGTTTGATGATAGATGGCGGGCTGGGCCGGCTGTTGGCATTCTGCTCCGGCATGCGAAGTCTGGCGTTCTGGTGGACTGGTCTGACTTGGAGCGAATGACCGCTTTCGGCCCTTTGCTGCCGTTCGAGGTCGATCCGAGAGACGTACGGTATGTGCTAGAATGCGGCCCGAAGGCGGAATGCGACAGACGCACTGCGAGGGGCGGTGTGATCGAACCGGAGTTCGTGCGACCGAGAGCCGACGTTGTGCTCTTTGAAGGGGGAGACGAGTACGCGATGCCGACACCACAGCAGCCCAGTCTAATAGTTCGACAGAAATCCCCAGAGAATATCGAGTTTCCGTTTGCGTCGCTCTCCGATTGGCTGATCCCAACCGAGCTGTTTTTCGTGCGAAATCATTTCCCGTCGCCGGACCTCAATGCGCGAGACTGGAGATTGCGGGTTGGCGGGGCGGTGGAGCGGCCGATCGAACTTGACCTCGACAGCATCAAGGCGATGCGGAGCACGACTTTCACCGCCGTCGTCGAGTGCGCGGGGAACGGGCGCGTCTACTATGAGCCGCCGAAGGAGGGATTGCAGTGGCAGAATGGAGCCGTCGGCAATGCTGCCTGGACAGGTGTTCTTCTGCGCGAGATTTTGGAAATGGCGGGCGTCAAGCGAACCGCATGTGAGGTCCTGCTCGCAGGCGCCGACAGCGGCGTCGTCGACGCGAACAAGAAAACGGCTTCTCCCGGCCCCATCGCTTTTGCGCGCAGTTTGCCGCTTGAGAAGGCCATCGCTGACAGCACGATCCTTGCCTATTCGATGAACGAGCAGCCGTTGACGCGCGATCACGGCTACCCGCTACGCGCGGTCGTGGGTGGCTGGTTCGGCATGGCTTGGGTCAAGTGGGTCACTGATATCACGGTTGTGGAGCAACCGTTCCTTGGCTACTGGCAGGCGCGCGACTATTTCCGTTGGGAGCGCAGCCTCGGGGAACCCAGGCTGGTCCCCCTTGCGGAGATGGAGGTCAAAGCGCAGATCGCGCGTCCCGTACAGGGGGCGCGTCTCATCGTCGGCCAACCGTACCGGATTTTCGGAGCCGCCTGGAGCGGAGAGGCTGCTGTCCGGCAGGTGCAGGTCTGCACCGGGGATGGCAGGGGCTGGCGCGAGGGAAAGCTCCTCGAAACAGAACGTCCCTTTGCATGGCGCTTGTGGGAATACATGTGGACCCCTGAAGAAGTGGGGCGATATATACTGCGATGTCGCGCGATCGATGGGGCCGGGTCCGCGCAGCCCGACCTCCAGCGTTCCGACTGCGAGAGCTACGTGGCCAATTGGATCATTCCGGTGGAGATCACGGTCGTTCCCGAGCCACAGACGTACGAGGAGGAATTCGTGATCTAATCACCGCATGGGGCGGAATGGCGGCTTTTGGCCCAAAGCAGACGCTGTTGTCCCCACGCGTCACCCTCACACCAGCGACCGCCTCGCCACATCGATCACTTTTTGCGTCAAACCCGCAAGCCGGTCTGCAGCAAGCCGGCTGATCTGCCAGTAGAGCACGACATCAAGCGGTGTGTCGGGGATCAGTTCGACGAGGCGGCCGGCTTTGATGTGGTGCTCAATCAGCTGGATCGGGCTCATGCCCCAGCCCATGCCGAGCAGGCTCGCATCGAGAAAGCCCTGTGTGGCCGGCAGCCAGTGCGTCGGCACGTTGACGTCGGTCGCCAGTGTGCGGCGGATCCATTGCGCCTGCAGGCGGTCCTTCTGGTTGAAGGTGAAGGACGGGGCGCGGGCAAGTGCTTCCGGGGTGACGCCATCAGGGAAATAGCGATGGACGAATTCGGGGCTTGCGGTCGCGTGGTAGCGCAGCGCGCCGAGCGAGTAGCGGCGGCAGCCGGAGACCGGCTTTTCCATGCTGGTGACGGCGGCGATGACGCGGCCGCGCTCCAGCCATTCGGCCGTGTGGTCCTGATCGTCGATGGAAATGTTCAGGAGATAGTTCGAGCTTTTCGAAAAATCCGCCATGGCCTCCAGAAACCAGGTGCCGAGGCTGTCGGCACTGGTGGCGATCCGCAGCGTGACGCGCTGTTCGGGACTGTCGCGGTCGCTCAGCGCCGGCAGGTGTTCCAGCAATTCGCTTTCCAGCATGCCGACATTTTCCATGTGCCGGCAGAGCCAGTCGCCCTTTTCCGTCGCCGTGCATGGCGTTCCGCGCACGACGAGGGCGGCGCCCAGGCGCTCTTCCAGCTGCTTGATGCGCTGCGAGACTGCCGATGGCGTGACGTTCAGGACGGCGGCGGCCTTTTCGAAGCTGCCGGTCTGGACCACGGCAAGCAGCACGCGAAGGGCGGGATAATCGATCATGGGTAAGCTGCGCTTAATTAACGTAAGGATGATTAATTAGCTTAATGTGACCGATCCGTCTACTGAGCGTCTCAACAACGCGACGGAAACCTCTGATATCATGAACTTTACGACCTATTTCACCGGCTTGGCCGCCGGCCTCAGCCTGATCGTGGCGATCGGTGCGCAAAATGCCTTCATCCTGCGCCAGGGGCTGCGCAATGAATATGTTTTCGCCGTCTGCCTGGCCTGCGCTCTATCCGATGCGATCCTGATCGTCGTCGGCGTCACCAGCCTGGCGCGGGTGGTGAACCTCATGCCCTGGCTCGATCCGGTCATGCGCTATGGCGGGGCGGCATTCCTCATCTGGTATGGGGCAAAAAGCCTCTATTCGGCAGTGTGGTCTTCGGGCGCGCTGCAGGTTTCAAACGGGGCGGGGGCAAGCTTCTGCAAGACCATGGCCATGTGCCTGGCACTCACCTGGCTCAATCCGCATGTCTATCTCGATACGGTGATCCTGCTCGGCACGATCTCGACGCGCTTTGCCGGCCATCAGGCGGCTTTTGCCGCGGGGGCCGTGACCGGCTCCTTCCTGTTCTTTTTTTCGCTGGGATATGGTGCGGCCTGGCTTCGCCCCATCTTTTCACGGCCGGTTTCCTGGCGCATTCTCGAAACCATCATCGCTTGCGTGATGTGGCTGATCGCGTTCAAGCTCCTGAACGGCATGTGACGGCTGCATACGCCTCAAGCGCATTCGACCTTGGGAAATCAGAATGTCAGTCGACCCGCATCATCTCGCCCTTGTCTTCACCGCCTATATCATCGCCGCAGCCAGCCCAGGCCCCAGCAATATGCGCATCATGGGCGTGGCCATGCATCAGGGGCGCCAGTCCGCATTGATGATTGCCGCCGGTGTGGTCAGCGGCTCGCTCTTCTGGGGCTCGATGGCGGCGACCGGCGTTTCCGCCATTCTGGCGCAATATGCCCAGGCGCTTGTTATCCTGAAGATAGCAGGCGGTTTGTACCTGCTGTTCCTTGCCTACAAGGCCGGCAAATCCGCCATGACCTCTGACGAGAAGCAGGGCAGGCCGCTCGATGCCATCAGGCCGGCTTCGGGCTTCAGCCTCTATCGCCGCGGCCTCCTGATGCATCTGACCAACCCGAAGGCGCTGCTCGGCTGGATCGCGACCATGACGCTCGGCCTCGGCCCGGGTGCGACGCCGACGACGGTTGCCGTCATCCTCGCAGGCTGCGCTGTTCTGAGCATCACGATCTTCTGCGGTTATGCGCTGGTTTTCTCCACCGCGCCGATGATCCGCATGTATCGCCACGCGCGGCGCTGGATCGAGGGCACACTGGCGCTCGTCTTCGGGGCGGCCGGCATGAAGCTCCTGCTGTCGCGCGCATAAAGAGGACGTTCCCGATGCCGCTTTTTCACGGTCTTTCCGCATTTCCGATCACGCCATCAGATGCTTCCGGCATTGTCGATACCGACGCGCTCGCCACCCTGCTTGCCCGCATCCAGGCCGCGGGCGCCGATTCCATCGGCCTGCTCGGCAGCACCGGCGGTTACGCCTTCCTGTCGCGCGATCAGCGGCGCCGGGCGGTTGAAACGGCGATGTCTGCCGTCGGCGGCAAGATCCCAGTCATCGTCGGCGTCGGAGCGCTTCGAACAGACGAGGCGCAGGCGCTCGCAAAAGATGCGCGGGAGCTCGGGGCGGATGGCCTGCTGCTGGCGCCGGTCTCCTACACGCCGCTCACCGATGATGAGGTCTACGAGCATTTTGCAGCTGTGGCCGATGTCGGGCAGTTGCCGCTCTGCATCTACAACAATCCGGGCACGACGAAATTTACCTTCAGCGTCGAGCTGATCGCCCGGCTCTCCAGGCTCGGCACCGTCAAGGCGGTGAAGATGCCGCTGCCCGCCAATGGCGATATCGCAGCAGAGATTGCAAGTCTCCGTTCGGTGATACCTGATAATTTCGCTGTCGGCTATAGCGGCGACTGGGGTGCTGCGGATGCGCTGCTGGCGGGTGCCGATGGCTGGTATAGCGTGGCGGGAGGCCTGCTGCCCGCCGAGGCCCTGAGACTGACGAGGGCGGCGCAGGCGGGCGACACTAAAGAGGCGGGACGCATCAACGAAGCCTTCGCGCCGCTCTGGGCGCTATTCAAGGAATTCGGCAGTTTCCGCGTCATGTACACCATTGCCGATCTCATCGGCCTCGGTCGGTTTGCGCCACCGCGGCCGGTGCTTGGCCTTCCGGAATCGGCGCGTGGGCGCGTGCGCGAGGCGCTTGAACGCCTCGGCGCCGCAGTCGGCCGCTAGGGTCCCGTACCCAACAGGCTTGCGTGCTTGGCGAAGCGTCGCGACAAGATATGACAGCTCGACCGAAGCTTTCTTGCTGCCGCGTCATCAGCAACAATCAGCGGTTCTTGAAGCGCCGGTCGCCGGTCTGGGCGAGGGACTTGATCGTCGATAATGCACTGAGGGAAACGCCACCGCGGTATGCAGTGGCGTTGCTGTGTCTAGTCGAATGCGACGATGATCTTGCCGCGAGCGCGACCTGATGCCTGATGCTCAAAGGCGTGGGCAAGGTCGAGCGACGACACTTTCTGATCGACGAGAACCTTCAGCGAACTCGCGTCAATAGCTTCGACGATCTTTTCAAGACGGCTTCGGTCGGAAGCATGGAAAACGAAGCTCGCCGCTACATTATGCGCCTTCGCGAGCGCTTCATCCGGTGGCGCGGAGGTAGCCAGGAGATATCCGCCCGAGCGCAGGACGTTGAACGATCGCTGCTGGGTTTCACCGCCGATCGTGTCGAGCACCACATCGATGTCAGACACCTTGTTCACAAAGTTCTCCGACCGATAATCGATCACCTGATCCGCGCCGAGCCGGCGGGCGATGTCGATCCCCGTTCCCGATGCTGTCGCAATCACGTGTGCGCCGACAGAACGGGCAAACTGAATGGCAAAACTACCGACGCCACCGGCACCCGCATGCACCAGGACGCGTTGACCGCGTTTCAGATCCGCGACTTCGAACAGTGCCTGCCACGCGGTGCCCGCCGCTGTCGGAATGCCTGCTGCTTCTTCGAACGATACCTTTTTCGGCACGCTGACCAAATAGTCATCTCTGACGACAGCGAATTCGGCAAAGGCGCCGCCGCTTGTCGGGTCGAGGCGAGCCAGGACTTCGTCGCCTTTGCGCCAACGGGTGACGTCGCTTCCTGCGTATTCGACGGTGCCCACAAGGTCGGTGCCCAAGATGTAGGGGAATGCCAGCGGGAAGAACGCATGCATAAACCCACGCTGCAGCTTTACATCGAGCGGATTGAGGCTTGCCGCCTTGATACGCACGAGAACCTCGCCCGGGCTGATATCTGGCGTCGGTACGTCCTCGACGACCGGCGCAGCGTTATAGTTGCCAATGCGGAGGGCTTTCATCGGGTCGTCTCCTCCGCTTGGACAGGCCATGCGCCAACCTGAAACAGCCAGCCGAACCAGTCCTCGAGATGCCAGGTGTGCGTAAGCATGCCGTTGTCGATGTGGTGGAATTCGTGAATGGGCATCCGAAAGGATCTACCGGTTGGAGCGATGCCGAACCATTCGCCGGTATGGGTCCCAGTAATGACTGCACGTACGGCAGCGCGACCTGGTGCGCCGATGATCTCCAGGATCTGGATCCTGATGTCCGGAAAGGCCGCGACAAATTCTCGGATAAGGGGTTTCATGCCATCGCGACCCGGCTGCTGGTGCGGTGCAAGAGGGATATCCTGCCAGTCCGCCGTAACGGCTTCGTCGAGAAGGTCCGGGTTCCCTTCGCTGAAGGCCCGGTAGAGCGTCTCCACGGCTCGCAGTTCTTCCGGCGAAATGCCGAAAACACTCGGTTTATTTTCGGTAGTTTCCATAGTTGCTTCCCTTGCTGAGGATGTGGCTTGGGAAGACGTTATCCGACGGCGCGTCATGCTTGAAATCGATATTGAGTATGTGTAATCATCCATTTTATGGATTTGCACGGTATCGATCTTAACCTGCTCGTTGCCTTCGACGCGCTGATGGCCGAGCGAAGCGTCACCCGCGCTGGCACACGGATCGGGCGCACGCAGCCGGCCATGAGCGCGGCCCTTTCAAGGCTGCGAACCTTATTGAAAGACGAGTTGTTTATTCGCGGGCCGAATGGGCTGCAGCCGACGCCACGCGCCCTCGATTTAGCCGAGCCGCTCAGTCATGCACTGGCCGAGATTCAGCGGACGCTTGAATTCACCCAAGGCTTCGACCCATCGACCTCGACGGTCAGTTTTTCTCTGGGTCTATCCGATCACCCAACCTTCGTCCTGCTGCCAAGTCTTCTTGAAGCCCTGCGCGAACAGGCGCCAGGGATTACATTGCGCATCCGCAACTTCACGGCGCGTGACGACGCCATCAGCATGCTCGATTCCGGGGAGGTCGATCTCACCATCGGCGTGCCGCCTTCGCCGACGGGCAGAATTCTCAATCGACCTCTGTTTCAGGAAGGGTTCGTCTGCATCGTTCGAAAAGGGCACGCCGTCGCGTCGGCGCCGTTCGACCTCAAGACGTTCCTCGGACTTTCTCACCTGCTGGTCTCGCCGGAGAACGACCGATTTGGACTAGTCGATGCGGCCCTGGCGAAGCAAGGCCTGAAGCGGCGTCTTGCGCTGACGCTCCCGCATATGTACGCAGCGCCCCTGTTGATTGCTCGTTCCGATATGATCGCGACGCTGATGGGAGGCGTGGTTCTCGCATCTGGACACTCGCACGAACTCTCGATCCTGCCACTACCGCTCGAGCTGGAGCCTGTCCAGTTCGTCCTGTCGTGGCATCGGCGCAACGATGTTCATCCTGCCCAGCGATGGTTCAGGGACTGCATCGCATCCCTCTCGATGTCACTGCCTGCCCTCGGTGACCGTTCAACGGCTGACTGACGGTCGACCCATAATTCGGGGCGTAACGTCTGGCATTTGGGGCGCGCTCCAGCCCGCTACAGGACTACGCTCGGCATCTTGCAAGCATCAATTTTCTTAATTGATTCAATCCTGTAGTTCAGGAGTAGGGCATCGACGCCAAGCGCTCATCATAAAAGCTGTGGATGTCAACAAATACAGGAAATCAATTTGCCGAATGGTTGGGTGCTGCTCATCCTGCAAAATGTGCAGACGCGGCTGTTCTCCGATTTGGGGAGGTGGCGCGATTGGAACATAGATGAGGAAAATCGATGGAACCCGCAGACCCTAAAACAAGCAGACTGGTTGATAGACGGCTCTTGCTGAAGCTCTCCATGGCCGGTGGTTTGGCCGCCGTCGTTTCGCCGCCTGGCGTGGCGCAGGCGCAAGACGCGCAGCCGCTTCTGGCCGCGCGGCCTATGCCGATCGTCGATACACGCTTCCCCGCTGAGATGGCGCCTGGCGTGTTTGTCCTGCCTGACAAACGGATACCACTCGTCCCAAATATCGGCATCATCGTCGGTCGCGAAAAGGTGCTCGTCGTCGATTGTGGGATGGGCGTCGAAAACGCAGAGAAGGTGATGCAACTCGCGGGGCAACTTGCTCCAGGCCGGCAGATCGTCCTGACGGTCACGCACGCACATCCCGAGCACGGTTTCGGAGCGCAGGTGTTCAAACCGGACGGACGAATCTACTACAACGCCACCCAGCGCGATTACCTCCAGCGCTCCGGTGCGACACTGCTTGATGGCTTTCGTACCGGCGTTCTTCCGCCTACGCAGAAGCACCTGCTGGACGGCGTCGTGCTTACCCCTCCCGATGAAACTTATGACGGCGCCCAGGCAGTATTGGACCTTGGCGGTCGGATGGTCGAATTCCGCACCTGGGGCACAGCGCATACTCCGGGTGACCAGATCATATACCTTCCCCAGGAAGGCATCGTCTTTGCTGGCGACCTACTTGAGGAAAGGATGTTTCCGATCGTTCCTCTATTCCCGCCAATGATCACCTCAGGCGACATCGATGTCGCGCGGTGGGAGATTGTCTTGAATGATATTCGGCGCCTCGAACCACGGCTGATCGTGCCCGGTCACGGCAATCTGGGCGGCGTGGAAATCGCCGAGGATGTGCTCGCCTACTTCTCGGCGATGCGCAGCCTCGTTCGGGCTGGTGGGCGTTCCGTCAGCGATCTCCAAAGCGAGATCCGCGCGAAGTATCCGACTTGGGAAAACAGCGAGTTCATCTCTCCGGCCTTGCAGTATTTCCAACAGGGCGCCTGACAGCCAAACGCATCATACGCCGAGCCATGTCGGATCAGACCGAATACCATGTGGCTTATTGGTTGCCGCCGCCACTCGTGCGGCGGCACATCATCGGCGAAGGGGCATGCTCGTCGCAATCCGCCGCCGCTTCATCCCCGTGTCTTCTTGCGGACATCAGGGACGAGGCGGATATCCGTTCACTGCGTGATCAAAGGTGCCTGGCGCAGCCAGCGATCCTGATGCAGCTGGTCCAGCACGAAGCCGGCAACATCCGCCCGCGATATCGTGCCGCCGTCAAAACCGGAGAGGTCGGTCAGTGCCCGGACCGGTGCGCCGCCGGCCTTGTTGTTCAGCACCGTGGGACGGACGAGAACCCAATCGAGGCCGCTGTCTCTCACGATCGCTTCCTGCCGGTTCTTGTCAGCATAGACCTTGCTCAGGATAAGCGGGAAAATCAGCTTGTCGAAGAGGAAGCCGCCATGCCCGGCACTGTCGCCGGCGCCGATGCCGGTGATGCAGACGAGGCGGGAAACCTGCTCCGCCTTCATGGCGTTGACGAGGGCGCGCGTCGCGGTCGATAGGAGCGTGACTTCACGGAACGGACTTGCCTGCGTGCCGAGCGCGCTGATGACGGCATTGCGGCCCTTCAGGGCCTGGCGCAAGGCATTCTTGTCGCGCGCATCTCCAACGATGAGCTTGGCGCCCTCCAGGTCGCCTGCCTTTTCGGGCGAGCGCACGAGCGCGGTGACGTCGTAGCCGCGTGCCAGCGCCTGGGTGACGATCAGACGGCCGGTGGGGCCGGTTGCGCCAAGGATCAGGATCTTCGGTTGATCTGCCTGGATATTGTCGGTCATGGCTTTATTCCTATTGGCAAGGCGGGACGCCTCACGCAAGGCCGTCCCGTCGTTTCGGGTTGATGATCAGAGCCTGCCCTCTGCGAGCAGTTCGCGGGTCCGCTTCAGCGTCGAAATGAGGGCGCTTTTGTAGCCCTTGTCGCCATCCATCCAGGCCTGTTCGGCCTGCTCCTCGGGGCCATCGGGCTCCTTGCCGCGCAGGCCGAGATAGCAGTAGAAGCGCAGTTGCAGCGCACCTGCCTCATCCTCGAACAGCTCGTTGACGATCGCGCCTTCGCGCGGCCCGGTGGCCTGGAAGAATGTGACCTTGCTGTCCGGCTCGAAGGTGATGATTTCGCGCAGATCCTGGCCGGCGATCGTCGCCTCGCGCACGATATGAGTGGCGCTCTCTTCGACCACTTCGCAAGCGGTGCAGAGGTTGGGCGGAAGGAATTCGCGGGCGTCGCGTGCCTTGAGCACAAGACCCTGCCATGCCTGGGCACGGGTAAGCGGGGTCTCGCCTTCCGGATTGATCGGGACAGTCGCACTTGAATAGATCATCGTCATAGTCCTCTGCTTGGTTTGCGTGGCGCAGCTGCCATCAGGCGGAGGCGGCGACGCTGTGTTCGGTTGCTTGACACCTTCAAGATGGATGGTTCAGAAATGATCCGATAGACGCAGATTTTGGACGGTTCGTCTCATGGGTGGAACACATGGACCTGCTTGCGCTCGCCGATTTCAATCTTGTTGCCCGCCACGGCGGGTTCGGGCGCGCAGCCCGCGCCGCCGGGCGGCCGAAGGCGACGCTCTCGCGCCGGGTCGCGGAGCTGGAGGCGGCGCTCGACCTGCGTCTCTTCGAGCGCGGAGCGCGCGTCCTGAAGCTGACGGAGGAGGGGCGGGCGCTCTACGAGCGGACGGGGGCCTTGCTGACCGAACTCGACGAGACGGCAGCGTCGATCGCTTCAGGCGGGGACAGGCCGCGCGGCAGGCTGCGCATCAGCGCGCCGCTGTTGTTTTCGCAAACGGCGATGGGCAAGCTTTCCGCGGGCTTCGCGCTCGCCTATCCCGAGGTCCGGCTCGAGGTGACGACGGAAGACAGGGCCGTCGATATGGTGGAGGAGGGCTTTGATCTGGTGATCCGGGTCAATCCCGATCCGGATGAGAGCCTCGTCGGACGGATATTCCTGCGCGACCGGCTGGTGGTCGTGGCGAGCCCGGCTCTCGCGCGGCCGGCGGATGGTTCAGACGTGCCGGCCGTCGTGCGGGGGGCGGGCGATCAGGTTGGCATATGGCATGTCAAGGAAGCGACCGGCCGATCGGGCATCGCCATCGATCCGGTGCTCAGGCTGTCATCGCTCATCATGGTGCGAGATGCAGTGCGCATGGGCGTCGGCGCCGCGCGGCTTCCCATCTCGCTCGTCAGTCACGATCTCTCCGCCGGCAGCCTGGTGTGCTGGGGCGATGTGGACGGGCCGGAGATCGCGCTCTGGACGCTCTATCCATCGCGGCGGCTGCTGAGCCCCCGCGTATCGGCCTTTCTCGATTATCTGAAGGAAGCCTTTCCGATGGGAACGCCCGACGAACTGGCAGCCTATATTGGAGGATGAAAGGGAGGCGTTAACGAGATGGCTTGCAACGCGTTTTAGTCAGCGGGAGGGGGCCCGTCCGGAGTGATCCGGACGGGCCTTATGTTGTCAGGCCTCGCGGGGTATTCGAAACCAGGCAACATACAGAGCAGGCAGGAAGAGCAGCGTCAGGACCGTGCCGACGACAATGCCGCCCATCATCGCGTAGGCCATCGGCCCCCAGAATATCTCCCTGGAGATCGGGATCAGCGCGAGCGTGGCTGCGGCCGCTGTCAGCATGATTGGACGCATTCGATGCTCCGTCGCTTCGATAACGGCTTGCCAGGGTGGCATGCCCTCGCTTCGAAGATGCTCTATCTGCACGACAAGGATGACCGAGTTGCGGATCAGAATGCCGATCAGCGCCAGGACGCCGAGGATTGCGACGAACCCCATGGGCGAATTGCTGAACAGCAGCGCTGCAACAACGCCGATCAGCGCGGTGGGGGCAACGGCGAAGACCAGGAACAGCCTGCTGAAACTTTGCAGCTGGATCATCAGGATCGTCGCCATGATGAACAGCATCAGCGGTGCGACGGCCACGATCGGCCCCTGCGCTTTGGCGCTTTCCTCGACCGAACCGCCGTCAACGATACGATAGCCGCTCGGAAGGCCCTTGCGGAACTCATCGACTTTCGGCTGCAGTTCGGTGACGATCGTTGCCGGCTGGGTCGGTCCCACCACCGCGGCCTTGATGGTGATGGTCGGCGTGCGTGTGCGCCGCCATATCGTCGGCTGCTCCAGTTCGTAGTGGAAATTCGCAACGGCAGACAAGGGCACGGACTTGCCATTGGAGCCGGCAAGCTGAAGGTTTTGCAGCGTCTCGATCGAACCTCGCTCGGAGGTCTGGGCTCGGCCGATCACATCGACGAGATAGATGTCATCGCGGATCTGCGTGGCAGCCGATCCCTCGACGATGCTGTTCAGGGCCGTTGCAATATCCTGCGACGAGACACCCAGCTGGCGCGCCTTGTCCTGGAGCACATCGACCTTGACCACGCGCGATGGTTCGTTCCAGTCGAAGGTCATGTTGGACAGCAGCGGATGCGGGCCGACGATGCCGGCAAGCTGGTGGGCGATGTCACGGACCTTCTGGATATCCGGCCCGCTGACGCGATATTGCACGGGCTTGCCGACCGGCGGGCCGATGTCGAGAAGCTTTACGAAGGCGTCGGTTCCGGGGAAGGTTTTCGTCAGATATGCCTGAAGCTCGCTTTTCACCTTGTCACGAACGTCGAGCCCCTTGGTGACGATCACCGTCTGGCCGAACGAGACGTCGGGGGTCTGCACATCATAGGACAGGATGAAGCGGGGAGCCCCTTGTCCGACATAGCTCGTCCAGTGATCGATATCCCCGTTGTTGGCCAGCATCTCGCTTTCGAACCTGGCCATCTGCCTGTTCGTCTCCGAGATGGAGCTGTTCTGCGGCAGGTTCCAGTCGACGATCAGTTCGGGCCGGTCGGAGGACGGGAAGAACTGTTGCTGCACCAGGCTCATGCCGCCGATGGAGAGGGCAAACACCGCCACCGTCGCGCCGATGGTTATCCAGCGCCAGCGCAGGGCCAGGCCGAGGAGCCATGCGAAGATCCGTGCAAAACGGCCTTTCTGCTCATGATGCGATTTCATGGTCTTCGGAAGGATGGTCACGCCGAGCAGCGGCGTGAACAGGACCGCAACGACCCATGAAACCAGGAGCGAGACAGCAATCACCACGAAAAGGGTGAACGTAAACTCGCCGGCGGCGCTGGTGTTGAGGCCGACGGGGATGAAGCCCGCGACCGTCACCAGCGTGCCTGTCAGCATCGGGAAGGCGGTCGAGGTGTAGACGTATGTCGCCGCCTTTCTGAGGTCGTCGCCGACCTCCAGGCGGGCCACCATCATTTCCACGGCAATCATCGCGTCGTCGACCAGAAGGCCAAGGGCGATGATCAGCGCGCCCAGCGAAATGCGCTGCATCGAAATACCGGTATAGGCCATGACGAGGAAGGTGATCGCCAGCACGAGCGGAATGGAGATGGCAACCACGAGCCCCGCCCGAACGCCGAGGCTGATGAAGCTGATCGCAAGCACGATGACGATCGCCTCGAACAGCGCACGCGTGAAGCCCGACACGGCCTCGTCCACGACGGCGGGCTGATCGGAAACGCGTTCCACGTCTACGCCGATGGGAAGGTCGGCAGTGACCTGCTCGATCTCCTTGTCGAGCGCTTCACCGAATTCAAGCAGGTTTGCGCCGGTCTTCATGCCGATCGCGAGCCCGATCGCCGGCTGGCCGTTATAGCGGAACAGTGCGGAGGGCGGATCGACGTAGCCGCGCTTGATCGTGGCGACATCGGTCAGCGGAAAGAAGCGATCGTTGACACGAAGATTGATCGCCTTGAGGCTTTCCTCTGAAGTGAACTGGCCGCTGACCCGCAAGGCGATGCGCTCGGGACCGGCGTCGACGAAGCCCGACTGCGTCACGGCATTCTGCGCCTGCAGCGTCTCGATCACCGATTGCTGGTTAAGCCCGAGAGCGGCGATCTTTCGCGTCGAAAATTCGAGATAGATGGCCTCATCCTGCGCGCCGATAATGTCCACCTTGCCGACATTGGGAACGGTCAGCACTTTTGCGCGCGCGTCCTCGACGAGATCGCGAAGCTGGCGCTGTGTCAGCCCGTCGCTCGTAAAGGCGTAGATATTGCCGAAGACATCGCCGAAACGATCGTTGAAAAACGGCCCGATAACGCCGCTCGGGAAATCTCCCTTGATGTCGCCGATCATGTTGCGTACGCGCATCCAGATGGCATTCACATCCTTGGCCTTGGTCGTCGGCAGCAATTCCACGAAGATCGTCGTCTGCCCGGCAACCGTCTCGCTGCGGGTGAAATCGAGCGATTCCAGTTCCTCGAGTTTCTTTTCGACGCGGTCGGTGACTTGCTTGGTCACTTCCTCGGCTGATGCACCAGGCCACTGCACCTGGATGATCATGGTCTTGATAGTGAAGTTGGGATCTTCCTCGCGGCCGAGACCGATATAGGAAAAGGCGCCGGCCAGAATGAAGACGATCATGAAGTACCAGACGAGCGAACGATGTTCGAGCGCCCAGTCGGACAGGTTAAATTTTTTCACGGGGATTTTTCCTCAGTCTACTCTGACGGCCTGGCCATCGACTAGTTTGTGAACGCCGGCAATGACGACGCGTTCGCCCGGGCTGATGCCCCCGGCGATGCGAACGGAGCCTCCCTCGGCGACGTCTCCGTCGATCCCGATCGCGCGGATGGAAACCTTGGCGGCAGCGGGATCGACCACCCAGACGTTCGGCTTTCCGTCCTTGATCAGGATGGAGGAGGAGGGGAGCAGGATTGTCGGCTGAGCGTCGACGGTTGCGGTTGCGGTTACGACCGAGCCCAGGCGAAACGCGGCAGGAGGATCGATGAGCGTTATTTTTGTGCGTCGCGTGCGGGTCGTCGCCTCGGCTTCCGGTGCGATCTCCCTGACGGCGCCGCTCGCACGGATGGTCGGGTCCAGCTGGAGAGCAATCTCGAAGGGCGATCCCACCTTGAGGCCGTCGAAGCTTGCGACCGGTATGTCGATCACCGCATCGCTCTGTTCAGGGCGGGCGATGGTCGCAATGCTCTGGCCCGCGGCCACGACCTGGCCGACTTCGGCCGAAGTCGCCGTCACGACGCCGTCGAATTCCGCCCTGAGCTGCGCGTATCCGAGCTGCTCCTCGGCCTTGTCCAGATTGGCTTGGGCCTTGGCAACCGCGGCAGCGGCACTCTTGCGCCCAAGTTCGGCCTCTTCGTAGGCCGCCTCGCTTCCCGATCTGCTCTGGAGCAGGGACCGCTGGCGTTCCTCGGTGGATGCGGCATTCGCGAGCTGCGCCTGCGCATTGGAAAGCTCGGATTGCGAACTTCTGACCGCAAGTTCCAGCGCCAGCGGATCGATGGCAGCAACGACATCGCCCTTCTTCACGACGTCGCCGACGCTGACCTTGCGGGCGATGACCCGTCCGAGGACCCGAAATGCCAGCTGGGTCTCGATCTTGGCCTGGACCGTGCCTGGCAGGGTCAGTGCGGAGGCTGCGGTCGACTTGACGACAACGGAAAGGACGGGACGCGGCGGCTGCTCATGTGCTTCTTCCTGCTTCTGGCAGGAGGTCAGCAGCAGTGATCCGACGATCGCAAGGCCGGCTGTGATACGGATATTCATTCTGCGGCTCCCTTGCCGTATGCGACGACCTCGCCTGGTCGCAGGAACTTCGTGCCGTCGACGACGACGATGTCTCCCGGGGAGACACCCGCGCGCACCGCAAAGCGGCCGGTCTCATAGTTGGAGACATCGATCGGGTGGAGCGACACGCTCGATGAGGCGGGGTCGACGATCCAGACGGCCGGCTGGCCGCTCTTCGAGGCCATGGCCGACCACGGCAATTCGATTGCATCCTGCGCTACGGAGCGGAAGGAGCCGACAACAGGTGCGCCAAGCTGCATGTCCGCCGTGCCTTCGAGACCCACCTTGACCCTGATCGTTCCGGTCGACGGGTCGATCGTGGGCGAGATCTCGCGCACGGAGGCTTCTATTCTGTGAGATGGCGCCGAGAGGGTGCTGACGGCGACCGTGTTTTCAAGGTTGCGGCCGAGATAAAGGGACTCGAAGACATTGAAGACGGCGTCGCGCGGTCCATCATGGGCAAGCGTGAAGATGAGTTGCGCCGCCTGAGCGACCTGGCCAACCTCGGCATTTCTAGCGGTGATGACGCCATCGGCATCGGCGCGCAGTTCCGTATAGGAGAGCGCGTCTTGTGCCGTATCGAATTGCGCCTGCGCCAGTTTCACGCCGCCCTCAGCCGTCAGCAGCGCCTCCTGGGCTTGATCGAGTGCCGCGCGGGTCGCAACCTGCGTCTTGAAAAGGTTCTGCTGCCGGTCGAACGCGAGCTGGGCCTGCGTCTGCTGGGCAAGCGCCGATTGCAGGTTGGCGGTGGCGACGCCGAGATCGGCTTTCTGTTCTTCGGCGTCCATGCGCGCGAGCACCTGTCCCGCCTTCACCGATGAGCCGACATCGACGAGACGCTCGACAATGCGCCCGCTGACCCTGAAGGAAAGGTCGCTTTCGACGCGTGCGCTGACTTCGCCTGTTATGGCGTTGTTTTCGACTGTTGGCGTGACCTTGGCCACGACAGCCTCCACATTCTTTGGCTTTGCCTCACTCGCGCTTTGCTTTTCGCATGAGGCAAGCGCGACTGCGCTGACGCCCAGCCAGGCGGCAACAAGGACAGTTTTCATGATTTACCTCTTGCATCGGTTCGGCAGACGAATAATATTGACTAACCCATTAGTCAATGAAAATTTCTTGACGCCCGACCACGAAAAACGCTCAAGGTGAGCCATGCCTGATACGAAGAAATTGACGCGCGCCGAGCAGAAGGCTCGCCGACCCATAGAGATCCTGGACGCTGCGTTTGAAGAATTCGTCGAGCGCGGCTATGTCGCGACACGTGTCGAAGACATCGCCAGCCGGATCGGGGTCACGAAGGGAACCGTCTATGTTTACTTCGAAACCAAGGAACAGCTTTTCGAAGCGATGATCGGGCATATTTCGACGCCGCTGGAAGGTCTGTTGGCGCGCGCAAACGAACAGCAGGGGACTGCTGCGGAGCGGCTTCAGAAGACGATCGAGCTGATCTACGATCTCGTGGTCAGGGACCGCAGATTGCGCGAACTGATGCGGTTCATTATCGCCGAAGGTTCACGCTTCCCCCAGATCGTCGACAGGCATCACGAGGCATTCATCGATCCTCTCGACTGGCAAATGCAGTCCCTCATCGATGACGGCGTAAGGCTTGGCGAATTCCGCTCGGCGCCGGCTGCATTCTCCGACGCAGTCGTGGCGCCAGCCATCACCTTCCTGTTCTTCAAGCTTCTCTTCGACGAGCGGCGGCCCCTGGACAGGGATGCCTACCTGAAGGCGCATGTCGATCTCGTGCTGCACGGACTGTTGGCCTGATCGGCAAGGCCGGCGCGAAATCCATTCGAAGTCGATCACCGTCGAATTTCGGTCGAGTCACACTTTTAGACGCTGGCCCGCCATAAATCGCAGATGGCGATAACTCTTTTAATCTCGTTGGAACGTTGTTGTTGCGACCGTCGTCGAACGGTCGAATCCGGCCAGAATGAAGACTGAAAGCCCGCCGTTATCCTTCTGAGATGCGGATTGGTCGACTGAAGCCGCGGGCCGCGGCCGCGGCTATGCTCGCAGGATCTTCTCCATCGTCTTTCCCTTGTCGAGCTCGTCGACCAGCTTGTCCAGGTAGCGGATCTCCCGCATGGTCGGCTCCTCGATCTCCTCGACGCGCACGCCGCAGACGACACCTGTTATCAGCGACCGGGAAGGGTTCATCGCCGGCGCCTGCGCAAAGAAATCTTCGAAACTGGTTTTCTGCGACAGCTCATCGTCCAGGCTCTCCGGGCTGTGCCCCGTCAGCCAGCAGATAATCTCATCGACCTCCGCTTTGGTGCGGCCCTTCTTCTCGGCCTTGGCGATATAATGGGGGTAAACGCTTGCGACGCTGATCGAATAGATACGATGCTTCGTCATGCCTCCTCCCAGACGTTGCGCATCTCGCGACGGCGCGGGCAGCTTCCCGTTGCACGATCTTTTCAGACGCCATGATAGACGAGGCGCGTGAACAATTCGGGGGTAACGAGGAACTGCCCCCATTTCGCATCGAACTCGGCCGTAGGCTTTGCGGCAATGACCTCGTCGATCGGCTTTCCGGCGGCTTTCAGTTTGGCGACGTTCCCACGGATATCGACCAGCATCGTCCTGTACTCGACCAGCTCCGGCTTGTTGCTGACGGGATGACCGTGACCGGGGATGACGATCGTGTCGTTGGCGACATTGGCCAGGATGTCCTCGACCGCCTTGATCATTCCGTCGATCCCGCCGCCGGTCGAATAGTCGATGAACGGATAGATGCCGTACCAATAGAGGTCTCCGGCGTGGACGATGTTTGCTTCGCCGAAGGTGACAGAGATGTCGCCATCGGTGTGAGCATTCGGATGATGCTTCAGCATCAGGGTGGATTTGTCGAGCTTGAGGGACATCTCGTCGGTGACGGTTTCCGACGGCACGGCGGCGAGCGGCGGTCGCGGGAACTCGTAATCCCAGTCTTCGACCCTCACGACTGACATCAGGTGTTTGCAAGTGTTTTCATGCGCCAGAATGGCCGCGCCCTCGGCGTTCAGCCATGCGTTTCCATCCGTATGATCGAAATGCCAGTGCGTGTTGATGAGATGACTGATCGGCTGTTTGCCAAGTCGGGCCAGGGCCTCGAGTATCCGGGGCCGGGACGCGGTGATGCCGCCATCGATGAGGACCTTTCCGTCCGCCCCCGTCAGGACGGCGATGTTTCCGCCCGATCCTTCAAGGATCGATACGCCGGCCCTTGCCTTATGTACTTTGATCGGGTCCTTGGCGGCGGAGTCGCGGATCAGGTCGACAATGCCCTGAGCCTTCGCGAATACCTGTCTTGGGGTGAGCCAGCCTCCCGATGCAGCGAATGTCGAGGCGGCCATGCAGCAGAGACAAAACCCGCGACGGGAAAGTCTGAAATCCTGGGTCATCTGGCAGGTCCTTTCCGGAATGGCGGCGGGGCTGCAGGGGTCAGGATGAAGACGCTTCCCCGCCTGGGGTGATGATTTCGGGATGCGTGGAGCACATGCCGTAGAGCAGGCGATTGCACGGTTTGAGCGTGCTGTTTTTCTTGATCAGCTTGATAGACGAAAAAGCGGAGCCGGCGATGGGAACGCTCTGGTCGTCATCGTCGCGCCTGGGGGCCGCAGATGCCCCATCAGATCGTTGTTCCCCCTCGCATGATAAACCCCGGACGGAAGCTCTCAATGCAGTTGCGCGAATGTACAATATCAGAAAATTGCGCGCAATCATCCGCGCCTTCGCGGATGCCGTTGTTTCGGGAGAGCGAAATCCATGGCAGCTTCCGTTCCAGGCCGATATCGATCACCGCCGAATTTCGGTCGAGCCAGATCTTTAAACGCCGGCCGCCACAAATCGCAGATGGCAGTGACTCTTTTTGCCTCGCTGGAACGTCGTAGTTGCGACCGTCGTCGAACGGTTGGATCGACCCGAATGAGGACTGAGAGATGAATCTGGACGGAAAGCGAATTGTGGTTGTCGGCGGGAGCCGCGGTTTGGGGAGGGGGCTTGCCGAGGCATTCGTGGCGCGCGCAGCCGACGTCACCGTGGTCGCCCGAAATGCGACGGCCGCGCAGGGGGCAGGCGAGCAAGGGACCGTCACCGCCATATCGGCCGATGCAACCGATGTCGACGCGGCATGGCGGATCATGGAGCAGGCGCGACCTGATCTCGTCATCATGAATGCCGGTGCGGAACCGCCCATGGAACGCATCGACCGGATTGGCTGGGAGGCATTCACGACCAACTGGAATGTGGACGTCAAGGCCGCGCTGCACTGGGTACAGGCTGCTCTGACCTTGCCGATGACGCCGGGCGGGCTTGTCGTGCTGGTCTCCAGCGGAGCCGCCGTGCAGGGGTCGCCGCTATCGGGCGGCTATGCGGGAGCCAAGCGCGCGCAGTGGTTCATTGCAAAATATGCCGAGAGCCTGTCTGCGCAACTCGGCCTGGGTCTGCGGTTCCGGGTCATCGTTCCCCGGCAGATGTTTGCAGGAACCGGTGTGGGCGATACCGGCATCGCGGCCTATGCCGCGGCGGCGGGTCGGACATTTGCCGAACAGGCCGCCACCTGGCCGGACATGACGCCGCGGGCTTTTGGCGATATGGTCGCCGACCTGATCGGCAGGACGGGTCTTACCGAGGCCATGGTCTACGCGGTGCGTGGGGATACGGGTGTGACGGTCATCGAATGACAGAAGACGCTGCTCTCGAAGACGAAGAGAGGAAAACTCTGCTCGCAGCGCTCGCGAGCGAAGCGGACGCGCTTCGCCCCGAACTGCACCGCTATGCTGCCCGTCTGGTGGGTTCTGTCATCGACGGCGAGGATGTGATTCAGGACGCGTTTGCCAGGGTATTTGCGACGGCTGGCTCGATCCCGCCGGGCACGCCGCTGCGACCCTGGCTGTTTCGCATTGTCCATAACAGAGCCATAGATGCCCTGCGCCAGCGCAGTACGCTGCGATCGGAGCCCCTTGAGATGGCTTTCGATCTGGCCGATATCAGCGCCGTCGGTCCGGAGGACGCGCTGATCCGGCAGGACGCGGTGCGGGTGGCCCTCGGCCACTTTGCAGAATTGCCGGTGCCGCAACGCAGCGCTGTCATCCTCAAGGATGTGTTGGGAGAGTTGCTTGCCGACATCGCAGCGCTGCTGGAACTGAGTGTCGATGCCGTCAAGGCCCATCTGTCGCGCGGTCGGGCGAGATTGCGCGCCATCTCCGACGTGCGCTCCGAGGTTCCTCCACCACCGAGTCCCGAGGTCCTGAACTTTGCAGCGCTATTCAACGCCCGAGACTGGGATGCTTTGCGCCGCATGCTGGCGCAGGATGTTCGGCTTCGTCAGGCGCGACGGCCGGAAATCTCCGGTGCCGCCGACATCGGTCGATTTTTCACCTACTATGCCGAATATCCGCCGGTCAGGATCGAACCGGCCTGGCTGGAAGGCCGGGAAATCTTGCTGGTATCAGCCGAACCGCCTGATGGTCCTTCCTATTTCATGCTGCTCGAATGGCGGGAGCAAAAGATAAGCCTGATCCGCGACCATCGCTATGCGAACTATGTCATTGAAGGTGCTGAGGTCATGCTGGCCGCATCGCGGTGACCGGCATTGATCGAGACGCGCTTTCTTAAGGTCCGCACTGCGCCCTCATATCAGACGTGGAGCCCCGGTTATCGTTTCCTGAAAGCGGACGTCGTCGGGGGCTACCCGACGCTCGCTTTCTTAGTGAGCGGGCGCCGGCATTGCCGGCGCCACTCGTTAATCAATGTCGGTCGAGCGACTGATCGCGGCCCATTGATTTGCTATCGCAGTACGGGCCGCTTCGGCTTCCTCGATGCGCGTGATCGCGTCGCTGCCGAGGATCAAATGCTCGGGCAGGTCGTCGCGTCGCGAGAGGTCGAAGATGACTTGGGCGACCTTGGAAGGGTCGCCAGGTTCGTTGCCGGCATAGTTCTCGGTCATCTTCATGATCAGGCCGATAGTGGGGACGTACTCAGGCAAAAGTTCGGGTACGTGGCCTCGGGCTACGCGCGTCCAATTGGTCCTGATGCTACCGGGTTCGATCGCCACGGCCTTGACGCCGAAGGTGGCTACTTCCTTGGCGATGGATTCTGTGAAGCCGCTCACCGCCCATTTCGCCGCGCTGTAAGCACTCGAACCGGCACCGCCAAAGCGTCCCGAGCTCGAGGATATGTTGATGATGTGTCCAGACCGTTGCGCGCGCATGACTGGCAAGGCCGCTCGGGTAAGGTTCACGACGCCATAGAAGTTGGTATCGATCTCGGCTTTGAAATCTTCCGCTGAGGTCTGCTCAAATGGGGACAGATGGCCGTACCCCGCATTGTTGAGCAGGACGTCGAGGCCGCCGAATGCATCGACCGCCCTGCGTGTTGCGCCACCCGCTGCGTCGGCATCGGT
The DNA here is from genome assembly GCF_056755015.1 of Rhizobium sp. KNZ14-9A. NCBI lineage: Bacteria > Pseudomonadati > Pseudomonadota > Alphaproteobacteria > Hyphomicrobiales > Rhizobiaceae > Rhizobium > Rhizobium sp. KNZ14-9A. Next base: position 1,438,790 of record NZ_JBPGXB010000002.1, read on the forward strand.
GACGTCGAGCTCGAACAGTTCGACATTGGCGCCATATGCTTCCTTGAGATCGGCGAGCCGGTCCACGTTACGAGCCGTTGCGACCAGCCGGTCGCCGCGTTCAAGAACCAATTCGGCCGTGGCGCGGCCGATGCCGTTTGCACTGCCGGTAATCAACCAGGTTTTCGTCATTTCATTATCTCCTGTAAACAAAGTGAGTACGCACTCATTTAAAGATCAAAAGTAGCGGCCCGTCCTCAGCGTGAAATCGAGCTCCAAAGGGAGGACCAGCCGAGGTCCTTATATTCGGCGAGGCGGTCGGGTGAGCCTTCCGCCATGTCGAGCACCATGGCCGCAAGGTTGTCTATGGTCGCGACGAGGAACTCGACGGGTTGCGGCCTCAGGACTTTGCTTTGAAATCCTTCGGCAAAGATGGTTTCGATGCTGCGGCAATCCGCGTCGGTCGCCGTTTCCCTGGCCGGCTGCAGCTTCTCGGAAACTGCCAATTGTCGCAGGGCCTTCTGCTTGATGGGGCTGGTCGCGCCCCAATTGATACGGCGGTCCCAAATATGGGCAAAGCGGTCCTTGACGCTTGCGGTGGCTGGATAATCCGAAGTGATTGCGTCCCGCAGGTCGGCCTTGAGTGTGAGAAAGACCTGGTTGAGGAGCTCATCCTTCGTCTGGAAGTAGACGAACAACGTTCCCTCACCCAGACCCGCATCCTTTGCCACCTTGGCGGTCGACGCGGCGGTGCCGAGCGTGGCGATTGCTGCGACGGCAGCATTCAGCAGGGCAGTGCGTTTGTCTTCACTAAGGGGGCGAGCCATGATCAGCCTATAATGAGCGAGTGCTCACGCTGGTATAAACGGCCCGGATCTTTTGTCAAAGCTTGCAGATTGTGGGGCAGCGTGAAGCCGATACGCAACGTAAGTGATTGATGTCGTTACGGCGGTTGATCGGAAACTTGATGCCGACTTACACACAGGCTTCAGCGGACGGGCCAAGTCGACCGCTTTGCGCCCCCGAAGCCGCCATTTTTATGGGCTACGCGGGTGATTTTCGACGAGTGGCGTGTAAGCTGACAAACCATTGAGCATAGGAGGTAGTGCCGCGGCTATCTCGTGGTTCAGGCGGAAACCGCTGATGCCGCCGCACGAATGTTCGAGGACCATCCGCACATCACCGTGTTTCCTGGTGACGGAGTCGATATCATGCCCTTCTTAACCTGAACTCTTGCGGGCAAGCATCACCCACTTCCGATCATCTCTCCAGGGGCGGAGGCAGCGGATATCTGCTTCGGGCCCGAAAGCGGACTTAGCGGTCCTGCCGAAATGGATGGGGAATGGATTGCGCAAGTAGCTTCTGACTCGAAAACAGAGGAAATCACATGCAGATAACCGTGCTACCAGAACCACCATACTATATGGTTAGCTTCACCTCACAGCGAACAAACCTGGACGATGGTTATGGCGAGATTGGTTACGCAATGACCAAACTTGCTAGTCAACAACCGGGGTATCTCGGCTTCGAAAGCGCTCGCGGCGCAGATGGCTTCGGAATACTGGTATCGTTCTGGAAAGACGAAGACAGTATCCGCGCATGGAAGGCCGTCGTCGATCATGTTGAAGCACAACGAAGAGGCCGCAAAGACTGGTACTCGAAGTACGAAATTCGCGTCGCTCTCGTGCAGCGAGCCTACGGGTTTGACAGCGAGAGCCAACAGATGGCGAGTGCCACATAATGGAAGCGCCGAATAGCGGATTTTCGCGTGCCGATTGTGTCCTGGTTCAGGTTTCTCCCCGACATATCGGTCCGGTCGAAGCCGTCGATCCACCTTCCGGTTTCCGGCAAGCATCAAGCTTGGCCCCGCTCGTGAAACCTTTCGATCGGTAATCCGTTTTCGCTGGCATGACCGACGCAAAATTGAAGCCGAAATCGGTCGACGGCGCCAGGCCTGATGGTGCCGAGGAGACACCCCAGGGGAAGGCATCGACTGTCGAGGTCGCGCCGCCGCCAGATGTTATCGAACCCGATCCGGATCTGACACCGGAGGAGGCCGAGCAGGCGCGCAAGAAATATCTGCTGAAGCGTTTCTGGATCAGCGCCCGCGGCTATTGGGGCCGCAGCGGCGATGGCTTCGCTTGGCCGTGTTCCATCGGGCTGCTGGTTATGATCGGCATGAATGTCGGGTTCCAGTATGGGATCAACAGGTGGAACCGCGGCATATTCGACGCCATAGAACGGCACGATGCCGCCACCGTCTATTATCTGAGCGCCGTCTTCCTGCCGCTCGTGGCCGGCAGTGTCGTTCTCGTGACGTCGCAAGTCTATGTCCGCATGATGATCCAGCGACACTGGCGCCGATGGCTGGCGACTGCACTGATTGCGCGCTGGCTGGCCAACGGCCGTTACTATCAGCTGAACCTCATCGGCGGCGATCACAAAAACCCCGAGGCGCGTATTTCCGAGGATCTGCGGATCGCGACGGAATCGCCCGTCGATTTCACCGCCGGCGTCATCTCGGCCTTTCTCTCGGCCTCGACCTTCATCGTGGTGTTGTGGGCGATCGGTGGTGCCCTGACCCTGCCGATCGGCGGGACGTCGATCACCATTCCCGGCTTTCTTGTCGTTACGGCAGTGCTCTACGCTGCGATCACCTCCACGACGATTGCCGTCATCGGCCGGCATTTCGTCAAGGTCTCCGAGGTCAAGAACCAGGTGGAGGCCGAGTTCCGTTATACGCTGACGCATGTGCGCGAAAACGGCGAGAGCATAGCACTTCTCGGCGGCGAGGAGGAGGAGCGCAACGACCTCGACAAGACATTCACCAATGTGCTGAAGCAATGGGCGCAGCTGTCCCACCAGTATATGCGCACGACCTTCGTGTCGCATGGGTCGATGCTGATTGCGCCTGTCGTGCCGGTGCTGCTCTGCGCGCCGAAATTTCTGGAAGGCAGCATGACGCTGGGTGAAGTGATGCAGGCTGCGTCAGCCTTCGCCATCGTTCAGACCGCCTTCGGATGGCTGGTCGACAACTATCCGCGGCTTGCCGACTGGAACGCCTGTGCGCGTCGTGTCGCCTCGCTGATGATGTCGCTCGACGGGCTGGAGCGGGCCGAACAGAGTGACGCGCTCGGGCGGATCCAGCATGGCGAAACGGAAGGCGAGACGATGCTGAGCCTCAACGATCTCGCCGTATCGCTGGATGACGGCACGGCCGTGGTCACGGAAACACAGGTCGAGATCGAGCCGGGCGAGCGGGTGCTCGTGGCGGGCGAATCCGGTTCGGGCAAGAGCACGCTGGTCCGCGCCATTTCAGGTCTCTGGCCCTGGGGTCGCGGCAGCGTCGATTTCCATGCCGACAGGCGGTTGTTCATGCTGCCTCAGCGGCCCTATATCCCCTCGGGCACGCTGCGCCGCGCCGTCGCCTATCCCAATGCCGCCGACGGCTGGCCGCTGGATGAGATCAACGTGGCCCTTCAGAAGGTCGGGCTCGAATATCTGAACGAGAAGCTCGAGGAAGAGGCGCCGTGGGACCAGATCCTGTCAGGCGGCGAAAAGCAGCGGCTGGCCTTCGCGCGTCTGCTACTCCACAACCCTGACATTATCGTGCTCGATGAGGCAACCTCGGCGCTCGATGAGAAGAGCCAGGACAGGATGATGGAGATGGTGATTGAGGAATTGCCCAAAGTCACCATCGTGAGTGTGGCGCATCGCGCCGAGCTCGAAGCCTTCCATAGCCGCAAGATCACCCTGGAGCGGCGCGAGGGCGGCGCAAAGCTGGTGAGCGACATCGATCTCATCCCGCGCAAGAGAAAAGGAAACGTGCTTTCGCGCCTTTTGGAGAGCCCGCGCTCCCTGGCGAAAGGCAGCACGGATTTGAGCAAGGCGGAATTGTCCAGGAATAAGAAGTGACATCCGCCTTCGGGGCAAATCGCGGCCTTCGCGCAGATGGCCTGCCGGAGTTCCGTGCCCGGGCCGCTATTGCGGACGCGCGACGGCTGACAGGAATTCCTGCGTATTCGACAGAATGGTGTCGCCCATGAAGCGAAGGGAGTCGACGGATCGTCTGGCGGCTTCCGCGTCTCCATATCCGCATGCGCCTTCGATCAGGATCGGGACGATGCCGAGGTCGGCGGCGTGGCGGCAGGTCGGCTCTATGCCGATCTCCATCGCAATTCCGCAGATCGCCAATGCCGAAAGGCCGGCATCCCGCATGGCGATTTCGAGCGGCGTCCCCTCGAAAGCCGACATTCCGAGCTTGTCGAACACGAAATCCTGCTCCTGCGGATAGAGTTCCGGAATGATCTGAACCGCTTCGCTGTCCTTCAGGAACCAGGGTTTTACAGCCTCGGGGTCATCGGTGCGTTGCCATGCCATTGCCATGCGCGTCGCAAACAGCCCCATCCACGGCTTCGGCAGAGAAAGTTGGCGGCAGAAGGCGATTCTCATCCCGGTGCGTCTGGCCGCAGCGACGATATCGGCGATGCGACGGCTCGTTTCTTCCGCTCCCGGGACCTGTCGGGCGATGCCGATCTGCATATCGTAGATCAGCAATGCGGTTCGATCGGGAGAAAGCCAGTCTGCAAGTGCCGTGGGTATCGTCATTGGCGCGTTCCCTGACAATGGTGACCGCCCTTAAGTAGGGCATGGATGTCCATTTGAACAGCGATCCAACGCTCGCGCGGTCTGGTTGCCGCAATCGGCGAAAAGAAAATGCTCTGACGCTCCCGATGCCATCAGGGTTTCAGCCGTCTCCAGAATTCAAAGGCACGGCCGCATTTGGCTCGCGTGCCGCTGATCGGCAGATGACCGCAAGGGCGCATTTCTGCCTGCCACGCATTGATCTATAGCAATGTATTGAGTACAAATTATTATTAACTGCTAATAATAAAGCATTCACCGATTTACTTTATAAAAAGAGATAAGCGAAAGAGGGAGGGGCCTCTGTTTATTGTATCGGTATTGGATGAAGGCGAAGAGAGAAACTTCGTTGCCGTCGGCTTACACATTAGCGGCAACCAGATTCACATCGACGTTGGCGGCTGCGAGCACCATTTCAAACTCGCCGACCTGATCGACATTCTCTCGGTCGAACATCATCGCGCCCATGATATCGAAGGGCGCGTACGCGCTCTTGCGCTGTGCCATTGACGGCGCTGGCGCCCGCCGTTGAGCCGGCGCTGGCGGTTTTATCGCCGCCCTTGCTAAAGCGTGTCGCGATCTCCAAGATTCGCTAGCCGCGCTTTATCTCTTTGTTTATGCATGTCGTTATCGCAAAACCGCTGCACAGTTTTGCGCGATATGCTCTAGAATTCACTCCTCACCCTTACGCCGATGGCGTGGTCCTGCCTTCCGCTGCCGACAGCCGCCCGGTATTCCACGCCGACCGCCCAGTTGTTCAGCAATGCGGCATCGAGCGAGAGCCCGAGTGTGGAATAGTCATCCCCCAATTCTTCCGCTTCGAGTTCGTATGGAAGCGTGCCGATGTCGGCATATCCGAGCCGCAGCCGGCTGGAGCTGGCGAAATCATGGGTATATTCCGCCCGCACGCCGGGTGTCAGCGCTCCCCAGTCCATCAGCACGGTATAGCTCAGGCGAAGGCCGATAGCGCCCGCGGCCGTATCGACCGTCTGATCGCCATAGGTCAGGCCGTAGATGCCCCCGCCGTTCTCGGTGAACCCGTCGAGCCATGACCTGGACAATTCGAACCGGCCGTATGGAGAGACGAGCCATGTCTTGTCCCGGAATTCGTAGGCGGCGGTGAGGGAGCCGAACATCTGCCGCCCATCCCTGTTTCCCGTGGCGAGATCTCCCGTAGAGGCGACGTAGCGGCTTGAATCGAAATCGAGCCGCCCCGCGCCGATCAGGCCGTCGAGGAACAGGTTCTCGGCGGCCTTGAAGGAGCCGTAGATCGCAGCGCTGTAAGCCGCGCCGCGGCTTTCCGTGCCGCTATCGCCGACATCGCTCCTGTCGTGGCCATATCCCAGACCGAAGCCACCGACGAAGCGATCGGAAAACCGGTAATCCACGCCGGCGCTCACGCCGACCGTAGTCGAGCCGATGTCCAGACCGCTGTTGCCCGTATCGGCGAAATCGACGAAGCCGCCGGACCAGATTGCAAACGGCCCGAGATCCGGCCCTTGGATCTCCGGGTTTGAGCCGTTGCCTTGCCGGCCGGATACGGAGGGATTGATGAGGTCGGGGGCGCTGCTGCCTGGCCAGCCGAACTGGCGCTCGGCATTGACGATCCCGCCACCGGGGCCACCATTGTCGGAGCGGCGAAGCCCGAGGCGGATATCAAGCGATCGGCGCTGGCGCTCGCCCTCATCGTGCAGCTGCTCCAGGCGGCTGTTAAAGTTGCGCGTCTGATATTGGGCAAAATGCCTGGCGGCATCCACCTGCGCATTGAGAAGGCCGACCACATCGGGATCGTCAGTCGGATCGGGACGGGCAGTAACGGCAAATGTGATCGTTGCCTGAACCGACGTGCCGGAGGCATTCGACAGCGTATAGCCAACCTCTGCCGATCCTGCGAATGAAGGGCTCGCCGAGAAGGTGAGCCGCTTCTGCGGTGCGTCGAGATATACGCTTCCTGCTTCCGGGTTCGACTGGAAGGTGAACGCCGCTGTGGTGAAGGGTCCCCCGGTCGCGCCCGCCGTAAGATCGACTGCGACAGTGGTGCCCGCCATCACATTGATGGTGCGGGACGTGGCTGTCGGCCCCGGAGCGGACCTGATCACGTCGATGAGGTAGCTCCGGAGCGTGCCATTCTGCGCCGCGACGACGACGGATACGTAGTTCGACCCGACCGACAGCGCAATCGAGCTGCTTGCTGTCCCTGACGGTACGAGGCTGCCGTTCACGGAGATGATCGCCGTGGGATCGGCAGCCGTCGGCGTAAACGCAATGCTGGCAACCGCATTGGCCAGTCTGAGGTCATAAGTCGGGATGCTCGGGTTGAAGCCGGGGTCAAGCGTTCCGCTGCTCGGAACCAGCGAAGCGAGATCGGCTATCGCGGAGGCGGCACGCGTCACGGTGACATTGTAGGTCTTCACCGTTCCGTCCTGCGCGGTGACGACGACGGTGATCGCCGTGGCGCCTACAGCAAGGGTAACGGAACTGCTGGCGCTTCCGGAAGCGACCGGAGAACCATTGACCGTGACCGTCGCGTTCGGCTCGGAGACGACAGGTGTCAGCGTAATCGCGGTGACATTGTTGGCCACCGAGATCGCATAGGTCAGCGTATTCGCATTGAAAGCCGGGCTGAGGCTCCCCTGGTTGGGCTGCAACTGCGACAGATCGGCATTGGACGAGGCGCTGACGGTCCATGGCGCTCCGGTCCCTGCCAGGTTGCCGTTGCCTCCGATATTCTGAGCGGAACCTGCCGGGATATCGAGACGGAGAGTGCCCGAGCCGGAAATATTCTGGGCAAGAATCGTATACTTGATGTTGTCAGAGGTTTGGAGGTTGGCCAGCGTGGCGCTGGCGGTTCCTGTCGTGGCCAAGATTATGTCTGCCGCTGTGAAGCCTGTCACGGCCTCGGAAAATACGATCTGGAACATCACCTGCGTGTCGTTGGACGACGGATTGCCGTCGACGGCGGTCACGACAGCTGGGTTCTGCGTATTGACGAAGACGCCGGTCGTCGGAGCGACATTGCTGAGGCCGAGGCCGGCCGTTTCACCTCCGGCGTTCTCGATGGTGCCGCCGTTCAGGCTGATCACGGCTCCAAGCTGCACGCCGTCCATGTCCCTGTCGCCGGATTGGACCGTGTAGCCGAACAGGAGCAAACTCGTCCCGCTTCCTGACAGATAGCTTGCCTGACGCGACGTGCTGCCGATCACCACGGAGAGGTACGGTGTGCCGCCGACTATTACGTTCTCGCTGAACTGCACGGCAAAGGTCAGGTTGTTTCCGCCGTTGTAATATCCGTTGGCGGGGACCGAAACGGAGGTAACGACCGGGGCGGACTGGGCGGAAGACGTTAGCGCGCAGAACAGCACGATCATCGAAAGAAGAATCAGGGAAAGTGGGCCAACCATGACGCGCCGCATGAACGTCCTGCCCGGAGAAGCCCGATCATGCCGGTTGTTCCCGCTGCTTTCCGGCGTCTCGGACAGCCGTCGAAAGGTTGGGGCCGGACGGCCGGGCAGGGAGAGGGCCATGAAAAAAACTCGCAGTGGTTTAAAATATCGCACAGGAATGCGCTTCTCTACACGGAAAGCGCGTCCGCTGACTTGATAAAGCTTGCGGTAAGGCTAAGGTTGGCCCCTTATCCAACCGTAGTCTTTGATATTTTCAATGAACGATGATTTCGAAAGTTCCGATCGGGAGCCGGCTTACGATCCGCCCCCGGCGGGTTACAATGCATCTTCGCTCCGGAAGGCGCCGCCCCCGCGAATGCTCGACCATCCCCGCATTGCGCGCGCTGTGCGCATGATCGAGCGTACTCCCGCCGCGTCAACGACCTTGCAGGACATTTCGGCCCATCTCGGCCTCAGTCCGTTTCACTTCCAGCGGCAGTTCCAGGAGGTCATGGGGGAATCGCCAAGCGCCTACATGCGCCGCACACGGCTCGACCGTGCGGCGATGAATCTGCAGATGAGCGGGCAGCCAATCACGCACATCGCGTTCAATGCCGGCTATGCCAGCCATGAGGCTTTCATCCGCGCGTTCCAAAGGCAATTCGGATTGACGCCTTCGGATTACCGTGTCGCGGCCCAGAAGGTGCTGCCGGCTCGGCCGAGACCGGAAAAGACGGACCTGGCGCGGGTGAAGGTCGGCCAGCGTCCGGAATTGAGGCTTTTGGCCATGCGGTTCTATGGATCCTATGCACTGGTCGAGGACAACTGGCGGAAATTTGCCGACTATCTGGAGCGGATCGGCTTTCCACTTGAAGAAGCGCGGCCGGTCGGCATCACCCTCGACACGCCGCTGATCACGCCAGGGGAACTCGTCCGCTACGACTGTGCTGTCGTGGATCAGGGTTTTCTGACTGACAATACCGCCCTGTCGCCGCTGCGGTTTCGGGCGGGCCGCTATGTCTCGATGAACCATTCAGGTTCTTACGCCGAGATCCTTCGGACCTACGAATTCGTCAGCGTCGATTGGCTCGCGGCATCCAGCGAAATGTTCCTGCCTGATGGCAACGGGGGATATGAATTCTACAATTCGCCGCCCTGGAACCATGTCGGCACCATGCAGAATCTCGACATCGTCCTTCCTTTGGCAAGCTGAAACTTATTTGTCCTGAGCGGAACTTCGCGCCGAGCCTCAGGTTGAGCCTGATGACCAATGAAGCACTATGGAGGTTTCTCATGCTTCTGAAGCTCATCACGGCATCCATCCTTTCCATCGGGCTCGCCACTTCGGCAATGGCGCAGTCATCGGGCGGCGTTGGTGGCGGCGCGGGCGGTGCGGCCAATGGCACAGGTGGTGTTGGCGGCATTTCCGGCGGCGGCACTATCGGCTCCGGCGCATCCGGTGGCGTGGGGACCGGCACGGGTGCCGGCACCGGCAATACGATGTCGCCGAACGCAACCGGCAGCATCAACACCCTGCCCAATCCCGATACGACGAATCCGGCAGCGCGCGGCACGTCCGGCACCGGCAATGGCATGGGCAAGGGAACACCCGATTGCAACGGAATGACCGGCACCGGCGCCTCGGCCGGGCTTCCCGGATCGGACACGTCCGCACAGGTGCGCCCGAACTGCTAGAGCAATTCCAGGAAAAGTGCGCAGCGGTTTTGCGTGCGGAATTGCGTGAAACAGGAGAGCAATTCCAGGAAAAGTGCGCAGCGGTTTTGCGTGCGGAATTGCGTGCAAACGGCTGTCGGTGTTGATGCACCTCAAACGTCCTATGTTCGACGAGGCGACACCTTGTCGATTGAAACGACAGCTTGGAGATTGGAAAACATGGCGCTCAAGCGGATGGACAATGTAGGAATCGTCGTCGAAGACCTCGGAGCGGCGATTGATTTCTTTTCCGAACTTGGCCTCGAGCTCGAAGGGCGGGCCATGGTCGAAGGAGAATGGGCCGGGCGCATCACCGGACTGGGCGATCAGCATGTCGAGATTGCCATGATGCGCACACCTGATGGCCACAGCCGGCTCGAGCTCTCCCGATTCCTCAAGCCTGATGTCGCCGCAGATCACCGGAATGCCCCGGTCAACGCGCTCGGCTACCTCCGTGTCATGTTCGCCGTCGATGACATCGACGAGACGCTTGAGAGGCTCAGCACGCGCGGCGCGCAGCTCGTCGGCGAAGTCGTCCAGTATAGAGACGCGTATCGGCTCTGCTACATCCGTGGGCCTGAAGGGATTCTCATCGGAATCGCCCAGGAACTCGGCTGAGCGCATCCTCCACGGTCGGCTGGATCGCGGCCTGCCCATTTCCCTGCGATCGGAAGGGACAGGCCGCTGTCGCAGGGCGCTACTTCAACGGCAGAAACAATTCCACGATGACCTCATGGACCGGCACATTCGGAGGGAAGGAAAAATGCCGCTGGCAATAGATCGGGAAGTCGCGCGCCTCCTCGCCGCTGGCCGGAAGCCAGTCACGATAAAGGTAGAGTGCGGCGGGCTCCAGATTGTGGGTATCGTGGACGACGCGGATGACCGCGCAGCGTCCGCCCGGGATCACGCCGGCCTTCATCACCTCATCATCGGCATCGATCGGCCGGTCGGTCCCGACACACAGGTCCATGCTATAACCGGCGGGAATCGCGGGGGTTCTCGGCGATCGGAAGATGTTGAAGGTAGGGCTTGTCTCTGGTGACAGGCCGGCGGCTTTGCGCCAGGCGATGAACCGCTCAATGCTGGCGCCGAGGGTCGCCCGGTCGCCCCGGTGCTCCAGGATCGCCACCGGCGTGGGCGGCACATCGCGGATCGTCACATCGTCTTCTTCATAGGTTATCTGCATGAGCTTGCTCCTTGCGTTTTCGAGGGGCCTGAAGGCGGCAAGCCACGGAGCCCAGTCGGGAGACTTCCGGAACGACGAAGGCGATTGCCCGAGCCGTTGCCGAAAGGCGCGGGTGAAGGCATCAGGCGCACCGTAACCGGCGTCCATCGCTATGTCGGTGACGCTCTGATCGTCCTTTGCGGCCAGCCTGTGCGAGGCGCGCTTCAAACGGGCGAGCTGGACATAGCGATGCACCGACAAGCCGAAGGTTGCCGAGAACTGCCGGTGAAAGTGAAACTTCGAGAAGGCTGCGACGCTGCTCAGCGCGCCCAGGTCCAGATCGTCGTCCAGATGCCGGTCTATGTGATCCAGCACCCGCTGCATCCGGGCATGGTAGGCTTGAAGCGCCGCCTTCATCGTTCCGTCCTCCGTGGCCGCACCAACTAAGCGCAGGCAGACATGACGCGCTCGACCGATCTTGCGGTTTTGTCACGGGTCGCAGACCGTCGACAATGGCGAAAAGGGGGAAGCCATCCGAGATCCGGTTGACGACGACGACGTCTGTCCTCGGTAACCCAGGCTCAGGACTTCGGTAACGGGGCCGGACGATGACGGCGCGGCGATACGGATCGGCGCCTTGTACCCCATTTGTAGCCCTTGGAAATCTCTCCGATCCAAGAGAAGATCATCCCGCTCTAGCTTTAGAGGGGAGGCGCTGATGGAAAACCACGAGCCGTTTTTACGTGAGGCGATTGCGCTCTCGAAATCCGCGGTGGAACAGGGAGACGAACCGTTCGGCTCCGTGCTGGTGAAGGACGGCAAAGTCATCCTGCGCGCCGAAAACAGCGTCTTCACCGGTCATGATATGACGAACCACGCCGAGATGAACCTGATCAAACTGGCGGCACAGCATTACGACACTGCATATCTTGCTGACTGCACGCTCTACACCAGCACGGAGCCGTGCGCGATGTGCTCCGGGGCGATTTATTGGTCGGGCATCGGGCGTATGGTGTTTGCGTGCTCCGAAGCGCGGCTTGGTGAGATTGCCGGGATCGGGTTGAACGTGCCGAGCCGGGCGGTGCTGCAGACCGGCGCGCGCATTGTCACCGTCGACGGCCCGAACATCGAAGAAGAAGCCGCCGAGGTACATAAAGCATTCTGGCCGAAGCATCTGGGCAAGGCCTAGGACTCGTTGATTAACTAGCGCAGCGCCCGCAGCGCATTCAGGATCACGGCCACATCGATGACTTCCTGCAGCATGGCCCCCGTGACCGGCGGCAGGAAGCCGGCGCCGGCGAAGATCATGGCGACGAGCGAGAGGCCGATGCCCGCGAAAATGCTCTGGACCGCGATGGCGCGGGAGCGTCTGGCTATTTCGATGGCCGAGGCGATCCTACCCAGATCGTTGCGGATCAGGACGATGTCAGCGGCTTCGGCTGCGGCCGCAAGATTGGTGGCGCCGACGGCGATGCCGACATCGGCGGCTGCGAGTGCTGGAGCATCGTTGACGCCATCGCCGACCATGAGAACCTTTCCGCCCAGGCGTTTACTGGCCGCACGTTCCCTGGCAATGACCTCGACCTTCTCGACCGGAGACAATCGCGCCTCGACGGCATCCAGCGACAGCGAGCCGGCAATGGCGGCAGCGACGCTGCGCTCATCGCCGCTCGCAAGCACGATCCTGCCAAAACCCAACTTGCGGAGTTTGGCCACAAGTTCGACGGCATCGCCGCGCAGGCGATCCTCGAAGCCGATTTCGCCTGCAAGCCGGCCATTGATGAAGACGCTTGCCTGCATTGTGCCTTTTTTCTCGGGGGCACGCGGCGGCTTGCCATCGGGCGTGAAATAGGTATCGCCGCCAACGCTCACCCTGATACCATCGACAAGCCCGGAGATGCCGGCGCCCGGAAGCTCCGATACATCAGTCGGGCGTGACAGCGTCAGCTGGCGTCTCTGGGCCTCCCTGACGATCGCGCGGCCGACGACATGCGAGGATGCCTGGTCCAGCGAGGCGGCAAGCCGCAAGATCCTGTCCGGTCCTTCCGGCCCGTCGATCGAGACGACCTCGGGATCGCCGGCCGTCAGCGTGCCGGTCTTGTCGAAGACCGCGACGGAGGCATCCGCCAGGATCTCCAGCGGACCTGCGCCCTTCACCAGCACACCCGCCTTTGCAGCCTTCGAGGTTCCGGCCGCAAGGGCGACGGGAACGGCCAGGATCAGCGGGCAGGGGGTTGCAACGACGAGAACCGCGACGATGCGCGCCATGTCGCCCGACAGGATGGCGGCTCCGGCCGCGATTGCCAGCGTCAGCAGAAGAAAGGCGATCGCATATCGATCGGCCAGCCGCGCTATCCGCGCCTTGGAACGCTTCGATGCCTCGACCAGTTTGACGATGCCGGAATAGGTGCTGTCCTCGGCGCGGCTTTCCACCCTGATCTCGATCGCGTCCCCGGCATTGGTGGCGCCGCTCGAAATCCGCTCGCCACTGGAGACGGCGACCGGAAAGGCCTCGCCGGTCAGGACGGATTGATCGATCGATGCATGGCCTGTCATCAGCGTGCCGTCTGCGGGGATGACGTCGCCTCTGCGGATCATCAGGACATCACCCATCGCAAGTTCGGGAATGGGGACTTCTTCGATACCATTCTGGCGCAGGCGAAGTGCCGTTCGCGGCACCTGCGCCAGCAAGGCCGTCATGCCTTCGTCGGCACGCCGATGCGCATAGGCTTCCAGAAACTGGCCGCCGGCATACATGAGGGCGACGATCGCTCCGGCAAGATATTCGCCGAACCAGAGGGTCGCGGCCATTGCGAGCGCGGCGATCAGGTCGAGACCGAGATCGCCGTTTCTGAGTTTTGCAAAGATGTCGATCAACAGGAATGCGAGAGCAGTGCAGGTGCTTGCCGCCAGCACGAACCGGCTTGCAGAACCGTAGCCCAGCAGGAACAGACAGAGAGCTACCAACAGACCGATGAGGGATGCCGACGCCATCATCGTCGACCTCAATCCGATGCTGGGCATCCAGGCGGGCAATTCCCCGAAAATGCGAATTCGGGGTTGAGCCTTCGGCTCGTCCAGAACGCTCATGGTCGCACGCCTCCCATTTTCCTTTCGGGTGCGCAGGATCGATGCTTTGAAATCGTCGCCTGAGATCCGTTACGCGCCCGGGAATTTGGCACAATAACAGGATTTTTCCTTGATCTCTCTCAAGCTGCGCCTGCCTGGCAGGAGCGGGTCGGCAATCGGGCTGACCGGTAGCCGCGCTCGCGATGCCGCAAGCGCCATAAAGAGCTGGCGTAAGCGGTGTGCCGTCGCAGGTTGACAGAAAAACCTGGATTCGGCCTTGATGTCCGGAACCCTTAATGGGCATGGCGGCTATGTGCCAACTGCGGTCATTGCGTGGGGAAGGGTAACCCCTATGGTGGAGTCTTAACGGCACACTCGAAATCCTCCGCGGAGGCTATTTTTTCCTGGGAACTCGGAGATGGCTCGAATTGCGATAATTGGAAATGCTGGAGGGGGTAAATCTACACTCGCACGCCAGCTTGCTAACAAACTCGGAACACGGCACACGGAAATCGATAGCCTGCTTTGGCAGGAGGGGTGGATCGACACGCCCCTCGAAGTTTATAGGCAGCGGCATGCTGACATTATAGCCGAAGATCACTGGGTAATAGATGGCCTTGGTCGCGCAGATTCCATACCCGAGCGACTGGATCGCGCCACGGATATCGTGCTTATTGATATGCCACTGTGGATGCACTTTTGGTTGGCGGCTGAGCGGCAGATTGCTTGGGGTGCTGGATTACTCGAGCACCGCCCCGGTGGCCTCACAACAATGCCCCCCACCAAAGCCCTATTTCAAGCGATGTGGGATGTTGAGCAATCTTGGATGGCCAAGATTCGCGCCTTGTGCGTCGAGGCAGAGCAACAAGGGAAAGCAGTGGTCCGTTTGACAAGCGTCGAGGAGATCGACGCTTTCGCCGCTTCAGCGTGATATCCGTGCCGAAACCCGATCTCCGGCTAGGCCCTACTATGCCGCAGTGTCAGGGGCACCTGATTTAGAAAAACCTCCGAACGCTTTCTGATCGATGAGTATCAGAGTGTTTGCCAAGGAAGGCGTGGTTTCCTTGATCGCCTTAAGCCTCCGATCGAACAGGCGCTGCAGGCTTTCAATGCAGCGTTTCGTCCATGGCTGACCTGTTTCTGCCGAACGTATACGACCATCACTTGTCTATTAGGTTTCGCTGCGTTAAATTATGCAAGATTTAGTTGCATTCATTGTACCAGATCGATAGGTCAATGGATGGCGAAGCGATACCTTCGGATGACACCATGATCTGGAACAATCGCATCACACGCATCACCGTTGGTCTGCTGCTGCTGGCAATCATCGCTGTCGTCTCATTGCCAGCGATTACCGGCTTTACGAGCCTTGATGGCACCGTCAATGCGCGGTTCGCTTTTGTCAATGCTCCTATCGACGGCACGATTGCGGAAGAACCCCTCAAGGTCGGCAGCCCGGTCAGAGCGGGACAATCCCTCGCAGAAATCAAAAATACGCGCGTCAATCGCGCAATCCTCGCTTCGCTCGAGGCAGATCGCAACACCGCACTCGACCGCGTCGCAGCACTAAAAAAGGAACGGGAGGAGCTTTCCGCGCTTCGCGGAGAATTATCTGCCAGATTGGAAGTCTACAAGCAGACTACCATTGCCAATCTCGAACGCGAAGTCGAAATCCTGCGGAAGAAAGTCGAGGTGTCGCAAGCGCAGGATCTGGTCGCGCAAGTCGACCTGAACCGTCGGATGGAGCTCGAGTCAAAAGGCATACTTACGCAGAAGCTGGTTGAGGCCGCGCGCGCCGCGGGAGCTGCAACCGGCGGCGAAGTCGAAATCAGCAATCTAACCGTCGATCAATTGCAACAAAGGCTCAATGCGGTCCGCCAGGGAATCTTTGTCTTCGGCGACGGACA
This sequence comes from Rhizobium sp. KNZ14-9A, assembly GCF_056755015.1. Classification (NCBI taxonomy): domain Bacteria; kingdom Pseudomonadati; phylum Pseudomonadota; class Alphaproteobacteria; order Hyphomicrobiales; family Rhizobiaceae; genus Rhizobium; species Rhizobium sp. KNZ14-9A. The sequence goes on from NZ_JBPGXB010000002.1 coordinate 1,454,650, forward strand.
GAATGACGTGCCTTATTCGCGACAGCGCGAGGACGAGGTTGTCGTTCGCATCAACGACTTGAACTCACGCATAGCGGAAAATGAGACAAAAGCCACTGAAGTTCAAAAGCAGTTGGTCGAAGAGAGAAACCGTGTCGGCAGCCTTGAATCCGCAACCGCGATAGCGCCGTTCGACGGCGTTGTTTGGAGCAGGAGTATCGTCAATGGTTCGAACGTCGTGCTGAACGACGAGCTGATGCGCCTCCTCGACTGTCGAGAGCTGTTTGTGGATATCCTTGTTCCCGAGGTCAATTATGACGAGATCTATCCTGGTCTTGTCGCGCAGGTGCGCTTATTCGGCCGCAGCGATGTCTTCAAGGGCACGGTCATTTCTGTCAGAGGCAACTCGGCTTCGGTCGAGACCGATTCCTTTGCCGCCAGTTTGCCGCCGTCGACACAGCGCAATGCCCGTATTTTGGTTCGCCTTGATCCATCCGTCATGAACGACGATTTTGCGAATTCCTGCCAAGTGGGGCGCACAGTGCAGGTACGGTTTTCCAAGCATGGCATCGACGTGTCCAACTGGGTCAAAAGCCTGTGGTTCAGTATCTTGTAGCGCTGGCTCCGACCTTTCTCGTTTTAGCCTTCTTTTTCCTGGGGCCGTTCAATTGGTCGCGCCATCACACCTGGACACGGGCGGTGACCTGCGCGTTTGTCGCAGCAGTCGCATTGCGATACATGTTCTGGCGCTTGACGGAGACAGTGCTTCCCTATCCCAACGACGGTGCGAATTTCTACTGGGTTTGGATCCTCTTCGTGGTGGAGATTCTCGCGTGCGTCGAGGTCATCCTTTTTCTGGTATTGATGAGCCGCTACGTCGACCGGAGCGCAGAAGCGGACAGGCTGGCGCGCGTTTTCTTTGCGCGAGAGCAGTGTGAACTTCCGACTGTCGATGTTTTCATTCCCACCTATAATGAGCCGCTCGACGTGCTCGAGCGAACCATCATCGGCGCTCTGTCGCTGGAATATCCTTCGGATAAATTGAATGTGTATGTGCTTGACGATCAACGCCGAGACTGGCTGAAGGCCTATTGCGAGGAGAAGAACGCCATCCACGTCACTCGCGGCGACAACAGCCATGCCAAAGCGGGCAATATGAACAATGGGCTGAAGGTCAGCTCGGGCGAGTTTATTGCAGTCTTCGACGCCGATTTTGTTCCCTATCGACATTTTCTTCGCCGGACTCTGCCCTTCTTCAGCGATGAAAGCATCGGCATCGTCCAGACACCTCAACATTTCTTCAATGTCGATCCGGTGCAATCGAACCTGGGTTTGGAGAATATCTGGCCGGACGAGCAGCGCTTGTTCTTCGACGAGATCGCGCCCAGCCGAGACGCCTGGGACGTCAGTTTCTGCTGCGGGTCATGCTCGATTGCCCGCCGCAAGGCCATCGACGCAATAGGAGGGTTTCCGACGGAGTTGATCACGGAAGACCTGCTGACAACTCTTTCGATGCTCAACAAAGGTTACAAGACCCGCTACCTGAACGAGCGGCTGTCGATGGGACTGGCTGCCGAAAACCTGACCGGTTATTTTGTGCAGCGCGAGCGGTGGTGTCAGGGAGGAATTCAAACCCTTTACCTTTATAACGGCCCGCTGCGCGGCCCGGGATTGACGCTCTTTCAACGGATCATGTTCCTGCCAGCATCATGGCTCGTACAATATCTGGTTCGCTTCATGATATTGCTCGTTCCCATCGTCTATCTCTGGCTCGGCCTGATCCCGCTTTATTTCACTGATATAGCCGATTATGTGGCTCATCAGGTGCCGCTGCTGGCGGCCTATTTTCTGCTTATGCTGTGGATCACCCCGACGCGCTATCTGCCTGTGATTTCCAGTGCCGTCGGGACCTTTGCGACATTTCGCATGTTGCCTACCGTGGTCTCCAGCCTGGTGCGACCATTTGGCAAGCCGTTCAGGGTGACGCCAAAGGGCAGCGGCAACGAGTCGAACCAGTTCGACCGCTACAGCTTCGCCTGGATCGCAAGCATGATTACGGTCACTGTCTTTGGTCTGCTGGTCAACATCGTACCGGAAACGTCGCACGTGCAAGGCCAGTTTTCACCGGTCGCGGCCTGGTGGTCAGGTATCAATATCGTCGTCTTGCTCATCGCGTCACTCATCTGCTTTGAGAAACCCCGGCGCCTGTTTCATGCGTTCAAGCTCGATGAACCCGCGATCGTAGACGATGTCCCTGGCCAAATCGTAAGTTTGGCACTGGACAAGGCAGTCGTTGCAGTCCCTACCATGGCCCGATTTCAATCCAAATCGGTCGTGCTTAAACTGCCCGGCTTTGCTCCGTTCAAATCAGAGCTCAGACAGGTCACCCAACGACGCAGGACCATAAGTCGCAGCGGTGACAAGCAATCTTACTACCTGCACCTGCATTTCGAACTCAGTGACTCTGCTCGCGACAGCATGATTGTGAAACTCTACACTGGTCAATATTCGCAGGACATTCGCGACATCGATAAAGTCGCGGTCTCTCTTAATCTTCTTCTGCGGTCGTTCGGGCGGACGCGCACGTTGTAGTCGACCGTCAAAGCGCGGATCGTCCGCGACCATGTGCCGGAAGCGGCCAACGGCCCACCGGCTTGCCACCGCGTTGCCAATCGCAAAACATCCAAGCCCGCGGATGTGCTACATTGCGTCATCGCGTGCTTCTGTCGCGGGAGGGATCGAGAATGCAGCGCAAGCTGGCTACGATCATGGTCGGGGATTTCGTCGGCTCCACCGCCGCGATGGAATCGGATGAAGAAGGTGCAATCGCCCGGATCGACACTGTCCTCGAGACGGTTCGCATGATTGTCCAGCGCCATGACGGCCGTGTCTTCGGCACGGCGGGCGATGGCCTGCTCGCCGAGTTCGCCAGCCCTGTCAATGCGCTGAGGTCCGCCATCGAGGCGCGTGCCGAGATTGCTGCCCTTCCCGGAGCGAGCGGCGGCGACATGCGGTTCGGCCTCCATCTCGCCGACGTCGTCGTCGTAGGCTCGGACCTGCGCGGCGATGGGGTGAACATCGCCGCGCGCATCGAGGCGTCTGCGCCACCTGGCGCAATCGAGGTTTCAGGGCTGCTTTACGACCAGGTCCGGCGGGTCTCGCCTTGCGGATTCGAAGATATCGGCGAAAGGCAGCTGAAGGGAATTTTGGAGCCGATCCGGATCTACCGGGTCACTGAACTGGTGGACCGTCACGTCTTTCAGTTCGCTCCGACGCGATCCGCCCCCAATGCTGCCCAATCCCCACGGACCAACTCGATTGCAGTGGCGCGGTTCGACGTGGCACCTGGCGCCGTCGCAGATCAATGTTTCCTGGCGGAGGGCATTACCGACGATCTGACGCTCGAACTCAGCCGCCTGAGGGGCCTGTTTGTCAGTTCGCGCTCGGCGGCAACCGCGCTGACGACGAAAGATCCCGTCGAGATCGGCCGCCTTCTCGGCGTCGGCTACGTCATCAGCGGCTCGATCCGGCAAGTGGGCGACGACCTGCGGGTCAACATCGCGCTTACCGAGACGGGAGAGGGGCTCGTCATCTGGTCGGATCGTATCAGGCGTCCGTTTCGCGAGTTGCTCGATGTGCTGGACGAGATCATCGCTCGTGTTGCAGCAACCGTGTCCGGACGGATCGAGCAGTCGGAACTTGCGGCAGCACGGCTGAAGCGCCCGGAGAATATGACGGCCTATGAGTATTATCTGCGCGGTCTGGACCATCACCGCCTGGTTGGCGTGTCGGATATTCACGTCCACGAAGCCATGGCCTGGTTTGAGCGATCAATGGCGGCTGACCCCGGTTTCGGCCGTCCCTTCGCAATGCATGTCTGCTCGTGGAGCAACCTGCCAAGCTTTGACCTCAATAGGGCCGAACAGCAGGTCGCGCACGCACTCGCCCTCGACCCGTCCGATCCGGAAGCGCATCGCATCATGGGCGCGATCAAGATGAAATCGGGCGACTTCGTTTCGTCGCGTTACCATCACATTCGTGCCCACGAACTTGCTCCGAACGACGCCTATATTCTCGGCCGCAGCGCGGCGTTCTATGTCTATGTCGGGGAGGCTGAGCGCGCCCTCGAAATGCTTGATCGCGCCGAGACGCTTGATCCCTTCCTGCCGGTCTGGATCACCGAAGAGCGGGTGGCGGCCCTATACGCGTTGGGCCGTTTCGAAGAGATGATGCGCGTCGCCCTGACGCTGCCCTTCCAGACAAGGCGCAAGTCGCTCTACCAGATTGCTGCAAGCATGGCCTGCGGCGACGCTGGAAAGGCTGAATTCCTGGTTCGGCAAGCACTTTCCCTCGATCCGAGCCTGTCGGCGGTCTACATCCGGATGCAGGAGACCTATGCAGACGAGTCCGTCACTGACACCCTTGTTGAGCGGAATTGCGATGCCGGCCTGCCGCTGACGCCGCGCAAGCCCGTAGCCCGGAAGAAGTCACTCTCGCTGAGATGATGATCGCCGGATCGCAGAGCCATCAGGCTTTACGCATGTGGTCCATCGGGATGACGCGGCGGCCGCTTCTACGCTTTAAGTCTGGCGATCTGCGGGCCGACAATCGCGGCAAAGAGGCTGGGCTCGCCAAGCACTCGGGCCGACAGCATGGCGCCGTGAACCGACGCCATCAGGATCTGCGCTTCCTCTTCGGGCGATCTGGCGAGCCGGAAGAGCTTCTTCTCTACGCCGGCCTTCAGCACCGATGTCAGCCAGGCCGCCAGGTTCTCGAAATGCCGGCGCACATGGGCTGCCACCGGCTCCGGCAGCATCTGTATTTCGGCCGCGAGCATGGCGCAGACGCAGAACGGCTCCGACGCGTCGAGGATGCATTTCTGCCAGTAGTCCAGATAGGCCTGCAGCTGTTCGACAGGGCCGGGGACGTGCTCGCGTAGCGACTTCAGGCCGGATTCGGCGCGCTGCGTATAGCGGTCGACCAGGACCTGCACCAGCTCGGCCTTGGTGGGGAAATGGTGGTGGATGCTCGCCTTGCGGATGCCGACCGCATCGGAAATATCGGCATAGCTGAAGCCGTTATAGCCTCCCGCCACGACGAGGGACTGCGCTACATCAAGGATCTTTTCCGAGGTCGTCTGTTCCATGCAGCTTGCCTATCTGCGGGTAGGAAGGCTGTCAAGTTTGGCACAGCGGGCTCGCTCACGCGCATGTGTTCCAGCCGGCAGAGGGCAGCGGCGTTTGACGGTTGACTCTCTAACTATAGCTACCTACTAGTAGGAAGACAAAACAAGGAACCTGTCATGCAAAACCAATCTTCTCCGCAATCGAGCTGGTTGCGATCCTACTACTTCATCCGCGCGCTGTTCTCGATCGGCTGGATCATCGCCGCCATCCTCTCGGCCACTCTGTCGGGAAGCCAATCGGCGCTCGCCTCCGTGCTGCTCGTCATCTATCCGGCCTGGGATGCGGTGGCGAACCTGGTGGACGCCCGCTCGAACGGTGGCCTGAAGGCGAACCCCGCCCAGACGTTCAACGTCGCCGTCAGCACGATCACCACGCTTGCCGTCATCATAGCCGTCCTGAACAGCACCTATGCCGTCCTCGCGGTCTTCGGCGTCTGGGCGATCCTTTCCGGCCTGTTGCAGCTTTCGGCCGGCGTGCGGCGCTGGCGCATCTACGGCGCGCAATGGGCGATGATCCTCAGCGGTGCGCAATCCACGCTCGCCGGCGGTTTCATGATCAGCCAGTCCTTCGGCTCCACGCCGCCGAGCATCCTCGACATTGCGCCCTATGCCGGGTTCGGTGCCTTCTATTTCCTGCTCTCGGCTGTGTGGATGACGGTTGCTGCATATCGAAAGGCGAATGCGTGATGGGTGAGGGGCGCCAGCCCCAAACCGGAATGTGAAATATTTTCCGCGAATGTCTCGCGCGAAACTCCCCTTGCAAAGGAATTCACGGAGCGCTTCGTGCTGATGGCATGGGCGCGCGGAGAATTGCTCATCGTCATCCTTCCCGCGGATTCCAAAGCCGAAGGTTGTGGAATTCCGCTGATGCGACCGAGCGCAATGCCCGCGCAAGTTTATACATGCATAGGAGTGCTCAACTTTGGTGAGGGATGCGGGGGCGCATCCCTCAACACCTGCATTTGCGTCGGCAAGGGGAACACGCATGACGGTTACCAATTCGATTATGTCAGCAATCTACCAATCCTCGACATACCGGTCTTCAAAGACGACGGTTGAGGAGTGGCGGGCTGCAAAGTCCGGTGCCGGGGCGGGCAATGACGAGGTGTCGGCCTATTCCAACGCGACGGTTGATGGCGGCGACGGCAGCGATTACATCAGCGCCTATGATCATGCGACCGTCAGTGGCGGGCGGGGCGACGACGTCATCGATACCTACGATTATTCCATCATCGACGGCGGTGACGGCAATGACGAGATCTGGACCTATGCCAATTCCACGGTTGATGGCGGTGCCGGTGACGATGGCATCAGTGGCTACGGCAACTCCGATGTCAGAGGCGGCGCCGGCAACGACCACGTATCCGTCTACGATCATTCGAAGGTGAATGCCGGGGCAGGCAACGACTGGGTGAGTGGCTACGATTATTCTACCGTCGATGGCGGAGACGGCAATGACTACATCTCTGTCTATCGCGACTCCACTGTTGATGGCGGGGCCGGCAACGATGTCATCGAGACCTACGAACGGTCGGTCATCACCGGCGGCAAGGGCGCCGACCGGATCCAGACCGGCGGCGGCTCGATCCTCAAATATGCCGCGGGCGACGGGCGCGACCAGATCATGGTCTCCGGCTCCGCCACGCTGGAGCTCGGCGAAGGCATTTCCGCCGATGCGGTGCAGGTCACCGTCAATGGCCGCACGGCGACCATCAGCATCAATGGCAATCCCGACGATGTCATCACTGTCGAGCTTTACGCCGGAGCGTCGTCATCGCTGACGATCGCCTTTGCGGATGGCAGCACGCGGCAGGTCACCGCCCAGCCGGCAAGCGGAGGCGGCATGCCGCATCTGCCGCAAGGCCCCGTCGTCTTGCCGCCCGGCGAGCCACCGATGTCGAAGGAGGCGTTTGAAGCAATGATCCGTGACCCGAACATGTCGCAGGCGCAAAGGGAATATCTTGTCGGTTCGTTGGCGCCGGCGATCTACGGCATTCCTAAGTACGATCTCTCCAATGCCGTGCGGTTGACACTGCCGCCCGGTGCCATCAAGCCCATGTCGCCGGAGGTCAAGGCCCAGCTTGCTGCCAACGAAGAGCTGGCGCGCCAGCTGCAGGCGGAACGTGATGCTGAGAGGGCTGCCAATCCGGAGCTCTACAATCCGCAGACCGAGAGCAATGACATGTATGAAACCAATGTCGCGACATTGCCCGATGACGCCATCAAGCCGCGGATCGAATATATCACCTATCTCATTCAGAGCGGCGAGGCTGACAAATATTCGTTCCACGCCGGAAACGGCGACCAGACCACCAACTCGATCCACCAGTTTCTCTTCTGGCTGCAGCAGCGCGCTCAGGAGACGGAAAGCGACGGCACCTATTCGCCCGGCATGTTCGGGTAAACAGGGGCCGAACTGTTAATCGAGTTTCCGTGCTGGGAGGCTTGCGTGGTTGCGGTGTAGCTGCTGGATAAGCGGCGGGATGGATGCTGTTGGGTGAGGCATCCATATACCTCCCTCATCCCTGTGTCCTCGTGCCAGCACGAGGACACAGGGATGAGGGAGTGGGGAGGAGGGCGTTGGTGCCCAAAGCAACCTCTGCATTCGAGGGGTGTCGATCGAGGATAGGTCTGTTCTCTCATCGCTATTCCATTCCCCGGTTGGCAAATCGCCGCCGCAGCGGCTAGTCTCGCGCCACCCCACCTTCGGCGTCAGGCGCATTCGTCCGGCCAGCCACATCACGAGGATACCATCATGAGCACTATCGAAGCCGTTGCCGAAGAGGCCAAGGGCTGGCGCCGTCATATCCATCAGAATCCGGAGCTGCTCTTCGATCTGCCGGAGACGGCGGCCTTCGTGGCGGGCAAGCTTGCGGAATTCGGCTGCGATGACGTCACGACCGGGCTTGCCAAGACCGGCGTCGTCGCCGTTATCGAGGGCACCAAAGGCCCGGGCAAGACGATAGCGCTGCGCTGCGACATGGATGCGCTGCCGATGTCGGAGCAGACCAATCTTCCCTATGCCTCCAGAAATGCAAACCGCATGCATGCCTGCGGCCATGACGGGCATACGGCCATGCTGCTTGCCACCGCCAAGTGCCTTGTCGAAAGCCGGGATTTCTCCGGCAAGGTCGTGCTGATCTTCCAGCCGGCGGAGGAGGGCGGCGGCGGAGCGCGGGTGATGATCGAGGAGGGGCTGCTCGAAAGTTTCGGCATCGACGAGGTCTATGGCATGCATAATGAGCCGGGGCTAGAGATCGGTTCCTTTGCCACACGCGCGGGCCCCTTCATGGCGGGTGCCGACCGTTTCGTCATCACCATCAACGGCAAGGGCGGTCATGCGGCTGCGCCGAACATGACCCGCGATCCCGTTCTCGTCAGCGCCCATATGGTGACCGCGCTGCAATCGATCGCCTCGCGCTTCACCGATCCCTTCGATCCGGTCGTCGTTTCCATCACCTTCTCGGAGGCCGGCAACGACAAGGCGTTGAACGTCATCCCGGCCTCCGTGCGCCTCGGCGGTACGATCCGCACCATGCAGGCGGATACGAGGAAGGCCGTCGAGCAGCGGTTCCGCGAGATCGTGCATGGCACGGCGAAACTCTTCGAGACGGAAGCCGAGATCGACTGGCGGCCGGGTTATCCTGTCACGGTCAACGATGCCGGGAGGACGTCGGCCATCGTTGCGGCGGCATCGAAGGTAGCCGGCGAGGGGCAGGTGGATGCGAAATACGAGCAGTCGATGGGGGCTGAGGATTTCTCCTACATGCTGGAAAAGCGCCCGGGTGCGATGATCCTGATCGGCAATGGGGATAGTGCTGGTCTGCATCATCCCGCCTATGACTTTAACGACAAGGCGATTGCGCATGGGGTGCGCTATTGGCTGTCGCTGGTCGGGCAGGAGCTTGGGGGAAAGTAGAGCATGCCGGCAGTGGGGCCGCGGAGCATCCCGGTCTGCTGCCCACGCAATGGACAGCAGCTTTCCAGTCACTCGCTTTCCGGCTCAAGGCCAATTGCGTCACGAATGCCAATCCCGGTCGCCGATTGCCTTAATTGATTTTGGAACAGAGCTGCGTCCCGAGGGTTGAGGTGCGAGGCCGATCCCGGCTTCAACACCCAAGGAGAATATCATGCCGAACCAAAACGCCTCCAACGACAGCGGCAAATCCGGCCAGTCGAGCAAGAGCGGTGACGTCAAGTCCACCAAGAAGGCTGCGGACACGAAGGCCAGCTCAAGCACACGCGGCGGCACTCACGAGCAGCACGTCAAGGCTGGCGAGCAGAGCCATAAAAGCAGCAAGTAGATCGGAAACGATCAGGGAAGGGCCCGCAGCAAGCGGGCTTTTTTTGTGCCCACGCCACGCCGGTTGCGGAAATTGCGCAACCTTCATTTCTCCATCCGATCAATAAGACGCGCCCGGCGCGGAACTATTCGGCTCCGCTTCTGTTAGGCATTGACCCACCGACGCATCAGATCCTCGGCAGGTCGTGAGAGACCCTCTCTCTGAAACATCTCGGGGCTTTCCGTGCTCTCCACCGCCCATCCCAGGATGGGGCGCGAATGACGGCAAGCCACCACGCAAACACCCGAGCGGAATCTGTAGTCAGCACGCTGCATCGATGCAGGCGTGAACCAAAGGAATATGCCTATGCCCACTTCCCAGCCAACGATGGCCCAGCCATCGATCTCCCGGCCGCGCGGCGATGCCGTGACCGCCGATACCAGGATCTTCGATCCCTCGCTTACCGGCGCCCTCAACAAGATCTCGTGGGGAGCGGTGTTTGCCGGCGTCGTTCTCGCGCTTGCCGCCCAGTTTCTTCTGAACCTGCTTGGTGTCGGTATCGGCGCTGCCGTGCTTGATCCCGTCAGATCGGACAATCCGGCCGCCAGCACCTTTTCCATCATCGGCGGCCTCTGGTTCGTCGTTGCCGGCATTATCGCCGCCTTCATCGGCGCCTATGTCGCGAGCCGCCTCTCGGGCCGTCCCAGCCAATCCACGGGCGGTTTTCACGGCATCACCTCCTGGGCGGTGACGACGCTCGTCATTCTCTATCTTCTGACAACCTCCGTCGGTGCTCTTGTCGGCGGTGCATTCAGCGGCCTTTCGGGCGTGGTCAGCGGCGTCGGCAACAGTGCGGCGACTGCTGTGACCGCTGCCGTACCGGCAATTGCCTCGGCCACCGATCCGATGGGCGATATCGAACGCCAGATCCGCGATGCGAGCGGCGGTAACGAGCCGCAGGCCCTGCAGACTGCCGCAGTCTCCGCCATGCGGGCCGTGGCAACAGGCAACCAGGCCGGCGTCGATGACGCCAAGGCCCATGCTGCCGATGCTCTGGCCAAGGCCCAGAACATCCCCGTCGATCAGGCGCGCACCAAGGTCGATCAATATGAAGCCAACTACAAGGCTACGGTCGAAGCTGCCCGCCAGCAGGCGCTCGTTGCAGCGCAGGCCACGACCACGGCCGTTTCCAGAGGTGCACTCCTCGGGTTCCTCGCGCTCGTGCTCGGCGTCGTTGCAGCCTGGTTCGGCGGTGTTGCCGGCACCAAGCCCGCCGTCGTCGTCGAAGAATACACGCTCGGCAGAAATACCTGATCCAACCCCTGAAGGGACAAGACCATGCCAAAGAATCTCAACGATCTTCTCTATGAAACGCTCAAGGATATCTACTTCGCAGAAAAGCAGATCCTGACCGCCCTGCCGAGACTGGCGGAAGCGGCCCAGGCGACCGAGCTGAGAGAGGCCTTCCAGACCCATGCCACCCAGACCGCCACCCATGTGGCGCGTCTGGAACAGATCTTCGACATCATCGACAAGCCCGCCGAGCAGAAGCCTTGCAAGGCAATTCTCGGCATCATCGAGGAAGGCAAGGAAGTGATGTCGGAATTCGAGGGAACGGCTGCACTCGATGCCGGCCTGCTCGCCGGCGCCCAGGCCGTCGAACATTACGAGATCAGCCGCTATGGCACGATGCTCGCCTGGGCCGAACGTCTCGGCCTCGATGAGGTCGCAGCCCTGCTTGCCGAAACCCTCGACGAGGAGGAGGCAACCGACGAGTTGCTGTCCGAGATCGCCGAGACGACGGTGAATGCCGAAGCTGCCTGATACTGGTCGTCATTGGCCGGCGTGCTTTTAACGGAGCACGCCGGCTTTCGTTTGCCCGGCGAACGTCCGGTTGGGAGCGCGCCTTACAGCCACTTCGGCACTTCAACCCGCTGAAACGCGCGCAGCTCCTCGATCAATCCATCCGCATCCGCATTGACCGAAATCGAATATCGATGGGCCGGCGGCAGGAATTTCGTTTCCACCATATGGTCGATGAATTGCAGAAACGCGTCGAAAAATCCGGCGGAGTTCAGCAAGCCGACCGGTTTGTCGATTTCGGAGAGCTGGTTCATCGTCCAGACCTCCATCAGTTCCTCCATGGTGCCGATGCCGCCTGGCAGCGCGATGAAGGCATCGGCGAGTTCGGCCATACGCTGTTTGCGCAGGCGCAGGGTCGGCGTGATTTCGTCTGTCGTCAGGCGCGGGTGGGAATGGCCGCGCTGATTCAGGCTTTCCGTGATGACGCCATGCGCCGTGCCGCCGGCTTCGAGCACGGCATCGGCGACGACGCCCATCAGGCCCTTTGTCGTGCCGCCATAGACGAGGCCGATGCCCTCACGGGCCATGGCCCGACCGAGCGCCCGGGCGCCATCGGCGAAATCTTCGGTTGCGCCGAAGTTCGATCCGCAGAATACCGCGATGGACTTGATGGAACGTGTCATGATCGGGCGCGCCTTTCCTGTGCTTTTGCTCACACGCATTAGCGGCCGGCTGCCGCAAAGGAAAGCTGTCGGGAGGCTCTGTGCGGTGTCAGTCCCGATATGCACAACGCCGATCACGCAATGTCAGCCTGCCGGCAGCGAGACGCGGAAGAGGGCGCCGCCATCGCCGGCATTGGCGGCGCTGATATCGCCGCCGTGGTTGAGGACGATGGACTGGCAGATGGAGAGGCCGACGCCGACGCCGTCCTGCTTCGTCGTATAGAAGCAATCGAAGATGCGGCCGAGATCGGCAGCTGAGATGCCGTCACCGCTGTCGCGGATGGAGAATTGGACCCTCCCGTCCGCCTCGCTGGTGGCAATCTCGATGCGTCGCGGCCGCTTGCCACCGCTGACGACGGCTTCGATGGCATTGACGAGCAGGTTGACGACGACCTGCTGCATCTGGATGCGGTCTCCGAGGAAGGCAGGCAGGCCGGGCCTGCACGCAACCGAAAGGCGGATCGCGTGCATATCGGTCTCATGGCCGACGAAGGACAGCGCGTCCTTGACGATGTCGTTCAGATCGAGCGGCATGCGTGTGTTCGTCTGGCCGCTCGCCATGCCCCGGACGCGCTTGACGATTTCGCTTGCCCTATGGGCGCTCGCCGCCATGCGCGCAGCAAGCTCGCCGAGTTTGGCGAGATTCGGCTCGTCGCGCGAGAGGTGCCGCATGGTGGTTTCGCAATCCGTGACGATAGCGGCAAGCGGCTGGTTCACCTCATGGGCGATCGAGGTCGCAAGCCTGCCGAGCATGGAAAGACGCGCCGTATGCAGCGGGTCGACCTCGTGTTCGTGTGGCTGTCTCCGCCCGGTGATATTCTCCAGCACGACGAGCAATGTGTCGAGACTTTCGGACGAGGGGAAGGTGACCGACAGTTTGACATCGAGGATGGCGCCCTTGAAGCTGCGCATCTTCATCAACTCCGAGAAGAGCTTGGTCCCGTCAAACCAGGTGCGCATCAGCCTTTTGATGGTCTCGGGCGAAGCCGCAAACAGGTAGCTCGCCGGCCCCACGAGATCATCTGACGAAGAGGCCTGTAAAAGAGAAACAGCCATCTCGTTGGCATCGGCGATGAAAAGGCCGGCCTGCGCGATACCACCCTGCCATAGGCCCTTCGACAACAGGTGCTCGGCATCACCCCTGGCTTTCAATCCGGCGAAGAGCGCCCTGAGACCCATGGCATCAAGCTGCAGGACCGGAACCGGGAGGTGATGGATGGAGACCGTATGGTGCGCCTCGCCACGCGGGCGCTTTGCCGGCAGGTCGCTTCCGGCACCGCCCTTGATGACGACGATCGGCGCCTGTTCGGCAGATCGCTCGCTGCGTCTGGCGTCATTCCATCGAGCAGCGATGTTTCTCGCTATCGGCGTGTCGGCCATGCGCTCTTCCTATGTGTTCAGCCAATATGTTTCGGCCCATATGTTTCAGCGGGGGCAATAGTTTGCTTGAGACAATAGTTTCCCGTTGTGGGCGCGCGCCGTTTTTGAGCGCGCATCCACCTCGCGGCCGCCATTGGCGACACCACATCCGTCATGATAGTAGCCATCAGGCTGAATAGAGTCGCGGCAGGTTAGAGCGGGGGCAAGGGCGGCACAATGCCCGCTTCCGTCAACAGGGTGTTGCGCTCAGTGGAACGCAGATGATCGACCTGGATGATATCAGAAGCTTCGTGGCGGTGGTCGAAAGCGGCGGCTTCAACCGCGCCGCCCAGCAGCTCGGCGTCTCGAAATCGATCGTCAGCCGGCGCATCGCACGCATGGAAACGGATCTCGGCGCGCAGCTGATCAACCGCAGCACGCGCGGCATCAGCGCAACGGAGGCCGGGCTTGAATTCAAGCTGCGCTGCGGGCGGATTCTGGCCGAACTCGAGGAAGCGCGGGATGCGGTCGCCACCTATGCCGGCGGCGATGTCACCGGGCGTCTGAGGCTTGCCGCACCGCTTGCCTTCGGCCAGCGCTATCTCGGGCCGATCCTGACCGAGCTTGCCGGCCGCCATCCGCGCCTCGAGCTCGACGTGTCCTTTTCCGACCGCGCCGTCGATCTCATCGGCGAGCATTACGATGCGGCGATCCGGCTCTTCGAGCTGCGCGACCCCTCGCTGATTGCGCGCCGCATCGCGCCGGTCAGGCCCTTCATCGTCGCCAGCCCGGATTATATCGCCCGCCATGGCCGCCCAGGCAGGCCCGAAGACCTGCTTTCGCATGACTGCATCATCTATTCCGGGCGCCATATTCCGGAATGGAAGTTCCGTGTCGGCGAGCGCATGGTGTCGATCCGCCCGAACGGTCGGCTTCTGACCGATAATGCCGAGGTGCATCTGAGCTGGACGCTCGCCGGGCTCGGCGTCGCGGAACTGCCGTCTTTCATCGTCGCCGATGAGATCCGCAAGGGCACGCTCGTGCCGGTGCTTGTCGATTATTATCTGGATGAGGGCGCGATCTACGTCGTGCGCCCGCCGGGGCCGCATGTGCCGGCCAAGGTGCGGGCGCTGATCGATATCATGCTGGAGCGGCTTGGCGGGGAGGGCAGTGCTGCCTATCCCTCGGTTCTGCAGGCAGGAGAATAGCCCTCTCCGGGAATTTCGTTACGGTTGTAACATAGGGATCAAATACCCGTTTTTGGCCAGTTTCAAGCAAGCTCTGCTTTCCAGTTTGCGCGCATCCACACGCCAAACAAAAGGATGAAACACCGTGATCGTCGGCTCCGATAATTCAACTCGCAACCTGTTCAGCTATATGCCCAGAGTCTCCGTCAGTGTTTTTGGCGAGGGGAAATACGAAAAGACAACCGGGGAGCTGGTGAATACGGTTCCGGCAAAAACGGATGATCAGCTGCTGGCCGAACTTTACGATCGCACCGCCCAGCAGACGCTCGACGATGCCGATATCGATGGCGACGGGCTGATGAGCAAGGATGAGTACATGGCCGCTCAAAAGCGGCTGGCTGATGCCGATAACAGGATCTTCGATATCGATGCCGCCGAAGAACGCTGGTCGACCTTCGATCCCACCGGCAAGGGAGCGATCGACAAGGATGAGATCATCGAGGGCCTGAAGATCCTGCTGCCGCTCAAGGTCGGCCATCTCGACGCTGACATGGCCGAGCGCATCCGCGCGCAGGCCCTGGAAGCCTCCAAGGAGGCGCTGCAGAATTTCCAGGACGCCATCGACGCGGAAAGCAAGAAGCCTGCAATGGCGGAAACGATCAAGACGACGATTGCCGGGCAAGCCTCGCTGCTCTCGCTCTATGACGAGTTCAAATAGGAGAGCAGCGCCGGCGGGGCGACGAATGCCACGTCGGCGCCCCGTCAAGCAACAGGAAGTCAAGCAAACAGGAAGTCAGGCAAACAGGAAGTCGCCGGACTGCAGGACATAGGCTCCGTTGAGCATCGCGACTCCAACGGCGCCGTCTCCTCCGGTACCATCCTCGTCCCAATAGAGCGTGCGGTCCGAGGTATTGAAGTAGAACTGGGCGTCTGCGCCGATGGCGGTTTTGCCGACATGATAATCCAGGGTGGCCGTGGTCATGCCCTGGAAATCGCTGGACTGGAACGACAGGAAATCGTCCGAGCCGAAATCGTTGATGGAAGCGAAGTTGGACGGGCTCGGTGCGGCGAGGACGAAAGTATCGCCGCCGCCGCCGCCGGTCAGGCCATCACTGCCGCCGCCGCTGACGAGCGTGTTGGCGGCGGTATTGCCTGTTAGCAGGTTGTTGCCGCTATCGCCGATCCCGGTAACGGCGCCCGTCTGAAGGATCAGAGTTTCAGCTCCGGTTCCCGCGAGCGAATAGGTTTCGGCCGTGGAATAGATGATATCGTTCCAATCCCAGATGCTGTCACCGGTATCGTGGACGACGTCGCTGGCGTTGTCGACCTTGTATTTGTCGTTTCCATCCCCGCCATCCATCGTGTCGTTGCCGGTACCGCCTGCGAGTATGTCATCGCCGGAGCCGCCGTATAGCGTATCATTGTCGGCGCCGCCATCGAGATAATCGTTGCCATCGAGACCGGAAAGCGTATCGCTTCCGGCAGCGCCGCCGAGCGTATTGTTGCCGCTATTGCCCGTGATGACGTTATCGAGCGCGTTGCCGCTCGCATACAGGTTACCCTCCGCGACAAAGGCGAGGTTCTCGACATTGGCCCCCAGCGAATAGCTCACCTGGGCGAGGATCGTATCGGTACCCTGTCCTGCCAGCTCCACGACCCTGTCGGCCGAGGTGTCGACGATGTAGGTATCGTCGCCCAGGCCGCCCGTCATCCGGTCGCGGCCGTATCCTCCGTCCAGATGGTCATTGCCCGCAAGGCCTGTAAGCGTATCGTTGCCGGAGCTTGCATATATGGCGTCGTCGCCGGCCGTGCCAACGAGGTTCTTGTCGGGATAGGTGCCGTAGATGCGGTTGCTCGGAAGTTCCACCGCATGGGCGTCGGTATCGAAGCGGACCTGAAAGATGCCGGAGTCATATCCCTGGACATCGGTATAATCACTGTCGGACGCCCAGCTGACGACCCAGCCGCCGTCATCGAGCGCCGCCACCTGGGGTATATCCTTATAGCTGTGGGTCAGCGTGTTGATGAGCGCCTCATCGCCGTTTTTCGTCCCGTCGGCGTTAAACGCCTGCTGGTAGACGTGATAGAAGGTGTCGGTGAATCCCATCACCGTCCAGGTCACAACCCAGCCGCCGTCGGCCAGAGCCGTCACCTTCTGGTTCGATGCATATGTCCCGTCGGTATCGACCTGGGCCTCGCCGCCTTGCGGCGTCCCGTTCGCGTTGTAGGCCTGCTGCATGATATGGCCGTCGTCGCCCGAAAGCCAAATCACCACCCAGCCGCCGTCGCCCAATGCTGCGGAGCCATGATAGGCTTGGTTGCCGTCCGTCGTGGTATTGACGCGTGTCTCCGTACCGAGCCGTGTTCCGTCGGCATTATAGGCCTGCTGATAGATCCCGCCGCTCGAACCGTCCTGGCCATTCGATTCCCAGATGACGACCCAACCGCCGTCGCGTGCCAGCACGGTCGGGCTGTCCTGATAGGAATTGGTGTAGGTATTGACGAGGGTTTCCCCGCCGTGCGGCGTGCCGTCGGCATTGTAGATCTGCTGGAATACGCCGGTTTCGGAACCGTCCTGCCCGGGCGATGACCAGGTGGCGACCCAGCCGCCGCCATCGACTGGCGCCATCGAGCCCAGCCACTGGTTTCCATCGGTGAAAGTGTTGACCCGGGCTTCTCCGGCGACCTTGGAGCCGTCGGCAGCGAAGGCCTGCTGGTAGATCCCATATCCGGAACCGTCCTGGCCTACAGACAGCCAACTGACGACCCAGCCTCCATCGGCTAGCCCCATGACCGACCGCGACCCCTGTCCGGCGCCTTCAAAAGTGTTGACCTGGGTCTCGCCGCCGCGCGGAGTGCCGTCCGCATTGAATGCCTGCTGATAGACCCCGGGGGTGGAAATCCCCTGGTCTCCCCAGGTCACCACCCAACCGCCATCTGCAAGGACCGTCACAGCCGGCATGTCCTGATTGCCCTCGACGGTAGTGTTGACGCGGGTTTCGGGTCCGACGAGGGCGCCTGTCGAGTTGTAGACCTGCTGGTAAACTCCGGAACCGCTGCCGTCCTCCAGCATGGAGGCCCATGTGATCACCCATCCGCCGTTCGGCAGCTGGGTGGTCGCTGCATTGTACTGAAAGTTGACCGTGAACGTGTTGACCTGAGATTCCACAAACGGCATTTACCTTCCTCCTCAGATAGATAGTAACCGAAAAAATGAAATGCGTTGCTGCAGATCCGATGCATATTATTACTATACCGTTCTCTTTTGACGATTAGCCGACAATCCCGATAATCTTCAAAAATCTTCAGAAGAGAACGGATATGCCCGTGCAACGGCATGGCGGTTTCTTCGAGAATGCCTCGTTCTACAGCAATCAGGAACGCGAGATCGGCATAAAAAGAGTCGTTCCCGGCAAAAGGCGACCGCTGGCAGCCGGGGCCCTTTTCGGCAGGACAAAGTGGCGGGCACCGGGAGCGGCCGGCGCGCTTACGCAGCCTGAACGCTCCTCACCACGCCCGTGCGGTCGATGACGCAGGCGAACTTGCGGCCCGAGGCGTCGAGATCGACGGTGAAGCCGCCGGCTTCGACCGGGCGCGAACTCGTCGGCAGGACTTTCGCCCTGTCGAGGCCGGCCTGTTTGGCGGCGGCATCGGCGCAGAGCAGCTGCAGGTCGGCAGGGGCGGTTTCGACCGCCGTGCGCGACATCTGGTCGGGTGGCGGGGCCGACTGGCAGGCGGCAAGTGCCGATAGCGAGCAAAGGAACAGGGCCGGGAGCGACCGGCTCTTCAAGAACATGCGCATACTAATTCCCCCATTTCAGACGCCTTTATAGAGGGCCGCGCCCTGCATCAGGACGATGACTTTGGCGCCGACCTTTATCCGCGAGTGCAGATCGATGATGTCGTCATTGTTCATGCGAATGCAGCCCGAGGATACGTCGAGGCCGATCGACCAGGATTCCGGCGTGCCGTGGATGCGGTAGATCGTGTCGGCATCGCCAGCATAGAGATAGAGCGCGCGCGCGCCGAGCGGATTGTCGGGGCCGCCCGGCTGGCCGGCTGCCCATTTGCGGGCATTCGGGTCGCGGGCCACCATCTCGGCGGGCGGCGTCCAGGTCGGCCATTCGGCGGTGCGCCCCACGCGGACGATGCCGGCCCAGCCGAAGCCTTCGCGACCGACCCCGATGCCGTAGCGGATCGCCTGGCCGCCCGGCTGTACGAGGTAGAGAAAATGCTGGTTGCCGTCGATGATGATCGTGCCCGGCTCCTCCGCCGTGCGGAAGGTCACGACCTGCCGGCGGAAGGCATCCGGAACCTGCTTGTTGCGGGCGAAATATTTGCGTGCCGTATTCTTGTCGTAGTCGACCCACTGGCGCGTCTTGGGATCGTAGATCTGCGTGCCGGCCGCAAGGGCGACATAGGCGGCGAGGCTAAGCGCCAGCGCGGTCAGCGCAGCTTTCTGCAATGTCCGGTTCATGGTTTTGCCCATCCCTGTATGCGGGCGGCATTCTCGGCCACCCATTTTTCCGCGTAATCGGCGGGCGGCGTCCGTTCCACCTGCAGCGCGTAGGTCATGGCAGTCACTTCCTCAGGCGTCAGATCGACCTTCTCCAGAAAGGCGGCGACATCGGCATGCTTGGCGCCGAAAGACGTCGACCAGGCGATGTGGAATTCGGATGGCGGCCAGGCGACATCGGCCTTCGAATGTTCGATCCAGAGCGGATCGCTGCCGGGCGCGATCTTCCATCGTGCGGGGTCGTAAGCCGGCTCTTCCAGCCGCGTCACCTTGTGCAGTTCGAAGACATTGTGCGGCGCGTAGCAGGCAAAGACCATCGGCCGGCCGGTGGCAACGGCTGCATCGACGGCGGCCATGCCGACATCCTCTTCCGCCTCCACCAGCGTGAGGTTGCTGGCGTAACCGTAGCTCAAGGCGCGCACCCGCTCGATGCTCGCCGAGGTCCAGGTTGCCGCTCCGATCCAGAGCTCGCCGCGGCCATCGCCATCGGTATCGAGCAGGGCGCCCTTTTCAGGATCCGAGAGATCCTTGACGCTCTTGATGCCAGCCTTTTCGGCGTCCTCGGTAGCGCAGAGGCCCTGCCAGGCGGCAACGGCGCGTTTGGCCAGAACCACCGCCTTCTTCTCATCGACATATTTTTCGATTGCCGCATCGAGGTTCGGTCGCCAGACCTCCGGGTGGATATCGAGCTCGCCGGATTCCAGCCCGGCAAAGGCATTGAGCTCGCCCATCTCGAGCAGGTCGGCCTCGAGGCCGAAGTTCTTGCCGATCGCGACCTTCAGGATATTGGCCGTCGCCTGTCCCGACGGCCAGTTCGGCACGGCGATCACGAGATCGGCGGCCTGGAGGTTGCCAAGGGATGCCGAGGCGATGAAAAGCGATACCGTAGCGGCAAGCATGGCCGCAGGTCGCTTAAAACTTTGCGGCGGTCCGGCGGGCGTGCGCCTCGCATGTTTCGGACTGTCTTCGTGATGATGTCTCACAGAAACCCCTCCGTTTCCGATCCTCGATGCTGTCGCGGAGCCGCGCGACGAACCCGATACCACCTATCATGGCACTCGCCATGTCCGGGGCTCCGGCGCATATACGATGCCGAACGCCGGCGGGCCCGATGTCTGCGCTCCTCTGCTGCACACGTCCTAAACACACCACGCGCATGCCGGGGAAGTACGTTACCGTAAATGCGGCCGTAAATTCGTGCGGCGAGCGGCGAAGCGGAAAGGAGGAGTGGGACTTGCGCGCCACTCGCCTCATCAATTGACCT
Organism: Rhizobium sp. KNZ14-9A; assembly: GCF_056755015.1. NCBI lineage: Bacteria > Pseudomonadati > Pseudomonadota > Alphaproteobacteria > Hyphomicrobiales > Rhizobiaceae > Rhizobium > Rhizobium sp. KNZ14-9A. Next base: position 1,474,948 of record NZ_JBPGXB010000002.1, read on the forward strand.
GATCGGCTGGAGAAGGCAGAACGTCTCCCAAAAACCAGACTTGCCTCGAATCCAACCATAGGCTTTCGTGGCTGCATTTCAGTAGGATACCGGCACGCCCATGTTTTTCTTCGCGAAGGTTTTCTGGCTCACGTCCCAACCCGTCACGATCGGCTTCCTGCTGATCGCGCTCAGCGTCATCCTGATGATCTTCCGTATCCGGCGGCTCGCTATCGCGGCCGGGCTCCTGTCGCTCACGCTCATCTTCGTGAGCTTTTACACCACATCGGGTGCGCTGATCGTACAGGAGCTGGAGGATCGTTTTCCGCGGCCGGCCGCACCTGCCGATGTCGCCTGCATTGTCCTTCTCGGCGGCGGGATCGCGACAAAGGTCGATGGCGTGCGCGGTGGCTACAACCTGGATGACGCGGCTGATCGCTATATCGAAACGGTGCGGCTGGCCGGCGTCTATCCCAATGCCAGGATCATCATGTCTGGCGGCGATGGCAGTCTCACCGGAGGCTACGTCAAGGAAGCGGATATCATCCGCAGGATGTTCGACGATTTCCATATCGACCCGACCCGTGTCGAATATGACGCGGAGTCGCGCGATACCTATGAGAACGCCATCAATACAAGGGTGATCCTGCAGCGGCTGAACCTTAACCACTGCCTGCTCGTGACATCGGGTTTCCACATGCCGCGGGCGGTGGCAATCTTCCGCAATCTCGGCATGGACGTCACGCCCTGGGTCGCCGATTACCGTACGACTGGAAAACAGGGCCTGACGCTGTCGGCCGGCCATCCGATTGACAATGCCGACCTGTTGACGACGGGCCTGCGGGAATGGATCGGCATCGTCGCCTACTATTTCGCCGGGCGCGTCTCGACCCTTTATCCGCAGTGAGGGCAGACGGCTTGCGCCTCGCAGGCGTGTTGCACAGGGCTGTTCTATGGCTGCGCGAGAGGGTCCGCCTTCGCCGCCCCACATTCCGGCAGTCGCACGGGTTTGGCGAGTTTCGCAAGCGCCTCGGGCTTAGCGCATGCCGGGAAGCCGGCTAACGGCATCGTCTCTATGAACCGACTGCGTTCTATTGAGCTTAGGCCGGGTTCATTGATCATTCCCTCCACAGTCAGGTCCGGGTGCTGCTTGAGGGCTTCTCTGGCCGAAGCATTCGCCTCGTCGGTTCGACCGAGTGCCGCAAGCGAGCTGCTGCGCACTACCCAGGTCCACTTTTGGTAGCTGTCAGGCGTCATGCGCTCGAGCATCTTCACGGCGTCCTCATATCGACCCGCCATGAAGTAGGCGGGTGAGAAGAAGTTGGACGTCCACATCGGATAGTTCGGGTCGAGCCGCTTTACCTGGTCGACCATTTGAGCGCCGCGCTCGGGTTCGCCGAAGCGTGCTGCATAGCCGGTATAGAAAGTCAGGATTTCGGACGAACCCGGCGCCAGGCGAAGGGCCGTGTCCAGCTCAGACTTGGCGCGGCCCATGTCGCCTTTGTTGGCAAGGCTCATGCCAAACACCGCATGTGCTTCGGCGTCGCTCGGATCAAGCCGCACCGCGCGTTCGGCCACATCGTCGGCCGCGTTGCGGTTGCTCTCGGGATCGACGCCAAACAAACTCAATATTTCATGCGCATGGTAAAGTTCTACCCAGGCCCGTGCCAGCCCTGGGTCCAGCTCGATGGCGCGGTTGAGAAACGTGATGGCCTCCTCCTCATCGGCTTTGGTGAGCTTTTCAATCTTCTCGGACCCGAGCAGATAATAATCATAGGCATTCAGGTTTTCGGGCCGTTTGCGTTTGGCCGCAGCCCGCCCGGCCTCTTGAATCAGTCCCACGCCGCCGCCGAGGCGGTTGGCGACCTGCTCTGCGATTTCGGTCTGAACGGCGAACACGTCCTCGGCGGGCCGGTCCCAATTCTCCGACCAAAGGTGGTGGCCGGTCTTTGCATCGATCAACTCTGCTGTGATCCGAACCCGGCCACTCTGCCGCTGGATCGAGCCTTCCAGCACAAAGCCGACATGGAGTGCAGTTGCTACCTGGCGGGCATCCACCGGCTTGCCTTTAAAAACGTCCGTCGAATTGCGCGCCACCACCTCGAATTCGGGAAACCGCGCGAGGTCGGTGATGATGTCCTCCGTCAGGCCATCAGCCAGACGCCCGCTCGCCTCGTCGCCGCCAAAATTGTCGAAGGGCAGCACCGCCACCGACGGCTTGCCGCTCGAAGGTTCGGGCTGCAGGAACCACCAGGCCCCGCCGCCGGCCAGAGCAAGCGCAACGATTGCCACCGCAGCCGTCCCGGCCCAGCGCGGTATCATTCCGAGAAGCGGGCGGCGCGCCCGTTTGCCGTCGAGCCTCAGCCGATACATCCGCACCGGGCGGCTGATGTTCTTGACCTGCTGCTCGCCGGCGAAATCGAGCGGCCAGTCGAGTTTGCCCTGGAGATGATCGTATGCCGTCCCCGACACCATCACGCCGCCCGGCTCGGCCAAATGCTCCAGCCGCGCGGCGACATTCACCCCATCCCCGTAGAGGTCGCCATCCACCAAGGCCACATCGCCCAGATTGATCCCGACGCGGAAGATGATGCGCTCTGGCTCCGGCAGGTCGGCGTTGCGCGCTGCCACGCTATTCTGGAACTCCGCGGCGCAGGCAACCGCATCGACCACGCTGTCGAAGGCGACAAGCGTGCCGTCGCCCATCAGCTTGATAACGGTGCCGTGGCGCTCAGATATGGCGGGATTGATCAGGTCGGTGCGGATGGCCTTCAGTCGCCTGATGGTGCCGGCCTCATCGGCCTCCATCGCCTTCGAGTAGCCTACCATATCCGCCGCCAGGATCGCGAGCAGCTTCCGGTCGAGTGCGGGGGTACTCATCATCGTTGCCCTGTATGAACATGCAACAGTGCCGGCAGTCTACACCCACGGAACCACCGCAACCAGCACACCGCCAAAACGGCATCTCTGATTGTCGCGCAAAGCGGCCACGAACTCGCTTCGGCCGGTGGCATCTGCTCGCGAATTCCGCGCTTTTGCTTGCATCGGAACACGGTTATATGCTTGCGCTGACGGGGCAGGCATCGGGCGCCAGGGAGTTCACTTGAGAATTTTGATCATCAGCCGCAAGGCGGAGGAGGTTCGGCGGAGCTTCCAGATCCGGCAGATGGCCGCACTCGGCCTGTCCTTCGAGTTTCTCGACGCATTCGAAGCTGGCGATCTCACGGCCGAGGAATGCCAGACGGCTGCCAGTAACTGGCCGAGCCCGACGCGGCGGCAGGACATCGGTTGCTTCCTGTCCCACCGCAAGGCCTGGCAGGCGGTGATCGCGCATGGCGCGAAGATGCTCATCCTCGAAGACGATGCGGTGCTGTCAGACGATATCACGGCCGTCCTCGCCAATATCGAAGCCCGCAACGATGCGTGGAACAGCGTCTACGATCTCGAATTCGCGCCGCGTCGCCATATCCTCAACCGCAAGCGCGCATGGCAGGACGAGGCCGGCCGTTTTGGAGCGACCCGCGTCTATCAGAACCGCGTGGGGCTGGCCGGTTATGTCATCGGCCCCGAGGCGGCAAAACGCATGCTTGCAGAGACCACCACCTATTCGCTGATCGATGCGCATTTCTGGCACCGCTCCTGGCTTGCCGCCTACCAGATCGAGCCGGCGCCCGTCATCCAGCAGCGGTTTCTGGAGGGTGAGGGCGAGAGCGCCGATTTCGTGCGCCCGGAAAAGGATCTGGTCTTCCTGCCGCTCAGCAAGGTGCGCAAGCAGTTGCGCCGGCTGGAGCTCGAAAGCATCAAGGCGAGAAACCTCGTTGCCGGCCTGTTGTGGGGGCAGAAGAGGGATGTTCTCGTCGATCGCTCCAGGTTCAATGCAGGTACTGTGAAATCCGGTTAGGTGGGGTTGTTGCCGGCGCTGGTGCAGGTGATCGGATAGGGGCTGCCTGGAATAGTGGCGCCGGTATGCGGTCACGATCGGGCGGATTGTCCGGCAAGGATAAGGCGGGAGATGTATGATATTTCGATCAGAGTCGCAGGCATCGCCGACGCTCAGTCGATTGCCGAGTTCCATGTGAAGGTCTGGCGGCATACTTACGCAACCCTTGCGCCGGCTGTGGCCCACGCGACGCTCGACGAAGCCTATCGCGGTCAGCGCTGGCGGGAGAAGCTCGCGTCTGCCGACGCCGACCAGATGGTGCTGATTGCCGAAGCGAACGGGCAGATCGTCGGAATCGGCGCCGCCGGCCGACCTTCGGAACCGATCTTCGGGGATCGCGGCGAAATCAAATTTCTCTATGTCGATCCGGACAGCCAGCGCCGCGGCATAGGCCGGGCGCTGCTTGCGCGGCTGGCGCAGCATCTCAAGGCGAGGGAGTTTCGGGGAGCTGCGCTCGGCGTCGTGAAGGGGAATGCGGCGGCGATTGCGTTTTATCGGGCGCTGGATGGCGATCTTGCCGGCGGATTCATCGATCCCGGCCCGGTCTGGCGATCGGAAAACCTCGTCTTCGTCTGGGATGATGTGACGCCGCTCATGGCCTGATACGGGCGGCGTTTCAGCTCTGGGTATCGAGCTAGTTGACAAGCTGCGGCAGCCGTATTCACCTGCGCTTGTCTGATGTTGACGAGGTGAGTGCTGGCGTGATGTCTGAAGTTGCCGTCAATATCGAACCTGCGCTGCAGCACGAAGTCTCGGCGCTTCTGTCGGAGTCGGATTCTGTCGCCGCGGCGCTCTATCCGGGTGAATACCGTCGGCCGATCACCGCGGGGTCGCTGGCAAAACCTGGCACGTATGTCCTCATCGCGCGTCTTGCTGACAGAGCGGTCGGACTTTGCGTGCTGTTTGAGCGAGGTGACGGCACCACGGAGCTGAAGCGCATGATCGTGGATGCCGGTGTGCGGGGTGCCGGTATTGGTATGGCACTGCTTCGGCGAGCGGAAGTTCAGGCGCTGACGCTCGGAGCGCAGGCCATGCTGCTCGAAGTTGGAACACGCAACATCGAAGCACAACAGCTATATCGCCGCGGCGGATACAAGCCATGTGAGCCTTTTGCACCCTATACGGCGACACCCATAAGCCTCTTCATGAGGCGGTCGCTGATAGAGGCCGTATCAGGACGATAGTGGGGTACCGCCGTCCGACATAGGAGAGGACGAAGCGGGTGGTGTGGCGGCACAGCCATCGTTGACACTCCTACACATATCCCGTATTTCCCAACGCACGCCAGTCCTCTGGCCGTAAGCGTTTGACGTCAAGCAACGCACTTATCGATCCTCGCCGGTCGGAGTGCGTTTTTTTGTGCCCGTCGGATGAGGGAATAGCCAGGAGGTTTTCATGGCTTTCCGTCTTACTGATGATCGCGAGCAGGTCCGGCTTTACCTGCTGACCGCGATCCTCTTCATCTCCTATCTCTGCGTTGCGATCGCCCTTCCGGTCGTGCCCGTATTCGTGACCGGCGCGCTTGGTCTCGGCAATGGCTGGGCCGGCCTTGGCGTCGGCATTGCCTTTCTCGCCACCATCCTCACCCGCGGCTATGCCGGCGGGCTTGCCGATGGCAGGGGCGCCAAGCTTGCCGTGCAGCGCGGCCTGCTTTTCTATGTGGCGGGTGCGCTGATTTCGCTCGCCGCGGGACTCTCGCTGCAGGCGCCGGTTGCGGCTTTCGCCATTCTCGTTGCCGGGCGGCTGTTGATCGGGCTTGGCGAAAGCCTCGTCGCCGTCGGCGTCATCGCCTGGGGTATCGGGCTTGTCGGGCCGCAGCGTTCCGGCCGGGTGCTGGCGCTCATCGGTGCGGCGATCTACGGCGCGCTCGGCCTCGGCGGGCCTGTTGGGCTGCTGCTGCTCGATCATCTCGGCTTTGCCGGCACGATGGCCGTCAGCGCCGTGCTGCCCTTGCTGGGGCTTGCCGCAATCCGCAGCGTGCCCGCCGTTGCCGCCCATCCGGGCAGGGAGCGCCCGCCGCTTGCCGCTGTCATCGGCCGCATCTGGGTGCATGGGCTGATCGTCTGCCTGCAGGGCATGGGCTTTGCCGCGATCGGCTCCTTCTTCACCCTCTATTTCCGCGATCTCGGCTGGGATCATGCAGGTCTCGGGCTTACCGCTTTCGGCTGCGGCTTCGTGCTGGTGCGCCTGCTCTTCGGCCACTTGCCGGATCGCTATGGCGGGCTCGCGGTCGCCGTCGTCTCGCTTGCGGTCGAGGCCATCGGCCAGTTGCTGATCTGGAGTGCCGGCGATCCCACCGTCGCCCTGATCGGCGCCTTCATGACCGGCCTCGGCTGCTCGATGATCTTTCCCGCCATGGGGCGTGAAGTCGTGCATCTCGTGGCACCGCATCTGCGCGGCACGGCGCTCGGCGGATTTTCGGCCTTTCAGGATCTGGCTTACGGGCTCACCGGACCGCTGGCGGGCCTGCTGGCGGATTGGGCGGGTTACGGGAGCGTGTTTCTCGTAGGTGGGGTGACGGCGGTTTGCGGGTTTGTGATCGCTGTCGTGTTGAGGCGAGGGAAGGTGGTTGCGGCGAGGTGAGGGTGCATGGATGAGTAGGGGGTGTGTCGGAAGCCCCCTCCGTTCGGCCAGGGTCGAGCCACGGGTCCCGACCCTGGCCGGTCCTCAATATGCCTGTGGTTAACCGAATGGGGAGCGGAGACGGCTCGTTCTGACGCGACCCTCTATCGCTCCTATCCCCACGGTTGTATAATTCCGCCGGCAAACGAGTATGGTGTATTCAGACCCCGTTACCCAAGGGAGGATGCCTTGTCCAGATCGTCGTTTTTTCTGTCACTCGTGCTGGCCGTCGGCCTGTCGGTCCCAACAATAACCGTGCCGACTGAAGCAAGCGCACAGGCCCAGATCTCCATTAGCGTTGGCACCAATCTCAACAGAGGCAGAGGGATTACCTGTAGTCAGGGCGAGAGGCTGCTCCGCAGCCGCGGTTTTCGCGACGTCAGGCGGATCGACTGCCGTGGTCGTTTCTTCGTTTATCATGCCCGCAGAGGCAACAGCCGGTTCGAAATTTCCATACGGCAGCGTGATGGCCGCGTTGTGGATATGCGCCGCATCGGTGGAAGGCGATAGCGCCGAAAAGGTGAGCCACGCGCTCGTCCGGTTCTGGCGCAAAGCTGGCCTGAACGACGCAACCAAGGTTAGTGGCATCCGCTGGCGAATTCGGCACCCGTCGACCTCCCTCCTTGTCGAGGGCGAAGGACGGGTCGAGGCCCTTGCCCTGTTCCCGTAACGACCCATCTCCCTGACGGTCACAACGGGAACATTACCCATGCCAACACAGATCCTCTTCATCCAGGGCGCCGGCGAAACAACCCACGATCAGTGGGACAACAAGCTCGTCGACAGCCTCGCACGCGAACTCGGCGAGGCCTATGCCATCCGCTATCCCCGCATGCCCGATGAAGCGGACCCGCATTATCAGGCCTGGAAAGCCGCAGTCGTCGCCGAGTTCCAGACCCTCGAAGACGGCGCCATCCTGATCGGCCATTCCTTCGGCGGCACGGTGCTTCTCCACGCACTTGCCGAAGAGTGGCCGGCATTCGAGCCCGGTGCCGTCATCCTGATCGCGCCGCCCTTCATGGGTGCCGGCGGATGGGAGAGCGATGAGATCGCAGGGAGCGACGACTTTTCCGAAAGCCTGCCGGAGGGGCTGCCCGTGCTCATCTATCACGGCAGCGAGGATGACACCGTGCCCTTTGCCCATATCGAGGCCTACGCCAGGGCGATCCCGGATGCCGTCCTCTGCTCGCTGCCGGGGCGCGATCACCAGCTCGACAATGATCTCGCCGACGTGGCCAAGGATATACGCTCGCTGGCCGCATAGGCCCGCCGACCCCGTTCCATCACTCAACCATTGGCATCGCATCCTCCCGCATCGCCGAAATCAAAGCCGATGCAGGAGCTGCCGCATGATATCTGACTATTTTGAAGCAAGGGGCGAGGCGCCTTTCCGCGCGCCTGCGCTGACGCCGGGCGTCCGCCGCCTCGACACCATCGGCAGGCTCCAGCCGCTTGCCGGCTTGCTCCTTGCCGCCGGCTTCGTGATCTCGCTCGCCGGCCGCTATGAGGCCCAGCTCATCCGTGCGGAGCGCCTCCAGCAGGAGGTCATCGGCCGATGAACGCCTTCAGCCTGCGGTTCGATTTCGACGAACTCGTCATCCCCATCCTCGGCCGGAACGATAACGGCCTGCTGCTATATGGATCGGCAGAGCTCTCGGGAGATCATGAGGGCTTCGGCGTCGAGATGATCCATCTTGCCGAGGGCACGGTACTGCGCCCGGCCGGCAATGCCGAATCCGGCAGGCCCGCGCCCTTTGCCGACGAGCTCTTCCGGCGCATCGCCGCCGTCATCGGGAACGACAAGACGGTGCTCGGCCGCCACGCGGCAATGGAATGGGCCGAGCTCGTGGAACGCCACAGCGAGGCGGCCTGAGCGCCGCCTGCCGGTGCGGAACATAAACCTATCTTTGTTTGCTTTCGCGCGTTCTGGGTCCCCCGAAAAGTCTCGTCTGATATGGATCGTGATCGAATATAGGAATAATTTCCTTGATTGTTGCCGGCATTGGCGGGTACAACCCTATGACGGCAGCGATATCCAACAGGAGAGTTTTGCATGCATGCCTGCCCGCTCGAAAGGAGCGACATCACCATCATCAAGGCATTCGGGCACGGTGCGCCATCACGGCGGATCGCAGCATTGTCGGCGGTGTCTGACGGCGTCTCTCACCGATCGGTGACATGCTTCCAGCCGGCAGAAACGCCAGCCATTCTTGCGCCCAACGGGTGGTCTTCTTGAAGGATATTCCCGAAGACCTGATGGTGCTGGTTCGGGCCGCGCAGCTTTCGGGCGGCTTCTGCCAGGAAAGGGCAATTGCTTCGGCGATCGGCCGGGAACGTGCGCGGTGTAGGCAGGCGGTCGAGGCATGGCGGACGAGACTGATGGCTGGTTACGATCTCGGGCGCAGTATCGAACTGTTGCTTGCGCGGATCGAGGCGGGTGGCGGCCTGATGGAGCAGGCGCCGGCCGACGATGACGATGCGGTGCTTACTGTGCTCAGGCGCAAGCTGCATGAGGCCGCAAGGGTGGCGGAGCGGCAACTGCTGGCGATATCTGATTGCGCTGATATCGCGCAGGAGGCAGCCGCCATCGAGGCGATCCTGCAGCCGGGGGAGGTGATTGCCGACTGCATGCTGTGTCTTAGCCCGGTGACATCCGGGGGTGCCGAGGCCCGGCTGCGCGCCGAGCTCTGGAAGCGGGGGGAGTATATCGGGACCTATCTGGGTGGGGAATGAATGCGAGGGTGGTCAATCTACAAATGACGCCTTCCGGCTGAAGAACTCAGGACATTCGTCGAGGTCGCCGATGCCGGGGGTGTTTCGCCCGCTGCGCGACGGCTGGGCGTCACCAAGTCGATCGTCAGCCGGCGGCTCGCCCGGCTCGAAGCGGACCTCGGCGTCCAGCTTCTGGCACGTACGACCCGCGGCGCTGCCCTGACTGAGGCTGGGATAACGGTTTCGGGATCATGCGGCGAGGGTCTGTGCCGAGATCGACATCGCCAGGGAAACGATCCTGCCCACCGGCGATCTTCGTGGCCGCCTGAGAGTGGCCGTTCCGCTGTCCTTCGGCCCGACCCACTTCGCGCCCGTGCTCGCGGACATGGCGCAGCGCCACCCGCAGCTCCAACTCCAAACCGTCTATAGCGATCGTTTCGTCGACCTCATCGCCGAGGGCTTCGATTGCGCGATCCGCGTCGGCTATCTGCAGGATTCCAACATGATTGCGAGGCGCGTCGGGCCGATCTACGGGAAGCTGGTCGCAAGCCCCGATTATATCAGGACGCATGGGTCTCCCGAAAAGCCGGAGGATCTCTCCACCCACGAGGCCCTCATGCAGGGAACGGAAGCCTGGCAATTCATGGATGGCGAGGAGATTGTCACGGTTTACCCGCGGGGGCGCTTCAAGGCCGACAACGCCTTGGCTCTCCTTGCGGCGGCCTTGAAAGGGCTAGGCATCGCCTGGATTCCCGATGGCGTCATCGATGATCATGTCGCCTCCGGCGCGCTGGTTCCGGTCATGACACGCCATCCGCCCCCTCCGGCAGGCGTTTATGTCATTCGCCCGCCGGGTCAGTATCCCGCGCGGAAGGTGCGTGTGCTGACCGACATGCTGATCGACCGTTTCCAGCAGGCGCATGAGCCTGCGGACGAAGGTCGCTGAGGCCCGGGTGGCGGGAAGCCCCGACCGATCTCGCTCGATGTCAGGGCGCCGGGGTGACCGCTTTTGGCGACCCTAAGCGGACATCTCTTGAAGATCAGGGGTGTCGAGTTTCTTTGCATCGAAAATCAGGATTCATACGACGACTTGTGGATGAGAAGGTGCTTAACAGGTTCGCGCTGCACAAACTCGGCGTCCACATGCTTCAAAACATGGCGCTGGCCCGCAAACGGCACCATGTTCAGTGCCGTCGCTAATGAAGTCCAGCAGAACTCGCTGTGTTCTTCGTTGAGGATGACTTGCGCCTCCGCATCTACGAAGCCAACGAAAACTGGAACCATGGTAATAGCATCGCGGTCAGCCTCATAGAACTGCTCGCATATATCTGCTGAATATAGGCGAACACACGTCAATCCCGTTTCTTCCTTCACCTCACGCAGCGCTGTCTCCCACGCCTTTTCGTCGTCCTCAATGCCACCGGCGATTTGGCACCATTCGCCAACAAGAGTGTGATTCCGGCGCAGCAACAAGACTTCGGTTTCAGTTTCGGCGTTGCGAAGAAGAACAACGGACACGCCAAAGCTACGGATTGGGATTTCAGCCATGAAAGTCGATCCAGCTTATGAAAACAACGGTTAGTCGCAGAATTCCCGATTAAATCGATACTCGTTCTTCTGATTTTTACGACGTAGCAGAGTAGGGAGTCTTGTGACAACCGCAATGGTCGCTTATGGCGGGCGCGAAGCGGCCACCAACTTCCTTCGGCTGGCGGCACTGCTACCGAATTCCGGTCTTCTGCCGCACCTACGCTAAATCGCCGGCAGCATCCCGCCATCGACCCTGAGATTCACGCCCGTGATATAACCGGCCCGTGGGCTGACGAGGAGGGAGACGGCGTCGGCGATTTCGTCCAGCGTTCCCACCCGGCCAAGCGGCACCTCGGCGAAGAGCGGCAGCACCGCCTGTTCGATCGTCTCCCACGCGGCATCCGCAGCCACGCCGCGCTCACCCGCCACCTCGCGGAAGCGGGCGTCCAGGCGGGCGCTGCGGATCGTGCCCGGCGAGATCGTATTGACGGTCACGCCCTCGGCCGCCACCGCCTTGGCCATGGAAGAGGTCATGGCGTTCATGGCGGCCTTGCAGGCGGAGTAATCAGGCCTGCCGGCAGGCGGCATCAGGCCGGCGAGGCTGGAAATATTGATGACGCGGCCGAAGCCTGCCTTGCGCATGTCAGGCAGCAGCCTTGTGGTTACCCGGACTGCGGCCAGGACATTGCGGTCGTAGGCTGCGGCCCAGGAGGCGGGGCGGCTGGTTGCCCAGTCCTCCGGCTCGCCCGAGCCGCCGGCATTGTTGACGAGGATGTCGATCCCGCCGGCAAGCGCCTGCGCTTCGTCGATCAGGCGCTCCACCTCGTCATCGATGGTGAGGTCGCCGGTCACCGCATGGGCGCGGCCGCCTTCGGCAATGATCTCATGGGCAACGCGCTCCGTTTCGACCCTGTTGCGGCCGTGGACGATGACCGTGGCCTTCTCGCGGGCGAGCCCTCTGGCGATCGCTTCGCCTATGCCCTTGCTGCTGCCGGTGACGAGCGCCGTCTTGCCGTCGAGTTTCAAATCCATCGCGGTGTTCCTATCTTGGAGTGGAGGAAAGCACAGAAGAACAGGACGATGCTCGACACAATTACGCACTTAAAAGTGCCTGTAGGACAGGAAGAACGCTCCGTCTGCCTCGGGCCTGACGGCTCCGTCGCGCATGTGACGCGAGTGCTCAAAATGATCAGCGGGCGCTGGAAGCTGCCGATCCTGTTCCGGCTCTTTGCCGAGCCCTCGATGCGCACTCTGCAATTGAAACGGGACATGCCGGGCATTTCGCAGAAGATGCTGACCCAGCATCTGCGGGAACTGGAACAGGACGGGCTTGTCGAACGGCGGGATTTCGGCGAGCAGCCGCCGCGTGTGGAATATCAGTTGACGGAGGCGGGCAGGGCGCTGATGCCGGTGCTGATGGCGGCGCGGGAATTTTCGCGGGGGCATGGGGTCGCAGCTTCAAAGGCTGGCTGAATGCCGCTAGCCCCCAACAAACAAAAACGGCGCCCCTTACGGAGCGCCGTCGCCTACTTGACGCAGAAAGACCTGAATCAGATCAGAAGGCCTGGATGTTGACAGCCTTCGGGCCCTTGCCCATGCGATCCGGCTCGGTGTCGAAAGAAACCTGCTGACCTTCGCGGAGCGACTGGATGCCAGAAGCCTGGAGAGCGGAGATGTGGACGAAAACGTCCTTCGCGCCGCCTTCCGGCGTGATGAAACCAAAACCCTTGTCCTGGTTGAAGAATTTTACGGTGCCCTTGGTGGCCATGGGGGATAGTCCTTTTCCCATTGGTAGTTAGTTTATCCGCACCCCCGGCGGTGGGGAGGCGGACGGCTTTAGCTTTCGCGTTTCGGCCCTGGAGCCCGGCGCGAAGGGTCAGTCGAGACGTCACGTACGGGGAAAGAACATCTACGCGCATGGGTGTCACCCATACCGCCCTACCGGAGTTGGCGCTCCGAAAGGGCATTACCACTTCAGTCCAGTCACCGGCATGCGAAATGCCCGAGTGTTGCAGTTCGTGCCAGCATTTCGGGCAAAAAGCAAGCGGCAATATTGTGGCATGCCTTTCGCGGTTGCGAGAATGGGTGATGATTCAAATGGTTGGCGAAAGATTAGCAGAGCCTTGCAAGGTTGTGTCATTACGGGACGAGGCGAGATTTGCAACCTGAAGGCGGCGGCCTGCATCTTCCGGCTGACGGACTCCCGGTTCCCTTGGAATCCCTTTTATCAGCCGGCGGAGAGAAGGGTGGAGAAAGGCGGTATGATGTGGCAAATGCCGGACGCCGCTTCACAGCGGTTCCAGCGGTCATTTTGCGCGCAAAACGGCCATGACGTGGCGGCTCCCGACCATCGGAGTGTGGCGACGAGAGTCTTCAATCTGGTGGTGAAGGCAAAGATGTGCGATTATCCGCCAAGGCGGCGGCTGACACCTAGGCAGACGCCAGGGCAAGCAGTTCATTACTGGCCATCGACGCTTCGATAGCGGGTACGCCTGTCGCCACTCTATGGCGAATGATCAGTGCGGCATTCATCTGGCCAACTACCCGACTTCCCACAACATCATGCCGCGAACTGTCACGACATCAGATCGTCTTCGGCCGAGAGGATGGCATCCTTTTACTCTGAGAGGCCGCGCCAATGGGGCCGAGCAACGAGCAAACTCAACGGAGGATATGCCATGAGTGCCATGAGAAACCTTTGCTTTGGTCTGCTGGCTTCCGCATGCGCGACCGCGCTCGGCGCACCGGCAGTCGCACAGCAGCAGTCGAAACCCAACATCCTCGTCATCATGGGCGACGATGTTGGCTGGTTCAACATCGGTGCCTATCACCGGGGCATCATGTCCGGGAAGACGCCGAACCTCGACAAGCTGGCGTCTGAGGGCATGATGTTCACCGACTATTATGCCGAGGCGAGCTGCACGGCTGGCCGGGCGAGTTTCATTACCGGCGAAATCCCGTTGCGCACCGGCCTGACGACTGTGGGTCAGGCGGGTGCAGATGTTGGTATGCCGGACAAGGCCGCAACCATCGCCGCCGTCCTCAAAACCGAGGGCTACGCCACGGGTCAGTTTGGCAAGAACCACCTCGGCGATTTGAACAAGTTTCTGCCAACTCTGCATGGCTTTGATGAGTTCTTCGGGTACTTGTACCACCTCGATGCGATGTCGGACCCCTACTGGTATTCGTTCCCGGATGACCAGTCGTACCGTGACAAGGTCGGGCCGCGCAATCTGGTGCACAGCTTTGCCACTGATACTGATGACGCGACCCAGCAGCCGCGCTGGGGCAAGATCGGCAAGCAGCGGATCATCGACGAAGGCCCGCTGGCGCCATACCCTGATATGTCCAACGTGCCGAACATGCATGACATAACGCCCAAGGCCAAGTACGACATGGGAACGTTCGACGAAGTGCTGGTCAAGGCTTCCTGCGACTTCATGGACAAGGCCAAGACCGAGGGCAAGCCGTTCTTCGTCTGGCACAACACGACGCGCATGCACGTCTGGACGTTCCTGTCTCCCAAGTACCAGGCTTTGATGAACAGCCAGACCAATTATGGTCTCGAAGAAGCCGGCATCGCGCAGCTGGACGATAGCGTCGGTGCCATCCTGAAATGCGTGGAGGACGCCGACGAGACCGACAACACCATCGTCGTCTTCACGACCGACAATGGCGCAGAAGTATTTACCTGGCCCGACGGCGGCATGACCCCGTTCAAGGGCACCAAGGGCACTGTGATGGAGGGCGGATTCCGCGCACCCGCAATCATCCGCTGGCCGGGCAAGGTCAAGGCGGGCACCGTCGAGAATGGTATTTTCTCCGCCCTGGATTGGTTCCCGACGCTGGTGGCTGCGGCTGGTAACCCCAACATCACCGACCAGTTGCTCAAGGGCGTGAAACTGGGTGACGTGACCTACAAGAACCACCTGGATGGCTACAATCAGCTGGACCTGCTGGAGGGCAATTCGCCGTCCGCACGTCATGAGTTCTTCTACTTCGGTGGCCCGGCTCTGGGTGCTGTACGCCTCGACAATTTCAAGTTTCAGTTCTTTCAACAGCCGCAGGGTTGGCCCGGTGCGAAGGTAACGACGGATATGCCCACCATGGTCAATATCCGCCAGGATCCCTTCGAGCGAACTCCGTCGATCGGCCAGCAAAGCCTCAATGACCAGGGTGGAGGCTACATGAATGACTTCTTTGCTCGCGAGTTCTGGCGCTTCGTGAGTGTTCAGCAGGAGGTCGCCAAACTCGCTCTTACGGCGGTTGACTATCCGCCAATGCAGGATCCGGCCTCCTTCAACCTGGATGCTGTGAAGAGGCAAATAGACGCGGCGATCAAGAACAAGCCAGGCAACTGATCGATAACGGGTCAAGACGACGGGTGGCCGGAAGGGCTGCCCGTTTGCTCTTTTGCCTGGCTTTAGCCAACCAGCGCAGCAGAAATCGCGCCCCGTTAACCCCTTGCCTGTGGGAAAATCCGCCCCGTTCCACAATTTCGTCCCGAGCGGCCGCAATTATGGCAGGGTGTTTCGGGGCTTGATGCGGCGCGAGCCAGCCGGTAGGTCTCGGAGGGACGAAGCAGTGAATGAAGGAAGTGCCGGCGTGATCGATCCCTATGCCATGCTTGGACTGGAGCGTGACGCCAATGGCGAGGCGATCAGGCTTGCCTGGCGCAAGGCCGCCAAGGGCGCACATCCGGATGCCGGCGGCGACACCGATCATTTCAACAGGCTGCAGATCGCCTACGAACTCCTGCAGGATCCCGTGCGCCGGCGCGTCTATGATGATACCGGCTACGATCCGCAACTGGCCGACCCCAAGGATCTCGAAGGCGTGTTGATGCTGGAATCGCTCGTCAACGAGGTGATCCTCGACGAGCGCGAACCCGGCAGCTTCGACCCGGTCGCCGCCATGCGCCGCAAACTGTCGGACGATATCGTCAAGAGCCAATTCCACATCCTGGAGCTCGAACGCCACCGCGCCCGCGTGCGCAAACACATAGACCGCCTCGGCCGGCGCCCGGAAACCGACGTGCTCGGCTCCATGCTGCGCGCCCGCAGCGAGGCCATCGCCGACGCCATCCGCAAGACGGAAAAGCAGATCCAGACGATCGAGCATACCTATACGATGCTCGAGGGCTATTCGTATGAGGTGGAGGTTCTGGCGCCGCTGGAAGAGGTGGATGCGGTGGAGCCGCAGCGCGGAGAGGCTGCGGAATAGGGGAACCATCGCCGCAGGAGATCATCCGGCCTTGCTCGCGCGCATGATTCCGATTTTCGGGCCGATGTTGCAGCCACTCGGATGGCAGAGGCGTGAGCCCAAAGGATTTCCGTACAGCATGTCCGGCATGTGGTATGATTATCGATGACCTATTCTCTGAAGGATCTGGACGTTGCGCGCCGGCAAGTTGTTGCCGACCGGCAGATGATTTCGGCGCAGGAGATCCTGATCGACGGGATGCTTACGCGGGGAGAGCCGGCGGGGCTGGCGCGGGAAAGGCTGCTCACGATGACCGAGGACCTGCGCAACCATCAATTCCATCAGGATCTGATCCAGGCGGCGATCCGGCTGCAGCGCTGAGCCTGCCGTTCATACCGCGGGCTTCCATCGGGCGCGGATTATGCGCGCCCCGGTTTTTCCTTTGGATTTATGGTTTTTCGCATCAGCTGCGCGGGCTTTCTTGTAGGCTTCGCGTGCTCTCCCGTCGGCTTCCCTCTCGGTGGCGATCTTCTTTTTGTGGTCGTCGCGCGCTTCCTCGAGTTCTTCAATCGTCGGAAGATCATCGCCGGCTGGAGCCTTGTCTTGCGGTCCGGGCTGGTGGCCGTTCAGGATGGCACGGGCAGCGGTGGCCTGGGCGATCAGCTCCACGGCCGAGGGGCTCCTTGCCGGGCGCTTCGCATTGGCGTTGTGGTGCCTTCCATCCCTATGAGAGGCGGGTTTGTCGGGAGTGTTTCCAGGCATGTTGCATGCCTCCTGTTCGTGTCTTGAAGCCGCCACCCTTCCTCGGTCCTGCGCCGGCGCTGCATGGAGTGCCGTATCGCTATCGAAGGCGGGTATCGTATCCCCATGGTTTCAGCGGTCTGCCGCTGCCGGACGGAGATTGACGGTCATGGCGCCTGGTCGCAGCCGGAGATCGTCGCGCTCGTGGCGCCGGCGAATTTCTGTCTGTGCATGATCATCCTGCGGGAAGGATTGGCGAGCGGTTGGCTTGGGTGAGCGGTCGGTGGGGCAAGCGGCCGGGGATTTCTCGCCGGCCTCGTTTTTGCGGGGGCGAAACGCTCAGCTCGGCTTTCCAAGAGCGATCTGGCAGGCCTGCGCAAGGTCCGCGTTCGGTTCGGTGGTGCCGAGCGGCGTAGCCCAGCCGGCCTTCTTGATGATGTCACTGCGTCCATAGGTGCCGGCCGCGTTCAGCTCGGCCATGATCTGCGCCGAGGCCGGATCGCTCTTGGCGCGGTCGAGACAGTAGGGCGTCAGCGCGGCGGCGATCGCCGAGGTGCGCTCGATGCCGGCGGCTTTCTGGGCGCTGCCGCTGGTCACCCAGCCTCCCCAGCTGAAGCCCACGATCGCCAATGCGGCCGCGCCGCACACGGCGCCCCACAGGCCGGGGCGAAGCCATGTTATATTTTGCATCACGAATTCCAATCTTTAAAAAAGCACGCGATTTCGCGTACTTAAATAATAACACAATAAAAACTCTTCGCTTTGTTTATTATTTTGTTCGATATTTCTGTTGTAATCGTTCAATTATATTAAAAAAATTCTTGTGATGTGAATATGAAAACCCAATAAAACTATTGTTTTATCTTTTCGTCCTAATCGCGACTCAATTGGAGCGCAATGATATCCGGTCGTCGTTTGGCCATATGGCTCTCGCCGGTGTCAGAGACTTGAAGGCAGCCACGCTTCCGAATTCCGATTGCCAGACCGATGCCGTAGCCCGATGAGGCTTTCACCCGGCTGCGGTCAACCGCCTTCACCTGGAGCCTGTCACCATGTCAGCCTACGAATCGACAACACGCACGACCAACACCATCGTCCATTTCTCCGCCTCCTTCACGCTGCCCGATCTCGTTGGTGAGATCCATCCGGCCGGCGACTACAAGATCGTGCAGGATGAGGAGCCGATCGAGGGGCTTTCGCGCATCGCCTACCGGCGCGTCGGAACCTTCATTCATCTGCCCTCGATTGCGGAAGGCAGCCGCTTGCGCCGGATCGTGAGGATCGAGCCTGCATTTCTCCACCATCTGCTGGAGACCACGAATGCGACAGGGGAACTTTCCTCATGACCGTATTCGAAGATCGCGAGAAGGCGCTGGAGCAGATGTATTTCCTGGATTCCGACATGGCATTCAGGGTGCGATCGCGCCGCGACCGACTACTCGCCCGCTGGGTCTGCGGCATGACGGGCGCAGACAGCGAGGCCTATATCGGCGAGATCATCGCTCTCAGGGTGACCGGAGCCGATGATGAAGGCTTGATCGCCAAGATGGTTGCGGATATCCGCGCCGCCGGCAAGGATGTGGACGAGAAGGCGCTCAGGGCGCGGATGGAAACGCTGACGGCCGACGCCATGCGGGATCTCGCTCGACCTCTGTGATTTTCTCGGTGATCGGGCTGTCATCCACGCCAAACCCGGCAGTCGCCACGATCCGAGCAGCGAAGGCGTGGAACTGAACCGCAATCACTGTCACCCACCGTGACACCGCTCTGCACCAGCAGCGGTCGCCGGACGGTGCGCCTCTCCGCCGCATTGCCTTGACCGTCGCTTCACCCAAATTGCGTGGTGAAAGTGTCAACGTCGTGCCATCCATCCGGCAAGAGGTCGTTCAGTGAAAATCGCGCGATTCTTCTTCTGCTTCGTCGTCTCCCTGAGCTTCATGCCGCAGGCCTATGCAGACGAGCTGGTTCACTTTGACAGCGCCACGGTCAAGCCAAGTCCGTTTCTTGAACGCAAGGCGAAAGAACAGGGCGTAGCGCTGCCATCACCGCAGGCGACCCCGCTCATCGGATATCTCACCCGTCCGCCGGGCGACGGGCCGTTTCCGGCCGTGGTGTTGATGCACGGATGCGGCGGCATCCATGCCCATGTGAAAGAGGTCTGGCCGGAGCGGCTGGTCTCCTGGGGTTATGTCACGCTCGTGGTCGACAGTTTCACCACCCGCAACATCGAGAATAGCTGCAAGACCTATCTTCCCGATCGGGTGTTCGATGCCTATGGGGCGCTGGACTTCCTGACGAAGAGCGGCTTCGTCGATGCCAGGCGCGTCGCGCTGATGGGCTTTTCGGCGGGTGGGATTGCGACGCTGGAGGCGACGAAGATCGAGGGCAATGAGCAGCTGATGGACGAGAAATTCAGGGCGGCGGTTGCCTATTATCCGGTCTGTGCGCCGCACGAGAGCGACGCGACGGTGCCGACGCTGATCCTGAATGGCGATCTCGATGACTGGAGCCCGGCGGAGCGCTGCCGGCAGCGGGTGTCGCGGCTCAGCGGCAAGGGGCCACCGGTCGAGCTGCATATCTATCCCGGCGCGCGTCACGATTTCGATGATGAGGCCATGATCAAGCCGAAGACGGTGTTCGGGCATGTGGAGGAATATAACGCGGCTGCGGCGGAACAATCGATCGCCAGCATTCGCGGCTTCCTGCAGAAATATCTGGCGAACTGAAGCCAGGGCGCCAACTATTTCTCCCGCAACCCGCCGACGGCGCAGGAAAAAAGCCCGGCGGGGTTTTCCGGGCCTGAGGTCGAATGTGGGCGTGGCGGATCGTTTCCGCTGCGCCTCTTTATTCGGCCTTTGCCCCTCTGGCCGTTTCGAATGAAGCGGTCACCGGCCGAACCGATTGAAGCTTAAGATGGCGCACGCTCGGAGATTGAAAAGGGGAAGGGAGCGCGGCAGGTGAAAATTGCCGGGAACAATCTCGGCCACGCGCGGTTCCCTAGAGATCAGCAACCGAATGCTCTCAGGAGAAGACCAATGCGCATGAAAATTGTCGCAGCGTCGCTGCTTGCCCTCGGCATGGCCACATCCGCCTTCGCCCAGTCCAACCCGGCCCCGACGGCCCGCACGATGGACAAGAGCACCGTCGATTCCGGCGGCGGCGCCGGCACGACGCATACCAAGAAGCCGGTGATGGACAAGACGACCACCGGCAGCACGAAGGCCGGCAGCGCCATGAAGATGAAGAGACCCGACTGCCCCGGCGAAGCCGCCAGCAGCAGCGGCACCGGCCCCGGCAAGTTGCAGACCCAGGGCGGCACCAGCAATGCCACCCCGACGGACGAAGCCTGCGCGGCCCACAATAATTGATCGCTATCGCCTGACACGGCGCGGGTCGAGGATGCCCGGTCATCATAGGTGGCCGGGCGTTTTCTTGTGGGGGTGGTTTGCCAGGATGGTAGTCGCAGCGGAGCTGATGGGTGGCACGCGAGCAATCCCTCTCCTCCGTCATTCCTGTGCTTGTCACAGGAATCCAGCCGGCTTGCGTCTGCAAGCCGAAAGGACTCTTATCGGTGCGGCGATCTCATAATCCCATCAAATGCCAGGAAATATCCTCCCATTCCGGATTATTCTCCTCGATGAGATTGAGCTTCCACTGACGTGGCCATTTCTTGATTGTCTTCTCGCGGGTGATCGCGGTCGTGACGAGATCATACTCCTCGAACCAAACGAGCGTCTTGACGCCGTATCGAGAGGTGAAACCCGGCGTCAACTCATTCTGATGCTCGTATAGCCGGCCTGGAAGATCGCTCGTCACGCCAGTGTACAGCGTGCCGTTTCTCTTAGACGCGAGGATGTAGACGTAGCCCTTCATGGTTGAAGAGTGGCCTGTCTCTGCGCTGATTTTCAAGAGTCCTTTCGGCTTGCAGACACAAGCCGGCTGGATTCCTGTGACAAGCACAGGAATGACGGAGGAGAGAGAGGCGTCAAGTCCTCAATCCAGGCCCATCCCCCCAAACCACCCATGGCAACCCGAAAATATCCCGCTATGCTGCTCCCAACACCGAAGCAGACCTGGGAGCAGAACCCGCGTGCCGCATATCTACATCGTCACCGATTGCGAATTCGACGGCCCGATACCGGGTACCCATTCGATGCTGTCCTTCGCCTCCGTCGCCGTTTCCGAGACCGGCCAGGCCCTCGGCGAGTTCGAAGCCGTGCTGCAGCCGCTCGACGGCGCCGGGCGCGACCCTGTGACCACGGCCTTCTGGCAGGCCCATCCGCAAGCCTTCGCGGCTGCGATTGAAAACCCTGAGCCGGCTGCCGAGGTCATGGCCCGCTTCATCGCCTGGGTGAAAACCTTCAAGGCCGAGCCGATCTTTGCCGCTCATCCCGTGGCGCTCGATGGTCCCTGGCTCGATCACTACCTGAAGCGGTTCAGCGGCCGGCCGCTGTTCCAGGGGCCGTGGATTGCCGATCGCCTGTTTCGCCATCCGCCGCTCTGCATCCTGTCGCTGGTGGCGGGTGCGACGGGCCGCAAGCCGTGGGAATGCGATATCGCCCATTATCCGCGCGAATGGCTGGGCAATGTGCCCCACACGCACCGCGCCATCGATGATGCGCGCGGCTATGCCAATCTCCTGCATTTCTTCCTGACCCGGCGCGAGCCCGGCGGCGGCTACCGGCCGCTTCTGTCATAGGCCTACCTCTAGGTAAGCTGTACCAGCCCTGCCTCCGTCGGCCTGAAACCGCAGGCGCGGTAAAAGCCGGTCAGATGCGGCTCGAAATCGACATGCAGCCATTCGGCGCCGCGTTCCCGGGCAATCCGCACCGCCTCCATCACCAGCGCGGTCGCAATACCCTGCCGGCGCAGATCCGGATGAACTGAAGTATCGAGGATGAAGGCGTGGATGCCGCCATCCCAGGCGACATTGACGAAGCCGATCAGCCGGCCCTCGTGGTAGGCGCCGAGATGGGCAAGGCTGCGCGGCAGGATGCGGGCGAAATCCGGTGCCTGCGCGCCATCCCAGGCGGCGGCCCAGAGAGAGGCGAATTCATCGGGCGAGGGGAATGGGTCGATGCGGATGTCTGGCATTGCTTGTTGTCCGGGTCCGGTCGGTGGCGCTTCTGTCGATTCACGCTACAGAAAATGCGGCCGCTCTGCCATGCCGGCGCGCGGGTTCGGGCCTTCCGAGCCTACCTTGCGCGCCGAAACCGCTGCGCCCGCACAGCTCAATCTTCCCCATCCGCCTCTCTTCCGGCGATCTTTCTGCTGTGGTCGTCACGGGCCAGTTCCAGCTCTTCCATAGTCGGAAGCGGGCCGCCCGCCGGCACCTTGTTGTCTGCCTGGCCTTCACCGGGCTTTTCCGCCGTAGCCGCCTCATCGCCGTCCGCATCCAGCGTGGCGCGGGCGGTTTCGGCTTCGGCGATCATCTCGCCTGCGGAGGGGCTTCGGGCAGGGCGGTTCTCATTGGCAGTGGCATGCCGGCCTGTGGCGGAAGGGGCCGGTCTGGTGATCTCGTCGATTTTCTTGCGCATCACTTATCCGTCGGTCGTGTGGGGCCGATCGCGATCGGTCGCGTGTTTGGGGGAGCCGGGCAGCTCGCGCCTTGCAACGCGGGTGCGTGCCCGGCAACGTGGAACCCGGCGCGGGGCCGGGCTCCTCGCCTCCGGCCTGCGTTCGAGCGATGCCGGAGGTCGGCGCGCAGCCGCGCCGAGACGAATGGGTGCGCTAGAGATCCCGCGACAGCTCGTTGTGAACGCTGCGCACGCCGCGTGTCCGCAGGGTCACCTGCTCGGCGAGCGAGATTTCCTCGCTGACGGAGACCCAGCCGGCGAGCGTGACGTCGCTGCCGCGCGCCGTTACGAAAATATAGCTGGGGTCGAGATCGCCCGTATGGGCAAGTGCATCGTAGACAGCCGTTTCGAGATCGACGTCTTCGGGTTGAGCACGCGGGCGTCTGCCCACCACGCTCAGATGTTTTCTGTCGACTGACATGTCTCATCTCCGTGCCCGGTTCATCCCGGGCGTGAAATTGAAGCGTGTCGCGATCTCCAGGATTCGTTTGCCACGCTTTAAGTCTTCGTTTTACGCATGTCGTCGTCGCAAACCGCTGTACACTTTTGCGCGATATGCTTTAGCGGCGGATATCCTTCTCCGTCAGCGTATACCGGTCCTTGCCGCCGCGGCCGTAGACACCGGATGCCGCCTCCAGAATGGCGGGGCGCGCCGCATCGAAGGCGTTCAGGCATTCGGCCTCCGTGCGGCCCGTCTGGGCGATGGAGCGCAACGCGCTCGCCTCGATCAGAAACCGCACCTCGAACATGCCGTCATAGCCGGAGAAACGAACCCCATCGCGGCCCTCGTCGAAACTGCGGCTTCTATTGGGGAAGATCAGGGACATCGAAGTTTCTCCAGAAATTGGCGCCTCCGGCTCCTGCCGGGAACTCATAAGCGGCCACGCCTGATACCAGGCGGGGATATGCACGGCTCATCATCGAATGCGTCAGAGGTCTTTTTCAGCGCGGTCTTTTAAGTGTCTGGGCGTATGAGAGACATTGCTCTTCGCCGGCCCTTGCGGGCGCGGCCATGCTGCTCAGGATGCTGCGAAAAAGCTGTTCTGCAGAGTGTCGGAAGACAGCGCGTCTTCCCTTGAGGGCATCGGGTAAACCGATGCAAAAGGCGGTTTTATTCCACATGCCGCCATACTGGGGATATGGGGCGCGGGCCGGCCATTACAATGACCGGGCGCTAATAAAGGCGGGTTGTTTCAGAGGGTGCCGCCGTTGCCCAAAGGCAGATTCGGCGGCAATGACATGCCGCGCGCGAGGCCGCCTATTGCGCGTCGCCTAGCAGTGCACTGAGGCTCCACGGCTCTTCACCCTGCTGGTTGGCAATATCCTCCACCTTCCAGCCGCCATGCTCCTTCACCAGCGTATAATAGAGCGTCACCTCTTCACCATTGCGGAACTGCACCTCCAGTTCGGCGCGATCGTCCAGCAGGATCGGCTGACCGATGTTCAGGCCGCTCGCCTCGCCATCCTGCCCGGCAATGACGGGATCGAAATCGATGGCCCCGACTTCGCCATCAGGCGTGTTGTCGCGATCCGTCTGGAGCATCTCGTTCAGATGGTCGGAGAAGAAGGCTGAGTAGGGCGAGGGGGCGTCGTCAGGGGCGGTGTCGGTGTTGAAGGTGTAAAGGGCTTGGAGGAGCGCTTTTGGGGTTTTGTAGGTTGAGGCGAAAACAGGAGAGGCGATCAGCGCCGACAGAGTGAGGCCGAGGATGAAAGCGGGGAGGCGCATAGAGGCTCCTTTGGGTGAGGAGGAATGTGTAGCAGGAGACGCGAGCGTGGGCAGTGGCCATTTTTAGGAATGGGTAAAAACCTCCGGTCTCCGCGTCTCTTTAATTGACTTGACCCCGACTGCACCCGCATCCGGGAGCGTGAAAAGTAGGAACGAGATAATACCGAACGAAATGTAAAGCGCGAGAGACTTTGGGGCACCAATTCAATTTAATGTTGCACTCCGGCTACTAAATTGCAATTCTTCCATTGAATAGCAGAGCTTGAGTCGTGCGGAACAAAAGCCCCAAAGAATTCGATTCAGCATTTGGCGTCTTCTGTTGTGGCGTCTTAGTCGGCGCTGTGTTCTTATTATTTTTGGTGCGTTACTACGGTCTTTTCTACGTTCCGGGCAAGAATAGTGACATGATGTATGCCGACATCGCAGTATTAGTTCTAACGTGTGTCACTATAGTGATTACCTGTGCCGCGCTAATAATCGGTATGTTAGGCATTTGGGGGTTTCAGAAGATCAAAGAAGATGCCGTTGAAACAGCTGTAAAACAGTCGCTGGCTCGCGTAGAACGAGAGATAGGTGAAGATGGCGACTTGCGTAAATTGCTTCTTGTGATGTTCGGCGAGTTCGAAAATCGCCATTCTGGAGGGCAGCCAAAGAAAGAGGAGTGGGGGAACGAAAACAATGAATACGGCGAACACGATTGATGTATAGCAAAGAATGGCTGCGCTTAAGTGCGGAAATGCAGGAAAGTATCGGAAGCTATCAGAACGTTCTCCCGGTAAAGCTGGGCGAGTTAGCCACGGAATTGGGCCTCATCGTTAAGATCGCAACTTTAGAAATTGGAATCTCCGGGGAGATTTCACCGCTAACCCCCACAAGCGACACATACAAAATTCGAATTAATCGACACGAAGTTCGGCAGCGCCAACGGTTTACGTTAGCGCACGAGATAGCTCATTTTCTGCTCCATCGCGACAAAATCGGCGACGGTATCGTGGACAACATCCTCTTTCGCTCAACACTCTCTAATGCATTAGAGGCTGAAGCTAACCGCTTAGCCGCAGACATCTTGATGCCTCACGCAGCGATAAAGGCATGGAGAGAGCAAAATCCGGGAGTTTCGAAACGAGATTCTTTGTCGGCGTTAGCCGAGAAATTTGATGTCTCTGAGGATGCAATGGCAGTTCGGTTGGGGCTGAAATAGTGATTATCGACTTGGGAACTATCTCATACCTTCCGCTGCTGTCCGTTCGACCAGCGGAGATGATCGCCTTGCGCGAACTACCTGATGCGGCGAAGAAGGCGATGACACCACACGTGCTATTGAGGCCGTGGTTAGGTGGCGGAACCTTGAAGCGTTCAGTCGAGAAAATTCTTCATTCTTGTTCAAATCATAAGTTTGTATTGGAGCTCGATAGCGATTACCCGACAACTGGTGAAGGAGCTGTTCAAAAGGAGATGGCCGAATTGGCTGATCCGACAGATGGTTTTCGGAAATGGGCGGAATTCATAGAGGAGGTCCCAGGGGCAATCCCATGTGCTCAAGTGACAGCGGATATTGACTTACTTCGATCTCAGATACTGAGAATTTATGAGATCGGTCGTGGTATTGCAGTTCGTATCCCAAAATTCTCTCTTGATGCTATCGAAGTATTTTTATCGATATTTGTTGAGAAAAATATCGATGACGTTCTATTTGTCCTGGATTTTATGCAGACTGACCACAGATATCTAACGGATGTTAGGTCTGCTATTAATGCTATTGAGAGGATTAGAGGTGGATTTGCTAATCCCAATATTGCGATATCTTCGACAAGTTTTCCATCTACATTCAAAGATGCTAGGGAGCAGGAGATATTTGAGCGTAGTTTATTTAATGGAATTCTTTCCGAATTGGCTGACACTTCCGGCCTAATCTATAGCGATCGTGGTAGTGCCAGGCTGCCAAAAGATGGCGGTGGAGGTGTGCCAGCACCACGAATAGATTTACCATCAGCTAGTTCTTGGTACTTTTTTCGAAAGGAAGTTGCGCAAGACGCCAAAAAAGAAGTGCGCCTAGAGGCATATAAGAAGGCGGCGGCCGAGGCAATTGCTTGTAGTGAATGGGATCCGCGGCTTAATATCTGGGGCACTCAGATGATCAAATTAACCCAACTAGGCAGCGAGTATGGAATTACCTCTCCTGTTCGATCAACGTCGGCGCGCATAAATATTCATTTATTCAAGCAGGCTCTCCGGACAAGCCGTGCGTCGCTTGATCAGTTGACCGAGGATGATTGGGTTGATCTTTAAATGCGAGTATCAAATCGCTCCAAGTCTTTTCGATTTGGCTGATTTGTTGGGATACTCCAAGACGTTTTGAATAATGTGGATTTAAAGCATCAAGGTCGGAGCTTTGCATATAACCTTGTTCTATTACGCGGGAGATAACGTCAATATTCTCTCGGTAACGGTTTCTTATGCTATGGATAAGTAAATCTCTAGCGCTACGCTCGGTTGGCTTTCGGCTCCGCAAATGCGATGGCAGCAGCCGATCCCTAATTAATTGATCTGAAACGAAGCGACGTTTGCTTCGCTTTTTAACTAGAAAACGTCCATTTTCATATAGCACTACGCCCGCGCCTGTTCCATCTGCTAGCGAAAGCGCATGGTTTAAATGAATCTCGTCCACAATAAGCGTTATTCTGTCGAAGTACGTTGTGTATATTTTCAATTGGCTTTCCAAGCGTCGGGTACTATCGCGCGCGCTTTTAATTTCAATAGCATGAACCTCTTTTCCTGATTGTATTGCAATATCGGCTCGTGCTCCGCAATTCAGATTGGAAAATTCATTTATAACGATCGTATTTTCTTCAAGTTCTTTTTTTCGCAATAGATCGGTCAGATAGTCGATCTTGATTGTCTGCGCAGACGCTCGATTTTTCACTCACTCACCTCGTAAAATCTCAGAGCATAGGAAAGCACAAAACAGTTAACACTACCGCCCGGGCCGCCCAGTCTTGCCCTTCGTCCGGCTCTTGCGCTTCTGCTCGCCCGGATCCTCATAGCTCCCGACACCCGTCTTCCCGCGCACCAGCGGCCGTACATCATCGCGCTCCGGCTGCCCCTCCAGCAACGGCGAAAACCGCTGCGTGCCCTTCGCCGCATCCGGCTTCTCCGGCACATGTCCCGTTACCGGCTTTTCCGTCCGGCCCACGGTCATCTCATCCAGCGTGTTGCGGCGGAAGAGGGTCTTGCCGTTGGCGTTACGGCCGCCCATGTCGTCCAGTTCCGGCTTGGCGAAGTAGGAGGGCGTGGCATTCTCATCCGCCTTGCCGTTTGATTTCTCTCCCTTCGAGGGAAGGGACTCGCTGGTGGCCTTGGCGTTGCGGCGGATGCCTTCCATCGACTTGGCTTCTTCGCGGGCCAGCGGGTCGTCCATTGCGGCGAGTTCGACGGCCTTGAGGCGCTTGATTTCGTCGCGCAGGCGGGCGGCCTTTTCGAAGTCGAGGTCGGCGGCGGCGTCGCGCATGCTCTTTTCCAGCGCGTTGAGATGGGTCTGCAGGTTGTTGCCCACGAGGTTGCCGCCATCGGCGAAGCCCTTGCCGGAGGCACCTGATATGTCGGCGCGGACGTGGTCGCGCTCGTAGACGCTGTCGAGGATATCGGAGATCTTGGCCTTGACGCTTTCGGGCGTGATGCCGTGCGCCTCGTTATAGGCCATCTGCTTTTCGCGACGGCGGGTGGTCTCGTCCATGGCGCGCTGCATGGAGCCGGTGATGTTGTCAGCGTAGAGGATGACCTTGCCGTCGACGTTACGCGCGGCGCGGCCGATCGTCTGCACCAGCGAGGTCTCGGAGCGCAGGAAGCCTTCCTTGTCGGCATCGAGAATGGCGACGAAGCCGCATTCGGGAATATCCAGGCCCTCGCGCAGCAGGTTGATGCCGACGAGCACGTCGAATGCGCCGAGGCGCAGGTCGCGGATGATCTCGATACGCTCCAGCGTGTCGATATCCGAGTGCATGTAGCGCACGCGCACGCCCTGTTCATGCAGATATTCGGTCAGGTCCTCGGCCATGCGCTTGGTCAGCACGGTGCAGAGGGTGCGATAGCCCTTGGCGGCCGTCTCGCGGATTTCGCCGAGCACGTCGTCCACCTGGCTGCGGGCGGAGCGCACTTCGACGGGCGGATCGATGAGGCCGGTCGGGCGGATGACCTGTTCGGCGAAGACGCCGCCGGCCTGTTCCATTTCCCAACTGCCTGGCGTGGCCGACACGGCGATCGTATCCGGGCGCATGGCGTCCCATTCCTCGAAGCGCAGCGGCCGGTTATCCATGCAGGAGGGCAGGCGGAAGCCATATTCGGCCAGCGTCGCCTTGCGCCTGAAGTCGCCCCGGTACATGCCGCCGATCTGCGGCACGGTGACATGGCTTTCGTCGATGAAGACGATGGCATTATCGGGGACATATTCGAACAGCGTCGGCGGCGGGTCGCCGGGGTCGCGGCCGGTGAGATAGCGCGAATAGTTCTCGATGCCCTGGCAGGAGCCGGTGGCCTCCAGCATTTCCACATCGTAGCGGGTGCGCTGCTCCAGGCGCTGGGCCTCCAGCAGGCGGCCGGCCTTTTCCAGCTCCACCAGGCGGCCCTTCAGCTCTTCCTTGATGGATTTGATCGCGGCATTCAGCGTCGGGCGCGGTGTTACATAGTGCGAGTTGGCGTAGATCTTGACCGATTTCAGGTCGCCGGTCTTCTGTCCCGTCAGCGGGTCGAATTCGGTGATGGCGTCGATCTCGTCGCCGAACATGGAGATGCGCCAGGCGGCATCCTCAAGGTGGGCCGGGAAGATTTCGATGGTGTCGCCGCGCACGCGGAAGGAACCGCGCTGGAAATCCATGTCGCGGCGCTTGTATTGCTGGGCCACGAGATCGGCCAGCAGCTGGCGCTGATCCAGCCTATCGCCGACATTCATCTGGAAGGTCATGGCCGTATAGGTTTCGACCGAGCCGATACCGTAGATGCAGGAAACGGAGGCGACGATGATGCAATCGTCGCGTTCGAGCAGCGAGCGCGTCGCCGAGTGGCGCATGCGGTCGATCTGCTCGTTGATGGAGCTTTCCTTCTCGATATAGGTGTCGGAGCGCGGCACATAGGCTTCCGGCTGGTAATAATCGTAGTAGGAAACGAAATATTCCACCGCGTTGTCGGGGAAGAAATTCTTGAACTCGGAATAGAGCTGGGCGGCCAGCGTCTTGTTCGGCGCGAGGATCAGCGCCGGGCGCTGCGTTTCCTCGATCACCTTGGCCATGGTGAAGGTCTTGCCCGAGCCGGTGACGCCGAGCAGGACCTGGCTGCGCTCGCCGGTTTCCAGCCCGCCCACGAGATCGCGGATCGCCGTCGGCTGGTCGCCGGCAGGGCTGTATTCGGAGGACATGCGGATGGCGATGCCGCCTTCGGACTTGTCCGGCCGGGCAGGGCGGTGCGGCGTCCAGATCTTGCCGTTCTTGTGCAGCGGATTGCCGCTCTCGATCAGCGCCGACAGCGCTTCGACCGTAGCCGTGACGCCGCCGTTGGCGAGACTGCCGGCATCTTCAAGGGAAATATCCAGGCCGGCAACGGGGTTGAGACCGGCCGCCGCACGCGTCTTCGGGTCGCTCGACCCGCCGATGGAAACGCCACGCGCCGTCTTGCTGACAGTGGCCTTCTTGTTGACGCTGACGGCCTCCGTATGCTTGCGCGCCTCGTTCTCCACCTTCTTGCGGTGCTTGCCCGCCTTGGAGGCGATTTCGCGCTGGCTCTCGACGCCGGCCTGCTCGGCATCCGCCTCGAGCTGCTTCACCCAGTCGGAGACGCTGCCGCTGAGCGGGGCACCTTCGAATGACGATTGGGGGGCTTCCTCGAAACCGGTCGAGGCGGGAGATTTCTTCGGAGATTTTGCCATGCGCGGAATATGGCTGTTGTCATCGTGAAATGGAAGGGGTTGAGAGTACAAAAGGGAAACGAATGAATTGTTCGGATTTTGGAATAGTGGGGGTGTCTTCTTCGGGCGCGAACCTCGCTTTTAAGCGTCGACTTCGCTTTGTGCACCCGCGGCAACTCCAACTTCCCTCATTCCTGTGCCTGTCACAGGAATCCAGCAGCCGTGTCCACGCGGCGGAGGAATCTTACGACCCACAGGCTTTTGAAAATGCCCGATGCCGGACACGTTTTCAAAGAGTCCTCTCGGCTTGCAGACGCAAGCCGGCTGGATTCCTGTGACAAGCACAGGAATGAGGGAGAGGAGGAACCGCCGCCGCCCAACTCACCCATTACGCTAGCCGTCCTTCCGCTGCTCTTCCACCAACCAGGCCCGCACACCCATCACGCCGACCGCTGATCCGCCGGCCCTTCCGCCCGCGCCAGGTTCAGGGCGCTATTGATCAACCCGATATGGCTGAACGCCTGCGGGAAGTTCCCCAGCATGCGCTTCGCACCCGGATCATATTCCTCCGCCAGCAACCCGACATCGTTGCAGATATCAAGCAGCCGTTCGAACAGCTTCAGCGCATCGTCGCGGCGGCCGATCATATTGAGGGCGTCGACGAGCCAGAAGCTGCAGGCGAGGAAGGCGCCTTCGCCTGGCGGCAGGCCGTCATCCACTTCCTGCGTCTCGTAGCGCAGGAGCAGGCCATCGCGCAGCAGTTTGCGCTCCACCGCCTCGACGGTCGCGATATAGCGCGGGTCATCGGGCGCAATGAAGCCGACCATGCCGAGATGCAGCAGGCTGGCATCCATCGCCCTGGAGCCGTATGCCTGTGTAAAGCAGCCGAGCTCGGCATTGAACGCCTTTTCGCAGACCTCGGCATGGATGCGATCGGCGAGCGCGCGCCAGCGGGCGGCGCCAGCGGGCTCGCCGTCGGCCTCGGCAATCTGGACGGCGCGGTCGAAGGCCACCCAGGCCATGACCTTGGAATAGGTGAAATGCTGGCGTTGGCCGCGCACCTCCCATATGCCCTCGTCGGGCTCGACCCAGACCTTTTTCAGAAAGGGCAGAATGGCCTTCGCCAGTTCGCGCTCGCGCGGATGCGACGGCAGGCCGCCCTTGCGGGCCTGCAGCATGGCATCCGCCACCTCGCCATAGACATCGAGCTGCACCTGTTCGGCGGCGGCATTGCCGATGCGCACCGGCGCCGAGCCCTCGTAGCCCTGCAGCCAGGGCACCTGCCATTCCAGCAGGTTGCGCTCGCCGGCGACGCCATACATGATCTGCATCTGTGCCGGCGCGCCAGCGACGGCCCGCAGCAGCCAGCGGCGCCAGGCTTGAGCCTCTTCGTAATAGCCGAGCTTCATCAGGGCGAGCAGGGTCAGCGTCGCGTCGCGCAGCCAGCAATAGCGGTAGTCCCAGTTGCGCGGGCCGCCGATCTTTTCGGGCAGGGAGGTCGTGGCGGCCGCGACGATGCCGCCGGTCGGCATGTAGGTCAGCGCCTTCAGCGTGATGAGGGAGCGCTTCACCTGATCCGTCCACTTGCCCACCTTGGGGCATTTCGCGGCAAAGGATAACCAGAATTCCTCCGTGTCCGGCAGTGCATATTCCACCTGCCGCTGGGCCGGCGGCGGCAGATGCGAGGGGGACCAGGTGAGCGTGAAGATCTGCTGCTCGCCAGCCGCGACCTGGAAGGCGCCGACCGTGCTCAACCCGCGGCCTTCCAGCGGCACGGCGGAGTTCAGCGTCAGTCTATCAGGGCCGGCAATGGCAGTGATGCCGCCGTCTTCGCCATGCGTGACCCAGGGAACGGTTCGCCCATAATCGAAGCGAAGGTTGAGCTCCATATCGAAGGCGACAGTGCCGCTCTTGCCCTCGACGATGCGCATCAGATCGCTCGCTCCATCGCGCAGCGGCATGAAGTCGGTGAGAAGGGCTGTGCCGGTCTCGGTCTGAAACTCTGTTTCGAGAATGAGCGTGTCTTCGCGGTAGCGGCGCGAGACGCGGTATTTTCCGCCCGCGGGCGAGAGCGACCAGAAACCATTATCCTCAGTGCCGAGCAGGGCGGCGAAGCAGGCGGGAGAATCGAAGCGCGGAAAGCACAACCAGTCGATCGAGCCGTTTCTGGACACAAGTGCCGCGGTCTCGCAATCTCCGATAAGGGCGTAGTCCTCGATAGGTGCCGTCACCATAGCCTCCTGCGCATATCAGCCGGGCTTTAGGTAGCGCTCGTTTGCGGAGGTCAACTGCGTTGATCAGCCGCTCGCCATCACGGCCTCAACCAGCCGCTTGTACCGCGGGTGATCGCGGATCGGGTCGAGGTCCGGATCGCTGCTCCACCAATAGCGATGCGCGGAGGCGCGGGGGATGACTTTTTCCAAGAGATCGAGCGCCGCTTCATGGTCTCCCATGTTCAGATAGGCGCAGGCGATGTTGTACATGGCGTTGAGATCATCGGGGTCGATGGCGAGCGTGCGCGCCGCCCATTCCCTGGCGCGCTCGCGCTCGCCGAGATAGGCCAGCACCAGTGCTCCCAGCTGGGCCGGGCTCGAATTCTCCGGATGCAGGCTGAGCTCGCGTTCGGCCCGCTCCAGGCCCAGCCGGCCGGCCCGCTTCATGTCGGCGTCGCGGCCAAGCTTGAGATAGACGCAGGCCAGGAGCGCGGCGGAGCGATAATCGTCGAACCGCAGCTGGGTGGCCCGTTCGAACAGGAGGGCGGCCCTTTCGAAATCGCCATTTTCGAAGAAGAAGCGCGCGAAGAAATAGTTTGCCTCATGCAGATCGGGATCGAGCTTCAGGGCACGCTCGAATTCGGCGGCGGCCTGTTCGCGCTGTCCGCCATATTGGAGGGCGAGGCCGCGCGAGGCGTGTGCGTCGGCGAGATCGGGATCGAGTTCCAGCGCCCTGGCGCTCGTCGCGAGAATGCCTGCTGTCGAGATATCGGCATATTGCCAGGAGCGGAGAACGGAATCGCAGAGCGCGATGCCGGCATAGGCGCGCGCATATTCTGGGTCGATCTCGGCTGCCTTCGCGAACATGCGCCGCGCCAAAAGCATGTAGGATCTTGAGCACATGTGCAGGAATTGCCGGCCCCGGAGGTAATAGGTGTAAGCCTCGACATCTTCCGTCGGCGCGGTGTTGATCGCCGCTTTCTCGCCCGGTAGCAGCCTGACCTTCAGCTGTTCGATAATAGCGTGGGCGATCTCGTCCTGTATGGCGAAGATATCGGTCAGTTCGCGGTCGTAGCGCTCCGCCCAGAGATGGCTGCCATCCCTGCCGTCGACAAGCTGGCCGGTGATGCGGACGCGGGCGCCGGCCTTGCGCACGCTGCCTTCCAGCAGGAAGGCGACGCCGAGTTCGTGGGCCACCTGCTCGATCTTCACAGCCCGGCCCTTATAGGTGAAGCTCGTATTGCGGGCGACGACATGCAGGTCGGAGATTTTCGCGAGGTCGGTGATAATGTCTTCGGTGATGCCGTCGGAGAAATATTCCTGCTCCGGGTCGCCGCTCATGTTGCTGAAGGGCAGGACGGCGATCGATATTTTCTTCGGTGATCGCGGCTCGGTGCGGAAAGACATGCCCTGATCGAAATTCACGCGGTAGCAGGCGATCGGCTCGGCAATGTTCTTGACCCGCTGCTCGCCCATCGGCTCGAAGGCAAAGGCAAGCTTGCCGGAAACCTCCTTCGAAACCTTGCCCGAAACACAGATGCCGCCGGGCTCGGCAAGGGCCTGCAGACGGGCGGCGATATTCACGCCCTCGCCATAACGATCCTCGCCCTCGACGATCACTTCGCCGAGATTGATGCCAATCCGAATTTCCAGCGGGGTGTTTTCGGAAGCGCCGGCATTGCGCCTGATCATGCCGCGCTGCAGGGCGGCGGCGCATTCCACCGCATCGACGACGCTGCCGAATTCGGCCAGCAATCCATCGCCCATCAGCTTGAAGATGCGGCCGTTGTGTTTGCGGATTTCCGGCTCCAGCAGCTCCTTGTGATCCGCCCTCAGCCGCTGGAACGTGCCGGCCTCATCCTGCTCCATCAGCGCCGAATAGCCGGCGACATCGGCGGCGAGAATAGCGGCGAGCTTGCGTTCCATGCCGGTCCCCTCGATGAGATGCTCTCGAGCGGGAGTGTAGCATAGGCGCAAAAGGCAGTCTGCCCGCTGCAGATATCGTGGACAGGCCCTGACATGACGAAGGCGCCGCCGGCAGCTAGAGGTGGCGCCGCACGGCGCACACCCTCCGCAATGTGCCGTCTCCTGACTTACAGCAACAGGCGCTCCAGACTCCCCTGGTCCTTCACCCCATGCTGATAGAAATGCAGGATCTGGATGGCCAGTTCCTCGCGCTCGTCATTGCTGGCGATATGCCTTGCCATGCAGATATGCTCAAAGACGCGCTGGCAAAGAGCGACATCTTCTTCCTGCATCGGCGTCTGGCTCGCCGACATTTTATCTCTGATCATCGACATTCCCTCAAACGTCCCCCGGGAACGTTCTAGGGCGCAGATTGTGTTCTTCAATAAAAAGGAGATCACGTCATCGTGCAGCCCCCGGTCCGTCCTGGGGATTTCTTCAATGCCTGTTCACGATGTTACGCACGTAATAGCAACATATCGGCGCTTGCGGTATGGAAGGAGAAGGGAGGCCCGATTTAGAGCTGTGGGCAACCCTTCTCCACTGGGTTTGCAGCATCCAGCGTGGAGCATTGTAGGCTGGAATAATGGAACCGCAATTTCACTTTTTAAATCTCGGGGAAATTATTTCAGCTATTGCTTAATAAATGCCCGGCGGTACTTTCCGCCGGGCATTTACGCAATCTTTGCACAGTAAAAACGGCGATTTGTGTGACTTTTTGACTGCTCAAACCGCAACGCCCGTCTGCGATTTGTTTACCTGACCCGGACACCGAGGCGAATATCCGTTTCCCACGATGCGGCAAAGCCGCTCTATTCACGGGACCGGAAGGAGGCCGAAGCCTATATCCGCATCGTGCCGCAGCCGATCTGACCTGAGAGGCAGGGCTGACCTGAAAGGCAGCGACCTGACCTGAGATGCAGGGGCTTACGTAAGGGAAAGGCTACATCGCCTTACGGCAGCTAGTAATATTAGGCGAGGGGCGGGCCATGCGGTTCGTCCCTGTCGCTCCTTCCGCTTTTTCCGGCGCAATATTATGATCTGCTGATAGGTCCGATGCAGTTCGCAGCCCAGGTCCGGGACGACCAAGCCAGCAACGGAGTGGACAGATGATTTTCCGACAGCTTTTCGACAGTGTTTCCGGCACCTACACCTATCTCATCGCCTCCAGGCGCGGCGGCGAGGCGCTGATCATCGATCCCGTGCTGGAAAAGGTGGATCGCTACATGCAGCTCATTCGCGAGCTGGACCTGAAGCTGGTCAAGGCGGTGGATACCCACCTGCATGCCGACCACATTACCGGCCTCGGCGCGCTGCGCGACCAGACGCATTGCATCACAGTGATGGGCGAGCAAACCAAGGCGGATGTCGTGGCCATGCGGGTTTCCGAAGGCGACCGCGTCGGCATCGAGGGCCTCAGCCTCGACGTGCTCTATACGCCCGGCCATACGGACGATTCCTATTCCTACCTGATGGGCGACCGCATCTTCACCGGCGACACGCTGCTCATCCGCGGCACGGGGCGCACCGATTTCCAGAACGGCGATCCCCGCGCCCAATATGACTCGATCTTCAATAAGCTGCTCCGCCTGCCGGAGGAAACGCTGCTCTTCCCCGCCCATGACTACAAGGGCGACACGGTCTCCACCATCGGCGAGGAAAAACGCTTCAACCCGCGCCTGCAGGTCAAGTCGGTCGAGGAATATGCCGAGCTGATGAACAACCTGCACCTGCCCAACCCAAAAATGATGGACGTCGCCGTCCCCGCCAACATCCACATCGGCCTCCACCAGGACGAAATCGCTCGCAAGGGCTGGGCGGTATCCGCCAAGGATGCGCTTGTTCTCCGCGGCCGGCCGGATGTCGTTATCGTCGACCTGCGCGAGAGGAGCGAGCGGGAGCGGCATGGGGTGATCCCGGGCGCGCTGCATGCGCCCTATGCGGATCTGCAGGAGAACCTGTCAGCCGGCGGGATGCTGCATGAGCTGGCGATGGCGACGGGGAAGAGGGTGGTGTTTTATTGCGCTTTCGGGGAGAGGTCGGCGATGGCCGTGCAGGCGGCGCAGGATGCCGGGGTGGGGAGTGCGTGTCATATTGAGGGTGGGATTGATGCTTGGAAGAAGGCTGGGGGTGCGGTGGGGGAGTGAGGGGAACTTCCAGAGCCGCCAAGACCGGAGGGTGGCAGCCTACCGTGTCACCCGATTATTTCCATTTCATTTTAAGGCGCCCCTACATCCCGCCAATGCCATCACTTCAACCGTTTATGCTGAGCTTCCGCTGTCAGTGGGTTTTGACGGTCAGGCGCGCGAGCGGCTTGGATGGCGGGATGTCAGGGTTCTGCGAGAAGCGCCTATCAGCAGGAGATCATTGCCGCGGCTACCAGCGCTCGCGATTTAAGCCAACCGTGACATTGAAAATTGTCGTGGAATTTCGATCTTATGACAGCTTTAGCGTGAGAATCTCGGGTGGACGATTGCGGGATATTTATGATCTAACGTTGCAAAAATATTGAGGAATTGCAGGTGAAAAACGCGAGGCGCAAGCTCCCAGATCCGGCACACGTCGAGGAAGCGGAAAAACAAATATTGGAATACTCTCGAACTGTGAAATTCACGGTTACGGAGTATTCGTTTGAATTTATTGTAAAAAGCTAAATTCCGATCGCTATTATGTCCCGGGGTACCAGCGGGAACTGGTTTGGACGCCAGCCAAACAATCGAAATTCATCGAGTTGGTCTTCATGGGCTTGCCGATCCCATTCGTTTTCTTTTGGCAGGACAAAGATGGTCGTATGGAAATCGTCGATGGATCGCAGCGCCTGCGCACCATCAGAGATTTCATGGCCGACAAGTTCACTTTGCGCGAACTCGAGACCATTCCGGCTGCCAATGTCTTGCGCTACTCGGATTTTTCGCCGGCGCGTCAACTCAAGTTCGCCGAGACCGCAATCCGTGTGATCATCCTGGATAATACGACCGACGCGGTTACGCGGACCGAGATGTTCGCACGCGTCAATACCGGCGGAACGACGGCGAACGATGCGGAAGTTCGTCGGGGTAGTTTGCCCGGGAATTTTATGGATCTTATCATCCAGCTTGCGAATGAACCGGAGTTTGTCGAGCTGACGCCGGTCAGTCAGCCGCTCGTGGACAAGCGTGAACGTGAAGAGTTGGTGACGCGCTTCTTTGCGTATCTGAACAGCTTCGATCCAAATGGTGACATTCCGAATTACAAGGAAGAGCCACGTCGTTTCTATTTTTCATTCGTAAAAGAAGCGAACGACCGGATTGCTTCCGAGATTGAGCAGGGTAGCGTTTCTCCATCTATCGACGCGATGAAGAATGAATTCAATAAGGTGCTTGCATTCGTAAAGAAGGTTTCGCCTCATGGGTTCACGAAATCAGAAACCGGCAATCAGGTTCCTCGTGTCAGATTCGAAGCAATTGC
Organism: Rhizobium sp. KNZ14-9A; assembly: GCF_056755015.1. NCBI lineage: Bacteria > Pseudomonadati > Pseudomonadota > Alphaproteobacteria > Hyphomicrobiales > Rhizobiaceae > Rhizobium > Rhizobium sp. KNZ14-9A. The sequence goes on from NZ_JBPGXB010000002.1 coordinate 1,512,494, forward strand.
GGTTGGATCGGCCCTTGCTCTGCGCGCTGATCCTACTCTTTTCGATCGTGTAACAGATATCACTCCGCTTCTGGATTCCGAGGCTTTTGCCACAGCGACCAAATCAGACGCCGCTAACGTGAAGAGCAAGTTGTTGGGGCGAATAAAGCTTGTCAGAGACTGGTTGTTGCAGCAATGAGGGACGTTTTAGCCTACTTCGTGGAAAGAGAATCCGAATTCGCTCGTCACCTTTCCGTGGCTCGCTTGCTTGAGGCGCGCGTTGACGAATCGGTGGGCGCAGACGATAATCTGATTGAAGTCAGGCACATCAATACACTGAAGTCTGGCCTGCTTATCCATCTGTATAATATCGTAGAGGCTGTCATTACGCGAACTATGACAGTGGTTGGTAGAACTATCGTGACGGAAAGACCAAAACGGTGGACTGAAGCCGTGCTGAAGGAGTGGGTTCGCGCTGCGATTTGGAGCGGTGAAGAACGGGTCGGCGAAGGAGCTCTTGCTCGGTTGACACGTGTGAGCGGTAAATTGGTGTCCGGTGAAGCTCCAGAAGCTTTCGTCGTTAAAGGCGAACCAGGTAGCTGGGACGATGAGGCGATCAAAAAGGTGGCCGAGCGCTTGGGGTGCTCGTTGGTTTTATCTGATGGTGTAAAGCGCGCGGCGTATGAGCGGGTGTATCGCAACGAAACGACGGCTCTGAAATATCTGGCTCGCCGAAGAAACGATATTGCGCATGGTGAAACGACCTTTGAGGAGGGCGCACACGATCTTACGCTGGACGAGCTATCAATGTTGGCGGATCGAGTTCTTCCATTTCTGAAGGCCGTCGCCGAATCGTATGAAGTGTTTCTCAGCAACAAGGACTATCTTGCGGCTGAAGAGGAAGCCAAATCGTTGCCGTAGATCTCTTTTGTGGTGTAGGCGGCTTGACGCACGGATTGACAAACGCAGGCATTAAAGTGCGCCTCGGTGTTGATCTTGATCCTGCTTGTCGGTTTCCGATGGAGGCGAATAATGCCGCGAAATTTCTCGAGGCAGATGTCGGCAAGCTTGCACCGTCGGATATTCAAGCAGCATTTGGAGACTCACAGATTACTCTGCTGGCTGGATGCGCTCCATGCCAGCCTTTCTCTTCCTATGCTCAGTCTGCCAAGCGCGAAGAGCCGCATGAGGATTGGGAACTGCTTTCATCTTTTTCCAAGCTTGTCCTTGCGGTTCGACCGACGCTTGTAACGATGGAAAACGTACCTCCGCTTTGCAAACAGCAGATTTTCAAGGACTTCGTCGCTGATCTGCATACGGCCGGATACGATGTCGACTTCAGGGTTGTAGACGGTCGTGACATAGGCCTGCCGCAAAGGCGCCAGCGCCTCGTACTTGTTGCTTCTTTGCTCGGCCCGATTACGATTTCTGATTCTGATAAAGCTCCGGTCTCCGTCAGGGACGCTATTGCTGACCTACCAGCACTCGCTGCAGGAGCTTCGGACCCTCATGATCCGCTTCACGCTGCTGCATCCTTAAGCGAACTGAATCTCGCGCGTATTCGTCACTCCAAACCAGGTGGAACATGGCGGGACTGGCCGAAAGAGCTCGTTTCAGCGTGCCATGCACGCGAGACCGGCTCGACCTACCCTTCGGTTTATGGGCGAATGGAATGGGATAAGCCTGCGCCGACAATGACGACGCAATGCTATGGTTTTGGGAATGGTAGGTTTGGTCACCCAGAACAAGATCGCGCAATCAGTCTGCGAGAGGCGGCGATGATCCAAAGCTTTCCGAAGAACTATGCTTTTGTTCCCGAAGGCACTCCTATCAATTTCAGTCCGCTCGGAAGAATGATTGGGAACGCTGTTCCGGTATTGTTGGGCGAGTATATAGGGGAGATACTCATTGAGCATGTGAAAGCTCGCGGCGGAGACTCGTGATCGAAGACCCGCCGATTACACCGGAACGTTCATCTCTCATGGCCCGCGTAGGTCCGAAGGATACGAAACCGGAGATGATCGTTCGCAGACTTCTTCACGCTTTGGGATACCGTTTTCGGTTGCAAGCAAGGGAACTTCCTGGGAAGCCCGACATCGTCTTTCGGCCTAGGAAGAAGGTGATTTTCGTTCACGGTTGTTTTTGGCATCGGCATCTAGGTTGCCGCCGGACGACTACTTCCAGGACCCGAAGGGAATTTTGGGACGCAAAATTTTCCGCCAATCAAGCGCGCGACGAGAGGGTGCAAGAAGAACTAAATTCTCTTGGATGGTCTTCGCTGGTGGTTTGGGAATGCGAAACCGGAAACCCTGAAACACTTGCCGAGAGCCTGAAAGCGTTCCTTGAATGAGATCCGGTCTGTCAGGTGCCCCAATAGGCAAGCTGTTAGCTGAGCAGATAGATTTGTGATGGACTATTCAGCGGTCCTTTGGGGTACGCCGACGCGAAAATATCCCAATGCTTGCACCCTCATGCCCGAAAAATCCTCGCCCGAAGCCCTGAGCCAGCGTATCCACGCCCGCCTTCTCGCCCGCAGCCACGGGCCGGCGTGGAGCACCATTTCCGTCCATCTTCTCTCCCACCAGCCGCTGGAAACCAATCTCCTCATACCCGCCGTCGCCGAGCCGCTCGTGGTCTGGATCGTCTCCGGCTCGGCGCGCATCGAGGAGCGCGACATCGGCGGGGAGTGGATGTCGGTGGAGGTTTCGGCAGGGGATTTTTATCTGACGCAGAGTGAGACGCCCTATGAGATGCGGTGGGAGACGAGTGCGGGCGAGGCGCTTTGCGTCATGCATCTCTACCTCGGGCTGCCGATCTACCAGCAGGCGATATCTGAGGTTTTTGGCGCTGAGGGCGGCGAGGGGTTTCGGCTGGCGGATGTTTCGGGGGAACGGGACGAGGCGATTTCGGGGCTGATGGGGATGATCCTGAAAGAGCTGACGGACGCTGCCGAGCCCAGCGAAATGGTCGTGCAGGGCATTGCGCAGGCGCTCGCCGTCCATCTCGTGCGCCAGTATGGCAAGCGGGATAGCGCCTTGCCCGCCCGGCGCGGGGCGCTGCCGGCCTTCAAGCTGCAGAAGGTGGTGCGGATGATGGAGGCGGGGCTCGATCAGGCCTTCAATCTCGAAAGCCTGGCTGCCGAGGCCGAGCTCAGCGCCTTTCATTTTTCCCGCGTCTTCAAGCAATCGACCGGTTCTTCGCCCTCGGATTATTTCATCCAGCTGAAGATGGCCGAGGCGCGCCGGCTGCTGCGCGAGACGGATGAGAGCATCATCCAGATCGCGCTCGATCTCGGCTATTCCAGCCCCAGCCATTTCGCGCAGGTGTTCCGGCGGGCGGTCGGTGTCAGCCCGCGCCATTACCGCGGGTAGCGCTTTTGTCCTGCGCATTTCCGGGCGCAAAACCGCTGCGCACTTTTGCTGAAATTGCTCTTGTTCGCAGCAAATCCCCGATAGTTGCAGCAAGCGGCCGAGCGAAAGCGGGCGCCTGATTTTCTAGTTTGTTCCCATCGCAACCGACCGTCGCAACGACGGCAACGAAAGGGAATGAAACAATGTCAATCCAGGGAAAAGTCGCTCTCATCACGGGTGCATCCAGCGGTATCGGCGCTGCCACGGCGCTGAGGCTTGCCGCCAATGGCGCAAAGGTCGGCCTTGCCGCACGCCGCGCCGATCGGCTGACGCAACTGGTCGCCGAGATCGAGAAAGCCGGCGGTCAGGCCATCGCACTGGAGATGGATGTCGTCGACAACGCCTCCGTCACTGCGGGTGTTTCAAAGCTCGCCGAGGCATTCGGCACGATCGATATCCTCTTCAACAATGCCGGCCTGATGCCGCTTTCGGATATCGATGCGCTGAAGACGGATGAGTGGCACCGGATGGTGGACGTCAATATCAAGGGCGTGCTCAACACGACGGCCGCCGTGCTGCCGCACATGATCGGCCGGAAATCCGGTCATGTCGTCAACACCTCGTCGATTGCCGGCCGCAAGGTCTTTGCGGGCCTGTCGGTCTATTGCGCGACGAAACATGCCATCACGGCGCTGTCTGACGGCATGCGCATCGAGCTCGGCAAGAAGCACAATATCCGGGTGACCTGCGTGCAGCCGGGTGCAGTCGAGACCGAGCTTTACGACCAGATCTCGGACCCGGCGGCACGCCAGCAGATGGATGATCTGAAGACGCAGATGGAGTTCCTGAAGGCCGAGGATATTGCCGAGACGGTGCTGTTTGCGCTGCAGGCACCGCGGCATATGGATATTGCCGAGGTGTTTGTGATGCCGACGCAACAGGCTTGGTGAGGTTAGGGCGCATCCTGGATCTCTGCACGATGCCGGTGTCGCGGGTTCGCGGCATCGGCTGTGGATGGCCGTGTATGGCAGATATTATTCTCGTAATATTTGTAGGAAATATTGTACGCCTTTACTCTACCTTCTGGGAGATTGAACTGAATGAGGACGACTTTACTTCTCTGTGCCGCCGCGATAACACTGGCCGGCTGCCAGACTCCGGCACCACAATCTGTTTTGGATTCGCAGCGTCCTCCGCCCAACTCGGTTAAACGCGAGTATGTGGACGCCCTGCGCGGAACCATCAAACCGGGGATTTTCGAGAAGGCCGAGATTTCGAGCGTGGTACTGCTCGATCCTGAAAAGCAGATCTACGCTTATTGCACGCGGACGGCGGAACGTGCCTACCCGAACTGGTCTTATTTCGACCTTACGTTAAAACAGAACATGATCATGGGTGTCTCCAAGAATGACTACCGCTGCCGCGACAAGCGGCTACGTTACTATGATTTTCCTGAACTGCGGAACATGACATACTGACGGAGCCGGGTTCAGCCACCAATACGGGCAGGCGGCGCTAAGCTCTTCTTACGCGCTGCCTCGCACCGCCCAGGCCACGCTCTCGAACCCGCGCGGCCCATCCTCTGACCTGTCATCGAGATAGGCTGCCTTCAGCGCCTCCCGCAGCCGCTCGCGTCTTGCCTCCGGCAATGCCTCGAAGAAGGCCGAAAACCGTCCCTGTCCATAGACTTTCGGCACGTAGAAATCGTCGAAATCGGCGTAGTTCATCGTGATCGTCAGCCTTGTCTCGGTGACATCGGCAAAGCCTGCGCTGGCAAACAGCGCCCGCAACTCGCCCTCCGCCGTCATCGGCCGCGGGCCTGATGGAATGCCGTTGCCTTCGGCTTCGGGTTCGACGGCGCGGATCGTGTTCCAGAAGAGGCGCCAGCTCGGCATGCCGTCATGGGACCAGACGGCGGCGGCAGCGGTGGCGCCCGGCTTGAGGACGCGGCGCATTTCGGTGATGGCCTTGTCGGCGTCCGAGACGAAATGCAGGACGAGCAGGGAATAGACGGCGTCGAAGCTCTTGTCGTCATAGGGCAGGGCGCAGACGTCGCCCTGGCGGGCCGATATCCTCGGGTCATTCGTGCGGCCGCTGAGGGCGTCGACGAAATTTTCTTCGAAGTCGAGGGCTTCGATGGCCTGCAGGCCGGGGTGGGCTGCGAGTGCCAGCGTCAGGCTGCCGGTGCCGCAGCCGGCGTCGAGCACGCGGCCATGCGAGGGCACGCCGGCGAAGGCGAGGAAGGGGTCTGAGAGTTTGCGGCTCCAGCGGCCCATGGCGGCTTCATAGGCCTGTGCGCCCCTGGCGATGAAGGTAGATGGCATGGGGGGCTCCCGGCAATTGTGCTTTTGCCGGGCGGATATAGGGCGGGTGGATACGGTGTCTATTGCTTGGCTGGTTCGTCCGGCCTTGGAGTGCTCGACACCCCCCTCTGCCCTGCCGGCCATCTCCCCCACAGGTGGGGAGATTGGCTGGAAGCGCCGGCTTCCCCAAATAGTAAACGTTGCAAACTGCGCAATGTCAGCGAGGTGGGAAGGTCACGCCGCTTGTCGATCTCCACCCTTGTGGGGGAGATGGCCGGCGGGCCAGAGGGGGGTGCCACACGGCAGACCCTACAATTCTTCAGCTTCGCCCAAGCCCCAAAACAAAAAACCTCCCGGGCCCTCAAGGGAGCCCGGGAGGCATGACGCACCGGTCGTAGGTCAGGAGTGGATGGCCGGGGCGGTTGGTGGTGTCGCGGGTGCGGCTGGCGTTTGCTCCTCAGTGACCGGCCGCCTCGTGCGCATCAGCTTCAGCACGAAGACGAAGAAGGCCGGAACGAAGAAGATGGCGAGCACGGTGGCGGAGATCATGCCGCCGAGAACGCCGGTGCCGATGGCGTTCTGGCTGGCGGCGCTCGGGCCTGTCGCGATCGCCAGCGGCACGACGCCGAGGGTGAAGGCGAGCGAGGTCATGATGATCGGGCGGAAGCGGACGCGGGCGGCTTCTATCGCGGAATCCAGGAGCGACTTGCCTTCGGCGTAATAATCCTTGGCGAATTCGACGATCAGGATGGCGTTCTTGGCCGAGAGGCCGATGATGGCGATGAGGCCCACCTTGAAATAGATGTCGTTGGGCATATCGCGCAGCATCACCGCTGCGACCGAGCCGATGACGCCGAGCGGCACCACCAGCATGACCGCAAGCGGGATCGACCAGCTTTCGTAGAGACCTGCCAGAAGCAGGAAGACGAAGAGGATCGACAGGCTGAAGAGGATCGGGGCCTGGCTGCCGGAGGTGATTTCCTCCGCCGACTGGCCGGACCATTCAAAGCCGAAACCCTCGGGAAGCTGCGAGGCGAGGCGCTCCATTTCGGCAATTGCCGCACCTGAGGACTGGCCGGGGGCGGGCGCGCCGGAGATGCGCACAGTCGGATAGCCGTTATAGCCGACGATCTGCGGTGCGCCCTTCTGCCATTGGGCGATGGCGAAGGAGGAGAGCGGCACCATGCCGCCGCTCGCATTGCGCACGTTGATCTTCATCACGTCGTCGATCTGCAGGCGGGCGCGATCATCCGCCTGGACGATGACGCGCTGCATGCGGCCGGTATTCGGATAGTCGTTGATGTAGGACGATCCGAGATTGGCGGTGATCGCATTGTTGATGTCGGCAAAGGAGATGCCGAAGGTGTTGGCCTTTTCGCGGTCGATCACCATCAGCACCTGGGCTGCGTCAGGCATGCCTTCCACGCGCATGCCCGTCAGAACCGGGCTCTTGCCCGCCATCTGCATCAGCTGGCCGGCTGCTTCCGAAAGCGCGACCTGGCCCTTGCCGCCGCGGTCCTGCAGGCGGAAGGAGAAGCCGCCGGTGGCGCCGAAGCCTTCGATCGGTGGCGGCGAGAGTGCGAAGGTCGTGGCATCCTTCAGGGCGAAGAGCTGGCCGTTCACGCGGTTGGCGATTTCCTGCACGGTGTTGCCGGGGCCGCGGTCCGCCCAGTCCTTCAGGGTGACGAAGGCCAGCGCCGCATTGGCGCCGTTGCCCGAGAAGGAGAAGCCCTGGATCGCCACGATGTTCTCGACGGCGGATTCGGAGCGGAAGATCTTTTCCACCTGCTTGATGGATTCGATCGTGCGGTTGGCGCTCGCTTCCGGCGGGCCCTGGATATCGACGATCATGAAGCCCTGGTCTTCGTCAGGTACGAATGCCGTTGGCAGGTTGATGAAGAGGTAGCCGAGGCCGATGACGAGGGCGAGGTAGACGATCATCATGCGCCCGGCGCGGCGCGCCATGCCGGTGACGGTTTTCGAATAGCCTGACGTGATGCGCTCGAAATTGCGGTTGAACCAGCCGCCGATGCCGCGCTTGTGGTGATGGCCCTGCTTGATGGGCTTCAGGAAGGTAGCGCAGAGCGCCGGTGTGAGCGACAACGCCAGGAAGGCCGAAAACAGGATCGAGACGACCATGGTCAGCGAGAACTGGCGGTAGATGATACCGGTGGAGCCCGGGAAGAAGGCCATGGGAATGAAGACGCAGGAGAGGACCAGCGTGATGCCGAGGATGGCGCCGGTGATCTGGCTCATCGCCTTCTGCGCGGCTGCCTTTGGCGACAGCCCTTCCTCGGCCATGATGCGCTCGACATTTTCAACGACGACGATCGCGTCATCGACGAGAATGCCGATCGCGAGCACCATGGCGAACATGGTCAAGACGTTGATGGAAAAGCCGGTCGCATACATGACGGCGCAGGTTCCAAGCAGCGCCACCGGCACGACGAGTGTCGGGATGACCGTGTAGCGGAAATTCTGCAGGAAGATGAACATCACCACGAAGACGAGGGCGACGGCCTCGACCAGCGTGTGGATGACCTTTTCGATCGAGGCCGAGACGAAGGGGCTGGTATCGTAGGGAACGGAATATTCGATGCCTGAGGGGAAGAAGCGCGAGAGCTCCTTCATCTTCTCGTTGACCGCATTGGAGACGGCAACGGCATTGCCTGTCGACGAGAGCTGAATGGCGATCGCCGCACTCGGCTGGCCGTTCAGGCGGCTGGTGAAGTTATAGGATTCCGCACCCTGCTCGACCCGGGCGACATCCTTCAGGCGCACGGTGGAGCCATCGGGATTGGCGCGCAGGATGATCTCGCCGAATTGCTGCGGCGTCTGCAGCTGGCCCTGCATGAGCACTGTTGCCGTCAGGTCCTGGGTGACCGGGTTTGGCGCGGCGCCGATCTGGCCGGCGGCCACCTGGGCATTCTGGGCGGTGATGGCGGCATTGATATCGTCGGTGGTGAGGTTCAGGCCGACCATCTTGTCCGGGTCGATCCAGACACGCAGGGCGCGCTGGGCGGCAAAGAGCTGGGCGCGGCCGACACCATCGATGCGGCGCAACTCGCCGATGATGTTGCGGGTGATGTAATCGCCGAGCGCCACTTCATCACGCGTGCCATCGGTGGAAGTCAGCGCGATGAACATCAGGAAGCCGGAGCTTGCCTCTTCGACGTTGATGCCCTGGGACCGCACGGTGGCGGGCAGGCGGGCTTCGACGCGGCGGATGGCGTTCTGCACGTCGACGGAGGCCTGGTCGATATCGGTGCCGGCGCGGAAGGTGGCGTTGATGCTGACCGAGCCGGAATTGTCCGAGGTCGATTCGAAATACATCAGGCCTTCGACGCCGTTCAGCTCATCCTCGATCTGGCGCGTGACGCCCTGATAGATCTCCTGCGGGGAAGCGCCCGGATAGGAAGTGGAGATCGAAAGCTGCGGCGGCGCGACCTTCGGATATTGCGAGACCGGCAGGAAGGGGATCGCGATGATGCCGGCAATCGAGATGAACAGCGCGAAGACCCAGGCCAGGATCGGCCTGCGAATGAAGAATTGTGCCATGAGTTCTTACTCCGCCTTAGCCGGAGCGGGCGCCGAGGCTGCCGCTGCCGCATCCGGCTTCCAGGGTTCGGGCGCGACCGTTGCGCCGGGCTGCACTTTCTGGACGCCATCGGCGATGACGGTTTCGCCGCTCTTGAGGCCGGATTCCACGACCCATTCGGAGCTGAGAACCTGGCCGAGCGTGACGGGGCGAAGCTCCGCCTTATTGCCTTCGGCGAGCACATAGACCTGCGCCTGGCCGGCCTCGTTGCGCGTGACGGCCCGCTGCGGCACGGTCAGCGCATCCTGGCGCACGGCTTGCTCGATGCGCACACGCACATACATGCCGGGCAGGAGATCGCCGTTCTTGTTGGGAAATTCGGCGCGCAGTGTCACCTGTCCGGTGTTGGGGTCGACATTGGCGCTGGCGAACAGCAGCCGGCCGGGCTCGGCATAGAGGCTGCCATCGTCGAAGACGAGTTCGACGCGGGCTTCGCCGGGTGCGGTGCTGGCGAGCTTGCCGTCGGCCACGGCCCGCTTGAGGTTCAGGAGATCCTGCGCCGACTGGGTGAAGTCGGCATAGACAGGGTCGACCTGCTGGATGAGCGCCAGATTGGAGGTGCCGTCGGCGGTCACGAGCGCGCCCTCGGTGACTAGCGCGCCGCCGATGATGCCTGAAATCGGCGCGCGGACTTCGGTGTAATCGAGATTGATCTTGGCTTCATCGAGGCCGGCTTCGGCACTCGCCACATCGGCATCGGCCTGGGCCACGGCGACGGCTGCCGTATCGTAATCGATGCCGGTCGCGATATTGCGCTCCTTCAGGCTCTGCTGGCGCTCCAGCTGCAGGCGGGCATTCTGCTGTGTCGCCTTGGCGCGCTGCAATGTGGCTTCAGCAGAGGCAACCCGCACGCGGAAAAGGCGCGGATCGATGCGGTAGAGCACGTCGCCCTGCTTGACGAAGGTGCCCTGTTCGAAGACGCGCTCCTGCAGGATGCCGGAAACGCGGGCGCGCACTTCCGAAACGCGGGTGGCGGCAATGCGGCCCGGCAGTTCGTTGACCACGGGCACGGCATGGCTCTTCATCTCGACCACGCCGACGGCCGCCGGCGGCATCTGCATTCCGCCCTCTTGAGCGAATGTGTGCCCTGCTGTCAGTACGAGAAGGGTCGTGGCTGCCATCAACGCTTTCAGGCGCGGCAGTCTGGTATTGCGCAACATCGATCGTATCCCTTTTTGGCCGCCCCGGCGGCTTGCTAGGTTATTACTTTGGTTTCTTCATTTTCACGCAATTCCGGACGGAAAACCGTTTCACACTTTTCCTGGAATTGCTTAAGTTATTGTGGTTTCGAGGATTTCAAGTCTTCGTTTCAGGAGGCTCGGGGAAGGTCGTGTAGACGTTACGGATATCCTCGAGCAGCTCCTGCCGTTCCGCACCGCTCCAGCGGTGGAAATCGAAGAGTTCGGTACAGTAGAAGCCGGTCAGCGCCAGATAGGCCATCAGCGCCGCGCGCGGCTTCGGCCCGGCGGCCATCGCCGCCAGATCGGTCACCACCCATTTGCGGATGATCTGCTGCAGATTTTCCTCGCTCGACATGGAGGCGCTGATCGCCATCGCCACGGCGCGGTCGGTATCATCAAGCGTCTTGTCGGCAGCCGCGATGCGGCCGTAAAGCTCCGGGTGAGGGGTATCCGCACTCGCCTTCACGCATTCTTCCATATGGGCGATATCGGCGCCGACGCGGCGATCGACCAGCGCTTCCAGAAGCGCGCTCTTGGTCCTGTGGTCATAGACGACGCGCGACTTGCTGACGCCGGCTTCCTTCGCCACCGCATCGATCGAAAGCCCCGTCGCACCGGCGCGCACGACGACGCGCTCGGCAGCGTCCAGAATATCGTCAGTGGTGATCTTGCGCGTTCGCGTCACGAATAGGGTTCCCGGTTTTCGCGGATAAAAATACGAACGTTCGGATTTAAATGCAAGCGGTTTTGTTTTTATGGAATGACAGGGCGGCGAAAGGGGCTGGAGCCACAGCGCTGAAAAGCCTGGGAAATATGGGATTTCTCTCAATCCACCAGCAATACCCGCGCCTCCACCGGCTGCTCTATGCCCTTCAGCGACAGTGACCGTGCTTCCGTGCCGCCCATCAGTTCGGGCGCTTGCAGCGTCGTCTCCAGCGACACGAGGATTTCGCCCGGTGCCGCCTGTGATTCCAGCCGGGCGGCCTGGTTGACGACGCCGCCGATTGCGGTGAAATCGCTGCGGAAGCTGGAGAATTCGCCGATCTGCACATCGCCCGTGTGGATGCCGACGCCGATGCCGAGGGTGTAGCCGGTGTCGAGCTCGGCGAGCGCTTCCGTGCAGGAGCGCTGGATCTCCAGCGAGGCCCTGATGGCGGCTGCTGCATGGTCCTTGCGGGTGATCGGGAAGTTGAAGATCGCCATCAGCCCGTCGCCCATCTGCTTGTTGACGATGCCGTCATTTTCCCAGATCGCCTGTGCGGCGCGATCATGAAACAGGCTGACGATGCGGCTGAGGTCGATGGCGCCGATGCGCTGCGAAAGGCCGGTGTAACCTCTGATATCGGCAAAGAGGATGGTGGCGCCTGCAGTGATGTGGCGCTGCTTCTTCACATATTGGAAGGAGCGCTCGCAGATCGTGCAGATATCGGGGTTCATCTTGCTGCGCGTAATGCCAAACGCGCGGAAGGGCAGCGAAAGCGGGCCGCGGATCGGGATCGGCATATGCATCTGGTCCCAGCAGCCGCGGCAGATGCTCGCGCTGCCGGATTTTGGCGGATGCCCTGATATGGCTGATATCGTCATGTGCCGCATTCCCCCAATCACAAAAAACGAGCTTCTGCCTATCGGGCGGCTTTGGCAACCATTCAGGCTGAAGCGCGCTGCCCCTATGCGCTATCTGGCAGGACGTTTCGCGCATCGGCCGCATTCAGCCGCTTTTCCGCGAGCGCGATGAAGGCGCGCACCAGCGGCGAGAGGTGCTTGCTGCTGGGATAGACGACATAGAGGCCGCCCGATGCGGTCGTGTAGTCGTCGAGCACGCGCTGCAGCCGCCCGTCTGCGATGCAGGCGAAGGCGACGCCGTAAGGCAGCTGCGCGATGCCGTAGCCGGCAATGGCCGCCTCCATCACTGCCTGCATTTCATTGGCAGCGAAGCGTCCTGATACGGAGACCGTTTCCGGTCCAGCCAAGCCTTCCAGCACCCATTGCGCATGGGCGGCCGATGGCCCGGCGATGACGCAGTCATGGCTTGCGAGATCACCAGGTGTGGAGGGCCGGCCTGCGCGGGCGAGATAGGCGGGGCTGGCGCAGAGCAGGCGATAGGTAGGGCCGAGCTTGCGGGCGATCAGGGTGGAATCCTCCAGCGATCCGGTGCGGAAGGCGAGGTCTATGCCATTGTCGACGAGGTTCAGCCGCTCGTCGGTCAGCCGCAGCTCGACCTTGGCCTTCGGATGGGTCGCCATGAATTCGAAAGTCGCCTCCTGCAGGAAATGGCCGCTGAAGCCGACGGGAGCCGAAATACGGATCGTGCCCGAGGGCTCGGCCTGCGCTTCGGCGAGCCTGCTATTGGCGCCTTCAATCTTCCTCAGTGCCTCGCTTGCCTCCTCATAATAGAGCCGCCCGGCCTCCGTCAGGCCTAGGCTGCGGGTCGTGCGCTGCAGGAGGCGCACACCGAGGTCGCGCTCGAGGGCCGCAACCCGGCGGCTGACCGTCGTCTTGGGCATGCCGAGCAGCCGCGCGGCTGCGGTGAAGCTGCCGGTTTCGATGACGCGGGAGAAGATCACGATATCGTTGAGATCGATCATTGTTGCTCTCAATGGGACGATGTTTGGCATTTTTAGGCCATTATGAACCAATGCAGCAATCCTAAATCTGCTCCATCAGCAACTGCCATCGGCAAAAGAAGGAGCAGAGACATGAGCAACAGCAGAAGCATTCTCGTATCGGGCGCAACCGGCCAGCAAGGCGGCGCCGTCGCCCGCGCGCTCGCCGCACGCGGCCATCACGTCAAGGGGCTGACGCGCCGGCCGGACGGCGACAGCGCCAAGCGGCTTGCCGCATCCGGCATCGAGGTTGTCGTCGGCGATCTCGACGACAAGGCGTCGATCGTCAAGGCTGCCAGGGGCGTCGATACGATGTACCTGATGGGCAACAGCTATGAGGCCGGCGTCGAGGCGGAAACCCGCCAGGGCATTGCGGCTGCCGATGCGGCCAAGGAGGCCGGTATCGGCCATCTCATCTACGGCTCGGTCGGCGATGCTGACAGGAAGACGGGCATTCCGCATTTCGACAGCAAGTATCTGGTCGAACAGCATATTGTCGGGCTCGGCATTCCCTATACGATCAGCGCGCCCGTCGCCTTCATGGAAAATACCGTCGCCCCCTGGTCGATCGGCGGCCTGAAACAGGGCGTCTATGCCGCGGCCCTGCCGCCGGCCCGCAAGCTGCAGCAGATCGCCATCGACGATATCGGCCATTTCGTCGCCGTTCTTGCGGAACGGCGCGAGCAGGTCTTCGGAAAACGTTTCGATATTGCCGGCGACGAACTCTCGGGCGAGGAGCAGGCGAAGATCCTCACCGAGGCGCTCGGCCGGCCGATCCGTTTCCAGGAACTGCCGATTGCGGCGATGCGCCAGCAGAGCGAGGATGCGGCGCTGATGTTCGAATGGTTCGACCGCACCGGCTATTCCGCCGATATCGTCGCCCTGCGCCGCGATTTCCCTGATGTTGGCTGGCACAGCTATGCCGACTGGGCGAAGGGTTTTGACTGGAGTGTGCTCGACAAGGCGGAGTAAGGTCTCGCGGACTAGGTTGTGTCCGTCATCCTCGGCCTTGTGCCGAGGATCTAAACCCTGCGCCACTCGTTGGGGCGTCGTAGATGCTCGGGACAGGCCCGAGCATAACGGAGGGTGGGGCGGCTGTCGTCATCATGTGAGTGGCGCCATTCTCACGCCTGGGCCGTCGGCCGGATGACGATATCGCCGACATCGACATCGTCAGGCTGCTCGATGGCAAAGGCGATGGCGCGGCCGATTGCATCCGGCGTGATCGCCATTTCCTCCATGCTTTTCGTGATCCCGGCTTTCACGGCCGGGTTGGTCATGGAGTCGGCGAAATTGGTTCTGATGATGCCCGGCGATACATTGGTGACGCGCAGATGCGGGCCGGCCTCCTGCCGCAGGCCTTCGGCAATGGTGCGCATGGCATTCTTGGTGCCGGCATAGACGGCCATGGTCGGCTTGATCGTGATGCCGGCGGTCGAGAGCGTGTTGACGACATGGCCGAAACCCTGGCGGCGGAAGACGGGCAGGGCGGCGGCAATGCCATAGAGCGGCCCCTTGATATTGACGTCGATCATCTCCTCCCAATCCTCGACGCGCAATTCATCCATTGGTGAAATCGGCCCGATGCCGGCATTGTTGATCAGCACATCGAGCTTTCCGTAGGTGTCGCAGGCAAGCGCCACGAGCGCTTCGAGATCCGCGCGCTTCTTGACGTCGGTGACGCGGTAGATGGCCTCGCCGCCGGCCTTGGTGATGCGCTGAGCCAACGCCTCCAACTTCTCGCTGCGCCGGGCGCCGAGCGCGATCCTGGCGCCGCGCTCGGCCAGGATGAGGGCGGTCGCTTCGCCGATGCCGCTGCTGGCGCCGGTAATGGCAATGACCTTGTCCTTGATCGGTGACATCGTCTTTCTCCTTGATGGTGACCTCAAGGATTGCAGCGGAAGGCTGGAGAATCTATGCTCTATGCTCTGTCATTTCGTCGAGATCGTCCGGAATTCATGATCGATCCCCTGTCCGATGTGTTTTCGCTTGTTGATATCGAGAGCGCTCGCTGCACTCGTTTCGAGGTGGGCGGGCAATGGGCCTTCCGCTTTCCGCCGAAGCCGGCGCTGAAATTCGTCGCGGTCATCAGGGGCGGCTGCTGGATCATCCTGCCGGGCGAGCAGCCCTTTGCGCTTGAAGCGGGCGATACGTTCCTGCTTGCCAATGCGCCCGCCTATGTGATCGCCAATGATCTGGCGAGCGAGCCGGAAGACGGCATCGCCTTCTTCGACTGGGACCATTCCGATATTGCCCGCCATGGCGGCGACGAGACGGTCCTGATCGGTGGCAGTCTCGTCATATCCGGCGGCAATGCGCAACTGCTGCTCGATGCGCTGCCACCCTTCATCCATATACCCTCGAGCGACCGCGCTGCCGCCGTTCTGCGCGCTACACTTGCGACCCTTAACGACGAACTCGGAGTCGGCGCAATAGGCTCGACGCTTATGACACGGCGGATGGGCGATATCCTGCTGGTGCAGGCGCTGCGCGCCCATGTCGCCCGCGCCGGCGCAGACAATGCCGGCTGGATCGGCGCGCTCGGCAATCCCGGCATAGGCAAGGCGATCAGCCTGATCCACAACGAGCCTGGCTATCGCTGGACGGTGGGTGAGCTCGCAAGCCGCACCGGCATGTCGCGCTCCGCCTTTGCGCAGCGCTTCCGCGATCTGGTCGGTGTTGCGCCCCTCGATTATGTCACCCGCTGGCGCATGCACCGCGCCCGCGAGGCGCTGCGCCGCAAGGAGGCAACGGTGGCAGGCCTTGCCGCCGATCTCGGCTATTCCTCCGAAAGCGCCTTCGGCAATGCCTTCAAGCGCGTCTTCGGCCGTGCGCCGAAACGCTACTGGCGAGACGCCTGATCGAGCCGGGAAGAGGCCGCTCTTGACGGCGCGCGCGCGGACGCCACTTCAATCGTCACTTACGCGGGGGTTCCGTTGCACCGGTTTGATCATTATCTCGTTTTCATTCTGCTCACGCTCGGCGGCGGGCTTCTCATCGGTCTCATCAATCTGCCGGATGAATGGTACCAGTCGCTCGCCAAGCCCTGGTTTACGCCGCCGAACTGGCTGTTCGGCCCGGCCTGGACCGTCCTTTACATCCTTGTTGGTATTGCAGGCGCGCGGACCTATGCGCGCAGCAGGCGTTCACCCGTCATGACCACCTGGATCGCCCAGCTCGTGTTGAATTTCGCCTGGTCGCCGGCTTTCTTCGGCCTAAAATCCCCGAACCTGGGGTTGATGATCATCATCCCGCTGCTCCTGCTGATCCTTGCCTTCATCGCGCTGTCGTGGAAACGCGATCGGCTATCATCGGTCCTGTTCATGCCCTACGGCGTGTGGGTCGCCTATGCCACGGCGCTCAATGCTGCCATCGCCTCGTTGAACTAGACAGAAAACCACGAGATACGGTCAGTTGAATTCCCCCTTCGCTTTGTCTGCAATGGCAGCGCCGGAAATCAGGCGGTTGCGATCGGAAGCCCATGCGGCGACGAATTCCTTGCGCACAGCATCGGGGAAAGCCTTGCCCGCCAAGTCAGCCTCGCTTGGGGCGCCGGGCGCGAGCGCCAGCTCAGCCCGGGTCGTCGACGCAATCCGCGCATAGGTGAAGGCGCGCGTGATCGGATCATTTTCCGCACTTTGCGGAGCGCATTTGCCGCCTTGCGGCGCGCGTGACGTGACCGCTGCCGTCCTTACCGTCACGCCGTCGCGGAACAGAAAACAGTAGGCTTCGTTCGACGCGCCCCCGAGTACCGAATGCGGTTCGATCACATAGCCGCGCACTGGAAACTGGGCATTCGAAGCCGACCAGATGCGCTTCTCGATGTGGCGCGCGCAGGCACTCATGTCGGTTGCCCCAGCATCGCGGCAGGCGGAGACTGTCCAGCGTGCCAGCTGTGCGGCGCTCGGCAAGGCGAGCGTCACCGTCGCCTCGGCGTTCAGTTCCCTGTAAGTGCAGCGCAGGAGTTCAACGCCTGACCAGCCATCAACCGCCGTTGGCGAGCATGATGATCTCATATACTGGCCACCATCGATCCGCCTCTCGAAGCGGTCTTTCATTTCAGTTGTCAGTGCCGCCGGGTCGATTTCCGCTGCCTGCGTGATGCGTGTGACAAACGCGGTGATCAGAATAGCAAGCCCGACCTTTCTCAAGGTCATTAGAAACAACCACTGCATTTTCACCCCTCGTGCAGAATCCCCGCAGGAAATACTTTCAACCTGCGGAGACATTGGTGTTGCTATTGTCGTCAGAATTGCACACTCTAAGATTAAATGGAAGAAGCACTTGGATCGCTGACGTTGCACCGAAGCCGAGCAAGAGGAGCCTTAGATTATGTCTCTTTACATGCTTCAATTATCCCGAGTTTTAGTGACGCTCGGCATTGCCGCGCTGGCTGTTCACGCTCGCGCTGCCGAACCGCCAGCAAGCTCCGCCGACCTCCTGAAGGCAGTCGAATTCTCGGCTTCAGTGCCGCTCGACGAGTCCTACCGGGGAGAATTTATCGGTTGCGACGGCGCGGCCGGACAGAGCAGGAAGGATAAGTTTCTCGGTTTTAACCTGAGGCTTCCTGGTGTCGCGGAATCGAAACAGTACTATCTGTGCAGTCGCGACCCCAGCAATGTGAAGGCGCTGCTGCGCCTCAAGGACGGCGCGATCTACTGGCGCAGCAAGATGGCGCTCGATGTCGATGGATCCTGGGCGGCATGGAACGGTCTGCCTGGCGCTACCGATCTGAAGGAGACGTCCTATAAGTGGCCAGGTTCACCTAATTCTTCCGCGCAGTCCGCGCAAATCGATCCTGACCGCATTCCTTTCATCGTGATGCCGACGGCCGGCCTTTCCAAGATAACCGGCAGCAAGAGCGGCGAAATGGGCCGCATGTTCGCGGACAAGACCGGGCTGCGGCTAGGTGATATGGGCGTCGTCGTCTACAAGGACCGATGGACGCCGGTTCTGATCGCGGATGGCGGTCCTTTCATGCGGCTCGGCGAGGGATCGAGCAGGGTCTTCGAGGCAATCGGCGAAAGTCGCTGCAAGAAGTGGAACAGCGATGGAACGGCCTGCGTCGGGCCGGGACACGTTTATCCCTACAAGAATTTCGGGCTCGGCCACGATGTGATTTTCATCGTCTACCCAGACAGCCGGAGCTCCGATCTGAAGCCGGAGAACGCCATCTCGAAATTGTGTGCCTTTGCCAAGGAGAAGCTCAACCTGACGGGCGGCGCAATGTGCCCGTGATGTTTCCACGCAAGCAGGAGAGGAGTTTGCGATGCGTTACCTTTTACCCCTAGGCATTCTGATACTTGCCGTCGCGACCAGCCAGACGACAGCGGCGACCTTTGGAAAATGCAAGTTCAACACAGAGACCATGGCCTTTGCGGGAACTCCCGGCGAACAGGCATCCTGTCTGCTGCGCAAGGTGAAAATTCTGGGAAATGTGGACGCCACGCCCGCACAGTTGCCGCCTAATCTTGCCGGCTTCATCGGCAAACCGGTCGATATCTCCAAGGCCAAGCTGCAGCAGGCAATCTCTGCCCAGGGGCTCACCGAAGCCAGGCTCGGAGGCAGTCTTGACGCCCCGATATCCCGTGGCAACTCTAACAATCCGCATGCGCCGTTCGCGCGCTATTTTGTCATTCACGACACGAGTTCGCCGAATTTCGGGAACGTGGCGCAGTTTCCCGCCGACATCGATACAAGCAACCAAGTCAATCGGCTCGACGGCTTCAAGAGCGCGTCGAATGCTAAGGCGCATATATTTCTCAACCGCCGGGGCGAGATTTATGTCGGCCATGATTTTGGCGTGCCCTGGCGCGCAACCAAGCTGGAACTGCAGATCGGAACCCTGGCGCGTGGCATGTTCCTTCACATCGAGAACGTCCAGCCGCGCCGGAAACACCCGAGCCAGCCCGACGGCAATGCGCCAACGCCGGGTTTCTCGCAAGCCCAGTATGACCGCCTCGCGCTCCTTTATCTCGTGGCGAGCATGCGTGCCCAGAGTGGCCTGGTTCCAGCATTTCATGCGGCAATCGATCAAGGCCTGAGCGACGGGCATGACGACCCGCAGAATTTCAGCCTGGAGGATTTCGAAGCCGCATTCGGACGCCTGCTCGCCAGCGTGAAATAGTATGCCGCATCTCGATCATGTGGCGCAAACCGAAGTCTGCTGATGTCTAGCAAACTGCGCCGCGGTCTTGCGGCCAAAGTTGAGTGAAACAAAGAGAGCCGATTTGCTTGCGGCGTGGCTCGCGCAGTTCTAATGTTGGTGCGGACATTGTCCCGCTTGCTTGCCTCTTTTTTGGGGGAGACTGCGATGCCGTCGAGTTTCAATGTCGAAAGTGCCGATGGTTACGAGCAACTGATGGGGCGCTGGAGCAGAAGGCTCGCGCCCGGGCTCATCGATTTTGCCGGGTTTGAGGATGGGGAAAGCATTCTCGATGTCGGCTGCGGCACGGGAAGCCTCACTTTCACGCTGGCGGAAAATCCCGGTCTGAAGGCGATCTCGGCCATCGATTTTTCGCCCGTCTTCGTGGAGGCGGCAAACCGGCGCAATACCGATCCCCGCATCAGCATTCGAGAAGCGGATGCCTGCGCGCTGCCGTTCGAGGATAACAGCTTCGACCGGGCGATCTCGATGCTCGTGTTGCATTTCGTGCCGGAGGCCGGAAGGGCGGTGGCCGAGATGCGGCGCGTCGTGCGCCCGGGCGGTGTCGTTGCCGCCGCCGTCTGGGATCATTATGGCGGCATGTCTGGCATGCGCATGATGTGGGATACGGTTGCCATGATCGACGCGAATTCGCGGGCGATGCGCCATCGTTATTCTTTCCAGCCGATGACGCAGCCTGGGGAGATGAAGGCGAGCTTTATCAGCAACGGCCTTGCCGATGTGGAGGAGACCTCGCTGACGATCCGCATGGATTACGGCTCGTTTGCCGACTACTGGGGCCCGATTGCATCAGGCGAAGGCCCTCTCGGCAAGTATGTGGCGGGACTGGATGCGTATACGCGTGCGAGGGTCGATACCGCGGTGAGGGGTGCCTATGAGGCCGGAGAGCCAGACGGGCCGCGGTCGTTTGCCTCTGTTGCCTGGGCCTGCCGGGGCAGGGTGCCGGGGTAGGCTGACGTTGGCTGCGATTCATCGGAGATGGCGCCGACCGTAGAGACGCGCACCGGATTATCAGGCATCGGATTTCCGCCGGTCGCGGTAAAAGCCAAGGTGGACGACATTCGGCCCAAGGTCTTTTTCCTGCGGCATCCCGCCCGGCCGTTCGGCGGCCTGCGGAGCTTTCTTCACCGGCGCATCGGCCTGCGCCCTCAAATCCCGCACATTGCCATAGAGCCGCGCCACCAGCTTCCGATAATAATCGACGATCCGCTGATGCTCTTCGCGCGTGATATAACGCTCCTGAAACGACTGAACCATGTCACTCTCACTTCATCGATTGCAGCAGGGAAACTTCCGCCATGGGAGACGGTTCCGGAGCAGTCTTTGTATGGTTAAGTTTCCGTTTCTCTGGGGCTTCGCCAGCACTACTTGCCTCTGGCGTGGTCTTCCCTCTTTATTCTTCTCCGCTACTTCGTCCCTGTATCGAAAATCTTAAAGCCATCGCCAATCGCCGATACTGTCGCCCGCATGACAGCGGGCCCAGGTTTCAGTCGTGATCTATGCAGCCCCGAGACTAATCACCGGAAGGATAGGTATCATGAAAGTTCTGCTCGTACTGACTTCACATGACCAGCTCGGCAATACCGGCAAGAAGACGGGTTTCTGGCTGGAAGAGCTCGCCGCTCCTTACTATGCGTTCAAGGATGCGGGTGCGGAGATGACGCTCGCTTCGCCCAAGGGCGGCCAGCCGCCGCTCGACCCCAAGAGCGACGAGCCGATGTTTCAGACCGATCTCACGCGACGCTTCAATGCCGACGAGGCCGCCAAGGCGCGGCTTGCGAATACGGTGCGGCTGGATAGCGTCAACCAGGCTGACTACGACACGGTTTTCTATCCCGGCGGGCATGGCCCGATGTGGGATCTGGCCGAAGACCCCAACTCCATCAAGCTGATCGAGTCCTTCATCGCGGCCGGCAAGACCATCGCGCTCGTCTGCCATGCGCCGGGCGTGTTGCATCGGGTCAAGAACGCCGACGGCACGCCCTTCGTCGCCGGACGGAAGGTGACCGGCTTCACCAATGGCGAAGAGGAAGCAGTCGGGCTGACGAAGGTGGTGCCTTTCCTGGTGGAAGACGAATTGCTGAGCCTCGGGGTGATCTTTTCCAAGGTCAAGGATTGGGGCGTCTACACCGTCACAGACGGGCAGTTGATCACCGGGCAGAACCCGGCATCGTCAGGTCCGGCAGCGCATGTGCTGATCGAGGCGCTGCGCAAGAAGGGTAAGTAAGCAGGGCGAGCGGATCGGCAGCCCCAGCAATTGTGCTGCACCATGGACATCCCAGCCCGGCCCAACCTTATCGCGGCCGGCGGACCGCCCGTACCTTGCCGCTGCCGCCGCCTCCAGCATAGAACAGGTCCGCGCCATCGGCCTCGAGCCCGGAAACGCCGGTGCCCTCGGGCATATCGAGCCGTTCCAGCACCTCGCCGGAGTCAGGGTCGATGCGCCTGATGTCGCTCTTGTCGTCCTGCCAGGTGGCATGCCAGAGCTCGCCATCGACCCAGGTCACGCCCGTCACATGGCGTTTGGATTCGATCGTGCGCAGGATCTTCCCCGTCTCAGGGTCGATCTGGTGAATGCAGTTTTCGCGGTACTGGCCGACCCAGAGGCTGCCCTCGCACCAGGCCATGCCGGAATCGGCGCCCTTGCCGGGGGCGGGTATGGTGGCGACCACGGTGCCGGTTTCGGGATCGATCTTGCGGATTTTGTCCTCGGCGATCTGGAAGATGTAACGCCCGTCGAAAGCGGTGCCGGCATGGGCGGCGACATCGATGGTCTCGAGCTCGGCCCCGGTTTCGGGATCCAAAGCCCGCAGGTTTTCGCCGGCGGCAAACCAGACCCGGCGGCCATCATAAGTAACGCCACCAATATTGCGCGTGCCCTCGAATGGGCCGTATTCCCTGACGATTTCTGCCTGTGATGTCTTCATGGCGCTCCATCCTCCTTCTTTTTTCGCAATTCCGGACGCAGAACCGCTCCGCACTTTGCTGCCGTTTATTTCTAATCGCTCGGCAGCGGACCCGGGAGTAACAATGTTGTCGGGAAGCCGACGACCGGCGGCATCATCCAGCGGCGCGCCCGTCCATTGCCGAAAAACTGCACCTTACCGGCCGCTTCCAGCGCGTCTAGCGCCCGCTGCACGGTGCGCGGGCTCAGGCTCAGGGCGATTGCGAGTGCCGTGCTGGACCAGGATTCGCCATCGGCGAGAAGTGCCAGCAGGAAGGCGTGCTCCTCCTCGACCGGCGGGGCAAGCACCACCACGGCGCGCCCATCGTGCGGCATCAGTGCAAAGCCGTGGCTCGTCGCCTTCACCTCAGCAAGATTGGCAAGGGCGGCACGCAGCCGGCCGATCTCGACGCGCAGCCGCGCCCGGTGGGATTCATCGGCATGGCGGGCGCGGAAGGCGCGGGCAAGCAGGATCGAACGAATGACATCCGATGGTGCAGCCTCGGCGAGCGTGCGGGCGAGCGCAAACAGCACCGGGCGGCTTGCGAGTGGCACGATCTCGCTGCCCACGCGCACCACGTTGCGGCAGGCATCAACGACCAGCGTATCGGAGGCAAGCAGCGCCTCAACCTCCTGAAGCTGCAGCAGGCGTTGCGTGCCGCTATCGATCAGCCGGGCGGCGGGCGCTTTCAGAACCTTTGCCGCATCGCGCACCTCGACCGCGAGCGCCGGAATATTGGCCTCGAGCGCCGCCTCCGCTGCCCTAGCCAGTGCTGCGCGCGCCGGCTCCGTGCGCAGCCGGCGGATTGCGACACCGGCGACAGCAAGTTCATGGCCGGCGCGGGCGGCGGGCGGCAGCGGCGAGGGGTCGAGATCGGCGAGCAGCTTTTCGGCGGCATCGAGATGGCCGATCAGGAGCAGGCGGCGGATCTGCAGGTTGCGGGCATGGGCGGCGTTGACGCTGTCGCCGCGCCTTTCGAGCGTCAGGCGCGCGCCTTCCAGCGCCTTTTCCGGCCAGGTGAGATCGCGCGAGACGAGGGCAATTTCGGCCTCGGCCACAATGCAGCGGGCGCGGGCCACAGCCTCGCGCGGGCCGAAGGCATGAGCAGCGCTCTTCAGCAGTGCCTTGGCGCGGATGAGATCGCCGAGCTGGGCCATGGCGATGCCGCGAAGGGCGAGAGCCGGCGGGTCGTCGCGCAGCGCCACGCGCTTCATCGCGCCCAACGCATCGCCCACGGCCAGCGCCTGTGCAGCAGCTGTTATCAGCGAGTCCATCGGAATCCCGTCACACTTGTAACTCCCACCCCTCGGGCATTCAGACCTAGTTTATTCCCCATCGGCAGGCAACGGCCCGCCGGCTTAGACCCTTCAATGCAAATGAGGAGAAGACCAATGACGATGCACAAGACCGGAACACGGGCGGAATGGCTGCAGGCGCGGCTGGCGCTCTTGGACAAGGAAAAGGATCTGACACGCCGCAGCGATGCACTGGCCGAGCGCCGTCAGGAGCTGCCGTGGGTTAAGATCGACAAGGACTACCGGTTCGAGACCGAAGCCGGCATCGTGCCGCTGTCGGCACTCTTCAAGGGCCGCTCGCAGCTGCTCGTCTATCACTTCATGTTCGGGCCGGACTATACGGCCGGCTGCCCATCCTGCTCGGCGATCGCCGATGGCTTCAACGGCGTCACCGTGCATCTGGAAAACCACGATGTCGCCTTTACTGCCATCTCCCGCGCGCCGCTGGCCAAACTCCTGGAATACAAGCGCCGCATGGGCTGGACCTTCGACTGGGCGTCGTCGGCCGGCAGCGATTTCAACCATGATTTCAATGTGGTGTTCACGCTGCAGGAACAGCGCGACGGCAGCATCGAATACAACTACCGGCGCGAACCGCCGATGCCGGATGCGCAGGCCGGCAAGAGGGTACAGCAATGGGAACTGCGCGGCGGCGAAGGTCCGGTGGCGCAGATGGCCGCAACGACGGGCACCGATATCTCCACCTACACCCGCGACCGCCCTGGCCTCAGCGCCTTCGTCCTGCAGGACGGAGAAATCTACCACAGCTACTCCTCCTATGCCCGCGGGCTGGACGGGATCTGGGGCATGTACCAGCTGCTCGACCGCGCACCGCTGGGTCGCAACGAAACGGGCGTATGGTGGCGTCACCACGACCGGTACGGGGCAGGGCAATGAGCACGCCTTCGAAGATGGGGGCCGGCAATAGCGCCGGCCCGCTTCTGCCCGGTATCGCGCGCGGGCTATCACTTGCCGCGGCACCCACCTTTGCCGTGATGGCCGCGCTCTCGGCAAGCGACCCGGCGGCGGACATGATCTGCTCGATGGGCGGGATGCCGATGCATGGCGCATCGGCCTTCAGCGGCATGGCGGCCATGTATGGACTTATGGGCCTGTTCCATGTCGGGCCGTGGCTGAGGCTGATGGGCGGCGATGGAGGCTTTCGCCGCTCGTAAGGTGACACGGACTTGGGCTCCTGCGTCCGCTGCTGAAGACGCTAAGGCCTGCCGCGTGGCACCCCCCTCTAGCCTGCCGGCCATCTCCCCCACAAGGGTGGAGATTGGCTGGGAGCACGGGCTTCCCCAAACAATCAACGTTGCAAATTGCACGACATTAGTGATGCGCGAAGGCCGCGCCGCTTGTCGATCTCTACCCTTGTGGGGGGAGATGGCCGGCAGGCCAGAGGGGGGTATCCTACGCGCTAACGCTCAAAGCCACGCATCCCCCAATCGCGCCGATGTGATGGAACCCAGTCAGCAACCCTGACGTTTCCGCACCGCTGTCTCCCGGCAGCACGCCCACCCTGACACCCCTTCCGACGGCATCCGGAATTGCCCCGCCTCGCCGCCGCTTTCGGACGGAGGAATGCTTATGTCCGCATTGGCAAGTCTGCGCGCGCTCACGCCGCAGCAGCGCAACACTGTCATCGCCAGCTATCTCGGCTGGACGCTCGACGCCTTCGATTTCTTCATTCTCGTTTTCGTTCTCAAATATATCGCCGAGGAGTTTCATACCGATGTTCCCGCGGTGTCCGTGGCGATCTTTCTGACCCTTGCCATGCGGGCGCTCGGTGCCCTGATCTTCGGGCTTGCGGCAGACCGTTACGGGCGGCGCATCACGCTGATGGTGGATGTGCTGCTCTATTCGCTCTTCGACTTCCTCACCGGTTTTTCGACCGGGCTCACCATGTTCCTGGTACTGCGCGCGCTTTACGGCATCGCCATGGGTGGGGAGTGGGGTGTCGGCGCCTCGCTCGTCATGGAGACGGTGCCGGAGGAAAGCCGCGGCATCGTTTCGGGCATTCTGCAGGCGGGTTATCCCTCCGGCTATCTGTTCGCCTCGCTGCTGTTCTTCCTGCTCTTTCCTGTCATCGGATGGCGCGGCATGTTCTTCGTCGGCGTGGCTCCGGCGCTGCTCGTGCTCTATATCCGCCGCAATGTGCAGGAGAGCCCGGCCTTCCTGAAACGCCAGCAGCAGGGACGCCGTCCGTTCCTCACCGTGCTGCGCGAAAACATTCCGCTCTTCATCTGGGCGGTGCTCTTGATGACCGCTTTCAACTTCTTCAGCCACGGCACGCAGGATATCTACCCGACCTTCCTCGAAAGCCAGCGCAACTATTCGAGCTATACGGTCGGCGCGATCGCCGTCGTCTACAATATCGGCGCGATCGTCGGCGGGCTGTTCTTCGGAGCGCTGTCGCAGCGCATCGGCCGCAAGCGGGCGATCGTCATCGCCGCACTGATCGCCGTGCCTGTCGCACCCCTCTGGGCCTATGCGCCGGGGCCGGTGCTGCTCGCGATCGGCGCCTTCCTGATGCAGTTTTTCGTGCAGGGCGCCTGGGGCATCGTGCCCGTGCATCTCAACGAGCTTTCGCCTGACGAAGTGCGCGGCACATTCCCCGGCTTCGCCTACCAGCTCGGCAATCTGCTGGCCTCAGGCAATGCTACGATGCAGGCCGATCTCGCAGCCCATTGGAACGGCGACTACGCCTATGCGTTGGTCATAGTGGCCGTGATCGTCGCTGTCGTCGTGGCAGTGCTTACGGGCCTCGGTTACGAGAAGAAGAATGTGCGCTTCGGCACGGAGGAGGCCGAGGAGCCGCGTGGCGCGATGCGAATATAGCGCTGCCTGCGGCTTGAAGGCCGGCGGCGAAAGCTGCCGGCCTTTCCTTGTGGTCACCCTGCAGGCTCGCTGTCTGCTGCGTAATGCCTAGTTCTGGTACGAATTTCTGGTGCCGGCCGGTTTCTCCTTTTTTAAGATCATTGTCCTAGCGTGTCCGAGCGCCGGTTCTGTATTGCGTCCCGCCGCGAGGGGTCATGGATAGTAATTTCGCCTTCCTGCTGCCGGTCATGATGCTGATTTTCGGCTGCACTTTCCTGATCGTCGCCCGGTTCGGGTCGCGGGAAGCGAAGCTTTGGGGGCCGGGTTATCTTTTTTCTGCGGCCGCGTTTTCCGTTCCGCTTTTCGATAGCCTGCTTGAAGAGCGCACCGCCTCGGCCATTGCCGATGCCTTGTTCCTTCTCGCGTTCCTTTTCTATTCAGGCGCCGTGCTCGCCCGTTTCAAACGGCCTTCCTATTTCCGGCTGCGTCTTGTCTTTGCCGGGGTGATGTATGCGGGCATGCTCTATGCGGCGCTGGTGGCCGTCAGCATTCCGGCAGAGTTCCTGCTGAATGATCTTGCCTGCGTGGCACTGCTCGGCTTTGCCGTCGCTGTCAGTCTGCCGCACATGCGCCATGCGGCCGACAAGCTGCTGCTTGCCGTTTCCGGTCTCGTCATTGCCGACATCGTCATCCGCAATGTGGTCTTCGTCTTCATCGTGCCATCCTATGGCGGCCACGAGGATTTCATCTCGTCGCAATACGCCTTCACCATGCAGGCGGCGGCTTCCATCCTGGTGCTGATGTTTGCGCTGTCAGCCCTTGCGGCAACGACGCTCGATACGATCGCCGCGCATCGCGATGCCGCAGAGCGCGATCCGATGACCGGCATGCTGAACCGGCGCGGCTTTGACCGCATGGTCGGGGAGCGCGGCAGGGCGGAAGGCGCCGTCATCATCTGCGACATCGACAATTTCAAATGGGTGAACGACACGTTTGGCCACGGACCCGGCGACGAGGTGATCCGCGCCTTTGCCGAGATGCTGCAGGCGCGGATGCAGGAGGGCGGCTTTGCGGCGCGGTTCGGCGGCGAGGAGTTCGTGATCTTCCTGCCGGCAACACCGCTGGCTTCGGCTGCCGATTTCGCAAACCGGGTGCGGCTTGCCTTTGCTGCTGTCGACCGCAAACCGATCGGCTTCGACGGCAAGATCACCGCAAGCTTCGGTGTCGCCGGCGCCAATCCGGCCGATCATTCCCTCTATGAGCAGATCGCGCGGGCCGACAAGGCGCTCTATGCCGCCAAGGAGGCCGGGCGCAACAGGGTGATGGTCGAGGGCGAGCCGCCGCGCGACATGTCCAGCCCGCGGGTGGTGTCTCTCGCGCGCGGTTGCTGAGCCAGTGACAACGCGGTCAATGGTGCCGTTCCACAGGCAATTGACAAACCCACCCACAAGTAATGGGGTCACGCCACCGACAACTCAAATTCAACGATTTCAATGGATTACAAATCGTCCATGTCGGAAAATCGCCGCATTTCCTACACCTTGCCGTCGCAATTGGCTGAGACCCTGTCACCGTCAGGTGATGAGGAGGTGAACGGTCATGAGCCTGTCTTTTCCGACGATGGCGGCGATCCGTTTCGGTTACGGGCTGCGGCCGGGCGAGGCCTTGCCGCAGACCAAGGATGATCTGATCGGGCAGGTGACGCGCGGCGCGAATGGCGTGCCGGACTTTCCCGTCGGCGGCGTCGAGGCGCGGCATACTGCGATCCTCGACCTACAAGACAGGCTGAAGCAGATCCGGCAAGCCGATGGCGACGATCTCGATCGCCGGCAGCAGCGTCGGCTTCTCCAGCACCGGGCGCAGGTGCTCTTCCAGATGGATGCCAATGCGCGGCTGATTCAGGCGGTTCTTTCGCCCGATGGGTTCAACGAGCGGCTGGCGACCTTCTGGACCAACCATTTTTCTACCAGTGCTGCCAAAAGCCTGCCGATGCGGCTGATCGTGCCGCTCTATGAGGCCGAGGCGATCCGGCCCTATATGGGAGCCAAGTTTGCGACGCTGCTGCGCAGCGCCACCGAGCATCCCTCCATGCTGATCTATCTCGATCAGGCGCAGTCGCTGGGGCCGGATTCCAAAGGGGGCATGCAACGCAACAAAGGGCTCAACGAAAATCTCGGCCGCGAGCTTCTGGAACTGCACACGCTCGGCGCCGGCAGCGGCTATACCCAAGCCGACGTACGCTCGGCAGCCATGGTGCTGACCGGACTAACCGTCGACCAGCAGGCGATGGAAACGGCTTTCCGCCCGCAGATCTCGGAGCCGGGCGCACATGAGGTGCTCGGCGTCACCTATGGCGGGGCCAAGCGCACGCGCAAGGATTACCTTGCGATGCTCGACGATCTCGCGGTCAATCCAAAGACGGCCGAGCATATCAGCCGCAAGCTTGCGGTGCATTTCATCTCGGACCAACCGCCGCAAGAGATGATCCGGGCCATGAGCGAGGCGTGGAAGAAGACGGATGGGGAACTGCCCGCCGTCTACCGCGCCATGCTCGACCATCCGGCCGCTTGGGCGGATGAGGGCGCCAAGGCGCGCCAGCCTTTCGATTTTATCGTCACGGGCCTGCGGGCGCTGAATAGCAGCGCGGGGGCGGGCGATGTCGCGGCCTTCATGCAGGCCTATCAGCAGGACGATGCCGACAATGACGAGATGATGGCGATGCCGAAGAAGGATGCAGCGCCCGCTTCCGACGGGCAGGCGATGATGCAGGTGCCGCCGAGCCCTGAGGATGAGGCGCGTGTCAAGCGACGCAAGGCGTTCCAGATGGCGCGTGCGCTCGGGCAGGGCGCTCTTCGCCGCATGGGCCAGCCGACATGGCTGCCGCCGAGCCCGGCCGGCTTCGAGGAGAGTTTTTCCGCCTGGATCACCGCGAGCCAGCTTTCCGAACGGCTGTCATGGGCGCGGCGCGCCAGTGCCCAGTTCGGCAAGGATGTCGATCCACGCGAATTTCTGAAGGCGACGCTTGCGGACGCCGCCCGCGACGAGACGATTTGCGTCGTCTCCCAGGCGCCGAGCAGGGTGAGCGGGCTGACGCTGGTTCTTGCTTCCCCTGAATTCAATCGGCGATAGGAGCCTGTCATGACAGAGTTTACGCTTTCGCGCCGCGGCTTCCTCACCTCCGCGTGCTGTCTCGCAGCAGCGCCGATCTTCACGCCAGTCACCTTCGCGGCCATGCCGGGCGACAAGCGCTTCGTGACGATCGTGCTGCGGGGGGCGATGGACGGGCTCGACCTGGTGCAGCCCTATGCCGAGCCCGGCTTTGCGGCGCTCAGGCCGACGCTGGCGCTGACGCCGGACAAGGGGCTTCTCGATCTCGACGGGCATTTCGGGCTCAATCCGGCGGCGGCCGATCTGATGCCGCTATGGAGGGCGAAAGAGCTTGCCTTCGTGCATGCGGTCTCCACGCCCTATCGCGACCAGCGCAGTCATTTCGATGGGCAGGACATGCTGGAATCCGGCGGCGAACATGTGGCGGAGGAAAAGACCGGCTGGCTGAACCGGGCGCTTGCCGTCATCCCGCGCTCGGATGCGAGGAAGGCGATCGACGTCAACACCTCCACCGAGCTGATCCTGACCGGGCCGAACAATGTCGATGTCTGGGCATCGGACTCCAATCTCGGGCCGGCCAAGGACGAGATGCAGTTCCTGATGCGCCTTTACGCCGGCGATCCGGCTTTCGCGAAAGCAATGGACGAGGCGATGCGGGCAAATAGCGCCTCCATGATGGCCGAACCCTCCGGCCAGCGCGGCGAGAAGATCACCGATGTGGCTGTTCTCGCCGGCAATATGCTGAAGGGCGATTACCGCATCGCCAGTTTCTCGATTACCGGCTGGGATACGCATGTCGGCCAGCTCGGCCAGTTCAAGCGGCCGGTGCAGGATCTGGCACAGGCGATCACGACGCTGAAAGCCACGATGGGCGCCGATCTCTGGTCGAAGACGGTGGTGCTCGCCATGACGGAATTCGGCCGCACCGTGCGTGAAAACGGCTCCGGCGGGACGGATCACGGCACGGGCGGCTGTGCGGTGCTTGCGGGCGGGGCGATCGATGGCGGACGTACTCTCGGCAGATGGCCAGGGCTTGCCGATGGTGCGCTGCTTGATGACCGGGACCTGATGCCGACGGCGGATGTGCGGGAGCTGGCGGCGGCGATGCTCTACCGGCAGTTCGATGTATCGGCGGAGGATCTGACGGGGAAGATCTTTCCGGGGCTGAGTTTTGACAAGGGGTCGCAGTTCTTGCGGGCTTGATGGGGCTTTCTATTCAGAGGGCTCAACACCTCAAATGAAATCATACAGCCGGAAGATCCACGTGATCTGGTAGATGAGGCCAGCGCTGACGAACACCGCATGAAACCGCCGGTTCGCCGTCCAGGCCCCCACGATGCACAGCACGATATAGACGGCATTACGCGCCGGATATTCCCATCCGAGTGCTGCCAGATACGCCTTGCCCTTCAACAGCGTATCCAGAAAATCCACCACATAGGTCACGGCCAGCATGCCGAAAAACCATCTGCGCCGCGAGATGAAATATTCCTCGTAGCCACCGTAATCCTCGATCGTCGTCGGGAAGATCAGCACGCAGAGGAAGAAGAACAGGCAGCAGAAACTGATGAGGAACAGGTAGACGCCGAAGGAGATGACCGCAAGCGACTGCAGGCGATATTCCCACCACCAGAAATGGATGATGAAGAGGAACATCGAGGCGACCCAGCCGAGATGCACCCAGTAGACCCTGAATTTGCCCGGCGACTGCACAATGCCGCCGAGGCCGGTGAGCAGGCGGGCAAGCGAGAGGCCGATCACCATCGACATCACGGTCCGGATGTAGACGTAGACTTCCGGTGTCGCGGCCGCCTGCATCATCTCACTCCTGGGGGACGGCCTTGGGTTTGCCGTCTTCGTCGAGCGCCACCATGATGAAGGTGCCGGCGGTGACCTTTTCCTGCTGATTGTAGCGCGAGCGGTGCGCCCAGGCTTCCACGCGCAGCGTGATCGAAGTGCGCCCGACCCGCTCCACCTCGGTATAGATGGACAGCGTATCGCCGATCTTGACCGGCAGTTCGAAGGCCATTTCTTTCACCGCCGCGGTGACCACGCGGCCCCTGGCGCGCTCGGCGGCACGGATGCCGCTGGCAAGGTCCATCTGTGCCATGACCCAGCCGCCGAAGATGTCGCCAGCAGGATTGGCGTCCCCGGGCATGGCGAGCGTACGTAGCGTCAGTTCGCCTGTCGGCTTGGCGGCATCGGTCATCAGGGGCTCTCCGTTTGGCCGGTGATTCATCTGGAATCACCCTAATGCAAAGGCTAGCCGGTGGGAAAGGGCGCAAAAACACAGGTTTGCGCTGCGCCTGTAAAAAATATCAGGCGGCTGCAGAAGAATCTCAACCGTTAAAATTCGGTTCGAATTCAAATGCTTGATCTTGCAGCGAGGCTGCGCCCGATTGCCTCACGTTGCGTTATTTAATCACATTCTAATCAAGTTTTACCGTCCGGTAAGCGGCTCATATCAGTATCTGATGATTGTCACACATGAGAGCTGCCGGAACCCCATGCGCAACATCAGGATTTCAACCCGCCTCTACAGCCTCGTCGCCTTCGCGCTTGCCGTGCTGGCCGCAACGATGATCTTCTTCCTCAACTATTCCTATCGGGAGCTGGAGGCCGAGCGCAAAGCCGGCCTGGCGCAGATGGATGCGACGGCGCTTGCCATCTTCGACAAATATTACAAGCTGGAGCAGGCGGGCACGATGACCCGCGAGCAGGCGCAGACGGCTGCCAAGGAAGTGATCGCTTCCATGCGCTATGGCGGCGGCACCGGCTATTTCTGGATCAATGACATGCATCCGACGATGGTGATGCATCCGGTCAAGCCTGAGCTCAACGGCACGGACCTGTCGCAGAACAAGGATCCGAACGGCAAGTTCCTGTTCGTTGAATTCGTCAATACGGTGAAGGCGAGCGGGCAGGGTTTCGTGGATTACTACTGGCCGAAGCCGGGCGCCGACCAGCCGGTACTGAAATACTCGCATGTGGCGGGCTTTGCGCCCTGGGGCTGGATCGTTGGCACCGGCGTCTATTCGGATGACCTTGCAGCGCTCTATCGCCAGAACGCGATCTGGACGGCCGTGGTCGGTCTCATCGGCGCGCTCGTTACCCTTGCCATCGCCTATGCGATCGTGCGCAGCGTGACGGCGCCGGTTGCGCGCCTGAAGGCTGCGATGAATGCGATTGCTAATGAGGATGCCTCGGTCGATATCACGGATGCCGACCGGCGCGACGAGATCGGCCAGATGGCGAAATCGCTGATCGTGCTGCGCGACTCCGTTGCCGAGCGCGCCGAACTGCGCGTTCGCGAAGACGAGCGCCAACGGGAGATCGAAAGCGAACGGCGCGGCAACGAGGCGAGCCTGCGCTCGTCCTCCGAACGCCAGACGGCGGCGATGCACGCGCTCGGCGCCGGCCTGGAGCGGCTTGCGGCCGGCGATCTGACGGTCGCGATCGACGATCTCGGCCATGATTATGCGAAGCTCCGCTCCGATTTCAACGCGGCGGTAGATGCGCTCAACGGCGTCATCCATGCGATCGCGGAATCCAGCCATATCGTCAATGACAGCGCCCGGGACATCAGCGATGCGACCGGCAATCTTTCCAAGCGCACTGAGCAGCAGGCCGCAGCGCTCGAGGAAACCGCCGCAGCGCTCGACGAAATTACCGCGACGGTCCGTACTGCCTCCGAGCGTGCCAACGAGGCCCGCACCATGGTGGCGGAGACGAAGACGAGTGCCGGCAAATCCGGCGAGATCGTTCGCAATGCCGTCTCGGCCATGAGCCGCATCGAGGATAGTTCGAGCCGCATCAACCAGATCATCGGCGTGATCGACGAGATCGCCTTCCAGACCAATCTGCTGGCGCTCAACGCCGGCGTGGAAGCAGCGCGTGCGGGCGAAGCCGGCCGCGGCTTTGCAGTCGTCGCGCAGGAGGTGCGCGAGCTTGCCCAGCGTTCGGCCAATGCGGCCAAGGAGATCAAGACGCTGATTTCAAGCTCGGCAGCCGAAGTCGAAGGTGGCGTGGCGCTGGTGCGCTCCACGGGCGATGCGCTGGTCGAGATCGAGGCGCTGGTCAACCGCGTCAACGCCCATGTCGACTCGATTGCGACGGCTGCCCGCGAACAGGCAACCGGGCTGCATGAGATCAACACCTCGGTCAACCACATGGACCAGATGACCCAGCAGAACGCCGCGATGGTCGAGGAAACGACGGCCGCCAGCCAGACGCTGGCGGAGGAAAGCCAGCAGCTGCGGGCGCTGTTGTCGAAATTCCGCCTGCGCGACCAGACGGGGCAGGGTGCGCGATACGGCCGGGCTGCTTGATAGGCCGGTGACGATCTGACGAGAAAGGGCCGTGGCATCGCTGCCTCGGCCCTTTGTTTTTCCTCGGAAGACAGATCAGGCCTGGCACCAGGCGTCAGCCAATACCGTGTTGCTTCAGGAGCGCCTGCTCGTCGCCCGAAACCCAGCCGAAGACTTTCGCTTCTCCATCCAGAACCTGCACGAGGTAATGGACATCGAAGTCGATTTTCGTGTCCGGCTGGTTCTTGCGGGCGTAAGTCGCCCTCCAGGCGACATGCGCCACACAGTGGCTCTCATCGATTGGCGAGAGACGGACATGCCGAAGCATCATCTCCTTCGTGCCGATGGAGCGATAGTGCTCATAGCCCTGTATCATCATCCGCTTGAACTCTTCGTCATTCTTGCCGGACATGACCCCGGCAGGCGAGGCGGCGATGACATCTGAGGCATAGAGGGAGGCGACCTCGTCCATATCGGCTTTGCCGGCGAGAGCCTGCCGGAAAAGGCGTTCATAGCGCTCGAACAGTTTGCTTACCGCTGCTTCCATCGGCTACTTTCCAGAGTAAGGACCGGGCTCATGGTGCAGTAGTTATGGTGCTGGCTTGAGATGCCAATAGGTCCGAAAGCAAAGACGAGCGTTTGCCGGATCGCCAGAGCTCAATCGGTAATCAGCTGCGACGCTATAGCCGGGTCGGCGTGCCCTGGTGGAAGAGCATCTGCCATCGCCGTCCATCGTGTTTCCAGATGGAGCTGCGCAGCACATGCCGCTCCGATCCATCCGCTTGTCGGCGCCAGGTACGATAGGTCAGCAGGGCAGCATCGGCCGAAATCTGCGTCAAGGCATAGTCGTCGGAATGCAGTTCGTCGTTGTCGGCGCTGTCGTCTTCCTGCAGCAGAAGCCCGATCATAACGTCGCGGCGATAAATCGTTCCCGACGCGCCGAATTCGCCAAAGCGATCTGCCAGCAAGTCTTCCAGAGCTTCGCGGGAGCGACGTATCTCCGGCCGATGCAGGGCTTCTTCAAGCGTGCGGAGATCTTCTATGCGGATCTCGGGTGGGGTCATAGGGGTCTGTGCCTCTCGAAGTTTGCCGGAAAGCTAGAGCAGGCCGGCTCATGGCAACAGCTCTTATGTGCTGGGATACGTTTTAATCCTGCGGTGTGGAGATACCTCTCTAACGAGTGCGAACGCTCGCGATCAGTCAATCTCCACACGTAAAGCTTTCATTCACCGTTTTTAATTAAATTTGAATCGAGGTTTTCCGATCACAGGCCGCATGCGGAAGCGATAAGTATGGCGTTTCTTTCCCTTCTCCGGCGTACTGCCCTGCCAATCCTGCTTTCCACGGCGTTGACGACCTGTTCCATCAGCGATGGGCTTGTGCCGCCTGAGAATGTCGATAGCAGCACGCGTGTCAGCTCCATTTCGCCGGTGCGGGGCGGGGCCATGCGCATGGCTCCGGTCCAGAGCCAGCAACCCTATCCCGTCGCCAGCGCGCCCCTCGGCAATACGCAGGGGCAGATCGATTATCTCGATACGCCAAACCTTGCCGAAACGGGCCGGCAAATGCGCGCGCCGGGACAGCAATCGGCGCCTATGGCCGTGCCGCAGCGGGGGCAGCGACGCTTGCCTATGATCGATAGCGATGAAGCCTTGGCGCAACAAAGTCAGCAACAGGCATCCAACGGCAACTGGGGCGGCGTGCAGCCGCTCGCCGTTCCCCAGGGCGGCGTCAACATGGATGAGGAGCTCGGCGCAGGGCCGGGCAATCAGCCGGTCGTCGGCCTGGCGCAAGAGCAACAGCAGCAGATCGCCGAGGGCAATGCCACCGAACCTGTTGTCGACGGCATCGGCACGGAAAATCCCACGCAGATCAATCAGCGGAACATGCCGCAACCGGTCGCGGCTGCGCAGATGAGCCGCGCGCCGGTACGTGTCGCTCGGGGCAATGGTGCCCAGACCTGGAGCGACGGCAGCCCAGTTCTGGCGCCGACGCGCGTGCCCGAGGAGGATGAGCCGGAAGAGGTCGCCATGCTGCGGCCGAACAACCCCATGATGAGCGAGCCGGCAGCGCCCATCGATCCCGGCGCCATGCCGGCCTCGGAACTCTCCTGCCGGCGCGAGCTGAAACGCATGGGGGTGATCTTCGAGGATCGCCCGCCGATCTCCAACGGGCCGGCCTGCCAGGTGCCATACCCGGTGTCGCTGAAGGGCCTCTCCGGCAATATCGGCGTCAAGCCGGCGGTGATCCTGAATTGCCAGGTGACACTCGCCTTCGCCAAATGGGTGAAGAACGAGCTCGCACCATCGGCCCGCTTCCGTTACTGGACCGGCATTCAGACAATCGAGCCGCTCGGCGGCTATTCCTGCCGGCGCATGAACAACAGCCGCCAGAGATACAATCCGATTTCGGAACATGCGAAGGGCAATGCCATCGATGTCGGCAAGTTCGTGCTGAAGAACGGCCACAAGATCGATGTGCGCAAGAAGGGGCTGTTCTCCTTCCGCGAAGGGCGCCTATTGAAGGCCGTGCGCAGCGACAGTTGCAATTATTTCACGACGGTACTTGGCCCGGGCTATAATCCCGAACACTGGAACCATTTCCACTTCGATCTCATGTCGCGCAGGGGCGGACGGGCCGTGTGCAAGTAGGCGGAGATTACTGGAAGATCTGCGTCACTGCGATGGTCCCGACGATGGCGGCGTTGAAGCTGTCCATCTTTTCGGTCGGTATCCGGTATTCGAGATGCGCCCGGCCGCCGGCTTCCCCGATGCCTTATGGCATCTTCGTGGTGGCGATCGTTTGCGGTCCCCGCGACATCGAAAATTGGCTCGACTGACAACAAGCCCTTCGAAATTGAAGCGCTCGCTCAAGCCCCTTGCAGACGGCGGTGCAAGCGGTCAGATTGCGGACATAGCTTAAGCAATATTATCGAAGTTGCGCTCTCATGACCGGCATTTTCCTCCTGCTCATCGGCTTTCCCGGTACCGGCAAGCTCACCATCGCCAAGCGGCTGAGCCCGCTCATTTCGGCAAAAATCATCGACAATCACTGGGTCAACAATCCGGTCCTCGGGGTTCTCGATCACGATCTGACAAAGCCGCTGCCAGAGGCTATCTGGGAGCAGACGGGCAGAGTGCGGCAGGCGGTGCTGGATACGATCGTCGCTTTCAGCACACCGTCAGCCAATTTCATCTTCACCCATGCCGGCATTCAGGGCGATGAGCGCAGCCACCGAACCTTCCGGCAGATTGCCGAAGCTGCCGAAGGGCGGGGTTCATTGCTGGTGCCAGTGCGATTGCTTTGCGAGGCGGAGGAGTTGGCGCGGCGGGTGGCGATACCGGAGCGGCGAGAGCGGCTGAAATCGGTCAATGCCGAGGCCTCGCTGGAGCGCAGCCGGACGCTGCAGGTACTCGATCCCGAGCATGCGAATACGCTCAACCTGGATGTTACCTCGCTCTCAGCAGAGGAGGGTGCGGATGCCATTCATCTGCACGTGCAGGATCTCCTGAGTTTGCTGTGCGGCTGAAAATGCGAGGCCCGAGGCTTCGGCAAGTGCTCAATGTCAGGTCCGGAAGGCCCGGCTGGAAACCTGGATCGAGTTCTGACACGGGTCCTTTGCATTGGCGTAGACATAGCCGTCCGCCTTGTGGATCGGCCCGAATGTCAGGCCGTTGCCGGCGCATTCGGCACAGAAGGATTCGACGTTCTCCACATCGAAGACCAGTTTGACGGTGGACTGGCCTCGGCGCTGCCCCTTGGCGGCCTGATGCAGCATGATATTGGCGCCGCCATCCTGCGCGACCAGTTCGACAATGCGGTCGCCGGTCAGCCGCATGGGCTTGAAGCCGAAATGTGTCTCGTAGAATGCGGCGGTTTCCTCGACATCGCCGGCGTAGATCACCAATCGGTTCAATGGCAAGACAGCCTCCAGTGACGTCATGTTCGATGCGCCTGCATCGGCACTCGCGGTGGAGTTTGCCATGGGCCGTCCTGCCGGAAAAGATCGCTTTTGCCTGGTCTGCCGCAGGCCGGCCAGATATTTGCGCAGAAGACCATTGCCGCGGTGCGCAGGTAGGGTCACTCAGCCTGATGGTTTCGACCTTCCCATCCGTTCCCCAGCCTGGAATTGTGGAGCCGATTGACTTGCTCCCGCGAATGATTAAGCTTTGAGACGTAGCAATCCACCATCCGCGCGCGAATGCCAGCGGAGGGTGTGAGTTGCTGGGCGACCTTGAGGAGGATGAGGTTTGCCGTGGATTACCGTGTTGTTCTGCTGATCGGTGCATCCGTGATTGCCCTTTCCCCTGGCCATGCCGGGGCGCAGGAGGGTGATGCAACCGCGGGTGCCGTTGTTTTCAAGAAATGCGCGACCTGTCATATCGTCGATTCCGATACGAACAAGGTTGGCCCGTCGCTGAACAAGTTGTTCGGCCGACAGGCCGGAACACATCCCAATTTCGCCTACTCGACCGGAATGAAGGCGGCCGGTGAGGGCGGTCTCGTCTGGGACGAGACGACGCTGCGCGACTACCTGCACAATCCGAAAGGAAAGGTGAAGGGCACGAAGATGGCCTTCGTCGGCGTGAAGGACGACCAGGAGATCACCAATCTCATCGCCTATCTCAAGCAATATTCCCAGTGACGGACCATACTCCAAATGTCGGGTAGCAGCCGGCCGGCACATGCCTAAATTGCCGTATTTGTAGATATTTTCCATCTGTGCGATAATAAATACGGACTTTTGCGGAATGCGGTTTCACGGTCAACCTGCTCAGGGAGGAGCGGAAATGGCTGTCGTGCTGATCCTCGTCCTTGTTGTCGTCGGCTCCGTGCTGTTCCATGTGCTGAGCCCGTGGTGGTGGACGCCGATTGCGTCCAACTGGAGCTATATCGACAGCACGCTCGTCATCACCTTCTGGATTACCGGCGTCGTCTTCGTGGCGGTGATTTCCTTCATGGCCTATTGCGTGTTCCGCTTCCGGCACAGGCCGGGGAACCGGGCGCATTACGAGCCCGAGAACCGCAGGCTGGAAGTTTTGCTCGCCTCGGGAACGGCGGTCGGCGTCGCCGCCATGCTGGCGCCCGGCCTCATCGTGTGGAAACAGTTCATCACGGTGCCCCCAGATGCCGCATCGGTGGAGGTCGTCAGCCAGCAATGGCTGTGGAGCTTCCGCCTGCCGGGCGCTGACGGAAAGCTCGGCCGCGCCGAGACGCGCGATGTCACCGCCGAAAATCCACTCGGCCTCGACAAGAACGACGCAAGCGGCCTCGACGACGTCATCATCGAGGGCGGCGAGCTGCACCTGCCGATCGACAAGCCGGTGCACATATTGCTGCGCTCCGTCGATGTGCTCCACGATTTCTACGTGCCGGAATTCCGCGCCAAGATGGACATGATCCCCGGCATGGTCACCTATTTCTGGCTTACGCCGACACGGACGGGAACCTTCGAAATTCTCTGTGCCGAACTTTGCGGCGTCGGCCATCCGCAGATGCGCGGGACCGTCGTGGTCGACAACGCCGCAGACTATCAGACCTGGCTCGATCAGCAGCAGACATTCACCCAGCTTACGGCATCATCGGGAGAGCCACCGCCGGCAAACTAAACCGACGAAGAGGGTCGGAGGCCGCATCGGGGAAGGAAAGGGAAGAGAGATCATGGTCGAGATTCCATCCGGCAGCATCCCCTCCGCCGAAGTCGAGGATGTCGAGCTTTATCATCCGCACAGCTGGTGGACCAAATATGTGTTCAGCCAGGATGCGAAGATCATCGCCGTGCAATATTCGATCACCGCCATCTCGATCGGCCTAGTGGCGCTGGTGCTCTCCTGGCTGATGCGGATTCAGCTCGCCTTTCCCGGCGCTCTCTCCTTTATCGATGCCGATCATTACTACCAGTTCATCACCATGCACGGCATGATCATGGTGATCTATCTCCTGACCGCGCTCTTCCTCGGCGGTTTTGGCAACTATCTCATTCCGCTGATGGTCGGCGCGCGCGACATGGTCTTCCCCTACGCGAACATGCTGAGCTACTGGATCTATCTGCTTGCAGTGCTGATCCTGGTCGCGGGCTTTTTTGCCCCCGGCGGCCCGACAGGGGCCGGCTGGACGCTTTATCCGCCGCAATCGGTTCTGTCAGGCACGCCGGGCGGCAACGACTGGGGCATCCTCCTGATGCTGATCTCCCTGATCGTCTTCATCATCGGCTTCACCATGGGCGGCCTGAACTATGTGGTGACGGTGCTGCAGGGCCGGGCGCGCGGCATGACGCTGATGCGGATGCCGCTCACCGTCTGGGGCATCTTCACTGCCACAGTGATGGCGCTGCTCGCCTTTCCCGCGCTCTTCGTCGCCTGCGTCATGATGCTGTTTGACCGCCTGCTCGGCACCAGCTTCTTCATGCCCGCCATCGTCGAGATGGGCACGCAGCTCCAGCATGGCGGCGGCAGCCCGATCCTGTTCCAGCACCTGTTCTGGTTCTTCGGCCATCCTGAGGTCTATATCGTGGCGCTGCCTGCCTTCGGCATCGTTTCGGACCTGATCAGCACGCATGCGCGCAAGAACATCTTCGGCTACCGCATGATGGTGTGGGCGATCGTCATCATCGGCGCGCTGAGTTTCGTCGTCTGGGCGCACCATATGTATGTCAGCGGCATGAACCCGGCCTTCGGCTTCTTCTTCGCCACCACGACGCTGATCATCGCTGTGCCCACGGCGATCAAGGTCTATAACTGGGTGCTGACGCTGTGGCGCGGTGATATCCACCTGACGCTGCCGATGCTCTTTGCGCTCGCCTTCATCGTCACTTTCGTCAATGGCGGCCTGACGGGCCTGTTCCTCGGCAACGTCGTCGTCGACGTGCCGCTGTCGGATACGATGTTCGTCGTCGCGCATTTCCACATGGTCATGGGGGTCGCGCCGATCCTCGTCATCTTCGGGGCGATCTATCACTGGTATCCCAAGGTGACGGGACGCATGCTGGACGAGACGCTCGGCCAGATCCACTTCTGGATCACCTTCCTCGGCACCTATGCCATCTTCTTTCCGATGCATTATCTCGGCCTGCTCGGCGTGCCGCGCCGCTATTTCGAGATGGGAGAGACGGCTTTCGTTCCGCCTTCGGCGCATACGCTGAACATATTCATCACCATCATGGCGCTGATCGTCGGGGCGGCACAGATCGTCTTCCTGTTCAATCTGGCCTGGAGCCTTTTCCGGGGCAGGCAGGCAGGCGGCAATCCATGGCGGGCAACGACGCTTGAATGGCAGACGCCGCAGACGCCGCCCGCGCATGGCAACTGGGGCAAGGATCTGCCTGTCGTCTATCGCTGGGCCTATGACTACAGTGTGCCTGGGGCGGCCGAGGATTTCATCCCGCAGAATGTGCCGGCGAGCGGCGGCGTCACACGGGAGGTTCCCGCATGAATGTGATGCTGATCTTCCTGGCCGCAATCGGCGCCATCATCATCTGGTGGCTGGCCGGGCAGCGGCTGACCTCAAAGCCCTGGCTCGAAACCGGCTCGGTGCAACTGCCGGATCGTCATGGCGTCGACCGGCCGCCGGTGCCGGCGGTGAAGATCGGCCTCTTCGTGTTTCTCGGCGTCGTCGGCGCGATTTTCAGCCTTGCCGTCAGCGCCTATTTCATGCGCATGGCATCGGCCGACTGGTGGGGGATGCCGGTTCCGCGCCTGCTCTGGGTGAACACCGCAGCACTCGCCTTGAGCAGTGCCGCGCTGCAATGGGCCAAGCGTGAAGCGCGGCACAGTCGCATGGAAAGCCTGCGGCCGGCGCTTGTGACAGGCCTTGCGCTTGCCGTCTTCTTTCTCGTCGGGCAGATCCAGGCATGGCGGGAACTGACGGCCGCCGGTTATGTGCTTGCCGACAATCCCGCCAACAGCTTCTTCTACATGCTGACCGGCTTGCACGGGTTGCATATTCTGGGCGGGCTTGCCGTGCTCGCGCACACGACGGTCAGGGCATTTTCCGCCGACGTTCAGCCGGAGAGGCTGCGGCTCAGCGTCGACCTCTCGGCCATCTATTCGCATTTCATGCTCGCCGTCTGGCTCCTGCTCTTCGCGCTTTTTGCCGGCTGGGCGAATGATTTCGTCGATCTCTGCCGCACATTACTGAACTAGGAGATTTGCAGATGGCACATCCTGTCCAGACACATGGCGAGCCCGGCCTCGGGCCGGCAGGTCTTCGCGGTGTCGCGGCCGATTTCAGCTCGGATCAGCGCGCCTTCAAGACCGCCTCCTGGGGCAAGGCGATGATGTGGATCTTTCTGCTCAGCGACACTTTCGTCTTCGGCTGCTTCCTGATCGCCTACATGACCGCCCGCATGTCGACGCCGGTCCCGTGGCCCAATCCGAGCGAGGTCTTTGCGCTGCATATCGGCGGCCAGGACGTTCCGCTGATCCTGATCGCGATCATGACCTTCGTGCTGATCTCGAGCAGCGGCACCATGGCGATGGCGGTCAATTTCGGCTATCGCCGCGACCGCCGCACGACCGCGATCCTGATGCTGCTGACGGCGGTTCTGGGCGCATGCTTCGTCGGCATGCAAGCTTTCGAATGGACGAAGCTTATCACCGAAGGCGTGCGCCCCTGGGAAAACCCATGGGGAGCGGCACAGTTCGGCTCGACCTTCTTCATGATCACGGGCTTTCACGGCACGCACGTGACGATCGGCGTCATCTTCCTCCTCATCGTCGCCCGCAAGGTCTGGCGCGGCGATTTCGACGTGGAACGGCGCGGCTTCTTCACCAGCCGCAAAGGCCGCTACGAGGCCGTCGAGATCATGGGCCTCTACTGGCACTTCGTCGACCTTGTCTGGGTCTTCATCTTCGCATTTTTCTATCTGTGGTGAGGTCGTCATGAGCGAGACAACGGCGCATGCACAAGTCCAAACGGCGCATGCACAGGCGCATACCGGGCAGCAGCACCCGATCCGGCTCTATCTCCTCGTCTGGGGCCTGCTCTTCGTGCTCAGCGCGGCCTCCTACATGGTCGATTATCTCGGCGTCCAGAGCTATCTCCGATGGACGCTGATCCTGCTGTTCATGATGCTGAAAGCCGGCCTCATCGTCGCCGTCTTCATGCACATGGCCTGGGAGCGGCTGGCGCTGGTCTACGCCATCCTGCTGCCGCCGCTGCTGGTGCTGGTTTTCGTGGCACTCATGGTATCGGAAGCGGACTATACGATCTTCACCCGGCTCGCCTTTTTTGGCGCCGGGCCGTAGAAGACGCGGGGTCCGAACTGCTGTCCTGACAGCGATGGCGAAATGCATTTGTTTTTCCTTTCAACGCGACTTCAGCGTCGCTTGCAGGCCCTGAACCGGGGCATCAAGACAGGCTCCCAGGAAAATTTTTGCGTGCTGTATTTTGTGTGGAACTCTCTGCCTCTCTGTGCGTTTGGCAGCATCTTTATGGAGCGATCGGGAGGAGATCATGCAACCGAAGATCGGAATGGATGCGCCTGCGGACCGCTGGATTGGTGCTGTTGAGCTTGCGATCGTGCAGAAGGCATTCGACAAGCTTTGCGCGGAGCGCGGCTGGTCACGCGACTGCGCAGAGGCGCGCGAACTCGCTCGTATAACAATCGACCTTTACCGGCAGGGTGCTGACAGCGAATACAAGTTGCACACCATGCTGTCAGGCTCCGATTTCAAGACACCGGCCCTGTGAGGGGGCCATGAGCAATGTCGTAACATTCCCGCGCCGGAACCTCCG
Organism: Rhizobium sp. KNZ14-9A; assembly: GCF_056755015.1. Classification (NCBI taxonomy): domain Bacteria; kingdom Pseudomonadati; phylum Pseudomonadota; class Alphaproteobacteria; order Hyphomicrobiales; family Rhizobiaceae; genus Rhizobium; species Rhizobium sp. KNZ14-9A. The sequence goes on from NZ_JBPGXB010000002.1 coordinate 1,555,884, forward strand.
ACCGCAGCGGCCATCCTATGTCGGTTCGGCAAGGCAGGTGGAGGGGAGGATCGCCATTCTGGAGACGATCGCGAAGATCACCGTTCGCGACAGCGCCTTCACGCCTTATGAACAGGCGGCCCTGCTGGCGAAGCTGAGGACCGCCATGCGGGCGGAATGCGTTGCGCACAAGCTGTCGCCGGAAGAGCAGTTCGAAACGATGCGCTATGCCGAGCGGCTGCTCGACGATATCCTCGAGAGCGTCAACGACTGAAGCAGCCTTCACGCCTTCTTGTTCCGCTGCACCCTTCCGAGCGCCACGCCGCACTTGTACAGCGCCATCCGCTCATGCGAACATCCGGCCATGCTGATCCGACCTGCCAGAGCGGAAGACCGCAGCGCCATATGGACGATCCTGGAGCCTGTCATCCGGGAGGGTGAAACCTATACGCTCGACCGCGACATGAGCGAGGCCGATGCACTGGCCTACTGGCTCGGCCCCGACAAGGAAACATTCGTCGCCGATGACGGCGGCAGCATCATCGGCACCTATTATATCAAGGCCAATCAGGCGGGCGGCGGCAATCACGTCTGCAATTGCGGCTATATGACCGCGCCGGAGGCGGCAGGCCGTGGTGTGGCGCGCATCATGCACCAGCACTCGCTTGCCCATGCACGCCAGCGGGGCTTCCGCGCCATGCAGTTCAATTTCGTCGTCAGCTCCAACGAGCGGGCCGTGCGGCTGTGGCAGTCGCTCGATTTTCAGGTGGTCGGCCGGCTTCCGGGGGCGTTTCGGCATCCCACACTTGGGTTTGTCGATGCGCTTGTCATGTACAGGGAGCTTTGAGGGCGGGAGCCCTTCTTCGCAACGACGACATCGATCATGGAAGCGTCTGCCCGCCGCGCCGCGCCGCGTTGCGCCCAATGATCGCGGCGATCACCACGAAGAGCACTGCCGTCCCGAGGTTCCAGCCAAGCACCATGACGGTCGCGTCCAGCGGATGAAACATCGAGAGTGCCGACGAGGTGATGCCCGAGACGGCGAGGCTGCCGATGAGGGCAACTGAGACCGGCCGCAGGAAGGCGACGTAGCGCAGCATGATCAGCATCAGCAGCGAGAGCGGAATGCTGGTGACGATGAGCGTCAGCAGGCAGCTCGTGGCGGCCTCGACGGTGACGGCGGCCGGCGGCAGCGCCACCCAGCCGGCAAAGCACTGATAGCCGATATTGGCCATCCAGATGACGAGCGTGGGAAGCGGAAGCAGCATCCACAGACGGGATTTGTCGGGCAGGCTCATCATGAATGTGGCGATTGCCGCGAGAATGCCGGTTGCGAGCGAGGACAGCATGCCCGTCAAGAAGACGGGATCGGCCATGCGTTCGGCAAATTGCGGGCGCAGGCCATGGATCATCGTCAGGATGCCCATCAGTGCGAAGGCGAGCGCCAGCCAAAGGGCGGCGCGCAGCAGCGGCGGCCGCAGCCGCCTGACGGGTGTGACATTGTCCGCGAGAGACCGGATGAGATCGGAGGTCTCCATTACGGCTCACCATGATCGAGAAGGATCTTGCGAAGGCTTTTCAGCGCCCTATGAGTGGCTACCTTCAGCGACGTGACGGACATCCCGCTCTCTCTGGCAGCCTCCTTCAGCGACATTTCCTTCAGTTTCAGCATGTTGATCGCCTGCTGTTGCGCCGGCGGCAGGTCGCTGATTGCGCCTTCGAGATGAACCCGGTTGGCAGCTTCCTCGATATCGTTACTGGTTGCAACCGCGTCATGTTCGCTCGACAGCGGAAATTCATGGGCGCGCTGGCGTCCCTGCCGGCGCAGCCGGTCGAAGGCGCGCCGGTTTGCAATGCCGACGAGCCAGGGGCCGAAGGGCCGGGTCGGGTCGTAGGTTTCGCGGATCGAATGAATGGTCAGCAGGATATCCTGAACCGTGTCCTCCACGTCTCTCGGGTCGCGGTGATAGCGCACCGCCAGCGAGCGCAAATAGGGCGTGATCTCCTGCAGCAGGCGAAGATACGCGGCAGCATCGCCATCCTGGGCGCGGGCCATCAGGATCGTCCAGTCGAGCTCGCGATGGCGTGCGCGCCTGATGTCAGAGCCCGCCGGCCGGGAGGAGACGAGTTTCAGTCGGTCGCCGCGCTCCTCGCTCATGCGGGCGCGCTCCTTTTCCGCGGGCGGGCAAACACGCGTGACATGAGATAGTCGAGCGACAGCGGGCCGGGGCCGAGCGCCATGACGGCGAGCGCAAGGGCAGCCCAGTAGAGGTGAAAATTCACCCAGCCGTCTGGAAAGACCAGCTGGATGATGCCGGTCATGATCAGCAGCGCAAGGCCGACAAGGCGCGTGGCAAAGCCTGCCAGCAGCAGGACCGGCAGCGCGATCTCCGCACAGCCGACGAGAAGGGCGACCGTATCGGGGGCGGGGAAACCGTAGAGATTGCCGAATATATGCAGCTTGAACTGGTCTTCGAACAGGAATTGCGTGCCGACCGAGAGCTGCAGGAAGCCGTCCCAGCGGGTCAGCCCCGAGCGCAGGAAGGGCAGCGCAAGCGCAATGCGCACGACCGGCGGGGCGACGGCGAGGCCGATCAGGCTGACGATGTTGAGAAGCCGCAGATAGAGTGCGGCAGGCGTAAAGCGGCTGTCCGTCATTTGCTGCCGCTCCCGAATGCGATCGCGAAGGCGGTGAAAGCGCGCGCCGTCATCAAGCCAGAGAGGCAGGCAGGCAGGTCGAAACGGGGACTGTCCTCCAGCGCCTGTTTCATCGCGTCGATCATCGTCCGTCCCTTGCCGAGTGCGATGATGAAGGCGGCCGCACCCGGCGGCAGCGCGCGCGCTTCGACATCTGCGCCGGGGCGCAGCAGCAATATGTCTTCGCCGCCGGCGGATATATCCACTTCGGCCGGCTGCCCGTCCGCAACGTTCATCCGCCAGATCGTCAGCGCCGGGAAGGGCGAGCGCACGATGCGCAGCGAGGGATGCAGGGCGACGCTGAGATGCGGCACGTTATCGGCCTTGATTGCGGCAAAGGCCCCGGACGCGATCGGTTCTGCCTCGGCGGCATGGTAAGCCTCCACCCAGGCCCGTTCGATGCGCGCCACGTCCGCGAGATAGGGAAGGCTTGCCGCGGGTTCGAAAGTCTCGATGAAATCGGCAAAGCCCCGGCCATAATCGAGCATGATCGGTGAAGTGGGCGGATCGAGCGCGACATAGATCCGCCCCATGGCAAGGAAGAACTCGTCGCCAACGATGCGCGCCACGCCCGGAAACGCATCCTTCAACGTCGCCGTCAGTCCGGCGATGACGTTGTTGCGGTAAACGTTGAAGCGCCTCAGGCTGGGCCGGCCATCCGGCCCGACCAGACCTTCGGGCAAGGGTTGCGCGGGGTCCAGAAGGGCTGTGGCGAAATCATGCTGGCGTTTGGCGGTCGAAGGTGCCGTCGGCATCAGCCGATCCCCCGTGTGACGACATTGCGCCAGAACCGGCGCAGACGATCGAGACCGCCGGCGGTCGAGCTCCAGAGTGTGGCAACTCTGTGGCCGGTCATCGGGGGCTCCTCATTCGGCGGCCACGCGTCGATGGTGCAAGGCCGCCTCGCGCATCAGCCTTTCGGCGCGCGCCGCTTCCTCGGCCAGAACAGGCCATTCCGGAAGATCGGCATCCCATTCGATCAGCGTCGCCACCGGCCCGATGCGAGAGAGCGCATGGGCGTAGAGATCCCAGACGATGGCATCGACCGGGCGATCATGCGTGTCGATGAGCAGCGGCCGGTCTTCCTCGTCGGCTTCGCGCGCGTGGCCAGCCAGATGGATTTCGCGGACATGATCCAGCGGATAGGCATCGATATAGGCGACGGCGTCCCAGTGCTGGTTGGTGGAGGCGACGTAGACATTGTTGACATCGAGCAGCAGGCCGCAGCCGGTGCGCTGCACGATCTCGGCGATAAAGTCGCTCTCCGACCACGTGCTTTCGGAGAAGGCAAGATAGGTCGAGGGGTTCTCGAGCAGCATCTGCCGGCCGAGCGCCTGCTGCACCTCGTCTACGTGATCGGCGACGCGAGATAACGTCTCGTCCGTGTATGGCAGCGGCAAGAGATCGTTGAAGAAGCCGGCATCATGCGACGACCAGGCGAGATGTTCGGAAAAGAGAGCGGGCCGGTAGCGCTCGTTCAGCGCCTTCAGCCGGGAAAGATGCTGCCTGTCGAGCGGCCGGTCGGCGCCAATCGACAGGCCGACGCCATGCAGCGACAGCGGATAATGTTCGCGCACGGCGGCGAGATAACGATGCGGCGGGCCGCCTTCGCCCATGTAGTTTTCCGCATGCACCTCGAAGAAGCCGATATCGGGCAGGGTCTTGATGATGTGGCTGTAATGCTCCGCCTTGAGGCCGACACCGGCGCGGGCCGGCATGTCTTGATCAGGTAGGGCAATGTCTGGACTTTGCATGGGGCACCTGGCGTGGGTCGGGATGGGACCGGCCCGCGCAGGAGCGGGCCGGTCTTTTCGGGAGGCAAGTCTTGGGAGGATGTCGGTCCTCGGGGGCAGTTTTCCGGCGGGCGGTCATCCGGTTCTGCCCGGAGCAAGCCTCCCGGATCGGCGTCGGATCAGGCCTTGGGAGTGAGGCTGCCGGCGCCCTTCGGTGTGGACATGGTGGTGCAGGTGCCCTTCGGAACGAGCTTGAAGGCATTGCCCTGGTAATCGACGGTGCTCGTGCCTGCGCAAGTCGTGCCGGCGCCGGCATAGCAATCGTTCTGACCCTTCAGCGCCGTGCCGAAGCAGGGCTCGACCTTGCCGGATTTCACCTGGGCCGTGTGTTCCGCCTGGATCTTCTTCTGCGCGTCGGTGAATTCTTCCGCACCGGCCGGCAGGGCCGTGAGGGCACCGATGGCGCTGGCGAAGGCGCCGACGACAAGCGTGGACAACATGCGATTGGACATTGATATTCTCCGGTTTTCGATGATGGCCAGAAGACTGTTCAGTCGCCTGGGGCGGTGCGATCCGCCTGTCTTGAAGTTCGCTGCAGCGGTCGAAAGGTTACCTGCTCCTGCTACCTCTTTTGTTCTGCGCAGGACGCTCACATCCTGCCTTTGCCGGGCGCGGGTTTGCGCGCAACGATCGTTGCGGGATGGATGGAGGGCGGCTCAGCGAGCAGCGGCGGCACGCTCGCAAAGATCAGCTTTGCCGCTTCGCCGTTCATATGCGCATTGCGGCTTTCGCGATCGGTGAAGAGATCGATGAGGAAGATCAGGTCGGGATCGGCCTCGGAGCGCAGCACGAGCCAGGTCGTCGTGCCGGCCTCGCTTTCGACGTGCGGCAGCGCGCCAGCAATCAGGCGCGCGACATCCTCTCCGCTTCCGGTCCTGGCGCGGAACGGAATGACAGCGGCAAGTTCGTTCATCGTAAATTCCCCTCAATGGTCTGTCCGAGCCATTAAGGGTGAAAAATCCGGGCCAGTATTGAAGGGTGTTGCGGCTCTTGGTACCGCCTTGCTACTGCCTGACGTTCAGTTCAGGCGGGAATCCCATAGACCGGTATTTCGCCGCTGAGCCCCCGCAGGAAGGCCGTGGTGCCATGCAGGCTGCGGCCGCGCGCGGCAAGCAGCGCACGCGCGTCCTCGTCCTCGACCACTGGTGTCGTTGCAAAGATCATGTCCGGGGTGGCGATCGCCTGCAGGCGCGAGGCGACATTGACCGTCTGGCCGAAATAATCCTGCCGTTCGTTCATCAGCACGGCAAGGCAGGGGCCGCTATGCAGGCCGACCTTCAGGAACAGGTCGTCGCGGCTGTCGCGGCGGTTGAGTTCATCGATAACCTTGCGGATGTCGAGCGCGGCCGCCACGCCCTGTGCCGGGCTCGGAAAGGTTGCCATGATCGCATCGCCGATCGTTTTGACCACTGCGCCGCCATGGGCGGAAACGACCTGATGCATGAGCTGGAAATGCGAGCGCACCAGATCGAAAGCCGCAAGGTCGCCGATCCGCTCGTAGAGTTCGGTCGATCCCTTCAGGTCCGTGAACAGGAAGGTGAGGCTGGTGATCCTGAAGCGCTGATTGATATCGAGAACATTGGTGCGGTAGATATCCCGAAAGGTCTGATGCGTGAGCAGCCGCTTGGCGGTCAGGACAGGCACACGCCGCGTAAGGATCGCCTCCAGCGCCTCGCAGGCGATCCAGAGGATCGGCAGTATCCTGCGGTTCGTCCGGTTTTCCAGATCGAGCGTCAGAAGGCCGGGCGCCACCCGCAGCGTTTCGCCGGCCTGATGCGCGTCATCGATCTCGATCGACAGGCGCTGGCCTTCGGCCGGTTCGCCGGTCACTTCCAGGAAGCGCGAGCTGTGCGTCACGGGATCGAAGAGGATGGCCACACCCTCACTCATCTGAACCTGCCGGCCCATGCGCGCACCCGGCGCAATCTCGAACGCGTCGAGAACGACTTCGCCGACGATGGGGGCAAGATGTTCGGGGAGATCGCTGCCGGAACTCCAGAAAATCTGGCGCGTATAATCCCAGAGCGGCAGGTTGTCGGGATCGTGGGCGGCGATGTGGCGGATGCGCGGGTCGACCGTGAAGGTGATCTCTACGGTTTCGTCGAGCGTCGGTTCGCAATCGAGCGAACAGAAGGAACAATTATAGTGATGCTGGTCGATGCCCTGCAGCGATTCCGCCTGATAGAGCACCCCGCCGCAGCTTTGACAGACGACGTTCCAGGAGAGTTCGAAAAGGCCGAACTGGGTGGCATGCAGGAAGGCTGCGATACTCTCCTGTTCGCCGAGCCCGTTCGCCCGCGCAAAGGCCAGCGGATTGACGCGGTTCAGGCGAAAATCCGGCGCGTCTTCGATTAGATGTGCCATCGCACTGGCAACGGTTTCGTCGACATGCTGGCGCACGGCCATGACGCGGTTGGTTATATCGGGCATCGCTCATCCCATCAGATAGGGGTCAAAAACAGGGCCGAGAGGAACAAAATAGGGCGGCGGCGGCAGGAAGGCGAGCCGTTTATTTTTTCGCCTTTAAGTAACCTTTTGCGTACCGGAGCGAAACAGCTGATCGCTCCGTGCAGGCGGCCGCTTGCTTCGAGTAAAACCTGGCCCTAATTCGGCGGGCGCCGCCGCAGCCGACGTCCGTGCTCGCGTGCAAAAGCGGCGGGTGTGCCACCCGTCAGGCGGTGGAAACGCCGGGTGAAATGGCTCTGGTCCGAATAGCCGGTCGCAAGGGCCACTTCCGCCAGCGACGTATCGGTTTCGGCAATCAACACCCGGGCGCGCTCGATCCGGCGCTGTTCGACGAAATTGATCGGGCTTACGCCGGTGCTCTGCTTGAAAAGCCGGGCGAAATGAAAGCGGCTGACATCGACGAGGGCCGCCAGTTCCGCAAGCCCGATCATCCGGTCGAGATTGTCCTCGATATAGTCGGTGATGCGCTCAATTTCGGCCGTGCCGAGGCCGGGCAGTGTGCTGCGCTCCGCAATGCCGAAGGCATTATAGGCCCTCAGGAGATGCGCGGCGAGGGCGGCAGAGACCTGGTCGACGATCAGCGCCTGGGCGGGATGGGCCTGCTGCTCCAGTTCAGCGAGCAGCACGAGCGCCATATTTTCGATCAGCCTGTCGCGGGTTTCGAATATATTCCTGATTTCGATGCTTGCCGCCGCGCGCGACCCAAGCTCTTCGCCCGCGGCTGCCACCAGCCGGGCCGGAACACGCAGCCGCGCCGATGTCGGCGTGCGGCCCTCCCACGTCGATACGCAGCCCGCAGGCATCAGAAGCGACATGCCGGCCGAAATCGTGCCCTCGTGGACGACCCCGTCGCGCCGTTGGATCAGGCGGCCGCGGCCGGAGGGGCAATAGGAAATCAGGTGGTGATCGAGGGGCGGATAGGTCTGCGAACAATCGAGCCGCGGCCGATAAAGATCGACAGTCACTCCGCTCCATCCCCGATCCCGCGTCGTCGCCAGCGGCCGTCGCGGCTTGATGTCGACGATCTCCTCGATGGAGACGAGCTTTTGTCCTGACGGCGAAATTGGGTGCGGCTCGTTCATGACAGTTCGGCCAATCCAGGTTGTGCTGATGTCAGGGTAGAGGTTTTTGGCGGCGGGTTGAAGTGTTCCGGTGGTTGAAATGAGGCTGCTGCAGGCAGGATGCTGCACGCTGGAGACCTTGTTTCGTTCTATCGGTTCTCGTCTGCTGAAAAAAGAAAGCCGGCACAGGGCCGGCTTAGACGAACGCGGCTGAACAGGGGATACTGGGCCGGTTCCTTGCATTTCGTGACTGACAATAAATTTCACTACAATGCCGAGGTCAGCAGAGAAGGCGTAACGAGATCGCCATGAGGGGTGCTCCGCAAAGGGGTGGGCGGCGGGCGGAGACCGGTGCTGTCCTCGGGTGTGTTTATGAGGGAGGAACATCACCGATTGATGACATCGGCAAACCGGGCGGTGATTTTCTTTTCATAGGCCGATCTGTCCTGTGGATGGACGTCCGAGCCTGACATTTTAGGCGGATACCCGGATCGTGTGAATGCTGTGTTCAGGCCCTTGCGGATGTCAAAGCTTCACAAAGGGGCTATATAGCGGGCGAATTCGATCTGATATCCGCAAAGAGCCCCATGGCACCGATCATTTCCATCCAAAATCTCACCAAGACCTATGCAAATGGCTTCCAGGCGCTGAAGGGCATCAACCTCGAAATCGAACGCGGCGAAATCCTGGCGCTGCTTGGGCCGAATGGGGCGGGCAAGACGACGCTGATTTCGATCATCTGCGGCATCGCCAATCCGAGCGGCGGCGCGGTCATCGTCGATGGACATGATGTGGTGAAGGATTTCCGCGCCACACGCACGCTGATCGGGCTCGTGCCGCAGGAGCTGACCACCGACCAGTTCGAGACGGTGTGGAATACGGTGAGCTTCTCGCGTGGGCTGCACGGCAAGAAGGCCAACCCCGCCCATATCGAAAAGGTGCTGCGCGACCTGTCGCTCTGGGACAAGAAGGACAACACGCTGCGCCAGCTCTCCGGCGGCATGAAGCGGCGCGTGCTGATCGCCAAGGCGCTGTCGCACGAACCTTCCATCCTCTTCCTCGACGAGCCGACGGCGGGCGTGGACGTGACGCTGCGCAAGGACATGTGGCATGTCGTCGAGCGGCTGCGCGCCTCAGGCGTCACCATTATCCTGACGACGCACTATATCGAAGAGGCCGAAGAGATCGCCGACCGCGTCGGCGTTATCAATGGCGGCGAGCTGCTGCTCGTCGAAGACAAGCAAGCGCTGATGGCCAAGCTCGGCCGCAAGCAGCTCATCCTCGAGCTCAACGAACCGCTTGAAAAACTGCCGGACTGCTTCGCCGGCAACGGCCTGTCGATCGAGGCCGAGGGCAACCGGCTGGTCTATGAGTTCGACACCCACAACGAGCATGAAAGCGTGGCATCGCTTCTGACGCGGCTCGGGCAAAACAACATCCATTTCCGGGATCTCTCGACGCGGCAGAGCTCGCTCGAAGACATCTTCGTATCGCTGGTAGGAGGCGCAAGATGAACTTCGAAGCGATCAAGTCGATCTATTATTTCGAGATGGCGCGTACCCGGCGCACGCTGCTTCAGAGCGTCATTTCGCCCGTCATTTCCACGTCGCTCTATTTCATCGTCTTCGGTGCGGCCGTCGGCTCGCGCATCCAGCAGGTGGAGGGCGTCTCCTACGGCGCCTTCATCACGCCCGGTCTCATCATGCTGACGCTGCTCGGCCAGTGCATCGGCAACGGCTCCTTCGGCATCTATTTTCCGAAATTCACCGGCACGATCTACGAGATCCTGTCGGCCCCCGTCGCCATGACGGAAATCCTGATCGGCTATGTGGGGGCGGCCGCCACCAAGGGGCTGCTCATCGGCGTCATCATCCTGGTGACGGCCAATATCTTCGTCGATGTCCGGATCGAGCATCCCTTCATGATGGTGCTGTTCTTCCTGCTGACGGCGATCAGCTTCAGCCTGTTCGGCTTCATGATCGGCATCTGGGCGACGAATTTCGAGCAGCTGAACCTCATCCCCATGCTCGTCGTGCCGCCGCTGACCTTCCTCGGCGGCAGCTTCTACTCGATCAACATGCTGCCGCCCTTCTGGCAGGCGGTCAGCCATTTCAATCCGGTGCTCTATCTGGTCAGCGGCTTCCGCTGGAGTTTTTACGGCATCGCTGACGTCAACCCGCTGGTCAGCCTCGGCATGATCTCGCTGTTTCTGGTGATTTGCCTGGGCACGCTCGGGTGGATCTTCAAGACGGGGTATCGGCTACGCAACTGATGGGTGGCCGCAGCCACCAGCAAAATCCGAGTAGGCGGCACAAAATCGTTCACATTTTGTTCGCGACTACTAGTCTGGCCTCATTGTCATTTGCGGAGGAGGAGAGTTGTGGCGGAGCAACAGGCGAAGTTCGATCAACTGAGGGCATTGCATCAGCGGGATGCGGCATTCGTTATTCCGAACCCATGGGATGCCGGCTCGGCCCGGATTCTGACGAGCCTTGGTTTCGAGGCTCTGGCAACGACCAGCGCCGGCTATGCCTTTTCCAAGGGCAAGCGGGATTCCTTTGCGAGCCTGAAGCGCGACGAAATCCTCAACAATGCCGGCGAGATCGTCGGGGCAACCGATCTTCCCGTATCGGCCGATCTCGAAGACGGGTTCGGCGCAGCACCGGAGATCTGCGCCGAAACGATCCGGCTGGCCTCTGCGATTGGGCTGGTCGGCGGATCGATCGAAGATGCCACCGGCGATCCGGCAAGGCCGATCTATGATCTCTCTCAGGCTGTCGAGCGCGTGCAGGCCGCGGCGGAGGCGGCGCGGAAGCTTCCTTTCCTGCTGACGGCGAGGGCAGAGAATTTTCTCTGGGAGCGGCCCGATCTCGATGACACGATCAAGCGGCTGCAGGCTTTCTCGGCAGCCGGCGCCGATGTGCTCTATGCGCCCGGTCTGCCTGATATCGACGCCATCCGAACCGTCTGCGCCGCGGTCGACAAGCCCGTCAATGTGGTGATGGGCCTGAAGGGGCCGCGCTACAGCGTTGCCGAACTCTCGGCGGCAGGCGTGCGCCGAGTGAGTGTCGGCGGGTCCTTTGCACGCGCTGCACTTGGTGCACTGCTGCGGGCGGCCGAGGAGGTGAGATCATCCGGCACCTTCACCTATGCAGCCGATGCGATCCCGGCAGCCACGCTTAGCCAGCTTATGTCGCAGGAGAAACGCGGCGACCGGCAGTAAACCAGGAAGCCGGTGGGGGCCGGTTCGATATAGCCTGCGGTTTGTGCTCCTCACTTCCCCACCGGTTGCGGTTCCGGAAATGTCCAGCTTCCATCGAGGACCGGCTGGCGTGGGCGGTAGAGGCGGACGGTGTAATTCCAGCCCTTCATTACGGGCAAGCAATTGGCGATCTTGCCGTCGCAGCCGCCGAATTGCACCTTGACTGAACCGTCGGCATCCTTGTCAGCGGTGATATTGTTCAGCGTATAGGCATTGAGTTTGTTCTTCTCGTAGTAGCCTTTGCCATTGTAGACGCTGACCGACCAGAAGCCGCCGACGGGAACATCCTTGACCGAGAGCCGGTAGACCGTCTTGCCGTCGTTCTTCGGCGGCGTCTCGTTGAGGTAGGTCGCGTCCTTCTCGGGATTTCCGCCCCAGCCGACGGCGCTGCCGATGAGATGGCGGATCGGATCGACCTGATCTTTGGCCCCGAAGGCGCCCTTGAAATCCGGAATGGTCGTGCCCAGCACGATCAGCGCGTCACGGACCTTCTTCTGGCTCGCCTTGTCCCAGTCCGGGATCTCGAACGTTCCCGCATTTGCCTGGCTGATGGTGAGAGCGTTCTGGAGATTATGGACCTGCTTGACATCATCGGGGTCGTTGGGATCGACGAGGGTCCTGGTGCCGACGAGGATGTAGCGCGTGCCGGCCGCTGCCCGATCATAGGTGTAGCTGCCGGCGTCATATTTCACATCGCCGACTACGTAATGGTCTTCGTTGATGATCTGCATCGAGCGGAAGCGTTTGCCGGCGTCCGGAAGCGTGATGGTGACCGGCCCGGCATCGAGATCGATGACAGCGGATGAATAGAGCGTATCGCGGTTGGCCCGGATCACGGACTGATGATCGATGTCCATCGGTTCGCGATGATGGTTGAAGATACCGGTCTTGCCGCCGCCGTCCTTCACCGCATTGCGGAAATAGAGATCGGATTCGGCACGGGCGAAATTGTCGACGGTGACCGGCTTGGCCGTCTGCGCCCCGGCCTGTGAGGCGAGCGCAAGTGCCAGCGTGGCGATGGCGGCACGGCAGGCAATGCGGACAGGCACTAATGCAGGTGCAGGCTTTGACCACCTCATGGCTCTCTCCCGTTTCGGTCAATTTTACGAGGAAAAGCCTTTCACAGGCCCGATTTCGGGAGAAGTACGTTACCGTAAACCACGCCGTAAATGGCGGGCAGCAACAGCTGCGGCTCAGCCCTTTTTCCTGCGCTGCCGCTTGCCGTGCCGCGGGTGAAAATCGACGAGCAGGGATTTCAATTCGAGTTCGCGCACGCGCCGTGCCGCTTCGTCGGGGCTCACCCAATCCAGCATGCGTTGGCCGGTTTCGCGGAACTGCCCTTGCGTATGCTCCACTTCGATCTGGAAGATATCGACGATGCAGGGCGCGACGTCGCCGTCATCCAGCTCCTTCAGATAGGTGTAGCGGCCGACCGGCTGCTTGCTTACCGTTCCGCGCACGCCGGCTTCCTCCCAGGCCTCGATGGCGGCTGCCTCATGCGGCTTCTTCTTTTTCATCGGCCAGCCCTTGGGAATGATCCAGCGGCCGCTGTCGCGCGTGGTGACGACGAGGACTTCGATTTCGGAGTGATCAGTCTCGGCACCGCCGTTTCGGTAACGGAAGCAGAGCGCGCCATATTGCTGGCGAAAGGCGCCGGAGAAAAGCTTCTCGGGTCTTTCTGCAAGCTGCTTCAGCAGGGGCTTTGAGGGTCCGGCGTAGGATTTTGCGCCTTTTTTGCGGGATTTCATGACATCTAGCATTGTCAAATTTTACTTTTTCGATCAATTGCCTGCGACGCTTTATGACAGATTTATGACAGTCTTCTACGACAGTCCCCGGTTCAGGAAGGATCGCCCGAGATGATGAGCGTGTTTCGCAAGATGATGCCGCGGGAGGACCGCTTCTTCGAGATGTTCTGCAGGCATTCGGAGACGGTCGTCGCAGCCGCCCATGCTATGGAAAAGCTGTTGAAGGGCGAGGCGGTTCAGGAGAATTGCGACAGGATCATCGCACTGGAAGACCAGGCTGACGACATCACCCGCGAAGTGCTGGTTGCTGTCCGGCGCAGCTTCATCACGCCCTTTGACCGCGGCGACATCAAGGATCTGATCCAGTCCATGGATGATGCGATCGACATGATGCACAAGACGGTGAAGATCATCCGCCTGTTCGAGCAGACGAGTTTCGACCCGCTGATGCAGGAGATGGGCGGGGAGATCGTCAAGGCGGCGGCCCTGATGGAGGAAGCAATCCCGCTTCTCAACAAGATGGGTGCGAATGCGCAGCGGCTGGCTGTCATCGCCGAAGAGATCACCCGGGTCGAAGGCCGCTCCGACGAACTGCATGACGAGGGGCTCAAGGACCTCTATCGCCGGCATGGCGCCAGCGGCAATGCCATGGCCTACATGATCGGCAGCGAGATCTACTCCAATCTGGAAAAGATCGTCGACCGGTTCGAGGACGTGGCCAACGAAATCAGCGGCGTCGTTATCGAGAACGTCTGATGGAAGCCTCTCTCTCCCTTCCGCTGCTGATCGGGCTGATCGGTGTGGCACTGTTCTTCGATTTCCTGAACGGGCTGCATGATGCGGCAAACTCGATTGCGACCATCGTTTCCACCCGGGTGCTGAGGCCGCAATATGCCGTCGGCTGGGCGGCCTTCTTCAATTTTATCGCCTTCCTGTTTTTCGGCCTGCATGTTGCCGAAACGCTCGGCACCGGCATCATCGATCCGGCCATCGTCTCGCCGCAGGTGATCTTTGCGGCACTGATGGGGGCGATCGTCTGGAATATCGTCACCTGGCTGTTCGGCATTCCCTCTTCGTCGTCGCATGCGCTGGTCGGCGGGCTCGTCGGCGCCGGCTGGGCGAAGGTCGGCTTCAGTTCCATCGTCTGGGGCGGCTTGTTGAAGACGGTCGGTGCGATCTTCATGTCGCCGGCAATCGGCTTCCTGCTCGCGCTGTTCTTCGTCCTTGTCGTCTCCTGGATCTTCGTGCGCCAGACGCCCTTTGCCGTCGACCGCACCTTCCGCTTCATGCAGTTCGTGTCGGCCTCGCTCTATTCGCTCGGACATGGCGGCAACGATGCGCAGAAGACCATGGGCATCATCGCCGTTCTTCTCTTCAGCCAGGGGCAGCTCGGCCCGAGTTTCCATGTGCCGCTCTGGGTGGTCATCTCCTGCCAGTCGGCCATGGCGCTCGGCACGCTCTTCGGCGGCTGGCGGATCGTTCACACGATGGGCTCGAAGATCACCAGGCTCAACCCGATGCAGGGGTTCTGCGCCGAGACCGGCGGGGCGCTGACGCTGTTTGCCGCGACCTGGCTCGGCATTCCCGTGTCGACGACGCACACGATCACCGGAGCGATCATCGGTGTCGGTGCCGCGCGACGCCTGTCGGCCGTGCGCTGGGGTGTTGCGGGCAACATCGTCATCGCCTGGGTGGTCACCATGCCGGCTGCCGCTGCCATCGCGGCCGCCTGCTATGGGATTGCAAGCCTGTTTGCCTAAGGGCAGGGGTCCGCTCGATGTATCGGATACCCTAATTTTAGGGGTCACTATTTTCGATCGGATGTTGCGCTCTATTCTCCATGCAAGGAGAAGGAGACAACGAGCGGACCATGCATTTACCCAGGCATTTATCTGAATTGAATGAGGAAACCCCGGCAAAGACAGGCCGCCGCGAGATCGACCAGTGCGGCGCCATCTGCTGCCGCGTCGAGCGAGGCGGGAGGCTGAGCGTACTGCTCGTCACCAGCCGCGATACCGGACGATGGGTGATCCCGAAGGGCACTCTCGGAAGAAAGGAGAGGCCCTATCGCTGCGCCCAGCGCGAGGCTTTCGAAGAGGCTGGGATCATCGGCAGGGTCAGGAAGAAGCCGCTCGGCTTTTACACCTATCTGAAGGATCACGAGACGCCGCTGACGGTTTCTGTTCATCTGCTGCGGCTGGAGAGCGAGGCCGCGCATTTTCGCGAATATGCCGAGAGGCAGAAGATCTGGATTTCTCCGGCGGAAGCAGCGTTACTTGTCGAGGAGCCGGAGCTGCAGGCGCTCTTCCGGTCCATCGATACGGATAATCCCCTGACATCGCAGGACCGGCTAAAGCCGCGCCGGATTGCCGGGCGGCGGCCGGTGCATGAGGCGGCGGTATCGCTCGCCACGTCGCCGGCATCGCACTGACGTCCGTCAGTTGCGCGGAATGGACTTTGAAATGACGAAGGCCCGGTATACGGGCCTTCGCGTTACAGGCTATCGGGGACTGCCGGTCGCCAAGGGTCCCCAGGAGAGCTCGCGATCCGCGATGGTCGCAAGATCGACCACCACTTCGATGCCGGTCCTGACACGCCGCCGCAGGATGTCGGCGCGATCGGAATTCGTCCGGAGCAGGCCCTTCTCGTGCAGCGTCTGAAGCCGCGTGCGCGAAAGCTTGAGCTCGGATGCCAGCAGACGGTCGAGACGTGTGCCCGCAGGCAAGGGCACCGCCAGTTCGATCTCCAGCCGCGTCCAGTCGGCGGCCTCGCGCAGCACCTGCTTGCCGATCTCGAATTCAGGGAATTCGTCGACGCGCTGCGACTTGCGTTTCAATGCGTCGAGGTTGAAGCTTTCGGCGCGGATCCATTTGACATCGTTGGACTGGAGTGCGTCGAGCGTTGCCGGATCGATGTCGCGGACATTCTTGCGCTCGAAGAGCGGCCGGTTCCAGGTCTCGTCGCAGGCCAGGCATTTATAGATCAGCCAGGCATCCAGCTTGCGGCCATTGGCGTTCAGCCGGATCTTGTCACTCGATTGAAAGGCTCTCAATCCGCCGCATCCGCCACAGGCAATCCAGGGCTGAGGGGCGGTTTTCGGGGTAATGGTCCATCGGACCCGAAGTGCATAGCACATAGTATCTTGGTCTTCCGTTCGGAAGTCCACCAAGATGGCGCGTGAGAAAACCCATGAGGGCGCGGCGTGGCGATGCTTTCGGATGGGTGAAGAGCAGAGACAGCGGAGCTGCACTGGCGTTCGGAACAATGCCAAACCGGTCTCTTGCCGCCACCCGATGAACGTGTTCAACCGCCGATAGCCCGCGGCTATCCGGCGATAGGGGTGAAACTGGATTGAGACCGGTACTTACTTAGGCAAAGTCTACCTCGATGCGCCTATGCTCTTCGCGGATACGGATAGCAAATGATCGGCTCAAAGGGGAGAGCGACGCCGCAGCCCGATGATATCGGCTGCGGCATTGCGGCATTTATGCAACTTTGTGCTGAAGGTTGCTTCGTCTGCCAGCTTGTTCCCGTCAGAGTTCCTGCGCAGTCGGCCGGAACAGGATCTCGTTGATATCGACATCGTCAGGCTGGGCCATCGCGAAGGCGACCACCCTTGCGAAGCTGTCGGCCGGGATGGCGTAGCGTTCGTAGAAATCGGCAATGCCGACCGCGACATCGGCCTCGGTAACGCTCTGCGGCAGTTCGGACTCAACGGCACCGGGCGAGACGATCGTCGTGCGGATATTGTAGGGCTTCACCTCCTGGCGCAGGCCTTCCGAGATGACGCGGACGGCAGTCTTGGTCGCCGCGTAAACGGCGCTGCCGGGCCGGACCTTGTGGCCGGCGACCGAGGAGACGTTGATGATATGGCCGCTCTTCTGTTCCTTCATATGGGGAAGGGCGGCGGCAATGCCGTAGAGCACGCCTTTGAGGTTCACGTCGATCATCCGGTCCCAGTCGTCGATCTTGCCGCGCTCCAGGGGCGAGTGCGGCATGAGGCCGGCATTGTTGACGATGACGTCGATGCGACCATGCAGGCGGACGGCCTGATCGACGAGGTGCTTGACCTGATCAGCCTGCGTCACGTCGGTTTCGATGGCGGAACCCTCGACCAAGCCGATCTCGGCCACCAGCGCCTTGAGCCGGTCGATCCGGCGGGCGCCAAGCACGACCTTGGCGCCGGCATTGGCAAGATGACGGGCGGTTGCTTCGCCGAGGCCGCTGCTTGCGCCTGTGATGACAACCGTCTTTCCCTTGATATTGTCGGTCATGACAACTCCATTCAAGGTCGGCAACTTACCGGCCGACGCGGGCCTGCAGGTGCGCCGGATAGCGATCTCCCTGCACGGTGACATCAGATAGGGCGGCCTCGATCTCTTGCAGGTCCTCAGCGGTGAGTTCGATTGCCGCGCCCCCGATATTCTCCTCCAGCCGGTGCAGCTTGGTGGTTCCGGGGATCGGGGCGATCCACGGCTTCTGGGCGAGCAGCCAGGCGAGGGCGATCTGCGCCGGGGTGGCCTGTTTGCTCGCGGCGATCCCGCTCAGCACCGCAACGAGACCTTGATTAGCCTTGCGGTTTTCTTCCGAAAAGCGCGGCACGACGTTACGGAAATCCGTCTTGTCGAAACTGGTGCTCTCGGTGATCGCGCCTGTCAGGAACCCCTTGCCGAGTGGGCTGAAGGGCACGAAGCCGATGCCGAGCTCTTCGAGCAGCGGCAGGATTTCCTTCTCGGGCTCGCGCCACCAGAGGGAATATTCGCTCTGCAGGGCGGCAACGGGCTGCACCGCATGCGCCCGGCGGATCGAGCCGGCGCCGGCCTCGGACATACCGAAATGCTTGACCTTGCCTGCGGCGATCAGATCCTTCACCGCGCCCGCGACATCCTCCATCGGCACTTCGGTATCGACGCGATGTTGGTAGAAGAGATCGATGCAATCCGTGCGCAGTCGCTTGAGGGCAGCATCGGCTACCTCCCGGATGCGCTCGGGGCGGCTGTCCTGGCCCTTGCTGACATCACCGTCGCGAAAGCCGAATTTGGTGGCGATCACCACCTGATCGCGGAAGGGTTCGAGGGCTTCGCCGAGCAGTTCCTCGTTGGCGCCCTGGGAATAGGCTTCGGCCGTATCGAAGAAGGTCACGCCGCGGTCGAAAGCGGTGCGGATGAGGGTGATGGCGGCCTGCTTTTCCGTTGCCGGGCCGTAGCCATAGCTCAGCCCCATGCAGCCGAGGCCGAGGGCCGAGACTTCGGGGCCATGCGTTCCGAGTTTGCGCTTCTGCATTATCGTATCTCCATCAGGTGATATTGTTCGTCCGTGACCTTCTCCATCCAGTCGACGGGACTGCCGTTGAGCTTTTCAGCGATGGCGATGTGGCTCATGGCCGTGCTTGCCGTGGCGCCGTGCCAGTGTTTTTCGCCGGGTGCGAACCAGACGATGTCGCCCGGCCGGATTTCTTCGATCGGGCCGCCTTCGCGCTGCGCCCAGCCGAGGCCGGAGGTGACGATCAGCGTCTGGCCGAGCGGATGGGTGTGCCAGGCGGTGCGCGCGCCCGGCTCGAAAGTCACCGTGGCGCCGCCGACGCGGTCGGGATCATCGCTGTCGAAACGGGAGTCGAGACGCACGGTTCCGGTGAAATAGGCCTCCGGACCCGGAATGGAGGGTGCGAAGCCGCTTCGTTTGATCTGCATGTCTGATGTCCTTGCCTGCGGATAATTTCTGCCGATCATCATTTAGCGGCTACGCAGTTCTGCTATTAGACGCTAAAACCGGCATGAACCTATTAGGGCAACTTATGAATGAGCCGGACCAACCTTGACGATATCGCCGCCTTCCTGACTGTCGCGCGCGAGGGAAGTTTTACGCGGGCTGCCGCCATGCTCGGCGTGTCCCAGTCGGCGCTCAGCCAGACGGTGCGCGGGCTCGAGGAGCGGATGGGTCTGCGTCTGCTCACGCGCACAACACGCAAGGTTTCGCCGACCGATGCCGGCGAGCGGCTGATCCAGTCGGTCGGGCCGCGGCTGGATGAGATCAACGCGGAGCTCGCGCAACTATCGGCGCTGCGCGACAAGCCCTCGGGCACAGTGCGCATTTCGGCAGGCGAACAGGCGGCAGAACTGATCCTCCTGCCGGCCGTGGAGAGGCTGCTGTCGCAATATCCCGATATTGCTATCGAAATCCTCGTCGATAACGGCCTGACCGATATCGTCGCCGAACGTCTCGATGCCGGCGTGCGGCTCGGCGAACAGGTTGCGAAGGACATGGTGGCCGTCCGCATCGGCCCGGATGTCAGGATGGCTGTCGTCGGCTCCCCCGGTTATTTCGCGGGGCGAGATCGCCCGCACACGCCGCATGACCTGACGGAGCATAATTGCATCAATCTGCGGCTGCCGACGGCTGGCGGTTTCTATGCTTGGGAATTCGAGCAGGGTAGCCGAGAGCTGCGCGTGCGGGTGGAGGGTCAGCTCGCGGTCAATACCGGTGCGCTGGCCGTCAAGGCGGCTCTTGCCGGCGCGGGTCTTGCCTTCGTGCTGGAAGACCGCATCGGCGACGATCTCGAGGCGGGCCGGCTGACTCGCGTGCTCTCGGACTGGTGCCCGCCTTTTTCAGGTTTCCATCTCTATTATCCCAGCCGGCGCCAACCGACGCCGGCCTTCGCTGTTGTGGTGGATGCGCTGCGCTATCGCGGCTGAGTTCAGAAGCCCAAGCGCTTGAGATCTTCGGGCAGGAAATTCTGGCCACTGCGGTTCCTGACGGCGGGCAGACCAGCCATGCGTGCCTGCCACTGTGCCAGCGCGTCGAGGCCTGACGGGACGATGCCGGCAACTTCGGCAAAGGCGAGGCCGGCGAGCAGCGTGATGTCGGCCATCGAATAGGTCTCGCCTGTCAGGAAGGGCTGCCTGGTGAGGATCTCGTTGAAATAGCGCAGACCCTCCTTTGCCTTCTCGCCCTCGCGCTCGCCCATTTCGGTGCGGCCCGGCCATTGCGGGCTCTTGAAGGCCTGCAATGCCGCGCCGAGGCCGGGTGTGGCGTGATGGAAGTAGATGCCGACGGGATCGAGCACATAGGCCTCGGCGCGGCGCTGCATCATGTGGATGAGCGCCTTTTCCCGCGGGGTGCGGCCGGTAAGCTCCGGCTTGCCATCGAGATTGTCGAGATATTCGGTAATCGCTGTGCTTTCGGAAATCAGCGTGCCGTCATCCAGCTCCAGCACCGGCAGGACGCCCGACGGGTTCTTCGCAAGGAAGGCAGGCTGCTTGTGCTCGGCGGCGATCAGGTCGACCGGCACGAATTCGATTTCGGAATCCAGGCCCTTTTGCGCCAGCACGATGCGGATGCGCATGGGGTTGGGGAAGCCCGGTCTGTCGTAGATTTTCATGGAATTCTCTTTCGTTTGGGCAGGCGTGAAGGCGCGCCTCTTCGATCGAGAGGACACCGAGCCCGAGGGATTGCTGATCAAGGTTTGGAAGGCGGAGAGCTGTTGGCCGCGCTTCTTGCCAAGATATGGCATGCAGCCTATTGTTTGATAATGATCCCCTATCTGATCACGCTGTAAAGCAAGGCTACACAATGGATCGAGCGGAACTGGACGGACTTGCGATATTTCTGGCGGTGGCCGAGCAGAACGGGTTTCGCGCAGCCGCACGCCAGCTGGGGCTGACCCCATCGGCAATCAGCCAGGGCATCCAGACGCTGGAACGGCGGGTGGGCGCTGCGCTGTTTGCGCGAACGACCCGCAGCGTGCGGCTGACGGAAGCGGGCCAGAAGCTGCTTGCGCATGCCAAGCCGGCAGCGGCGATGTTTCAGGCCGGCGTGAACGCCGCCCGCGATCTCGGCGAACAGCCGAGCGGCAATTTACGCATCAATGCGCCGCGCCCGGCGGTTTCGCTGCTGATCAACAGCCTCCTGCCTGACTTCCACGAGGCCTATCCCGGTATCACCCTGGAGCTTGTCGGCGACGATGAGTTCACCAACATCGTCGAGCAAGGGTTCGATGCCGGTATCCGGCTCGGGCACACGATCGAGCTCGATATGGTCTCGACCTGGCTGACGCCGCCGGACAAGTTCGTTGTCGTCGGTGCGCCGAGCCTGCTCAAGAAATATCCACGGCCCGGCCATGCACGAGAGTTGCAGGGGTTGCCCGCTCTCTTGACCCGGAGAGGCGGGCAGGTGTCGCGGACCTGGGAATTCGTCGATGGCGGCGAGAGCCTGAAGGTTACCGTCGATGGTCCGCTCATTCTCAACGATTACGAGGCCTCGATCCGGGCTGCCCTTCGCGGCGTCGGCTTCCTCTACACGGTCGGCTCTGTTGTCAGGCACTATATCGAGCAGGGAAGTCTCATCCCGGTGCTGGAGGATCACGCCCGCGATGTGCCGGGGCTCTGCCTCTATTACCCCAGCCGCAGCCAGTCGCTGCCCAAGCTCCGGGCCTTCGTCGATTTCGCGACGAAGCGCATGCGGCAGGGAATGACGTCGGACGCGTTCTAGGTGCAGCCGCAGCGGTCACCAGAAAGCTGAGGGCCGGCGTCCAATCGACACCGGCCCTCGCTCTAAGATTTAAGCCACGTGCTGAAGCTGGACTTCGCGATTGTGGAGAAAGCAGGCTTTGCTGAACAGCGTGAGGTCGAGCTGGTTCGGCAGGCGGACATCCGCCAGATCCGGCAAACCCTTGCCATCAGCCTCGAAGGATCGGTCGATCTGCGAGATGAAGGCTAGCACGATACCGGTTTCGCGAGCGAAGGTCTGGAGTGCAGACACTTGTTCCGAAAGGCCGGGCTTGCTGCGCTGCTGATCGAGGATCTGCAGATAGTCGATGACAGCCACCGTTCCGCGCGGCGCACCCGCGAGATGCCGCATGACATAATCGGCGCTGATCTCGTCCGAGGTTACGATCTCGATCTTCTCGCCAAGCGCTTCGCCTTCCGGCAGAGCATGAATACGCTTCATGGTCTGCTGTTCGGTATATTCGAGCGTGAAGAAGGTGGCCTTACGGCTTTCCCTGACGGCATCGAGCAGAAGCTGGAGGCCGAGCAGGGTCTTGCCGTGCCCAGGACGGGCGGCGATCAAAAGCAGATCGCCTTCGGCAAGCTGCGACAGCATGGGTGTGGCCGGTAGCAGCGTTTCATGCTGGGAAGCAAGCAGGCTCCAGGCCGTAAAACCTTCTTCCTGCGCGATACGGTCCAATGCCTGGTGAAGCGGGATCGTATCCGTACGCGCCAGCAATTTCGCACGGCGCTTCAGCTGATAGATGGGTGCAGACAGTTTCATTCAAACCTCCATTGCGAGCCGGAAACGCAACCCCTCCTTATGCGGTGCTCGAACAGATGGTTCGATGGTGGATGAACCCCGCATGGACGATGCTTTCCCGGCTGGAGGGAGGAGGCCTGGGTCGGGCCTTGTCCAAGAGGTAGCGGGCGTTGCGATTCGCGACAAGGGGGAAATGACGGCATCGGCGTGGGCTGTCGCTGAGCCGCTGCCTGCCGCTCGCTTCCCTTCCGGATTGGTGAATGCGCTGATAATGTCACGGTCTGATCCATCCCGACGATTCGTCCGCAATGCGAGCAGCGGCCTCTTTGCGAGTGGCCCCGGGATCGAGGTCGCGGCGTCGGCTCCAAACCCTGGAAAAAGCCATGTTTCACCTCAATCAATGCGCCCCTGATCGTCTTGCTGAATGAACTTGATCAGCATGAGACCAGCGCATTGGCTGAGCAGCCTGTCGCGCTCATCGCCAAGACCGTCTTGGAAGCGCCGATAAAGACGCTCATAGCTCAAGCGGAACGGGGAGCTGGCAGATATTTGGCTTCCATGCGCAGGCACGTTTCCTGCAATTCCCCGAGATCCGGCGATGTGTGCATGGCCGGCATCCTCTTCATGCGTTACTGAAATGAGAAGGACATTCACGATGTCAAATACACCGGTTACATGCGAGGTGCGCTATCGCCTCGATCCGCAAAAGCTCGCGGAATTCGAAGCCTATGCGCAGATCTGGATGGGGCTGATCGAGCGCTGTGGCGGAACGCATCACGGCTATTTTCTGCCGCGCGAAAGACCCGATGGCACCGGCATGAGCTTTCCCGCTGCCGCGTCGGATGGAGCGGGCGATATTGCAATCGCACTCTTTACCTTTCCGGATGAGGAGAGCTATCTCAACTACCGCAGCAGCGTCGCCGCCGATCCTGAGGGTATCGCGGCCAATGCGCGCTTCGGGGACAATCCGCCCTTCAAGAGCTATGAACGCCTGTTTCTTCGACCGCTGCCGCGCGACGATTAGGCAAACCGAAGCTACAGTCGCCGACAGCAAACAGACAGCTTCGCCGCGCTACCCGATTGTTCGTCACCCGCAAGGGGCAACAACAAAAGGGTAAAAATCATGAAGCTGAAACTGATCGCCGCTCTCGCAATCCTGTCATTGACGCCGGCTTTGGCGCTTGCAAGTCCAAGCTGCACCGGCGAGCCGAAATCCAAATGGATGCCCGAGGCGGCCATGAAGGCGAAGATCGAAGCCATGGGCTATAAGATCAAGACCCTCGAAATCACCGGCAATTGCTACGAAATCTACGGCCGCGACAAGAACGGCGAACGCGCCGAAGTTTATTTCAATCCGGTCTCCGGCGACATCGTCCAGAAGGGCGATTGAGCGATGGCGGCCATCTCGTCGAAGAAGGAGGGCGCTGAGCCCTCCGATACCGCCCGCCAGACGATCCGGGTCTGGGACCCGGTCGTCAGGCTGTTTCACTGGACAATCGTTACCGCCTGCACGCTCAACCTCTTCTTTCTCGAAGAGGGCAAATACTGGCACCGCTTCACGGGTTATGTCGTTGCTGCGGCAATCGTCATTCGTATTCTCTGGGGTTTCGTCGGTACAAAACACGCTCGCTTTTCCGATTTCCTGCCGACGCCGCGCAGGGTCATGGAGCAGATCCTCGATATGATCGATGGCAATGATAAACGTTACCTTGGTCACAATCCGCTGGCATCGGTTATGATGCTGCTCCTGATGGCATTGCTGGCGGCAACTGCGCTGACCGGCTGGATGACGACGCTCGACGCCTTCTGGGGCGAAAAGTGGCTGGAGAAACTGCACGGCACCATCGCAAACGGCATCATGGTGCTTGCCTTCGTCCATGCCGGTGCGGCCATCGTCGAAAGCTGGAGGCACAGGGAAAACCTCGTCTGGTCGATGGTCACGGGTCGAAAGAAGGCATGAGGATACTGCTGATCGAGGATAGTCCCAGGCTTCGCGAACTGCTTTGCGAAGCCATCCGCGATGCCGGCTGGAAGATCGATGCCTTCGCGCTCGCGCAGGAGGGGCGGCTTGCATTGCAGGAAGCGGAATACGACCTGCTGCTTCTCGATCTCGGCCTGCCTGATGAGGACGGGATCGCCTTCCTGAGGTCGCTCCGGGCGACAAGGGTGCAGATGCCGGTTCTGGTGCTGACTGCACGCGGGGCGATCGACGAACGCATTGCCGGGCTCGATGCCGGCGCTGATGACTATCTCGTAAAGCCGTTTCACAACGGTGAGCTGATCGCCCGCATCCGCGCGCTGACGCGGCGCGCGCCGGCAACCATTATGCCGGTCCTGGAATATGCCGCACTTCAATATGATGTCGCCTCGCGCCGGGTGATCTGTGCCGGCGCCGAGATTGCGCTTGCGCCTTCGGAAAAGGGGCTGCTCGAACTGCTGATGCGCAATGGCGGCAGGGTGGTGCCCAAGCCGAAGATCGAGCACGCCTTCTCGGAATTCGGCGACGAACGCAGCAGCAATGCCGTCGAGCTTGCCGTTTCGAGACTGCGCAAGAAGCTGGAGGGGCATCCGACGAAGGCGCTGATCGAGACCGTCAGGGGTGTCGGCTACATGATGCGGGAGGCGCGCGCGTGAAGCAGATATCGCCGACACTGGGCGCGATCCTGGCGCGGCGGATCGCCTTCTTTGCGGTGCTGGCCATGGTGCTGCAGCTCGCCGTGATCTTCTCCGACTATTACTGGAATGTCGGGGAGCTCTCGCGGCTCTTCGTGGAGCAGGAAACCGAGCGGCTCGCCTCCGGCATTGCTGTGGAGGATGGCACAATCCACTACCGGCTTCCCGAAAGTGTCGAGGGGCGCTACAGCCAGGCGCAGACCGGCTATGTGGCCCGCATCCGCGAGGCCGACGGCGGGCTGGTTTTCCAATCCTGCGATGCCGCCTGCGAGAGCCGCTTCCTGCCGCCTGATGTCAATCCTCCGGATTTCTGGCTGCGATCGCTCAAGCCCGGCAAGCCGTTGACGCTCGTGGGCGGGCGCGCCTTTACGGTCGGCGGGCGGCGCTTCGTCGTCGATGTCGCGACGACGGGCGATCCGCAGGACGTGCTGTCGGACGTCTTCTGGAATGAGGTGCTCGAACACATGATCGTGCCGATGAGCATTCTGCTGGTGCTCGTGCTCGGTGCCACCCTGCTTTCCGTGCGCCAGGCGCTGAAACCGGTACGGATTGCGGCCGAGGCGGCCGAACGGATCGACCCGATGGACTCCCGCTCGCATCTGCAATTTCAGGAAATGCCACGGGAAATCGCTCATCTTGCCGAGGCGGTCAACCGGGCCTTCGAGCGTGTCGGCGAGCTGATGAAATCCCAGAAGATCCTGACATCGGGCATCGCGCACGAGGTGCGCACGCCGCTTGCGGCAATCAAGCTGGAGCTCGGCCATATCGACCATCCACGGGCGCGAAAGGCTGAAGCCGATCTCGACGACCTCGTGCGCTTCGTCGGCCAGATCACCGCGCTCGCGAGGCTCGATACATTCGATCACGGCATGTTCGAGGAGGTCGACCTCGTGGCGCTTGCATCCAGCGTGGTGGAGCAGCTGGCGCCCTGGGTTTATGAAAACGATCACTCGCTGGAATTTTCCGCGCAGGTGGATGCCGCCATCGTGCAGGGGGTGCCGGCCCTGCTGAAGGATGCCGTGCGCAACCTGATCGACAATGCCGTCCGCCACACGCCCGCGCATACCGATATCGTCGTGCGGGTCAGCCGCAATCTGATCCGCGTCGAGGATCGGCATCTCGCCGGTATCCGGCAAGCGTGCGATGTCACAGCCCATACGGACGGCCTTGGAATCGGCCTGAAGATCGTGGAGCGCATTGCCGCGATCCACCGGGGTTCGCTTCGCCGCTCTGCCGGCAGGCAGGGCCACATCTTCGATCTGGAAGTCGGCACATAGCCGCATTTGCACCACGCTTCCTTTACATCATCTGTTTTTCGAGGGTTCCATGATCAAATCCGTCGTTATTTCCGGCTGTTCGGGTGGCGGGAAATCAACATTGCTCGAAGAGCTTTCCCGGCGCGGTTATGCCACCGTCGAAGAGCCCGGACGCCGGATCGTGAAAGATGAACTGGCCGGGCAGGGCGCAGCCTTGCCCTGGGTCGATCCGGTGGCTTTTGCCCGGCGGGCGATCGCGATGGCGCTCGAGGATCAGAAACTGGCGGAGGCGCAGGCGGGCTGGACGTTTTTCGATCGCGGCCTGATCGATGCCGCCGCCGCGCTCCAGGCCGCTACCGGAGAAGCGGTGCTGGAGACGCTGCGGGACCGGCATCGTTATCACCAGACGGTGTTCCTGACGCCACCCTGGCCGGAGATCTATGTCAATGACCCGGAGCGACGGCACGGTTTTGAAGAAGCGGTTGCCGAATATGATCGACTGACCGTGGCCTATCCTGGAATCGGCTATGAGGTCGTCACTCTCCCGAGGGTCGATGTCGCCGCACGGGCGGATTTTCTGCTGAGCCAGCTGCAGGCCGTGTAATTTCCGGGAACCAAATTCGATGCAGCTTGTTCCTTATCCAATGCGGCAACCTAATTCCCCTCCCAAAGGTTGATCGTTCCCAGCGATCGCTGCGTTGATCCTGCAAATGAAGACCCTCGATTCCACTCCCGGACCGAGGGTTTCTTCTTGAAATTACCCGCTGTCCGATGCGGTTTTGAGATAGCCGATGACCGCGCGTTTGACGCGTAGCGCCAGCCCGTTCCTGTCCTCCTCGCCATGCTCGCCGGCGGCATCGATCATGCCCTTGATGATCGCCACCACATCGCGCGCAGCGACATCGATATCGGGCTGCGGCGGCATATCCGGCCGCAGCAGGGTATCGCGGGTGAGCTCGAAGAAGCGTTGCTTGATCTGCTCGGTCTCGGCATCGAGCGGCAGGCGCGCCTC
This sequence comes from Rhizobium sp. KNZ14-9A, assembly GCF_056755015.1. Classification (NCBI taxonomy): domain Bacteria; kingdom Pseudomonadati; phylum Pseudomonadota; class Alphaproteobacteria; order Hyphomicrobiales; family Rhizobiaceae; genus Rhizobium; species Rhizobium sp. KNZ14-9A. The sequence continues at coordinate 1,583,077 of NZ_JBPGXB010000002.1, forward strand.
TTCATAGTCCAGCAGGCGGGCAAGGGCAGGGCGTTCAAGCTGGAGGTGGACGCATGGGTTGATGAGGGCAGAGAGCGCCTCTTGGCCCGTCGGCCGATCGGCAGCACTTTCCGCATCTCCGACCAGTAACATCGTCTGCCGCAGGATCAGGGCGCCGATCAGCGCATCCTTGCGCGGGAAATATTGGTAGAGCGAACCGACGCTGACGCCAGCCTTTTCCGCGACCGCGTTGGTGGAAAAACCCTCGTGGCCGCGCTCCTCCAGAATGCGAGCTGCGGCCTCGACGATCGCGCTTACCGTGACAAGCGAGCGAGCCTGTTTGGGCGCTTTTCTGGGCGAGGAGCGGCTCTCGTAGGGGCTTTCGGACATTGCTGGAAACGGGGCCTGAAATGCGAGTAGCGGGAAAGCGAGTTATCGCTCACATTACCGGCGTCAGATCAAGCGCACAAGCGATCGGGCAACACAGCAGGATCTGAGATCTTCGAGCGCCTTACCGGGACCGGTGACGCGCATGCGACTTGCTGTGCCTGCGATCACTCGCGCTGCAGGAACAGGAGAGTCACACATGTCAAACGAGATCAAGACCGCCATCGTCACCGGCGCATCCAGAGGCATCGGTGCGGCGATCGCCAGACGGCTCGCAACCGATGGCTTCCAGACCGTCGTCAATTATGCGGCAAGTACCCCACAGGCCGAAGCGGTGGTTGCGGCCATCGCGGCGGCCGGCGGCCGGGCGATTGCGCTCCGCGCCGATGTCTCCTACCCACAGGCAGTCGTCGACCTCTTCGAGCGCACCGAAGCGGAATTCGGAACCGTCGACGTGCTCGTCAACAATGCCGGCGTCACCACCTTCGGCCCGCTCTCCGACGCGAGCGACGAAGACTACCGGCGGCTGATCGCCGTGAACCTGACCGGCACCTTCAACGGCATGCGCGAGGGCGCAAGGCGGGTGCGCGAGGGCGGCCGTATCATCAATCTCTCCACCAGCATCATCGGCCATTATTCACCGGGCAATGCCGTCTACACGGCGACCAAGGCGGCTGTGGAAGCGATGACGCGTATCCTTGCAAAGGAACTCGGCTCCCGCCGTATCACCGTCAATGCCGTGGCGCCCGGGCCGGTTGCGACCGAACTGCTGCTCGCCGGCCGCTCCCCGGAGCTGATCCAGCGCCTGACCAACGAGATCCCTCTCGGCCGGCTCGGGCAGCCGGAGGACATTGCCCGGATCGTGTCGTTTCTGGCGAGCGCTGAGAGCGGCTGGGTCAATGGGCAGGTGATCCGCGCGAATGGCGGGCGGAACTGATGTACGCTAGGCCTTTCTGAAGCGCGCGATTTCGGCGCCCATCCAGCTCGAATCTCCCCAGGTCGAAAGCCAGATCATGAGATCGGTGAGCGCGCCGATAACGGGCAGAAGCAGCGCGTGGCTGAGCCCGCGCGCCGTCTGCTTTTCCTCGGCCTCGCGCAGATGCGCCAGCTCCTCATCCTGGATCGAGGCGATGAGGGCATGAAGCTCCGGGTCTCTGGTCTGCAGGATGGCCAGTTGATCTTCCAGATGGCGATGAACGGTGCTTTCCACCGCCTCAGTGCAGATCCAGACCATGTTACGCCCGCCAAGCGCCGTCAGAAAACCGAGCACAAAACCGCCGAGGCTCCAGAAGGCCATCACACGGCAGGGCTTGGCGCCCCTTGTGGGCATGGCCTCGCGAAACAGGCGGCAATGCCTGATCTCGTCTTCCCGCATGTCCTGAAGCGCTGGCACGATATCAGGAAACAGGCGGCGGGCCATCCAGATCTGCGCCCCGTAGATGCGGATTGCGCCGAACTCGCCGGCGTGATTGACCTTGAGGATACGCCTGACGGTAACGGCCGGATCACGCTTGCTGACGATATCAGGCAGATTGTCCATGATCCGCGCGGCCCCGGCTTCCCTGTCTGCAATAGGCAATACTACCACCGCGATCGTCAATGGCAGGACACAGTCTATGAGCGGTATTTTTTCGACCTTATCGCCGATGGCCGGCAGCACAACATCACATAAAAGAGATGATCCTCCTGCTGCTTGACACGAAAAACGGCGGCGCGCATAAAAACTGTATGGGGTTGCGATCACCCCACGAGGCGACATGCCGAAGAATCGCGTCCATCGAAACCGAACAACGGAGGGACGCGTCATGCCTTCATTTCTCGAAATATCTTCAGATAAGCTCGCCCGTATCGTCGGCACACCCAATGCGCCTGTCATCGTCGATGTGCGCACCGAGGAGGATTTTGCCCGCGATCCGCGGCTTGTGCCGGGCTCGATCCGGAAATCTCACACCGATGTCACGGAATGGGCTGCTGGCTTCGCCGGCCCGGTCATCGTCGTCTGCCAGGCGGGCGGCAAGCTCAGCCATGGGGTGGCCGCCCATATCAGACATGCCGGGGGTGCTGCGGAGGTGCTGGAAGGCGGCTTCGAAGCCTGGATAGGCTCCGGCGGCGTGGCCGTGCCCATCGACAAGCTGCCGCCGCGCGACCGGCAGGGGCGGACTGTCTGGGTCACACGCGCGCGTCCGAAGATCGACCGCATCGCCTGTCCTTGGCTCATCCGGCGTTTCGTCGACCCTTCGGCGGTCTTTCTTTTCGTGCCGACATCAGACGTCGCCCTGGTTGCCGACCGCTTCGGTGCCACGCCGTTCGATATCGAGGAGGTTTTCTGGAGCCACCGCGGCGAGCTCTGTACCTTCGATGTGATGATCGAGGAATTCGGCCTTGCTTCGGGGCCGATGTCGAGGCTCGCAACGCTCGTCCGCGGCGCCGATACCGCCCGGCCGGACCTTGCCCCTGAAGTGGCCGGCCTGCTGGCCGCATCGCTCGGCCTGTCGCGCATGTTTGTTGACGATCTCAAGCAGCTGGATGCCGGCATGCTGCTCTATGATGCCTTCTACCGCTGGTGCCGCGATGCCACGGACGAAACGCACAACTGGCCTTCCGCGAAAAAGGGAGGCTAACGTGACCAGTGCCGTCACCCATGCGACGCCCGATACAGGCGCGTCGCCAAACCCGTATGGCGTTACCTTCGGCGAGGCCTTTCGCGTCTGGCTGCGCGTTTCAGCCCTCAGCTTCGGCGGACCGGTCGGGCAGATCGCCGTCATGCATCGCATCGTCGTCGATGAGAAGAAGTGGATCGGCGAACAGCGCTTCCTGCATGCGCTGAACTATTGCATGCTGCTTCCGGGACCGGAGGCGCAGCAGCTTGCCATCTATATCGGCTGGCTGATGCACCGGACTGCCGGCGGTCTGGTTGCGGGTATCCTGTTCGTGCTTCCGGGCTTCCTGTCCATTCTGGCCCTGAGCTACCTCTACGTGACCCTCGGCAGCGTCGATGCCGTCGAGGGGCTGTTCTTCGGCCTGAAGGCGGCCGTGCTTGCCGTCGTCATTCAGGCGGTCGTCAGGGTCGGCGGCCGCGCGCTGAAGAACAGGGCGATGATCGGGATAGCGGCAGCCGCCTTCCTGGCGATCTTCGTCCTCCATGTGCCTTTTCCGGTTATCATCCTTTCAGCCGCCATCATCGGCTTCCTGGGATCGAAGTCGGGCTCCCGCCTGTTCCAGAGCGGCGGCGGGCACAGGTCGGCGGGCGGCGCGGTTCTGTCCGACGCCGACGCGCTGCTCGGAGAGGAGATACCTGATCACGCGCGACCGAACCTCCGCTGGTCGCTGAGGATCTCGTCGGTGCTGCTGATGCTCTGGCTGCTGCCGCTGCTGCTGCTCTATCTCTTCCTCGGACCCGACGATATCTTTACGCAGATCGGCGTCTTCTTCAGCAAGATGGCGATGGTGACTTTCGGCGGCGCCTACGCCGTGCTTGCCTATGTCGCGCAGGAAGCCGTCCAGCATTTCGGATGGCTGAAGCCCACCGAGATGCTCGATGGTCTGGGCATGGCGGAAACAACTCCCGGGCCGCTGATCATGGTTCTCCAGTTCGTCGGCTTCATGGGAGCCTATCGTGATCCCGGCAGCCTGAATCCGATGACCGCAGCCACGATCGCCGCCGTCCTGACGACATGGGTAACCTTCGTTCCCTGCTTTCTCTGGATCTTCCTCGGCGCTCCCTTCATCGAGAAGCTGCGCGGCAATGCTGCGCTGGCAGGCGCGATGTCGGCCATCACGGCGGCCGTCGTCGGCGTCATCCTCAATCTCGCGATCTGGTTCGGCCTGCACTTCCTGTTCCGGAGCGCCGAAGTTCACAGCCTTGGACTCTTCTCGATCGAGCTGCCCGTCTGGGCGTCGCTGTCGCTGCCATCGCTATTGCTGAGCCTTGCGGCAGCTATCGCGATCTTCCGGTTCAAACTGGCGGTCATTCCGGTCCTGCTCGGCTGCGCAGTGGCCGGGATGGTCTGGCCGGCCTGAGGTTCACCGGCAGCCGCATCATCGGAAGAACCGATGGCACCATCGGTTTCTTCCGTTTTTCTTCCGGTCCGGCGCAAGGCATCTGCTCTCCCAGCCAAGAAGGAGATGCAGATGACGGACATCAAAATAGAAGGCGCAGAGATTATCATCGTGGGCGGCAGTTCCGGCATGGGGCTGGCGCTGGCGCAGCGGCTGCTGGCCGAAGGGGCGCGGGTGACGATTGCCGGGCGCAGTGCCGAGAGGCTTGAGGCGGCGCGGCGGGAGCTCGGCGATCCTGCTGATCTTAAGACCACGGTCCTCGATCTCACGCGGGAGGAGGAGGTTGCCGTCTTTTTCCGCGATTGCGGGCCGGTCGATCATATCGTCAGCACGGCGGCGGATATCGACGGGGCTTACCAGCTTCTGCCGGATCTGCAGCTTTCGGCGGCTCAGCGGGTTATCGAGAGCAAGTTCTACGGGCCGCTGCTGCTCGCCAAATACGGCGCGCCGTGCCTGCCGCCGTCTGGCTCGATCACCTATACGTCAGGCGTGGCGGCCTATCGGCCGGCGGCGCGGGGTTCGGTTGTTGCAGCCGTCAATGCGGCGCTGGAAGGGCTGGTGCGGGCGCTTGCCGTGGAGCTTGCGCCTCTGCGCATCAACGCGGTATCGCCGGGATGGGTGGATACGCCGATCTGGAGTTTCGTTGCCGGTGACGCCAAGCAGGCGACGCTGGACGCGATGGCGAAGCGCTTGCCGGCGGGCCGTGTCGGCCGTCCAGAGGATATTGCCGATGCGATCCGCTTCCTGATCGGCAACGGCTTTACGACAGGCACTATCCTGCACGTCGAAGGCGGGCATCGGCTGGCCTGACCGGCCGGAAATCCTCGCTCGCCGATGCGAGTAATAGGGAAAGCGCCGGCGGCTGCACCCGCCGGCGCCGCCACAGCATGATGAGCGAGGCGGTGGGCGTGTCGCCCGGCCAGAGCAGTTCCGCGACATCGCCGCGCTCGACGGCCGGATTGGCGGCCAGACGCGGGACAAGACCGTAGCCGGCGCCGGATGCTACGAGGCGGATGATCGTCTGGATGCTGTCGGCCTGGGTGACGATATCGGGCGCGGCAATGCCAGCTTCGGCAAAGGCGGTATCGAACAGGCGGCGATAGACGCAACCGGTTTCCGTGGCGATGAAGGGTAGCTGGCTCAGGTCCGCAAGGTTCCCGGGCGGTATCGCCCCGGCATTGCGGCCCGCAATCAGCATCAGCGGTTCGCGCGAGACGAGGCGGGTCACGAACCGCTCGTCCTGTTCTCCGCGATCGAAGGTGATGGCGATATCGATCGAGCCGTCTTCCAGGCGGCGCTGCAATTCACCGCTGCCGGCGATCTTCAGCGTCAGGCCGATATCGGCATGGGCCCCGCGAAAGCGCGACAGGAAGGGAGCGAGCTTCTCCGCCGCGACGGTTTCTAGTGTGCCGATCGCAAGCGTCTGTCCGCCAAGACCGGCGGCGGCACGGATCGCCGCTTTCGCCTCGTCGTTCAGCGCCAGGATCTCCTCGGCATAGGCTTTCAGCGTGTCACCGGCCGGTGTCAGCGTCACCCCCTGTCGGGAGCGCTCGAAAAGCTGTACGCCCAATTCCTCTTCGAGCACCTGTATCTGGTCGCTGAGGCTCGACTGGGCGAGGTTCGCGTCGCCAGCGGCACGGGTGAAATTGCCGTGCTTTGCGACCGCAAGGAAGGTTTTCAATTGTCGTGGGTTCATCTCGGGCTCCGTGCTCCCCAGCAAGGATGGGCACTCGCTGCCTATATCAGGCGGCGGTGCGAAGAGGGAGTCTCTCCGCTTGGGCGTCACACCTCCGCGCCGGGTCCAGTAATGTTGACGGCAGCCGCCGGTTTGGCCAAGCTGCGTCGGTATTTGCAAGCAAAAGGGAGCCTTGCCGATGCCAGCCTCAGAGACATCCGTGATCGACTGGCTGCTCGCCTCCGACCCGGCCATCCGCTGGCAGGTGCTGCGCGATCTGCTGGATGCGCCCGAACCCGTCTGGTCCGCCGAGCGGCAGAAGGTCGAGCGGGAGGGGTGGGGTGCCAGACTATTGTCCTTTCAGGATGCCGATGGGCAATGGGCGGGCGGCTCGTTCCTTCCCAGCGATTTCACGCGCGAGGAATGGGAGGCGACCGGCCAGCCCTGGACGGCGACGAATTTTTCGCTGACGCAGCTTCGTGAATTCGGGCTCGATCCGCGCTCCGAGAGCGCAAGGAGAACTGTCGCGCTCATCGGCGGCAATTGCCGCTGGGACGAAGGCGGGCAGCCCTTCTGGGAGGGCGAGGTGGAGGAATGCATCAATGGCCGCACGGTTGGCGACGGCGCCTATTTCGGTGTCGATGTTTCGCCCATCGTAGAAAGATTACTCGGCGAGCGGCAGTCGGATGGCGGCTGGAACTGCGAGCGGGCAAATGGCTCGATGCGCTCGTCCTTCCACACAACGATCAATGTGCTGGAAGGGTTGCTGGAATATGAGCGGGCAACCGGCGGCACGGAGCAATCGCGCGAGGCAAGACGGTCGGGCGAGGATTATCTGTTGGCGCGGCACCTGATGCGGCGGCTCAGCACCGGCGAACCGGTCGACGAGAAGTTCATGCAGTTCCTGCACCCGAACCGCTGGCGCTTCGATGTGCTGCGGGCGCTCGATTACTTTCGCGCCTCAAGCCTGCTGACAGGGGCTGCGCCCGATATGCGGCTGAAGGAGGCAGTCGAATACCTCCGCTTACGGCAACTGGAGGATGGACGCTGGCCGCTCGACTGGCGCGTGTCCGGCAGGGCCTGGTTCGTGATGGATGACGGAGAGGGAGAGCCCTCACGCTGGGTGACGCTCAGGGCCCTCAGGGTGCTGAAATGGTGGGATGGCCGGCAGGCTGAACATGCCGTTGCGTGAAGCCGTTGCGACATCCGGCATTGTCCAGCGAAATAAGTGGTTTATGCCGGTGTGCTGAAGGCCGAGAGCCTGGCCTCGAACTCTTCCATCGTATCGAGAAACCAGCAGGTCGTGCCGCGATTGGCTTCAAGGACAAAGCTTTGCAGGGCGTTGCTACCGGCAAGCTCCGCATCGATCCTGCCGATGATGGCAATACGAACCTTGTAGTTGACGAATTTCTGGATCGCAGCACCTGCAATGCCTGAGCGGAGCGTCAGGAAACCCTCGGGCAGGCAGGCGACCGGCAGCACCACCCAATCGATGGCTTCGCCAAGCGCGTGGCCGATCAGATCGTTGATGCCGCTTTCAGCCGGTAACGGCTTGCCATCGGGATTGCGGAGGAGCACGCGAAAGCCGTGCGAGAGCCTGATATCATTGCTCACGGAATGTCCTTTCTGGTCAGCGGAGCGCCTTCAGATAAGCGTCCAGGCTGTTCAACAGTTCCGCCGTATCCGACGGCGTGCCGATCAGGATGAATTTCTGGAGCTGCCGTCCCGCATCATAGGCGGCGTTGAATTGCATTGCGTGCGGACGGCGATGCCGCGAGATCAGCATGGCCTGCATCAGCACCGTCAGGCGGTTTGACATTTCGGCGGAGAGATCGGGCACCTCAACGACGCTGGTGACATAGACCTCGGCCTGCGGGGCCGGGCCGCTGTTGCTGACACCGGCGAAGGCTTCGAGGTCGGAGCGCAGGATTCGGTAGGATTTGCCGATGCGGGTGGCGCGCAAACGCTCCTCGCGGATGAGCCGCAGCACAGTCTTCGGGTGTAGTTTCAGGCGCTCGGCCGCCTGTTCAGCTGTGTAGAGCTCTTCCGACATGATCCGTATTATTCTCTATCGTGATTTTCATTTCGGACGATAAGGAATATTTCGGAATAATCCAGATCGATTATCGCCTTGATGCGGATCAATGCGGAATACCCTGCAGCCGCACATGCTTCAGCCATCAACCGAACGGAGCGAGCCATGGACGAGGCGATCAGGAAGACGATCCGGGCGATACTGGATGGGCAACGGATCATGAGCGTTGCGACGCTCCGGCCAGACGGCTGGCCGCAGGCGACGACGGTCGGCTACGTGAATGAAGGGCTGACCCTCTATTTCCTCTGCGGCCGGGACAGCCAGAAGGCCGCCAATCTGGCGCAGGACAACAGGTTGTCGCTGACGATCAACCCGGATGCCGGCCAGCTGATGCAGATCACCGGCCTATCGATGGCTGCGCATGCCGAGAAGGTGGAAGACCCTGCCGAGGCCGACAGGGTGCTCAAACTGATGCCGGCAAAATATCCGGTTCAGGAGGGTCTGGCGATCGCCATGCCCACGCGGGATCAGATCTGCATCTTCCGCGTTGTGCCGAAGGTGATTTCGGTGCTCGATTATTCCAAGGGGTTCGGGCACACCGATCTCGTCACGCTCTGATGCGGCCTGCCGCGCAGAAGCGGCAGCCTGGTGTTGACGGCGTGAAGGTCAGGCGCCCTTGGCGACCTTGGCGGCGCCCCAGAGCGAGCCGGGATTGGCACGGTTGGGATGGAGCGCCAGCATGGCGTCGAACAGTTCTCGCGCCGTCGTCGCTTCCAGCTCTAGCCTGTTGAAATCTCGAAGATATTGCTGGGTCTCGTCGATGATATGAGGATCGTCGTCATTTTCGGGGATCTTGTGGCCGGCGACGACGGCCTTCGGCTTCAGCTCTTTCAGCCGGTCCAGTGTTTCGATCCAGTGCAGCCGGCTCTCGCGCGTGGTTTCGCCGAGGTAGCAGTGGATACCGTTATAGACGACGTCTCCGCCGACGATCAGCCCGATCGAGGGAACGTGGAGCGCGGTCGAGTGCGACATGTCGGTATGGCCGGCGTCGATCGGGATCAGCTTGTGGCCTTCGAGATCCAGGTCCGGTGCTTCAAGGACATCGGCGATAGCCATGTTCTCGGCGATTTCGCCGGGGAAGAGTTTGCGCCAGAAGCCGTCGAGCATGTCGGGTGCGCTCTGGCGGCGCATCGCCTCCACTACATCCGATATGGCATAGGCCTTCGTATCCGGGAAGCGTTTCAGCAAGGCACCGATGCCGAAGAAGTGGTCGCCGTGACCATGGGTGATGTATATCGCCTTCAGCCGCTTGCCGCTTGCTTCCAACCAGTCGGCGAGCGTCTTTGTCTGCGGTTCGGTCAGGAAGGTATCGACGAGCACGGCATCGCGTTCGCCCGAGATCAGCGTGGCGGAATTGGCGACCCACTGAAGGGATGGATCGCCAGCCGGCACATCGCGGCTGAGGCCGGGGCGGCGGATTGTCAGGACATCATAGCGCAAGCTGGGAGTGGGGCTTGAGGTCATGGTGGCAATTCCTTGAAAAGTTGGAGTTAAGACGGCTGAGCGAGCGGGAAAGTCCTTGATTTTTGTGGTCAAGCAATAAATATATGACCGGTCGTCTTTAATTATTCAAGAGGAAACGAACGTGGAAAAGTCGGCCCGCCGCGGCCCCAAGCCGAATATCCAAATGCGGGAGAGAATCATCGAGGCGGGTCTGAAGGAGATCCATGCCAATGGGTTTGCCGCGACCGGCATCCAGAAGATCGTCGATGACATCAAGGTCCCGAAGGGCTCCTTCTACAATTATTTCGACAGCAAGGAGGCCTTCGGCGCCGAGGTTTCCGATCGCTATTCCGAGCAGGCACTTGCCCGGCTCGTGAGCTTTCTTGCCGATGCCGACAAACCGCCCCTTCGCCGCCTCAAGGCCTATTTCGACGATCGCGTCGCATCCTTCACCTTGAGAGGTCATACGCAGGGCTGCGTGCTCGGCAATTTCAGCGCCGAGACGGTCGACCATAGCGAGTTGATCCGCCAGCACGTGGCAGAGCATTTCAGCCGCTGGAGCGAGGTGATTGCGGCCTGCCTGGCCGAAGCGCAGAGAGACGGCACACTGACCAGCGAGCTGCCGGCCGGGACACTTGCCGATTTCATTCTGAACAGCTGGGAGGGGGCGCTTCTGCGCATGCGCGCAGAACGCAGCGGGGCGCCGCTCGAGACATTCAAGCAGATGGTCTTTGACGTGCTGCTCCACGGCAAGGCGCATTGAAGCCCATTTACCTCGGTTAAGGAGAAATTTCCCTTCCGGTTCGGGCATTTACCATCTTTTCCGACGTCACAGATCGGCAATAGTTCCAGCTTAATTCCGACATGTTCGGGCTGAAGTTTCCGGCATCGATATGCGGGCGAGGGATCAGATGCCGGGCATTCTCATTGCAACCCTGTTGGCGACTGTTTCGGCCAAGGCGCCGATGGAATATGTCAGCGGCGATCTTCTCTTTTCGGATTGCGGCGGTTCGCGGCAGTTCGTCACCGGCTATGTTTCCGGCTGGCTCGACAAATGGAACCGTGATGAGTTTCTTGCGCGGCGTGCATTCGCCGATGCGGCCCCGGATCCGCAGGCGATGGTCAGTATAACCCGTCTCGGCCATTCGGTCGGGTGGAATATCTGCCTGCCGCCGGGCACGACACCCATCGTGATCGGCGAAATGCTCTGCCACTTCCTGCAGGAGAACCCAGGCGTTCGCAGTGCCGAGGGCGACGATCTGGTGATGACCGTCATTACCCGCAGCTACAGCTGCCGGTAAGGCAGGCGTCAGGCGTTGCTGACAAGGATGGCGCCGCCGATGATAAGCAGGGTGCCGGCAGAGAGTTTCATGAGATCGACCTCAGCAGCCTCTCCCAGAAACACCGCGCCGACGGCCAGCGTCACCAGCACGTTGCAGCTCCAGATCGGTGCGAGTTTGGAGACCGGCACGCCGTAGGCAAAGAGCGCGAAGCTGATGAGGCCGGCGCCGAGGGCGAAACAGAGGCCGGCGATGGCGGCAAAGCCGAAGCCTTCTGCCGTCCAGGGCGCGGGCCGCCAGATCAGGGCGGAGATCCCGCCCGCAACTGCAAGCGTCAGGCCGAAGGCGATGAGATAGGCGGAGGAGCCTGCGCCCGATACGGCGCTCTGCTTCTGGAAAATAGCGGTAATGCCCCAGAGAATGGCGGGGGCCACGCCGCCGACGAACAAGGGCCAGAATGCAGTCATGATAAAACTCCTGTCGCACCGGACACGCTGAGGCCTTCAGGGAAGGCGATCGGGATGTGGTGCCACCAGACTAGGAGTTTCTTCTTGTTCTTTGTGGTCTTGTTGATTTGCTGAAAGTTGGCAGATTCACGCGCCGTCAGCAAGCCGCCAGATGGCTGTCACGCTCTCTTTTCTGCCTGGGCGGTGGCCATGGCGATCTCGCCGACCTCGGCCAGCGTCACCTTCTGGAACTCCCGCTGCAGCGCCTGCTCGGCGCTTTGATAGGCAAGCTGCAGCTTGGCATTGGCGGCGCGTTCGACCGGGCAGGAAGGGTGATCGTTGGAGAGCGGCGCATCCAGAATGGTTTCGCCCTGCAGGGCGCGCTGCACATCCAGAATGGTGATCTCGGAAAGCGGTCTCGTCAGCGACCAGCCGCCGCCACGGCCGCCCTCGGATTCGACGATGCCGTGCTGGCGCAGCGACGCCATGGTACGGCGAACGACGACGGGATTGGTGTTGAGCATCTGGGCGATGCGCTCGCTTGTTTCCCGGCCGCCAAGCAGCCCCATATGGACGAGGACATGGATCATCCGCGCCAGTCTTCCGTCTTGCCGCATCTGCGCTTCCCTCCAAAGCGTAACAAATAGTGTTACGGTATATTGACTCCCGTTTTCTGTAACGTAAAAAGATACGGAATTAAAGATTCGATGTCGCCCGGAAGCGATTTTTCCGAAAGCGACGGGCTTATTGTCGAGGAGGCAGCGATGCAGCAGCGCATGATTGAAACCGCAACCCTGAGGATGAACATTGCCGAAGCCGGCGAGGGGCCGCTGGTGCTGCTCTGCCATGGGTTTCCGGAGACCTCGCATGCTTGGCGCCATCAGATTACCGCACTTGCCGGGGCGGGCTTCCATGCCGTGGCGCCCGATATGCGTGGTTATGGCCGAACGGAAAGCCCTGATGAGACCGGCGCCTATACAGTCTTCGATCTCGTGGCCGACATGGTTGCGCTCGTCGATGCGCTTGGTGAGGAAAAGGCTGTTATCGTCGGCAACGACTGGGGTGCGACGGTTGCCTGGCAGGCCGCACTGATGCGGCCGGACAGGTTCCGGGGCATTGTCGCAATGAGCGTGCCTCTCATGGGCCAGCCGCCCGTGCCACCGACGAAGATTTTTCCGGCGACAGCGGATCACCTGCTCTATGTGCTCTATTTCCAGGAGCCGGGATTGGCGGAAGCCGAGTTCGAGCGGAATATGGATGTCACGCTGCGCAAGATCTATGGCGCCGCCTGCGGCGAGGCGGGTCCAAGACTGCCAGGCGACGGAACGCCCAATCCGTTTGGCATGGTCTCCCGCGCATCCGGTCTGCTTGCTGATCTGCCCAACGGGGAAACGCTGCCTGAATGGCTGCCGCAAGCCGACCTCGATGTCTTTGCCGATGCATTCAAGGCGTCAGGTTTTCGCGGCGGGTTGAATTATTACAGGAACCTCGACCGGAACTGGGAATTGCAGAAAGCTTTGGCGGGGCTGAAAGTCGAGGTTCCCGCGCTGTTCATGGCCGGTGAACGCGACACGGGCCTTGCCATCCCCGGTATACGGGAGATTATCGATGCGATGCCACGGCTCGCGCCTGGCCTCAGGGCGACGCAGTTTGTGGCCGGTGCGGGCCATTGGCTGCCGCAGGAACGGCCGGAGATCGTCAGCCGCGCGATTATCGATTTCGTGCAGGCTTTGTGACCAGTTTAATGCCCGTCATCCAGCATCGCCTCGAGCGTGGCGATCAGTTCGCGGCTGCCATCCCGGTCATCGGCAATGGTCTGGAAGACGCCGGCCATGCCCTTGAAGATGAGGGCAGCGGGATCGTCGGCTCCGAGGAACTCGGAGATTTCTTCCATTTCCGCCACCCAGCGATAGGCCTTCGGAAACATGTCCGGGATGGAATGGCGTAGCCGCTTCAGATGCTCGGCCTGGCTTTCGGCCAGTTCTACCTTCAATGCCTCGCTGGCACCGGAGCGCGCAGCGGCAAGCAGCATGGCGGCGGAGAGGCCGGTGATGCCCTTGTTGATGCCGGCATAACACATCTTCAAGGCGGAGGCTGCTCCAACAGGGCCTTTCACGCGGCGGATCTTCAGGCCGAAGCTGGAGAGGAGATCGGGCTCGCTCGCGAGATCGCCGCTGAGGCAGACGGCCGGGCCGGCCTTGCCGGGAACCGGCGGGCCGCCGATGATCGAGCCGTCGATAACCTTGGCGCCTGTGGAAGCGAGGCCTGCGGCCAGCTTTTCCATGGTCTTCGGGCTGATGGCATTGAGATCGACGAAGGATGGTTTCTTGCGGCTGTCGTGCAGCACCGGAGCAATGAGATCCGCGACCTTCTGAGCTTCGGCCGGGGGGACGATGGAGAGGATGATATCGGCCTCGGCGAATGCCGAAAGCGGAGCGGCGATGAGGCCCGTTGCGCGGGCGCGTTCGATCGTCGCTTCACTGCGGCCATCGAGAAAAGTGATGACCTTGGCGCCGGATTCGGCGAGGCGGCGGCCAACGGCGCTGCCCATGGCGCCGGCCCCGAACAATGCAATGGTAATGGACATTGACGGATATGACCTCTTTGGCGGGGATGCGGAGAGACTAGGGCGGGATGGTCGATGCCGCAAGGCAGGTGCGGCCTTCAGTCCGCAGCTTCGGGCCAATCAGATCTTCGAGTCCGCACTCGGTTCGAGCGTTTCGGCGCTGGCGAATTTCAGGATGCCTGAGAATGGGTCGGCGCTCAGTTCCGTACTATCGCGCAAGTAATTCGCACGTTCAAGCATTCATAATCCGGGTCGGTCGCCTTAGCTTGGCATGCCGTCGATTGGCGGTTTCGCACAGACATCGCATCGAGAGAGAAGTTTCATGACATTGAGCAGACGAAAACTTGGCAGTCAGGGACTGGAAGTCGGAGCAATCGGCCTCGGTTGCATGGGCATGAGCCAATCCTACGGGCCAGCCGACGAGGCGGAATCGATCGCGACCCTGCACCGCGCCATCGAGCTTGGTTGCGATTTCTTCGACACGGCCGAAAACTACGGCCCATTCAAGAACGAGGCTCTTCTTGGCAAGGCGTTCAGGGATCGGCGCGAGAAGGTGGTGATCGCGACCAAATTCGGCTCACGCTTCGACGGCGACAGGATCGTCGGCACAGATAGCAGGCCGGAGAACATCATCCGGGTTGTCGAGGGCTGCCTCAGCCGGCTACAGACCGATCATATCGACCTGCTTTACCAGCACCGCCTCGACAGGAGCGTGCCGATCGAGGACGTGGCCGGCACGGTCAGGGATCTGGTCATTGCGGGCAAGGTGCGCTTCTTCGGGCTTTCGGAGGTCGGTATCGCCAATCTTCGCCGCGCCCATGCCGTCCATCCTGTTTCGGCGCTGCAAAGCGAATATTCGCTCTGGGAGCGGAATCTGGAGCCTGAGATCATTCCGGTTCTGCGGGAGCTTGGGATCGGTCTTGTGCCGTTCTGCCCTCTGGGACGCGGTTTCCTCGCCGGTGGCGTGAAGCGGGCAGAGGACTATCCGGAAGGCGATACGCGGCGGATCGATCCGCGTTACCAAGGTGCAAATTACGATTCCAACATGCAGGCGGCGCAGATCGTCTTCGACATAGCGGCAAGCAAGGGCGTGAAGCCCGGGCAGATCGCGCTCGCCTGGCTGCTGCACAAGGGCGACGATATCGTGCCGATCCCCGGCACCAAGCGCAGATCCTATCTGGAAGAGAATGTTGTTGCTGCCTCTATCCGCCTGGATGCTGAGGAGATGCAGAGGCTCGATGCAGCGCTGGTGACCGGGACGATATCCGGGAACCGCTATGCGGACTGGATCATGGCGACCATTGACCGTTAATCCCGCATCCTGAGCTCATCCGTCTGCATCTGCAGGGAGCCGAGTGTCTCAAGGAAACTCATGCCGAGCAGGCTCTGGTCGAGCCTGCCGTCTTCGGCAACGGACGCGGCGACATTGCTGCGCACGATCGGGCCGATCGCGACCTGATCGAGGGTAACAGGGGCGGCGCGGGCGCGACCGTTGGCGGTCATCACTGTCATGGAATAGGTGAGCTGCTTCGGGTCTATGCCGATGCGCAGCGCGTCGGCATGCGAGAGCGCCACCATGCTGGCGCCGGTATCGACCAGCATCGGTACCGACTGGCCGTTGACCGAGACCTCGGCCTCGAAATGGCCATTCAGCATCTTGTGGACGATGACTTCCTGCCCGCCTTCGCTCGTCGTAACCACCACGGCGCGGCCGGGCACGAGGCCGGCGAGCAGGCGGTTGCCGACGGCCATTGCGTCCTGGCGGTAGAGGTAGGCGGTGGCGAGCGCCAAGATGATGACGAGCCAGATCATCAGCTGGCGCAGGGTCTGGCCGATATTCTGGCGGCTGCCCCAGATGCCGGCTGCCAGCATCAGAGCGATCGGCAACAGGTAGACGAAGCGGCCGAAATCGTCGCTTTCGAGGCCCATGATGCGGCTCTGGTCATTGTTGAGGAGCAGGACGGCAAGGCCGATGACAATGACGGCAAGCAGGAGGATA
Source organism: Rhizobium sp. KNZ14-9A (assembly GCF_056755015.1). Taxonomy (NCBI): domain Bacteria; kingdom Pseudomonadati; phylum Pseudomonadota; class Alphaproteobacteria; order Hyphomicrobiales; family Rhizobiaceae; genus Rhizobium; species Rhizobium sp. KNZ14-9A. Next base: position 1,599,006 of record NZ_JBPGXB010000002.1, read on the forward strand.
AGGCGCATCAGCCGATGGCCTCCAGCAGTTTGGTCGATTCGGGAGCGAGTGCCGTGAGCCGCGCGGGCAGGTCTTCCATGATGGTTTCGCGTTCTTCATCGGAAAAGCGCATCCAGCCGGCGATCTCATCCGTTGTGCGGCCGCATCCGGCGCAGAGACCGGTGATAGGATCCAGGGAGCATACGCGGATGCAGGGTGTTCGCATGGGCGATATATCGGGATTTCAGAGGGCCATGGCAAGGGCGCAAAAGGCTGCGACCTCGCAAATCTGCTGGGTGGCGCCGAGCGTGTCACCGGTGTGGCCACCGAGCCTGCTGCGGATGAACCAGGTGAAGGCGAGCGTCGAGAGACCGGCGGCGAGAAGGGCCGAGACGAACGGCAACAGACCGAGTGCCGGCCAGACGAACATGGCTGTGATAAAGCCTGCTGTGACGAGGGCGATCTGCATCGTCACTTCCGCTGGGCTTCCGGCGGAAGAAGCGAGCCCATCCGGCTTTGCGGCGGGAAGGCGCTGCCAGTGCCATGCGATCGCCCCGCGACTCAGAGCGGCCACAGCCGGAATTGCAAGGGCGGCCGCAAAGGGCGGCGCCTCGCGAGCAATGGCGGCAAGTGCCGAGGCCCGCAGGGCGAAAGAGAGGATGAGGGCGATCGCGCCGTAACTGCCGATGCGGCTGTCCTTCATGATGAGCAGGCTCTGCTCGCGGGATTTGCCGCCGCCGATACCGTCAGCCGTATCGGCAAGCCCGTCCTCGTGCAGCGCGCCGGTCAGGATCGTCTGCACAGCGAGCGCTACCAGTGCGGCCATCAGCCGGTCGGCGCGAAATGCCAGCATCAGCAGGAAGACGAGAGCGGGCAGGGCGCCGATGACGAGCCCGGCCAAGGGGAAGACACGAACCAGCCGGCCAAGCTTGCCGTCATAGCCGGTAAAGAGCCATGGCGGCACGGGAATGCGGCTCAAGAAAGCCACCGCGCGCGCGGCATCGACCACGATGTCCTTTATCATTCCTGGGATCATTCTCTGCTGCCCCCGCCTCTCCGCAGCGTCTTTGTCTCCCTGCGGCTTTTGGCGCCGTGTGCTTTTTCACATTGTTCGCCTGGGCCGCTCGCTTTAAGAGAGTCGCCACGCAAAGAACCCGATTTGCCGGGAAAAGACAAGAATACAAGGAAAGCCATTCAGATGAGCGTTTCAGGCCTGCCGTTCGACGATTTTCGCGCCCTTCTTCGTGACCTGCCGGGACCGGATGCCCGCGCGCTGGTCGCCGCCCGCGAACGCGACGCGCAGCTGACGAAGCCGCCAGGCGCGCTTGGACGACTGGAAGAGATCGCTTTCTGGCTCGCCGCCTGGACGGGCAAGCCGCCTGCCGTCAACCGGCCGCTGGTGGCGATCTTCGCCGGCAATCATGGGGTCGTACGGCAGGGCATCACGCCTTTTCCGCCTGAAGTCACGCAGCAGATGGTGGAGAATTTCGCCGCTGGCGGGGCGGCGATCAACCAGATCTGCGTCGCCTATGATCTCGGCCTGAAAGTCTTCGACCTGGCGCTCGATTACCCGACCGGCGACATCACCCAGGAAGCAGCGCTGACCGAGCGCGACTGCGCCGCCACCATGGCCTTCGGCATGGAAGCGATTGCCGGCGGCACGGATCTGCTCTGCATCGGCGAAATGGGCATCGGCAACACGACGATCGCGGCTGCCATCAATTATGCGCTTTATGGCGGCACGGCGCGCGACTGGGTCGGCCCCGGCACCGGTTCGGAAGGCGAGATGCTGGAGCGCAAGATCGATGCCGTCGAGCGCGCCGTGGAACTGCACAGCGATCACCTCGACGATCCCCTGGAAATCATGCGCCGGCTCGGCGGTCGCGAGATTGCGGCGATGGCGGGCGCGATCCTTGCGGCACGCATGGAGCGTATTCCGGTGCTGATCGACGGTTATACGGCAACCGCTGCCGGCGCGATCCTGCGGGCGGCCAACCCTTCCGCGCTCGATCACTGCCTGATCGGCCACGTTTCTGCCGAGCCGGGCCATCTGCGGGCCATCGAACAACTTGGCAAGACGCCGCTTCTGGCGCTCGGCATGCGGCTTGGCGAGGGCACGGGTGCAGCGCTCGCTGCCGGCGTCGTCAAGGCGGCTGCAGCCTGCCATTCCGGCATGGCGACCTTCAGTCAGGCCGGCGTTTCCGGCAAGCATTGATGTGGTCGGAGCCGCAACCCGACCAGCGCATTGCTTGCGCTGGGATCGGGGAAACGGTATCTGCGTATCCGCTCATGAATGGAAGCGTCGGCAAAAGACCGGCGTGGAGGAAACGAGGCGCCTTTGACGAAACCTGCCGTGACCAAGGAAACGGGATTTCGCCATTTCGTGGCAGCGGCCAGCTATTCCTGGGCTGGCTTCCTGCGGGTCTTCAGGGAAGCGGCGTTCCGGCAGGAGCTCGGCTTCTTCGCCGTGGCGCTGATTGCGCTTTTTCTCGTCGGTGCGGATGCCACGGAATTCGTCGTCACGACGGTGCTTTTCCTCGGGCTGTTTTCCATCGAGGCGATGAATACGGCGGTCGAGGAAGTGATCGACCGGATTTCACCCGAGATCTCCATCGTCGGCAAACATGCGAAGGATCTCGGCTCCTTCGCCGTCACCTGCATGATCGCCGCCTGCTGCCTTTATCTCGGCTTCGTCGTCGTCAGGCATCTGTTCTTTTAACTTATGGGGGAAGACTAGGCGAAGCTGCGGCGCTTCTTGATGACCGGCTGGGCTTCTTCTACCGCCGGGATGCTCTGCAGCACGCGCTTGGCCGGCAGGATGGCGATGACTTCGGTGCCTTCGCGCAGCCTGGATTTCAGGATGAACTGGCCGTCATGCTTGGCAAGGATCGCCTGAACGATCGGCAGGCCGAGGCCGGTGCCTTGTTCGGCGCTCTTGATGGCGATAGAGCCCTGGCCGAAAGCGGAGAGCACGACCGGGATTTCGTCTTCGGGAATGCCGGGGCCATTATCCCTGATGGAGATGTACTGGCCGCCGCCGGCCGTCCAACCGACCTTGACGTTGATTTCTCCACCCTGAGGCGTGAATTTCACCGCATTGGAAAGCAGATTAAGCACGACCTGGCGCATGGATTTCTCATCCGCCCAGATCGCCGGAAGCTGGCGCTCGACCTGATCGTGGATGGAGATGTTCTTGGCCCGCGCCCGAAGTTGCACCATGCCGATGCAGTCCTCTGTTATATCGAGCAGAGAAATCGCCTCTTCGCTCAACTCATACTTGCCGGCTTCGATGCGCGAGAGATCGAGGATTTCGTTGATGAGATCGAGCAGATGCTGGCCGGAGCGATGGATATCGCCAGCATATTCCTTATAGGTCGGATTTGCGAGCGGACCCATGACTTCCGCCGACATGACCTCGGAGAAGCCGAGGATGGCATTCAGCGGCGTGCGCAGCTCATGCGACATGGAGGCGAGGAAGCGCGACTTGGCGAGGTTTGCTTCCTCGGCACGGCGGCGAGCCTCGTCCGACATGGATTTGGCCACTTCCAGCTCGGCGATCAGATCATCCTTTTCCGACTGGAAGGACAGGATCCTCAGGCTGAACTGGAAAAGCCGGTCGCTGATGTAATTGAAGAAGACCACCGTCATAGTGAAGACGCCGGTCAGAGAGAGTTCCAGAATATCGCGCGACAGGCCGCTTTTTGCGGCAAGCGCGACGACAGCCGGCGCAAAGCCGACGAGTACGGCGCGCGTCAGCATGAAATTCGACATGGTCGTGACCGACAGCGCGATCAGCAGGGTAGCACCTTTATAGAGCGTGAAGCTCGAAGGTTCGCAGGCCGAACAGCCCTGCAGGGCAAAGACCGCCCAGCAGCAGCCGCTCAGGAACTGGCCTGCCAGCAACAGGTTGCGCCAGCGGCGTACGGTCTCTGCGGTAATTTCCTGCTTCCTGGCGCGGCGGGCGAGAAGAATATTGGCGGCATGGCATGTCAGCGTCAGCAACGCCCAGAAGAACAGGCTTGCATCCTCGGTGAAATAGGTGCCGAGCGCTGCAACGATGATGACGAAAAGCGGCATGATCGCCGCGCCCTGCAGCACGGCAGTGATATACATCTGCAGTACGTCACGATCGAAGGCGGAGCTGGAGGCATGGCCGGACTGCAGGCGTTCACGCGTCTGCCGCACGGCCTTTGAAACCGCCTTATTGCGGTGGCCGCGCGATTTATCGACAATGATCTTGTCGGTTGATGTGCTGACGCCGGTACTCATGTGCACGTTGAAATTTGTCCCGCAGATGAATAAGAGCTTAACCGGAAAGTCTTAAGAAGATGTTTGCCATCTTTGCCAAGGGTTTGTTTTGCAAGGAGGCAAAAGCGTGGCACGGCTTCTGGTGTTGACCCGAGACGGTGCAACCGCCCTCGCTTTTCTTGCTCTCGTTGCATTAATTGCTGCCAAGCTGAATGACAGGCCCGACATCCAGCACCAGGGCTCTTTTCACGCCGCCGATGGCGATAGTCTCGTTCTCGATGGCGAGCGCATGCGGCTGAAGGGTATCGATGCACCGGAACTGTCGCAGACTTGCGAGCGGCTGGAGCAGGGCTGGGCCTGCGGCAGGCAGGCGCAACAGGCGCTGCAGCAGCTGGTTTCGGACAACGCTACGCAATGCGGCGGAAACGAGCGCGATCGCTACGACCGACTGCTGGTCACTTGCCGAAATAGTGCCGGCAATATTAATGCGCGCATGGTGGCTTCCGGGATGGCGGTTTCCTACGGCGGCTATCAGCAGGAGGAAGGGCAGGCGAGGGCGCAAAAGCTAGGACTCTGGGCCGGCCATTTCGAAATGCCGCGCGATGTCAGGGATCAGGCCCGGCATGAAAGCTCCGGCCTGAGGCGGCTAATCGGCGGATGGACGGGATGGTAATGAATAGTGCGTTGAGCGAGGACCGACTGGATGGGCTGCGCGCCGAGATTGCCGCCTGCCGGATCTGTCGCGATGCGCCGCTGCGCGGCATCGAGGATCAACTGCCGCACGAGCCGCGGCCGGTTGCCGTGCTCTCATCGCGCGCCCGTGTGCTGATCGCGGGCCAGGCGCCGGGGCTGCGCGTGCATGAAAGCGGTCTGCCATTCGACGATGCTTCTGGCGACCGGCTGCGGCAGTGGCTGCAGGTGGACCGGCCGACCTTTTACGACCGGGATCGATTCGCGATCGTGCCGATGGGCTTCTGCTTTCCGGGCTATGATGCCAAGGGCAGCGATCTGCCGCCGCGGCGTGAATGCGCGCCGATCTGGCGGAATCGCGTGCTTTCGGCCATGCCACAGATCGAGCTGGTGCTTGCCGTCGGCGGTTATGCGCAGGCCTGGCATATGGGGCCTATAAGGCGCGAGAATATGACCGAGACCGTGCGGGCATGGCATGACAGCCTCGCCGTGCCGGGCAAGCCTTTGATTCTTCCGCTGCCGCATCCGAGCTGGCGCAATACCGGCTGGATCAAGCGGCACCAGTGGTTCGAAGAAGAACTGCTTCCTGAGTTGCGCCGGCGAATCAAAATGCTTGCCTTCTGAAACAAAATTCTTTTCGTCGGCCGGAATCGCGCTATACAAAGAAAATAATTCGAAAAGGACTTAGTTTCGCATGGATCGCCTCGACCGAAAGATACTGCGCCTGCTCCAGGAAGATTCGACGCTCGCCGTTGCCGACCTCGCCAAAAAGGTCGGGCTTTCGACGACTCCATGCTGGCGGCGTATCCAGAAGATGGAGGAAGACGGCGTCATCAAGCGCCGAGTCGCGATCCTCGATCCGGAAAAGGTCAACACCAAAGTTACGGTCTTCGTGTCGATCCGCACTGCAACCCATTCCATCGAGTGGCTGCGCCGCTTCTCCGAGGTCGTGGCGGAATTCCCTGAAGTGGTCGAATTCTACCGGATGAGCGGTGATGTAGACTATCTGCTGCGCGTCGTCGTGCCCGATATCGCCGCCTATGACGCCTTCTACAAGCGGATGATCGCCAAGATCGAGATTCGCGACGTCTCGTCCGCCTTCGCGATGGAGCAGATCAAGTATTCGACGCAGCTGCCGCTCGACTACATGCTCCTCGAAAACGCCAAGTCTAACGAGGACTGAGTCGGGCAGGCGCTTACAGGACAGGGCATATGATTTATAACGCAGGCGCGAACGCATCGCGCCCGCGCTGGTGAGGAAGCAGAAGCTCCTCTGGAGACTGCTCAGGCAAGTTGGGCGGGGAGAATCAGGAGTTCATCTGTGACTTCTGAGGGTGTTCGTCGAACACCAGCCACTTGACGGCGGCGCGAAACCTTTCCAAATTGTAATCTTCCTGTCATGGAACTATGCGAAGCCACGCAAGCCATGAATTGGCCCAGGCGTTGGGAGGCACGGGGGCCGATTTAGAAGGGTGGTCCGGGGGTATCTGGAACACTTTTATAATGTCCGTGCAGCGCAATATCGCGCCTTGCACGATTTTTTATGTTGTTGGCGAAACGTTTAAGCGACGCCAAAAATGCGCACCTATGGTTGCTTCTGCAACAAAAAGTAGGCCTCAAATCGATTGATGGTCGCTTTCTGCACCATTAGGTTCGATTTCAGGACACTATGTCCTAATCTCCCATCTTTATATAGTCCTTAGCCGCCGCTAAAGTCTGGTTGCTTCGCGAAAACGTTCGAGCTCTGCTCCATTTTTGCGGTGCCTTGGGAGGAACATTTCAGCCGCTTGCGGTAGCCACTGGTTACCGCGGCGGCATTTGTGCGTTAGCTATTTATCCACTTGAAATTGTTGTATAAAAACCACGCCTGGCGCAGAAAGCATGCTCAGGCTGGGGGTTGGCTCCCTTCACGAATTGCTACAGTCAGATGTCTGTGGGATGAACGTTCGGCGGTTCGATCGATCCGCACGCCGTGAGGCTGTTCAAACGGGTCGGCTTTGGATCTTCGGAGACAGGGTAAAGCCCCGATCGACAAAGGAGTGGAATTCTACAATGAACATCAAGATGGTATTGCTTGCGTCAGCAGCGGCATTTGCTGCATCGACCCCGGTACTCGCAGCAGACGCAATCGTTGCTGCCGAGCCGGAGCCGGTTGAGTACGTTCGCGTCTGCGACGCCTACGGCACCGGCTACTTCTACATCCCGGGCACGGAAACCTGCCTGAAGATCGAAGGCTACATCCGTTTCCAGGTTAACGTCGGCCCGAGCGTTGGCGAAACCGACGCTCGCCCGAACGACTCTAGCTGGGATGCTGTAACCCGTGGTCAGGTTCAGTTCACGGCCAAGAGCGACACCGAATACGGTCCGCTCACCGGCGTTATCGTTCTTCAGGCAAACGCCGACAACGCGTCTGACCAGTCGACGATCCTCGACTCCGCTTACCTTGACGTCGCTGGCTTCCGCGCTGGTCTCTTCTACTCCTGGTGGGACGATGGTCTCTCCGGCGAAACGGACGACATCGGCTCCAACGTAACGCTGCATAACTCGCTCCGTTATCAGTACGAAACCGGTTCCTTCTACGCTGGCCTCAGCGTCGACGAACTGGAAGACGGCGTCTTCAAGGATGGCGAAGAGCCGAACAACGTCGGCGTTGCCTTCGGCATCGGCGGCACGGCAGGTGCGTTCAGCTACCAGGTCACCGGCGGCTACGACTTCGACAACGAAGATGGCGCAATCCGCGCTATGGGTACGGCTGAACTCGGCCCGGGCACGCTCGGCCTCGCAGCTGTCTACTCCAGCGGCCCGAACTCCTACTACTCGATCGCTGAATGGGCAGTTGCTGCCGAATACGCCATCAAGGCAACGGACAAGCTGAAGATCACCCCCGGCGTTCAGTACTACGGCAACTACTTCGGCGGCTCTTCGGATGTTCCGGATGACTTCGACGGTCTCGGCGATGCCTGGAAGGTCGGTCTGACGGTTGACTACCAGATCGTTGACAACTTCTACGCCAAGGCTTCCGTCCAGTACCTGGATCCGGAAGATGGCGACGACGTCACGACCGGCTACTTCCGTCTGCAGCGCTCGTTCTAATCTGAGCGACGGAACCCCCGGCCTTGCGCCGGGGGTCTCCTAACCCCACGAGTTTCTGATCAGAATGACCTCCGATCAGTAACGAGGGACTGGTCCGGTTTTCCCTGCTGGGCCAGTCCTTTGCAGTTAAAGTCGTTATGAAGCCAGGAGCGCCGCCACGCTTACCTGTTTCATCTTGCCGGAAGGCTTTCCTCCGGATTTTTCCCGACGTCGAGCACATTTAAAAACTATCAGTGTATTCGCTGCCCTTGATCAATCGCGCCATTTTTTTGCGCGATATACACCTTTTGGTTGAAAAAATTCATCCGATGAACTACGCGTCTGGACAGGTTCTATTCCTCGGGAATCGATGCCAATAATGTGACTGTAACGTGACAGGTGAGGCGCTATAAGCATTTCAGAGGCTGGCATTCACTACTACTCTCGGGTAGGTTTCGATAATGGACGATCTTAACGACTACTTCTATTTTGCTGCCGTCGTCTCCAGCGGTGGTTTTGCATCCGCAAGTCGAACATTGAAAATACCCCGCTCCAAGTTGAGCAGGCGCGTCAGCCGTCTGGAGGATTGCCTCGGCGCCAGGCTGATCGAGCGCTCCACACGTCACTTCCGGGTGACGGAGATCGGGCAGGCTTTCTATGAGCAATGCCAGACGATTCTGAGAGAGGCCGATCGTGCGAAGTCGATCGTCACGGAGGCCCAGTCCGATCCGCAAGGGATCGTGCGCATGGGCTGCCCGCTCGGACTGATCGATATTTCGCTCGGAGCCGTGCTGCCGGAATTCCTGGAGCGCTACCCCAAGATCAAGCTGCAGATCATCGGTTCCGACCGGCGCACGGACCTCATCAACGAGCGCATCGACGTCGAAGTCCGCGCGGCGAGCGAGCCGGAAACACAGACGAGCCTGATGATGCGCAAGCTCGACCGGGCACGGCGCATCCTGGTCGCCAGCCCCTCGCTCGTCGAGCGCATGGGCGAACTCGGCAGCGTTGACGACCTCGGCAATGCGCCGACGCTTGCCATGACCACCTGGATGTCCTTCCACACCTGGGAGCTGGTTGGGCCTGATGGCGAGAAGAAGGTCGTACGCCATCAACCGCGGCTCACCTGCCGCAGCATGACGGCTATCCTCGATGCTGCTCGGGCAGGTGTGGGCTACGGTCTCATCCTGGAAAATGCCTGCGCGTCGGATCTCCAGTCCGGCCGGCTGGTTCGCGTGCTGCCGGAGTGGCAGACGGTGGAGAGCCAGTTCTATCTGGTCTTCACCACAACCAAGGGCATGCCGCCGGCGGTGCGGGCGCTGATCGATTTCCTCGTCGAGAAATCCAAGCAGCATCAGATCGTTACGACAGGGGCTGCGATCGCAGCACAGTAAAGCTCTGTTCCATGCAAGTGTTATCGCGAAACCGCGGCAGAGTTTTGCTGGAATTATTCGCTTTGTTTTCGCGCAATGCCGGGCGCTTAGCCGAGCCGGGCCAGCAGCTTTTCGCTCGTTAGTTCCCTGACCGCATCCTTGCCGATCCATCGCGCCGTCTTGTCCATGCTTGCGGCGAGGCGTTCGGCGAGGGCGAGCGCCTGACCATGGCAGGCGCGGTTGCGCTTGCCGATGTTGCGGAGTGCCCAGTTGGCGGCTTTGCGGACGAAGTTTCTGTTATCGGTGGAATGTGCTTCGATCAGCGGCAGGTAGGCAAGCAGGCTTTCATCCGGGTCCTTCTTCCGGTGTACGGCCGCACCGGCGATCATGGCGAAGGCGGTTCGCCTGACGAATTCACGCTCATCGGCGGCAAAGTCCGGGATCAGTGCGTCGAGTTTCGCCTCGATGAAGAGGTCGGCGGCGCAATCGACGATTTCCCAGGAGTTGAAGTCGGCGGCAAGTATGCAGGCCTCGGCTTCCGTAAGACTTTTCGGATCGAACGTGTAGAGCGCCAGCAAACGCGCTTCGCGGATGCCGCTTGCCCAGAGCGCTTTCGCTCTGGTGTGATCCTTCTTTGCGAGCCGGGCGATCCTCTGCAGATCAGGATTGGAAATGCCGATGGCCGTCTCGGTAACGATGCCGAAACGCGCCATGCCGGCGATATTGTCTTCAGAGCGCAGCGTCTGAAGATGCGCGATCAGTTCTGCTGCACTCGAAGATGGGGAGATCATTGACAGGGCGTGGTCATTTTTCGAGGCGGGCGAGCAGAGAAGACGTATCCCACCTGTTACCGCCGAGCGCCTGGACATCGCCGTAGAACTGGTCGACGAGGGCCGTCAGCGGCAGCTTGGCGCCATTGTTGCGAGCTTCGGTCAGCACAATGCCGAGATCCTTGCGCATCCAGTCGACGGCAAAGCCGAAATCGTATTTGCCCTGGTTCATGGTCTTGTGACGGTTTTCCATCTGCCAGGAGCCGGCCGCCCCCTTGGAGATGACGTCGACCACCTTTTCGATATCGAGCCCCGCGCGCTTGCCGAAATGCACGGCTTCGGCAAGGCCCTGGACGATGCCGGCGATGCAGATCTGGTTCATCATCTTGGTCAGTTGGCCGGAGCCGGCTGGCCCCATGAGTCCGACCATGCGGGCATAGGCGTCGATAACAGGTTTTGCCTTTTCGAAGACAGCCTCATCGCCGCCGCACATGACGGTCAACGCGCCGTTTTCAGCACCAGCCTGACCGCCGGAGACGGGAGCGTCGATGAAGTCGACGCCCTTTGCCTTGGCGGCTTCGTAGAGTTCGCGGGCGACTTCGGCGCTGGCCGTGGTGTTGTCGATCAGCACCGCGCCGCGCTTCATGGTCTTCAGCACGCCGTTTTCACCTGTAGTCACCTGGCGGAGATCGTCGTCATTGCCGACGCAGACGAAGACGAAATCGCAGCCGTCGGCGGCTTCCGCAGGGGTAGGGGCGGACTTTCCCGAGAACTTTTCCGCCCAGGCGGCGGCTTTTTCGGCCGTGCGGTTATAGACGGTGACATCGTGGCCGCCCTTTGTCTTCAGATGTCCCGCCATCGGGAAACCCATGACGCCGAGACCGATGAAAGCGACTTTCGCCATATGCTGTTCTCCATGACCGCTTGCAAACTGGTTTCGAGAATTAGCGGAAACGGGGGGCGGCGGAAAGCCAAGAGGACGGGTTAGAAGGCCTACCTTGGAACAAAATTTCTCCGAGCCTGACAAAACGGGGTCGGGAAAGTTTCAGATATCACGAATATGATAAATTTCTTTGTCGATCTAATTTATAGACTAAATCATCATCAATCTATCGAAACGGACCGGCCAGCGCAGCAGGAGCGCGGGCCTGCCAGAAATAGGGGATAGCGATGATCACACGTCGACAGACGCTCGGGCTTTTCGGAGCCGCAGCCGCCACGGCCATTCTGCCGTCCGTCAAGCCGGCCCGTGCCGCAGCAACGGAATTTCGCATCGGCTGGCAGAAGAACGGCGTGCTGGCACTCGCCAAGCGTCGCGGCGCCTTGGAAAAGCGGCTTGCCGATCAGGGCATCACTGTGAGCTGGTCGGAATTCACCTCCGGCCCGCCGCTGCTCGAAGCGCTCGGCGCCGGCGCACTCGATTTTGGCGCGACGGGTGACGTGCCGCCGCTCTTTGCTCAGGCGGCAGGCGGTGCGCTCTATTATGTCGGCATCTATCGCGGCAGCCCGGCGGGCTCGGCCATCCTCGTTCGCAAGGATTCGCCGATCAAGACGCTGGAAGACCTAAAGGGCAGGAAGGTTGCCTTCAAGCGCGGTTCAAGCGCTCATAACGTAACGGTCAAAGTCTTGCGTAAGGCGGGGCTGGCGCCGCAAGATGTGCAGCAGATCGATCTCGCGCCGCCGGATGCGGCAGCTGCCTTCAAGAATGGCAGCATCGATGCCTGGTCGATCTGGGATCCCTATCTCGCCATCGCGGAAGCCGATCCCGATACGCGCATCCTGACGACGGCGGAAGGTATCGTCGATTCCTACAGCTTCTTCCTCGCCAACAAGGATTTCACAGACGAGAACGGCACGGTCATCGTCAACGTGCTGGACGAGCTCGCCAAGGTCGGCCGCTCGGCGCAGGACAATCTCGATGCGACGATCAAGGAGCTCTCGGAAATAACAGGTGTTCCCGCCGAAGTAACGCGGATGACGCTGCAGCGCCCCGGCGCCGATCTCGGCAGCGTGACGACGGTGAGCGATGCGGCAGCCTCCTATCAGCAGGCGCTGGCCGACGAGTTCTACAATCTCGGTATCGTGCCGAAGAAGCTGACCACCGGCGATATCGTCTGGCGCCCGAAGGCAAGCTGATAGCCGCCGGGCGAGCTGACCAAGGCAGCCGCCGAGGTAGCTGACTTCGTCAGCACCCGGGCATCTGATAGCCGCCGGACGGAGGATCTCTCCTGCAGCTTGGGGTGGGCGCTGGGGCAGGGTCCTACGACCGCGGCATGGGAGCGTACCCATGCCGCGGAACCGGGGAAAATTATTCTCCTGACCGAGTTAGAATAGCAAATTGATATTGTCGATCTAATTGGTCGTCTATGTCAGTATCTCCGCATGATCAGGCGCGACCGGTTCGCGACATTGGTTCGCAGCAGGGAACGGCCGAAAGCCACCAGAACGGAGAAGAGATTTCATGTTCACTCGCAGACAGACGCTCGGCCTTTTCGGCGCTGCGGCCGCCGCCACCATCCTGCCGCAGGTTCGCTCCGCAAAGGCTGCGGCCACGACGCTTCGCATCGGCTGGCAGAAGTTCGGCGTGCTGCCACTCGCCAAGGCCTCGGGCGCGCTGGAAAAGCGGCTTGAGGCCAAGGGCGTCAGCGTCGAGTGGAATGAGTTCACGTCAGGCCCGCCGCTGCTCGAGGCTGTCGGCGCCGGCGCACTGGATTTCGGCGTCTCTGGCGATGTGCCGCCGCTCTTTGCTCAGGCGGCCGGTGGCGATCTTCTCTATGTCGGCGCCTATCGGGGACCTGCCGCCTTCCACGGGCTTCTCGTCCAGAAGGATTCGCCGATCCAGAAACTCGAGGATCTGAAGGGTAAGAAAATTGCCTATAAGCGTGGCTCCAGCGCTCATAATTTTGCGCTCAAGGTGCTCGCCAAGGCCCGGCTTTCGCTTGCCGATATTACCGAAGTCGATCTGCCGCCGCCGGATGCGGGAGCGGCCTTCAAGACCGGCAGCATCGATGCCTGGGCGATCTGGGACCCGTTCTTTGCGGTGGCCGAAGCCGATCCGCAGACGCGGGTGCTGACGACCTCCGAAGGCCTGCTCGACAACTGGGGCTATTTCCTCGGCAACGGTACCTTTACCGGCGCCAATCCCGAAGTGATCGTCGATGTGATCGACGAGCTCGCCAAGGTCGGCGCGGCCGCCCAGGCCAATCTTGACGACACGGTGAAGGCGCTGGCCCAGATCACCGGCGTACCCGCCGATATCACCCGAGTCACGCTCACCCGCAGCCAGGCCGACCTCGGCAAGATCTCTCTCGTGCCGGATGCCGCGCTCACCTATCAGCAGGCGCTCGCCGATGATTTCTACAAGCTCAAGATCGTGCCGAAGCAGCTCAAGGTCAGCGATATCGTCTGGCACCCGAAGGCGAGCTGACAGCCGCCGGGCGAGCTGACAGCCGCACCGCCGATTTCAGACAGTTATAAGAAAGGAATGCGCTCATGACCGCTTCATCCGACCCGATCAATTTCCTCTGGTTCATCCCGACTTCAGGTGACGGCACCTATCTCGGTTCCACCGATCTCAACCGCGCACCGGAGATCGGCTATCTGACGCAAATCGCCCAGGCGGTCGACCGTCTCGGCTATTCCGGCGTGCTGCTGCCGACCGGTGTCGCCTGCGAGGAATCCTTCGTCATGGCCTCGGCGCTGGCAGCGCGGACCGAGAAGCTGCAGTTCCTGGTGGCGATCCGCCCGGGTACTGCGTCACCCGCCTATTATGCCCGCCTTGCCACCACGCTCGACCGCATCTCCAACGGCCGCCTGCTGCTCAATATCGTCGTTGGTGGCAGCCCCGCCGAGCTTGCCGGCGACGGCATCCATCTGGAGCACGACGAGCGCTACGCCCATGCCGACGAGTTCTTTCATGTCTTCGAAGAACTGCTCGAAAAGGGTGTCGCCAGCTATGACGGCAAGTACATCAAGGCGACCGATGCCCGCCTCGGCTTCCCCTCGGTGCAGTCGCCGCGCCCGCCGCTCTATTTCGGCGGTTCTTCGGATGCCGGCATCGATTTCGCCGTCGGCCGCGTCGACAAGTACCTGACCTGGGGTGAACCGCCGGCACAGGTTGCCGAAAAGGTTCAGAAAGTGCGCGCTGCCGCTGCCGGCAAGGGCCGCGACGTCTCCTTCGGCATCCGCCTGCACTTCATCGTTCGCGAGACGGACGAAGAGGCATGGGAAGCCGCTGACCGCCTGATCCGCCATCTCGATGACGAGACGATCGCCGAAGCGCAGGAGCGTTTCGTCAAGGAATCCGACTCCGTCGGCCAGAAGCGCATGGCAGCCCTCCATGGCGGGCGCCGCGACAAGCTTGAAGTGTCACCGAACCTCTGGGCCGGTATCGGCCTGGTGCGCGCCGGTGCGGGTACTGCGCTCGTCGGCTCACCGAAAACGGTGGCTGCTCGTCTCAGGGAATATCAGGACGTTGGCATCGATACGGTCATCGGCTCCGGCTATCCGCACCTGGAAGAGGCCTATCGCGTCGCCGAACTGCTCTTCCCGGAACTCGGCATCAGCAGGGACGAACAGCGCTTGAGCTTCAACAACGAGTTCGGCCGCAAGAAGGTTTTTGCCGGCGGTAGCCATGGCGGCAACCTGAAGGTCGTTTCCGGCTCCTGATAGGGGCCGCTTTTCCCAACGCAGTTCCGGACACGAAGCCCCGCACAGCTTTGCCGGAATTGTTCAGAACCGAAGCGCGAGGAAGATATCCATGTCGACTTTCGATACGCCGTTTGCGCGGGCTGCCGCCGAGACGCGCAAGGGTAGGGCGGGTTTCCGCCTGCCGCTGCCCGGCCGCGACAAGCTGCTGCCCTATCTGGTGCCGGTTGCGATCGTCGCACTCTGGCAGCTTGGCTGTTCTGTCGGCTGGATTTCCTCGCGCATCATGCCGTCTCCGGCCGATGTCGCCTCTGCCTTCTGGACGACGACGATCTCGGGGCAATTGCCTGAGGACGTTATGGTCAGCGCGGCGCGGGCCTTTGCCGGCCTTCTGGTCGGCGGCTCGATCGGCTTCCTGCTCGGCATTGCCAATGGCGTGTCGAAACTCTCGGAGCAGCTGACGGATACGACGCTGCAGATGCTACGCACCATTCCGCATCTGGCGATGATCCCGCTCGTCATCCTCTGGTTCGGCATCGGTGAGGAATCGAAGCTGTTCCTCACCTCGCTCGGCGTGCTCTTTCCCGTCTATCTCAACACCTATCATGGCGTGCGCAATGTCGATCGCGACCTGATCGAGATGGGCAAGGTCTATGGCATGAGCGGCTGGACGCTGTTCCGCAAGGTGATCTTCCCCGGCGCGCTGCCGTCGATCTTCGTCGGGCTGCGTTATGCGCTCGGCAT
Source organism: Rhizobium sp. KNZ14-9A (assembly GCF_056755015.1). NCBI lineage: Bacteria > Pseudomonadati > Pseudomonadota > Alphaproteobacteria > Hyphomicrobiales > Rhizobiaceae > Rhizobium > Rhizobium sp. KNZ14-9A. The sequence goes on from NZ_JBPGXB010000002.1 coordinate 1,614,529, forward strand.
CATGTGGCTGACGCTGATCGTCTCGGAATCGATTGCCGCATCCTCGGGCATCGGCCACATGGCCAACAATGCCCGCGAATTCATGATGACCGATGTCGTGGTGCTGGCGCTCGTCATCTATGCCGTGCTCGGCAAGCTCGCCGATGTCGTCGCCCGCGCGCTGGAGCGTCAGACGCTCAAGTGGAACCCGGCTTACGCCAAGTAGGAGTTGAAGCCATGACCGTTGTCACGCACGAACGTTTTCATGCCGCCGAAGCTGTAGAATTCTCCGAGAACCAGCCGGTTGCCGCCGGTGAAGGCGCTGCTGCCATCACACTTTCCGGTCTCGAAAAGAGCTTTGGCGCCAACCGGGTGCTGCGCGGCATCAATCTGCATATTCCGGCCGGCCAGTTCGTCGCCGTTATCGGCAAGAGCGGCTGTGGCAAGAGCACGCTGCTGCGCATCCTGATGGGCCTCGATGAACCTACGTCGGGCGATCTACACTTCGAAGGTGCTGATGGCAGCGAGACGCATCCGAATGCTCGCATTGTCTTCCAGGAACCGCGCCTCTTGCCCTGGCTCAGCGTCGCCGACAATGTCGTCGTCGGTCTCGGCGAAGGCGTCGAGAAGAAGCGTGCGCGTGAGGAAGCCCAGGCTGTGCTTGATGAAGTGCAGCTTGCCGAAAAGGCAGGCGAATGGCCGGCACGCCTCTCCGGCGGCCAGCGTCAGCGTGTGGCGCTCGCCCGCGCGCTCGTCAGCAAGCCGGGCATTCTGGCGCTCGATGAACCGCTCGGCGCGCTGGATGCGCTCACTCGCATCAGCATGCAGCAATTGCTGAACCGCGTCTGGCGCGAACTCGGATGCACCACTGTGCTCGTCACCCATGATGTCAGCGAAGCCGTGCATCTCGCCGACCGGGTGATCGTACTGGAAGAGGGCCGCATCGCGCTTGATCTCGCCATTCCCTATCCGCACCCGCGCCGCCACGGCAATCCGGCGTTGGCGGAGCTCGAAGGGCGGCTGCTGTCGGCGATCCTCGGTAGCGATGGCGGGCATTAGGCTCGCCATTCGTCGCCTTCCGGAAGGCAGCCACCTGAATGCCGGCAAGTGACATTGCGTCGCTGCGATGGCGCGAGGCGAGACGCGAGGGCGGATCATCCGCTAGATAAGAGCAGGTTCGCATCATCGCGATACCTGGCATTCAATCAGAGCGGATCACTCCCATGACCATTCAACTCTATGGCTTCTGGCGCTCAAACGCGGCTTTTCGTGTCCGCGTCGCGCTTGCCCTGAAGAAACTGCCTTTCGAGGAAATCGAAATCGATATTCTCTCCGGGCGTCAGTTCGATGCTGCTTATGCCGAAGTGAACGCCGAACATGTCGTGCCCACCCTGGTTCACGATGGCCATCGCGTCTTTCAATCGCTGGCGATCATGGAATATCTCGACGATATCCATCCGCAGCCGCGCTTGATGCCCGAGGATGCCAGGGAGAAAGCCTATGCTCGGTCGCTGGCGCTGGTCGCCGTCGCCGATGCCCACCCGCTGATCGTGCCGCGCGTGCGCAAACATCTCGGCCAGGCATTCGGCGCAGATGCATCCGCGATCGAGACATGGTGCCGGCATTGGACGACGGAGGGACTTGCGACCTACGAGCGCCTGCTCACCCGGCGCCCGCCGGCACCGTTTGCGCTCGGAGAGGCCCCCGGCATTGCCGATATCTGCATCGCCGGCCAGATCGTCATGGCCGATCTCAATAAGATCGACCTATCGGCCTTTCCGTCCCTGGCGGCTCTCGGGACGCGCTGTTTCGACCTTCCGGAATTTGCGCAGGCCCATCCTTCTCGGCAGGCCGGCTACTCGAACGCTCATTAGCAAGGCGGGCGCCCGCTATTCCTGCGGCCGGAACTCGTCCGGCAGGTTTTCCTTGTAGGGGTAGAACTTGAAATAGGGCAGCGCCTCTTTCAGTCCGCGGGCGAAGGAGGGGCGCTCCAGCAGACGGCGGTAATAGGCTTCGATGCCCGGGCGCTTCTCGGTGAAGGGCACCAGCGTGCGGGCGTAGAAGAGGGCGGGTGCCGCGGCGCAGTCGGCCATGGTGAAGGCGTCGCCGGTGATCCAGGCTTTGCCGTCGATCTGCTTTTCCACCATATCATAGGCGAGAGACAGCATGGCGCGCGCTTCATTGACGCCGTGCGGATCGGCCGAGCCTTCCGGGCGTATCCGGTCTATGACGATCTTCTGCATCGGCACCTGCACATAGAGATCGAAGAAGCGGTCCCAGAGGCGGACCTGCAGGCCGGCATTGGTTTCCTCCGGCACGAGTGAAACAGGGCCGGGATAGTGCCGGTCCAGATATTCGATGATGATGCTGGTTTCGGGAATCGTGCTGTCGCGCGTCTCGTCGCGCAGGATGGGGATCTTGCCGACGGGCCAGAAACGCAGAAGGTCGGCGCTCGATTGCTCGTCGGCGAGATCGACGAAGCGGTTTTCGAAGGGCGTCCCATTTTCGTAGAGAGCGATCAGCACCTTGTGGCAGAAGGAGGCAAGCGGATGCTGGTAGAGAACGAGCGCCATGCATTGACCTTTCCTGAAGAGATCAGGTCAAGAAATTAGCAAGGCGCCCGTAAAATGCCAGATGGCACGTTCAGCCGTTATGACGCGCCGTCACCAGATGGCCGGGGCTCGGCCGCCCCTCCTGCATGCGCACGTTGATCTCCATCATCTCGATGAGCTCGAAGCCTGTGGCGGCCAGGCGCTCGCGGATATAGGTCTCGGTGTGGATGAAGCGCTGGTGCGGGCCGACCATATAGGCGCGACCGTCTGCCAGCCTTTCGGGCAGGGTTTCCGAGGAGAAGATGAAGATGCCGCCGGCATTCATGTTCTCTGCAGCGCCGAAGAACAACGGCTCCAGCGCGCCGAGATAGGGCAGCACGTCAGTCGCGGTGATCAGATCGAAAGGATCCTCTTCATTGTCGTCGAGGAAATCCTCGACCTCGGCAACGAAGAGCGTCTCATAGACTTCCTTCTCATCGGCGATGACGACCATATTCTCGGAGATATCGATGCCGATCATCTCCTCGCAGAGGTCATTCAGCGCGCTGCCGGTCAGGCCCGTGCCGCAACCAAGATCAAGCATGCGCTTGAAGGGGCCGAGCTTCAGGTCCTGCAGGCGCTGGCGCACGAGCATCGGCACATGGTAGCCGAGCTGTTCCACCAGCACATCCTCGAAGACTTCGGCATGCTGATCGAAGAGAGTTTCGACATAGGCGTCCGGCGCTCGAACAGGCGTTTCGCCGCGGCCCATGGAGGCAATGCGCACAGCCGCGCCGCCGTGATCGTCGGGATCGATGGCCAGGACTTCCTGATAGGCTTCCACGGCCGCATCGATGTCACCGGCTTTTTCAAGCGCAAGAGCGCGGTTATAGGCTTCCGCGAGAGCCTCTTCGTCGATCTTCTTTTTGTTCATGCGGGCGTTTTAGAGCCCACAGCTTACCATCGCAACTGCAATTTCAGTGCAATATGAATTCGCCCTTAAGGGAGCGCCACTCCGTTGCCGAAATGAGCCTGCGGTGAATGTAACGCACCGAATGCAGCGGCCCATCCAGTTTCTCCTGCCAGAACTTCAGGAAACCATGCATTTCCGGAAAGTCCGGTGCGAGGTCGTAGTCCTGCCAGATATAGGTCTGAAGAAAGGCCGGATGATCCGGCATGCGGTAGAGGATCTGGGCCGTCGTCAGCCCGTAACCCTTAAGCTGCTTTTCCATGTCCTTGTGCATATTGTCTCACTTCTTCTTGTTCCCACTCTGCGCTTATTAGCGCTGCATGATATGAGATCATGTCGTGGTTAACGGAAGCTTGACAGATATCGCATAAAAGCGCTATTTGTTTTTGATTTCAATAACTTGGCAGCAGCGATAGGAGAGTGCTGCCAAGTCTCTTCAGCGCTTCAGGTGGCGCGTCAGGCGGCGCTCGATCCAGCCCCAGAGGTGGCGCAAGGCTTCCACGATCGTGAGATAGAAGATCGCCGCCCACAGATAGGTCTGGTAGTCGAAGGTACGCGAGAAGGCATAACGCGTCTCGCCCATCAGGTCGAGCACGGTGATGATGGCAACGACCGCCGAGCCCTTGATCAGCAGGATGATCTCGTTGCCATAGGGGCGCAGCGCCACGATGAAGGCCTGCGGCAGGATGATCTTGCGGAAAGCGATGATGCGGTGGATGCCGAGTGCATCGGCCGCCTCGCGCTGGCCATATGGCACGCTTTCAATGGCGCCGCGCAGGATTTCCGCCTGATAGGCCGCGGTATTGATGGTCATAGCGAAGACGCCGCAAAACCAGGCATCGCGGAAGAACCACCAGAGACCGACCGCTTCCAGCTGCGGCCGGAACGCACCGAGGCCGTAATAGACCAGGAATAGCTGGGCCAGCAGCGGCGTGCCGCGGAAGAAATAGATGTAGCCGTAGGCGAGCCAGTTCAGCACGCGATTTTTTGACATGCGCGCCATGGCGAGCGGCAGAGACAGCACGGCGCCGCAGACGACCGAAATGCCCACAATGCTGAGCGTCATCCACAGGCCGTGCAGATAACGCGGCCCGTAGCGGGTGAACTTCTCCGGATCCCAGCCATTGATGACGGTGTAGATCAGGAGTGCGGCAAGCAGCGCCCAGAAGGCCACGAATATATTGCCGGCGAGGCGTGAGGCCGTCATCGGCTTTGCCACGGCGCGGGGTGCCGGCTGCGGGGGGATCAATGTTTCAGCGTAGCTCATCGACGGACCTCCGAGCGCTTGGCCCAGCGGTCGACATAGACGAGCAGGAAGGAGGAAAGGATGGCCAGCGCCAGATAGAGACAGCAGGCCAGGCCATAGAAGAAGAAGGGCTCCTTGGTCACGCGCACGGCGACACTCGTCTGGCGCAGGATATCGGCAAGGCTGATGATCGACACATAGGACGTGTCCTTCAGCAGCACCATCCAGAGATTCGTGAGGCCGGGCAGGGCGATGCGAACGAGCTGCGGCAAGACGATGAGGCGCAGCGTGCGGCCGCGATGCAGGCCGAGCGCGTCTCCCGCTTCATACTGCCCCTTGGGAATGGCGCGGAAGGCCGAGAGCAGCACTTCCGAGCAATAGGCGGAAAAGACGACCGACAGCGCGATGACGCCAGCAAAGAAGGCGTTGATTTCGACCGGCGGGCCGCTATAGCCGGCGAGATCCAGCAGATACTGGATGAGGATCTGCATGCCGTAATAGATGATGAAGAGCGTCAGAAGCTCCGGCAGGCCGCGGAAGATCGTGGTGTAGACGCCGGCCGCCAGCCGCAGCGATTTCTCTTCCGATTGCTGGCCGAGCGCGACCAGAAAACCGATGACGAGACCGATCGGCAAGGTGACGACCGCCACCGAAACGGTGACCTGCAGGCCGAGTGCGATCTCGTCGCCCCAGCCGGTATCGCCACAGGCAAGAATTGTCGACGGCGCTAACCAGGTGAAGATGCCAACGGGCCCGCACAGTGGATCGACGATGTGCACAATCAGGCTCCAGAAGGAGCCAAGCGCGGAAAATAATCCGCCCATGCCAGAATTCCCCTCACGGCTTTTGCCGTTTTGATATTGCCACCTTTGTCAAACAAAAATGGCGGAAGAGCAAGCCTTCCGCCATCATCTTCATCGGCCAGATAGCGAATTTATCATTCGCCGTAAACGTCGAAATCGAAGTACTTTTCCTGGATCTTCTTGTACTCACCGCTGGCGCGGATCGCGGCGATTGCGGTGTTCAGCTTTTCCTTCAGCGGATCGCCCTTGCGGATGGCGATACCTGCGCCGTTGCCGTTGATTTCCTTGTCGACCGGCAGGGTCGTCAGGATCTTGCAGCAGGAGCCGGCATCCGACTTGACCCATTCGGAGAGAACGACGACGTCGTCGATGACGGCATCGACGCGGCCGCTGGAAACGTCGAGCTTGTACTCGTCAGCCGTCGGGTAGAGCTTCAGTTCGGTGTCGGCGAGATGCTTCTCGGCGTAGTTGGCATGGGTCGTGGAGGTCTGCGCGCCGATCACCTTGCCCTTGAGGCCGGCAACATCGGTGATCGTGGAGTCCTTCGGCACGGCGATTGCCGGCGGGGTGTTGTAATACTTGTTGGAGAAGTCGACGAGCTTGAGGCGCTCAGGCGTGATCGACATGGAAGAGACGATCATGTCGAACTTCTTGGCGTTCAGAGCCGGGATGATGCCGTCCCAGTCAGTGGACACGAAGGAGCATTCGGCCTTCATCTGGGCGCAGAGTGCCTTGGCGACATCGATGTCGAAGCCCTGAATGGTGCCACTGGCGTCGACGAATTCGAAAGGCGGATAGGTCGAGTCCGTGCCGATCACATATTTTTCGCCGTCGGCAAGCGCCGCGCCGGCGAAGAGAGACATTGCCGCCATCGAGGCAGCAGCAAGGAGCTTGGTGGAAATGCGCATGAGGATCCTCTCTGTTGGTGGCTCCGGGCCTTTTTGTTGTTCGCCGGAGGCCGCACACTTCGACGGTGCCACCACCGTCTTGCGGCGATAATCAAACCTTTTCTCACAAAATTGCAACAGGAATCCCGCCGCAATTGTGCGCTGCAACCGGCAGCCAGCGTGCGAGCCGACATGAACGAGGACCGACCGCCACGTTCAGGCGAGGTTAATGCGTGCCTTCCTAGCTTCCGGAACAAATCGGCATTTTAGCGCTTTGAGTTTCGCGTGGTGCACAAAAAGCCGTGATTGCGGGGCAGTGAGCCCCGGTCGAAGTCAAAACAAGGACGAGGAAACCCCATATGGGCATGAAATCCAGACTGTTTGCGAGCGCGGCCTTTCCGCTGCTTTCCCTTGCCTTCGTAGTGCCGCCGGTAGGCGCTTACGCCGCAGTCGGCGGGGTTCAGCATGGCGCTGCCGGCACTGTTGCCAATACCGCCGTTGGGGGCAGCTACGAGGTAGCGCAGGACGCACCTTCCGAAGAGGAGCTCCTGAAAAAGAAGAAGCAGGCAGAAGAGCAGCAACAGCAGCAGGAGGCGCCAGCCGAGAAGCCGCAGAAGCGCGAAGCGCCCGCCGAAAGCGCTCCGGAACCGGAACAGAAGCCCAAGCGCCAGCGCGAGCCCGAACCGCAGGCAGAGCCGCAAGCCCAGGCACCCGCGGCCGAGGAGCCCGCACGTCCACGCCGCCAGCGCGAAGCCCAGCCCGAACAGGCAGCACCCGACCAGCAGGCTCCTGCCGCCGAGGAACCGCAGCGGCCGCGCCGCCAGAAGCAGGCACAGCCGGAACAGCAGGCCGAGCCGCAAGCTCAGCAGCCGCAGGCGGAGCAGCCCCCGGCAGAGCAGCCGAAGCGCCAGCGCGATCGCAAGCAGAATGCCGAGCAGGCCGCTCCTGACTCGCAGCAGCCGGCTGTCGAAGCGCCGGCCGCCGGCGAGGCGAATCAGCCTGCTGAAAAACCGCGCCAGCGCCCGCAGCGCCAGAAGACGGAAACGACAGAGCAGCCCGCGGAGCAGAGCACGGAACAGCCGGCGGAGCAGCAGGGCGGCAAGCGGCCAGCCGGCGGCAAGCGTCCCGCGGCAACCGAGCAGCAGGCAGCACCTTCCGGTGAGGCACCCGTCCCAGCCGGAAAGCCCGCAACGGCCGAACAGCCGACAGGCGAGAAGCCCGTCCCGGCGGAAAAGCCTGCGACAGCCGAAAAGCCCGCTGCAACTGAAACGCCGGCAACCGCTGAAAAGCCTGCCGCTGGCGAACCGCCCGCCAATGGTCAGCAGGCTGTCCAGCCCGTACCCGGCCAGCAGCCTGAACAGCCTGCCGCCATCGTGCCGCAGCCTGGCGAACAGCCGGCAGCCGTAGCGCCGCAGCAGGCCGAACAGTCCATTCCCGCGCCTGAAAAGGTCACGCCGCAGGAGCTGGAGCGCCGCAAGGAGATCGCCCAGGATCCTGCCAAGAGTAGCGAGACCATCGTCCTGCCGGTTGAGAATGGTGCCGCTGTTCTGGACAGCGACAAGGATGCGGACCGCAGCCAGGGCCGGCAGGGCCGTCGCGACCGAGACCGCCAGCGCGCCGACAGCCAGGATTTCAAGCTGCCGACCTCGGATGCCGAGGCTCAGTCGCTGAGCGCCACCCAACAGCGTGCGCCGGTGCAGATCGAGGCCATCACGCGTGAAGAAGGTCGGCGCATCGACCGCCGTCCCCAGTTCGCCCAGCCTGATGGCGTGCGTTACGGCGAACGCACGGACGACAGCCGCGTCATCATCCAGTTCGGCGACCGCACCATTGTTCGCAGCGACGACGACCGCCGCTTCCTGCGCGATGGCGAACGGCCGAGCTATGAGGAGCTTTCGGGCGACCGCTACCGCGAAACGATCATGCGGCCCGAAGGCTATCGCATCGTGACGATCCGCAACCGCTACGGCGACATCATCCAGCGCTCGCGCGTCGATGCCCGCGGCCGGGAAGAGGTGCTCTATTATTCGCCCGAGCTCTACGAGGATCCGGACCGTGATTACTTCGAGGATCCGGGTGCCGACCTGCCGCCGATGCGCCTGCGCGTGCCGCTAAACGACTATATCATCGACACCAGCACCGATCCGGACCGTGACTATTACGAGTTCCTGAGCGAGCCGCCCGTCGAACCGGTCGAACGCGTATATTCGCTGAACGAGGTGAAATATTCCGCCCGTATCCGCGACAAGGTGCGCCGCATCGACCTGGATACGGTGACCTTTGCGACCGGCAGTGCGGAAATCCCGATGACCCAGGCCCGCACGCTGCGCAAGGTGGCCGATGCGATCAACGAAGTGCTCGACAAGAACAAGAGCGAGACCTTCCTGATTGAAGGCCACACGGATGCGGTGGGTTCTGACCAGAGCAACCTGATTCTGTCTGACCAGCGCGCGGAATCGGTCGCCAACGTACTGACGGATGTCTATGGCATCCCGCCGGAGAACCTTGCGACTCAGGGTTATGGCGAGCGCTATCTGAAGGTGAATACAGCAGGACCGAACCAGGAGAACCGGCGCGTGACCATTCGCCGAGTGACGCCGCTGGTGCGGCCTGTGGCACAGAACAGGTAAGCCAGTACCTGGAATTTTATGAGGAGGGCGGGGTCCGTGAGGGCCTCGCCCTTTTTATTTTGTGATGGCGATGATGGGAGGAGGTGGCCCGAAGGGTCGGATGAGGGGTCGCAGGTAAAACAAATGCGGTCTTCACTATCCGCTCAGACGTTCGCTCACGCCGGTTGGGGAGACGGAGGAGCCCCAAGATCAACCGTGCGCGCAACAAAATCCGCAATCGCGATCGTGTCATTGAGATCAAACAAGGCGAGCCCTGCAGCATCCTCGACCTCGTGATCCGCCGCAATCGCCACGATATGCCGATCCTCGGGCGCCAGCGGATCGCGCCTCGCAGCCTCCAGCCGCCGCGCCTCGATCTTCGGGATCGGCTCGCGCTTGTAGCCCTCGATCAGCACCAGATCGCAGGGCGCAAGCCGCGCCAATATCTCCTCGAAGCTCGGCTCCGGGGCGCCGCGCAACTCGTGCATGATGGCGTAGCGGGTGCCCGAGACGATCGTCACCTCATGTGCGCCGGCCTGGCGGTGGCGGTAGCTGTCGGCGCCGACCTTGTCGATGTCGAAATCGTGGTGGGCGTGTTTGATGGTGGAGATGCGATAGCCGCGGCGGGTGAATTCCTCGACGAGGCGCACCGCAAGGCCCGTCTTGCCGGAATTCTTCCAGCCGGCGATGCCGAAGATTTTCTGTGTCATCCGCCCATCTTCTTTCATGTGCCCATCTTTTTCATGCACGAAGTGCCTTCAGCCAGCGTTCGGCCTCCATTAAATCATCCGGCGTGTTGATGTTAAAGAAGGGATCGAGAACGCTGGCGCGGGTCGGATGCAGCGGGAAGGAGACTTCCGTTACGTCATGACGCAAGAGGAAGTCGCGAACACGGCGCTTCTCGTCCATCCTGACCCATTCTTCCAGATCGCCCGCGAGCGCCGTCGGCCAAAGGCCGAAGACCGGATGGCTGCGGCCTTCCGAGGCAGCAATGGCGATCTGTTCGGGATGGCTTACCGCACCCGCAAGCCGGCTAACGAGATCGGCCGGGAAGAAGGGGCAATCGACGGAAACGGTGACGACATGGGTGGCGGGCAGGCCGGCGCCATACATCATCGCCGCATGAATCCCGGCCATCGGCCCCGCCTTGCCGGGAATACGGTCGGAAACAACGGGCAGGTCGTGTCCGTCGGCCGCATCGGCATTGACGGCGATCTGTGCCGTCTGCGGCGAGAGGCGGGCCAGAACATGGGAGAGCAGGCTGCGGCCGCCGAGCGTGACGCCCGCCTTGTCGCGGCCCATGCGCGATGAGCGCCCGCCGGCCAGCACGACGCCGGGAATGGTCGATTGGTCGAGCACGAAGTCAGTCATGGCGATACCTCGGACTATCACACGGGCGAGCGGGGCGCCGATTCCTGCGCGACCGGCGGCACGTGGCGCTTGGCCTCACGATAGAACGTATAGAGGCCGGAGGCGATAACGATGGCAGCGCCCACCAGCGTCCAGAAATCAGGCAGTTCGGCAAAGAAGAAGAAACCGAGCAAAGAAGAGAAGATCAGGCTCGTATAACGGAAGGGTGCCACGAAGGAGATCTCGCCGGTACGCATGGCGAGGATGACCGACTGGTAGCCGACGAGCACCAGCACGGAGGCAAGCAACAGATGCGTGAGCGAGGTAACGCTGACCGGTTCCCAGCCGCCGAGGAAGGGGATCATAAGCGCGCCGAAGATTGCGACCGAGACCGCCGTGACCGTCGTGATCATCAGCGAGGGAATATCCTTGCTGATGCTGCGGGTGGCGAGATCGCGCCCTGCGGTGGAGGCGACGCTGCCGACGCAGAGGAGGGCGGCGGCGGTAAAGCCTTCCGGACCGGGGCGGATGATGATCATCACGCCGATGAGGCCGACAAGGATCGCCATCCAGCGCCGCCAGCCGACCGGCTCCTTGAAGAAGAGTGCCGCGCCGAAGGTGACGACGAGCGGCAGAGACTGCAGGATCGCCGAGGCATTGGCGATCGGCATCATGCCGAGAGCGGTAATGTAGGTGACGGCGGCGATGATCTCACAGGCAATGCGCAGAGCGATGACGGGTTTGAGCATGACCCGCCAGGGCCTCAATGCGCCCAGCCTCCAGGCGATCAGATAGACGAGGATGCTGGTGAAGAGGCCACGCAGGAACATGATCTCGCCGGCATTCATGTAGGAAATGACCGATTTGGAGAGTGCGTCGCTTGAGGAAAAGCCCGCCATCGCCATGCTCATATAGATGGCGCCTTCGGTATTGCGTGATCGCGGCATGCTGGAGATTCCCTTACCTTACAAGCCCTTTTAGAAGGGAACGGACAGCAAGGGAATCGGAGGAATGCCACACCTGCAATAATTCGATGCTGCAGCGCAGCGCAACCTAGTGTAAGGGAACGCAAATCCTTGTGCAGTTGCGGCAAATATTAGAAATATAAGGATAATTCCAAAATCTTCCGGTTGCGGATTAAGGTTGTATCAACCGATTCAGCAAAATATGCGACCACTCTTCATGATGGAGGAGGCCGCCGAACCATCCGGAATGATTGCGGAGTGGACGGTACCATCAGTTTCAAGGCGCCGCGTCCATGCACTTCATCGACCGACTTCTGCAAAGCCGTCGTATCGTCACCAAGGTCCTGCTGTTCGTCATCCCGCTCGTCGTGCTGATCGCCGGTGTCGGCATCCTCGGTTACCACACGGCCAATATCCTGAACGGCCACATGACGGTGACGCGCGCGACGATCGAAAATATCTCCGATTTCGAGAACCTTCAGGCGGCACTTCAGGAGTTCATCTCCGATCCGTCGGATGCGAGCAGGGCCGGTTTCGGCAAGGCGATCGATGCCCAGGAAAGTGGCGTCGTGCGACTGAACGGCTTGCTGAAGACCGACGACCAGCGCAGCCAGCTGACCGAAGTCAGCGCCCTGGCGTCAGCCATGCGCAGACAGCAGGAGACGCTGTTGGGCCTGCGCCAGACGGAAGATGCGAGCGTTGCAGCCATTACCAGGACGGTGCAGGCGATTTCGGCTGCCGCAGAGGAAGCCGGTGGCCAGACCGATCTCGTGCGCAAGGATTTCACCGACAAGGAAGTCTTCGCCAAGGCACTGCTCTACAATTCCGCTGCCTTCAAGTCGCTGACCGATATCATGGGCGCGATGCGCGTCGACATCCAGATGGGCTTTACGCCCGAGGAGCAGATCGAGGCCGCCCAGCAGCATATTGCCGAGATCCTGAAGCAACTCGATGTCGCCAAGGCCATGGTCTCCCAGGATGGCCAGCCATTGATCGGACAGGTCGCCGAGACAGCCGGCAAGCTCGATGCGCTCTTGAAGGGCAGCGGCACACCGGATGAGAAAGCCTCCGGCATGGCGCCGCTCTTGACCGGCTTCGTCAATACCGAGGGCCAGATGACGCTGCAGTCGGCCAAGAACAGCGACACGGCGTCTGCCCGCTTCGTCAGCCTCGACAAGAGCATTGCCGAACAGCGCGAGCTTTTGACCTCGGTCGACCAGGTGCGCGACAACGCCGACCGGTTGCAGGTGCATGTCAGCCAGATGCTGAGCACACGTGATGGCGCCGCACGGGACGTGGTACTCGCAGATCTCAAGGCGCTCACCGAAACCGCCAAGAAGATCTCCGTACTCGGCGCCAATGATGCCGTCATGAAGGCGTTCGCGGACAAGGTCGCCCCGGCTGCCGTTTCGCTGACCGCTGCTTCTGCAGACATGCTGAAGGCGGCTGCAGATTGGAAGGCGGCACGCCAGCAGTCATCCGAAATCCTCTCCGGCGCAATGGCCTCGCTTCGCCAGTTCGTCAGCCAGGCTCAGGAACTCGGCAAGGAAGACAGCGAGCGTTCGGCCAATGTTTCTGTCTTTGCGATGATCCTCGGGACGCTGCTGGCGATCATCGGCGGGCTGATGCTGGTCGAAACCCTGCGCGGCCCGCTGAAGCGCGTTTCAGACGTGATGACCCGGCTTGCCAATGGCGATCTCGAAGTTGCCATCGAAGGCCGTAACCGCGGCGACGAGATTGGCGACATGGTTCGCTCGGTCGCTGTCTTCCGTGATGCGGCTGTCGAAAACGTCCGGCTCGAGAAGGAGGCCGAAAGCGCGCGGGTGCTCTCAGCCGACGAGGCGAGCCGCCGCACCGCCGAGCGCGGCCGCATCGAGGCCGAACAGAAGCAGGCGCTGAATGCTCTCTCCGACGTGCTGCAGCAGCTGGCACAAGGCAATCTGGAAATCGGCATGCGTCGCGATCTCGCCAGCGATTTCGTCGATATGGCCGATACCTACAATCATGCCGTCGAGGCACTCCGCCAGACGTTGGCCGATGTGCGCGGCGCCACCGTCGAGATCAAGGGCGGCACGGGCAACCTGGCGTCCTCGGCCGACGATCTTGCGCGCCGCACCGAACAGCAGGCGGCCGCACTCGAGGAGAGCTCGCGGGCGCTGCGGCACTTGAGCGATGTCGTGCGCTCCACCGCCGACCGCGCCAAGCAGACGGCGCAATCCGTCAACGAGACACAGGTTTTCGCGACCCGTTCCGGGGAGGTCGTCGCCAAGGCCGTCGATGCGATGGGCGAAATCAACCGGTCGTCCGAGAGGATCGCCACCATCATCGGCGTGATCGACGAGATCGCCTTCCAGACCAACCTCCTGGCGCTGAATGCGGGCGTCGAAGCAGCACGAGCAGGCGAGGCGGGCCGCGGCTTTGCGGTCGTGGCGCAGGAAGTGCGCGAACTTGCCCAGCGCTGCGCCAAGGCCGCCCGCGAGATCAAGGAGCTGATCTCGGCGAGCTCCGGCCAGGTGCAGAGCGGCGTAGAGCTTGTCGAGGAAACCGGCCAGGCGCTCGCCGAAATCATCGCCCATATCGGCGGCGTGCAGCGCCTCGTCGCCGAGATTTCGGCTGCGACAGGCGAACAGTCGACAGGCCTCCACGAGGTCAGCAAGGCGGTGCATGACGTGGAGCTCATTACCCAGCAGAATGCGGCGATGGTGGAAGAGAACAATGCCGAAATCCAGGGCCTGCGCCAGCGCGTCGACATGCTCTCGGACAAGGTCAACCGCTTCCGCACCGGTGACGAAGGCGAGGTGCATGGATATGGCCGCGCCGAGGGTCGCTGGACGGGCCGTGCTGCATAAGTCAATGCATCGGCTTGAGATCAGAAAGGGCCCGCGGTTTTCCAACCGCGGGTTTTTCTTTTGAACAATTTGGCGCCTGCGTCGTTTTCCAACCATGTCCAACAAAGGAGAACCGTGATGGATTGGAACCGTGTTGAAGGCAACTGGAAGCAGGTGAAGGGCAAGGTCAAGGAACAGTGGGGCAAGCTCACCGACGACGACCTCGACCAGATCAACGGCCGCCGCGAACAGCTTGAAGGCAAGCTGCAGGAACGCTACGGCCTCGCCAAGGACCGCATCCGCAGCGACGTCGATACCTGGTACAACGGCCAGACCTGGCACTGATAACAATCCGACATCAGAGTATTCCACTCAGAAAGACTTGGCCCCGCTGATGCGGGGCTTTTTTCGTGCTGGTTATCAGCCGCGGCAAAGCGGGTTGAGTTGATAGCCGAATCCTGATCTCCATTGGACATCTTGAAACGGCGCACAACGGATAGACGAGACATGAGTACCGCGGAAAAATCGGACCACTCGAACCCCGAACTGCCCATGGGATATTCTCCGGTTCCCAGGGGCAAGCTTGCAAACGCCGTCACCTGTCTGGAAATGACCGAGAAGCCGCTGCGGAGGGAGACCGGCAACACTGCAGGGCTTTCCCTGGAGAGGATGCTGTCGCCCGATCCACAGATTTATCGGCAGCTCTTCCGGGCGATCGGTGAGGACTGGCTGTGGGTTTCCCGGCTTGTCATGGCCGATCAGGCGCTGAAAGCCATCATCGGCGACCCGTTGGTGGAAATCTACGTGCTGCTCTCGGACGGCCGGCAAGCCGGAATGCTGGAACTTGATTTCCGGCAGCCCGGCCAATGTGAACTGGTCTTCTTCGGGGTCGGAAAAAGCGCCATCGGAACAGGGGCGGGGCGCTATCTCATGAATCATGCTTTGTCCATCGCGTGGGCGCATCCGATCGAGCGGCTCTGGGTCCACACCTGCCATTTCGACCACCCGAACGCGCTCCCGTTTTATCAGCGGTCCGGCTTCAGGCCCTATGCTTTCATGGTCGAGGTCACGGATGATCCGCGGCTGACCGGAGTCTTGCCGCGGTCGGCGGCGCCGCATGTGCCCATCCTCGAGTAAGGCAATGCCAGGCAGGGGCTCTTCGAAAGTTCAGGATAGAAGGCTGTAAAGGTTCGTCGGCGCGCCGTGGAGCATGACCTGGCCTTCGAAGCCGAAGCCGCATTTCTCGAGAACGCGGCGAGATGCGGGATTGGCCGGGCGCACCAGCCCGATAATCCGGCGGGCACCCAGCTCTTCGACGGCAAAGGCCAGTATGCCGCGAACGAGCTCGGTTGCGTAACCGTGCCCCCAGCTTCGGGGATCGAGATGATAGGAGAGATTGAGCCCCTCGAACTCGTTCGACACGGTGACACCGCCAAAGCCGATCAGCTCACCATTGGCGATGACTGCAAAGCGGCCGAAGCTGTGTTGTTCCCAATGCGCCATGTCCTTCGCCAGCCGCGCGGCGCTTTCTTCAGGGCTGTCCGGCTGAGGCACGGGCCTGTGCGCGACCAGTTCAGGCTTTGCGAACAGCTCCATCAGAAAATGAAGATCCTCCATCGTCGGTGGGCGCAGCAGCAGCCTGTCGGTGCGGCGCGTCTCATTCATTGGAATATCATTGCCGTCAGTCATTCATGCTCCGCTTGGCAAAGGAAAGGCGCGGGGACAGGGAATAGCGATAACGATGTCCCGCCACCAGATAGCCTCTTCCTGTTCTCTCGTGCGGCGAAACATAGTCTCTCAACTCATGTAGCCGCCATCCAGCACCAGCGGACTTCCAAGCATGAAGGACGAGGCATCCGAGCAGAGCCACAGCACGCCTTCTGCAATCTCCTGCGGTGTGGCGATGCGGCCGATTGGCGTCTGGGCGATGATGGCGGCCGCAATATCGGCGCTCTTTTTCATAGAGGATTCGACGGGCGGGGTGCCGACCCAGCCGGGGCAGATCGCGGTAATGCGGATACCCTCGCGGGCATATTCGAGTGCGGCACTCTTCGTCAGCCCGATGACGCCGTGTTTTGCGGCCGCATAGGCCGCACCGCCCGGAAAGGGATAGCCGCGCAGGCCGTCAACGGAGGAGTTGTTGATGATGACACCGCCGCCGTTCTTCTGCATGGCCGGGATCTGATAGCGCATGCAGAGGAAGACCGAGGTCAGGTAGCCGTCGATGGTCTTGCGCCAGGCATCCTCGCCGAGGCTTCCAACCGGTGCGCCGCGTCCGCCGCTGCCGCCATTGTTGAAGGCGTAGTCGATCCGACCATATTGCTTGACGATGCCGGAGATCAGTCTTTCCACAGACTTGCCATTGGCCACGTCGCATTCGACCCAACTGGCGCTGCCATCCGCCAGGCTGGCAAGCGCCTGTTTTGCCCGTTTCTCGTTGCGGCTGGAGATGATGACGGTGGCACCCTCGCGCGCGAAAGCCTGTGCGGTCGCAAGGCCGATGCCGGACGATCCGCCGGTGACGAGGGCTATCTTGCCCTGCATTTCGGGATAACGTTTTGGGCTGGCGTCAGCGGGCATTCGGCGATTCCAGGTTCACACAGTCATGCCATATGAGCGTGCCTTGCGGCTCACTGCAAGATCAGGCGCTCGATGGCTGAAGGGAGGGCGCCATGCATGGCTCAGGGCGTTCAACGCTGCAATCGATTGCTCCCGCTTCGCGGGACCACATCTCAGCCCCCGGTGACACTCATATGCCGGGCAACGGCCGGGCGCTTGTGGGTGCGGTCGATGATGAAATCGTGGCCCTTGGGCTTGCGGGTGATGGCCTCGTCGATGGCCGCATGGAGCAGGCCGTCGTCTTCGGTGGCGCGCAGGGCGGCGCGGAGGTCGGCGGCGTCGTTCTGGCCGAGGCACATATAGAGCGTGCCGGTGCAGGTGAGGCGCACGCGGTTGCAGCTCTCGCAGAAATTATGGGTGAGCGGCGTGATGAAGCCGAGGCGGCCGCCGGTTTCTGCAACCTGGACATAGCGGGCAGGGCCGCCGGTCTGGTAACCGATATCGGTGAGCGTGAATTGCCGTTCCAGATCGGCACGCAGTTTTGAGAGCGGCAGGTACTGGTCGGTGCGATCTTCTTCGATCTCGCCCATCGGCATGGTTTCGATGACGGTCAGATCCATGCCGTGGCCATGTGCGAAGCGCAGCATGTCGGGCATTTCCGCTTCGTTGAAATCCTTCAGCGCCACGGCATTGAGCTTGATCTTCAGCCCGGCCTTCTGGGCGGCGTCGATGCCTTCCATGACCTTGGCGAAATCGCCCCAGCGGGTGATCTTGCGGAATTTCTCCGGATCGAGCGTATCGAGGGAAACATTGATGCGGCGCACGCCGCAGTCATAGAGCTCCTCGGCGTGGCGGGCGAGCTGCGAGCCGTTGGTGGTGATCGTCAACTCGTCGAGACCGGAGCCGACTTGGCGGCCAAGCTGGCGTACCAGGTACATGATGTTCTTGCGCACCAGCGGCTCGCCACCGGTCAGGCGAATCTTGCGCACGCCCTTGGCGATGAAGGCGGAACAGAGCCGGTCGAGCTCTTCCAGCGTCAAGAGATCCTTCTTCGGCAGGAAGGTCATGTTTTCCGCCATGCAATAGGTGCAGCGGAAGTCGCAGCGGTCGGTGACGGAAACGCGTAGATAGGTGACGGCACGCCCGAAGGGGTCGATCATCGGCGCTGCATCCGCTACCAGCGGCGAGGCATTGCCTATCGTTCCTACTATGGTGTTCACTTCAATCTCCGTACTCTCCTTAATGTGGGCATATGCTATTGTGGCGTCAAGGGAAACAGCTTTCGGCGCCACGGTAAATTACGCTTGCGCCGAAAAAGATCAGCGCCTACTCCTCGCAGAAGAAAAGGACATAACGATGAGCGATATCTGGCCCACCGAACTCCGGGTTTCGAAAGACCGCCAGAGGCTGGTGGTAAGCTTCAATGACGGGCAGAGCTTCGATCTCTCGGCCGAGCTTCTGCGCGTGTTGTCGCCCTCGGCCGAGGTTCAGGGGCATGGGCCGGGGCAGAAGGTCACGGTGCCGGGCAAGCGCAATGTCGCCATCATCTCAATGATCCCGACAGGCAATTATGCCGTGCGCATCGGCTTCGACGACATGCACGATACCGGCATATATACCTGGACCTATCTGCGCGAACTCGGTGAGCGAGGCTTCGAGCTTTTCTCCGCCTATGAGGAAGAGCTGAAGGAAAAGGGAATGAGCCGCGACGTGGCGGAAAAACCAAGATAATCTTCAATATCAGGCGAAGGGGCGACGAGGGGGCACATGACGGAAACGCATAAAAAGAGCTGGCTGCGAGCCCACGGGCATACCGGCAGCAGGGTCACATTCCTGGAACTCTTCTTCGATCTCGTTTTCGTCTTTTCCATTTCACAGCTGTCGCATGCGCTCTTTGCGCATTACACGCTGTTTGGCGCCGCCGAAGCCGCACTGATGATGTTCGCCGTCTGGTGGGTGTGGATCTTCACCGCCTGGGCGACGAACTGGCTCGACCCCGAGCGCATGCCGGTGCGATCCTTGCTGATCGTGATGATGATGCTCGGCCTCATTCTTTCGGCCTCCATTCCCGAAGCATTCGGCGAAAAGGGCCTGCTCTTCGCCTCAGCCTACGTACTGATGCAGGTCGGCCGCTCGGCCTTCACTGCCTATGCGATGCGGGCTGCAGGCCGTTCGGCCACGCTCAACTTCGTGCGCATTACCGCCTATTTTGTCGTCGCCGGCATATTCTGGATCGCTGGCGGGCTGCTGGAGCATGAAGCACGGCTGATCTGCTGGGTCATCGCGCTCGCCATCGAATATTGCGGGCCGGCGCTCTCCTTTGTCGTGCCTGGCCTCGGCAGATCGAATGCGGCGGAGTGGGATGTTTCCGGCGCGCATATGGCGGAGCGTTGCGCGCTTTTCATCATCATCTGCCTTGGCGAAGCGATCCTCGTATCCGGCCGCACCTTCTCCGAAATGGAATTCTCCGCCATGACCGGCGTGGTCTTTCTGATCGGTTTCATCGGCACGGTCGCCATGTGGTGGCTCTATTTCCGCTTCGGCCATGAGCGCGCGGCACACCGCATCGAGCACACGGATACGCCTGGCAGTATCGCACGGCAGGCCTTCACCTATGCGCATATTCCTGTTCTCGCAGGCATCATCGTGCACGCCGTGGCGGTGGAATTCATGTTCGAACATCCACATGAGACGGGCAGCCTCGCCATTGCCGCTTCCGTGCTCGGCGGCTCCGGCCTCTTCCTGATCGGCAATCTCTGGTTCAAGGGCGCCACCAGCGGCCGTCTGCCGCTCTCCCATCTCGCCGGCATCGTCATCCTGATCCTCTGCGCCTTCTTTGCGCCGTTCATACAGGTCTATGTAATGGGCATTCTGGCGGCGCTGGTGCTGATTATCGTGGCGGCCTGGGAGTACAAGTCGCTGACGCGGGCGCCGGCCGGGCCGGCGTTGCATTAGAGAGTCCGGCATCGCAAAAGGTCATGCATCACGCAGAAACTCCTGCGGTGTAACGGCAAGCCCTTCCAGCCAGCGATTGCCGCGCTCGTATAGAGCTTCCACCTGTTTGCCCTTCAGGCCCGGCATGTCGCGCTTTACACGATATCCGATCTGCTCCTGTATATAGGCGAGATGCCGATATCCTTCCGGAAATGCCTGCAGCACCTCTCGGTCGATCCCGAGTATATCGGCGGGCGAAAGAGGATCGATCCTGTCTTTCTCATAGATCGGCTGCCGGATGACGATTGCCCAGCGGTCATTTCTCTTTTCGAGGAAGTCGTAGAAGCGCCCGGTGCAAACCACGTCGCAAGGGCAACCGTGAACCGATGCCCGCTGGGAGATCGTCATCTTGGTCTGAGCTATCGCCCGATGCGCTCTGATGTCGATCGAACTGCCGCCGAGAAAATGGAGGATGCTTACGCCTTTGTTCCAGCCATCCCGGCTGACACGGATAAACTCCGTTGCAGGCCCTTGGAACCAAGTCGCCATCATCCAGGCGTCGTCGTGCCATACGGTCTGGAAACGCTCCCAATGACCGGCATCCCGCCAGATCGCCCAGTTCTGAAGAAGCTCGTTTATTGCAAGCTTGTCATCCCATGCCGGCATCGTCACTACCCCCGCTTGTGTGCTGCAAGCCTCGAAGATAGCTCCGGGCTCAATCCTCGTCACGCAGATCCTGCAGCAGCACGGAGATGATGCGCTCCATCGAGTTGGCGGTCGCCATGCATTGCTCGATCGGCTCGTCCGAGAGCACACGGTCGATGAGGCTGGTCTGGATGGCCATGGCTTCCTCGCTCAGCTTTCGCCCCTCCGGCGTCAGGTAGAGGCGCAGCACGCGCTTGTCGCGCTCGTCGTCGCGGCGAAGGATCAGGCCGCGCTTTTCCATCTGTGGCAGGAGCATGCTCATATTGGAGCGGCCGACCAGCAGCTTACGGGCCAGCTCCTGCTGCGAAATGCCTTCGAAGCGGTAGAGATTGACGAGAATATCGAGATGCGGCGGCTTGATATCGAGATCCGATAACAAGCGCGCCAGGGATTGTTGCATGAGCTGGCAGGCGCGAGCCACCGCGATCCAGCTGCGAAAACGCGGATGATCCCAGGGAAGGGATTGATTTTTGTTCATCGTTGTACTTTATTGTTCAGTGTTGAACATTATCGGAATCCCATCATGGCAAAATTTGCGCTTGAGGTCACCCGCCTCGGATTTTCGCTCATGCAATCCGTTTCCCCGCGTCTTGCCGGCGAAGCGGCCTTCCGGCTGTTCTGCCGAACGCCATCCGTCAAGCCGAAAGGCGAGAAGGCGAAGGCGGCGCATGCGGCAGGTGTTGCCAGGCTTGCGGGCGCGGAACGCTTCCTGCTGCCGGTCGAGGGTAAGCGCGCCCATGCCTACCGGCTGAACGGCGGGGCGCTCGGGCGGCGCAAGCGTTACCTCGTCACCCATGGCTGGGGCTCCGGCATGGCCTATATGGCCGATCTGGTAACGATGCTGGCGGATACCGGCGCGGAAGTGATCGCGCTCGATTTTCCCGGCCACGGTCGCGCTGGCGGACGCTTCCTGCATATGGGGCTGGCGGTCAAGGCGATTGCGGCTGCGGAAGCGCGTTTCGGCCGCTTCGATGCCGTCGTCGGCCATTCCTTCGGCGGCGCGGCGCTGATGGTGTCGGCTTCCTCCATGCTGCCGGATGTAAATCCAGTCTCGGCCGAACGCATGGTGCTGATCGGCTCCCCCAGCGAAATGCGGTGGCTGTTTACCGATTTCGGCCGGATGCTGCGGCTGAAGCCTGCCGCACAGGCCGCGCTCGAGGATGTCGTGCAGCGTGTCACCGGTCGCAGACTTGAGGATTTCGACGCGGGAAAAACGGCCGCAAGCATCGGCAAGCCCGTGCTGGTCATCCATGCCGAGGACGACAAGGAAGTCAGTGCCGCCCATGCGCGGCGTTATGCGGCCTCAGGCGGGCAGGTGCGGCTGTCCTGGGCGAACGGTTTTGGCCACCGGCGCATCATCTCGGCCGCCCCAGTTCTTGACGAGGTCGCAGCGTTTCTGGCTGAGGAAGACATCAAGAAAGCTGCTGAGATCATTCCGATTTTTGAGCTTCCGGCGCGCCGCGCATCGGTGTAGCGTCCGGCCGGCCGCAGGTCAGGCGGTCGGCAATAGGACTGGGCAGCAATGAAGATCATCAGCAGTATCGAAGAGCTCAACGAGATCTATGGCGCGGGCCTGTCGCAGGCATCCGTCGACAAGGTGACGAAACGGCTGACACCCCTCTATCGCGGAATGATCGAGATTTCGCCCTTCGTGGCGCTTGCGACCGTCGGCCCGGAAGGGCTCGACTGTTCGCCGCGCGGCGATCTCGGCGGCGTGGTGCGCATCGTCGACGACACCGTGCTGCATCTTCCCGACTGGCGCGGCAACAACCGCGTCGATTCGCTTTCCAACATCGTGCGCGACCCGCGCATGTCGCTGATGTTCCTCATTCCCGGCTCGAATACGGTGATGCGCATCAACGGCCGCGGCGTGGTCTCCAACGACGAGGCGCTGCTTTCGAGTTTCGAGATGGATGGCAAACATCCGCGCACGGTCATCGTCGTCAGCATCGTCGAGGTCTATTTCCAATGCGCGCGTGCAGTGATGCGCGCCGAGCTGTGGAATGCGGAGCACTTCGTCGACCCCGCGAATTTACCGACGCCTGGGCAGATGCTGAAGGATGCGGTGGGGGATTTCGATCATGAGACTTATGATCGGGAATGGCCGGTGCGGGCTGCCAAGACGATGTGGTGAGGTGAGGGTAAGGCGGGGTTTTTAGAGGGTCCGAACCGGCCAAGCGATAGCACCAAATTGGGCAGCCTCTAAGCCGCCACTCTCCTCGGAAAGAGCACAGCGTCCGGCGCCGTCCTGACCCCATCGACGACAAGCGGCGTCCCATAGACATCAGGCACCTCAATCCCAAGCCTTGAATGCAGTGCCTCCGCCGAGCACGGCAGAAACGGCAGGAGGCAGCGCGCAACGACTGCCAACCCATAAACCTGCTCCGCGAGGCAACCACCAAGACGATCAACTGTCGCCTGCCGTTCTTCGGGCGTGATGTCACCAAGTAGCGCCTTCGCATCCGCCCATGGGGCACGCTTCGCAAAACGGCGGTTCGCCTCGCCGACAAAAGCGAAGATATCAGCAAGACCGACATGCAGCTCATAGGTATCGAAAGCCGCAGCCACCTTCGCTGGAAGCCGCGCCGCCTCCTGTGTAAAATCGCTCTCCTGCAGCGGAGGAACGACCCCACCGAAGGCAGATGAGACAAGCGCCAGCACCCGGTTGGCGAGATTGCCGAGCTGGCCGCCGAGCTCTCCTGTCCAGGCGGCTTCCAGACGCTCAGCCGAGAAGTCGCCATCATCGCCCGAGCGAATATGCCGGAGCAGGTAGTAGCGCAGCGCATCCGGCGTGCCATAAGCATCGATGACGCTGTTGGGGTCGATGCCATTGCCGGCGGATTTGCCAATCTTTCTGCCGTCAACCGTCACATAGCCATGCACCAGGATCGACGACGGCGGCTGCAGGCCTGCCGAGAGCAGGATGGCCGGCCAGTAGATGGTATGGAATTTCGAGATACCCTTGCCGACGACGTGGATGCGCTCACCGCTGGCGGTCCAATAGCGATTGAAGAGCTCCTCATAGGTGCCGTAGCCGAGCCCCGTCAGGTAGTTGGCCAGCGCATCGAACCAGACATAGACGACTTCATCGCTATCAGGCACGGGAACGCCCCAACCGCGCGCCCGCTCGGCGCTGCGCGAGACGCTGATGTCGTCAAGGCCCCGACGCAGCAGCGCCAGCACCTCGTTGCGCCGGTGGGTCGGAACGATGGAGAGTTCACCGGTCTCGATCAGTTGCAGGATGCGGTCGCCATAGCGCGAGAGGCGGAAGAACCAGTTCTCTTCCCGGACGAGTTCAAGAGGGACGCCGTGCTCAGGGCAGCGGCCGTCAACGAGGTCCGAGGGCTCGTAGAACTGCTCGCAGCCGACGCAATAAAGGCCTTCATAGGCCTTGCGATAGAGGTCGCCATTGTCGGCGCAGGCGTTCCACAAAGCGTGCACGCAGGTGACGTGCCGCGGGTCACGTGAGGTACGCACGAACTCGTCGTTGGAAATATCGAGCCGTGTGCCGAGCCGCTCGAACCTGTCGGCATTGGCATTGACGAAATCCGCCACGGGCAGACCGGCGGCTTCGGCCGAGCGGACATTCTTGAGGCTGTTGTCATCGGTGCCGCACTGAAAGCGCACATTGCGGCCGAGCAGGCGGAAGTGGCGGGCATAGGCATCGGCCTGCACGAGTTCGAGCGCGAAGCCCACATGCGGGGCGGCGTTCACATAGGGGATCGAGGTGGTGATATAGGTCTTATTCATCGGTTGATCCTTTCGAGGGCTAGTTGCCCCGCGAGACGGATCGACTTACGAAAAGACCGCCTCGAGGGCGGTCGCTGGTGCATTATGGACGCACGAAACCCGCCACGCTATGAGCGCGGCATCATCATCACAAAGGTGCTGATTGCGGTTCTGTCCATGCGGGATGTGGTAACATCTGGGGCGGCTTTGGGCAAGCGGGCTGCTTTCGCCGTGTTGTCAGCTATCCTGCGGTATCGTGATGCGATTGCATGGAGGACGCGATGGCGATGGAAAGCGTGAGAACCGGTGGCTGCGCGTGCGGCGCAGTCAGGTACGAAGTCGAAGGCGAGCCGTATCAATCCGGGCTCTGCCACTGCACCAAATGCCGGAAGCTGACCGGTTCCATCTTTTCGGCAACGGCGAACTGGCGTCGCTCGAAGTTCAAGATGGATGGCGAGATCAGTACCTACGACAAACGGTCGTTCTGCCCAATCTGCGGCTCGCGGCTGTTCTTCGTGCTTGATGACGCTGTGGAAGTCTTCATCGGCACCCTAGATCAGGCACCGAACGACATCCACCCCATGGTCGAGGTCTGGACCATCCGCCGCGAACCCTGGCTGCCACGGGTTCCGGATGTCAGGCTTTACGACGAAAACGAACACGCACCGTAAAATCGGCAGGCGCCCGCATCATCAGTAAAACGTCGATTTGAAGGGAACGATCGCCGAGCCCATGGCGGCGGCGTCGCCCGATATGTCGGAGACGATGAGCTTGGGGTGTGGGCGGGCGACGCCGTAGCGCGGGCGGCCGAAAAGTTCGGTGCGTTCGCTCAACATCTGCGCCAGTCCCGGCGGCACCTGGCCGCCGAAGACGATCGCCTGCGGGTCGTAGATCGCCCAGATGGCGTTGATGAGACGGTTATAGGCGGGTGTGATCTCCTCGACCCATTCTGCCACGCCCGGCCATTTCGGATCGAAATTCCTGCGCAGGTAAGGGATCGACGGCACGTCGACATTGTGGCGCTTGAGCTTCTCCAGGAGCAGCTGCAGGGCAGGGCGTCGGACCATCTCCTCGTCGTCATACATGCCCGAGAATTCGCCGGCATTGCCATTGCCGCCGGCCAGGAGCTCGCCGTCGTTGATCAGGCCGCCGCCGAAGCCGTAATTGAAGCTGAGATAGGCGAAGTGCTTGATGAAGCGGCCGGCGCCGAACATCGCCTCGGCGACGGCGCCGGCGCTGCCGCCGTTCAGGAGCCAGACGGGCTTTTTGAACAGATCGCTCAGAAGCGGCCCAAGCTCGATCAGCGACCATTCATGCAGCGGCATCGAGGCATTGTATTTTGTCCCGGAGATCAGAGCGCCGGCAATGCCGAAGCCGATGCCGAAGAAGGTCTCGTCATCGAGGCCGTTCAGCTGCTGCAATTCGGCAATGCGTTCGCACACGCGATCCAGCGCCTGGTTCATGCCCCGCTCCCTCAGCGAGATGTCGCTTTCGCCGAGCACATTGCCTGACAAATCCACCAGGCAGATGTCGACCACGTCGGAATTGACGGAAATGCCGATCGAATAGGCGTGGCGGCCGTTGAGCCTGAGCATCGGGCTCGGCTGGCCGCGGCCGAGGCCGGGCTTCGGGGACCCCAGAGAAACGATGCCGCGCTCGACGAGCTGGTCGATGATGCGATGGACCGATTGCTGGGTCAGATCCGCATGACTTGTGATCTCGGATCGTGACAGGCCGGGATTGCGCCAGATGAGCTTCAGCAGGCTGCGTTCATTCGCGGAAACGACAATTTCCTCTCCCGGACGCCGGAATCGGGATGCAATCAACGGTTCTGGAAAATAAGGCATGACGCACCTCGAATATACCATAAAAGTGTAACTGTAACGCAGATGGTAACCGCAGGTGCCTGCATAAAGGGCTTCTCGCCCTCAATCAAGTCGGACCACGTCATCGATTTGTTACACACAAAGTGTATTAAGCCGGCCGTTCACGATCCGGACGCTGATCCGGCGGGTCTCAAATTCAGGCGAGGGCAAAATGAAGATTTCCATTCTGGTGGCTGCGGCCGCCCTGATGACGGCTGCGTGTTCTTCTGCGCAGGCTGCCAATTTCGAATTCTGGTACGGCAATACGGGGAGCGTCGAAAAGGCGATCCTGGCGCAATGCGACGCCTTCAATTCATCGCAGTCGGCCAATCACGTCACCTGCGTCGGGCAGGGAAGCTATGAAGTCTCCATGCAGAAGGCGATTGCCGCCTACCGTTCCAACAAGCATCCGCTGCTGATCCAGTTCTTCGATGCCGGCACGCTCGACCTGCTGCTGTCGGACGCCGTCGTTCCGGTTCAGGACGTGCTGCCCGATGTCGACTGGAACAATTACATTAAGGGCGCGCGCTCCTATTACGAAACGTCAGGTGGCAAGCTCTATTCGCAGCCCTACAATTCCTCGACGCTGCTCTTCTACGTCAACAAGACGGAGCTCGAAAAAGCCGGCGTCACCGAGATGCCGAAGACCTGGGAGGACATTATCGAGGCTGCCCGCAAGCTGAAAGCTGCCGGCAACGAGTGCCCCTATGTCACCAATGGCGAGCCGTGGTCGATGTTCGAGCAGTTCTCCGCCCGTCACGGCCTGCCGATCGCTTCCAAACACAATGGCTATGACGGTCTCGATGCCGAATATGTCTTCAACACCACTTTCTTTGCCAAGCACCTGCAGAACCTGATCGACTGGCGCAAGGAAGGCCTGGTGAAGATCGCCAGCGATACCAAGGCCGGCAATTACACCGCCGCCTTCAATTCCGGCGAATGCGCCATGATGGAAAATTCCTCCGGCTCCTACACGGACTCGTCCAAGGCCTTTGCCGGCAAATATGAACTCTCCGTCAGCCTGACGCCGATGTACAAGGGTTACGAGCGCCACAACACCTTCGTCGGCGGCGCCTCCATCTACATCATGAAGGGCCATGACCAGGCCGAGATCGATGGCGCCAAGGCCTTCCTCGATTTCCTGCGCAAGCCCGAACAGCAGATGTTCATGACGGCTTCGACCGGCTACGTACCGGTCACCAACGACGTGCTCGATGCCATCGCCAAGAGCCCTGATGCCGGCACCACCAAATATGCGACGGCGGGCGTCGGCATCGAATCCATGAACGAGCCCGGCACCCCCGACACCCGCGGCATCCGCCTCGGCTTCTACGTGCAGTTCCGCTCGATCCTAATCGAAGAAACGCAGAAGGCGTTTGCCGGCACGCAGACCGCACAGGCATCGCTCGACAGTGCCAAGAAGCGTGGCGACGAGCTGCTGCGCCGCTTCGAGCAGACCTACAAGACGGCAAAGCTGCCCTGATCCATCTCCGGTGCGGCGCCCCCCGTCGCCGCACCGGCTTTTCTCGAAATGGACATGCGTGATGTCGTCGGAATCCTCGCTTTTCAGCCATCGCTGGCTGCCGCTGCTGCTTGCCGCACCCTTGCTGCTGCTGATCCTCATCTTCTTCTACGCGCCGATCATCCAGGCCTTCTACTGGTCCTTCTTCCTGGAAAGGCCGTTCGGCGGCGGGTCGGAGTTCGTCGGCTGGGATAATTTCCGCCGCGTGCTTGCCGATCCGGAATTCTGGGATGCCGGCTGGCGCACGATCCTCTTCATGGTCTTCGCCTCGTCGCTGGCGGTCGCTCTGCCACTGATCCTGGCGGTGGCGGCCGACCGGAAAATCCGCCTGTCGCTGACGGCCCGCAACGTGCTGGTCTGGCCGAAGGGTGTGGCGGGCGCCTCGATCGGCGTCGTCTTCGCCTTCATCTTCAATCCCTTCGTCGGCATTCTGGCGCCGATCAACCATTTCTTTCCGGGCGCCTGGGCGCCGGGCCTCAATGGCACCGATGCTTTCATCACGCTGATCGTCGCCCACGTGTGGGGCGGCATTCCCTTTAATTTCGTCATCCTGCTCGCCGGGCTGCAATCCATTCCGCGCACCATGTTTCAGGCAGCCGCCATGGATGGCGCTGGGCCATGGCGGCGCATCTTCGATGTGCAGCTGCCGCTGATCATGCCGCAGCTCTTTCTGACGCTGGTGCTGGAATTCACAGAGAGCGTCACCTCGGCCTTCGCGCTGATCGACACGATTACCAAGGGCGGACCGGGCGGCTCCACCAATCTGCTCGTCTACAAGATCTATACCGACGGCTTCAGCGGTTACGATCTCTCCGGCGCGTCCACCCAGACGGCCATCCTGATGGTCTTCGTCGTCATCCTCACCGCCGCGCAGTTCCTGCTTCTCGGCCGCAGCATCAATTACGAACGGTAAGGGCCAGCCATGATCGAAAACGCTCGCTCGCTCAATTTCGCCGCCAGCGCCATCCTGGCTGTCGGTATCATCTTCATTCTCGGGCCGCTCTACCTGACGCTCGCCAATGCATCGCAACCTTATGAATTCCTGCTGCGCAACGGGCTTGCCTGGTATCCGGGCGACCAGTTCATCGCCAATGTGATGCGCGTCTTCACCGAGACCCGCATCCCGATCCAGATGCTGAACAGCATGCTGGTGGCCTTTTACGATGCCTTCTTTACCTGCGCGCTTTCCTTTCTCGCTGCCTATGCGCTCGTCTATTTCCGCATCCGCTGGGCAGGTATCGCCTTCGCGGTGATCCTCGCGACGATCATGCTGCCGATCGATATCCGCGTCATCACCACCTATCAGGTGGCGGCGAACATCTTCTCGCCACTGAATGCGCTGCTCGATCTCACCGGCGCCAATGCGCTGATCGAAAGCCTGTTCGGCGCACCTGTTCATCTCGAACTCAGCGTGCTCGACACGCATTTCGGGCTCGTGGCACCACTGGTTGCACATGGAACCGGCACCTTCCTGTTCCGGCAGTTCTTCCGCACGCTGCCAGCCGATCTCTTCAAGGCGGCGCGCATGGATGGGGCAGGGCCGATCCGCTTCCTCTTCCATATCCTGCTGCCGATCTCGCTCAGCAGCTTTGCAGCGCTGTTCGTGCTGACCTTCCTCAGCGGCTGGACACAATATCTCTGGCCGCTCGTTGCCGCCTCCAAGCCCGAGATGACAACGGCAGTCGTCGGTCTGGCGCGGCTCGCACCCGACATGGAAGGCGAAATCCCTGATTTTCCGATGATCATGGCTGGTGTCGTGGTCGTCTCGGTCATTCCCCTTGCGATGATTGCGCTGCTGCAGCGTTACCTAGTGCAAGGCCTTGTTCTTTCGGAGAAATGACGTGAACGCCATCGATACCGCCATCCGCACCGCGGCCACCAACATCACGCTTGCAGGCGTCACCAAGGCCTATGACACAAAGGCTGTCGTCATTCCGCCGCTCGATGTCGAGCTTCGCGCCGGCGAATTCACCGTCGTTCTCGGCCCGTCAGGCTGCGGGAAATCCACGCTGCTGCAGATGATTGCGGGGCTCGAAGCCGTCAGCGGCGGCAAGATCCTGTTCGGCAATCGCGAGGTACAGGGCCTGGAGCCGAAGCAGCGCGGCTGCGCCATGGTTTTCCAGAATTATGCGCTCTATCCGCATATGACCGTGTTCCAGAACATGGCCTATAGTCTGAGGGTCGCCGGCCTTCCCAAGGCCGAGCGCCAGGAGCGCGTCGGTGCCGTTGCCGAGATGCTCGGGCTTGCCGCCTATCTCGATCGCAAGCCGGGGCAGCTCTCGGGCGGGCAGCGCCAGCGCGTGGCGATCGGCCGGGCAATCGTGCGTGAACCCGGCGTGCTTCTCTTCGACGAGCCGCTCTCGAACCTCGATGCGCAGTTGCGCCACGACATGCGCGTCGAGCTTGCCGATCTGCACCGGCGCATCGGTGCCACGACCGTCTTCGTTACCCATGACCAGGTCGAGGCCATGACACTTGCCGACAGGATCCTGATCCTCAACAAGGGCAGCGTCGAGCAGTTCGATACGCCGAAGGCGATCTATCATCGCCCGGCCTCGGTCTTCGTCGCAAAATTCATCGGCGCACCGCCCATGAATATCCTGCCGGTGACATCAGACGGCTCCGTGCTGCGTCTGGCGGACGGGCAGGCGGTTGGCGGATACCACGAGGCCGGTAATTTCCAACTTGGCATCCGCCCCGAAGATATCGCTGTCGCAGCGGATGGCGTGATCAAAGGACGGCTGCGGCATTTCGAAGATCTCGGCTCGCATGCAGTACTTGCCGTCGATCTCGCCGGCACTTCCATCCGTGTCGCCACACCCTTCGGCGCCGATATCGATCCCGCCACAGAGCTTTCCTTCTCCTTCCCACGATCCCGGTTGCACCTGTTTGACGGCGAGACAGGTCGCGCCATTGCGGACGCATTCGCCGACCATTGAAAGACCTCTCCATGAATTACACTGACTATGTGCGGGACTCGGGCAGGACCTGCGCAGTCGTGGCGCATCGCGGCATATGGCGCGATGCGCCCGAAAACAGCCTCGTTGCCATCGAGGCTGCGATCCACGCTGGCTGCGATGTCGTCGAGATCGACGTGCGCCGCAGTGCGGATGGCGGCCTCTTCCTGCTGCATGACAAGACGCTGCAACGCATGGCCGGCATTGACGAGGCGCCGGAGGCTCTGAGTTCGGCGCGGCTCGCCAGCCTCACGCTCAGAAACCGCGACGGCGGCGAGAGCAATGAGATGACGGCCGAAAGACTGCCGAGCCTGCAGCAACTCTTCGACCTGACACGGGATCGCATTTTCGTGCATCTCGACGTGAAGGACCGGGCCATCATTCCTCAGGTGATCGCCTGCGCCCGCGACCTTGATGTGGCGGGCCAAGTGGATTTCTGGGGCAACCTCCGCTCGACCGACGATCTTGCCTGGGTACGCGAGACGGTCAGCCCGCACGGCGTGCTGTTCATCGCGAAGTCACGGATCGGCGCTACGCATCCTGAAGCCGATCTGGGTCTCCTGTTCCAGCTTGCGCCTGATGTCTGTGAAGTCTGCTTCGACCACATCGATGATATCGCCGCTCTCCACCCCCGCGCCCGTCATGCGGGCA
The DNA here is from genome assembly GCF_056755015.1 of Rhizobium sp. KNZ14-9A. Lineage (NCBI taxonomy): Bacteria > Pseudomonadati > Pseudomonadota > Alphaproteobacteria > Hyphomicrobiales > Rhizobiaceae > Rhizobium > Rhizobium sp. KNZ14-9A. Next base: position 1,645,619 of record NZ_JBPGXB010000002.1, read on the forward strand.
TGGCTCTCTGGGCGAACACGCTCAATTCCGTCGCCTTTGCCGGCTTCACCGATACGGCTGCCATGCAGAATCCCGATGCCATCTGGGGCCGGCTCATCGAAGCCGGCATCTCCCTGATCCAGACCGATGAACCGGTCGCACTGAAATCATATCTCGCCAGCCGCCGCGGCTGACACATAAGGAAAGACCATGAGCTACAAAGACTTCATCGCCGACCCGAACCGCAGCTGCGCCATCGTCGCCCATCGCGGCGCCTGGCATGGCGCGCCGGAGAACAGCCTGGCCTCCATCGAAAAGGCCATCGCCGTCGGCGCCGATATCGTCGAGATCGACGTGCGCAAGAGCGCCGATGGCGAGCTTTTCCTGATGCATGACGATACGCTCCTGCGCATGGCCGGCATCGACCGCGACGCCGAGACCTTCACCATCGCGGAACTGCAAGCGATCGCGCTGCGCGAAGACAATGGCGGCGAGGGCCGCACCACCACCGACCAGCGCATTCCGACCCTGAAACAGGCCTTCGAGACCATCCGCGGCCGCATCTTCGCCGATCTCGACCTGAAGGATCGCGGCCTGTTTTCGGAAGTCGCAGCCTGCGCCCGCGAAATGGGCGTCGTATCCTCTGTCGATCTCAAGACCCGTCTCATGACCCGGGAAGAACTCGACTGGGTGCGTGCGCAGAATATCGAGGGGGTGCCCTTCATGGCGATGGCGCATTTCACCGCCGGCGACATCCATGAAACGCTGGCGCTGCTCTCCGAGATCAAGCCCTTCATGTGCGAGCTGCGCTTCGATCATCTCGACACGATCGCAGATAACCAGCAGCTCTTCAGGGATGCCAATATGGCAATCTGGTTCAACACGCTGGATATGGCCGCGAGCGGCGAATGGATCGACACGAGCGCACTCGTCGAGCCCAACGCAATCTGGGGCCGCCTGATGGATGCCGGCGTCAGCACCATCCAGACCGATGAGCCGGCCGCTCTGCGGGCCTATATCGAGGCGCGGAAAGCGGCGCTGAATCCAGCGGGAACCCGCATCGCGGGTTGAGCCTCTGCCAATCTGCCGGCCACCCGCCGAGACGTGGTGGCCCGCACCTGGACGGCCTCGTGGCCGGGTACATCGATGTCGTTTTTTACGAGATCTGTGCGCTGGATCGGCTCTTCCGCATTGGCCTTGGTCAACTGCATTGCGCCGGCGATGACGAGAGCGCCTGCTGCCATGATCATGATGGTTCTCATCTGTCTATCCTTCCGTCAGATGGTTGAAACCCGCAATCGGGCGACGGGGCTATCTGAACAGAGGGATGAATTGGAAATGTTTCAGCAGAGGGGGCTTTTTGTATCGCCGTGTATCTGCGGGGCGCTCCGTCAAGGCCTTGCCTGCACTGCTTCAAGATGCTCATCGAGCGCTATCCTGCCCCAATGGCGACGGGCGGGCATTTCAAAGCCGGTGTCGATTGTGACTTCGGTCATCTTCGCGTAGCAACGGGCGGCCGCCCAAGAGAAGCCAAGTCCGAGATAATATTCCTCGAATTTTTCGCGGGGGATCGTCTCGGTCGTGACCGGGCGGCCGAGAAGCGATGAAAACGCCTTGGCGACGTCGGCGAAGGAATAGCGCTCCGGACCTTCGACATGGTCTATCCCGACGTCGTCGATCGGGCTCTTGAGGCGTGCGGCAGCGGCTTCTCCGAGATCCCTTGGCGAAACCATCGGCATCTTCATGTCCTCGGGGAAGGGCGTGAGCAGACGTCCGGTCTCTTTCGCAGGCTGCAGAAGCATGTCGAGATTGGTGAAATAATATGCGCCGCGGTTGATGGCGGCTGGAATACCGCTTGCCTTCACGAGGCGTTCGAATTCGTACAGCACCGAGAGATCGCCGATGCCAGCGCCATCAAGCGCTCCGTAGGTCGACGCCACGACCAGCTTCTCGAGCCCGGATCCTTCCAGTGCCGCGGCAATGCTCCTGGCGGTCTTCAGTTCCTCGGCGTTCGTGTCGCCTTTGATATCGGCCGGCGGGTTCAGCAGAAAGGCGCGGCGCCCCTTTTGCAAGATGGAACGAATGTGCCCGGTGTCGGCCACATCGGCAACGACGGGTTGAACGCCGTCATGCTTTATGGCGGCAGCTTTTTGCGCGCTGTGAACGACGGCGATGACCTTCTCGCCCGACGCCTGCAAGGCGTCGATGACGACTGAGCCTATGTGTCCGGATGCGCCGAGCACGACATACATGGTGAAACCTCGCAGACGCTCACATGCATAACTGCGCACACCGGCCTGAGGTTCCGTCACGGACACCGCCGAGCAACACGGGTGAGGGCGCGCCGCGACTGCAGTCATGAAAGGTGGTAAAATCCGCGGCGGTTAGCTCCTAAGAGGAGAGGGAGCATGGGCAATCTTGGAGAAACGCCTTCGGGCGTCCCGTCGCTTTCCGCAGCCTCGGCCTGGCGATCCTTCTGATCGCCGTCCATGCGCTCGGCATGTTGTTTTCGCTGCGCCCGCACCGGGAGCTTTTTGCCAGCGTCAGCCATGCTGCCGAGGAAGAAAACCCTCGCCGCTTGCTTTGAGCATCGGCGCGCTGGTCATCGTTACGCTGCTGGTCGCGCTGTTGAGTGAGATTTTTGCTGCCGCCAATGTGCAGGCGCTTGATGCGGCGGGCCGCGCCCGAACCGAGCAGGATGATCTCACCGATACCAGATCGTAAGGCGTCACGCGGGTTGCATCAACCGTTTTCGATGCGCGATCAAATACAATAGTGTTGACTTATTGATTAGTGTTGGCTATTTGATTTTCCATGATCGAAGCCGAAACCATAACCACTGTCATGCGTGCCCTTGCCGATCCCACGCGGCGGGCCGTGTTCGAGCGCATCGTCAATTCCAAAGAGATCACCGTGGTCGAGTTGACCCGCGGCAGCAATGTCACGCAGGGCGCCATCTCCCAGCATCTCAAGTCTCTGAAACAGGCCGGCCTCGTCAGCGAGCGCCCGGAGGGGCGCAATGTCTATTACCGCGCCGAGCCAAGCGGTCTGGAGCCGCTGGCCGATTGGATGGGCCATTACGGCACCTTCTGGCGTGAACGCTTCACCGATCTCAGAAAGCTCTTGAAGGAAATCGACCCATGAACCAAGCTATGAATCGCGAGAGGCACGCCTCCGACACGCAGGCCATCGTGGTCGATGAAGTCTTCCCGCATGCGCCTGATATCATCTGGAAGGCGCTGACCAGCGGTGCGCTGATCGGTCGCTGGCTGATGCCGCCTGATGGATTTGCGCCTGTGGCCGGCAGGTGTTTCACCTTTCAGACCAAACCGGCCGGCGAATGGGATGGCACCATCCATTGCGAGGTGCTCGAGGTCGTGCCGAACGAGCGGCTGTCCTATGCGTGGAAGGGCGGCCATGAGAGCAATGCTGACGGTTATGGCTCGAAACTGGAGACGGTCGTCACCTTCACCCTCGCCAGGACCAATACAGGCACACGCCTGCGCCTCGTCCATTCCGGCTTCGTGCTTCCGAAGAACGACACCGCCTATCGCAACATGGGCGAGGGGTGGAAGAAGGTCATCGAGCGGCTCGATGCTGTCGTCGCCGAAGAGGCGTCTACGCAGACACGGCATTGAATCAAGAGGAGAGCGAAATGACCAAGTCCTATACCGGTAGCTGCGCCTGTGGCGCGATCCGCTACGAGATATCAGGCGAACCGGCCGTCATGGTCGATTGCCAGTGCCGGCAATGTCAGCGTTCCAGTGGCACTGGACATCAATCGCATCTGACTTTCGTCGCAGTGGAGGTGAAAGTCGAGGGAGAGGCATCCCTGTGGCAGACGGTCGGCGAAGGAGGGACCGTCAAGCAGCGCGGCTTCTGCCCGACATGCGGTTCAGCCGTCTACATGACGTTTCCCGACATGCCCGAGGTCTTCATCGTCACGCCGGCAAGCCTCGACGACCCAAGCTGCTATCAGCCGCAACTGGTGTCCTGGACCGCAGCCGGCTTTGCTTGGGATCACCTCGACCCGGCCGTGCCGAAATTCGAGAGGATGCCGCCGGCGTGAAAGCGGGCGTCCTGACTTCGCGTCGAGGATGCGCCGGTACAGGGATTGTTGCTCTCGGCTTCGCCTGACATAGTGCTGCAAACACAGCAGGTGATGTCTTGCCTTTTGCCGTCTACATGGAGCTGGACCCGTACGGCGCCGCAGAGCTTCAGCCGATCGTCGAGCATGTGGAGCGTGTTTCGCCCAATGCCGTGACCCCAGGCCGTTTGAACATGGAGCCGCACATAACGCTCGCCGTCTATGACGGGCTGGACCCCGAGCCTATCGCAAAGGCGCTCGACCGCTTCAGCGCGGATATCAGCACTCCCAGCGTCAAACTTTCGAGCATCGGTCTTTTTCCCGGCCCGGCTTCGGTTCTGTTCGCCGCGCCTGTCGTTTCCGCAGAATTGCTCGCCCTTCATCGGGACTTTCATACCGCGGCCGCCTCGGCAGGGGTGGCGTGCTGGCCGCATTATCTGCCGGGAAACTGGGTGCCGCATGTCACGCTCGCTGAGCAACTGAGCCCCGAAGAGGCCGGGCCGGCAATCAGTGGCGCGACGGGCCTCTGGCAACCGGTGGCCGCAAGCCTGCAGCGGATTTCACTCGTGCGCTTCCATCCGGTCGAGCTGTTGTGGCACCGGCAATTGCCGGGCTGAACCTATTCGGTCGCTTATGCGCGCCAGAAGGGCCGATGGCTCTGCTGGTAGGCGATTTCGCGCGTCATGCCGAAATCCCGGAGCGTTTCGTCAGGCAGGGTATCGAGTTCGCGGGCAAAGAGGCGGCGTTCGGTCCAGCGTTCACGCCACAGGCGGAGCGTCTCTGTCATGTGCATGATAAATTTCCTTTCTCTGTTGGCAAAACTCACCTATTGTTAGCGGGAATTTGAGCGTATTTTTCCGCTCATCTTGCTTTTATGTCATGCTTTTATGGCAGTATTCGAGCTCGGAAAAGCGCATTATCTTGACGACATCTGTTAGAAAAACTCACCTATAGGGAAGCCATGGCCCGCAATTTGCCACCACTGTCCTATCTCAGGGCCTTCGAGGCCACGGCGCGTCTCGGCTCGGTGACACGGGCGGCCGACGAGTTGGGGCGCACGCACGGCGCCGTTTCCAAGCAGTTGCAGCTTCTGCAGGAGCAGCTTGGCATTCCGGTTTTCGAAAAATCGGGGACCGGGCTTCGGCTCAACGAGGAGGGAGCGGCCTTCTTCGCCACCGTGTCGCGGGCCTTCGATCTTCTGGAGGAGCGCTATCAAGAACTGAAGGCGAGCCGGAACGAGGCGAGCGTGCATATCGCCTGCAGCGCCACCTTCGCCATGGTTTGGCTCGTGCCGCGTCTGGCGGAATTCTACAGTCTCTATCCGAACTGCCGCGTGCAGCTTTCCTTGTCATCAAGCGCGCGCGACGGCGGTACGAACCGGGCGAGGGATGGCGTGGATTTCACACTGAGCTGGGACCGCCTGTCGCGGCCGCAGGTGAAGGACGAGTTCGTGCCGCTCGCTTCCGTCTCCTTCGGCCTGGTCTCCGCGCCGGATTATTCGTTCAATACGGACGGCGATGACTTCAGCTTCCCGACGCGCATCTCGCCTGACCATCTGAGTGAGCAGTGGACGAGCTGGCAGGCGGCTACCGGGCATAGGATCTCGGCACAGTCGGAGCTTTATTTTCCGCATATGCATCTCTGCGTGAGCGCTGCCGTCACCGGGCTTGGGGTAGCGCTGGTCGAGCGGCGCTTTGCGCTGAAGGAGCTGAAGAGCGGGAGGCTCGTGGAGCGGTCGGAATTCCTGACCTACGAGGACGGCTTTGTGGCGATCATGAAACCGGGCCGGGCGCTCTCGCCGGCTGCAAGCCATTTCCTCGACTGGCTGCGCGGCGCCTTCGTGCGGGAATAGGCCGGCGAAAGCTCGCTTCCGCTTCAGCGAAGAAGCAGATCCCGCGCAAGCCAGATGCAGAGGGCAGCCGCGAGCAGCCAGATGATCACGACCGCCACAAGGCCGGCACGGCTGACCGGGCGTTGCACCCGCTCGATGGCCATGTCCCTGAATTCCGACATCAGAGGCGCGGGAATGAGGCGGATGGCGATAAGGATGCCGATCGGGACGATGATGAGATCATCGAGATAGCCGAGCACCGGCACGAAGTCCGGGATGAGATCGACCGGCGAAAGCGCATAGGCAGCAATCGCGCCAGCGACGATCTTGGCCACCACAGGCGTGCGAACGTCATGCGCGGCAATCCAGAGCGCCACGACATCGCGTTTCACGCTCCGCGCCCATTGTTTTGCCGCCTTCAACCATTCGCCCATTGTTGCGCTGCCTGTCTGTTCGAGCATTCGGGCCGGATCATTGCAGGCGTGGTTTAACATTTGATCTATTGAGTGGGAACGGAGCCGAGCCCAGATGTTTTCTGTTTGTTCTTTTTCGCCTTTCAGTTAGATTGCACTCGTAAGCGACGCCGATTTCGCGAAAAGGGAGCTTGCATGAAGGCGGTTTTGTTTGGGATTTTCTTACTGACCGCGGGGGAAGCGTCTGCTTCCTGCGATCTGGTCTCGGCTCCGTGTTCTACCGACAGTTCAGGTAATACCTATATCAGAGAGCAGAATCTCGGCGGCGGTTACAATACGTATCGAAACGGAGATCTCTATTCACAGACGCATCAGCAGCTCAATGGCACCTATCGAGAAACCTATTCGAGCGGCGGCTACCGGACATATTACAGCGACCCCAACCGCAGCGACCCTTATCGGGACAATCCGAAAGGCATGGTTGGCCACTGAGGCGAGGCTGATCTTCCCGCAGCACACTCTGCGCAGTTGGGTGACAACGACGGCACTATTGTTGCCTGCACACTTGCTGGAATTGCGCTAGTGATGCTTGAAGTACTGCACCTCGCGCTCATGCTTCTCAGCCGCTTCCCGGGTCTTGAAAGTGCCCAGGTTCTTGCGTTTGTGCGTCTTCGCATCGGGTTTGCGGGAATAGAGACGATATTCACCTGACTTCAGTTTGCGGATCATCGGAACCTCCTGTGCTGAGGGGTAAATCCCCCTCAGCCTCATCCGGTTCCCGCTTGCGAGAACAATCTCTCTCAAAGTCACCGTGCAGCGACAATAGGCCTGAGCGCGTCGATCAACTCGGTGGGGCCTTTGCGGACATCGCGTGCATTCGGCTCGACGTCGATGAGGCCGCCCCTGCTATGCACGTCGTAGAGCTCGGTTAGAAGATCGGCAGCGCTGGCGCTCATCACCCGGCCCAGACTTTCCCGCCATTGCGAGCGGGGCAGGGCTTGAGCAGTAATCGTGCGGCCCAGCAACTGGCTCAGCGCTGCAGCCACGTCGCTCGCGCTATAGCGGCGCGGGCCTTCTGCGTGAACGATCTGCTCGCGCGTTTCGATGTCGGGCCGAAGTAGGAGACCGGCGGCAATCCGGCCGACATCCTGCGCCGAGACGTTGGGGATCGGCTTTTCGACCGGGTCATGAAAGCTCGGCAGAATGCCGGTTGCGATCGCTGCCGGCGCAACGCGACCCCAGCCTTCCATATGCTCGGCCGACCGCAGGAATATCCGGCGCATATCCAGTTGGCGAAGGCGCTGTTCGAATATGTGGAACATGCTCGGCATGGCGAAACCCTCGCCGAGATGGGCGCCATAGTCGGAAATGGCAAGCACGAGGGCGGGGCGCGCCTCTTCCAATGCCTCGGCAATGCTTTCCATCGAGCGGCGCATATCGCCTTTTATGTCTTCGGCCCGCGGGTCGGCCGGCAGGATGACCTGAACGCTGTCCGCACCTGATATCGCTCCGGCAAGCGCCTTGGCGTCCTGCAGATCGGCAAATGCGACATCGCAGCCGATGGCGGTCAGGCGGTCAGCCTTTGCCGGATCGCGCAGGATAGCGCGCACGGGCACACCTGCCTCGCGCAGTGCCTTGGCGGTCGAATAGCCGATTTTTCCGGCGGCTCCGAGGATTGCAATCATGTGTTTCTCCTTGCTGATGACGCGCAAGGACTAAAGGGCGAGCCCGAAGGCGTCGCACAAATTCAGGCCGGTCTTTGCAGTTTCGGGCGGAATTCGCCGACTTCGCGCAGGATCTCGCCGGGTGTCTGGCCCGTGAGCCGGCGCATGGTCGTTGCCATATGGCTCTGATGGGCAAAGCCCGCGGCAAGCGCGATCTCGCTTGCGGCCATATCCGTCGTCGTCATCAGGGCGCGGGCATATTCGACGCGCCGGCGGATGACATATTGGTGCACGGAAACGCCGGTGCTCTTGCGAAACAGGCTCTTCAGCCGTGTGATGCTGACACCGGCAACGACCGCAAGGTCGGCCAGATGCAGCTTCCGGTCCAGATGGGTCTCGATGAATTCCGTCAGCATCCGCAATTGCCGGGCCGAGAGTTTCGGTTCGCCGTTGATCTCGGGCCGCGGCGCGGCGGCGCTCGACGTCTCGATCAGCCGGATGGCGAGCGCGTTGGCGAGAAGATCGATGTAGAGCGGGTCGGAGGGCGTATCGGCTTCCAGATCCGCCTTGATCGCCCGGCAGATCGCCTCGATGCCGGCGTCACGCAGCTGAAATCGCGGCTGCAGCTCGATCTTGCCGGCATCCCGTCCGAGATCTTCCGCGACCTGTTCCAGCCGCGAGGGATCGAGACTCACGCGCAGGATCCGGCAATCGGCATCATCCTCCCAGGATCCGTCGAGGCCGGCCGGGATGACATCGATATCGCCGGGCTTCTGCACGCGGCGCATGCGCCGGCCGCCGCAGTGGCAATCGGCATTGACGGGCGGGCCGAAGTGGATGCCCAGACGATGCATGTCACCACCCGGCACACGAGAGATGCCGCGCGGAATATGCAGGAAGTCGGCCGCGAGCCCACTCCACGCCCGTCCGGCGCTGGTCAGCAGGATCTGCGGTGAGGTCTGCAGGGATGAAGCTGTCATGATCTGTCTTTGCTTTTAGCTTGGGGCTTTCGGCTTAAGGCCGGATGCTACGTCTCAATCGCCGCCTTGCCAACCGGCCATGCCTGAAAGCTCAGATGATCGCCTCGATGAGAAATGGTCCGCGGCGCCTGAGCGCGCTTTCGAAGAGATCGGCAAATTGCTCGCAGCTATGCGCACCCGCGGCATCGACGCCCATGCCCTTGGCGACCAACACCCAGTCCCAGGCCGGGTGATCGAGGTTCATCATCCGCCGCGCGTTCTCGCCGATGCCGTCGACGCCGACATTGCGCATCTCGGCATGCAGCACGGCATAGGCGCGGTTGGCGAAGATGATCGTGATCACGTCGAGATTTTCCCGCGCCTGCGTCCACAGGCCCTGCACCGTATACATGCCGCTGCCATCCGCCTGCAGATTGATGACCTTGCGGTCGGGGCAGGCGACCGCCGCACCCGTCGCAAGCGGGATACCGCAGCCGATCGAGCCGCCGGTGTTCATCAGGTAGTCGTGTGGCGCCGAGCCGGCCGAAAGTTCGAAGAAGCGGCGGGCCGAGGTGACCCCCTCGTCGCAGATAATGGCATTGTCGGGAAGTCTTGCCGCCACCATCACTGCGATCGCATCCTCGGTCAGATGCCCGAACGGAACGATATCGTCGGAAAGGCCCGATGATCGCGACGGAGGTAGTGACTGCCTGACGCCGAGTTCGTCCCTGAGTGCTTCCAGCGCGCCTTTCAGATCTTCGCCATGCCTTGCAAGGGTCAGAACCTTGCAGCCTTTGCGCACCAGCCGTCCAGGCTTGCCCGGATAGGCAAAGAAGGCGACGGGCTCTGGCGCGCCTGCCAATACGAGCACATCAATATCGGCCAGCAGATCAAGGGCGGCGTCGATCGGATAGGGGATGCGGGTCAGAGCGACACGGCCGCGGCCGCGCTCGACCCTCGGCAATTGCATCTCGCTGAAGAGACGCACATCCTTGGCGGCCGCAATTGCACCCGCAATCTCCAGGCAGTCGGCACGGGCAGCCGCACCGCTGACGAGGATTCCGGCCTCGCCGGGCGTATCTCTGATAGCGGCGGCAACCTCGCGCACGACGTCCATGTTCACGGCCGATGGCACCGGCCGGGACAGCCTGACCGGCTGATCCGTTTCGACATGGCCCCAAGCGGCATCTGCCGGCAGGATGAGCGTTGCCACACCAGGGGGTGACAATGAGGCACGGAAGGCAGCCTCCGTCGCGTCTGCCACATCCTCGGGGCCGCTGATGCGACGCACCCAGTTTGACATCGGCGCAGCGAGGCTTTCGATATCAGATGTCAGCGGCGCATCAAGGGCAAGATGATAGGAGGCGTGATCGCCAACGATGTTGATGACGGGAACCCTTGCCCGGCGCGCATTGTGGAGATTGGCAAGGCCGTTCGCCAGCCCTGGTCCGGTGTGGAGCAAGGTCGCTGCCGGTCGGTCGGTCATGCGCGCATAACCATCGGCCGCTCCAGTGACAACGCCCTCGGAGAGGCCGAGCACGCAGCGCATCTGGGGCTTGCGGTCGAGCGCTGCCACAAAATGCATTTCCGATGTGCCGGGATTGGCAAAGCACACCCTGACATCGTTTGCCAGCAGCGTATCACACAGGCTGTCTGCACCATTCATGGCCGTTTCCTCCTGTTTACAACAGCCTTGCACGGGAAGAGTATAAGAACAACCTTGAATATTGCATCCGGCCGGCGTGAGCTTTTGTGATGGGGCTTCAAGCCGCCTTTATAATCATCGCGGCCGCGGCAGCCATTGGGGAAGTTGGCGATGAGCATGCTGTTCAGGAACGAGTTGCATGAGGATTTCGGCAACTGGCCGATCGCCTATATTCCCTATGGCGGGGCGGATTTCGGCGAGATCCGGGCCGTGGCGGAAGCTGTCGGCGACGGCGATCACGGTGCTTTCTACGAGGCGTGGGTTTCGGCTGGCGACCGGCTGAAAGGCGAAGCCGAAGCTGCGCTTTCGGCGGGGCATAAGGTCAGCGCGCGCGAGCTTTATTTGCGGGCAAGCGTCTTCTACTCCGCCTCCTATCATCCGCTCTACGGCGCGCCTGTCGACCCGCGTCTGCTTACCGCCTTCCGCAAGCAGACAGATGCGCTGGAGATGGGGCTAGGGCTCTCGGCACCGACGATCGAGCGGCTTTCCATTCCGCTCGATGAGACGCCGATGCCTGGATATTTCATTCCGGCGCAGGGTCTCGAGCATGAGATGCGGCCGCTCATCATCTTCAACAACGGCTATGACTGCACCATCACGGACACCTATTTCGCCTGCGCGGTCGCAGCCTCGCGGCGCGGCTATCACAGCCTGCTCTTCGACGGCCCCGGCCAGGGCTCCATGCTCTACGAGCACGGCATCCCGCTGCGGCCGGACTGGGACGTGGTCATCAGGGCGGTGGTGGATTTTGCGGTGAACTATCCGCTCGTCGACGCCGATCGTATCGCGCTCAGCGGCTGGAGCCTCGGCGGGCTTCTGGCGCCGCGCGGGGCGGCGGACGAGCCGCGCATTGCCGCGCTGATTGCCGATCCCGGCACCTGGAGCATTGCCGATGGCTTTCGCAGCGTCATCATCCAAAAATTCGGCGTGCCTGCGGAAGCGGTGGCTGATCTCGGTGCTCTCGACCAGAAACTGATCGATACGATGGATGCCTTCATCCGTAGCAATCCAGTGCTGAACTGGAAGGTGGTGCAGCGGGGTTTCTGGGTGCATGGGGTGGATAGTCTGAGCGCCTTCCTCGCCTCGGCCGAGCTCTTCACCATGCGGGGACATGCGGAACGCATTCAATGCGCCACATTGATCACCCAGGCGGAGAATGACGGGCTCGCCGCCGATGCCGGCTTTTTCTTCGATACGCTGCGCTGCCCCAAGACGCTGATGCGGTTCACTGCCGCAGAGGGCGCGGATGGCCATTGCGAGATGAAGAACCGGTCACTGCTCAACAGGCGGGTTCTGGACTGGCTCGACGCGCAATTCGGGCCGGGCAGCAGCTAGATGGTCCAGAAGTCTGCGGGCATGGACGGGCAGTTCCGCCCCTTGCTCCGTGCAGACGACCAGTTGCCGTGTCGCCCAATCGTCCGACAGGCGGATGATGGCAATCCCGGACGATCGTTTTTGGCGGCGGACCGCCGTATCAGGCACGATGCCGATACCGACGCCAGCACCGGCCAGCCGGCAGATGGCCTCGAAATCGCGCAGCCGCACGCGGATCTTCAGCCGAATGCCGATGCGGCCTGCCTGCGCATCGATATGATCCTGCAGGGCGCCGCCGGCGAGGCCGATGAAATGCTCATCGACGAGATCGGCGAAGCGGATGCTGCTCTCCAGGGCCAGAGGATGGCTGTTGCTTGCAACGACGACGAGCCGGTCGGTCGCGAAAGGTCGCACCGTCAGCCCGGCCATGTCAGCCGCGGCAGAGAGGATACCGATCTCGGCATGGCCAGCCGCCACGCTTCGGGCAATCTCGACGCTCTGCCGTTCTTTCAATTGCAGATCTACCTGCGGGTTGGTGGCCATCCAGTCCGCCAGCTTTTCAGACAGGTGTTCCGATATGGCGGCCGTGTTGGCGAGGATGCTGATCGTCGAGCGCAAGCCCCGCGCATATTCGCCGAGCTCGCCATGCATCTGCCTGATCTGGCCGAGGATCACGCGGGCATGGTGAGCCAGCGCTTCTCCGGCCTCTGTCGGAGAGACGCCACGCCGGCCGCGTTCCAGCAGGGTGACTTCACCGAGCGCCTCCATGTCGCGCAGGCGCTCGCTTGCAGCGGCCAGCGAAAGCCCCACATCTGCCGCCCCATGGGTAATGCTGCCGGCATCGACGACGGCCAGGAACAGGCGAAGGTCGGTGAGATCAAAACGCATTTCGCCACGATAGGCCATTTCGTGCCTTCGGGCCAGCCGAAGGCAGGCTCGGGAACTTCCGCATTGTGCCGATATCGGAAGCTGCTAGCGATGCGTCATGTCCGATCTTTCCATCATTTTCATGTCAGCCGTCACCGCCACCTTCTTTGCCGCCGGCATCGTCAAAGGTGTCACCGGCATGGGACTTCCGACGGTCGCCATGGGCGTATTGGGGGTTTTGACCTCACCGCTGACCGCAGCAAGCCTTCTCATCGCGCCGTCCTTCGTCACCAATGTCTGGCAGTTGTTCGCAGGACCGGGTTTCGGTCCGCTTCTGCGGCGGTTCTGGCCGATGATGACAGCCATTATTGCGGGAACGATGCTTGGTTCGTCATGGCTTGCGGCCAGCGATACCAGCCTCACGACGAGGGGGCTCGGCGCAACGCTTGTGCTCTACGCGGTCTATGCGCTGTTTGCGCGTCGGCTCCGGGTGCCGGAGGCGATGGAGCCATGGCTTTCGCCCGTCATCGGTGCGGCGACGGGACTGGTGACGGGCAGCACAGGCGTCTTTGTCATTCCGGCCGTGCCCTATCTGCAGGCGCTGGGGCTTGCGAAGGATGATCTCGTGCAGGCGCTCGGCCTGTCCTTCACGGTTTCCACCATTGCGCTTGCAGCGTCCCTCGGCGTACGCGGCGCCTTCGACAACGGCAATCTTGCGCTTTCGGTGCTTGCGATCTTGCCTGCGCTCGCGGGCATGTGGGCGGGACAGGTGCTGCGCAGTCGGATCGCGCCGGCAACCTTCCGACGCTGGTTTCTCATCTGTCTTCTGCTGCTCGGCGCGGAAATGTGCCTCGGGCCGCATTGAGCCTTGGCTAAAGCTCCACACCCGTCACATTGCCCTCGGCGTCGGTCATGAACGTGCCCTTGCTCTGGTCGAGCATGGTCAGCACGTTGCCGAAGGGATCGCGCACGACAGCCGCCATGCCGATCGGCAGTTCGAACGGCTCGCAGACCCGCTCTCCGCCGGCCGCCTCGAAACGCGCGAGGGCAGGGGCAAGCTCGGGCACCAGAAGATCCACCTCCGGGCCGGTTTTGGTGTGCAGCACGAGTTCGGCGTCCGTATCCGCCATGGCAAGGCCTGCGGCATCGGGTGTGCGCCAGAGCAGTTTGTGGCCGAGGGTGTGGGAATAAAAGGCCAGGCCTTCGTCCAAGTCGGAGACCCTGAGGATGACGCAGTCGATTTTCTGGAACACGAGCATCTCCTGGCCGTTACGGCATGTCCCGCCGTGCCCCTGGAAATAGAGGGTGGCGGGTGGCGGGCAACGTGAAAAGTTATCACGAACAAGGAGCCTTGGGAGATAGGTGAAGGCATTGTGCCCCGGCACACCATCTCCACGCGATGCATCCACCGCCTTCTTTTGGCCCCGCTCGCTCATCACTAAACTGGCCCCACGCGATGCGCGATTCCTTTCCGTTCAACGAGGGTTTGAGAATGATCAAGACAATGACGATTGCGGCAACCGCCATGCTGGTTTCGGCTCACTATGCCGGCGCCTCCAGCGATGCTGCGTGGAATGCGCTCTTCGCCAAGGTGAACGGCACCTGCATCGGCCAGTCGGGCATGGATACACCAGAGGCGACCGCTCCTGTCGTCTTCGACGATGCGACAGGCAAAGTCGCCGTGCTGCTGCGCGGCTCGATGGGTAAGGGCAAGAGCAAGGTCAAGAACGTCAACCTGATCTGCCTCTACGACAAGAAGACCGGCAAGGCGTCGATCGAGGAATATCGCTGGCTCGGCCGCTAATGCCTTACGGCCATCATGCTCGCGCATGATGGCCTGCTGCCGGCAAAAGCAACATCTCAAGCAGCCAGACGGATGACGATGGCGCCAGCCAGCAAGACGACGAGGATGCCTGTGGTCATCAGGCTCGTCAGAAAGTGCCGATAGGTCTTTCCGGTTCGAGCGCGGCCGGCAATGATCTCGCGTTCACGCGCCAGGTAAGTTACGCCGCTGCGGCCGAACATGGGTTTCTTCCTTGAGGTCATCGACAGGATACAAGAGCGAGTTTGCCGAAAAGCCCATAGGAAATCGATATTGCTGCGGGGCAGGGAATATAGGAATTGCATTAAGGCGTGCAGGCCGATGACGATCCCGTTTGTCTTTATGGGAAGCCTATGCCGGCGCCCTTCCGTCCCAATCGAAAACATATGCCCGAACCAGTAGCTTTGCCTGACGCGGACGGTCTTCGTCCGCGCTGACAATGCGAAAGGAACGAAGCGATGTATGGTCGTTGGTGGGCTTATTACATGCAGGCGCGCATGCGCCATGTGGCTCAGTCTCATCCGTCCTTGAACGCGCAGCAGCGCAGAACCGAGGTGACGTTCGATCATGCGGACGATCTCTGGATATTTCTGAGGCTCGCGCTGGTTCTCGCCGTCTTCTTTGCTGGCCTTGCCTGCATCCTCTGGGTCGCGGGCTGAGGGCACGATGAAGTCAATCGAGCTGGACGATATATCGAAGGCGACGGTCGGGCGCTTCGTCTGGAAGTGTTATATAGCTCTGGCCATCGCCCTCTTTGCGCGGTCCAACACTCTGGAGACGGCATCGAAATGCCTGCTCCTCTATGCGGCCCTGATGATGATGGTCGCGTCCTTCAAGCGCCAGCGCTATTACGCCGGCAGCTTCAACCATTGGAGTAAAGCGCTCTGGCTTGCCTTCGTCGCGGCTGGCCTGCATCTGCTGCAATGAGCCGGCTCTCCGCCGCCACATGCTGACGGCGGGCGACCTCGACGAATATCCGAAGCTCCAGCATCACATGCGTCCTTCCCCGAGGTGCCCTTCGCCCATCTGCCGGCGCGATCCGAAATAGGGCTGGCGCTCCGTCTCGCTTGCCCTGAGCGAATGGCGCAGCCGCAGCAGATCCTTGCGGGCGACGAGGCCGCGCAACTCTCCGTTTTCTGCATCGACGATCGGAATGCGGCCGGCATCGGTCGCCAGCATCAGGTCGGCGACATAACCGACCGTATCGTCGGAATGGGCTGTTGGCAGCGAGCTGTCGGAGACGAGATCGCCGAGCGTCTGGTCGGCAAGCGTGCCATCTTGCTGCCAGCGGAGCGCATCGCCGCGCGAGACCAGGCCTTTCACGATGCCTTTGCCATCGACGACAGGATAGACGCGGTGGGTCTTCGGCGTCGCCATGAAGAAATGGGTCACGTCAGCGACCGTCATATCCGCCGGGAAAGTATCGACCTCCTTGATCATGATGTCGCGGGCGCGGGAGAACTCGAAGGGATCGATGCCGTATTCGCGGGTGATGTGCTGGCCGCGGCGGGCGATCTTCTCCGTCAGGATCGAACGGCGCAGCAGCAGGACCGTGACCGCATAGGCAGCAACGGTCGCCGCCAGCAGCGGCAGCAGCGCCGAGACGTCGCCTGTCAGTTCTACGGCGAAGAAGGTGCCCGTCAGCGGCGCGCGCATCGTGCCGCCCATCATGGCGGCCATGCCGAGCAGGGCCCAGAAGCCGGGATCGCCGGGAAGGAAGAGGCCGAGCAGCCAGCCGAGTGCGCCGCCGAAGATGAGCAGCGGCGCCAGCACACCGCCCGAAGTGCCCGATGACAGGGCAACCAGCCAGATCGCGGCTTTCACCAAGAGGATCGTCAGCACAGCGGCCGGCAGGATGCTGCCGTTCAGCAGGCCGTCGATGATATCGTAGCCGACACCAAGCACCCGCGGCTCGATAAGGCCGCCGAGGCCGATGACGACGCCACCGAGCGCCGGGCACCACATCCAGTGGATCGGCAGCGCCTCGAACAGATCCTCGATCTTGTAGAGCAGCGTCGTCAGGATGCCGGATTGCAGTCCGGCGACGATACCGACAGCGGCGCAGAGCAGGATGCCCCACCACGGCAGGTCCATGTGGAACTGTTTCGGGAAGAGCGGCCCGGCCTGAAACAGGAAGGGGCGCCAGCAGATCGACACGCAGGCCGCGACCGCGACCGGGATGAAGCTGCGCGGCTTCCATTCGAACAGCAGCAGTTCGACAGCGAGCATGATGGCGGCGATCGGCGAGCCGAAGATTGCCGTCATGCCGGCGGCGGCACCGGCGACCAGCAGCGTCTTGCGCTCGGCCGAACTCAGATGAAAGCACTGGGCAAAGAGCGAGCCGATCGCGCCGCCCGTCATGATGATCGGGCCCTCCGCGCCGAAGGGGCCGCCGGTGCCGATCGAGATCGCCGAGGAGAGCGGCTTCAGGATCGCCACTTTCGGCGACATGCGGCTGCCGCCGATCAGGATCGCCTCGATCGCCTCGGGAATGCCGTGGCCGCGGATCTTTTCGGAGCCGAAGCGGGCCATCAGCCCGATGACGAGGCCGCCGATGACGGGAATGATAACCATCCAGACGGAGCGTGGCGCCTGCGCCATCGAGACGGCCGCAATGCTGAAGCGGTGGAACCAGACGAGGTTTGTCACCAGCGAGATGAGACTGACCAGAACCCAGGCGGCAAAAGCGCCGCCGGTGCCGACGATCAGCGCCATGCCGACGAGGGCCAAGACACGTTTGTCCGTGGTGAAATCCCCGGCCTCGCGCCGGGAGAGGCCACCCATGAAATCATGGGGACGATGTGGGGTTTTCTGGGGAGGCATTGCAGGTCCTGTTGACGGCTTCGTTCTTGCGGCAAATATATCGTAGCACGATATAAATCAACAGCCAAAATCAGGAGTTGGAACCATGAGGAACGTAGACCGCGCTCTATCGGAAATCGAATATGAGGCGCTCGCCAATCTGAGATACAGGATCCGCAAGTTTCGCCAGTTCAGCGGGAAGGCGGCCGAAAAACTCGGCCTGACGCGGCAGCAGCATCAGGCGCTGCTCGCGATCAAGGGGCTCGGCGTCGGCGGCCGCATGAGCCTGTCCGGTCTTGCGGAGAAGCTCTTACTTTCGCCGGCCGAGGCCGCAGAACTTGCAGCTTCGCTGCAGGAGGCCGGCCATGTCACGATCGACGCGAAACAGAAGCGCCGGCCGGCAGTTATGTTGACAGCACAGGCAGAAGAGCTATTGCGTCGTCTAACGCCCGCTCATCTCTATGAGATCCGCGAGATGGCGCCAGAACTCATGCAGGCGCTGCGCATGCTGCAGGATCACCGGCAGATGGAGATGGCCGCATGGATGCAATGATCGCAGGGGACGCAAGGTGAAGACGCCAAAAAACGATCTGACGGATGCCGATTACGAGGCGCTCTCCAACCTGCGCTATACGCTGCGCCGCTTCATGGATTTCAGCGCCTCGGCCGCCCAGGAAGAGGGCCTGCCGACGCAGCAGCATCAGGCGCTGCTGGCGATCCGCGGTCATCGCAGTGAAGACGCCATGACGATCGGCATTCTGGCCGAACGTCTGCTGATCGCGCCGCATTCGGCAACCGAACTCGTCGGCAGGCTGGTTACCGCAGGCTATGTCTTGCGCCAAACGGACCCGGCCGACAAACGTCGCCAGACGCTGGAGCTGACCGAAAAGGCGGATGCCGTGCTGAGGCGGCTGACGGCCATTCATCTGACCGAAATCAGGGAAATGGCGCCGAAACTCATCGATATGCTGCAGAGCCTGCAGGCGGGTGGCGAACTCAAGTCCGATCCCTGGCCGAGCTAGCGTGAGGTCATCGGGCAGTCAGGCCCGCCGGTTGTTCGCCTGCTTCAGGTGATGGCGAATGCCGTGACCGGCAAGCGGCTCGTCGGCAAAACGACCGATGACATGGAGATGGGCGTGCTGGACAGTCTGCCCCACGACCTCGCCGACATTCCAGCCGATATTATAGCCGTGCGGCTCGGCACGATCGAGATGGGTGCGAGCGTTCTCCAGAAGGTCGAAAGTGTCAAACCATTCCTCTGATGTGAGCTCGAACGGCGTTTCCACATGCCGGAAGGGTACGATGATGCCGGAGCATTGCAGCACCGGATCGTTGGTTTCCAGGAAATAGCAGCTGTTGTTGGAAAAAAGCGGCGGGGCTTTTTCCGCACGGTTTGCGGCACAGAAGGGGCACATAGGCATCATTCCTGACCAATTTCAGTCATTGCGTCGAGCAGGGCAATAGCGCGCGGCGGCGACGTATATGTGACAGGCTGATATCCGAGCACGGAAGCCGGCAGGGCTGTCCAGAAATAGCCGTGCTGCCGGCTGTTAGAGCCGACAGCACGCTGGGTCTCTTCCTCATGGCTGCTTCGTGAAGACGCCGAGATTGTAGAGCTGGACGCGCCGGTTATTGGCCGCCTCCGATTTCGAGCCCTCGATCGGGAAATATTCGCCGACACCGACGGCATAGAGACGGCTGGCATCGACGGCGAAGGTGGTCGACAGGATCTCCTTGATCGCCTCGGCCCGCTGTTGGCTGAGGTCGAGATTGTGCTCGTCGCTGCCAGTCGAGCTGGTATGGCCAACGACGAGGAATTTGTAGGCCCAGAGGTTCGGGTGGTGCAGGGCATCGGCGATCATGCCGAGCGTGCGGTAGGATTCCGGCTCGATGGCGACGGAGTCGTTCGCGAAGGCGATTTCGACCACCATCTGCGGCAGGCGCGCAACCTTGCTCCAGTTCGGCAGGCCGGACATCTGCTTGCCCGATCCGTTCATGGCCTCCTGCCGCAGCAGTTCGACATCGACGATCGGGGCGGCGCCCTGCAGCTTGCCAAGCCCGTTGATGATGCGCTGTTCGGAGATCTGCTGCGCAGGGGCAAGGGCAGGGATCGCCAATGTTGCAACAAAGACGGCGAGGGCGGTTTTTCTCATCCTCATAGCCTTATCTCCAGCCTGCATCTGATATTGCCTGATTGCATTGGGCGCCAACATGTTTCGTCGTCTTGATCAGACAGGCAAGAATATAGCCGTCGCCTTTGACGCCATTGCAGCGCCGCGCCATGTCACCGGCGCAGACTTTGCTGTAGGAGGCCTGCGCCTGTTCCCGTTTCTGAATGGATGCTGCGACGCTCGCAAGCGTAGACGTGCAGGTCGGCGAGACCTTGCCCGCGTTCTGTGCAAGGCAATCGGCAATCCTGTTATTGCCGAGGTTCAGCCCCTTGCAGAGTTTCTTGATATCGGCGCCGCAATCCTTTGCGAGCACGGTCACCGCATCGGCATAGCTGATCGTGTCGGCCTTGGCGGCACAAGTCCAGGCGATGACGATCGCCGCCGCGCCAATCAGTCTCCATCCTCTCGGCATGCGTGAACCCTCCTGCTACGGCCGCCGGAATGGCGTCCCCTCGGGAGCTATTGAACGCAGATCGGGAGTGCTCGGATAAGTACGTTACGGTAAATCGGGTTGTAAATCGGAGGGCAGCTATGCGCTCGCCCGCCGATAAAGCGCGAGAGAGCCGGCTAGCGTCAGCAAGGCGCCGCCGCAGATCCGGTCGAGCCACAGCGCGCCCGATTTCCGCAACAGCCGGACGGCCTGAGAGCCGAGCAACGCGTAGCCGAACATGACCACGAAATCGATGGCGGCAAAGACGAGGGCGAGCACGGCATATTGCTCGACCTGCGGGCTGGCGGGATCGATGAATTGCGGCAGGAAGGCCGAGAAGAAGAGGTAGCCCTTGGGATTGGTGACGGCGACGAGAAAGCTCTTCAGGAAGATCGTCACTGATGAAGCGGATGCATTCCCGCTTTCAGAGCGCAGCGATACATCCAGCATTCCCTTCGAACGCAGCAGCATGACGCCGAGGAAGGCGAGGTAGCAGACGCCGACCCATTTGACGACAGTGAACCAGAATTCCGAGGCAGCCAGCAGCGCACCGAGGCCGAGGGCAACGGCGCCGATCAGCACGAAGTCGGACATGACCGCGCCGATCATGCCTGATATCGCCCGGCGCACCCCGAATTTGGAACCGTTGGTCAGGGCGAGAAGCACCGTCGGGCCGGGTGTGGCGATGCCGATGAATGCCACGAGCGCAAATGCAAGAACCGTCATTTCAGTCATCTCGTCCTCCACCGTCGTCGGAATCGAGTTATGGCATTCAGCGGATATTTACGGAAGGGCCTTTGATCAAAGCCAATATCCTGCTCCGGATCAAAACACAGACCTATGTATCCGGACCATTTACGGCGCCGTTTACTGTAACGTACTTCCGGATATACGCCCGGTATGTTTCGCTTTGCATGAAAGGTCGCTCAGCAGGTCGCCAGTATCTTGGCCATCTTGGTCTTGCTAAAGATGCGCCGGCGTCAATCGGGTCCGGCTGGGTTCTTCATTTCATTCCGGGGGGAAACCGCACATGACAATTCAGTTTGGAATCAGACGCCTGTTGCGAACGCCTATGTCGTTCGTTTTGCTGGCAATAGCTTCGATGGCCATTCCGGCCGCACCGGAGGCCAGGGCCGCTTCCCTGACGGAAGAGGAGGCACGTGAAATCGGCATCGAAGCCTATGTCTATTTTTATCCGCTGATAACGATGGACATCACGCGCAAGCAGCTGACCAATATGGAACCGAAGGAGGGGTCGATCGGCGGTCCGGCCAACCGGTTCGCCAATGTCCGCGAATTTCCGGCTGCAGACATGAAGGCCGTGGTCCGGCCGAATTTCGACACGCTCTATTCGAGCGGCTGGCTTGATCTCACCAAGGAACCG
This sequence comes from Rhizobium sp. KNZ14-9A, assembly GCF_056755015.1. Lineage (NCBI taxonomy): Bacteria > Pseudomonadati > Pseudomonadota > Alphaproteobacteria > Hyphomicrobiales > Rhizobiaceae > Rhizobium > Rhizobium sp. KNZ14-9A. The sequence continues at coordinate 1,667,047 of NZ_JBPGXB010000002.1, forward strand.
GTGGTGGTTACCGCGCCGGATACCGGAGGCCGCTATTACCTCCTGCCGATGCTGGATATGTGGACGGATGTGTTTGCCGCGCCGGGCTGGCGAACGACCGGAACATCAGTCGGAAACTTCCTGATCGCGTCGCCCGGCTGGAGGCCCGAGCTTCGCGACACGTTCGGCGAATTCAAGCTGCCGGAGGGAACTGAACGGATCGACGCTCCGACGCCTTATGTCTGGATCATCGGCCGCACCAAAACCGATGGCCCTGATGACTACAATGCCGTTCACAAGATCCAGGACGGTTACAAGATCACGCCGCTGTCGCAATGGGGCAAAGGCGCCAAGCAGGCCGAGGTCAAAAAAAACCCTTCCATCGACATGAAGACGCCACCGAAGACGCAGGCCGATACAGCTTCGGCGGAAGATTATTTTGCTTACGCTGCCGAACTCTTGAAACTTCATCCGCCGCACAGCACCGATCAGCCGATCATTGCCCGCATGAAGCAGATCGGCATCGAGCCCGGCAAGAGCTTTGACCTGTCCAAGGCCGATCCCGTCGTCCAGAAAGCGCTGAAGACAGCGCCGCAGGATGCGCAGGCGCTCATGGGTTGGAAGCTGAAGACATTGGCACGGGTGCAATGGCTGGTCGATGAATACCGACACGATGGGCGTCTACGGCAATTACTACCTGAAACGGGCGATCGTGGCGCAACAGGGGCTTGGCGCCAATCTGCCTGAGGACGCCATCTATCCGCTGAACCTTGCGGATGAAAGCGGCAACGCGCTCAATGGACAAAGCAATTACACGCTCCATTTCGAAAAGGAGAATATTCCGCAGGTCAACGCCTTCTGGTCGGTCACTCTCTATGACAATGATGGGTTCCAGGTCGCCAATCCGCTCAATCGGTTCGCTGTCAGCAGCTGGATGCCGTTCCAGTTCAACGCCGACGGCTCGCTCGACCTCTATTTCCAGACGGAAAGTCCCGGCAAGGACAAGGAATGGAACTGGCTGCCGGCGCCGAACGGCCCCTACAATCTGACGATGAGGCTCTATGCGCCGAAGGGCAGCGCGCTGATCGGCAAGTGGAACCCGCCGCCGGTGACGCGTGCGGCGCCAGCAGCTCCGCTCGCGGCTCAGTGACAAAGCTAAGTGTGTCGGGCGTGCCATGATCCAAGCGCGCCCCGCCAAGCCTTTCTTTTCCATCGACAGTTCGGCCCGCATCGAAGCATTTCACGCCCGCAGCCGTTAAACAGGCGGTCGGTTTTGTACGCTGAGGAACGGTACTGCGATGGAAGAGACGGCGACGATGACAACAGAGCTGGCGCTGCTGCTGGCGCTTTCGACGCTCTGGGGAGCCTCCTACACCTTCATCAAGATCGGCGTCGAAACCATCCCGCCTGTGACGCTGGTGGCAGCACGGACGCTTGTCGCCGGCCTGCTGCTTCTCGCTATCATCCGCTGGCGCGGCCTCAAGATGCCGCGCGACCGGCAGACGTGGGTCTACTTTCTGGTCCAGGCCTGCCTGAACAGTGTGCTGCCTTTTACGCTGATCGCCTGGGCCGAGCGGACGACCAATGCCGGCCTTGCAGCAATCCTGAATTCCACGACGCCGATCTTTGCCTTTCTGATCACGGCGCTGATCACACGGCACGAGGTCCTCACAAGCCGCAAGCTGTTCGGTGTATCGGCGGGATTGATCGGAACCGCGCTGATCATCGGTATCGGAGCGCTTGACAGCATCGGATATGCGCTCTGGGCGCAGCTCGCGATCGTGACCGCCACGATCTGCTATGCAGGCGCCGCGGTCTTCGGCCGGAATTTCAGGGGGCTCGATCCTATGATGCCGGCTGCCGGCTCGCTGATATCGGGGGCGGTAATCCTGATCCCGGTCAGCGTCATCGCCGATCGTCCCTGGACGTTGCAGCCGAGCCTGCATTCCGTCCTCGCTCTCCTTGCCCTCTCTGTCTTTTCGACGGCGCTTGCCTTTGTGATCTATTTCCGCCTCGTGCAGACGCTCGGTTCGGTCGGCGCCACGGCTCAGGCCTATCTGAGGGTACCGATCGGCGTTGCAATCGGTGTCGTCTTCCTCGGCGAAACGCTGTCCTCCACGGCAGGCCTTGGGCTTGCCTGCGTCATGGCCGGTGTCATTGCAATGACGCTGCCCACCCGAGCGCGGGTCCGCCAGGCGGTCTAATCCGCAATCGCTTGTTCGACAAAAATCGAAAATCGCCTGTTGTCATCGCGCTGTCATTAATGATGAGGATACGGGTCGGCGCAGTGGGGGAATATTGGCGTGGATGCAAAAGAAATGACCGATGAGAAGACGGCGGCTCCACCGGCAGGTACACCTGCGGAAGTGTTCGGCGCCTTCCTGAAGCTTGGCCTCACCTCGTTCGGCGGACCGATCGCGCATCTCGGCTATTTCCGCAACGAGCTCGTGACGCGTCGCAAATGGATCGACGAGAAGGGTTATGCCGATCTCGTCGCGCTCTGTCAGTTTCTTCCCGGTCCCGCATCGAGCCAGGTCGGCTTCGCCATGGGCCTGCTGCGCGGAGGGCCGCTGGGGGCGCTTGCGGCGTGGAGCGCATTCACGCTTCCGTCCGCGCTGATCCTCATCATATTCGCAACTGCCGCCACCGCGCTAGACAATCCTCTCGGACAGGGCCTGCTGCACGGATTGAAGCTCGTCGCCGTCGCTGTCGTAGCACAAGCCGTCTGGGGCATGGCACGATCGTTGACGCCCGACAAGCCGCGCGCAGGCATCGCGCTGGCCGCGGTTTTCATCGTGACATTGGGGGGAGCGTTCGGCCAGCTCGCAGCCATCGTGCTGGGTGCGGTTTCCGGGCTCGTGCTTTGTCGCGAGGCCGCCATCGAGCACAAGGCAAGTTTTTCGTTCGGTATATCGCGATCATCAGGCGTCACCTGCCTGCTGGCGTTCCTGCTCCTTCTGTTCGGACTGCCGCTTATCGTTTCCATCATGGATTGGCAGGGGCTGCGCCTCTTCGATGCCTTTTATCGCTCAGGCGCGCTGGTGTTTGGCGGCGGCCATGTTGTCCTGCCGCTGCTCGAGGCGGAGGTCGTGAGGCCGGGCTGGGTTTCGGAAAACGCCTTTCTCGCCGGTTACGGTGTCGCACAGGCCGTGCCTGGTCCGCTTTTCACGTTTTCGGCCTATCTCGGGGCGGTGATGGGGCCGGCTCCCAACGGTATCGCGGGCGCAGCCATCGCTCTGGCCGCCATCTTTCTGCCGGGCTTTCTGCTACTCGTCGGCACCCTGCCTTTCTGGGACAGGCTCAGCACTTATCCGCTGGCGCAGGCGGCCATGCGGGGCGCAAATGCCGCCGTGGTTGGCGTGCTGGGTGCCGCACTCTACAATCCGGTATGGACAAGCGCGGTCCTTACATCGGCTGATTTTGCTCTTGCCCTGTCGGGCTTCCTTCTGCTGGTGGTCTGGAAGGCGCCGCCATGGATCGTCGTGGTGCTGATGGCAGCAAGTGCGATCCTGCTGCAGCTTTCCGCCTGAACCGTATCGGGCCAGTCAATCCTTTGGCGACAAGGCGGCTTCTATCGCCGCCCATGCCATCAGGCCAAGCCTAGCATCCGCCGCATCGTTGCCGCCATGGGCGTGAAGGCTGGAGCGGGGCGTCGTCTCGCCTGGAAGCAGCACCCGATGGCCCGCCTCAGGGTCAACGACCAGTGACACCGGCCTGCGGCCTTTTTCACGCCGGCTGGCAAGCTCACGCGCAGACCTCTCCGAGGGCCAGAGTGCATCGTCTCCGCCAGCCACGAGGACGAGATCTGCGGTGGCCCTCTCGACGGGAATGCGCGCTCGCCACAAGGTTTGCTCGTCCGTATCCAGGCAGCTTTCGAAGAAGGAGCGATAGGACACCAGCCCATCGCGATAGTCCCGTTGCCACGCGGGATCGGCGGGGACGAATTCCAGTGGCTCTCCCTTCCAGGTCCAGGATGAACGTTCGGGCCATTCTCTGCCGTCCTTGCCAGGCCCGATATTGCCCCAGACAACCGAGCTCGGGCTGATCGCTATAACAGAGTTCACGCGCGCGTCCCGGGTGGCGACAAGCAAGGCCGCTTCCGCGCCTTTCGATGTCCCGACGAAGACGATGCGCCGGCATCCCCGCGAAATCAGGTAGTCCGTGGCGTCACAGAAGGTTTCCAGCGGGATTTCGCAGATGCCGGGCGATTGCCCCGTTGCGCCGAACCATTGCAGCGCCAGTGCTTTCGCGCCGGCCCCGGCAAACAATCTCGCACGATCGATATCGACCCTGCCGCTGGAACCGCTGAGCACGACGACACCGGTCTCATTCGCATCGGGCCGGGAGACGAATGCGCCGTTTACCCGGCCTTCGAGCCGTTCGATTTTGCAGCTGTCCATCGCGCTTGTTACCATGCTGACATCTTGTTGAATTATCGGATGGTTCTCGACTGTCACTGAGGACGGAGCCTATCATGGTCGAGCATGCGCGTGCAGGGGCCTCTTTCGAGGATGCCGATGTCGTCAGCAACTATCCTTACCGTCCGCCATATCCCGAGGCGATCTACGGGAAGTTGCTTGCCATCGCGCCTAAGCGCAGCTGTCTGCTGGATATAGGCTGCGGCCCCGGCAAGATTTCACGGCCGCTCTCGCGGCATTTCGAAAAGATCATAGCCGTCGATCCCTCCCGCCACATGATCGAGCTCGGTCAGAGCCTGGAGGAGGGGCGCGCACGCAACCTTCACTGGATCGTCGGTTTCGCCGAAGATGTCGATATTCCCGATCGTCCCGATCTCATCGTTGCTGCTGCCAGCATCCACTGGATGGATCACAAGCGCCTTTTCGCACGGCTGAAAACCTACGCCGCCGCCGATCACCGGGTGGCCGTCGTATCAGGAGATGCGCCTTTCCAACCGGCCTGGGAGGCGGACTGGCAGTCTTTTCTCACCAGATGGGTTCCTGCCATAACGGGCGAGGCGTTCGATCCCATTGGCAAGCGAGAGGACTGGTCGGCCTATAAGGCGTTCCTCGACATCGAAGGCTCCGAGCATTTCCACTCCGCTTCATTCGAGCAAAGCGTCGAAGACTTCATTCGCTGCCAGCATTCGCGCGATACGTTCGCGCCGTCCCGTCTGGCCGGCAGGATGAACGAGTTCGACGGAGAGCTCGGCGAGATGCTGGCTCCCTATGCTCGCGAACGAAAACTGAGTTTCATCGTCCGGACGAAACTGGTCTGGGGCTCGATCAGCTTGTGATCTGCCTGTGCCCAAAACCGCAATCCGGCCGGTCAAGATGTTGAACCTCTAGACCACTGCCATGATGACGTGGGCCTGAATTTTGGCGGCAATCTCACCGTCGCCATGCCGGTCGGCAATCGCGGATGCGGCACAATCGGTCGCAACGTCCAGTTTTCCCGGGGCTCTGGCTTCGATTTCGCTCCGAAGGACTGTCCCGTGGCAATAGGCGAGGGCAGGAATCCGGGGCGAGGATGCGCGGCTGTGTTCGGCTTTCGTTTCGATCACCACATGGGAGAAACCCGCCTCTTCCAGCTCGGCGCGGATCAACGCCTTGTCATGATAGCCGTGCGGCGTGCGGGCCAGGAAGCGTGGCGGATCGTCCGGAAACATCCTCGCAAGGGCATTCGTCACGTCGTCGGCAAAAACATTCTCCTCGATGCGGTCCCATACGTTGAACAGGAAATGTCCGCCGGGCTTCAAGACACGCTTTGCTTCTCGGTAGCCGGATATGCGGTTCGGGAAGAACATCGCGCCGAACTGACAGCAGACGAGATCGAAGGCGGCATTTTCAAAGGGCAGCGCCAGAGCATCCGCCTGGCGCCATTCCAGGCGACTATCGAAGCCTTGCTGCGAAGCGGCATAGTCGAGCATCGGCTGGTTGAGATCGCTGATGATATAGCGTGCGCCCGACGACAGTTTCGGCGCCAGTGCGCGGGTGACGACCCCGGTGCCTGCTGCGGTTTCCAGAACGACGCCGGGAGACAGGGAAGCCGCTCTCCGGGCAAGATCCAAGGCGAAGGGCTCGAAAATCAGCGGCACCATATAGTGGTCGTAGTTTTCCGGGATCGAGCCGACGAACAGCTTGTCCTTTTCCAGCATTGTCGTCACCTTCCGCCGCCCAATAGGGCTTTAAGCACATCAGTTTCACTCCCGCTCACAGCCGCAGGCTTTCGTCCAGCCAAACCCGGAAGCCGCCGCGGAAGGCGTTGTCGTTGCTGCCACGCCGGCATTTGGGCGGCAGATCCTTCAGCTTTTCGACGTTGCCGCCACCGATGACGATATAGTCAGGCAGCAGGGCGGCAGCCAGGCGGTCGGCGACGTCGAAGACCGATTTTCGCCATCTGCCCTTACCGCGACCTTCCAGGCCGCGTTCGCCGACATAGTCCTCGAATGTCGCCTTCTTGTAGGGCATGTGCGCCAGTTCGAGCGGCATGCAGACGTTCTCGGCGATCATCGCCGAGCCGAGGCCCGTGCCGAGGCCAAGGAAGAGCATACGGCCGGCCTCGTAGCTGCCGATCGCCTGCATCAGCGCGTCGTTGACCATGCGCACGGGTTTGCCGAGGGCGTTTTCGAAATCGAAGCCCTTCCATCCCGGGCCGAGGTTGAACGGATCGGCCGCGGGGCGGTGGGCAGCGACGGGGCCGGGATAACCCATGGCGACGACATCATAGTGCCAGTCGGCGGTCAGATCGGTGAGGGCTGTCACCATCTTCGCCGCCGTCATCGCGCGCCCCGATACGACCGCACGTCTCTCGCTGCCGCTGCTGAGTTCCGCCTTCACGTGCGAGCCGCCGATATCGACGGCGAGCACGATGCGGCCGGCCGGCGCCGCAACCTTCGGCTTGGCTCGCTCACGCGTCTGCTTTTCTTCCATTGTGTCAGCCATGGCTGGCGCTCCTATCCGGCTGTACCCTCATTCCTTCCCGCACTATTCTATAGAGCCCGCGCTATTCTATCGGGCGCAAGATCGTAGCCGGCTGTCAAGCCGGTATATTGCGGATCGCTTAATTTCATCTCAGGATGGCAGGGAAGACGAGCAAATAGAGCGGAGGAACAGCACTTGGCCTTTCCGACACGACCACCCGGTTCCGTCGAGCCGCCAGGTGCGCCGGGCATCGAGCCCCGATGGACGTCCAGCGACAAGAGTGCTGTTGGTACCGCCGTCAGTTCGGCGAGCTGCGTCTGGTTCACGGCAAGCCACGGCATCCTCAACGAGATCTACGCGCCACGGCTCGATATGGCCTGCGTGCGGGATTTCGGTTTCATCGTCACGGCTCCGGGCTATTTCTCCGAGGAGAAGCGCGACGCCGATCACAGCGTACAGGCGATCGAGGACGGCGTTCCGGCCTTCCGCCTCGTCAATACCGCCCGCGACGGGCGCTATCGCATCACCAAGACCATCTTTTCAGACCCTGAGCGCGAGGTGGTGCTGCAGGACATCTGCTTCGAGGCACTGATAGGCAATCTCTCAGACTACCGGCTGCATGCGCTTGTTGCCCCGCATCTCGTCAACGGCGGCGCCGACAACAACGGCTGGTACGATGATTTCAAGGGCAGGCAGATGCTGTTTGCCGAGGGTTCCGGACGGTCACTCGCCATTGCCGCTTCGGTGCCCTGGCTTGCGCGGTCAGTTGGCTATGTCGGCATCTCCGACGGCTGGCAGACGCTGTCGCGCGGCGAGGGGCTGAATGAGGAGTACAACTGCGCCACATCAGGCAATGTCGCGCTGTCAGGGACACTGGATATGCAGGCGGGCAAGGGCCAAGCTGACCAGGGAAGGGCGCTGATCGCCATCGGCTTCGGCACGCAGCCGGAGGAGGCTGCCCTGCGCACGCTGCTCAGCCTTCAGCAGGGCACGGAACCGGCGCTGAAACATTATCGCAGCGGCTGGCGGGAATGGCAGGCCGGCCTGCTTGCGCTCGACAAACCACATGATCCTGACAAGCTCAACCGTTACCGCGTCAGCACCGGCGTGCTTGCCACGCACCGCGATGATGCGTCCGGCGCCATCATCGCCAGCCTTTCCATCCCCTGGGGCTCCAGCAAAGGCGATGACGACCTTGGCGGTTATCATCTGGTGTGGACGCGCGATCTGGTGGAAACGGCGGGCGGTCTGCTTGCGGCCGGGGCCACAGCGGATGCACGCTCCGTGCTCGACTATCTCGCTGTCATCCAGGAAGCGGACGGCCATTGGGTGCAGAATGCCTGGCTCGACGGAAGGCCCTACTGGTACGGCATCCAGATGGATGAGACGGCCTTTCCCATCCTGCTCTATGACATGCTGCTGCGCTCAGGCGCGATCGATGCCTCGGAGAGGGGACGCTATCTGCCCATGGTCGAGGCGGCTGCGGGCTATATCGTCAGAAACGGCCCCGCCACCCAGGAGGATCGCTGGGAGGAGGATGCCGGCTACTCGCCGTTTACGCTCGCTGTGGAGATCGCCGGCCTGCTTGCAGCGGCCGATGCCGTGGAAGCGGCGGGGCGGCTGGATGCGGCGCACTATCTGCGCGAGGTCGCCGACGGCTGGAACGAGCGCATCGAGGAATGGACCTACGCCACCGATACCGAACTGTCGCGCCGTCTCGGCGTCGAAGGCTATTATGTGCGCATCGCCTCGGCGACCGATGGCAGCCTGTCACTGCGGCGTGACTTCATTCCGATCCGCAATCGGGACGATCTCGGCGAGGTGCTTGAAGCGGACCTGCTGATAAGCCCGGATGCGCTGGCGCTGGTGCGCTTCGGCCTCCGCGCCGCCGACGACCCGCGCATGCTCGGCACAGTCGCGGCAATCGATGCGGAGTTGCGCCGCGACCTTCCGGCCGGTCCCTACTGGTATCGCTACAATGACGACGGCTATGGCGAGCGCATCGGCGGTGCGCCCTTTGCCGGCAGCGGTGTCGGCAGGCTCTGGCCGCTCTTGACCGGCGAGCGCGCTCATTATGAACTCGCCGCCGGGCGAGCGGACGAAGCGCAGCGGATGCTTGCTGCGCTGGAAGCTTCGGCAAGCGAAGGTGGGCTCTTGCCTGAACAGATCTGGGACAGCGAAGACGTGCCGCAGCGCGAGCTTTTCCTCGGCCGACCCTCGGGCAGCGCCATGCCGCTCGTCTGGGCGCATGCCGAACATATCAAGCTGCTGCGCTCGCTGCGCGACGGCGTGATCTTCGACATGCCGCCCCAGACCTTTGCCCGCTATGTCGCAGCAAAGCCGGCGCCGGCACCGTTCTCCTGGCGGCTGACGGCCCGACGCGACCAGATGCAGGCGGGCCGGCGGCTCCGCATCGAACTGCCCGAGCCTGCTCTGGTACGCTGGTCCACCGACGGCTGGGCAAGCGCCGCCGACAGCCCATGCCACGACACCGGCTTCGGCACTCATGTCTTCGACCTGCCGACGCAGGCGCTCGGCCCCGGCATGATCGACTTCACGATCTTCTGGAAGGATGCGCAGCGCTGGGAGGGTGTGGATTTTCAAATTGAGGTGGTTTGAGGCGGGACCCATTTCCGCCAGTCTCGCGGAATTCCAGCCAATAAGAAAAGCGGCCGTTTCCGGCCGCTAAAGGGATTTGTTCCAATTTCTCTGTATTTCCGGAAAACTTGGGATCCGGTCAGAGGCCAGCCCCAGGGGATCAGGACTAAAGTCCAGACCCAGGGGATCAGGACTTGTAGATCAGCCAGCTCTTGGTGAATTCTTTCTGCATTCCGTCCTCATAGACGACGGTGCAGTTGCGGCCGGCGTTTTTGGCGCTGTAAAGCGCGATATCGCTCTTGGAGTAGAGTTCGCCGGCATCGTCGGCGTGCGAGGCCATGCAGATGCCGATGGAGACAGTGACCGGGCCATAATTGACGCGGGTACGGGAATTCTTGAAGGGGGTGGATTCCAGCGTCCGGCGAATGCGCTCGGCGACCGCCGTCACTTCGTCCAGCGTGTTGCCGTCGATGATGAGCGCGAATTCCTCGCCGCCGGTGCGGGCGACGAAAACATCGCGCCGGACATTGGTGCGGATGACGGAGGCCACCGTCGCCAGAACCTTGTCGCCGACCGGATGGCCGTAGGTATCGTTGATCTTCTTGAAATTGTCGATGTCGGCCAAGAGCAAGGCGGTCACCGGGCGCAACGCCGGATTATTGAAGACGGCGGCCAGCCGGTCGTCGAAGGCGCGGCGGTTGGACAGGCGCGTCAGCGAGTTGGTATTGGCGATGCGCTTGTATTCGTCGAGTTCCTTGCGGACCTGATCCATCTCCTGCGAGCGCTGGACCATGTCTTCGACGGTCTTTTCGCCGTGGGTGATCGTATCGCCGGTTGCCTGGGTGAGCAGGTCAATGGCGTTTTCGATGAGATCGGCGCTCATCGTGCTCTTGGAGCTGATGCGCTTGCAGGTTTCGTTCAGCAGCCGGTTATAGCTTTCGAGCGAGGTCTGCTCCTGGCGCAGCACGCGCAGCAGGCCTTCCAGCTCGCCGGCAATGCGGCTGTGGGCATCATCGAAGATCTTGGCTGGTGCAGTGTGGGAGCAATGCTGGGTGCCGAGAGCGTCGAGCTCGGCCTGCGTCGCCTGGCTACCGAGCGCAGCAAGGTCACGGGTGAGCGCCGGGTTGGAGCCAATATAGGCCTCGTAGAAGAGTTCGTAGTTGCGGGGAATTGGTGCAACGCCCATGGAGCGCATGGCATAGGTGATCTGACCCGCCACATCGGGAACCTGCACCTTGGGCGCAACGGCCGTATTCATTCCGGCAACTCCTCATCCAATTCTTAAGCAATCTTCTATTTGTTATCTTAGATTTCTTGGGAAATGATTAAAGCGACATATACCAAAGATTACATACGATAAGTTTGATGGGCATCAATACTACGATCAGCCCTATGATTTTTCTCAAATATTTGTAAGTTCGACTGTAACGGAGACACCTCTTATACGCGAGGTGCTCCAAAAAAGTTCAATCGTTTTCTCTTTTCAGGGACTGTTTTCGTTTTGTTGACGGTCGGTATCTTTGGTCTGGTCTACTGGCGGGCAGGGCGAGGCGACAGATTCTGTCTCAAGAGACCGGATTTATGGGGATCGGATCGCGGTCCCCTGTCGAAGGCATGAAGATCATGGAATCGCCTCGCCACACGTCACCCTCCATACTTGCGCTCGCCATCATTGCCGGCTGCGCTTTTCTTTTACAGCAGACTGGCTTCTTCAACGGCATCTTCAGCACGGATATCCTCGCCAGCGTAAAGGCGGAGGATATTCTCAGCGTATCCGATATCGCCGCCATGGAAAGACCCGTAATCCAGCCCATGACGGCGGCCCATATCGATCCGGCCGAGACGGCCTCTGTGCGATAGCTAGCAGCCTTAGTCTCAGCCGAGGTTCAGCTCCTGGAAGAAGTCGTTGCCCTTGTCGTCGATGACGATGAAGGCCGGGAAGTCTTCCACCTCTATCTTCCAGACGGATTCCATGCCGAGTTCGGGATATTCCAGCACATCGACCTTGCGGATGCAGTCCTGCGCCAGGCGGGCGGCCGGGCCGCCGATGGAACCGAGATAGAAGCCCTGATGCTTCTTGCAGGCTTCGCGCACGGCGCGCGAACGGTTGCCCTTGGCGAGCATCACCATCGAGCCGCCGAAGGACTGGAACTGGTCGACATAGGAATCCATGCGGCCGGCGGTGGTCGGGCCGAAGGAGCCGGACGCGTAACCGGCGGGCGTCTTGGCCGGGCCGGCATAATAGACCGGGTGATTCTTCATATAGTCCGGCATGCCTTCGCCCTTTTCGAGCCGTTCGCGGATCTTTGCATGGGCGAGATCGCGGGCGACGATGATCGTGCCCGATAGCGACAGGCGCGTCTTGACCGGATGCTTGGAAAGTTCGGCGAGAATATCGGCCATCGGCTGGTTCAGATCGACACGCACGACGGATTCGGAGAGCTTCGCCTCGTCGATATCGGGCATGTACTTGGACGGATCGGTTTCCAGCTGCTCGATGAAGATGCCGTCGCGGGTGATCTTGCCCTTGGCCTGGCGATCGGCGGAACAGGAAACGCCGAGGCCGATCGGCAGCGAGGCGCCGTGGCGGGGCAGGCGGATGACGCGCACGTCATGACAGAAATACTTGCCGCCGAACTGGGCGCCGACACCGAGGCTCTGCGTCAGCTTGTGGATCTCCTTTTCCATCTCGATGTCGCGGAAGGCATGGCCGTTTTCGGAGCCTTCGGTCGGCAGTTCGTCGAGGTAGCGGGTGGAGGCGAGCTTGACGGTCTTCAGGTTCATCTCGGCCGAGGTGCCGCCGATGACGATCGCCAGATGGTAGGGGGGACAGGCTGCCGTACCTAACGTGAGGATCTTCTCCTTGAGGAAGTCCAGCATGCGGTCATGCGACAGGAGCGAGGGCGTGCCCTGGAAGAGAAAGGTCTTGTTGGCCGAGCCGCCGCCCTTGGCGACGAAGAGGAAGTCGTAGCTATCGGTGCCTTCCTCATAGATATCGATCTGCGCCGGCAGATTGTTCTTGGTGTTCTTCTCCTCGAACATCTTGATGGGGGCGAGCTGCGAATAGCGCAGGTTCTTCTTTTCATAAGCGTCGAGCACGCCCTTCGAGAGCGCCGCCGTATCGCCGCCTTCGGTCCACACACGGCGACCCTTCTTGCCCATGATGATCGCCGTGCCCGTATCCTGGCACATGGGCAGCACGCCGCCGGCGGCGATATTGGCATTCTTCACGAGCTCATAGGCCACGAAACGGTCATTGTCGGTCGCTTCCGGATCGTCGAGGATCGAGGCGAGCTGCTTCAGATGGCCGGGGCGCAGCAGATGGTTGATGTCGGCGAAGGCGGTTTCGGCGAGCAGGCGGATGCCCTCAGGGTCGACCGTCAGAATCTCCTGACCCTTGAAGCTGTCGACCGAGACATAGTCGCTGCTGATCTTGCGGTAAGGGGTGGTGTCGGCGCCGAGGGGGAAGAGATCGTCAGCCATCGAAGTGACCTTTCTGGTGGGATAGTTTGGAACCGGTCTAAAACTGGTGGATGGCAAAATCAATTGGCGAGGGCGGGGGATTAGCGGCAAAAATGACGCGTCTCCTCCCCCCTCATCCCTGTGCTTGTCACAGGGATCCAGCAGCCGCGTGTCCACGCGGCGCGGGACTCCTAGCCCTACGGCACCTCAAGTTATGCCGAAATATAGCGCATCGTTGAGACCCGGATTGTGCCGGTTCTGTTGTTTAAGAGTCTTTTCGGCTTGCAGACGCAAGCCGGCTGGATCCCTGTGACAAGCACAGGGATGAGGGAGGAGAGGTGAGACGCCGAGCCTCTACGGCAGCAGATAAGGCAAGTGTCTTTGCCGCGTTCCCCAAATAGAAAAGGCCGGCTAAGCCGGCCATTTCATGCTTCAAACCAACCCAATCACTTCGGGCTGATCATCGTCTCCGGCCGCACGATCGCGTCATACTCTTCCGATGTCACCAGCCCACTCGCCAGCGCCTCTTCCTTCAGCGTCGTACCATTCTTGTGTGCCGTCTTGGCGATCTTGGCGGCCGCATCGTAGCCGATCTTCGGCGCAAGGGCGGTCACCAGCATCAGCGAACGTTCGAGGCCGGCCTTGATATTGTCTTCGCGGGCCTCGATGCCGACGACGCAATTGTCGGTGAAGGAGACGGCTGCATCGCCGAGAAGCTGCACCGACTGCAGGAAGTTATAGGCCATCATCGGATTGTAGACGTTGAGCTCGAAATGGCCCTGGCTGTCGGCAAAGGTGAGGGCCGCGTGGTTGCCGAAGACATGGATGCAGACTTGTGTGAGCGCCTCGCACTGGGTGGGATTCACCTTGCCGGGCATGATCGAGGAGCCGGGCTCGTTTTCAGGCAGCGCCAGTTCGCCGAGGCCGGCGCGCGGGCCGGAGCCGAGAAGGCGGATGTCGTTGGCGATCTTGAAGAGAGCGGCCGCCGCCGCATTGATCGCGCCATGGGCGAAGACCATCGAATCATGCGAGGCGAGCGCCTCGAACTTGTTCGGCGCGGTCACGAAAGGCATGTGGGTGATTTCGGCGATCTCTTCGGCAACCTTCTCAGCGAACCCGACCGGCGCATTCAGGCCGGTGCCGACGGCGGTGCCGCCCTGGGCGAGTTCGCAGAGGCCGGGCAGGGTCATTTCGATACGCTTGATGGCGGAGCCCACCTGCGCGGCGTAGCCGGAAAACTCCTGGCCGAGCGTCAGCGGCGTCGCATCCTGCGTGTGCGTACGGCCGATCTTGATGATGTGGCTGAACTCGGTGACCTTCATGTCGAGGGCGGCATGCAGGTGCTTCAGCGAAGGCAGTAGGTGATGGGCGACCTGTTCGGCGCAGGCGATGTGCATGGCCGTTGGGTAGGTATCGTTCGACGACTGGCTCATATTAACGTGATCGTTCGGGTGCACCGGCTTCTTGGAACCCATGACACCGCCGAGCATTTCTATGGCACGATTGGAGATCACCTCATTGGCGTTCATGTTGGACTGTGTGCCGGAACCGGTCTGCCAGACGACCAGCGGGAAATGGTCGTTCAGCTTGCCGTCGATCACTTCCTGGGCGGCATCCACGATGGACTTGCCGATGTTGGAATCGAGCTGGCCGAGCGCCATGTTGGCACGCGCCGCCGCCTGCTTGACGATGCCGAGCGCACGCACGATCGAGAGCGGCTGCTTTTCCCAACCGATCTTGAAATTGCCGAGAGAACGCTGCGCCTGCGCGCCCCAGTAACGGTCGCTGGCGACTTCGATCGGGCCAAATGTATCGGTTTCGGTGCGGGTGGAACTCATGGCTTCGTGCCTTCCTGTCACATGCTGTTAAGAGCAGTCTTTGAAGATGAGGAACTTATAGGGTGGAAAGCTTTCCAAGAAAACCGGAGGTTATGCGAAATATTGAAGACGGATCTCAAGTTTTGCATCGCCATTCAGGCGCTGTAAGGCCGTGTTTTTTCGGCCACGCCGGGAAATTAATGCAAAGAGTGGCAGAAAGCGCCCTTTCTCCTGGTGGAAAATTCGGTAAAAAATTAACTAATAATTTCATAATTTTGTGTGAACTGCTGCACGGCGCTTGCGTTCGACCCCGTCACACAAAGTTGAGCCTGAAAGCGCTGGCGGCGCAGTCCGATTTCTGATGAATGGGCCGCAGCTGCCGGGAATTTCTGGAAGAATTGATCAGAGCCTTTTTGCTCGACAACAGCATGGTACTGGGACTGGAAAACAAGATGAAATTCGTTTTGAAAAGCGCGGTTTCCGCATTGGCACTTTCCTGTGTGATGGGCGCGGTTCCTGCGCATGCCTATACGCTGATGGACATGCTGCGCGGCGACCGGGCAAGAAGCGGCCAGAGCACGATCATCATGGATCCTTCGGCTCCGGTTCGCGGCAATCGTAACGGCCTTGGCGGCGATATCGATCCGGAAGCCGCGATGCCGAAGGTTTCCAGCCCGCGCTACTACACCTACAAGGCTGAAACGCTGCAGCTCGTCGATACGACGAAGTTTGCCGATCCTGTCGTCACCGGCGCAGTCGCCGACGTCTCCGGCTCGGCCACGACCGACGGTGCTCCACAGCGCCACTTCCTGACGGAAGCCAAGGTTCGCGCCAATGCCGATATCGCCAAAGCCCTGCAGGCCTATTACGGTGACGGCAAGAACCCGCTGGTCTGGGTTTCCAGCGATGGCATTAATGATCACGGCAAGGCGGCCCTTAGCGTGCTCGCCGATGCTGCAAGCGTCGGCCTCGATCCGGCCGATTATGCCGTGTCCGAACCGACCATCGATCCGGCCAATCCGGATCCCGATGTCCGCGACCGGGCGCTGACGCAGTTCGAACTGGCGCTTTCCTCCAAGGTTCTCGCCTATGTGCAGGACACCACGCGCGGCCGCGTCGACCCCAACAAGCTCTCCGGTTATCATGATTTTCAGCGCAAGGTCGTCAAGCTCGATCCGGTGCTGAAGCTCTCCCGCATGAGCCCTGACGTCGCTGCCTATCTCAACAGCCGCAACCCCGACAGCACGCAGTTCCTGGCGCTGAAGGCCGAGCTCGCCAAGCTGCGCGCCGCCGACGGCGGCAATGAAGCGCCGATTACCATTTCGCTCACTTCCCTGCTGCGCCCGGGCGACAGCTCGCCGGAAGTCGCCAACATCGTCAAGGCGATCCAGAAAAATGGTTCGGAAGAGCTGAGGACAGCACATGCGGCCACCTTTTCGGCCTATACTGGCAGCAGCGACTATTCGCCCGAGATCGTGTCACTGGTCGAGGACTTCCAGAAGGAACATGGCCTGAAGCCCGATGGCGTCATCGGCCAGGCGACCGTGCGCACCATGACCGGCGGCGACAGCAACGGCTCCAAAATCGACAAGCTCGTCGTTGCCATGGAGCAGGCGCGCTGGTTGCCTGATGATCTTGGCCCGCGCTACGTGATGATCAACCAGCCGGCCTTCATGGCTTATTACTATAACGACTCCAAGCAGCAGCTTGCTATGCGCACCGTCGTTGGCGGCAAGAACAACCAGACCTATTTCTTCGACGACGAGATCGAGACGGTCGAGTTCAACCCGTTCTGGGGTGTGCCGCAGTCGATCATCATCAACGAGATGCTGCCGAAGCTGCGCTCCGACCCGAACTATCTGGACCAGATGGGCTACGAGGTCGAAGTCGGCGGCCGTGCCGTTCCGTCTTCCAGCGTCGACTGGTATGGTTCGACGCAGAACATTTCGGTCCGCCAGCCGCCGAGCAGCGACAATGCGCTGGGTGAACTGAAGATCCTGTTCCCGAACAGCCATGCCATCTACATGCATGACACGCCCTCGAAGAGCTTCTTCAAGCGTGACATGCGTGCGCTGAGCCACGGCTGTGTGCGCCTGGCAGACCCGCGCGCCATGGCGGCCGCCGTCCTCGGCACGACGGTGGATGATGTGGCGAAGCAAATTGCGACAGGCCAGAACCATGCGGTGAAGGTGCCGCAGAAGATCCCGGTCTATGTGTCCTATTTCACGGCATGGCCGAACAAGGATGGCGTGATCGAGTATTTCGACGACGTCTATGGCCGCGATGCCTATGTCGACAAGGCGTTCGATGTGACGACGAAGTCGCGTGAGGCGCAGATCTGACGCCAAGCGTTTGATGGTAATTTGAACGGGCGGTCTTTGGGCCGCCCGTTTTGTTTTTGGGTGTTTGCCTACGGGAAATATGAGGAGAGGGGGTCGCAACTGCAGATGCATCAACCCGATCACCAACCCTCAGATAATAGCAATCTTCGCCGCAGAACCGTTCAGCAGACTCTCCACCAGTTCCGGCGTCAGTTCATCGAAATGCGTGATGATCATGTCAGGATCGAGAGTTGACACCGGCACATCCGAATAGCCGAAGGGTACGGCGATCGCCGGCACACCGGCATTCTTCGCCACCGCAATATCATTGACACTGTCACCGATCATCACGGCGCGGGCAACATCGCCGCCGGCGCGTTCAATCGTGCCGGTCAGATGCCGCGCGTCGGGCTTGCGGTATTCGAACGTATCACCGCCGGTGATCGCGTCGAAATAATGCGTCAGCCCGAGCTTCTCCAGGAGTACGGTCGCGAGCCCTTCCATCTTGTTGGTGCAGACGGCGAGCGCATAGCCCGATGCCTTCAGGCTATCCATCGCGGCGACGAGACCGGGGTAGGGCTCGGTATGGCCCGGCATGTTTGCGCTATAATGGGCCACGAAACGCTCCACCAGTGCCGGCAGCTCTTCCTGCGAGATCGGGTGGCCCTGCAGCTTGCAGGCGCGCTCGATCATCACACGGGCGCCCTGGCCGACCAGGTGCGTCAGGTCGTCATAGGTGACGGGCTTAAGATTGAGCGCTGCGATCGTGTAGTTCAGGCTTTCGACCAGATCGACATGGGTGTCGAGCAGCGTACCGTCGAGATCGAAGACAACAAGGGCCCTATTCTGGGGAAGAGCTTGGCGGGCATTTTCGGGAGCGGGGGTCAAAGTGATGCCTCTTTGCGGGGTAGGATCATCCGGGAGTAGGCGATGAACAGGCGAAAAGCAACGCCAGGACGGCTGATAGAAAAGTCGCAGCCGAAACGCGTGGCTTTCAATCGCAGGACGATGATTTTGGCTTTCGTTTGCAATACGAGCCGTGTAAACAGCACATCCAACGCAATATCAGGAGCTGGCGGCGCATGGATGCCCGCGAAATGAAGATCAAGGCCGCTGAGGCCGCGCTTGTCCATGTTGAGTACGGCATGCGCCTCGGAATCGGGACGGGAAGCACGGCGGAAGAATTCGTCCGTCTGCTCGCCGAAAGGGTTGCAGCCGGTTTCAAGGTGGAGGGCGTTCCGACGTCCGAGCGCACCGCGCGGCTCTGCGTCGAACTCGGCGTTCCCCTGAAATCGCTGGATGAGCTGCCACAGCTCGATCTCACCATCGACGGCGCCGACGAAGTCGATGCGGGCTTGCGGCTCATCAAGGGTGGCGGCGGTGCGCTGTTGCGCGAAAAGATCGTCGCTGCAGCCTCGACTCGGATGATCGTCATTGCCGACGAAAGCAAGCTGGTGCAGACGCTCGGCGCCTTCGCGCTGCCGATCGAAGTCAATCCATTCGGTCTCGTTTCGACGCGCATCGCGATCGAAAGGACCGCCTCGCGCCTTGGTCTCTCCGGCGAACTGACGTTGCGTCAGTCCGGTGACGGAGAGTTTACCACTGATGGCGGACATCACATCATCGATGCATCTTTTGGCCGCATTCCTGATGCAGAGGCGCTTTCGAGGGAACTGAATTCCATACCCGGTGTCGTGGAGCACGGGCTTTTCATCAACATGGCGGCGCTTGCGATCATTGCCGGTCCTGCAGGCGCCCGCACGCTGCAGGCAAACAGATAACAGGAGCATAGAAACTCATGATGAACATTGCAGGTCTTGGCCGTCTTGCCGCTGCGACCATCGTTCTTTCCGGGCTTGCCTTCGGCTCTGCCGCAAGAGCGCAGGAAGTGTCCGAAGAGCAGCTGAAGGCTGCCCGCGCAGCCATGGACGCCATCGGCGCAACCACCCAGTATGACAACATCCTGCCGGGTCTGGCCGAGCGTCTGAAGGCCGGCCTCATCCAGGATTTGCCGAACTATCAGGATGTCATCTCCGCGACCGTCGATGCGCAGGCGCTGGCTCTGGCACCGCGCCGTGCCGACCTCGAAAAGGAAGCGGCTCTGACCTATGCAAAGGCCTTCTCGGTCGAAGAGCTGAAGGCGATCGCCGACTTCTACAATTCCGACGTCGGCAAGAAGCTGCTGCGCGACGGCCCGGTTGCCTCGCGCGAAACCGCCAAGGCTGCCGACATCTGGGCGCAGGGCATTTCCCGCGACCTCGAAAAGCAGAGCAATGTCCAGCTCTCCAAGGTCATCAAGGCTCCGCCGCCGGCGACCGACAGCCCGGCGACGCCGGCTCCGGCCGCAGCACCGGCACCGGCCAAGCCGTAAGGCCGCCTTCACCTTTCGCAAAAGCCCGGCATCGTCCGGGCTTTTGTTTTTCTAATCCTCCCTCCTATATGTGAACCACCCATCCAGCAATTCCCTCCGGAGATCATCATGCCTTCCTTCGACTACGACCTCTTCGTCATCGGCGGCGGTTCTGGTGGCGTGCGCAGCGCGCGCGTCACGGCCTCGCTCGGCAAGAAGGTGGCGATCGCCGAGGAATACCGCTATGGCGGCACCTGCGTGATCCGCGGCTGCGTGCCGAAGAAGCTCTTCGTTTACGCCTCGCAGTTCCACGAGCATTTCGAGGATGCTGCCGGCTTCGGCTGGACGGTCGGCGAAAGCTCGTTCGACTGGAAGAAGCTGATTGCCGCCAAGGATGGCGAGATCGCGCGACTGGAAGGGCTCTACAAGAAGGGACTTGCCGGCGCCAATGCCGAGATCCTGGAGACGCGCGCCGAACTCGTCGATGCGCACACGATCAGGCTTCTGAAGACCGGCGAAACGGTCACCGCCAAGACCATCGTGATTGCAACCGGCGGCAGGCCGAACCCGCATGAGGCGCTGCCCGGCCACGAGCTCTGCGTTTCCTCCAACGAGGCTTTCCATCTGGAAGAGCTGCCGAAATCGATTCTGATTGCCGGCGGCGGCTACATCGCTGTCGAATTTGCGAATATCTTCCACGGGCTCGGCGTCGAGACGACGCTGATCTATCGCGGCACCGAGATCCTCTCGCGCTTCGATGAGGACCTGCGCCGCGGACTGCATGAGGCGATGGTTGCCAAGGGCATCCGCATCCTCTGCCAGGACGTGATGCAGAAGGTGACGAAGGGCGAAGACGGCCTCGTCATCGAGACGCTGAAGAACGGCACGCTCAATGCCGGTGTCGTCATGCTGGCGCTCGGCCGCGATCCGAATACCAAAGGGCTCGGACTCGAAAAGGCGGGTGTTGCGCTGAACGAGCGCGGCGCCATCATCGTCGACGATTATTCGCGTACCAATGTCGAGAACATCTATGCGCTCGGCGATGTCACTGACCGGGTACAGTTGACTCCGGTGGCGATCCATGAGGCCATGTGCTTTATCGAGACGGAATACAAGAACAACCCGACTAAGCCGGATTACGACCTGATCCCGACCGCCGTCTTCTCGCAGCCGGAGATCGGCACGGTCGGCCTTTCCGAGGAAGAGGCGGGCAAGCGCTACAAGGAGCTGGAGGTCTACCGCGCCCAGTTCCGGCCGCTGAAGGCCACACTCTCCGGCCGGGCCGAAAAGATGATCATGAAGCTGATCGTCGATGCCGCAAGCCGCAAGGTCATCGGCGCCCATATCCTCGGTCATGACGCCGGCGAGATGGCGCAGCTTCTCGGCATCACGCTGAAGGCCGGCTGCACCAAGGACGATTTCGATCGCACCATGGCGCTGCATCCGACGGCCGCCGAAGAGCTGGTGACCATGTATGCGCCGAGCTACCGCATCCGTGACGGACAGCGCGTTTAATCTGGGTGTCTGATCTGTTCTCATGAAATGATGCCTGCCGCACGAGCGGCAGGCGAGAGTGGTTAGCTGGTTAGCCGCGGCGCGCGGATGACCTTCAGGAACAGCGCCTTCATTGCATCGGCAATGCCTTCGGTCGGCGACACCTCGAAATAAAGGCCGGGTGAGGCGCAGGCGGCCATGCGCGAGGGGATCTCGCTCTGGAAAGGCCTGATCCAGTCATTGTACCAGTTGTTGCTCGGCAGCGGCAGGTAGGTGGTGTAGAGCACGGCGATCTTGACGCCGCGATCCTTCAGCGGCTTGCAGAAAGACGTATCGATCGGTTCCTGGCAGCGGCCGCCGGTCGTCTTCTTGGTGCATGTCGAGGGCTTGTAGCTGTCGCCGACGCCATCCGACACGAAGAACAGGATCTTTTCCGGGTTGACGTTCGACGTTCCGTCGCCGGCCGGGTCGATGATCGTGTTCATCTGCGTCATGGCGCTGTCGAAGCTGGTGAGCTGGTCCTGATTGTAGTTCTGCTTGGGAATGGTCATCAGATCGACGGCGTTGGTATAGTTCTTTACCGCCGTCAGGTCCGAGGTGAGGCTCGATATCGTCGTCAGCTTGGCATCCTCGGCCTTGGTGCCGAACGTGTAGACGCCCATGCGGAACTGGTCGGCGCTGACGCGCTCGGTCTTGGCCGTATCGGTCAGCGCCTGGGTTGCCTTGCGCACTACGTCGATGCGCATGGCGACGCCGAGGTCCTTGGCAATCGTATAATTGTTGACGCTCTTGTCCATCTGGTGGCAGGCAAAGGCGCAGCCGGTCTTGGCCTCCAGCTTGGAAACATCGGTCGGGGTCGCGGCGACGCCCATGGAAGGCGTATTATCGAGCAGGATGTAGAAATCCATGAAGGAGGCGGTCTGATATTCCGCCGTCGCCGTGCCCGATATGGTGATCGAGTCCTGGCCGAGGACATGCATGAAGGTGGTGGGCACGGAGGCGCTGAAGGAGACGAACGAATTGATCTTGTTTGCCGTCTTGGTGACATCGATGCTGAGCTCTACAGGCACCGAGGTCAGTTCACCGGACATCTGTGAAAAGAAGATGCTGCGGGCATCCGTCTTGGCAACGGAGATGGTGCCGTTGCCCTTCATGGTCATGGCGGCTGCCACCGCATCCGATTTTTCGGAAACGGCGCCGACGGCTGCGGCATCAGCGGCGGCATAGAGCTGGGTGCGCAGGCTAAGCGCATGGGCATAGTCCAGCGCCAGACCGGCAGAGCCGACCAGCGGCACCATCAGCAGTGCCGTCATGATGCCGAAATTGCCGGACCGGTCCGAAAGGAAACCGGACGAAAGGATACCCATGCTGAACCCCTATTTTATTAGGGTATTCTGTACATTCGAAATCTAAATTAGCCGGAAAATAGCATGGTATATATAGCCTTAACGCCAGTTTCACCGTCATATTGGCGCAGCCAGAGTGACGCTGCGAGCCGCCGATCGAAACTCTCCCGGGGCGCCGAATGCGCTAGGCAAGGGGAGCCGAAAGGTTTATAAGCCGCCGCATTCTTTAACGGGCAGGCATCCGGGGCAAACTGGATGGGGAAGCAGATGAGTGACATGGCACAGAATTGGACCCCGAGCAGCTGGCGGAGCAAGCCAATCCAGCAGGTTCCGGAATATCCTGACGCGGCTGCGCTGGCCGCGACGGAAGCCGTGCTTTCCACCTATCCGCCGCTCGTTTTTGCCGGGGAAGCCCGCCGCCTGAAGAGCGCGCTTGCCAATGTGGCCGAAGGCAATGCCTTCCTGCTGCAGGGCGGAGATTGCGCCGAGAGTTTCCTGGAGCATGGCGCCGACAATATCCGCGACTTCTTCCGCGCCTTCCTGCAGATGGCCGTCGTACTGACTTTTGGCGCCCAGCTGCCGGTGGTCAAGGTCGGCCGTATCGCCGGCCAGTTCGCCAAGCCGCGTTCGGCGCCGATGGAAACGCAGGATGGTGTCTCGCTGCCGAGCTATCGCGGCGATATCGTCAACGGCATCGAATTCACGCCGGAAGCTCGTATCCCGAGCCCGGAGCGCCAGCTCGACGCCTACCGCCAGTCGGCCGCGACGCTGAACCTGCTGCGCGCCTTCGCGATGGGCGGCTATGCCAATCTCGACAACGTGCACAAGTGGATGCTCGGCTTCGTCAAGGATAGCCCGCAGGGCGAGCGCTACCGCAAGCTTGCCGACCGCATCAGCGAAACCATGGATTTCATGAAGGCGATCGGCATCACCCCGGACAATAATCCGAGCCTGCGCGAGACGGATTTCTTCACCAGCCACGAAGCGCTGCTGCTTGGCTATGAAGAAGCGCTGACCCGCGTCAACTCCACCTCCGGCGACTGGTACGCGACGTCAGGCCATATGATCTGGATCGGCGACCGCACACGCCAGCTCGACCATGCGCATGTGGAATATTTCCGCGGCATCAAGAACCCAATCGGTCTCAAGTGCGGCCCGTCGCTGCAGCCTGACAACCTGATCGAACTGATCGATGCGCTGAACCCTGCCAACGAAGCCGGACGCCTGACGCTGATCTGCCGCTTCGGCCACGACAAGGTGGCCGACAGCCTGCCGAAGCTCATTCGTGCCGTCGAACGTGAGGGCAAGAAGGTCGTCTGGTCCTGCGACCCGATGCACGGCAACACGATCACGCTCAACAGCTACAAGACGCGCCCCTTCGAGCGGATCCTCTCGGAAGTCGAAAGCTTCTTCCAGATCCACCGCGCCGAAGGCACGCATCCGGGCGGCATCCACATCGAGATGACCGGCAAGGACGTGACCGAATGCACCGGCGGCGCCCGCGCCGTGACGGCCGAGGACCTGCAGGACCGCTACCACACCCATTGCGACCCGCGCCTCAACGCCGACCAGGCACTGGAGCTGGCATTCCTGCTGGCCGAGCGCATGAAGGGCGGCCGGGATGAGAAGCGGATGGCTGCCAACGCTTAAGGCGAGTAGCCGATAGAGTTTGAAAGCCCGGCCTTGCGCCGGGCTTTTTTGTTTGTGGATCGGCACACCTCATACTCCCTCATATCAGTGCTCACGGATGAGGGAGGAGAGGGCATCACCGCACCTGAACATCAAGATGGTCGTCGTGGCGCGCCGCCCGGCATCCCTGAAAACGCACATGATCGTCGACAATACCGAGCGCATTCTTCATATGCGGTTCAAGAAATACCTTCTCCACTCCGAACCGGCTCACGCCCTCAGTGGTCAGCGAATTGATCGCGGCAACCATCCGCTGCTCCTCAAGCCGATAGTCCGGAAACAACGGCTGCAGCACATCCAGATCCCATCGCCCGGTCAGCCAGTCATTCCATCCTTTGCATGGCTGCTCCTCGCCATCGGCGGGCTGCTCGAAGGCGAAATAGCCGATCGGCGAGCGAGTGATGCCATCGAGGACGTTGCCGCTGGCATCTTTGTAGTAATAGGCGAAGTCGAGCTTCCTGCCATCGGTATGCGACAGGTGCGGCAGCAGGGGAAAGCCCGTCAGGAACGGGAAGTTGGCATCCAGCGCGATGGTCGTGGTGCCGGGAAATTCCTTTTCCATATGATCGGCCAGGGCATGGGCCAGATCGCGCAGGCGTGGCGTCACATAGTTGCGACCGAGGGCGCAGTAGATCGGTGAGCGGATGACGAGCTTTTCCGAAGCATTTGCCAGACACGACAGGGGAACACGCCCGAAGATCGGCGCAACGATGCTGGTGGCGAATATCAGGCTGGTATAGACGAGTAGAAAGATTGCAAGCCTCGGCACAAATCTGCCCACGCCACAGAGGCGTGCAACCACAAGGCCCGCAAGATAAGCGATACCGCCGATCTGGGTGAGCAGGGTCAAAAAGACGACGATTGCGAAGCGGAAGGCGAAACGAAGCATCTGATGTTTTTTTGCAACGTGAGTTGCGATTATCTTCCATTGCCATTCTGATGAGTGATGACACAAGAGGGTAAGTTTGATGCGAACACGTCCGTCTGCGCGGCTGCTTCTGCTCGACCAGTTCGACTGCGTCCTGCTGTTCAAGTTCGTCTTCAGCTCTGGCGCCCTTGCGGGCAGCCAATATTGGGCGACACCGGGCGGCGGGCTCGAGGACGGGGAAACGTTTGAGGAGGCGGCTCTACGCGAACTGCGGGAAGAGACGGGCCTTCATGCGGAGCAGGTGGGAACATCGATCGGCAGCCGGTCCTTCGATCTGCGGCTACCCGATGGCGAGACGGTGTGGGCCGAGGAGCAGTTCTTTGCCGTGCGCGCCGAACGCGGCGCGATCTCCGACAGCGGTTGGACGGATTTGGAGCGGGAAGTCATGGCCGATCATCACTGGTGGTCGGCCGCGGAACTGGTCGGCAGTACCGAGATCATTTTTCCCGACGGAATCCTCGATCTGATGGAGGCCGCCGCCGCGCAGCCGGCCTTGCCTAGTGCCGTGCGTCGTTGATCAGCCCTCTTGTGGTCGGGTCACAGGCCCTGTATGCAGGCTGCATGACCCGTGTACCGACCCTTTCCGGCCTGTATTACGCGCTGCTCCCATAGAGCGGCGACGGTCATCTACGACACCCGAAACGCCGCACGGTCGGCGGCGTGTGTTTCAGCAGAAGGTCTCCGGCCTGATTGGCCCCCATGGAGACCCTTGTGACCCTCAATTTCCAACCATCCACCAGACCCCGGTCGGAGTTCCTGCGTGTTCTCTCGGAGCGCGGATTCATCCAGCAATGCACCGACCTCGAGGCGCTCGATAGCTGGCTCGGTGCCGGGAGCGGTACAGCCTATAACGGCTTCGATCTGACGGCCGACAGCCTGCATGTCGGCCATCTCATCCCCATCATGATGCTGCGCTGGTTTCAGAAGACCGGTAACAGGCCGATCGCACTGATGGGCGGGGCGACGACCCGGCTCGGCGATCCGAGCTTTCGCGATACGTCGCGCCCCTTGCTCAGCGAAGAGCAGATCGCCGGCAATCTCGCCGGCATCCGACGCATCTTCGAACGGTTCCTCACCTTCGGCGACGGGCCGACCGATGCGCTCATGGTCAACAATGCCGATTGGCTGGGCAATCTGAAATACCTGGATTTCCTGCGCGATGTCGGCCCGCATTTTTCCGTCAACCGCATGCTGACATCCGAAAGCGTGCGCCAGCGGCTGGAGCGGGAGCAGTCGCTCTCGCTGCTCGAATTCAACTACATGGTCATGCAGGGCTATGACTTTCATGTGCTTGCCGAAACGCATGCCTGCCTGCTGCAGCTCGGCGGTTCGGACCAATGGGGCAATATCCTCAGCGGCGTGGAATTCGGCCGGCGCGCCGGCGGACGAACGCTGTTCGGACTGACGGCGCCGCTCCTGACGACGGCCTCGGGCGCGAAAATGGGCAAGAGTGCTGCGGGCGCGGTGTGGCTGAATGCCGACCGGCTTTCGCCTTATGAGTTCTGGCAATTCTGGCGCAATACCGAGGATGCTGATGTCGGCCGCTTCATGCGGCTCTTCACCGACTTGCCGCTTGACGAGATCGCCCGGCTGGAAATGCCGAGCGGCTCCGAAATCAACGTGGCGAAGAAGGTGCTGGCGGATGAGGTGACACAGCTCTGCCATGGCGTAGATGCCGCGGCAGAGGCCTCCGAAACGTCTCGCCGCATGTTCGAAGACGGCGAAGCTGCCGCGGGGCTGCCTACCGTCATGGTGACCGGCGAAGGGCTTCGTGAAGGCCTGCCACTGCCGGACGCGCTTGTGACCGCCGGGCTTGTTAAGTCGAAAAGCGAGGCGCGCCGACTGATCCTTGGTGGCGGGGTTCGGGTCAACAGCCGCGGCGTTGACGATGAAACCATGCGGCTCGGTTATGCGGATATGGAGGGTGGCGTCATCCGCCTATCGGTCGGTCGGAAGAAGCACGTGCTGTTGCGGCCGAAACCGTGATGCGATCGGGGGCGGGCGCCTATGTCACGTAGGCGACCGCTCCCCGATGTTACAGGGCATTGCGCGCGCGGAAATGGCGCTGCAGGAAAGCCTGGGCCTTGAGGAAGCTCCACGTTTTGGCGGAGCCGGGCATGAAATCCTCGTTGTTCAGGATGTCACTCAGCGGTGATGCGAAGAGTTCGGCTGCCTCGTTACGGTCGGGCGCATGGCGGGCGCCGTCGAGGATTTCGGCGGCGGTAGAGCGGCTTGATGCCATCAGGAAAAGCTCCGGATGGCAGTAGACCGGATCGTAGGCGAAACCGATGGCGAAGGCTGAGGAGCGCGCGATATCGGTAACGGCAACCTCCTCGGCAAGCTCACGGGCCGCCTCGTCGAAGAGATCGATCTCTTCACCTTTCGCTGGCTCCGCGTAGCCGCCGATCAGATAGAGAGCGCCGGGATTTTGCTCGGCAGTGAGGCTTCGCCTGGTGACGATCACCTGCTGGTCTGCGGTGACAAGAACGACGGAAAGCCCGAGCGGGTCGGCGCGCTCGGCCTGCGGGTGCTCCTCGGCAAAGCCGGCATGGCGGGTCGCCACATAGGCGGAAAAGCATGTGCTCTGCGCCGTGATGGTCAGCCTGTTGTCTTCGATGCGCTGCGCGGCCATGCGCAAAAGCTGTCCGTCGAAGGCGGCGGGGTGTCTGGCGAGGAAGCGATCCCAGCCAGCCTTCCGCAGCGCCTCGACCGGATCGGAGAGGTGGAAGCTTCCGGCAAGGCGGCAATGGATATGATCGACTGGTATCGTGAATGCCTGGTCGGCAAATGTCATGTGCGCAATATCTTTCTCAGCAATTCGATGGCCTCTGTCACGGATGGTCCCTTTATCGGCGGCGGATCGGCCCGCTCGCAGAATTCCCGCCAGACGAAGAAGGTCAGCTCTGCGCCATCAGTCGGGGTTTCGCCGGGACCATAGGCGAAGGTCTGGAGCAGGCGGTAACGCTCATCCTGCCAGAAGAGATCTTCCACCCAGTCGTAGATCGGGATGATGTGGAAATGGATAGGGTAACCCGGCGCGTGGCCATAGCGGCCGATGTAGACGCGTTTTGCGCCGAGCACCGTGCCAAGGGCCGTCTGCGCCCCTGCCAGTAATGGGCCGAGTTCGGCGAGGGCTTCGGGCGAGAGTTCCGAGAGTTCGTTGGTAAAGCTTCGCGAACTGACCATGAGATAGCCGGGCAGGGCGGAATTGATGCGATGGTTCACCAGCCAGCCTGATGTTTCGGATACATAAAACTGTTCGGGAATTTCCAAGGACTGTTTCTCCATCGCGTGGGGCCTGCGTGGATTCGCACTGTGGCCGACGATGACAAGCTTCGGCAAGGCAAGGGGAAGTGACTTTCGCCTGTTGTCGAGGCAGATTGGGGACGCATCGAAGGGAAATGTTTTTGACTGATATTGCATGCGCCATCTTCTGGCGGGAAGGCCGGGTTCTGCTGGTCCGGCGAGCAAGGCACAAAGAGCGCTTTCCGGATTGCTGGGATCTGGTCGGCGGCCATGTTGAAACCGGCGAAAGCCCCGAGGCGGCAATGGTGCGCGAGGCAAAAGAGGAGGTCGGCCTGACCCCGTTGCGGTTCCGAAAGGTCGCCGAGCACCTCGAACAAGCTACCGCCTACCATCTCTTTCTGGTGAGCGAATGGCAGGGCGAAGAGCCTGTATTGCTTGGTGATGAACATACGGCGATGCAATGGGTCACGCCTGGTGAGGCCGAGGTCCTTCACGATATGGGGCACCCGCAATGGTGTTCGATCTTCCGCGAGCTTCACGCACAGTCTCTGGCTTGCAACATGGGTCGATAGCCGAGGCCGTCGTTCAGGCACGGCAACACATATAAATAAAACTATATTTAAAATGCGAGCCGGATGCCCTAATGGACCCGGCCCGCATTCGCTTACAAACTCGTTGCCAAGTTCCAGTTGTAGACACAGCGATCAAGGCCGATGGCGATTTCGAGGACGAGAACGTCGTGCTCGACGGCCGGACCCTTTTTCGGCTGCGTCCTGTAGCGTTCGGGAAAATCCGTGCGGCGGGAGATCGAGCAGACTTCCATCCACTTGTCGCCGTTATCCACTTCCACATCGACTGTCGTCTGCGAGTAGGCAGGCAAGCGGTCGGAGGGCACGATGCGGGTCGGCAGTGGAATGAGCGAGGCAATCATGCGGCGCACGGGCTCCAGCGAAGCGGCGTGGTAATCGTTGCCGCTATCGGCGGTGTAGGCGCATTGGAATTCCAGCTGCCAGAATTCCTTCAGGCGCATGTGCTTGGTCGGCTGCTCCTGCTCGCGCCGGTAGGATCGACCTGCCTGCCAGACGCAGAGAGGCAGACGCGTTCTGGAATGATTGCCGAGAATGTGCTGCATGTAGACGTAGCTAGAGGGCGTCGTTTCCGGCCGCAGTACGAGCGGTGGATCGGTTTCGGAAAGCTGTTCCTGCACCCAGATATCGGCATTGCTATAGGCATCCGAGATGAGGGCGCGCGGCGTCAGCGCCGGCGCCTCGACCCGTCTGACATCCCAGGCCGGGTTAACTGACCGGAGGAAGGTTCGCACTTCCTCGGAGAAGAAGCGGACCATATGGTCGCGCATGTTGATTTCACGCTCCTCCCAGTGGACGAGCGAATTGACATTGAAAAGATTGAGCACGGTGCCTGTCTCCCTGGCAGCCCTAACAGAATGATGGGGGCTTTACGTCCAGCAGTTCGCCGGACGCCTGGGGCATCCGGACGTCACGACTGGACGCGGAGACCTCGTCCGCCAAAAGCGCGCAGAACGGCAACCTGCAGGCAGGTGCGGTCAAGACGGGAGAGGGGCGCGCTGTTGGAACTCATGGTAAGCTTCGTACTTGCGGGGCGGGGGCTTGTCAAACCGGCTTTTCGCATTGCGGCACCCGGGCCATTTATGCATTCTGGCGGCATGAGCGATCTGGATCTGGACCATATTCTTAGAGAACTTGCTGCCCGTGAGCCGATCTTCCACAGGCGGGAATTCGGCACGTCGCGGGCCGATCTCGAGCGGATGACCGATAGCAATTTCTGGGAAATCGGTGCGAGCGGGAGAGTTTATCAGCGCAGTTATGCGATCGAAACATCGCTTGCGCGCTACGCGAACGGGCCAGAACCGCATGATTGGCCCTGCCGGGATTTTACCATCACGGTGCTGGCGGATGGGCTGTTCCTTCTGTCCTACATACTCGAAGAGCCGCAGCGCGTAACGCGCCATTCGACCATCTGGCGCCGGACAGACGAAGGCTGGAAGATCGTCTTCCATCAAGGCACGCCGGCGGGCTGAGCCGACGAGATGATGCTCTGCCTCTTCCAAAGCATCAGTTTTGCTGAAGCCTTTGATCAGCGCTTTGGATTTGACTGGCGGTTGTACCGACGTCACTCTCCCAGTTGCTTCGGGGAGAACGGAAATGAGCGAACATCATGCAGGCGGGTGCCTGTGCGGCGCGGTGCGGTTCGAAACGCGGGAGAATCCCGATGTCGTGGTCGGCTGCCATTGCTCGCAATGCCGGCGGCAGACGGGGCTTTATTATGCTTCGGCCGACGTGCCGGTTTCGGCGCTGACTATTACCGGCGAGGAAAACCTGCGCTGGTATCAGTCGAGCGATGAGGCCAGGCGCGGCTTCTGCTTGCAGTGCGGCTCGGCGCTGTTCTGGCAGAGGCTCGGCGGGCCGGCCATGTCCATCCTGGCCGGCGCTTTCGACGAGCCAAGCGGGCTCCACTTCGGCTATCATATCTTCTGTGCCGACAAGGCCGATTTCTATGAGATTCCCGATGGCGTTCCGCAATATGCAGTACGACCTTAAACCTTCACGAAGCGGTAGGCGCTGTCCTTGCGCTCGGCATAACCGACGCCGGGATAGGACCAGTGATAGCCGAGCAGCTTGATCTTTTCGGAGGCGGCGCGGTCGAGCAGCATGCGGCGGTTTTTCAGGGCGGTTTCGGGATCGGTGTCGAAGCCGAAATGCCAGGCGGGATGTTCGAAGAAGATCACGTCATTGGTGCTGGCGTCACCCGTGATGAGGAGATTGCCGTCGCCGGCAAGCTCGAAGGAAATGTGGCCCGGCGTATGGCCTGATGTTTCGATCACCTGCATTCCGGGCAGGATTTCCTGTCCCGGCTTGACGAGGGTGAGCCTGTCTTTGACCGCGAAGAGATCGCGTTGTGCGCCGCGGGCAAAATCGTGCAGCGCTGATGGCATATGGGTCTCATAGTCCTTGTCGGTCCAGAAATTCCATTCGGTCTCGCTGACGAAATAGTCGGCATTCGGATAGAGCAGCTTACCTTCGGCCACGGTCGTGGCACCCGAATGATCGGGATGGGCGTGAGTGAAGATCACCTTGGTGATGGCTTCCGGCTCGATGCCTGCTGCCTTCAGGTTGGCGGCGAGTTTGCCGGCACTAGCCTGGAAGTGGCTGCCGGAGCCGTTATCGATGAGGATCAGGTCGCTGCCGTGGCGGATGAGCGGGATATTGGCCTGAACCGGCGCGCCGGCCGCATCTCCGCCGAGCCGCGCCAGGATCGGTCGGCGCTCTTCCGGCGTCGCATCGGGAAGCAGGACTTCGGCGGGCAGAGTGATGAAGCCGTCGCTGATGACAGTGATATCGAAGGCGCCGTGCGTAAAGCGATGAAACTGCGCCGCATAGGTGCCGCGCGTCAGGGCAAGGGCCGCCGCGCCCGAGAGGGCGCCGGCCAGAAGCTGACGGCGCGTGGCCGATAGGCCGAGATTGTCCGGATTGTTCATCTGCTCGTCTCCTCTGAGATATCACCATGAGGAGACAATAGCAGCACGGCGATAGGATTTCGCCTATAAAATTCAACATTATCAATGATTTACATTGCTTTTCAGTTCTTTACGGCCGATGCCAGGACACTATACCGGACAACCATTCCCTGACGACGGTGACGACCGCATATCAGGATTAAAAAGGCGCGCCGCAAGGGCGCGCCTTCGCATGTCTTCGAGAGAAAAACTTAAGCCTTGATGAAGGCCAGCAGGTCCGGGTTGATGACTTCAGGATGCGTGGTGCACATGCCGTGCGGGAAGCCGGGATAAGTCTTCAGCGTGCCGTTCTTCAGCAGCTTGGCCGACAGCGGCGCCGAATCGGCATAGGGGACGATCTGGTCGTCATCGCCGTGCATGACGAGAACGGGCACGGTGATCTTCTGCAGATCTTCGGTGAAGTCGGTTTCGGAGAAGGCCTTGATGCAATCGTAGTGCGCCTTGGCGCCGCCCATCATGCCCTGACGCCACCAGTTTTCGATCACGCCCTGGCTGACTTTGGCGCCCGGACGGTTGAAGCCATAGAAGGGGCCGGTCGGGATATCGAGGAAGAACTGGGCGCGGTTGGCGACGAGGGCTGCGCGGAAACCATCGAAGACTTCGAGCGGCAGGCCGCCGGGGTTCTTGTCCGACTTGACCATGATGGGCGGCACGGCGCCGATGATCACGGCCTTGGCGACACGACCTTCCTTGGCACGGGCGACATAGTGGACGACTTCGCCGCCGCCGGTCGAGTGGCCGATATGGACGGCATTCTTGAGATCGAGGTGATCGGTCAGTGCGGCAACGTCGGCCGCATAGGTATCCATCTCGTTGCCTTCGAAGGTCTGGGTCGAGCGGCCGTGGCCACGGCGGTCATGGGCGATGACGCGGAAACCCTTTTCGAGGAAGAACATCATCTGCGCGTCCCAGTCGTCGGCGCTGAGCGGCCAGCCGTGATGGAAGACGATCGGCTGGGCATCCTTCGAACCCCAATCCTTGTAGAAGATTTCAGTTCCGTCCTTGGTCTTGATGAAAGGCATGGTCTGGCTCCAATTTTCTGGTGATGTTGGACTGGTTGCGGCAAGCGCGGCTTTCGGCAGGGCGATGGCCGCAATGGCGGCGCCTCCTGCCAGAAGAACGTCCCGCCGTGTGGCATCCGCCGTCAGTGCAATGCTGCGTTCACTCATGATCGCCTCCGTGTGGCATGGTTGCCTCCTTGCGGGCTTCTCCGCGCCTCTTCGACGAGAACAAGCTGACTCACTTCCGGCAGCGATACGAGTTAACCGTCGTAAATTGATGCAAAGCAAAAATGACGGCAATGCGCCATTAGACGTATTACCTCATGAAGACAGTATGTTATCCGCAAGCTTTTTATTCTCGAAGCTGCCGGCGCTAGCGGGATTACCGCCTTCAGAAGATCAGCAAACTGGATTGCCCGAAGCGATCATTGCAGATTGCGCCAGATGACCGGCCGGTTCTCGTTGAAAGATCTGGCCTCCTTCTTCCAATGATTGAAGTGTCCGCGCTCTTGCAGCCTGGTTGCCGCGTCCCGACCGACCATCTTCGCAACCGCCGTCTCGTCCCCCATGTGGTTCAGCACCTCTAGGACCATATCGAGCAGGCCGACATAGTCGCTGGTGCCATAGGCTGAACAGAGCAGCTTCAGTCGGCTGCTGCCATTGGCAAGGTCGCGGGCCGAGGGTTCGGCTAGGTCTTCGGAGGAAAAAGAAAGCGGTGCGAACCAATAGGCGAGGTAAGCGAGGTCTCGCAGATGCGGCCCCGGACCTGCGAGGTCGAAATCGATGATCGCGACCGGGAGGCCATCCCGAAAGATCATGTTGTAGGGCGCAAAATCATTGTGACAAATCACGTCATTGCGTTCGGCAAGAGGGTAGGTATAGGCCCAATTGCCGTCGGGGACGAAGTCCAGGCTTCGGGTCGCATCGTGCAGCTTCCGTAACATTGTGGCGGATTCGGTGAGGGCAGCGGTATTCTCCCAGAGCGTCTCCGGGATCATCGCCGTGCCTGCCATGTAAGAGAGGATTTCTCTTCCGCTGTCATCGATACCTAGGAAACGAGGCGCATAGGCCAAACCCCACCGTTCCAGTTGCTTCAGCAGCCTGTGCACGTTCCCGCTATTCGGGCTCATTGAACGGCGTACCGTATCGGCGACCCTGACGACGCCGGCATTGATATTACCACCTGCGAGTGGCGTTTCGTCATCTGATGTCGGCATCCTTGCTCCCCCAGAGCCATGATCGCACTTGCAACCAGATAGCGGAAATAGACAGGGTTGCCCACGAACAGTTCGGCAGTCTGCTTAGGAGGGGCTGGCGTCGGCGATCCGCCGCTTGTCGAAGCCACGGAAACTGCTGTGCGCCAGTGGCGCGAGCGTGGCGGCGAGATAGGCTAAGCCTGTCAGAAGCAATGCGGTTGAAAGGCCCCAGGCATCCACCAATGCGCCGCCGACAAGCCCGCCGAAGGGGAGGAGCGCCCAGCAGAGCGCGGCATTCAGCGATGTGACGCGGCCTATCAAAGGCTTCGGCGTGCGCTCGAAGAGCACGGCCGAGAGGATGGGATTGAGGAAGCCCGAGGCAAAGCCGCCAATGGCGAGCGTCGTAAAAATGATCGCAGGCGGCGTTTCCACCGCAAAGACCAGAAAGCGCGGAAAGCCGGTCAGCAGGAAGGCGACCGTGTAAACGGCAAGGCGCGGCAGGCGCTCGCCGATCATGGCGGCAATCACGGCGCCGATAATCGAGGCGCCGGAGAAAACGGCAAACATGGTTCCGAGCAGGGCCGGGCCATGGCCCGAGGTCTGCGTCCAGACCGGCAACAAGACGGCGCCGAGGGCCTGATCGAGCAAATTGGTGGTTGCCACCATCAGCACGATTGCGACCAGCACCGCATCGCGGCGCAGGAAGCGCCAGCCTTCCGCGAGTTCACGGCCATAGGCGGCGATCCCGGTTGCTTCGGGCTTCGGAGCGCGCCGCAATTGGGGGATGCCGGCTGCGACGATCACGGCGGCAGCGGCGAAGGTGAGGGCGTTGACGGCTAGCGCCTGGCTTGCTCCGACAAGGGCGATCAGCGCGCCGGCGCCAGCCGCGCCTGCAGCGGATGCCAGGCGCTCGATGGCGCCAGCGACTCCGGTCACGCGTTCCAGCGGCACGGAGGCGAGTTCCGCAATGTCGGGGACCATGGATTGCTTGGCGGCATCCGAGGGGCCGCGCAGAACGCCCATGGCGAAGACGATCGGCAGCAGGATCGGCATGGTGAGCAGGTCGAGAAGATGCAGCACGGGCACGAGGCCGACGGCGATCACCGAGGCGCTGTCGCAGATGACAGCGATGCGCTTCGGGCCGACGCGGTCGATCAGGGGGCCGCCGAGCGCCTTGGCGACGACATAGGGCAGCATCTCCATCATGGCGACGAGGCCGGTCAGCACGGGGCTGCCGGTCGTGCTCAGCACCAGCCAGGGGACGGCGACGCTGGAGAGCCGCGTGCCTGAAATGGAAAGCGTTTCGGCGACCGCGAGCGCGATGAAGGGACTGCGGTGGCTCATGGCTCGCTCTCTTCCTCGCCATGCGGCA
Organism: Rhizobium sp. KNZ14-9A; assembly: GCF_056755015.1. NCBI lineage: Bacteria > Pseudomonadati > Pseudomonadota > Alphaproteobacteria > Hyphomicrobiales > Rhizobiaceae > Rhizobium > Rhizobium sp. KNZ14-9A. The sequence continues at coordinate 1,702,283 of NZ_JBPGXB010000002.1, forward strand.
GGCGGCCCGGATAGGGAAAGGCGTGCAGCATGACAGTGAAAGGCACCGTGCCTGATGGCAGTGGCTCGCCGAGGGGCGGGGCCTCGCACATCGCTTCCATGAGGAGGTCGTTCAGCCGCTTCGTCAGGGCTTCGGCCTTTTCAGAAGTCAGCGGAATGATGATGTCGCTTGCGGTGCTGGCCTTCCGCCATGCGAGCGGCAGCTCGGCATATTCCTCGACTGCCTTCTGCATCTGATCGACCTGCAGGGAGAGGATCGCCTGCGTGAAGGCGACGTCCATATCGAAAGCCTCGCCTTCGGTTTCCGCCGGCGGCACCGAGGTGATCTCGTGGCATGCCCTCCACCAGCGGTCACGACGGGATGGCCCCGGCGCATCCTCGATGAAACCATACTGGGCAAGCTGGCGCAGGTGATAGCTCGTCGCGCCGCTGTTGAGCCCGAGCCGTGTCGCGAGCTGCGTTGCTGTTGCGGGACCATCGATGCGGAGCATGCCGAGCATGCGCAGGCGCACCGGATGGGCGAGCGCCTTCAGCGCCGTGACGTCGGGGACGACCCGGCTGACGTCGCGGGATGTAGATGACGCTGGTGTAGGAACGGGTGTTTTCATGGCGGCAGCTTAGTATCGCAAATGAATCTTTGCAAAGATTTCTTTGCAGATGTGACAGTAGACCGTCAACCCGCCGACGTCACTGTCTTGCGGCCTTCCAGCACGACCTTGAGAAGTGCATGGGCTGACAGCAGCGGGGACGCTTCGCAGTCGCCGAGGATCAGCAGGCCGGCGGCGGCACCTTCGGGTGTTATGTCCAGACGCCGGCCGGGAATGACGGCGACCGGTTTGCCCGATGTCAGAAAGGCGCGGATCGTGGCTGCGACGCCCTCGGCGGACCAGAGCGGGCCGGAAAGACCGATGCAGAAGGCGGCGTCGAAATCCTCTGTCACGATCTGGTCGAGGCGCAGAGTATCGGCGAGATCGTCGCGTGCGGCGCGGTCGGTGAGGAAACGTCCGACAGTAGGCTCCTTATGGACGCTCTGACGCAACTCGCTTGTCAGATCGGGGAAGCCGCCTGATGGTGTCGCGAGGACGATTTCTGCCGGTGCATCCCTGAAAAGGTAATAGGCGGGTGCGAGGCGGGCGATCCTGACCTCGCTGTTATCTCCATCCGCAGCGAGAATGATCAGAAAACGGATGGGTATTTGGACGTCCATGGGCATGCTCCTCTTGGGGAGCAATGATGCACGGACAACGAGAAGCGGACGAGTTGATCGTTGTAAATCGGTGTAAACGGGTTTAGCCGGCCGCGCCCGAAAGCTGCGCCGGTTCATGGCCGAGGGCTTCGAGATCGACGTTGATGCGGCGTTCCCAGCCGATCGCGCCATCCTGCCTTGCAGCGACGCGTGCCGCCTCGAGGATGGCTGAAGCGGCGTCCAGCCCTTCCGGGCTCTGCCCCTTTGCGGTGACCATTGCCTTCACCCGCAGGAGTTCGGGCAGGCACCAGCGTTCGCCCGAGACATCGCCATGCTCCAAGGCGCTATCGATCACCGCATGGGCTTCCGCATGTTGACCGAGGCCGGACAGGGCCTGCGCCTCGATGGACTGGAAGTAAGTGCGGAAAAGGTTGAAGCCGGCAAGATCGAGGATGTCCATTGCCGGGCGCAGCTTTGCGAGGCAGAGCCGGTATTCGCCGTCCCGCAGACGTAGCTCCGCCTCGAAGCCGTCGGCATAGGTGTGCCAAACGTCGAGCGACAGGGCCTTGGTATGGTCACGCAGAAGCCGGATCGCGGCAGCCGCTTCGCCGTCGTTGCCGGAGAGAAGCGCCAGCGGGCAGACGGCTTCGGCGAGAAGATTGCTGATCGAATGGTTATGGCCGATATCGCGGGCGTAGCGCATTGTCTCTTCGACCTCCTTCAGCGCGGCCTTCTCGTCGCCCAATATCCAGAGGCAGCGGGCGATGATGATACGCGCCGTCACGCGCTGGTCGAACTGAAAGCGGACGGAATGGCGGGCCTGCGGCACATGCTCGTAGTCGGCAAGCATCGCCAAAAGCTCCTGGCGGGCCTCGCCGTGGCGGCCGAGCCAGTGGAGCGTAGCAGCCTTCATGCGCCTGCCGATGACGACATCGGTCGGATCGGCGGAGGACGGAGCAAGGGCTGCGAAGCGTTCCGCCAGCTCCAGTCCCTGGCGAGGCTCGGCGCGGTTCAGCACATCGACCCAAAGCGCCCAAATGGCGCGAAGTTGATGATCGACATCGCCGAGTTCCTCGGCGATCCGCCAGGCCGTCGTCCAGGCGGCAACGCCGTCTTCGGGTGCATTGGTGGCACGAAGCTGCGGCCAGCCGAGCGCGGCATAGAGTTTCATGCGGCTTTTCTCGTCAAGGCCGGGGCGGGCATCGAGGAAGGTTATTGCATGGGTGAGGGCCGCCAGGCACTCGTCAAGCAATGACAGGCGAAAGAAAAGCGGCAGGGCGGCGACCGTCAGGCGTACGCCGAGCAGCGCATCGCCGCCTGATGGACCGAAGGCCCAGTCCAGGGCTGCGCGCAGGCCCGGCACCTGCTGGGCGAAATCGTCAGGCCATTCCTCCGGTGAGGCGGCATAGAGATCCTGTTCGGCGCTTTCGAGCGCGCTAGAGAGACAGGCGGAGAAGCGGGCCATGACATCGGGCAGTTCGCCCGAGGCCGCAAGCTTTTCGCCGGCATAGAGGCGGGTCGTATCGAGCAGGCGGTAGAGCGTTTCGTCGGTCGCGGTCTCGACCACGACCAGCGATTTGGCGACGAGGGCGGCCAGCAAATCCCCGGGTTCGGTGCCGGAGAGGACCGCGGCTGCGGCCCCGCTGCTGAAGCGGCCGCGGAAGACGGAGAGTTCGCGCAGCGCCTGCTGCTCCTCCGGCGACAGGATGAGGTAGCTCCAGTCGAGCGTGGCGCGCAGTGTCTGGTGGCGGGGCAGCGCCGTGCGCCGGCCGCGCGTCAATACCCGGAAGCAGTCGGAGAGCGAGCGGGAGAGGGCGGCGATGCCCATCGCCTCCAGCCGGCCAGCGGCAAGCTCGATTGCCAGCGCAATGCCATCGAGCCTCGTGCAGATATCGACGACATCGGCGGCGTCCCCGTCCGTCAGCTCGTAACCGCCGAGGCAGGCATCGGCGCGTTCGACGAAAAGCTGGACGGCGGGCGAGGCCAGGGCAGCCTCTGCTGTCACGGCAGACAAGGGCAGGTCGAGCGGCAGCAGACGGTGGACACGTTCGCCTTCAGCGCGCAGCGGCTCGCGGCTGGTGGCGAGGATATGCAGATCGGGCGCTTCCGCCAGCAGGTCTTCGGTGAGCTTGGCGATATCGCCCACCACATGCTCGCAGCTGTCGAGCACGAGCAGGACATTGCGCGGCTGCAAATGGGCGGCGATCTCCACTGCGATATCGTCGCTGCGCGAGAGGATGCCGAGTGCAGACGCCACGACCGTCGGCACGAGATTTCCGGTCGCGACTTCCGACAGGTCGATCCAGACGATCTCGCCATCGAAGCTGCCGCGCGCAATCACGGCGCGGGCAACGGTGGATTTGCCGATGCCGCCAGGGCCGGCGATGGTCACGAGACGGCCCTTGGTGAGCTGTCTGGTCACCGCCGCGATCGTCTGTTCGCGGCCGAAGATGCGGGCGGGCAGGCGTTCGGGCGGAATCTCGGGAGTGTCGGCCGAGCGACAGGCACTGCGCCATTGTTCCGGCGGTTGACGGGCGCGATGAAGGTATAGCCGCGGCCGGGCACGTTGGTGATGAATTGCGGTTCGCGCTTGATGTCGCCCAGCGCCTTGCGCAGGGCCGAGACGTGGACGCGCAGATTGGCCTCGTCCACGAACGTATCCGGCCAGACCTGCCTGACGATCTCCGCATTGGTCTTCAGCTCGCCCGGATGGTTGAGCAAAAACAGCAGGATATCGACGGCGCGGCTGCCGAGAGGCACGGCAGACCCTTCTCGCAACAGGCTGCGCCTGGCGGGCACTATCGAAAATGCACCGAACTGAAGCTCTTCTTCCAAGCATGCTCCCTGCGTGATGGCCGCAGGTTGGCTAAATGCCTGCTCCCTGTCAAATGAAACGCGGTGACAGGGCTGGAATTGCGACGAGATTTCAGACGTTTAAGGCCGTGCTATTTTAGCGGGCTCAAGCTTGCCCGCGCTCAGCAAGGATGGCGTTCAGGCGGGAGACATCCTCTCGCAGCGCAGTCAGTTCCGTCAGCACACGCATATCGATCTTCTGATGCAGCGACAGAACCTCAAGCTCGGCCTTCAGATTCACCTCATAATCCTTGGCGGCCTCGAAACGATCGCGTTCGGCCTGCCGGTTCTGCGACATCATGATGATCGGCGCCTGGATAGCCGCAAGCATGGAAAGGATGAGGTTCAGGAAGACGAAGGGATAGGGGTCGAAGGCGCGGGAAAAAAGGATGACCGTGTTGATGATGGTCCAGACGACGAGAAAGGCCAGAAATGCCAGAATGAAGGACCATGAGCCGCCGACACGGGCGATGCCATCGGCCAACCGCTCGCCGAAGGAGGATTTGGCGGCAATGGCGGCGTTGACGTCTGTGGAGATGATCTTGCGCTCATGTGCCTTGGCCAGCACGCGCTTTTCGATGTCACCCAGTTCTTCGGCCGGCTTGCCGAAATGCAGGTGGACGAAATTCGGAAGATTATACATGGCATTGTCCCGGGAGTGGATCGAATTGGCGCGCAGTATTCCGCCGTCGCCGCAAATTGCAATGCGTATCGGCGTCGCGCAAGACAAACAGAGGGATAGGCAGAGCGATGGGGCCACCCTTCATCAAATTTTCGCCGCAGATCGCTACGGCTTTTGAAGCGGCTTATTGCGGTGCACGAAGGGGCGGATTAAATGAATGACATGACACAGGAAAACGCTCTCTCCCAGACCTTCAACATCGCCATCGCCCAACTGAACCCCACGGTGGGCGATGTCGCCGGAAACCTTGCCAAGGTGCGTGAGGCGCGCGCCGATGCGGCGCGGCAGGGCGCGCATCTCTTGATGATGACCGAGCTTTTCATCTCCGGTTACCCACCGGAAGATCTGGTTCTGAAGCCGGCCTTCATCCGCGCTTGCTGGACGGCGGTCGAAAGCCTCGCGGCAGACACCGCCGATGGCGGACCGGGCATCGTCATCGGATTTCCGCGCCAGGACGAGACGGGCCGCTACAATTCCATCGCCGTGCTCGACGGCGGCAAGGTGATTGCGGTGCGCGACAAGATCGACCTGCCGAATTACGGCGAGTTCGATGAGAAGCGCGTCTTCGACCAGGGCGCGATGCCCGGACCCGTGAATTTCCGCGGCGTGCGCATCGGCGTTCCGATCTGCGAAGATATCTGGGGCGATCTGGGTGTATGCGAGACGCTCGCCGAAAGCGGCGCGGAAATCCTGCTCGTGCCAAATGGCTCGCCCTATTATCGCGGCAAGGTCGATATCCGCCATCAGGTGGTGCTGAAGCAGGTGATCGAGACAGGCCTGCCGATGGTCTATGCCGCCCAGCTCGGCGGCCAGGACGAACTCGTCTTCGACGGCGCAAGCTTTGCCTTCAATGCCGATAAGTCGCTCGCCTTCCAGCTCAGCCAGTTCGAAACGGCCCTTGCGGTGACGACCTGGAAGCGGACAGAAAACGGCTGGCGTTGCTCGGAAGGGCCGATGGCGCGCATACCCGAGAGCGAGGAGGCCGATTACCGCGCCTGCCTGCTCGGTTTCCGCGACTATGTGAACAAGAACGGCTTCAAGAATGTCGTGCTCGGTCTCTCGGGCGGCATCAATTCGGCGATCTGCGCGGCAATCGCCGTCGATGCGCTCGGCGAGGAACGGGTGCGCACGGTCATGCTGCCCTATCACTATACGTCCGAAGACTCGTTGAAGGATGCGGCCGATTGCGCCAAGGCGCTCGGCTGCCGCTACGATATCGTGCCGATCGAGGGACCCGTGACGGGCTTTTCCTCGGCGCTGTCGAGCCTCTTCGAGGGCACGAACAGCGGTATCACCGAGGAGAACCTGCAGAGCCGTGCACGCGGCACGATCCTGATGGCGATCTCCAACAAGTTCGGCTCGATGGTGGTCACCACGGGCAACAAGTCGGAAATGTCGGTCGGTTATGCGACGCTCTACGGGGACATGAACGGCGGCTTCAACCCGATCAAGGATCTCTACAAGATGCAGGTCTATGCGCTGGCCCGCTGGCGCAATGAGAATGTGCCGCCGGACGCGCTCGGCCCTTCAGGCGTGGTCATTCCGCAAAACATCATCGACAAGGCACCGTCCGCCGAGCTTCGTCCCGACCAGAAGGACCAGGATTCGCTGCCGCCCTATCCCGTGCTCGACGACATACTCGAATGCCTGGTCGAGCGGGAAATGGGGGTCGAGGAGATCGTGGCGCGCGGCCATGATGTCGAGACGGTCCACCGTATCGAGCATCTGCTCTACCTCGCCGAATACAAGCGCCGTCAGTCGGCGCCGGGCGTGAAGATCACGAAAAAGAATTTCGGCCGCGACCGGCGCTACCCGATCACCAACCGGTTCCGGGATCGATAGAAAACTCATCTGGGAGAGGACGAGATGCGCAGCTCTGTCGAAATCTACAACGTCAGGAGAGGCGAAAGCCGCGTCGTCTGGCAGACGGAGGCGCTGGTGGAGGCGCCGAATTTCTCAGGCGACGGCGCCTATCTGCTGATCAATGGCGACGGGCTGCTCTACCGCCTGCGGCTCGACGGCAGCGATCTCGTTGAGAAGGTCGATACCGGCTTTGCAGTCCACTGCAACAATGACCACGGCATTTCGCCCGATGGCGAGGAAATCGTCATTTCCGACAAGACCGAGTTCGGCAAGTCGGCGATCTACATCCTGCCGATCGAGGGCGGCAAGCCGCGGCTGATCACCAAGAACCTGCCGTCCTACTGGCATGGCTGGTCGCCCGACGGACGCGAACTTGCCTATTGCGGCATCCGCAACGACCTCTTCGATATCTACACGATCTCGGTCAAAGGCGGCGAGGAGAAGCGGCTGACGCATGGAGAAGGCCGCAATGATGGGCCGGACTGGTCGGCCGACGGGCAGTGGATCTATTTCAACTCCAGCCGCACCGGGCTGATGCAGATCTGGCGCATCCACCCCGATGGTACGGGTCTCCAGCAGGTGACATCAGACAATTACGGCAACTGGTTCGCCCATCCGTCACCCAACAACGACAAGGTGCTGATTCTCTCCTACGACCCCGATGTCTTCGACCATCCGCGTGATCTTAGTGTCAGGCTCAGGATGATGGACATGGACGGCGGCAACCTGACGGAGCTGTTCGAGCTCTTCGGCGGGCAGGGCACGATCAACGTGCCGAATTGGTCACCGGATGGCGAGGAATTCGCTTATGTTCGGTATTTTCCGGCGAAGGCCTGATCATCATCATTGAAGGATGACGCGGCGGGGTTTGCCCGCCGCGACTGATGCGGCCACTCAGGCTGCGACGGCTGCCTTGCGGCGGTCGCGGACGGCCTTGGCGAGATCCTCGAGCACCTCGACCGACGTATCCCAGCCGATGCAGCCGTCGGTGATGGACTGGCCGTAGACGAGCGGCTTTCCGGGGACGAGATCCTGGCGGCCGGCGACGAGGTTGCTCTCGATCATCATGCCCTTGATGTGGTGGTTGCCGGCAAGAATCTGGCCGGCGACATCATGGACGACCTTCGGCTGGTTCATCGGATCCTTGTTGCTGTTCGCGTGGCTGGCATCGATCAGCATGCGCGGGTCGACGCCGAGCTTGACGGCTTCGGCGATGACAGCCTGCACGTCAGCTGCCTCATAGTTCGGCCGTTTGCCGCCACGCAGGATGATGTGGCAGTCCTCGTTGCCGCGCGTGGAGGCAATCGCTGCCTGTCCATCCTTGGTGACCGCCGGGAAATGGTGCGGCTGGGAGGCCGCCATGATCGCGTCGAGCGCGATGCGCGCGCTGCCATCTGTGCCATTCTTGAAGCCGATCGGGCAGGAGAGACCCGAGGCGAGCTGGCGATGGATCTGGCTTTCGGTCGTGCGCGCGCCGATGGCGCCGTAGCTGACGAGATCGGCGATATATTGCGGCGTGATCGTATCGAGGAATTCGCAGCCGGCCGGCAGGCCCATGGCGTTGATGTCGAGCAGCAGGCGGCGCGCGAGGCGCAGGCCTTCCTCGATCCGGTAGCTGCCATCCAGATGCGGGTCGTTCATCAGGCCCTTCCAGCCGACGGTGGTGCGGGGCTTTTCGAAATAGACGCGCATGACGATTTCGAGATCGCCGGAAAGACGTCGTCGCTGCTCGACGAGACGGCCGGCATATTCGCGGGCAGCCGCCGGATCATGGATCGAACAGGGGCCGATGATGACCAGCTGGCGGTCGTCCTGACCGGTGAGGATATTGTGGATCGTGTCGCGCGTGCTGGTCACGGTCTTGGTAACAGCGGCGTCACGCGGAATTTCCGAGATGATATCGGCAGGTTTGGTCAGCGGGGTGATCTCGACGATGCGCAGATCATCAATAGTGTCAGTCACGGTATGCTCTCCTGTTGGTCATACCGTGGCGGAACAAAAAAGCCGCCAGGTTGACTAGCGGCTGTTCGGGTTGTCGTCGCGTTAGTTTCGGTTACGCACAGACCCGCATCCGCTGGAAGCAGCGGTACGAATAAAATCGCGATGCGTAAACGGACGAAATCGACATGCGGCTTATGTAGCCATGCCGATCGGAATTGTCACGTAGAATCTGTGAGGAAAAACGACAGATCCGTGAAGTTTTCAGCGGCTCTCCGCCATTGCCTGTCCGTGGGCCTGTCCCTGGGCCTCTTCCGGTTCTGCCGCCTCGGCATGTCTGTTCTTGTGGCGGCGTGTCGTCAGCTCCTCGCCGGCATTGGCGGGCAGGCGCAGGAAAGTGATGCAGGCAAGTGCTGATATCGCCGCTACGATGAAGAAAGCGATATGAAAATCCGAGACCAAAAGCTTGCCGCCGTGGAAGCTCGAGGAGATTTCCAGGATCGTGCCGGCTACCGCAACGCCCATGGCCATGGAGATGCGCTGCGCCACCGCGTTGATGGCAGTCGCCTGGCTGCTGTCGGCCTCGTCCACATCGCCGAAGACCATGGCATTGACGCCCGAAAAGGCCATGGAGCGGAGGAGGCCGCCGACAAGAAGACAGCCCATGATGACATACATCGGCGTTTCGGCAGTGAAGAAGCCATTCACGCCGAGGAAGATTGCCGCGAGGAAGGTCGTCAGCGCGATGACGTTGCGGAAGCCGAAGGCGTTATAGGTGCGGTTGGCCGCAAATTTCGAGCCCATGGAGCCAAGAGCGCTGATGAAGGTGATCGAGCCTGACTGCAGCGGCGTCAGGCCGAAGCCGAGCTGCAGCATCAGCGGCATCAGGAAGGGCAGCGCGCCCAGGCCCATGCGGAAATTCGAGGCGCCGAGGATTGCCGCCCGGAACATCGGGTAACGAAACATCTTGGGGTCGAGCAGCGGATGCGGCGTGCGCCTGGCATGCACGAAATAGAGGATGCCGGAGAGGACGCCGACGGCGACAGTGACATAGCCGTAGATGACGGGAACGGCGGGCAGGCTGATGACGGAGAGGCCGAATACGAAACCGGCAAAGCCGATACCCGACAGGAAGAAGCCCGGAAAATCCATCGGCTTCGGGCTGCGCGGCTCGACGGCCGGCAGGAAACGGGTGACGAGGACGATGCCGATAATGCCGATCGGCACATTGATCCAGAAGATCCAGTGCCAGCTGAGATATGTCGTCAGGAAGCCGCCGATCGGCGGGCCCATGATCGGGCCGATCAGCGCCGGAATGGTCAGCCATGCCATGGCATTCACCAGTTGGTGACGTGGCGTGCCACGCACCAAGAGCAATCGCCCGACCGGCGTCATCATCGAGCCGCCGGCACCCTGGATGAGGCGGGAGATAACGAAGGCGGCGATGGAATTGGAGAATGCGCAGGCGACCGAGCCAACCATGAAAACGAAGATCGCCAGGCGGAAGATGTTGCGTGCGCCGAAGCGGTCCGACATCCAGCCGCTGATCGGGATGAAGATTGCGAGCGCCACGAGGTAGCTCGTTACCGCAAGTTTCAGCGCGATCGGCGAGGTGCCTATATCGGCAGCAATCGCCGGCAGGCTGGTGGCGATCACGGTCGAATCCATCTGTTCCATGAACAGGGCGACCGCAAGGATCATCGGCGTTAGACGGGACACGGGCAACCGGAAGGCAATGAGAGAGGATTCGGCGCCAGCGGCGTCGGGTCTCGTTCTAGGCCAGCATTTTCAGCCTGTCCACGAAATGAATGTCGCATGCAGCTTGCCGCCATGCCGTTTCCGCGCCATAGATCACCCGTCAGGTGCCCGCTTTCACAAGCGGGAGAATCGGGAATCCGGCGCAAGACCGGAACGTGCCCAACGCTGTAAGGCCGACGCTTGCCGCATAGAATGCCACTGGCCGCAAGGCCGGGAAGGTAGCGGTCAAGCGGATGACGCCAAGTCAGAAGACCGGCCTGGCAAGATAGACCCAACCCGCGCGGACGGCGGGCGGTTGCGTTGTTGGGGATTTGACGATGCGACCCATTGATGATGCCGTTTGCCCGGCATCCAGCTTTTCTGCGGCCGAACGCGAGGCCGTCTATCACGCGATCATGACGCGGCGTGACGTGCGCAGCCAGTTCCTGCCCGATCCCTTGCCGGATGATCTGGTGACGCGTCTTTTGACCGCCGCGCATCACGCGCCCTCGGTCGGCTTCATGCAGCCGTGGAATTTCATTCTGGTGAAGAGCGTCGAGGTAAGGGCGCGGGTACGCGATGCCTTCCTTAGGGCGAATGAAGAAGCGGCCCGCATGTTCGACGGCGAGCGGCAGGAGCAATACCGTTCGCTGAAGCTCGAAGGCATTGTCCAGGCGCCGCTCGGCATCTGCGTGACCTGCGATCCAACCCGCAGCGGCAGCGTGGTGCTGGGGCGCACGCATAATCCGCGTATGGACAGCTATTCCACCGTCTGCGCCATCCAGAACCTGTGGCTTGCTGCTCGCGCCGAAGGGGTGGGCATCGGCTGGGTCAGCATTTTTCGCGAGGGTGACCTGAAGGAGATCCTCGGCATTCCCGATCACATCGAGATGGTCGCCTGGCTCTGCGCCGGCTTCGTCGACCGGCTCTATGATAAGCCGGAACTGGCGGTCAAAGGCTGGCGGCAGCGGATGGCGCTGGAAGAGCTGGTTTTCCATGACGGCTGGGGGCAGGTGGAAAGCGAGGCCGCGCCGGTCTGAGCCGGCGCGGGTGTGCATCATTCTGCCGGCTGGGTGCCGCAATCCTCGGCGCAGGCCGGCGTCTTCCAATGGGCGAAGACGAGGAAGCTTGCGGCGGCGAGAAGCCAGACACCAATCGCGCCATAGAGCATGACGCCACCGAAGCCTGCGACCAGCGCATCATGCACCGTCCCGGCCGGAATGTCTGGCAGGGAGGCAATGTTGCCGGCGGAGATCCGTTCGGCGAGCAGGCGCAGGTCGCCGGCATCCGTCGAGGTTGGCAAGGTGCTCTTGAGGTGGGAGAGCACGCCGCTGAACAGGATGAAGCCCATGACGGCGATGTTGATGGCGAGCGAGATCATCCGGGCGCTCATGTCGATGCCGGAAGCCATGCCGGCGCGATCGCTGGAGACAGCGCCTGTCGTCGTATTGGTGACCGGAGTGTTGGTGAAGCCAAGCCCGATGCCGGCAAGCAGCGCGCCAGGCAGCATCGTCAGCCAGCTTGGCGCGGCGGCGGCACTGCCTGATTTCATCAGCAGGAAGCCGAGCCCGATGGTGAAAAGGCCGCCGGGAATGATGATGCCCGGCCGATAGCGCAGCATGAGCCGTTCGGCGAGCGGCGGTACGACGAGCGTCGGCAGCGTATAGGCAAGCAGCGCCAGACCCGCGGCCACACTGCCATAACCGAGACCGGCTTCATACCAGATCGGCAGATAGATCATGAAGGGCCAGAAGCTGATATTCATGGCAGCCGAGCCGATGATGGCGCCCGAGAAGGCGCGGATGCCGAAGACCGAGGCATCGAACATCGGTCGCGGGTTCAGCCTCTCGGCGAAGATGAAGGCGACGAGGCTTGCCGCGGAAAGTCCGATAATGGCAAGCGCGGTAGGGCTGGCAAAGCCGAGAGCCGGACCCTGGGTGATGAAGAAAGCGAGGCAGAAGACCGCCAGCGAAAGGGTGGCGATGCCGGCGATATCGAGCCGTCCTGCAGCGGGGTCACGCAATTCCTCAACACCCGTTACGGCAAGGGCCACCGTCACGGCAGCCAGCACGGCATGGATGAGGAAGACCCATTGCCAGCCGGCGGCTGCTACGATCGCAACGCCTATGATCGGGCCAAAGCCGAGGCCGATGCCGAAGATGATGCCCCACCAGCCGAAGGCCATGCTGCGGGCTCTGCCCTCCGGGAATTGATGGGAGAGGACGGCCACCTGGCAGATCAGCATCACGCCGCCGCTCATGCCCTGCAGAAAGCGAGCAACGATTAGCAGCGAAACATCCTGAGCAAGGCCGGCAATCAGCGAGGTGAGGCCAAAGGCGGCAATGCCGATCAGGAAGACGCGCTTGCGGCCGTAGCGATCGGCTAATGTGCCTGCTGCCATCAGCACCGTCGTCACGGCGATCGTATAGGCATTCATGATCCATTGCAGCGCGCTGAAATCGGCATGCAGCACCTTTTCCAGCGTCGGCAGGATTGCCGGTACGCTCGATATTTCAAGGCCGAACATCAGTGAGGAGAGGCAGGCCGCCATCAGGGCGACGATGCCTCTGATACGTGAGGATGGAGGGGAGGCAGAGGTCATGCTTTGGCCTTTCGACGTTGAGACTTACAAGGGTGACATCCGTTGTCGTCCATTTGCGTCAGCATAAGCAGAGCTTGATCATTACAGAATTGGATGATTGACTATTTCAGACACAACAATTTCGGATAGATCCAATGACCATGCTCGATGTCGATTCCGTTCAGGCTTTCGTGACGATCGCCGAGAACAAGAGCTTCACCCGCGCCGCCAATGAGCTCGGCAGCACGCAAGGGGCGATCAGCGTCAAGCTCAAACGGCTGGAGGAGCGGCTCGGCCATCGGCTGATCGAACGCACGCCGCGGCTGGTGCGGCTTTCGGCACAGGGGGCGGTATTTCTTGATGCCGCACGGGAATTCCTCGCTGCCCATGACCGGGCGATCGCGGCACTTTCCTCGTCGCGCCGTCATTTCAGGCTGGGCATTGCGGCCCATGTCGCCGGCCCGGAAGTGCCGACGCTGCTTGCGCGCCTCAATGCCCATGATCCGGGGCTGACGATCGAGGTGCGGCTCGACAATTCCTGCGAGTTGCTCGCCGCCTTCGATCGCGGCGACCTGGATGCGGCGATCGTCCGTCGGGACGAGGACCGGCGCGACGGCGAGGTTCTGGCACCGGAGCATTTCGGCTGGTTTGCAACGCCGCAATTCGAATATCGCCGCGGCGAACCGCTGCGTCTTGCAGCACTGTCGCCCAACTGCAAGGTGCGGGATGTCTGCACCCGGGCGCTCGATGCGGCCGGCATTCCCTGGGCGGAAGTCTTCCTCGGCGGAGGCTCTTCGGCTGTGACAGCAGCCGTTTCAGCCGGGCTTGCCGTCTCGACCTTCTCCCATCGTCTGGCGCCTGTCGGCACGATCGAGGTCAGCGAGCGCTTCGGCCTGCCGGCGCTGCCATCCTCCGAGGTCGTGCTGCATTCGACACTGACGGATGCCAAGTCGCGTGCGGCGCTGCGCACACTGGCGGCAGCCTTCCGGGAGCACCGCTCGTCAAACTGAAGATGCGATTTTGATTGCCGATATCGTGGTTATTGCTGTTGTTGGGGCTGCGGGCCTGATGTCGCCGGATTGGTGAGATCGATCTTGCCCTGATCGCCGGCCAGGAATTGCGGGCCAACCTGGCGCACCTTGTTGCTGGCGGGGTCGTAGGGACGATCCGGCACCTGCGCCTGCGGGGCGGGCGGGGCGCTCGCAGCCTTCGGTGCTTCCATATGGATCGTGGTGATCGAACCCTTCGGCTCAGGCGCCGGCGCATAGGCTGCCTGGCTCTTGCGCATTTCCTCGTAATAGGCGGTCAGATTGCAGGAGCAGGCGGATTTTTCGCCGGGTGCGCGGGTCTTGTAGGCGAAGGCATTCTTCATCGCGCCATAGGGGGCGCCCGTTGCCGTCGAGATCATGTTCGAGGCTTCGGCGCTGGAGATGTCGCGGTAATAGAGCTCCGTCTCCACACCAGGGCACATCTTGGCGCAGGTCGCGGCATCGCGGCCGAAATCGACCGAGGTTGCATTATTGCTGATCGGGAAGAAGCCACCGTCGCAGGTGCGTACGCAGATGGTGCTGACGGGCGAGAGCATTTCCGCCCGCGGCAGGCCGTAACGCTCGCCGCCGCCAAGCGGAATGAAGGTGTCGCCGCGCATGGCCTGCTCCTCGATGGAAGGAGCCGGAGCATAGGCATCACCCTGCGCAGGTTCGCTAAAGCTGTCGCTGTTGCAGCCATTGTCTTCGAGTGCGGCCATCAGCCCCTCGCGGGCCGGATCGGCACCACCCTGGCGCAACTCGTTGCGGCGGTCCTGCAGGTAGCGGATATTGTCCACCATCTTGGCTTCGGACTGCTCGAGCTCCTCACAGAAGCCGGCATTTTCGCCGCCGACGACGACCATGCTGCCCGACGTGCAGCCGTAGCGGCGCAGATCGCCGCGCACCTTGCGCAATTCCAGGTTCTGTTCGGCAAGCGCGCCCGCATATTGGCGCATCTCGACCCCATTCGTGCCGATCGATTGCGGCAAATCGGCAAGACGCCCGCGCAGATCCTCACAGATCGCATTGGTCTCAGCGGCTGCCGGAACCGCGAATGCCAGAAAGAAGACGAGATACAGGTTTCGGCGCTTCACGAGGTCGTCCCGGAATGAGAAAGTATCTATCGGTCAATTGCGGCTTCAACCGACCGCGCTTTGTCTTAACGTATTTCCCTTAATAGGCTCGAAGTAATTCCTAGCGCATTTTTGCGATCTTATCCAGCAAGCCCTATGCTTCCACTCCCATCTCTCCCGCAGCTACGCGCGAGCCCACTGATATCTAAATGGCTGATATGACAGGAACTTCCGACGAGATTCGTTCTCTCTCAACGACATCGGCAAAACTGGAAGCCCGACACGGCCTTCACGTTTTCGTGGACGGCTGTTATGAGCCCGGTGAGCGGCAGGGCGGGTGGGCCTTCGTCGCCTACCGCGATGGCGTAGAAATCGCGTCCGGTTTCGGCGGCGTAGAAGATTCCGCCAATAATGCGATGGAACTGACTGCCGTGCTTGAGGCGGCAATTTGGATCAGCCGCACAGCAGAGGGCGTGGCAGCGGTCATCTGGTCCGATTCCGTCTACGCCGTAGACGGCTGCAACAGCTGGCGTCCTATCTGGAGGAACAATGGCTGGAAGAAAAGCAACCCAGGTGGCAAGGCCAGAAACCGGGCGATATCAGATGCGGAGCTCTGGAAAGCCGTCGATATCGCGCTATCCCAGAATCCATTGATAGCGATTGCCTGGTGCAAGGGCCATTCCGGCATTGAAGGTAACGAACGCGCCGACGAGCTGTCGGATCAGGGACGCCGATCCATACGGCGTGCCTGATATGCCGGAAGCCAACGGCCGTCGCTTCGCAGACGGCCGCAGCGCGGCTTACGCCGGCTGCGATGCCTCGACAACAGCAAGGGCTGCCATGTTGACCACGCCGCGAGACGTGACGGACGGCGCCAGGATATGGGCCGGCATTGCGGTACCGAGCAGGATCGGGCCGACATGCAGGCCGTCGGTCATCGACTTGACGACACCGAGCGTGATGTTGGCCGCATCGAGGTTCGGGAAGACCAGCAGGTTGGCTTCGTCATGCAGCGTGGTGTGCGGCATGACGCGGCGGCGCAGCTCCTCGGAGATCGCGCTTTCACCGTGCATTTCGCCGTCGACTTCGAGTTCGGGAGCCGCTTCACGCACCAGCTGCAGCGCATTGCGCATCTTGGTGGCGCTTTCGGATTCACGCGAGCCAAAGTTCGAATGCGACACGAGGGCGGCGCGCGGGGTGATGCCGAAGCGCTTGATTTCCTCGGCTGCCAGCACTGTCGCCTCGGCGATTTCCTCAGCCGTCGGATTGAAGGTCACATAGGTGTCGGTGAAGAAGGTTGCGCCGCGCTGCGAAATCAACAGGCTGAGCGCGGAGAAATCGCGAACGTTCGGACGCTTGCCGATGATCTGGCGCACGTCGCGCAGATGCTTCTCGTAACGCCCTTCGAGGCCGCAGATCAGGGCATCGGCTTCCCCACGTTTCAGCGCCAGCGCGCCGATGACGGTCGTGTTGGTACGCACGATGGTGCGCGCTGCTTCCGGTATGACGCCGCGGCGGCCGACGAGCTGCAGATAGAGATCGACATATTCGCGGAAGCGCGGATCGTCCTCGGGGTTGATGACCTCGAAATCCGAAAGAGGGCGGATGCGCAGACCGTAGCGCTTCAGGCGCGTTTCGATGACCTGCGGGCGGCCGATGATGATCGGCTCGGCAATGCCTTCTTCGATCAGAACCTGAGCGGCGCGCAGCACGCGCTCGTCTTCACCTTCCGAGAAGACGACGCGCTTGCGCTCTGCCGTCTTTGCCGCCGTGAAGATCGGCTTCATGATGAAGCCGGAGCGGAAGACGAAGCGGTTCAGATGGTCGAGATAGACATCGAAATCGGTGATCGGCCGGCGGGCGACGCCGCTTTCGGCAGCAGCCTTTGCGACAGCAGGCGCGATGCGTAGAATGAGGCGCGGATCGAAGGGCGAGGGGATGAGATAGTCGGGGCCGAAGACCGGGGTTTCACCGGAATAGGCGCGGGCAGCAACGTCCGACGGCTCTTCGCGGGCGAGGGCCGCGATGGCGCGCACTGCCGCCATCTTCATTTCCTCGTTGATCGTCTCGGCGCCACAGTCCAGAGCGCCCCTGAAAATATACGGGAAGCAGAGGACGTTGTTGACCTGGTTCGGGAAGTCGGAGCGGCCGGTACAGATCATCGCGTCCGGACGCGCTGCGCGGGCGAGATCAGGCATGATTTCCGGCGTCGGGTTGGCAAGCGCCATGATCAGCGGCTTGTCGGCCATCTGCGCCAGCAGCTCCGGCTTCAGGACGCCGGCAGCGGACAGGCCGAGGAAGACGTCGGCGCCGCCGATATTTTCGGCAAGCGTGCGCGTGTCGCTCTTCTGGGCGTAGATCGCCTTCCACTCGTCCATCAGCTCGACGCGGCCTTCATAGACGAGGCCTTCGAGATCGTGGACCCAGATGTTTTCGCGCTTCGCGCCGAGCGTCACCAGCAGGTTGAGACAGGCAAGCGCTGCCGCACCGGCGCCTGACGCAACGATCTTGACCTCTTCGATCTTCTTGCCGGCGAGTTCCAGGCCGTTGAGGATGGCGGCGGCGACGATGATTGCGGTGCCGTGCTGGTCATCGTGGAAGACCGGGATCTTCATCTTTTCGCGCAGCTGCTTCTCGATGCGGAAGCATTCCGGGGCCTTGATGTCTTCAAGGTTGATGCCGCCAAAGGTCGGCTCGAGCGAAGCGACGGTAGCGACCATCTGATCGACATCTGGCGCATCCACTTCGATATCGAAGACGTCGATGCCGGCAAATTTCTTGAAGAGGACAGCCTTGCCTTCCATGACCGGCTTGGAGGCGAGCGGGCCGATGTTGCCAAGGCCGAGCACGGCGGTGCCGTTGGAAATGACGGCAACGAGATTGGCGCGGGACGTATAGTCGGCGGCCTGCTCCGGATTGTCACGGATAGCGAGGCAGGGAGCGGCGACACCCGGAGAATAGGCGAGCGCCAGATCGCGCTGGTTGCCGAGCGGCTTGGTCGCCTGGATTTCCAGCTTGCCGGGGCGTGGATAGCGGTGGAAGAAAAGCGCCTGCTCGTCGAGGCTACCGCCCGTCAAATTCTTTTCCGATTTGGATTTTTCCTGGTGATCCATCGCCGCCTCCAGCGTTGTTCGAAGTCTTTTGAAGACTCCTCCATACATCAATCGACCGGTCGGAACAGTACGGAAATAGCCGCAGCTGAACTTTTTGACCTGATGGTAACGGGGAGCTGACATTGGCCGGTGGATTGAAAGGCTTGCCGGCCTTTCCTGCGGTTTGTCATCTTCCTGATACACGAGTTTGATTTTGGAAGACCAGACGAAGAACGATGGGACACGAGCGGAAAGGCTTGTGACAGACATGATGGAACCTCGGCGCTTCCGCACCCTCTTCATTTCCGATGTGCATCTCGGCTCGAAAGCCGCCAAGGCGGATTTCCTGCTGGATTTCCTGAAATACCACGAGGCAGACACGATCTACCTCGTCGGAGATATCGTCGATGGCTGGCGCCTGAAGCGCAGCTGGTACTGGCCGCAAGTCTGCAACGACGTGGTCCAGAAGCTTTTGCGCAAGGCGCGCAAGGGTACGCGCGTCGTCTATATTCCCGGCAATCACGACGAATTCCTGCGCGCCTTTCCGGGCATGCATTTCGGCGGCATCGACGTCGTCGAGCGCATCATCCATGACGGCGCCGACGGTAAGAAGTACCTGATCCTGCATGGCGACGAATTTGACGTCGTCGTGCGCAACGCTCGTCTGCTCGCCTATCTCGGCGACTGGGCCTACGACACGGCGATCCGCATCAACATCGTGCTCGCAGCGGTCCGCCGCCGCCTTGGCATGCCCTACTGGTCCTTCTCGGCCTGGGCCAAGCTGCAGGTAAAACACGCCGTCAATTTCATCGGCGAGTTCCAGCGGGTGGTTGCCGAGGAAGCCCGCAAGAGCGGCGCCGACGGCGTCATCTGTGGCCATATCCATCACGCCGTGATCGAGGATATGGACGGCATCCGCTACATCAATACCGGCGACTGGGTCGAAAGCTGCACGGCGATCGTCGAGCATGAAGACGGCAGGTTCGAACTCATCACCTGGCGTGCGCTCACCAGCAACGTGCCGGCACTGACATCGGTCGAATTGCTGGAAGAGGGCGATCTTGCCCCGCAGGCTGCCTGAATAATGTGTGCGTACCGCATCGGCGGTCTCCGCCGATGCATCATGAATTTAGCCGTTGCCGTCTGGTGACAGGCCCTATTTATTTTTTTAAATCGTTTCGATTTATATCCGTATCGTTTCGATCGGGCTATTTCTCGCCATAGTCGTGTTTGATGGGATGTGTTAGGCAACGCACAGTTTCCTTCAGGTCCACTATGATTCCCGCACAAAATCCCTCGACGGGTGAGGGAGCGCCGCCGCGTTTCCGGCTGCTCAGCGCGCTTTGTTACAGCGCGCCGCTGCTGGTCAACGGTATCGTCCTGCCCTTCTTCCCCGTCTGGCTTGCGACTCACCAGTTCAACGATCATCAGATCGGCACGATCCTCGCCGTGCCGATGGTGGTGCGCGTTCTCGTGGCGCCGATCGTCGCGGTCTTTGCCGACCGCATGCAGGAGCGGGCGCATGTGCTCCTATGGTCGGGCATCCTCTCGCTGCTGACGGCCATCGCGCTCTACTGGACGAGCAATTTCTGGCCGGTGCTGATCGTCTTTGCGCTCCAGGGCGCGACCTTTGCCCCTTATGTGCCTGTCGTCGAATCGATCGTGATTTCGGGTGTGCGCCGCTGGGGGCTCGATTACGGCTCCATGCGCGTCTGGGGCTCGATCGCTTTCATTATTTCGACGCTCACCGGCGGCGAACTGGTCGGGCGTTGGGGTGGCGGCATGGTGCTGCCCGTGATGATCTTCGGCTTCGTGCTGACGATTACGATGGCGGTCTTCTGTCCCCGTATCGGGCCGACACGGCGGCGCGGCCAGCCGATCAATCTTCCGGCGACCACAGGCAGCGGGCTGCGCGAGCCGCATCTGCTGCTTTTGCTGCTCGGCGTTTCGATCCAGCAGTCAAGTCATGCGCTCCTCAACGCCTTTTCCTCGATCTACTGGCATCAACTCGGCTTTTCGGGCACCGAAGTCGGCATGCTCTGGAGTGCCGGTGTGGCCTCTGAGGTCACGGTGTTCTTCCTGTCGCGGCGCCTCAACCGCCGCTTCAATGCCTGGACGCTGATCCGCTTCGGCTGTGCCGTCAGCATCTGCCGCTGGGTGTTCTTCCCGACGGAGACGAGCTTTATCGGTTTCTTCATGCTGCAATGCCTGCACGGCTTCACCTATGCCTTCGTGCATACCGGCGTGCAACGGCGCATCGTAGCCACCGTTCAGGAGACGCAGGAAGCCTCGGCCCAGGGCGCCTATTTCTTCTATATCGGCATGGCCTCGGGCCTGATGACGATCGCCTCGGGTTATATCTATTCCGCGCTCGGCCTCGACAGCTATTATGTCATGGCCTGTGTCGCCGCCTTCGGGCTCGCCCTCGTCATCATCGCCTATTATCTTCAGCCCCAGAGGCTGGCTTCCGGCGGAAATACGAGAGAGCCGGCATAGTTGAGACCCGGCTCGCGGTCGCGGGCTAGGAGCAGCGGGCCGTCGAGGTCGACGAAATCGGCATCCTGCGCCAAAAGCACGGCAGGCGCCATCGCCAGCGATGTGCCGACCATGCAGCCGATCATGATCGAGAAGCCAAGCCGTTGTGCTTCTTCCTTCATTTCCAGCGCTTCCGTTAGGCCACCGGTTTTATCGAGCTTGATGTTGATCGCGTCGTAACGATCGGCAAGGCTAGCAAGGTCGCCGGTGTGGTGGACGCTTTCATCGGCGCAGATGAGCACATGGCGGGCAATCTCGGCCAGCATGTCGTCGCGTCCGGCCGGCAGCGGCTGCTCTACCAGCGCGATATTGGCTTCGGCAGCAATGCGCAGATGATGTTCCAGCCGGTCTTCCGGCCAGCCTTCATTGGCATCGAGAATGATGGCGGAATCGGGCGCGGCGGCGCGCACCGCCCGAATGCGGCTCTCGTCGTCGCCGGTGCCGACCTTGACCTTCAGGAGCGGGCGCTGCGCATGCTCGCGGGCCTGGGCCGCCATGACATCGGGTTCGCCGAGCGAGATCGTATAGGCCGTGGTCAGCGGCTTCAGCTTGCGCAGATCGAGCCGGAAAGCGACGCTTTTGCCCGTGAGCTTGGCTTCGAGATCCCACAGCGCACAATCGACAGCGTTGCGGGCTGCTCCCGGCGGCATGGCTTGCAGCAACCCGGCCCGCGAAATGCCGTCCTCGATCAGCGGGCGGGCCGCTTCGATCTGGGCCATGACGCTTTCCATCGTCTCGCCGTAGCGGCGATAGGGCACACATTCGCCCAAACCCCTGGCACCTCCCTCCGTCAGCGTGCAGGTGATCACGTCCGCCGAGGTCTTTGCCCCGCGCGCGATGGTGAAAGTTCCCGCAATCGGGAACGAATTCATCTGGATATCAAGATGGCGCGGCATATTTGCTCTCCTGCGAGCATGGAAATTGCGCGTTGCTTCTGTATATTAACGCGCCGGGCGGCGAATATATGTTCGCGAGTCGGGACTGTCGCTGCAAGCATTGAAAGACACAAGTATTTTGAAGTCCGAGAAACGCAACGCCGCCTCGCTGCATGTGGACGACCGAGCCGGGGGCTCGGGCCAGCTTGTGCATCTTGAAGGCAATTGGCGGAGCGCCAACATCCATCTCGTCCTGCAGGATTTCGAGAAATTGTCGCGCAACAATAGCGGCGACCTGACGCTCGATCTCTCCGATGTCACCGATATCGACACAGCCGGCATCTGGTTGCTTTGCCGACTAAAGAAACAGCAGGAAGAGGCGGGGCGACCGGTTCATTTCGAGGGCACGAACGAGCATATCGACGAGCTGATCGCCACCTTCTCCAAGGAGCCTGAAAAGCAGGAACCCGAGCAGAAGGAGAAGCTCTCGATCGTCGAGCGCATCCTCGCACCGATCGGGCGGATGACCCTCGATGTCTGGGACAATGTCGCCGCCTCCATGTATATCCTCGGTTCGGCGGTGCGCGGCGCGCAGATGAAATTCGGCCGCGGCAGCGGCGTTTCGCCGGCCTCGATCGTCAACCAGATCGACCATATGGGCGTGCGCGCCGTTCCGATCATCCTGCTGATGTCCTTCCTGATCGGCGCGATCATCGCGCAGCAGGGTGCCTTCCAGCTTCGCTATTTCGGTGCGGAAATCTTCGTCGTCGACCTCGTCGGCATCCTCCAGCTTCGTGAAATCGGCGTGCTTCTGACCGCTATCATGATCGCCGGCCGATCGGGCAGCGCGATCACCGCCGAGATCGGCTCCATGAAGATGCGAGAAGAGGTCGACGCGCTGAAGGTGATGGGCCTCAACCCGATCGGCGTGCTGATCTTCCCGCGGCTGGTGGCGCTGACCGTTGCGCTGCCGCTCCTGACCGTGATTGCCAACTTTGCTTCGCTGGCGGGTGCCGCTGCCGTCGCCTATCTTTATTCCGGCATTACATTTGCAACCTTCCTGTCGCGCCTGCATGAGGCCGTAACGCTTTCGACCATATTGGCCGGCATGATCAAGGCGCCGTTCATGGCGCTCGTCATTGGGATTGTCGCAGCTGTCGAGGGCCTGAAGGTCGGCGGCAGTGCCGAATCGCTCGGCCAGCATGTGACGGCCTCTGTCGTGAAGGCGATTTTCGTCGTCATCCTGATGGACGGGCTTTTTGCGATGTTCTATGCAGCGATCGATTTCTGACATGGCGGACGACGTGGATCAGCAACCGATCGAGGCGGGTAAGAACGAGGACCGTAACGGCAACGGAGACCGCGACATCGTGCTGTCGGCGCGCGATGTGACAGTGGCTTTCGGTCCCAAAGTGGTTCTCGACAAGCTGAATCTCGATATTTACCGCGGTGAAATCCTCGGCTTCGTCGGCGCTTCGGGCACCGGCAAATCGGTGCTGATGCGCACGGTGCTGCGCCTGCTGCCGCGCCGGGCCGGCACTATCAAGATCCTGGGCCAGGATTTCGACGAGCTGAATGAGCAGGAACGCAATGCACTCGACATGCAACTCGGCGTGCTGTTCCAGCAGGGGGCGCTCTTCTCCTCGCTGACGGTAAAGGAGAATATCCAGGTGCCGATGCGCGAATATCTGGATCTGCCTGTTACGCTGATGGATGAACTGGCGCATCTGAAGATCCGCATGGTGGGGCTCGCGGCCGACGCTGCCGACAAATATCCGTCGGAGCTATCAGGCGGCATGATCAAGCGCGCGGCCCTTGCCCGTGCGCTGGCGCTCGATCCCGAACTCGTCTTTCTCGACGAGCCTACATCGGGCCTCGATCCCATTGGTGCTGCGGAATTCGACGAGCTGATCGCCAATCTGCGCGATAGCCTGGGGTTAACCGTCTATATGGTGACCCACGACCTCGACAGCCTGTTTTCGGTCTGCGACCGTATTGCCGTGCTTGGAAAGAAGCGGGTAATGGTGGAAGGAACGATCGACGACATGCTGGCCTACGACGATCCGTGGGTTCAGGCCTACTTCAAGGGCAAGCGCGCGCGTTCGATCGTGCCGCAGGACGACGCGCCGGCGGCCCGGGCGCAGCATGACAGCGGGAAGTGACCGGAGACGATGGAAACCAAAGCCAATTACACGATCGTCGGTTTTTTCACCGTTCTGGTGATCGCAGCCGCATTCGGCTTCGTTTACTGGATGGCCGAATATGGCCGCAGCGGGCCGATGGCCGAGCTGATCGTGCGCATTCCGGGCTCTGCCAACGGCCTCAGCGTCGGTTCGCCTGTTCGATTCAACGGCATCCAGGTCGGCTCGGTGCAGACACTCTCCATCGATGCCGACGATCCGCAATATTCGCTGGCTTTTACCGAAGTGCGCTCGGACGCGCCGATCTATCCGTCCACCAAGGCAGCCCTTGAAATCCAGGGCCTGACCGGTGCTGCCTATATCGAGCTTTCTGGCGGCCGCAAGGAAGACAAGAACATTCTCCAGCAGGCGCTGGAAAGCGGCAAACGCGCCGTCATCGTCGCCGACCAGTCGAGCGTCACCAACCTGCTCGCAACCGCCGACAAGATCCTCGACCGAGCCAATGATGCCGTCGGCGACGTGCAGGGCTTCGTGCGCGATGCGCGCGGGCCGCTGACCAAGACCCTGCAGAATGCAGAAACCTTCTCGGATGCGCTCGCCAAGAATTCCGGCAATATCGACAGCTTCCTGCAGAGCGTCGGCGATCTCTCCAATACGGTGCGCAACGTCTCGGGCCGGGTGAACTCGACGCTTGCGGCTGTCGAGGACCTTGTAAAGGCGGTCGATGCCAAAAAGATCAATACGATCCTGAGCAATGCCGAGAAGGTGAGCCGCGATGTGGCCGATGCCTCCGGCGATCTGAAGAGCTTGGTTGCCAAAGTCAACCAGACGGTGACGACCTACAACGAATTCGGCAAGAAGGCGCAGGTGACGCTCGATCGTGTCGATACGCTGGTCGCCGCCATCGACGCCAACAAGGTGAAGGGTTCGGTCGACGATATCGCCCAGGCGACCAAGGATGCACGCGCCGCTGTCGCGTCGATCCGCGATGTCACCGATACCGTCAGAGACCGCAAGAAAGACATCGACCAGACGATCCAGGACGTCCAGCAGATGGCGAACAAGTTAAACTCGGCTTCGACGCGCGTCGACGGCATCCTCATCAAGGTCGATGCGCTGCTCGGCTCCGACAATACGAATTCGCTGTTTACCGAGGCGCGCGCGACGCTCGAATCCTTCAAGAAGGTCGCCGACAACGTCAATACGCGTATCGGGCCGATTGCCGACAATCTGCAGCGGTTCTCGGGCAGTGGCCTGAGTGACGTGCAGACGCTGGTCAACGAGCTGCGCGGCACGGCGAACAACCTCAACAATGCCATCAGCAATTTCGACCAGAATCCGCAGCGGATCATTTTCGGCGGGCCGACGGTCAAGCAATATGACGGGCGCACGCGGCGCTAAACAGAGGTCAGGGGTAGCGTAATATGGGTCTATCGCATGTGATGTCGCGCCGTTCCTGGATCCGTGGAACGGCGATTATTTTGCCGCTGACGGCAGCGCTTCTTGCAGGCTGCGGAACGACGGCGAAGAACGACACCTATGATCTCTCGGCAGCTACGGTCGATGGCACCGGTCCCTCGGCCAAGAGCAAGCAGATCCTGATTGCCGATCCGACGGCATTGAAGGCGCTGAACAGCGACCAGATCGTCATCCGCGTTTCGCCCTCGGAAATTCAGTATCTGTCACGCTCGCAGTGGAGCGATACGCTGCCGCGCATGGTGCAGTCGAAACTCGTCCAGGCCTTCGAGAATTCCGGAAAGCTCGGCGGCGTCGGAAAGCCGGGGCAGGGACTGGCGATAGACTATCAGCTCGTAACCGACATCCGCTCCTTCGAGATCGACGCAGCGTCTGGCAACAAGGCTGTGGTGGAGATTTCCGCCAAGATCCTCAACGATCGAAACGGCACAGTGCGTGCCCAGCAGGTCTTCCGGGCCACTGCTCCGGCCGGCGGTGACAACGTGAGTTTCGTCAAGGGGCTAGGCCGTGCCTTTACATCGGTCACCGACCAGATTGTTGGCTGGACGCTGACATCGATCTAAGCCTTCTCTTTATAGAGATAAGGCCCGAAACCGTCAGACGGTTTCGGGCCTTATTCGTTCCTGGCTTGTCTGGACGGGTTACTTGGTCGGCTGGGCATCCGTCATCGTCGGGTTGCCGCCTGTCGCCGATGCGGTCGCGGTCGAAGCGGAGGGCAGGTAGCTGTCGAGCAGGCCGGCCATCTTGTCGTCGCGCAGGCTGGCGGTCTTTTCGCCCATGACGACGCCGACGACGCGGCGGCCGTCCTTCGCTGCGGATGTCACGACATTGTAGCCCGATGCGTCGGTGAAGCCGGTCTTGATGCCGTCGACGCCGTTGTAGCGGTACATGAGGTTGTTATGGCCGCGCAGCTTCATACCGCGAAACTGGAAGCCGCGCATCGAGAAGAGCTTGAACTCTTCGGGGAAGTCTCGCATCAGCGACACGCCGAGTGTGGCCATATCGCGTGCCGTGGTGACCTGCGCCGGATCCGGCAGGCCCGACGGGTTCTTGAAGACGGTGTCCTTCATGCCGAGCTGATGGGCCTCATCCGTCATAATCGTACCGAAGGCTTGTTCGGAGCCCCCGAGCTGTTCGGCAAGGGCCACGGCCGCATCATTGGCCGACAGCACCACGATGGCTTCGACGGCCTCCTTGACCGTGACCTTGCGGCCGGCGCCGACGGCGAGCTTGAAGGGCTCCTTGCTCTCGGCATTTTCCGACATGGTGATCTTCTGGTCCCAGGTCAGGCGTTTGTCATGCAGCGCCTGGAAGGTGAGATAGAGCGTCATCATCTTGGTCAGCGATGCCGGATAGTTCAGATCATCCTGGTTGGACGCTTCCAGAACCTGGCCGGTCTGCACGTCCACGAGGAAGCTTGCCTGGCCGGCCTCGGCCTGAATGAACACGCCCAGAAGAAATGCGGACGAGAGGGCGGCGGCCATGAGCCGGGAAGTCGTCTTGGTCATCAATGTCTACGGTCTCTGTCGTGGCAAGCAATTGGCTTGGTGATGGTCTGATGGGGGACTGCCCCGTTGGTGCATGCGGATCAGGGATGTTTGTGACGGAATGAAGGAGCTGGGGCAATAAAAAAGGGCCATCCACAGATGACCCCTTTTGTCTCACCATGTCAGACTTCCATCCGACAACTCAGTTCAACCGGCCCGCCGCGTGGGCAAGCATCGTATAGACCTTGCCAGTATCCGACGTGAGGTAGGACTGCGTAACCGTGCGGTTCGGATCGGTGCGGGCGACATCGGCGAGCAGCTTTTCGAAATCACCGATATAGCGGTCGACAGCGGTGCGGAATTCCGGCTCGCGGTCATACTTGCGCTTGATCTCGTCGAAAGTCTGCTGGCCCTTCAGCGTGTAGAGGCGGCGGGTGAAGACGTCACGCTCACCGCGCTGGTAGCGGCGCCACAGATCCACCGAGGCGTCATGGTCGATGGCGCGGGCGATATCGACCGAGAGCGAGTTCAGCGATTCAACGACATGGCGCGGGTTGCGGCTGTCATTGGCGCGCTGCGTGGGGGTCGGAGCCGGAGCGGCGGCTTCCGCTGCCGGGCGGGCCGGGGCAGCACGCGATGCTTCCTCGGTCTCTTCGCGCGAGGCGCCGCGCAGGAGATCGCTGATCCAGCCGCCGCTGGTGGCTTCCGTGCGCGGAGCTTCCTGTCGGGCCGGAGCAGGAGCGGGAGCCGGCTGGGGAGCCTGGGCGACCGGGCGCTGCGGAGCAGGGGCGGGAGCGGGTGCCGCTGTTGTTGCGGGGGCAATGGTGCCACGCAGTCCCATGAACTCGATCGACTGGCGTGCCGTCGGTGCCGGCTGCGGAGCCGGAGCCGTCGGGATCACCGGCTGGCTGACGCGCGGCGCAGGCTCGGCCTGGGCGAGGCTGCGGGCGACCGGCTCGGAGATTTCGAGACGCTGGCTGGAGCGGCCAACAATCTGCGAAATATCCTGCAACGCCTTGATCTGCTCGGCGACGGCGCGGCGCATGGCGGACGCGCTTTCCTTGGCTTCTTCCGGCAGATCGAAGGCGCCGCGCTTCAGCTCGGCGCGGGTGGCGTCGAGTTCGTTGCGGATGTCGGTTGCGGAGCGGCGGATATCTTCCGTTGCACCCGAGAAGCGGCCGACAGCGTCGTCGATCGCATCGCGGAGCGATTCGCGCAGGTGCTGCGCTGCGCTGTCGGAGGCACGGCCGGCCTCACCGAGCATGCGTTCGACTTCCGAAAGCGAAGCCGTCAGGCCGCCACGCAGGCGGTTAGTGAGGTCGCCGGAGCGGCGCTCGACATTGGCAAAGCTGGTGTCGATCGTCGCATTGGCTTCCTCGCCGGCGCGGTTGATCGCTTCGCGCATGTTGGACGCTGCTTCCTCGGCGCGCTTCTCGGTATCCGAAAGCACGCGTCCGATATCGGCAAACGAGGCCTGCACGCTCTGGCGCAATGTGCCGGTGACCTGGTTGGAGCGCTGCTCGGCGCGTTCGAAGACCGTTTCGATCATGCCGCCGAGGCCGCGCATGGTCTTTTCGATCTCGGCCGAACGCTGCACGAGGCCGGTTGCCAACGTCTGCAGGGCGGTCTCACGCTCTTCCAGGGTCGAGACAAGGCCGGACTGGGCGGCAGCGAGAAGCTGCGAGGCCTGGCCGAGAACCTTCGAATGGTCGTCGAAGCGGCCGATGATGCCGCCGACCTGAGCGAGCGTCTGGCCTGATATATCCGACAGGCGATCGACCTTGCCTTCGAGAAGGCGGGTCGAAGCCGAGACCATTTCGGCAGCTTTAGCAGCAGAGTCCGTGAAGCGCGTGGTGGTGTCGCCGAGGCGGCTGTCGACGCCGCTCAGCTGATCGGCGGCGCGCGTCATCATCATGGACATGGCGGCGCTGCTTTCCGACAGGCGCTGGACAAGGCCGTTGACGTTGTTCGTCAGGCTGTTCTCGATGGCGGCGACGGCATTGGCGACATTTTCGGCACGGGCGGCGACGGCCTCGGTGAGCGCTTCATTTTCCGCACGCAGGCGCTCGGCGCTGAGGCTTGCTGCCGCGGTGATGCGGGCTGCAGCTTCCTGGCCGGCGTCGGTGTAGCGATCGATGATCGGCCGTGCCGTCTCATCCAGGATGCGCGTCAGCTCGGTGGAGCGGCCGGCAAGCATGGAGTTCAAGTCGCGGGTGCGCTCGTCGAGCGTCGTGCGGATCGAATTGCCGCGTGCTTCCAGCGCCTTGTCGATATCTGTGAGTGTGGTGTCGATTTCGCGGGCACGCTGCTCCAGGCTGGAGCGGATGATGCTGCTGCGGGCCTCCAGCGCACGGTCGACCTCGGCCATGCTGGATGTGATCTGGCTGCCGGCATCCGTCAGCGTCGAGCGGATCGAATTGCCATGCGCTTCCAGCGTCTGGCCGGCATCGGCGAGAGCATGGTTGATGGCGCTGACCTGGCTGCTGACGATGTTTTCTGCTTCCGCCACCTTGCTGACGATGACGTTGCCGGCCTCGGAGAAGGTCTGGGCAACGGCGGCAGCCTGGCCGGCGAGGCGGCTCTGTGCCTCGGCGACGCGGTTGACGATCTGCGACGAACGCTCGTCCATGGCTTCGGCGAACTGCTGGCCGGTGCGGCTCAGCAGTTCCGAGGACTTGGTGGCTTCGCCATCCATGCCTTCGGCAGCTTCGGCGACGGCGTTGCGCAGGCTAGCAGCAAGACCAGCCGCCTTGCCTTCGATCGTGCGGTTGACGGCATCGAGACCGACGGTCAGAGCGCGGTCCATGGTGGAGAGACGCTCTTCGATGCGCGCGGTGCCGCGATCCATCATGTCGCTCAAGGCCGAGGTCCGGCCGTCGATCGACTGGGCCATGTTCGCACTGCCGCTGTCGAGCGTTTCGGCAAGATGCGCCCGGCGGCTGTCCAGAGACTGGGTGAGATTGGCGCTGTGGCTCTCGAGAGCATGCGTGAGGTTGGCGCTGCTGTTGTCAAGGGCCTGGGTGAGGTTGGCGCTGCCGGCATCCAGTGCATCCGTCAAGCTGGCGGCGCGGCCGTCGAAAGCTTCCGTCAGGCTGGCGGTGCGGCTGTCGAGTGCCTGGGTCAGGTTTGCGGCGCTGTTGCCGAGCGTTGCCGCGATGCGCTGGGCTGTGTCGTCGCCGATCGAACCCAGACGGGAGATACCGTCATCCAGAAGGCCTGAGAGATGGCTGCCTGCAGCATCGACCTTGTCGGCCACGCCGCCGACGCCGTCGGCAATACGGGCCTCGATGGCGGCAAGGCTGGCTTCGACGCGGGCGCCGGTCTCGGTGAAGCGGCCCGTGAGGTTGTCGACGGAGTGGTCGAGATGGCCGGAGAAATCGGCGGCCGAACGCGAGATCGTGTTGGCGGCTTCCTGGAAGCGGCCGGCAATCTGGCCGGCACCTTCGCGCATGCGATCCTCAAGCGACTGTGCACTCTTATCGATCGCAGCGCGGATCGCAGCTTCGCGATCTTCCAGCGACATTTCGAGCATGCCGATGCTCGTCGCAACCGACGTGCCGATCGAGGTCGCCTGTTCGGAGAGCGTGTCGTTGATGAGATTATGAGCCTCGGTCAGCGTCAGCGTGATGGCATTGGTGCGGTCGTCAAGCGTGGTGCGGATGCGGTCATGCGCGGCGGCGAGCCCGCCTTCGACGTTGCTTGCGGCATCGTTGGCGAGGGCGGCCATACGCTGCTGGGCGTCGGTGAGGCCATCCTCGATGCGGCCCGTCATGCTGCCGATGATGCCTTCCATGCGGGCGCTGCCGGCATCGAGGGCTTCGGACAGAGTGGAGGTGTGCTCGGCGAGCGCGGTTTCCAGACGTGCCTGATTATCCGTATAGGCGGCGCGGATCGCTTCCGTGCGGTCGGCAAAGGCGCCGGCAACACGCTCTTCGGCATTGGCAACGGTGTCCATAATGGAGTTGCTGCGGTTTTCGAGCGCGGATTCGAAGCGGCTCTGGCCATCGTCGAGCGAAATGGCGAGCGCCATGGTCTTTTCGTCAAGCGTATCGGACAGGCGGTCGGCGCTGTTCGTGACGGCATTGACGATGGATTCGGCGCGGCTGGTGAGTGCTTCCTCGATGCGGAACTGGCTTTCGCCGAGCGATGCGGCGATCCGGTCATGCGTGCCGGTGGCAGCATGGACGAAAGCATCAGTGCCCGCCGTCAGCGTGTCTTCCAGGCGGCTCTGGCTTTCGTTCAGCGAGATGGCAAGGGCCATTGCCTTTTCGTCGAGCGTTTCGGAGAGGCGGTCATGCGTGCCGGAGACGGCGTTGATCAACGCTTCCGAATGGGTCGAGAGCGTGTCTTCGATGCGCGACTGCGTTTCGTTCAGCGAAATGCCGAGCGCCATGGCCTTCTCGTCGAGGGTTTCAGCGAGACGGTCATGCGTGCCGGAGACGGCGTTGATCAACGCTTCCGAATGGGTCGAGAGCGTGTCTTCGATGCGCGACTGCGTTTCGTTCAGCGAGATGCCGAGCGCCATGGCCTTCTCGTCGAGGGTTTCAGCGAGACGGTCATGCGTGCCGGAGACGGCGTTGATCAACGCTTCCGAATGGGTCGAGAGCGTGTCTTCGATGCGCGACTGCGTTTCGTTCAGCGAGATGCCGAGCGCCATCGCCCTTTCATCAAGCGTGTCGGCGAGACGGTCATGCGTGCTGGAAACTGCGCTGAGCAGTGCCTCCGAACGAGTGGCAAGCGTGTCGTCGATGCGGGCCTGGCCTTCGTTCAGCGAGATGGCAAGCGCCATCGCCTTTTCATCGAGCGTATCGGAGAGGCGGTCATGCGTGCCGGAGACGGCATCGATAATCGCCTCCGAGCGGGTCGCAAGCGTATCCTCGATACGGGCCTGGCCTTCGTTCAGCGAGATCGCAAGCGCCATCGCCTTTTCGTCAAGCGTATCGGAGAGGCGGTCATGCGTGCCGGAGATGGTATTGAGGAAAGACTCGGACCGAGCCGCGAACGTATCCTCGATACGGGCCTGGTTTTGCTTCAACGTCTCGGAGAGGCGGTCATTGGTGCCGGAAACGGCATTGATGAGCGATTCCGAATGGGTCGAGAGCGTCTCTTCGATGCGCGACTGCGTCTCGTTCAGCGAGATCGCCAGCGCCATCGCCTTCTCGTCGAGGGTTTCGGCGAGACGGTCATGCGTGCCCGAGACAGTATTGATGATGGCTTCGGAACGGCTCGTGAGCGCCTCGTCGAAGCGGGCGTGGTGGTCGGCAAGTGCGCCGATCAGCGCTCCGCCGCGTTCAGCCATCACGCTGTCGATGCCGGTATGCGCAGTCTTCAGCGCATCGGTGATTTCAGCGGCGCGGGCGGCGAGAACGCTGCTCAGCTCTTCGGCGCGACCGCCGAATGCACCCGTGACCCTTTCAGTGCCGCTGTCGACGGCAGTGGCGAGTTCGGTCGTGGTCGTCTGCAGCGTATCGCGGAATTCGGCTGCCCGGGCAGCGAGGTTGTTCTGCAGGTCCGAGGTACCGGCTGCGAGCGCCAGCGAGATTTCCGACGTGGCGCTGCTCAGCGCCGAGCCGAGTTCGCCGGTACGGGTCGACAGCGCCGAGGTGATTTCCCCCGCACGGTCGGCAAGCGTGCTTTCCAGCACTTCCTGGCCGGTTGCAAAGGCGGTCGCCAGCGCCAGCGACTGCTCACTCATGGACGCGCCGAGGCGAT
This sequence comes from Rhizobium sp. KNZ14-9A, assembly GCF_056755015.1. NCBI lineage: Bacteria > Pseudomonadati > Pseudomonadota > Alphaproteobacteria > Hyphomicrobiales > Rhizobiaceae > Rhizobium > Rhizobium sp. KNZ14-9A. The sequence continues at coordinate 1,734,541 of NZ_JBPGXB010000002.1, forward strand.
CGATATTGGTATTGAGGATGCCCTCGATGGAATCCGCATTACCCGACAGCGTTTCGTTGATGCGGGTGAGGCTTTCGATGAGCTTGGTGTCGAGCGAGCCGGAGCGCTTGTCGAAAGCGTCGGTGAATTCGGCGACGCGTTCGTCGAAGGCGGTCGAAAGCTGGGCGACGGTCGTCTGCAGGCGCTCCTCGAAGAAGCCGGAGCGCACGTCGAGATCCATGACCGCATCGTCGGCCGTCGATTGCAGGCTCTGGCGGAAGCTGGCGCCCTTTTCGTCGAGTGCGGCATTCAGCCTGGAGAGCACGTCGTCGAGCGTGCCGCCGATCGTGCGTTCGCCTGATGTCAGGCTCTGATTGATCTCGCGGGTGCGGGAAACCAGGATTTCATTGAGCTGCTGGGTGCGCTCCTGAAGGGCGGCGTTCAAGCGCTCGGTGCTGGCATCCATCGTCGAGGCGCGTGTCTCGAACTGCGTGAGCAGGCGCTCGCCATGTTCGTTGATCGTGTTGGTCAGCGCGTCGAGGCGGTTGTCGAATTCATTGCCGATCGCAAGGCCGGATGCAGTCAGCGTATGGAGCAGCGTATCGGTCTTGGCGGCCAGCAGCGTGCCGAGCGACTGCATGGCGCTGTCCGACTTCTCCATGATCGCCGCAGCGCGCGTATCGATCAACGAGGCGAAGGCTTCGCCCGAGGTCGCAAGGCGGATAGCGATCTCTTCCGTCGCGAGCGACAGTTCTTCCTTGAGCTGATCGTGAACGCCGGCGATCGAGGAGCGGATGCGGTCGGCATGATTGACGATCGCTTCGCGCTCGGAGCCGAGTTCGTGGACGAGGCCGCGCACGCGCAGTTCGTTATCCGCATAGGAACGCTCCAGCGCATTCACTTCGGAATGTACGAGCGTTTCGAGTTCCGAGGCGCGCGCAATGGTGCGCTCGATGCCCTCATTCATCGCCGAGACTTCGCGGCGCACGGCCTGGCCGACCGTCATGATGCGTTCAGACGCGATGGTTTCCGGCTCTGAAAGGCGCAGCGCAACTTCAGCCATGGAGCGGGCGGCGTTGCGCATGTCCTGGGCGCGCGAGATCATGATGGCGAAGGCATAGAACATCATGACCGGCACGATGATGCCGACAATGCCAGCAATCACGCCCGGCAGGGCGGCAAGATCGGTCAGCGAGCGGATCTGGGAGATCTGCGGCGCATAGAGCATGAACATCAGCCCGAGGCCGATGATGACCCACAGGATGGAAACGAGAGCGGCCGTGCGCAGGGCAGGGCGGCTGGAGCCGCTTTCCAGCGACTTCAGAAGCGAAGCGGGAGAATTGCGGCTGGCATCGTTGGCAGGGGCGAGGGCCGGTGCCCGGGGGGCCTGCTGATCGCCTGTACGGCCAGAGCGGCCACGGCGGCGCTGTGCTTCTTCCTGGGACTGATTACGAGCATTGGATGGGTCAGTCACATTAGCCTCCGGGGCGTGGGGCGCGTTGCCGCGGCGAGACGGCACGTTCTCCTGGCCGAAATCGATCTGAAGCGCCTCGTCCAGTGCCTTGAACGCCTTGTCCTCGATCGATTCATTGTACTTGTTATTCGCCATTCCGATATGCCTCGCAATTCCCGGCCAGTCCGGCAGCGCATCCGGGCCACCGCCTTTGCCCGGAAAGACCCTTTGCCGTGCCAGCCTTCCATCCTAGACGGACGGATAAGCATGTCATTTCAGAGTAGATAGCCGATTTTTCAAACGAAAGGTATCAAAACACTACCATTATCCACTCTGTCGGCAAAGGCGCGCGGCATGAGCCCGCCTCAACAGTATCGTAGTGACACATCTGGGCTGCCTACACAATTAATGAACCCTTGCGTTTCCATCCCTCTTAACCTGTTGTTAACACCTTTAAATTTTGGAAGCGGCCCAAAAGCCGATATTTTAGCGATATTTAAGGGACGTTAACCATATGGTTAGATTTTCGCCCCGAATGCGCCGGAATTTAACGGGATCGCCATTCTCCGACCGCACAACAGTAGCAAGCGCGGACGATATAAGACGGGAGAATTGGCAAATGGCAGCAGTGAGTATCGCATTCGAAGCACCGGACAATTCCACGGGGCCTTCGCCCTCCAAGGTCCGGCCGATCGACCTTGTTCATCTTGCGCGCCAGACGATGGGCGACAAGACGGTGGAAATCGAAGTTCTCCAGATGTTTGCGCGCCAGGCGCGCGCCTGCCTGCAGGACATTGCAAGCGGCGAGTCTGCCAGGGTGGGTGCTGCGGCACACCGCCTGAAGGGAGCCGCAAGCTCAGTCGGCGCCTTCCGGGTTTCGCAATCGGCGGAAGCCGTCGAAGAGAACAATGGCGACGCGACCGCCATGGCGGCGTTGGGTGCAGCCGTCGTCGACGCCGAGAATTTCATTCTGAAACTCTGCCGCGGATAAGGCAGGACAGGTTTGGGCTGACCTTGAGCCTGTATGTGCGTCCATTTTGACGCACATACAGGCTCAATTTTTTCTAAATCTACGCATCAGGCTTTCCGAAAATCGATCCCGATTTTCGGGCCGATACCGTAGGCCTTCTGTACCATAGCGGAACGGTGGGTCTTTTTGCGACTTCCCCCGTGACGCATAGAGAATGGCGCAACCCTGGCCGATCTGCGAATCTCGGGGCGATCAGGCAATGTTGACTGACGCGCCAAATTGTCGGAAGAAAATCCGCCCATCTACTACGAAAGACCGGAACCTAATCCTGATGCCCAAACTTACCATCGTCGCCTTTGACGGAACGCGCTTCGATCTCGACGTCGATCAAGGCTCCACCGTAATGGAGAATGCGGTCCGCAATTCCGTGCCCGGCATTGAGGCCGAATGCGGCGGCGCCTGCGCCTGCGCGACCTGTCACGTCTATGTCGACGAGCAGTGGACTGAGATCGTCGGACAGCCGGAAGCGATGGAAGAGGATATGTTGGACTTCGCCTTCGACGTGCGCCCGACCTCGCGTCTTTCCTGTCAGATCAGGATGAAGGCTGCCTTGGACGGGCTCACCGTGCACGTGCCGGAACGGCAGGCTTAACTCCCAAAATCGCGGCTCTTTCCAAAAAGAGAGCCTCGCACGCCGGAGGCGGGCGAGGCGAGGCGGGCGCATTACCTACGGATGAGGGAGGAACACCCGCGGCTTCGGAACGCGCCAGGAGAACACAGTCACGAAAGCCAGCTGCCTTACTGCACTTTCGAATATAGTCATATTACCGCGTTCCGGTTGAGTCCACCAGAATGAAAAATGACCGGTAAAAGGCTGGGAGTTCCACAGGCTTCGCACAAGTTTCATTGGGCAGCTAACGTTCTCTGCTCGCCTTGAGGACAAAAAGAGCTTATCTTTCGCCGCCCTTGCCGTTGAGTTTGTTGTTGAGCAGTCTCAGCATGCGATTCTGAAAATTGACCGCCTCGACGCGATCGAATCGGGCCTGCAACTTGTCGTGCTCCTCTACACCGCGAGCCGACGCATCCGAAACGAGCTCCTGCATGGCCTCGCAATTGCGCCGCGAAGGCAGCGCCTTAAGTTCGCGTTCCATAGCACGAGCCTGAGTGCGGGCGATCTCGGCGTGGCGCTCCTCGTGACGCCTGATATCGCTCGACAGCGCATCCCAGATCATCGACAGCTCACGGCTCGCGCCCTTACGGTTGCTCCAGCGCGGCATGATGATCTGTGTGTGGACGGTGACCTTGACGTTGCCGACGCGGCAGCGGCCATTTTCCTGAATATAAGTCGCCTCGCCGCCGAAACGGATCTTGGTGGCGCCGGGATGGCGAGCGGAGGAGCCGTTCGCCGTGGGACCACGGCGGCTCAACTCATCGTCCAGCTCGTCGGCCGTCTTTCCCTTGATATCGAAATAGGAATAGCTTTTCGTTGCAACGACTTCGGCTGCCGCGGGGCCGCAGAGGAAAAAGGCAATCATGGAAAAGGCGATGGGAAGGCGCATATAACGCAACGCAAGCGGCATTCTGAACTGAACCTGTGTTGAAGTTTGGCGGAGCTTGGGGCATAGCCACCGCAAGAGCAATATCGGATAGCGGCTTTTTTGGCTAGCGACGGGATTAGACTGGTGAAGCAGCTCGATAGCAGTTTCTGGCGTGTGGCCCATGGCCGCGAGATCGAGCTCAACAAGCGCTCGGTGATCATGGCGATCGTCAACGTGACGCCGGATTCCTTCTCCGACGGCGGGCGTTACGACACAGTCGACAGTGCCGTCGAACATGCGCTGCAGGCGGTAGCAGACGGCGCTGAAATCCTCGATATCGGCGGTAAGTCGACCCGGCCGGATGCGGCCTCCGTCAGCCCGGCGGAGGAACAGGCGCGCGTACTGCCCGTCATCGAGGCGCTCAGCGGACGCACGCATGCCCTGATTTCCATCGATACCTATCGCGCGGAAACGGCGCGGCGCGCCATCAGTGCCGGCGCCCATATCGTCAACGACGTCTTCGGCCTGCAGAAGGAGCCTGAAATCGCCACGCTGTCGGCTGAGACCGGGGCAGGGCTCTGCATCATGCATACGGGCCGCGACCGGCAGAAGCTTGCCGATATCATCGATGACCAGGTCTTTTTTCTCGGGCATTCGCTGGAGATCGCTTCCGCTGCCGGTGTCCTGCGTGACCGCATCGTGCTCGATCCTGGCTTCGGCTTTGCCAAGGAAACGCCGAAAGAAAATCTGGAACTGATGGCGCGTTTCGAAGAGCTGCACCGCTTCGGCCTGCCGCTTCTGGCCGGCACGTCGCGCAAGCGCTTCCTCGGCGCAGTCACCGGCCGGGAGCCGGCGGAGCGCGATGCGGCGACGGCGGCGACGAGCGCGCTTCTCAGGCTGCAGGGGGCGGCTGTTTTCCGGGTACACAATGTCGCAATCAACAGGGATGCGCTTGCCGTAGCCGATGCTATGCTGGCCGCCCGGAACGACGCTTCGAAAGCGTGTCACGATCCATCAGATCCGGGTGCCACGCTTTAAGTCTTTGTTTTTCGTATGTCGTTATCGCAAAACCGCAGCGCACTGTTGCGCGACATGCTTGAAGTCTTTGTTTTACGCATGTCGTTGTCGCAAAACCGCTACGCACTGTTGCGCGACATGCTTTAGGGGGAGGCCGTCATGAGTACCTATACGATCCTGATGCAGAACTGCGCCTTCTTCGCCCGCCACGGCGTGCATGCCGAGGAGGAATTCCTCGGTCAGCGTTTCTTCGTGGATGCCGAACTGGAGGTGGAAGCGGGCAGCGCACTGGAAAACGATTCCATCGATGAGACTGTCCACTACGGCACCGCCTTCACCATCATCGAAGAGATCGTCGTCGGCAAGCGGCGTTACCTGATCGAGGCGCTGGCGTTCGATATTGCTAAGGGTCTTTGTAATAAATTCCCGCAGATCATCAGGGCCAAGATCACGGTGCGCAAGCCGAATGCGCCGATCCCTGGCGTGCTCGATTTCGTGCAGGTGACCGTTGAGCATCGTACCCGATAATCCATTCCATCTCGCAACGCTCGGCCTCGGCGGCAATATCGGCGATCCGGTCAAGTACATGGCATCAGCGCTTGCGGTGCTGGACGCCCATCCGGACTGCCGGGTGGCCGCCGTCTCGCGGCTTTACCGCACGCCGCCCTGGGGCAAGACTGACCAGTCCCACTTCTTCAACTCCTGCGCGGCGGTGGAAACACGGCTTGCCCCGGAAGCGCTTCTCGATCTCTGCCTGTCGATCGAGCGGGAGATGAAGCGCGAGCGCATCGAGCGCTGGGGGCCGCGCACGCTGGATATCGATGTACTGACTTATGAAGGCGTCGAGCAGGATGCACCGCGGCTGGAACTGCCGCATCCACGCATGACGGAGCGAGGCTTCGTGCTGATGCCGCTTGCGGATATAGCGCCGGAACTCATGGTCAAGGGCAGGGCGGTTGCCGACTGGCTCGTTAGCGCAGATATCGCGGGGATCGAAATTGCCGATGAGAGCCGCGACTGGTGGCGCAGGACTTAAATGGGCCACTAAGCGCAGACTGCGAGACCTGAACAGCCCCAGAAGCCCCCCGGGGCTTTTCCTTATGTTCACAACGTCTTGTCGCCTGCACGGGCTGCGCTACCTCAGAAGGGCGACTGAGCGGAGGTATCATGAGGCAACTCAACAGCGGCGGGAAAGGCTGTTCGTACAGGTACTGACATGCCGGAAACGAGCAGCAGCCTTCCCGAAGGCATCGAAGATCATACTCTCTTCCAGCAGCGCATCTGGCGTGCGCAGCGTTGGGCGTGGATTGGTTTTGCCGCCATTCTCATTGCCACGCTTTTCGGAGCGCTCGGGCGCAGCGGACCTCTCTCCCAGCAGGAATTGAAGCTTGCCGGCGGCAGTCTCGAGCTTCCGATCATCACGCGGTGGAATGCGCCCGACGAGCTGCGCGTCTTTTTCTCGCCTTCTTCTTCGGACCGCAGGCTCGTTATCGATCCCGGCTTTCTCACGATCTTCTCCATCGAAGGCATCGACCCGCCGCAGAAAGCGGCAGATTACCAGAATGGCCATATCGGCTATGTCTTTCCTGCCGATGCCACCGCGACGAGCCAAGTGATCCTGAGGCTTCATACACAGAAGCCGGGGTTGCATTCCTTCCACATCGGTATCGACCAGGACGTCATCGAACGTTCGGTTCTCGTCTTGCCGTGAGGTGCCTATGGATGCAGTCATTCGTGGTGTCGCTATCTATTTCACCCTGCTGGTGATTATCAGGCTGTCCGGCAGGCGCACGCTCGCCCAGATGACACCCTTCGATCTCGTCATCGTATTGGTGATTTCTGAGACGACACAGCAGGCCATGCTGGGTGACGATTTCTCGATCACCAATTCGGTCCTTCTGATCCTGACGCTGTTTACCACCGACATCGCGCTTTCCTACCTGAAGGGCTGGTCGCGCCGGACGGCCAGATTGATCGACGGAGTTCCGACCATTCTCGTTACAAACGGCGTTTACGATGAGACTGCCCTGAAGGGTTCGAGACTTCAGAGAGACGACGTGATGGAAGCCGCAAGAACCCAGCAAGGCATCGAGAGTGTCAAAGATATCCGGTTTGCAATTCTCGAGGTGAGCGGCAACATCAGCATCATTCCGAAGGAGTGAGAGGGAAAACGGCGGGTCAGAGACCGGAGAGGAATGCGTCCGTTTCGGTAATCTCCACCTGCACCGAAAAGCGGCCGCCCAGCAATTCCAGCGTAGCGTCATGCGTTTCGTCGGCGCTGCTACAGACCGCATCTTTCAACAGGACGACGCGATAGCCGAGATCGATTGCGCCAAGTGCTGCGGCGAGCACGCAGATATCCGTTTCGCCGCCGGTGATGACGATGGCCTCGATCTTTTCCCGCGTGAGTGTCTCATGCAGCCGCCCGTCGACCCAGGGAGAATAGGTTCGCTTGTTGAAGAATCGGGCAGGTGGTGCGAAAGACTTCAGATCGGCAACGATATCCATGAGCTCCGGCAGCAAGCATTCGCCGGTCATCATCGGCCATTTTTCGTAATAGTTCCTCCACATGCCGGGCATGGCATCAGCGGTCGGCGGAGGAACGAAGCGTGTGAAAACCGTTCGCTCCGCATACCGTCCCGAGAGTTCAACAATCTGCGGCGACACCGTCGCCATCCATGGCACATGCCATGCTGTCTGTTCCGCGAACATCCTCTGCATATCGATGCAGAGATGGATCCAGTTGTCGGGCATCGGACCTGCAGCTTCAAGCATTCAGGGCGAATTGATGCTGGGCAGGAAATCCTCGACCTGCTTGCGGTCAGCTGCAGAAAGCGACTGCACCTGTTCCTGCCAGAAGCGTTCGGCCTCCGGCGGATCCTCCTCCCACTGGCGTACAGTGGTGATGTTGTCGTCGATCTTGCAGCGGCGGTGTCCGCCGAGGCGCAGATATTCCTTGGCGAGCTTCAGGCTCCTGGTTTCCGTATCCGTGCTGGTTGCGTTCATGTCCTTCGCCTCCGTGGCTGCGCAGGGACAAGCCCTGCCGTCTACGAAGAACGGCCTGTGGCGGGAAATGATCCCATGCCATCACGAAATACTAAAATAGGGAACGCAGCCCGAGCGGTTCTCCTATCGAGGGCGGTCAAGCCGCTCTCGCAAAGAATCGCAGAAAGAGAGTCCATCATGGCAAACCAAGGCGGTTCACACGGACAGCGTATCAAGGCAGACCAGCAGAGCAATAAGAACAGTCGCTGACAACCAGGACCAATAGGAGAAACGCCCCGCTACTGCGGGCTTTTTTCTAGCGCGCTATCAGCCAAAAAGCAAAGCGGCGGAAAACCGCCGCTTCAGGAAAATCCGTTCCGAGCGAATAGCTTACTGGATCGAGCCGACAGCCATTTCGTCGACCTGGCGCGTCAGCGTCAGGCCAATGACCGGGACCATCTGGCTTTCGACCTTAACCGAAACGGTGACGTTCATGGTCTTGTCGTCGCGAACGCGGGCAATCATCGCGCCGTTCAGCTTGGAGCGATTGATGCCAACGACGACGGTATCGTCGGTGACGGCGCCGGAGACGATATCGAGACCCTTGCCTTCGGCGCCATCGAGGAACTTGCCCTTGTAGGTGGAACCGGACTGCGAGATGACAGCGCTCATCGGCTGCTTGAAGACGCCGACGCGGCAGGTACCGTCGAGCTTGATACCGGCGGAGGAATCATCGGCCGGTGAACCGACGAGATTGCAGGTGAATTTCGTGCCCTTGTACTTGCCGGCGACGATTTCGCCCGGCCCCTTCCAGGTGCCGGCGACGGATTCGAAGAATGCCTTGTCGCGGGTTGCGGCAGTGGCGTTGGAAGCGACGTCTGCCACTGGAGACAATGCCGCGGCGGCCAGGCCGCATACAAAAAGAAACTTGCGCGAGTACATGGATTTTCCTTGGCAAACACCACTCGGGAACTGGTCTGAAGTTTTGCCGGAGAATGGTTAATGCTTTCTTTCCGGGGCGCTGAAATGCGTGGAAATACAGGGCTTTCGCAAGGTGAGGATTCCGAGGTTGCGCCTTTAGCGCATTGAATCCGCTTGAATTTTCCGCAGCCCTCATAAGAAGGCCTGAATGTGTCGAAATCTGGCTTTTGCTTAAGGGTTACCGTTACGCGTCGTCATCGACGGCGTCAAATCGCCGATAAAGTCACCGATTCCCGGCCTTTTCAGCGCCCGGAAAGTCAGCGGACGGCAGAGATCCATGGCGGCAATGCCAATCCGCGCCGTCATCAGCCCGTTGATGACGCCTTCGCCGAGTCGGGCCGAGAGCTTAGAAGCAAGCCCATGGCCCAGCACCTGCTGAACAAGGCTGTCGCCGACAGCAATCGAGCCGGTCACGGCAAGGTGGGCGAGCACGTCACGCATCAATCTCAGCATGCCGAGCGTGCCAGGACGGCCGCCATAGAGCTCGGCCATGGCGCGGATCAGGCGGGTAGCCTCATAGAGCACATAGAGTAGATCGACGATGGCGCGCGGGCTGACGGCCGTGACGATCGAGACGCGCTTGGAGGAATTGACGATCAGCGCGCGTGCCCGACGATCCAGCGGTGCAAGCAGCTCACGCTCGGCAAGCGCGATCAGGTGCGGAGCGTCGATGACCTCGCCTTCGGTCTCTTTCAGCGTGGCGCGGCCCTTGGCGGTTTCCGGCTTGTTGCCGAGCAGGCCTGTCAGGCGGGCGACGACCGCGCGCGCCTTGGCGGGCCGCGTTTCCAGAATCGCGGCATCGGCTTCAGCCTTGATAGTCTGCACCGCGGCAAGCCGCATCATGCCCGCCGTCTCCCTGATGACGATTGCGATGACGGCGAGGATGCCGATCGCGAGAACGGAAAGCGCGGCATAACCCAGCCAGTCGGCGCGGCTGAAGAGATCGCGGATCAGCCGGTCGGTCCAGAGGCCGAAGGCGAGCGACAGCAGAATGCCGAAAGCGCCGGCGGCGATGCTGGCGAAGGAGGTGCGGTGCTTGCGCGGGGTAGCGACCGGCAACGGGCTCGGATCCTGCTCCGGATTGAGGAAGGGATCTTCCTCATCCGGCGTCAGCACCACCTCGCCGGAAAAGCTTGCCGGCTTGCGGCGTTCTATGCGCGGGGCTTCGGGCGCCGCATTCTCCTCCTCAAAGGTGAAGGCGGCGGGGGCACGGCGCGGCGGATTGGGCTGGTCGATCGGCGGCTTGCTCATGCGAGGCGGTCTCCGAACAGGAACTGCATGGCGCGGTCGAGGCGGATATGCGGCACGGAGAGTTTGATTCCGCCGCCGGTTTCCTCGAGCTGCGGCGGGCGGAAGCGCACGACATTGACGTCGGGCAGTTCGACCGACGCGTCGCCGGCTTCGATGCGCTCGAAGAGGGATTCGGGATTTTCCGGCAAATCGCCGGGGAAGATTGCCGTCTTGCGCTCGCCGTCGAAGATTTCACCGGCGATCTTTTCACCGGCCATGGGTGTTCCGACGATGACGGGCAGGTCGTGGCCGTCGCGGCGCACGGTGGCTTCCCGCGTGGCACGCACGGAGGCGAGCGCCATGACATCGATGCCGGCGCCGGCCATGCCGATACGATCGATAGCGCGATCGACGAGGCGGCGCGTCAGCCGGTCCAGCCGGTCGTGGCTTTCGTGGTGCAGATGGTCCGCCTTGGTGGCGGCAACCAGAACACGGTCGATGCGCCGGCCGAGCAGCGACGACAGGATTGAATTGCTGCCGGGGCGAAAGCAGGCGAGCACATCGGTCAGCGCGCGCTCCAGATCCTGCACGGCTTCGGGGCCGCGGTTCATGGCCTGCAGCGCGTCGACCAGCACGATCTGCCGGTCGAGCCTGGCAAAATGCTCGCGGAAGAAGGGTTTGACGACGACGGACTTATAGGCTTCGTAGCGCCGCTCCATCATCGCCCAGAGCGAGCCGCGCTCCGGCTTTCCGTCCGGGGGCAGGGCAAGGGGCGCGAAAGTCAGCGCAGGCGACCCATCGAGATCGCCGGGCAGCAGGAAGCGGCCGGGCGGAAGCGTGGAAAGCGAGCGTTCGTCAGCCTTGCAGGCCTTCAGATAGTCGGCAAAGCTGGTGGCGAGATCGCGGGCGACCATTTCATCGGCGGAAGCGGTGATATCCGTCGCCTTCGTCAGCGCCAGCCAGGCGCTCGACAGCTCGGCGCGGATGCCGGTTGCGGCAAGGGCGATGGTTTCCTCGCTGAAGGTGCGGAAATCCTTGCCGAGCAGCGGCAGGTCGAGCAGCCATTCGCCGGGATAATCGACGATATCGATCGACAGGCGGCCGGGCGAGAACATACGCGTCCAGGAACTGGCGCTCTGATAATCGAGCGTGATGCGCAGCTCTGAAATTGCACGGGTGGAATCCGGCCAGATCCGCTCCTTCACCAGTGCGCGGATATGATCCTCGTACTGGAAGCGCGGCACGGCATCATCTGGCTGCGGCTCCAGACGGACTGCCGACACACGACCGGACTGCACCGCTTCGAAGAGCGGCAACCGGCCGCCATGCAGAAGATTATGGACCAGCGAGGAAATGAAGACCGTCTTGCCGGAACGGGAAAGGCCGGTGACACCGAGCCTGATGGTCGGATTGACGAGACCGCTGGCGCGGTCAGCAAGATTATCCAGCGCAATGAGCGCATCGTCGGCAAAGGATGTCAGGCGTGGCGGCAAATCGGAATCCCTGATGGCACTGCCTGCAATATAGGAAGGGGCCGCTGCCTGAAAAAGAAGCGGCGCGAAAGCTCAGTTGATGACGAAATCGGTGAGACGCCAGGCCGAAGTCGTAGCGACGTAGTCGATGACAGCGAGACCGGCTGTCGGGAAACCTTTCGGCACGGAGGCTGCCATAGCCTTTTGGCCGATCAGCGCCGATAGGGCCTGCTCCATTGTCGGGTTATGGCCGACGAGCATGACGCTCCCCACATCCTGCGCATCGATGATTTCGAGATAGGTATCGACCGAGGCGTTATAGAGCGTATCTACAAAGCGCATGTCGAGCGTTTCGCCCATGGCCCGGTGCACGGCCTCGGCGGTGTCGCGACAACGAAGCGCGGTCGAACTGATCAGGATGTCCGGACGGTAGCCCTTGTCGGCGGCGCGGTCGGCGACAATCTCGGCATCGCCGAAACCCTTTTTGCTCAGCGGCCGGTCGAAATCGCGCTGCCCGGGCTCGGCCCAGGCGGCTTCGGCATGACGCAGGAGGTAGATCCGATGGGGTGGAGGCAGGAGGGCGGCCATGGGCAAATCCAGCTTCGAACGGAGCCTTTTCAGTAGCGGTTGCGATCCCGCAACGTCAACCGTCCACAGGCTTCCAAGAGCGCGAAAGGGGCATCCCGACACGGCGTTTTGAGGGCCAAGCAAAAATCGCTATTCGGAATAATGATGCGAAAATAGACTGTTAGCTCAAATTTATGACAGATTTAAAAATCTGTTTACCTGTCTTATTTGGCTTGAATCGCGGATAGCGCTTGGGATATACACCCGGCCAGATGAGATGTTCTTCAGGAGAATCGCGTTGAGTGAGAAGATCGATCTTAGCAATTATGTTCCCTCGGAAGACGAGGAGTTCATGAATACGAACCAGCGCGCTTATTTCAGAGCCAAGCTGGTTGCCTGGAAAAACGATATCCTTAGAGAAGCGCGCGAAACACTCGACCACCTGGCTGAGGAAAGCGCAAACCACCCTGATCTCGCAGATCGTGCATCCTCCGAAACCGACCGGGCGATTGAACTTCGCGCCCGCGACCGTCAGAGAAAGCTGATCTCCAAGATCGACGCAGCCCTGCAGCGCATCGAGGATGGCACGTATGGCTACTGCGAGGAAACCGGCGAGCCGATCGGCCTGAAACGCCTCGACGCCCGCCCGATCGCCACGCTCTCGATCGAAGCGCAGGAACGCCACGAGCGCCGCGAAAAGGTTTACCGGGACGAATAATCACTTCCGGACCGGCAATGAAAAAGCACCGCGAGACGATCGCGGTGCTTTTTGTTTTGCTGCCCTTTGCTCTGGGACCATATGGCTCCGGCTTTTACTTGTCGCGATTGACGCTCATTTCTCCGAAGATGCGGGCGACTTCCTTTTGAAGTGCGGCATCCGCACCCGTGATCGGTGCCATGTCGGGGTCGCGGCGCGGCATTGAGCCGGGCTGAGGAGAACCGGGCTGCGGGGCAGGCCGTGCCTGCTGCGCATTGGGTACGGGAACCACGCGCTCGGCGGCCGGATTGGCCGATATCTCATCATCGAGGATGCGTTGGAAATCGCGGCGGATGGCAGCCGATTGCAAACCGCCATCTTCCGTCGCGACTGGAGCGCCGCGCGAAACGGCGGGAATGCTCTGGGCCGGCGGAGTGGACACTTCCGGTTCGATGCGCTGCTGCGGCAACACGCGCTGGCGGGCTGCATCGAGGATATCGGCGGCGTTGGCGGCATCGGGCACGGGTTGCGGAGCGGGCCGTTCGGGCTGGCGCGGCTGAAGCTGCGACATGCGCTGCGGGCCGTCGCGCTCGGCTGTGAGCGGCGGAGCAGAGACCTGTGGCGCTGGAGCCTGCTGGCTCGACATCTGCTGTGCAGGCAACTGCTGGGCAGACATGGGTGGCGCGACTGCCGGAGCGACCGAAGGTTCGGGGCGCTGGCGAACCGGCTCGGCAGGCGGGGCAATGACCGGGACGATGACCGGAGCAGGTGCCGGGCTGTAGGGTTCGAAATCGGGTTCGGCGCTTGCCGCCACAGGTGGTGCGACGGGGGCGACGACGGGCTTCGGCGGCGGCTCGCGGCGCGGCTGGACGGCTGCACGCTCCTGAGCGACAGCACGCTCCTCGACCGGCTGTGGGCGGAACTCAGCAGCGGTTTCGGCTTCGGTTTCCGGCAGGATGCGGCTTTCGATGACGATATCGGTCGGGCCGCCGATCATGACGAGATGTTCGACATTGTCGCGGCGCACGAGAACCAGGCGACGACGGGCGTCGACGGCGGCGGCATCGAGCACCTGAAGGCGCGGCTGGCGGTTGCGACCACCGCGCACGAAAGGTGAGGGCGCGCGGCCGCGCAGGAACCACAGAACGGCGATGAGCAGGATGAGGGCAATGCCGACGCCACCGGCGGCAAGCAGGAAGCGGCTGCCGTAAGCCCCTACAACATCATCGAACATAGGCACTCACTCCATTTCGCATTATGGCACAACAGACGACTTTTCCGCTCCTTAGGCAAGAGCCGGCGGGTCTGTCCAGTCACCGGCGAACGCGATTTCGTGTTGTGCAACTATTTGGCCGGGCGCTCGCTGCGGCACCGGCGGGATTACGGGCAAATTGGCGCGTTTGCCTGTGAATTCAAGCAGTCTGACGAAACCTGCTGTTTTTGCGGGCGCAGCAAGTTGATAAGAAGGAAAGACTGCCTGATTCCTGCTTCGTAGCGATGTTACGAGCGCGGCAGGAAGGGCTTATGCGAGGAATAGATGACGAAATCGCGTCAGGTCGACGACTATAACGCGCCGCTTGTGGATCGTGGGGGGCGTTCTGGCACGGCGATACGCATCATCCTGCTGGCGATCGTGCTGATTGCGGCGGCCGCGGCCTTCGTCTTCTTCAAGGATTCGCTCGGCAACGAGCTGGTGCTCGGCTGTCTCGGCGTTCTCGCCATGGTCGGCATCTTCTTTCTCGTCTCCTCCGTCATCGGCTTCATCGAGGTCATGCCGCAGCGCCAGTCAGACAGCCTGGCGCGCGCTTTCCTGAACGGCCATCCCGACGGGACGCTGATCACTGACGAGAAGGGCCGCATCGTTTATGCCAATGCCGCCTATGGCGCATTGACCGGCGCGCGCAAGGCGACCGAGGTGCAGACACTTGAAACGCTGCTGTCGCGCCACCGCGAATCGAACGAGGCGCTCTACCGGCTGGTGAACGGGTTGCGCGAGGGCCGCGAAGGCCGTGAGGAATTCCGCTTGCTGCGGGCCGTGGGCCCCGGAAGCAACGCCGGCGCGCATTGGTATCGCCTGAAAGCGCGGCTCCTGAAGCCGGAAGAGGGCGACAGCAAGCCGCTGCAGATCTGGCAGATCACCGATATCACTGCCGAGCGTGAGGACCAGGAGCGCTTTTTCAAGGAGCTGCAGAACGCGATCGATTATCTCGACCACGCTCCGGCAGGCTTCTTCTCCGCCGGGCGCAAGGGCGAGATCTTCTATCTGAACGCCACGCTTGCGGAATGGCTGGGTCTCGATCTCACCAAATTCATGCCGGGCTCGATGAACATCGGCGATCTCGTCGCGGGTGAGGGGCTGGCGCTGATCCAGTCGGTACAGGCCGAGCCGGGGCTGAAGAAGACCGTGACGCTGGACCTCGACCTGCGCAAATCGAACGGCCAGAGCCTGCCGGTGCAGATCATCCACCGCGTCACCTCCATGCGCGACGGGGCGCCCGGCGAGAGCCGGACGATCGTGCTGACGCGTGACAAGGACAGCGAGAACGGCCAGTCGGCATCGGCTGCCGCCATGCGCTTCACGCGCTTCTTCAACAACACGCCGATGGCGATCGCTTCGGTCAATGGCGATGGCAAGATCCTGCGTACCAATGCGCCATTCCTGAAGCTTTTCTCCAATATCGTCTCGCGTGACGATCTGGAGCGCGGCGCGCTGATGGAAACGATCGTGCAGGACAGCGACCGGCCGCAGCTTGCCGCGGCACTCGCCGCCGCCAAGGACCGCCAGGGCGACATCCCGCCGATCGATTCCCGCACGCCGACCGATGATGCACGCTTCTTCCGCTTCTATGTAAATGCAGTCATCGACCAGAGCGACGAGGCGCCGGAGGAGGCGGCCATCGTCTATGCGGTGGAAGTGACCGAGCAGAAGGCGCTGGAAGCGCAGATGGCGCAGACGCAGAAGATGAATGCGGTCGGCACGCTTGCCGGCGGCATAGCACATGATTTCAACAACGTGCTGACGGCAATCCTGCTGTCTTCCGACCATCTGCTCTTACAGGCGCGACCTGCCGATGCGAGCTTCGCCGATCTGATAGAGATCAAGCGCAATGCCAACCGCGCGGCGGTGCTCGTGCGCCAGCTTCTCGCCTTCTCGCGCAAGCAGACGATGCGGCCGACGGTGTTGAACCTGACCGATGTCGTCGGCGACCTGCGCATGCTGGTCGACCGGTTGATTTCGGGTACCAACGTCAAGCTCGACGTCGAATATGGCCGCGATCTCTGGCCTGTCAAAACCGATCTTTCGCAATTCGAGCAGGTGCTGATCAATCTCTGCGTCAATGCCCGTGACGCCATGCCGGATGGCGGCACGCTGACGCTGCGCACCCGCAATCTGCCGGCAGCGGAAGTTGCCGCCTTCAACTATTCCTACATGCCGCATGAAGACATGGTGCTGATCGAGGTGACCGATACCGGCACCGGCATTGCGCCCGAGATCATGGACAAGATTTTCGAGCCCTTCTTCACGACCAAGGACGTGGGCAAGGGCACAGGTCTCGGCCTTGCCATGGTCTATGGCATCGTCAAACAGTCCGGCGGCTATATCCAGCCGGAATCGGAAGTCGGCAAGGGCACGACCTTCCGCATCTTCCTGCCGCGCCATATCGTCGAACCGGCAGTCGCTGCGGAAGCGGAAGCAGCCGATCAGGCCGTTGCGACCGGTGGCGCGCAGATTGTGGAACTAGTCCAGCCGAAACAGCCGGAAGACCTGACAGGCTCAGCCGTCATCCTGCTTGTCGAGGACGAAGAAGCGGTGCGGCGAGGCGGCAAGCGCATGCTGGAGACGCGTGGCTATACTGTCCACGAGGCCGGCTCCGGCGTCGAGGCCCTCGAGATCATGGAGGAGCTCGAAGGCAAGGTGGACATCGTCGTCTCCGACGTGGTGATGCCTGAAATGGACGGGCCGTCGCTGCTGCGCGAGCTGCGCAAGAACTATCCGGATCTGAAGTTCATCTTCGTGTCCGGTTACGCAGAGGATGCGTTCGCCCGCAACCTGCCGCCGGAAGCGAAATTTGGCTTCCTGCCGAAGCCGTTCTCGCTGAAGCAGCTGGCTGTGGCGGTGAAAGAGACGCTGGATAGCTGATATGATTAAGGGGCGCTGTGCGCCCCTCAAGTCTCGCTACGATGGATCGTTGGCGGGGCCAGCCCGCCAGACGTTGGCTTACTCGCTGAGCGCTACAGCAATCTCTGCGGCAAGCCGCGCATTGTTCTCTACCAGCGCAATATTCGTCTTCAGGCTCCGACCGTCGGTCAGGTCGAAGATCGTGCTCAGCAGGTAAGGTGTTACCGCCTTGCCGGTGATTTCGTCGCGCTCGGCGCTATCAAGCGCGCGCTCGATGTAGATTTCCATTTCCTCGCGAGCGATTTCATCGGCTTCCGGAACCGGGTTGGCGATCAGCATGCCGCCGTCTATGCCGAGCTGTTCGCGTGTGGTCTGGAAATTGGCGATCGCCGCCGGACTGTTCAACGTCAGTGGGCTGCGGATGCCCGATGAGCGCGACCAGAAGGCCGGGAATTCGTCGCTTTCATACGTCACGACCGGCACGCCACGGGTTTCCAGCACTTCCAGCGTCTTCGGAATATCGAGGATCGCCTTGGCGCCGGCGCAGACGACGATGACGCCGGTGCGGGCGAGCTCTTCAAGGTCGGCGGAGATATCGAAAGTTTGTTCAGCGCCGCGATGGACGCCGCCGATGCCGCCGGTTGCAAAGACCTTGATGCCGGCACGCGCCGCCGCAATCATCGTCGCCGCAACCGTCGTCGCACCCGTGCGACGTTCGGCGATCGAGAAGGCAATATCGGCGCGCGATACCTTCATGACGTCCTTTGCCTTGGCGAGCTGCTCCAGCTCGGCGGGTTCGAGGCCGATATGTAGCGTGCCATGGATAACGGCGATGGTGGCGGGAACCGCACCCTGATCACGGATGATCGATTCGACGCTGCGCGCCATCTCGATATTGCCGGGATAGGGCATGCCATGGGTGATGATGGTCGATTCGAGTGCCACGATCGGGGCGCCGCGCTGCTTGGCGGCGGCCACTTCCTTCGAGTAGGAAATCGGCAGCAGGGGCGAGAAGGGTTTGGTCATGATCCGTATCCGTTTATCGGTGTTGCCGCTTCATTGCAGAATTCTCGCCGCCGGGACAAGCGAAAGCATGTTGCGCAGCAGTTCGGGTGAAAGATTTTCGTTCACGGCGTGCCGCGACTGGACGGTGAGGGCGGCTGCCGCCGTGCCATGGCGAACCGCCTCTTCCAGCGGCAGGCCGAGCATGAGGGCCGAGAGCGTGCCGGCTGCCAGCGAATCTCCAGCCCCCGTGACATCGGCCACTGTCTCCGAAATCGGCGGCTGCAGGACGAGCGCACGGCCATCCTTGAAGGCGACAAGCTCGCGCTTGCCACGGGTGACGACCGCACCGGTGACGCCGATGTCAGCGAGCAGGGACGGCCATGCGTCGGCATCTTCCGGCCGCTGACCGATGAGCGCCGCAGCCTCGGCCTCGTTGAGAAAAAGGTAGTCGATGTCTTCGAGGCAGGGCAGGAGGCGCACCACCTTGGCCGGCGAAATGGCAATAGCCGCCACCGGCTTGCCGAGCGCCTTTGCCCTTGCGACGATCGCGGCCGCCGTTTCCTCCGGCAGGTTGGCGTCGAAGAGAATGAAATCGGTGGCGGCAAAGGCGTCGCGCACCCAGCGGATCGACAGCCGCCGCGGCACGAAGAAGCGGTAAAGCTCCATGTCCGCCAGCGCGATGACCAGATTGCCGTCCTTCTCGATGATCGCCGTGTAGCTCGGCGTCTTGCGATCGAGGAAGACGAAGGGGCGGTCGTCTATACCCGCAAAGTCGGCCGCTTCGCTCACCATCTCGCCGATCGGGTCACCACCGCGCGGCGAAATCATCGTCACGTCGAAGCCGAGGCGCGCCAGATTGCGGGCCGCATTGAAGCCGCCGCCGCCCGGTTCCTCGAACCATGTGCCTGGATTGCTGGCGCCTGGCGCCGTCTCGCCGGCAATGCGGCCGCGGCGATCGATATGGGCGCCGCCGAGAACGAGAATCTTGCCGCTCATTTCTGCTGCTCCCAGACGAATCGAATAGCGGCAAGAACGCCGGCGTTCAGCGCAGGCGGCACACTAAGGCGTTGCTTTGCATCGATAAAACAAAAATAGAACACAGGCCGTTTTACCTTTTTCTTTCAATTATTTGCAACCCTATTGCGAAATAAGAACAAATCAGGTACAAACTTCGCATCAGCGGCGACATTGCTTGAGCAGCGTCAATAACCTAAAGGTGGATCGAATGTCTCAGAATTCATTGCGGCTCGTAGAGGACAAATCGGTGGACAAAAGCAAGGCGCTCGAAGCGGCACTCTCACAGATCGAGCGGTCGTTCGGCAAGGGCTCGATCATGAAACTCGGCTCGAACGAGAGTATCGTCGAGATCGAAACGGTTTCTACGGGTTCGCTCAGCCTCGATATCGCGCTCGGCATCGGCGGCCTGCCGAAGGGCCGTATCATCGAAATCTACGGTCCGGAAAGTTCTGGTAAAACGACGCTCGCGCTGCAGACCATTGCCGAAGCGCAGAAGAAGGGCGGCATCTGCGCCTTCGTCGACGCCGAACACGCTCTCGATCCTGTCTATGCCCGCAAGCTCGGCGTCGATCTGCAGAACCTCCTGATCTCCCAGCCCGACACCGGCGAGCAAGCGCTTGAAATCACCGATACGCTGGTGCGCTCCGGCGCCATTGACGTTCTCGTCGTCGACTCGGTCGCCGCGCTGACGCCGCGCGCCGAAATCGAAGGTGAAATGGGCGACAGCCTGCCGGGCCTGCAGGCCCGCCTGATGAGCCAGGCGCTGCGCAAGCTGACGGCTTCGATCTCCAAGTCGAACACGATGGTCATCTTCATCAACCAGATCCGTATGAAGATCGGCGTCATGTTCGGTTCGCCGGAAACGACGACGGGTGGTAACGCGCTCAAGTTCTATGCCTCCGTCCGCCTCGACATCCGCCGCATTGGCCAGGTCAAGGAGCGCGAAGAGGTGATCGGCAACCAGACGCGCGTCAAGGTCGTCAAGAACAAGATGGCGCCTCCCTTCAAGCAGGTCGAATTCGACATCATGTATGGCGAAGGTGTCTCCAAGACTGGCGAACTCATCGACCTCGGCGTCAAGGCCGGCATCGTCGAGAAGTCGGGCGCCTGGTTCTCCTATAACAGCCAGCGCCTCGGCCAGGGCCGCGAAAACGCCAAGATCTTCCTGCGTGACAATCCGGATCTCGCCCGCGAGATTGAGACGGGGCTGCGCCAGAACGCCGGCCTGATTGCCGACCGCTTCCTGCAGAACGGCGGCCCTGATGCCGGCGACGACGCAGGTGATGCCGGCGACATGTAATTCGCCCTGACCGCTGAGGCAATTCAGTACCGGCCGCGTTCTCTCACGAGAATGCGGCCGGTTTTGTTTGTTTGCTGGACAGTGGCAAGGTCGAACGATAAAAGCCGATGGATTTAATTTTACCTGCCTGCTGGCAGCATCGAAGGGCATGAAATGAGCGGTGTAAACGATATCCGGTCGACCTTCCTCGACTACTTCAAGAAGAACGGCCATGAGGTCGTTCCATCGAGCCCGCTCGTGCCGCGCAATGACCCGACGCTGATGTTCACCAATGCCGGCATGGTACAGTTCAAGAACGTTTTTACCGGCTTGGAAAAGCGTCCCTATTCGACGGCAACGACCTCGCAGAAGTGCGTGCGCGCCGGCGGCAAGCATAACGATCTGGACAATGTCGGCTATACTGCGCGCCACCTGACCTTCTTCGAAATGCTCGGCAACTTCTCCTTCGGCGATTATTTCAAGGAGAACGCCATCGAGCTTGCCTGGAAGCTGGTCACCGAAGGCTTCGACCTTCCGAAGAACCGCCTGCTGGTGACGGTCTATTCCGAGGACGAGGAAGCCGCGACGCTGTGGAAGAAGATTGCCGGTTTTTCCGACGACAAGATCATTCGCATCCCGACCTCTGACAATTTCTGGCAGATGGGCGATACCGGCCCCTGCGGCCCGTGCTCGGAAATCTTCATCGACCAGGGCGAGAATGTCTGGGGCGGCCCTCCCGGCTCGCCGGAAGAAGATGGCGACCGGTTCCTGGAATTCTGGAACCTCGTCTTCATGCAGTTCGAGCAGACCGAGCCCGGCGTTCGCAACCCGCTGCCGCGCCCGTCGATTGATACAGGCATGGGTCTGGAGCGCATGGCTGCCGTTCTGCAGGGCGTGCAGAGCGTGTTCGACACCGACCTCTTCCGCACGCTGATCGGCACCATCGAGGATACGATGGGTGCGAAGGCAGAGGGCAGCGCCAGCCACCGCGTCATTGCCGACCACCTGCGCTCCTCGGCTTTCCTGATCGCCGATGGCGTGCTGCCATCGAATGAAGGCCGCGGCTATGTGCTGCGCCGTATCATGCGCCGCGCCATGCGCCATGCGCAGCTCCTCGGCGCCAAGGAACCGCTGATGTACAAGCTGCTGCCGACGCTGGTGCAGGAGATGGGCCGCGCCTATCCGGAACTGGTGCGCGCCGAGGCGCTGATTTCCGAAACGCTGAAGCTCGAGGAAAACCGCTTCCGCAAGACGCTGGAGCGTGGCCTGTCCCTTCTGTCAGACGCGACCACCGACCTTTCCAAGGGCGACATGCTGGATGGCGAGACCGCCTTCAAGCTCTACGACACCTACGGCTTCCCACTCGACCTGACGCAGGATGCGCTGCGCGCCCGCGAAATCGGCGTCGATATCTCCGGCTTCACCGATGCCATGGAGCGCCAGAAGGCCGAGGCACGTTCGCACTGGGCCGGCTCCGGTGAGAAGGCCACGGAAACCGTCTGGTTCGAGCTCAAGGAAAAGCACGGCGCGACCGAATTTCTCGGCTACGACACCGAAACGGCTGAAGGCGTCGTCCAGGCGATCGTCAAGGACAGCGCCGTTGCCGACGAAGCCAAGGCCGGCGACAAGGTGCAGGTCGTCGTCAACCAGACGCCATTCTACGGCGAGTCCGGCGGCCAGCTGGGCGATACGGGCGTGATCTCGTCCGACCACGGCAAGATCGAGATTTCGGACACGCAGAAGAGGGGTGAAGGCCTGTTCGTGCATCTGGGTACGGTCATTGAAGGTGTGATCAAGGCCGGTGATGCGGTCGTGCTGACGGTCGATCATGCACGTCGCTTGCGCCTGCGCGCCAACCACTCGGCAACCCATCTTCTGCATGAGGCGCTGCGTGAAGTGCTCGGCACCCACGTCGCCCAGAAGGGTTCGCTGGTCGCTCCCGAGCGCCTGCGTTTCGACGTCTCGCATCCGAAGCCGATGACGGCGGAAGAACTCAAGGTCGTCGAAGAAATGGCAAACGAGATCATTCTGCAGAATGCGCCCGTGACGACCCGCTTGATGAGCGTCGATGATGCCATCGCGGAAGGCGCCATGGCGCTGTTCGGCGAGAAGTATGGCGATGAAGTGCGTGTTGTTTCGATGGGTACGGGTCTGCATGGTGCCAAGGCCAACAGGCCCTATTCGGTCGAGCTCTGTGGCGGCACGCATGTGTCGGCGACCGGCCAGATCGGGCTCGTGCGCATCCTCGGCGAAAGCGCCGTCGGTGCCGGCGTTCGCCGTATCGAAGCGGTGACCGGTGAATCGGCGCGCGAATATCTCGCCGAACAGGACGATCGCGTGAAGACGCTTGCCGCCTCGCTGAAGGTGCAGCCGTCGGAAGTGCTGTCGCGCGTCGAGGCACTGATGGACGAGCGCCGCAAGCTCGAAAAGGAACTGGCCGATGCCAAGCGCAAGCTCGCCATGGGCGGCGGGCAGGGCGGCTCTGCCGATGCTGTGCGCGACGTCGCCGGCGTCAAGTTCCTTGGCAAGGCTGTGGCCGGCGTTGATCCGAAGGATCTCAAGGGGCTTGCCGATGACGGCAAAGCCAGCATCGGCTCCGGCGTGGTGACGCTGATCGGCGTGTCCGAAGATGGCAAGGCAAGTGCTGTCGTTGCCGTGACGCCCGATCTCGTGGATCGTTTCAGTGCGGTCGATCTGGTGCGCGTTGCCTCCGCAGCGCTCGGCGGCAAGGGTGGCGGCGGTCGTCCTGATATGGCGCAGGCCGGCGGCCCTGATGGAGCCAAGGCTGATGAGGCGCTTGAGGCTGTTGCAGCAGCGATTGCAGGCTGAATTTCTGACATGGATTGAAAGCAAAGGCGGGACATGTTCCCGCCTTTTGTTTTGGGCGAACGCCGCCTTTTACTCAACGTCATCCTCGTGCTTGTCCCGAGGATCTGCTGTGATCCGCTGTAGATCCTCGGGACAAGCACGAGGATGACGAAGAGCAGGCCGCTTGCGTTTCCCGGCAAGTCAGCAGGATTTGTCAAATCAGGCTATGGTTTGCTGCAGCCGATCGAATAGCACGAGGTTTGACATGGTGGGTGAAACGGCATGGGCGCTCTACGAGAACCGTCTGAGACGGGTCTCGGCCTATATCCACGATCATCTGGACGAGGATCTGGATATGGAGCGGCTGGCCGAAATCGCCTGCCTGTCGAGCTATCACTGGCACCGGATCTATCGGGCGATTTACGGCGAGACGCTGGCGGCAACCGTCAAGCGGCTGCGGCTGCATCGCGCGGCGGGCGATATCGTCCGCACGGAACTGGCGGTCGCCGAGATTGCGAAGCGATCAGGCTATCCCAATCTCCAGTCCTTCAACCGCATATTCAAATCGGTCTATGGAATGCCGCCGGCACGCTACCGGAAAGAGGGAAGCCACACGCAGTTCGAACCCTTAATCTCCGGAAAGGCGAAAGCCATGTTTGACGTAAGCCTGAAAACCATCCCGCCGCTCGAATTGGTCGGCGTTCCCCATACCGGCTCCTATATGGAGATCGGCAAGGCCTTCGAGACGCTGTTCGGTACGCTCTATGCCCGCGGGCTGGCAAAACCCGATATGCGAATGATCGGCGTCTATCTCGACGATCCCGATCTCGTGCAGCCCGAGAAGTTGCGCTCCGTCGCCTGTGTCGCGGTCGGCGAAGAGACGACCGCCAACGCACCGCTGGAGCGGCGCGTGGTGGAGGGCGGCGACTATGCCGTGCTGCATCACAAGGGGCCTTATGCCGATATGTACAAGGCCTACCAATGGCTCTACGCCCAGTGGCTGCCGGCATCCGGCCAGCAGATCCGGGATCGCGTCATGTTCGAGGAATATCTCAACAATCCGCGCGAGGTCGCGCCGACCGAGCTGCGGACGGATATCTACATGCCTCTAGCCTGATTAGCTCTTTTCTTTACGCAATTCCGGACGCAAAACCGCTGTACACTTTTGCTGGAATTGCTTTCAGGCGGCCTGCATGGCTTTCGCCGCCTCATCATCCAACGCCGTTGCCCGCTTGTAGGCATCGCGTTCGGCGAGGCGGCCAAAATAATCGACGAAGGCCTGGCGCTTTTCGATACTGCCGAAAGCGAGACCCCAGCCGATATGCGAGCCGACATAGACGTCAGCCGCCGTGAAGCGGCTTCCGGCAATATAGGGGGAGGCGGCCGAAACCGCCTTTTCCAGCGTGCCCATGACGTCACCGAAGGAGCCGCAGCCGGCCATGCGCAGCCGCTCCTGCGGGATTTCGAAGCCGAGCGCCTTCAGCGTGACAGAAGCTTCCAGCGGCCCGGCGGCGAAAAACATCCAGCGGTAATAATCGGCCCGCTCATCGGGCTGCGGGCCGAGCCTTGCCTGCGGAAACGTGTCCGCAAGATACGCACAGATTGCCGCGCATTCCGTCACGATCGTCTTCCCATGACGGATCGCCGGCACCTTGCCCATCGGGTTGACGGACAGATAGTCCGGGCCCTTCATCGTCCCGCCGAATGTCAGGATTTCGGTATGATATGGCACGCCGGTTTCTTCCAGCATCCACCGCGCTATCCGGCCGCGCGACATCGGGTTCGTGTAGAAGGTGATTTCCTCGGTCATCCTGCTCTCCTCTTTCCCATGCTCTTTTCGTAGCGCTGGCGCGGGAGATTTCAACCCTCGGAGAAGGGGGCGTCTTCACGGCCGCGCGAGGGATGACCTCTGTCGCCGGCGGCGCGTCAACTCCAGCAGTCCGGCCGGGAGGGCACCGCCAGCGCTGATTGTAGTGCTGGGTCTGGGTCTCAAGCAAAGCAAGATCAAGATAAAAAACAATCATATCCTGGCCCTCGCGTCGCGCGAGGAGCCTTACAAGCTGCAGAAATTCGGGGACAAAACTCTTCTTGGCCATCAGAACCTCCATGCTTAGAGCGCCGTGCGTCCATTTGGACGCACTAAGGACGCTCTAGTTTTTTAAATCTACGCATCAGGCTTTCCGAAAATCGATTCCGATTTTCGGGCCGATGCTGTAGCGAGTAGCTGAATAGGCCTTGCAACTTACGCGAAGCTTACTTTTTAAAGTAACTGCTAATTTAGAGACGGAAAGCAATTTCGCCTGACAACAAAAACCCGGCACAAAGGCCGGGTTTTTCGATTTCTATCTGAGCAGGGCTCAGACCATTGCGGCCTGCAGGTTCTGGTCGATCTTGTCGAGGAAAGCGGTGGTGGAGAGCCACGGCTGATCGGGGCCGATGAGCAGCGCCAGGTCCTTGGTCATGAAGCCGGCTTCGACGGTGTCGACGCAGACCTTTTCGAGCGTTGCAGCGAACTTGGCGAGTTCGGCATTGTCGTCGAGCTTGGCGCGGTGCGCGAGACCACGGGTCCAGGCGAAGATCGAAGCGATCGAGTTCGTCGAGGTTTCCTGGCCCTTCTGGTGCTGGCGATAGTGGCGGGTGACCGTGCCGTGCGCGGCTTCGGCTTCAACCGTCTTGCCATCGGGCGTCAAGAGAACCGAGGTCATCAGGCCGAGCGAGCCGAAGCCCTGGGCAACCGTGTCGGACTGGACGTCGCCGTCGTAGTTCTTGCAGGCCCAGACGTAGCCGCCGGACCACTTGAGAGCGGAAGCGACCATGTCGTCGATCAGGCGGTGTTCGTAGGTGATGCCGGCTTCCTTGAACTGATCCTTGAATTCGGTCTCGAAGACTTCTTCGAATATATCCTTGAAGCGGCCGTCATAGGCCTTGAGGATGGTGTTCTTGGTCGACAGGTAGACCGGCCACTTGCGCATCAGACCGTACATCATCGAGGCGCGGGCGAATTCGCGGATCGATTCATCGAGGTTGTACATGGCCATGGCAACGCCGGCGCCCGGCGCGTTGAAGACTTCCTTCTCGATGACGGTGCCATCTTCGCCGACGAACTTGATCGTCAGCTTGCCCTTGCCGGGGAACTTGAAATCGGTTGCGCGGTACTGGTCGCCGAAAGCGTGACGGCCGACGACGATCGGCTTCGTCCAGCCCGGAACGAGGCGGGGAACGTTGCGGCAAATGATCGGCTCGCGGAAGATGACGCCGCCGAGGATGTTGCGGATCGTGCCGTTCGGGCTCTTCCACATTTCCTTGAGGTTGAATTCCTTCACGCGGGCTTCGTCCGGGGTGATGGTCGCGCACTTGATGCCGACGCCGTACTTCTTGATGGCATTGGCGGCATCGACCGTTACCTGGTCGTTGGTGGCGTCGCGGTTTTCAACCGAAAGGTCGAAATAGTCGATGTCGAGGTCGAGATACGGATGGATCAGCTTGTCCTTGATGAGCTGCCAAATGATGCGAGTCATTTCATCGCCGTCGAGATCGGCGACGGGATTGGCGACCTTGATCTTCTTCATGTATCTGCCTCGTAAGCTTAGGAAGGGACTATGCCCCGGGTGGGTGATGTGGGTCCGGAGCGCTATAGCATTGTGAGCCGGGAACGCAAAGCAGAACGGGCAGGGACGTGACGTTTTTGCCGCCATTGCCAAGAGCGGGAAAATGGCTAACCTCCGCCACATAAGCCCCCGAGTCCCGGACATTTTGCCATGAAAAAGATCGCCGGCCTCATTGCCGCCTCGTCCGTCCTGACGGGCGTTTCGCTTGCGGCCGACGTGACCGCGCCGGTCAAGGAAATCATTGACGACACGAAGAAGAACTGGGCGAGCGATGTCAGTGACTGGATCGATATTTTCGAAGAAAGCAGGCTCGCGCGGCTCTACAGCAAGGACTTCGGCGACAAATACAAAGACGCCGCCAAGAATCCGGCGGCCGACGAGGATGGCATTTCGCCCTTCGACTATGACGTAATCGTCAACGGTCAGGATGCCTGCCCGCTGCAGGACCTCTCCATCGAAAGCGGCCAGCCGACAAATGGCACGACCGAGGTGACGGTGAAGTTCAAGGCTGCGACCTGCATGGAAGGCGCACCCAACAGAGACGCCTTCACGACCGTGCGTTTCGAGGTGATCGAGGAAGCGGGCAAACCCGTCATCGACGATATCATGATCCAGGGCGAAGAGGGGCAGGGGCCGATCTCGCTCAAGGAAGCCATGGTGCAAATCGCCAACGGCGAATGACCCTGATGAGGTCACCGATTGGCAACTCCGGCGAACGCCAGGGTGGCTGATGACACTTGGCAATCATCATGTTGGTGTGATTTGATTTTTGCTGGGGCGGCGGTATCTCGCTCTCGGGTTCGCCACATCCGGCGCGCATGAGGACTGGCAAGGGTGATTTCCGGCTTTGAGTTCCGAGACTGGCTGCTTGCCAATGACCCGGCGCTTTCGCGCTTGCGCATGGGCACGCGTGTCACGCTGTCGATCGTGCTCTCCTTCGCAATCCTGCTTTTGATCCACATGCTCATCGTTCCGCTGCCGATCGCGTCCTACGGTCTCGGCATCGTTCTGTCGATCGAAGGCGGGGTCGCGGTGCGCGACAAGGGCTCGACGCGCCAGCTCATCACAAGGCTGCTCGGCTGTCTTGCAAGCCTCGTCGTCGTCGGCATCGCAGCCGCGCTTGAATCGCAGCGCTACCTTTCGGACTTCATCTTCCTCGTGGTGATCTTCCTGGCCTCATCGGCGCGCATTTATGGCCCGCGTGGCTTTGCTATCGGCATGTTCGCCTTCACCTCCTATTTCATGGGCTCCTACTTCCACCCGACGATCGGGGAATTGCCTGTCGTCTTGATCGGCCCTGTTGTCTCGGCGCTTGTCAGCCATTGGGTGAGGGCGGTGCTTTTGCCCGACAATTGGCGGCGCGACCTGCTGCGCTCACTGGAGAGCGTGCGGGGCCGCATCAACCAGATCCTCTTCAAGCTTGCCGCCCTTGCAGCAGATGGAAAGGTCGATGAGGCCGACCGGCAGGAACTGCGCCAGCTGGAAGACCGGCTGAAGGAAGTGGTGCTGATGGCCGAGAGCTTCATTCCGCGTCCGCCGGGCAGCGTCTTCGATGGCGCTTCCGCACCGGCCGCGGAACTGGCGATCCGGCTGTTCGATGCGCATCTGGCGACGGAAAGCGCCATCGTGCTGAGCTATCAGAGTGCGCCGCCCTTTGCACTCGTCCATGCCGTGATCGAAGATGACAAGGCGGTGCTTTCGGCTGAGGAGAAGGCGGTCGCCGACATGGAGGGCCAGCCGCGGGGGGAGACAGCACGTGCGCTCCTCTGGCTTGCAGCTGCGCGCAGGCAGCTCGCAGAAACGATCGATGCCGGACGCAGGTCGGATTTCGCCGAGATCGCCTCGGTGGAAGAGTCCAGCGCACCTGCCGCAATCGATTTTTCGTTCAGAAACCCGCTGATGCGCTCGGCCCTGCAGATCACGCTAGCGGCGGCGATTGCCATGACGCTCGGGCTCGCCTTGTCGCGCGAGCGCTGGTTCTGGGCGGTGCTCGCCTCCTTCCTTGTCTTCACCAACACCAATTCGCGCGGTGACACTGCCATCAAGGCGCTGCAGCGATCGATCGGTACCTTGCTCGGAATTGCCTTCGGCCTGGTGCTCGCGACATTGCTGACCCATCATTTGGCGATCGCGCTATTGGTTTCGGTCGCCTGCGTTTTCCTTGCTTTCTACTTCCTGCAGATTTCCTATGCGACGATGACCTTCTTCATCTCGATCGTGCTCTGCCTAGTCTATGGCATGATGGGTGTCCTGACCTTCGATCTCCTGAAGCTGCGACTTGAGGAAACGGTCATCGGCGCGTTTGCGGGAACGCTGGTCGCCTTCCTCGTCCTGCCGGCGCGCACGCGCGGTGCGCTCGATACGGCGGTCGCCAAGTGGTTCGAGGCCCTGAAGGAGCTGCTATCGGCCGTATCGGACAAGAAGAGCCAGCCTGAACTCATCGCCATCTCTCAGAAGGTCGATGCCTGCTACCGCGACATTACGCTCGCCGCACGCCCCCTCGGCTCCACCTGGTCCATTGTCACCAGGCCGGG
The DNA here is from genome assembly GCF_056755015.1 of Rhizobium sp. KNZ14-9A. NCBI lineage: Bacteria > Pseudomonadati > Pseudomonadota > Alphaproteobacteria > Hyphomicrobiales > Rhizobiaceae > Rhizobium > Rhizobium sp. KNZ14-9A. Next base: position 1,763,801 of record NZ_JBPGXB010000002.1, read on the forward strand.
ACAGATCCGCCAGACGCTGGCAATCTTCCTGTCGGTCACGTACTGGTCGCGCATTCTGGCACGAAACCACACGGTCGATGCCGTCGATGACGATTTGAAACGCAGGATCGCTGCCGATATCAGCATGCTGGACGCGGTTGCGCCGCGCGGCTCGGAGTGTTTTCTCATCACCCGAAAGCAGATGCGGCCGACCGGCCGGCACCTGCCGCTCTGGCGGGAGGGCGCTCGCCTGGCGGTGGAAATGATCGGCTCGACGCTGGAGCGGCTCTACCCAACGGAGACGCAGGACTTGCCGTTTGCAGCCGGCAAAGCTATTGCGCCCGTAAATCAGGAATAGGAAGACATATAGGCACATGGCGGGCACCAACAGCGAGCGTCAACTTCTGGCCGAAGGGCCGGTCATCATTCTGGTCGAGCCGCAGATGGGCGAGAATATCGGCATGGTGGCGCGCGCCATGGCGAATTTCGGCCTTGTGGATCTGCGCCTCGTCAACCCGCGTGACGGCTGGCCGAACGAGAAGGCGCAGGCCGCAGCCTCCAAGGCCGATCACGTGATCGAGGGCACCAAGGTGTACGACACGCTGGAAGAGGCGATTGCCGATCTCAACTTCGTCTATGCGACGACGGCGCGCAGCCGCGACAATTACAAGCCTGTGCGCTCTCCGGTCTTTGCCGCGTCAAACCTGCGCAGCCGGTTCCGGGCAGGCGAGGCCACCGGCATCCTGTTCGGCCGCGAACGCTGGGGTCTGACGAACGAGGAAGTGGCGCTTGCCGATGAGATCGTCACCTTCCCGGTCAATCCCGCCTTTGCCTCGCTGAACATCGCCCAGGCCGTGCTGTTGATGTCCTATGAGTGGATGAAATCGAGCCTGGAGGATCTGGAGGCGGTGCCGTTCCAGGCGCTCGAGCAGCGGCCTTCCACAAAGGAGCAGCTTTTCGGGCTGTTCGACCACCTGGAAGAGGCGTTGGATTCACGCAACTATTTCCATCCGCCCTCGAAAAAGCCGAAAATGGTCGACAACCTGCGCGCAGTTCTCTCCCGCCGAGCGTTCACGGAACAGGAAATCAGCGTGTTGCGCGGCGTCATCTCCTCCCTCGACCGCTTTTCGCGCGACAGTCCGCGCAAGGGCGGTTCCACTCGATCCGCCAAGGGTGCGCCCACCGATGACAGCGCCGACGAATGAGCTGAAACCCGTCCTCGTCTTCGATTCAGGCATAGGCGGGCTGACCGTGCTGCGCGAGGCACGCGTGCTGGTGCCAGAACGCGGCTTCATTTATATCGCGGACGATGCCGGCTTTCCCTATGGCGGCTGGGAAGAGCAGGCGCTGAAGGAGCGCATCATCAGCCTCTTCGCCAAGCTGCTCGAAGACTACGATCCGGAAGTCTGCATCATCGCCTGCAACACGGCCTTCACGCTGGTCGGTGCGGATCTGCGCGCCGCCTTTCCGCAGATGACCTTCGTCGGCACGGTGCCGGCGATCAAGCCTGCTGCCGAGCGCACGCGCTCCGGCCTCGTCTCGGTGCTTGCGACCCCTGGCACAGTCAAGCGCGCCTACACGCGCGATCTCATCCAGTCCTTTGCGCAGCAATGCCATGTGCGTCTCGTCGGTTCCGAAAACCTGGCCCGCATGGCGGAGGCCTATATCCGGGGTGAAGCCGTTTCCGATGAGGCAGTGACGGCCGAGATCGAGCAATGCTTCGTCGATAAGGACGGCCGCAAGACAGATATCGTGGTGCTTGCCTGCACGCATTATCCGTTCATGGCCAATCTATTCCGCAGGCTGGCGCCTTGGCCGGTGGACTGGCTGGACCCGGCGGAGGCCATTGCGCGGCGCGCCCGCACGCTGGTACCGCAGGTGGCGGACGCCGTTCACCCGGATAATTTCGACTTTGCCGTCTTTACATCAGGCAATCCCGATTTTGCGACCCGGCGGCTGATGCAGGGTTTCGGGCTGAGCGCCTGAGAAGGCACTACGCGCTTTATTTCACCTGTCTCATCGCGCAAGATCTCCGCGGGGAATCGCGAGCGGGTTTGGCGCTCAAGATGTAAAGGGATGCGCCGTGCCGCTGCAAAGACTTGTCATGCTGATTTTCTTTCTGCAACCGATAGCCTTTGGCGCCTGGCTGCCGCGCATTCCCGATATCCAGGCGAAGCTTGAACTCGGTACTGCCGATCTCGCCGTTGCCCTTCTGGGATTGCCGATCGGCACGCTGATCACGCTGCCGTTTGCCGGCCGCCTGGTCTCGCGCATCGGCGGGCGCATGGCGATCATCTATGGTTTCATCTTCTTTCTTGCCGTGGTTTCGCTGCCAGCCTTCGCGCCCAGCGCCGTGCTTCTATTCTTTGCCTTGATGATCGTCGGGGTCGCGCTCTCGACGGTGGAACTCGGCATGAATGTCGAGGCCGATGTGACGGAGAAGGCGACGGGGCTGATCATCATGAGCCGCTGCCATGGCTTCTGGAGCTTCGGCATCATGGCCGGCAGCCTGATCGGCGTTGGCGCCATCGCCATCGGGCTTTCGCCGCACTGGTCGATCCTGATCACGGCGCTCATCGTCCTGCCGGTCGCGCTGATTGCCAGCCTGAGCCTGCCGAAATTGCCTGAAAGTCAGCAAGAGGAGAATTCGCAGGCAAAGACCGGCTTCAAGCCGCCCAGTCTCGCCCTGCTCGGGATCTGCGCCTTTGTCTTCGGCGTGACGATGACCGAAGGTGCGATCGCCGATTGGTCTGCGGTCTACCTGCGCGATGTCATGAATGCCGAGGGCGCGCAAACCGGCCTTGGATATTCGGTTTTCGCTTTCATGGTTGCGGCCGGGCGTTTCAGCGGTGATTACATGAAAGGCCGTTTCGGCGCGGTTGCCATTGCCCGCGGCTGCGGCATCGCCTCGCTTGCCGGCATGCTCGTCGTTCTCTTGGCGCCGGCGACGCCGCTTGCCCTCATCGGCTTTGCCGCAGTCGGTGTCGGTGTCTCCGTCGGATTTCCGCTTGCGGTGACGGCCGTCGCTTCGCTGACTGACCGCCCGCCCGCGTCAAGCGTTGCGACACTTTCCTTCGCAGCCCTGAGCGGCTTTCTCATCGGGCCGCCGATTATCGGCTTTCTCGGCGAACTCCTGGGCTTGCGTGTGGGGCTTGCGGTCTTGCTGGTACCGCTTTTCGTCAGCCTGCTCTGCACCCGTTTGCTGATCCCGACGCAGAAGGAGATGGCGGGCGGCCTCGTCGAGCGCGAGGCGGTGTAAAAACCTATTTCCCAGGGCTGACTTTCCCTGTGGGTTCTTGACGGTTTGACGACAACAGTGCCTGCGAATCTGCTAGAGACGGGCCGGGAATTTGTAAGGGGAATTGGACGTGCAGGTTGGCATCGATATGGGACTGGCGTCCGGCGCTCCGGCGACGCTCGATATCGAGGAGCTGCTGGCGACACGTCTGCTCGTTCAGGGCAACTCCGGCTCCGGAAAATCGCATCTCCTCCGCCGTCTGCTGGAACAATCCGCCCAATGGGTGCAGCAGGTCATCATCGATCCCGAAGGTGACTTCGTCACGCTCTCCGACCGGTACGGCCATGTCGTCGTCGATGGCGAGCGCACCGAAGCCGAGCTTGCCGGCATTGCCAACCGTATCCGCCAGCACCGCGTATCCTGCGTTCTCACGCTGGAAGGGCTCGATATCGAGCAGCAGATGCGGGCCGCTGCCGCCTTCCTCAACGGCATGTTCGATGCCGATCGCGAATATTGGTATCCTGTTCTCGTCGTGGTCGACGAAGCGCAGATGTTTGCGCCCTCTGTCGGCGGCGACGTGTCGGAAGATGCGCGCAAGGCCTCGCTTGGCGCCATGACCAACCTGATGTGCCGCGGACGTAAACGCGGGCTTGCGGGCGTCATCGCCACGCAGCGTCTTGCCAAGCTTGCCAAAAACGTCGCGGCCGAAGCCTCGAACTTCCTGATGGGCCGCACCTTCCTCGATATCGACATGGCGCGCGCCGCAGACCTGCTCGGCATGGACCGCCGCCAGGCGGAAATGTTTCGAGATCTCAAGCGCGGCCATTTCGTAGCGCTCGGCCCGGCATTGTCGCGCCGGCCGCTGCCCATCCAGATCGGCAATGTCGAGACCTCGGCGCGCTCTTCCAGCCCGAAGCTGATGCCGCTGCCGGATGCGCCACAGGATGTCGAAGACCTGATCTTCACGCCCGACCCGGAAGAATTCCAGCGGCCGATGGTGCGGCGTACGCCGCCCGCACCACGCCCGACCACCGATATCCTTGCCGAACTGTCGCGTTCGACGCCATCGGCTGCCCCCTTGCAGGCTTCGGAACCGCGTGTGGCCCAGCCGGAAATCTCGGCAGAAGAGCGTGAGGAACGGCTTGCCGGCGTGCTCGCCGAAATCCTCGACGATCCGGGCTCCGGCTTCCGGACCGATGCGGTACTCTATCAGGAATTCCTGGTGCGGCTGCGCATGCGCCGCGTTCCCGGTCCGCCGATGTCGCTGCCGGAATTCCGACGGCGCGTCGCGGTTTCGCGCTCTGGCGTCGATCCCGAAATGGCGGCAGGCGAAGCGTGGGCGACGGCACTTTCGCTGTCGAACGGCGTCACCGACGATCTGCAGGGCGTGTTCCTGATGATGGCGAAGGCTGCGATCGGCGGCGAGGCTTGCCCTTCGGACGCCCGTATCGCCCGTGCTTACGGCACGCATTCGGCAAGGCGCGCGCGCCGGCTGCTCGGCTATTTCGAGGAGCAGGGGCTCATCGTCGTGCACACGGATTTCAGCGGCAAGCGTATCGTTGCCTTTCCGGACCTGCAGGCTGAGACAGCGCCGGGCTCGGCCGATGCGCCGGACAGCGACTTTCTGAAAAGCGCTGCCGAATAAACCGCGTCAGACCCAGCTCTGGATGATTTCGGGGCTGGCATGGATGCAGGTGAGCTCCAACCGCGTTGTTCCAACATTCTTGAAGCAGTGCGGCGTCTCGGCATTGACGATGACGATATCGCCGACGCTGGGCTCCAGCGTCTCCTCGCCAACGGTGAAGCGCGCCTTGCCGGAGCGGACGATCCACATTTCCGTGTAGGGGTGAACATGCAGGTCAGGCCCCTGGCCAGGCTCGTTGTCGATCAGGAAGATCGAGACCGGCGCGCCGTAATCGCCGCCCTCGAAACGGATGGTGCGATTGGCGAACTGCTGCTGGCTTTCACGCGGTATGACATGGAACATGATTTCCTCCTTGGATCACGCTGCAGGTTCGCTATATTTATCTTCACGAGAAGATAATCTTCCCAATTTATCTTCTCGTCAAGATAGTTTTGGAGTGACCATGGAAAAGCGAGACCATGTCGACCGGCTGCGCGCTCTCTGGGCGGAAGAGCTGCCCGATCTCGATACGACGCCGATGAGCATTCTCGGACGCATCTACCGGATCTCCAATCTGGTGCGGCCATCCATCGAGGCGACATTCTCGGAATTCGATCTCGATCGCGGGGAGTTTGACGTGATAGCGACGATCCGGCGCGCTGGGCCGCCATACAGAATGATCCCGACGGAGCTCTACAGTCTTCTGATGATCTCCTCGGGCGGGCTGACGCACCGGCTGGACAGGCTGGAGAAATCCGGGCTCATCCGGCGCGAGCGCTCTGCCGGGGACAAGCGCAGCTTCGAGGTGGCGCTGACGGAAGAGGGCATCCGCCGTGCCGAAGCCGCCTTCCGCGAAGACATGAAGCGGGAACTCGGCCATCTCGAAGGGCTGGACGAGGACGAGCGTCGGGCGCTGGCCGGGCTCTTGCGCAAACTTGCCGGTTCGCTGGAACGGGCGGGCGAGAAAGGGCTTGCTGCGGCAGATTCTGTTTGACAATCCTGTGACTTATCCCTAAAGACCGCCCCAGCACCGGGCAGCAATGTCCGGTGTTTCATTTGACATGTCCCGTGGATCCTGTCCGTTCGCGAATGGAAAGATCCTGTCGGGTCTCGGAAACGAGATCAAAGGAGGGCGTGTTTCCTTCGCGCGGTTTGGCAACAAACCGTCCTAACTTTTTGAAAGGAAATACGATGAGCAAGCGCGAATCGTCCAAGTACAAGATCGACCGCCGTATGGGCGAAAACATCTGGGGCCGTCCGAAGTCCCCGGTGAACCGCCGCGAATACGGCCCGGGCCAGCACGGCCAGCGCCGCAAGGGCAAGCTTTCCGACTTCGGTGTGCAGCTGCGCGCCAAGCAGAAGCTGAAGGGTTACTACGGTGACCTGCGCGAGAAGCAGTTCCGCGCGATCTTCGCTGAAGCTGACCGCCGCAAGGGCGATACCTCGGAAAACCTGATCGGTCTTCTGGAGTCCCGTCTCGACGCGATCGTCTACCGCGCCAAGTTCGTTCCGACGGTCTTTGCTGCCCGTCAGTTCGTCAACCATGGCCACGTTACGGTCAACGGCGTGCGCGTCAACATCGGTTCTTACCGTTGCAAGGCCGGCGACGTCATCGAAGTTCGTGAACGTTCCAAGCAACTCGTTACGGTTCTGGAATCGGTTTCGCTCGCAGAGCGTGACGTTCCTGATTACGTCGAAGTCGACCATAACAAGATGGTTGCCACTTTCGCACGCGTTCCGACGCTTGCCGACGTTCCGTACCCGGTTGTCATGGAACCGCATCTGGTCGTCGAATTCTATTCGCGTTAATACGCGAGGCGTTTTCGCATACAGAAAAGCCGCCCTCCAAGGCGGCTTTTTTGTTCTCTGGAGAGAAGCCATCATGGATTTGCAGGCAGTCCTCGACAGCATCTACAAGGAGCTGACGCCCCGCATCGGCGAGGGCAAGGTCGCGGATTACATTCCCGAACTTGCTAAGATCGATCCGAACCAGTTCGGCATGTCGATCATTACCGTCGACGGCAAGGTCTACAGCGTCGGCCATGCCGATGTCACCTTCTCCATCCAGAGCATTTCCAAGGTCTTCATGCTGACGCTGGCGCTCGGCAAGGTGGGCGAGGGGCTGTGGAAGCGGGTCGGGCGCGAACCTTCGGGCTCGGCCTTCAATTCCATCGTCCAGCTTGAGCATGAGCACGGCATCCCGCGCAATCCCTTCATCAATGCCGGCGCGATCGCCGTCAGTGATGTCGTCATGGCCGGCCATGCGCCGCGCGAGGCGATCGGCGAGTTGCTGCGCTTCGTACGTTACCTCGCCGACGACGAATCCATCACCATTGACGATAAGGTGGCGCGTTCGGAAACGGCGACCGGCTATCGCAATTTCGCGCTCGCCAACTTCATGCGCTCCTACCGCAATCTCGACCATCCGGTCGATCATGTGCTCGGCGTCTATTTCCACCAGTGCGCGCTTTCGATGACCTGCGAGCAACTGGCCCGTGCCGGTCTGTTCCTGGCTGCGCGCGGCAGCAATCCGCTGACCGGCCATTCGGTGGTGTCGCCGAAGCGGGCGCGACGCATCAATGCGCTGATGCTGACCTGCGGCCACTATGATGGCTCAGGAGATTTCGCCTATCATGTCGGCCTGCCGGGCAAGAGCGGTGTCGGCGGCGGCATCTTTGCCGTGGCGCCGGGCATCGCCTCGATTGCAGTGTGGTCGCCGGGGCTGAACAAGGTCGGCAATTCGCAGCTTGGTGCCGTGGCGCTGGAAATGCTGGCAGCCCGCACCGGCTGGTCGGTTTTCGGCGATTGAGACTGGGTTGGCCTGCGGCTTTCTGCTAAGCAGGACGCGCACATCAGACGGGTAAGAAGATGAATATCGCAGCCAATATTGCCGACGATCTGGAAACGGCTGAAGCCGGCATCGGCCATACGCTGTTTGCCGACGCGCCGCCTTCGGTCTCCTTCAACAAGCTGCGCAAGCGCCTGCTGCGGCAGGTGCGTCAGGCCTTCGAAGACTTCGACATGCTGAAGGACCAGAAGCGCTGGCTGATCGGCATTTCCGGCGGCAAGGATTCCTACGGGCTGCTGGCGCTGCTGCTCGACCTGCAATGGCGCGGGCTGCTGCCGGTGGAACTGATCGCCTGCAATCTCGACCAGGGTCAGCCGAACTTCCCGAAGCATGTGCTACCGGAATACCTCTCCAAGATCGGCGTCAAACACCGCATCGAATATCGCGACACCTATTCGATCGTGAAGGAGAAGGTGCCGGAGGGGGCTACCTACTGTTCGCTCTGCTCGCGCCTGCGCCGCGGCAATCTCTACCGCATTGCCAAAGAGGAAGGCTGCGATGCACTGGTGCTCGGCCATCACCGCGAGGACATTCTCGAAACCTTTTTCATGAACTTCTTCCATGGCGGTCGTCTTGCCGCCATGCCGGCGAAGCTGCTCAACGACGAAGGCAACCTGATGGTGCTGCGGCCGCTCGCCTATTGCGCCGAGGACGATATGGCGAAATTCGCGACTGCCATGCAGTTTCCGATCATTCCCTGCGATCTCTGCGGCTCGCAGGACGGTTTGCAGCGCAATGCGATGAAGGACATGCTTGCCGATATCGAGCGGCGCATGCCCGGCCGCAAGGACACGATGCTGCGCGCGCTCGCGCATGTGAACCCATCGCATCTGCTTGATCCGAAACTTTTCGACTTTTCTGCGCTGACCGTCACCCAAACGTCATAATGGACTTGCTATGAGCCTCTGCAGATCCATGCAACGAGTCCAAAATGATTTTCTCAGACAATGATATAGAGTTTCTCGGCGATTGCCTCCGGCATGTCGCCGAAGAAGAGATCATGCCGCGCTTCCGCAATGCGGCTGCGGCCAATGTTTCCGAAAAGACATCTTCCGTCGATCTCGTCACGCAGGCCGACCTGCGCTCCGAGGCCTATCTGACGGCAGCGATCCGCGAGCGCTTTCCCGGCGCCCTCATCGTCGGCGAAGAAGCTTATGAGGCGGATCGTTCCGTCGTGCCAGCGCTTGCCGATGCCGATCTTGCCTTCGTGATTGACCCGGTCGACGGCACCTTCAATTTTGCGGCCGGCCTGCCGGTCTTTGGCACCATTCTGGCCGTGACCGTCAAGGGCGAGACGGTTGCCGGCATCATTCACGATCCGGCCCTTGGCGATACAGTCGTTTCCCTCAAGGGCGCCGGCGCCTTCCAGCAGAAGCGTCATTGCGAGCCTGTCCGCCTGAAGGTGGCGGAGCCGATCGAGCTTAACCGCATGATCGGTGCCATGGCCTGCAGCCATATGGAGGAACCGGACCGTTCGCGCGTTGCCGGCAACATGGCGAAGATCCGCATGACCTTCGCCTTCAACTGCTCCGCCTATGAATATTGGATGGTCTCGTCCGGCAAGCTGCATTTCATCGGCCATCCGAAGCTGATGCCGTGGGATCATCTTGCCGGCGTGCTGACGCATCAGGAAGCCGGCGGCCATACGGCCAAATTCGACGGAACGCCTTATAGACCGGGCGAGATTTCCGGCGGCATCATTTCGGCTCCCGACAGGGAAAGCTGGGAGATGATCCGCAGCGATATCATCGGCCACCGATAAACCGAGGGGAAAGTGCCATGACGACTGCCGTAGACACGATGAAGCTTGCCGATCTCCTGCGGCAGGCAGCGAAAGCCGAGATCCTCCCGCGCTTTCGCCGGCTGGGCAGCAGTGACGTGCGCGCCAAGACGGAAGCGACCGACCTAGTCACCGAGGCCGATGAGCAGGCCGAAAGAATGATGAAGGTCGAGGCCGCGCGCCTCTGGCCGGAAGCGCTCTTCATCGGCGAAGAATCGGTTGCCGCCGATGCAGCACTTCTCGACAAACTCGAAGGTGCCGATCTCGCCATCGTCGTCGATCCCGTCGACGGCACGTTCAACTTCGCGTCAGGCATTCCGGCCTTCGGCGTCATGGCCTCGGTCGTATCCAAGGGCGAGACTGTTGCCGGGATCATCTATGATCCGATGGGCGACGACTGGGTCATGGCCGAGAAGGGTGGCGGCGCCTGGCTGCGCCGTCCAGACGGCGAAGCGCAGCGGCTGACGGTCGCAGAGCCTGTCGCGCTCGACCAGATGGTCGGCATGGCCTCCACCGGCTACCTGCCGCAGGAGAAACGCGCAGAGATCCTCGGCAATCTCGCGAAGGTGCGCTTCCTCACCAACTACCGCTGTGCGGCCCATGAATACCGCACCTTTGCCGGCGGGCATGTGCATTACCTGATGTACAATAAGCTGATGCCCTGGGATCATCTGGCTGGCACTTTGATCAGTCAGGAAGCCGGTGCCTATGCCGCCCGCTTCGACGGCTCGGCCTATCAGCCGCACCATGTCACCGGCGGCCTGCTGATCACGCCGGACAGGGAAAGCTGGGACATCCTGCGCCGTGAGGTCTTCACGGTCTGAGCCTGAAATCAGGCAAGGATCTGCTTCAGTGCATTCAGAAGCTTGTCGCATTCGGCATCGGTGCCGGTGGTGATGCGCAGGAAATCCTGGATGCGCTCCTTGCGGAAATGCCTGACAAGGATCGCGTGCTTGCGCAATTCTGCAGCGAGCTCCGCACCGCCGCGTTCGGCGTGGTGGGCGAAGACGAAATTGGCAGATGAGGGCAGGACCTCGAAGCCGAGTTCGCCAAGGCCCACGGTCACCCGCTCGCGGCTTGCGACAATCAGGTCGCAATGTTTCCTGAACCAATCCTGATCTTCCCAGGCGGCAACCGCACCAGCCTGCGTCAGCCTGTCCAGCGGATAGGAATTGAAGCTGTCCTTGACCCTCTCCAGCGCGTCGATCAACGGCCGCTGGCCGACGGCGAAGCCGACGCGCAGGCCGGCAAGGCCACGTGATTTCGAGAAGGTCTGTATGACGAGCAGGTTCGGATATTTCCGGACGAGCGGGATGGCGCTCTCGCCGCCGAAATCCACATAGGCTTCATCGATGACGAGGACCTGATCCGGATGCTCCGCAACCATCGCCTCGATCGCTGCGAGCGGCAGCGCGGTGCCGGTCGGCGCGTTCGGATTCGGCAGGATGATAGCGCCGCAGGGCTGGCGGTAATCCTCGGTTCGTACCATCATCTTTTCGTCGAGCGGGATCTCGCGGAAATCGATGCCGTAGAGGCCGCAATAGGTCGGGTAGAAGCTGTAGGTGACGTCGGGGAAGAGCAGGGGCAGATCGTGGTTCAGCAGCGCCTGGAAGGTATGCGCCAGAACCTCATCCGAGCCGTTGCCGACGAAGACCTCGCCGGGATCGAGATCATGGCTTGCGGCGATCGCCTGGCGCAGCTTCAAACCGGTTGGCTCGGGATAGAGGCGCAGCGTGTCGTTGACCGCTTCCGAGATCGCCGCCAGCGCACGCGGCGATGGGCCGTAGGGATTCTCATTGGTGTTCAGCTTGACCAGGCCGTCGATGACGGGCTGTTCGCCCGCCACGTAAGGCGTCAGGGATTGAACAATGGGGCTCCAGAAACGGCTCATCGGGATCTTCCAGTCTTAGCTCTCAAGCAGCATTACATGTGAACGGCGCCGGGTTCGATCTGTGGGCTGTCGCCGGGATGGGTGAAAAGCTTGCCCTTTTCGGCCCAGAGCACCATGACGACGGTAACGGCGCCGAAGACCGCGAAGCCGCCGAAAAGCGGCTGGACGGTGCCGTTGAAGAGCTGGCCGACTCCGCCGCCGAGAAGGGCGCCGAAGGTCGTCGACACGAAGCCCGTCACGGCCGTTGCCGTGCCGGCGAGATTGCCCATCGGCTCCAGGCTGATGGCCGTGAAATTGGTAGCGATCACGGCAAACATCATCAGGAGGATCGAAAAGAGCGCATAGGAGAAGGAGAAGGCCGGCGTGCCGCCAAGCGCCGCGACGAAGCCGATTGCCGAGATGATGGTGAAAAGCAGCATGGCGGCATGCGAGATACGGCGCATGCCAAAGCTGCGCACCAGCATGCCGTTCAGGAAGTTGGCAACGGCAATGCCGCCCGCCGTTGCCGCAAAGGCGATCGGCAGCCAGTCGCCAAGGCCGTAGACCTCGCCGAAGACCTGCTGCACCGAGATCACATAGGCGCTAATGACGCCGGTGAACATGGTCAAGCCGATCATGTAGCCGCAGGTGATACGGTTGGTCAGAACCGTCTTGAAGCCGTCGCCGACAGCGGCGAAGGACAGCGGAATGCGTTCATCGGGCGGCAAGGATTCTTTGAGGCGCAGCAGCGCCCAGACGAAGAGGATCGAGGCGACGATGCCGAGCAGGATGAAGATCCAGTGCCATTCGGCATAGGTAATGATCAGCTGGCCGACGGAGGGCGCAACGATCGGCACGATCATGAAGACGATCATGACATAGGACATGACGCGGGCCATCTCGCGGCCGCCGAAGCAGTCACGCACGATTGCCATCGTGGTGATGCGCACGGCCGCGCCGCCGATGCCCTGAACGAAGCGCATGATCAGCAGCATTTCGAAGCTGCCTGTGGCGGCTGCCGCAAACATGCCGAGGATATAGCAGGCCAGACCGCCGAGCAGGATGTTGCGGCGGCCGAAAGCATCCGACAGGCTGCCGAAGATGATCTGCGAAGCGCCGAAGCCTAAGAAGAACACGCCGATGACGAGCTGCGTGTCATTGTTGTTGATCACACCAAGCGAATGGCCGATGCTGGGCAGCGCCGCCAGCATGCTGTCGATCGCCATGGCAATGCTGGCGGTCATGATGGCGATGGTCACCACGAACTCGACAAAGCCCATGCCGATGCGGGCTGAGCCCTGGTTTTCCGTGTGCGGTTTATGTGTCGGAGTCATTCGAATCCCCCTGAATGACGTAAGAACGGCCGAAACGCGACCGCATGAATGCGGGATGCGACGGGTTCCTACCAGGATGCCCCGTCGCCAGACGTGTCTGAAAGCTTCAGTTGCCCGATATCAGTGTCCAATATCAGTGAAGCTGGAAAGCGATGCGTCCTTCGACAGCGGCGCATGCTGCGCTCTGAACAGCCGGCCCTTTTCGGCGATCAGCACGAAAACGATGCCGATCAACGAGACGACGAAGTAGCCCACGATCATCGGTGTCGCCGTCCCGTTGAAGGACTGGCCGATCATGGCGCCGATGGATGCGCCACCGACCGTGCTCATGAAGCCGATCACCGAAGAAGCCGTGCCGGCGAGATGGCCGAGCGGCTCCATGGCGAGCGAGTTGAAGTTCGAGCCGATCCAGCCGAACTGGAACATGACCAGCGCGAAGAAGGTGATGAAGATCGGAAACGGCATCGGCTGCGGCCCGAAGACCTGCACGAGCATCCAGATGAAGCTCAACGCGCTGAAGCCTAAGAGCGAGGCATGCGACAGGCGGCGCATGCCGAACCGGCCGACGAGCTGCGAATTGATGAAGGACGAGAAGGCCATGAACAGCGCCACGCCGGCAAAGGCGACCGGAGCGTAAACGCCGAGCCCGTAAATGCCGACATAGACCTGCTGGGCGGAATTGATGAAGCCGAACAGCGCGCCGAACAGGATCGTGCTGGCAATGGTGTAACAGAGGGCGACACGGTTCGACAGGAAGATCGCAAAGCCCTGCAGGATCGAGCGCGCCGTGAACGGGCGAACATTAGCCGGATCCAACGTCTCCGGCAGGCGCAGATACATCCAGATACCAACGGCCGTCGCCATGGTGCCGATGAAGACGAAGATCATGTGCCAGGTGCTGACGAGCATGATGATCTGGCCGCTGCCGGGCGCAATAACAGGCACGACCATGAAGACCATCATGATCAGCGACATGACTTCCGCCATCTGCCGACCACCGTAGACATCGCGGACGATGGAAATAGTAATGACGCGGGTCGCGGCGGAACCAAGACCCTGGATGAAGCGCAGCGCCAGAAGACCGGCAAAGGTCGGGACGACGGCGATACCGAAGGCGGCAACAATGTAAATGCAGAGGCCGATCAGGAGCGGAATGCGGCGACCAAAGCGATCGGAAAGCGGACCGTAGAAAAGCTGCGCGAGGCCGAAGCCGAAAAGATAGGCGGAAACGACGTATTGGCGATGATTTTCATTCTCGACACCGAGGCTGGAGCCTATCTGCTGCAGTGCGGGCAGCATGATGTCGATCGCCAGCGAATTGACGGCCATCAAGAAAGCCGCAAGCGCGATAAATTCCAGCTTGCCCATGGGCAGCCGACCCGCGGACATGGCCTGTGATGAATCTGTCACAATGAAATTCCCATAAACAGGTCAAGGCGCTGCTTGGCGCAGCGCCTCGAACTCAAGATACAGATTTGGAAACCGGACGGACGCCCGGTGACCGATCAGGCGACGGCGGTCTTAATGGTGACGCCGTTTTCCTGGAGGTGCTGCTGGAGCTCACCGGCCTGGAACATTTCCCGGACGATGTCGCAGCCGCCGATGAACTCGCCCTTGACGTAGAGCTGGGGGATCGTCGGCCAGTTGGAGTAATCCTTGATGCCCTGGCGGATTTCCGAATTGGCGAGCACGTTGATGCCCTTATAGTCCACACCGATGTAATCGAGGATCTGGACGACCTGGCCGGAGAAACCGCACTGCGGAAACTGCGGCGTGCCCTTCATGAAGAGGACGACGTCGTTGCTCTTGATCTCGTTTTCGATGAATTCGTTGATACCGCTCATGGGACCTAATCCTTTCAACAGGCGGGTTAAAGGCCCGCCGTTTCAATCGTTTTCTTTAGATAGCATGTGGAAGCTGGAATTCCAGCCGCCAAAACCAAAAAAAGACCAATCCGCGACACTCTGTGGCATGCATTGTTGCCGCTGTGTTACGGCTCCTTGCTGAGGTGAGCCTGGATCTGTTCTATCTCAGTATCGGTGAAGTGCCTGAAATTCCACTGCGAGACTTCGGTCATGACACCGAGATCGTGCCCGCTCATGGACCTGCCTCGGAGAATTGCGGGCATTGCGGCTTACGATGGAGAAGGTTTAGGCGCGGCGCTGCCGGCTGCGGCCTGCCGCCGTACGGCGCTTGCTGACCTGCTTGCGAGCGGGCTTGCGGCTCGTCGGCGTTGCCTTGCGGGTGGTGCGGCTCGTCGTTGCAGACGCTGCCTTACGGCGCTTGCGCTTGGTCGTGGTGCGGCCCGTCGTCTTCTTCAGGATTTCCTTCAGCACGCTATTGATGACGCCTGACACCAGTTCATTCACGAGATTGGCCACAAAATCCCCCTCAATCCTATCGAAACGCACCTTACCTATTGAATTCCGGAAGAGTTCGCTTAGCAAGACGGCTCGAAGGTTTTATCCGGTTTTTCGCCGTATTTTCAGGCGAACCCGTCCTCCTGGTAACGGCGCACTCAACCCGCCGGAAAGAAGAAAAAGACTATGAAACTCGTCGATAAGCGGGTTGTACTGCATTTCCCCGGATTCGAACCGCTTGATGGCGCAGCGCACCGGGCGCGGTATGAGCGCACCGCAAGGCAAAGCGCATCCGTCTGGGGCTATAATGTCGCGACAGGTGCCGCGGCCGAGGGGCACTATGTTTCCTTCGATGTCGGCACTGGGGCCGATAGCTGGCAGACGCAGACGCGCGTCCATGTCTTCGACCATAACGAGCTGGTGCAGCGGTTGCGCACCGGCAATACGGCAAGCCGGATCGCGGCGGGCTTTGCAAGCTTCTGGCAGGTTGTTCGCGAGGGCGGCATGGCCGGCTATTTCCGCCATGCCTGGCGCTTTGGCCTGTTCTTCCTCTTTCCCTTCCTGCTGACGGCGCTCGCAATCGTCATCACGCTGCAGATCCTGACGCTGCATTACTGGCTGGGACTTCCCGGCTGGCACGTCGGCTGGAGCGCGCCGCTGGCGGCCATCTTCTTCACCTTCGGTTTCCTGCCGTTCTCTGAGCGCTTCCACACGCTGCATCTCTTCGCGGATTGGGAAATGGCCGTGGCGCTGGCACGCATGGACAGGCCTGTTTTCAACGACTGGCTGGAACAATGCGCGACATCGATGCGCGCGGCACTCAACGAGGAGGCCGATGAATATGTCATCTCCTCGCACAGTATGGGCTCCAGCGTCGCGGCGCATGTCGTCGGGATTCTGTTGGAGCGGGAGCCTGACGTTTTCAAGGGCAAGCGCGTGGTGTTTGCGACGCTCGGCTGCGCGATCCTGCAATGCGCGCTGATGTCGTCGGCGACGCTCTTGCGCTCGCGCGTCGGCCTGATTGCGCGTTGCCCGGATATTTTCTGGCTCGATGTGCAGTGCCTGACGGACTCGATCAACTTCTACAAGGTGCCTGTCGTCAGCGTTTCCGGCCATCCGGATGCGCCGCAGGCGAGCATGATCCATATCCGCGTGCGGCAGATGCTGACGCCTGAACATTACAAGAAGATCCGTAAGGATCAGCTGCGCGTGCACCGCCAATATGTGCTGGGGCCGGACAAGAAATCCGCCTTCGATTTCACGCTGCTGACCGCAGGCCCGATGCCGGCCTCGGTCTTTGCCTATCCCGAGCAGGACAAGCTGCCGGCCTGAGAGCTCAGCAATGAAAAGGTGAGGAGGCGTCGATCACTTTCGAGCCATCGCTTCCGTTTCAAAACAAAAACCCGGCGGAAGAAGCCTTCCAGCCGGGCCTGTTCGTTTCAGATCTTCAGTCGGCCGAAGCCAGCATTTCAATCCGGTGCCGAGGTCTGCAGGGCAAGAGCGTGCAGGATGCCGCCCATATTGCCCTTCAGCGCCTCATAGACCATCTGGTGCTGCTGCACGCGGCTCTTGCCGCGGAAGGCTTCCGCGACGACTTCGGCGGCGTAGTGATCGCCGTCGCCTGCCAGATCGCGGATCGTTACCTTGGCACCGGGAATCCCGGCCTTGATCATGTCTTCGATATCGCCGGGTTTCATGGCCATGATCGTTACTCCTTGCGCATCATTCCGCGGCGACAAGCTCGCCGCGGCCGTCCATGAAATCAGGGAACCACGATTCATGGGCATCGCGCAATTGCTGAATCGGCAGCGCAATCAGATCGTCGACGACGAGGGCATCGCCCTTGATAGTACCGAGGCGGCGGAAGGGGATGCCCGAACCTTCTGCGTTGGCGCAGATGAAATCGGCAACATCCTTCGGAACGGTCAGAACGTAGCGCGCCTGATCCTCGCCGAAGAGCTGGGCATGGGCAGCACCCTTGCCTTCGCTGAGGCTGACGTCGAGACCCTTGCCTGAGGCCATCGCCATTTCAGCGAGCGCCAGAACGAGGCCGCCGGAGGAAATGTCGTGGCAGGCGGTCGCCTGACCGTTACGGATAACCGAGCGGACGAAATCGCCGTTGCGGCGTTCGGCAAAGAGATCGACCTCGGGTGCCGGGCCTTCGGTGCTGCCGACGACATCGCGCAGATAGACAGACTGGCCGAGATGGCTGCCGTCGGTGCCGATCAGCAGAACTTTGTCGCCTTCGGCAGCGCTGCCGATTCGGGCCATCTTGCGCCAGTCGGGCATCAGGCCGACGCCGGCAATGGTGGGCGTCGGCAGGATCGCGACACCATTGGTTTCGTTATAGAGCGAGACGTTGCCGGAGACGATCGGGAAGTCCAGTGCGCGGCAGGCTTCGCCGATGCCCTTCACGGCCTCGACGAACTGGCCCATGATCTCGGGCTTTTCCGGATTGCCGAAGTTCAGGTTGTCAGTGGCCGCCAGCGGCTCGGCGCCGGTCGCGGTGATGTTGCGCCAGCATTCGGCAACCGCCTGCTTGCCGCCCTCGAAGGGATCGGCCTCGACATAACGCGGGGTGACGTCAGAGGAGAAGGCCAGCGCCTTCAGCGGATGGCCTTCGACGCGCACGACACCGGCGTCGCCGCCCGGAAGCTGCAGGGAGTTGCCCTGGATCAGCGTGTCATATTGTTCGTAGACCCAGCGGCGGCTGGACTGATTGGCGGAGCCGACGAGCTTCAGCAGCGCTTCGTTGTAATCTTCCGGTGCTGCGACGAGGTTGGCGGGCAGGGGCGCACGCTTGCCGGATTCGCGCCAGGGGCGGTCGTATTCCGGAGCCTGGTCGCCGAGATCCTTGATCGGCAGGTTGGCGACTTCCTCACCCTGATGCATGACGCGGAAGCGAAGATCGTCCGTGGTCTTGCCGACGATGGCGAAATCGAGGCCCCACTTGACGAAGATCGCCTTGGCTTCCTCTTCCTTTTCCGGCTGCAGCACCATGAGCATGCGCTCCTGGCTTTCCGACAGCATCATCTCGTAGGCGGTCATGCGCTCTTCGCGCACCGGTACCTTGTCGAGTTCGAGCAGGATACCGAGGTCGCCCTTGGCGCCCATTTCGACGGCCGAGCAGGTGAGGCCGGCTGCACCCATATCCTGGATGGCGATGACGGCGCCGGTCTTCATCAGCTCGAGGCAGGCTTCGAGCAGGCACTTTTCGGTGAAGGGGTCGCCGACCTGAACGGTCGGACGCTTCTCTTCGATCGATTCATCGAATTCTGCCGATGCCATGGTTGCACCGCCGACGCCGTCACGGCCGGTCTTGGCGCCGAGATAAACGACCGGCAGGCCGACACCCTTGGCTTCCGAGAGGAAGATGGCGTTCGACTTGGCAAGGCCGGCTGCAAAGGCATTGACGAGGATGTTGCCGTTGTAGCGGGCATCGAACTCCACTTCGCCGCCGACCGTCGGCACGCCGAAGGAATTGCCGTAGCCGCCCACACCTGCCACGACGCCGGCAACGAGATGGCGTGTCTTCGGATGATCCGGCTCGCCGAAACGCAGCGCGTTCATTGCCGCGATCGGACGCGCTCCCATGGTGAAGACATCGCGCAGGATGCCGCCGACACCGGTCGCCGCACCCTGATAGGGCTCGATATAGGACGGATGGTTGTGGCTCTCCATCTTGAAGACGACGCAGTCGCCGTCATCGATATCGACCACACCGGCATTTTCGCCAGGTCCCTGGATGACGCGCGGTCCCTTGGTCGGCAAGGTGCGCAGCCACTTCTTGGAGGATTTGTAGGAGCAGTGCTCGTTCCACATGGCCGAAAAGATGCCGAGCTCCGTGAAGCTCGGTTCGCGGCCGATCAGATCCAGAATGCGCTGGTATTCATCCGGCTTGAGGCCGTGTGAGGCGATGAGTTCCGGCGTGATCTTGATAGTGTTTGGGATGGTCATGAGCTCTCGAAAGTCCCTGCCTTAGAGCAATCCAGCAAAAGTGCGCAGCGGTTTTGCGTCCGGAATTGCGTGAAACAAAGAGATAGAGCACGACCGAGATTCGAAGAACAACGGACATGCCCTAGCGCGTTTGCCGTGTCTTTAGCTTAAGTAGGAATTGCGCGCGATAGGAAAATGCCTGCCGTCAACAGAGGGTAGGCATCAAAAGCTTCACAATGCTGTCTTTAACGGGCGAGGCTCGTCAGAATTTGTAGCCGACCATCAGTCCGGCGCGGGTCATGCCGTCGTTCGGGCCGTCGCAGAGATTGGCATTCGAGGAATGAGCGAGTTGCGCCATGACATTCCAGTTGCTGTTGAAGCGATAGCCGGCGCCGAGATATTCGTGGAACAGCACACGACAGCCGAGGTCGGGGTGATCGTCGTCGTCCCGAAGCTCGCCAGTGTGGATGACGCCGCCGAAGCCAGCTTCAGCGAAGATCTTGTCGCTGAGGTCAACCGTCCAGGTGAAACCGGCGAAGAACTGCGTGGCTTCACCCGCCGTGCCGATCGAGGTGCCGACATGGACGCGCGGATGCATGAGTTGCTGCTTCCAGCCGGTTGCCTGCTCAAAACCGAAGGGATCGAAAAGGGCCGTTATTTCGGGGAAAACGCCGTCTTCATGCGAATGTCCGCCCTGTACGGAAGCGGAAGCGCCAAAGCGCAATTCGTCGAAAATCTTGTCTCCGGCTTGCGCCGCTGATGACATTCCCAAGCTGCTGGCGATTACTGCGACCGACGCGATACTCGACAGGCTTAAACGGAAATCGGATTTCATCTGCTGTCCCTTGATTCCCGCCCGACCAGCGGAATGGGAAAGAGGTAACATGCAGGTATCGACGGTAAAGCGCTCGCATCCGGATCGTGGCTTTTTCCACAATCCTGACACTAATCTGCAACAGTTCAGATCTCTCCGTCATAGGCGGACCCGCCATTTTCCAATAGGCGTTTCAATATCATAAGACCCGACACAAGCTCGTTTCTATCCTTCGGCGAGGAGAATCCGATGCGCACGCGGTGATAGACCTTCTCGCCACGCGCGGCCTTGAACTCGTCCTCGTCATCAACAAGCACGCCATCGCGGAAGGCGGCATTCTTGAAGGTGCCGGACAGCCAGGGTTCCGGCAGTTTCAGCCACAGGAAAGGCGCATGCGGGTGGGATTCGAAATCGAATCCCTGCATGACCTCACGGGCGAGGCTCACGCGGGCCGACAGCTCCGCGACACTTGCATTGCGGATCTCGTGCGCCTTGCCGCTCTGGACGAGCCGCGCACAGGTTTCGGCCAGAATGAAGGGCAGTCCGCCCGTGACCATCTTGTGCGTGACCTTGATGCGCTGGGCGAAATGCGGCGGGCAGGCGACCCAGCCGCCACGCACGCCGGCAGCAACCGATTTCGACAGGCCGTTGACCAGGAAGGTGCGATCGGGCGCGATTGCGGCAAGCAGCGGCGTAGCGTCATTCGCCATGCCGCCATAGAGATCGTCCTCGATGATCCACACGCCATGCCGTCTGGCGATATCCGCAATGGCGACGCGCCGCTCATAGGGCATGATGGCAAGGGTCGGATTGTGGACCGTCGGCATCAGGAAGATCAGCTTCGGATGCTGCTGCTGGCAGAGCCGCTCGAAATCCTCGGGAATGACGCCGTTCTCATCCAACTCGACCGTCAGCGTGCGCCGCCCGAGCAGGCGGACGCTGCGGCTGACCTGCGTATAGGTGAGGTTTTCGAAAACGATCTTGTCACCGGGTGCAGATACGGCGGCGATGACGGCAATTGCGGCCGCATGCGCGCCGAGCGTCGGAACGACATTTTCGACCTCCGGCGACCAGTCGTTGCGCGCCAGCCAGAGACGACCTGCCTCGAACCAGTTCCGCGGGAAGCTGCGTGAATAGGAGGAGATTTCCGCCAGATGCTGCTCGCCGATCTCGGCCATGATGCCGGCGATCACCTTGCCCTGACCAAGATCGGGGGCGGCGGTCGTGTCGAAGCGGAGCTTGTTTGCCGGGGCGTCTGCAATGCGGGTGCCGCTCAGCGAAAGGGTAAGGGGATCCGTCTGTTCGCTCGGGGGCGTATCGGCACGATCGAGTACATAGGTGCCGCGGCCGACTTCACCGGCGACGAGGCCACGCTCATGAACCAGCGCATAGGCGCGGCCGATTGTTCCGATTGTCACCCCGATGTCATAAGCGAGATTTCGCTGCGGCGGCAGCTTGGCTCCCGCCGGCAAAGCGCCGGAAGCAATGGCGGATTCGATATTGTCCGCAAGCCGCATATAGACTGGGCCGGAGCCCTGCGAGAGATCTGGGAGCCAATTTGTCATGGTGACAATGAATAGATTGTCACCCTCTTGCTGTCAATACTATGTGACAATCACTAGAGCGGAAACAACAGGAGCCAAGGATGTCCGTTGTACCTCAAATGAAGAACCAGATTGTATCGATTGTCTCTATCGATAGCCCACACGAAATTGTCCTCCCGAGGCAGGCGCCAGCCACGACTCGGCTCGGCCGCCTGTGGGCAGTCTTCGTTCTGTGGCAACAGAAGCGGGAGGGGCGCCTGGCGTTGCGCGGACTGACAGCGGATCAACTCAAGGATATCGGCCTGTCGCGGTCCGATGCCGCACGCGAAGTCAGCAAATCGTTTTTCTGGGATTAAGCCAAAGCTTAGCTGCAGGCGCGATTGCCGCCCGACCAGCGGGTGACATCGGCAGCGATGCGGCCGGCGACCGGCTCGGACATCATGGGGCCGAACGCCTGCATCTTGGCCGGATTGCCTTCGGCCTGCACTACGAGCAGCGGCCGGCTTTCAGGGCTGCCCTTGTGCACGACGAGAATGCGCGGACGACCGGAGAAGGAATTGAGTTCCGGTGCGAGCTTGTAAGCGGCAAAAGCCGGATCGCCCGACTTGAACCAGCAGCCATTGGCGCCGAGCGCCACACGCTCCATCGTCGACAACGCACTGCGGTCCGGTCCTTTTACGGGCGTCGAGGACTGGCAGGCAGCAACGAGTGCGGCAAGGCCGGCAAAGGCAGAGGCCTTAGCGAAGGCTGCGAAAAGGCGAGGGTGCATCTATCTTGCTCTTCGGCCAGAATTCAGGCGGCGATGACGTCGAGTGCCGAAGCGAAGAGGCCGCGGCCATCCGAACCGCCGTGAGCGGCCTCGATGAGATTTTCCGGATGCGGCATCATGCCGAGCACATTGCCCTTGGCGTTCATGACGCCGGCAATGTCGTTGACCGAACCATTCGGGTTGGTGCCTTCGGCATAGCGGAAAACGACCTGGCCGTTGCCTTCGATGGCAGCCAGCGTTTCCGTGTCGGCAAAATAGTTGCCGTCATGATGGGCGACCGGGCAGCGGATGATCTGGCCCTTTTCATAGGCGCGGGAGAAATCCGTCTCGGCGTTGACGACTTCGAGCTTGATCTCGCGGCAGACGAATTTCAGCGAGGCGTTGCGCATCAGCGCGCCCGGCAGAAGGCCAGCCTCGACGAGGATCTGGAAGCCGTTGCAGACGCCGAGCACCTTCACGCCCTTGTTCGCCTTCTCGATGATCGCCTGCATGACCGGCATGCGAGCAGCGATCGCTCCACAGCGCAGATAATCGCCATAGGAGAAACCGCCGGGAATGACGATCAGATCGACATCGGGGATTTCCGTTTCCGTCTGCCAGATCGTCACCGGCTGGTGACCGGAGATCTTGGTGAGAGCGGCGATCATGTCGCGATCGCGGTTGAGGCCCGGAAGTTGAACGACGGCTGATTTCATAAGGTCCCCGCGTTTGGCGAAAGATATTGAACTGGAACGCTTTCGGCGAGCCATACTCCATTGTCCGAGACAAAGAAAGAATGGCCCTCTGAAAACATGCGGGCTGCGTCTACACGCAGGATAATATACTCACCCTTGCGACGTGTTGCGACGATCTTGGCCGTATCGACATCCGCCGAGAGATGAACGTGGTGCCGTTTCATCTTTTTCAGGCCTTCGCGCTCGATCAGGGGCCAGTTCACGAGTGACGTACCGTGAAAAAGAATTGCGGGCGGCTGGACCGCCTTCAACGCAAGATCGATTTCGACGCTGTGGCCCTGGTTGGCGCGAATTCTGCTCTCGACGAGTGCAAAACGCTTCTTCGGACTGTTCTCGATGATCCCGATAATATCGGCGCGAGTGACGTCGTATTTCGACGTCACCGCCTTTTCGAATGTATCGAAAGGTACCCAACCCTCGGCATCAAGCGTCAGGCCTGCGGCTTCCGGCGCATGGCGCAAAACATAGCTCGTGAATTTCGAGACTTCCGTCTCCAGCTTTGCTTCCATGACGCTTCATCCTGAAGGCCCGCCGCGTGGCGGGCCTATGATCGTCAGTCGATCGCGATCGCGTAGTTCTCGATGACCGTGTTTGCGAGGAGTTTCTCGCACATGGCCTTGAGGTCGGCTTCGGCCTTGGCCTTGTCGGTGCCTTCGAGCTCCAGGTCGAAGACCTTGCCCTGGCGGACATGACCGACGCCGCCGAAGCCGAGGGCGCCGAGCGCGCCTTCGATGGCTTTGCCCTGAGGATCGAGAACGCCGTTTTTCAGCGTGACAGTGACGCGAGCCTTGATCACTTGTTTTCCCTGCTTTTACTTGACCAGAACGGGGCCAGTGCCGCGCACGGGCTCGTTTTCATTGATGATACCGAGACGGCGCGCGACTTCGGAATAGGCTTCCAGCAGACCGCCCATATCGCGGCGGAAGAGGTCCTTGTCCATCTTCTTGTGTGTCTCGATATCCCAGAGGCGGCAGCTGTCCGGCGAGATTTCGTCAGCCAGAATGATGCGCATCATGTCGCCTTCGAAAAGGCGGCCGCATTCGATCTTGAAATCGACGAGCTGGATGCCGACGCCGAGGAAGAGGCCGGTCATGAAGTCGTTGACGCGAATGGCAAGCGCCATGATGTCGTCGAGCTCAGCCGGATTGGCCCAGCCGAAGGCGGTGATGTGCTCTTCGGAGACCATCGGATCTTCGAGCGCATCGGACTTGTAGTAGAATTCGATGATCGAGCGCGGCAGGACCACGCCTTCCTCGATGCCGAGGCGCTTGGCGAGCGAGCCGGCGGCGACGTTGCGCACGACGATCTCAAGCGGGATCATCTCCACTTCCTTGATCAGCTGCTCGCGCATGTTGAGCCGGCGGATGAAGTGGGTGGGAATACCAATCTTGTTCAGATGGCTGAAGATATATTCAGAAATACGGTTGTTGAGGACGCCTTTGCCATCAATGACTTCGTGTTTCTTCTTGTTGAAAGCAGTGGCATCGTCCTTGAAGAACTGGATCAGCGTGCCCGGTTCAGGCCCTTCATACAGAATCTTTGCCTTGCCCTCGTAGATACGGCGGCGACGGTTCATTGTGGTTATTCTCTAGCTGTTGGCGCTCTTGGGATAGCGCGCGTGGATCGATCTCGTGGCGTCCCCTTAAAGGAAAAGAGAGAGTTTCACAATCCGCCTATCACTCCTTCCCCGGTTTCCGGCCTTGGGCGGGAAAACCGCAATGAGAATCGAAATCTTGCCAAGGAAAGACTACCGCCTTTTTCTTTACGGTGGAATGAAGGCAAAATCTCGGAGGGGTTATACAGGTCTTTATCCGGAGGCTGTTTTGGAGGTGGGCCGGCCCACGGAATGGCGGAGATCCTTCTGCAGTGCGCGAGCCTCACCCTCCGGTTGCCGCCAGCTTTCGCCACGGATGAAAGCCGGGAACTGTAGGCCGGACATCGGCCGGGCGAGCGCATAGCCCTGCAGCATGTCGCAGCCGAGCTCCTGCAGGATGCGGACGTGATCGGCGGTCTCGACACCTTCTGCGGTGACGAGAATATTCAGCGAGCGGCCGATCTCGATGATGGAACGCACGAGCTTGCGCTGCTCGGCCGATTGCGGCAGGTGCCTGATCAGCTCGCGATCGATCTTCAGTGTTTTCGGGCTCAGCCGCAGCAAGCTGACGATCGAGGCATGACCGGTGCCGAAATCATCGACCTCAATGTCGATGCCGAGCTTCTTCAGCTTTTTGAGATTGGCGGTGACCGCCTCGTCGCAATCGTCAAGCGAGATCGATTCTAGCAGTTCGAATGAGACCGTGCCGGGCTCGATCTTCAGCGAGCGCAGCTTCTTGCCAAGCTGCGGATCGGAGAGTCTCCGGCCGGAGACATTGACGGAGATGCGGGGAATGGTGAAGCCTTCGCGGATCCAGGCTTTCCGGTCGGCGATCGCCTGTTCGAGGATCAGCGCATCGATGGTCGAGACGACGTCGAGATCCTCGGCAATGTCGAGGAAGCGATCCGGCGCCAGCAGTCCGTGTTCCGGATGCTGCCAGCGGGCCAGCGTCTCGATGCCGGCGATATCGAGCGTGCGGGCATCGAACTGCGGCTGATAGAAGGGCACGAATTCGTTGCGCTCCAGGCCGATCAGGATTTCATCGGCAAGGCGCTTGGCCGTCAGGATCGTACGGCGTGCAGCATTGGAGAAGAATTCGTGGCGGTTGCGGCCGGAGCCCTTGGCCCGGTAGAGCGCGATATCAGCATTGAGCAGGAGCTGCTTTTCGTCGAGCTTGGGGCCGCTATCGATGGCGATGCCGATGCTGGCGCCGAAGCGGCAATCATGCCCCTCGTATTTGATGGGTTTGCGCAGCTCGCGGATGATGCGCTCGGCGACGGTGGCAATCTTCTTCGAGGGAGTGTCGACGATGCAGAGAACGACGAATTCATCGCCGCCGATGCGCGCGACGAAATCGGTGCCGCGAATGGAATCGCGCAGCACCCGGGCAGCATGTTTGAGCATATAATCGCCGGCGCGGTGGCCGAGCGTATCGTTGATCTGCTTGAAGCGGTCGAGATCGATATGAAGGATGGCAAGCGCCAGACCTTCCTCGCGACAATGGGCGGAGAGTTCCTCCAGCATCTTGTCGAGATAGCGACGGTTCGGCAGGCCGGTCAGATAATCATGGAACGCCAGATGCTCGATGCTTTCCTTGGCGGCTTCGAGTTCGCGGTTGCGTGCTTCTGCAAGATCCTTGGCGCGCCGCAACTCGTTGCGCAGCGCCACTTCCTCCGTCACGTCCCAATTGGCGCCGATCAGCTTGCGGCAGCCATTGCCGTCGACGAAGAAGGCCGAGCGGGCACGGATGATGCGCTCGGCGCCATCGCCTCTGATGATACGAAATTCCTGATGAAAGCCGGTCTCGTTGTTGACGTTGCTTTCGACGGTTTCGTTAACGCGATCGCGATCATCAGGATGAACAGTGCTGAGCCAGGCATTGGCTGCGGAGAAACGATCGGCATCCTTCAGTCCGTAGATGGCAATAAGGCGGTCGTCCCATTCGACGGTCCCGTGATCGATATCGGCTTCGAAAACGCCGATATCGCTGATCTGCAAAGCGAGGTCGAGGCGGCGGGAGAGCTGCGCGAGCATCTCCTCGGTTTCCTTGCGCGCGGTGATGTCCGTGTCCGTGCCGACGACGCGCTGAGCAGCGCCGTTCTCATCCCACTCGACGGGTGCGCCGCGGCATTCGATCCAAACCCAGTGGCCGTCCTTGTGGCGCTCTCGATACTGGAAGACATGATAGTCGGGGTCGCCAGCATTCTGGCGCTCGATGGCGTTGATGACGAAATCGCGATCATCGGGATGAACGAGCTGCAGCCAGGCCTCGTAGTCGCCGTCGGCCTCCTCATCCGGCGCCATGCCGCGTATGCTCTTCCAGGTCTGCGAGTAATATTTCTTGTCGAGGCGGTAATTGTGGTCCCAGACACCGAGCCCGGAGCCAACGAGCGCATAATTCCATCGGCTTTCGCGCTCCGCAATGTCGGAATCGTCGGTGTAGCTTGCGAACCCATCGGCCGCCGGCTCGTCGCAACTGACATTGGCGGCTTTTGGCGGGTGGGTTTGCTTCACGGGCGCTCTCGCTTTTCTGGCGTCAGCGCAGTCTGCGGTCTTTCCATTAAGAAATGCTTAGAAAGCGATCGCTTAATTCACTGGAAATGCCGGATTTTTTGGCTTTCTCAGCCGGGCAAGCGGCTGAGAAACTGGGCAAAGACCATCGTACCTTCCGGCCAGGGGCCGTGGCCGGATTCCGAGTTAATGTGACCGGACTCGCCCGCATCCACCAGGAAGGAACCCCAGCTGTTGGCGATGTCGTCAGCATGCTCATAGGTGCCGAAGGGATCGTTGCGGCTGGCGACCGTAATCGAGGGGAAAGGTAACGGATCGCGCGGGTAGGGGCCGAAGGTCATGAGATGCTTCGGGCGGATATCCGGATTGGCAACATCGGGCGGCGCGACGAAGAAGGCGCCGGCTACGCGCTTTTGAAACAGCGGAATTGCGTGGATCACCGATGGCACCCCGAGGGAATGAGCGATGAGCACCACGGGGCGTGTCGAGGCATTCACCGCTTCGGCGATGCGGGCAGTCCAGTCCTCGCGCACGGGCTTGGACCATTCCGCCTGCTCAACTCGGCGCGCGGTGCTGAGTTTTGCTTCCCAGCGGCTCTGCCAATGGTCGGGGCCGGAATTGGTATAGCCGGGAATGATGAGGATATCTGCGTCTGAAGCTTTCATGGTGCCGCCGATGTGAGAAAGCTTAACCGCGATGTCAAGGGAAAGAGCGACTTAGCTCAAAAAATTTGCTAACGTGGCTTTATGCCGGTTGCGTTCTCGTGTCGGCCCCTTGTTGCCGACACATTCGCCTCCGGTTCATCTTGGCTGAGGAGGAGAAAGCCATGACGACATTTCATGTCATGACGGGTGCTGGCGAGAGCTTCGCACGGCCCGTGGTCAACAGGATCAGCGTAGCCGACGTCTTCGACGCGCTCAGGCTGGGTTTCGAGGATTTCCGCGAGAAGCCTTCGCATTACGTTTTCCTGTGTCTCATGTATCCGATCGCCGGTATCTTCCTGACGATGCTGAGCTCGGGCGCCAATCTCGCACCGATGATCTTTCCGCTGATGTCGGGCTTTGTGCTGATCGGCCCGATAGCCGCGATCGGCCTCTACGAAATCAGCCGCCGGCGCGAGGCCGGACTCGATTCCTCTTGGAAACATGCACTCGATGTCCGCCATTCGCCGGCTTTGCCGTCGATCATCGCCGTCGGCCTCCTGCTGTTCGGGATCTTCACCGTCTGGCTGGTCACGGCGCAAACCATCTATACAGGCCTTCTTGGCGAGGTCTTCCCGCGCTCCATGTCGCTCTTCCTGCAGCAAGTGTTCGGTACGCCGGAAGGCATGCAGCTCATCCTGTGGGGTAATCTAGTCGGCCTCGGCTTTGCGTTCGTCGTACTGGCGATCACCGTCGTGACCTTCCCGATGCTGCTCGACAGGGACTGCGGGGCGGTGGCCGCGATGGTCGCCTCGATCCGGGCAACCTTCGTCAATCCGATACCGGTATTGCTCTGGGGCCTGATCGTTGCCGCGTCGCTCGTCATCGGCACAATCCCGCTCTTCGTCGGCCTCGCACTCGTCATCCCGATCCTCGGCCATGCGACCTGGCATCTTTACCGGAAGCTGATCGCCCGCGAAGCCATGTAATGGCAACATCCCGGGGTGTCGCGAATTTGCGCGATGCCCCGGAATTTCAACAGAGCCCGGAACCTCGGAACCTTGCTTGGAGTTTGTCTTGTGCCGACTTCGAAGGAGGATTTCAAGGTGACCATACGCCATGTGTTTGCCCACTTCGCAACCAAGATATCGGAGTGGGCGGGCAAGCCGGTGACCTTCATTCTGGCGCTTATCGCCGTCATTATCTGGGCTGCTCTCGGCCCCGTCTTCGACTACTCGGAAACCTGGCAGCTGGTGATCAACACCGGTACGACGATCATCACCTTCCTGATGGTCTTCGTGCTGCAGAATGCGCAGACACGCGATACGCGGGCCATCCAGGCAAAGCTCAACGAAATCATCCTGACGAGCCATGCCGAGAACCGCTTCATCGGCATCGAAAATCTCGACGAAGAAGACCTCAAGCACCTCGACTTGCTGGTGGCCAAGGCGGCTAAGGGCCGGGGTGAGACAGAGGTTTGTGAGATATCGGATGAGCCGGGCGATACATCGATCGGCAAGCCAGAGAAAAAGAAGCGCGCTGCGCCGGCGACTACGTCCCGGAAGCGAAAATGAAAACGGCGCCTCACGGGCGCCGTCTCATGACCTGTCTTGTGCCGATCAAGCTTCGCCGAAGACGCGGCGGAAGATCGTGTCGACATGCTTGGTGTGATAACCGAGATCGAATTTCTCGCGGAGATCCGCCTCGGAGAGTGCAGCGCGCACCTCGGCATCGGCCAGCAGTTCTTCGAGGAAATCCTTGCCCTGTTCCCAGACCTTCATGGCGTTGCGCTGCACGAGGCGATAGGCATCCTCGCGGGAGGTGCCGGCCTGCGTCAGCGCCAAGAGAACGCGCTGCGAATGGACTAGGCCGCGGAACTTGTCGAGGTTCTTCATCATGTTCTCGGGATAGACCACGAGCTTTTCGATGACGCCGGCGAGACGGTTCAGCGCGAAATCGAGGGTAACAGTGGTATCCGGGCCGATGGCGCGCTCGACGCTCGAATGGCTGATGTCGCGCTCATGCCAGAGCGCCACGTTTTCCATCGCGGGTACGACCGACATACGCACGAGACGCGCAAGGCCGGTCAGGTTTTCAGTCAAGACCGGGTTGCGCTTGTGCGGCATGGCCGAAGAGCCCTTCTGGCCCGGCGAGAAGAATTCTTCCGCCTCCAGCACTTCGGTGCGCTGCATGTGGCGTATTTCGATCGCGACGTTTTCGATCGACGAGCCGATGACACCGAGGGTGGCGAAGAACATGGCATGGCGGTCACGCGGGATGACCTGCGTGGAAACGGGTTCCGGAACGAGGCCGAGTGCTGCGCAGACATGCTCTTCGACAACAGGGTCGATATTGGCGAAGGTGCCGACAGCGCCGGAGATGGCGCCCGTCGCGATTTCAGCGCGGGCGGCAACGAGGCGGGCGCGGTTGCGGCTCATCTCGGCGTAGAAGCGGGCGAAGGTCAGGCCCATCGTCGTCGGCTCGGCATGGATGCCGTGGCTGCGGCCGATGCGGATCGTATCCTTGTGTTCGAAGGCGCGCGTCTTCAGCGCTGTCAGAACACGGTCCATGTCGGCGAGCAGGATATCGGCAGCGCGCACGAGCTGGATGTTGAACGTGGTGTCGAGCACGTCGGAGGAGGTCATGCCCTGATGGACGAAGCGGGCGTCGGGGCCGACGATTTCTGCAAGATGCGTCAGGAAGGCGATGACGTCATGTTTGGTGACGGCCTCGATCTCATCGATGCGGGCAACGTCGAAAGTCGCCTTGCCGCCCTTTTCCCAGATGGTGGCGGCTGCCGACTTCGGGATCACTCCGAGGTCTGCCAGCGCGTCGCAGGCATGGGCCTCGATCTCGAACCAGATGCGGAACTTGGTTTCGGGAGACCAGATGGCGACCATATCGGGCCGGGAATAACGAGGGATCATGGACGAGCGCCTTCATTTCGTGACAGTAGCTGCGGCCCCTGTAGCAAAGACGGCCGGCAATCTCAACGCATGCGTTTGGCAAGAGCCAGGCTAGTGACAAAAAGACAGACCAGTCCGAGGGGCAAAAACAGCCCCAGGCCAAGGACAAGGAACTGATAAACGGCGCTGGCGCCGGTAAAGACAAACTGGAACATCCAGATGACCGAGCCGAACGGCGAATGCCAGCGGGAATAGAAAATCCGGTAGTCCATGGCGAAGAGAAAGGCCGTCATCAGGACCGTGCCCATCGTCAGCACCAGGAAGAATGCGGCAAAACGCGCCTCCGCCTGATGGCCGAGCGCAAGATAACGCCCGGCAAGCAAGTTAAAGGGCCAGGAGAGCAGCCCGCCGCCGAAATAGAGGATGGAGAGATCGAGCACGTGGCTCGTCTCCATACCATTGCGCAGATAGAGACCCGCCATGGCGGAGATCAGCATCTGGACGCCCCAGAGCGGGGCGCCGATGAAAAGTTCTGATAAGGACGGCCATGCCGCCCGCAGACGGTTCATTCTCAGGGGTGAACCGGAACGGCGATCCAGCGGCCGTTGCGGCCGTCAGGAGAGGCGCTCAGCGCCAGGATTAGGGCGATATGGACAGGCTTGCCCGATTCCGGCTGATAGACGAGGGCGCCGCCCATGCGATATTCCACAGTACAGCCGCGATCTGCCGGCAGCGACTTGTCCTCATGCACTAGCTGGCGGTTCGGCGCACCGTCCTTCTCGATGAGCTGCAGGGTGAAGCCGATGACGCGGTTGACGTCCTTGCAGCTTTCCGGCTTGGCGACTTCGGCGTCGCCGAGCAGCAGCGAATAGGCGCCCCGCGGCGGGCCGTCACTTGCGATTGTCGTGTAACGGATCGTCTTCATCGGCGAGCCGAGTTCGGTCGGCGGGTTGAAGGCGGCGATCAGGCCGGGATTGGTCAGAAGGTTGTACTTGTCCATCTGCTGGCGGGCTGCCGTCAGATTCTGGCGGCGTGCCTTGGACAGATCGGCATCCTTGTCGGTCAATTCCAGATGAAAGGGCGTGCCCTCGAGATCAGCACCCGTTTCGGTATTGATGAAATAGGTCTCCGAATAGGGGATCTTGCCATCCTTCATACCGAATTCCTGGAAGGCAAAGACCTTGCCGTCGGCGGAGAAGCCAACAGGCTGCATATTGGCGATATCGCCAGCAGAGGCCGTGGCCGCCATGCCGGTCAGCAAGACGGCGAAAAACCCGCCCATGAACATGCGCTTCGTCATCAGCGAGCTCCCTCAGCCGCGTTGCGAAGGGCGGTAATGGCCTGGCGATAGGTCTCGACCGAGCCGCCCTTGAAAATTGCCGATCCGGCGACGAGCACATTGCCGCCGGCCTTTGCCACGGCAGGCGCGGTATCGACCGTCACACCGCCGTCCACCTCAAGCTCGATCGGGCGATCACCGATGAGTGACTTCGCCGCTGCGATCTTGTCTGCCATTGCCGGAATGAATTTCTGGCCGCCGAAACCGGGGTTGACGGACATAATGAGAATGAGGTCGACATCGTCAAGCACGTTCTCGACCACCGAAAGCGGCGTTGCCGGATTGAGGGTGACGCCGACCTTCTTGCCGAGATGGCGGATCGTCTGCAGCGAGCGGTGCAGGTGCGGTCCGGCCTCTGCATGCACGGTTATGCGATCACAGCCGGCCTTTGCGAAAGCCTCCAGATAGGGATCGGCCGGCGAGATCATCAGATGGCAATCGAAGGTCGCATCCGTATAGGAGCGCAACGACTTGATGACATCGGGGCCGAAGGAGATGTTCGGCACGAAATGGCCGTCCATGACGTCGAGATGGATCCAGTCGGCGCCGGCCGCAGTGACGTTGCGTACTTCCTCGCCGAGTTTTGCAAAATCTGCCGCCAGGATCGATGGGGCGATGCGGATGGGCAGTGTCGTCATGATCTCGGTCTCCTCTCAACCGGAAGCGGCGAGCGCCTCACGGCAAATTTCAATAGGTCAATCTGTCCCATCGGCCGGCGGGACGAAAGTGTCGCCGCGCCATTCGAGAAGACGATAGGGATTTTGCGACACTTCATGGGCCGGCGTGAAGATGACCGGGCCGATCGGCGTATTGAACTGCGTTCCGATCAGTTTTTCGACCACCGGCTTGCCTTCGGCCACCGCTGCCTGCACGGCCTGATCGGCGATCAGCGCGGCTGCGGCTGCCGGCAGGACATAACCTTCCGGTTCGGTTCCGGCTGCGCGCAAGGCCTCGACGGTCGCAGCCGCATCAGGCAGAAGCGCATATTCGGGAATGGCAACGGCGCGTACGCCATCAGCCAGCGCCAGCGGCTGGTTTGCAGCGCGCATCGCGTCGCCGCTCAGAATATCGAGCGGGATGTTTTCAGCCTTGGCGTCCCGGGCGATGATGGCGACATCGTTCCTGTCGCCGCCGATGAAGACCTTGGTGGCGCCGGCCCGCTTCAGGCGGCGCACGAGGCCGATCTGTTGTTCCTGTCCCGGCCGGTAGGTGTCGGTGAAAACAGGCTTCAGGCCATTTTCTTCCAGTGCGTTGCGCACGGCTTCCGTCAGTTCGCGGCCATGGATCGTGCCGTCCTCGATGAGGGCGATCGGAGACGCCGTCCATTGCTGCAGGATGATCTGAATGATCCTGGCG
This sequence comes from Rhizobium sp. KNZ14-9A, assembly GCF_056755015.1. Classification (NCBI taxonomy): domain Bacteria; kingdom Pseudomonadati; phylum Pseudomonadota; class Alphaproteobacteria; order Hyphomicrobiales; family Rhizobiaceae; genus Rhizobium; species Rhizobium sp. KNZ14-9A. Next base: position 1,796,978 of record NZ_JBPGXB010000002.1, read on the forward strand.
GCTTCATCGCTATCCTGCGGACCGAGGCGGAAGAGGGGCCAGCCGTTCTTCAGCGAATCCTCCATCAGGATGCGCGAGCGTACCGACACGGTGATGACGGGAATATTGGCGTCCTTCAGCTTCGGCAGGGCGCCTTCCAGCGTCTCGCTGCAGAGGAAGCCGATGGCGATCTGAACCTTTGCAGCGATCAGCGCATCGGCGATCGCCTGGCCGCTATTGTCCTGGCAGGTCTCATTGACAGGAACGACCGTATTGCCCGCCCGCTGGATCTCAAAATTCGCGCCGGCGGAAATCTGTGCGCCGAGCGAGGCGAAAGTGCCCTCTTGCGGCGCCACGACGCCGATCGTCACGCCGGCCGCGCGGCCTTCGGCCGTCAACGCCATGAGCGACAGAAGGGCGGCTATGACACGCAGGGTCATCATGAAAGGTGCAGGTCTCTCGTCTTGTCCATGCCCTTTTATCCGCACGGCGGCAATCGTCAAAGAAAAACAAGCGTGTTCTGCAGCTTTTAGAGGGTGCCATTGTAGAAAAGGTAACCGATGCCCGCCATATTGGTGAAATAATAAAAACAAGACACTGATTGTGGAGAAGCATGTGTTGAACAGGCAGCATATCGATCCCGGCCTCTATCGCGATGCCATGAGCCGCTATGCCGGCCATGTGCAGCTCGTGACGACGGTGCTCGGTGAAGCCCGCCGTGGCGTCACCATCACGGCTGCCTGCTCGGTGTCCGACAATCCGGCTTCCGTTCTCGTCTGCCTCAGCAACACCAATGCGAAGAACGAGATCTTCTGGCGCAGCGGCATCTTCGCGCTGAACTCGCTCGGCGCCCACCATCAGGGTGTTGCCGATGCTTTTTCAGGCCGCACGCATCTGGAAAACGGGGATCGTTTCTTGAGCGCCCGCTTCGAAACGCTGGCAACGGGCGCGCCCGTGCTTGCCGATGCGCTTGCCGTCTTCGACTGCCGGGTGACCGACATCAAGGAAATGCCGACCCATAACGTCATCTTCGGCGAGGTCGCTGCCGTTCGCTTCACCGAGATCCACCCGGCGCTTCTTTATTTGAACCGCGGTTATCACACGATATAGGCTCGGCTGCGCAGGAAAGAGGACAGGCCATGGACAATGCCGGCATCGATGAAATGTTTCAGTCGCTCGGGCCTGTCACCATCAAGCGCATGTTCGGCGGCAAGGGCATCTACCATCTCGGCCGCATCCTGGCGCTCGAAGTACGCGACGAAATCCTGCTGAAGGCCGATGAAGAGAGCGCACCGGAATTTGCCGCGGCGGGCGCCAGCCAATGGTTCTACGAGGGCAAGAAGGGAACTCCGGTGAAGATGCCCTATTGGAGCATCCCCGACGAGGCCTATGACGACCCCGACATCATGGCGCGCTGGGTGCGGCTTGCCTATGAAGCCGCATTGCGGGCTGAATGATCAGCGCAATTCGCCGGCTGGAAGAGCTGATATCGCGACCCTGGTGAAGGCCGACAGCGGCTCGGGCAGGTCGGCAAGGCCGAACCAGCCGAAATCCGAGAGCTTGTCGGGTTCAGTGAGCTGCGGCTCGCCTGCCACGTCGCGGGCGATATAGAGAAGGGAAATCCAGTGCTGACGGTCGGCCTCGATGATCTGTTCGGTCAAGCCGATCCGCTCGACGCGGCCGATAGTCAGTCCCGTTTCTTCTTCCGCCTCGCGACGCGCGGCTTCCTCAGCCGGCTCCATATGGTCGACCTTACCGCCGACGATATTCCAGTAGCCGGCTTCAGGCGGACGCACGCGTTTGTAGAGGAGGATTTTGCCGTCGCGCAAAATCACCAGGCCTACACCGAAGCCTGGGAAATCGATGCCGGGCTTGCCCATCGGGCAATCAGACCTTGGCGTTGCCAGCGATCAGCATGAAAGCGGGGATATCGTCACCGAATCCGACCGGCGTCGGGCCGTCGTCATGGTCGCGATGGCGGCGGCGCTCGCGATTGTCATCATTCGCCGGATATTGCCGACCGTTGCGCGCGTTATTCTGTGGCTTCGGTTCTGCTTTGCGCTCGTTCTTCACGGTTTCGGCCCTTGCTGGTCTTGCTGGTGCTGCTTCCACGACTTCAACGCTATTATCTTCGGCGTTGATATCAGATTTATGACTCGCAGACCGGCGGTCACGGCCACGATCCTTATCCCGCTCGCGAGTCTTTGCGCGGCGGGGAGAGCGATCGCTGTCGCGGCTTTCTTCGGCCGGGGGCAGAGAGGAGAGATCGCCGCTCTGCCATTCGACCTTTTCGCCGATCAGCTTTTCGATCGCGTCGGCATGTTTCTGGTCGCGGCGGGTGACGATGGTGAAGGAAGCACCGGAGCGACCGGCGCGGCCGGTGCGGCCGATACGGTGAACGTAGTCTTCCGAATGGATCGGCACGTCGAAATTGAAGACGTGACTGACATCGGGAATATCGAGGCCGCGGGCTGCGACGTCGGAGGCGACGAGCAACTGGATGTTGCCGTCCTTGAAGTTGGCAAGCATGGCCATGCGCGAGCGCTGGTCCATGTCGCCGTGCAGGGCGCCGACCGAGAAGCCGTGACGCTCCAGCGAACGGAAGAGATCAGCAACATCCTTCTTGCGGTTGCAGAAGATGATCGCGTTCTTCAGATCGGTCTGAGCGCGGATGAGGTCACGCAATGTGGCGCGCTTCTCGTAATCCTTGTCGTGAGAGGCGACGAAACGCTGCGTGATGGTGACCGACGCCGAGGCCGGCTTGGAGACTTCGATCCGCTCCGGGTTCTGCAGGAAGCGATCCGCGAGCTTCTGGATTTCCGGCGGCATGGTGGCCGAGAAGAACAGCGTCTGGCGGGTGAAGGGGATCAGCTTGGCAATGCGCTCGATATCGGGAATGAAGCCCATGTCGAGCATGCGGTCGGCTTCGTCGATGACGAGGATTTCGACGCCGCTCATCAGCAGCTTGCCGCGCTCGAAATGGTCGAGAAGGCGGCCGGGGGTGCAGATCAGAACATCTGCGCCGCGCTCGAGCTTGCGATCCTGATCTTCAAAGGAAACGCCGCCGATGAGGAGGGCGACGTTGAGGCGGTGGTTCTTGCCGTATTTTTCAAAATTCTCGGCAACCTGGGCGGCCAGTTCGCGGGTCGGTTCCAGGATCAGCGTGCGGGGCATGCGGGCGCGGGCGCGGCCCTTTTCCAGAAGCGACAGCATAGGAAGAACGAAGGATGCCGTCTTGCCGGTGCCGGTCTGTGCGATGCCGCAGATATCTCGGCGCTCAAGCGCGAAGGGAATTGCCCCGGCCTGAATGGGAGTGGGGATGGTGTAGCCCGCATCAGTAACAGCGGAGAGCACTTTGGGGCTCAAACCAAGTTCAGCAAATGTCGTCAAAGGGAAAACTGTTTCCGTTCCGTTCGGCCGGTCTCTGGCGAGTCGGCAGGATTGCATGCCGCAATGGTTGGCGACATAGTCCTAAACGGCCGGCAAGTCAAGGAATAGCGGCTCCACCCCAGGAGCGAGGTGAAGCGTTCGTTACTGCGATCCGGCTATTTTATATAAGTGGCAAGTTTAAGGCCGGCATTCATGAAATAGATCGGATCGACGGCATGTCCATCCTGACGCACCTCATAATGCAGGTGCGTACCGGTGGAGCGGCCCGTGCTGCCGGCTAGGCCAATGACATTGTTGCGATCGACCGTGTCGCCGACCTTGACCAGTATTTCCGACATATGGCCGTAGCGCGTCGAAATGCCGTTGCCGTGATCGACCTCGACCATGTTGCCGTAGCCTCCGGTCCAGCCGGCTGCAATCACCTTACCGGGCGCGGTAGCGCGGATCCTTTCACCCGGCGAGAAACGGAAGTCGATGCCGGAATGCAGAGCAAGCCGGCCGAGGAAGGGATCGCGCCGGTTGCCGAAAGGGCTAGTGACTTCCTTGCCGATGGCCGGATTGCGGAAGGGCAGGGATTCGGCGGTGCTGCGCACCGCTTCCAGACGGGTCAGCGCGCCATCGAGCTGCACCAGAGAATTGTTGAAATCGTCATTGCTTTCGGGCTCGACGTAAGGACCACCAACGGCACTGTCTTCTTCTTCCTTGGCGGCGATAGTCTCAGCCGGAACGGCTATATGAAAGCGGTCGAGCACGCCTTCGATCGTATTGGCGGCGTTGCCGGCGTCGCTTGTCAGCTGGTCGATACGGTTCTTCTGGTCCTGCTCGACGGTCTTCAGCGAGAGCGTGACCTTCGAAAAGATGCGGTCGGCGCGATCGCCGACGGTTTCTTCTGATGGAACATAGGCAAGGGTGGAATTGTCGGGGGTCTCGGCGTCGGCCGGCTTGCTGTCGCCCGCCAGCATCCTTTCGATCGCCTGTGCGCCGCCGGTCAGCGAAGCGCGTTTGTCCTTGATCTCGGGCGCATAGGATTGCGCCGGCACATCCGCGGCAGACGCATTCTTGCCGGTCAGCCCAGAGCTTTCGGCGCGATCGAGCAGGTTATCGAGCTTGCCGTGGCGCGAGGTCAGCGCCATCTGCTGTTCCATCAGCTTGTCGACCTTGTCCTCGACCACCTGCTGATCGAGAAGCTGGCGAGAAGTGATGCGGTCGACCTGGGCGCGCAGCGCGGCGATGCGATCCTCATAATCATGCTGCATGCGGGCCTGGCGGGCCATGGTCGCGCCGATCAGATCGTCGCGCAGCACGAGGTAGGAAGTGGCGAGCAGATAGCCGATGGAAAAGACGCCGACGAAGCAGAAGGCCAGCGCCGCCATCCATGGCTTCACCGTCATGTGACGCACCTTGTCGCCACTGGCAAGAATGAGGACGTGTTCCTGTGCCTTCTTGCCGAAGACCCGACTGTGATGTCCGTTCGTCACGAAGGGTCTCCCAAAGATTCGCTTTTAGCGCCCAGCCTCATTGGGAAATGATTACATACTTTTATGGTTAACAGTCGGTTTACGCAGGCCTATTGGAGCTTGCCGCTCAACTCTGGCTGGTCGAGGTGAGCGCGCGGTAGAAGGAGGGGGTCAGGCCGGCTTCGGCGCGGGCCACATCGTTGAAAGGCGCCTTCAGCGGACCACGGAAATTGGCCCGCACCAGTTCCTGGAATGTCCTTGCAGGATCGCGCTTTTCGCGGGCGCAGAGGAAACGAAACCACTTGGCGCCGACGGCGACATGGCCCTTCTCGTCGTTGTAGATGACGTCGAGAACGGCAGCACTTTCGAGGTCGCCGGTCTCGCGCATCTTGGCCTGTAGCGCAGGCGTAACATCGAGGCCGCGCGCTTCGAGAATGAGCGGTACGACGGCAAGCCGGGCCGTCAGGTCGTTGCGGGTCGAATGCGCTGCCTGCCAGAGGCCGTCATGGGCGGGCAGATCGCCATAATCGGCGCCGAGATCATTGAGCCGCTTGCGCACCATGCGGAAGTGCTTGGCCTCTTCATAAGCCACCTGCATCCAGCCGTCGAAGAAGGAATTCGGTACATGCGCCGAGGCGAAACGCGCCACGATGTCGAGCGCCAGATCGACGGCATTGAGCTCGATATGGGCAATCGCGTGGAGCAGGGCGATGCGGCCATGCACTGTATGGAGCGAGCGTTTTCCGACCTGCGTCGGCGGCACCAGCAGTGGCTTTTCCGGCCGGCCGGGACGCTCGGGCAGGGGCGCATCCAGCGGCGAGCGCAGCGAGATGCGCCGGGCGAACCATCTGGTAGCGCTTTCCTGCGCGAGCTCCGTCTTGCGGTCGAGATCGGCGGAGCAGATCGCATCGATCGCGCCGCCACGCAGCGAGGTGATAGTCGTCACGCAGCGAGGTTCCTGACGGCTGCCAGCACCGTTTCGGCATGGCCGGCAACCTTCACCTTCTGCCAGATGGTGGCAATCGTGCCGTCCCTGCGGATCAGGAAGGTGGTGCGCTCGACGCCCATGAAGGTGCGGCCGTACATCTTCTTTTCCTTCCAGACACCATAGGCCTGCAGCACGGTCTTCTCCTCGTCCGAGGCGAGTGCCACCGTCAGCTTGTGTTTCTTGATGAAGCGGTCGTGGCAGGTGGCCGAATCGGGCGACATTCCGACGACGGCGGCACCGGCGGCTGCAAACTCACCGGCAAGTGCCGTGAAATCCAGCGATTCGGTCGTGCAGCCCGTCGTGTCATCCTTGGGATAGAAGAACAGGACCACCGGCTTGCCGTGATAATCAGAGAGCGAAATGCGCCCGCCACCGTCGCGCGGGAGGCTGAAATCAGGAGCACGGGAGCCAATACCGGGTGCGGACATCTCAAAACTTTCTTTTGCCGGGTTTAGGAGAGATACTATATCAGACGGGTTATATAGTGGATGAAACGGCGTCCCGCCCAGAGCCATTCAAATCAGATTCAGGAGTTTCCCAAGGCGCATGTCAGCCATCCGCGGCGAAAAGGTCACGTTCCGCAAGAAGGACATCGTCGCCTTGCACAGCCTGCCTTCAGCGCAGGTGGAGGACCCTCTTATCGTGCATTGCCCGCCACCGCGTTCCCGCATGCGCGGCACGGCGAAGGCCACGGGCGGATTCTGCGCGGTCATCCTGTTCATCCTGGCGGCGATCGTCTTCACGATCGAAAGCGGGGTTATCGACGCGCCGCTGTCGCAGCAGGCGCAGTCGGCGCTGAACAGCGCGCTGGGGCCGCGCTACCGATCCGAGGTCGGCTCTACCGTCATCCGCTTCACCTCCGGCCTGCGGCTGGCGCTCGAAGCGCGCGACGTCAACATGATCGACCAGCAGAGCGGCCAGCATCTTTCCACCGCATCCTCCATGCGCATGGCGCTCAATCCGCTGCAGCTCTTCCGCGGCCGCATCGCCGTATCATCGGTCGAAGCTGACGACATTGCCCTCGACACGTCGCTGCTTCCATCAAGCGCTCCCATCAAGCTTGACGACCTGCGCGTCGATGCCATTCCAGCGGCGATGGAGATGATCTTCTCGCATCTCGACCTGTTCGAAAGCTTCGTCGAACGCGGCGCTACCGACTCCGTGCGCATCTCCGGCATCGATATCAAGCTCGCGGATACGGCAAATGGGCCGGTTTCGCTCGTCGTCGACAGTCTCGCCTTCGAACATGCCGGGCCGAACTCGCTGCAGCTGAGCGGCCAGATTTCCATCAACGGCGAGGCAGCCGATCTCAATGTGATCACCGAACAGGCGGGCGGGCACGCATCCCGGCTCGTCGCCACATTGTCACATGCCGACCTGACGCCCTTTACACTGAAGCGCAACGAACAGGGCGAGATCCGCCAGGGCGTCAACACCTTCGGCGATCTCACCATTTCCGCGGTCAGAGCTGCCGACGGCGTTAAGCCATCGCTCAATGCGGCTCTCAAACTCGATCCAGGCCTTATCTATGTCGACGGCGATTCTCAGGAGCTGACGGACGGGCAACTCAATCTGGCCTATGACTTCGACAAGCAGACGCTGGAGATCGCCAAATCGCAGCTGCATCTCGGCGCGACCATTCTGCCGATCAGCGGCGCGCTGATCGACCTCGACAAGCTCGATCCGAATGCGGGCAAGGGGTTCGGCATCGATGCGCTGATCAGCGGCGGCACGGCCGCACCCAATTCCGGCGAGCAGCCGCTGTCCTTCGATCTGCAGGCGACCGGACGCTATCTCGTCGCCGGCCGCGAATTCCAGTTCACGAATATGGTGGCTTCCTCGCCGCTCGGCTCCCTCTATGGGGCGCTGCACATCCGGCTGAACGAGAAATCACCGGAGATCAGTTTTGCCGGCCAGTCGCAGCAGATGCAGACGACGGCGGTCAAGCAGCTCTGGCCTTTCTGGATGGCGTCCAAAGCGCGGGTCTGGGTGCTGGCAAACCTGTTTGGCGGCGTGGTGACCGATGCTTCCATTTCCGTCTACATTCCGCCAGGGCGTCTGGATGAGGCGGCAGGAGGACGCGGCCTGCGGCTCGACGAAAACCAGCTCCGCATTGCCTTCGACATCGACGGAACGCGCTTGAATGTTGCCGGCGAGATCCCGCCTGTCCGCGACACCGCGGCGCATTTCGACCTGACGGGCGGAAAGGCGACGATCTCGCTCAAGAGCGGCACCTCCTATTTCCCATCCGGGCGTTCTGTAGCGGTGCAGCCGGGCACCTTCGTGATGCCGTCAGTCTACGACAAGCCGCTGATGGCCGATGCCGACATTTCCGTTTCAGGCTCGGCGGATGCGGTGGGCGAGCTTCTGACCTACAAGCCGATCAAGGTGTTGCAGCGCGCAGGCTTTGTGCCTGACGACCTTAAGGGCACTATCGACGCGCATGTGCAGGCGCATTTCGGACTTCTGTCCTCGCAGAACCCGCCGCCGCCCGAATGGGAGGCGCAGATGAAGCTCACGGATGTCGCGCTTGCCAAGCCGTTCTCGGGGCGCGTCATCACCAATCTCGACGGCACGCTCGATGCCGATCCGCAGCAGGTGAAGGTCAAGGGCAAGGCCGACATTGATGGCGTCTCCGCCGATATCGATATGTTGGAGCCCGTCGACAAATCTTCCGGCATCGAGCCGCAGCGCGTGATCACGGCAACGCTAAACGGCGATCAGCGCGACAGGCTGCTGCCCGGCCTGTCCGGCATCCTCGGCGGCAGCGTCAAGCTGGTACTGACGCGCCTCGATGAAGACCGGCAGGACGTGCTGCTCGATCTCGGTAAGGCATCGCTCGATCTCCCCTGGATCGGCTGGTCGAAGGGCAGCGGTATTCCCGCCAATGCCGAATTCGAGGTTTCCGGCCCGCCTGACAATACGCAGGTCAAGAATTTCCGTCTGAAGGGGGATGGCTTCGGAGCGACCGGGGCGCTCGTGATCGGCAAGAGCGGCCTGATATCGGCGGATTTCGATAGCGTGAAGCTGTCTTCCGTCGATGATTTCGGGTTGTCGCTGAAGCGCAGCAAGGGCGGCTTCGATATTTCCGTATCCGGCGCCAGCGCCGATGCGCGACCGATCATCGCCCGGCTGAAATCGGATTCGGACAGCGATGGCGACGGCAGCGACAGCAGCAGCGTGAGCGTGCGGGCGAAGCTGCAGAACATTATCGGCTTCAATGACGAGAAGATCGGTAATTTCCAGGCGCAGATCGCCATGAGTGGCAGCCGGCTGCAATCGCTGAATTTCTCCGGCATCACGGATAGCGGTGAGGCGGTCGTCAGCCAGATGCAGGGCGGCGGTGTCATCAACATTACCAGCGGCGATGCCGGCTCCGTCTCGCGCTTTGCCGATCTTTACCAGCATATGCAGGGCGGCCTTCTCAATCTGGCTATCCGTCTCAATGCGGGCGGCGGCTGGGATGGCTCGCTCGACGTGCGCCGCTTCTCGATCGTCAACGAGCAGCGCCTGCGCTCGATCGTTTCCACACCTGTCGGTTCAGACCAGCGCACGCTGAACGAAGCCGTCAAACGCGATATCGATACCTCCTCGCAGCGCTTCCAGCGCGGCTTTGCCCGTGTCGTTTCGCGCGGTGGGGCAATCTCCATCGAAAACGGCGTGCTGCGCGGCGACCAGATCGGCGCCACTTTCCAGGGTGTGGTGCGCAATGCGAAGGGCAACATGGACATGACCGGCACCTTCATGCCGGCCTATGGCCTCAACCGGCTGTTTGCCGAGCTGCCGCTGATCGGCGTCATCCTCGGCAATGGTTCAGACCGAGGCCTAATCGGCATCACCTTCAAGCTGACAGGCAAGTTCGACCAGCCGAACCTGCAGATCAACCCGCTCTCGGTGATCGCGCCCGGCGTGTTCCGCCAGATCTTCGAATTCCAGTAAATCGCTAGTTCCAGTAAATCGCTGGGGGTTATCGGTGCAGAACTCCATACTGATCCGGCCTTATACGCCCGGGGATAGCGACGCGACGATCGAGATCTTCCTGCGCGCCATCCGCGAAGTCTCGTCGCGCGATTATTCGACTGCGCAGATTAATGCCTGGGCGCAGGTGGAAGATCCCGCCAAGTGGGCCGAGCGCCGGATAAGCCGCCCGGCCTGGATCGCTGACATTGACGGCAAGCCGGTCGGCTTCTCCGATCTCGTCGCCGATGGCTGCCTGGACATGATGTTCGTGCATCCCGAATTTCAGAGGCTCGGTGTGGCGAGCCGGCTGCTGGCGCGCGTCGAGCAGGAGGCGCTGGCATCAGGCATGGAGCGGATCTACACACATGCGAGCCTGACGGCGCGACCATTCTTCGAGCGCAAGGGGTTCGTTGTGGTCACGCGACAGACCGTCGAAAAGCGCGGGCAGAAGCTCGACAATTTCGTGATGGAGAAGTTTTCCCCGCCATTATCCTGAAACAGGCAAAGAAAAAGCCGGCGGGAAGGCCGGCTTTTCTCTTGGCATCGCTGGCGCGGTTTACGCTGCGCGGCGGATAAGGATGTGCTTCTTCTTGCCGAGCGACAGCTTGATGACGCCATCGGCGGTGATTTCGCCGCTGCCGATCATCTTGCGCTCGTCGCTGACAGCCTGGTCGTTGATGCGCACGGCGCCGCCCTGGACGTGACGGCGGGCTTCGCCGTTCGAGGCGGCAAGACCGGCGCGGACAATCAGCGACAGGAGGCCGATGCCGGCGTCGAGCTCGGAGGCCGGAACCTCGACAGACGGTAGGTTGTCGGAGAGACCGCCTTCTTCAAACGTCTTGCGGGCCGTCTCGGCTGCCTGTTCCGCGGCTTCGCGGCCATGCAAGATCGCGGCGACCTCGGTCGCCAGGATCTTCTTGACCTCGTTGATTTCGGAACCGCCAAGTGCCGAGAGGCGGGCGATCTCGTCCATCGGCAAGGTGGTGTAGAGCTTCAGGAAGCGAGAAACGTCGGCATCCTCGGTGTTGCGCCAGTACTGCCAAAAATCATAGGCCGAGAGCATGTCGGCATTCAGCCAGATGGCGCCCGTGGCCGACTTGCCCATCTTGGCGCCGGAGGAAGTGGTCAGCAGCGGCGAGGTCAGCGCGTAGAGCTGCTTCGTCCCCATGCGGTGACCGAGGTCGATGCCGTTGACGATGTTGCCCCACTGGTCCGAGCCGCCCATCTGCAGGCGGCAGTCGTAGCGCTTGGCAAGCTCGACGAAGTCATAGGCCTGGAGGATCATGTAGTTGAATTCCAGGAAGGACAGCGACTGTTCACGGTCGAGGCGCGTCTTGACGCTGTCGAAGGACAGCATGCGGTTGACCGAAAAATGCTTGCCGACATCGCGCAGGAACTCAAGATAGTTCAGCGAGCGCAGCCATTCGGCATTGTTGATCATCAGCGCGTCCTTCGGACCGTCGCCGTAGTTCAGGTAGTTCGAGAAGACGCGCTTGATGGAGGCGATGTTGCCTTCGATCGTATCGACGGTCATCAGCTGGCGGGCTTCCTCCTTGAAGGAGGGGTCGCCGACCATGCCGGTGCCGCCGCCCATCAGCGAGATGGCGCGATGGCCGGTCTTCTGCATCCAGTGCAGCATCATGATCTGGATCAGCGATCCGGCGTGCAGGCTGGGTGCGGTCGGATCGAAGCCGATATAGGCCGTCACGGTTTCCTTGGCGAAGAGATCGTCGAGGCCGCTTTCATCGGAAATCTGATGAATGAAGCCGCGCACTTGCAGCGTGCGGAGGAAATCGGACTTGAACTCGGACATGGGCTTCGTCTCTTGAACGTCGAACGGGATTTGGGATTGACGCTTGTTGAACCGTCGCGGCGCGTTTAGCACTGTTTTTCCAAAAGTGCATCCGGGAATCGCATGAAAGGCTCGCGGCGCAATGGATATCGTCAGGACTGCGATCGGCTTGATGAGCGGCACCTCGATGGATGGCATTGATGTGGCGTTGCTCAGGACGGACGGGCGAGGCTTCATCGAGCGCGGACCGTTCCTGGGGGTGGCCTATGACGGCGGTTTTCGCGAAAGGTTGAAGCGCGCGCTGGATTTGGCCCGGCCGCTGACCGATCGCACTGCGCGGCCGCACGAACTGCGTGAAATCGAGATCGAACTGACCGGACGTCATGCAGATGCCGTTACGGCATTTCTCGGTAAATTTGGCCTCGGTAGAGGTGATATCGATGTGCTCGGCTTTCACGGCCAGACCGTGCTGCACCGGCCGGACGATGCGCTGACAATCCAGATCGGCGACGGGCAGCTTCTGGCCGAACGGTCAGGCATTCCCGTCGTCTATGACATGCGCGCCAACGACATGGTGCATGGCGGGCAGGGCGCACCGCTGGTGCCGGCCTATCACGCCGCCCTTGCCGGCAGGTTTCAGAAGGAAGGGCAGACCGTCTGCTTCGTCAATATCGGTGGCATTTCGAACCTCACCTATATCGGCGCAGAAGGCCGCATCGCCGCCTTCGACAGTGGCCCCGGCAATACGCTGATCGACCAGTGGGTGGAGATGCAGACCGGGAAGACCTACGATCCCGGCGGCGAGATCGCCGGGCGCGGACAGGTGGTGCCCGATATTGCCGCCCGTTATCTCGGTAGCCCGTTCTTCCTGGGCAATATCCGGCGCTCGCTCGACCGTGGCGATTTCAATCCGCTGGCAGATGGCGAGGCGAGCCTGGAGGATGGCGCACGCACGCTTGCGCATGTAGCTGCCGCCTCGATCGTCAAATGCGCCTCCTATCTGCCCGAGAGCCCTTCGGTCTACATCGTCTGCGGCGGCGGACGGCTGAATGGGACAATCATGGCGGAGTTTGCCGATATGGCCGGGAAGACCGGTTCTCGTGTCATCAGTGCAGAAGAGGCCGGTTTCGACGGAGATGCGATGGAGGCGGAAGCCTGGGCCTATCTGGCCGTGCGCTCGCTGGAGGGACTGCCGCTCACCTATCCCGGCACGACGGGCGTCAACCAGCCGGCAAGCGGTGGTGTCCTGGCGGAGCCGGCCAGATGAGCGGGGAAGTCATTTTCGAAACGCCGCGCCTTGTCGCTCGGATGTGGGAAGACGGCGATGCCGACCTGATCCACGACCTGCATTCGACAATCGAGACGACACGCTACATGTCTGGCGGAGCGCCCTGGTCACGCGAAAAGTGCGAGGAGCGGCTGCGAACATATCTTGCCGAGCAGGCGCGCGACGGCACGACGAAATACAAGATCGTCAGCCGACAGGACGGCCACTTCATCGGACGTGCCGGGATCTCGATCTACCACACCGGCGAGTATGAGATGGGTTATGCTTTCTACGCCCGAGAATGGGGCAAAGGCTATGCGACGGAAATCGCAGCAAGCCTTGCCGACTGGTTCTTCGCGAGAGATCTTGCGCCGCATTTCATCGCTTTTACGCACCCCGACAATCTCACCTCGCAGCGCGTATTAAAAAAGATCGGCATGCGAGAGCGCGGGCCGATCTTTATCGAAGGTGTTGAGGGCGTGGAATTCGCGATGACGGCCGCCATGCGGCAGGCCGTTACCTGATGCGCTTGGCTGCCGGTTCCGGCACCAGTTCGCCGTTCAGGCGGCGGTCAAGATAATCCTCGCACTCGGCCATCAGCGTGTCGACCTGGCCGTTGAAGAAGTGGTTGGCGCCAGGCACGGTGCGGTGGGTGATGAGAATGCCCTTCTGCGTCTTGAGCTTCTCGACGAGGCCGTTGACGTCCTTTTCGGGGGCTACCTTGTCCGATTCGCCATTGATGATCAGGCCGGAGGACGGGCAGGGCGCCAGGAACGAGAAGTCATAGGTATTCGGCTGCGGGGCAATCGACATGAAACCTTCGATTTCCGGACGGCGCATCAGAAGCTGCATGCCGATCCAGGAGCCGAAGGAGTAGCCGGCGACCCAACAGGTCTTCGAATCGGGATGCAGGCTCTGCACCCAGTCGAGCGCGGAGGCGGCATCCGAAAGCTCGCCCGCACCATGGTCGAATTCGCCCTGGCTGCGGCCGATGCCCCGGAAATTGAAGCGCAATGTCGTAAAACCGCGCTTCTGGAACATGTAGAAGAGCTGGTAGACGATCTGGTTGTTCATCGTGCCACCAAACTGCGGATGCGGGTGCAGAATGACGGCGATCGGTGCGCTTTTTTCCTTGGAGGGCTGGTAGCGGCCTTCGAGACGGCCGGCTGGGCCGTTGAAAATAACTTCGGGCATCGGTACTCCGGGTTTTATTTCGCGTTCACGCCACGTTTGGCGACAACATGACTTGACGACAGTTGTCAGCTTTTCTAAAACGCAGTTTAGAACAATTCGAAACTTGCATGGCGATCCACGCAGCGTGGAACGTGTCATAAGGCAAGCCCGGCGGAAATTTCAAGAAAAATGCACCGCCGCGCCCGAAGCAAGCTCGTCAAGCGCAGGACCGAAGACAATGGCGCCGCCACGCCTTTATCTCGATTGGAACGCAACATCGCCGATGCACCCTGCAGCGCGTGACGCGATCATGCGCGCCATAGACGTGTTCGGCAATCCAAATTCCGTGCATGGCGAGGGCCGTGCCGCCCGCGCCGCCATCGAGAGCGCGCGCCGCAAGATTGCGCTGCTGACGGGGTCCGACCCCGCCAATGTGATCTTCACCAGTGGTGCGACCGAAGCGGCCAACATGGTGCTGACACCAGAATTCAGCATGGGCCGCACGCCACTGAAGCTCGGTCGTCTCTATCATTCCGCCGTCGAGCATTTGGCAGTCCGCGAAGGTGGCCGTTTCCCGAAGGACAGGACGACCGAGATTCCGGTGACGGATGCCGGCGTCGTCGATCTGAAAGCGCTTTCCGACCTGCTCGATGCTCACGACAAGACGACGGGTCTGCCCATGGTGGCGATCATGTTCGTCAACAACGAGACTGGCATCGTCCAGCCGGTTGAAGAGGCAGGCAGCATCGTGCGCGCGCATGGCGGGCTCTTCGTGGTCGATGCGGTGCAGGCGGCCGGCCGTCTGCCGATCGAGATCGGGCAGATCGGCGCGGATTTCATGATCATTTCCTCCCACAAGATCGGCGGCCCGAAGGGCGCCGGCGCACTCGTCACCCGCGGCGAAGCGCTGATGCCGAAGGCGCTGATCCGCGGCGGCGGGCAGGAGAAGGGTCACCGGTCAGGGACACAGAATTCTCTGGCGCTGATCGGTTTCGGGGCTGCGGCGGAAGCCGTGCTGCAGAACCTTGAGGAGCGCAATGCTGCGATTGCCGTGCTGCGCGACCGGCTGGAAGCCGGCATGCGCGCGGCAGCACCCGACGTCATCATTTACGGCGCCGGCGGCCCGCGCGTCGCCAACACCATTTTCTTCACGCTTCCCTGCATGAAGGCGGAGACCGGTCAGATCGCCTTCGATCTTGAAGGCGTGGCACTTTCAGCGGGTTCGGCCTGCTCCTCCGGCAGGGTAGGCGAAAGCCATGTGCTGACGGCGATGGGCCGTGATCCGAAGCTCGGGGCTCTGCGCATGTCGCTCGGCTTTTCGACGACGAAAGAAGACGTGGACAGGGCGATTGCAGCCTTCGCCAAGATTGCCTCCCGGCGAAAGCTGGCGGGCGAGGCGGCCTGAACGCCTCACAAACTTGCGGAAACGCAAATTTCTACTTGCCAACAGGGCTGAAAAGTCCCTTTTGGCCACTTACATCAGGGGTAAGTAATTGCCCCACTGACAAGCTGCCGGACCTTTTATCCGGCGAGATTGGAGAGTGACATGCCTGCTGTCCAGGAAACAGTCGATCGCGTCCGCGAAATCGACGTGGACCAGTATAAATACGGCTTCGAAACCGTCATCGAAATGGACAAGGCACCCAAGGGCCTTTCCGAAGACATCATCCGCCTGATTTCCACCAAGAAGCAGGAGCCGGAATGGATGCTCGAATGGCGCCTTGAAGCCTACAAGCGCTGGCTGACGATGGACGAGCCCACCTGGGCGCGCGTCGACTACCCGAAGATCGATTTCAACGAGATCCACTATTACGCGGCGCCGAAGAGCACGCCGGGTCCGAAGTCGATCGAAGACGTCGATCCTGAAATCCTCAAGGTCTACGAGAAGCTCGGCATTCCACTGAAGGAACAGGAAATCCTGGCCGGCGTGCAGAAGCCGAAGATCGCAGTCGATGCAGTGTTCGATTCCGTGTCGGTCGTAACGACCTTCAAGGAGGAGCTGAAGAAGGCCGGCGTGATCTTCATGTCGATCTCGGAAGCCATCCGCGAGCAGCCGGATCTCGTGCGCAAGTACCTCGGCTCCGTCGTCCCGACGACCGATAACTACTATGCGACGCTGAACTCGGCCGTCTTCACCGACGGTTCCTTCGTCTTCGTGCCGAAGGGCGTGCGTTGCCCAATGGAGCTTTCCACCTACTTCCGCATCAACGAGAAGAACACCGGCCAGTTCGAGCGCACGCTGATCATCGCCGAGGAAGGCGCTTACGTCTCCTACCTCGAAGGCTGCACCGCGCCGCAGCGCGATGAAAACCAGTTGCATGCCGCCGTGGTCGAGCTCATCGCGCTCGACGATGCCGAGATCAAGTATTCCACCGTCCAGAACTGGTATCCGGGCGACAAGAACGGCAAGGGCGGCATCTACAACTTCGTCACCAAGCGTGGCGATTGCCGCGGCGACCGTTCGAAGATCTCCTGGACGCAGGTCGAGACCGGTTCCGCCATCACCTGGAAGTATCCGTCCTGCATCCTGCGCGGCGATGACTCCAGAGGCGAGTTCTACTCGATCGCCGTGTCCAACGGCCATCAGCAGATCGACAGCGGTACCAAGATGATCCATCTCGGCAAGAACACGTCGAGCCGCATCGTCTCCAAGGGCATCGCCGCCGGCGTTTCGCAGAACACCTATCGCGGCCAGGTCTCCGCCCACCGCAAGGCCTCGAACGCACGCAACTTCACCCAGTGCGACTCGCTGCTGATCGGCGACAAGTGCGGTGCCCATACGGTGCCCTATATCGAGGCGAAAAATTCGACGGCGCAGTTCGAGCACGAGGCGACCACCTCGAAGATCTCCGAAGACCAGCTGTTCTACTGCCTGCAGCGCGGCATTCCGACCGAGGCTGCGATCGCGCTGATCGTCAACGGCTTCGTCAAGGAAGTTCTGCAGGAACTGCCGATGGAATTCGCCGTCGAGGCGCAGAAGCTGATCAGCATCTCGCTCGAAGGCAGCGTCGGCTGACATGAGCGAGGCGGACAAGAAGCGAATTCTTGAACGCCTGACGAATATGCGCGGAGAGATCCTGTCGAAGATAGGCCCCCGCGAGCAAAGATACGAGACAGCAGTGCCGCCGGAGCAGCCTTATATGTTTCTCCGGCAGCGCATGGAAAAATCGGCAAAGATGTTTCCGGATATCCCGGAATTTCTCGAAGGGCCTTGGCTCATAACGGTCGCGTTTCTCCGTGTCATTCGTTTCTTTTGGCGGTAGCGCCGAGCACAATATGCAGATGTCTTAGAAATTGCGCGAGGCTCCGATGAGCTACGCAGACCAAACGCAGGAACCAAAGATGCTTGAAATCAAGAACCTTCATGCCCGCATCGCCGAAGATGGCACCGAGATCATCCGTGGCCTGAACCTCACGGTGAAGGCCGGCGAAGTTGCCGCCATCATGGGCCCGAACGGCTCCGGCAAGTCGACGCTCTCCTATGTGCTGTCCGGCCGCAGCGATTACGAAGTCACCGAGGGCGACATTCTCTATAATGGCGAGAGCATCCTCGAGCTCGATCCGTCCGAGCGCGCCTCCAAGGGCATCTTCCTGGCCTTCCAGTATCCTGTCGAAATTCCTGGTGTCGCCACCATGCAGTTCCTGAAGGTGGCGATGAACGAGCAGCGCAAGGCGCGCGGCGAAGACGAGCTGACGACGCCGGACTTCATGCGCCGTGTCAAGGACGCTGCGGCCAAGCTGCAGATCAACACCGAGATGCTGAAGCGCCCGCTGAACGTCGGCTTCTCCGGCGGCGAAAAGAAGCGCGCCGAAATCCTGCAGATGGCGCTGCTTGAGCCGAAGCTTTGCGTGCTCGACGAAACCGACTCCGGCCTCGACATCGACGCCCTGAAGGTCGTGGCCGATGGGGTCAACGCGCTGCGTTCGCCAGATCGCGCCGTTATCGTCATTACCCACTACCAGCGCCTGCTCGACTATATCGTGCCGGATACCGTGCACGTTCTCTACAAGGGCCAGGTCATCAAATCCGGCGACAAGACGCTGGCCCATGAGCTGGAAGCCAACGGTTACGCCGACATCATCGGCGCCGCAGCCTGAGCGTGGCGGAAAGGACGACGTCCATGAACATGCAAACGACGAGCCGCCTGACCGCGGCCGAAGCGGCGCTGATCGAAGCGTTCAACCAGCAGATCGGCGAACTGCCGGGCAATGGCGCGGTCACTGCGCTGCGCGACCGGCTGCTCGACGACCTGAAGAGGGAAGGCCTGCCGACACGCCGCGTCGAGGCCTGGCACTATACGGACCTGAAGAACCTGCTGCGCAACATTCCGGCCCAGGCGGGTGACGCCGGCTCGGAAGCGCTGGAGCCGCTAGTCGACGGTTCGCCGGTTCTTGCCGTGATCCAGGGCAAGCCTGATCACAAGGCTTCTGCCGGCGATCTCTCGGTTTCGGTCTATTCCGAAAAGCTGACCGACGGTTCGGCCGCCGCCAATCTCGACGCGCTCGGCCGCGACGATGCGGTCGGCCGCATCAACGGCAGCTTCGTCAAGGATGGCTATGTGATCGACGTGCCCGATGGCACCGAGTTCGAAGAGCCGCTGGAAATCCAGTTCGTGCATGCCGGCGGCGACATTCATACCCGCCTACCGGTTGCCTTCGGCGCCAATGTGAAGGGTGTCGTCATCGAGCGTCACCAATCGGTGACCGACAATGCCGCACTGGTGTCGCATGTCAGTGACATCACGGTCGGGCAGGGCACTGAACTGACCTGGATCATCCTCCAGCAGCAGGGGGCTGAGGATACGCATCTCGGCCAGATCCGCGTCGATCTCGGCGCTGACGCCAAGTTGAAGCTCTTCGTTATCAATGCCGGCGGCAAGCTGGTGCGCCAGGAGCTGAATATTAAGGTGACGGGTGAGGGCGCCGATCTGACGCTGCGCGGCATCAATCTGCTCGGCGCCGAGACGCACACCGACGTAACGATGGTGCTTGGCCACGACGTGCCGCACACCGGCTCGACGGAAGTGATCCGCAACGTCGTCTTCGATCGCGCCAAGGGCGTCTTCCAGGGCATGATCCGGGTCGCGCCAGATGCCCAGAAGACCGATGCCAAGATGGCCTGCAACACGCTGCTGATGTCCGACGATGCCGAATTCTCAGTCAAGCCCGAGCTCGAAATCTTCGCCGACGACGTGCAGTGCGGCCATGGTGCGACGGTTGCCGATATCGACCACAACCATCTCTACTACCTGATGGCCCGCGGCATTCCGGAGAACAAGGCGCGCGCCATGCTCGTCAACGCCTTCGTTGCTGAGATCGTCGAGGAATTGGAAGACGAAGCCCTGGTCGAGGCGCTGGAAGGCGTCATTTCGGCCTGGCTGGAAAAGCACGCCTGATCGGATATCGCCATGGACAAGATCGTGCCGGCAACCGCCTATGATGTCGAAGCCATCCGCAGGGATTTCCCGATCCTTGCGGAGAAGGTGCATGGCAAGCCGCTGGTCTATCTGGACAACGGCGCCTCCGCACAGAAGCCGCAGGCGGTGATCGATGCGATCTCGCATGCCTATAGCCACGAATACGCCAATGTGCATCGCGGCCTTCACTACCTGTCGAATGCCGCAACTGAAGCCTATGAAGCGGCGCGCGAAAAGGTTCGCCGCTTCCTGAACGCGCCTTCGGTTGATGACATCGTCTTCACCAAGAACTCGACCGAGGCGATCAACACCGTCGCCTACGGTTGGGGCATGCCCAAGATCGGCGAGGGCGATGAGATCGTGCTGACGATCATGGAGCACCACTCCAACATCGTGCCCTGGCATTTCATCCGCGAACGGCAGGGCGCGAAGCTCGTCTGGGTGCCTGTCGATGACGAGGGCGCCTTCCATATCGAGGATTTCGAGAAGAGCTTGACCGACAAGACTAAGCTCGTCGCAATCACCCATATGTCGAATGCGCTCGGCACCATCGTTCCGGTCAAGGAAGTCTGCCGCATTGCCCATGAGCGCGGCATTCCGGTGCTGATCGACGGTTCGCAGGGTGCCGTGCATCTGCCTGTCGACGTGCAGGATATCGATTGCGACTGGTACGTCATGACCGGTCACAAGCTCTATGGCCCGTCGGGCATCGGCGTGCTCTACGGCAAGAAGGACCGGCTGAAGGAGATGCGGCCCTTCCAGGGCGGTGGTGAGATGATCTTCGAGGTGAGCGAGGATATCGTCACCTATAATGATCCGCCGCACCGTTTCGAGGCTGGCACGCCGCCGATCGTGCAGGCGATCGGGCTTGGTTATGCGCTCGACTATATGGACAAGATCGGCCGCGAGAATATCGCGGCCCACGAGGCGGATCTGACTGCCTATGCCGAGGAGCGGCTCAAGGCGGTCAATTCGCTGCGCGTCTTCGGCAATGCGCCCGGCAAGGGCGCCATCTTCTCCTTCGAGTTGGCGGGCATTCATGCCCATGACGTCTCGATGGTGATCGACCGCCAGGGTGTTGCCGTTCGCGCTGGCACGCATTGTGCCATGCCGCTCTTGAAACGCTTCGGCGTGACCTCCACATGCCGTGCATCCTTCGGCATGTATAATACCCGCGCCGAGGTGGATGCGCTTGCAGATGCGCTCGACTATGCGCGCAAGTTCTTTGCTTGAGGAAGAAGCCATGAGCCTGAATGAAGAGAAGATCGACGTGCGCGAAGGCATCGTGCATTCCAGCATTCCCGAAGCGGAGCTGGCGCGTCTCAGCGACGACGTGATCGGCGCTCTCAAGACCGTCTACGACCCGGAAATTCCAGCAGACATCTTCGAGCTCGGCCTCATCTACAAGATCGACATCGAAGACGACCGCATGGTGAAGATCATGATGACGCTGACCGCACCCGGTTGCCCGGTTGCCGGTGAAATGCCGGGCTGGGTGGAAAATGCCGTCGGCGCCGTCGAGGGCGTGTCGGGCGTCGAGGTCGCCATGACCTTCGATCCGCCGTGGACGCCGGAGCGCATGTCCGAAGAGGCGCAGGTCGCTGTCGGCTGGTATTGACCGGCCGGTATTGATCCGTTTACTCGCGGCGACTACATTGAATCACCAAGCACCGGATCTTGACCCCGGTTGCGGAAGGAGATTGAGCCCATGGGCTTTGCAGTAATGAGCATGACGGAAGCCGCCGCAGAGCGCGTGAAGGCGATCGTTGGCAATGGCGGGCCGGATGCCAAGGGCATTCGCGTCGGCATCAAGAAGGGTGGCTGCGCCGGGATGGAATATACCATCAACCTGGTGACGGAACCCAATGCCAAGGACGACCTGATCGAGCGCGACGGCGCCAAGGTCTGGATCGAGCCGTCGGCCGTTCTTTATCTGCTCGGCACCGAACTCGGCTTCGAGACGACGACGCTACGTTCCGGCTTCATCTTCACCAATCCGAACCAGACATCGGCCTGCGGCTGCGGTGAGTCCGTCGAGCTGAAGCCCGCCGACCTGGCAGCGCTTGCCGCACGCGGCGATGCCGTGGTTCCGGCTCAGCATTAAAGCGTGTCGCGATCTTTCAGATCGCTTGACGCGCTTTAAGTCTTTGTTTTGCGCATATCGTTATCGCGAAACCGCTGCACACTTTTGCGCGACATGCTAAGCAATTTTTCATTGAAATTGCCTGAAGGCCGCCATAATTGGCGGCCTTTTGATTTTTATGAGCCTGTCCGAGACCGACAAGCGACCAAGAAGAAACGAAGCGGACAATGCTCTTTCTGTTCCTGAAGGGCGCCCTGCTGGGCGTCATCATCACCGCGCCGCTCGGGCCGATCGGAACGCTCTGCATCAACAGAAGCCTCGAGAAGGGGTTCTGGTACGGTTTTTCCGGCGGGCTGGGGACGGCGCTGGGTGACGCGAGCTACGCGCTGGTCGCGGTGACCGGGATTGCTGTTTTCTCCGAGGCCATGTCGACAGCCACTATTCCGCTGGCACTCGGCGGCGGGCTGATGCTGCTCTGGCTCGGCTGGCGGGGACTGAAGAACAAAGGAAAGATAAAGGCTGCGAAGATCGATGCGGCCGACTTCCTGCACACGACTATCTCGACCTTCCTGCTGACCATCTCCAATCCGGCGACGATCCTCTCCTTCGGAGCGCTGTTTGCCGGCCTCGGCCTGACCGAAGAGACGCGCCGCTTCAGCTCGGCGATGATCGTCTCGGGCGTCTTCCTGGGGTCGCTCCTCTGGTGGTTTTGCCTCAGTGGCGCGGTCAGCCTTGCAAGAGACCGGCTCTCGGCCGATTTCACGGCGAAAGTCGGCCGAGCGACGAGCTATATGCTGATCGCCTTCGGCGCGGTGGCGCTCGGTTCGGTGGCTTATTCGATCGTATAGCGAAGGGCGCTTTAATCGCGCTTGATGCTCATCAGCACATCCCAGAGATCGGCCCCGGTCTCAAAGACTGATGCGTTTGCCTTGTAGCTCTGTTCGGTCTCGACGAGGTCGGTCAACTCGGTCGCGAAATCCACGCCCTGATCCGTCTCGGTGACGCTTGCCTGCACGCCTGAAGGTTCGACGGACTGGAAGCTGGTGTTCAGGCGGCCATAACCCGGCGTACTCGCATTGGCGACATTGTTGGCGATCGCACTTGCACGCGTCGACTGTGCCAGCATTCCCGAGAGAGCCGTATGCGTAATTGCAGAAATGCTCATCGACCGTTTCCCTATTTCCGGACATCCAGCGTTTTACCGACAAGGATTTAGGGAATGTTGAACGGCTTCGGTTAGCGAAAGGCGAGGGGATCTGGGACGGCTGTGCCGGAATGGCACGACAGCCTCAGCGACCGGCTCTCATACCCGCAATCAGGATGTCGATGAGTTGCCTTGCTGCATTCCGCCAGGCCGGGCCGCAGCTGATGCTCGCGCCGCCCGCCAGCGCGCGCAAAATGTCGAGAGGGTCCATCGCCAGACGGATTTCTCCGGTGGCGACTGCGCGATCCACCAGCAGATTGACGGCACCGATAATCAAATCGGCAGAATCCGCATAAAGCTCGGAGGTGCCGCCAACAAGCGAATCCAGCACTTCGGACATGCCATGTTTCGTCACCACATAGTCGACGAACTGGACCAGCCACAGGCGGAGCGCTTCGACAGGCGGATGCGTTTCAGCGAGGCTCTTGGCGGCAGCGGCAAGCTGCGCCGTCTCATTGCGGTAGATGGCGGAAATCAGTGCATCGCGCGTCGGGAAATGACGATAGAGCGTACCGATGCCGACGCCGGCAATGCGGGCGATTTCCTCCAGGCTGGCGCTGGAACCCTTTTCGGCAAATACGGTCTTTGCCGTTTCCATCAACACAAGGCGGTTGCGTTCGGCATCCGCACGCGGCTTTCGGACGGTGGACCCGTCACTTTTTTCGGCCATTTACGAGAAGTTCCGTTGATAAGCGGAGGCGCCCTCCGTATTTATCTGGAGGCATCCTCCTTTTATTCCATTTGAGGCCGGTGGGCAATGGTTCACCAGTCCGGAGAGGTGCGTCCATGATCAAGGAGATAATCATGAGTGGACTTTTTGGCGCGACATCGACCACCGAAGAAGTGCTCGCCGGCGTCGATCTCAAGGGCAAGCGCGTGCTGGTGACGGGTGTTTCGGCCGGCCTCGGCGTGGAAACCGCGCGCGTACTGGCGGCCCACGGAGCGCAGGTGGTGGGCACGGCACGTGACCTTGCAAAGGCGAAGGCGGCAACGGAAGTCGTGCGCGCCGGTGCTACCAATGGCGGCAGCCTTGATATCGTCGAGCTCGATCTTGCCTCTCTGACAAGCGTGCGCGCATGCGCCGATGCGCTCATTGCGGATGGCCGCCCCTTCGATGTCGTCATTGCCAATGCCGGAGTGATGGCCGCTCCCTTCGGACGCACCGCCGATGGTTTCGAAACGCAGTTCGGCACCAACCATCTCGGTCATTTCGTGCTGGTCAACCGCATCGCGTCACTCGTCAAATCGGGCGGCCGCGTGGTGATCGTCGCATCCTCGGGCCATCGCATGGCACCTTTCAGCCTCGACGATCTGAATTTCGAGAGCAAGACCTATGAGCCCTGGGCGGCCTATGCCCAGTCGAAGACCGCAAATATCCTGTTCGCGGTGGAACTCGACCGGCGCCTGAGGGAGCGCGGCATCCGCGCAACGGCACTGCATCCCGGCGGCATCAACACCGAGCTCGGGCGCGACCTCGACCCTGGCATGATCGAAGGCATGTTAGCGCAGATCAACGCAGCACTCGCCGCAGAGGGCAAGCCGCCCTTCCAGTGGAAGACGATTCCCCAAGGTGCGGCTACCTCCGTCTGGGCAGGTTTCGTCGCCCCGGCAGATGCGGTCGGCGGCAGATATTGCGAGAATTGCCACGTCTCCGAAGTGACGGATGCCGAGATCAGCCCGATTTCCGAGGGGGTGCGTTCCTACGCGCTAAATCCCGAGACGGCCAAGGCATTGTGGGCCAAGAGCGAAGAGCTGGTTGGCGAGCGCTTCTAAGCCGCAAATCGTCCCGCTTCGACGCAGATAGAAAGCAGGGGGACTGGGAAACTGGTGCCCCTGCCGAGGAATTGAACCTGGATCGGCTGCAAACCAGACAGCTGCTCTTACGTTGAGCTACGAGGGGCGTAGTGTCTTTGTGCCAGAAATTACGTTCGCAGGCGAACGGAGTTTCGATCGACGGTTAGAGAGTAAGGTTAACCCGGCGCGTAAGGCGATACAGGAGAAGGGTGCCCGGTACAGGGGCAGGCGACCCTTCTCCCTGCTGGTTTTACAGCGTCCAGCAACGATAGTTACGCAGAGAACCGAAAATGGTTCACTAGTGCGGATGAAAGTCCCGAAAAAGTCTGGCGGCTGTCCTTCATCGTCAGGAATGCATAGCTGCGCATCATCCGTCCCCGCAGCTCCTTGCCAATCGCCGCCGTTCAGGCCTTGATATCGAGGCCCGCTTCGACTGCGGCGGCGATGAATGCTTTGCGTGCATCCTCGCCAGTGCGCTTGCCCTTGATGACGTCGGCGCAGATCAGCAGCGCCTGGTCGAGTGCGGCGCCATCTTCCGTCGGCCAGTCCTCGATCATCGCCCAGGAGGCAGCCTGGGTATTATCGATGGTCACGTATTGGTCGGGCTCTTCGAGGGCGAGGAGTACAGGCTTCGACCATGGCGCCTGCATTCTGGCTTCGCTTTGATCCTGGGGCATTTGTTGTGGCCTTTCTTCGCGCATTCTCTATCAGAATTAGGAAAGCCCCTCCCATGATGGAAGGGGCTTGGATTGCTCAACGCTGGGCGTCTGGCCTGACTGCTATTCAGCTGCCTCTGCGTAGGCCTCAACCGGCGGGCAGGTGCAGATCAGGTTGCGGTCGCCATAGACGTTGTCGACGCGGTTGACCGGCGACCAGTACTTGTCCACGCGGAAGGCACCGGGCGGGAAGCAGGCCTGTTCGCGCGAATAGGGGCGATCCCATTCGCCGACAAGGTCTTCGACCGTATGCGGAGCGTTCTTCAACGGGTTGTTCAGCTTGTCCGAACGTCCCTCTTCGATGTCGCGGGCTTCCTGACGGATCGCCAGCATCGCTTCGCAGAAGCGGTCGAGTTCGGCCTTGGTCTCGGATTCCGTCGGCTCGATCATCAGCGTGCCGGCAACCGGCCAGCTCATGGTCGGTGCATGGAAGCCGCAGTCGATCAGGCGCTTGGCGACGTCATCGACGGTCACGCCGCAGCTGTCGACCAGCGGGCGGGTGTCGATGATGCATTCATGCGCCACACGGCCCGCAGCCGACTTGTAGAGCACGTCGTAAGCGCCCTTCAGACGAGCCGCGATATAGTTGGCGTTGAGGATCGCAACCTTCGTCGCCTGCGTCAGGCCTTCGCCGCCCATCATCAGGCAGTAGCTCCAGGAGATCGGCAGGATGGAGGCCGAGCCGAAAGCTGCTGCGGAGACCGCACCCGAACGGCCGTCCGTTTCCGGATGGCCGGGCAGATGAGGCGCCAGATGCGACTTGACGCCGATTGGGCCCATGCCCGGACCGCCGCCGCCATGTGGGATGCAGAACGTCTTGTGCAGGTTGAGGTGCGAGACGTCGGAGCCGATGTCACCAGGGCGAGACAGACCGACCATGGCGTTCATGTTAGCGCCGTCGAGATAGACCTGACCGCCGTGCTGATGCACGAGGTCGCAGATTTCCTTGACGGTTTCCTCGAACACGCCATGCGTCGACGGATAGGTGATCATGCAGCAGGAGAGATTATCCGCATACTGCTCCGCCTTGGCGCGGAAATCGTCGAGGTCGATATCGCCGTTTTCACGGACCTTGACGACCACGACCTTCATGCCGACCATCTGGGCCGAAGCCGGGTTGGTGCCATGCGCCGAGGTCGGGATCAGGCAGACGTCGCGGTGACCTTGGCCGTTCGCAATGTGGTAATTGCGAATAGTCAGAAGACCCGCATATTCGCCCTGCGCGCCGGAATTCGGCTGCATGGAGAAGGCGTCGTAGCCGGTGACGGCGCAGAGCTTTTCCGTCAGGTCATCGATCATTTCGCGATAGCCGAGCGCCTGGTCGGCCGGCACGAAAGGATGGATGTCGGAAAATTCCGGCCAGGTGATCGGCAGCATTTCGGCCGTGGCGTTCAGCTTCATCGTGCAGGAACCGAGCGGGATCATCGAGCGGTCGAGCGCCAGATCGCGGTCCGAGAGCCGGCGGATGTAGCGGGTCATTTCGCTTTCGGCGCGGTTCATGTGGAAGATCGGGTGTGTCAGGTATTCGCTGGTGCGCAGCAAATCCTTCGGCAGGCGATAGGACGGCTCGAAATCGGCAATCTGGAAATTGCCGCCGAAGGCGCGCCAGACGGCTTCCAGCGTTGCCGGGCGGGTGCGTTCGTCGAGCGACATGCCGATCTTCGTCTGGCCGACCTTGCGAAGGTTGACGCCTTCGGCGACGGCTGCGCGCAGGATGAGGCCCTGCATGTGGCCGACATCGACGGTGATCGTGTCGAAGAAGGTATCCGGCTCGACCTTGTAGCCGAGCTTTTCCAGGCCCTTGGCCATCAGCACGGCCTTTTGGTGGACCTGCTGGGCAATCGCCTTGATACCCTTGGGACCATGGAAGACGGCATACATGGAGGCCATGACGGCGAGCAGGACCTGCGCGGTGCAGATGTTCGACGTCGCCTTTTCGCGGCGGATATGCTGTTCGCGTGTCTGCAGCGACAGGCGATAGGCGCGGTTGCCACGGGCATCGACGGACACGCCGACGAGACGGCCGGGCATGGAGCGCTTGATGGCATCCTTGACCGACATATAGGCCGCATGCGGGCCACCGTAACCGACGGGAACGCCGAAGCGTTGCGAGGAACCGATCGCGATATCGGCACCCATTTCGCCCGGCGACTTCAGAAGCGTCAGCGACAGGATATCAGCGGCAACGACGGCGATGGCGCCCGTCTGGTGCAGGCGGGAGATCAGGCCGGTGAAATCGCGCACATGGCCGTGCGTGCCCGGATACTGGAAGATCGCGCCGAAGACATCGACCGGGTCGAGATCGGTGAAGGGGTTGCCGACGATAACAGACCAGCCGAGCGGTTCGGCACGGGTCTTGATCAGTTCGATCGTCTGTGGATGGCAGTCGGCATCGACGAAGAAGGACTTGGCCTTGGACTTGGAGACGCGCTCGGCCATGGCCATGCCTTCGGCAGCAGCCGTTGCTTCATCCAGCAGCGAGGCATTGGCGACGTCGAGGCCGGTCAGGTCGCAGATCATCGTCTGGTAGTTCAGGAGCGCTTCGAGGCGCCCTTGCGAGATTTCCGGCTGGTAAGGCGTATAGGCGGTGTACCAGGCCGGGTTTTCCAGGATGTTGCGCTGGATGACCGGCGGCGTGATCGTGCCGTAATAGCCCTGACCAATCAGCGAGGTCAGAACCTTGTTCTTGTTGGCGGTTTCGCGCAGCTTGTCGAGCGCTTCACGCTCCGTCATCGGCGCGCCCCAGACGAGCGGCACCTTCTGGCGGATCGATGGCGGCACGGTGGCGTCGATCAGCGCATCGAGGCTCTTGTAGCCGATGGTGCCGAGCATATCCGACATTTCAGACGGCGAGGGGCCGATATGACGACGGTTGGCGAAGTCATAGGGCTGATAGTCGGTGAACTGGAATTCGGTAGGCGTCGTCATTACGCAGTCAGCTCCTTATAGGCCGCTTCATCGAGCAGGCCATCGGCATCGGCAAGGTTCGTGAGCTTGAGCTTGAAGAACCAGCCAGCACCCTGCGGATCGGAATTGACGAGCGACGGGTCGGCAACGATGGCCGGATTAACCTCGACGATCTCGCCATCGAGCGGGCAGTAGACATCCGAAGCCGCCTTGACGGATTCGACTGTCGCAGCATTGCCATCCTTGGAGAAGGTAGCGCCGACTTCAGGCAATTCCACGAAAACGAGGTCGCCGAGCTGCTCGACAGCGTAGGTGGTGATGCCGACGGTCGCGACATCGCCTTCGAGCTTCAGCCATTCATGTTCAGCAGTAAATTTCAGCATGGAAAAATCCTCTCGCAATAGGAGTCAGCGTTTGTAGGTCGGCGTGATGAAGGGAAGGGCGGAAACGGTGACAGGCAGATACTTGCCACGCACTTCGGCATAGACTTGCGTGCCGGCTGCGGCATGGGAGACCGGAACATAGCCCATGGCGACAGGGCCTTCGACGGAGGGGCCGAAACCACCCGAGGTGACTTCGCCGATCTCGGTCTTGCCCGCGGCATCGGCATAGAGCTTGGCATGGCTACGCACCGGCGCCTTGCCCTCAGGCTTCAGGCCGACGCGCTTGCGGGCCACCCCCTTCTCCAGCTCGCCGAGAATGCGATCTGCACCCGGGAAACCGCCGGCGCGCGCACCGCCGGTGCGGCGGGCCTTCTGCATGCCCCATTCGATGGCCGCCTCGACCGGCGAGGTGGTCGTGTCGATGTCGTTGCCATAGAGGCAGAGGCCGGCTTCGAGGCGCAGCGAGTCGCGGGCGCCAAGGCCGATCGGCTCGACATCTGGATGCTCGAGCAACCGGTTGGTGACATCCACGGCCTTGTCGGCGGGAATGGAGATTTCAAAGCCGTCCTCGCCGGAATAGCCCGAACGCGAGACGAGACAGGAAACGTCGTGCAGGCGGCAGTGGCGCACGTCCATGAACTTCATGGCGGCGACATCTGCCCAGAGTTCAGCCAGCGCTTCAACGGCGCGCGGGCCCTGCAGTGCGATCAGGGCGCGGTCGAGGACGGTGATCTCGCAGGTGTCGGAAAGATGCTTCTGCAGGTGCGCGATGTCTTGCTCCTTGCAGGCAGCGTTGACGACGACGAAGAGGTGGTCGTCGAGATGGGCGATCATCAGGTCGTCGAGGATACCGCCATTCTCATCCGTGAAAAAACCGTAGCGCTGGCGTCCTTCGGCAAGACCGAGAATATCGACGGGCACGAGGCTTTCGAGCGCAAGCGCTGCATCCTCATACTTGCCGGACTTCGCCTTGATGATGACCTGGCCCATATGGGAGACATCGAAAAGACCGGCGGCGGTACGGGTCTGCAGGTGTTCCTTCATGACACCGGCCGGATATTGCACCGGCATGTCATAGCCTGCGAAAGGCACCATGCGGGCACCGAGCGACAGGTGCAACGCGTGTAGCGGGGTTTTCTTGAGGGCAGCAGTATCGTCCAAACGACGCCTCCGGGGTTTGCGCCGGAAATTCCGGGCGCGGGCTCAAAACTGAAGACGCGGTTACGCCTTGTCTCCTTGAGCCCCCTCTGTCCCTGTGCCTGAGATTGTTATCCCTTCGGCGGACGTTTCGAGAACGCCTCTCTCCAGAGTTCCGTCTGCCCCTTGTGGTCCTTTTGCCTGAGAGTTTCCGGGGCGGTTGCTCCTTCGGCACCGGCATTGCGTGCCGGATTCTCCCAACAAGGTTGCGGCAATTATCCGGGGGTGGCAGGGCTTGGCAAGCAAAATGTCGCGCCTGCACAAATTTTTGTCGCGGCTTTAAAAAGCCGGTTGCGGTCCGCGGCAAATGGGCTTTTGCATTCGCAGGCGAAATTGGCTATCGGCAGCCGAGAGCCTTTCCTGGTCAGATTGAAACATTCTGATCAGGAAAGGCTCTGAGAGCGAGGAGATATTCGATGAGGATTGTCAGGACATCAGCTTTTGCGGTGTTGCTTTGCGCTAGCGGCTTTGCCGGATCCGCTGTCGGCCAGGACCATCAGCACATGCAGGGCATGGACATGGGCAACATGGGCTCCATGAGCATGGCCGCTGACGGCGACGTGGTGAAAGTCGGCGATCTCGAAGTCTCCGGCGGTTTTGCCAAGGCGATGCTGCCCGGCCAACCCGTCGGCGGCGGCTTCTTCACAGTGAAGAACAATGGCTCGACCGATGACCGTCTGGTGTCGGTCACTTCGGCCAATGCCGGCGCGGTGCAGCTTCACGAGATGGCCATGAAGGACAATGTCATGAAGATGCGCGAACTGAAGGATGGCATTGCGGTTCCCGCAGGCCAGACAGTGGAGCTTTCGCCCGGCAACCTGCATCTGATGTTCCAGAAGGTGAAGACGCCCTTCAAACAGGGCGACAAAGTACCGGTCACACTGACTTTCGAAAAGGCCGGCAAGGTCGATCTGGTGCTGAACGTGTTGTCGGCGCAGGGCAAATAAGCGCTGAAAAACAAAAGCCCGCGACTAAAGTCGCGGGCCTTGCTCCTCCCAGCAATGTTTAATCTCAGACATCCTCATAGGACTGCAAGGCCTGCTGCAAGCCGGCCTGTGGCTGCCGATAACCCTTGGTCATGAGATCAAGCGCAACTTCGGTATTCTGGATGATATTGGTCGATTCTTCCGGATCTTCGGCGCTTTGATTGAGCTGGCGTTCCGCAATCTTTCGGGCCTCCCGCGCGGCCGTGCCCGTCGCCACGCGCTGAGGAATGCGCAGGGATTCGAAGGCGAGGGCAGCTGTACTTGCCGATATGGAAACAAGCTGTGTCATGCGCCTGTCATACCGGTACGATCTTCGCGTCCGGCTTAAGAAAATCATTCGCATTTTACCGGATGGTAAGAATTCCGCAGATGCGATTGGAATCAGCATGGAATCGCAATAAACCGGAGGCATGTTCCAGGCTCTGCTCGTCGCGGTCGGCGGCGCAATCGGTTCGCTTCTGAGATATTATGTCGGCCTGGGTTCGTTGCGGCTCATGGGGCCTGGCTTTCCCTGGGGCACGCTTATCGTCAATGTCGTCGGCTGCTTCATCATCGGTGTCTTTGCCGAGATGATCATGCGCCGTTTCAATGCATCGGTGGAGCTGCGACTGCTGCTGATCACTGGCTTCCTCGGCGGCTTCACCACCTTCTCCGCCTTCTCTCTGGATGCGATCACATTGTTCGAGCGCGGAGATGTATTTGCCGGCGGCATCTATATCGCAGCAAGCGTCGGGCTTTCGATGGTTGCCGTCATGGCTGGCCTCGGCCTGATGCGCGTGTTGCTCTGATTTCGATTCCGATTTCCGTTTTGTGAAAAATGCTCTAAAGGCAGCGGCAAGAGAGGCGCCGGCTCCGACCGCGCCCATATTTTCCGAAAGAATTCCATGGCAGGTATAGAACACATCAAGGTGGAGCCCGATGAAGCGGGCATGCGGCTCGACCGCTGGTTCAAGATCCACTATCCGGGGCTCGGCTTCGGCCCGCTGCAGAAGCTGCTGCGCTCCGGCCAGGTGCGTGTCGATGGCGGCCGCGTCAAATCGGATGCGCGTGTGCAGCCCGGCCAGATGGTGCGCATACCGCCACTCGATGTCGATGCCAAGGCGAAGTCCGGGCCGATCGCCGCCAAGGACCTCAAGCATTCGAGTGATTTCGAGCTTCTCTCCCGCATGGTGCTGCATGAAGACGAAAAAGTCATCGTGCTCAACAAGCCGCCCGGACTTGCGGTGCAGGGCGGCTCCGGCGTCGCCAGGCATATCGACCAGATGCTGGAAGCCTGGACCAGCCCGAAGGGCGAGAAGCCACGCCTCGTTCACCGCCTTGATCGCGATACATCAGGCGTACTCGTCATTGCCCGCACGCGTGGCGCCGCCCAGAAGCTGACGGCTGCCTTCCGCGAGCGCGACACCAAGAAGACCTATTGGGCGCTGGTCAAGGGCGTGCCGCGCAAGCACGAGGACAAGATCTCGACCTGGCTCGTCAAGGAACCAACGGCCGATGGCGACCGCATGCGCATCGCCAAGCACGGCGAGGATGGCGCCGACCACGCGGTTTCCTTCTACCGCGTGCTGGAGACGGCGGCACAGAACCTCGCATGGCTGGAGATGGAGCCCTATACCGGCCGCACCCACCAGCTGCGCGTCCATGCACTGCATATCGGCCACCCGATCATCGGCGATCCGAAATATTACGACGAGGATCCCAACTGGGATTTCCCCGGCGGCATCCAGAAGAAGCTGCATCTGCACGCGCGTCACATCGACATTCCGCACCCCTCGGGCGGGCGTCTGCGCATCAGCGCGCCACTGCCACCGCATATGGTGCAGACCTGGAACCTTCTCGGTCTCGACCTCGCAGGCGCTGAAAGGGACAGCGAATGAAGCTCGCGCTTTTTGATTGCGATGGCACGCTGGTCGACAGCGCCGGGCTAATCCACGAAACGATGCGCCGCACCTTCGATAAGTTCGGCAAGCCAGAGCCTCGGTTTGAAGACACCAAGGCCATTATCGGTCTGACGCTCGATATCGCCATTGCCCGCATGCAGGGCAAGCCGCATGTCGAGCAGGAGGATATCGACATGACGGCGCATTACAAATCGCTGTTTTCGGTCGTGCGGCAGGATCTCGATTACCGGGAGCCGCTCTTTCCCGGCATTCGTGAGATGATCGACGCAATCAGTGGGCGCGAGGATCTGCTGATCGGCGCGGTGACCGGCAAGTCCCGGCGCGGGCTGAACCTCGTCATGGAGACGCACGGCTTCGACAAGCATTTCACCGTCGCGCGCACCGCCGACGATTGCCCCTCCAAACCGCATCCGGCCATGGTGACGGAGTGCTGCGACGAAACCGGAATGAATGCCGCTGATGCCATTGTCATCGGTGACGCGATTTACGATATGCAGATGGCAAAGGCTGCCGGTGCCAAGGCGATCGGCGTTGCCTGGGGCTATGCCAGCGTGGATGAGCTGATCGCCAACGGCGCCGATGCGATTGCCTATCATCCGAACGAGATATTGCGCCATTTTTCCTGAGGTGAGCCCATGCGCGACCTGCTGAACGACCTTTCCGAAGGCCTGAGCCATCCCGATCCGATCCGCCGCGCGCAGATCCAGATGAAGAAGCCACTACCGAAGCGCTTCTATCAGGCGGTTGCCGTGGCGCCCCACGAGGATGGTTTTGCGATCGAACTCGATGGCAAGATGGTGCGCACGCCCGCCCGTCAGATCCTGGCCGTGCCAAGCGAGACGCTGGCAAAGCTCGTTGCCGCCGAATGGGATGCGCAGGCCGAGGTGATCGATCCGTCGCTGATGCCGGTGACGCGCCTCGTCAACACGGCAATCGATGGTGTCGCGACCGACACGCAGGCGGTCTTCGAGGATATCCTGCGCTTTTCATCGAGCGACCTGCTCTGCTACCGCGCCGATGGCCCGGAAAAGCTTGTCGAGCGGCAGACGGAGCGCTGGGATCCGGTGCTCGACTGGGCAGCCGCCGATCTCGGCGCGCGCTTCATCCTCGTCGAGGGCGTGATGCATCATGAGCAGCCACGCGAGGCAATCGCCGCCTTCGGCTCGGCACTGCGCCGGCACGACAGCGCACTGAAGCTGGCAGCGCTCCACACGGTGACGACGATCACCGGTTCGGCGCTGCTGGCGCTTGCCATTGCCGAAGGCGAGATCACGCCTGACGAAGCCTGGTCGCTCGGCCATCTCGATGAGGACTGGACCATCGAACACTGGGGAAGCGACGAAGAAGCCGAGCAGCGCCGGGCCAAGCGTTTTGAGGATTTTAAAGCCGCAACGGATGTTTTTTTCGCGCTAAGGGCCTGAATCATATTGCGTTGATGGGCTTTATGACCAAATCTGCGACTCCAGACGGGGATGTGCGGGAATTTGGAATGAATTGGCCGAGGTCGAGATTTTGCCTGATAGCGCTTGTTTGCGTGGCGCTAACGGCCTGCGCCAGCCTCATGCCGAAGAAGCAGGAAAAGCCTGTCTATGACGTGCGCAGCGCCGTCGTGCTCTCGAGCACGACTATGTCGGCGGAACTGCTTTCCGGCATCAGCGACCGTGTCAATGCCGCGATTCGCGCGACGGTCCATACCAGCGAATTGCCGCGCGTGGTGCTGACAATCCGCATCGTTTCCATCGCAAAGGGCCTCGGGTTCCAGAAGGACCGCAATGTCGCGAAGGTGAGCATCGATGCCGCCTCCGTGGAAGACGGATCTGTGATCGCCGTGACCTCCTTCGAAGTCACAAGCTTGACTGCCGATCCTGATCTGGCCGACGACATTCTGGCAGAAGATATCGCGGCGCGCGTGCGCTCCGCCTTCGCACTCAGCGGACGCTAGATCATTTCGTTTTTCTTCGAAACCCGGAAATGATCTATCTCTTTGTTTTAACGCAATTCCGGACGCAAAACCGCTGCACACTTTTGCTGGAATTGCTCTAGCTGTAAAATCGGCCGTCAACGGCGGCGAGGGGAGATCATGAAGGATATTCTGGAAGAGCTCGAACGACGCCGTGGTATCGCTCGTCTCGGCGGCGGACAGGCGCGCATCGACGCGCAGCACCAGCGCGGCAAACTGACGGCACGCGAACGCATCGATCTCTTTCTCGACGAGGATTCCTTTGAAGAGTTCGACATGTTCGTGGAGCACCGCTCCACCGATTTCGGCATGGACAAGAGCCGCATTGCCGGCGACGGCGTGGTGACCGGCTGGGGCACGGTCAACGACCGTACCGTCTTCGTCTTCGCCAAGGATTTCACCGTCTTCGGCGGCTCACTCTCGGAAGCCCATGCCGAGAAGATCATCAAGGTGCAGGATATGGCGCTGAAGAACCGCGCGCCGATCATTGGCATCTATGATGCGGGTGGCGCGCGCATTCAGGAAGGTGTCGCGGCCCTTGGCGGTTATGCCGAGGTCTTCCAGCGAAATGTGCTGGCCTCGGGCGTCATTCCGCAGATCTCCGTCATCATGGGGCCGTGCGCCGGCGGCGACGTCTATTCGCCTGCCATGACGGATTTCATCTTCATGGTGCGCGATACGTCCTACATGTTCGTGACCGGTCCGGATGTGGTGAAGACCGTCACCAACGAGACTGTTACGGCCGAAGAACTCGGCGGCGCGAGTGTGCATACGACGCGCTCTTCGATTGCTGACGGCGCCTATGACAATGATGTCGATACGCTCAGCCAAGTGCGCCGGCTTATCGATTTCCTGCCGCAGTCGAACACGTCGCCGGTGCCTGAGATCGAATGTTACCAGTCGGTGACCGATGCCGACAATTCGCTGGATACGTTGATCCCGGCCAATGCCAACAAGCCCTACGACATCAAGGAACTGATCCAGAAGGTGGCGGACGAGGGGGATTTCTTCGAGATCCAGGCGAGCTTCGCCAAGAACATCGTCTGCGGCTTCGGGCGCATCGAAGGCTCGACTGTCGGCTTTGTCGCCAATCAGCCGATGGTGCTTGCCGGCGTGCTCGACAGCGACGCCTCGCGCAAGGCGGCGCGCTTCGTGCGCTTCTGCGACTGCTTCAACATTCCGATCGTCACCTTCGTCGATGTGCCGGGCTTTCTGCCGGGCACGGCGCAGGAATATGGCGGGCTCATCAAGCATGGCGCCAAGCTGCTTTTCGCTTATGCAGAGGCAACAGTGCCGAAGCTGACTGTCATTACCCGCAAGGCCTTCGGTGGCGCCTATGACGTGATGGCGTCGAAACATCTGCGGGGCGATCTCAACTATGCCTGGCCGACGGCGCAGATCGCCGTCATGGGCGCGAAGGGCGCCGTCGAAATCATCTTCCGCAAGGATATCGCCGATCCCGAAAAGATCGCGGCGCATACGAAAATGTATGAAGATCGCTTCCTGTCGCCTTTCGTGGCGGCCGAGCGGGGCTATGTCGACGAGGTGATTATGCCGCATTCGACACGGCGCCGGCTGGCTCGCGGCCTGAAGATGCTGCGGAACAAGGATCTCAGCAATCCCTGGAAGAAGCACGACAACATCCCGTTGTGAACGAATAAAGGAGGTTCTTCAGGTGTTTATCCACTGTCGAAGTTGTGAACGCCTGTCAGCAAACTGTGTCTTCAATCCGTGTTAGAGACACGGTAACGCTCGGCAGCACACCTTTAAGGAGAGTCTTTATGTCAACTTTCGAGCGTCTATCCGCCTACCGCCCCTATGGTCTGGCCGCTCTCAGAATCATGACCGCGCTTCTGTTCATCGAGCACGGGACGATGAAGCTTTTCGGCTTCCCGGCAGCGCAGGGCGACGGCCCGCTGTCCACTTTGTTCCTGATCGCGGCACTGCTGGAAACCTTTGGCGGTATCCTCATTCTCATCGGCTTCGCAACACGGCCGGTGGCCTTCCTGCTGGCGGGTGAAATGGCGATCGCCTATTTCATGGCCCATATGCCGCACAGCTTTTTCCCGGCTCTCAACCAGGGCGACGGCGCGATCCTGTTCTGCTTCATCTTCCTCTACCTGTTCTTCGCCGGTGCCGGTGCATGGTCCATCGATAACAGAAACGCATCAGCCTAAAGCGCGTCGCGATCTTTCAGATCGGCTTGCTGCGCTTTAGGTCTTTGTTTTTACGCGTGTCGTTGTCGCAAAACCGCTGCGCACTTTTGCGCGACATGCTTTAACAGAAGAGGCTGCGGGTGCTTCAACGCCCGCAGCCCCTTCTTCATTTCAGATATTTCCTTTTCAGGCGGTCATTTTGAGGCCGGCGATGCCGGCGACGATCAGCGCGATGCAGATCAGACGAGAGGCGCTTGCCGCGTCCCCCAGAAGCCAGATGCCGAGCAGCACAGTGCCGACCGTGCCGATACCGGTCCAGATCGCATACGCGGTGCCAATGGGCAGGCTTTTGACGGCAAGACCGAGCAGGATGATACTCACCACCATGGAAATGACCGTGAGGATCGTCGGCATCGGACGGGTGAAGCCATCTGTATATTTCAGACCGATTGCCCAACCGCATTCAAAAAGGCCAGCGAGAAAAAGTAGGAACCAAGCCATCATACTCTCCTTGTCAAGAGCGAGGCCGTCCCCGCGACTTTGCGCCCGGACTGATCCAAGCGCCGCAGTCGTCTGCGTCACATCCCATATGTGCGAGGGAACGGCCGAGTTCAAGCTAGGAATTGGCATAGCTGCCATGCCACCCGATTTCAGCGCGCAAGGCGATGATCATGCATTCTTTGCCCGGCGGCAGAGACGGTCGAAGGTTTCCAGGAAACGCGAACGGTCCTTCGGGCTGAAGGAAGCGTTGTAGCCCTTGCTCTCGCCGGTTTCACGCAGATGCGCGCCGAGATCGCGCATGGCACTTGCCATGCCGATATTGGTTTCATCAAAGACGCGACCGGTCGGGCCTGTGACAAAGGAGCCCTTGGCAACGCAACGGACCGCAAGCGGCACATCGGCGGTGACCACCACATCTGTCGGGCCGGTATTGTCGGCAATCCAGTTGTCGGCAGCGTCGAAGGCGTTGGAGACGATGACGTTGCGCACCATCGGATCGCGCGATGGGCGGAGGCCCGAATTGGCGACGAAGGTCACTTCCATGCCGAGGCGTTCGGCCACTTTCAGGATTTCGGGTTTAACGGGGCAGGCATCCGCATCGACATAGATCATGGCGATATCCTCACGCCGGCTGGGTGGCCGGCTCGCGGACCATGTCGAGATGGGGAATTCCGTCTTCCAGATATTCCTCCGAGGTTTTCACGAAGCCGAAGGATTCGTAGAAGCGGCGCAGATGCGCCTGCGCCGAAAGCGCGATGGGATTTTCCGGATAAAGCCGCTCGCAGGCAGCGATCGATTCGGTCATCAGCGCATCGCCAAGCCGCTTGCCGCGATGGCCGGGCGAGACGACGACGCGGCCGATCTTCACGAGATCCTGCGCACCGTGTGGCTTCAGTAGCCGCGTCGAGCCGAGCAGTTCGCCGTCATCCAGCAGTCGCAGATGCAGGGCGTCGATATCCTTGCCGTCCAGTTCCGGATAGGGGCAGCTCTGCTCGACGACGAAGACGTCGACGCGCATCCTCAAGAGATCGTAGAGCTCCCGCGCGGAAAGCTCATCGAGACCCTTGAGATCGACCTTGTAGGCAATAGCGGCCATCAATAGACCACGACGCCGCGGATGCTTTCACCCTTATGCATGAGATCGAAGCCCTTGTTGATGTCTTCGAGCGGCATTGTGTGGGTGATCATCGGGTCGATCTGGATCTTGCCTTCCATGTACCAGTCGACGATCTTCGGGACGTCCGTGCGGCCGCGGGCACCGCCGAAGGCCGTACCCATCCAGTTGCGGCCGGTGACGAGTTGGAAGGGGCGCGTTGAAATCTCCTGGCCGGCGCCTGCGACGCCGATGATGATGGACTTGCCCCAGCCGCGGTGGCTCGCTTCCAGCGCTTGGCGCATGACCTTGGTGTTGCCGGTGCAATCGAACGTGTAATCGGCGCCGCCGATCAGGTCGCCGTGGCGCTTCGTCATGTTGACGAGATAGGGCACGATGTCGTCACCGACTTCCTTCGGGTTGACGAAATGCGTCATGCCGAACTTCTCGCCCCATGCCTTGCGGTCCGGGTTGATATCGACACCGATGATCATATCGGCACCGGCAAGACGCAGACCCTGCAGAACGTTGAGGCCGATACCGCCGAGACCGAAGACGATGGCCGTCGCGCCCATCTCGACCTTGGCCGTGTTGATGACGGCACCGATGCCGGTCGTCACACCGCAGCCGATGTAGCAGATTTTGTCGAAGGGCGCGTCCGGATTGACCTTGGCAACGGCGATCTCCGGCAGAACCGTGAAGTTGGAGAAGGTCGAGCAGCCCATATAGTGGTGGATCTTGTCCTTGCCGATCGAGAAGCGGGAGGTGCCATCAGGCATCACGCCCTGGCCCTGGGTCGCGCGGATCGAGGTGCAGAGATTGGTCTTGCGCGAGGTGCAGGAATAGCACTCGCGGCATTCCGGCGTGTAGAGCGGAATCACGTGGTCGCCCTTTTTCACGGAGGTGACACCCGGGCCGACATCGACGACGATGCCGGCACCTTCGTGGCCGAGAATCGCCGGAAACAGACCTTCGGGATCGGCGCCCGACAGTGTGAAATCGTCGGTGTGGCAGATGCCCGTCGCCTTGACCTCGACCAGCACTTCGCCGGCCTTCGGACCTTCCAGCTGAACGGTCATTACCTCAAGCGGTTTTCCTGCCTGAACGGCAACGGCGGCGCGAACATCCATCTTCGATCTCCTCGTGATTTGCGTGTCGGACTCTTGCACGCCCGGCAAGGACGGCTCAAGCGGAAAAAGATCGAGAGAGCCGTGGATCCATCCGGATGCCGGCCGCTCCTCCTCTTTGAATTTATGCATCAGGCTTTAGGCGAATTCCATGATGACGGCATCGACCGCGAGGCTCTCGCCGGGAGCGGCCTTGATCTTGCCGACAACGAGGTCGCGCTCGGCACGCAGCACGTTTTCCATCTTCATGGCTTCCACCACGGCAAGCGTTTCGCCCGCCTTGATCTCCTGGCCTTCGGAAACGGCAATGGAAACGACGAGGCCGGGCATGGGGCAAAGCAGCAGCTTGGACGTATCCGGCGGCAGCTTGACGGGCATCAGACGGTCAAGCTCGGCATGGCGGGGCGTAAAGACACGCGCCTTGACCGACAGGCCCTGCCAGTCGATGCGCAGGCCGTTGAGAATCGGGCGGATCTGCGCCGTCACCTGCCGGCTGGCGACCCTGCCGTGCCAGACCGGATTGCCCGGTCTCCAATCGGTGACAACGGTTTCGGTGTGGCCGCCGACTTCCATTTCCATTTCGAAAGGGATGGTGACGAGGCCATCGACCAGTCTTATCGGCACATAATTGCCGCCGAGCTTGACGACCCATTCTTCGCGCAGCGGGCCGCTCGGGTGGCGCAGGCGATCGGCGAAGCCTTCGCGCCTGATGGCGTCGACCAGGGTCGCCGACAGCGCGATGGCGGCAAGGGCTGCCTCCTCCGAAGCATCCGGCGCGATCGGCGCAAAGCCCTCAGGATATTCCTCTGATATGAAGCCGGTGGAAAGACGCCCTTCGCGCCAGCGCGGATGTTTCATCAGCGCCGAGAGGAAGGGAACGTTGTGCTCGATGCCATCGACCACGAAGGCGTCGAGTGCCTGTCCCATCGCTTCCACCGCCTGCAGACGGCTCGGCGCCCATGTGCAGAGCTTGGCAATCATCGGGTCGTAATACATGGAGATTTCAGCGCCTTCGAAGACGCCGGTATCGTTGCGGATGATCACATCGCCGTTGCGGCCTTCGGCCGGCGGGCGGTAGCGCGTCAGGCGGCCGATCGAGGGCAGGAAGTTGCGGTAGGGATCTTCCGCGTAGAGGCGGCTTTCGACCGCCCAGCCCTTCAGCTTGATATCCTTCTGGGCGAAGGGCAGCTTTTCGCCGGCGGCTACGCGGATCATCTGCTCGACGAGATCGATGCCGGTCACCAGTTCCGTCACCGGGTGCTCGACCTGCAGGCGAGTGTTCATTTCGAGGAAATAGAAATTGCGGTCGCGATCAACGATGAATTCCACCGTGCCGGCGCTCTGGTAGTCGACGGCCTTTGCCAGCGCCACCGACTGTGCGCCCATGGCTGCTCGCGTTTTTTCATCAAGGAAAGGCGAGGGCGCTTCTTCGGCGACTTTCTGGTTCCGGCGCTGGATGGAGCATTCGCGCTCGCCGAGATAGACGACATTGCCGTGGGCATCCGCCAGAACCTGGATT
The DNA here is from genome assembly GCF_056755015.1 of Rhizobium sp. KNZ14-9A. Taxonomy (NCBI): domain Bacteria; kingdom Pseudomonadati; phylum Pseudomonadota; class Alphaproteobacteria; order Hyphomicrobiales; family Rhizobiaceae; genus Rhizobium; species Rhizobium sp. KNZ14-9A. The sequence goes on from NZ_JBPGXB010000002.1 coordinate 1,837,928, forward strand.
TCGATATGGCGCGGATCGACGACGTATTTCTCGATGAAGACGCGGTCGTCGCCAAAGGAGCTTTTGGCTTCGGAGCGGGCGCGGTCGAAACCGTCGCGCACTTCCGCTTCGTTCCAGGCAATGCGCATGCCCTTGCCGCCGCCGCCTGCCGACGCCTTGATCATCACGGGATAACCGATCTCGGCCGCGATCTTTTCGGCGTGAGGTGCATCCTCGATGACGCCGAGATAGCCCGGCACGGTCGAGACCTTGGCGGCATTGGCGAATTTCTTCGATTCGATCTTGTCGCCCATCGCCATGATGGCCTTAGGCTTCGGGCCGATGAAGATGATGCCTTGTTTTTCCAGCGCCTCGCAGAAGGAGGCGCGTTCCGACAGGAAGCCGTAGCCGGGATGCACGGCTTCAGCACCCGTCTCCTTGCAGGCGGCGATGATCTTGTCTGCGACGAGATAGCTTTCGGCTGCCGGGGCAGGGCCGATATGGACGGCCTCATCGGCCATTTCGACATGCAGGGCATCCCGATCCGCATCCGAATAGACCGCAACGGTGGCAATGCCCATACGGCGCGCGGTTTTGATCACGCGGCAGGCAATCTCGCCGCGATTCGCGATCAGGATTTTCTTGAACATCGAGTCTCCACCCAGGAAATGCGTTCCGGAGTTTTACGCATAAAAAGCCGGAACGCACAATTGGGCTGAAGAATCAGAGGCAGTCTGAAGATTTGGGAGATCAGGCAACTGCGGCAGCGGCGACAGGCTCTTCGTCGATGATGCGCAGCCAGCGGCTGCGTCTCGGCTGGGCATAATCCCTGAGTTCGACCGAAGCCATGATCTCGCCCCAGCGCTGATGATTGGCGCCTGATAGCGTTGTCGTCTCGATGCGCTGCAGGACGCCATATTCGATCGACGAAACGCCGATGACGCCGCCTTCGCTGACGCTTCGCAAAACGCGCATGACGTAATCCACGTCCTGCCGTGTGATGCTCCTGCGGTCGGTGGCACGGGTCAGCTTGTAACCGCCGATATCCTCGCCGAGCGCCAGGCGGAGCTGGTCCAGCGCCAGGGCGCGCAGCTCGTCGGGCACGTGAGCGCTGAGTTCCATGACGTGCAGGATGAGCTCAAGCTCGAGCGCGGAATTCACGACGCCGTCGGTCGTGAACATGCGCATGATCCATGCGACGTTGATCTCGTCCAGCGAGCCCTGCGGATAGGTATAATCGACGATGAAGCCTGCCAGCTGTTCAACGAAGAACGTGTTCCATTCGGCGCATTTTTCGGGGCAGGAATTATTGAGCGCCAACATCACCACGACATGATCTGATGTCCGGATTCCCTCCGGAAAGGTGTGTTTGCGCAGCAGCACTATGTCTTCGGCCGTCAGCCGATGCTTCCCAGCGATGACACACGCCGGAAAAGCGAGACGGAACTCACTCATGTTTTATCTCCAGACTTCATCATGAAGTCGGAAATGGTTTTAGCGATCTCGAATTGAAGATCCCTCAAGAAGCAGGGTTAACCTTCGATGTCGCATTTCGTGCGGATTTTAGTGATCGCGCCTGGAGACGCTCGCGCCAGATGATAAAAAGCCCCGATGCAACGATGATGGCGATGCCTATCCATTTGGAAACATTCGGAAAATCGCCGAAGAGGGCGTAGCCGAGCACGGTCGCCGAAATGATCTCGAAATACTGGAACGGAGCGAGCAGCGAGAGCGGCGCCAGCCGGAAAGCCTTAACAACCAGCATGTGCGCGTAGCCCGAGATCGTGCCGAGAATAAGCAGCAGCACGAGGCCGAGCCAAGAGGCGGGCAGGGAGGGCGTGAAGTCGGCATTGCCGATGCTGTTTCCGACGAAAAGTGCCGTGGCCATGAAGATCGTGCCGCCGATGCCGGACATGGTCTGCATCGTCAGCGGCGAATCCGCCTCGCCGATGGCGCGGTTGAGGAAGAGATAGAGCGAGAAGAGAAAGGCGCAGAAGACCGGCAGCAATGCCTTCAGGCCGAAGATCTCATAGCTCGGCTGGATGACGATCATGGCGCCGCCGAAACCGACGACAATTGCCATCCAGCGCCGCCAGCCGACCTTATCTCCCAGGAAGAGCGCGGAAAGCGCCGTCAGCATGAAAGGCTCGACGAAATAGATGGCGAAGACATCTGCGAGCGGCATGTATTTGACCGCGACGAAGAAGAGCAGGCTCGCCGCACCATGCAGCGCGCCACGCAGCAGGTTCATCCACGGGCGTTTGGCCGACAGGGCCCGCATGCCGAACATGGCAAACAGGATCGGCAGGGTGCAGATGAGTTGGAAGAAGAAGCGGTAGAAAGTTACCTGTCCAGGAGACATGCCCTCGAAGGTCGCCATATATTTGGCGATCGCATCCATCGTCGGCAGGATGGCCATGGCACCGGCCATGATGGCCATGCCCTGGAGCGGATTCTGTGCGGAGGGAGATTCGGACATGATGGCTGCTTCTTGCGGATGGTGTCATGAACCACAGGAAGCCTGGGCAATCAAGGACGGCAATCAGGGACAGTGTGCGGTATCGTTGACGGTTTCGCCGAAGATTTCTTCGAAGGCGGCGCGCAAGCGGATATCGGCATCGGTCATCATGAGCGGCAAGCCAAGATCGACGAGGCTGGTGACGCCGTAGGCCGAGATACCGCACGGTACGATGCCACTGAAATGATCGAGATCGGGATCGACGTTGAGCGACAGGCCGTGGAAGGTCACCCATTTGCGCAGGCGGATGCCGAGTGCCGCGATCTTGTCCTCCGCCATGGTGCCGTCGGGCAGCAGGGGTCTCTCCGGTCGGCGGACCCAGACGCCGACGCGATCTTCGCGGCGTTCACCGCGTACATTCATCGAATCGAGCGTGCGGATGATGACCTCTTCCAGTGCAGCGACGAAGGCACGCACATCCTGCCTGCGGCGCTTGAGATCGAGCATGACATAGGCGACGCGCTGGCCGGGGCCATGATAGGTGTATTCGCCGCCGCGTCCTGTGGCGAAGACCGGAAAACGATCCGGCTGGACGAGATCTTTAGCATCGGCGCTGGTGCCCGCCGTATAGAGCGGCGGATGTTCCAGCAGCCAGACAAGCTCGTCGCCGCCATCTGCAATATCAGCCACTTCCCGTTCCATCTTCTCCACCGCCTCCTGATAGGGAACGAGCCCATCGGCGATGCGCCAGCGAACGGGGCGCGAACCAAGTTTCGGGAGCATGGAGAAGTCGAGATCGGTGCGTAGCATGGCAGTCCTTGACCTATCCGCAAAAGAAGAGGGCGGGCGCGGCTTCTATATGGACGCAGGCGCAGAGCGATTCAATCGCTCTTTGCGGCGGGCAGCCGTCTCACAGATGCAATCAGCCGGTGCCAGCAGGCGTTGCTGTGATATCCACGAGGGGCGGTATCGGCGGGAAAGGGCTGCCGCGCGCTCGTCTTGCGGCAAGGACATCAGCACCGGAGAACTAAGCCTATGGCCAAAAAAGAAAAACCCGCCGAAGCGGGTTTCTTTGGTGCGGTCGAGAAGACTCGAACTTCCACGGGTTGCCCCACAGCGACCTCAACGCTGCGCGTCTACCAATTCCGCCACGACCGCATCGTGGTAGAGCCGATTTGCGTCGGCGAGGCAGCATGTAGCAAAAGCCTCAGACGGACACAAGCGCGATGTGACAGTTTTTTTTAAAAGCTTGTCGGAGGTGTGGATTGTGCCGCGCGGGACATTGAATTTACAAGAGAAAAGGGCCGGAAACCGGCCCTTTCTTAGATCATGTCAATGCATTGCGCGGCATGCCTCTGTGCGGCTTGCACCGCTATCGGCACCTTTCTGGTGCGAGCCTTTCGGGCCGATCATGCTGTGGCAATCCGGAAGCGGCTTGATGCTGGCCGTCGCGGTGTTGTCGACTTTCGCGGGCTTGGACATCGCGGCAGGTGCGAAGCCGTCGCTGTCATTCGTATAGTCGCTGGAATAGGCCGGGGGCGCCACATGCGTCGGGTAGTGCACGGGCTTTGCCGGCGCGACCGGCGTCGGGTAGAGGCCATCACCATCGTTGGAATAATCATCCATGTATTTCGGCTGCGCGAAAGCGGCACTTGCCATGCTGACGGCAAACAGGGTGGCGGCGACGGCGAATTTCATGCGCATGGGTCTATCTCCTCAATCTGTTGTTGAATTCAACAACGCAAAACCAACCCTCGGCAAGGTCGAGTCCGCTCCCCAATTCGGGCAATTTTGTGGGAAAGATGACAGCCATCTTGCGACCTTTTGTCCAAATGAAATCACATATTTGTCAATGTTCTTGAGGGTCGCGTTACCTTAGCCGGCACAGTTAATAGCCTGAGATGTCAGCGCTTTCGCCAACATGACAATCCTGCAATCTTTAATTGATTAACTATTTGTAATTTTAGAGACATAAGAACCGGAAAGCAGGTCGCTTTCCGGTTCTGAAATGCGGCAACTTTGTGTTTTTCGGCCTTAATCCTCGTTCGGGATGTGGGCATCGACACCTGTCATCTGCAGCCGGTTGCGCACGCGGCGAACACCATCCACCGACAGGGCGCCGAGCTCAACCTTGCGGGCGATGCCGATTGTTTCGACGGAACCCTCCAGCGTCACGGTATGGCCGTCGGCGTGAACTTCCACGCTGTCGATATCCACGTCAGGGATGTTCTCCAGAGTCTCGGTCACGCGGGCTTCGAGGTCATCACTCTCGTCGCGGTCGATTGTATCAGGCTCGAGCGAATCTTTCAGGCGGTTTTCATTGCCGTCCTCGTCCGCGCCATCGATGCGGAAGCCGCTGTTGCGGTCACGGTCGAAATTGGCCGAGGTTTCGCCATAGGCGCGGTTTTCGCTGCCGGCAGCCTTGGCGCCACTGCCGTCGGCATAGGGCCAGCCGTCGTCCAGATTTCGCTCTTCGAAGTCACGGTAATCCTCTTCGCGGGAAAGCGAGGACTTGTCATTGATACCAGGCATTTCCGTCTCCTTCCGGTTTTGATTCTGCAAGGCAAACGCCGGAAGGGTGCCATTGGTTCGCCCGATAGTGGCGCGGCCCTCAGCTTTTCGTCTTTTCCCATTTCCTGATCAGCCGATCACGCTTCAGCCGTGACAGGCGCTGCAGCCAGAAAATGCCGTCGAGCTGGTCGACTTCATGCTGGATACAGATGGCGAGGAAGTCCGATGCCTCTTCTTCGTGCTGATGGCCATCCAGATCCTGATAGCGGAACCTTATTGCCTTCGGGCGCGTGACCTCGTCCGTCGCGCCGGGCATGGAGACGCTGCCTTCCATATGAGCCATCGTCTCATCCGTAAACCACATGATCTCGGGATTGGCGTAGATGCGCACGCGGTCCGCCTTGTCGAGCTCCAGCACCGTCAGCCGCTGGAAGACGCCGATATGGGCGGCAGTGATGCCGACGCCGGGGGCTGCGCGCATCGTCAGCAGCAGATCGTCGGCCAGCTGCGACAGGGCCGCATCGAACACCGTCACGGGCGCACAGACGGTCTTCAGGCCGGGATGCGGATAGCGGAGAATCGGGCGGATCGGCACGGTCAGACTTCCTTTCGACAAATGGCGGCGGAAACTATAGCCGACCACGGGCATTGTCATCAGAAAGCACGGGTTTGCGCTTTACGCCAGAAATGCTTTCGGTTAGCAGATTGATCACGAATTCCGGCGGCGCAAGGGCAGGGCGGAATTCGCTTATCCGCTTGTTGACCATGCATTTTCAGCCGACATTCTCGAATGCGGCTCGTTAGTCTTTGAAATCAAATTGAGATGCGAGGGCGGCACATGACGACGACCGACACGGAAGACCGCAATCGCAAACGTCCGGCCGACGAAGACGTCGACATCTATAACGAAGACGGCAATGTGCGCAGCGACTTCCTGGCGCGCCTGGGTGCGGCCATCGCCGACCGCGACACGCTGTTTCTTCGCCAGAATGTCGCGCGCCTGCACGAATCGGAAATAGGCGATCTGTTGGAATCGCTGCAGCCGGATCAGCGCCTGGCGCTGGTGCGCCTGCTCGGCGACGATTTCGACATGACGGCGCTGACCGAAGTGGACGAGACGATCCGCCGCGAGATCGTCGACCAGTTGCCGAACGAGCAGATTGCGGCTGCCATCGGCGAACTGGATTCGGACGACGCCGTCTACATTCTCGAAGATCTCGACCAGGAAGACCGGGAAGAGATTCTCGCACAGCTGCCGTTCACGGAGCGGGTCCGCCTTCGCCGCGCGCTCGATTATCCCGAAAGCTCCGCCGGCCGCCGCATGCAGACGGAATTCGTCGCCGTGCCGCCATTCTGGACGGTCGGCCAGACGATCGATTACATGCGCGACGAAGAGGATCTGCCTTACTCCTTCTCGCAGATCTTCGTCATCGATCCGACCTTCAAGCTGCTCGGCGCGGTCGATCTCGACCAGATCCTGCGCACCAAGCGGCAGATGAAGATCGAAACCATCATGCGGGAAACGAACCATCCGATCCCCGCCGAGATGGACCAGGAAGAGGCTGCCCAGCTCTTCGAGCAGTATGACCTTCTTTCCGCAGCCGTCGTCGACGAAAACGAACGGCTCGTCGGCGTGCTCACCATCGACGACGTGGTCGACGTGATCCACGAAGAGGCGGACGAAGACATCAAGCGCCTCGGCGGTGTCGGCGACGAAGAACTGTCAGACAACGTCATCTCGACCGTGCGTTCGCGCTTCCTGTGGCTGCTGATCAATCTCGGCACAGCGATGCTGTCTGCCAGCGTCATCGGCCTGTTCGACGGCTCGATCGAGAAGATGATCGCGCTTGCGGTGCTGATGCCGATCGTCGCCTCCATGGGCGGCAATGCGGGCACGCAGACCATGACTGTGACGGTGCGTGCGCTCGCGACCCGCGACCTCGATATCTACAATGCCGGCCGCATCATCCGCAGAGAGGCGGGGGTCGGCATCCTGAACGGAATGCTCTTCGCCTTGCTGCTGGGCGTGATCGCCGGGACATGGTTCCACAATTACCAGCTCGGCGCCGTCATCGGAGCGGCAATGATCATCAATCTGATTGCAGCGGCGCTTGCCGGCATCCTGCTGCCGCTGCTGCTGGACAAGATGGGAGCGGACCCTGCGATCGCCTCGTCCGTGTTCGTCACGACCGTCACCGACTGCACCGGCTTCTTCGCCTTTCTCGGCCTCGCGACATGGTGGTTCGGTATCTGAACAGATGCCGAAATTGACTATTACGTAAAAGTCAATATTATGCCGGATCGATGACGGGGAAGAGATGCTAGTGAACAAGTATTATACCATAACGGAGCTGACGCGCGAATTCGGAGTGTCGACGCGCACGCTTCGCTTCTATGAAGACGAAGGTTTGATCCATCCGGAGCGCCGCGGACGCACGCGGTTGTTCCGGCCTGCCGACCGGCGCCTCATTCAGGAAATCCTGCGCGGCCGGCGCATTGGTTTCACCATTGCCGAAATCCGTGAAATCATTCAGGTCTACAAGGAGCCGCCGGGCGAGCTCGGCCAGCTTAAGCTTCTGATGAAGCGCGTGGACGAAAAGCGCGAAGACCTGCGCCAGAAGCGCAAGGATATCGACGAGACGATCACTGAGCTCGATAATATCGAGGAGGCCTGCCTCGGCCGCCTCGCCGAGATCGGCGTCACCACCTGATCACTGTTGGGGCTCGGGCTGCGTCTGCGGCACGGGCTCTATTTCGGCGCTGCACTGGCTGGCAAGCGCCATAATCCGCTCATCATCCGCCTTGACCTCGCCGGCCTGGAACGGCGTGAAGAGTTGCTGCGCCTGCAGCTGATCGAGCGTGCACTGGCAGAAGCTGCGGCAGAGCGCTGCGCCCTGTTCGACCGTGCAGGACGTGTTGCATTGGCGCAGATAGGTCGCGGCCGGATCGGGCTTTGGCGGCGCGACGATGAAGGTCAGGCCATAGGCGATGGCGATCAGCACCGGTTGGTGGATGAGGTAGAAGGCTAGGCTGTGGCGGCCGAGGCGCGCGAGCCATGTTCCACCCGTGCCCAATGATGCCAGCTTCTGCGGCAGGCTCGTGCGGAAGGAAAGACGCGCGAGGCTCATGCCGAGGAAGAAGGGCGTTGCCCAGGGGAAGAGCGGCACAAAATCGTTCGACCGGTCCGGCGTGGCCGCAAAGCCGAGCCAGGCCAGATATTTCGGGTCGAACAGGTGCGAATCCAGCACGCCGGGCATGACGAAGGCATCGGCGATCCAGGCGACGAACAGCGCCAGCGAGACGAGCAGGGTCACGGGCAAGGGCAGGCGCAGGAAGACCACGCCGATCAGGCTCAAAACCGCGATGGAATGCAGGATGCCGAAATAGATCCATCCGCCGGGCACGAAATAGGCTGTCGCTGCCGATATCACCACGGCCGCGCCGGCGATCATGGCGAAACGTTTCCAGAAGGAAGGCCAGCGGATGTCCGGCCGGCTGGAAAGCACAAGGCTGACACCGACAATGAAGAGGAAGGTGGTGGCGATCGCCCGGGCATAGATCTTCAGCCAGCCGCTCTCGGCCGTTCCGGGCGTAAGGTAGCCCATGAACTCCAGATCCCAGCTGAAATGGTAAGTGGCCATGGCAATGAGCGCCGCGCCCCGCGCTGTATCCACAAGGCCTATACGTGGCGGTTTTGCGTCAGCCGCTGCTTCCGTTGCCGGCACTATCATTCACAATCCCTCGGACAGCTCATCACCGTCACTCGCTGACGGCTTCGTGCGCTGAACAGGAGAAAGGTGGAGATTTGGTGGCGAGTTTGCGTCCATGATGGCGAGGCGCGCTTCCGAAAAGAATTGCCGGCGGGTGAGGACGAAAACCACCATTGATGTCGTACCCATAAAAACATAGGGATTAATGAACCAGCCGAGATAGCCGATCGACAGGAAGATCGCCCTGAGACCCTCGTTGAAATGGCTGCCGGCGATGACGTTCATGCGGATGACACGCTCCGCCGCCCGCTCGGCGGCAATGATATCCTTCTCCGTATCATGCACCATCGGAATGCCGCCGAAGAGAATGGTGCAATAGTTGAAGAGGCGGTAGGACCAGCCGAACTTGAAGAAAGCGTAGCCGAAAAGGGCTGCAAGGCCGCCGACCTTCATTTCGAAGACGGCGTGGCCGCTGTGGAAGACGAAAGGCAGGTCGGCGAAGACCGCATCCACCTTTTCCGTGGCGCCGAGCAAGGCGAAGCAGCTGCCGATCGCGAAAATGGATGTGGAAGCAAAAAAGGCAGTGCCATTTTGCAGCCCGGCCATGATCTGGGTGTCGATCATCTTCAAATCGCGGCGCAGGGAATTATATATCCATTCACGGCGCCGCTCTGCCATGGCATGGGTCAGGCTGGTGCGCCCGAAGAAGGTCTGGCCGTGCAACAGCCACGAATAGCCCATCCAGATAAAGATAAAGAAGGCAAGCGCGATATAATCCGCCGTCGTCATCATCAGTGATTCATTTCCCGCATCAAACGTGGCCACTCTACATATGCATGCGATTGCTGCAATGACCGGCAAAGATGAGAATGACTAGCAAGATGGGGCGCTTCGAACTAGTGTCCGGCCGGATGTCGCACCGGTTCAAGGCGATGTCGGTCCGCCACGCGGATGCGGAACCGGGCTCGCATAGTCTGCATCGTGAAATTTAAAAGGCGCTTCCATGTTTCTTTCGGTATTCGATGTGTTCAAGATCGGTGTCGGGCCGTCGAGCTCGCATACGATGGGGCCGATGACGGCTGCCAACCGGTTCCTTGAGCTCATCCTGTCCAACGAATGGCCGCGCCCTTCCACCGGCGCGCAGGTGGCCGCCATCAAGGTGAGCCTGCACGGTTCGCTCGCCCACACAGGGATCGGCCATGGAACGGGCAGGGCGGTCATTTTGGGCCTGATGGGCGAGGCGCCCGACAAGGTTGACCCCGACCGCATGGATGCGATCATCAATGGGGTGGAAAAGAGTGGCCGGATCACGCCCGAGGGGCATCCAGCCTACCAGTTCCAGCCGAAAACGGACCTGATCTTCGACAAGAAGCAGCCGCTGCCAGGTCACGCCAACGGCATGAGCTTCTCCGCCTATGACAAAGACGGTCGGCTTCTCGTCAAGCGCATCTATTATTCCGTCGGCGGCGGCTTCGTCGTTACTGATACGGAGCTGGAGCAGATGCGGGCGCGCAAGAAGGCCTCGCAAGGCAATTACAAGGTGCCTTACCCTTTCGCCAGTGCCAAGCAGATGCTGGAAATGGCAGAACGTTCCGGCCTGTCGATTGCGCAGATGAAGCGCGCCAATGAGGAAAGCCAGCGCAGCCGCGAGGAGCTGGATTCCGGCCTCGACCGCATCTGGGAAGCAATGCGCTCCTGTATCGAGCGCGGGCTCAAGGTCGAGGGTATTATGCCCGGCGGCCTGAACGTCAAACGCCGGGCCAAGCATATTCACGACAAGCTGCAGGAAGAATGGCGCAGCAACCGCGTCAACCCGCTGCTCGCCAACGACTGGCTGAGCGTGTACGCGATGGCGGTCAACGAGGAGAATGCTGCCGGCGGACGCGTCGTGACCGCGCCGACCAATGGCGCGGCAGGCGTCATTCCCGCGACGATCCGCTACTACGAGCATTTCCATGAGGACTGGGACCGGAACGGCATCCACGACTATCTGCTGACCGCAGCGGCGATCGGCGGCATCATCAAGCACAATGCGTCGATCTCGGGCGCGGAAGTGGGCTGTCAGGGCGAGGTCGGCTCGGCTGCCGCCATGGCAGCAGCCGGCCTCGCAGCTGTCATGGGCGGCACGCCGGCCCAGATCGAAAATGCCGCGGAAATCGCGCTCGAACACCATCTCGGCATGACCTGCGATCCGATTGCCGGTCTGGTGCAGGTTCCCTGCATCGAGCGCAATGCGCTGGGTGCGGTGAAGGCGGTCACGGCCGCATCCCTCGCAGTGAAGGGCGATGGCCAGCATTTCGTGCCGCTCGACGCCTGCATCGAGACGATGCGCCAGACGGGTTACGATATGAGCGAGAAGTACAAGGAAACCTCGACTGGGGGCCTTGCCGTCAACGTCGTAGAATGCTGAGTTTGTGGACGCCCGTTGCTTCCTTCTTGACGCTGCCGGTCAAAAGGATTTCAACGGCAGCATGGCACTAAATCTCATCAAGCTCTGCGTCGGCTGCGACTCGATCGAAGACCTGCGCGAATGGGTGGCCGAACGGTCGTTGCGCGCCATCGCCGCTGGACTGGAACCGCATTCGGTCCATACGACCCGCATGGTACCGAAGCGGGTGGAAGAACTGCTCGACGGTGGCTCGCTCTATTGGGTGATCAAGGGGCAGGTACAAGCCCGCCAGAAGATCCTCGATATCCAGACATTCACCGACGGTGAGGGGATCGGCCGCTGCCATCTGGTGCTCGGTCCTGAGGTGATCGAAACCTCGGTGCAGCCAAAGCGGGCCTTCCAGGGCTGGCGTTATTATCCTGATGAGGATGTGCCGCGCGATCTCCACAGTCTCGGCGCCGGTATTGCCGAAATGCCAGCAGATCTTCGCCGCGAGCTGTCGGAACTCGGACTGCTTTAAAGCCGTTTGTTTTTACGCAAAACCGCTGCGCACTGCTGGAATTGCTTTGACGCCTCAGCGCAAACGCAGCACGACCGGCGAATTGCCATCGGGCGACGTGATGTGCAGGTGGATATGCGCCTCCGGCTGCGAGTAGCGCCAGGCGCGCGCACCGTGGCACAGCAGCAGGTTGATGAGATCACGGGTCTTCGGCGACTTCGCTCTTGGGCGCTGCAGGCCGATTTCGGCAAGACGCAGCGCTGCTTCGTGCAGCGGATGCAGGCCGGAACGGCCCTTGTTGACCGCCCGGCGCCCCGCAGGCGCATTTGGAATATTCTCGTTGATCGACATCATCTTCCTCGTACGCAATACAAATCGAACTAGGATCGACTGCCGGCGGCGCGAACACCGCAGCCGGCAGGCAGGAGCGCCGCCAAATCAGTCATAGGCGGCGCCGGATATCTCATTGAGCAGCCGCCCAGCACTTGACGCCGGCCTTCTTGAGGGCCTTGCAGGCGTTGACCGCATCACGCTGGCCATCAAAGCCGCCGAAGCGGGCGCGGTAGATTTGATCGCCGTCATTGGCATAGGCGACGGCGAAGGGCTTGGCGGAACTCAGCGCCTTACCGCCCTTGGCCTTGGCGTTTGCCAGAAGATCCATCGCCATTTCACGGCTAGAGGAGACGCCGATCTGGACGACCCAGCCGGATGGCTGCGGCACTTCCTTGGCGGCAACTTCCTTTGCCGGGGCAACCTTGGTGGAGGCTGTCGTCAACTCGTCGACGGAAGTGTCGCCCTGTTCCGGCGGTATATAGGCAGGTGCCGGCGTCGGCACGGCGACGGAAGCCTGTTCCTGCTGCTGCTTGATCGGCACGGTCTTGACCTTGGTCGGAGACGGCATCGGCTGCGTCAGCAGGGGATTATCTGTCTTGGGTGCGGCGGTTTCCGCGTAGGCAACTTCGGTGCTTGCCGTCTGATAACGGCTGTCCGGAAGCGGACCCTTGTGCGGCAGGCCGAGATCGGCAGCGGCTGCCGTGACCGGCGGCTGATTGGCCGTGATCGCTTTCTTTTCAGCCACCTGGGCAACCTTGGCAGGGGAAACCGGAGCGGGTGTTTCGATCATCTCGGGCATCGGCTTCGACTGGGCGACAAGCGCGCCGCCGCTAGTGGAAGCCTTCGGCATGTAGGTCGCGAGCAGATTGCGCATCTGCGAGTCGCGAGCAGGGGTGGATGCACCGCCGAGAACCACGCCGACGATCGACTTGCCATCAGCCTGTAAGGAACTGACAAGATTGAAGCCGGCGGCGCGGGTGTAGCCAGTCTTGATGCCATCGACGCCACGCACGGAGCCGACGAGGCGGTTATGGCTGCGGATCACGCGATTGCCGAACTTGAAGGCGCGCGTGTTGAAATAGCCGTAATATTGCGGGAAATGCTGGCGAAGGGCGATGCCGAGGCGGGCCTGATCGCGGGCCGTCGTCATCTGCGCGGTGTTCGGCAGGCCGTTGGCATTGCGATAGGTCGTGCGTGTCATGCCGAGCGCGTGGGCCTTGGCTGTCATCATCTGGGCGAAACGATCTTCCGAACCGCCGAGCATTTCGCCGAGGGCGGTCGCAGCATCATTGGCAGACAGCGTCACAAGGCCGAGGATACCCTGTTCAACGGTGATCGTGCCGCCGGCGCGCACACCAAGCTTGGTCGGCGCCTGGGCGGCGGCATGAGCGGAGAAGGGGACAGGCGTATCGAGGCGGATGCGACCCTGCTCGAGCGCCTCGAATGTCATGTAAAGCGTCATCATCTTCGTGAGCGACGCCGGATATTGCAGACGGTCGGCATTCTCGCTGTAGAGAACATTCCCCGTCCGGGCATCGACGACGATACCGGCATATTTCGGATTTGCAGCTTCCGCTTCGGCATTGACCGAGTCGACCGCGACGATCGCGACAGCCATCGAAAGGATCGCCAGCACCTTTGCGAGGAAACTGGCAGACCGCGGCGATGATACGGAGGAAATTGACCTTGACACTATTCCACTCTTCGCTTGCATTTTGGATGTTCGGCGGGTCACGCGCCCCCTACTGCGCAACCGGCTGTCTTGGAAAACTACCGGTTCAGCGTTACCAATCCGTTTATGATGAATCGTTTCTTCAGACATTTGCGGGGATTTTAGCGGAGTGTTGCAGACCGGCTCACAAGCCGGCTTTCCACAAAAGTCCTGATCGCGGCATCAATATGGTCCCAGTCGGCCAAATGGCGGCTCGAGAACCGGTAGAGCACACTTAAATCCTTGCCGACCTTGATATCGCGCTGACAATCGCCGCTGGTTGCCATTTCCGCAGACGAGGGCAGGACGCAGCGCACGACATAATCGGCGCTTCCTTCGCGCGGCGCGGTCAACAGAACCTCGCCGTTGTAGCCGGCATCGGCTCGCAGGCGGTGCAGCGTCAGGCCATGCGCAAAGGTTTCAGAGGCGCCGTCCATCAGGTGCGAATAAATCGGCTCCAGCCTGCCAGACATGTCCCGCGACATCGTGCCTTGGGTGATCTGCAGGAAAATCAAGCCTGCCGATTGGGCAACGTCGTCGAAACGCTGGCGCGTTTCCTTGCTGTAGCCCTGCATTTCCGGCCAGGTGAGATAGAGATCGACCCGTTCGGCCGCGCCATCATGGCGTTCGCTGGGGAAGCGAATCGTGTTGGCAGGCAGGCCGACCGTGTCGAGGCCGATGGTGAGCGTGATCCCGGCATTGCTTTCAGTATTGCCGGCAAGCGAGATGTGACGGCCGAACCAGCGGCCAGCAACGCTGATCGCAACCGTCAGCAGCGCCAGGACAGCAATCGTCGCCGTGACGCGAACCAGGAAGCGGGTCGAAAGAAGGGGCTGCTCACCAGGGTGACCCACGGCGGAATTGCTCATCGTCGTCCTCGGATATCGGGCCGCCGTAAGAAAAACGCGAGTCGTCGGTGCCGGTGAAGAATTTGCCGATGAACATGGAGCGGCGGGAGTTAACGGGCCGTTAACTCAACCAAAAGGAAGTGCCACAAAAGAAGCGAGCCGTTCCCGGGACAGCGGGAACGGCTCTGGGCGCCGGTCGGGACGGGGATGCGGGGACTGACCGGGGCCGGTATGCCTGTTACTTCACGCTACCGACAGCGACGGCGCGGCCGTCCTGCAGCTTCGTCCAGCGGGCCGGATCATCGGCGGACTGGCGCTTCAGGTAGGTGTATTCGGTATCCGACCACAGCAGCACCTTGTTGCGCATATTGTCGAGAATGAAGTCGCCGTGATCCGTACGCACCGTCAGCACCGCATGGCCCTCGCCATTCGGCTGCAGCACGACGGTTATCAGCGTATCTGATGGAGAGAAGCCGGCATCGATCAGCATCTTGCGCTTCAGCAGCGCGAAATCCTCGCAGTCGCCGACGGTGCGCGGATAGGCCCAGCGCTCCTCGACACCGTAGATTTCCTTGTCCGTCATCGGCTGGATGGTGGAGTTGACGGTGTAGTTCACTTTGAGGATTTCCTTCCAGCGATCCTCGGTCAGGATTGCCGGGCCGGCATCGCCGCCGGCATAGGCGCATTCACTCGGATTGGCCTGGCAGAACTCATAGTGCCCAATGGGCGGGCTAGCATTCCCTGCAAGTGTCATGCTGGCGGGTGATGCTTGTCCTGCGCCCGTCATTGCCACCGTTACGCCAACCGCCAGAAGGCCGCTCTTCAGTAGATTTCGAATTGACATTATCGTCTCCCCGTTATGAGGACGACAATGACATGGACGTTTTTATCCCACGCAAAATTACGCAATCAAATTAATGGCTTAGTTGATTCAAAAACGCATCTAACTTGATTCAAATCCACATCGAATACGCTTAAAATTAAAAGCGCATTCGTCTCGAATTCGATTAAAATTGACGGATTGGGAAAAAGGCTTTCGGGCGGGAAATGCCCGAAAAACGGACAGGCTGTTAACGATTTCAATAAGCCGGATAAATTTCCGCGACAAGCTTGCAGTGGGGACGGCGGCGGTCGGAGATCCGATTGAAGCCTATAAACAGGCGGAATCGCCATGCAGAAAGCCGATTCTGCCTTACCTCCCGATTTTCCGCCTCAAAAATAATTTCGTCAGAGATCGCGGAATCTGTTCGTCGCAGCGACGATCGCGGCGGCAATATCGGCATTTGCAGTAGAATGGGCCGCCTTTGGCAGCACGATGAGCTCGGCACCCGGCCATGCCCGGGCAAGTTCCCAGGCGGTGACAAGTGGCGCTTCTATATCGAAGCGTCCGTGGATGAGGATGCCGGGTATGCCGGCGAGGCGATCGGCATTCTTCAGTAGGATACCGTCTTCGAGCCAGGCGCCTTCGCGGAAATAGTGGGTGATGATCCGGGCGCGCGTCAGAAGATAGCACGGATCGGACCAGCGCCGAGGCAGACCGGTGGGATCGGCAAGAAGGATCGTCGCCGCTTCCCATTCATGCCAGTCGCGCGCCGCTTTCAGCCGCACCTGTTCTTCGGGATCGTTGAGCAGCTGATGGTAGGCGCTCACCCTGTCGATGTCGCGAAGCTCCAGTGGCAGCGCCTCGCCGAAACGGTGCCATTCCTCGGGGAAAAGCGGCGCCATGCCGCGATAGAGCCAGTCGATCTCGGAACGCCGTGTCGTGGTGACGCCTGCAATGACGATGCCGTTGACTTGATCCGGATGGGATTGCGCATAGGCGAGCGCCAGCGTCGAACCCCAGGAATTGCCGAAGATGATCCACTTTTCCACGCTAAAGAGGCTGCGCAGCCTCTCTATATCCTCGATGAGATGAGCGGTCGTGTTGCGGGAGAGGTCAGTCGCAACATAGGCAGCGTTCGGCAGGCTGCGCCCGCAATTGCGCTGATCGAAAAGGATGATGCGGTAAACGGACGGGTCGAAATAGCGGCGCGCAGCGGTGGAGCAGCCGGAGCCTGGTCCACACCGTGCAGGACAAGCGCCGGCTTGCCCACCGGATTGCCGCAGGCCTCCCAATAGATAAGGTTGCCGTAGCCTGTATCGAGCAGGCCGTGTTCATAGGGTTCGATTTCCGGAAACAGGAATGACATGACCGCGCCGCTTGTTGAGCCGCGCTGTATCCTTCAAGTCTGTGACGGATAAATGACAAGAGCGGCGGCATTCTATGGCATCTGCCACACGAGATGCAGGAGATTATTCAACCCAACACGGAAATTGTCAGTCCTACCTCTCGCAGGTTAGGACAGAAAAACGGGCGTAAAACCGCAGCGCACTTTTGCTGGAATTGGTTTCTTGTTTTACGCAATTCCGGACACAACACCACGGGCCCACTTTTGTTGGAATTGCTTTAGAGAAATTCGCGCAACGTCTCACGCGACTGGACCGACAGGAACTCGATCGCAACACCCTCCGAGAAGTGGCGAACGACGCGGCCGCGCATGTTGCCGAGGCGAACAGGCGTGCCGAGCGGCGGGCGCACTTCGCAATCGACGGCAGCGCCCGAGAGCGAAAGGTCCATGATGCGGCAGGTGTAGCGCGTGCCGTCTTCGAGCGTGAGGTCGGTCTTGGTCTCGCGCGGGGTCAGACGATCATGACGGCGATCTTCCGGCAGGCCGAGCTCGTGTTTGTTGGCAAGCCAGGTGAGCTGGGCCGCGAGCTTCTCGCGCTTGCGCTCGGTGGCGTTGATCGACATGGTGAAGCCGCGCATATCGACGGTCTGTACATGACCTTCGACGCGGCCGAGATGGTCGATGTAGGCGACGATGCGTTCATTGGCGCGCGGGCGGCCAGCGCAGGTGACATACATGTCGCCGGGCGACATATCGATCACCATGCACTCGAATTCCTCGTAGTTCGCAAGCATCAGCCGGCCCTGCATATTGATGGGCACGCGCTGGAACACTCCCTGTTCTGGGCGCGGCGCAGGCCGGTGCGTCTGAGCGGGCTGGAACGAGTGCATCAAAGGGCTTCTTTATGAAATCGCTGAGCCCAATCCTTACCTGCAATCCCTTAACAGAAGGTTGTGGAACGAGCCGCCGCATAACCCTAAAGTACTATAGGCGGCGACCCAAAATGGAACGGTCAGCGAGCGGCTGCCCCATGCAGGAAATGCGACATGGCGCGCAGCATGGTCCGGCCGAACGTGGCCTGTTTTTCGGCGGCGACCTCGACAGGGCGACGCGGTTCGGCCTCGGCCGTGCGGCCAAACTTGTCATGCAGCAACCGGCTGCGATCGAGGGCGAGAAGCTCCAGCGGCACGATCTCCAGCCAGCTAGCAGCGGCGGCAGGCGCAATGGCGCCAAGCAGCCGGTCGCAGCCGCCTTCGGGCGAACGCAGCGGCATCATGATGATCTCGAAGGCCGCATGATGGCCGGCGGTGCTGTAGCCCGTCGCGTTGAAAAGCGTTGGAATGGCGTGAGCCATGACGCCCTGTGCCGTCCTTTCGATATCCTCGTGTTGGCCGTTGGCCCAAAGGGCGGAGAAACGCTCGCCGCGCAGATCGCGACCGAAGAGATCGCAGATCTTCGTGCCGGCGAGGCGGAAGCGGATATGCCGGTCTGCCGCCGTCTCCAAGATGAAGAGGCTCGACAGGAGATGAGGGATCGCGCCGGGCTCGATCTGCGATTTCAGCGGAGCATCCCGCCCGCCGCGCAGTGCATTCCAGTAGTCGAATATGTCGATCGTGATCTGAAGGCGCATGGCAGTGTCTCATTTCGGTTCATTGGGGCGCGGTTTTCGCCCCTTCACCTTCTACCTTGCGGATTTCATGCCAAATCCGGCGAGTTAAGGTTAAGAAAGGGTTTTGCTTGAGTGCCAGGGCCTGTCATGAGACCGTCTCTCCATCACTTCGAACAGTGAAGTTCTGCACAAGACTGCCAGGGGAGGGGGCATCCTTCGGGGAACCCAGGCAAGCCGTCCGGTCAAATCCGGACGGCTTTTTTTTGATGTCGGCTCCTGTATGGCTGTGGCCTGCAACGAGGCGATGAGAGCATGAACGAACAGACGTCCGGGCCTGACCAGGCATTCCAGCCTTCGCAGCCCGAACCGCCGGCCCGGCCGCCGCGCCAGCCGGTATTCAATCTTCCGCCGGCGCTGCTTGCCACGCTGCTGCTATTGGTCCTGATCTTCGTCGTGCAATCGGCTTTACCGGACGATTGGTTTCAATGGTTCCTGTTCAACTTCGGCTTCATTCCGCTGCGCTATGCCGTTTCGCTTGCAGAGCAGGGCCCGCAGCTCTACTGGACGCCGGTCACCTATTCGCTGCTACACGGAAGCATCGAGCATATCGTCTTCAACGGCTTGTGGCTGATGGCCTTCGGCGCGCCAGTCGTGCGCCGCATCGGCGCGTTCCGCTTTATCATCTTCTGGATTCTTTCCTCTGTCGCCTCGGCGGCCCTGCATGCGGCCCTGAACTGGGGCAGCGAAGGGCTGCTCATCGGGGCATCGGGTGTGGTCTCGGGCCTCATGGGCGCGGCCTGCCGCTTTGCGTTCCCGTCCGGGCGCCAAATGGTCCGCCCCGCGCACCTCAATCCGCGACTGTCGGTGCTGCAGGCGATGCAGAGCCGCACGGTGATCATCTTCACGCTCTTATGGCTGGTCGGCAACGCGCTGATCGCCGTCGGCATCCCGCTCGTCGGCGACGGCAGCCAGGAGATTGCCTGGGATGCGCATATCGGCGGTTTCGTCTTCGGCTTCTTCCTTTTCGTTCTCTTCGACCGGAAACTGCCTGAAGAACCCGTGCCCCACCCCGACGACGAGTTGCAATCCTGACCCAAGCAGTGCACCATTGATCAATCCGCGATGGGAGGAGAAACCACCGCGGAGCCTGTGTTCCCGACAAGTGTTTCACTTTCGCCATGGGAGGTACAAATGGCCAGTTCCGTCAAGGCAATACTCGATCTGAAGGGTCGTGACGTCGTCACCACCGGACCGAATACCACGGTTGCGGAAGCGGCTGCGATTCTGAGCAAAAAGAAGATCGGCGCGATCGTCGTCGTCGGCATGGAAAACAAGATTTCCGGCATGTTCACCGAGCGCGATCTCGTGCATGTCATCGCCAAGTCCGGCAAGGACGGGCTCGATCAGACGCTTTCTTCCGTCATGACCTCGAAGGTCCTCCGCTGCAACGAGCAGACCTCGGTCAACGAGCTCATGGAGCTGATGACCAGCAAGCGTTTCCGCCACGTTCCCGTGGAAGCCAACGGCAAGCTTGCCGGCATCATTTCGATCGGTGACGTCGTGAAGTCGCGCATCGCCGAGGTCGAGCGCGAGGCCGAAGAGATCAAGGCTTATATTGCAAGCTGAGTGACTCTTTATTCTACGCAATTCCGGACGCAAAATCGCTGCACACTTTTGCTGGAATTGCTTGGGCGTCAGGGGTGCCTGGCGTAGAGTTCCTGCATACGCTGCAGCTCGGGCAGCCTTGCCCGGGCTTCCTCATAGCCACGCTCGATGGCTTCACCCGCACGATGGAATTCCGACAGGCCGATGTCCGACAGGCGCGGCTGCAGCGAGATATCGGGCGGATCGCCGGCAAGGCGCGCTCGCGCGATACGATCCTGAATGATGTTGAAGGCCTGCACCATGACGCCGGTCATGCCCATCCTGGCGGCATAGGGCGCATCCCTCTGCTGCTGCACTTCGGCAGGCGAGAGGCTGGCATTGTGGCGAACGACGGCGGAACGGCCGTAGAGATCATAGTTGAGGTTGACGGCGACGACGAGCGGCTGCTCGTAGCTTCGGCAGACGGAAACCGGCACGGGATTGACGAGCGCGCCATCGACCAATGTGCGGTTATTGCTGCGCACCGGCTCGAAAATGCCGGGCAGGGCGTAGGATGCGCGGATCGCCGTGATCAGCGAACCATTGGCGATCCAGACTTCGTGCCCGGTGTTGACCTCTGCCGCGACGGCGACAAAGGGCCGGTCGAGATCCTCGATCGTCAGTCCTTCCAGATGTTCTTGCATGCGTTTGGTCAGCCGCATGCCACCGAAGAGGCCGGAGCCGCCGATCGTCAGGTCGAGCAGGCTTGCGATGCGGCGCATGGTGAGCGAACGAGCGAAACCTTCCAGCTCATCCAGCTTGCCGGCGAGATAGCAGCCACCAACAAGCGCGCCGATCGAGGTGCCAGCGATCATGCCGATCTCGATGCGGGCCTCATCGAGCGCACGCAGCACGCCGATATGCGCCCAGCCTCGAGCGGCGCCGCCGCCAAGCGCTAGGGCAAGCTTTGCTTTCTTTTCGGGAACCGCGAGCACAGGAGAAACGGGCGTATCGTCACGCACCGCCAAGCCGGAACCGCCCCCATCGGAGCTTTGACAATTCATACTCCAGCCCAACATGGCGTTCCTTCCTCCCGGCAGAACACTGGGTTCCTATTAACCGCCCCGAACCCTTTCCAAATTGTATATAGAGACGACCGGCGTCGCAATAAGGAGCAGGTGGCCGGGATATTTGGCCTATTTTCCGTAAATGTCCTTGGGATCGAAATGCAGGTCGTCATCGACGATGGTCAGCATGGGCTTTCCATCTTCCAGGGTGACGGTGCGGTAGAAGCAGGAGCGGCGGCCCGTGTGACAGGTCGCGTCATGGCCGGCGACCTCGACCTTCAGCCAGATGGCGTCCTGATCGCAGTCGGTGCGGATTTCCTTGACGGTCTGGAGATTGCCCGAGGTCTCGCCCTTCTTCCAGAGCTTGCCGCGCGAGCGGCTGAAATAGTGGGCGAAGCCGGTCTGGATGGTTAGCGCCAGGGCCTGCGCATTCATATGGGCGACCATTAGCAGTTCGCCGTCACCGGCATCGGTGACAATGGCCGTGATCAGACCGCGATCGTCGAAGCGCGGCGTGAAATCGCCAGCATCCTCCAGCTCGGATTTATCGTCCGACGGCTGATTGAAAATCAGTTCACTCATCGCGGCCCTCCTGAGGGAGCTGATCTCAGCGGCCCCTTACCATTGTCATGAATCGGACCTGATCGGCCGGTTCAGTCTTGAACGTTCCAGTAAAGGTTGTCGTCAATGTGGTCGAACCCTGCTTCTGCACGCCGCGCATGGCCATGCACATATGTTCGGCCTCGATCATAACGGCGACACCGCGCGGGCGCAGCGTTTCATCGATGGCCTTGGCGATCTGCGAGGTCATCGTTTCCTGCGTCTGCAGGCGGCGGCCGTAGATTTCGACGACGCGGGCGATCTTGGACAGGCCGAGAACGCGTCCATCCGGCATATAGGCGACATGCGCCTTGCCGATGATCGGCACCATGTGATGTTCGCAGTGAGAGAAGAAGGGAATGTCCTTCACCAGCACCATGTCGTCATAACCGGCAACCTCCTCGAAGGTCCGGCCGAGCACGTCTTCCGGGCTCATCTCGTAACCGGCGAAGAGCTCGCGATAAGACTTGGCGACGCGGGCAGGCGTATCCAGCAGGCCCTCACGCGACGGATCGTCGCCAGCCCAGCGCAGCAGGACACGAACAGCGTCCTCTGCCTCCTGCTGGGAGGGGCGATCGGATTCACGGGCGGTCTGCGGAAAATTCTTGACGATGGCGTCCATATTCAATGGTCTCCTGGTCCGCAACGCGGACCTTATTCGGACTAGCCACTGGTACCCCAAGCGGGAATTCTTGCACCTTTGGCAGGCTCCGGGGCTTTCCAGGCTCGCTTTCTCGAACCCTTCCGGCACGGTTTCCCAATCAAACTTATCCGGGCCCATTGCATTTCAATGGCCCTCGAACGACATACATATAGGAAGACGACCCTGGTATGTAAGTATGCTGTCGTTTGACTGTGTGTTTTTTGTTTACATGACAATCACATAGGAATTAGCGTCGCTTTTAGGCGTTTTTGGAGCCAAATCCGTCATGGATGACATCTATAACAGCAAAATCCTCGAATTTGCCGGCAATATTCCTCTGACCGGCACGCTTGACGATGCGGATGCGAGCGCCCAGGCGCATTCCAGGCTCTGCGGCTCGAAAGTGCGCATCTGGCTGAAAATGGATGGCGATAGGATCAGCGCCTTTTCGCATGACGTGAGGGCCTGCGCCCTCGGCCAGGCCTCTTCCTCGATCATGGCCCGGCATGTTGTCGGCGCGACATCAGGCGAAGTGCGCAAGGCGCGCGAGGATATGCTCGCCATGCTGAAAGCGGATGGCGAGGGGCCCGATGGACGGTTCGCCGACATGCGCTATCTCCTTCCCGTGCGTGATTACAAGGCGCGTCATGCCTCCACCATGCTGACCTTCGATGCCGTCGTCGATGCTATC
Source organism: Rhizobium sp. KNZ14-9A (assembly GCF_056755015.1). Taxonomy (NCBI): domain Bacteria; kingdom Pseudomonadati; phylum Pseudomonadota; class Alphaproteobacteria; order Hyphomicrobiales; family Rhizobiaceae; genus Rhizobium; species Rhizobium sp. KNZ14-9A. The sequence goes on from NZ_JBPGXB010000002.1 coordinate 1,860,728, forward strand.
GGCCAGATAGAGGCAAAACGCGCTGAAACCGTCGAGGCGTAAGCTATGTGCGAATTCTGTCTGCTGCGTGAGGAAGAGGAAGACGAGGGCGGTGCCGCCGCGCCGAAGCCTCGCGCCCGACCGCTGCAGAGATTTTCGCGCAACTACCAAGGTCCGTTCCGCAAGACGCCTGACCGGCTTTTCGGCATGGGGCTCATCCGCCTCTATCAGCTGACGCTCTCCGGCTTCGTCGGCAATTCCTGCCGGCATATCCCGACCTGCTCCGAATATGGCTATGAGGCCGTCGCCCGCCATGGGCTCTGGGCCGGCGGCTGGATGACGCTCTTCCGCGTCGGCCGGTGCGGTCCGGGCGGCACAAGTGGGCTCGATCCGGTACCTGACAACCTCGAATCCCGTTTCCGCTGGTTTACGCCGTGGCGCTATTTCGGGCTCGGGCGGAAGGAGGCATAAGGTGTGTACCTTCATCGCACTTCTGCACAGCATCGTCCTGACCTCCGAGCGGCGCGTGATCATGGAAGATCTGCGAAAGCTTGCCGAAGAGCTGGGCTATCGTGAACCGCGCACGCTGGTCTCCACAGGCAACCTCGTATTCGAGGCAGATGAAATGCGGCCGCACGAAGTCGAAGAGCAGTTGGAGGAGGCTTTTGAAGAAAAGTTCGGCAAACATGTCGATATCATCGTGCGCAGCGACTGCACCTGGATGGCGCTCTGCAGCGCCAATCCCTTCAAGGACGGCGCTGGCGACCAGGTGATCGTGCGCGTCAACCGGCTGCCGATCGACCCGGACAAGGTGGAAGCGCTGAAGCCGCTCCTTGCCGAAGGGCAGCGGATGAAGCTTGTCGGTTGCGATCTCTGGATCGATTTCCACGGCAAGCCGAGCCAATCGAAGCTGCTATCGGCGCTCACGACCAAGCGCATGGGCGTGGGAACGATGCGCAACTGGAACACAGTGCGCGGCCTTTTCGATATGGTCCTCTAGGCTCGCTTCTCCTTTACTCAGACACCAAATATCAGTATCAGGCGGCAGCGGCATTCCCGGTGGATGACGCTTCCGTTTCAACCACCCGCATTCGTTGGCGGGACTGGACAAGGAGAATTTGAATGTCCCAATCCGTTTCCCTGACATTTCCCGATGGTTCGGTGCGCAGCTTCCCGGCTGACGCGACCGGCAAGGATGTTGCCGAATCCATTTCCAAGTCGCTCGCCAAGAGCGCTGTCGCGATTGCGATCGACGGCACCGTGCAAGACCTTTCCGATGCCGTCACCGACGGCAAGATCGAGATCATCACGCGCAAGGATGGCCGCGCGCTGGAACTCATCCGGCATGATGCCGCACACGTGATGGCAGAAGCCGTACAGGAACTGTGGCCTGGCACGCAGGTGACGATCGGCCCCGTGATCGAGAACGGCTTCTATTACGACTTTGCCAAGAACGAGCCTTTCACGCCCGACGATCTGCCCAAGATCGAAAAGAAGATGAAGGAGATCATTGCCCGCAATGCGCCCTTCACCAAGCAGATCTGGTCGCGCGAGAAGGCCAAGGAAGTTTTTGCCGCAAAGGGCGAACAGTACAAGGTCGAGCTCGTCGATGCGATTCCCGAAGGGCAGGATCTGAAGATCTACAATCAGGGCGAATGGTTCGACCTTTGCCGTGGCCCGCACATGGCCTCCACCGGCCAGGTCGGCACCGCCTTCAAGCTGATGAAGGTTGCCGGCGCCTATTGGCGCGGCGACAGCAACAACGCCATGCTCTCGCGTATCTACGGCACGGCATGGGCTGACCAGGCCGATCTCGACAATTACTTGCATATGCTGGCGGAAGCCGAAAAGCGCGACCACCGCAAGCTCGGCCGCGAAATGGACCTGTTCCATTTCCAGGAAGAAGGCCCGGGCGTCGTCTTCTGGCATGGCAAGGGCTGGCGCATCTTCCAGTCGCTCGTCTCCTACATGCGTCGTCGGCTCGCCGTCGACTATCAAGAGGTCAACGCGCCGCAGGTGCTCGACACCGCACTCTGGGAAACCTCGGGTCACTGGGGCTGGTATCAGGAAAACATGTTCGCCGTGAAATCGGCCCATGCCATGACGCATCCCGAAGACAAGGAAGCGGATAACCGCGTCTTTGCGCTGAAGCCGATGAACTGCCCCGGTCACGTGCAGATCTTCAAGCATGGCCTGAAATCCTATCGCGAGCTGCCGATCCGTCTCGCCGAATTCGGCCTTGTGCATCGCTACGAGCCCTCGGGCGCACTGCACGGGCTGATGCGCGTGCGCGGCTTCACGCAGGACGACGCGCACATCTTCTGCACCGACGAGCAGATGGCAGCCGAATGCTTGAAGATCAACGACCTGATCCTCTCGGTTTATGAAGACTTCGGCTTCAAGGAAATCGTTGTGAAGCTCTCCACCCGTCCGGACAAGCGCGTCGGCACCGATGCACTCTGGGATCGGGCGGAAGCCGTCATGACCGATGTGCTGAAGACGATCGAGGCGCAGTCCGAGGGACGCATCAAGACCGGCATCCTGCCGGGCGAGGGCGCTTTCTACGGGCCGAAGTTCGAATATACGCTGAAGGACGCGATCGGCCGCGAATGGCAGTGCGGCACGACGCAGGTCGACTTCAACCTGCCGGAACGCTTCGGCGCCTTCTACATCGACAGCAATTCGGAAAAGACCCAACCCGTGATGATCCATCGCGCCATCTGCGGCTCGATGGAGCGCTTCCTCGGCATCCTGATCGAGAACTTCGCCGGCCATCTGCCGCTGTGGGTTTCGCCGCTGCAGGTCGTCGTCGCGACGATCACCTCGGAAGCTGACGGCTACGGCCAGGAAGTGGCCGAGGCGCTGCGCGACGCCGGACTGCATGTCGAGACCGACTTCCGTAACGAGAAGATCAATTACAAGATCCGCGAACATTCCGTTACGAAAGTTCCCGTCATCATCGTCTGCGGCAAGAAGGAAGCCGAGGAGCGCACGGTCAATATCCGCCGCCTCGGCAGCCAGGAGCAGACATCGATGTCGCTGGATTCGGCGATCGAAAGCCTTGCCCTGGAGGCAACACCGCCCGATATCCGTCGTAAGCTCGAGGCAAAGAAGGCCAAGGCAGCCTGAAAATTGCCTTTTGGATAATGGCAGCGCCCGGCATTGATCTGCTCGGCGCTGTCAGAAATCTGACATGCAACAGTAATATAGCCGCCAAAAAACAGGGGACGGGTTTCATCCCGGCAGGCATTCGAGTGCGCTTCAAAGAGCTTTCCTACGCGAACGAACGGGATCCGCGCTTCAAGCGCTGGCTCATCCGCTCCATTGAGGGCCTTTCCGGCCGTGACCGCTATGTACGGCTCTACGACATCTGGCGCTCCGACATTGTCGGCAAAAGCGACCGCGTCTTCGGCAAGATGCTCGATCTCATCGATGTCGAGATCAATGTGAAGGGCAGCTGGCCGCTCGAGCCGGTGCCGGACGAGCCGATCGTCATCGTCGCCAACCATCCCTTCGGCATAGGCGACGGTATTGCGGTGCTGGCGCTAGCCGAGCAGATTGGTCGTCCGTTCCGGGTACTGATCCACAATGATCTCCTGAAGGTGCCGGAAATGGCGCCTTATTCGCTGCCGATCTCCTTCGAGGAGACCAAGGAAGCGATGGCGATGAACATGAAGAGCCGGCACGAGGCAGTTCGCCTGCTGAAGGAAGGCACGACGATCGTGATTTTTCCGGCTGGCGGCGTGGCCACCGCCAAGAAGGGCTTCGGCCGCGCCGAAGACCTGCCGTGGAAGATGTTCCCGGCCAAGCTCATCCAGGCGACCCGCGCCAGCGTGCTGCCGATCTATTTCGAGGGCCAGAACGGCCGGCTCTTCCATATCGCCAGCAGGGTTTCGATGACGCTGCGCCTGTCGCTGCTCATCCGCGAATTCCGCCGTCTTTCAGGCAGCACGATCACCGCGCATGTGGGTAGGGTACTGTCCTGGGAAGAACTCAGCAGCGGCAGCGACCGCAAGGATCTGCTCGCCCGTCTCTTTGACGCCGTCTTCTCGATGGCGCCGAAGAAGAAGGCCTTCCTCAAGCGCGCAAGCTGAACATTTCCGGAGATTTCGGACGCGGCGTCAGTCGAGGCTGGCGCCGTCGCCGCTTTGCAGATCTTCATAGGACGGCAAGGGCGGCTGCGGCGGGATCTCGCCGCCCGGCTGGGGCACACCCTTCGGCCCGGCCGCGGTCTGTCCTGGCGGCACGGCTGTGGCGGCCGGAGCAATCGGCTGCTGGGCCTGCTGGTTCTTCATCAGCACTTCGACATCGGTATTGACGCCGGCAGCGACGGTGAAGTCACGCTGATAGATCTTGTCCTTGTTGCGGGCGACCGCCGTGTATTCACCTTCCGCCAGGACCATGGCCGGAAAGGCGCTCACACTTTCGCCGACGCTGTCGCCGGCCGCCGTCAGGATCGACCAGGCGGTATCGGCAATCGCTTCGCCGCCGGTTTCCGAGACCAGCTTGAAATTGATCTGTGCCGCCCTGTGCTGGATCGTCGCTTCGGTGAGCTTGCCAGCCTCCACCTGGATGTCGGCACGGATGGTCGCGTTGACATTGCCGTATTCGGAGACGACGTGATAGGTGCCGGCGTTGAGGCGCACGACCGTATTCGGTGGCACATCGGCCATGACAAGGCCGCGCTCGCCGTCGTCGCGGACTTCCGCGGAATAGATCGAGAAGCTCAGCTGGCTGGGCCGAATGCGGACATCGGAGCCGGAGACGGCGTTGAGCAGCAGCCCGCCGGCATCGAGAACCATCACCTGCTTGTCGACTGCGCCTTCATCCGACACCGTCAGCTTCTTGGTGACGCCGGCGCGGCCGAAGGAAACGTTGACGAAATAATCGCCGGCAGCGAGCTGGAAGGCTGCGGTGCCACCACGGGAGCTTGCGATGAGCGGCAGCTTGCCATCATTTCCAGCGACGGGACTGAATACATACCAGGAAAGCCCGTCTTCGACAGGCGCGCCATCGGCCGTGAGCTTGGCTTCCAGCGAGACGTCACGCAGATGCACGCCCTCCTGCGCCGTGCCTGGCGCGATGAACGCGTTGAGCTTCGGCATTTTCGGCGTCGATTCGAGCTGCTTGAACTCCTTGAAGGCGTCCTGGGCGGCAGCGCCAAACGGCGTCAGCAACATCAGGGCAATAGCAAGGCCGATCCGTGCAAAAGGCAAAATGCCAAACATCCTGTTCGTGAACCGATTGACTTCTGAAATCGCAGAGTCCACTTCAAGACCAATGCCATGGCAAATTCAAGACCTCCGGCCACCCTCTGCATACAAATGAGAGTTTCTTCCGCATGAAATCCGACATCAAGCTGATCGATTATCTCGCCGTGCGCCGCTCCATCCCTGCGTTCCAGATGTGCGAACCGGGACCGGCAAGGGACGAGATCGAGGAAATCCTGCGCCTTGCATCGCGCGTTCCCGATCACGGCAAGCTCGCCCCCTGGCGCTTCATCGTCTATCGCGGCGAAGAGCGCGTGCGGCTGGGCGAAGAACTGCTGAAGCTGGCGCTCGAAGCAAAACCCGATCTCTCTGAGGAAATGATCCTGGTGGAACGCGCACGCTTTACCCGTGCGCCTGTCGTCGTCGGCATCGTCAGCAAGGCCGGCCCGCATTTCAAGATCCCGGAATGGGAACAGATCATGTCGGCGGGCGCGCTGTGCCTCAACGTCATCCTGGCTGCCAATGCGCATGGTTATGTTGCCAACTGGCTGACGGAATGGTTCGCCTTCGACGAGCGCGCCTATCCGCTGCTCGGCGTCCAGCCGGGCGAAAAGGTTGCCGGCTTCATCCACATCGGCTCCACCACCTTCCCACCCGTCGAGCGTCCACGCCCTGAGTTAACCGAGACGGTCACCTGGCTCGGCGGCGAAGACTGATGTTCTACACGACGGACACCAACAGGCACGGGTTGGCGCACGATCCCTTCAAGGCGATCGTCGCGCCACGGCCGATCGGCTGGATCGGCAGCAAAGGCAGGGACGGGTCGATCAATCTCGCGCCATATTCGTTCTTCAATGCGGTCGCCGACAAGCCAAAGCTGGTGATGTTCTCATCGAGCGGGCACAAGCATAGCCAGAAAAATGCCAGGGAGACCGGCGTCTTCACCTGCAATTTCGTTAGCCGCAACCTCGCGGAGAAGATGAACCTGACCTCGGCCGCCTTGCCCTACGGCACCAACGAGTTTGAATTCGCCGGGCTGACCCCAAAGCAGGCAGAGCTCATCGATGCGCCCTATGTGACAGAGGCCTTCGCCGTGCTGGAATGCAAGGTGACCGAGATCATTGAGCCGAAGACGCTGTCCGGCGAAGCATCCGAGAATGTCTTCGTTTTCGGAGAGGTCGTCGGCATCCATATCGATGAGGCGATCGTCAGAGATGGCCGGTTCGATGTGGCGCTGGCGCGGCCGATCGCACGCATGGGCTACATGGACTATTGCGAAGGCAGCGAGGTCTTCGAAATGTTCAGGCCGAAGGTCTGACCTCGGCACAAGGCTTGAACAAAGCCTAATAAATATGGTGAACCAATCATAAACTTTTTCCGGCTATCGTCCTTGTATTGAATAAGACGCGAAGGAATCGCGTTCAGTGCTGGGGCGTTGTCGTGATCATTGAAGCATTTCTTCGTTGGGTCGAAACGGCCAAGACGGCTGACAGGGCGGCCGCTGCAAATGCTCTGGGACGCGTCTATCTCAAATCGGAAATGTCGGACGAGCGGCGCGACGCTGCTGAAAAGGCGATGACCTACCTGCTCGACGATCCGTCGCCGCGTGTGCGGCTTGCGCTCGCCGAAGCAATCGCCTGGGCGCCGCATGCGCCGCGCAACATCATTCTCTCGCTTGCCGAAGACCAGCCGGAGATCGCCTGCCATGCGGTGACCTGCTCGCCGGTCCTGACCGATGCCGATCTCGTCGATCTCGCAGCACGCGGCAGCGGTGCAACGCGCATGCTGATTGCGGCACGCGCCCATCTGACCCGCCCCGTTTCGGCGGCACTTGCCGAAGTCGGCGACGAGGACGAAATTCTCTGCCTGCTCGAAAATGACGGCGCGGCGATTTCCGCCCAATCCCTGAAGCGGATTGCCGAACAACTCGGTGATGTCAGCGACATCAGAAACCTGCTTCTCGACCGCATCGATTTGCCGGCCGATGCCCGCCAGCTTATGACGCAGCATGTCAGCAATGCGCTGGTCGGCCTGCCGCTGGCGCAGGCGGCAATCGGCCTGCAGAGGCTGCAGCGCATCAGCCGCGAGGCGACGGAAGCGGCGATCGTTTCCATCGCCGGCGATATCGCGCCGATCGAAGTGCCAGATCTCGTCGAACATCTTCGCCTGAACGACCGGCTGACGCCTTCCTTCCTTATGCACGCGCTCTGCTGCGGCAAGGTGGAATTCTTCGCCTGCGCCATCGTCAACCTGTCAGGTTGCAGCGACCGGCGCGTGCGGGCAATCCTTGCCACGGGCCGCATGCATGCCGTGCGCGCGCTCTATGAATTGGCGGGCCTGCCGCGCGATATCAGCATCATTTTCGTAGAAGCGACATTCCTGTGGCGCGAGGCTTCGCGCAACACCTCGGCCTCGCTGCTCGGCAGCATCTGCGGGCGCTTGCTCCAGAAATTCCACAGCCGGGTTGGGCAGCATGACGCGGTCGGCGAGTTGCTCGATATGGTCGAGAAGCTTCATGTGGCCGAGCAGCGCCGGTCGGCCCGTGTTTATGCCTCGCTTGCAGCGGCCTAGTCGGTAAACCGGGCCGCAGCCCAGGAATAGCTTGCAGAGACGAAGTGCAGCGGTTTCGCCAGGCTGTTCTTCACGTCCTGGCCGGAAGGCAAGTTGGCGCGCACGCGCCCGGCAATAGTATCCACAAAACCGCCAAGGCCATCCCGTTGTTCGGCTACCTCGGGCGCTGCTGGCGCAGCGGGCGCCGGATTGGCCGGTTCGGTAGCGGCAAGCGACTTCGGCGCCTCGCAGACGGCAATGACAGTCGGATAGCTGGCATTGGCATAGGTCTTCAGCCGCTGTTCGGCCTCGGCATCGCAGGCGACGACGGTTTCCCAGTGTTTGTCGACCGTGGCGACGTAATTGCACTGGCTGACGAATTGTCGCAACCGAGGATCGTCATGGCGATGAGGACGGCTTGCATATTTTGCCTCCATGGCTATTGAGCGTGTCATCCCCTTCGAAAGCACAATTCCAACGGAATGAAGGCAGCGATATTAACTCCTTGTCATCAAGGGAAAAATCACGCGTTTCGCCGGAACAGGAGAGAGAAAATGTCCGTCACCATCGCTCTGGAACCGCCGCGCCAGGATGGCGTGATCCGCCTTCTTGATCTCTCCGACGCCTATGCGCAGTCACTCTATCCGCCCGAGAGCAACCACCTCGTCGATATCTCCACGCTGGAAAAGCCATCCGTGAGCTTCTTCGTGGCGCGTAACGGCGGCGAGATCGTCGGCTGCTGTGCTTTGGTGGAGGCAGGTGACGGGACGGCCGAGATCAAGCGCATGTTCGTCGATCCCGAGGCGAGGGGCCTGAAGATCGCCAGCCGCCTGATGGACCGGCTGGAGGAGATCGGCGGGGAGAAGGGTTTCGACGCAATCCGCCTGGAGACCGGTATCTATCAGCCGGAGGCGATCAGCCTTTACAGGAAATACGGATATCGCGAGATCGAGCCGTTCGGCTCCTATCAGCCGGATCCGCTCAGCCTCTTCATGGAAAAGCGGCTGGCCTAAGCCGGAAAGGCCCTAGCCTTCGGCAGCACGCTGCACCGGCGGCGCCTGCTCGTCGAGGATGATCTGCGGTCCCGCATCGGCGGCGCGGACTTCATGTATCCATTCGCGCCAGATCGCGACCAGCAGCGCCATCAGCACCGGGCCGATGAACAGGCCGAGGAAGCCCATCGTCTTCACGCCGCCGACGAGGCCGAAGAAGGTCGGCAGGAACGGCAGCTTGATCGGTCCGCCAACGAGCTTGGGGCGCAGTGTCTTGTCGACAATGAAGAGTTCCACCGTGCCCCAGACGAACAGACCGATACCGGCGACATGCGAGCCGCTGGCCAGCAGATAGACGGATACCAGGGTGAAGGAGAGCGGCGCTCCGCCCGGGATCAGCGCCATGACGCCGGTCAGCACGCCAAGGGTGACGGGCGAGGGTACGCCGGCAATCCAATAGGCAACGCCGAGCACGATGCCTTCGCCGATGGCAATCAGCGTCATGCCCATGACGGTCGAGCTGATGGTGGCAGGCACGACGCGGGAAATACGCTCCCAGCGGTTCGGCAGGATACGCTCGCCGAGCATGTCAATCTGCTTGGAGAAGGAGAAACCGTCGCGATAGACGAAGAAGAGCGCGATCAGCATGAAGAGCAGCGTCAGGAACAGGTGGAAGGCACCACCGCCGGCCGCCAGAATTGCGCGGTAGATATTGCCGATATTGGCACCGCTGACGGCCTGGATGAGCTCACCCATGGCGCCGGGGCTGCCGATATATTTCGTCCAAAGTTCGTCGAGGTAGGAACCGGCCAGAGGCAAGGCGACGATCCATTGGGGCGTTTCCGCCCCGAAGCGGTTGGCGTGGATCGCCCATGCGACCCAGGTGCGCACTTCACCGGTCGTATAGGCAACCGCAAGGCTGATCGGAATGACGAGGAAGGTGACGATGAGGATGATCGCGATCGTTGCGGCGATCGTCGTATTGCCACCGACGCGGGCAACCAGCTTGCGGTAAAGCGGCCAGCTCGCAAAGCCTATGACGAGGGCTGCGAGCACAGGCACCACGAAGCCATAGAAGAAATAGACGCCGGCTGCGGCAACAAGCACGAGCAGCCAGCGGGCAGCCGAAATGGAGGGTATCAGCGGCGTACGTATCGTCGCCGACGGCCCCAGCCATCGCGGTTCCGTATTGGTTTTCTGACGATCAAACACACCCACGCGCGCCTCTTTTTATTGTTGTCCTAGTTTATGGGCTATGAACCGGGCGGTTTCAAGGTCCGCCCGGATAAAGCGTATACAAAGCGTGGTTATTTGGTCGCTGAATCCTTGAGATATTATTGCGGGCGGCGGTTGATCTTGAAGGCGTAGAACTGAGTCTTCTGGCCGGTCGAGAAATTATTGTCAGAACCGAGGATCAGGACGTCCGTGCCATCCTTCGCCTTGCCTATCGCCATAGCCTCGATATTGTCGGGCGTCAGGCCGATGGCGCGCAGATCCAGCACCTGGCTCTTGCGGGCCGGGACGACGCGCTGGTCGTTCTTGGCAAGCGAAACGATGCCGGAAACGTCGGTCGCGCCGTCGAGGTCCATCATGAAAAGCTTGATGTTGTTGCCGAAGCCCTGGGCATAGCTGCGCTCGACGGCGAGGAGGCGATGATCGTCAAGAGCGATCATTTCCGACATGCCGTTGTCGTTGCCGCCGTCGGGTTTGGTGGCAGCCTGCGGGATCGGCGAGACCGAATAGACGTATTGAGCCTTCGGCTCGCCGGTTGCGCCGTCATAGCGGATGATGCGTGAGAGGCTGCCGGTCGTCAGACTGGGGTTCGGGCCGTCCTGATAGAGGGCTGCTTCGACGCCGACGAAAACGTCACCGGACGGAGACACGGCAAGATCCTCGAAAGCGAGATTGTCGCGGATGCCGGTCGACTTGTCGGCGGTCGGTGCAAAACCGTCAGGCAGCTGGAACTCGCGCACGAAGGCGCCATCAGGAGAAGCGACGCGGACGAAAGGCGGGATGAGCACCTTCGCATCGCCTTCGCTGCCCCAATAGATGCCGTCCTTGCCGAAACGGATGGATTCCGGATCGACGGTGCGGATGGCGAAGGGCTGGCCGTTCTTGTCCTGCAGGGTGACGTGCTTGGCAACGGTCACGCCCTTCAGGCCGGCAGCGCTGACATCGATATCAAGATCGTAGAAGCGGGCCGGGGCCTTTTCGGAGCGGTCGTCGCTGATAGCGATGTAGTGGCCGGTGGCGGCGTCGAAATCGAGGCCGGAAATTCCACCGAATTCGACGCCATTTTCCATCTGGCCGGTCGGAATGACGAATTCACCGAGATAGGACAGCGAGATAGCTGCCGCGCAATCGCCGAAGGGGCAGGCGGTCTCGACAGTCGCGCCTATATCGGTGGCGTAAACGGAGGCGGTGCTGGACAGGAGAACGAAAGCGGCAGTCGCAAGAAAACGCTTGGTCATGGCAAATATCCGGCAAAGGGTTGAAACAGAACGGCCGGCGCTGCGTGGACCTCGCTGGAGGACAGAGCGCCGGCCGTTCTATTGCGCCGGTAATTTGACGGACTCGTAACGGTTCTTCGTCAGTTCGATGAATTCGCTACAACTTAAATATCCAGATCCTCTGCGAAGGCCGCACGCTCCTGGATGAAGCGGAAACGGGCTTCGGCCTTGGTTCCCATCAGGTCGTCGACAGCGTTACGCGTGCCCTCGAAATCCACCTCGTCGATCAGCACCCGCAGAAGCGTGCGCTTGGACGGATCCATCGTGGTTTCCTTGAGCTGGGCGGGCAGCATTTCGCCGAGACCTTTGAAGCGGCTGATCTCGATCTTGGCCTTGCCCTTGAATTCCGTCTCCATCAGCTCGGCACGATGCTCGTCGTCGCGGGCATAGGCGGATTTTGCCCCTTGCGTGATCTTGTAGAGCGGCGGCACGGCGAGGAAGAGGTGCCCGCCGCGAACGAGCTCCGGCATCTCCTGATAGAAGAAGGTAATCAGCAGCGAGGCGATATGCGCGCCGTCGACGTCGGCATCGGTCATGACGATGACGCGTTCGTAGCGAAGGTCCTCTTCGCGGTATTTCGAGCGCGTGCCACAGCCGAGCGCCTGGACGAGATCGGAGATCTGCTGGTTGGCCGAGAGCTTCTCGCGGCCGGCGCTGGCGACGTTGAGGATCTTGCCGCGCAGCGGCAGGATCGCCTGGTTGGCGCGGTTGCGCGCCTGCTTGGCGGAACCACCTGCCGAGTCACCCTCGACCAGGAAGAGTTCGGCGCCTTCGGCGGTGTTCTGCGAGCAGTCGGCGAGTTTGCCGGGCAGGCGCAGCTTGCGCACTGCTGTCTTGCGGTTGACTTCCTTCTCCTTGCGGCGGCGCAGGCGCTCTTCGGCGCGCTCGATCACCCAGTCGAGAAGCTTCTCGGCCTCGTTCGGATTGTCGGCGAGATAATGGTCGAAGGGGTCGCGCAGCGCATTTTCGACAAGGCGCTGGGCTTCGACGCTCGCGAGACGATCCTTGGTCTGGCCGACGAATTCCGGCTCGCGGATGAAGACCGAGAGCATGCCGACTGCCGAGATCATCACGTCATCGGTGGTGATCTGTGCGGCACGCTTGTTCTGCGTCAGCTCGGCATAGCTCTTCAGGCCCTTGGTCATCGCAATGCGAAGACCGGCCTCATGCGTGCCGCCTTCGGGCGTCGGGATGGTGTTGCAGTAGGAATGGACTTGCGGATCGCCGCCATACCAGGTGATCGCCCATTCCAGTGCACCGTGGCCGGCTACCTTCTCGGTCTTGCCGGCGAAGATCTCGCGGGTGACCGTGAATTCCTTGCCCATCGTTGCCTGCAGGTAATCCTTGAGGCCGCCGGGGAAGTGGAAGACGGCCTTGTCGGGCAGATCCGATCCCTCAGGCAGCACTCCCGGCTCGCAGCTCCAGCGGATCTCGACGCCGCCGAAGAGATAGGCCTTGGAGCGGGCCATGCGGAACACACGCGCCGCATCGAACTTCGCATGATCACCGAAAATCTGCGGGTCGGGATGAAAGCGAACCTTGGTGCCGCGACGGTTGTGCACATCGCCCAGCTCTTCGAGCCCGCCCTGCGGCACCCCGCGCGAGAAGCGCTGGCGATAGAGCTTGCGGTTACGGGCGACCTCGACTTCGAGATGATCCGACAGAGCGTTGACGACAGAGACGCCGACGCCGTGCAGACCGCCCGAGGTCTCATAGGCCTTGCCGTCGAATTTGCCGCCGGCATGCAGCTTGGTCATGATGACTTCGAGCGTCGATTTGCCGGGAACCTGCGGATGGTTCTCTACTGGAATGCCGCGGCCGTTGTCGGTGACCGTCAGATAGCCCTGGGTATCCAGATGGACATCGATGAAATCGGCATGGCCGGCCACCGCTTCGTCCATCGAGTTGTCGATGACTTCGGCGAAGAGGTGGTGCAGCGCCTTTTCGTCGGTGCCGCCGATATACATGCCGGGGCGCATGCGAACCGGTTCCAGGCCTTCCAGAACGCGGATCGAGGATGCACCGTAATCATCGCCGTTCGACGTCGCCGGAGCGGGGCGAGGGGCTGCCGGTGCCGCTGCAGCGGGCCGTTCGGCTGGCGCGGCAGGCTTTGCAGCCTCCTCCTGCTTCTGTGACAGGGGCATTCCGGAAAAGAGGTCGTTGCTGTCTTCCATGGAACCGTTCAGATCTTATTCTCGTGAAGGGCCGCCGCTGGCCCACAATAGTCACAGTCCGCATCGCGTTTGCGAATCAGGGGGATTCTGACAGAAAGCGCCCCGATACGCGACGCGCCCCGGATTTGCGGAGCTTTTCAAGATGTGATTTGCGTTGCTGGACGCCGAATGGCAAGTCGCGGCAGCTCTCTGGGAACCATCCGCATGCCGATGTCCACAAGTCATTGCACCATAATTACCGCAATTGCGGCCTTTTTCCTGTCCGCGGCCATCACGACCGCCACAGCCGATGCCCTGCCGCCCTACAAGGACGATCTGTTTTCAACGCAGAAAGTGCTGCAGACGGGCGATGACGGCGCCTTCGATGTGATCGATTACGATGAGATGCGCGACATCAACGGGCGCGACCAGATCCCGCAAAAGCGGGTGCAGCAGAAATATGTCTCGCTTGGCGTGAAGAAGCTGCAGGCAGATGAAACGCTGTCGCTCGACGGCATCAGGCTCGATGTCACCAGGGTGGGACCGACTCAGAATGCCGCCTTCACGGTCATTTTCATCCACGGTCGCGACGGCGACCGGCGGCTCGGCGCCAACGACTATTCCTTCGGCGGCAATTTCAACCGGCTGAAGAACCTTACGGCCGGCAATGGCGGCGTCTATTATTCGCCGACCGTCAGGACCTTCGACGCCAATGGCGTTGCAGCCATTGCCGGGCTGATCCGCTACGCGAGCGTGCAATCGCCCGGCCGGCCGGTCATTCTGAGCTGCGCCTCCATGGGCAGCCAGATCTGCTGGGGCATCACGCGCGATGCCGAAAGCGTCAAGCGGTTGAAGGGCATGCTGATCATGAGCGGAGTCTCTGATCCGGATTTTGCGAAGAGCCCGTTCTACAAGGCAAAGCTGCCGCTGTGGTTTGCCCATGGCAGCCGCGATCCTGTTTATGCGGCAACCGACCAGCAGGCGCTGTTCGAAAAGCTCGACAAGGCGAAGTACCCGACGCATTTCACGCTCTTCCAGAATGGCAACCACGGGACGCCGATCCGCATGATCGACTGGCGGAAAGTGCTGAACTGGATTCTGGCGTCCTGAACGGACGGATTTCACACCGCGCAGAGCTTTTAAACGATCATATTCCCCCAACGTTACGCGGGGCGCTTTCCTTTACCGCAAGCTTTTGCTAAGGCCGCCCGATATGCGGATTTTGGGAGGAGCAGCATGACACCTGACGTACGCCCGCTCGTGGCGGGGAACTGGAAGATGAACGGCACACGTGTCTCATTGGACCAGATCAAGGCGATTGCCCAAGGCGTCAGCTCCCCCTTGTCGGAAAAAGTCGAAGCCCTGATCTGCCCGCCGGCCACGCTGCTTTATGTGGCGACCGCGCTCGCCACCGACAGCCCGCTCGCGATCGGCGGCCAGGACTGCCATCAGGCGCAATCCGGGGCGCATACCGGCGACATTTCGGCCGAAATGATTGCCGATTGCTACGGCACCTATGTGATTGTCGGCCATTCGGAACGGCGCATTGACCATGCCGAGACCGACCATATGGTGCGGGCCAAGGCGCAGGCCGCCTATCTGGCTGATCTCACCGCAATCGTCTGCGTCGGCGAGACCGGCGACGAGCGTGACGCCTATCAGACGCTCGACATCCTCAAGCGCCAGCTTTCCGGCTCGCTGCCCGAGGAGGCGACGGCCGAAAATACTGTCATCGCTTATGAACCCGTCTGGGCGATCGGCACGGGACTGACGCCGACGGCAAAGGATGTGGAAATCGTCCATGCCTTCATCCGCGACGAACTCGTCCTGCGCTTCGGCGACGAGGGTAAGGGTATGCGCATTCTCTACGGCGGTTCGGTCAAGCCCGCAAATGCCCGCGAGCTGCTCGCCGTCGACAATGTCGATGGTGCGCTGATCGGCGGGGCGAGCTTGAAAGCCACGGACTTCCTCGCCATCTACGGCACATATGAAGCGCTGCTTGCCTGAGGCGATTGTATATTCCTGGCCGAAGGGCTTGGAATAGCTCAAGACCTCATGTAAAGAGCCGCCAGATTTTTACTTTATGTCCGTCCTCAGACGGGCAGGACTGGACCCATGCAGACCGTATTGATTGTCATCCATCTCATGATCGTGCTCGCGCTCGTTGGCGTCGTGCTCATCCAGCGCTCCGAAGGCGGCGGCCTCGGCATCGGCGGCGGATCGGGCTTCATGTCGGCCCGCGGCACGGCCAATGCGCTGACGCGCACGACGGCGATCCTGGCGACGCTGTTTTTCCTCACCTCGCTCGGCCTCGGTATCCTGACCCGTTACGAAAGCCGCCCGACCGATATTCTCAACCGCATTCCGGCAACGAGCGGGCAGGGCAACGGCATCCTCGATTCGCTCGGCGGCACCAATACGCCGGCTCCGGCACAGCCGGCTGACAACAGCGGCATTCCGAACGGCGGCGCTGCCGCTCCGGCACCGGCTGCCCCGGCAGCTTCGGCACCAGCAACCCCGGCTCCGGCTGCGAGCGCCCCTGCGGCGACTGCTCCGACGACGACGGCTCCGGCTCAGCCTGAGGCACCGGCCGCGACTGCGCCGGCACAGCCTTCCGGCGTCCCCACGGGACAATAAGCCGGTTCAGAAATTAAACCGCCGGCAGGCCTTCGGGTCTGCCGGTTTTCTTTTGTTCAAATTCCTGCGCCACGCACCAAAAGTTCCGGAAAAGAATTTTTGGGCTGGTGGAATTGTTTTTGAAAAGGTATCCGGTGACTCCCATGGCGCGATACGTATTCATCACTGGCGGCGTGGTTTCTTCCCTCGGAAAAGGAATTGCGGCCGCGGCTCTCGGAGCGTTGTTGCAGGCCCGTGGTTATCGGGTCCGGCTTCGCAAACTTGACCCCTATCTGAACGTGGATCCGGGCACTATGAGCCCGACCCAGCACGGCGAAGTCTTCGTCACTGACGACGGCGCGGAAACCGACCTCGATCTCGGCCACTACGAGCGCTTTACAGGGCGCTCGGCGACCAAGACCGACAACATCACCACCGGCCGCATCTACAAGAACATCATCGACAAGGAACGCCGCGGCGACTATCTCGGCGCGACCGTTCAGGTCATTCCGCACGTCACCAACGAGATCAAGGATTTCGTCACCGAAGGCAATGACGACTACGACTTCGTCATCTGCGAGATCGGCGGCACGGTCGGCGACATCGAGGCGATGCCCTTCATGGAAGCGATCCGTCAGCTCGGCAACGACCTGCCGCGCGGCACGGCTGTTTACGTCCACCTGACGCTGATGCCGTATATTCCGGCAGCCGGCGAGTTGAAGACCAAGCCGACGCAGCATTCCGTCAAGGAACTGCAGGCGCTCGGTATTCATCCCGACATCCTGCTGGTACGCGCCGACCGGGAAATCCCGGAAGCTGAACGCCGCAAGCTGTCGCTGTTCTGCAACGTGCGTCCCTCCGCCGTCATCCAGGCGCTCGACGTCGCCAATATTTACGACGTGCCGATGGCCTATCACAAGGAAGGCCTGGACGACGAAGTGCTCGCGGCCTTCGGCATCGAGCCGGCTCCGAAGCCGCGCCTCGACCAGTGGGAAGAGGTCTGCAACCGCATCCGCACGCCGGAAGGCGAAGTAACGATCGCAATCGTCGGCAAGTATACCGGCCTCAAGGATGCTTATAAGTCGCTGATCGAAGCGCTGCATCACGGCGGCATCGCCAATCGCGTCAAGGTGAAGCTCGAATGGATCGAGTCGGAAGTCTTCGAAAAGGAAGATCCGGCGCCCTACCTCGAAAAGGTCCATGGCATCCTGGTGCCCGGCGGCTTCGGCGAGCGCGGTTCGGAAGGCAAGATCCATGCGGCGCGTTTTGCCCGCGAGCGCAAGGTGCCGTATTTCGGCATCTGCTTCGGCATGCAGATGGCCGTCATTGAGGCTGCCCGCAATCTGGCTGATGTTCCGAATGCCTCCTCGACCGAATTCGGCCCGACGCCGGAGCCGGTCGTCGGCCTGATGACAGAGTGGGTGAAGGGCAATGCGCTGGAGAAGCGCGCCGCTTCCGGCGATCTCGGCGGCACGATGCGTCTCGGCGCCTACAAGGCGGCGCTGAAGAAGGGCACCAAGATTTCGGATATCTACGGCTCGACCGATATTTCCGAGCGTCACCGCCACCGCTATGAAGTCAATATCGACTACAAGGACCGGCTGGAAAATTGCGGCCTGGTCTTCTCCGGCATGTCGCCTGACGGCGTGTTGCCGGAGACGGTCGAATATCCTGACCATCCCTGGTTCATCGGCGTTCAGTACCATCCGGAACTGAAGTCCCGCCCGCTCGACCCGCATCCGCTCTTTGCAAGCTTCATCGAAGCTGCGACGGAACAGAGCCGGTTGGTTTAAAATTCGGCCGCTCCCTCAACAACGAGGGAGCGGCCTTTTTCTTCACATCACGCCGCTTCCGGCAACGGCCCGACATAGACCGAGCGCGGGCGGATGAGGCGACCTTCCAGTGCCTGTTCGCGGGCATGGGCAATCCAGCCGACGGTGCGGCCGATGGCGAATACGCCAGTGAAGGCGTCGCGGGGGAAGCCGAGGCTTTCCAAGAGCAGCGCGGTATAGAACTCCACATTCACGTCCAGCGGCCGGTCGGGCTTGCGTTCCCTGAGGATTGCGAGCGCTGCCTGCTCCACGGCTTCGGCAAGTGCGATTCTGATGGCATTGACCTGGCCTGCGGCAACGAGCGGCTTCAGCGCATTTTTCAGGGCGTCCGCACGTGGGTCGCGCACGCGATAGACGCGGTGGCCGAAGCCCATCAGCCGCTCACCGCGATCGAGCGCGGAACGCAGCCAGGGGCCGGCATTGGCCTCGCTTCCGATCCCATCGAGCATATCGAGCACCGGTCCCGGCGCGCCGCCATGCAGCGGTCCCTTCAGCGCGCTGATCGCCGCCAGCACCGAGGAGGTGAGGCCGGCGCGGGTGGAGGCAATGACACGCGATGCGAAGGTCGAGGCGTTCAGGCCGTGATCCGAGATCGTCACGAGATAGGTGTCGAGGGCTGCGGTCTGCTCGGCGCTCGGCACCGCGCCTGAGAGCATGCGCAGGATGTCCGTCGACTGTGAGAGGCCCGCATTGGGCTTTAGCGGCTTTTCGCCTCGCTGCAGGCGCAGAACCGCCGGCAGGAAGACGGCGGGTGCGGCAAGCAGACGGAGCACGGTATCTATATCCTCGCCGTCAGGTAGGCGGGCAACAAGAGCACGCATAGCATCGACCGGCGGCAGCTTCAGCAGGCGAGTATCGGCAGTCTTGACTTCGGCGAAAACCTCCATGCGCGCCTGGCCGAGCCGGCGGCGCAATTCGCTTGCGTCGAGATGCGGCTCGATCAGGCCGTCCAGCAGCAGGGCGGCGACATCCTCATAGGTGCTGCTTCCTGCCAGATGATCCAGCGATACGCCGCGGATGATCAGCCGGCCGGCTTCGCCGTCGACATCCGAGAGCTGGGTTTCAGCGGCGATGACATCTTCCAAACCATTTTTCATAGGTCTTTCTCCTTTACCGGATGAAAGATCGGCTCTAGTTTAGTTGACGTCAATCTTGACGTAATTGATCAATGTGAGGCTGACATGAGCTGGCTGACAGCGGAGGAAGCGTTGGCCGAACTCGGCACCAAGCCGCAGACACTTTATGCCAATGTCAGCCGCGGGCGGATCCGCGCCAAGGCCGACCCTGCCGATCCACGCCGCAGCCTCTATCAGGAAAGCGATGTCACGCGGCTTGCCGAGCGGCATGCCGGCCGGCGCAAGAGCGAGACGGTCGCCGCCGAAGCGATCAGCTGGGGCGATCCGGTACTGACATCGTCAATCTCGACCATCGCCGCAGGACGATTGCTCTATCGGGGGCAGGATGCGGCAGAGCTTTCAGCTCATGCGACGCTGGAAGAGACGGCGCTGATACTGTGGAATGCAGAGAGTTTTGCCTGCGTACCGGCCTCTGCCCTGGAGCCGGCGGCGCCTTCCATTCAAGCCGTGCTGCTGGCGCTGGCGGGACGGGTGAGCGCCGATCTGCCGTCTCTCGGACGTGCGCGCGCTGCCTTGCAGATGGAAGCATGCAGCGTGCTTTCAACCGTCGCCGATGCGCTGGCGCCGGGATCGACGGATCATCCGCTGCATCACCGTCTTGCTGCATGCTGGGGCAGGCCGGAGGCTGCCGATTGCCTCAGGCGGGCGCTTGTCATGCTCGCCGATCATGAGCTCAATGCCTCTACTTTCGCCGTCCGCGTCACGGTTTCGACGGGGCCAGCACTTTCTGCCGCCGTGCTCTCGGGTCTCGCAACACTGACCGGACCATTGCATGGTTCGGCATGGCGAAGCGTCGATGCCCTTGCCAAGGCAGCATCCGGCGCTGGGGCGGAGCATGCGATCCGCCACCTGCTGCTGCGGGGAGGTAAGCCTGTCGCCTTCGGGCATCCGCTTTATCCCGATGGTGATGTGCGGGCGAGCGTGTTGCTCTCCTCTTTCGACGTGCCGCCTGTCTTTCGCGATGTGCAGGTGGCCGGCGAAGAAATGGTGGGCGAGAAGGTCAATGTCGATTTCGCGCTTACCGCCATGACCGCAGCCTTCGACCTGCCTGAGGAGGCACCGATCATCATCTTTGCGCTGGCGCGCACGGCCGGCTGGTTGGCACATGCGATGGAGCAGATCGAAAGCGGCCATCTGATCCGCCCGCGTGCCCGCTATGTCGGGCCTTCGCCAGCCGACGCATGAGTTGAGCGACGCGCGCCCTGAATGACTTGCGCAATTTCACGTTTTTGCATAGGGAAACCGGCGAATTCAGCTAGTATGGGCCGGCCGGCGCATTTGCGAATGTGCCGGCGAGTCACGAGGGGCGGATCATGAAAGCCATGTCAGCAATCTCCCGCAGCCTGTTTTCCGCTGTGCTGATCACCAGCCTGCTGCCTGATGGCGCAGCTTATGCCCAGTCTGCCGGCTGCGCGATTTCGCGTGCGGCAAACGGCAACCAGATTTTCCGTTGCCCTGGTGGCGTCAACATCACGGCTGAGCGTGGCGCGTCCTTCAAACTCACCGACCGCAATCGCGACGGCAGTCCGGATTCGCTTGCATTGCGCAGCAAGGCTGCGCTCGTCGACGTCGACAGCAGCCAGCACCGCGGCGGCTTCCAGGTGGTGACACCGCAGGCGATCGCAGCCGTCCGCGGTACGCAATGGGCCGTCGATGTCAAAGGCGGCACGACTTCCGTACTGGTCACACGCGGGCGCGTTGGCGTACGGCGTCCGGCAGGTGCAGCCGTCGTGCTTGGACCGGGCGAGGGTGTGGACGTAACGCGCGGAACCGCTGCGCTCACCGTTCGCACGTGGCCGGCGCCCCGCGTCGCGGCGCTTCTTTCACGCCTCGGTCAATAAGTCGTCTCATGAACCGTCGGCTTCAGACTGTGATCGCGCTGCTGCTCGCCGGTCTGTGGGGAGCGGTGCTCGGCTATTTCCATCTGCAGTCGGACTCCGGCCTCATGGAGCGCATGGAGGCCACGCTAGCCGATCTGCGCAGCACGATCGTCGGCGTCCGCGCGCCGCCCGATATCGTTTCCATTATCGCGATCGATGACCGTACCGCCGCAGCACATGGCTACCCGCTCAAGCGGGAGAGGCTTGCGGAGCTCGTCACGTCCATCGGCGCGTTGAAACCAAAGGCCTTGGCTCTCGATATATTGCTTGTCGATTCCGACACGGAGGAGGGGGATGCGGCGCTTGCAACAGCCATTGGGGCGACGCCCAGCATCATCGCCGGTGCTGCGACCTTTCCGCAGAGTCTCCAGTCGGTGACAGCGAATGCGGAGGATCCGCTTGCCGCGATCCCCGAAGCGCAGCAGCTTCTGCTGCCGCAGCCTCGCTTCGCAGAGGCTGCGGCGCTCGGCATCGTCAATGTGGCGACGGACCAGAGCGGCGTACCGCGATTCATTCCGCTGTTTTCTCGCGCCGCCGACCGGCTGGATGCAGCCTTTCCGTTGCGCGTCGCCTCGGTTGCGCTCGGCGCCGAACCATTGATCGAAAAGGATGGCATCCGGCTTGGCGCCCGCCGCATTCCAACGGACACGGGCCAGCGCCTGCCGCTGACCTTCTATGGTCCTGCAGGCAGCATCCGCACCTTCAGCGCTGTCGACGCGCTCGATGGCAAGCTGCCGGCGGATGCCATTACCGGCAAGGTGGTGGTGATCGGTGCGACCGTGACCGGCGGCGGCGATGTCTTTCCGACGCCGTTCGATCCCATCCTGCCGGGCGTCGAAGTGATGTCGACGGCGATCACGCATCTGATAGCAGGCGACGGCATGGTGCGTGACAGCAGGACACGGCAGGTGGATGCCGGCATTGCGACGGCCTTGCCCATTCTTCTGGTCGCACTGATCGCATGGCGCCGCAGCGCCCTCGGCTTCGTTATCATCGGCCTGACGGTCATTGTCTGGGCGATGCTCAACCTTGCTGCCTTCGCGAACGGTTACTGGCTGAGTGCTGCATTGCCGATTGCCGCCGCCCTTCCACCCGCAGTTATTTTCGGGGCCGCAGAACTCTGGCGCGACCGCAGCCGTGCGCGGCACTTCGCCGACCAGTCCGAGCGGCTGCAGCGCATCGAAGCGCCGGGCCTCGGGGAATGGCTCGCGCGCGACCCGGCCTTTTTGGCCGAGCCGGTGCGCCAGAATGCATCCGTCGTCTTCATCGATCTTTCGGGCTTCACCGGCCTCAGCGAGGCGGTCGGACCGGCCGCGGTACGGGAGATCCTCAGCAGCTTCTTCGAACTGATCGACGAGGAAGTAAGGTTGCTTGGCGGGGCGATCACCAGCTTCATGGGCGATGGAGCCATGATCCTCTTCGGGCTGCCGGAACCAACAGCGGACGATGCAGCCCGGGCAGCAGCCTGCGCCGTGCGGCTTGCCGACCGTACACGCAGCTTCCTTGCAGGCCATCCAGAGCTTCGCCGCAGGAAGATAGGCTTCAAGCTCGGCGCCCATTGCGGCCCGATCGTCGCCTCACGGCTCGGTAGCGGCGACCGGCAGCAGATCACCGCGACGGGTGATACCGTCAATGTCGCACAGCGGCTCATGGAGGTGGCGGCAAGCCGCGGCGCAGAGCTTGCACTCAGCGCCAACCTGCTCAATGCTGCGGGTCCGGGGGCTGTTCCATCGCAGGCAGGCCAGTTGACCGGACCGTTCGAAACAAGGATTCGCGGACGCTCCGGCGGCATCGCCATCTACACATGGCGTGGCGAGACACTTTGACATTCGCAGCCGGAGCGAGTAGGAACGGCCCAACTCTTCGGCCGGACGATTCCGGCTACGACGCGTTATGCGTCTGACAGCTCCGAAAGATCGAACACATGACTGACTATAACGGCGTCTCTCCGGCGATCGCCAAGGCGTTGCAGAAGCGCGGCTATACCGAGCTCACACCTGTCCAGAAGGCGATGCTCGATCCGGCGCTCGCAGCGTCGGACGCACTCGTTTCCGCACAAACCGGCTCGGGCAAGACCGTTGCATTCGGGCTAGCACTCTCACCAACGCTTCTGGGAAGCGCGGAGCGGTTTGGCCCCGCCGCCGCTCCCGTTGCCCTTGTGATCGCGCCGACGCGCGAACTGGCGCTGCAGGTGAAGCGCGAGCTGGAATGGCTTTATGAAATGACTGGCGCCGTGATTGTCAGTTGCGTTGGCGGCATGGATATCCGCAGCGAGCGCCGCGCGCTGGAGCGTGGCGCCCATATCGTCGTCGGCACGCCGGGGCGCCTCTGCGACCACATCCGCCGCAATGCGCTGGATATGAGCGAACTGAAGGCCGCAGTGCTGGACGAGGCGGACGAGATGCTCGATCTCGGCTTCCGCGAAGATCTGGAATTCATCCTTGACGCGGCACCGAACGAGCGGCGTACGCTGATGTTTTCCGCCACCGTTCCCGCAGCCATCGCCAAGCTGGCGAAGAGCTATCAGCGTGATGCCGTGCGCATCAGCACGCAGGCGGAAGAAAAGCAGCATATCGATATCGAGTATCGCGCGCTTGCCGTCTCGCCGAGTGACCGCGAAAACGCGATCATCAACGTGCTGCGCTACTACGAAGCGCGCAATGCGATCGTTTTCTGTTCGACGCGTGCTGCCGTCAATCATCTCACGGCACGGTTCCACAACCGCAATTTCCACGTTGTGGCGCTGTCGGGCGAACTGACGCAGAACGAACGCAGCCACGCGCTGCAGGCAATGCGTGATGGACGGGCGCGCGTCTGCATCGCAACCGACGTTGCTGCACGCGGCATCGACCTGCCGGGCCTCGACCTCGTTGTGCATGCCGATCTGCCGACCAATCCGGAAACGCTGCTTCACCGCAGCGGCCGTACGGGCCGTGCGGGTCGCAAAGGTGTCAGCGCTCTGATCGTACCGCTCAACGTTCGCCGCAAGGCCGAACGCCTGCTCGACAATGCCGGCATCGCCGCCACCTGGGCACGGCCACCTTCGGTGGAAGAAGTGACGGAGCGTGATGACGAGCGGCTGCTGGCCGACCCGATCTTCGCCGACAAACCGCAGGAAGAAGAGCAGGGGCTGGTGCAGAAGCTGATCGCCAGCCATGGCGCCGAGACGCTTGCTGCCGCTTTCGTGCGTCTGTACCGCGCCAACCAATCGGCGCCGGAAGACCTGATCGAAGTTTCGGTGCAGGACGATCGGGCCCGCAAGCGCCGCGACAATGGCGAGGCACGCGAATTCGCGCCGGCGCAGAAAGGCCCCCGCGATGATTTCGGCCCCAGCGTCTGGTTCTCAGTCTCCGTCGGCCGCAAGCAGAATGCCGAGCCGCGCTGGCTGATCCCGATGCTCTGCCGCGCTGGCAACGTGACCAAGCGGGAGATCGGCGCGATCAAGATGCAGCCGGATGAGACCTTCGTGGA
Source organism: Rhizobium sp. KNZ14-9A (assembly GCF_056755015.1). NCBI lineage: Bacteria > Pseudomonadati > Pseudomonadota > Alphaproteobacteria > Hyphomicrobiales > Rhizobiaceae > Rhizobium > Rhizobium sp. KNZ14-9A. Next base: position 1,885,057 of record NZ_JBPGXB010000002.1, read on the forward strand.
AATCGCCGCTGACAGCGCTGAGAGCTTTCTCGGCGCCCTCGGCCCGAACAAGACGATGGAGCGCGGCATCCGCGTGGTCAGGCTGAACGGTACGCCCGATTTCAGCAAGCAGGCCAACCCCGCCTACGCCAAGAAGCCGTTCGAAGAACGCGGCGAAGATCGTTTCCGCAGCGACAAGCCGAAGGGCAAGTTCGGGACGGACAGGCCCGCCGGCGCCGGGCGTCAGGACGACAAGCCCTGGACGAAGAAAGGCCCGAAGCCGAAATTCGAAGGCGCCAAATTCGAGGGCGGCAAGAACAGGTCCGAAGGTGCAAAATTCGATGGCCCCAAGTTCGATGGTGGCAAGGGCAAATTCACCAAGAAGAAAGACCGCTGAGGCGGTCGCCGGCGGCACCAGTAAGGTGATGCGGCCGGCAGGCTGCAGCGGTCTCAGATCTTGTCGCTTTGACCGGCTGCTGCGAGGATGAGATTGGCGACGGCGAGCGGCTGCGAGATCAGCGAAACGTGGCTGGCGTCGAGTTCGATCGTCGTTGCGTTCATACGCTTTGCCATGAAGCGTTCGAGATCCGGATTGATGGTGCGGTCGTTTTTCGAGACCGCGTACCAGGATGGCTTCGAGCGCCAGGCAGCGACGGTCGTCTTGGCATTGAACAGCGTATCGGAAATGCGGCCCTGCACGGCATAAAGCGCTTTGGCGCGGGCAACCGGCAGATCGCCGGCAAAATCCCTGACGAAAGCTTCTTCACTCAACTGGGCATAACCGCCGTTGTGAACGAGGCCTGCGCTTGCAGGCGGCGTCGGATACTGCTTGGCGAGCGCGGTATAATCCTCGCCGGCATCAGGGGCGCGGGCGGCGATATAAACGAGCGCCGTTACCTTGGGATCAACGCCGGCCTCGGTGACGAGCATGCCCGAATAGGAATGGCCGACGAGTACGGTCGGGCCGTCCATCAGCGCCAGGATGCGCTTGGTCGCCTCGACGTCATCGGCAAATGAGGTGAGGGGGTTCTGCACGGCCATCACATTCAGGCCGGCAGCCTGGAGATGAGGGATGACGTCCAGCCAGCAGGATGCATCGGCATAGGCGCCATGGACGAGAACGACATTCTTCGCCTTGACGATATCGGCGGCCCGGCCGGCGGCCGGAAACATGCTGAGTGCGGCCCCTGCAACGAGCGCGGCCGAGAATGAGCGTCTGGTGATCGGTTGCATAACGTGTCCTCCGGCTTGTAGGAAATCTGGGGCGATGCCCTTCGGGATCGCTGAAGAAAAGTTAGCCCGAGACGTGGGCTTCCATAACTATACAAAGGTCCAGCGAGGTATTATGCCATCCAGCGGGGCCCGATAGCCTGTCACAGCGAGGGCAATCGATATTAAATGAGACCGGCTTCAGCAGATGATCGTCTCGACCTGACGGCCTTCATCGAAGCGAACCTGCCGCTTGCGAGTGTTCCTTCCATCCCTGACGTAAGATTGCATATGGCGACTCCGAGGAGCGGCCTCTATCGCCTTGCGATGGCTGATGATTCCGATCTGATGCCGCCTTACTGGGCCTATCCCTGGGCGGGCGGCGCGGTGCTTGCGCGCTATCTTTTCGACCATTCCGAAGAGGTGGCCGGCAAACGTGTCGTCGACCTCGGCACCGGCTCCGGCCTCGTCGCCATCGCAGCGATGAAATGCGGTGCAGCCCATGTGCTCGCCATCGATATCGACGCGAAAGCGATCGCTGCGGCGCAGCTGAATGCCAATGATGTCGTGATCGAGACGCAACTCGGCGACATCATCGAGGATGCCCCGCCTGTCGCCGAAATAATCCTGGCCGGCGATATCTTCTATGACGAGGCCTTGGTGGAACGTGTTCTGCCTTTCCTTGAACGCTGCCGCACGGCCGGTCTCGATGTGCTCATCGGCGATCCGGGCAGGGCACCTCTTCCGACGAGCTCCCTGCTGCAGATTGCGGACTATGCCGTGCCGGATTTCGGCGGAGCCAAGGGCAACTCGACCGCCAATAGCGCGGTTTTCCGATTAAGGTGAAACGAGGCGAATGCCTCTCATCAGGCTCCGTGCCGACACTTTTTGGCTTGCTTCAAAATAGATGACATGTCATCTATTGCTATCTCATCGATATTCCCATGACCGACGACAAGATCACAACCTCATTCGGGAGCCTCGTCTCCCAGACCGCGCGCTACTGGCGCCGCGTCGCGAACCTGCGCCTGCAGCCGTTCGGACTGACGGAGGCGACATGGCTGCCGCTGCTGCGCATCGCCCGTTCACCGGCAGCAATGCACCAGAAAGAACTGGCTGCCTCGCTCTCGCTCGACAATTCATCTGTCGTTCGCCTGATCGACAATCTGGAGAAAGCCGGACTCGTCGAGCGGCGGGAAGGCGAGGACAGGCGGGCCAAGGAGATTCTGCTGACAGAGGAGGGCAGGAAGACCGTGGAAGAGGTAGAGCGCGTGGCGCAAGGCATCCGCGAGGAGGCGCTTGCTCTTCTCCCGCGCGAGGACATCGAAACCACATGGCGCGTGCTCGATCACATCAGCGACGTGCTTGCCCGACAGCTCGAGGAGCCTGAACAGTGAATTCGCATCCCGGCCCGATGACCGAAGCCCAACCGCTTAGCGCAAAGCTTCACATACCGATCTGGCTGCTCGGGTTGATCACCTTCAGCGGCACGCTTGCCATGCATATTTTCGTGCCCGCTTTGCCGGCGGCGGCAACCGATCTCGGTGCATCGATCGGCGAAATGCAGCTGACCGTCAGCCTCTACATATTCGGTCTTGCCGTCGGCCAGCTTATCTACGGGCCGCTTTCGGACCGTTACGGACGGCGGCCGGTACTGATGAGCGGGCTTGTGCTCTATACGATTGCCGGCGTTGCGGCGCTGGTTTCACCCGGCGTGCATGCGCTGATCGCAGCAAGGCTCTTTCAGGCTTTCGGCGGCTGCGCCGGTCTCGTGATTGCACGCGCCATCGTGCGCGACACGTCCAGTCCCGATGAAACGGCCAAGCGGCTTGCGATCATGAACCTGATGGTCACGGTCGGGCCGGGGCTTGCACCGATCGTCGGCGGCGCGCTTGCCGCCACGCTTGGCTGGCGCTCGATCTTCGTGGCGCTCTGCGTTCTCGGCATCGTCAACCTCCTGCTGACATGGAGAAAGGTACCGGAGACCGGCACGCGCAATGTCGAGACCTCGGTGAAAGCGCTGAACCGCGACTATCTCGGCCTGCTCGCCTCGCGCTCTTTCGTCGGTTACGCCATCGGCGGCGGCTGTGCGACGACCTCCATGTATGCTTTCACGGCGTCTGCGCCCTTCATCGTCATCAACGAGCTCGGCCGTCCGGCAACCGAAGTCGGCATTTGTCTGGCGCTGTTGATCTTCGGCTACTGGATCGGCAGCATGATCGCCACACGGCTGATCGGCCGGTTTGCGATGAAGCGGCTGATGGTGATGTCCAACCTCGTCAGCATCGCGGCCGCGCTCGTCTTCTTCGGCCTTGCCGCTACCCACCATCTGACGCTGCTGCCGATGATGGCCTCGATCATGGTCTATACGGTCGGGGCGGGTGTAGCTTCGCCCAACGCGCTGACGCTCGCCGTCAGCGTCAATCCAAAGGTCACCGGTTCGGCTTCCGGCCTTTATGGCTTCACGCAGATGGCTGTTGGAGCCGTCTGCAGCGCACTTTCCGGCATCGGCGGCGATCCCGGTCTTGCGGCTGCTACCGTCATTCTAGGCGCAAGCGTACTGGCTCAGATCTGCTTCTGGATCGCGGTGACTTCAGGAAATATCAGGCGAAGAGATCTGGCCGCAGAAGCATGACCGGGCAGGTGGTTCCTGCCGGCAATTCCGGTGCATGCGGCGGGCGGATGATCAGGCAGTCCGAATGGGCGAAAGCCTTCATCATCGACAAATCCTGCTTGTCGAAGGGTTCGACCTGCCATCCGCCGGCGGCCGATTTCGAAAGCTTCGCGCGCACATAATCCTGGCGATGATCATTGGCGCGCAGCGTCGCGGCGGCTTCCACCGTTATCTCCCGTTGGACAGCCGGCAGCGAGGCGAGCTTGCGGATCAGCGGCTCAAGGAAAAGCAGCGAGCAAACGAGGCTCGAGACCGGATTGCCGGGCAAGCCGAGCACCTGCGTCTTGCCGAAGCTGCCGACCATCAGCGGCTTGCCGGGGCGCATGGCGATGCGCCAGAAATCGAGCTCCATACCGGCTTCGATCAACGTGGCCTGCACCAGATCGTGGTCGCCTACGGAAGCCCCGCCGAGTGTCACGATCACGTCGACCTTGGCGTTGCGTGCCTTGTCGATCGCCGCGGTGATCTGAGCCTTGTCGTCAGGCACGATGCCGAGGTCGAGCACGTCGGCGCCGGCCCTGCGGGCAAGAGCTGTGATGCCAAAGGTATTGGATGCGATGATCTGCGACGGGCCCGGCGTGCTTCCGGGCGGCAGCAGTTCGTCGCCGGTCGCGAGGATCGCCATCAGCGGGCGACGCAACACCTCGACATCAGGCCGGTTCATGCCGGCGGCTACCGTCAGCCGCGAGAAATCGAGCACCGTACCGGCGGAGAGCACGGCCTCACCCTCGACGAAATCCTGGCCGCGGGGGCGAACATGCTGGTTCTGCCGTACGGGAAAATTCGTTCTGATTCCGCCTTCGATCTTTTCCGCATCCTCCTGCAGCAGGACACTATCGGCACCCGAAGGAACAGGCGCGCCGGTGAAGATGCGAACGGCCTCCCCCTGACCGACACTTCCCTCGAAGCCATGTCCGGCAGACGACGTACCGATGACCTTCAGCACCGCGCCGGGCTCTGGCGCGTCCTCGCGGCGCAGCGCATAGCCATCCATGGCGGAGGAATTGAAGGGCGGTTGCGTCAAGCCAGCCGTCAGATCAACGGCAAGGACGCGGCCTTCGGCCTCGGCAAGCGGCAGCGTTTCGGATGCCGTGACGGGCGTAGCGCTGGAGAGCAGGCGGCTCAGGGCCTCGGCGACCGGCAGAAGGTTCATCTTGCCTCCGGATGGTGGAAATCGCCGGATTTGCCGCCGGATTTTTCCAGCAGCCTGATGCCACCGATTTCCATTGCCTTGTCTGCGGCCTTGGCCATGTCGTAGATGGTAAGACACGCGACCGAGACGGCGGTCAGCGCCTCCATCTCCACACCGGTCTTGCCAGTGAGTTTTGCGGTTGCGGTAACGCGCAGGCCGGGCAGGGCGGCGTCTTCCTCGATCTCGACCGTGACCTTGGTCAGCATCAGCGGATGGCAGAGTGGAATGAGGTCGGCTGTCCGCTTGGCGGCCATGATGCCGGCAAGGCGAGCAGTGCCGATCACATCGCCCTTTTTCGTATTACCTTCGCGGATCAGCGCCAATGTTTCCGCTGCCATCTTCACATGCCCCTCGGCGGTGGCGATGCGCACCGTTTCGGCCTTGTCCGAGACATCGACCATATGCGCCTCGCCGGACGCGCCGATATGGGTGAGGCCGGGTTTTGCGCCGCTCATATCATTCGGCCGCGATGGCGGCTTCACCAAACAGCAGCGCGCGGGTGGCGGCCGTCACGTCGTCCTTGCGCATCAGGCTTTCGCCGACGAGGAAAGTATTGATGTCGACGGCTTGCAGGCGCTTGCAATCCTCATGGGTGAAGATGCCGCTCTCGCCGACCAGAAGCCGGTCATCCGGGACCATGGCTGCCAACGTTTCGCTCACCGTAAGACTGACTTCGAAGGTGCGCAGGTTGCGATTGTTGATGCCGACGAGCAGCGAAGACAGCTTCAGGGCACGTTCCATTTCCGGCGCATCATGAACCTCGACAAGCACGTCCATGCCGAGCGAGAAGGCCTCGTCCTGCAGACGCTGCGCGTCGTCATCCGTCAGCGAGGCCATGATGAGCAGGATGCAATCAGCACCCCAGGCGCGGGCTTCATGGACCTGATAGGTCTCGAACATGAAATCCTTGCGCAGCGCGGGCAGGGCACAGGCAGCACGCGCGGCCGTCAGAAATTCCGGCGCGCCCTGGAAGCTCGGCGTATCGGTGAGAACCGAAAGGCAGGCGGCCCCACCGGCTTCATAGGCCTTGGCGAGCGCAGGCGGATCGAAATCCGGACGGATCAGCCCCTTGGACGGGCTCGCCTTCTTGATTTCGGCGATCAGGCCGAACTGGCCGGCATCGCGCTTGGCGACGAGCGCCTTGTGGAAGCCGCGCGGCGCGGACTGCCCGGCCTGTATGGCTTTCAGATCGGCAAGCGAGGTCTTTGCCTTGGCGGCGGCGATTTCCTCACGCTTATAGGCTTCGATCTTCTTCAGGATATCGGTCATGAGGCAATCCTAGTCGATATCGTTGGATACGGCGATCAGTTTGTCGAGCGCTGCGGCCGTGGCCCCGCTATCCAGCGATTCCGTTGCGAGCTTCATGCCGTCACGGATCGTCCCGGCCTTGCCTGCAATGACGAGGGAGGCGGCGGCATTGGCGAGCGCTATATCCCGATAGGCATTCTTTGCGCCGGCTAACACATCACGAAGCGCGGCAGCATTGACCGTGCCGTCGCCACCCCTGATATCGGCGAGCACGCAGGGCGTTACGCCGAAATCGGCCGGCGACAGCTCAAAGGTGCGGATCTGGCCGTTCTCGAGTGCAGCAACGCTGGTCTTGCCGGTCGTGGTGATTTCATCGAGGCCGTCGCCGTGGACAACCCAGACACTTTCGGAGCCGAGATCGCGCATGACTTCGGCAAGCGGCACGACCCATTGCGGCGAGAAGACGCCGAGAAGCTGGCGCTTGACGCCGGCCGGATTGGAGAGGGGCCCGAGCAGATTGAAGATGGTGCGTGTGCCGAGTTCGACGCGCGTCGGGCCGACATGGCGCATGGCCGAATGATGCTGCTGCGCGAACATGAAGCCGACGCCGGCCTCGGCGATGCAGCGCGAGATCATTTCGGGGGTGACCTCGAGATTGACGCCGAGGGCGGCAAGACTGTCTGCCGCGCCGGATTTCGAACTCAGCGCGCGGTTGCCATGCTTGGCAACCGGAACACCCGTGCCGGCGACGATAAGCGCCGCCAGCGTCGAGATGTTATAGGTGCCACTGGCATCGCCGCCTGTGCCGACGATATCGATCGCGTCGGCGGGCGCTTCCACCCGCAGCATCTTGGACCGCATCGTGGTGACGGCGCCGACGATCTCGTCAACCGTCTCGCCGCGGACGCGCAGCGCCATTAGGAAGCCGCCGATCTGCGAAGGCGTTGCCTGGCCGGACATCAGGATATCGAAGGCCTGGCGGGCCTCGTCACGGGTCAGTGGCTCGCGGCTTGCTGCCTTGGCCAGAAGCGGCTTCAGATCGGTCATGCGTCGCTTCTCCCTAGCGGACGGTTGCCTGTTCGGCGAGGGTCCGGTTGACCTCTGCACCATACTGGCTCTGCAACAGGTTGACCATCTGATCGAGAATATCGTCACCGGCCTGATTTGCGATGGTGGCGATCTGCTGGTCGCGGTTGTTCAAGGCATCGGTCGTCGGCTCTTCGTTGACGTCGGTCACCTTCAGCAGGATCTGCGTGCTCGGATCGGCGCCGACGGCCGTTGCGACGGTATCCACAGGACCGGAGAATGCGGCATTGACGCCGGCGCGGCCGAGAACGGGATCGTCAGTCGAGCGGGTAACGCCGCTCTTGCTTTCGACGGCGATGCCGAGCGGGGTGGCGATATCGGCAAGCGAGGTGCCCTTCTGCGCCTGAGCCTTCAGCTCGTCGGCCTTCTTGGCAAGCTCGGCCTTCTGTTGCTCGGCAGTCCAGTCCTGAACGGCCTTGTCACGCACCTCGGCGAGCGGACGCTCGCGATCCGGCATGACGTCGCGCACGTCGAACCAGACATAGCCGTCATTGCCGAGGGAAATTGCGACCGCATCAGCGCCGACATCGGTCTTGAAAGCTTCCGGCAGAAGCTGCTGCTGTGCCGGGATATCCTTGACCGGATTGCCGTCCTTGTCTGCACCCGTCATGTCGACGGCGTCGATGACGACGGCCTTCAACTTCAGTTGGTTGGCAATCTCTTCGAGGGATGTGCCGCCGGCGCGCATATCCTCGATGCGGTCGTGGACATTGATAACTTCCTGCGAAGCATTGGCGACGGAAAGCTGCTTGCGAAGTTCTTCCTTCACCTCATCGAAGCTCTTGGTGGTCTCCGGCTTGATATTGGTCACGCGCAGGATCACAGGACCGAAGGTGCCGTCGACGACAGCCGTGGTACCGCCATCCGCCTTCACCGCGAAGGCAGCCTCGGCAACGGCCTGATCCGGAACCTTGTCCTTGGTGAATTCACCGAGCAGCACGTCACTTGCGGTCTTGCCCTGATCGGTGACGAGCTGGTCGAAGCTCGTGCCGCTCTTCAGCGCGGTTTCAGCTGCATTGGCGAGATCCTTGCTGGCGAAGGTCAGCTGTTCCAGAGTGCGGCTTTCTGGCGTCGTGTAAGCCGCCTTGGCCTTGTCGAAAGCTTCCTTGATCTGGTCGTCGGTGACGGTCGTGGGATCAGCGATATCATCAGGCTGAAGCTTCAGATAGGCGATCTTGCGGTATTCCGGCGCGCGGTAACGCTGTTTGGCGTCTTCGAACCACTTGGACAGCACATCGTCGGCCGGCGTCTTGATCGGCTCGATATTGGCGTTGGTGAGCAGCAGGTAATCGACGCTGCGGCTCTCATTGCCATAGAGTTTCAGCGCGTTGACGAGCGTTGCAGGCGCCTGGAAGCCGTTGGCAACGGCTTCGATGATCTGGCTGCGGACAGCCTGCTTGCTGCGATCCTTAATATAATCGTCTTCCCGGATGCCGGCGTTGCGCAGACGAGAGGTGAAGAGCGAGCGGTCGAACTGGCCGTTGACTGCTTTGAAAGCTGGATCGTCGCCGATCAGCTGGGCAAGGCGGTCTTCGGAAAGGCCAAGGCCCATGTCATCGGCAAGCTGGTCCAGCGAGGCACCAGCCAGAAGCTGGGCAAGCACCTGCTGTTCAACGCCGAAAGCGCGGGCCTGCTCCGGTGTCAGGCGCACGCCGTATTGCTGGCCGAGTTGGGCGACCTGGCGCTGATAAGCGAGACGGAATTCATTGACGTCCACATGCTGGTCGCCGACGGTGACCACCGTCGTGCTGTTGCCGCCGCTTATCAGCTCACGCGACACGCCCCAGATGCCGAAGGAGGCGACGAGCAGGAGCAGGAGCAGCTTGGCAACCCAGGTCTGAGCAGCTCTTCTCAGAAGATGGAACATGGAAACGCAAACCTCGCATTATCATTGGCCCAGAAGGGCAGACATTCGTCGTTCCATAAAACAAAGCTGCGAGGAAATGAAGGCTTCTCGAATGAAAAGCTTGCGGGACTTGCACACGCTCTCGCCAACTCGCCGTAAGCGACAAAAGATGCTTGGTTGCGGAACCTTTACAGTCTTCATTTCGTTGAAGCGGCATTCGATCAAACAGGAGCAGACCATGGCCGAATTGAAAACCGCTTCCGCCGAATCCACCGCTGCGCGCGTCAAGGCCGAAGTAGCCGCCGAAGATCTGTCCGCGCAGGTTGCTGCGTTGCGCGATGATCTGGCCCGCCTTTCGGAGAGCGTGATTGCGCTGGGGCAGGGCGCAAAGACCGCAGTGACCGACGAAGCCTCCGTCATGACCGAGCGTGTCCGAGACAAGGTGCGCGAAGAGCCGCTGACCGCAATCGCCATTACGGCAGGCGTCGCCTATCTCTTCGGTCTCCTCAGCCGTCGATAGACGAAAAAAGCCGGACGTATGACGTCCGGCCTTTAATCTTTTTTGGCAATCTTTTCCGTGTCAGGTCAGCGGCGGATGAGACGTCCGATCGCAATCAGGATGCATGCGCCAACGAAGCCCGTGATCAGATATCCGAGCCAGCCGCTGAGTGGCTGGATGTTAAGGATGCCGAGAATCCAGTTGGCGACGATCGCGCCTATGATGCCGAGCAATATATTCATGAACACGCCCATATTGCTGTGCATGAACTTCTCCGCCAGCCATCCGGCGAAACCGCCGATAATGATAGCTGCAATCCAACCTACACTTTCGTTTTCCATGGCAATCTCCCTCCTGGACAAAACGTGAAATGGAACGCGCGCAATTGAAAAAAGTTCCGCTGAGGCAGCAGTTTAGCGATGTCAGGGATGAAGCAACGTAACCGGCGTGGAGAGCGCGTGAGCCGCGATCTGAAACATCAGTCCTGAAAAGGCCAATGCGGCAAAGCCGGCCGGCATCAGCAAACTCTCCTTGAACATCAAATCCTCCCGTTGTTGGGAGCAAGCATAGTTCATCGCTTCAACTGCGCAAGCTGCTTATTAATAAGTAGTTAAGCATGAAATTTAAGTAAAATTGTCACGACGAAACATGCATTACACCTAATGTTAAATCATCTGGAACCGGTGCTTTCTCAATTTGCATTAGCAAAGGAGAGGCTTTGGTCGATACTACCTCCACGGCTCTCGCCTCATGGCGAACTCGGCCGAAAGAAGCGCGCAGCGTACCGAGACGAAGTGCCAGTTGGCCGTAAAGCCGGCGGACGACAAAGGCTATCTATTCGGCAAGTCGCGCCACCCTCTGCCCGATGGCGAGCGAAGCGGTCAGGCCGGGGCTCTCAATTCCGTAAAGCGCCACATAGGCGGGGTGACCGGTTTGCTCCGGCCCTTGAATCACGAAGTCACCACCGCCCGCAGCCGGGCCGGCGATCTTCGGACGGACGCCCGAGTAGGCGGGCTGTAGCGCGCCATCCACCAGATTGGGCCAATAGCGGCGGATTGCGGAATAGAACTTATCCGCACGGCTTGGATCGACGTCGTAGTCAATCGTCTCGATCCACTCGACATCAGGACCGAAACGCGCCTGGCCAGCAAGGTCGAGTGTCAGATGCACCCCGAGACCGCCGGGTTCGGGGACCGGGTAGATCAGCTGTGTTGCGGGTGCGCGGCCAGTCAGGGCGAAATAACATCCCTTGGCGTAGTGACGCGGCGGGATGGTGCTGGCGTCCAGCCCGGACAGGCTTTCTGACAAGGCCCAGGAATTCAGGCCAGCGGCATTGATCACAAGGCATGTCTCGATCTCTACCGGATCACGGCCGCCGACTGCGAGGCGAACCTTGTCCGCGGTGAATTCACCTTTGATTACGGGAGAATTGCAGATAACGGCTCCGCCATTGGCCTCGATATCCGCAGTGTATGCCTGCATAAGGCCGTGACTGTCGATGATGCCGGTCGAGGGAGAAACCAGCGCCGCAAAGCCTCTGATCTGTGGTTGCCTGCGGGCGAGTTCCGCAGCATCGATCAGATAGCAATCCTCCACGCCATTGGCGGCGGCCTGCCTGGATAGCTTTTCAAGATATCCGACTTCCTCCTCACTCGCAGCGACGACGAGTTTGCCACAGGCTCTATGGGGGATATTTCGCTCCCGGCAATAGTAGTAAAGCCTGTGTTTTCCGGAAACGCAGAGTTCAGCCTTCAAGCTGCCGGTGGCATAGTAGAGCCCGGCATGGATGACTTCACTGTTGCGGGCCGATGTGATGCTGCCGGTTATCGGCTCCGCCTCGAGGAGAACCACGTCGCGGCCGGACATTGCAAGTTCGCGCGCTATTGCAAGCCCCACGACCCCTCCGCCCACGACGACGCAGTCGAGGTCCAGCATCTCCGCCATGCAATTCCCCTCTCATCCTCCAACTGCGCCATTGAACTCGCCGTTTTGGAGAGCTCAGACAACGCAATCCAGCTTTTAGGTATCGTTCGGGCGAACCTATCCCAAATCAAGAGGATGATGAAATACAATTCGATGCATTTAGCCTGGATCATCTTCGTCGGCGCGAGCGACGCGGAAATTCGGCTTCAGAAGGATAAATAACTGATAATTTCAACTGCCCGACCCGAGAGATAGGTGACGTTTCGTACCGGAGACATGGGTAACACTTTTCGCTTTTTGCGGGAGGTGTTGATGCCGTGGAGAGAGACTTCGGTGATGGAGGAACGTCTTCGATTTGTCGCCCGGCTGCTTGAGGGCGAAGGCATGAGCGATGTGTGCCGGGAGTTCGGCATCTCGCGCAAGACCGGCTACAAGATCTTCAACCGCTACAAGGACGACGGCCTGGAGGCGCTGACGGATCGATCCCGACGGCCGGTGCGTTACGCCAACCAGTTGCCCGATCCGGTGGAGGCAATGATTGTTCACCTCAAAAAGGAGAAGCCTCACTGGGGTGCCAGAAAGATCAGGGAGTTGCTCGTTAAACGGCTCGCTGGCGATGTGCGCATTCCAGCAAAGAGCACGGTGCATGCTGTGCTCGATCGACACGGCCTTGTGAGCCAGGCCCGCAAGAGGAACCGGGCTAACAAGGCCGTTGGCACGCAGCTTTCGGAAGCCCTTGAGCCCAATGATCTGTGGTGCGCCGACTTCAAAGGCGAATTCAAGCTTGGTAACGGCCGCTACTGTTACCCCTTGACGATCACAGACCAGGCCTCACGCTATCTTCTTTGCTGCGAAGCCTTCGAATCGACGCGCGAACAGGGCGTCTTTGAAGCGTTCCGCAGGATCTTTACCGAACACGGCCTGCCTGCAGCCATTCGTTCCGACAATGGCCTTCCTTTCGCAAGCCCGAATGGCCTCTATAATCTATCGAAGCTGTCCGTTTGGTGGCTGCGATTGGGGATCGGCCTCGAACGCATTAGGCCTGGCCATCCGCAACAGAACGGACGCCATGAGCGCATGCATCTGACGCTGAAGAAGGAGGCGACGAGGCCACCTGGCAGGAACACTCTGCAGCAGCAGGCCCGCTTTGATGCATTCGTCAGCGAATTCAATGAGGAGCGGCCGCACGAGGCGTTGGACATGAAGGTGCCGGCAGATCTCTTTGTCGCATCGTCACGCCCCTATCGGGGCCTGCCGGAGATCGACTATCCCTTCCACGACAGGGAGGCGCTCGTCACCAATTGCGGCCGCCTCTGCATCTATCGCAAGAAGATCAACATCTCCACCGTACCGGCCGGACAAAAGCTTGGAATCAAGGAAGTTGATGACGGCATTTGGCTCGTCAGCTTCATGCACTATGATCTGGGATATATCGACCTGGAACAGAGGACTTTGCAAACCATCGACAACCCGTTCGGCACGAGGTTGTCACCCATGTGTTAGGTACGTTCTGTTACCTATGTCTTCGGTATGGACAAACGATTTATGGCGGAAGAGGTGGGATTCGAACCCACGGTACGGTTTCCCGCACGCCGGTTTTCAAGACCGGTTCCTTAAACCACTCGGACACTCTTCCATCCAGTTGATCCGGCTCGTCTTTGTTGTCAGGCCTTCGTTTTGACGAAGCCTCCTTCCAACGACGGCCAAATCGTGGTTTGGCTGGCTTTATAGCGGTTCGGATTTCAGCGTCAACGTGCTCTGACAGATCGGGCGGCAATTGAGCAGATAAACTGCTTCAATATGTTCTGACGCGGGACAGGGCGGTCGTGTCCGCCGAAAGTTGCTGTCACGATCCGAAACGGTCCAACATGCGGAAATACATCCGTGATTTCATTCCCGCACAGATTAAAATCAACCAAATATTAACCATAATCATTAGAATTCTCGCTATCGCCCCGAAATCGTTCGCAAATTAGCCACGATATCCACAAGATTAAAGTCTCGTTAGGCAGGCAGGGAATAAGGCAACTCCAACTCATTCACGAGTGAGTTCCTTAACCATAAAACGGTCTTGAGTGGCGTGGGGCATATGAAACTGAATTACGGGGCGGCGTCTTTCGCAACGACGGCACGATGGCTGGCATTGTCGGCCATGTGCGCAACAGTGGCGGCCTGCGGCACGACGCAGGCGGTTCCCAAGAAGAAATCCCACGGCAAGGAATATTTCTCGGAAAGCGAATATGGCGTCAAAGCCAGCCCGCGCGTTGCCAACGGCAACAATATTCCCAAGGGCGGCGGCCGCTACATCGTGGGCGATCCCTATGTGGTGAAGGGCAAGATGTATTACCCCAGGGAGGATTACTCCTATAACAAAGTGGGCATCGCTTCCTGGTACGGCTCTGCCTTCCACGGCCGCTTGACCGCGAATGGCGAAGTCTACGACCAGATGCATCTTTCAGCCGCGCATCCGACCTTTCCACTGCCGAGCTATGCGCGTGTGACGAACGTCGAAACCGGTTCTTCCGTGATCGTCCGCGTCAACGACCGTGGGCCCTATCACGAAGGTCGCATCATCGACCTTTCGAACAAGACCGCCTCCATGCTCGACCTGCAGCACAGCGGCACGGGCAATGTTCGCGTGCAATATGTCGGAAAGGCGCCCCTCGACGGTCATGACATGCCCTATCTGATGGCCTCCTATATTCCGAAGGGTAGCCGCATCCCGGGCATCAATCCGGGCGGGGGCCAGATCGCCTCCGGCGTCATGGTCGCCTCCAACAACAAGAAAATCACCGGCGACCAACTCCAGAGCCTCGGCGATTATTCCAGTCCTTCGCCGGCCAACGTGCCGGTACCATTCCGCTCGACTGCCTATGCGGGCTCCACGCCGAGCGCCAAGTATAATGCGGCTCCAGTTCCTGCGCCGATGCAGGCGCCGGCAGGCGGCCATTTCCTGACGCCGCCGCCGGCCTTCACCAATGGCGCTCAGACGATGGAACAGATGGTGGTTCTGCCGGAAATCGGACCCATTCCCTTTGAGCGTCCGAATGGCTGGTCGAAGGGCACATCGCTTGCCATGGGCTATCAGGAGGAGGCGAGGACAGTCAACGTTCCGCTCGCTTTCGACGCCGTGATGGTACGCAATGATGGCCTGACGCAGGAGTCTATCCTCGCCTCCTTCAAGCGTCAGAATGGCGGCAGCGCAAAGGCGCGATGAAAGCCTACAACAAAGTGTAATTGCATCGGCTTCCGGCTCGCTTTACCCTCCTGAATCAACCCGCACGATCAATGGGATTAGCGATGTTGAAGCCGCTGCTTCGCCTCCTTGCATGCCTGCTTTTGCCTGCTTCTGCAGCCTTTGCCGCAGAAGGCACCGAGGCCGGTTTCGTCACCAAGGCCGCGCAGGCCTATATGATCGAAGCCTCGACCGGGACTGTGCTTCTCGCCAAGAACGAGAACCAGGTCTTTGCGCCTGCCTCGCTTGCCAAGCTGATGACGATGGATCTCGTTTTCAGTGCCGTCAGCAAGGGTCAGATTTCGCTCGATACCGAATATCCCGTCTCCGAATATGCCTGGCGTACCGGCGGCGCGCCTTCGCGTGCGGCCACGATGTTTGCAGCGCTGAAATCGAAGGTTCGCGTCGAGGATCTGATCAAGGGCGTTGCGATCCAGGGCGCTAATGACGGCTGCATCATCCTTGCCGAGGGCATGGCCGGCAGCGAGGACCAGTTTGCGGCATCGATGACCCGGCGCGCTCGCGAGCTTGGCATGGAAAAGGCTATCTTCGGCAATTCAACCGGGTTTCCCGACGGCAACAGCAAGGTGACGGCTAGGGAATTGGTGACGCTCGCCGTCGATCTGCAGGCTTCCTATCCCGATCTCTATCCCTATTTTGCCCAAGCGGATTTCGAATGGAACAAGATCTTCCAACGTAACCGCAATCCGCTGCTCGGCATGGATCTCGGCGCTGATGGGCTAGCGACGGGCTTTACGGAAGGCGAGGGCTACTCGATCGTCGCCTCGGTACAGCGTAACGGACGGCGGCTCTTCGTGGCGCTTGCCGGCATCGCCTCCGACAAGGAGCGCACGGAAGAGGCCAAGCGCGTGCTGGAATGGGGGCTGACGGCCTTCGAAAGCCGTCAGGTCTTTGCAGACGAGGAAGTCATCGGTGCGGCGAGCGTCTATGGCGGCACGGCGCGCACCGTCGATCTCGTCGCCAAGGCGCCGGTCAGCGTCTATGTTCCGATCAACAATCCAGACCGGCTCGCAGCCCGCATCGTCTACCACTGGCCGCTGATGGCGCCGGTGAAGGCCGACACGGAAGTCGGCACGCTGCGCATCGTTTCCGGCAACAGGATGTTGCGCGAAGTGCCACTCTATACAGTGCAATCGGTGGAGGTTGGATCGCTCACCAGCCGGGCGGTCGACGCACTGCTGGAGCTTGGCGAATCGCTATTCTTCTCCTGGCTCTGGGACAGGTCCGAGCAGAGCTGAGATCCTTTTTGCCCGCGGATTTTGCCGCAATTTACCGGGGAAGGTGAATATGTCGCCGCGGCAAAAGGTTTCGTTCCGCACTATCTTCGGATAGATAGAGGAAGAGCGTGGCGCTCAGAATGCGGGAAAGTATCATTGTCGTCCGGTACAGGATTGTTCGTTACGTTTGAAGGCGGAGAGGGGGCTGGGAAGTCCACGCAGATCCGCCGTCTCGCCGAGGCCCTTAAAGCCGAAGGCCATGACGTGCTGTTGACCCGGGAGCCCGGGGGCTCGCCGGGCGCCGAAGCGGTGCGCCATGTGCTGCTTTCGGGCGCTGCGGAAGCCTTCGGCACCCGCATGGAAGCGATCCTCTTTGCCGCCGCCCGCAACGATCACGTGGAAGAGGTCATCCGGCCGGCGCTTTACAAGGGCAAGATCGTGCTCTGCGACCGCTTCATGGATTCCTCGCGCGTCTATCAGGGAGTTACCGGCAACCTGGAGCCAGAATTCATCGAGACGCTGCAGCGCATCGCCATCAACGGCGTGATGCCTGATTGTACGCTGATCCTCGATATTCCGGCCAAGCTGGGCCTGGAGCGCGTTATCAAGCGAAACGCCGACGGCCCTGACCGTTTCGAGAAGGAGACGCTCGAAACGCACGAGAAACGCCGCGAAGCCTATCTCGATATCGCCGCGCGCGAGCCGGAGCGTTGCCATGTCGTCAACGCGACGCAGCCTGAAGAGGCGATTGCCGCGGAGATCCTCACCATCGTCACGCAGTTGCTGAAACCATCAGCCGAAGCGCGGATGCCGGAAGCGGCGCATCATGAGTGAGGACAGACCCGGACTGCTCGACGGCGCCATCTGGCCGGCCGAAAATACGAAGCTCTTCGGCCATGAAGATGCTGAGGATTTCCTGGCGCAGTTCTACCGCTCCGGCAAAGGCCATCATGCGATCCTGGTCGAAGGGCCAGAGGGGATCGGAAAGGCGACATTGGCCTTCCGCTTCGCCAATCATGTTCTATCGCATCCCGATCCGGCCACCGCGCCAGACCGCATCGCCGATCCGGATCTCGGATCTGCCGTGAGCCGGCAGATCGCCTCAGGCGCCTCGCACAATCTCCTGCATCTTGCCAGACCCGTAGATGAGAAGACCGGCAAGGTGAAATCGGCAATTACCGTCGACGAGGTACGCAGGGCCGGCAAGTTCTTCTCGCAGACCTCGGGCACCGGCAACTGGCGGATCGTCATCATCGATCCTGCCGACGACATGAACCGCAATGCGGCAAACGCCATCCTGAAGATCCTCGAGGAGCCGCCGAAGCGGGCGATGTTCCTCGTCCTGTCGCATGCACCGGGAAAGCTGCTGCCGACAATCCGTTCGCGCTGCCTGCCGTTGAAGCTTGCGCCACTTGGCGACCACGCGCTGGTTTCCGCACTTGCCCATCTCGGCGTTCAGGGTGAGGGACAGGCCCTGCTTTCCGCCGCCAAAGGCAGCGTCGGCGAGGCGCTGAAACTGCTGAATTATGGTGGTGGGGATATTATCGAAGCCTATAACCAGGTCCTGTCTTCCGAAGGACCGGCAGCGCGCAAGGCTATGCACCGGCTTGCCGATGCGCTCTCGGGCAAGGAGGCTGATACGATCTTTGATTTCTTCGTCAGTCATGTGGGTGATGACGTGATGAACCGTGCGCGCCTCGCGGCAGGCGAGGGGCAGATTGCGGCGGCCGAGCGCTTGGCGCGGCTCTATTCCGCGATCACCGAGAAACTGACCGTCTCCGACGCCTATAATCTCGACCGCAAGCAGACGATCATGGAAGTGCTTTCCGATATCAAGCAGCCGAACGCCTGATCAGCCGGCAAGCAGTTTCGAGGCAACGACGGCAAGCGTGACGGCCAGCACGATGCGGATGGTGCGCTCGTGCAGTTTCGGCGCAAGAAGGCTGCCGACGACGATGCCGGGAATGGAGCCGACAAGCAGAGCAAGCAGCATCGACCAGTCGATCTCTCCGATGATCCAGTATCCCGTGCCGCCGATCAGCGTCAGGGGTACCGCGTGAACGATGTCGGAGCCGACGATCTCACGCACATCGAGCCGCGGATAGAGAACGAGCAGGATCGTGACGCCCAGGGCGCCGGCACCGACCGATGTCAGCGTGACGAGCACGCCGAGCACAAAACCGAGAACGACCGTGAAGACCGCGATGGTCGCAGGCTGCGGCGGCATGCGATCACCGATGGCGCGGCGGGCGAATTCGAGGATCTGGCTGCGGAAAACAAGCATGATCGCGGTCATGACCAGAAGCCAGCCGAGCGCCGTGGTGATGGTATTGGTCACGCCGATGCTCTTGCGGTCTACGCCGGCCATCAGCCAGAGCATCAGGAGGGCGGCCGGAACGCTGCCAGCCGCGAGACTGCCGACGATCTTCCAGTTGACGCGCCCATGCATGCCGTGAACGGCAGTGCCCGCCGTCTTTGTAATGGCAGCATAGAGAAGATCGGTTCCGACGGCCGTCGCCGGATGGACGCCGAAGAGGAGCACGAGCAGGGGCGTCATCAGCGAACCACCGCCAACGCCGGTGATGCCGACCAGCGCTCCTACGACAAGACCAGACAGGGAATAGAGAGGCTCGAACGTCAAATACGCGCCTCCGAGGGCGCGCGGCCATCACTATTCCGATCGATGAAAAATGGCACTTTGCTTCCGTCCCGCCCTCTTGCGACAGAAGGGGTAGATTGCGCCAGAACACGAGTCAAGGTCACCAATACGCGGCCCGGAAATCGTCGGTGGCTGCCAAACTTGATGTTTCGCTTGTGCGAGACATGCGCTAATAGCGGCTGACGATTTTTATAGAGTAAGCCGGAATTGGCCGCCATGACAGACAAGACCCCCTTCTACATCACGACAGCGATCTCCTACCCCAACGGCAAGCCACATATCGGCCATGCCTATGAGTTGATTGCGACCGACGCCATGGCGCGCTACCAACGCCTCGACGGCAAGGATGTCTTCTTCCTGACGGGGACTGACGAGCACGGCCAGAAGATGCAGCAGACGGCGCGTGCCGAAGGCATCACGCCACAGGCGCTTGCCGACCGCAATTCCGGCGAATTCCAGGCGATGGCAAAGCTGCTCAATGCTTCGAACGACGACTTCATCCGTACCACGCAGGAACGTCACCACGAGAGTTCGCGGAACATCTGGAAGCTGATGGCCTCAAATGGCGACATCTACAAGGATTCCTATGCCGGCTGGTACTCGGTGCGTGACGAAGCCTATTACCAGGAAAACGAAACCGAGCTGCGCGCCGATGGCGTGCGCTACGGGCCGCAGGGCACGCCGGTCGAATGGGTGGAAGAGGCAAGCTACTTCTTCAAGCTCTCCGAATACCAGGACCGGCTGCTGAAGCATTACGAGGAAAACCCTGATTTCATCGGCCCGGCCGAGCGCCGCAACGAGGTGATCTCCTTCGTCAAATCCGGCCTCAAGGATCTCTCGGTCTCACGCACGACCTTCGACTGGGGTATCAAGGTACCGAACGATCCCTCGCATGTCATGTATGTCTGGGTCGATGCGCTGACGAACTACATCACGGCGACGGGCTATATCGAAGACCGCAACGGGCCGCGGGCGAAATACTGGCCGGCTGATGTGCATATCATCGGCAAGGACATCATCCGCTTTCACGCCGTCTACTGGCCGGCCTTCCTGATGTCGGCAAAGCTGCCGCTGCCGAAGCGCGTCTTTGCTCACGGCTTCCTGCTTAACAAGGGCGAGAAGATGTCGAAGTCGCTCGGCAACGTCGTCGATCCGGTCAATCTGGTGAACCATTTCGGCCTCGACCAGGTGCGTTACTTCTTCCTGCGCGAAGTCTCCTTCGGCCAGGACGGCAGCTACAGCGAAGAGGCGATCGGCACGCGCATCAATTCCGACCTCGCCAACGGCATTGGAAACCTCGCCAGCCGCTCGCTGTCGATGATCGTCAAGAATTGCGACGGCAAGATCCCGGAATGCGGACCGTTGACCGATGAGGACAAGGCGATGCTGGCGCAGGCCGATGCGCTGCATGCCTCGACCCGTGAGGATATGAGCAAGCAGCTCATCCACCGCGCGTTGGCGTCCATCATCGCCGTGGTCTCCGAGACCGACCGCTATTTCGCCGGCCAGGAGCCGTGGGCGCTGAAGAAGACCGATCCGGCGCGCATGGGCACGGTGCTCTATGTTACTGCCGAAGTGGTGCGCCAGATCGCCGTCCTGCTGCAGCCCTTCATGCCGGAATCGTCCGGCAAGCTGCTCGACCTGGTGGCTGCGCCTGCAGGCAGCAGAGATTTCGCAGCGCTTGGCGAAGCCGGCCGTCTGGTGCCGGGAACGCCGCTCGAAGCGCCGAAGCCGGTCTTCCCCCGCTACGTGGCTCCGGAGGCTTAAGGCCGTGCTGGTCGATACGCATTGCCATCTGGACTTTGCCGATTTCGAGGCGGAACGCGACGAAGTAGTGGTGCGCGCCCATGCGTCCGGCGTGGCGCAGATGGTGACGATCTGCACCCGCGTGCGCAAGCTCGACGGGCTGCTCGCCATCACTGAAAAATATCCCTCCGTCTTCTGCTCGGTCGGCACGCATCCCAACAATGCGGGTGACGAACTGGATATCCAGACGGAAGATCTGGTACGGCTCGCGAATGCCCATCAGAAGGTCGTCGCGATCGGCGAGGCCGGTCTCGATTATTTCTACGATACGCAAAAGCCCGAAGACCAGCAGACCGGCTTTCGCCGCCACATTGCCGCGGCACGGGAAACGCAGCTTCCGCTCGTCATCCATAGCCGCAGCGCTGATGCCGACATGGCTGCGATCCTGACCGAGGAAACAGGGAAGGGGGCCTTCCCCTTCATCCTGCATTGCTTCTCGGCCGGCCCGGACCTGGCGAAGACTGGCGTCGAGCTCGGCGGCTACATCTCCTTTTCGGGTATTCTCACTTTCCCGAAGTCGGAAGAGCTGCGCGACATCGCCAAGACCATTCCGTACGACCGGTTGCTCGTCGAAACGGATGCGCCGTATCTGGCTCCGAAGCGCTGGCGCGGCAAGCGTAACGAGCCATCTTACGTGGTGAATACGGCCGAGGTGCTGGCCGATACGATCGGCCTCCCTTACGAGGAGGTCGCGCGGATCACCACCGACAATGCTTTCAGGCTGTTTTCGAAGATGCCGAGGATCTAGCGGCGTGGCACGACGGCAGCGGTTCACCATTCTCGGCTGTTCGTCGTCACCCGGCGTGCCACGCATCACCGGCGACTGGGGCGCCTGCAATCCGGACAATCCAAAGAACAGAAGAACACGCGCCGCCTTTATGGTGCAGCAGTTTTCTGATGATGGCGCTGCAACGACCGTCGTCATCGATACGGGGCCGGATTTTCGCGAGCAGATGATCAGGGCAGGAGTCGACCATGTCGACGCGGTCCTCTACACCCATCCGCATGCGGACCATATCCACGGCATCGACGATCTGCGTGGTTATTTTCACAATACCCGCCGGCGCGTGCCGATCTTCGCCGACCAGTTTACGATGAGCCGGCTGCGGGAAGCCTTCGGCTACTGCCTGGAGACGCCGCCGGGCAGCAATTATCCGCCAATCGTACTGCCCATCGTGATCGATGATCTGGAAAAGCCCGTTGAAATCCACGGGCCAGGCGGAACGATCGCCTTCATGCCGCATCTGCAGCAGCATGGTGACATCCATTCGCTCGGTTTCCGCATCGGCGATGTGGCCTATTGCAGCGATATCAGCGACTTCCCGCCGCAGACGGTGGAGAGGCTGCAGAACCTCGACATGCTGATCATCGACGCCCTGCAATATGCCTATCATCCCAGCCATCTCTCGCTGGAACAGTCACTGGACTGGATCGAGCGGCTAAGACCGAAGCGGGCGATCCTGACGCATATGCACACGCCGCTCGACTATGATGTAGTCATGGCGCAAACGCCGGACCATGTGGTGCCGGCGTTCGACCAGATGAGCTTCGAAGTCGAGGTTTAGCTGCCGATAAATGGAGCAACCTCGAGGTATCCGCGATGGATCATGTCGAGCGCGACATAGAGAATGATCAACAGGCCGACATAGGCGATCCAGCGATGTTTGTTGAGCAGGCGGGCGATAAAGTTCGCGGCGATGCCCATCAGCGCAATGGAAAGACCGAGGCCTAGCACCAGCACGCTCGGATGTTCGCGAGCGGCACCGGCAACGGCAAGAACATTGTCCAGCGACATGGAAACGTCGGCGATGACGATCTGTGTCGCAGCCTGGAAGAAGGTCTTCCTCGGCGCAGCTGCGCCAGCTTCGGCCGCATGTTCCTCGCCATGGCCGGCACGCAGCTCACGCCACATCTTCCAGCAGACCCAGAGAAGCAGCAGGCCACCGGCCAGCAGAAGGCCGACGATCGCCAGAAGATAGACTGCGACAGAGGCGAACAGGATGCGAAGCACCGTTGCCGCCAGAATGCCGACAAGGATTGCCTTGCGGCGCTGCGTGGCTTCCAGGCCGGCAGCAGCAAGGCCGATGACGACGGCGTTGTCGCCGGCGAGAACAAGGTCGATAGCAATGACCTGCAGCAAGGCCGTCAAACCGGCCGCTGTGAAAATATCCATATCGAATTACCCCCGGGATATGCTTCGAGCGTGCTAGCGTCTTGAGGGTTTTCCGTCAACCTGAGAAGGGATGCATTAATGGCCATCCACGGCCATGTAGCGTAATCTAGCTGATGGCGATCGATGCGGTGTCCCGTATCAACGGATCGATGTAGATTATGGAACAATTCTTTCTTCGATCCGCAGGCCCATGGAAACGTCGCTTTATCTGCCCGTCAAAGGCTTTCTCGAAAAGGCAGGTTATGTCGTCAAGGGCGAAGTCGGCGGCTGCGATCTGGTTGGCCTGAGCGACAGCGATCCGCCTGTGGTGGTAGTCTGCGAGCTGAAGCTGAGCTTCAATCTCGAGCTCATCCTGCAGGCCGTCGATCGCGCGGCCGCCTCTGACGAAGTCTGGATCGCGGCGCGGGTCTCCGCCAGGGGTAAAGGCCGGGAAGCCGATAAGCGCTACCGCGATCTCTGCCGCAGGCTCGGCATCGGCATGCTCGGTATCTCGGATGCCGGCGACGTCAGCATCATCGTCGGTTCCGTATCGCCCATGCCGCGGACCAATCCGAAGCGCCGGTCGCGGCTGATGCGCGAGCACCAGAAACGCCGCGGCGACCCGGCGCTCGGCGGCAGCACGCGCACGCCGCTCATGACGGCATATCGCCAGCAGGCGCTCGGCTGTGCTGCGGCGCTGGCATCAGGGCCACTGCGCGTGCGTGACATCAGATCCGGTGTACCGGAGGCCGGCAAGATCCTGCTGTCCAATGTCTATGGCTGGTTCGAACGACTGGACAGAGGCGTCTACGGCTTGACGGATGCCGGACGGGAAGCGCTGCAGCGGTGGCCACAGCCGGAGATGCAGGCGGCACAGTAATGGGTGCGATTTGGGTGCGACTTCAGTTCCATAATCTATCTTATGCGATCCTCATGTGTAGTGGCTATTTAGTAATGCGACAGTTGGGCCAGTTAGAGATGCGACAGTCTCGCCTCTCGACGACTGGTCAATGCCAATGTCGGGAGCAAGGATGACGATCTTCAGCCTGGTCGAGACCATGAGCGGTCGGAGTCGTCATGTCCTGTTTGATCACTATGTCGCAGAAAGAATTGCATCGCCTCGAACTCATCCAGAAGATCCGTGACGAACGCTTGAGCGTTGTCCAGGCTGCCGAACGGCTCGACCTCAGTCGAAGTCAGGTCCATCGGCTGCTGCAGGCCTATGACCGGGATGGTCCGGCCGGGCTTGTTTCCAAGAAGCGATCACGGCCGAGCAACCGGCGCCATAGCGATGAGTTTCGCAATGCGGCGCTGGACCTGATCCGCGAACGCTATCTGGATTTCGGTCCGACGCTGGCGCGTGAGAAACTGATCGAGCTACACCAGATCTCGGTAGCTAAGGAGACATTGCGGCAATGGATGACCGAGGCCGGCATCTGGGTCTCACGCAGAGAACGCAAGAAGCGGGTTTTCCAGCCACGCGGCCGACGTGATTGCTTTGGCGAACTGGTGCAGATTGACGGTTCGCATCACAGGTGGTTCGAGAACCGTGGTCCCAAATGCGCCCTGCTCGTCTATATCGATGACGCGACTGGCAAGCTGCTGCATCTACGGTTTGCCGGATCGGAGAACACATTTGACTATCTGCACGCGACGAAGGCCTATCTGCAGCAATGGGGCAAGCCGCTAGCGTTCTACAGTGACAAGCATGGCGTTTTCCGCAGTACGCATGCGTCTGAGAAAGACCGGACGAGCGGCCTGACACAGTTCGGTCGAGCGCTTTATGAGCTGAACATCGACATTATCTGTGCCAATACCCCGCAGGCCAAAGGCCGGGTGGAGCGCGCCAATCAGACATTGCAGGATCGGCTGGTCAAGGAGTTGCGGCTTCGCGGCATTGACACGATCAAGGAAGCCAACGCCTATGTGCCTGAGTTCATTACGGATTTCAACGCGCGTTTTGGCAAGCAGCCGCGTAATCCGAAGGACATGCACCGGCCGTTGGCCGATCACGAGAACCTCGACGGCGCCATGTGCCGCAAGGAGGTCCGCACGCTGTCGCAGGCCCTGACGCTGCGTTACGACAAGGTCTTGTTCATTCTCGATCCGACTGATCTTTCCAGGTCTCTGGCGGGTAAGAGGGTTGTTGTCTGCGACTATCCGGACGGGCGTCTCGAGATCATGCACGAGAGCTTTGCCCTGCCCTACAGAACCTTTGACACGTTACGCTCCGTGCATCGCGCCGAGGTCGTCGATAACAAGCGGCTGGACGACATGCTGTCTGTTGTCGCCGAGCTGCAGGCTGGGCGGGAGCAGCAGCGCAGCAAGGGCGGACCACGGCGAACTGGGCAGACGGACCATATGTTCGGCATTCGCGATGGCAGCACGGGGAACGGCTACCAGAAGCGTGGACGCAAGCCGAGAACGGATTACATGAACGATCCGCTGGTGATCGAACGGCGGGAGAAAGCGTTATTGAGGCAGCCGGCTGCGGAATAAAGGGCGTCAATGCACGCCGATATCGCTCTGCGTATCTGACTCCAATTGCAGGCAGGCGGACCAAAGCGGCGTCTTGTGGAAGGCTCCGTCTTGAAGAAGCGTGAGCCCTTCTCGTGCCTCATAAAGCAGGCCCAGCCAGCACAGGCGTCGCAGGACGCCATATTGGAGATCGGATTTGAGCTCCCAGGCTTCCAGGGTCATTTCGGTAGCGGACAGAGGTGCCATGTCTGGATAGAGGGTCTTCAGGACGTCCAATGGCGTGCAGCCTTCTCTCGCCTTGATGTTGAGAAGATTGAGGAACATGCGCCACCAGCGTAGGCGCGCTTGCACCTGCGCTTCCCGCTCGGTGGCATGGACATACGAATAGAGGTAATCCGTGGCGACCAGATCGAAGAAGGCTTGCGGATTCACCAGAAACTCCCGGCCGCGTCTGGTTGGCAGCAGCACATCCTTTTTCCGGCGAAGCAGCTTCAGATGGCGGGTCATGTCGCGCACGACCCAGAGCGGCGGCATGTCGCTTTCGTTCAGCACTTTGTTCATGCTGTAGAGGTCTTCGGCTGTGAAGTCGGGCCAGAGGAAGTTCACAGCGGCCCAATGTACGAATTTGCGGTTCATGGCGCCGGTCGCCGTCAATCCTATGCCACCCTCACCGTCAGCATAGGCAACGGACAGAAGCATGCCGCGAAGAAGTGGTGACAGCGCGGCGACATCGACGTCACCCTGCAGCTTTATTTCCGGAAGCATCGCGCGACTTTGATCCCTACCCCGCCCCATGCAGGTGCGCGGGAGTATCGGCCGGCGACGGAACAATTGCCACTGAGAAAGCTAAAGCCGAAGGGGTGCCCCTCACCCGCCCCCGCTCCGCCCTTTCAACCCGGCCCAGCCGGCCGGATCGGGGGCTGATCATCAGAGCCAGTGTCGCGTTTCTAACTGGCTGACAATGGCGCAGTACTAATCAGCTTTGACATCATGTGTAGCCGCAAAGTTGAAGTGTCCTGTTTCTGCAAAGTAAGAATGTCACTCTCCCCGGGTTTTAATGACCTGGGAGATTGCGGATGGGACTGATTGCGATGAGGGTGTCGGCTTCGAATGCAAAGTCACCCATCTACATTGCAACGCAGTATGGCGAGGGCTACGTCTGGATCGCGACCCAGTCCCGGTCAGGGCCGATCGATGCATTCCTGATCATCGAGGGAGAGCGGTCGTTGGCACGAGCCTGTCTCAAAATAGACATTGATGCGAAGCAAAGCCTGTTCGATAGTCCGTGCTGACGTTACGCCCTCTTCCTGCCCACCACCTGGACGAAATGCCCTTTACACATATGAAAATCCATATCTTTTCTCAGCTCCTGGCTGCAGCCGCGCTTGCTGCAGCCGTCGCCTTGGGGTCGGCAGCCCATGCAGAAAATCCATCCGCGCCGTGGCCGCAGATGATCAGCGACCTGCGGGCCGAACCCGGCATACGCTTCGGCACGCTCGAAAACGGCATGCGATTTGCGATCATGCGCAATGCCACGCCACCGGGACAGGCGGCCATCCGTTTCCGGATCGGCGCCGGCTCGCTCGACGAGAGGGATGATCAGCAGGGGTTGGCGCATTTCCTCGAACATATGGCCTTCAAAGGCTCGACGCATGTCGCCCAGGACGAGATGATCCGCATCCTGCAGCGCAAGGGCCTAGCCTTTGGGCCTGATACCAACGCCAACACATCCTATGACGAGACCGTCTATGCGCTCGATCTTCCCGAGGTCGATGCGGACACGCTTTCAACCGGCCTGATGCTGGTGCGCGAGACGGCGAGCGAACTGACGCTCGACGCCGGCGCCTTCGACCGCGAGCGCGGCGTCATCCTGTCGGAAGAGCGGCTGCGTGACACGCCGCAATATCGCGCGGCGATCGGCGTCACGAATTCCATGCTCGCCGGCCAGCGCGTGACGATGCGCGCGCCGATCGGCAAGGTCGACATCATCAGGAATGCGCCGGTCGATCTGCTGCGCGATTTTTACCACGTGAACTATCGGCCCGATCGCGCCACACTGATCGTGGTAGGCGATGTCGATCCAACAGCCATGGAAATCGAAATCAGGCAGCGCTTCGGCGACTGGAAGGTCGCCGCCCCTGCCCCGCAAAAGCCCGATCTCGGCACGCTGAAGCCGAAAGGCGAAAGCGCCGAGGTCATCACGGTTCCGGGCGGCACAACGAATGTCCAGATCGCCTGGACGCGGCCCTATGATGCTTCGCCTGACACTTTCGCCAAGCGTCGCCAGCAACTGGTCGAAGATCTCGGTCTCCTGGTACTCAAACGTCGACTGGGCGCCATGGCCAACAGGGCCAATGCACCCTTCATCAGCGCCGCCGTCGGCTCTCAGGATCTTTTCGACTCGGCCCATATTGTTGTCGTCACGGCAAATTCCGAGACGGACAAATGGCAGCAGGCACTCGCGGCCATCGATCAGGAGCAGCGCCGTTTCCAACAATTCGGCGCCGAGCAGGCCGAGCTCGATCGGGAAATCGTCGAATATCGCTCTCTCCTTGAAGCGGCCGCCGCCGGTGCTCAGACGCGCACGAGCACCGACATCGCTTCCATGCTGGCGAGCAGCGTCGATGACAATGAGGTCTTCACCTCACCCGCGGACGATCTCTCGATGTTCGAGACGATCACCAAGGGCCTGACAGCGGCCGAGGTCAACGAGGTTGTCGCGCATGTCTTCTCCGGCAATGGCCCGCAGCTCGTCCTGCAGACTGCGCAAGCGCAACAGGGCGGCGCCAGCGACATCAGGCAGGCATATGACACCTCCCTTGCCGTTCCGGTCACCGCGCCGTCCACCGCGGCAGCCGTCGTCTGGCCCTATACCCATTTCGGTGAACCTAGTGCTGTCGTCGAACGTCGCGTCGTCGAGGATCTCGGGCTGACCATGGTGCGCTTTGCCAACGGCGTGCGGCTGACAATCAAGCCGACCGAGTTGCGCGCCAACGAAGTGCTGGTACGCGAGGATATCGGTCGCGGCCGGCTGGGACTGCCGAACGACCATCCCCTGGCGATCTGGGCATCGCCGGCCGTCGCCTTGTCGGGCACCAGGGCCATGGATTATCCGGATTTACAGAAAGCGCTGGCCGCCAAAATCGCCGGCATCGACTTCTCGGTGGACGACAGCTCCTTCCAGTTCACCGGCCAGACGCAGACAGGGGATCTTGCGACGCAACTGCAGATCATGGCCGCCTACACTTCCGATCCCACGTACCGGCCGGAAGTTTTCAAGCGCGTCCGGCAAGCCTATTTGAACAACCTCGATCAGTATGAGGCGACGCCAGGGGCCGTCATCGGCCGCGATTTCGCAGGCCTCGTGCATTCCAGCGACCCACGCTGGACCTTCCCGGACCGGGCGCAATTGTCCGCCACGAAGCTGGAAGATTTCGAAGCGCTGTTCCGGCCGCAAATTTCCGCAGGTCCGATCGATATCACCATTGTCGGCGACATAATGGCGGACGAAGCAATCCGCCTGACGGCTGAAACCTTCGGGGCTTTGCCGGCTCGCCCTGACGCGACAACGGACAATATTGCAAACGATGTGCATTTCCCCGCACCCACCGAAAAACCCGTCATGCGGACCCATAACGGGCGGGGCGATAATGCCGCGGCGATCGTCGCTGCCCCCGTTGGCGACATGCTCTCGGATATGCAGCGGGGCTTTGTCGCCAATGTTGCCGGCCAGGTCTTCGAAAACAGGCTGATCGACCAGTTCCGAATTGCCGAAGGCGCGGCCTACAGTCCGCAGGGCGCCATGGACCTGTCGTGGGACATTCCTGGCTATGGCTACGCCTATCTCTATGTCGAGACGAAACCGGACAAAGTCGAGAATTTCTATGCGCTCGTGGACAAGATCGCCAATGATCTCAGGTCAAACGATGTTTCGCCGGACGAACTGGTCAGGGCTCGGGCTCCGATCATCGAAACATTGAAGCATCAGCAGCAGAGTAACGAATATTGGGTGCAATATCTGAACGGCGCTCAAACGGACCCTCGCCGTCTGGAACGGATACGCGACAATCTCAGCGGCTACGGCAAAGTCACCGCCGAGGATATCCGTCAATTTGCCACGACCTATTTCCGTCCGGATAAATTCTGGAAATTCGAGGTGCTGCCGGCAGCGGTACGATAGGCACAGAGTGCCTCAAAAACCGGATCCCGACGGTGGCCGTGTGCTTCGGGATCCGCTTGCGATTTTGTTTCATCCACACCGCTTAATGCCTGACAATGCCGAGCGGGATTGCCTGCGTAAAAACGTCGAGATCGTTTTGATGGCGGAGCTGCACGCAGCTGGCTAGATGCCCAAACGAATTCACCGGTCTTCGCATGGCATCCGATCATTCTCATCCCATTCAGGAATATGCGCGCATTGTGCGCGAGAAGAACCTTTTGAAGCTTCGTCTTCTTTCTGTTGACCGGCAGCTTGCCACGGCCAGCGGCGCCTGGAAATCCTTTCTGGAGGAGACGCGTCTTTCGGTCATCGAAGCGATGCTTGCGCTTGAGGAGGAGGGCGAAGGCTATCTCTTGCTGATGCGTAAGGACTGCCCGACGTAAGTTCCCTTCAGGCCGAGGCGAAGGGATGCGAGCGCCCTCTCCGCCTCCTCGATCTCCTTGAGCACCAGGCGCTGCTTGCGATGATCCATTCCGCCTCCGGCAAGTGCGGCATCCACCAGTTCGAGCACGTCCGTCGCCTCGACGACCACTCGCGTCGCACCTCTCTGCAGTGACGCGACAGGCTCGGCCTGTTCCACACCGGAAGAGCGTTCCGCTGCAACAAAGATACTTCCCTCGAGGAGATAGGATGCGAGGCGTGGATCGGGCACGACTTCCAGCAGATTCTGGATTTCGTCAGCGGAAAAACAGGTTCTGCTGATCAGGCGCGAGTGGAAGGCCGCGTAATTCATCCCCAGGGCGGCGGCGACGACATTCACCGGATAGGCTCTCTCTACAACAAGAATAGTGTAGACGATGTCTGCGAAAGCACGGCCGCGTTGCGTCATGATCGCCCCCAGGTTCTGTTTCTGCAACTATAGCGGAAGCCGCGTCAAAAGGGAGCGGCTGTTTTGATATCGCATCGGTCAGGGCGGTGCTAACGCGGCGCCTCGGCAGGAGACACCCCACCTGCCGGGGAAAGGCCACCTGCCTCCGAGACCGCTAAGGCGGGTGGCCGGACCGCACCGGCGCGAGCGGCGCTTTGGTCCGGTTTTGCTGGTTTCCGCCCGCAAAGCGTCGCTTTCGGGACGGCACTGGGATCTTTGTGGTCTACTCTGTAACTGGCAACCGCTGCGGGAGGAGCTGCTGGCGCGTTGCCTTGATTTAAACGGAGGAGACGGAAATGAGCAAGAACCGTGGCGTCGTCTATTTGCGGCCCGGAAAAGTGGAAGTCCGCGACATCGACGATCCGAAACTCGAGGCGCCGGATGGCCGTCGTATCGAACATGGCGTCATCCTGAAAGTCATCTCCACCAATATCTGCGGTTCGGACCAGCACATGGTCCGCGGCCGCACCACAGCGATGCCGGGCCTCGTGCTTGGACATGAGATCACCGGCGAGATCATCGAAAAAGGCATCGATGTCGAAATGCTCGATGTCGGGGACATCGTCTCCGTACCTTTCAACGTGGCCTGCGGGCGCTGCCGCTGCTGCAAATCACAGGATACCGGCGTCTGCCTGACGGTTAATCCGTCGCGGGCCGGTGGCGCCTATGGCTATGTCGACATGGGCGGCTGGATCGGCGGCCAGGCTCGTTACGTCACTGTCCCCTATGCCGATTTCAATCTCTTGAAATTCCCCGACCGCGACAAGGCGATGGCCAAGATCCGTGATCTCACCATGCTCTCCGACATCCTGCCGACCGGGTTCCACGGCGCGGTCAGAGCCGGCGTCGGCGTCGGTTCGACCGTCTATATCGCAGGTGCCGGCCCTGTCGGCCTTGCAGCGGCGGCATCCGCCCGTATCCTCGGTGCGGCCGTCGTCATGATCGGCGACTTCAACAAGGACCGCCTCGCCCATGCCAGCCGAGTTGGCTTCGAGGCCATCGATCTCTCGAAGAGCGACCGGCTCGGAGATATGATCGCGCAGGTGGTCGGCACCAATGAAGTGGATAGCGCCATTGATGCAGTCGGCTTCGAAGCGCGTGGGCATTCCGGCGGCGAACAGCCGGCGATCGTGCTGAACCAGATGATGGAGATCACCCGCGCCGCCGGCTCCATCGGCATTCCCGGCCTCTATGTCACGGAAGATCCGGGCGCCGTGGACAATGCGGCCAAGCAGGGAAGCCTCTCTCTGCGCTTCGGTCTCGGCTGGGCGAAGGCGCAGTCGTTCCATACCGGCCAGACTCCGGTGCTCAAATATAACCGCCAGCTGATGCAGGCGATTTTGCATGACCGCCTGCCGATTGCCGACATCGTCAATGCGAAGGTGATTTCACTTGAAGATGCCGCCCAAGGTTATGAGAGCTTTGACCAGGGTGCGGCGACAAAGTTTGTTCTCGACCCGCATGGTGCAATTGCCAAGGCGGCCTGATTCATCGATACGATCTGCCGGGGCTGCAATGCCCCGGCACTCCTTTATGGAAACGCGATCGGCCGCGCCTCCCCGGCACTTTCGCGCGCCGGATGACAATCAACGCCGCTGCACTGTTCGTTCACTACATCGGGCGAAATCGACAAGACTTTGCCCACACTTCCGGTGTCGTCCTCTGGTCGAAGGCGCTGAAACGGATATCGACTTTCTGGCCAAGCGTTAGCTGGTCGATATCGCGCGCGTGGCCATCGTCGCCTCGGCGACTACGCCTTCTCGCTTCGGCAGCGAGATCCTCTCCTGACACGCTGAACAGCAAGATGCCCAGGTCCGCATAATATCGGATCCCCGCCGACGCATCGCATCACAATCATATTGCGAGCAATACAATATAGTTAACGCGATCATAACTTTGGCGGATTCTACTGTGAATCAGGCCCTACTTTTGAGCGAATCACTATCCAATCGAAGTAATGTTTTCTGCTTCCAGGCGAGGAGGATGAAATGGCCCAAGCCACTAGAATTAATGACGTTATCGATTCATTCGGAATTGATACACATATCGACTATACCGACGGGAAATATTCCAATATCGCGGAAGTTGTTAAAGCCCTGGGCTATCTCGGCCTCGACACAGTTCGCGATCACGCGCCCACCCCTGCCTCCGACCCCTACGGTCAGGGCCACCTTGGGGATGCGGCAGATGCCGGTGTCAAATTCGTTTTCGTCTCCGGGCGGGATGACACCCCCGCTACCGTTGTCCAGCGACTGCATGCCTTTGTGGAAGCGCATCCCGGTTCGATCGTCGGTATCGAAGGCCCGAACGAGGTCAATAACTGGCCGGTCGCCTACAAGGGGCTGTCGGGAGAGGCTGCGGCGCTTGCCTACCAAAAGGATCTGTTTAACGCGGTGAATGCCGATCCGCTGTTGAAGGACATTCCGGTTCTCGGCTTCACCGGTTACACGGTTGCCTCTTCCAACGATTACACGACGATCCACACCTATGCGAAAGAGGGCGACCAGCCCTTCTCCTGGCTCTCGCGTGAATCCGGCGACCAGATGCGGGCCGATCCCGGCAAACCGCTCACCATCACCGAGATCGGCTATCACACGTCGCTGACCGCCGATACCAACGGCGGATGGGAAGGCGTCGACGAGACGACGCAGGCAAAACTGCTTCTCAATACACTGATGGACGGCGCCTTTCTCGGATCGGAGGGGACCTTCATCTACCAGCTTCTCGATGCCTATTCCGATCCGGGAGGCGCCGACCAGGAAAAGCATTTCGGGCTCTTTCGCCTGGATTATACGCCGAAGCCGGCAGCAATGGCGATCCATAACCTGACGGAAATTCTCGAGGATGACGGCGCGGCGCAGGCGACTTTCAATCCGGGAGCGCTCAATTACACCATCAACGGGCTACCCTCCACCGCGCGCAGCTATCTGACGGAGAAATCCGACGGAAGCTACCAGATCATCATCTGGAATGAGCCTGATATCTGGAACCAGACGACCGACAAGGCAATCCAGGCAGCGGCGACCAGTGTCACCGTCAATCTCGGCGGAGCTTTCGGGACGGTGCAGGTCTACGATCCGCTGACAGGCAATACACCCGTCAAAAGCTTTAGCAACATATCCTCCCTCAATGTGGATGTCGTCGACCATCCCATCATTATCAACATAGCAGCAAGTGCCGGCGCAGCGCTGGAACCCGGCCACATCTATGGCGGCACCGGAGACGACACCTTTACGGTCACCTCCCCGACTGACATCGTCGATGAAAGCCGCGGCGGCGGAACCGATACCGTCCAATCGTCGATCAGCTTCAGCCTGGCGGATACCGCCCATGCGATCGGCGCCATCGAGAACCTGACACTGACCGGCAACGCCAACATCAACGCGACTGGCAATCAACTCGCCAACATTCTCGTCGGCAATTACGGAGCCAACGTGCTGGACGGCGGCGCGGGCGCAGACAGCATGAAGGGCGGAGGGGGCGACGACACCTATATCGTCGACAACATCTATGATGTGGTGATCGAAGCTGGCGGCTCCGGCAAGGATACCATCAAGTCCTATGTCTCGCTCAGTCTGATGGACAAGGATCATGTGACGGGAACTGTCGAGAACCTGACCCTGTTGGGTGTCGCTAACATCAATGCGACCGGCAACGTCATGAACAACGTTCTCACGGGCAATTCCGGCAACAACAACTTCGATGGCGGCAGAGGCGAAGACCGAATGATAGGCGGCCTCGGCAACGACACGTACAAAGTGGATTCGGCAGGCGACATCGTTGACGAAACAGGCGGTGATGGCAACGACACCGTCAATGCGTCCATATCCTTGTCTCTGGAGAATGTTCTCGGAACAGTCGAAAATCTGACGCTCACAGGCTCGTCAGCGATCAATGCCACGGGTAACGGCGAAAACAACGTGCTGACCGGCAACATTGCAGGCAACACGCTGTCGGGCGGTGCAGGAAACGACCAGCTCATCGGCGGCAAAGGCAACGATATCCTGAACGGCGGAGCTGGAGCCGACCATTTCGTCTTCGACTTCAAACCCAGCGCTTACAACAACGTCGACAGGATCGAGGACTTCTCGGAAAGCGCCGGTGACAAGATCGTGCTCGACCACGAGGTTTTCACAGCCATCGACGCAGCGGATTTTTCCGCCGGAAATTTCGTGCTGGGCACAAAGGCTTTGGATTCGAACGACCGCCTGATCTACGACCAGACGACCGGAAAGCTTTACTACGATGCGGACGGCAGCGGGCTTGGCGCGGCCGTACAGATCGCGACGCTTTCCAATCTGGCGGCGCTTCATCACGACGATTTCCTGTTCCTCTAAAATCGGAACCTCATGTCTTCAAGCGGCGGTCCTATAGGGGCTCCTTTCCGGAGCCCCTTTTTCTTGTCCTTTGCCGGCCCTGCACAACATTGTCCGCAGAGCCATCAGCCGAGCGGAGAGACCATTGCCCTGGACCGCCTACATCATTCACTTTATCGCCGCTTCATTCCTGACCAATGGCGTGCCTCATTTCGTTAATGGCGTCAGCGGCCGGCCTTTCCGCACACCTTTCGTCCGCCTGCAAGGGGCGAAGCTCAGCTCGCCAGTCACCAATGTCATTTGGGGCTGGTTCAATTTTCTCGTCGCCTTCCTGCTCTTTGCCAATATCGGGCCGCTTTATATCGGCACACCGGGCGATACGGTTTTTGTCGCAGCGGGCGTTCTTGTAACCGGCATTCTTCTGGCTCGGATCTTCGAGCGAGACAACGCCTGACAAGTTACTTGCGCATCGCAAGTGGCTTGCATCATGCAAGTTACTTCTGTAGTGACTTGCATCATGCAACGAACGAGTTTCGCCAATTTCAAATGCCCGGCCGCCCGCGCGCTCGACAGCGTCGGTGACTGGTGGAGCATGATGATCCTTCGCGACGCCTTTCACGGGCTGACGCGGTTCGACGAATTTCAAAAGAGCCTCGGCGTTGCGCCGAACATCCTGACGCGGCGACTCGCGCATCTGATCGATGAAGGACTGTTCGAGAAGCGTCTCTACAACGAGCGCCCTGCCCGCTACGAATATGTGCTGACCGCCAAGGGACGTGATTTCTTCCCCGTTCTGATGGCCCTGTTTTCATGGGGACGTCGGCACGCTCCGCAAGAGGATCTTGCCTTCCTGCTCGGCAACGCCGCTTCCGGCGAGGAGCGCCAGCCCGTGCTGGTGGATGCAGCCAGCGGCGAAGAACTGAAACCCGAAAACACCTGCCTGCTGCCGGGACCGGCCGCTGATGAAGGCGACCGCGAACGGATCGCCCGCATGCGCGCTTATTACCTCGGCATTGACGCCTAGAGCATTTCCATTTTTCTGCGAGGCACGGGAATGCTTTATCTCTTTGTTTTTACGCAATTCGGAACGCAAAACCGCTGCGCACTTTTGCCGGAATTGCTTTAGAAAGGACAAATCCATGGAACGCATTGTTGTCACCGGCATGGGACTTGTTTCGCCACTTGGTGTCGGCGTCGAGACGGCATGGAATCGGCTCGTCGCGGGCGGCTCCGGCCTGCGCGTGCTGCCAGAGAATGTGGTCGGCGATCTCGCCGCCAAGGTCGGCGGGGTCGTTCCCTCCATCGAGGAGGATGCCGAAGCGGGTTTCGATCCCGATCGTGCCGTTCCGCCCAAGGACCAGAAGAAGATGGACCGCTTCATCCAGTTCGCGATGGCGGCAACAGACGAAGCTGTGCGCCAGGCCGGCTGGATGCCTGAGGGCGTCGATGCGCGCGAGCGGACGGCGACGATCATCGCCTCCGGCGTCGGCGGCTTTCCGGCGATTGCGGATGCGGTACGCACGGCTGAGACGCGCGGCGTGCGGCGGCTCTCGCCCTTCACCGTGCCTTCCTTCCTCGTCAATCTGGCGGCCGGTCAGGTCAGCATCCGCTACGGCTTCAAGGGGCCGCTTGGGGCGCCGGTAACGGCCTGCGCGGCAAGCGTTCAGGCAATCGGCGATGCAGCGCGCCTGATCCGGTCCGGCGAGGCGGATGTCGCCATCTGCGGCGGCTCGGAAGCCTGCATCGACAAGGTTAGTCTTGGCGGCTTTGCCGCAGCCCGTGCGCTCTCGAGCGGTTTCAACGACAGGCCCGAACTTGCCTCGCGTCCTTTCGATACGGCCCGCGACGGCTTCGTGATGGGCGAAGGGGCCGGCATTCTCGTCATCGAAACGCTTGAGCATGCGCTGGCGCGCGGCGCGAGGCCGCTTGCCGAACTCGTCGGCTATGGCACGGCCGCCGACGCCTATCACATGACGGCAGGGCCGGAAGATGGCGATGGCGCCCGCCGGGCGATGGAGGCAGCCTTACGGCAGGCCAGGATCCCGGCTTCCGAGGTCACGCATCTCAACGCCCATGCGACCTCGACACCAGTCGGCGACAAGGGCGAGATCGCTGCAATCGGTACGGTCTTCGGCCGCGACGGCGGCATTGCCGTCAGCGCCACCAAGTCGGCGACTGGCCATCTTCTGGGTGCTGCAGGCGGGCTTGAAGCCATCTTCACGATCCTTGCGCTGCGCGATCAGATCGCCCCGCCGACGCGTAACCTGGAGATAGCCGATCCGGCAGCCGAAGGCATCGATCTCGTGGGCAAGGTGGCCCGCAAGGTGGCGATGGAATATGCGATCACCAACGGCTTCGGCTTCGGCGGCGTGAATGCCAGCGCCCTCTTTCGCCGCTGGTCCTGACCGGCTCTTTCCTTGCGCGCAAAATAGCCTACACTTCTGCTGATATAGCCGGAGATGATCCCATGCGCGCTTTTTTCGCAGTGCTGGTTCTGTGTGCCGTATCCGTAATGTCAGGCATGGCGGCCCGCGCCGAAGATCCCGTGCAGACAACACAGACGATGATCGAGGAGCAGATCAGGGCATTCCTTAAGGACGATGCGGATACCGCCTATTCCTTCGCCGCGCCCGGCATCAAGGCCATGTATCCCGACAAGAATGTCTTCTTCGCCATGGTGAAGAAGAGCTACGAGCCGGTCTATCATCCCGGCAATTATGCCTTCGGGCGCAGCAGATCGATCGACGACGGCGCAATGATCTATCAGGAAGTCCTGATTTCCGGCCGGGACGGCAAGGATTGGACGGCGATCTATCAGGTTACTCGTCAGCCTGACGGCAGCTTCAAGATCAACGGCGTGCAAATCGTGCCTAACGCCGACAGCAAGGGCATTTGATCAGACGGGCTCGAGATCGCCTCTCGCCCATTCCTCGATCGTTTCCGCCATGAAATCGGCGAAACGACCTTCGGCAATCGCCTTGCGGATGCCCTGCATCAGTTCCTGATAGTAGTTCAGATTGTGCCAGGAGAGCAGCATGCCGCCGAGCGCCTCGTTGGCACGCACGAGATGGTGGAGGTAGGCGCGCGAATAGTCCCGTGTGGCCGGGCAGTTCGATTGTTCGTCGAGCGGGCGCATGTCTTCCGCGTGTCGGGCATTGCGGATATTGACCTTGCCGCGGCGGGTAAAGGCCAAACCGTGACGGCCCGAGCGGGTTGGCATCACGCAGTCGAACATGTCGATACCGCGTGCAACGGATTTCAGGATGTCATCGGGCGTGCCGACGCCCATCAGATAGCGCGGCTTTTCGCCTGGCAGGACCGGAAGCGTCTCTTCGAGCATCTTCAGCATGACGTCCTGCGGCTCGCCGACCGCAAGACCGCCGACGGCGTAGCCCTTGAGGTCGAGTTTGGTGAGTTCCTCGGCTGAGCGGACACGCAGGGCCGGCACGTCGCCACCCTGGACGATACCGAACATGGCCTTGCCCGGCTGGTTGCCGAAGGCAACCTTGCAGCGCCCGGCCCAGCGCAGCGACAGCTCCATGGCACGCTCGATTTCCTTGGGCTCGGCCGGCAGCGCCACGCATTCATCGAGCTGCATCTGGATATCGGAGCCGAGCAGCCCCTGGATTTCGATGGAGCGCTCCGGTGACATATGATGCAGGCTCCCGTCGACATGCGACTTGAAGGTGACACCCTGCTCGTCGAGCTTTCGCAAGCCGGAAAGCGACATGACCTGGAAGCCGCCGGAATCCGTCAGGATCGGGTGCTCCCAGCGGATGAGCTTGTGCAGACCGCCGAGGCGGGCGACGCGCTCTGCCGTCGGGCGCAGCATCAGGTGATAGGTATTGCCGAGGATGATATCGGCACCCGTCTCGCGCACCTGGTCGAGATACATGGCCTTGACCGTGCCAACCGTACCGACCGGCATGAAGGCCGGCGTGCGGATTGTGCCGCGCGGCATGGAAACTTCACCGAGGCGGGCACCGCCATCGGTCTTCTTGAGGGTGAACTGGAAGTTCTCAGTCGTCATCGGTCTTTCCGGAAAAGAAGGCTCGCGTCGCCGTAGGAATAGAAGCGGTAGCCTGTCGAAATGGCATGTTTATAGGCCGCATGCATGGTCTCGAAACCGGCAAAGGCCGAGACCAGCATGAAGAGCGTCGAGCGCGGCAGGTGGAAGTTCGTCATCAGGATATCGACCGCCTTGAAGCGGTAGCCGGGCGTAATGAAGATGCCGGTCGCGCCGGCCCAGGGCTTGATCTCACCGCTCTCCTCTGAAGCGCTCTCGATCAGCCGCAACGAGGTCGTGCCGACGCAAATGATGCGCCCGCCCCTTTGCCGCACGGCATTCAGCCTCGCAGCGATCTCGGCGCTGACATAGCCGCTTTCGAGATGCATCTTGTGATCGTCGGTGTCGTCAGCCTTGACCGGCAGGAAGGTGCCGGCGCCAACATGCAGCGTCACGAAATGCCGTTCGATGCCGGCTTTGTCGAGCGCCTCGAACAGATCAGGTGTGAAATGCAGGCCGGCGGTCGGGGCGGCGACGGCGCCCTCCTCCCGCGCATAGATGGTCTGGTAATCGGCGCGGTCACGTTCGTCTTCCGGACGCTTGGCGGCGATATAGGGTGGCAGCGGAATATGGCCGACGCTGGCAATCGCTTCGTCCAGCGCAGGGCCGGAGAGATCGAATGCGAGCGTCACCTCACCCGCCTCGCCCTTTTCCTCGACGGTCGCATCGAGCGAGCCGATCATGCAGCTTTCGCCGCCATGGCCGAAGGCGATACGGTCGCCTTCCTTGATACGCTTGCCGGGCTTGGCGAAGGCTTTCCACTTGCTGGCGCCGATGCGCATGTGGAGCGTCGCCGAAACCTGCTGGCCGCCAGCGCCCTCGCGATGACGAATGCCTTCGAGCTGGGCCGGAATGACCTTGGTATCGTTGAAGACCAGCGCGTCGCCTGCCCGCAGGAAGGACGGCAGGTCGGAGACGTGGTGATCGGAAAGAACCGGCTGCGCATTCGGATCGACGGCAAGCAGACGCGCGCTATCGCGCGGCTCGGCGGGCCGCAGCGCTATGCGTTCATCCGGCAGGTCGAAATCGAAGAGGTCTACGCGCATCAAGGTACTTCCAGGCAAAGCGAAACCCGCCCCGCGCTCTCGCGCAAGGGCGGGTTCCTGCAGAAATCACAATCAGACGTCGGCGGCAACCCGCATGGAGACGATCGAATCCGGATCGGAGACGGGCTCGCCTTTCTTGATCTTGTCGATATTGTCCATACCTTCGATGACCTGGCCCCAGACGGAATACTGCTTGTTCAGCCACGGAGCATCGGTGAAGCAGATGAAGAACTGGGAGTTGGCCGAGTTCGGGCTCTGCGAACGGGCCATCGAGCAGGTGCCGCGGACATGCGGCGTCGCGGAGAATTCAGCCTTGAGATCGTCCTTGGAGGAACCGCCCATGCCGGCGCGACCAGGGTTGAAGTTCTCTCCGCCCTTCTTGCCGAACTGCACGTCGCCGGTCTGCGCCATGAAATCGGCGATGACGCGGTGGAAAACGACACCGTCATAGGCCTTCTCGCGGGCGAGTTCCTTGATGCGCTTTACATGCTCGGGCGCGACCTGCGGCAGAAGCTGGATGACAACCTTGCCCTTGGTGGTTTCCAGAATGATGGTGTTTTCCGGATCCTTGATCTCGGCCATTGTCGTTCTCCTTCTTGTCTTGAACTTACTTCTTGCCTAGCGTGACCTTGATCATGCGGTCGGGATTGCTGACTTCGCCGTTCTGGCCTTCGCCCTTCTTGATCTTGTCGACGTTTTCCATGCCCGAGACAACCTTGCCGACGACCGTGTACTGGCCATTCAGGAAGGAGCCGTCCGCGAACATGATGAAGAACTGCGAGTTGGCGGAATTCGGATCCTGGGCGCGCGCCATACCGACCGTGCCACGGACAAAGGGCGTCTTGGAGAATTCAGCCGGAAGGTCAGGCAGGTCGGAGCCGCCGGTGCCGGCCTGGCTCGCATCGAAGTTCTTTTCCATATTGCCATACCTCACGTCGCCGGTCTGGGCCATGAAGCCGGGGATGACACGGTGGAACGCGACATTGTCATATTCGCCCTTCTTCACCAGCGCCTCGATCTGCGCCACATGCTTCGGCGCGACGTCAGGCAGAAGCTGGATCACGACCGGGCCGCTCTTCAACTGAATGGTGACATAGTGATCGGCAGCCTGCGCAAAAGCGTCGCCCGCGAAGGAAGCGAGATAGAGCACGCCGACAAATGCAAGATAAAAGAGTTTCATGTTGGCTCCATTGAGGCGGTATCCGCCTAGGCTTTGCGCTTGGATTTCAGGGCTTGCAAGACGGCCGCCGGCACGAAGGCGCTGACATCGCCGCCCATGGCCGCGATCTGGCGCACCAATGTGGCGGTAATGGGCCGCGAGGCCGTTCCTGCCGGCAGAAAGATGGTCTGGATATCAGGTGCCATCTGCCGGTTCATGCCTGCCATCTGCATTTCATAATCAAGATCGGTGCCGTCACGCAGACCGCGGATCAGCAGGCTGGTGCCATGCTTGCGTGCGGCATCGACGACGAGATTGTCGAAGGAAACGACGTCGATATTCGCGCTCTTTTCCGGCAGCACTTCGGCCAGCGACGCGCGGATCAGCCCTGCCTTTTCCTCAAAGGAGAATAGCGGTGTCTTTCCAGGGTGGATGCCGATCGCGACGATCACCTTCTCGGCGACATTGAGCGCCTGGACCAGC
Organism: Rhizobium sp. KNZ14-9A; assembly: GCF_056755015.1. Classification (NCBI taxonomy): domain Bacteria; kingdom Pseudomonadati; phylum Pseudomonadota; class Alphaproteobacteria; order Hyphomicrobiales; family Rhizobiaceae; genus Rhizobium; species Rhizobium sp. KNZ14-9A. Next base: position 1,926,438 of record NZ_JBPGXB010000002.1, read on the forward strand.
ACGTCAACGTGTCCATTGGTGATCGGGTCGAAGGACCCCGGATAGAAAGCTGTGGTCATATCGTCCGGCCGTTTGTTTTCACGCCTTTTGTCATGGAAGCCGGTTTCCCGCAAGTTATTTAGCCATGCCGCCCGACGCGTCTGAACGATGAATGAACGGGGCGTTCAAGGCCCGCTCAGATGCGATCTGCTTTACTTGGATCATCAACACAGAACTGCCGGTCCCGGCAGCGTCACTCCCCGGAAAGACCCGATCATGCTGATCATCCTCATTGCCATAGCCGTTATTTTTTCGATGTTTGCGGAGCTCTTCTACGGCTACTTCGCAGATCGGCATCAGCTTGGCTGGGTACGGCCGGAGGTCAATGAACATGCGGCCATCATGCGACAGCTTGGCCGTATGCGTTCTAATCGATTTGAATTCTGAACGGCAGATGAACGCGACATTCAAGGTCGCTTCAGATCACGGTTGGTAAATCCCCCGTCAACATCCGGCGGGAACCTTTTAAAGACGGATGCGTTCAAATGATCGACACATACGAGATGCGGAAGCGCGGCAGGAAGGGAATTAAGATGCCTGGCAAGATCACCATGATTAACATGCTCTGGATGGTAATGATTACAGGCATGCTGACTGCCACAGTCGCTCTCTATGACAATCAGAAGGTCGATACCTCGAAGGTCTATGGCCCGTTCGCTTCGGCTCGCTCCGTAAGCGTGCTCGGCCAGTACTAAGGGGCGCGAACGCAACTCCCTACAAAAAGGAACGCCACCATGTTCACGATCCTGACAGTTTTCACAGCACTCATCAGCATCATGTTCATAGTGTCCGTTACTTCGACGATTTCCGCGCTGCGCCGTGAAAGCGAGGAAGTGAAATCGATGAACAAGAAGCATAGCGCTTTCTAAAGCGCGCGCCCCCAGCGCAAAGCTTGAATGCAAGCCGGATGTTCTGCATCCGGCTTTTCTCATGTCGAAGATGCGGGCCGCAGCGCCAGACAGCCGCTCTTTCGCAGCGGCAGAACAAGAAGAGCCCCCTTGCCATAGAGCGCACGCACATAGTCACTGCGTTCGCTTGTGACGACGGCAAAGCCCCTGCCCCATCGCAGGATGAAGACACCTTCGGGCAATGCGCCGGGTTCGATGCTGCCAGCGGGAAAGACCATGGCAGCCGGCGCTTCGCCCGTTGCCGCGAAGACCACAGCAAACAGCGCGAAGACTGCGGCAACGACCGCAATCGCAGTGCCTGTCCTGCGTACCAAGCGCCTGATCAACGAGCCACCCGTCCGATGTTTCAGAAATCGAATATATGTTCGAGGCCCGGATCGGCAATTGGCCGGTCTTTGAGCAGAGACGCGAGATCAGCCATCTTGACCGACAGAAGCAGGCGGTCGCTGTCAAAACCGGTGCGAGGCAGGCGCGCGATCACCTCGCCGGGCAGATTGCCCTGCTCCATCCCTGAAGGCATGGTCAGCGACACCATGATCTCGTCATTGCCGGCAATCTCGCGGATTGTACCGCCTGCCTTGGCGATCTCCGCGAGGATGTGGGTGAAGCGGTCGTAGCGCGGCGTTTCGATCAGCACACCATCGGCAGTTTCCGAAATGACCGATACATCGGGAATTGCCGAAAGCGTGGTAGCCGGCAGGCCCGATACGACTGATCGGATCGTCAGCTTCGCCTCACCGGTTGCGACAACAGCGCTGGCGATCATGCCGGCATAGGCGATCTTTGCACGCCACTCGCCGCCGAGCGCCAATCGGCGCTCCCAGCCACGTACCGGCTCTTCCACCGGTGCGGCCCAAAGCCTGTCGATCCAGGGCTGGAACGGATATTTGTACCATGGGGTCTGGCGCAGAAAGCCGGCATAATCGATCGCCATATCGCGGGCGACGATATCCTGCGGCGTCTTTTCGCTGCCGCGCCAGAGCGCAAAGATCCGGCCGATCGTTTCCTCATAGGCCGCCTTGAGACCCATTTCGAGCGTGAAGCTCACACCGATGGTCGCGATCATCATTCGCGTCTCGCTGTCGGCGCCGCCGTGGCGATCGGCAATACGGGTCAGCGCACAGTCTGCGACCCAGAAATCCTTCACGCTGGAGAAATAATCGAAGCCATATTCGTCGCCCGTCTTCAGGGTTTCGGCGAGGCCGTCATAGGCATAGACGATATGCCACTCCGGATAGGTGAGATAGGTATTGGCCTCCTGCCGGCGGAATTCGGGATCCGATATCAGCGGCTTGTAGCTGTCGGGTTCGGGATCGGCATGGCAGAAGGTCTCGACATAGGCAGCCGGGCTGAGCAGCAGCAGGACGGCGACGATGAGAACTGCAAGCAGCCAGCCGATGATCTTCAGAATGCGCCGCATCACGGGGCCTCGCGGCGGAAGATATAGCTGGATGCGATTCCCACACCGCCAAGAAAGAGATGCGGCAGGTTGGCGAGGATTTTGAACGTAAAGGGAAGATCCTGAATGCCGTAGTTGACGATGCCGAGATCAAGGTAACCCGACCCGGTGATCAGTCCAAGCAGACCATCGCTGAAATAGAGCAGGCCGAAATAGAAAAGAAAGCTTCGGGACGCCCGGGCCGACAGGAGGGCTGCGATGCCGGCCCAGGCAGCCGAGGCCAGGTGCAGGCTGTCGTCATAGATATCGAGCGCAAAGATGCCAAATGCGCGCCCCTCCGCATCCGTCAGTCCCGGAATGTAATTCAATGCGGCCGCAAAGAGCAGAGCCACCGTATAAAGCGCGGCAATCAGCCGAAGCCTGGACATCATGATCTCCCTAGAGGCTTCCGAGATAGCGATCCCAGAAATGATTGCGGAAGGTAAGGCCGGGATCCAGCCGGCGCTTGGCCGCTGCAAATTCGCCAGCGCGGGGATAGGCACGGGTAAACTGATCCAATCGGGCATGCGGCCGATACGGCAGATAATAGCTGCCGCCGATTGCGAGCACGCGCTCGATCAGCGTTTCCGTCATGCGCTGCATGTCAACCTCGCCCCTCATCGTCTTTTCCTGCGAGAAGAGCATGACCGCGGCAATGCGGGGTTCCCCAGCGTAAGCCAACACACTGTCGCGATCGGTATCGACATAGCGCAGTGTGATGTTGAGGAGCTGCTGATAAGAGGCCGGAATGACATCCTGGCAGGCCGCAACGAAATCAGCGAAGCGGGACGGTGAGACGAAATATTCGTGCAAGATATCCGTGCGGGACGGATCGCGGTCATCGAGCGTGACGACGGGTTCGTTCATCAAGCTGTTGCGCGTCGCCTGCGGCGCAAGCGATGGATTGATGACAGCCTCGGTCCACCAGCGAAGATGTTTGGCCGTATCCCAACCGAGCTGCGCCCGGAAGATTTCACGAGACACATGGCTGATGAAACCGGAACCGGAGGCCGGAGGTATTTTCGTCTGGTCCGGAACGGCGCGATAGGTGATCAGCAGCGCCTCTTCAAAGAAACGATCGAGCGAAACATCCATACGACCATAGGCCATGTTGATCGCGCTATCGCTCGCCAGAACTTCGGCAAAGCGCCGTCCGAGATCCTCGCCCGCCAAATGCTCGAAGGTAGGCTGCAGGAGCACATTCGGCACCATGTCGAGCTCAAGCTCGGTGATGACACCGAAAAGGCCGTATCCGCCCATGGCATGGTTGAAGAGCTCCGCATTCTCCGTGCGTGAGCAGGTCAGCAGATTGCCATCCACCGTCATCAACTTGATGGAACGGACGGTGCTGCCGCAAGCACTGAATGGAACGGGCCAGCCATGGGCATTGACCGAAAAGGTGCTGGCAACGCCGAAGTCGTTGTTGGACTGCATGACGGCGGGCGAAAAGCCGATGCTATCGAGCTTGGAAATGATCGTCGACCAACGTGCGCCGGCAGCGACACGGTAGGTCTTGGCGGCTGTATCTGCCTCCAGCCAATCCTGATCGAGCGTCAGTGCCGTACCATTCTCGACAAGGCTCTGGCCGCCCATCGAATGGCGCGCGGCGCTGGCGATGAAGGGCCTGTTTGCCTTGACGGCTTCAGCGAGCGCCGCGCGCAACCGGCCGATCATGGCCTCCTGCGGCGGCTTCTTGACGGTCAGATGTGCCGCAACCCGGGTCGGTGTCAGTTCTCCGGCATCATTGAGAATGGTCGCGCCATCTTCAATGCGAAGTTCCGCTGGAAAGGCTGGTCCGGGATCGCTTTGCGGCTGAAGCAAAAAACGCCCCGCCGCCACACCGGCTGCGGCCGAAATGCCGGCCAGCACCCCTCGCCTTGTCCACCTGCCCACAACATTCCCCCCTCCGGATGAATCGGCAAGCTCTTCATAGCGCAATAAAAAACCGGGCGGCAGGGGCCGCCCGGTCCGCAATGAGAAAGTGGTGAATTATTCAGCCGATGGGGTTTCGTCGGCTTCGCCCGCTGCAGGAGCTTCGCCTTCGGAAACCACGGCTTCGTCACCGTTTTCCGTCGTCTCTTCTTCTTCCGGCTCGCTGATGCGCTCGACCGAGACGACCTTCTCATCCTTGGCAGTGGAGAAGATTGTCACGCCCTTCGTCGCGCGGCTGGCGATACGGATGCCGCCGACCGGAACGCGGATCAGCTGACCGCCATCCGAGACGAGCATGATCTGATCGCCATCGTCGATCGGGAAGGCGGCGACCAGTTCGCCGATTTCGCCGGTTTTCGACGTATCGGTGGCGCGGATACCCTTGCCGCCCCGGCCAGAGATGCGGAAATCGTAGGAGGACGAGCGCTTGCCGAAGCCCTTTTCCGAAACCGTCAACACGAACTGTTCGCGTGCCTTCAGCTCTTCGTAGCGCTCGTCAGAGAGCTGTCCCTCTTCGGTGACTTCCTCGCCGACCAGAGCGATATCCTCTTCATCCACGCCCGTCGCACGCCGTTCGGCGGCGGAACGCTTGAGGTAAGCTGCGCGTTCCCACGGCTCGGCATCGACATGGCCGACGATCGTCATCGAGATGATGCTGTCGCCACTGCCGAGATTGATGCCGCGCACACCGATCGAGTTGCGGCCGGCAAAGACGCGGACGTCATCGACCGGGAAGCGGATGCACTGGCCGAGCGCTGTCGTCAGCAGAACGTCGTCCTGATCCGTGCAGGTCTCAACAGAGAGGATTTCATCGCCCTCCTCGTCAAGCTTCATGGCAATCTTGCCGTTGCGGTTCACCTGGACGAAGTCCGACAGCTTGTTGCGACGGACCGTGCCCCGTGTCGTCGAGAACATGACGTCGAGGTTGTCCCAGCTATCCTCGTCCTCAGGCAGCGGCAGGATGGTGGTTATGCGTTCGCCGGATTCCAGCGGCAGCATATTGATCAACGCCTTGCCGCGCGAGGTCGGCGTGCCGATCGGCAGGCGCCAGACCTTTTCCTTGTAGACGATGCCGCGCGAGGAGAAGAACAGAACCGGCGTGTGAGTATTGACCACGAATAGCCGGCTAACAAAATCTTCATCGCGGGTGGTCATGCCCGAACGGCCCTTGCCGCCGCGGCGCTGCGCACGGTAGGTCGCCAGCGGCACGCGCTTGATATAGCCGAGGTGTGAGACTGTCACGACCATGTCTTCGCGGGCGATGAGATCCTCATCGTCCATCTCAAGGCCGCCATCGATGATCTCGGTGCGACGCGGTGTGCCGAACTCGTCACGGACAGAGGTCAGCTCGTCCTTGACGATCGTCTGGATGCGCACGCGCGACGACAGGATGTCGAGGTAATCCTTGATTTCCTCGCCTATCTTATTGAGTTCATCGCCGATTTCGTCGCGGCCGAGGGCCGTCAGACGCGCAAGGCGGAGCTCAAGGATCGCGCGAGCCTGCTCTTCCGAGAGGTTGTAGGTCAGGTCGTCATTGATGCGGTGACGCGGGTCGTCGATCAAGCGGATCAGGCTTTCGACGTCTTCCGCCGGCCAGCGGCGGGTCATCAGTTCTTCGCGGGCAGACTGCGGGTCCGGCGCCTGACGGATAACGCGGATGACTTCGTCGATATTGGCGACGGCGATTGCGAGACCCACCAAGACGTGGGCACGTTCGCGCGCCTTGCGAAGGAGGAACTTCGTTCTCCGGCTAACGACTTCTTCACGAAAGGAGACGAAAGCGCGGAGCATGTCGAGCAGCGTCAGCTGTTCCGGCTTGCCGCCGTTCAGCGCCACCATGTTGCAGCCGAAGGAGGTCTGCAGTGGCGTGTAGCGGTAGAGCTGGTTGAGGATGACGTCGGCATTGGCGTCGCGCTTCAACTCGACGACGACGCGGTAGCCCTGACGGTCGGATTCGTCGCGCAGATCCGAGATGCCTTCGATGCGCTTCTCGCGCACCAGTTCGGCCATCTTCTCGATCATTGTCGCCTTGTTCACCTGATAGGGAATTTCGGTGATGATGATCTGTTCGCGATCGCCGCGCATCGGCTCGATGGTTGCAACACCGCGCATGATGACCGAACCACGGCCGGTTTCATAGGCCGAGCGAATACCGGCGCGGCCGAGGATCTTGGCGCCGGTCGGAAAATCCGGACCGGGAATGATCTGCATCAGCTCCGGCAGTTCGATTGCCGGATCATTGATCAGCGCGATGCAGGCGTCGATGACTTCAGACAGGTTATGCGGCGGGATATTCGTCGCCATGCCGACGGCGATGCCGCCTGCGCCGTTGACCAGCAGGTTCGGGAACTTGGCAGGCACTACGACCGGCTCTGACAGCGTGCCGTCATAGTTGTCGCGGAAGTCGACCGTTTCCTTGTCGAGGTCGTCGAGCAGCGAATGGGCGGCCTTCTGCAGGCGGCATTCGGTGTAACGTTCGGCCGCCGGCGGGTCACCGTCGACCGAGCCGAAATTGCCCTGGCCGTCGATCAGCGGCAGCCTCAACGACCAATGCTGCGCCATGCGGGCGAGTGCGTCATAAATCGCGGCATTGCCGTGCGGATGGTATTTACCCATCACGTCCCCGGTAACGCGGGCGCATTTGACGTATTTCTTGTTCCAGTCGATGCCGAGCTCGGACATGCCGTAAAGGATGCGCCGATGCACGGGCTTCAGGCCATCGCGCACGTCGGGCAGCGCACGCGACACGATCACGCTCATGGCGTAATCGAGATACGACCGCTGCATTTCCTCCATAATGGAGATGGGCTCGATGCCTGGCGGGAGCTTCCCGCCGCCGGGGGGTGTTTGCTCAGTCAAAACGGTTCACGTTCTCTTCTAGAATCACTCGAAGATTTATAGCGGAAAGCCTGTTCCCACGCCAATTTGGCCAGGGGTTTTGAACAGGCTTTTGCGTTCGAAAGAGGGCAAATCATGGTATTTGCCCATGGCAGGGAGACAATCAGCGATCATGCATTTGCCAAATCGGAATCGGCACAGCACAATCATGAAAAACAAGCATCTATATGGGGTTTTGGAGAAGCGATGGCAAGCGCCGACCAACTGATCAACGCGTTCACGACGCTTCTCGTCACCATCGATCCGCCGGGACTTGCCCCGCTCTTTCTCGGCCTCACTGTCGGCATGAGCCGCCCGGAGCGAAAGCAGGTGGCGCTGCGCGGTGTGACGATCGCTTTCATCATCCTTGCTGTTTTCGCCCTGTTCGGCTCCAGCGTGCTCGGCGTGCTCGGCATTTCCATCGGCGCCTTCCGCCTGGCGGGCGGATTGCTGCTCTTCTGGATTGCCTTCGAAATGGTTTTCGAGAAGCGCCAGGACCGCAAGGAAAAGACCACGGAAGTGGCGATCACCAAGGATCATATCGAGAATATTGCCGTCTTCCCGCTGGCACTGCCGCTAATTGCCGGGCCGGGCGCCATTTCGGCGACGATCCTGCTCGGAGGCACTCTGCCCTCCACCGTCGAGCGGGCGCAGCTGATCGGCGTCATTGCCGGCTGCCTGCTGATCACGCTGGTGGTGCTTTTCCTGGCTGACCGGCTCGACCGCTTCCTCGGCGTCACCGGCCGGGCGATCCTGACCCGTCTTCTCGGCGTGATCCTGGCCGCACTCGCCGCGCAGTTCGTTGTCGACGGTGCGAAATCTGCTCTCAACCTGATCAGCGCCACGCCGACATGAAAACGGCGCCCGAGGGCGCCGTTTGCTACTGAATAAGACCGATCAAAACGGAATGTCGTCGTCGAGATCCCGTGAGAAGTTGCCGCCGCCAGCGCTACCGCCGCCGCTGCTTCCGCCGCTACGACCACCACCGCTGCGACCACCACCGGACGCTGGAGCGGGTGCGCCGTAATCGTCGCCATAACCACCGCCACCGAAATCGTCGCTGCCACGGCCGCCGCCGAAGCCGGAGCCAGCACCGCCGCCCTCACCACCGCGCCCGTCGAGCATCGTCAGCGTCGAATTGAAACCCTGCAGCACGATTTCCGTCGAGTAGCGGTCGTTGCCGGTCTGGTCCTGCCACTTGCGTGTCTGCAGAGCGCCTTCGATATAGAGCTTGGCGCCCTTCTTCACATATTGCTCGACCACTTTGCAGAGGCCTTCGTTGAAGACCACCACCGTGTGCCATTCGGTTTTTTCGCGGCGCTCGCCGGAATTGCGGTCGCGCCAGGTTTCCGAGGTCGCGATGCGAAGATTGGCGATCGGCCGGCCATCCTGCGTGCGCCGGATTTCGGGGTCGGCGCCCACGTTTCCGATAAGAATTACCTTGTTCACACTGCCAGCCATATCATTCACCTTACTGCCGCCCTGACCGGCGGCGTTCAAAAATCATCGGCGCACCTTAAACCATAGAGGACAAGCGATGCGCATCCAGCCCTTCTTAATCCACAAGGAATTTTGTTCTTTATTTGTTCTAATTATTCGTTATGATCCTGTCAACAGAATCGAAAACCTTTGTTGTTCCGGACTTTCAGCCTCGACTCGCCCGCTGGCATCACTAAATAAGGGCTGTTATCCCCAAACCATCTGAAGCAGAGACGATGAGCGAACTGAAGACGATCTCCATCCGTGGCGCGCGCGAGCATAATCTGAAGGGCATAGACCTCGATCTGCCGCGGAACAAGCTGATCGTCATGACCGGCCTTTCCGGCTCCGGCAAGTCCTCGCTCGCCTTCGATACGATCTATGCCGAGGGCCAGCGCCGCTATGTCGAAAGCCTTTCGGCCTATGCGCGCCAGTTCCTGGAAATGATGCAGAAACCCGATGTCGACCAGATCGACGGGTTGTCGCCGGCAATCTCGATCGAGCAGAAGACGACCTCGCGCAACCCTCGCTCGACGGTTGGCACGGTTACCGAAATCTACGACTATATGCGCCTGCTGTTTGCGCGCGTCGGGGTTCCCTATTCGCCGGCCACGGGCCTGCCGATCGAAAGCCAGACGGTTAGCCAGATGGTCGACCGTGTGCTGGCCTTCGAGGAAGGCACGCGTCTTTACATCCTGGCGCCGATGATCCGCGGCCGCAAGGGCGAGTATAAGAAGGAATTGGCGGAGCTCATGAAAAAGGGCTTCCAGCGCGTCAAGGTAGACGGTCAGTTCTACGAGATCGCCGATGCACCTGTTCTCGACAAGAAATACAAGCACGATATCGACGTGGTCATCGACCGTATCGTCGTGCGGCCCGACATGGCCTCGCGCCTGGCCGACAGTTTCGAAACGGCGCTGAAGCTTGCCGATGGCCTCGCCGTTGCCGAATTCGCCGACAAGCCGTTGCCGCCTGAGGAAACCTCGGCTGGCGGCTCGGCCAACAAATCGCTCAACGAGACACACGAACGCGTGCTGTTTTCGGAAAAGTTCGCCTGCCCGGTCTCCGGTTTCACCATTCCGGAAATCGAACCACGGCTCTTCTCGTTCAACAATCCCTTTGGCGCATGCCCGACCTGCGACGGTCTCGGTTCGCAGCAGAAGATCGACCCTGATCTGATCGTGCCGGAGCCGGAGCGTACGCTGCGCGACGGCGCTATCGCGCCCTGGGCCAAGTCCACTTCGCCCTATTACAACCAGACGCTGGAAGCGCTCGGCAAGCATTTCGGTTTCAAGCTCGGCAGCCGCTGGAACGACCTTCCCGAAAAAGCCAAGGATATCATCCTGAACGGCACCGAGGAGAGGATTGAATTCCACTATGCCGATGGCGCGCGCTCCTACACGACCTCGAAGAATTTCGAAGGCATCGTGCCCAATCTCGAGCGGCGCTGGAAGGAAACGGATTCGGCCTGGGCGCGCGAGGATATCGAGCGCTTCATGTCGGCGGCCCCCTGCCCGGCCTGCAACGGTTTTCGCCTGAAGCCGGAAGCGCTCGCGGTCAAGATCAACAAGCTGCATATCGGCGAAGTCACGCAGATGTCGATCCGGATCGCACGCGACTGGTTCGAGACGCTGCCGGCGGCATTCAACGCCAAGCAGAACGAGATTGCCGTGCGCATCCTCAAGGAAATCCGCGACCGCCTGCGGTTCCTCAACGATGTGGGTCTCGAATATCTGAGCCTGTCTCGCAATTCCGGCACGCTTTCCGGCGGCGAGAGCCAGCGTATCCGTCTTGCCTCGCAGATTGGATCAGGCCTGACCGGCGTTCTCTACGTGCTCGACGAGCCGTCGATCGGCCTGCATCAGCGCGACAATGCCCGTCTTCTCGATACGCTGAAGCACCTTCGTGACATCGGCAATACAGTCATCGTGGTCGAACATGACGAAGATGCGATCCTGACGGCTGACGATGTGGTCGATATCGGCCCCGCCGCCGGTGTGCATGGCGGCCAGGTAGTGGCGCATGGCACACCGCAGGAAATCATGGCCAATCCAAAGTCGCTCACCGGCAAATATCTGTCGGGCGAGCTTGGTGTGACCCTGCCCGATGAGCGGCGCAAGCCTAAGAAGGGCAAGGAGATCAAGGTCGTCGGCGCACGCGGTAACAATCTGAAGAACGTCACAGCGGCCATTCCGCTTGGCGTCTTTACGGCTGTGACGGGTGTCTCGGGTGGCGGCAAGTCCACCTTCCTGATCGAGACTCTCTACAAGTCGGCGGCACGGCGTGTCATGGGCGCTCGTGAAATCCCTGCCGATCACGACCGCATCGATGGTTTCGAGCATATCGACAAGGTGATCGACATCGACCAATCGCCGATCGGCCGCACGCCGCGTTCGAACCCCGCAACCTATACCGGCGCGTTCACACCGATCCGTGACTGGTTTGCCGGCCTGCCGGAGGCGAAGGCGCGCGGTTATCAGCCAGGTCGTTTCTCCTTCAACGTCAAGGGCGGCCGCTGCGAGGCCTGCCAGGGCGATGGCGTCATCAAGATCGAGATGCACTTCCTGCCTGATGTCTACGTCACCTGCGACGTCTGCCACGGCAAGCGTTACAACCGCGAAACGCTCGATGTCACCTTCAAGGGCAAGTCGATTTCCGACGTGCTCGATATGACCGTGGAGGAAGGTGTCGAGTTCTTCACGGCCGTCCCGGCCGTGCGCGACAAGCTGCAGTCGCTTTTCGATGTCGGTCTCGGGTACATCAAGGTCGGTCAGCAGGCCAATACGCTCTCGGGCGGCGAGGCGCAGCGCGTCAAGCTCGCCAAGGAATTGTCGAAACGCTCGACGGGCCGCACCCTCTATATCCTCGACGAGCCTACCACCGGCTTGCACTTCCATGACGTCGCCAAGCTCCTGGAAATGCTGCACGAACTAGTCAATCAGGGCAATTCGGTCGTTGTCATCGAGCACAATCTCGAAGTCATCAAAACTGCCGACTGGATCCTCGATTTCGGCCCCGAGGGTGGTGACGGCGGCGGCGAGATCGTGGCTGTCGGCACGCCAGAGACGATCGTCAAGGAGAAGCGCTCCTATACCGGCCAGTTCCTCAAGGAGCTGCTGGAGCGGCGACCGGTCAAGAAGGCGGTCGCAGCGGCGGAATGACCATGCGGCTCGCCACGATTGCGGACCTGCCCGGCGTCGTGGCGCTGACGACGGCCGCCTACCAGCCCTATACCGATCTTTTCGGCTATCCGCCGATTCCGGTGACGGAAGATTACAAGCCGCGGATTGAGCGCGGCGAGGTCTGGCTGCGGGAGGCTGACGGTGCTGTGACGGGGCTCTCTGTCGTCGAGCGCCATGCCGACCACGTGATGCTTTTCAGTATCGCGGTATCGCCGGACTTCCAGGGAGCGGGACATGGTGTGGCCATGTTGCGCTGGCTGGAGGACAAAGCGCGGGAGTGGGAAACGCCTGAGATGCGGCTCTATACCAATGCGCGGATGGAGCGGAACATCGCGCTTTATTCCGCCTTCGGTTTTCAGGAAACGGGTCGCCGGCCCAATCCCTATCGGCCAGGATGGACCGTCGTCGATATGACGAAAAAGGTTGGTGCGATCTGAGAGATCGCAAGCGAGGAGGAGCAGATGAGCAAATCGGGCACGATCCGCGTAGGCATCGGCGGCTGGACGTTCGAGCCGTGGCGCGGCCATTTCTTTCCCACCGATCTCAAGCAGAAGGACGAGCTGAACTATGCCAGCCGCCAGCTGAAGGTCATCGAGGTCAACGGCACCTATTACAGCACGCAGAAGCCGGCAGTCTTCGCGAAGTGGGCCGCCGATGTGCCCGATGGCTTCGTTTTTTCGCTGAAAGCGACGCGTTACACCACGAACCGGCGCGTGCTTGCCGAAGCCTGGGAGTCGATGGCGAGGTTCCTCTCGTCGGGCATCAGCGAACTTGGTGATCGCCTCGGCCCACTGCTCTGGCAATTCGCGCCAACAAAGAAATTCGAACCCGATGATTTTGAAGCCTTTCTGAAGCTGCTGCCGGAAAAACAGGATGGGCTGAAGCTGCGCCATGTCGTGGAAGTCCGGCACAATTCCTTCAAGGTGCCGGAATTCGTGGCGTTGCTGGAGAAATATGGCGTGGCACCCGTCTGCGCCGAGCATTTCGACTATCCGATGATTGCCGATGTGACAGCGGATTTCGTCTATACGCGGCTGCAGAAAGGGTCCGACGATATCCCGACCTGCTATCCGGAACCGGAGCTGAAGGATTGGACCAAGCGGCTACAGATCTGGGCCGAGGGCAAAGTGCCTGACGACTTACCGCTGATCGACAAGGACAGGAAGGTCAAGGTCGAGCCGCGCGACGTCTTTGCCTTCATGATCCACGAGGGCAAGGTCAATGCGCCGCACGGGGCGATCGCCCTACAGAAGCGGCTCGACAAGTAATCGCTCAATAAGGCAGCACGTGCGCGGCGAGGTCTTCGGCCGTCAACCCCTTGCCGGCGCGTTGGCCTGCCTCTCCATGCAGCCAGACAGCAGCGGCGGCTGCCTCGAAGGCCGGCAGGCCTTGGGCGAGCAGGCCGCCGATAATGCCTGCCAGCACATCGCCGGAGCCGGCGGTGGCAAGCCAGACCGGTGCGTTGGTGTTGATCAGCGCCCGGCCGTCCGGTGAGGCGATGACGGTATCCGCCCCCTTATAGATGATAGCAGCATTGGCGCGGCTGGCAGCGGCGAGCGCCTTGTCGACCTTGCCCGCCTTCTCGTCGGCGGCAATATCGGGAAAGAGGCGGGCAAACTCGCCGTCGTGCGGCGTGAGAACGAGGCGCGGCACTCCCTTGAACAGCTCGAAAAGCGCCTGCGGATCGTCCTTGAAGGAGCTGATGCCATCGGCGTCGAGAACGAGATGACGGTCGCGCAGTAGGGATACGAATTTGCGGGTCTTCTTTCCGATGCCGAAACCGGGGCCGAGAACGAAGGTTTGAAGGCGTGTGTCCTTCAGCCATCCTGCCAATGCTGCTGCATCATCAATGGCGTGCAGCATGACGGCTGTCAGGTGCGCGCTATTGGCGGAAAGTGCTTCGGTCGGCGCGGCGATGGTAACGAGCCCTGCCCCGGCCTTCAACCCCGCCATGGCCGACATGCGGGCGGCGCCCGTCTTGCTCGCCTCACCCGAAAATACGACAAGGTGACCACGCTTATATTTGTGGGTCTCCAGCTGCTCGGTCGGAATGACAGCGCGCCATGCGGCAGGTGTATTCTCGTCCACACGGCCATCCGTCTGCGCCCTGATGATGCGTCCGGGGATGCCGATGTCGAAGACCTCGAGCGTGCCGCAAAGCTCCCTGCCAGGCATCAGCAGATGGCCGGGCTTGCGGGTCATGAAGGTCACCGTATGCGCCGCTCGGAAGGCGCCGCCGAGCACGGCGCCGGTGCGCCCGTCCAGGCCAGATGGCAGATCGATGGCGATGACGGGAGTTCCTGCCTTGCCGACCTTGTGGATCAGATCGGCGACCTCGGATGGCACATCCCGTGCAAGGCCGGCTCCGAAGAGGCCGTCGATGATGACATCACCCAGCTGCTGGTCATAGCACGCGATATCCTCCCCCTTCATCGCACAGGCTGCTCTAGCGCGGCCCGCATCGCCCGTCAGCTTTTCCGGGTTACCAAGATGGAAGATTTCCACCCGTCCACCACTCTCCTGCAGGAGCCGGGCGACGACATAACCGTCACCGCCATTGTTGCCGGGGCCGCAGAACACCGCAAAACGTTGTGCGCCGGGATAAAGACGCAATGCTGCAGCCGCGACCGCGGCACCTGCCTTTTCCATCAGGCCATAGGAATCGATTCCGGATTCGGCTGCAGCCTTATCGGCCGCAGCCATTTCGACAGGGGTCAGGAGAAGATCGGCGAGGCGTTTGCTCATGCCCCTATTCAATTCAAAAAGCGCCTAAAAAACAACCGCATGATTATCACAACGAAAGAGCAAATATTATGCATTTGCCTATTTTTCGACCCACACACGACAGACCGTAAGAAATTATGAGTCGAGGGATTTTTTCAATTTTCGCGTCATTTTTGATCAAAACGCACTATTGTTCACCTCTTTTTTCATCAAAACGACACGAAAACGCAGGCAAACAAGGTCGCACGCACAAAATTCCGCGATTTTTTGGGTGAGACGGATTTCAAACTGGCACGATATCTGCATCATATCCCGCGAGCGGGAAGGTTCCTGCTGTAACGGGAGAAGCGGAGAGACATTTTCTCATGAAAAAGATCGAAGCGATCATTAAGCCTTTCAAGCTGGACGAGGTGAAGGAAGCCCTTCAGGAAGTCGGTCTGCAGGGTATCACTGTCACGGAAGCGAAGGGCTTCGGTCGCCAGAAGGGCCATACCGAACTCTACCGCGGCGCAGAATATGTCGTCGATTTCCTGCCGAAGGTGAAGGTTGAGGTCGTGCTCGCAGATGAAAACGCGGAGGCCGTCATCGACGCGATCCGCAAGGCCGCGCAGACGGGGCGCATCGGCGACGGAAAGATTTTCGTTTCCAACGTCGAAGAGGTCATTCGCATCCGAACCGGTGAAACCGGTATCGATGCCATCTGACCGGCTTTGCCTTCGGCGAAGCTTGACCATCCTCATCGCACATAACGTAACATCATCACAAAACAGAGGAAGCATCTTATGGCGAGTGCAAGCGAAATCCTGAAGCAGATCAAGGACAACGATGTAAAGTTCGTCGACCTGCGCTTCACCGACCCCAAGGGCAAGCTGCAGCACGTTACGATGGACATAGCCTGCGTCGATGAAGACATGTTCGCCGACGGCGTCATGTTCGACGGTTCCTCGATCGGCGGCTGGAAGGCCATCAACGAGTCCGACATGGTGCTGATGCCCGACACGGACACGGTGCATATGGACCCGTTCTTCGCCCAATCGACCATGGTTATTGTCTGCGACATCCTCGACCCGGTTTCCGGCGAAGCCTATAACCGCGATCCGCGCGGCACCGCCAAGAAGGCCGAAGCCTATCTGAAAGCATCCGGCATCGGTGACACGATCTTCGTCGGCCCGGAAGCCGAATTCTTCGTCTTCGACGACGTCAAGTACAAGGCCGACCCGTATAATACCGGCTTCAAGCTCGACTCCACCGAACTGCCGTCGAACGACGACACCGACTATGAGACCGGCAACCTCGGCCACCGCCCGCGCGTCAAGGGCGGCTACTTCCCGGTTCCCCCCGTCGACAGCGCCCAGGACATGCGTTCGGAAATGCTGACGGTTCTCTCCGAAATGGGCGTCGTCGTCGAAAAGCACCACCACGAAGTGGCTGCCGCCCAGCACGAGCTCGGCATTAAGTTCGACACGCTCGTTCGCAACGCCGACAAGATGCAGATCTACAAGTACGTCGTTCATCAGGTCGCCAATGCCTATGGCAAGACGGCAACCTTCATGCCGAAGCCGATCTTCGGCGATAACGGCTCGGGCATGCACGTACACCAGTCGATCTGGAAGGGCGGCAAGCCGACCTTTGCCGGCGACGAATATGCAGGCCTTTCCGAAACCTGCCTCTACTATATCGGCGGCATCATCAAGCATGCCAAGGCGATCAACGCCTTCACCAACCCGTCGACGAACTCCTACAAGCGTCTCGTCCCGGGTTATGAGGCTCCGGTACTGCTGGCCTATTCCGCCCGCAACCGCTCGGCCTCCTGCCGCATTCCGTTCGGCTCCAACCCGAAGGCAAAGCGCGTCGAAGTCCGCTTCCCGGATCCGACTGCCAACCCCTACCTCGCCTTCGCTGCCATGCTGATGGCAGGCCTCGACGGCATCAAGAACAAGATCCATCCCGGCAAAGCCATGGACAAGGATCTTTACGACCTGCCGCCGAAGGAACTGAAGAAGATCCCGACCGTCTGCGGCTCTCTGCGCGAAGCGCTCGAAAGCCTCGACAAGGACCGCAAGTTCCTGACGGCAGGCGGCGTCTTCGACGACGACCAGATCGACGCGTTCATCGAACTGAAGATGGCCGAAGTGATGCGCTTCGAAATGACGCCGCATCCGGTCGAATACGACATGTACTACTCGGCGTAAGACAAGACAGGAAGCCCCGGTTCGCCGGGGCTTTTTTCGACCCCGAGGTCATGAACGCCGATCGGCAGACATGACGATCATGTGACGAAATCCCGTAAAAATCTTGATTTGCGGGGGACCGATCACCAAATCAGGTGAGAAAGGAAGTCGTACCATGAAAGAAAGAGTTGCAAAGTTCAGTATAGGCGAAGTGGTCCGGCACAAGGTTTTTCCGTTTCGCGGCGTCATCTTCGACGTTGATCCGGAGTTCGCGAATACGGAAGAGTGGTGGAATTCCATTCCCGCGGAAGTCCGCCCCAGCAAGGACCAGCCGTTCTACCATCTGCTCGCCGAAAACGACGACAGCGAATATGTCGCTTACGTCTCCGAGCAGAACCTGGTGAGCGACGAGAGCGACACACCGCTTCGCAATCCGCAGGTCGAACAGATCTTCGACCGCGGCCCGACAGGCCAGTTCAAACCCAAGATGAGCTTCGCCCATTAAAGTTGGATCACATAACTCCCATAACAAGGCCCCGCATGTCGGGGCCTTTCTTTTGGCAACAAAAAACCCGGCCTGAAGCCGGGCTTTTCGTCAATTCGTTAAAGTCCCGATTACTGGGCCTTTGCTGCCTTCTGGGCGTCTTCCAGCTTCTTGCGGGCTTCTTCAGCCTTCTTCTGCATGCTGTCCTGCAGGCTGCGCTGGCTTTCGGCGAGCTTCGACTCGGAAACCGGTTCGCCGTCATAGGCGCCGGTGAAGCCTTCGAGCGAAACCTTGATCGGGTTCGCAGCACGGCGGAAGTTGATCGAGGTGAAGACCACGTCGCTGCCCTTCTTGAGGCTTGCGATCATGGCGTCCGTCAGCGGAATTTCAGCTGTGCACTTGTCCGGCAGGCAGACGGCGTAATCGAGCTTCTGGCCCTTGCCACCATCGATCTGCATGCTGATGCCCGGAGGGATCAGGCGTGCGGCCGGAACCGAAACCTGAAGGATCTTGCGGTTGATCTTGCCGGAAACCGAGATCAGGCCGACAGCCGTCACCAGCTGGCCGCCGTTGGCGAGAACCAGATTCTGAACAACGCAGATGTCGTTGTCTTCCTGCTTGCTGCAGGTCTTGTACCAGCCGAGGCGCGGTGCGCCGACGGCCTGTGCGGGAGCGTCAGCCGACGCTGCCGGAGCCTGGGCGGCTGCGTCCTGTGCGAAGGACGAGACCGGAGCCGAAGCACCGAAGATCACTGCCATAACGGACAGTGCTGCCCGCATTTTCTTTTCAGACTTGAACATCATAACGAATTCCGTCTCCTGATATCCGTTTCGGGGCTACGTTCGGTCGCCCCAACCACCGGGTCGTTCGGCACTCCACCTCTTAAAAAAATAAGGCAAATGCATGACCCCAAAACTTCGGGTCACGTGTTACATCGCAGCGTTGAAGATATCCAGCATTTCTTTGGCAATTTCGCGGGCATTTTGGCACATAGGTAAAGAAAGCGGCGGCTGCGGTTGGAATTGAGCGCTCCCATGCTACCCTTCCGGCGAATCGTGCCCGTCGCCACGCATCAAGGAATTTCAGAATGCTTCGGATCGTCCTCCTCGCCGCTTTCATGCTTACCTGCGGTGCCGCCGCCGCGGAACCCGTGCATGGCATCGCCATGCATGGTTCGGCAGCGCTGCCTGCCGATTATAAGCACTTCCCTTACGTCAATCCCGACGTGAAGAAGGGCGGGAAGATCACCTACGGCGTGGTCGGCACTTTCGATAGTTTAAACCCCTTTATCCTGAAAAGCATGCGCACGACGGCGCGCGGCATGTGGGATCCGCAATTCGGCAACCTCATCTACGAATCCATGCTGCAGCGTTCGAGCGACGAGCCCTTCACGCTCTACGGCCTGCTGGCGGAAACGGTGGAATGGGATGAAGACCGCACCTTCATCCAGTTCAACCTCAATCCGAAAGCCAGGTGGTCGGACGGGCAGCCGGTCACGCCCGAAGACGTGATCTTTTCCTTCGAGCTCCTGCGCGACAAAGGGCGCGTGCCCTTCTCCAGCCGCCTCAATCTCGTTTCAAAGATGGAGAAGATTGGCGACCACAGCGTACGCTTCACCTTCAATGAGAAGGCAGACCGCGAGACGCCGATGATCTTCGGCCTGTTTCCCATCCTGCCAAAACACGCGATCGACCCCGATAGCTTCGACCGCAGCTCGCTCACGCCACCTGTTGGATCCGGTCCCTACAAGATCAAGAACCTGAAGCCGGGCGAAAGCATCACCTATGAGCGCGACCCGAATTACTGGGGCAAGGACATTCCGGCCAAGGTCGGAATGGACAATTACGACCAGCTCACCGTGCAGTATTTCCTGCAGGATACGACGCTTTTCGAGGCCTTCAAGAAAGGCGACGTCGATATCTATCTGGAAGGCAATCCGGGGCATTGGGCCAATGCCTATGATTTCCCGGCCGCAACGTCGGGCGCGGTCGTGAAGGATGTGTTCAAGCCGAAACTGCCGAGCGGTATGCTCGGCTTCGTCTTCAATACGCGGCGGCCGATCTTTAGCGATATCAAAGTGCGCGAGGGCCTGTCGCTGGTCTTCGATTTCGAATGGGCCAACAAGAATCTCTATTCCGGCGCTTACAAGCGCACGCAAAGCTTCTGGCAGAATTCCGATCTCTCGAGTTTCGGGGTACCGGCGGATGCACGTGAGCTGGCGCTGCTCGGACCGATCAAGGATCAGATCGACCCCGCCATTCTTGACGGCAGCTACAAGCTGCCGGTGACCGATGGCTCGGGACGCGACCGCAACGTGCTGAGGCAGGCTGTCGACCTCCTGAAACAGGGAGGCTACACGATCCAGGGCGGCAAGATGGCTGATCAGAGCGGCAAGCAGCTCGCCTTTGAGATCATGACCCAGAATGCTGACCAGGAGAAGCTCGCCGTCGCCTACCAGCGATCGCTGCAGACGATCGGTGTCGCCGCGTCGATCCGCACCGTCGACAATTCGCAGTATCAAAGCCGCACGAACAGCTTCGACTATGACATGATCATGAAGGCCTACACCTCATCGCTCTCACCCGGCAACGAGCAACTCGGCCGCTGGTCGTCCGCTGCCCGCACGCGTGAAGGGACGGACAGTTTCGCCGGGGCCAACGACCCCAATCTCGATACGCTGATCGATCATCTGCTGCGCTCGCGGTCGACAGAGGACTTTACGGCGTCCGTCCGCTCCTATGACCGGCTGCTGCTCTCCAACCACTATGTGCTACCCCTCTACCACATCGATCAGCAGTGGGTTGCGCGCAACAAGCGCATCGGTCACCCGGATGCGGTGCCGCTCTATGGCTATCAGTTGCAGACATGGTGGGATGCTAGCGCGCAATAATCACATCATCAGGCGCGTCGTCTATTTCCTTTCTCTTGCCTCGACCTTCCTCTAAAGATCGTCGAAAACATCTTCTATGCGATCGAGCCAACCGTCATTGAGGGATGGCAGAATAAGGAATCACAATGGAACGCATCACCATCGACGTTGTCTCTGATGTCGTCTGCCCCTGGTGCTATCTCGGCAAGGCGCGGCTGGAGTTGGCGATCGCCGAGGTGCAGGATGAAATCGGCGTCGATATCAACTGGCGCCCCTACCGCCTCAACCCGGATTATCCGCCCGAAGGTGTCGACCAGAAAAAGATGCTGGAGCAGAAACTCGGTGGCGCCGAACGCGTGGCTGAGGCGCACAAGATGCTGACCAGCTATGGCCGCGAAGTCGGCATCAAGTTCAATTTCGAGGCCATCAAGATCGGGCCGAATACGCTCGATGCGCACCGCCTGATCCACTGGGCTGGTGTCGAAGACCGGCAGAAGCAGGAGGCAGTCGTCTCGGCGCTGTTCAAGGCCAATTTCGAGGAGGGCCGCAATGTCGGCGATCATGAGGTGCTGCTCGATATTGCCGAGAAGTCAGGTCTGCAGCGCTCGGTCATTGTCGCCCTGCTCGCTTCGGACGCCGATAGCAGCGTCATTCTCTCGGAAATCGACGCAGCGCAGCGCATGGGTGTCAACGGGGTGCCGTTCTTCATCTTCGACCAGCAATATGCCGTCAGCGGCGCGCAGACACCCGATGTGCTGGCGGGCGCTCTCAGGGAAATTGCCGCAGCTAAGGCCGAAGCACGTGCCGGGATGAACTGACGCGCGTCAGGATCGACAAACTGAAAACGCAGTTGGAGGGCAGTCCGGTTTTCGCCGGGCTGCCCTTAGCTTTTCGCGAGATCCGCAAGCTGCGTCATGATAACGGCTGCACCTTGCAGACGCTTTTCCGGGGTCGGCAGGTCGCGGGTCAGGAAGAGGCTGTGGTCAGGGCGGATCTTCGCCATCGCGCCCTGCTTGCCAATATAACCGACGAGATTGGCGGGGTTGGGGAATTCCTTGTTGCGGAACTGCACGACGACGCCCTTGGGGCCGGCATCGAGTTTCTCGACATTGGCCGTGCGGCAGAGCGACTTGATGTAGACGATCTTCAGCAGGTGCTGGACCTCCACCGGCATCGGGCCGAAGCGATCGATCATCTCGGCACCGAAGCCATCGATCTCCTTGAGATCGGTAAGTTCGCCGAGGCGGCGGTAGAGCGCCATGCGCAGGTGCAGGTCGGGTACGTAGCCTTCCGGGATCATCACGGTCGTGCCGACGGATATCTGCGGCGACCAGCCGGTATCCTGGATCTCGTCGACGCCCTTCACCTCGGCGACTGCCTCTTCCAGCATCTGCTGATACAGCTCGAAGCCGACTTCCTTGATGTGGCCGGACTGTTCCTCGCCGAGCAGGTTGCCCGCACCGCGGATATCGAGGTCGTGGCTTGCGAGCTGGAAGCCGGCGCCGAGTGTGTCCAGCGACTGCAGCACCTTGAGGCGGCGCTCGGCAGTTGCCGTCAGCACCTTGTTGACCGGCAGCGTGAAGAGCGCGAAGGCGCGCACCTTCGAACGGCCGACACGGCCGCGCAGCTGGTAGAGCTGCGCGAGGCCGAACATATCGGCGCGATGGACGATCAGCGTGTTCGCCGTCGGCACATCGAGGCCGGATTCGACGATGGTGGTCGAGAGCAGCACATCGTAACGGCCTTCATAGAAGGCATTCATGATGTCCTCCAGTTCGCCGGCCGGCATCTGGCCATGGGCGACAGCAACCTTCAGCTCCGGCACGTCGGACTGCAGGAAAGCGTGGACATCTTCCAGATCGGCTAAGCGCGGGCAGACATAGAAGCTCTGGCCGCCGCGATAGTGCTCGCGCATCAGCGTCTCGCGGATGACGAGGCTGTCGAAGGGCGAAATGAAGGTGCGCACCGCCATGCGGTCGACCGGCGGCGTGGTGATCAGCGAGAGTTCGCGCACCCCGGTCATGGCAAGCTGCAGCGTGCGCGGGATCGGCGTTGCCGAGAGCGTCAGCACATGCACATCGCTCTTCAACTCCTTCAGGCGTTCTTTGTGCTTGACGCCGAAATGCTGCTCTTCGTCGATGATGAGCAGGCCGAGATTGGCGAAGTTGATGCCGGCGCCGAGCAGCGCGTGGGTGCCGACGACGATATCCGTCTTGCCTTCGGCGACTTCCTTCTTGGTGAGCGCCAGCTCCTTGGAGCCGACGAGGCGCGAGGCCTGCTGGATGCGGATCGGCAGACCACGGAACCGCTCGGAGAAAGTCTTGAAATGCTGGCGGGAGAGCAGCGTCGTCGGCACGACGACGGCGACCTGCACGCCGTTCATGGCAGCGACGAAGGCGGCGCGCAGTGCGACCTCGGTCTTGCCGAAGCCGACGTCGCCGCAGACCAAGCGATCCATCGGGCGGCCGGCGCCGAGATCTCCGCGCACGGCTTCGATGGCGTTGTCCTGATCTTCCGTTTCGTCATAGGGGAAACGGGCGGCGAATTCGTCGTAGAGCCCTTCCGGCGTCGTCAGCACGGGCGCGTGGCGCGTCAGGCGCTCGGCGGCGATGCGGATCAGCGCATCGGCCATATCCAGCAGCCGCTTCTTGAGCTTGGCCTTGCGCATCTGCCATGCGCCACCGCCGAGCTTGTCGAGCTGTACTTCCGTGCCCTCACCGCCAAAGCGCGACAGAAGATCGATATTTTCGACCGGCAGGAAAAGCTTGGCATCATCTGCATATTGCAGCTCGAGGCAGGCATGCGGCGCGCCGGCCGCCTCGATGGTGCGAAGGCCAACGAAACGGCCGATTCCGTGTTCGGCGTGGACGACGATCGATCCTTCATCAAGGCCGGCGACTTCGGAGATGAAGTCTGCCGCACGCTTCCTGCGGCGGGAGCGGCGCACCATACGGTCGCCGAGAATATCCTGCTCGCCGATGACGATGAGATCGCCGGTCTCGAAACCGGATTCCAGGCTGAATACAGCCGCTGCCGCCTCACCCTTTGCCAGGCCGCCGAGATCCTTCAACGCGGTGATCGGCTTGATCCGTTCAAGGCCGTGTTCGTTGAGGACCTGTAGCAGACGCTCGAGCGACCCCTCGGTCCAGGCGGTGATGACGACCTTCGCGCCGCCGGCGCGCTTGTCGGCAATATGTTTGACAACGACGTCGAAGACGTTGACGCGCTCGGCATCGCCGCCGCCTTCGGCATTGGAGCGCGCCCATCGCGGCCCCTGGCGTGCATCGAGATTGACGACGCGGCGTGCCTCGCCCTCATGTTCGTTGAAAGGCGACACCCTGATAGCGTTAATCGCATCGAGCGTGCGCGCGAAGATCTTGCTGTCGAGATAGAGCTGACCGGGCGAGACCGGCTTATAGGGCGTGCCCTGCGCCATCTGTCCCTTGCCCGGCTGGCCGGAATTCAGGCGCGCATCATAATAGTCATAGACGAGCTTGGAGCGCTCTTCGGCGGCCTCACGCACCGTATGATCGGTGACGATGCGGAAGCCCGAGAGGTAATCGAACACCGTATCCAGCTTTTCGTAGAACAGCGGCAGCCAGTGTTCCATGCCGGGATAGCGGCGTCCTTCCGATACGGCGAGGTAGAGCGCATCGTCGCGGGTGGCAGCACCGAAGGTGGAGAGGTAGTTCTTGCGGAAGCGGCTGATCGTATCCGGCGTCAGCGTCACCTCGCTCATCGGGTTGAGATCAAGGGAGCGGACCTGCCCGATGGTGCGCTGGCTTGCCGGATCGAAGCTGCGGATGCTCTCCAGCGTATCGCCGAAGAAATCAAGGCGGACAGGCTCTTCAGAACCGGGCACGAAGACATCGAGAATGCCGCCACGCACGGCATATTCGCCGACCTCACGCACGGTTGCCACGCGCTCGAAGCCGTTGCGCTCCAGCCGGCCGGCAATATCCTCCATGCGCACCTGATTACCTGGTCGCGCCGAGAAGGTAAGGCTTTCGATTATATCCTGCGGTGCCACCTTCTGCAGCATGGCATTGGCCGTCACCAGCACGATTGCCGCATGCGGCTTCTTGCGGTGGGCGATCAGACCCGAGAGCGCGGCCAGACGGCGTGCCGAGGTATCGGCGCTTGGCGACACACGGTCATAGGGAAGACAGTCCCAGGCAGGCAGTGTAAGGATCGGGATATCGGGCGCGACGAAGCCCAGCATCTGCTCCAGATCGGCCATACGATGACCATCTGACAGAACATAGGCAACGGGTTCGCCGTTGCGGGCGAGCTCGGCAAGCAGCAGCGGTTCCATGCCCGCAGGCACGTTGCCGATCGTCAGCGGCTCGGCGGCGGCTGCAAGCTTCTTGGCGTCAAAACCGGGGATCATTCAGGCATCCGGGGCGTGTCAAAATCGGGCTTATAGGCGGCAATGCGGGCAAACATGGGTGTCTTTAAATGCTCGGGCGTCGGCCAGGTTCCCATGATCCAGCGCACGAGGTCATTGTCCTCCTCCGCCATGATCGCCTCGAACTCGTCGAGCTCGGCTTCGCTCATGGTGGGAAGTTCGTTTTCAGCGAACTGGCCGAAGACAAGATCCATCTCTCTGATCCCGCGGTGCCAGCAACGGAAAAGAATCCGGCGGCGGCGCGGGTCAAGACCGGCGCTCGTGAGCGTTACACCTGTCATGGCATTCACCTTCTTTGTTGATGCGCCTCTATAGACCCTCGAAAGCGGCTTGTCAGCCTTGCCAAGGCCCTATTGTTCATCGCATTTTGGCGCCCATGCGCCCCGCCATTCTCGATCCGCTGTTTTCTCCCGTTTCGGGCCTTCCTGGCGTCGGCCCGAAGATCTCGGAGCTCTTCGTCAAGCTGCTCGGACGCGAGACGCCTGACGATTGCCGGGTCATCGACCTCCTGTTCCATGCGCCCTATTCACTGATCGACCGGCGCAACCAGCCGGGGATAGCTCGCGCGCCGCAGGGCGCTATCGTGACGATCACCGCCCGTGTGGACCGGCATCAGGCGCCGCCACGCGGCAAGAGCAATATTCCCTACCGCGTCTTCCTGCACGACGAGACTGGCGAGCTTTCGCTCGTTTTCTTCCGCGGACAGGCGGCGTGGCTGGAAAAACAGCTGCCGATCGACGAGGAAGTAACCGTCAGTGGCAAGGTCGATTGGTTCAACGGCCGCGCCTCCATGGTCCACCCCGACTATATCGTCAGGGCGAGCGATGCCGAGAACCTGCCGCTGGTCGAGCCGATCTATCCGCTGACGGCGGGGCTTTCGCCGAAGACGCTACGCAAGATCATCGACGCGGCCCTACCCCGCATGCCGGAATTGCCGGAATGGATCGATCTTTCGCTGGCGCAGAAGCAGGGTCTGCCGTCGATCCGCGATAGCTTTCATATGCTCCACGAGCCGCGGGATCCATCCGACATCGACCCGCAAGCCCCTGCCCGCCGCAGGCTTGCCTATGACGAGTTCCTGGCCGGTCAGCTGTCGCTGACGCTGGTGCGCCAGAGGCTGCGCAAAGTGGCCGGGCAACCCGTATATTCCACTGGAGAAATCAGCGACAAAATATTGCAAAACCTTCCCTTTTCGCCAACGCGCAGCCAGACAGAAGCCGTTGCCGACATCCTGAAGGATATGGCCGGCACGGAGCGCATGCTGCGGCTGCTGCAAGGCGATGTCGGCTCCGGCAAGACGCTGGTCGCGTTGTTGTCGATGGCTGCCGTCATCGAGAGTGGCGGACAAGCCGTGCTGATGGCGCCGACGGAAATTCTCGCCCGCCAGCATCATGCTACGATCTCGAAATTTGCGGGTGCCGCCGGTCTTGGCGTCGAAGTGCTGACGGGCCGTACCAAGGGTCGCGAGCGCGAAGATATTCTCGAGCGTATTGCATCGGGCGAAGCGCAGATCATCATCGGCACGCACGCTCTCTTCCAGGACAGCGTCAATTACAAGAACCTGATGCTGGCCGTCGTCGACGAGCAGCATCGTTTCGGCGTGCACCAGCGCCTGCGGCTAACGGCAAAGGGCATCTCGCCGCATATGTTGGTCATGACGGCAACGCCGATCCCACGCACGCTGGTGCTGGCAGCCTTTGGCGACATGGACGTCTCAAAGCTGACGGAGAAGCCGGCTGGCCGCAAGCCGATCCAGACGATCACCGTTCCGACCGAGCGGACCGGCGAGATCGTTGGCCGCCTGAAGAGCGCGCTGGTGGAAGGCAAGAAGGCCTATTGGATCTGCCCGTTGGTCGAGGAATCCGAAGAGCTGGATCTGATGTCGGCGGAGGAGCGGCATGCGACGCTGGTCTCTGCGCTCGGTCCAGGCATCGGCCTCATTCACGGGCGCATGAGCGGACCGGAGAAGGATGCCGTGATGCTCGCCTTCAAGAGCGGCGAATTGCGGCTGCTGGTGGCGACCACCGTCGTCGAAGTCGGGGTCGACGTGCCGGATGCGACGATCATGGTGATCGAACATGCCGAGCGCTTCGGGCTGGCACAGCTCCACCAGCTTCGCGGGCGTGTCGGACGAGGCGACGAGGCCTCGACCTGCATCCTGCTCTATAAGGGGCCTCTCGGTGAAACGGGCCATGCGCGGCTCTCCATCATGCGCGAAACGGAAGACGGCTTCCGGATTGCGGAAGAGGATCTGAAGCTGCGCGGCGAAGGCGAAGTTCTCGGGACCCGTCAGTCAGGTACGCCGGGCTTTCGCATCGCCAGTCTCGAGGCGCATGCCGATCTCCTGGAGATCGCCCGCAAGGACGCGGCCTATCTGATCGAGCGCGATCCGGAATTGACGAGCGAACGCGGCGAGGCAGTGCGCACCCTGCTCTATCTCTTCCGTCGAGACGAAGCGATCCGGTTCCTCAGAGCCGGTTAGTCGACCTTGGATATCGCCTTCGGCTTGGGACGGACGACCGGCAAATGTTCCGGGGCGACGAGGCCGCCTGATATCAGGAATTTGGCGGCATCCTCCGGGTTCATGTCAAGCATAACGATCTTCTCGCGCGGCACGAAGATGAGAAAGCCCGCCGTCGGCACCGGTGTCGGCGGCAGGAAGACCGCGACCATATCCTCACCCATCGCGTTGAACTTCGAACCAATCTCGCCCTTGGCATCGGTGGCGATGAAGACGAGCGCCCAAAGGCCTGGGCCAGGATATTCGATCAGGCCGACCTTCTTGAAGGAATTCGACTGTTCCTTCAGCACCGTTTCGAAGATCTGCTTCACGCTTCTGTAGATAGTGCGCACCAGCGGCATGCGCTGAACGATAGATTTGCCGAAGCGGACGATGCTCTGACCGATGAGGTTCTTGCCGAGGAAGCCAACGATCGTGATGATCATCACCGCGGTCAACAGACCGAAGCCGGGAATGGCGAAATTTATGTAGCTTTCCGGATTCCAGCGCGCCGGGATATAGGGCCGCACCCAGCTGTCAGACCAGTGGATGAAGGTCCAGGTCAGCCAGATGGTGATCGCGATCGGGGCACAGATGATAAGGCCGGCGAGAAAATTATTCCTCAGCCGCATTGCGACCGGCACTCGGGGAGCCTTCTCGGTCATCTTTTCTGATGAACTCCGTTTCAGTCTTTAGACAGTCCGGTTCACCCGGCCCTCCCCCTGTGTCCGCAGGCACAAAACTGCCAGAATTCGGCTTATCATACAATATATTTCGGCCTCTCAGGACTTACTCCACAGTCACCGATTTTGCGAGGTTGCGCGGCTGGTCGACGTCCGTGCCCATGAAGACCGCCGTGTGGTAAGCGAGCAGCTGGATCGGCAGCGAGAAGATCATCGGCGAGATGATTTCATCGACATTCGGAAGCGTGATCGTCGCCATCGTCGGCAGTTTCGAAGCAGCCGCACCGTTCTCGTCGGTGATGAAGATGATTCGGCCGCCGCGGGCTGCGACTTCCTGCATGTTGGAGACCGTCTTCTCGAAGAAACGGTCATAGGGTGCGATGACGATGACGGGCATGTTTTCGTCGATCAGCGCGATCGGTCCATGCTTCAACTCGCCGGCGGCATAACCTTCGGCATGGATATAGGAGATTTCCTTGAGCTTCAGCGCGCCTTCCATGGCGAGCGGGAAGCTGGTGCCGCGGCCGAGATAGAGCACGTCCTTGCACTTTGAGAGTTCGCGGGACAGGCCTTCCATCTGCGGCTGGATGAGATTGAGGACGCGGCTCATGATGCGCGGCATTTCCGCAAGATGGCGTACCATCGCCTTCTCGTCGTCGGCGCTGATCGTGCCGCGCGCACGGCCGGCACCGATTGCAAGCGAAGCAAGCACGGCAAGCTGGCAGGTGAAGGCCTTGGTGGAGGCAACGCCGATTTCCGGCCCGGCCATGATCGGGAAGACGGCGTCGGATTCGCGGGCGATGGTCGATTCCCGCACGTTGACGACGGCGCCGATCTTCAAACCGTTGTCTTTGCAGTAGCGGAGTGATGCCAGCGTATCGGCGGTCTCGCCCGACTGCGAAATGAAGAGGGCCGCCTGCGAAGGCTGCAGCGGCATTTCGCGGTAACGGAACTCCGAAGCGACATCGATTTCGACCGGCAGGCGCGCATAACGTTCGAACCAATATTTGCCGATCAGGCCAGCGAGATAGGCCGTGCCGCAGGCCGATATTGCAAGACCGGTCGCCGCCTTGAAGTCGATGGCGGATGCATTCGGGCTGATCGTGTTGGCAGCGAAATCCACATAGTGGCTGAGTGCATGGGAGATGACCTCGGGCTGCTCGTAGATTTCCTTTTCCATGAAGTGGCGGTGATTGCCCTTGTCAACCACATAGGCCGTTGCCTGGGAGATCTGCCGCGGACGCTTGACCACCTTGCCGGAGAAATCGAGTACAGTCGCGCCTTCGCGGTTGATGATCGCCCAGTCGCCATCGACGAGATAGGTGATCTCGTTGGTGAATGGCGATAGCGCAATGGCATCCGAGCCCAGGAACATTTCGCCCTTGCCGTAACCGATGGCCAGCGGCGGGCCGGAGCGAGCCGCCATGATCGTGCCTGGGTCATTCTTCAGCATGACCGCCAGCGCATAGGCGCCCGTGACGCGGTTCAGCATCTTCAGCATGGCTTCGCGCGGGGAAAGACCCTCTCGCAGATATTTCGCCATCAAGTGGGCGACGACTTCCGTATCCGTCTGGCTTTGAAAGGCAGCGCCCTCGTGGCTCAGCTCGTCGCGCAGCTCGGAGAAGTTCTCGATGATGCCATTGTGGACGACGGCGACGCCTTCGACGAAATGCGGATGGGCGTTGGTCTCGTTCGGCACACCGTGGGTTGCCCAGCGCGTGTGGGCGATGCCGGTCGTTCCGGGCAGCGGCTCGCTGTCGAGACGCTTTTCGAGATTGAAGAGCTTGCCCTCTGCGCGGCGGCGATCCATTACGCCTTCATGGATTGTGGCGACGCCGGCGGAATCGTAGCCGCGATATTCCAGCCGCTTCAGCGCATCGACGAGACGGCCCGCAACCGACGCATTTCCGACGATCCCCACAATTCCGCACATGCAAACTTCCCCTCAGACCTATCCAGTGAGGCCACTCCTAGCGATTCTCGCTTATTTCTCAATTGGTACGGCGGTCACTTTCGGTTTCCTCCCGTTACGCAAGAAGGCTCAACCCTTGGCCTTTTTCGCCGCCTTGATGGCAAGCGCCCGCTCGCGTAGCAGCTTGGCCCGCTCGGGCTTGATTTCCTGCCGCGCACGGCCGAAAGCCAGCGCATTATCAGGCACATCTGCCGTGATGACGCTACCCGAAGCGATATAGGCGCTGTCCCCTATCGTGACGGGGGCAACCAGCGACGAGTTCGAGCCGATGAAAGTGTCCTTGCCGATGACAGTCTCGAACTTGTTCACGCCGTCATAATTGCAGGTGATCGTGCCGGCCCCGATATTGGTGCCGGAGCCGATGACGGCATCGCCGATATAGGTCAGGTGGTTGACCTTGGCGCCCTCGCCGATCTTGCCGTTCTTGACCTCGCAGAAATTGCCGACCTTGGAGCCAACAGAGAGATCGGCACCCGGCCGCAGACGCGCAAACGGACCGACCGTTGCGCCTTCGCTAACATGGGCGCCTTCGATATGCGAGAAGGCATGAACGACCGCGCCGCTATCGATGACAGCGCCGGGACCGAAGACGACGTTCGGCTCGATCAGCGCATCCTGGCCGATGACCGTGTCGTAAGAGAGGAAGACCGTTTCCGGAGCGATCATCGTAACACCCGAGAGCATAAGCTCGTGGCGGCGGCGCTCCTGCCAGAAACGTTCGATCGCAGCGAGTTCAGCACGGTTGTTGCAGCCGGCCATCTCGACTTCAGGCGCATCGACGGCAGTGACGCGGCCACCGAGTGAGCGGGCGATCTCGACAAGATCGGTCAGATAATATTCGCCCTTGGCATTGCTGTTGCCGATGCGTGACAGAAGGTCGAGCGCCTTGCGGCCGTTGATCGCCATCAGGCCGCTATTGCACCACTTGACGGTGCGCTCGGCATCGGTCGCGTCCTTTTCCTCGCGGATGGCGATCAGTTCGCCGTCCTTGACGAGCAAGCGTCCGTATCCGGTCGGACGATCCGTATGGAAACCAATCACGACGATGTCACTGCCTTCGGCAATCGCCTTGCGAGCCTCGAGCAGCGGACCAGCCGTCTGAAGCGGCACATCACCGTAAGTCACAAGGATATCGTCATAGCCTTCGGCAATCGCCTCGCGGGCGGCGAGAACAGCGTGGCCGGTACCGAGACGTTGTTCCTGAATGTAGGATTTGATCGTCACGCCGCCGATATCGGCGGCCCTCGCCACTTTCTCGGCATCGCGGCCGACGACGAGGGCCACGGATGAAACGCCTGTCGCGGCCACGGCATCGACGACATGCGCGATCATCGGCCGGCCGGCGACCTCATGAAGCACCTTCGACTTTGCGGATTTCATTCGTGTGCTGTCGCCAGCGGCGAGAATGACGGCAAGGCAGGTGCGTTCCATGGGCAGACTCCGAGAATCCATTGCTAGTCGGGTGTTCTGCCGCTCATAGCAGCAAGGCGAGGCTTCAAAAAGACGAAATCGGCAGGGAAACGATGGGCTCGGAGAGTGCGGAGAAGGCTTCGTGGACGTGATCCCTGCCCTCGACGATGACATCTTCCATCGCCTTGCGCGCCGCTGCGGCATTGCCTGCGGCGATGGCATTGACGATGCGCATGTGGGTTTCGGCGATGTTGGCGAAACCGTTCTGCGAGGGCGGCGTGCTCATGCGGAACATGCCGACGAGTGCCGCCTCGATGAGCCCACCGAGCGTGCGCATGAAGGGATTGTGGGATACCTCGGAAACGGCGAGATGGAAGCGCAGGTCGGCAAGTGCCAGACTGTCGGACGTGTGGCCGCTTGCGGCCATGTCGAGCGCCAGACCGCGCAGCAATTCGATATCGGCCGCGTTTGCGCGCTCGGCCACGAGACCGGCGGCAAATGGTTCGAAAGCCAGGCGGATATCGTAGAGCTGCAGGAGGAATTCTTCGCTCACACCGTTGGCGAAATGCCAGGAGATGATTTCGGTGTCGAACATGTTCCAGAAGTTCTTTTCCGTCACACGCGTGCCGACACGCGCCTTTGCAACGACCATGCCCTTGGCGGCAAGCGTCTTCATCGTTTCACGCAGCACCGTGCGTGAGACCTTGAAGCGCTGCGCCAACTCTCCATCTCCAGGCAAGATCGTGCCGACGGGATAGATGCCGGCAACGATTGAACGGCCGAGTTCGTCGACGACATGCGCGTGGCTCGTTCGGGTTCTTCGCCCTGCCTTACGGGTTTCAAGCTGTCTGTTGCGCAATCCGTTACTCCTCCTAGCCATATCTCCTGTTCAGACTGGAAAGGAAAAGGATGGCCTTCTGCATTACCATGAATGCAAAAAGCAGCAGGCCAATCAGGATTTTCGTCCACCAGCTCGACAGCGTACCGTCGAAGGTGATGTAAGTCTGAATGAGCCCCTGGATCAGCAGACCGATGAAGGTCCCTGCCACGAATCCCGCTCCTCCTGTCAGCAGCGTCCCTCCGATGACGACTGCCGCGATGGCATCCAGTTCGACGCCCACCGCCGCAAGAGAATATCCGGCAGAGGTGTATAGGGAAAAAACGATTCCGGATAGGCCCGCCAGGAAACCCGACAATGCGTAGATCTGGATCGTCGTGCGCGCCACGGGAACGCCCATCAATTGCGCCGTCTGCACGCCGCCGCCCAGCGCATAGACATTGGTCCCGAAGCGGGTGCGGTGGGCGATGAAGATGCCGGCCGCGAAGACGACCAGCATGATGCCGCCGATCAGCGTCAGGCGCCCGCCGCCGGGCAGACGATAGTAGAGGCTGGTCAGCGTCGAATAATATTCGTGATCGATCGGAATGCTGTCAATCGACAGGACATAGGCCATGCCGCGAGCAAGGAACATCCCTGCAAGTGTCACAATGAAGGGTGGCATCTGCAGGAAGTGGATGATCATGCCCATGA
Organism: Rhizobium sp. KNZ14-9A; assembly: GCF_056755015.1. Taxonomy (NCBI): domain Bacteria; kingdom Pseudomonadati; phylum Pseudomonadota; class Alphaproteobacteria; order Hyphomicrobiales; family Rhizobiaceae; genus Rhizobium; species Rhizobium sp. KNZ14-9A. The sequence goes on from NZ_JBPGXB010000002.1 coordinate 1,959,045, forward strand.
CCGCACCGAAGGCCGTGGTGATGATGAGAACGATTGCGAAGGCGGCTAACGGATGAATGCTGGTGTTCTGCAGGACCACGGCCAGAAAGACGCCAGTGAAGGCGATGACGGACCCGATCGACAGATCGATGCCACCGGAGATGATGACGAAGGTCATGCCGACGGCGGCAATGCCGAGAAATGCGTTATCCGTCAGCAGGTTGCCGATGACGCGTGTCGACAGCATGTTCGGATATTGCAGCGTGCAGACCGCATAGGCGAGCACGAAGATGACGATCGTCGCAAGGAGCGGCAAATATTTGGAATTCATTTGTGCCCTCCTGCGTCCGTCCGGCGAGTGAAGAAGCTGGCGAGCGATTGCATGGCCGGCGACTGGATGACCAGGATGACAATGATGATGACCGCCTTGATGATGAGGTTGAACTCCGGCGGAAAGCCGGAAAGCAGGATACCGGTATTGACCGCCTGGATGATCATCGCGCCGATCAGCGAACCGATGATGCTGAAGCGGCCGCCGAGAAGCGAATTGCCGCCGACGACAACGGCGAGGATGGCATCGAGCTCCAGCCAGAGGCCGGCATTGTTGGCGTCCGCCCCCTTGATGTCGGCGGCGACGATGATGCCGGCGATGGACGCGCAGAGGCCGCTCAGCATATAGACCGCCATCAGCAGCACCGGCGTCTGTACGCCTGAAAGCGTGCTCGCGCGCCTGTTGATGCCGACTGCCTCGATCAGCATGCCGAGCGCCGTGCGGCGAACCAGCAGGATGACCAGTAGGGCGGCGATCAGCCAGATGACCACGGGCATGGGCAGGAAGGCGAAGGAGCCGCTGCCGAGAAAGATCAGCCCGTCATCGTTGAAGGTCATGATGACACCTTCGGTAATGAGCTGGGCTATCCCGCGGCCGGCGACCATCAAAACAAGGGTCGCAATGATCGGCTGGATATTGAGGACGGCAACAAGAAAGCCGTTCCAGAAGCCGCAGAGCAGGCCGATGATAACGGTAAGCGCCAGAGTATAGGCAAGCGAATTTCCTTCGACGATCGACGAGGCCGCGACGGCACCGCAGATCGCGATCACGGCGCCGACCGAAAGGTCGATACCCTTGGTGGCGATGACGAGGGTCATGCCAATCGCCAGCAGCGCCACGGGCGCACCGCGATTGAGCACATCGATGATGCTCCCATAGAGCCGGCCGTTTTGAACAATCACATCAAGAAACTGCGGGAAGAAGCTGAAATTCAAGAGAAGAACAACCAAAAGCGCAATCAATTGCGGCGCAAGACGAGAGCCCAGCACCTTCAGCGAGGCAGTCATGCATCCTCCGTTCGTTTGTCGGCGGCAGCTATGGCGTCGACGATGCCGGCGGCGGTAATGCGCTCACCGGTCAATTCAGCGATATGTTCGCGATCACGCAGCACGATGACGCGTGAGCTGTAAGCGACCAGTTCCTCCAGTTCCGAGGAAATGACGATCAGCGACATGCCTCTGGCGCACAATTGCTCGATCAGTTTGATGATCTCGGCATGGGCGCCGACATCGATGCCGCGGGTCGGTTCGTCCAGGATCAGGAAATCCGGATTTGTGGCGAGCCAGCGGGCAAGGATCGCCTTCTGCTGATTGCCGCCCGACAGCAGCCGGATGGGTTTTTCGCGGTCGGTCGTGCGGATATCGAGCGCCTTGATATATTCGTCGGCAATCGCATTCTGTTCTGCGCGCGAAAGCGGCCGTGCCCAGCCTCGGCGGGCCTGGAGGGCAAGGGCGATGTTCTCGCGGATCGACAGGTCGCCGATGATCCCATCCGTCTTGCGGTCCTCCGGGCAAAAGCCGAAACCCTTGCCGATCGCCGCACGCGGGCTTGACAGCGTCACCGGCGATCCATCGATCCTGGCGACGCCGCTGTCGGCGCTTTCGATACCGAACATGAGTTCGGCAGTCTCTGTGCGCCCGGAGCCCAGAAGTCCGGCAATGCCGACGACTTCGCCGACACGGACCTCGAGATCGAAGGGCTTCACCTTGCCGCGTTTCCCAAAGCCCTCGAAAGTATATTTGACCTCGCCGGCGGCAATGGTGCGTTCTTTGGCGGCATATTCCGTCTGGGCGAGTTCGCGCCCGAGCATCATGGCGATCAGGTTCTGCCGTGGCAGTTCGGCTGCCTCGTGCGTTCCGACGAGCCGGCCATTGCGCAGCACGGTGATGCGGTCGCTGACTGCATAGACCTGCTCAAGGAAATGGGTAATGAAGACAATGCCTAATCCGCGCTTCTTCAAGTCATTTATGACACCAAAAAGCATTTCGACTTCATGCGTATCGAGACTTGCCGTTGGCTCATCCAGAATGAGCACCTTGCCGGAGAGATCGACAGCCCGGGCGATCGCCACGATCTGCTGGACGGCGACCGAGAATCGGTCGAGCTGCGCGGTTACATCGATATCGAGGCCATAGCCTGCCAGAAGTTCGCGGGCATTCCGATTCATGGTGCGGGCATCGATCATTCCGAAGCGCTTCGGCTGGCGGCCGAGGAAAAGGTTTTCCGCAACGCTGAGATTCGAAAGGAGGTTGACCTCCTGGTAGACGGTGCCGATGCCGAGCTTCTGGGCGGCCAGCGTATCGGCCGGATCGATCTCGTGACCTTCCAGCGTCAGGCTTCCGCCGTCGCGGCGATAGGCCCCCGTAATGCACTTGATGAGCGTCGACTTGCCGGCGCCGTTTTCGCCGAGAAGTGCATGTACCTCACCCCGGCGCAGCGTGAAATCAACCTTATCCAGGGCGACGGCGCCGGGGAAGAATTTCGATATGCCGGAGGCTGCGAGAATATTCTCGAAATTGTGAACCATGAGGGTTGCTGTTTCCTGATATTGCGCCTTACGCCTGTACCAAAAACGGGCATGACGCCCTGCTGGTACCGGCAGTTCCGCACCGGTCCATGATGGACCGGTGCGGTTCCAGCTTCAATCAGTAACCCTGACCCTTCTTCTCTTCATAGACCTTCATCGGGTCGTCGGCAGGCGTGTAGAGCTTGGACTCGGTCTGGATCCACTTCGGCGGCGCCTTCTTGTCCTTCAGATAGGCATCGAGCGCATCGAAGGCCGGACCTGCCATGTTCGGCGTCAGCTCAACCGTGGCATTGGACTCACCCTCGGACATGGCCTTGAAGATATCCGGCACGGCGTCGATGGAGACGACGAGGATATCCTTGCCGGGCTTCAGGCCAGCTTCCTTGATCGCCTGGATGGCGCCGACGGCCATGTCGTCGTTATGGGCGTAGAGAGCGCAGATATCCTTGCCGCCATTTTCCGCCTTGAGGAAGCTTTCCATGACTTCCTTGCCCTTGGTGCGGGTGAAGTCACCGGTCTGGCTGCGAACGATCTTCAGGTTGTCGTGACCGGCAAGAGCCTCTTCGAAGCCCTTCTTGCGAGCGATGGCCGGCGACGAACCAGTCGTGCCCTGCAGCTCGACGACATTGCACTTCTTGTCGCCGACGGTCTTGACCAGGAAGTCGCCGGCGACCTTGCCTTCATGGACCAGGTCGGAAGTAACAGCTGTCAGATAGAGATCGTCGGGAGCCTTGATGGTACGGTCGAGAAGGATAACCGGAATCTTGGCTTCCTTGGCTTCCTTCAGAACGTCGTCCCAGCCGGTTTCGACGACAGGAGCAACGAGAATGGCATCGACGCCCTGTGCAATGAAGGAACGAAGAGCCTTGATCTGGTTTTCCTGTTTCTGCTGTGCATCGGCAAACTTGAGATCGATGCCGCGCTTTTTGGCCTGTTCCTTCGTCACGGTCGTTTCAGCCGCGCGCCAGCCCGATTCCGAGCCGATCTGCGAGAAGCCGACGGTCAAGCCGGCAGCCGAAGCCGAACCGAACATGCAGGCAGCCAAAATCGTGGCACTCAAAAGTGCAGTCTTCAATTTCATGATGTCCTCCCAATGCCGCGTCTCGCGGCGCAGGATCAAAAAATCATATAGTAATACTTTTGTAAATGAGCATTTTAGTATGCACTGCAGCAAAAAAGGCGCCCTTTTCAAGGCGCCTTTTCGCAACTGCGAGTTACAAACTCTGCTTATTGCGCCGGCAGCTTGTCGTCCACGCCTTCGATGTAGAAGTTCATGCCGAGCAGCGTGCCGTCATCGGCCTTCTCGCCGGCCTTCAGCCAGGGCGTGCCGTCCTGCTTGTTGATCGGACCGGTGAAGGGATGCAGTTCGCCGGACTTGATCTTGGCCTCGGTTTCCTCAGCCATCTTCTTTACGTCGTCAGGCATATTCGTGTAGGGCCCCATCTTGAGGATACCGTCCTTCAGGCCGTCCCAGCTCTGCTCGGACTTCCAGGTGCCATCCAGAAGCGCGTGAACACGCTTGGAGTAGTAGTTGCCCCAGGTATCGACGATTGCCGTCAGCTGCGCTTTCGGGCCGGCTGCGATCATGTCCGATGCCTGACCGAAAGCGTGGATGCCGCGTTCTTCGGCAACCTGCATCGGTGCGGTCGTGTCGGTATGCTGCGTCAGCACGTCGACACCCTGGTCGATCATGGCCTTGGCAGCGTCGGCTTCCTTGCCCGGGTCGAACCAGGTGTTGACCCAGATGACCTTGAGCTTGAAGCTCGGGTCGATCGACCTGGCGCCCTGCTCGAAGGAGTTGATGCCCATTACGACTTCCGGGATCGGGAAGGAGGCGATGTAGGCGGCGCCGTGGTTCTTCGAGGTTTTGGCAGCGATCTGGCCGAGGATGTAGCGACCTTCATAGAAACGCGAGTTGTAGGTCGCGAGATTCGGGCCGGATTTGTAACCGGTGCCGTGCTCGAACTTGACCTTCGGGAACTTGGCAGCGACCTTCACAGTCGCATCCATGAAGCCGAAAGACGTGGTGAAAATCAGCTGGCAGCCGGAGCGGGCAAGGCGCTCGATGGCGCGCTCGGCATCCGGGCCTTCCGGAACGTTTTCGAGATAAGGCGTCTCGATCTTGTCGCCGAATTCGGCCTGGACCTGCTGGCGGCCGACATCGTGCGCCTGCGAATAACCGCCGTCATTGTGTGCCCCTACATAGACGAAGCAGACCTTCGTCTTATCTGCTGCCGCGGCAGCAGAGGAAATGCCAATCACGGCTGCTGCCGATGCGGCAAGTGTGAGTGCGAATTTCTTCATGATGACCCCTGTTGGTTTGAAGTTATTCCGGAAACCCGTCCGTGTTCTTGTTTTATCGCTCCGGTACGAAGGCTTTTCCAAGTGACGCGGGCGTATTGATCAACGTCGTGCGTCGATTATGAGAAATGATGATGAGAACCACAATAGTCGCAGCATAGGGCAGCATCGAGAGGAACTGCGCGGGGATGCCGAGACCGAAGGCCTGCGCGTGAAGCTGCAGGATCGTGACCGCGCCAAACAGATAGCCACCAGCAAAAACCCGCCACGGACGCCAGGAGGCAAAGACGACAAGCGCCAACGTGATCCAGCCCCGACCGGCCGACATGTTCTCCACCCATTGCGGCGTATAGACGAGCGAAAGCTGCGCACCGGCGAGACCCGCGCAGGCACCGCCGAACATGACGGCCAGATAGCGCGTGCGGATGACGTGAATGCCAAGCGCGTGGGCCGAGCCGTGACTATCACCGATCGCCCGGAGCTTCAGGCCGGCACGGCTCTTGAACAAGAACCAGCTGACGCCGAGGAGCAATGCGATCGACAGATAGAAGATCAGGTCCTGCTTGAAGAGCACCGGGCCGATAACCGGAATACCGGACAGGAGCGGAATGTCGATCTCCTCCAGCCGGATACCGGGTACGCTGACATAGGGCTCGCCGAGCTGGCCGGAGACGCCAAGGCCGAGAAGGGTCAGCGCCAGGCCGGTTGCCACCTGGTTTGCCACCAATGTCAGCGTCAGGAAGGCAAAGAGCAACGAAAACAGCCCGCCCGCGACGATACCGCAGATGATGCCGACATAGGGAGAGCCCGAGATCTGCGCACCGGCGAAGGCGGCGACAGCGCCCATAATCATCATGCCCTCGACACCGAGATTGAGGACACCGGAGCGCTCCGTCACGAGTTCGCCGAGTGCAGCGATGACGAGCGGCGTGGAGGCGGTAATGACCGTCAGAAGAATGGCTTCGAAGATACTCATGCCACGCCACCCCTGACCCGCGACCAGACGATGCGGATTTTGTAATAGATCAGCGTGTCACAGGAGAGCACGAAGAAGAGGATCAGCCCCTGAAAGACACGCGTGACCTTGTCCGAAACACCGATCGAAAGCTGCGCCGCCTCACCACCCAGATAGGTCAATGCCAGCACCAGACCCGAAGCGATGATGCCGAGCGGATTGAGGCGACCGAGGAAGGCGACGATGATGGCGGTGAAGCCATAGCCCGGCGAAATTGCCGGCTGCAGGTGGCCGATGGAGCCCGAAACCTCGCAGATGCCGGCAAGGCCTGCCAGCGCGCCGGAAAAAAGGAAACTGAACCAGATCATCCTCTTCGAAGAGAAGCCTGCAAAGCGCCCTGCCCGTTCCGACTGGCCGAGCACGACGATCTCGAAGCCCTTCAGCGTGAAGCGCATCATGAACCAGACGAGCACCGCCGCAATGATGGCGAAGATGAAGGCCCAATGGGCGCGTCCCGATTCCTCCCAGATCGCCGGCACAATCGCTTCTGGCGCGAAATCGCGCGAGACCGGGAAGTTGAAGCCCTTCGGATCACGCCATGCGCCCCGGATCAGCCAGTCGAGAAACAGCTGGGCGATATAGACCAGCATCAGCGAGGTCAGGATCTCGTTGGTATTGAAATGCGCCTTCAGGAGCGCCGGAATGGCTGCAAACAGCGCGCCGCCGAGCGCGCCCAGGATCAGCATCAATGGCAGGACGAGCGGCGAATGCCAATCATAGAAGACGATCGGAATATATGAGCCGGTGATCGCGCCGATGGTGAACTGGCCTTCGGCGCCGATATTCCAGTTGTTGGAGCGATAACAGACCGCGAGACCGACGGCGATCAGGATCAGCGGTGCGGCCTTGACTGCCAATTCATGCAGCGACCACACTTCCAGAAGCGGCTCGAGGAAGAAGGCGTCGAGCGCTTCGACCGGATCCTTGCCGAGCATGGCGAACATGATAGCGCCAAATATCAGCGTCAGGATGAGAGCGAGAAGCGGTGAAACGAAGGCATAGAGTTTCGAGACCTGCGGGCGCTTTTCAAGCTCAATGCGCATGAGCAGCCTCCGCAGCATGCTTGCCTTCATGCAGCCCGCCCATCAGCAGACCGATCTTCTCGCGCGTGAGTTCACCAGCCGCATAAGGCTTCGAAAGACGTCCCTCGGAAATGACCGCGATATCAGTCGCGACTTCGAAGATCTCGTCGAGATCCTGGCTGATGACGACGACGGCCGAACCCGCCTTTGCCAGGTCCACCAATGCCTGACGGATGCGGCTTGCGGCACCAGCGTCCACGCCCCAGGTCGGCTGATTGACGACGAGAACGGAGGGCTGACGATCAAGCTCGCGGCCGACGATGAATTTCTGCAGGTTGCCGCCGGAGAGCGAGCCTGCGGCGGGGTCATCTCCGCTCTTGCGCACGTCCATGGCTTCCGAAATGCGACGTGCGGCAGATTTTACTGCGCCGTAGCGGATGATGCCGAGGATGCCGAGGAAGGCTTTGCGGTCGGACTGGCTGCGGGCCAGCACCAGATTATCGGAGAGTTTCATGGTGGAAACGGCCGCATGGCCATGCCGCTCTTCCGGCACGAAGCCGGCACCGAGCAGGCGGCGCGCGGTAATGCCCTGCGCTCCGACCGGCTTCTTGCGGATCACGATCGCTTCGGCCGAGCTGACAGGATATTCGCCTGACAGCGCATCGAAGAGTTCGCTCTGTCCATTGCCCGCAACGCCGGCGATCGCGAGGATCTCGCCCGACCGTACCGTCATGGAGACACCGCGCAGCGGCATGGCAAAGGGCGTGCGTGCAGCGACGGAAAGGTTCGAGACCGCAAGCTGCACATCACCCTTGTCACTGCGCTCGGGATGCGTGACGGAAGCTACCTCGCTGCCGACCATCATGCGGGCGAGAGAGGCTGGCGTCTCCTGCTTCGGATCGCAGGCGCCGGTTACGCGGCCATGACGCAGCACGGTGGCGCGATCACAGATGCGCTGCACTTCTTCCAGTCGGTGGCTGATATAGAGAACGGAGCGACCCTCGGCGCGCAGCTTGAAGAGGGTTTCGAAGAGCTTGTCGGCCTCCTGCGGCGTCAGCACCGATGTCGGCTCGTCGAGGATAATAAGCTTCGGGTTCTGCAGTAGAGCGCGAACGATCTCGATCCGCTGGCGCTCACCGACCGAGAGATCGGCGACATGGGCGTGCGGATCGAGCGGCAGGCCATAGGCCTGCGACAGCGCCCTCGCCTCTTCGGCGATCCTGCCGATCGGAATGCTGTCATCAAGCGAAAGCGCGATGTTTTCCGCAACGGTCAGCGCCTCAAACAGCGAGAAATGCTGGAAGACCATGCCAATGCCGAGCTTCCGGGCCTCGCCCGGCGAGGTGATCGTGACCTGCCTGCCCTCCCAGAGGATATGCCCGTCCGTCGGCTCCAGAACGCCGAACAGCATCTTGACCAGTGTCGATTTGCCTGCGCCATTTTCGCCGAGGAGCGCATGAATTTCGCCCGGCGCTATATCGAGATCGATTTCATTGCAGGCGGCAAAGCTACCGAAGAATTTCGTCAGCTTCTGGACCGATAATAACGTACCGGAAGCCGGCACATTCAATGGCGACACGTTCCCCTCATTTCTTCTGCCGACCGGTCCGTTCGGATCTCATGGAATCAGCAGCGTCGTTCCGGTTGTTCTTCTTGTTTCCAGATCTGCGTGGGCCCGCCCAACCTCACGCAGCGGATAGGTTTGGTTGATATTGATACGCACTTTGTTGCTGCGCACAACATCAAATAGATGGTTTGCACAATCGGTTAGCTCCTGACGTGAGGCGATATAGGTGAAGAGCGTCGGCCGCGTGGCATAGAGCGAGCCCCTCTGCGCGAGATGCGCCATGGTAAAATTCTCGATCGCGCCCGAGGATTGGCCAAACGACGCGAAGAGCCCGCGCGGCTTGAGGCAATCCAGTGATTGCGGGAAAGTGTCGCGGCCGATCGAGTCATAGACCACGTCGACACCCTTGCCACCGGTTATCTCTCGCACGCGCTCTGCGAAGTTCTCGGTCTTGTAATTGATGACATGATCATAGCCATGTTCGAGCGCCAGCTGAACCTTGTCGGCGGATCCTGCCGTGCCGATAACGGTCGCACCGAGCGCCTTCGCCCACTGGCCGGCGATGAGGCCGACGCCGCCGGCTGCGGCATGAAACAGTAGCACGGTCCCAGGGCTGACCTTGAAGGTTCGGTTCAACAGATATTCCGCCGTCATGCCCTTCAGCATCATGGCAGCGGCCGTTTCCAGGCTGATGCCGTCAGGCACCTTTACCAGATGTTTCGTCTCGATATTGCGTTCCGCGCTATAGGCGCCATCGGCACTGGCATAAGCGACGCGGTCGCCCACGGCGAAATCGGCTGCGCCGGGGCCGACGGATGTGACGACGCCGGCGCCTTCCTTGCCGGTCACGAAGGGCAGATGCGGCGCCTTGTAGGTGCCATCGCGGAAATAGACATCGATGAAATTCAGTCCGACCGCTTGCTGGCGGATCTGCACCTGCCCCTCAGAAGGCGGCGGCAGATCGATATCGACATATTCGAAAACCTCGGGACCACCGTTTCTGGAGAAAGAAACCGCTTTCGTCTTTGTCATCTCAGTCTACCTCATTTACGTCCAAGCGCCGGGAAGAATTGGAGCACGGCACCGATAACGTAAAGATAGATCCCGCTCACGATGAAGAGAACGACCGCCCATTGCGGCATGTCGAAATACTTCAGCAGCGAATAGGCACCGAGTGCCGACCACAGCAGAAAGACGCCGAGGTTCAAAGGGCGCAGACGCTGGACCCGTACGGGGTGCAGGAAGTTGATCGGCAGGAAAGTCAGGATCACGGAGACGGTGACGACGATAAAGGCGGTCATTTCGCTCGCATGCATGACGAAGAGCGTGAAGACCACCATATTCCAGACGACGGGGAAGCCCGAAAAGAAATACTCCTCCGTCTTCATGCCCATATCGGCATAATAGATGGCGCTGGAAACGACGATCATGCCGGCGGCGGCGAAGGACCAGGGCTCGCCGATCATGCCGCTCTGATAGAGCGCAAAGGCCGGCAGCAGCACATAGGTCACGTAATCGATGATATTGTCGAGTGTGTCACCGGACCAGTTGGGCAGGACTTCCTTGACGCGCACCTTTCGGGCGATCGGCCCATCGATGCCATCGACCAGGAGTGCCAGGCCCAGCCACCAGAACATATCGACGAAACGATGCTCGGCGGCGGCCACCACACCGAGAAAGGCAAGGAAGGAACCGGACGCCGTCAGTATATGGACGGAAAATGCGCGCATTTCCGCGTAAGGAACGCGCTTGTAATTGAAGATTTTCATGTTCCCCCGTGACCACCTGTCGCGCCCCGCGCCGCGGCGGGCGTCGTTTTTCGCCTAATATGCATCCTTTGAATAGCTTAGCCAGCGCAAAAGCGACAGTTCATCACAGGCCAAGAATCCTGACCGTGACATGCATATTTCGCTCCCCAGCCGTGCGATGGAATGGATTGCCTTTAATTCAGCGAGGTTTTGTAATATCTGCCTCGCATGCCGATGATCATCCTGCGAACGACGAGCCCGATATCGAAATGAACGCTCCTGCAAAGACCGAAGAATTCGCCTCCGCCATTCCCGCCGGCGTTTACGCCGAGACGGTGCTGAGCGTGACGCATTACACTGACCGGCTCTTCCGTTTCACGATGACCCGGCCAGATGGCTTCCGTTTCCGTTCGGGCGAATTCGCGATGATCGGCCTGATGGTCGAAGGCAAGCCGGTCTTCCGCGCCTATTCGATCGCAAGCCCGGCCTGGGCCGAGGAGCTGGAATTCTTCTCCATCAAGGTGCCGGATGGCCCACTGACCTCGCATCTGCAGCTCATCAAGCCGGGCGACCAGGTGCTGATGCGCAAGAAGCCGACGGGCACGCTGGTTCTCGACGCGCTCACCCCGGGCAAACGCCTCTACATGTTCTCGACCGGCACCGGCGTCGCACCGTTCGCGAGCCTCATCCGCGATCCGGAAACCTACGAGAAGTTTGACGAGGTCATCCTCACGCATACGACACGCGAGATTTCCGAGCTGAAATATGGCTTCGATCTCGTCCACGAGATCCAGAATGACGAGCTCCTCAAGGAAGTCGTCGGCGACAAGCTGCGCCACTATGCGACCGTCACCCGCGAAGATTTCGAATATCGCGGCCGCATCACCGACCTGATTTCCTCGGGCAAGCTCTTCACCGATCTCGGCGTGCCTCCGATCGATCCGGCAATCGACCGCGGCATGATCTGCGGTTCCTCCGCCATGCTGAAGGACACAAAGGAGCTTCTGGAAAAGGCCGGTCTCGAAGAAGGCGCCAACAGCAAGCCCGCCGAATTCGTGATTGAACGCGCCTTCGTCGGCTGAAGCCAGAAAATAGATTTCCAGGTAACGGCTCCGGAGACGGGGCCGTTTCTATTTCTGGCTCAGATAATCGATCAGATCGGCCATGGCCTCGCGCGCCTGCTCGACCTCACCCTGATGAATAGCCGTTATGACTACGACGTGGAGAGAGATGGAGCGATCCATCCGTTCCGGATTGGCGGTCGAATACCACAGGCGGCGGGAATGGGTCTGGACCGGCCCCAATGCTGCGGTCATGAAGCTGTTCGGGCAGGCATCCTCGAGGATCTCGTCAAAGGCCTTGTCGGCTGCGAAAAAGCCCGCCACATCGCCGCTGATAGCACATTCTTCCATCGCGCGGGCGCAGGCAACGAGCCGGGCCCTCTGCTCCTCATTCGCAGCATCGGCGACGAGTGCTGCCGCAACCGGCTCCAGCTTGCGGCGCACCTGCATGACATTGGCATGATCTTCAGCATGGATTTCGGCGATCTGCAGGCCGACGCGCGGCTTCACTACGATCAGCCCCTGCCAGGCAAGCTTCTGGATCGCTTCGCGCACCGGTGTGCGGCCATGGCCCGCAAGATCGATGAGCTGTTTTTCCGTTACCAACGCACCCGGCGCCAAAGCCAGTGTCACGATAGCGTGCTCCAGCGCCAGATAGGCGAGATGGCTCAGCGATTTCTGCATGCGGGCAAATCCCAGACTGATATATCAATACTGGCACGGTTAAATGCCGAAGACAAGTTATCCTGATATATCAAGGTCATGCAGTACGCGAAAGCACTCCCCTTACTCGTGACGCAGCGCCTCGATGGGATTGAGCTGTGCTGCGCGTCTGGCCGGAAAGAAGCCGAAGATCATGCCGATTGCCGCCGAGAAGACGAAGGCAATGAAGATGATAAGCGGGCTGACCACGAAGGGCACATTGAGGAAGCTGACCGTACCGTATGCAAGTGTCAGCCCCAGCATGATGCCGGCTATGCCGCCGAAGAGTGACAGGGCGACGGCCTCGACGAGGAATTGCGTCAGCACCTGATTTTCAAGTGCGCCGATCGCAAGGCGGATACCGATCTCGCGCGTGCGCTCCGTCACCGATACCAGCATGATATTCATGATGCCGATACCGCCGACGAGCAGGCTGACGGCGGCGACCGCGCCGAGCAGACCGGTCAGCAACGTCGTCGTACCAGTCATGGCTTCGGCGATCTGCGTCATGTCGTTGACGTTGAAATCATCCTGACGGCCGGGGATGATCTTGCGGCGTTCGCGCAGCAGGTTTTCGACATCGGCTTGCACCTTTGATGTCGAGACGCCGTCACGCGCGGAGATGAGGATCGTCGGCACATTGGAGCTGCCGCTGATGCGTCGCTGGAACACCTTGACGGGCATGATGACGGCATCGTCCTGGTCGTTGCCCATGCCGGACTGGCCGCGCTTTGCCAGGACGCCGATGACCGGGCAGGAAACCTTGCCGACACGGATCAGCTGGCCGGTCGGATCGGCGGCGCCGAAAAGCTGCTCGCGCACAGTCTCGCCGATGATGCAGCGCGACTGGCCGCGCTCTTCTGCCGGCATGAAATTGCGGCCAAGCGCCAGATCCCAGTCCTGTGCGATGAAATAGTCGTTGGTCGTGCCATAAACCGTGGTGGAATGGTTCTGCCCGCCGAAGATGACCGTCGCCGTCGACTGATTGGACGGCGCCACCGCCCGCAGACCGGAGACCTGATCGCGGATCGCCTCGACATCTTTCAGCGTGAAGCGCCGCGCCTCGGAACTGGCGCGGCCGGGACCAAACTGGCCGGGGCGCACAAAGAGCATGTTGGTGCCAAGGCGCGAAAGCTCGGTCGAAACCTGCGCCGTCGTGCCATTGCCGATGGTGACAAGCGCGATGACGGCGGCAACGCCGATGACGACGCCGAGCACGGTCAGGAAGGAACGCAGAAGATTGCGGCTGATGGCGCGCAGCGCCAGCTTCAGCGTCTCAAAGAACATGTTCCGCCCTCCGCTGATGCTCGACCTCGGTTTCCAGCTTGCCGTCGACGAAGCGCAGCAGGCGTCCGGCATAGGCGGCGATGTCAGGCTCGTGCGTGACCATGACGATGGTAATGCCCTGTTCACGGTTCAGCCGCGTCATCAGATCCATGATCTCCATGCTGGTCTTGGTGTCGAGGTTGCCGGTCGGCTCGTCGGCAAGCAGCAGCGCTGGTTCGGTGACGATGGCGCGGGCGATCGCCACGCGCTGCTGCTGACCGCCGGAGAGTTCCTGCGTCTTGTGGTTTTCCCTGCCCGACAGGCCGACGAGGCCGAGCGCCTCCCTCGCCCGCCTGCGCCTCTCGCCGACCGCCATGCCGCGATAGATCAGCGGCAGTTCGACATTCTCGACTGCAGATGTGCGCGACAACAGGTTGAAGCCCTGGAAGACGAAGCCCAGCATATGGCGGCGCAACAACGTTAGTTGGCTGCGGTCGAAGCCGCCTGTCGAAATGCCCTGGAAAACATAGTCGCCCGAGGTCGGGACATCGAGGCAGCCGAGAATATTCATCGCCGTCGACTTGCCGGAACCGGACGGTCCCATGATCGCGACGAATTCATGCTCGCGGATCGAAAGGTCTACGCGGTCGAGCGCGCGGATAGCCGCAGCGCCCTCACCGTAGATTTTCGAGACTTGCCTGAATTCGAGAAGCGGCGGGCATTCCATCATCGACCCCCGTCAATTCGTCCGTGCCGCGGCATCGGTGATGATTGCATCCTTTTCGGTGAGTTCGCCCGATGTGACTTGGGTGAACTGGCCATCGGAGGAGCCGACCTGGATCACGACGGGTGCGGGGTGGCTGTCGCGCAGCACCCAGACGCGGCGCTGCGTGCCGGTGAGCTTGGAATCACCACCGCCGCCACTGCGGGGCAGACGCGGCGGACGGAACAGGCTGAAGATGCCGCGACCACCGCGCCCTTCCGCTTGCGGCGGCGCATAACGGAGGGCCGCATTCGGCACCATCAGGGTATCCTTGACGGCCTCGACGGTGATATCCGATGTCGCCGTCATGCCGGGGCGCAGCAGCAAATCGGCATTGTCGACCGAGAGGACCGCCTTGTAGGTGACGACATTGTTGACCACTTCGGAAGCAAAGCGGATCTGCTCGATCACGGCTGGGAAGGTGCGGTCGGGATAGGCATCGACAGTGAAGGTCGCCTTCTGGCCGACGGCGATCTGGCCGACATCAGCCTCATCGACATCCACTTGCAGCTCCATCTTCTTGAGATCGCCGGCAATTGTGAAAAGCACGGGCGCCGAAAGCGAGGCAGCAACGGTCGCACCCGGATCGACGGAGCGGGTGAGGATCACGCCATCGATCGGCGAGACGATCTTCGCCTTGCCGAGATTGACCTCGGCAAGCTGCAGGTCCGCCTCGGAGGCCAGGACCTCGGCCTCGTTGATATCCTTGGCGGCGACTGCCGAGTCATATTTGTAGGTCGCATCGTCGAGGCTCTGCTGGGTGGAGACGTTACTTTTCACGAGGGCTCTTCAGGCGGTCGAGCGAGGTCGCAGCCGATTCCAGATCTGCATTCGCCTTGACCACGTTGGCCTTTGCCGAGTTGAGCTTGGCACGCGAACTCTTCACATCGGCTTCCAGCTTGTTGGTATCGAGGACGGCCAGAACATCGCCTGCCTCGACGGTGCTGTTATAGTCGACATTGACGTCACGCATGGTACCCGACAATTCGCTCGATATATCAACCTGCTGGGTCGGCTGGACGGAACCGGTGGCGGTGACGAGCACTGTGAGGTCGCCGCGCTTGACCGGCTGGGTCGTGTAGGCGATTTCGGCACGGCCCCGGCCCGCGTAGAAATAGGCGGCAGCGGCAGCAGCCAGGATCACGAGCACCAGAACGATCAGGCGTCCGCGCCAGCGACGGCCCTTGCTCTGCCGGCCGGCGACCAGCACGGCAGCCAGATCGGCATTTGCGCCTGTTACAGAACCGGTCTCTTTGCCAGCCTCCAAATTGTCCATCTAATCCTCGATGTATGCTTCGCCGTATCAGCCCCGCTTCACGCCGAGATAATCATGCCGAAGATGAACCCAACATTACCGATGCCCTGACGATGGCACGGAAATGCGGCTGAATAACATGAAATATTCGTAAGGAAACAGCTGGATGGCGCAGTCAGCGAAAGCTGTTCGGCAACAAGCCCGCGGGCTCGACGCGAATAATTCAGGGTTGCATCTGGCGCAGCGATTTCGGTGCCGCTTTCGGTCAATCTAGAGTGATCCGCGGCTCTGGAAAGGCCACGGATCGTCCAAGCTCTAGCGTGCAGGCAGAATTGCGGCGCCGCCTGCCGCCTGGACCGCGAGGCTGCCCATGGCAATACCTTCGCGCAGGCAGATATCGGCGCTCGCGCCGCCAAGCCAGGCATGGATGAGCCCGGCATTGAAGGCGTCCCCCGCACCGGTCGTATCCACGACGTTGACGGTGGGGGCATTCTGATGGAGGCGCAGATCTCCGGCCGCGAAATAAGCTCCGCCGGCGCCAGCCTTCAACGCCACCGCCGTGAAGCGCTCGGCGAGCCTATCCAGCGCTACGTCCGGATCGGAGTATCCGGTGATGGCAACGGCTTCCTCGACATTCGGAAGGAAGAGATCGACGCCCTCGCAGCGATCGAGGAAATCGTGCTGGTAGATCAGCGTCTCGTCCCAGCTCGGATCGAGCGATACGGTGAGACCGTTCTCCCTCGCCTTTGCGATCAGACCGGGGATTTCCGCCAACGTGGCAAATTCGGCGATGTGCAGATGACGCGCCTCGTTCCAGGCAAGCGCCTCACCGAGCGTAGCCGGCTCCGCGCCGCCGGCACGACGGGACAGAAAGGCCCGCTCCTCGCCATTGTTGATCGCGACCGTGACCTGTGGACCGGCATCAGCCGCCCGGTCGAGAAAGCGAAGGTCGACGCCGCTCGCTTGCAGTTCCGCGATCAGGCCGTTCGAAAGCCCATCGGTGCCGAGACGGGAGAGCAGAGCCGTCTTGCGGCCGATATGGGCTGAATAAGCGGCCATGATGAAAGCGCCACCGCCAGCTGCAATACGCAAGTCATCGGCAAAGAGCTCACGCCCGAGCACAGGCATGGTCTCCAGTCCTGTGAAGATCAGGTCGCAATAGATCCGGCCGATGCTGAGCACCGCGGATCGCATGTCATTATCAGATGTCATTGGCGCCCGAGGGCCTTTTCCGTTTTTGCATCGAAAACATAGAGAGCACCGGGGGCTGCATGGGCATTCACGGTGCTGCCGACGGCCGGTATCACCTTACCGGGGGCGGTTGCAATCACGGACGTGCCCGCCACATCGAAATGCACTAGCGTTTCGGCGCCGAGCGGCTCGACGGCCGTCACCATGCCTGAGAGCGAAAGGACGCCCGTGCCTTCGCTGATAACCAGATCATGCGGACGCACGCCGACCAGATGCGGACCGCCCTGCCCGATGCGCAAGCCATCGGCCGCAGCCGTGCCCGGCAGAAGGTTCATCGACGGGCTGCCGATGAAGCGTGCGGTAAACACGTCAGCAGGGTTCTCATAGATATCCATCGGCGTTCCCGCCTGCGGGATGTGGCCGTCTTTCATGACGACGATCCGGTCAGCCATGGTCATGGCCTCGACCTGATCATGGGTGACATAGACGATCGTCGTGCCCAAGCGCTGGTGCAAGCGTTTAATCTCGATGCGCATCTGGGTGCGCAGCTGGGCGTCGAGGTTTGACAACGGTTCGTCGAAAAGGAAGGCAGAGGGATTGCGCACCATAGCGCGGCCGATCGCGACACGCTGGCGCTGGCCGCCGGATAGTGCCGCCGGGCGACGGGCGAGATAATCCGTCAATCCGAGGATCTGCGCCGTCTCGTCGATGCGCTTGTCCTTATCCGCCTGCGAAAGCTTGGAGGTGTAGAGACCGAAGCCGATATTCTGGCGTACACTCATATGCGGATAGATGGCGTAATTCTGGAACACCATGGCGATGTTGCGCTGTTTCGGCTCGCGCTCGTTCACCACCTCACCGCCGATCTTCAGCGTGCCTCCGGAAATGTCTTCAAGGCCGGCGATCATGCGCAGCGTCGTCGACTTGCCGCAGCCGGACGGGCCGACGAAGACAACGAATTCACCGTCAGCGATCGCGAGATCAATCCCGTGAACGACATCCAGCTTGCCGTAGCGTTTGACGAGCCCCTGCAGTTCAATATTTGCCATCAGGCCGTCCCCATCAATGCCGTGAATCTGGTTTGAAGTTCCTGAGCAGCGGCGGCTTCGCGCGCTGCATTTTCCTGCGCTTGTCTGGCGAATGCGGCAGCCTTTTCCTGGTAGGCTGCAAGCGCATCCGCCATCGGTGCCGGCGCGGGACCGCCGAAGCGGGCGCGGACGGCAACGAAATGTTCCGGCGAGACGATCTCGGCAAATTGCGCCTTGGCGATACCCGGTTTGCGGCCGGCCAGTTCCTCGAAAGCTGCGAGGAAAGGCTCGTAACCGTCATCCGAAAGACCACCGCCCTTCGCGACCACCGCGCGGGCCACCGTTGCGGCAATTTCATGCGCCTGCCGGAAGGAGAGGCCTTCCAGACGCACCAGCGAATCCGCCAGTTCGGTAATGGTAATGCAGGAGCGGCGGATATTGTCTTCCACGCGCTCGGGATCGATGCTGATCTGGGCGACGAAGGCGGCGAGCAGGTCGAGCACGCGACCGGCGGAATGGAACGCTTCGTAGCCCATTCCCTGCGTCTCACCCTCGCTGTCGTTCATGTCGGTAAAGGGCGTGTTGTGCATAACGTCGAGCACCGTGCGGGCGCGGCCGAAGGTCTGGCTCGCCAGATGGCGCATATGCTCGATCGGCACCGGATTGCGCTTCTGCGGCATGATGGAGGAGATCTGCACCAGCGCGTTCGGCACATAGATCTGGCCGACCTCAAAACTCGTCCAGAACTGCAGGTCCTGGATCAGCCGGCCGAGATGCAGGAACATCAGCTCGATGGCGCTGTAGGTCGAAGTCGTATAGTCGACGGCTGCGATGCAGCTGTAGGAATTGCGTAGCGGCGCGGCAAAGCCGAGCAGTTCGGCGACGCGAGCGCGATCGATCGGGAAGCCCGACGTAGTGATCGCCGCAGCGCCCATGGGGCTGAGGTTGACGATCTCACGGGCTTCGGCAAAGCGCTCGATATCGCGGATCAGCACCTCAATCGCCGCCGAAAGATAATGGCCGAAGGTGGTCGGCTGTGCCGGCTGACCGTGGGTATAGGCGACAATCAGCGTCTCCTTCTCCCAATCGGCGGTCGCGATCATCGCATCGAGCAGCTTGCGTGCCTTGACCATTAGGGCGTCGATGCGCCCCTTCAGGCCGAGCTTGAACAGCGTATGGTCGATATCGTTGCGTGAGCGCGCCGTATGCAGGCGGCCGGCGACGTCGACGCCGATGCGGGCTTTCAGCTCCTTCTCGATCAGAAAGAAGAAGTCTTCCACCTCGCCGGTATAGACGAGCTTTTCCGGATCAATGTCGCGATCGATTGCTTCGAGTGCAGCGGCGATCTTGCTGGCCTGTTCGCGATCGAGAATGCCGGTCTCGACCAGCATGACGAGATGAGCACGGTCAATCCGGCGGAAGCCATCGACATGATGCGTCTTGGCGCCGTCGAAGAGCGGCTTCAGCACGGTTTCTTTATAGACCGGATCAGGAAAGACGCTACTGTCGGCAAGGCGTGGATTGGTTTTGGTCATGTTCTATCCCTTCAGACCGGCCAGCATCACGCCGCGCACGATGTAGCGCTGCAGCACCAGGAAGACGAGCAGCGTCGGCAATGTCGCGAGTGCTGCACCGGTCATGATCATTTCCCATTGGATGGATTGCTCGACGGCAAAGCTCGAGAGGCCCACCGGCAGCGTGTAGAGTTCGCGGCTGGTGGTGACGATCAGCGGCCAGAAGAAGGCCGTCCAGTTGCCAAGGAAGGTGAAGATCGCGAGCGCCGAGAGGGCCGGTGTCACCAGCGGCATCGCCACTTTCCACCAGATCTGGAATTCGTTCAGGCCGTCGATACGGGCGGCTTCCAGAAAATCGTTCGGGACCGTCTCGAAGAACTGCTTCATCAGGAAGGTGCCAAAGGCAGTCATCATGCCCGGGAACATGATGCCCCAGTAGCTGTCCAGCCAGCCGAGTTGCGCCGACATCAGATACCAGGGAATGACGAGCATTTCCGTCGGGATCATCAGGGTCGAGAGGATCGCCAGGAAGATCAGGTAGCGACCACGGAATTCGAACTTGGCGAGCGTATAGCCGACAAGGCTGTCGAAGAAGACGTTCGAGAGCGTCACCGTGCAGGCAACGATCGTCGAGTTCAGGAACCAGCGCATGAAGCGGCCGTCCGAGAGAACGGTGATGTAGTTCTGCAGCGTCGGTTCGGCCGGGATGAGGCGCAGGTCGTAGACCTGGCCTGCTGTCTTCAGCGATGTCGAGAACATGAAGAGCAGCGGCGAGACCATGATCAGGCCACCGATGAAAAGCAGCGTCCAGATGAGGATGGCGCCGGGGCGGATATTGGCTTTCGGCAGCGGTGCCGTGGTGTTCGTGGTCACGGCACTCATTTGCGTTCCCTCAGAATCCAGAGCTGCAGCAGGGAGACGCAGAGCAGGATGGCGAAGAGCACGACGGTCTGCGCGGCTGCATAACCCATGTTGTAGGATGAAAAGGCCGTCTGATAGATCATCAGAACCAGAGGCTTGGTCGATCCGAGCGGGCCGCCGGGATCGTTCGTCGTCATGTTGTAGACCTGATCGAAGATGCGCAGGAAGCCGATCGAGGAGAAGACGACGAGGAAGACGGTCGTCGGCTTCAGGAGCGGCAGAGTGATCTTCCAGAGGATCGGCCATTCGCCGAGACCATCGATCTTCGCAGCCTCGTAGAAGGTGCTCGGGATGGCGCGAAGACCGGCCATGAAGATGATGATCTGGAAGCCGAGGCCAGCCCAGATGGACGTGACCATGATCGACGGCAGCGCCTGATCGACGGAGCGGATGAACTGCTGCTGCGGCAGGCCGATCATGCCGAGCACATCGTTGATGACGCCGATCGGAGCCGGCTGATAGAACCAGCGCCAGACCCAGGCCATGGCGGCAGCCGTCGTCAGGAACGGCAGGAAATAGAGCGCGCGGATCAACCCGTGCAGGAAGCGCACGCGATCCAGGAAGAAGGCCACGACGAACGAGATGATGAGGCTCAGCGGCGTGCCGATGATGAGATAGGTGAAGGTGTTGCGGAAAACCTTCCAGAACTGCGGGTCGTTATAGAGCTTCACATAATTGGCGACGCCGATGAATTTCGGCGGCTTCATCAGGTTCCAATTGGTGAAGGACAGGTAGAAGGCCTGCAGCGTCGGATAAAAACGGATCACGCAGTAAAACAGGATCGGCAGGGCAAGGAATGTCCAGACCCAGACGAGGCGCTTCTGGCGCATCGTCAGCCGATCCCAGAACGATCCGGCGGGACGGCTCAAGGCCGCCCCCTCCGTATTCGCGGGTGCGGAGCTCATGGCCGTCCCTTATTTGCTCTTGGCATTGTCGATGATTTCCTGCTCGGCCGTTGCGGCCTGGGCAATGGAATCCTCGGGTGATTGTCCCTCGAGCAGAACGCGGTTGACCATGTCGATGGCGTTCTGGCGCTGGCCGGCTTCATCCACGAAGAGCGAGGTGTGGGAGTATGCGAGCGCCTTCAGGAAAGGCGCGTAGATCGGATTCTTGAGGTTCTCGTCGGTCAGCGCTGCTTCGCGGCGGGCCGGCAGTTCGCCGACGGTGCCGAGCCAGATCTTCATGGCTTCCGGCGAGGTCACGTAAGCGAGGAACTTCTTGGAGGCCTCAAGCTTTTCGCCCGATACCTTGGCGCCGATGCCGTTGGCGAAGTAGCTTGCATAGTTCGAGCGCAGGCCATCGGCATTGGCCGGCAGCTCGGTCACACCCCATTCGAAATCCTTGATGCTGCCGAAGGAGCCGAGACGGAAAGTGCCGTCGATGGTCATCGCCGCCTTGCCGCCGCGGAAGGCTGCCTGGCCCTCATCCATGAAACCGGTCTGACCGACCTTCTTTTCAGTCTGCAGGCTGGTGTAGAATTTCAGCGCCTTGATGCCGGCATCGCTATTGTAGGTCACCTTGGAATAGTCGGCTGTATAGGGCTCGCCGCCAAACTGGCGGATCAGCACTTCACGCCACCACTGGTGATCCTGGCCGCCCATGTCGAGCGTCGTGCCTTCGACGGCAATGTTGCCGGCGGCATCGCGCTTGACTGTCTTTTCGGCGGCAGCGACGAATTCATCGACGGTCTGCGGCGGCTTGTTCGGGTCGAGACCAGCTTCCTGGAAGAGCTTCTTGTTGTAGAAGAGCGCCAGCGAACGGACGGCGGTCGGCAGGCCGTAATAGTCGTCACCGCGCTTCATGGCTGATACGATCGGGAAGAAGTCCTTCTCGATCTGGTCATGCGGGAAAGCGTCTGTTGGCAGCGGCTGCAGCAGTCCACCAGCGATGAACTGGTCGAGCCAGCCATAGAAGAGCTGCATCACATCAGGACCATTGCCGGCGAGATTGGCGGCAACGACGCGCGTCTGGTAGTCAGCATAGGGGAAGGTCGTCTGCTTGACGGTAATGTCGGGATTGGCCTTTTCGAAATTGGCGATCAGTTGGTCCATCGCCTTGACACGCGTATCGTAGACATACTGCCAATATTCGATTTCGACGGCCTGGGCGCTGTTGACCGCAACCATGCTGATGCCGGCAAAAAGCCCGGCCAATAAGATTCCGCGACGCATATTATCCCTCCATTGCCGAGCCGGCCTTCGAACCGCTCGCGCTCATCTGGTTCCCCAGGGCATCCCGCATATCGGCAGCGCCCCGATTTGATTGGCTCGGGAAGATGGAACTGAGGCTCCTCTTCCTCGGCATCGCACTGCGACCCTTTCAGGCTGGTTCGGGCGAAGGGTTTTGTCAATAAGATAATTTAGTTTAATTATTCTATTGCTCCTTTCATGATATCGGCGCTATCCATATCGGCAGAGACGAGGGCGGCGAGATGACACGGCAATCCGGCAAGCAGCAGATCGCGATGGGCAAGAACCCCGAGCGCAGCCGTGACCACAATCGTCGTGTCGTGCTCGATGTCGTGCGCATGCATGGTTCGCTCGGCCGCATGCATATCGCCAAGCTGACGCACCTGACTGCGCAGGCGGTGGCCAATATCGTCGACGAGCTCGTCAGCGAAGAGCTGCTGATGGAGATCGGCCGCTTGCGTTCCGGCCGCGGCCAGCCGCCGATCCAGTTTGCCGTCAACCCTGATGGAGCCGTCACGATCGGCGTCGAAATCGCTGCCGACCATATGGTTACGACGGTACTCGACCTTTCCGGCAAGGTGCGTTCCGAGACCATCATGCCGGTGGAGAATACGAGCCCGGAACATATCGTTCCGCTCTTTACCGGCGAGGTGAAGAAGGTCCGCAAGCACTTCCCGTCCAAGCTTCTCGGCATCGGTGTGGTCATGCCTGGCCCCTTCGAGATCGAAGGCATGAGCTCGGTCGGCCCGACCACCCTGCCCGGCTGGAGCAGCATCAATCCGGCTGCATTGCTCAGCGAAGCGAGCGGCGAGACCGTTATCGTCGAAAACGATGCGAATGCTGCCGCCGTCGGCGAGCGGCTGTTCGGTGCGGGCCGCGCCATTTCCAATTTCTGCATGATCTATTTCGGCGTCGGCGTGGGCCTCGGGCTGATCCATGACGGCGCACCTTTCCGTGGCGCCTTCGGCAATGCCGGCGAAATCGGCCATGTGGTCGTTGCCCCGCGCGGAAAACCTTGCCCGTGCGGCCAGCGCGGCTGCCTGGAACGTTATGCATCCCTGCATGCGCTGAAGGAGAAGCTCACCGAGGCGGGCTATGAGAATGCTGATTTTGCGGCGATCGAAGTGCTGCACCGGGACGGCAATCCCGTCGTGAAGGAGTGGATCGCGGAGACCGCTGACTATCTCTCGCCGATGGTGGCAATGCTGGAAAACGTTCTCGATCCGGAGACCGTCATCCTCGGCGGTGCGCTCCCCGATGCCGTCATCGATGAGATCGTCGCGGCCATGCAGACCCTTCCCGTTTCTGTTGCCAGTCGGCGCACGCGCGCCTTGCCGCGCGTCATTCGCGGCCAGACGGGCCAGTTGACGGCCGCACTTGGCGCAGCGGCGCTGCCGCTCTTCGAAGCCGTCACCCCCAAACTCGACATTTCACCGACCGCCGTCGCCGATAACGCAGCTTAAGATGCGCGCCACCGGTCTGCCCCAATGGAGGAACCATGCTGACCGATCGAGATCGTATTGAGAAACAGAAGCGGAGCCTTTCGCTCACGCGGCTGCACCGGGCCCTGTCCCGCCTGACCTCGACCGTCACCATGGTGAATACCGGCGCGCATCCCGATGACGAGCATAACGGCCTGCTCGCCTATCTGCGCCTCGGCCTCGGCATGCGCGTCATCGTCGCCTGCTCGACGCGCGGCGAAGGCGGGCAGAATGCGCTCGGACCGGAACGGCTCGGCGCGCTCGGCATCATGCGAAGCCGCGAGATGGAAGAGGCTGCCTACGAACTCGACGCCGATGTCTACTGGCTCGGCCACGGCCCTGATGATCCGATCCATGATTTCGGCTTCTCCAAGAATGGCGACCGGACATTCGACCGATGGGGCGAAAAGCGCATCGTCGAGCGGCTAGTGCGGGCCTATCGCACGGAGCGTCCCGATATCGTGCTGCCGACCTTTCTCGACGTACCGGGTCAGCATGGGCACCACCGCGCGATGACGCGGGCGGCGGAAGCCGCTGTCGGACTTGCCGCCGATCCCTCGGCTTTTCCCGAACATTTCGACGAGGGTCTGTCGCCATGGCAGGTCGCGAAATTCTATCTGCCGGCATGGTCAGGCGGCGGGGATACCTACGATGACGAAGTGCCGCCGCCGGTTATGACATTGCCGCTCGAAGCCACTGATCTCGAACCTGTCAGCGGCGTCACCTACGACCATATCGGCGAATGGTCGCGGTATTACCATGCCTCTCAGGGCATGGGCCGCTGGTACGATATCGGCGATACCGAATGGCCACTGCATCTGAAGCTCAGCGCGCAGGGTTCCGTCGCGGAGGCGTCCATCCTCGATTCGCTTCCCTCGACGCTCGCCGATCTCGCCCGCGAAACGGAGCTGCCGCAAAGTGTCGTCGATGCGCTGATGCGCGCGGATGGCGCAATCGGCAAGGCGATCGAGCGCTTTCCGGAACGATCCGCCATCGTCGATGCGCTGCTACAGGCGGCACATCAAGTTGAAAAGGCGCTTGAGGAAGCGCCTGACGCCTTCCTCGAAACGCACGGGCATCGTCTGCAGCGCAAGCTCGTGGAAATCGATGCCGCACTTTGCGAAGCCGAACAGGTCTTCGTCCGGGCGGTTGCCGAACCCGCCGCGCTTTCGCCTGGAGCAACCGGCACGCTGATCCTTCATCTCAGCGGCAATGCCGGAACCGCTGTTGTCGACGCCAGCATCAGATTGCCGGCAGGCATTTCGGCGAGCGTCAAGGAAACCTCGCCGAAGCAGATTGTGTATGCGCTGACAGCAACCGCAGATGCGCCGCTCACGCGGCAATATCAGCCAGGATGGTCGAGCCTCGGCGGCAACGGCAATGCCTTCGTCGAGGTAAGGGCACAGGTCGGAAGCCGTTCAGTCACGGCGACCGTCGATCTTGAGGAGCCGCTTACAGTCGCGCCGCAACACTCGCTGAACCTTCAGCCCAATGCTTTCATCATTCCCGTAGATGGCGAGAGGCCGGAGCTGGAGATCAAGGCTGCGTCTGCAGGACCTGTCAGCTTTTCCGCGCCGGCCGGCTGGGCGATCAAGGAGGCTGATGGCGCGCTTACGCTTTCCCCTCCTACCTCGATAAGGCCTGGCCTCTTCGCCATCACGCCGCTCGTGGACGGGCAGCCGGCGATGCGCATCTCGCCGATCGCCTATCCGCATATCGGCCGCACCAGCTTTCGCGAACCGGAACTGCTGCGCGTTTTGGCGCTCGACCTCAAACTGCCTGATGGCGCCAAGATCGGCTATGTCGGCGGCGGTGCCGATCGCGTCGGGCTCTGGCTTGGCCGCATGGGGCTCGATGTCACCGAACTCGATGCGCGGGCCCTGTCCGGCGATCTCTCGCGCTTTACGACCATCGTCGTCGGCATCTTCGCCTTCGGCAGCCGCAAGGATCTGGCAGCTGCAACCGCCCGCCTGCATCGCTTCGTGGAAGATGGCGGCCACCTGCTGACGCTCTATCATCGCCCGAGCGATGGCTGGCAACCGGATGCCACGCCGCCGAAGCGCATCGATATCGGCTCGCCCTCCGTCCGTTGGCGCGTGACCGATCCGGCAGCAGAGGTGACTGTGCTGGAGCCCGAGCATCCACTGCTTAAGGGGCCGAACAGGATCACATCCGTGGACTGGGATGGCTGGGACAAGGAGCGCGGCCTCTATTTCGCCGCCCGCTGGGACGAGGCCTATGTACCGCTGCTTGCCATGCATGACCCCGAGGAACAACCACTCAAGGGCGCATTGATTTCGGCTGAAATCGGCAAGGGGCGGCATACACATACGAGCCTCGTACTGCATCACCAGCTCGACAAGCTGACATCAGGTGCCTTCCGGCTGATCGCCAATCTCGTCCAGCCCGCCTGAGGCAACAGGAATGGATGCATCCACTGCAGCCAGGGACAGCCGTTTCGGCATTGTCTGGCTGCTTTCCGATACGACGCTGGTGACCGGCATGACGGTGCTGGTGAAGATGCAGGGTGCGTCCTATCCGGCGATCCAACTCGTCTTTATCCGCGCGCTGATCGGGCTCGTGCTTATCTTGCCATTAATTTGGCGACACCGCCGGCAGCTTGCCGGTTCCAGGGATCCCCTGCGCAACATCATGCGCATCAGCTGCAATGCCGTCGCGCTGACCAGCAATTTCGTGGCGCTGACCATGCTGCCGCTGGTGCTCGTCAATGCACTTGGCTTCACGCGGCCGCTGGTTTCGATGCTGATGGCCGTCGCCATGCTCGGCGAGAGGGTCAGCCGGTGGCGGTGGATCGGCGCGGTATTTGCCTTCGTCGGCGTGCTGATCATGTTGGCGCCGGATACATTCGCCTGGAATCTCGGGCTGTTGGCAGTGCTCCTCTCGATCATCTTCGGGGCGCTGGCGACGATCCAGACTCGGATGCTGCATTACGAAAACACGACTGTGATGATGGTCTTCTATACGGCCGGCCTGACCGTCATCACCTTCATTCCGGCGCTTTTCGTATGGCAACCGGTACACAGCGAGGATTGGCCCGCCCTGCTCGGAATCGGACTGCTGGCGCAGATCGGCCAATTCTGCTTCCTGCGCGCCTATCAGATCGCCAGCGCCAGTCTGCTTGCGCCGTTCGGTTATCTGTCAATCGTCTTTGCAACGGCGAGCGGCTATGTCTTCTTTAGTGAGGTGCCGGACTTGCGCACGCTCATCGGCATAATCGTCATCATCGCAACCTTGCAGGCAGTCGCCTTCCTGGAACGGCGCCGAGGCTAACCTAGCGTCGACGGATAGGGAAAGCGCGGTGATGACGCTCACCGCAGCCGGGTCAGCATAATCCAAGGCGCGGATTGGATATAATCTCGACCGTAGTCCACCACGCCGATGCCGAGGAAGGAAAGGAATGCCGTGGCAGTTTTTCGATGTTTTGGTTTATGTCCTCAAAGTCGCACAAAGTATCATATTCGCGAAGAACGCTTACCCACTCGCCTGATCAGATCGCGTGGATTGCTTCGGCAAGCGGTTTTGGGCAACATCGCATGCGCGCAAGAAATGCGCCAAAATGCACAAATAAGAAGATTTTTTCAGTTGACCGCGATAGGTCACCTGCATATGTTCCGCGCACTTCCGGCCGGGGTGCTTCGCACCGCGGAGAGTGAGAGCGTAGCTCAGCCGGTAGAGCAACTGACTTTTAATCAGTAGGTCTCGGGTTCGAACCCCGACGCTCTCACCATAATTTCCTAATGAAATCAAATCTGTAGAGATAGCAACCGGCACAGATTGTTGACGCCTATTGCCCAGTCTTTCCGGCACGTGGCGAGCGTTTACGGAATACGATTGGCGCAAGCCACATCGGGAATTTGCCGAGTTGGCAGGCGGTGGGCTGGCCGCCTTCCAGTCGAATCACGACGAATCCGCGACACTGCCGCTCGCTGTTTCATGCTCACGCCTAGGCCAGCAGCCGCTAACTCCTGTGATTTCTCTGAAAGTTTGGTCATGTCCTTCTCTCTGGCAACGCGGCACAGGCACGCCCGGTTGATGAACGGCTCGCTCTTCTCTGAGGCTAGGCGGGTTGCTTGGGCTTTCTTGACGTTCGCATACAAGGCAGGCATTCGCTGGCCAATCAAGCGGCGTCGGTGTAAAGCACGTGCCATGGCCCTAGATCCTCAGAAGGCATTTACAGATTACAGTGCGGCGGACTGCAGCGTGCAGTTCTGGACCGCCAACGCACCGGCCGTGCAATTCACCTCTCTGGAAGCCGCTGTCAGGTTCGCAAAAGACCATGGCGGCAGATGGGAAGAGATTGAGATAACTGTCCATCTGCCGCGTGAAGACATCGTCTTCGCCACCGGAAAGGTGCATCAGCTAATTGATGCTTTGCCAGGTGACGCCCGGGAAAAGCGGTAGCCAGGTCGATCAGTGGCAAATCGGAACCGTACTGCGCATGTACCGGCCGCGTTGTAGGGGCTGCCGAGGGGCACAAGTCCACTGATCCCATCTCCTCACAGCGAGGCGTTTTCATTGATTAATTTCGCTCACAATGATAATAAATCCCATCGACAGAGCGTATCGGGCGATATTTTCACAATGGGCAATTTTGATCATTTAACCGGCCGACAGTTGGCGGCCGCCCGTGTTTTACTGGGGATTGGTCAGGTTGAGCTGGCCAGCAGGTCAAATGTATCAGCACCGACCCTGCGACGCATGGAAGCCAGCGAGGGCGCTGTCGAGGGCATGCGCAATAACGTCGCTTCAGTCGTTGCGGTATTACAAGCCGCCGGCGTCACCTTTCTTGATGGGAACTATTCCGGTTCAGGCGGCCCAGGTGTGCGCCTGACGCAGCCTGCCGGTGCGTCGATCGACGTCAAAGAACGCGAGACTATTCAGTATCGCGAGTTTTATGAGAATGATGCACCTCCTGGTGCTGGAGGTTAAAATGGCGAAAACACCCAAAGAACCAAAGCTCGAGCATTCCGATTTCTCCGGCGAGTTCGAAGATGACGGCGTAACCGTGCTCGTCGATATACATCGGCCGGCGGGCACCAATGGCGATTGGACTCTCGAGGTCATTTCGCAAACCGAGGTCGTGACGACCTGGGAAGATGCATTCGCGACGGATCTGGAAGCTTGGGAAGAGTTCCTGGCCACCGCAGAACGAGATGGCGTGCGAAGCTTTCTCGATGAGGATGAGCCGCTGGTGCATTGATGGGATCGACCCGTTCCCTGGCCTCTCCTCGCGGCCTACCAATCCGTGCACTGCCACATTGAGGAGACCTTTAAGCTTCCGGCACTGGTGCCGGTAGCGAGTTTCTCAACGCGAATTCGCGATGCTCACCGTCAGTAGCTGCAGGAGCGACCATCCCTGGGCCTGAAGCCATCTGCACAGGCGCGATTTATCGAATCTCCCGGCACGTAGCCTGAAGCGGAGCCGTATGAATTCGGGGGAGTTGCGCACGCGGTGAGCAGCGAGATGCCGATCAGCGCTCCGGCTGCTACCAATGCCCGAAATCTGCTCATCAATATTTCTCCTCGGTGGATGTTCCGGCGTCAATCTCTCACGCTAGAGCGCCGTGCGTCTATTCGGACGCACAAAGGACGCTCTAACACTTTGAATTTACGCATCCGGCCCGAAAATCGATTCCGATTTTCGGGCCGGATGCTGTAGCGCATACCAGCACCAAGCAGTCATCGCAACTAAACGACATCACAAGCTTGCTCTCGGCCGCCGTAGCCAACAGGCCGGATAGAGTAGCGAGAGATCCGGCGTCGGCCTCGTATGTCCGCCGGCCGGACCTCCCGGCATTCGCAGTGGGGTGCCTGCAAATGCCGGGCAATACCACCGGTCATGCCCGAGTCGCTCCATTCACAGAGCCAAAGATGGTTTGCGCGCGGTTAATATCCACATGCCCTGTCCCGTGTTGGGATGGACGGAGCTGCGTCAAGGCCTGCGGCAATTTGGAGATCCTGCCGGCTGCGCTCAGCGCAAAAAGGTGATTGGCAATCACCCCTTTGCGGCGCTAGGAACATCGCTCAGACTGCTGCCGGAGAGAATGCGTGTCGATTGCCGATATTTCCCTTTGGAGCGCGCTGCTTGCGGGAGCGCTTTCCTTCCTGTCGCCTTGCGTGCTTCCACTCGTTCCGCCTTATCTCTGCTATATGGCGGGCATTTCGGTCGAGCAGTTCCGCGGCGGCGGCACGGTTGCCGCGGCACCGGATGTGCGGCGCGGCGTGCTCTTTTCGGCGCTTTTCTTCACGCTCGGCTTTGCGACCGTCTTCGTGGCGCTCGGCGCCGGCGCCTCGACCATCGGCATGGTGCTGCGCCAGCACCTCGATCTGCTTTCCAAGATCGGCGGCCTGATCATCATCGTCATGGGGCTGAATTTTCTCGGGGTTTTCCGAATCGGCCTCTTGGCGCGGGAAGCCCGTTTCCAGGGCAATGGCAAGCCGGCGACGCTGACAGGCGCCTATATCATGGGACTTGCCTTCGCGTTCGGCTGGACGCCCTGCATCGGGCCCGTGCTCGGGGCAATCCTCGGCGTTGCCGCATCGCGTGAAACGGTCGGCTCAGGTGCGGGTTTGCTTGCCGTCTATTCGCTCGGCCTTGCCGTGCCCTTCTGGATCGCTGCCGGCTTTTCCGGGGCCTTCATGCGCTTCCTGTCGCGCTTCCGCCGGCATCTCGGCACGGTGGAGAAGATCATGGGCGTCTTCCTTGTGCTGACGGGGCTTGCCTTCCTGCTTGGCTGGGTCAGCAATGTCGCGATCTGGTTCCAGCAGACCTTCCCAATCCTGATGCAAATCGGCTGAGCGCCAGGCTCAGCCGATACATTGCAACAAATCAGGCTTTCTTCCGGCTCAGCCGTTCCTTGATCGCATCCGGAATATCGCGGAGGCCGCGCCCCGGTTCGATGCCTTCGCGCATGACGATATTGCGCAGCGGCGGAATGGCTGAGAGGACATGCAGGCCTGCGGCGCGCAGAACCTGTACCGGCAAGAAATCGGAGAGCAGCGAACGATTCAGAAGATCGACGCTTGCGGTGCGCGTCATGATATCGGCACGGCGTTTACGGTCGAAGCTTGTGCCGGCATCGGCGGCGACAGGCAATTCCGCGCGCGCGCAGAGAAGATCGGTCAGCGCCATGATATCGCGAAGGCTGAGATTCAGGCCTTGGGCTCCGATCGGCGGGAAGACGTGTGCGGCCTCGCCGATCAGTGCGATCCGGCCCTTGCCGAAACGATGCGCCATCATGCCCGACAGCGGCCAGATCTGAACGCCCTCCTCGACAGTGACTTTGCCAAGTAGGGACTGCATGCGCTCTTCCACGACATTGCCGAGTTCGGCGAGCGACAGCTCGACGCGGGCTGCGGCATCCGAGGGATTCTGTACCCAGACGAGGCTGGAGCGGTTGCCCGGCAGCGGCACCTGGGTGAAGGGGCCGTGCTCCGTGTGGAACTCTGTGGAGATATTCTGGTGCGGCAGCGTGTGCGCGAAGTTCAGCACCATCGCCGATTGTGGGTAAGACCAAGTGCGCACATCGATGCCGGCCGTCTCCCGCAGCTTCGATTTGCGGCCATCAGCACCGATAGCAAAATCGGCACTGATCTCTTCTCCGCCTGCGAGCGTGATCGTTACAGATTCCGGAGCGATCCCGATCGTCTCGGCCATGTCGCTGAAACGGCTGATATTGCCCTCAGCGGCCACCGCAGCTTCGAGCACATCCATCAATGCCTTGTTCGGGAAATTATAGCCGAAGGCATCCAGCCCGACTTCGGCGGAGCGGAAGGTCGTCGTCGGCGCACGCAGCAGACGGTTGGTGCCGTCGATGATGCGCATGCTGGTGAGTGGTGCGGCTGCCGGGCGAAGCTTTTCCCAAAGTGTCAGGCGATCCAGAAAGCGAATCGACTGGTCCATCAACGCCGTCGTGCGGCGATCTTCCTTGGGGGATGGAGGGGCGACCAGCGCCACGTTGCGACCGCCGCGCGCCAGGGCGACTGCGGCGATCATGCCGGCGAGACCGCCGCCGATCACCGCCACTTCGAATTTACTCATGCTATCGTCCCGTCATCAAAAAGACAGCAGAACCGGCAGCCTCAGGCGGCCGGCTTTGCCTGACGGCGCCAACTATAGCCCTTGCCGGCTTCGGCGTCACGCACCGCCGGCTGATAATGATGCGGAATGGACGGAAGGCGCTTTTCCGACAGGCGGCGGATCGCGGTCTCGTTGGTGACGGCGAAACTGTCGATGCCGACGCGCAGCATCAGCGGCACCTGATCGATCAGCACGTCGCCGACCGCGCGCAGCTCATTGGTATAACCGAGACGCTGACGCAGCAGCGAGGCATGGCTGAAGGCACGGCCATCGTTGAAGGCCGGGAATGCGACAGCCACGATCTCCAGACGATAAAGATAGGGCTCGAGCTTCAAGACATCGTCCGCCGGCCTGATGACCACGCCGAAGCCCACATCATTGCTCTCGTCAGCCTTGGCGACCAGCTGGTCGAGCGTCAGCAGCGGCTTCTGATCGCCCGTCGCCTTCACCTCGTCGGTCTCGATCACCCAGGGATCGTTCTCGATAAAACCGGTTTCTCTCCAGATCTTCGTCATCATCCCCTCCTTATGCCGCTTCCGCTGCCGAGCCGTAGAGCGCTTCCTTGAAAGGCTGCGGGCCGACGCGGCGGTAGGCGGCGAGGAAGATTTCCGAGGGATCGAGACGCAGGCGCAGATAGGTGTCGACGATCGTTTCGATCGCATCCGTCACCTTGTCCGGCTCGAAGCCGCGGCCGATGATTTCGCCGATCGAGGTGTGCTCGTCGCCGGAACCGCCTAGCGTGATCTGGTAGAGTTCGGCACCCTTCTTTTCCACGCCCAGAAGGCCGATATGGCCGACATGGTGGTGGCCGCAGGCATTGATGCAGCCGGAGATCTTGATCTTCAGCTCGCCGATCTCGGCCTGACGGGCCGCATCGCCGAAGCGGCGGGAGATTTCCTGGGCGAGCGGAATGGAGCGCGCGTTGGCGAGCGCGCAATAGTCGAGCCCAGGACAGGCAATGATATCGGTGATCAGGCCGGCATTGGCTTCAGCCAGATTGATCGCGACGAGACCGCGATAGACGGCTTCGAGATCGGCGAGAGCGACATGCGGGAGGATGAGGTTCTGCTCGTGGCTGACGCGGATCTCGTCGAAGGCATATTCCTCTGCGATATCGGCGATGGCATCCATCTGTGAGTTCGACGCATCACCCGGAATGCCGCCGATCGGCTTCAGCGAGATCGTCACCATGCCGTAATCGGGGTTCTTGTGCGGCTGGACATTCTGCTGAACCCAGCGGGCGAAAGCCGGATCGGCCTTCTTCCAGCGGGCGAGGTTTTCCCAACCCTCGGCACGTTGCGGCAAAGCCGGCGGCGCGAAATAAGCGGTGATGGCCTGCACGTCCTGTTCCGGCAGCTTCAGCTCGGAATCCTTCAGCTGTGCGAATTCGACTTCGACCTGACGGGCAAGCTCTTCAGCGCCGGTCTCGTGAACGAGGATCTTGATGCGGGCCTTGTACTTGTTGTCGCGGCGGCCATGCAGGTTATAAACGCGCATGACTGCGGTCGTGTAGGACAAGAGATCCTCTTCCGGCAGGAAGTCGCGGATCAGCTTGGCAACCATCGGCGTGCGGCCCTGACCGCCACCGACATAGACGGCAAAGCCGATTTCGCCCTTGTCGTTCTTCTTCAGATGCAGACCGATGTCGTGGACCTGGATGGCAGCGCGGTCGCGCTCGGCACCGGTGACGGCGATCTTGAACTTGCGCGGCAGGAAGGAGAATTCCGGATGAACGGAAGACCACTGGCGCAGGATTTCGGCATAGGGACGCGGATCGGCGACTTCATCGGCGGCGGCACCGGCAAAATGGTCGGCCGTCACGTTGCGGATGCAGTTCCCCGAGGTCTGCATGGCGTGCATTTCGACCGTCGCGAGCTCGGCCAGCACATCAGGCATATCCGACAGCTTCGGCCAGTTGAACTGCAGGTTCTGGCGCGTGGTGAAGTGGCCATAACCGCGGTCATAGGTGCGCGCGATATGGGCGAGCATACGCAGCTGGCGCGAGCTCAGCGTGCCATAGGGAATGGCGATGCGAAGCATATAGGCATGAAGCTGCAGATAAACACCATTCATCAGGCGCAGCGGCTTGAATGCGTCCTCGGCCAGTTCGCCGGAAAGGCGGCGCTGAACCTGATCGCGAAACTGCTCGACGCGCTCGGCGACAAAGGCGTGGTCAAATTCGTCGTAACGGTACATCGTCTTCCTCAGACTGCAATGAATTCTGGATCGGCCGGCTTGTAGCCAGGCGCATATTCCATGGTCGGGCCTTGGGCGCGGATACGCTCGCGCAGACGTAGCGGCCAGAGCTGGCCGTTGGTTTCCTGAACTTCGACGACAGCAACGTCAACGACCTTGTTGTCGGCATAGGATTTCTTGCCGATCTCCTCAAGGGCAGCGACGGCTTCGGCATGGCGGGCGACGAGCGCCTCCTGCAACGAGGTCACCCATTCGCCATTGGCGTTCAGCCAGACGGCAACGCCGTCCGTCAGGCGGTTGGCGGTCAGAACCTTGTCTACCATGTCAGCTCCTTGCAAGTTCATCGAACCGGATGCGTTCACGCACCAGCGGTTCGGACAGTTCGAAATTGGCGCCTGCGACCGCATCGCCGATAATGACCATGACCGGTCCCGTCAACTCGTCACGGTGCTGCAGGTCGGGAAGATCGCGCAGGATTCCGTGCAACAGGCGGCGATCCGGACGGCTGGCATTTTCGATGACAGCGACTGTGGTTTCCGAGGGAATGCCGGCCTGCATAAGACGTTCGGCAACAGAGGCCGCGACGGTGCGGCCCATATAGACAGCGATCGTGGCGCCCGACACGGCAAGGCTCGCCCAATCCGGCAAAACGTCGCCGGTCAGATCATGTCCGGTCGTAAAGACCAGCGAAGAGGCAACGCCGCGCAGTGTCAGCGGCAGCTCGAAATCGGCGGCAGCGGCAAAGGCGGAGGTGATGCCGGGCACGATCTCATAGCAGATGCCGGCCGCGCGTAGCGCTGCCATCTCTTCCCCTGCCCGGCCATAGACCAGTGGATCGCCGCTCTTCAGGCGCACAACGCGTTTTCCCTGGCGACCGAGATCGACCAAGAGATCGTTGATCTCCTCCTGAGACTTCGAATGGCAGCCCTTGCGCTTGCCGACCGAAAGACGCTCGGCATCGCGGCGGCCCATATCGACGATCGCCTGCGGCACGAGCGCGTCATAGACGATAACATCGGCCTCCATCATCACGCGCTGGGCGCGCAAGGTCAGGAGATCTTCGGCACCGGGACCGGCGCCGACCAGCCAAACATGGCCTTCAACGCGATCCAGCGAGCGTAGCAGACCATTGGCGGCCCGGCGGGCCTGCGGCAGGTTGCCGTTGGCGACAGCATCGGCGACCGGGCCGGAAAAGAAACGACGCCAGAAGATGCGGCGGGAAACGCCCCGGGGAACGAGGTGTTCGACAGCCTTGCGATAGCTGGTCGCAAGAGCGGCGAGACGGCCGAGCGAGGGCGACAGGAGCTGATCGATCTGGGCGCGGATCATCTGCGCCAGCACCGGCCCTGCCCCTTCGGTACCGATCGCAACGGCAACAGGCGCACGATTAACGAGAGCGGGCGTGTAGAAATCGCAATAATCGGGCTGGTCGACGGCATTGGCCGGGATTTTCGCGGCGCGCGCGGCATCGACGATACGACGATCCTGTTCGGCGTCACCGGTTGCCGCAAACACCAATATGGCACCCTCGACCTGTTCGGGCGCAAAAGCTGCGCGGACAGTCTCGATGCCGTTGGCAATCAGAAAAGCGTGGTAATCGGCTTCAGGGCGATCCGCATGCGCGACAATGCGCGCCTGCGTGTTCAAGAGCAGGCGGACCTTGGCGAAAGCTTCGTCGCCATTGCCGAAAACGGCCGCAGTCCGACCTTCCACGCGAAAGAAGGCGGGAAATACCGAAAGCTGTTCAGTCCTGGGAGGCATTCTCAATCCACTTCGAAGTTCTCCGAATATGCATTCTCCGGACAGGCGAATGAAGAAACAGAATTCCAAAGGCCGGCCAGTCGCGTATTCTTTTACCCGCTTGATCAATGATTTGAGAAAACTGACCCGTGCGGCGCAAAAACCACATATCTTGAGCGGTTCGCGCAGCTTTTCGCCCAAAGGATGAAGCGATAAAGCCTGTGGCAAAGTCCCCGGCGCTGGACTTATGCATTCCGCTTCATTCCGCGGGGCGATAGGATGAGCCAAACAGGAGATTTTCATGCCGGAAAAGACAATCGCCTCCCGCCTTCTGCAGGTCATGGAGGATAACATCCTGCCGATGACGGAACTTGGGGTCGCTTCCGGCAACAAGGTGTTCGGGGCAGCGATCCTGCGCAAATCCGATCTTGCGCTCGTCGTCACTGAGACCAATAACGAGCTCGAAAATCCGCTCTGGCACGGCGAAGTGCATACGCTAAAGCGCTTTTACGAGCTCAACGACAAGCCGGCGACGAAAGACCTGATCTTTCTCTCCACGCACGAACCCTGCACCATGTGCATGTCGGCGATCACCTGGGCCGGCTTCGATAATTTCTATTATTTCTTCAGCCACGAGGATTCGCGCGACAGCTTTGCCATCCCGCACGATCTCAAGATCCTGAAGGAAGTCTTCGGGCTCGAGCCGGGCGGCTACAGGCGGCAAAACGCTTTCTGGAAGAGCTTTGCGATCGCCGATCTCGTCGAGACCGAGGATGCTGCGCTGAAGGCCGAACTCAAGGCGCAGACAGAGCGGATCAAATCGCGCTACGCCGCGCTCTCCGACACCTATCAGGCCACCAAGAGCGCCAACGACATTCCGCTGAGCTGAGAGACCATGGAACCTTCGAAAGACATTTCGCGCCTGATCGAGATCATGGCCGCGCTTCGCGATCCCGAGACCGGCTGCCCGTGGGACATTGTGCAGAATTTCGAGACCATTAAGCCCTATACGATCGAGGAAGCCTACGAGGTTGCCGACGCGATCGAGCGCAAGGATATGGACGATCTCTGCGACGAACTCGGCGACCTGCTGCTGCAGGTGGTCTTTCATGCGCGCATGGCCGAAGAAGCCGGCGAGTTTTCCTTCGGCGATGTGGTGGAAGCCATTACCCGCAAGATGATCCGTCGCCACCCACATGTTTTTGCCCGTTCGGATGCGGATACGCCCGACGCCGTGAAGAAGCAGTGGGACGAGATCAAGCAGGCAGAGAAGCGCGAGCGCACGGAGCGCCGAGCGCTACGTGGCATCACGGAAGATTTCAAGACGGGCTTCCTCGGCTCGGTGCAACGCAGCTTTCCGGCGCTGACGGAAGCGTTGAAGCTTCAGGAACGTGCCGCCAAGGTTGGTTTCGACTGGTCGGCACCTGAGCCCATCCTCGACAAGATCGAGGAGGAGGTCGATGAGCTGCGCGTTGCGCTGCGTGAGGGCGATAAGTCAAAGGTCAGCGACGAACTCGGCGACCTCATCTTCGCCGTCGTCAATATCGGCAGGCATGTAAAGGCCGATCCGGAACAGGCGCTTCGTGGTACAAATACGAAATTCCGGCGCCGATTCAATCACATCGAGACGGTTCTTGATGCAGAAGGTGAGAGCCTGGAGGCGGCTAGTCTGGAACGGATGGAAGAGATCTGGCAGGCGGCCAAGGCGATCGAGCGGGCTGTCGTAGCCGGGGCGGAGTGAAACTCCGCTCGAACGGGATTACCGCTCCCAGTCTTCCTTTGCAGGCTTCGGACCATTGCCGATCCGGCGCTCGAGCTCGGTAGCCTCCGTCTCAGATAGACGCAGGTCCAATGTCACGGAGCCATCCTCATTGTCCTCGCGGCTATCGACGATAGCGTGGTCGTAAAGCCAGGGCAGCAGCGCGAGCTTGTCGACCGGCAACGTGACAGTCGTTTCCGTCATGACACCGGACAAACGACGGCTGATTTCATCCATCAGCCTGTCCACGCCCTCACCGCTGATAGCGGAAACGGCAATGACATTCTTCATGCCGGAGGACTTCTGCACCATGGCGTCATGGGCTTCGGGTTCCAGCCGGTCGATCTTATTCCAGACTTCGAGAATGCGGCGCTCGCCTTCGGCCTCGTCGATGCCGAGGTCATTCAGGATGCGCAGAACATCAGCGCTCTGGGCCTGATTGTCCACATCAGACATGTCGCGGACATGCAGGACAAGATCGGCTTCCAGCACCTCTTCCAAGGTCGCGCGGAAAGCGGCGACCAGATGGGTCGGCAGGTCGGAGATGAAACCGACGGTATCGGACAGGATGACGGTGCGGCCATGCGGCAGCTTCATTCGGCGCAGTGTCGGATCCAGCGTCGCGAAGAGCATGTCTTCGGCGAGAACCCCTGCCCCGGTAATGCGATTGAACAGCGTCGATTTGCCGGCGTTGGTATAGCCGACGAGCGCCACGATCGGATGCGGCACCTTCCTGCGCTTGGCGCGGTGCAGCTGGCGTGTGCGCACCACCTGCTCAAGCTCGCGTTCGAGCTTGATGATGCGGTCCTGCAGCAGGCGTCGGTCGGCTTCGATCTGGGTTTCACCCGGACCGCCCATGAAGCCGCCACCGCCGCGCTGGCGTTCAAGGTGGGTCCAGCTTCGGACCAGCCGGCCCTTCTGATAGTTCAGATGCGCAAGATCGACCTGCAGCGTGCCTTCCTTGGTGGAAGCGCGGCGGCCGAAGATTTCGAGGATCAGGCCCGTCCGGTCGATGACCTTGGCGTTCCATTCCTTTTCCAGATTGCGCTGCTGTACCGGCGTCAGCGGATGGTCGACGATGACGAGGCCGGAATCACGCTCATCGAGCTGGTTCTTGATCTCTTCGATCTTGCCGGTGCCGAGCAAAGTTGCCGGGCGCGGATCGTTGACCGGCACGATGGAAGCGTTGACGACATCGAGGTCGATCGCCTGGGCCAGGCCCGTCGCTTCGTCGAGACGGCTTTCGGGAGTGCGGGTCGATGCCGATTCGGTCTGCCCACCGCGCGAACGCGACTTCAGCACGGGGACGACGACGGTCGCGCGCATGTCATCCCTGTGCTTGGCTGCCTCAGGGATGATGGAATCGTTCTTTGTATCGCGTGTCGAGATGACGGCTGGCCTTGGCTAGGACGCTGCTTCTTCGCTTTCGAACATCTGCATTGGCTGACCAGGCATGATGGTCGAGATCGCGTGTTTATACACGAGCTGCGAATGGCCGTCACGGCGAAGCAGAACACAGAAATTGTCAAAAGAAGTGACAACGCCCGTGAGTTTCACGCCGTTAATGAGAAAGATTGTCAGGGAAATCTTTTGCTTGCGTACAGTATTGAGAAATAAGTCCTGCAGATTCTGAGAACGTTCCGCCATCGCGCCGCTTCTTTCTTTATTGCCGACCTGATCAAGCCGGTAGAATATCAATCAACCTCACCAGCAAGGCAGGTGGCACCCTCATTCCACCTGTCCAGCAAATCTTGGTATCAAATCGTAATCTTTTCCGCAACGTCGAAAAAGGCTTCCCGAATATTCTGCGAGAGGCTTCCGGGATGACCATTCGCAATCGCCTGTCCATCAATGGAAACCACTGGAAAACAAATGCTTGTGGCTGCGGTAATGAAGACCTCGCGAGCGGCCATCATCTCCGAAACGGAGAACTTTCGCTCGACGATTTTAACCCCCAATTTGGCCGCGACATCGATCAGAGTCGTGCGGGTGATGCCGCGCAGGATGCCATGTTCGGCGGGCCGCGTTACCAGTGTACCGTCGGCATCGACGATCCAGACATTGGTCGCAGCCCCTTCCTTCACCATGCCATCGGCATCGACGTAAATCGCTTCCTGGGCACCGGCTTCCTTCGCCTGCTGGCGCGCAAGCGCATTCGACAGCAGCCCGACCGACTTGATGTCGACGCGATCCCAGCGATTGTCGGGAACGGTGATCGCCTTGATGCCAGCGGCATTCTTCTTGGCAATGACAGATGGATCCGTGCTTTTGGCAGTGACGACGATCGATGGCTGCGTGCCTTCGGCGGGGAATACATGATCTCGGCGGGCAACGCCGCGCGTCACCTGCAGGTAGAAGAGGCCGTTGCGGACGTGGTTGCGGCGCAGCGTCTCGCGAATCACCTGCGTCAGCGCCGCACGGCTCATCGGCCAAGCGATGCGCAGTTCACTGAGCGAACGGTCAAGACGGTTCAGATGCCGGGTCAGGTCAACGATCAGGCCGTGACGGACCTCGCAGACTTCATAGACGCCATCGGCGAACTGATAGCCACGATCCTCTACATGCACCATGGCGTTGGAATGCGGCACGTAGCGTCCATTCACATAGGCAATTCTTGGCATTGAAAACCTGCTTGGGGCAAAAGAAGGGAGCCGGCGCGACGTGAGCCCGCGCCGGAGAAAATCAGACGCCGAGCGATTTCAGCTTGCGATGCAACGCCGAGCGCTCCATGCCGACGAATTCGGCCGTGCGCGAGATGTTGCCGCCGAAGCGGTTGATCTGGGCGATCAGGTAATCCTTCTCGAACATCTCGCGGGCTTCGCGCAGCGGCAGAGTCATGATGTGGTAGTCGTTCTTGGCCGAGACCTTGGGCAGCATGTCACCGAGATCGGTCGGCAGCATGTCTGCGGTGATCGGCGCATCCGGACCGTCGGTGCGGGCAAGGATCATCAGCCGCTCGATATTATTGCGCAGCTGACGGATATTGCCCGGCCAGTCATGGGCCTGCAGCACAGCCATGGCGTCATCGCCGATACGGCGCGGCCGGATGCCCGCCTGTTCGGAAATCTGACGCATGAGCTGGTCGACGAGGAATGGAATGTCCTCACGGCGCTCGGCAAGCTGCGGCACGCGCACCGGCACCACCGCCAGGCGATGATAGAGATCCTCGCGGAACCAGCCTTCGGCGATGCGGCTTTCCAGATTGTAGGCGGTCGAGGAGATGATACGCACATCGACCTTCACGCGCTTGGAGCCGCCGACACGCTCGAATTGCTGGTCGACCAGCACGCGCAGGATCTTATTCTGCGTCTCACGCGGCATTTCGCCGACTTCGTCGAGATAGAGAATACCGCGATGAGCCTCTTCCAGCGCGCCGATCTTGCGCGCCTGCCCCGGTGCGCCTTCGGTGCCGAACAGCGCCACTTCCATGCGGTCAGGCGTGATGTTGGCGGCATTGAGCGCCACGAACGACTTCTTATGGATCATACGCGCCACCAGTTCCTTGCCGGAACCGGATGCGCCGAAGATCATGATGCGGCTATTGGTGGGCGCGACCTTTTCGATCGTCTGGCGCAGCTGCGAAACGGCGACCGAGGTGCCGATCAGCTCCAGCGCATCACCGGCGCGGCGCTTCAGCTCGACGTTTTCGCGCTTCAGCTTGGAATTTTCCAGCGCGCGCTCGGCGATCAGGATCAGGCGGTCGGCCTTGAACGGCTTCTCGATGAAGTCAAAGGCGCCGCGCTTAATGGCCGAGACAGCCGTCTCGATATTGCCGTGACCGGAGATCATCACCACCGGAAGCTCGGGATGGCGCGTCCTGATCTCGTCCAGCAGCGAGAGGCCGTCGAGCTTGCTGCCCTGCATCCAGATATCGAGGAAGACGAGACGCGGCACGCGATCGGAAATTGCCGCCAGCGCGCTGTCGCTGTCATGCGCCATGCGGGTTTCGTGGCCTTCATCCGACAGGATACCGGCAACGATCTCGCGAATGTCATGCTCATCGTCGACGACGAGAATATCAGAGGCCATAAACGCTTTCCTTGTCACTGGCTGACGGGGCAGCGGCCACATCCCGGCGTGGCAGATGCACGCGGATCATGGCCCCTCTTCCCTGGTCAAAATCTGCGGGTGCATCGTGCAGTTCGAGCTGCCCGCCATGTTCTTCGATGATCTTCTTGACAATGGCGAGGCCGAGGCCGGTGCCCTTCTCGCGCATCGTCATATAGGGTTCCAGAATGCTGTGGCGGTTCTCGACAGGCAGGCCGCGGCCATTGTCGACGATATCGACGGTAAAGCGGTCGCGCGCCTCGTCCAGAGAGGCGCGGACGAAGATCTTGCGCGCTTCGCGTTCCTCGCTCGGCACGGCCTCGATTGCTTCCACAGCGTTCTTGATGAGATTACCGAAGGCCTGACCCAGCATGCGGCTGTCGAACATGCCTTCCAGCCGCTCCTCGCCGAGTTCCTGCTGGAAGGCGATATGGTTGTTGCCCATCTCGCGCAGGAAGATTGCGTCGTGAAGGATAGCGCGCAGATCGCTCGGTTCCTTCGTCGGCTTCGGCATGCGGGCAAAGGCGGAGAATTCATCGACCATGCGACCGATATCGCCGACCTGACGGATGATCGTGTCCGTGCACTGGTCGAAAACGGCGCGATCGTTCTCGTCGATCTGCTTGCCGTAACGACGTTGGATACGCTCGGCCGACAGCTGGATCGGCGTCAGCGGATTTTTGATTTCGTGAGCGATGCGGCGGGCGACATCGCCCCAGGCGGTGGAGCGTTGCGCAATGACGAGATCGGTGATGTCATCGAGCGTGATGACGTAGGATTCACTCAGATCGCGCACTTCCTCGCGCGTCACCTGGACGCTCAGCGTGCGCACTGTACCGCCGCGCACCAGCGCGATCTGCTTGCGGAAGTCGCCGCGATAGCGAGAGGCGGCTTCCGTCAGCACCTGATCCACTTCGGGTGCTACTTCCGACAGCCGCTTGCCAAGCAATTCATCGGCATGCAGCGTCATCAGCGCCTCGGCTGAACTGTTGACGATGGTGATGCGCCGGTCCTGCTCAACGCCGATAACGGCGGCGGTGACACCCGAGAGTACGGCTTCGATGAAGCGGCGGCGATCGTCCACCTCGTCCTTCGCCTCGAGGATCTCGTCGCGCTGCGTGCGGATTTCCGAGATCATCTTGTTGAAGGTGCGCGACAGGCTGGCAACGTCGCCATCGACAGCGTGAACGGGCACGACGATATCCATGTTGCCGGATGCGACGCTATCGGCAGCAGTAATCAGCAGGCGGATCGGCCGCACGATACGGTCGGCCACCGCAATCGCGGTCCAGATCGCCGCGAGCAGCACGATCAGAGCAAAGCCGATGTAGAGCACCGCAAAGGCGATCTGCAGCGAGACGCGGCCGGCTTCCATCGAACGGTATTCGGTGGCGTTCTCCTCCATCATGCGCATGGCATTCATGACTTTGGGGTCGACTGCGCGCACCGTGTAGAGGAAGGTTCCGGAGATCGACTCGAGCCTGATGATGGCGCCGACAAGGTTGGTCACACCGGGCGGGATCAGCGTCGGCTGGCCGGCGGCCGCCTTTTCCAGCGCATCCTGCGGGATGGCGGGCAGCGGTTTTTCCGTGGCGATGTCTGCCTGGACGATGACCGAGCCATCGCGCTCGACAAGGAAGGCGCCGAGCAGGCCGCGGCCCCTTGCCTGACGGGTCATCAGCTCGCCGAAGCCGGTCTTGTCCAGGCTGTAGAGCGCGCGGTTACGCTCGAGATCGTTTGCCATCGAAACCGTCTGCCCCTGCAGATAGCTGGCGTTTTCCAGCATGTAGGCCTGGCCGATATTGCGGGACGAACTGACGATCGCCTGGGTTCGGAGCGCAAACCAGCGGTCGAGGCCTGCGTTCAGCGTGATACTGGCAAAGATCGCAACAAGGATCGCCGGCGTGATCGCGACGATCGAGAAGAGCACGACGATCCGGATGTGCAGGCGCGCAGCGGCGCGGCCTCGCGTGCGGGCCTTGAAAAGCCGCGCAACTTCGCGACCGATCAGCGCGATCAGGCCGAGGACGAAAAAGGAATTGATGACGACGGAGCCGATGACGACGTGAGAGGTCGGGGCAATCGGCGTCACGCCGAGCAGCACGAAGAGCGTGACGGTTGCGCAGACCAACGCGCCCCCGGCAAGCACCAGACCGGGTACGGCAAACAGGGCACGACGATCGGTCACCGTTGTCACCGCCTCGTTCGCCGTTTCCGGCGATGCCCCTTCTTCGTCCATTCAGCCTCTCTTCGAACGGCAGTGCCGT
Source organism: Rhizobium sp. KNZ14-9A (assembly GCF_056755015.1). Lineage (NCBI taxonomy): Bacteria > Pseudomonadati > Pseudomonadota > Alphaproteobacteria > Hyphomicrobiales > Rhizobiaceae > Rhizobium > Rhizobium sp. KNZ14-9A. The sequence continues at coordinate 2,003,016 of NZ_JBPGXB010000002.1, forward strand.
CGCGCCCAACGAGAAGCCCAACCAACGCCGGCTTGCGAAAAACCGGCGTTCAAACGACTCGATCGTGGGCGAATGTCCAAACCCTATGCGTGACCTTTAAGCAACGCATTGTGGCGAAAATGCAACGCACCTTGCCACAATGTCAAGGTCGAAGGTCAGGCCGTACGCGAGCTTCTGTAGACGGAAACGCCGAGTTCGCGGATCTTTTTGCGCAGCGTATTGCGGTTCAGACCCAGCAAATCGGCAGCCTTGATCTGGTTGCCACGGGTAGCCGTCAATGCCGCAAGTATTAACGGATATTCCATTTCCGTCAGCACGCGGTCGTACAGGCCGGGCGGTGGCAGGTTTTCGCCGAAACTGGCGAAATAGCTACGCATATTCTCTTCGACCGCCTGGGCAATCGTCATCGAACCGCTGCGGATCGGACCCTTGTCGATCGGGCTATCGGGAACATCGGAGCGAAGCTCGGCGTCGATGATTTCGCGGGTGATGACATCCTGTGGATAAAGCGCCATCAGGCGGCGGATGAGGTTTTCCAGCTCGCGCACGTTGCCCGGCCAGGCATAGGCCTTCATCAGTTCCAGCGCTTCCTGATCGAAACGCTTGGAGCCGAGGCCTTCCTTTTCGGCCTGCTGGACGAAATGGCGGACGAGATCGGGAATATCCTCCGCACGGTCGCGCAGCGGCGGCAGGCGCAGCGGCACGACATTGAGGCGGTAGTAGAGGTCTTCGCGGAAGAGGCCCTGATTGATCGCCTGCTTCAGATCCTTGTTGGTCGCGGCAACGATTCGCACATCGGTGCGGATCGGCGTGCGGCCGCCGACGGTCGTATATTCGCCCTGCTGCAGAACACGCAGAAGACGCGTCTGGGCATCCATCGGCATGTCGCCGATTTCATCGAGGAAAAGCGTACCGCCTTCGGCCTGTTCGAAACGGCCGGTGGAGCGGGTCTGTGCGCCGGTAAAGGCGCCCTTCTCGTGGCCAAAGAGCTCGGACTCGATAAGGTCACGCGGGATGGCCGCCATGTTGATGGCGACGAAGGGGCCGTTGCGGCGCTTGCCGTAATCATGCAGCGCGCGGGCGACGAGCTCCTTGCCAGTGCCGGATTCGCCAGTGATCATCAGCGTCAGGTCCGTCAGCATGAGACGAGCGAGAACGCGGTAGATTTCCTGCATTGCCGCCGAGCGGCCGACGAGCGGCATGCCGTCCTGTGTGTCGTCGTCGAGCTTGGCCGGCTTTCTCTTCGGTTCGGCGAGCGCCCGGCTGATGATACCGATCAGCTCCGTCAGGTCGAAGGGCTTCGGCAGGTAGTCATAGGCGCCCTTTTCCGACGCCTTGATCGCCGTCATGAAGGTGTTCTGCGCGCTCATGACGAGAACGGGCAGGTCCGGCCGCGCCTTCTTGATGCGGGGCAGAAGGTCGAAGGCATTCTCATCCGGCATGACGACGTCGGTCACGACGAGATCGCCCTCGCCGGCCGAAACCCAACGCCACAGCGTTGCGGCATTGGAAGTAATGCGCACATCATAACCGGCGCGGCTCAAGGCCTGATTGAGCACCGTGCGGATGGCCGCATCATCATCGGCAACGAGGATCGTGGCTGTCATCGATTGGGTCCTGTCGAGCTTGCAATAGCGGCGTCATCAAGCGAGGCATCCTTTGAGGCCGGCATGAGGACGCGGAAAATCGTGCGGTTGTTCTGGGTGTCGCATTCGATGATGCCGCCATGATCGCCGATGATCTTGGCAACCAGGGCGAGGCCGAGACCGCTGCCATTCGGCTTGGTGGTGATGAAGGGATCGAAGAGATGCGGCAAGAGGTCCGTCGGCACGCCGGGACCATTGTCGATGACGCAGAATTCCAGCGGCAGCGAGATTTTCTCGCGCGTGCCGGCGACCGAAAGACGGATGCCCGGACGATAGGCCGTCGTCAGGATGATCTCGCCATCCGGCCGGTCACCGACGGCTTCGGCAGCGTTCTTCACCAGATTGAGGAAAACCTGCACGAGCTGGTCGCGATTGGCGTAGACGGCCGGCAGCGAGGGGTCGTAATTCTCGGTCACGCGGATATTGCGGGCGAAACCTGCCTTGGCAACGGCCTTCACATGATCGAGCACGGAATGGATATTGACCGGCACACGGTCGACCGGGCGCTCGTCGGAAAAGACTTCCATGCGATCGACCAGCGAGACGATGCGATCCGTCTCGTCGCAGATCAGCCGCGTCAGGGCGCGGTCGTCATCAATGACGGACTGTTCGAGAAGCTGGGCAGCGCCACGGATACCGGAGAGCGGGTTCTTGATCTCATGCGCGAGCATGGACGCAAGACCCGTGACCGAGCGGGCAGCCGCGCGATGTGTCAGCTGCCGGTCGATCTTGTCGGCCATCGACCGCTCCTGGAAGACGACAACGACCGAGCCCGGCTCCGCAATGACAGGCGCAACATAGAGATCGACGAGCTTGTCCTGGCCCAGGCGCGGCGAGCTCAAATCGACGCGGTATTCGTTGACCGGCGCCTTGCGTTCGCGCACCTGATCGATGAGCGCCAGAAGCGGGCTGCCGAAGGGAATAAAGGTCGAGATGCGGTAGCGGGAGAGATGCGCCGCGCTGGCGCCAAAGAAGGCCTCGGCTTCCCAGTTCGCAAAAGCGATGAAACCACCCTCATCCACCATGACGACGGGGTTCTGGATGGCGTTCAGTACCGCCATTGCCATAGCGTTGACCGGATTCTCGGGAGAGGCTGTGCCGTCCGTGTTCATGCCGCCTCCCGCCGCTCTACCGCACCTGCCGCTATCGCATCATCGAAGCGGGCAATCACATCATCAGGATCACGGGATGTCATGATCGCAGCCTTTTGCTCGCCCGGAAGATCCGGCGCGAAGCGCTCCAGATACCATCCGAGATGTTTACGGGCGTGCCTGACGGCAACGGCCTCGCCGTAAAATTCCAGCATCATACGATAGTGCTCGACGGCAATGGCCGCGATCTCCCCACGCTCGGGTTCACGTGCACCTGCCAGAACACCGGCATGCCATGGCCTGCCCTGGCTGCCGCGGCCGATCATGACAGCATCGGCGCCCGAGCGGCGCAGGATATCCTGCGCATCCTCAGCCGTTTCAACATCGCCATTGGCGACCAGCGGCACGGAAATGACATCGCGCACGAGACGGATGGCATCCCAGTCCGCCCTGCCCTCATAGAACTGCATGCGGGTGCGGCCGTGGATGGTGATGAGCTGGACGCCAGTCTCCTCGGCGCGTTTGGCAATATGTGGTGCGTTGATGGAATTCTCGTCCCAGCCGAGGCGCATTTTCAGCGTGACGGGGATATCGACTGCCTTGACGGTCGCCTCGATGAGTTCAAGCGCATGATCCGGATCGCGCATCAGCGCCGAACCGGAATAACCGCCGATGACCTTCTTGGCCGGGCAGCCCATGTTGATGTCGATGATATCGGCGCCATGATGGGCGGCGATCTTGGCGGCTTCGGCCATCCAGTGCGCCTCACGACCGGCGAGCTGCACCATATGCGGACGGAAGCCAGCAGCCCGCAGGCGCGCCCAGGATTCGGCGGTATCATTCACCAGTTCCCGGCTTGCTACCATTTCGGTGACAACGAGGCCCGCGCCATGGCGCCAGGCAAGTTCGCGGAACGGCATGTCGGTGACACCCGACATCGGCGCAAGCACAACGCGGTTCCGCACGGACACGGGTCCGATTCGGAAAGGCGCTGCAAGGTCCTTGGAAATCAAATGATTATCTTTCAGGCACACCATGTAACTGCATTATTTTTAGCCATAGTTCTACGGCTTGCCAAGAGGGTCGAGACCGAATTGATATTTTTTGGGCAAATGCTGGAAAAGGTCCGAGCAAGACGATAGAGCAACTGACATCCATTCCGCATATTTCAGGGATTTATGCTGCAAATGCATACTAAGCAACCGATATCGGCTGGAATTGTCGTCGTTGCGGCAGGCCGCGGTGAACGCGCCGGATCACACGAGGAAGGCCCCAAGCAATACCGGATGATCGGCGGCAAGCCGGTTATCGTTCATACGCTTGAAAACTTCATGACATGGGAAGCGGCAACGCACATCGTCGTCGTCATCCACCCCGATGACGAAGCCCTCTTTGCCAGAGCATCCCGGCACGTCATCTCCGCAACGCCGATCGAGACGGTTCATGGCGGCGCGACCCGACAGCAGTCGGTGCTGGCCGGCCTGCGACACCTTAAGGATAAGGGCATCAGCCATGTGCTGATCCACGACGCGGTGCGCCCTTTCGTCGATCACCTGCTTCTAGACCGGATCGCCGATACGCTTTCGGCCGGCGCGCCCGCGGTTCTTCCGGCAACGCCGGTCGCTGATACGCTGAAGCAGGCCGGAAGCGACGGGATCGTGGTCAAGACCATCCCGCGCGATCAGCTCTATGCGGCCCAGACGCCGCAATCCTTCGATTTCGCCACCATTCTCGAAGCGCATGAGAAGGCAGCCGCCAGCGGCAGGACGGATTTCACCGACGATGCATCAATCGCCGAATGGCTCGATATTCCTGTAACCATCGTCGAGGGCGCACCGACCAACGTCAAGCTGACAGTCAGAAGCGATATAGCCATGGCCGACGATAAACTCTCAAACGCCCGTATCCCGGATGTGCGCACTGGCAACGGTTATGACGTGCATCAGCTCGAGCCCGGCGACGGCGTGACGCTCTGCGGCGTCTTCATTCCGCATGACCAGAAGCTCAAAGGCCATTCGGATGCCGATGTGGCGCTGCATGCGCTGACAGATGCGCTGCTGGCGACTTGCGGCGCCGGCGATATCGGCGATCATTTCCCGCCGTCCGATCCGCAATGGAAGGGTGCCCCTTCCCGCATCTTCATCGAACATGCCGCAAAGATCGTGCGCGATCATGGCGGCACCATCACCAATGCGGACGTCTCGCTGATTGCAGAGGCGCCGAAGGTCGGGCCGCATCGCGAAGCAATGCGCGCCAATCTTTCGGAATTCCTCGGCATCGACATCGAGCGCTGCTCGGTGAAAGCCACCACCAACGAGACGATCGGTTTCGTCGGCCGCCGTGAAGGGATCGCCGCGATCGCAACGGCAACCGTTGTCTATGGAGGCAGGAAGCAATGAGCCTGTTTCCCGCAGATATCACTTCGATGGCGGAAAACATCATCCACAATTTCACGGCTGCGGGTCTGATGGTATCGACGGCAAAGTCCTGCACCGGCGGACTGATTGCCGGCGCGCTCACGGAAATTTCGGGATCATCCGCTGTCGTCGACCGTGGCTTCGTGACCTATACGAACGTGGCCAAGATGCAGATGCTCGGCGTGCAGGAAGAGACGCTCATCCGTTTCGGCGCGGTTTCAGAGGAGACAGCCCGGCAGATGGTGCATGGCGCCCTCTTCCGCTCGCGCGCCGACCTTGCGGTCGCTGTGACAGGCATCGCCGGGCCCAGCGGCGGATCCCCGGAAAAGCCAGTCGGGCTGGTGCATCTTGCGGCGAAATCACGTTCGGGTAAGCTCATCCATCGTAAGATGCTTTACGGCGACATTGGCCGCACGGAAATCCGCCTGGCAACAATCCGGACGGCACTTCAAATGGTTATTGAAATTGCGTGATATTGAGTGAAGGAACAAAACGCAGGAATTTCAGTTTCTGCCGCGTGTAGGCAAGAGCCGGTTTTGAAGGAACGGTCAAATGAGATACTTGGCATGCATCGGTGTCGTCTTGAGCCTCGCCTGCGTTTCGGCGGCTGAAGCACCATCCAACTATCAGGTTTATGGTGGCGTGCGGGTGGATTCGGATCCCGTTCTGCTACGCAAATACGACCATGCGCTCCGCCGCTGCCAGCCGGAAGCGCTGGGCTATCGCGGATCGCCTGATACCACCAGCCTGATCTACAACGCGGCGCTCAGGGGCTGCCTCTATCGCTACAGCTTCATCGACCGTGGCTCCTACGCCTATCCTGCGACGCTGATCTTCGACCATTTCTTCGATCGCTGACTATCAGCCGTAGATCGTTGCCGCCCGTTTTTCGAAGGCGTCCGTGAACATGCGGAAAGCCCTGTCGAACATTGACCCCATGAGCGCGCCGAGAATGCGGCTCTTGAACTCATAGTCAATGAAAAAATCGACCGTACAGCCGCCGCCTTCCGCCTCGACGAACCGCCAGCGGTTGTCGAGGTAGCGGAACGGGCCGTCGATATATTTGACGTCGATGACGCGCTCGGCCCTGTTGAGCAGGACCTGGGTCGTGAAGGTTTCGCGGATCGCCTTGTAGCCGACCGTCATGTCGGCGATCAGCAGTTCCTTGCCGTCGCGCTCCTTGCGGTTCTTCACCGACAGGGCTTCGCAGAGCGGCAGAAATTCCGGATAATGTTCGACATCTGACACCAGGTCGAACATCTGGTCGGGCGTGTGCGGGACAGGGCGATGCGTTTCGAATTGCGGCATGAAGCGCAGTTAAGCCGGGACACCGAGAAGATCAAGAAGCGCTCGCATCTGGCGGCGGGATTTCACCTGCAAAACGGGCACATGCGGTCCGTGGGCGGCAATGGCTGATGTCACGCGCGGCGAGAATTTCTTCTCGAAGGTCCAGATGAACTCCAGAAATTGCCAATCGACTTTCTCGATGCAGCCGCGTGCCATTTCCGGGCGTGTGCGGCCGATGTGCTTCAGCCAGCGGGTCACAACTCCCCAGACGCAAAGCAGGCGCGGCATCCGCACCCAGATGACGATATCGGTGCGCGGCAGGCGGATATCGAAAGTGGACGGATTGGTGCCATCCATGATCCAGCGCTCGCGGGCAATCCTTTCGACGATCCGCTGGCGCTGCTCCTCCCTGCTGCGTTCCACCCAGCCCGGCAGCCAGAGGATATCGCGGTCGATCGAGAGGTAGGTCAGGTCGAAATGGTTCGCCAGTTTCTGAGCAAGCGTCGACTTGCCGCCGCCCGAGCAGCCGATGACCAAGATGCGTCTCGCGTCGCGAATCTGCCCGGCGGCAAAGGCGTCGTCGACATAGTTGATTGCCTCGTCCGATTGCCGTTCCATTGCGAGTTCCTTCTTACTCGTTCACAGCCGGCAGTCTGGAGAGCAATTCGTCGCTCTCTTGGAAGGACTTGAGCGTCAGAACCGGGATGTCGCGGCCATGGCTTGCCAGCATCGCCGCGAATTTCGGCGCTTCCCGCTTTTCGAACGTCCAGATGTATTTCAGGAATTGCAAGTCGATCCGCTCAGGGCATCCCGGTGCCATGTCCGGCCGGGTCCGACCGCGATATTTCCACCAACGCCCGAGCACGCTGCGCACGGAAACGCTGCGCGCCGGGCGGCGCCAGAGCACCATATCGGCGCGCGCCAGACGGATCGGCAATGTGCTTGGGTTGTTGCCGTCCATGATCCAGCGTTCGCCCGCAACGGCATCGCGGATACGCTGAACGGATTCCTCCAGCGGACGCAGCTTCCAGCCGGGCAGCCAGAAGATGTCGCGGTCCATAGAGACGTAAGTCAGTCCGAATCGCCGTGCGAGCGCCTGGGCAAGCGTCGACTTGCCGGTGCCGGAGCAGCCGAAGACCAGGATGCGCTCGGCACGGGGAATAATGGTGGCAGCTTCGGCAATGGAGACTGCACGCACGGATTCAGGCGACGTCGTCACTTGATGCATGGCAAACTCGCTTTCGACAGGATCGCCTTCGCGGACCGATCTGTTGCGAAGAGCGGCGTGCTGGCTAGCTGCTTCGCGTGACCTGATGATGACAATGACGCGAACAAAGAAAAACCGCGGCGAAAATCACCGCGGTCCTATTAAACACATGTGGCAAGCTCTTACTCGGCAGCCATCAGCAGCTTCTTCTCACGCGCAGCCTTCAGGCGGGCGAAGTCGTCGCCGGCGTGATGCGAGGAGCGCGTCAGCGGGCTGGAAGCGACCATCAGGAAGCCCTTAGTGTAAGCGACCGTCTCGTAGGACTTGAACTCTTCCGGAGTGACGAAGCTCTCGACCTTGTGGTGCTTGCGGGTCGGCTGCAGGTACTGGCCGATCGTCAGGAAGTCGACATCGGCGGTGCGCAGATCGTCCATGAGCTGGAGAACCTCGTTCCGCTCCTCACCGAGGCCGACCATGATACCGGATTTGGTGAACATGGTGGGATCGAGCTCCTTCACGCGCTGCAGCAGGCGGATGGAATGGAAGTAGCGGGCGCCCGGGCGAACCGTCAGATAGTTGCCGGCAACCGTTTCCATATTGTGGTTGAAGACGTCGGGCTTGGCAGCGACGACGCGTTCCAGCGCGCCAGGCTTCTTCAGGAAGTCGGGCGTCAGGATTTCGATCGTCGTCATCGGCGAAGCGGCGCGGATTGCCCAGATGACCTTTTCGAAATGCTCGGCGCCGCCATCTTCCAGATCGTCGCGGTCGACGGAGGTGATGACGACGTGGCTCAGGCCCATCTGCTTCACGGCCTTGGCGACATTCTCAGGTTCCGCCATGTCGAGCGCGTTCGGCTTGCCGGTCGCGACGTTGCAGAAGGCGCAGGCGCGCGTACAGATCTCGCCCATGATCATGAAGGTGGCGTGCTTCTTGTCCCAGCACTCGCCGATATTCGGGCAGCCCGCCTCTTCGCAGACGGTGACAAGCTTGTGCTCCTTCACAATCGAGCGGGTTTCGGCGTAGCCTTTCGAGGTCGGCGCCTTCACACGGATCCAGTCCGGCTTGCGCAGGACTTCCGTATCCGGGCGATGCGCCTTTTCCGGATGCCGCACGCGCTTAATGTCGGGATTGATCGTGTCGAGAATGGTGACCATGTCAGTTCAACTTTCCGCCGCCCCATGCGGCCCGGATTGTCATATTGCGCATCGTTCGTTTATTCAAATCTTTCGATCTGAAGAAATGCGCCCTGTCTTCGCACTTTATCTTCGAACCAATCGCGCGAAGAATATCAGCAGGCAGGCGCCAATGAAGCCCGTCACGAAGTAGCCGAACCGTCCGCCGGCAACCTCGATATGGAACTGTGCCAGGATGGCGGTGGCGACGACCGAGCCGACAATGCCGAGCACAATGTTCAGCAATATGCCGTAACGCGCTTCCATCAGCTTGCCCGCGAGCCAGCCCGCAAGTCCACCGATAATGATTGCCGAAATCCAGCCGACGCCTTCCATCCCGTGTTTCTGCCCTACGCTATCGCCCTTGCAATCAGCACCACGACAATGGCGCCGACGGTGGCGTGGATGATCTGAACCACCAATGCATTTTCAATGCCCAGAGAAATCCCCAGTGCATTGAACAAAAACCCGCCCACGAACGCGCCGATGATGCCGCTGAGGAGGCACCGTATCAACCCACCACCGCCGACGACCAAGCTCGCGAGGAAGCCTGCGACCAGACCAATCAGCAGAAAGACGAGAAGCGACTGCGTGCTCATAGACATGATGATTTCCTTTCGTTTTTTCCACCCCGGGAGGGGAATGGATTTTCCATCCCGGGCGATGGCGCTCCGCCACGCCGGGGATAAAGAGCGGCCCAGGAAATTATCAAGCGTTCAGAACGCGGCCATAAGCATCCAGCACGCTTTCCTTCATCGTCTCCGAAATGGTCGGATGCGGGAAGATCGTATGCATCAGTTCTTCTTCCGTCGTCTCCAGGTTCATGGCGACCACGAAGCCCTGGATGAGTTCAGTGACTTCGGCGCCGACCATGTGGGCGCCGAGCAGTTCGCCGGTCTTCTTGTCGAAGATCGTCTTGACTAGACCCTGGTCTTCGCCGAGCGCGACGGCCTTGCCATTGGCGCTGAAGGGGAAGCGGCCAACGCGGATATCGCGGCCCAACTCCTTGGCCTTTGCTTCGGTGAGACCGACAGATGCGACCTGCGGGTTGCAGTAGGTGCAGCCCGGGATCTTGAGCTTGTCCATCGGATGAACGTTCGGCAGGCCGGCAATCTTTTCGACACAGACGACGCCTTCATGCTCGGCCTTGTGGGCCAGCAGCGGTGGGCCGGCAACGTCGCCGATCGCGTAGATACCAGACACGTTGGTCTCGCCATAGCCGTCGATGACGATGAAGCCACGATCGGTCTTCACGCCGACAGCCTCGAGGCCGATGCCTTCGACATTGGCTTGCACGCCGACGGCTGAAATCATGCGGTCTGCAGTGATCGTTTCCGTCGTTCCGTCTTTCTTCTCGATGGTGGCAGTGATCGAATTTGCGCCCTTCTCCACCTTGGCGACCTTGGCCTCCAGATGGATCTTCATGCCCTGACGCTCGAACTGCTTCTTGGCGAGAGCGGAGATTTCCGCATCCTCGACCGGCATCACCTGGCTCATGATTTCGACGACGGTGACGTCGACGCCCATCGTGCGATAGAAGCTTGCAAATTCAATGCCGATTGCGCCCGAGCCCATGACGAGGAGAGACTTCGGCAGTTCGTCGGCCTTCATTGCCTCGAAATAGGTCCAGATCAGCTTGCCATCCGGCTCGATGCCCGGCAGGGCACGCGGACGAGCGCCGGTCGCAACGATAATATGCTTGGCAGTATAGGTGCCTTCGCCGAGCGCGTTCTTCGGCACCGGACCCATCGGCTCCATCGGCTTTTTCGTCGCCTTGGAAACCATGATCTCGCCGGGCTTGGTGATCTTTGCCTCACCCCAGATGACATCGACCTTGTTCTTCTTGAACAGGAAGCCGACGCCGTTGTTCATGCGATGCGCAATACCGCGCGAACGGGTGACGATCGCCTTGATATCGGGCTTGATCGTGCCATCCAGCACCAGTCCGTAATCCTTGCCGTGCTGGGCGGTATGCAGGACGTCAGCCGAGCGCAGCAGCGCCTTGGTCGGAATGCAGCCCCAGTTGGAGCAAATGCCGGCGAGATGTTCGCGCTCGACGCAGGCGACCTTGAGGCCGAGCTGCGCGGCGCGGATGGCGGCGATATAGCCGCCGGGACCGGAACCGATGACGATGACGTCGTAGGATTGAGCCATTGCTTTCCTGCCTTTGTTACGCTCCCGCGCGGGTCATGAGAACCCATGCGTGCTTTTTGCTGTTATCGAAGAGCGGCACGGCGTTCATGCGCGCCGCTTCCGAAAATCCGTTTCTTCCGTAAAGCGACAGAGCCGCTTCGTTACTATCCGACGTGATCAGGCTGACCGGCAGCCCGTCTGCCCTTGCCAGCTGATCTTCCAGCAGCCTCTTGCCGATGCCGATACCGCGCATATGGCGATAGACCGCGAGACTGCCAATGAACCAGTGTCCTATCACCGATCTCTGCATCGCCAGCATCGGCTCTATGGCCGGATGCCGCGCTTCGAGATCGCGTATGCCTTCATCCACTTCGTAACCGATCGCCATTCCGGCGATCTCATCATAAGCCTCGCCGATGACGGCGTTCTTCCAGCCGCCGAGCGCCTCGTCGCTCATCTTGAGCCGGCCCCGCTCCAGCGGTGTATCGCTCATGCCGCTTGCGACATCGCCAAACCAGAGCCATGAGGCAAAGCCGTGAGAAGCAATATCCGCCAGGATCGCCAGTTCCGAAGCATCCCGGCGGGAGGCCTGTCGGAGAGCGAGAAAGGCAGTCATCGTCAGAGGCCCAGCATCATCCGCACGATGGGCTCAAGGCCGCGACCGAGCGCACGCGTATTCTCCGCATCGAGGTGAATACCGTCGATCGGCGTCGTCTTGGCGACGGAATTGCCGTCGAAGAAGCCGCAGCCGAGTTCATCAGCGAGATCACGGTAAAGCGTCGGAAGCTTTGCCGATTCCTCGATGCCACCGGGGAAGGATGCCGCGAAGGGCACATTGCCCGTCGCGCAGATTGCCGGCGGCGCCACGATCAGGATCTCCGGCCCATCGAATTCGAAGGGCCAGGCATGATTGCGGATCAGCCGCACCAGACGGCCGATGCCCTGGCACGCGGCAAACGCCGAGCCGGCAACGACCGGCTTCATGTCGTTGGTGCCGAGCAGCAGGATAACGAGATCGAGCGGAGCATGCGTCTGCAGTACGGTCGGCAGAATGCGTGCGCCGTTGCGATCGCAATCGGCAAGATGGTCGTCAAAGGCGGTGGTGCGGCCGTTCAGGCCTTCCGCGACGACGCGAGCTCCGCTTCCGAGCGTTGCCTGAAGCACGCTCGGCCAACGGTTCTCATAGGCGTGACGGCCGATCGTGTCGGCGTCATAGCCCCAGGTCAGCGAATCACCATAGCAAAGAACAGTCTTCGTCATGTCCGCCCTCCCGCGTCCTGCTTAGACCAGCATGCCCATCGGATTTTCGATGTAGCCCTTGAAGGCCTGCAGCAGCTCAGCACCGAGAGCACCGTCAACGCAACGATGGTCAGTCGAGAGCGTCACGGTCATGACCGTCGCAATGGCCATTTCGCCGTTCTTGACGATGACGCGCTGCTCACCCGCGCCGACTGCGAGGATGGTCGCATGCGGCGGGTTGATGACGGCTGCGAAGTTCTTCACGCCCATCATGCCCATGTTGGAGACCGACGTCGTACCACCCTGATATTCCTCAGGCTTCAGCTTGCGATCTTTCGCGCGCTTGCCGAGATCGCGCATCTCGTTGGAGATGGTCGACAGCGTCTTCTCCTCTGCCTTTCGGACGATCGGGGTGATCAGGCCGCCAGGGATCGAGACAGCCACGCCGACATCGGCATGCTTGTGCTTGACCATGGCATTTTCGGTCCAGGAGACGTTGGCATCCGGAATGTCGCGCAGCGCCAAAGCCATGGCCTTGATGACCATGTCGTTGACCGAAAGCTTGTAGGCCGGAGCGCCGTCCCTGCGGGGAGCGGCGTCGTTCAGCTGGGCACGCAGCGCCATCAGCGCGTCGAGTTCGCAATCGACCGAAACGTAGAAGTGCGGAACGGTCTGCTTGGATTCGACGAGGCGACGGGCAATCGTCTTGCGCATGCCGTCATGCGGCACGAGCTCGTAGGAGCCCGGCTCGAAGAGCTTGAGCACGGCTTCATCCGAAGCGCCCTTCGGAGCGGCAGCGGCCGGAGCCGGTGCAGTAGCCTGCGGGGCAGCAACAGCAGCCGGAGCAGCCTTGGCGCCACCACCGGCAGCAGCAGCTTCGACATCACTCTTGACGACACGGCCATGCGGGCCGGTGCCGGCAACGGCGGAAATATCGATACCGGCTTCCTTGGCGAGACGGCGGGCAAGCGGCGACGAGAATGTGCGCGCGCCAGCCGAGGAGGCGGCAGCCGGGGCAGCGGCCGGAGCCACCGGTGCCGGAGCGGGTGCTGCCTCAGCCTTCGGTGCTTCGGCTGGTGCCGGAGCAGCAGCCTTCGGCGCCGGAGCGGCGGAGCCGGCACCGCTCGCGGCGGCGGCGACATCTTCGCCATCGGCGGCGAGAACGGCGATCAGGGCGTTGACCTTCACGCCTTCGCTGCCGGCCGGAACGACGAGCTTGGCAACAGTGCCTTCGTCGATGGCTTCGACTTCCATCGTCGCCTTGTCGGTTTCGATCTCGGCGATCACATCGCCGGACTTGACCTTATCGCCTTCCTTGACCAGCCACTTGGCCAGATTGCCTTCTTCCATGGTCGGAGAGAGGGCGGGCATCGTGATATTGATCGGCATCGAAAGGCCCTCCCCTTATTTGTAGCAAACGGCTTTCACCGCATCGACCACTTCGCCGACATTCGGAAGCGCGAGCTTCTCGAGATTGGCGGCGTAAGGCATCGGAACGTCCTTGCCGGCAATCGTCAGGACCGGCGCATCGAGGTAATCGAAGGCCTGCTGCATGACGCGGGTGGCGATTTCGGTGCCGACGGAGTTCTGCGGATAACCTTCTTCGACGGTGACCAGACGGCCTGTCTTCTTGACCAATTCGATCACGGTCGGAAGATCCATCGGGCGAAGCGTGCGCAGATCGATCAGTTCGACATCGATGCCGAGCTTTTCGAGTTCAGCAACCGCCTTCGTCGCATAGGTCATGCCGATGCCGAAGGAGACGACGGTGACATCCTTGCCCGGGCGGTGGATGCGGGCCTTGCCGATCGGCAGAACGAAATTATCGAGCTGCGGTACATCGAAATGCTGACCGTAGAGAATTTCGTTTTCGAGGAAGACGACCGGGTTCGGGTCACGGATCGCGGCCTTGAGCAGACCCTTGGCGTCGGATGCCGTGTAGGGCATGACAACCTTCAGGCCGGGGATCGCGCTATACCAGGCGGCGTAATCCTGGCTGTGCTGGGCGCCGACGCGGGCAGCAGCACCGTTCGGGCCGCGGAAAACGATCGGGGCACCCATCTGGCCGCCCGACATATAGAGCGTCTTGGCAGCCGAGTTGATGATCTGGTCGATCGCCTGCATGGCGAAGTTGAAGGTCATGAACTCGACGATCGGCTTCAGGCCGGCCATGGCAGCACCGACGCCGACGCCGGCGAAGCCGTGTTCGGTGATCGGCGTGTCGATAACGCGGCGAGCGCCGAATTCCTGCAGAAGACCCTGGGTGACCTTGTAGGCGCCCTGGTATTCGGCAACTTCCTCGCCCATGACGAAGACGTTGTCATCGGCGCGCATTTCTTCGGCCATGGCGTCACGAAGTGCTTCGCGCACCGTCATCGACACCATCTCGGTACCGGCGGGAATTTCCGGGTCGTTCGGCACAAAAGACTTGGGCTCGGCCGGTACCGGAGCAGCAGCTGCCGCCGGCTTTTCTTCCTGGGCAGCAGTCGCCGCGACGGCCGGAGCCGGCTGAGCGGCAGCCGGAGCGGCGGAAATCGCGTCGGCGGATTCGCCGTCCTGCAGCAGGATGGCGATCTTGGCATTCACCTTGACGTTTTCGGTGCCTGCCGGAACCAGCAACTTACCGATGACGCCTTCATCGACGGCTTCGACTTCCATCGTCGCCTTGTCGGTTTCGATTTCGGCAATCACGTCACCGGACGTGACCTTGTCGCCTTCATTCTTGAGCCACTTGGACAGCGTGCCTTCTTCCATCGTCGGAGAGAGGGCGGGCATGAGGATATCGATAGGCATGGGTTCCCTCCCCGATTAGAGCAGAATGTCGGTGTAGAGCTCGGATGCATCCGGCTCCGGATCGGCCTGGGCGAAATCGGCACTGTCGGCGACGATATCGCGGACTTCCTTGTCGATCGCCTTCAGATCGTCTTCGGTCGCCCAGCCCTTTTCCATCACGCGCAGGCGAACCTGCTCGATCGGGTCCTGCTCCGAGCGCATCTTCTGCACTTCTTCCTTGGTGCGGTACTTCGCCGGGTCCGACATGGAGTGGCCGCGGTAGCGATAGGTCAGCATTTCAAGGATGATCGGGCCCTTGCCCGAGCGGCAGTGCTCGAGCGCCTCATCGGCAGCAGCTTTGACGGCGCGAACGTCCATGCCGTCAACCTGGACGCCCGGGATACCGAAGCCCGAACCGCGAAGCGAATAGTTCGACTGAGCCGTCGCGCGAGCCGTCGACGTGCCCATGGCATAACGGTTGTTTTCGACGATGTAGATGATCGGCAGCTTCCAGAGAGCAGCCATGTTGAAGCTCTCGTAGACCTGACCCTGGTTGGCAGCACCGTCGCCGAAATAGGCAATCGAGACAGAGTTGTTGCCGCGATACCGGTTGGCGAAGGCGAGACCGGTGCCGAGCGACACCTGCGCGCCGACGATGCCGTGACCGCCGTAGAAATGCTTCTCCTTGGAGAACATGTGCATCGAACCGCCCTTCCCGTGGGAATAGCCGTTGCGACGCCCCGTCAGCTCAGCCATGACGCCGCGTGCTTCCATGCCGGTGGCCAGCATATGACCGTGGTCGCGATAGGCGGTGATGACCTGATCGCCTTCCTTCTGCGCCATCTGCATGCCGACAACGACAGCTTCCTGGCCGATGTAAAGGTGACAGAAACCACCGATGAAGCCCATGCCGTAAAGCTGGCCCGCCTTCTCCTCGAAACGGCGGATGAGCAGCATCTCGCGATAGGCCTTCAGCTCCTCGTCGCGATCGAAATCGGCGATAGGACCACCGTTCGATGCCTTGGCTGCGGATTTCGCACTGTTTTTGCGGCTGGAAACGGTCGCGGTTTTGCGCAACGCCATTCAACCCTCCCTATGGGTTTATCGGTTCTCAGGTGGCGCGTACCATAGGGAAGAAAAATGACCACAGCAATGCCATAATTGCATGGCTCATATTCGCAGGTAAATTATTGATAAATAACAGGAATTTTTGATTAACCAAAATTCGGTTAATTGCGGTAGTGATTGTAAATGACAATCTCATCCGCGCGCGACATGTTGAGCTGATATCGCGCTTTTTCGTCGAGCATATCCTTGTCCAGCGAGCCGTCACTCAGGAGCGCTACCTGCGCCTCCAGATGCTCACGCTTAACCTTCAGCACAGCCAATTCCTTCTCACGCGCGACACGCTGGCGCTCGAACGCCTCCGTCGCACGCAGACCATAGTCACCGTGAATGCAATGATAACCGAAATAGGAAAGGAAGGCGACCGTCATGGCCGGAATGACGAAGCGGCCAGTCTTTCTCTTCTTATGATGCTTTGTCCACATACACGCATGCTCTAACGCATTACCAATCGTTTCAATTTACCGCGCAGAGATTAACCGTTCGTTGACTCAAAGCCCATCACGGGCAAACTCAACAAAAAACCCGCGCCGGAGCGCGGGTTCCAAATGACTGATTTATCAGTTCGTATTAGCCGCGGATGATGGAGCGGCCGGCATACTGAGCCTGCGGGCCGAGACCTTCTTCGATGCGGATCAGCTGGTTGTATTTGGCAAGGCGATCCGATCGCGACAGCGAGCCGGTCTTGATCTGGCCGCAGTTGGTGGCAACTGCGAGATCGGCGATCGTGGAATCTTCCGTTTCGCCCGAGCGGTGCGACATCACGGCAGTGTAGGCCGCCTTGTGCGCGGTGTTGACGGCATCGAGCGTTTCCGTCAGCGAGCCGATCTGGTTGACCTTGACGAGGATCGAGTTGGCGACGCCCATGCGGATACCGTCGCGCAGGCGAGCCGAGTTGGTGACGAAAAGGTCATCGCCGACGAGCTGGCACTTCTTGCCGACGAGATCGGTCAGCGTCTTCCAGCCTTCCCAATCGTCTTCTGCCATGCCGTCTTCGACGGAAATGATCGGGTACTTGCCGACGAGTTCGGCGAGGTATTCGGCCATTGCGCCCGGTTCGAGCGTGCGGCCTTCGCCCTCCATCACATACTTGCCGTCCTTGAAGAATTCCGTCGAGGCGCAATCGAGGCCGAGATAGATGTCCTCGCCCGGCTTGTAGCCGGCTTTTTCAACCGACTTCATGATGAAGTCGAGGGCTTCCGGAGCGCTCTTCAGGCCCGGGGCAAAACCACCTTCGTCGCCGACATTGGTGTTGTGGCCCTGGGCGGCCAGTTCCTTGCGCAGCGTATGGAAGACTTCCGAGCCCATGCGGACGGCTTCACGGATCGAGTCTGCGCCAACCGGCAGGATCATGAATTCCTGGAAATCGATCGGGTTGTCGGCATGTGCGCCACCGTTGATGATGTTCATCATAGGAACCGGTAGCAGGCTGGCCGAAGCGCCACCAACATAACGGTATAGCGGCAGGCCGGAAGCCTCCGCGGCGGCCTTGGCAACAGCGAGCGAAACGCCGAGGATGGCGTTGGCCCCGAGGCGCGACTTGTTCGGCGTACCGTCGAGCTCGATCATGATCTTGTCGATCTGGATCTGGTTTTCAGCGTCGATGCCGCCGATGGCGTCGAAGATCTCGGTGTTGGCGGCTTCGACGGCCTTTTCGACACCCTTGCCGAGGTAGCGCTTGCCGCCGTCACGTAGTTCGACGGCTTCATGCGCGCCGGTCGAGGCACCCGAGGGAACAGCCGCACGGCCCATGCTGCCGTCTTCGAGATAGACATCGACTTCGACGGTGGGGTTACCACGGCTATCGAGAATCTCGCGGGCGATGATATCGGTAATTGCAGTCATGGTTTTTTCCTGCTCGGTGGGTGGATAAATCGTTTGAAACCGTCTTAATCGAAGGTGCGCAAATTACAATGCCGCAATTTTGCACGTTCGGGCAGCGCATCAGACGTGGCCTATAGCACAATCATGTCAGGGTTTTGAAGGGAACGGCAGTCGCCGGCCAGCATATCCCATCCATCGAAAGACGATAAACTGTTTATCCGGGCGGAATGTTGGCAAGCCACCATCGTTGGCAGCAACCCACGGCTGAAAATTCCCGCAACAGCCCCAATTTTGGACGGCTTCCCGCCCTTTGATTTCAGCCTTCGGTAACCATCCTGGTTTAATTTTGAAAGCTTGGGAGAGGCCCTCAAAAGTCGGTCGT
This sequence comes from Rhizobium sp. KNZ14-9A, assembly GCF_056755015.1. NCBI lineage: Bacteria > Pseudomonadati > Pseudomonadota > Alphaproteobacteria > Hyphomicrobiales > Rhizobiaceae > Rhizobium > Rhizobium sp. KNZ14-9A. Next base: position 2,021,311 of record NZ_JBPGXB010000002.1, read on the forward strand.
TCCGGCCACTCAGGCAAATACGGAACGGCTGGAATGAACAGCTGCGGCCCCTCCAAAAACAACCAGTACGGGATTTTATCGACTTCTTGGCGGCATTTCATATGAGGCACCGATGAAACTCAATATTGCACGCAGCCTTGCCATTTTCGGTGCCGTTGTCATCCTCGGACTGGTGACCTCCATCGGCTTGCAGAATTACGCTTTCAACATGCTTCGCGTGAACGGACTGATGTATAAGCAGATCATCTATGGCAAGGATCTCGTCGCCGATATTCTCCCGCCGCCGCTCTATGTCATCGAACCCTACATGCTCGCGCTCGAAGCCGTCGAGCAGCCGGCCTCGGCAACGGCCAATATCGAACGCATCCGAACGGTTCTGAAGCCGGCTTATGAAGACCGCCGCAAATATTGGTCAGAAACGCCGCTCAGCGCCGATCTCAAGCGCAAACTTCTCGATGACGTTCTCGTCAGGGGCGACGCCTTCTGGCAAGTCATGGATGAGGAGGCGGTGCCTGCAATACTCAAGGGCGACAAGGCCGCCGTCGAACCGGCGCTCCTCAAGCTTGCGACGAATTTTCACGTTCACGAAAAGGCCGTGAACGAACTCGTGGCGATGGCGAACGCCTTCCAGGCGGATGCCGAAAAGCAGGCTGCCGAACAGACGGAACTGCTCTCCACCGCTACGCTATCTGCCGCCGCGCTTTCCTTCGTGCTCATCGTTGCCGGGCTCTACATGTTCCGCAGGCGCGCGATCGTGCCGCTATCGGCGATGCGCGACTACATGGCGGTCCTCGCGAGCGGCGACTATTCCCGCGAAGTTCCCTATGTCAGACGATCCGACGAAATCGGAGAAATGGCGCGCGCAGTCACGGTCTTTCGCGAATCGGCAGAAGAACGGAACGCCATCCGCGCGCACCAGGACGAGGAACGGCAGGCACAGATGCGCCGCAATGCCGAACTCGACGCATCGAAGAGCGTGGAGAATGCCACACGCCAGCGCGTCATCGAAAGCCTGAGTGCCGGCCTGGAGCGGCTTTCGCGCGGCGACCTGACCGTGCGTCTCAACGAGCAGTTCGCCAACACTTATGAGAAACTTCGCGAGACCTTCAATACCAGCATCATCATTCTTTCCGATGCCATGAAGGACATTTATGCCGCCACGAATACGGTCGGCGACAGTTCGCGCGAAATCGCGCTCAGCACCAATGATCTGGCACAGCGCACCGAGAACCAGGCCGCCTCGCTCGAACAGGCGGCTTCGGCACTGGATCAGATCACAGTCACGGTGAAGACCTCATCGGAGCGAGCCCAGGAAGCCAATGCGATGATGTCGGCAACGAAGGAGAGTGCGGCACGTTCCGCCGAGATTGTTTGCGAAGCGGTGACCGCCATGGAGAAGATCGAGGAATCAGCGGTCAGGATCGGCGATATTATCAACGCCATCGATGAGATCGCCTTTCAGACCAATCTTTTGGCGCTCAACGCGGGCGTCGAGGCAGCACGCGCCGGAGACGCAGGGAAAGGCTTTGCCGTCGTCGCCCAGGAAGTCCGCGAGCTCGCCGGCCGCTCCGCCAATCTCGCCAAGGAGATCAAGCTTCTCGTCGAGACGTCGTCGCGGCAGGTCTCCGCGGGCGTGGCACTTGTCAACCGCACCGGCGAGGCACTCGGCGATATCGACCGCCAGGTGCTGCAGGTGACGGCGCTGATCGAAGCGATCGTGCGCTCGTCTTCAGAACAGTCGGTCGCGCTCGTCGAGGTCAACGCTGCCGTCAACCGTATGGATCAGGTGACACAGCAGAATGCCGCGATGGCCGAGGAGACAAACGCCGCCTGCCAGGAACTCGGCAACGAGGCGTCCCATCTCGGGCGCATGCTCTCCCGCTTCGCACTGGAGGAAAGGCGCCCGTCCCGCGCGGCAGCCTGATGCTGCCTGTCGTTCAGGCGGCCTTGGCGATCGCGTCGAAGGCGAGAAGCTTCTCGAGAAGCCGCGGCATGTCCTTGAGATAGACCATGTTCGGCCCGTCGCAGGGCGCGTTATCCGGATCCTGATGGGTTTCGATAAAGACCCCGGCAACGCCGACGGCCACGGCAGCGCGCGCCAGCGTCTCCACGAACTGCCGCTCTCCGCCGGAGGTTTCCCCCTGCCCGCCGGGCTGCTGGACTGAATGCGTGGCGTCGAAAATAACGGGGGCGCCGGTTGCTGCCATGATCGGCAGGGAACGCATGTCGGAGACCAGCGTATTGTAACCAAAGGAAGCGCCGCGCTCGCACAGCAAGATGTTCGGATTGCCGCTCTGATTGAGCTTACCGAGCACGTTCTTCATGTCCCAGGGCGCCAGGAACTGGCCCTTCTTAACGTTGATAACGCGGCCGGTCTTTGCCGCAGCCACCAGGAGATCCGTCTGACGAGACAGGAAGGCCGGTATCTGCAGGATGTCGACAACCTTGCCCACTTCGGCGCACTGTTCTTCAGTGTGGATGTCGGTCAGAACCGGAATGCCGAGTTCCTTCTTGAGATCGGCAAAAACCTCAAGCCCCTTCTCAAGGCCGACACCGCGTTTGCTCGACAGGGAAGAGCGGTTCGCCTTGTCGAACGAGGTCTTATAGACGAGCCCGATGCCGAGCTTGGTGCACAGTTCCTTCAACGTGCCGGCAACCATGAACGCATGGTCGCGACTTTCCATTTCGCAAGCGCCAGCAATCAGCGACAGACGTGCAGCATTGGAGAAGGTGACCTTGCCGGCGCCTTCGCCGACCGTCACAACGGAGTTCGTAGTAGAGCTCATGATGTTTCCTCGAAAGCGAAGAGCACGCCCTGGCCGGGCGCGGGCTTCACCAGAATACGGTTGCCCTTGCGTGTGTAGGTCATCCCGTTAGCAGCCAAATGCGCTTCTGTCACGGCCAGATCGCCGACGGCAAAGAGGATCGCCCGACCGCGCAGGCCGCGATCGATATTCGGCGTCGCCAGATCGAAATAGGCCTCCAGCCCCTCCGGGGTCATCAGGCTGATCTTTGCGCTTCCGGTAAGCACCTCCAGCCCGAAACTCGTATCGCCAGCAGAAGCGGCTTTTGCCGCCGAGCCAACGAACTCGCCGAAGGCTGTCGGCTCGGGGGCTGCGAGCGCGATCTCGGCAATGCCCGTCACGCCGTTGGCGTGGGTCTCCAGCACCTTGCGATCGGTTGGAAGCGGATTGATGCGCTCGACGGCGAAGAGAAAGAAATCCGGCGCCCGGAGGTCGGCAGCGAAGGCAAGCCGGAAGCCGGCGATGCTCTCCGTGCCATCCGGCATTCTCACAGGGCGTTCGAACTGCAGCACAGAACCAGCGCAGATGCTGCCCTTCACGAATCGAGCATGTTCATGCTTTGCATCCGCGGTGGCGAAGGCGATGGCGGACAGTCCCTCGCTGCCGCAGCGGAAGCGGAAAGCCTGATTGCGGGCCGTGAATACATTGCCCTCACGTGCCGTCTCCTCGCTCTCCTCGACGCTCGCGACACCGAGCGGCTCAAGATAGGTTTTGTCGGCAAAGAAAACGCAGGCATTCTCCGTGCCGAAGGGATGGCGGGCATCGGGCGCGACGGTAAAGCCCAGCTTGCCCAGCCTTTCGCGGGCTAGGTCGATATCGGTAACCGGCAAAACGAGATGATCGATCGGAAGCGTGTCTTGGCTCATCGGTTCTTCTCCCAGCAGTGACAAGGAGATGTGCTTCAGCAAGCCTCGTGAAACAAGGCCAGACAGGCATAAGGGCGATAAAAATCAAATTCTCGACAGATTGAACAGAAGTTTTACGAAAATTTAGCTACTTGCGGAACACATATGGAACATATAGTGTCCGTTCTGGATTTGTTTCAAGACTGGGGAGACGCCATGCTCACGCGCAAACAACAGGAACTCCTTCTTTTCATTCATGAAAGGATGAAGGAGTCAGGCGTTCCACCGTCTTTCGACGAGATGAAGGACGCACTGGATCTGGCCTCGAAATCCGGTATTCACCGGCTGATCACGGCGCTCGAAGAACGCGGCTTCATTCGCCGGCTTCCGAACCGGGCGCGCGCGCTCGAAGTCATCAAACTGCCGGAAGCCTACAGCCCGAGCCTGCAGCCTCGGCGCGGCTTTTCACCGAGCGTCATCGAGGGCAGCCTCGGCAAGCCCCAGCCTGTGGCGCCTCCTGCCTCGGCGAAGCCCGCACCCGCTGCCGATAACGGCAATGCGGTCTCCGTTCCCGTCATGGGCCGCATCGCCGCCGGTGTTCCGATCTCGGCAATCCAGAACAATACGCATGACATCACCGTTCCCGCCGATATGCTTGGCTCCGGTGAACATTATGCGCTGGAAGTTCGCGGCGACTCGATGATCGAAGCCGGTATCTTCGATGGCGACACGGTCATCATCCGCAATGGCAGCACGGCCAATCCGGGTGATATCGTCGTCGCGCTCGTCGATGACGAGGAAGCAACGCTCAAGCGTTTCCGCCGCAAGGGCGCATCGATTGCGCTCGAGGCAGCAAACCCCGCTTATGAGACCCGCATTTTCCCGCCGGATCGCGTCAAGGTCCAGGGCAAGCTCGTCGGCCTCATTCGCCGCTATCACTGACCGGTGACAGATTGGCGTCTGCGAATGTGTTACTGCGCCAATCATAGGCGCGGTGGCGCATCCAGGGTCGTCCTAATGTGTCGAATGCGGTTGCGACCTCAATTCCCTTATCGGTGAATCGAAGTTCGACAGAACCTGTCTTGCGCAGCGTCTCGCCGGTAAAGAGCAGCGCGCCGGAGCGACAGCGGTCGACGCGCAATCGGACAGGGGTCACAACAATATCAGCCGTATCGCAAGCTGGCCCAAGATAGGCAGCATTGTCGATGACGGTCAGTTTCTTTCCATTGACGAGCAAAGTGGTGCACCAGGCGCCCTTCAGGCAGGAGAAGCGTGACGGCGGGCTAATGGCGACTGCCTGTCTCATTGCCTCTCTGGCTTCATTCTGTTGGTCGGGTGACAGTTGCAGTCTTTGACCATCAGGCGCAGTGGGCGCCTTGGCAGCTTGAAGCATAACTGGCTTCTGATGCTCTTCGACGGCAAGGGCCCTCTGCCATTGTTCGAAGATGAAGGCGGGCGGCTTTTCACGGTTCGAAGCCATCGCCTCTCCATCGACTATAGCGACCAGGCCGCCATCTTCGGAGATAGCGATATCGGGCATCGCCTCCGATGGAAGAAGAACAACAGCGAGCGTCGAGACCGCGACAATTGCCGTTCCCATGTGCCGCAGCCGGGTTCTGAGCAGGGTCAGCAGCAGAAATCCGAAAACGGCGGTCGGGAAATACCAGCCGGGCAAGCGGCCTACATCTATGTTGCCGCCCCACCCCGCTACTGCCTTTGCGATGGTGATCACCAGATCAAGCCCGAAGCCTGCCACCGGCCATAGCCAGCCGTCTAGACCAAACGGCATCAGCAGCATTGCCAGCATCCCGGCCGGCATGACGATGAAGGTGATGACCGGCATGGCCGCGAGATTTGCCGGCAGGCCATAGGCAGTCAGCCGGTGGAAATGCTCGATCGAAAACAGCGCCGTCGAGAAACCACCGATCAGCGACGTCAGGAAAACGCCACCGAAGAAGCCACCAACCATGAAGAAGGGCTTCATGATCGGCAGCTTGGCAAAGGCATTCTCCCGCATCGGCCGCCCTTTCCAAAGGTCGTATCCTGCGACCAGGGCAAGTGTTGCGGCGAACGACATCTGGAAGCTTGGTCCGAGCACTTCCGATGGCGAGACCGCGAGGATCATGAGAGCGGATAGCGCCACGTTTCTGAGGCTGATCGACGGCCGGTCGAAGAAGACGGCAACCAGCATAATCGCCATCATGATGAAGGCACGTTCGGCGGAGACGGCAAAACCCGAGATCAAATAGTAGGCCGTCACCGCAGCAAGCGCACCGGCCGCCGCGATCTTCTTGGTTGGCCACGCCTGGGCAATGCCGGGAAAAAGACTGAGAATGACGCGCAGCCCGACAAAGAAGATGCCACCGGAAAGCGCCATGTTGAGGCCGGAGATCGCGATGATATGCGCAAGGCCGGATTGCCGCAGCGCCTCCGTCGTTTCATCCGAGATCGCCCGTCTCTCGTCGGTGACAAGGGAGGCTGCAAAGGCGCCGGTGTCGCCGGGTAGCGTGGAGCGGATCCGATCGCCAATGCCGCTTCTCAGGCGGTAAAGCGACTCCAGAATGGCCTCACCGACCAAACTCGCTCGCTCCGGCTGTTCCGCAACCCTCTTCGGTGCTCCGTAGAAGAAGCCGTTGGCACCAATGCCGTTAAAATAGGCACTGAAGGCAAAATCATTGAGGTGGGGGAGCGCCGGTCCCGCCGGAGGCGTGAGACGCGCCCTGCCCTCGATGACGTCGCCAAGTTCGAACGGCTGGGTGGCCCCGCGGACCAGCACGGAGATGCGTTCGGGCGGACGCTTGATCTCAGGAGCATCCGTGCCGGTGACGTCAAGAATATAACGCCAGCGCCCTTGGCCATCGCCTTCTCGGCGTTCGATCCGGCCGGTCACCGTCGTCGTTACGGCTGAATTGAGGATCAGGGTCTTTGCCCGCCATGTTTCGATCTGCGCGGAGAGCATTCCACCGGCAAAAAGAAGTAGAGCAAGCAGCGTCGCCCGCAGTTTCGTCCGGGCATAACCGCAGGGTGCAACGGCAATAAGGAGAGCAAGCAGGCAGAGACCGAGCGACACGGCCGGAAAGTCCGAGGCCGCCAGAAACCAAGTCGCGGCACCTGCACCAAGGAAGACCGGAGAGAAGAGGATGAGGCGACCGTGGCCGGCCTCTTCGGTGGCCATACGCATCGACGACCCGACGTATCGGTTCGCAACAGTCACCAATCGCCATCGAAATGGGATCGCAACCTGGGTCCGAGCCGATTGCGTCACAATGGCGCGCGGGGCAATGCCAGCAAAATCCATCTTTTCATCAATGGATTGCTCTTGTCGTTCTCTTGTCTCTAACCCTGCCATAATCGCCTGGATCCGCCCCCGGATACCGGCAGAATGCAACCTGAAATCAAAACGAGCAAACAATAATCGATTGAAATAAGAGGAAAATTCGCGGGAGCAAAAAGTCCAGTCAAATCATGGTGTTCTGATATGCATTTAGCTCATCGCTGCACTGCCTAAAAGATGATGCCGCGATGCACAAAATGGCATCACGGTAACTTGGCATTAGCTTCGCGATCATATAGCTATCGCTTAGGACGCTTAACCCTTATGGCGCTTTTGCGGCGCCACCGCCACCCCGGAGGATCAGCATGACGGATCAAAGCGCTACAATCAAAATCGGTGACAAATCAGTCGATCTCGCCGTGCGAAAAGGCACGGTTGGACCCGACGTCATCGACATCGGTGCCCTCTACAAGAACACGGCTTCCTTCACCTACGATCCCGGGTTTACGTCGACTGCATCCTGTGAATCGAAGATCACCTATATCGACGGCGACGAAGGCGTTCTGCTGCATCGCGGCTACCCGATCGAGCAGCTTGCCGAGCATGGCGACTTCCTGGAAGCCTGCTACCTGCTGCTCTACGGCGAATTGCCGACCGCCGCCCAGAAGAAGGACTTCGACTACCGCGTCACGCACCACACCATGGTGCATGAGCAGATGAGCCGCTTCTTCACCGGCTTCCGTCGCGACGCCCATCCGATGGCCGTCATGTGCGGCTGCGTCGGCGCGCTTTCGGCCTTCTATCACAACTCCACCGATATCACCGATCCGCACCAGCGCATGGTCGCCAGCCTGCGCATGATCGCTAAGATGCCGACGCTCGCAGCGATGGCCTATAAGTACCATATCGGCCAGCCCTTCGTTTACCCGAAGAACGATCTAGACTACGCGTCCAACTTCCTGCGCATGTGCTTTGCTGTTCCCTGCGAGGAATATGTCGTCAATCCGGTGCTCGCACGCGCCATGGACCGTATCTTCATCCTCCATGCCGATCACGAGCAGAACGCCTCGACCTCGACGGTCCGTCTCGCCGGCTCCTCGGGTGCGAACCCGTTCGCCTGCATCGCCGCCGGCATCGCCTGCCTCTGGGGCCCCGCTCACGGCGGCGCCAACGAAGCAGCCCTCAACATGCTGACGGAAATCGGCACTGTCGACCGCATTCCGGAATATATCGCCCGCGCCAAGGATAAGAACGATCCGTTCCGCCTGATGGGCTTTGGTCACCGCGTCTACAAGAACTACGATCCGCGCGCCAAGATCATGCAGAAGACCACGCATGAAGTTCTCGGCGAACTCGGCATCAAGGACGATCCGCTTCTCGAAGTCGCCATGGAGCTGGAGCGCATCGCTCTGACCAACTCATACTTCATAGAGAAGAAGCTCTACCCGAACATCGACTTCTACTCCGGCATTACGCTGAAGGCCCTGGGCTTCCCCACGACCATGTTCACCGTGCTCTTCGCTCTGGCTCGTACCGTCGGCTGGATCGCACAGTGGAACGAAATGATCGAGGATCCGGAACAGCGCATCGGCCGTCCGCGCCAGCTCTATATCGGCGAACCTAAGCGCGACTACGTACCGGTTTCCAAGCGCTGAGCGCTGACTTCGAAGCAAAAAGAAAACCCGGTCAGGAGTGGCCGGGTTTTTTGTTGGTTAGAACATCGAGCAATATCTGTGCTGCATGCTCTCCAGGCGGCTTTTCTGTCTGCATGCGCTGCCAGATGAGCTCGTAGCCTTCCTTCATCGCCTTGAGCTGGTAGGTGTCGGCTGACAGCCTCTCCATCCAGCGCGCGAGGCTTGCGCCGCGAACGATATCGTTCAGATATTCCGGCACGACCGCGTAGTCGGCGATCAGATTGGGCAGTGCGCCGCTCCAGGTCTTGATGTCTGACGTCAGCATGCGCATGATCCAGTCGACCTTGTAAGCGGAAACGACGGGTACATCAGCCAGCGCCAGTTCCAGGATCACCGTGCCGGACGCTGCCATGGCCGCATCGGCTTCGGCGAAGGCCTTCCATTTCGCTTCGGCACCCACAACGATTTCCGGCTTTATCTTCCATCCCGCCGTCATTTCGCGCACAAACGCTTCCTTGTGCGGCACAGTCGGCAGCATGAAGCGTATCGGTCCATTGCGGGCGACGAATTCATTGGCGGCGGCTTCGAAATAAGGCAGAAGCTTCTTGATCTCGGAGGAGCGCGAGCCGGGAAGAAGCAGGATCGCACCGTTGCCGGGCTGCCGGCCAGCGCGCAGGCGCCGGGTCTCCAGGAGCGCTGCGTCCGCAACCAGACGGTGACCCACATAGGTTGTCGCCGGCCCGTTGAGACGCTGCATCACCGCTGGCTCGAAAGGAAGTACGGCCAGCACATGGTCGACATAGGCGAGCATGTGCTGGGCGCGATATTCCTTCCAGGCCCAGACACTGGGACAGACATAGTTGACGACTGGGAGGTCCGGCAGCGCCTTGCGCACGCGCTTGGCGACGCGATGGGTAAAGTCCGGGCTGTCGATGATGAGCAGGATATCGGGTTTGGACGCGATGATCGCCGCTACCGTCTGCCGGATGAGAGACCAGAGCTTCGGCAGCTTCGCCAGCACCTGGGTAATGCCCATGATGGAAAGCTCGGAGAAATCGAAGAGCGATTTCAATCCCTGGCTCTGCAACCCCTCACCGCCGACGCCGACGAGTTCGATCGGCCCAGAATGGATCCTCTTTAGCGCGGCAATGAGATCGGCACCTAAGAGATCGCCGGAGACTTCGCCGGCTATGACGGCAATCTTCAGCGGTCTGTCGCTCATTGAAGCCCCCATCCCGGCAAGCCCTTGTCGATACCACAGACAAAAAGACCGTTTTCGTCTGCCACTTTAATGAGTGCGGCGCGATCAAGCACCAGCGCCCGGCCGGCTTCGATGGCCACTCCTGCAAGCCCGGCGGCTTTGGCGTTGAGCACGGTGGACACACCAATCGCCGGCAGGTCGGCGCGAATATCCTGCTGCGGCTTACTGAGCTTGACCAGCACACCGCGCCGGCGCGGCGATATGCGGCCTGCTGCTCTGAGGTTCGCCACGCGGTCAAGCATGCCGTCCGTGCCCTCAACGCCCTCAACAGCGACGACGCGTCCGCCGATCGATACAGCGCCCTGCCCGATATCCAGACTGCCAAGCACATCCGCCGCCTTGCCTGCGCGCTCTATGTCACGACGATCCTCTTCATTGGGCGAAACAGCACCCAGCGGGCCTGCGGTTGCCAGCAGATCCGGTGCAATCTCATGGGCGCCTACGACACGCAGACCTCGCCCTTCTATCAGCTTGATGACCATCTTCAGAACGGTGTCGTCGCCCCCGGAAAGCAGCGTACGGATGGCGGCGGGTACCTTGGTCAGAATACGCAGCGTCGGCCGCACCTCGCGCCATTCCGGTCGCCGACGGACGCTGCCCGACATGACGACACGGCTCACTCCATACCGCTTGAAAAGCCGATCGAGCGAAGCGAAATCACCGATACCGATCGTGGCGTGGTCGAAACCGTCCCAACGACGGTCGCCCTCATCCTTCAGGATCACGATAACTGGATTTTCGCCGGCCGAACGCGCAGCTTCGGCGACATACGACGGCAGAAGGCCGCCGCCGGCAATGATCGCTAGCCGGCCTTCAGCGGTATCGCCAGCGGAAGCCACAGATCAGCCCTTCTGTCCCCGGCTCGGCGAAGACAACGCGCGATCGCTTTCGGCCGCGATGAAATCGAGGATCTCGACCACCTGCTCGCAATCGGCATATTCGTCGCGGATTTGGGCTGCATTCTCGCGGATCGAGCCGGCACCCTCGAAGATCGCCTTATAGGCACGGCGAACCGTGTGAATGACGGCGCGATCAACGCCGGCGCGCGTCATGCCGACGACGTTGAGGCCACTCAAAATGCCTGGATTGCCGTTCAGCATGCCGTAGGGAATGACATCGTAACTCACGGCCGAGAGACCGCCGACAAAGGCATATTTGCCAACTCGCGTGAACTGGTGCACTGCGGCGCCGCCGCTGATGATTGCGTGATCGCCAACCGAGACATGGCCAGCCAGCATGACATTATTCGACATGATGACATGGTTGCCGACGCGGCAATCATGGGCGACATGCGAATAGGCGAGAAAAAGGCTGTTGTCGCCGACTACCGTCGAACCGCCATGTTCGACGGTGCCGGTGTTCATCGTAACGCCCTCGCGGATCGTGCAGTTGCGCCCGATGATCAGCGACGTGTCGACGGCGCTGTGACGGGCGCTTTGCAAGTCGCCGCCGATGACGGCCGAAGGAAATATACGCGTACCGGCGCCGACGGTCGTCAGACCGAGAACCACGACGTGGCTGATCAGTTCGACATTATCGTGAAGCGTGACCTTGGGGCCAACATGGCAAAACGGGCCGACAACCACGCCTTCACCGACCGTGGCGCCGTCTTCGACCACGGCCATCGGATGGATTCTGGCGCTTTCGGCGATCATGCTCATGCGTTGTCCTTACGTACGATCATCGCGCCGATATCGGCCTCAGCGACGAGTGCACCGTCGACCTTCGCATCGCAATGGAATTTCCAGATATTGCCGCGCTGCTTGATTTTCTGCACGTGATATTCAACGCGGTCGCCCGGCACGACCGGCTTGCGGAAGCGGGCATTGTCGATCGTCATGAAGTAGACGAGGTTGCCGGTCTGGCCTTCCTTCTTGGCGCATATAGCGCCTGCCGTCTGTGCCATACCTTCGACCAGCAATACGCCCGGCATGATAGGCGCGTCAGGAAAATGGCCGGTAAAATGCGGTTCGTTGACCGTCACATTCTTGATGCCGACGGCGGCATTGTCGCCATCGATATTGACGATCTTGTCGACCATCAAAAACGGATAGCGGTGCGGCAGCAGCTTCATGATTTCCATGATGTCTGCCGAAGAAAGCGTGGCGGCTGTTGCTTCAGTCATTCTTGCCTCCCTTTTTTCCGCGAGCCCCTGATTTTGCCATGAGCTGTGCAACATATTTCAGATAGTCATTTAGAGGACGTGCCGGTATTCCGCCATAGCGGCCGCCAGCAGCAAGATCGGTCATGACACCGCTTTTTGCAGCGATCTGAGCGCCATCGCCAATGGTGATATGTCCCTTGAGGCCAACCTGTCCACCGATCTGCACACCATCGCCAATGATGGTGCTGCCGGCCATGCCGACCTGCGAAACGACGGCGCAATGGCGACCGATACGGACGTTGTGGCCGATCTGCACCTGATTGTCGATCTTGGTTCCCTCGCCGATGACAGTGTCGTCCATGGCACCGCGATCGATCGTCGTATTGGCGCCGATCTCGACATTGTCCTGAATGATCACCCGGCCAATCTGCACGATCTTGATCATCCCGCGCGGACCGGGCGCGTAACCGAACCCATCCTGACCGATGCGAGCGCCGTTGTGAATGATGACGCCATTGCCAAGGAGTGCGCACAGAATGCTCACACCAGTTGCGATGGAGCAATTGCGGCCAATCTTGACGTTGGGACCGATGATCGACTGAGCGCCGATGCGCGTGCCCTCGCCGATCTCCGCGCCGGGGCCGATGATCGCCATCGGCTCGACAATCACGCCCCTCTCAAGCCGCGCGGTCGGATCAACGACAGCGCTCGGCGCGATTTCCGTCTCGCCGGATGAAAACGTCACCGGCTTTAGCGCTGCGGGATAAAGATACCCGCCGGCCATTGCAAAGGCGGCATGCGGATTGGAGGAAATCACCACAGGAATATGCGGCGGCACCAGTTGAGCCAGTGCCTTGTCGCAAATCACGGCTGAAGCCTTGCAGGTCAGGAACTCGTCACGGTTACGGCGAGAGAGGATATAACAGATATCCCCTGCCTGCGCTCTGGCTATAGGAGAGACAGAGCGGATGATGACATCGCCATGATCGGAATTGGCAAGTTCTGCCCCAAGAAATTGCGCCAACTCAACAAGTTTCACGCCTTCATGGGGCAGAAAAAAAGTATTTTGCTCCATCGGCAAAACTCCAGAACGGAATTGAAATTTACAGTTCCGGACTGCCGATATCAGAATTGGTTGTTAATGCCAAACTTGAAGCGCTAAGTCTTGTCGAAGTCTTCCTTCACGACCGGGATCGCGTAGTCGACGCGGAGCGCGCCGAACGGCGACTGCCAGATCAGACCGACACCGACCGAAGCACGCAAGGACGAACCATCACCTTCTTCGGTATCCGCACCGAGAAGCTCGACGTCGTTGCCGAACAGCGTGCCGGCATCTGCGAAGACTGCGCCGCGCAGGTTGAAGTCACGCGGGAAGCCCGGCATCGGGAACGTCGCTTCGGCAGAAGCGGTGAAGTAAGTCGTACCACCGAGCGGATCGTCCGGGTTGGTGATGCGCGGGCCGATACCCTTGTTCTCGAAGCCGCGAATATCGGAATTGGTCAGCGTGAACTGATCGAAGACGTTCAGGTGGTCACCGAAGCCGACAACGTAACCCGCCGAAGCCGAGAGCGAACCGATGATATCAGCATCGTCAGCGAGCAGATGGTAGTAACGGGCCTTACCGTAGATCTTGTAGTACTGAGAGTCGCCGCCGAGGCCGGCGATTTCCTGTGTCGCAGTAGCGTAGATACCTTCACGCGGCAGGACGGTATCGTCGAGCGTATTGTAGGTCAGCGTCTGCGATATGGAGGACCGCGTCCACGGGCTTTCGTTGACCAGGTTTTGATAGGTAGCGGACAAATCGTCCAGACTGCTTCCGCTGGAATCGTACTTCATCTGCTTGTAATTATAGCGGAACGTCGTCGCCAGATCTTCGGTGATCGGCGCCGTTACGCGTAGAACACCGCTGGTTTCCTCGTAATCGTAGTTGTCGTTGCTCGACGTCTCACTGTGATTGACGTCGAAACCGGCAGCAAGGCGATAACCGAGGAAGTAAGGCTCGGTGAAGTTAATACCGTAAGCGCGCGAGCCTTCCTGACCGCCACCGGCCGAAACGCGGATATACTGGCCGCGGCCGAGGAAATTCTTTTCTTCGATCGAAGCTTCGAGCAACAGGCCGTCGCCGCCGGCCGCATAACCGGCACCGATACCGAACGAACCGGTCGACTGATCCTGTACGTCGACAACGATAACGACGCGATCAGGCGAGCTGCCCGGCTGGGTCGAAATGTTGACTGAGGAGAAGTAGCCGAGCGCTTCAAGACGGCGCTTTGCGCGGGTGATCATCTGCTGATTGAAGGCGTCGCCTTCGCTAAGATCGAACTCGCGGCGAATAACGTAATCGCGCGTGCGGCTGTTGCCGCGGATTTCGATACGCTCGACATAGGCGCGCTCGCCCTGGTCGACGAGGTATTCGACGCCGATCGTATTGTTGTTCAGATCGCGGTTGCCGCGCGGCGTGACGCGCGCGAAAGGATAACCGGCCGAAGCAACCTGATCCGAAATCGCCTCGATGGACTTCTGGACTTCTTTGGCGTTGTAGACCTGGCCTTCATGGGTTCTGACCAGCCCCTGCAGCTGCTGGGCATCGACACCTTCGACGGTCGACTGAACGCTGACCGCGCCGAAATCATAACGCGGGCCTTCTTCGATGTTGAAGGTCAGCGTGTACTTGTTCGTCGCTTCGTCGAAAGCGGCATCGGAAGAAACGATGCGCATGTCGGCATAACCGCGATTGTAATAGAACTGGCGCAGCGCGTCTTCATCAGCGTGCAGCTTGTCTTCGTTGTAGACGTCCTTGCGGGTCAGGAACGAGAGAAAGTTCGAACGCTTGGTCTGGATGACCGCGGCGAGACGGCCGGCACTGTAGGCCTGGTTGCCGACGAAATTGATGGCGTCGATCTTGGTGCGGTCGCCTTCATTGATGACGAAAGCGAGATTGACGCGGCCTTCGCCGAGCGGGACGACCTGCGTGGTCACTTCGACTTCGCTGCGGCCGGTAGCGGCATAGGCTTCCTTGATCGCCGCGATATCAGACTGGATCTGCGCATCGCTATAAGGACCAGCGGCATGCGTCTTGACGACAGCTGCCAGCTTGTCGTCCTTGACCTTGCGGTTGCCGTTGAAGACGACCTGATTGACGAGCTGCGCCTCCTGAACGTTGACGACGAGGGTGCTGCCGGAAACCGAAATCTTGACGTCAGAGAAGTAACCGGTGCCGTAAAGCTGCTTTACGGAGTCGTCGATATCGGTGTTGGAGAAGCTTTTGCCGGGAGTAATGGTGATGTTCGACCGGACGGCCTCAGCACCGACGCGGCTTGCACCGTGTACGTCGATCCGCTGAATGACGGCAGCTTCCGCAGCCGTAGCCGAAACGAAAGTCAAAGCACCTGCGCCAGAAGCAACAACACTAGCAGACAGCGCAATCGCCGATACTGCGTTCAAAAACCTTGAACCAGCCTTCATTTCACCCATTACCTTTTTTCCCTCGTCTCCGGCCCCAGGGGACCCCCCAATTCCGGCCACGTGTGTCGTTTTACCCGCTTTTGACATACAAGCAAGGGAGCTCGTTAATTTCTGTTTACTTCATTTCGAAGCGTGACCCATTCGCCACTACAGCTTTGAAACATCGTAAATAAACAGTAATTTTCCCTATCTTTTTACGCGCTAGCCAATGAGCGCGCTAATGTCATTCCAGGTGGCAAAAACCATTAATGTAAGCACCATGGCCAGGCCAATGCGAAACGCAATTTCCTGAGCCGAAGAACCCAGCGGTCTTCCCCTAACCGCTTCCACCGCATAGAACATCAGGTGGCCGCCATCAAGTACCGGAACCGGCATCAAATTCAGCAATCCAATCGAAACTGACAAAACCGCAGCAAGCTGCAGCAACGCGCCTATTCCAAGCGTAGCCATCTGGCCCGAAGCTTGCGCCACGCGGATCGGACCACCCAATTGGTCTGCTTTCATCGATCCATTGAGCAAATTGCCGATATATTTGAAGGTGCCCGTCACGATATGCCACGTCTGCGTCATGCCTTCATTCAGCGCCTGAAGCGGCGTATAGGTCTGCAGACGGAAGTGGCCAACCTCTTCGTTCGTGACGATCCCGATCAGGCCAACCTCGATCTTGTTGCCGAACTGGTCGGTGATATCGGTGCGCTGCGGCACCATCGGCAGGTCCATCTTCTCGCCGTTGCGCTCGATGGTCACGACGATGTTCTGGTTCGGACGGATGCTGACATAACGCCGCACGTCGTCGAAGGTCTGAACCTTGGTGCCATCGATTGAGACGAGCAGGTCGCCCGGCAGTACGCCGGCTGCCGCAGCAGCACTGTCCGGCTTCACTTCAGCGACTACGGGATCGGACACTGTACGGCCGTAGACCGCGAAAAGGACCGTGAAGATGGCAATAGCAAGGATGAAATTGGCGATCGGGCCGGCTGCAACGGTTGCGGCGCGCTTCCAGAGCTTTGCACCGGCGAAGGAACGTTCGCGCTCCTCATCCGTCATCGCGGCGAGCCTGTCCGTATCCGGCTTGCTGGACGCATCCTCATCGCCGAAGAAGCGAACATAGCCGCCGAGCGGGATCGCCGATATCTTCCAGCGCGTTCCGTGGCGATCGGTGAAACCGACAATCTCCGGGCCAAAGCCGACGGAGAAGGCGAGGATACGGATGCCGCTCCAGCGCCCGACCAAATAGTGGCCCATCTCATGCACGAAGACGAGCAGCGACAGGACGATGACGAAGGGGACGATATAGCCCGTCAAAAAACCGAATATGCCGGTCACCGCTTCCATGACTTCCTTCTTCTATCTGGCCGTAATGATCAAAGGCCGAACAATGCCGCACCGAGCGACGTTGTTCCGCCGCCCTTTATCAGCGAAAAAAGGCCAGCAAGCAAGAACGCTGAAAAACAGGCAAAAATCAGTCCATCGACACGATCCATGACGCCGCCATGCCCCGGAATGAGACGGCTGGAGTCCTTCACGCCGAATTTTCGCTTGATGAAGCTTTCGAAAAGATCGCCTGACTGGCTGAAGACGGACAGGACGAGCGCGATCACCGCGGCACGATCCAGGGCTTCCGGAATCAAAAAATGGACAATGACGGCTCCGGCGATGACGGCTGAAATGGCGCCACCGACTGCGCCCGACCAGGTCTTGCCGGGCGATATGCGCGGAGCAAGCTTTGGACCGCCAAGCGCGCGCCCAACGAAATAGGCGAGAATATCGGTCGCCCAGACCACGGCGAAGATGAAGAGCATCGCGTAGAGGCCAAGCGTTTCATCGCCGCGGATCGCCGCAAGCGCCAATCCGGTGCCGCCGGCATATAAAAGCCCCGGAGCGAACCAGCGGCTGGCACGATGCAGGAAGATCATGGCAATGCCGACCGCAGTCAGGGCAATCAGCATTCCGAACGCATATTCGAACGCACCCGCCAGAACGAGCAGGGCGACCAGCACCTCGCCCACCCAGCCGAGCACGTTGGTCACCGGGTCGCGCACGATCCCTGTGATCGTCGACCATTCGTAATAGATCAGAAGCGCGATCGCCGCCGCCACGGTGCGGAAGATAAAGCCGCCATACCACGTGGCGGCAAGAACGATGATTGCGAGAATCAGGCCTGAAACAATGCGGAGCTTCAGTTCCTGCTTCATCAGGTGTTCACTGCAGCAGCCTGCGCGGAAAGACCGCCGAAGCGGCGATCGCGCGAGGCAAACTTCTCGAGTGCCGACAGGAAAAGCTCGCGGCTGAAATCCGGCCAGTATTCCGGCAGGAAGACAAATTCCGAATAGGCGGCCTGCCACAACAGGAAATTGGACAGCCGCTCTTCACCGCTGGTGCGGATGATGAGATCAGGGTCGGGGATGCCGGCTGTATCGAGCCGGGCGTCGATCAGCGCAGGGGTGATATCCTGCGATCTGAGGCGCCCCTCCTCCACATCCTTGGCGAGGCTCATCATGGCGCGGGCGATCTCATCGCGAGAACCATAGTTGAAGGCGATGACGAGTGTCAGCGCCGTATTGGCCTTGGTCGTCTCCTCGGCTTCCAGCAGAAGCTTGAGGATATCGCTGCGCAAGTTGACGCGGTCGCCGATCACCCTGATGCGCACATTCTGCCGATGAAGCTCGGCGAGATCGCTACGGATGAAAGCCTTCAGCAGGCCGAGAAGATCAGTGACCTCAGCCTCTGGGCGACGCCAGTTCTCCGAGGAGAAGGCAAAGAGCGTCAGGTATTTGATGCCAAGATCGCCGGCAGTACGCACGGTCTGGCGAACGGTCTCGACCGCCCTGCGGTGTCCCATCGTCCGCGGCAGGCCGCGCTGCTTTGCCCAACGACCGTTGCCATCCATGATGATGGCAACATGTTCTGGCGCAGTCAAAAATGAGGTTTCCGACATTTTCCGTCCGGTCTTTCTTGGCAAGGACGCAAGTATACTAGACCTGCATGATTTCCTTTTCTTTCTCGCCAAGCAAGCGGTCGATTTCCAAAATCGTCTCGTCCGTCATTTTCTGAACGCGTTCCGACTGTGCCCGGCTTTCGTCCTGGCCGATTACGCCATCCTTTTCGGCTTTCTTAAGGCCGTCCATGCCGTCTCGGCGAACATGGCGAATCGCAACCTTGCTCTTTTCGGCATAGTCATGGGCGACCTTGACGAGAGACTTGCGGCGCTCTTCGTTGAGTTCCGGCAGCGGAATGCGAAGGTTCTGGCCGTCGACGATCGGGTTCAGGCCGAGATTCAATTCGCGAATCGAACGATCCACGGCGCCGACCATGCTCTTGTCCCAGACGGATACGGTCAACATGCGCGGCTCCGGAACAGTGATGTTGGCGACCTGGTTCAGCGGCATGCGCGAACCATAGGCTTCAACCGTCACCGGGTCGAGAATGTTGGCCGAAGCGCGGCCCGTACGCAGCGATGCAATGTCGCTCTTGAACGCGGAAATGGCACCATCCATGCGGCGCTTCAGTTCCTTGATATCGATACCTTCACTCATGTCTATGCTCCCGTATCAGAAGATTTGCGCCGGCAACCGCGCAGCTCCCTATCAGTTGTCGGATACGATGGTCTTGAGACCACCACCCGTCAAGATTTCAGCGAAACGTCCCTTCTCGTGGATCGAGAAAACAACGATCGGAATGGAATTCTCGCGTGCGAGCGCAACAGCGGCGACGTCCATAACGGCGAGGCCCCGGTCGAGAACCTCCTTGTGGGTCAGATGGTCGAAACGCGTCGCCTCCGGATCTTTCTTCGGATCGGCGGTATAGATGCCGTCTACCTGTGTACCCTTGAAGATCGCCTGGGCACCCATTTCGGCAGCGCGCAGCGCTGCAGCAGAATCGGTGGTGAAGAAGGGATTGCCGGTTCCGCCGGCAAAGATCACCACCCTGCCGAGCGACAGGTGATACAGCGTGGCGCGCTGAGAGAAACTTTCGCAGATTTCCGGCATGGAAATGGCCGACAGAACCACCGTGTCAATGTTGAGCTTGCGCAGCGAGGTTGCGAGCGCGAGCGCATTGATGACGGTGCCGAGCATGCCCATGTGGTCGCCGGTGACGCGGTCGCCGCCCTTGGACGCAACCGCCACGCCGCGGAAAATGTTACCGCCGCCAATGACGACGCCGACCTCGACGCCCATCTGCCGTGCATCGGCAATGTCGGACGCGATGCGGTCCGCCACCGCAACGTCGATCCCGAAGCCTTGGCTTCCCATCATGGCTTCCCCGGAAGCCTTGAGTAGAACACGTTTATAGATTGGTTCCGACGTCATGTTGGCTCCTCGTATATTGCCGCAATTGCCCGATACACGAAGGGCACCGCGTTGTCACGCGATGCCCTTCGGTTTTCCCAAATATGGCAGCAAGATCAGCCCTTGGCGACAGCGGCGACTTCGGCTGCAAAGTCAGTTTCTTCCTTCTCGACACCTTCGCCGAGGAGCAGACGAGCCATACCGACGACTTCGATCGGGGCGCCGGCTTCCTTTTCGGCTGCTTTGATCGCAGCGCCGACCGTCAGGTCCGGGTTGATAACGAAAGACTGCGAGAGAAGAGCCACTTCCTCGAAGAACTTGCGCATGCGGCCTTCGACCATCTTCTCGATGATGGCTTCCGGCTTGCCGGATTCGCGGGACTGCTCGATGAAGACGTTGCGTTCGCGCTCGGCGACTGCGGCATCGACTTCTTCGGCGCGGATCGCCAGCGGGTTGGTAGCAGCAATATGCATGGCAACCTGGCGGCCGATCGACGTCAGAACGGCCTTGTCGCCGACCGACTTCAGAGCAACGAGAACGCCGAGCTTGCCGATGCCGTCGCCGGCAGCGTTGTGGATGTAGGTCGCGACAACGCCGTGCTCGACTTCCAGCTTGGCCGCACGACGAAGCGTCATGTTCTCGCCGATGGTCGCGATTGCTTCCTTGACGGTGTCGGCGACCGGCTTGCCGGATGCCGGATAGGTCGCAGCCGAAATGGCTTCGACCGTACCGTCCGTGGACAGCGCAACTTCGGCGATGCCGCGTGCGAGATCCTGGAAGGCATCGTTACGGGCAACGAAGTCGGTTTCGGAATTGAGTTCGATGACAACGGCCTTGTGACCGGCGCCGGCGATGGCGACCAGACCTTCAGCAGCGGCGCGGCCCGACTTCTTGTCGGCCTTGGAGATGCCCTTGGCGCGCAGCCAGTCGATCGCGGCTTCGATGTCGCCGTTGGTCTCGGTCAATGCCTTCTTGCAGTCCATCATGCCTGCGCCGGACTTTTCGCGCAGTTCCTTCACCAGTGCAGCCGTAATCTCGGTCATAAGTTTCCTCTTGTCGGTTCAAGCGGTGCCCGCAGTTTGCGGCGCGGCACCGGATTGAGGCACGAAATGTACCTGTATGTATGACAGCGTTATGAAGACGCGTCACAACAGAATTCATTGAGGCAAAAGCAGTCACAGCTTCCGCCTGAAAAGGGCAAGGCCGCCCAACTTCAAAGAGTCGCGAGCGGCCTTTCCCAATCTTTGCAAGCTTTGGCGGAGCTTTACTCCGCCTGCTTTTATCAGGCTTCGGTCGCCTCATCGAGCGCCGGCTCGAACGGAGCTTCCGCAGAAGCGCCGAGGTCGCGGCCCGATCCGCTCTGCTGACGGGCAATACCGTCGATGGCAGCGCGGGCGATCAGGTCGCAGTAGAGAGCGATGGCGCGCGAAGCGTCGTCGTTGCCAGGGATCGGATAGTCGATCAGGTCTGGATCGCAGTTCGAGTTTATGATGGCGACGACCGGGATGCCGAGGCGCTTGGCTTCGTCGATCGCGATCTTTTCCTTGTTGGTGTCGATGATGAACATCAGGTCCGGCGTGCCGCCCATATCCTTGATACCACCGAGGGCCTTATCGAGCTTTTCGCGCTCGCGCTCGAGGGTCAGGCGCTCCTTCTTGGAGTAGCCAGACTGCTCGGACGACAGGATTTCGTCGAGCTTGCGCAGGCGCTGGATCGAGTTGGAGATCGTCTTCCAGTTCGTCATCATGCCGCCGAGCCAACGCGAGTTGACGTAGTACTGGGCAGAACGCTTGGCCGAGTCAGCGATCAGCTCGGAAGCCTGACGCTTGGTGCCGACGAAGAGAACGCGGCCGCCACGAGCAACGGTGTCGGACACGACCTGCAGGGCGCGCGACAGCATCGGAACGGTCTGGGCCAGGTCGATGATGTGGATGTTGTTACGATCGCCGAAAATGTACGGCTTCATCTTCGGGTTCCAGCGGTGAGTCTGGTGACCGAAGTGGACGCCGGCTTCCAGAAGCTGGCGCATAGAAAAATCAGGCAATGCCATGCCTTGTTACTCCTTTTCCGGTTGAACCTCCGCAAGGCGAACAGCATCCTCTTCGAAGATGCCACCGGGCGGAAAAGCCGGATTTCTCCCGGACGATCCCATGCCTTACGTGTGGAATGCGCGTGGCCTTACATTCGATTTCCTGCAAAAGCAAGGCTTGCGCCAAAAAATCTGACGAGAACGGACGAATGAGCCGCGCCTGCAATATATTCGCGTTGCCGGCTCAGCTTGCCAGCATGTTCAGCAGCGACAGCATCACGCCGGCGTCCGGGATCGGCAGCACGGCATCGATCTCGGCCGGCAACTGGCCGGCAATCGGCCCTTTGGTATCACCGGTCGCCGTGCCGAGCGGCCCGCGAAAGCCGTGTTTGGTCCAGGCGAGCTCCTGCAGGCGGGCGCTGGTCAGCGCCTCGATCAGGCGTTCGGCCGTTTCGTCGACGACGATCAGCGGATGGGCCGAATAGACCGTCGGGCACGGATAGAGGACGACGGGCTTGGCGCCCGGCCCCGACTGGATGCGGCTCCATCGGTCGGCATCGGCGAGCGCCCATTCGACGAGTTGATTCTCATAACCGACAATCATCGGTTCGCCGCCGAGGCCACCCGCCAGATACTGCTCAAACAACTTGCCTGACGATGGCGACTTGAAACCCATATTGCGGAAGATCGACTGCACCTTGCCGCCGTATTGGGCGAGATCGTCTGATGTCGCGACATTGCCGCTGAAGAGGCTGAGCGCGAGGCCCGAGAACATGAAGCCCGAATTCGACCGGTTCGGATCGGTGGAGACGATGCGCGCCCGGCCGTAGAGCGCATTGACGCCAAGTTTCGACCAATCCGTCCCGGCAAGGATGGCATCAAGCAGCGCCTTCAGGTCGAGCTGGTGATGGCCGTTGATTACCGTCACGAGGCCCGATTTGATCAGCCCGTCCACGACCGGCTGCCACGTGTAGACGACGACAGGCGTGTTCAGCATGACCCTGTCATCGCGGATCTTCACGCCGCTCTGACGGGCGATATCCACCATGATGGAGGAGGACGGCCAAAGAAATTGCGGGTTTTGCGAAAGCAAGGCCCGCTCGCGCACCATTTCGACCGAGCCGGCGACGCGACTGTCGATCGAAAGGCCGTAGCCCTTGATAGCGTCAACGACATCGGGATCGGCAAGGAAAGCCTCCTTTTCGCCACCGATGAAGCCGAACAGCTTTGTGCGCGTACCCAGCAGGCCCTGCAGTTCCGGCCTGTCGCGGACGGCGAAATAGCCGCCCGTGCCGGCAATACCGGTGGCGAGCAGTCCAACTCCAAAGGCGCGGCGGGAAAGGGCCATCAGCGTCCGAAATCCTCTTTGAGCGATGCCTGGATGAGGCGCAGGTCGGTATCGAGCGTGCCAAGCTCAGCATCGACAAGGCTGTCGGCATAATGAACGAAGGCATCCTCGAGCTTCACCAGCACGGCGTGGACATCCTCCAACTGCTTGACGTCAGGCGCGCGTTTCGCCTCGATTACCGCAAAGCCCTCGGCAACTTCGGCCGCACGCGGCAGATAGTAGCTGAGGAAACGGCGTACGGAATTGGCACTTTCCGGCCTCGCCTCCACCTTGCGGAAGACATCGGCGGCGATTTCCGCCAGGTGGCGTACGCGCGCCGCCGTCTGCTTGTCGGTGATATCGTCCGCGGCCGTCTCCAGCCTTTGTGCGGCGGGCACAGCCCCTTCCAGCAATTCTCTCGCGAAGGCAACGCGACCGCGGCCGATCACCTTGATATCGAGACCTTCGAAAAGCCTGCGTGGCGCCAGCAGGAAAACGAGGCCGGCAAAAACTAGGAGGCCGATGACAGCGGCAATCCAGAACGGCATGCCGGCAGCAAAAGTCAGAATGGGGACGAGAATGGCCGTCACCACTCCCGCCACGATCCAGTTGCCATCATTGCCGAGCCAGTTACCCATGCCGGTCCTAGTTATAACCGCGTGCGGTGCGGAACGCTGCCGCAAGGTCCGAGCGTCCGTCGAAGACGCGTGCCGCCGTCGCTGCCGCCAGACTGTCCAGCTGGGTCTTGTCCGCATCGCCGAAGGTAATGCCGAAGATCGGCACGCGTGGTTCCATCGCGTTCCAATCGCTCATGAAGGCCGCACTCTGGTCATCGGATCTGCCGTCGGTCATGATGATGATCGCCGGCAGATAATTGGACAGGTCCGCGGTTTTCGCCATCTGCTGGAGCGCCCTTTCGGCGCAGGCATACATATTGGTGCCGCCGCCGGCATGCTGACCAGAAACTGCGTTGAGAAGCCCCTGCTGCTCCATCGTGTCACCCGAAGCCGAGAAGATATCGCGGACATTGGCATCGAAGGGAATGACGAAGATACGGTCGGCCGGCGACCACTGCACCAGCACCTTGCTGGCCTCCTCGGGCGTGAACAGGAAACGCATCGCCTGCTGCAGACTGTTCTCGCCGTCCCCCTGCATCGAGCCGGAGAAATCGAGGCAGAGCGCCGTCAGTGACGGTTTGCGCAGTGCCGCCTGATAGAGAGTAAGCGCCTGGCGGATCACTGTCGGTTCCGGCATACGGATCGCGGTCACCAGTTTGGCCGGATCGAAATTCCAGCTCGGCTGCGGCTCAGCGGCGACGCTGCCGAGCGGCAGGCGGCGACCGGTTTCGGCGATCTTCTTCTGAACATCGGGCGAGCGCAGATAGGCGAGCAGGTCCTTGAAGAAGGTCTGAACCTGGGGACCGCGGCCATGATCGACGAAACCGAGCGGCAAATCCGCCATCGCTACGCCATCGGCAGGATAGATGGCGTAAAGCGGCTCCTTGCCCATACCCGTGAGCTTGTCGTTGGTTTCCTTGATGACCGCCTCATAATTCCACATGGCATCGTAGATCGTGCCCTTGCTAGCGGAATCCGTATAGAGGTCGGCGAGCCAGCCCGAAGAGCCGGAGGAGCGCGCAACACCGGCAAGCAGGCTTCGAACGGTGTCCTGAACCGTCTTGTCATCGAGATCACCGGGCTCGATCACAGGCTTGTTACCGAGCGCACTGGAGAGCATGGCGAGATAGGCGCTGGCACCGGAATTCGATTGTGTCGCCGATGTCATCAGGAACTTCAGCGAGCCGCTGTTCACCGCTGCCAAGATATCCTTCATGAAGACATCCTTGCCGACCCAGCCGAGCTGCTCGGCCTTCGACTTGCGCACGCCGACAATGACGGGCGTCTGCGCCACCGACGTCAGGTCCTTGATCCTGCGTTTGGTATCGAACATGTCGACCCAGACGCTGGAAGCGGGCCAGACAGCGTCCTGCTCGACACCCTGATCGCTTTGCAGCGCGAGGCCGATATCGAGCGTGCCCTCATATTTGAAGGAGCAAGTCGCGTGCTTCTCCTTGCAGAATTCCTCGACGATCGGCTGCAGCACGGTGTTTTCCGAGCCTGAAACGATCGAGAAATTCGGACCGCTGCTGAAAGCATCGCAGCCTGCCAACGCCGCGAGACCAGATAGCGCCAGTGCGCAGAGGAATGATCGGATCATGGTTTTGCCGGTCACGCCTGGGTCATCGCCTTCTTGAGGTCGATCGTCAGTTGTTCCATCTGCTGCTCGGCTTGAGCCCGCTTCTTGCGGCCCTCTTCCTGCACGCGCAGCATGCCGGTGACGGTGTCGATCAGATCCTGATTGGCCTTGGCAAGCGTCTCCATATCGACGATGCCGCGCTGCGACTGCTGCTCAATGGCAATCGCCTGATCCTTCATCATTTCCGAGGCCTGGCGGATCATGTCATTGGTGGCGTCGGTCACCGTCTTCTGCAGGTCGAGGGCCGATTTCTGCTGTGTGAGCCCGAGGAGGATGACCATCTTCTGCTTCCAGGCAGGCACCGTCAGCGCCGAAGTTGCCTGCAGATTCTCGATCAGTGTTTCGTCGCCGGCCTGGACGATACGGATCTGCGGAAGCTGCTGAATGCCGAGCTGGCGGGCCTGTTGCAGATAGAAGATGCGCTTTTCCAAGCGGTCGAGCGCCTGGAGGCTGTCCTGATAGGTCTGGGCTTCCAGCATGCCGCCACCGGGGCCGGAGACTGCGGCGTCGGCTGCGCTCTTCAACTTCGGCAGCTCGACCGAGCGGAAGTGCTCGGCGAAGTTCTTGCCTGCTTGCACATAGGCATCGAGCTTTACGATCGACTGTTTCGTCTCTTCATGCAGGTCGTCGAGCAGGGCGATGTCGCGACGCAGCGTATCCTTGTGGCGGTCGAGCTCCAGGCCGATGCGGTCGATCTGGCCTGCAACATCCTCGAACTCCTCCTTGAAGCGCTCGAGGCGCGCCTTGGCGGAGAGGAACATGCGGCTCAGGAAGCCCTTATCCTTGAGGGACGCGGGATCGAGGCTCTTGGATTTCAGGATGATGTCGGTCAAAAGCTTGCCGACATCGCCGAGATCCTTGTTGCGCACCTCGCGCAGGATCCTGTCGGCATAGTCACTGACGGCCTGCTGTGCGCGGTCGCCGTAAACGGAAATTCCGGCGCGGTCTGTAATACTGATGGTGTCGGTAATGCGGGCGACTTCCGCAGGATCGGCGGCAACGGCCGACAGGGAAGCATTCTGAACCGTTGCGAGATCGGTGTCGGCCATTGGGGTCGTCTTTCTCGGCTTGTGGTGCAATTGGTCTTACGAATTGCAAACCCATTTTTGCGGCAAATGGGTCATCCACTTTCGAGGCTGGGAAACTCGGCATCCACGCAATACCCGCCCCGCACAACTCATTTGCGAGGTCGCAGTTTAGCGGCACTAGAAATAAGCTTTTATGACAGCCGCTTAAGCTTGCGGCGAATGCCGCCTTACTGGCAGACCGGCGCGGCCTTCTTGTCGAGAAGCTCGAGCTTGGCAAGCTTGCCGGTCAGGACGAAATCGCCGTAATCCATCGTCAGATCCCGCGTGATGCCGTTCTCATAGAGCTTGAACGACATGCGGTAGACCGGCAGGGTGTCGGATTTGGCATTCTCGTTGAAATAGGAGATCGTCACGGGCCAGAAGGCGGCCTTGGCGAACTCGCCGGCATTGCCTGCATCAGCCTCATTCGTGACCGGAGTCTCCTGCTTACCCACGATCGTCGTTGTCACCAGGGATTTGTCGCCATCGTCGGAGCCGTCGAAGACGCGAGCCTCGAAGAAGCGCTTGCCATCCTTGGCGTTCTGAATGACGTCGAGCATGTGCTCGGTCGGAAAGCGGCTTTCCTCGAGTTGCAGCTCACGGCTTGCCGGCTGCGTGAGGTCGACCTTCACGCCTTCCGGCTTATCTTGAGCCGCGCCGTTGACTTCCTTGTCGAGCTGATCGTCGGTGAAAGACTTGGTATCGAAGGTGAACTTGCCATCCTTCAGGCTCTCGAACGTCTTGGTCTGCTGGTCGCTGACGCGCACGTTGTCGCCGGTGTCGATCTGGGTGACGAAGCGGAAATTCGTGGTAAAGCCTTCGCAGTAATTGCCGTCGAACTCATAGACCATGCGGCCATACATGGAGGAGATGCCGGAGCGCTCCGAAGCGTCCTTCAGTTCCAGGTCGTAGATGGCGCGGTGAGCGACGAGCCCGGTTGCGATCGCAGCGCTCGTCGCCGGCGCGGCCGCCCAGGCATTGGCGGAAACGCTTGCGAGAAGAAGAGCGGCAAGTGACGATCGGAACATTCATTAACTCCTGTTGGACTCGTCCGCGATGTTATAAGAACGCTTTCGGCCAAATCGAGGCTCGAAACTGTCACATTAAAGATTCTAGTCTTGATGCATTCTTTTTGAAGAATTGACAACAAAAGCGGAGACGAAAATGTCCGATGTAATCGCAACGCGCCTGTCGGAAATGGGGATAACCCTGCCCGAGGCAGCAGCACCCGCCGCCAATTATGTCCCCTATGTCATCAGCGGCAACCTTCTCTATATTTCCGGCCAGCTGCCGCTCGAAGGCGGTAAGGTTGCCGTCTCCGGCCACCTCGGCAAGACTGTCGATGTTGCCACTGGCCAGCGTGCCGCAGAGCTTTGCGCCATCAACATTCTTGCTCAGGCAAAGGCAGCGCTCGGCGGCAATCTCGGCCGCATCCGCCGCGTCATCAAGCTCAACGGCTTCGTCGCGTCGGCGCCTGATTTTGTCGAGCAGCACCTCGTTATCAACGGCGCCTCGAACTTGATCGCCGGCGTGCTCGGCGAAGCCGGCAAACATGCCCGCGCTGCCGTCGGCATGGCAGCCTTGCCGCTCAATGCAGCAGTCGAAATCGATGCTATCATGGAAATCGCATAATGACGAATGCCGCCTGGATCAAAGAGCTGCCGGTTGCGCACCGCGGCTACCACGACCTCAACAATGTCGTCTGGGAAAACACGCTCTCGGCTTTTTCACGGGCCGTCGAAGCGGGCTTCGCCATCGAATGCGACCTGCATTACGCCTCGGATGCCGTGCCGGTCATCTTCCATGATGAAGATCTGGAACGCCTCTGCAACCTCAAGGGCGACGTGCGGGAACGGACCTCCCAGGAGCTCGGGCTGATCGCCGTCGGCGGCACGAAGGACAAAGTGCCAACGCTGAAGCAGCTTCTCGCACTCGTGCAGGGCAAGGTGCCGCTGGTGCTGGAACTCAAGGGCCGCGAAGCCGACGACGAGGGCTTTGCCGAAGCCGTTCTCGACGTACTCGAGGGCTATGAGGGCAAGGTTGCGCTGATGAGCTTCGACCATTGGCTGCTGAAGGATCTCAAGGAGCTCAATGCGCCCTACCCGATCGGGCTGACGGCCAACGGCAATACGCCGGAGGAACATGCAGAGCATGATAAGGCGATGGCGATCGGCCTCGATTTCATTTCCTACTACTATGCCGACCTGCCGAACCCGTTCATCACCGACCAGCGCGACAAGGACGTTCCGGTCATCACCTGGACGGTGCGTGATGAACAGGCTCGCAAGCAGACTTTCGAGAACGCCGATCAAATGACTTTCGAAGGCTTCGATCCGCGCGCGGCAGTTTGACGCTCGCTTTTTCGACAAGATCGTGCGCAGACTGGGAGGGAGCCAGCTCCCTCCCCCAACGGCTTCGCATTTGCTTCATGACAGACGAATCGTCAGACGAACTTTCCATCCGCATCGAGCGATCATTCACCGCAATTTCCCCCGACCGCTGGTCCAGGCTTTCGGGAGCATCGAAGACGTGCGACAGCGTCGCCTATAATCCCTTCGTCTCGCATGCCTTTCTCTCGTCGCTGGAAGAATCCGGCTCTGCCACTGCGCAGACCGGCTGGCTCGGCCATCACATGCTTCTGGAGACGGACAAGGGTGAACTGGTCGGCGCCTTGCCCGGCTATCTCAAGAACCACAGTCAGGGCGAATATGTCTTCGATCATGGCTGGGCCGACGCTTTTGAACGGGCCGGCGGCAGTTATTATCCGAAGCTGCAGTGCTCTATCCCCTTCACGCCCGCGACCGGCCCGCGCCTGCTCGTGGCCCAAGGATTTGCAAGACTGCCAATTCAGAATGCCATGGCGGAAAGCCTCAAGGAAGTCGTCCGCCGCCTCGATATTTCCTCGGCCCATGTCACCTTCGTGCCCGAGGACGAGATGCCGGTCTTCGAGACCGACGGCTACCTGCACCGCACGGACAAGCAGTTCCATTTCATCAATGAAGGCTATGCCAACCACGACGCGTTCCTGGAAACGCTTGCCTCTCGCAAGCGCAAGGCACTGCGCAAGGAGCGTCGGACGGCGGTTGAGAACGGCATCACCATCGACTGGCTGACCGGCAAGGACCTGACCGAAAAAATCTGGGACCAGTTCTTCGCCTTCTACATGGATACCGGCGGCCGCAAATGGGGCCGGCCTTATCTGACGCGCAAATTCTATTCGCTGATCGGCGAGCGTATGGCCGACGACATCCTGCTCGTCATGGCAAAGCGTGACGGTCGCTATGTGGCAGGCGCGATCAATTTCATCGGCGGTGATACGCTCTACGGGCGGCACTGGGGCTGCATCGAAGATCACCCCTTCCTGCATTTCGAGGTCTGCTATCATCAGGCCATCGATTTTGCGCTGGAAAAGGGCCTCAAGAAGGTAGAGGCCGGCGCCCAGGGCGAACATAAGCTTGCCCGCGGCTACCTGCCGGTGACGACGCATTCCGCCCACTATATCGCTCACGCGGGATTGCGGCGCGCCGTTGCCGACTATCTCAAGCGCGAGCGGGAGGATGTCGAATATATGAATGAGATGCTTGCCGAACACACTCCCTTCCGCAAAGGCGAACGGTTGCAGGAGGATTGACGCGCTTGGCTCCGGCGCGCTACGCGATCAAGGGAAACACGAGGAGATTTCGCCATGACCAGCGCTGCCTATGACGACAACAATATCTTCGCCAAGATCCTGCGCGGCGAGATCCCGTCGCATCGCGTCTACGAGGACGACAAGACCGTTGTCTTCATGGATGTGATGCCGCAAGCGCCGGGCCATGTTCTGGTCCTGCCGAAGGCACCTTCCCGCAATATCTTCGATGCCGACCCCGCCTCCCTTTCCCATACGATCACCGTCGTCCAGAAAGTCGCCAATGCCGTCAAGGAAGCCTTCGACGCAGATGGTGTGTTCATCGCCCAGTTCAACGAGCCGGCAGCAGGTCAGACCGTTTTCCACCTGCATTTCCATGTCATCCCGCGGCATGAGGGCGTGGCACTCAAGCCGCATTCCGGCAAGATGGAGGATGGCGTGGTGCTCGCTGCCAACGCGGAGAAGATCAAAGCGGAACTCGCATAACGGAAACGCCGCCTTATTTTTCGGAATACTAAATTACTTCATCGATTTAGGAGGAAATCATGATTCGCCACACCGTCGCATTCCGCCTGAAGCACGCTGCAGGCTCTGCCGAAGAAAAGGCTTTTCTCGATGAGGCGCTGACGCTCAAGCAGATCCCAAGCGTCAGAAATTTCGAGCAACTTCGCCAGACGAGCCCGAAGAACGATTTCACCTTCGGCTTCGCGATGGAGTTCGACGACCAGGCCGGTTACGACGCCTATAATGTCCACCCGCTGCATGTCGCCTTCGTGCGCGACCGTTGGATACCCGAGGTCGCAGACTTCCTCGAGATCGACTACGCGAAGCTCTGACATCCTGAAGCGTGTCGCTGCTACGCTTTAGGTCTTTTCTTGCCCATATCGTTATCGCAAACCACTACACGCTTTCGCGCGACATGCTTCAAGGCAAACAAAAAGGCCGCTTCTCAGCGGCCTTTTTCATTGTCCGTCGTAAGCTTACTTCTTGCGTGGAACCTTGGGAACCGTCGAGCCCTTCTTGGGCGCGTCGCGGACTTCAGGCTCAGGCTGCGGCACGGTCTTGGCCTTCGCCTTCTTGACCGGCTTGGTCTTCAGCTCGCCATCATCCTCATCGACCGCTCCCGGATGAACCAGCTCGGCTTCCGGCTTCGGCTTGATAGGTGCCGTTTCCGGAACGGCTTCCAGAATGAGGCCTGGCTTGCCATCTTCCTTCGGGCCGACGGTGACGTTGACGACGCCGCCCTTCTTCAGCTTGCCGAAGAGGATTTCGTTCGCCAGCGGCTTCTTGATGGCATCCTGGATCACGCGGGCAAGCGGGCGGGCGCCCATCTTCTCGTCGTAACCCTTTTCGGACAGCCAGGCGATCGCATCCTCGTGCAGGTCGAAGGTGACGTTGCGTTCAGAGAGCTGAGCTTCCAGCTGCATGATGAACTTCTGCACGACCTTGTGGATGACGGCCGTCGGCAGCGCCGCGAACGGAATGATCGCGTCGAGACGGTTGCGGAATTCCGGCGTGAACAGGCGGGTCAGAGCCTCTTCGTCTTCGCCGGTGCGCTTGGACGAACCGAAGCCGATGGCGGCCTTGGCCATTTCCGAAGCGCCCGCATTGGTCGTCATGATCAGGATGACGTTACGGAAGTCGATCTTCTTGCCGTTATGGTCAGTCAGCGTACCGTGGTCCATGACCTGCAGCAGGATATTATAGATATCCGGATGCGCCTTTTCGATTTCGTCGAGCAGGACCACGCAATGCGGATGCTGGTCGACGCCATCGGTCAAGAGGCCGCCCTGGTCGAAGCCGACATAGCCGGGAGGTGCGCCGAGCAGACGGGAAACCGTATGCCGCTCCATGTATTCCGACATATCGAAGCGCAAAATCTCGACACCCAGTGAGGCAGCAAGCTGCTTGGCGACTTCCGTCTTGCCGACGCCGGTGGGACCGGAGAAGACATAGGCACCGATCGGCTTGTTCGGCTCGCGCAAGCCGGCACGGGCCAGCTTGATCGAGGTGGACAGGGCTTCGATCGCCACATCCTGACCATAGACGACCGAGCGCAGTTCCTGCTCAAGGTTGGCAAGAACGGCTTCATCATCCTTCGAGACGGTCTTCGCCGGGATGCGGGCCATCGTCGCAATCGTCGCTTCGATCTCCTTTTCGGTGATCAACTTGCGGCGCCTGGACGGCGGCAGCAGCATCTGGGCGGCACCGGTCTCGTCGATGACGTCGATCGCCTTATCCGGCAGCTTGCGGTCCGAAATGTAACGGGCCGAGAGCTCGACGGCGGTCTTGATCGCCTCGTTCGAGTAACGCAGGTGGTGGTATTCTTCGAAATAGGGCTTCAGACCCTTCATGATCTCGATCGCATCGTCGATCGACGGTTCATTGACGTCGATCTTCTGGAAGCGGCGGACCAGAGCCCGATCCTTTTCGAAGAACTGGCGGTATTCCTTGTA
Organism: Rhizobium sp. KNZ14-9A; assembly: GCF_056755015.1. Lineage (NCBI taxonomy): Bacteria > Pseudomonadati > Pseudomonadota > Alphaproteobacteria > Hyphomicrobiales > Rhizobiaceae > Rhizobium > Rhizobium sp. KNZ14-9A. Next base: position 2,053,750 of record NZ_JBPGXB010000002.1, read on the forward strand.
GGTGGTCGAACCGATGCAGCGGATCGCACCCGAAGACAGAGCCGGCTTCAGGAGGTTCGATGCATCCATGGCCCCGCCCGACGTTGCACCCGCACCGATGACGGTGTGGATTTCGTCGATGAAGAGCACGGCGCCCGGATATTCTTCCAGTTCCTTGACGACCTGCTTCAGGCGCTCTTCGAAGTCGCCGCGATAGCGGGTGCCGGCAAGCAGCGTGCCCATATCGAGCGAGAAGATCGTGGCATCGGCCAGAGCTTCCGGCACCTTGCCTTCGACGATGCGCTTGGCAAGGCCTTCGGCAATCGCCGTTTTACCGACGCCGGGGTCACCGACATAGAGCGGGTTGTTCTTGGAGCGGCGGCACAGGATCTGGATGGTCCGGTTCACCTCGGCGTGACGGCCGATCAAGGGGTCGATCTTGCCGCCCTTGGCCTTCTCGTTGAGGTTTACGCAGTAAGCCTTCAGTGCATCCTGCTGCTTCTTCGGCCCGCTTTCTTCCTCGTTGCCGCCGCGTGCGGTCGGCTTGGATTCGGACTCGTCCTCAGCGCCGCGCGGCGGACGGCTTTCGGATACGCCGGGGCGCTTGCCGATGCCGTGGGAGATATAGTTGACGGCGTCGTAGCGGGTCATTTCCTGCTCCTGCAGGAAATAGGCAGCATGACTTTCGCGCTCGGCGAAGATCGCGACGAGCACGTTGGCGCCGGTCACTTCCTCGCGGCCGGAAGACTGGACATGGATCACCGCGCGCTGAATGACGCGCTGGAAGCCGGATGTCGGCTTGGAGTCCTCGTCATAACCGGTGACCAGGTTGGAGAGTTCGTTATCGACATATTCCAGGAGCGTTTTACGGAGCGCGTCGAGGTCGACATTGCAGGCACCCATGACCGCAGCCGCATCGGCATCGTCGATCAGGGCGAGCAGCAGATGCTCGAGCGTCGCATATTCATGGTGCCGCTCGTTGGCAAAGGTCAGTGCCTGATGGAGCGCCTTCTCAAGACTAGGCGAAAATGTTGGCACGTTCAGTTCCTCACTTCTTTTCCATGACGCATTGCAGCGGATGCTGGTGCTGCCGGGCAAAGTCCATCACCTGGCTCACCTTGGTTTCCGCTACCTCGTATGTGAATATTCCGCATTCGCCGACGCCGTGGTTATGGACATGCAGCATGATGCGGGTGGCACTTTCCCGATCCTTCTGAAAAAAACGCTCCAGGATATGGATGACGAATTCCATTGGGGTGTAGTCGTCATTCAAAAGCAGTACGCGATAGAGATTAGGCTTCTTGGTCTTCGGCTTGGTGCGCGTGATGACCGAGGTTCGATTTCCGTTATCCCCGTTCCTTTCGCTGTCGTTTTGCATCCGGATCGGTCTGGCGATCATTGTCATTCATTCCTCAATCAATCCGGCAGGCAGCATGGGAGGGGTGCTTTCCCGACGAATATCTGAAACCCTAAGGTAGTTCATAATAGAGCGATTTTAAGCCCCTTGTTTCCGACTGCAATCACAATTCCGCAGGACTTGACGCAAAGGCCAAAAAAGTCTGCGTAAAAACCAGGGCGCGCTTCGGGAAACAAAAAAGACCGGCCGCAAATGCGGTGCCGGTCTTTGATTTTCAATAGGCGGCGCGCAACACGCCACAAGATTTATGCGGCGGCGGGGGCTACCGGAGTGGCTTTCGAGACCTTGGCGGCAACGGCGGCCATCGGTGCTTCGTAGGGCTTATAAGCATTTTTGGCGAGGTCGGCATACATTTCGCCGAGCTTGGTCGCTTCGGAAACGAAAGCCTCATAGGAAGACTTCGCATAATTGGTCTGCAATTCGAAGGCCGCCTCGAAGCTCTTTAGGCCCGACAGCGTCTCGAAATGGGTGACGGCATCCTGGAAGGACTTCTTGGAATATTCGGCCGCCTCGGAGGCAATCGCCTGGAAACCCTTGGCAGTATCGGAATAGCTCTTGAGCATCGAATCTACGGCTTCCTTGCTCTTCCGGTTTGTATCGTCGAAATTGAACATGACCATCCTCCAATTGGCAGTTGCAAGCAGAGGGTAGCTGCAACGCACAAAGAGTCAAGTAGTCTTGTGCATCGCAAAACACCCAATGGTTGCACCCGCTGTCAGCGCTAAAGACCGGATTTTTGGGCACGTTCGTCTTTTATTGATTTTGCTAAAATATATCAGGCGACTGCAACCGCAGGGTTAGCAGAAATTTTAGTGAACCAGCGTATTTGGCGATCGGCGCAAACAAAAAAAGCCATGCATCGGCTGGCGATGCATGGCTTTCAATCGATGTGACGGCGATCAGAGATCGACGTCGAGAATTGCCATCGAGAAATTGTAGGAACGGTCGCCGTCCTCGTCATCGATGTAGATGACACCCAGAAATTCTTCGCCAATGTAGACTTCCGCGGAGTCGTTCTTGCGCGGACGCGCCTTCACCACGATCTGCGGGTTCAGCGTGCGTTTGAAATAGGCGTCGAGCTTCTTGATTTCTTCAGGCTTCACTCTTTTGATCTCCGTAAGCGATCTCGGTTGGCCGCTTCTTGCACAGGTAAAGCTGCGCTGTAAAGGTCGCGAGCTCGAGTTAGCAGTGACTGTCTTCACCGGGATCTAGGCGTTTTTCCGCATTTTTCAAATGAAGGCTCAGATATCGGCGCCGATAACCTGATCCATTACGCGGGCAGGCTCGGAACAGCCCGCTTCACCGACGACCTTGGCGGGCACGCCCGCCACCGTGGTCTTTGGCGGCACCGCCTTCAGGACGACGGAGCCGGCAGCGACGCGCGAGCAGAAGCCGATCTCGATATTGCCGAGGATCTTGGCGCCTGCGCCGATCATTACGCCCGTGCCGATCTTCGGGTGACGATCGGCCCCTTCCTTGCCGGTGCCGCCGAGCGTCACACCATGCAGGATGGAGACGTTGTCGCCGATGACAGCCGTTTCGCCGACGACGAGGCCGGTCGCGTGGTCGAGGAAGATGCCCTTGCCGATGCGAGCTGCCGGATTGATGTCCGTCTGAAAGACGCTGGAGGAGCGGCTCTGCAAGTAAAGCGCGAAGTCGCGCCGGCCGCGGTTGAGCAGCCAATGCGCCAGCCGGTGAGTCTGCAGCGCGTGGAAGCCCTTGAAGTACAGAACGGCTTCCATGAAGCGCAGGCAAGCGGGGTCACGATCATAGACTGCCTGGATATCCACGCGCAGGATCGAGCTCCATTCCGGCCAGTCCTCGAGCATTTCCTCAAAGGTCTGGCGCAGCAAGTTTGCCTGCATGTCGGGATGGTCGAGGCGCTCGCAGATACGGTGAATGACGCATTCTTCGAGCGAGCGATGGTTGATGACCGTCGAATAGAGGAAGGCCGCCAGCACCGGATCGCTTTCCGCAGCGAGGCGCGCTTCTTCTCGCAGGCTGTCCCAGATTGGGTCCATCACCTTTAGAGGATGGGCTCCCTCCAGCGTGCGGATATCCGTCTTAGCGACCATTTCCGGCCTCCTCATTTCCCGTTGGAATGCGATTATATAGAGGAAAACGCCGATAACATAAATGGGTGCCCGCGGCACACCGGTTAAGCGTGTTTTTCTTTGAAATCACGTTTATGTCACCTGCCGGCGACATCAGCCGGCGGCGACCTTTGCGTAGAATTCCAGGACAGCCTTCTTGAACACCCGGTCACCCACGGCGAGCATGTGGTCGCGGCCGGGAATATCGAGTGCTTCGGCGTCAGGCATCAGCGCCGCAAGCTCCTGGGGAGAACCGGCAATATCGTCTTTCGTTCCAACCCCGATCAGGGTGGGCGCATCGATCTTGCCCATGTCGGCGCGGGCAACCAGATCGCGCGAACCCTTGATACAGGCGGCAAGCGCCTCACGGTCACTCTTCGTCTGCTCGGCAAAGGCGCGGAACATCTGGCCGCGCTGATGGGTGACGTCGGCAAGCGACGGTGCAAGCAGCGCATCGGCGATCGGGTCCCAATCGCCCACCCCATCCGTCATCCCGATACCGAGGCCGCCGAGCACCAGCGAGCGGACGCGGTGTGGATGGGCAAGCGCCGCAAAGACGGAGATGCGGGCGCCCATGGAGTAGCCCATCAGATTGGCCTCGGGAATCCCGAGATGATCAAGCAGCGCGATCGCGTCACCAGCCATGAACCACGGCCTGTAAGCTTCGGCATCGCGCGGCTTGTCGCTGGCGCCATGCCCCCTGTTGTCGATGGCAATGACACGGTAGCCGGCATCACCCAGGGTCTTCAGCCAGCCCGGATGAACCCAGTTGACGTTCGCCGACGAGGCAAAGCCATGGATCAGCAGCACCGGCGGGCCGGAGGGATCACCCTCGTCGAAGAAAGCGAGTTTCAGTCCGTCATGGGTGAAGCTTGAAAATGCAGGCGTATTCAGGTTCATCGGGCCGTCCTTATTTGGCGCGACCATAGTCGAGCCGCCTTTGAGCGTGAAGCCAAAAACTCGCATTGGAGCCATGCTTTGGCACTACACTTTTCCTTCGAAGGCCTATAAGGTCCGCGCAGAATATCAAAGCATTCGGAGACAGACATGGCCGGCCACAGCATTCCCCACTTCCAGAACGACGGCGGTCACCGCGTTATCGAAGTCGGCGTCAAGGAATTCATGTGCACCGGCGCATCCGCTCCCTTCGACCATCCGCATATCTTCATCGATATGGGCGACGACAACGAGAAGGTCTGCTCCTACTGCTCGACCCTCTATCGCTACAATGCTTCGCTGAAGTCCAACCAGACCAACCCGCCCGGCTGCGTCTTCCACGTCAAGGCGGCGTAATTTCTCTCCTCTTTAGATCGGATATCCCATGCCGGTCGAACATGCCGCCATTATCGGCGCCGGAATTGCCGGCCTGACGGCTGCTCTGGCACTCGCAAGACGTGGTATCAGTTCCGATATTTTCGAACAGGCGCCCGAGCTTGCCGAGGTGGGTGCCGGCCTGCAGATCTCTCCCAATGCATCGCGCGTGCTTGCCGAACTCGGTGTGCTCGACGGGCTGACCAGCCTCTGGCTCGAGCCGCAATCCATCCGGCTGATCTCGGGCAGTTCGCTGCGCGAGCTTGCAGCCGTCCCGGCCGGGAGTTTCGCCAGGAACCGCTGGGGAGCACCTTACGGCGTCATGCATCGCAAGACGCTTCAGAAGGCCCTGTTGGATGCGGTCAGCGCCAATCCGCTCTGCCAACTCGGTCTCGGAACACGTTTCGAATCGGACTTGCCACCGGGCCGGCGCCCGGCCGATGTCATCATCGGCGCCGATGGCGTCTGGTCCAGGCTGAGGCAGGCAATACCAGGCGCCCCTGCCCCGCAATTCTCCGGAAATGTCGCCTTTCGTTTCACGATCGCAGAGGCAGAGGCGCCGGGCTTTCTGGACCGCACCAGCGTCTCGGCCCTGCTCGGCTCATCGGCGCATATGGTCTGCTATCCGCTGAAGGAAACCGGCGGCTTCAACATGGTGGCGATTACCGCCGGCAATATTGCGCCGCAGGCCTGGCAAGGCGAGCCGACACAGGCTCAGCAAGAGCTTCTGCAGTCACGCTTCCGTCGCTGGCATCCTGTTATTGCCGGTTTGCTCGGGCGGCGCAGCGACATCACCTTCTGGCCGCTTTTCGAGGCAACGCCGGGCAAATGGCAGGACGGTGACAAGATCGTGCTGATCGGCGATGCGGCACATGCCATGATGCCCTTTGCGGCACAGGGCGCAGCGATGGCGATCGAGGATGCATTCGAGCTCGCAGCCTTCCTCGCCACCCGCCCGGTTTCCGAAGCCATCTCGCTCTTCGAACGGCATCGCATGCCGCGGATCGCCAAGCTCCGCCAGCGCGGCGCCTTCAACCGTTTTGCCTATCATGCAAGCGGACCGATCCGTCTCGGCCGGGATATCGTGCTGTCGCTGAAACCGCCGCAAAGCCTCGCGGCGGATCTCGACTGGATTTACGGCTATCGCCCAGTTGGCTGATCAGACGGCGTTTGCCGCAGCAAAGCCCCGCTCGATATCAGCCTTGAGATCAACGACATCTTCCAGACCGATCTGCAGGCGAATGACCGGACCTTCGGCCGGGGCCCTGGCGATCTCTCGGTCCGAAAGATTGACCAGTATGGCAAGGCTTTCGTAGCCGCCCCAGGAATAGCCCAGTCCGAAATAAGAGAGCGCATCGAGGAAGGCATGTGCCTTCGGCTTGACCTTTTGCGGATCGTCAACCTTCAGCACGAAGGAGAAGATGCCGCTGGCACCCTTGAAGTCGCGCTTCCATATATGGTGCGACGGGAAGCTCGGCAGGGCCGGATGCAGGACGCGGGCAACCTCTTCGCGGTTTTCGAGCCACGTGGCGATTGCCAGCGCGCTCTCGTAGTGGCGCTCCAGCCGGATCCCCATGGTGCGCAGGCCACGCAGGATCTGATAGGAATCATCCGGCGCGCCACAAAGGCCGAGTGTGCCATGCGTTTCGATCAGCCGCGGCCAGTGCTCGGCATTGGCGGAGATGGTTCCCATCAGAATGTCGGAATGGCCCGACGGATATTTGGTCGAGGCATGGATGGATACGTCGACGCCAAAGTCCAGCGGGCGGAAATAGAGAGGTGTGGCCCAGGTGTTGTCCATCAGCACGACGGCGCCGTGTTTGTGCGCCACAGCCGCGATGGCCGGGATATCCTGCATCTCGAAAGTATTGGAGCCTGGGGCTTCGGTCAGCACGACCGTGGTGTTCGGCTTGAAGAGAGTCTCGATGGCCGCGCCGATCGCCGGATCGAAATAGTCGACCTCGACACCCATTCGCTTCAGGATCGTGTTACAGAAATGGCGCGTCGGACCGTAGACGGAATCGACGACCAGCACGTGATCGCCCGACGCGACATAGGCCAGGATGGCGACTGTGACGGCAGCGAGACCGGAGGGCACCAGCACAGTGCCGGCCGAGCCTTCGAGCGCATTGATCGCCTCGGCAAGGGCGTCGGTCGTCGGCGTGCCGCGGGTGCCGTATGTGTATTTCTTGTTGCGCGTCTCCATGGACTTGGCGTCGGGAAAGAGCACCGTGGACGCGCGCACCACCGGCGGATTGACGAAACCGTGATAATCCGCGGGGTCGTAGCCGATATGGGAAAGACGGGTATTGATGCCGGCGCCCGGCAGGAGACGGTCTAGATCTTTCATGTGAGAAATGGCCTTCTGGCGAGGGTATGCAAAGGCCGAACTCTTGAACCCCGTCGCCATCAGGGTCAACCCCTACAACTTGACGTGATGGCCTCGCCCCGCCAAGCCACCGGCCTTTACTTCGCGATTTCAGCGCTATTTTTTTCCTCAAGCTAGAGCCCAATTTCTAGCCAAGTGCCTAGAGACGCAGCGCAATCCACCAAAATGCTGAATTTTGCCGCAATTATTGGCCGCGACACTTGACCATAGTGACATTTGCGACTGTGATAGACCCACTCGCGCCGGGAGGGTTGCGGGAAATGGGGAGGCATACGGGCTAGTTCAATCCGGCCACTCCCCGAAAAGATAAAGATAAGACAACGGAAAAAGGTTGGGAAAAATGAAGTACAAGCTCCTGTCCGCAGCAGCCGGCGCAGCAGTTTTCGCTCTTGGCGCTTCGGCCGCTTCGGCCACTACTCTCGGAGACGTAAAGGCAAAAGGTTTTGTCCAGTGCGGCGTCAACACCGGTCTTGCCGGCTTTGCTGCACCTGATGCGTCCGGCAACTGGTCGGGCTTCGACGTCGACTTCTGCCGCGCGGTTTCCGCTGCGGTCTTCGGCGATCCGACCAAGGTGAAGTTCACGCCGCTTAGCGCCGCGAACCGCTTCCCGGCCCTGCAGTCCGGCGAAGTCGACGTTCTGGCCCGCAACACGACCTGGACGATCAACCGTGATACGGCTCTCGGCCTGAACTTCCGCTTCGTCAACTACTATGACGGCCAGGGCTTCATGGTTCGCAAGAGCCTGAACGTGAAGTCGGCTCTGGAACTCTCCGGCGCATCCGTCTGCGTGCAGTCAGGCACCACGACCGAGCTCAATCTCGCCGACTACTTCAAGGCCAACAACCTCCAGTACAATCCGGTCGTCTTCGAGAAACTGGATGAGGTCAACGCCGCTTATGACTCCGGCCGTTGCGACGTCTACACGACTGACCAATCGGGCCTCTACTCGCTGCGTCTGACGCTGAAGAACCCGGACGAGCACATGATCCTGCCGGAAATCATTTCCAAGGAGCCTCTCGCCCCGGCCGTTCGCCAGGGTGACGACCAGTGGTTCGATGTCGTCAGCTGGGTCGGCTACGCGATGATCAACGCCGAAGAATTCGGTATCACGCAGGCCAATGTCGACGACATGAAGAATTCGCCGAACCCGGATATCAAGCGCTTCCTCGGCGTTGAAGCCGACACGAAGATCGGTACCGATCTCGGCCTGACCAATGACTGGGCCTACAACATCATCAAGACCGTCGGCAATTATGGCGAAGTCTTCGAAAAGAACATCGGCCAGGGGAGCCCGCTGAAGATCTCGCGCGGCCTCAACGCTCTCTGGAACAAGGGCGGCATTCAGTACGCTCCGCCGGTTCGTTAATCGGCACTACGCATGAAAAGCCGGAAAGGCGGATAACCGCCTTTCCCTCCTCCTATAAAAAAGCTCCGAAAAGGAGCGCATAACGTGGGGAATTGGCCAGGCATGACGCATCAGGTTGCGGATTCAACATCTTTGCCCAGGAGCGGCTGGAGCTTCCAGTCTGCCCTCTATGACCCGACAGTTCGGGGCATCTTCTTCCAAGTCCTTACCATTGTCTTGCTGGTCGCGCTGATCTGGTCGATTGCTCACAATACGGCAGTCAATTTGGCGCGCGCCAACATTGCATCGGGTTTCGGCTTTCTGAACGGACGCGCCGGCTTCGAAGTCGGCCAGTCGCTGATCCCGTATTCGAGTGATTCGACCTATGGCCGTGCGCTGCTCGTCGGCCTTCTGAATACTATCCTGATCGCCGTTACCGGCATCATCACTGCAACGATTATCGGCTTCGTTGTCGGTATCGGCCGTCTGTCGCGGAACTGGCTGATTGCCAAGCTCTGCACGGTCTATGTGGAAGTCTTCCGCAACATCCCGCCGCTGCTGGTGATCTTCTTCTGGTATTCGGGCGTCCTGGCGATTCTGCCCAATGCCCGTGACTCGCTGCATCTGCCTCTCGGATCATATCTGAACAATCGCGGCCTCGCCTTCCCCAAGCCGATCTTCGGCGACGGTTTCTGGCTGGTCGGCGTTGCCTTCGCTGTCGCGATCATCGCCACTATTATCACCGCACGGTGGGCGCATCGTCGGCAGGCAGCGACAGGTCAGCCGTTCCACACGATCTGGGTTTCGATCGGCCTCATCGTCGGCCTGCCGCTCATTGCCTTCCTGCTCGCAGGCACACCGCTGTCTTTTGATTTCCCGGTCGCCGGCAAGTTCAATCTGACCGGCGGTTCCGTGGTCGGCCCGGAATTCATGTCGCTTTTCCTGGCGCTTTCCTTCTACACGGCGGCCTTCATCGCCGAGATCGTGCGCTCAGGTATCCGCGGCGTGCCCAAAGGACAGACGGAGGCAGCAGCTGCACTCGGCCTGCATCCTTCGGCAATCACCCGGCTGGTCGTCATTCCGCAGGCGTTCCGCATCATCATTCCGCCTCTGAGCAGTCAGTATCTGAACCTCACCAAGAACTCGTCGCTGGCAATCGCCATCGGTTTTGCCGATCTCGTCGCCGTCGGCAGCACGACTCTGAACCAGACGGGCCAGTCCGTCGAGGTGATCCTGATCTGGGCGGTCATCTACCTCAGCCTCAGCATCGTGACCTCTCTGCTCATGAACTGGTTCAATGCCAAGATGGCGTTGGTGGAGAGATAAGATGAGCGACAGTTTCGTCAGAACCACTATACTCGCACCGGAGCCGCCTCCGGCTGGAGAAAAGGGCGCGGCAGCCTGGATACGCCGCAACCTGCTTGCGACACCCAAGGATATCATCCTCACTCTTCTGGCAGCGGCCTTCCTCGCCTGGGCTCTGCCGCATGCCATTAACTGGCTGTTCGTACAGGCGGTCTGGACAGGTCCGGACCGCACCTTCTGCGCCACGACAGTCCAGGGCGGCATTCAGCCGGATGGCTGGAGCGGTGCCTGCTGGGCCTTCGTCAATGCCAAGTTCGACCAATTCATCTACGGACGCTATCCACTCGACGAGCGCTGGCGGCCGACACTGGTCGGCATTCTCTTCGTACTCCTGCTCGTGCCGATGCTCATCCCATCTGTGCCACGCAAGGGGCTGAATGCGATCCTGCTCTTCGTCGTGCTGCCGATCGTCTCCTTCGTCCTGCTTTATGGTGGCTTCGGCCTCGAAATCGTCGACACGCCGCTCTGGGGCGGGCTGATGGTGACGCTGGTGCTCTCTTTCGTCGGCATCGTCGTCTCCTTCCCGGTCGGTATTCTCCTGGCGCTCGGCAGACGCTCGCATATGCCTGTCATCCGGATGGTGAGCATCATTTTCATCGAGGTCGTGCGTGGCGTGCCGCTGATCACGGTTCTCTTCATGGCAAGCGTCGTGTTGCCGCTTTTCCTGCCCGCTGGCTGGACGGTGGACAAACTGCTGCGAGCGATCGTGGGTGTATCGATCTTTGCCTCCGCCTATATGGCTGAGGTCATTCGCGGCGGCCTGCAGGCCATTCCGAAGGGCCAGTTCGAGGGTGCGGATTCGCTTGGCCTCGGCTACTGGCAGAAGATGCGGCTGATCATCATGCCGCAAGCGATCAAGCTCGTGATCCCCGGCATCGTCAACACCTTCATCGGCATGTTCAAGGATACGTCGCTGGTATCGATCATCAGCATGTTCGACTTGCTCGGCATCGTTCGCCTCAACTTCACCGATGCCAATTGGGCAACCGCTGTGACGCCGCTGTCCGGGCTGATTTTCGCCGGCTTCACCTTCTGGCTTTTCTGCTTCGGCATGTCGCGCTATTCAGCATTCATGGAACGCCATCTCGACACCGGCCACAAACGATAAGAATAGGAACCCGCAATGGCAGAGCCTCTCACCAAGAAATTGACCGTGTCGGCGACCGATGTGGCCGTCGAGATCATCAACATGAACAAGTGGTACGGTGACTTCCACGTTCTTCGCGACATCAACCTCAAGGTCATGCGCGGCGAGCGCATCGTCATCGCCGGCCCCTCGGGTTCAGGCAAGTCGACGATGATCCGCTGCATCAACCGTCTGGAAGAGCACCAGAAGGGCCGGATCGTCGTTGACGGCACGGAACTGACCAACGACCTGAAGAAGATCGACGAAGTGCGCCGCGAAGTCGGCATGGTGTTCCAGCACTTCAACCTCTTCCCGCATCTGACGATTCTGGAAAACTGCACGCTGGCGCCGATCTGGGTGCGCAAAATGCCGAAAAAGCAGGCCGAGGAAGTGGCGATGCACTTCCTGAAGCGCGTGAAGATCCCCGAACAGGCCAACAAATATCCGGGCCAGTTGTCGGGCGGCCAGCAGCAGCGCGTGGCGATTGCCCGCTCGCTTTGCATGAACCCGAAGATCATGCTGTTCGACGAGCCGACCTCGGCGCTCGATCCGGAAATGATCAAGGAAGTATTGGATACGATGGTCGGCCTTGCCGAAGAAGGCATGACCATGCTGTGCGTCACCCACGAAATGGGCTTTGCCCGCCAGGTCGCGAACCGCGTGATCTTCATGGACCAGGGCCAGATCGTCGAGCAGAATTCGCCGGCCGAATTCTTTGACAATCCGCAGCATGAGCGCACCAAGCTGTTCCTCAGCCAAATCCTGCACTAAATCAGACAGATATAACATTCAAAACCCGCCGGCTGATTACCGGCGGGTTTTTCATGCGTTCTAGCGGGAAGCCGCAGAGCGCAGCAGGCCGCACAGCCCTGCGAGGCCAGAATCATAGCCGCTGGAAACGGATATATCGCGGCAGCGAACAAGCATCTTCCTCTGGTCATTGACGGACATTTCCCGGAAGCGCTGGAGCACCACTGTCGGCGTGAGGCTGCCGGACCCTACCCCGTACCGTCGCCGGAACTCGCGCCTCCACCCTGTGCTAGCGACTCCGACACCAAGGCCGAGATTCAAGCCATTCGGCCCGAAAAGCGCAGGGCCTGTTCCATCACCACCGCCGATGCTGGCATTGACGTTTATGCCGCTGCCCGAATTGCCGAGGGCGACGCTCATTGGATTAGCCCGTGCGAATTAAACGCGGTCAGGTTCCAAATGTTTCAGGGAAGCTGCCGAGAGAAAATCATGGTTAAAATACCCTAAAATTTACTAAATTCGTGCGTTTCAACTTGGGACAAATACCACCTTTGGATGAGGCGACTGGCCTCTCGGGCCAGTCGCAAATGCCCAGTGCGATCGTCCTCACGTCAGTTGCGGCCGTCGTTCGGCCGTGACTTTCGTGCCTCGGAACTGCTAGAAGAGGCCGTCTTGCCATCGGGCTGCTGGCCGAAATAGGTTCCGCCGAGATGTCCCCCGGCACTGGTGTTCTCAACCTGCCGCTCTGTTTTCTTGCGGATGTCGTCTGCATTGGTCTTGCTCATTCTGATCTCCATTGTTTGAAAAATGGACATCTGGACAACCGATGCAGGCCGATAGGGTTCCATAAAAGATGGGCGCGGCAGCTTGGCGCAGGCGACTGTCGGAACCAAAATGACGGCGAAGACTTTCCTGCCTTGGTTATGACAAAGCCGACGTTATATCCTTCCAGCGATATTCACAGGAGACGAAAATGAAAAAGATACTCGCGACCACAATCGCCGCAGCCTCGTTGCTCCAGGCCTTTGCCATGAGCGCCAGCGCGGCGGACCTGGTACGGACGGAGCCGCCGGTGGCTCCCGATGTAAGCGGGGGCGTGAAGATCGGTTACCTCGATTGCGAGATCGGCGGCGGCGTCGGCTATGTGCTCGGTTCTTCCAAGCAGATCGATTGCGTCTTCCAGCCGACGAGCCGTGGCGAATCGCCTGAACATTACAGCGGTGCTTTGCGCAAGTTCGGCGTGGATCTCGGTTTCACCACGCGTGGTCGTCTGCTTTGGGCCGTCTTCGCACCGACAGCCGGTTACCACCGCGGCTCGCTGGCCGGCCTCTACCAGGGTGCGACCGCTGAAGCCACGCTTGTCGGCGGCCTCGGCACCAACGTCCTCTTTGGCGGCACTTCCGGTTCGATCCATCTTCAGACGATCAGCGTCACGGGCCAGCTTGGCCTCAATGTTGCCGCGACAGGCACGTCCATGACGCTGTCGCCCGAGGGTTAAGGCAGCAAGAGCCAATAAAACAAAGGCCGGCGGCGCATCGTCATATCCGATGCGCCGCCGGCTTGTTGTTGTTACCGATTCTAATGCTGCACTTGGCCACGAACAGAGTTCATAGTCATGTCGCGATATCTAGAAAATTCTGTGCCCGACCCGAGAGATAGGTGACGTTTCGTACCGGAGACATGGGTAACACTTTTCGCTTTTTGCGGGAGGTGTTGATGCCGTGGAGAGAGACTTCGGTGATGGAGGAACGTCTTCGATTTGTCGCCCGGCTGCTTGAGGGCGAAGGCATGAGCGATGTGTGCCGGGAGTTCGGCATCTCGCGCAAGACCGGCTACAAGATCTTCAACCGCTACAAGGACGACGGCCTGGAGGCGCTGACGGATCGATCCCGACGGCCGGTGCGTTACGCCAACCAGTTGCCCGATCCGGTGGAGGCAATGATTGTTCACCTCAAAAAGGAGAAGCCTCACTGGGGTGCCAGAAAGATCAGGGAGTTGCTCGTTAAACGGCTCGCTGGCGATGTGCGCATTCCAGCAAAGAGCACGGTGCATGCTGTGCTCGATCGACACGGCCTTGTGAGCCAGGCCCGCAAGAGGAACCGGGCTAACAAGGCCGTTGGCACGCAGCTTTCGGAAGCCCTTGAGCCCAATGATCTGTGGTGCGCCGACTTCAAAGGCGAATTCAAGCTTGGTAACGGCCGCTACTGTTACCCCTTGACGATCACAGACCAGGCCTCACGCTATCTTCTTTGCTGCGAAGCCTTCGAATCGACGCGCGAACAGGGCGTCTTTGAAGCGTTCCGCAGGATCTTTACCGAACACGGCCTGCCTGCAGCCATTCGTTCCGACAATGGCCTTCCTTTCGCAAGCCCGAATGGCCTCTATAATCTATCGAAGCTGTCCGTTTGGTGGCTGCGATTGGGGATCGGCCTCGAACGCATTAGGCCTGGCCATCCGCAACAGAACGGACGCCATGAGCGCATGCATCTGACGCTGAAGAAGGAGGCGACGAGGCCACCTGGCAGGAACACTCTGCAGCAGCAGGCCCGCTTTGATGCATTCGTCAGCGAATTCAATGAGGAGCGGCCGCACGAGGCGTTGGACATGAAGGTGCCGGCAGATCTCTTTGTCGCATCGTCACGCCCCTATCGGGGCCTGCCGGAGATCGACTATCCCTTCCACGACAGGGAGGCGCTCGTCACCAATTGCGGCCGCCTCTGCATCTATCGCAAGAAGATCAACATCTCCACCGTACCGGCCGGACAAAAGCTTGGAATCAAGGAAGTTGATGACGGCATTTGGCTCGTCAGCTTCATGCACTATGATCTGGGATATATCGACCTGGAACAGAGGACTTTGCAAACCATCGACAACCCGTTCGGCACGAGGTTGTCACCCATGTGTTAGGTACGTTCTGTTACCTATGTCTTCGGTATGGACAGATAAAAAGTGGCGACCCCTGCAGGACTCGAACCTGCGACCTGCTGCTTAGAAGGCAGCTGCTCTATCCAGTTGAGCTAAGGGGCCGTCTCGCATGTCGCGATCCCGCGACATATCTGTCTTGAACCGCGTACGGATCAATGCGTCCAGGGCTGGGTGCGGGTATAGCGGAAATTATCCGGATAAGCGACGACCTGACGGATGGGATCCTTCGGAGCAATCACGCGGTATTCGATGCCGCTGCGCTTGGCATAGGCTTCTGCGAGTTCCTGCGTTTCGAAGGTGAGCTTTACCTGCTGGCGCATGTCGCCTGACGAGGTATAGCCCATGATCGGATCGATCTTGCGCGGCTGCTCCTGATCAAATTCCAGCACCCAGAGATGGGTCTTGGCCTTGCCGGACTGCATTGCGGTCTTGGCCGGACGATAGATCTTAGCAGACATGCTGCAGTGCCTCCGATATGCGGGCGGCGCCCGCCTTTCATAAATCAACCCTGATCAGGCTTCGCTTGCATATCCCAATATGGCAGCAAGAAGTGAATTTTGATTATCCGCGAATCCTCGCCTTTTCAAGGGAAAAGCGCCGTTATCACAGCATGCAGGTGAGTGAAACCGATTGCCGCATCGTGCGTTTCTTATACGGAGCGCCTTAGGCGCAGCCCTCTTCGCAGCCGGGTGTGGATAAGCGGGCAATCCTGTTACACAATCCGAAATGTTTCGGATTGTTGCATGTTTTGATCGCTTTCTAATTGTTATAGCCGGCATAGGCGACTAGGGTGCCTACCAACCGTTGTGACACGGGTGAGTGCTATGAGAACCTCTGCAGAATTCCATGCCATCATGATTGGAGCCAGCATCACTGCGTTTTTTTACGCGGCGATCAGCTATGCCCAATATGTCGGCCTGCTTGCTCAGGGCTGAGTCACGGCACGCTTAGGCATGCGCTTTGCGACGTGAATGATATTGTCGCATGTTCCCAATGCCAAAATCTGCCGTGCCAAGGCAAGGCAACAACCTCTGGCGCCGATCTCAAATCACTAGGGATATAGGGAAAAACATGGTCGGAGTGGAGAGATTCGAACTCCCGACCCTCTGGTCCCAAACCAGATGCGCTACCAGACTGCGCTACACTCCGAGCCGTTGTTGGCAGCGGGAATACACGCTTCCCCCTGCCCTAGCAACCCCATAAATCCACCTGGGCAGGCAGATTTCACAGACTTACTTCGCCTTTTTCGTTGTCGTGGCGCTGACGATACGATCGCCGGGGCGGATATTAAGCTTGCGGGCGGTGCCGGCGTTTATCTCGACCACATATCGGACCTCACCCATCGAATCGATGATGTCGCGGGAATAGGGCGTGGCATCTTCCTTGATATGGGTGATCACGCCCCTGTCGTCTGCAAAGAGCATGTCGAGAGGCAAGACGGTATTTTCCATCCACATGGTGACACGCCGCGGTACGCCGAAATCGAAGATCATGCCGGCGTCGTCAGCCATCGTCTTGCGGAACATCAGGCCGTAGGCGCGTTGGTCGCCGGTGGCAGCGATCTCTACGGTGAAGTGCAGCATTTTGCCCGCAGCCGTCTGGATGATCAGCGGTTCTCTATCGAAGTGCATGTCCTGCTGTGCAAATGCCGGCAGGGCAATCATGAAAAAAAGCGCCATTAAGGCGCTTCTCATCATCTCAACGGTAAACAGGCTGCGCATCAGTGAGACCGGCCAACCGGGCTCGGAACGTCAGGATGGATCTCGGCAGCCATCAGGCCCTTCTCGCCGTCGCCGAAGCGCACCAGCACCACCTGGCCAGGGCGCAGCTCGGTGAGGCCGAAGCGGCGGAGCGTTTCCATATGCACGAAGATGTCTTCCGTGCCCTCACCGCGCGTCAGGAAGCCGAAGCCCTTGGTGCGGTTGAACCACTTCACCAGGGCGCGCTCGAGGCCACTGGTTGCCGTGACCTGCACATGGGTGCGAACCGGAGGCATCTGCGAGGGATGGATCGCAGTCGATTGATCCATGGAGAGGATCTTGAAGGCTTGGAAGCCGCGTTCGCGGCGCTGGATAAGCGCGACGATGCGGGTGCCCTCAAGAATGGTCTGGTAGCCGTCACGTCTCAGGCAGGTTACGTGCAGCAGCACATCCTGCATGCCATTGTCGGGAACGATGAAGCCAAAGCCCTTGGCCACGTCGAACCATTTCACCACGCCGGTGATTTCAACGAGGTCAACCGGTTCCCCCGACAACTCCTCAAGGTCGGTAAAGCCATTCGATGAAATCCTGTCAGCCATGTCGCCAGCCCCTCAATACGCGTCACACTGTTACGGTTAACTGATTCTTGAAATCAAGATTAACATCTTGGTAACGGATAAGCGCAAGTCCTAGTTTTCGGTTATTCCCAACTGTACATTTTATAGCGATGACTTGCCCGAAACTGGCGTCTGTTACTCCAGATGGGCTAGCCTAAATAGAGAGAGGAAACACAATGCGTTATCTCCACACCATGGTTCGCGTCAAAGACCTCGACGCTTCCCTCCATTTTTACACCACACTCTTCGGACTCGAGGAAATCCGCCGCCATGAGAACGAGAAGGGCCGCTTCACGCTCGTTTTCCTGGCCGCTCGCGATGATCTCGACCGTGCCCGCAGCGAAAAAGCTCCTTGCCTGGAGCTCACTTATAACTGGGACACGGAAGATTATACCGGAGGACGCAATTTCGGTCACCTCGCCTATGAGGTGGATGACATCTACGCGATCTGCCAGAAATTGATGGACAATGGTATTACGATTAACCGCCCCCCGCGTGATGGTAACATGGCCTTCGTACGCTCGCCCGACGGCATCTCGATAGAGATCCTGCAGAAGGGCGAAAAACTGGCCCCGGCCGAACCCTGGCTGTCCATGGGCAATACCGGCGCCTGGTAAGCCAAGCTGCAGGCAAGCTTCACGAGGCATTCTCCGGTTCCATCGTAACGGAAGCGCGCTTTCGGGCGCCTTCCGCATTCACCGGAGATTTCTCGGTTGCCCAGAAACAACAAGCGGATTGCCCCTCCGAGCCGGCAGGCTGTCGGTGCTTTGCTGATCGCCAGCTCTATCCTGGCGCTTTCCGGCTGCGTCTCCGACAAGAAGGCGCTTGATTCGGCCGCCGTCGCCACACCGGCGGTGGAGGGACAGCCGGCGCCGAGGCTTGCAGCAGCAATGCCCGCCGCATCGTCCCCCGCGTCGAAACAGCTCTATCGCGATCCGATGCTGACCAATGTCTCCGGTGTCAATCCGCAGGCAGCAGTGCAGGATCCGAATGCGGCAACGGCCGCGCCGCCCGTCGATCCGTCCATGCAACAGCAGCAGCCGGCCAATATCGGTGGTCTCGTCATGCAGTCGACGCGAATCAATGCGCAGGCGATGAGCATCTTTTCCGATCATCAGCCGCTACCGCAGAACAATTCGACCTCGACGGTCATTCAGCCGCAGGGCGTGAACGCCTACGCACCGCAGAACGCTGGCCCAAGATCGAGCGTGTTCAGCGCGCCGCCCGAGCCACAACAAGGCGAGATGCTGCCGCAGCAATCATCACAGAATACCAGCACGAAGCTTGCACCTGATCAGACCGCCTCGCTTGCCGACGGAAGCATTCCGGGATCGACGATGAATGCGCTCTACAGCGCGCCGAAGCAGAACCTGCTCAGCAGCCTTTCCGGGCTTCTGCAGAAAGCATCGCTGCCCGGCATGACGCGCATCGCGCCAAACGGCCTGCATGTGCAGAACGACAGCGTCCAGGTCGGCTGCTTCAAGCCCGATCTCATGCGGGTCATCAAGACAGTCGAGACTCACTTCGGCAAGCCAGTTGTCGTCACGTCAGGCTACCGCGATCCGCAGCACAACCGTGAAGTCGGGGGCGCTGAGGAATCGATGCATAAGAGCTGCGAAGCCGCCGATATCCAGATCGACGGCATCAGCAAATGGGATATCGCCCAATATATCCGGTCGCTCCCGAACCGCGGCGGCGTCGGCACCTATTGCCACACGGATTCGGTCCATCTGGACACGGGCAATGCCCGCGACTGGAACTGGGGCTGCGGCCGTAAGAGCGCGCCGATTGCTTCGGCAAGGGCGATCTGACCTTCACTCCTCTGAAAGAGTAACGTTGGGGAAGCGGCCGGCACGAGATTTCCGGCGGCCGCTGCAGCTCTTTGATTCGCCTGCAATAATCTTCATTTTCCACAAGCGGAAACGGCTTGTCATTTTTTTGAAAAATTTCGAATTTGCCGCTTGCGGGATCGGAAGTGCCTGACTATAAGGGCGCCACCACAGCACGCGCCCTTCGTCTATCGGTTAGGACGACAGATTTTCATTCTGTAAAGAGGGGTTCGACTCCCCTAGGGCGTGCCACTTCCTCTTCCAATTCGACATTATTCTTATCGCTTGCGGAACGCGTTGTGCTTTCCTATTTGAACTAGAAGCCTGCGCCCTTCGTCTATCGGTTAGGACGACAAATTCTCATTCTGTAAAGAGGGGTTCGACTCCCCTAGGGCGTACCAAAAGCCACCGACCGAAATTTCACGAAGAACTAAATTTGTCCTGTCATATGGTGACCCACCGCTGCAGGCCAACAATTCACGCAGCGACAAGGTCTGGCGAAGACAATCATTCCCGTCCGCTTTCCACTTTTCCACAAGCCCAGAAAAAATCTGCATAATCCGGCGAAAAATTCTCATTTTGCCGCTTGCGGCGCAGAAAGGTGCTGACTATAAGGGCGCCACCACAGAGCACGCGCCCTTCGTCTATCGGTTAGGACGACAGATTTTCATTCTGTAAAGAGGGGTTCGACTCCCCTAGGGCGTGCCACTCTCCTTCATCATTTCCCTGTCTTTTCATAGAGTTCCGTTCGCGGATCCAACTGTGCTTGTCGCGCGAGTTGATGGGGCAAATGCAATGACATCACGCATCATACGCTGCCGTCTGCAGAACGAAGCTCGGCTCGTGAACTCGCTCCGCAATCTTGGGAAAACTCATTCTTTTCAACGATATGATCAGCCCAAAAATGGTTTTCGGTATTTACCGGGGATTAGCGGGCGGCGTCTAAGATCATCAAGGCATTTCTGCTGACACGGCACTCCAACATACTCCTGAGCGACAAGGGATTTTCGGATATGAGCCATACGGAAACGACCTATACCTCGTGGTTTGAGCGCATCAAAAGCGCGCTGATCGGCGCATTGGTCGGCCTTGTTCTGCTTATCGGATGTATCTGGCTGCTGATATGGAACGAAGGACGTGCGATCCAGACCTATCGCGCTCTGTCCGAAGGCGCGTCACAGGTGATTTCGGTCGATGGTGCGGCTATCAATTCGGCCAATGAAGGCAAGCTGGTCCATATCAGTGGCGCGGTGAAATCCGATCAGATCCCGCAGGATAGCCAATTCGGCGTCATCGCCGATGGGGCCGTCGGCCTTTCCCGTAGCGTCGCGATGTATCAGTGGGTGGAAAAGAGCGAGAGCCAGACCAAAAAGACATTGGGTGGCGGCGAAGAAACGACGACGACCTATTCCTACACCAAGGAATGGCGCTCGGACATCGTCGATTCGAGCCGCTTCAAGCAATCTGATGATCATCAAAATCCAACCAGCATGCCTGACGGCGCCACCTTCACGGCAAAAACGGCGCATGTCGGCGCCTTCTCGGTACCAGGCAAGGATGTGGCGGGGATCGGCGACTATTCGCGACTCGCGCTCACCGACAGCGACGTGCAGCGCATAGCGGTGCAGGTTGGCGCCAGCCGGCCGGCAAAGCGCAATTCCGAGGGTGCCTATATCGGTCTGAACGAAAACCTGCCCGACGTCGGCGATCTCAGGATCACCTACCAGAGAATCGACGTGGAAACGGCAAGCATCGTCGGCAAGCAGAGTCACAGCGCGCTCGTTCCCTACGAGACGACCAACCACCGCGATATTTTCCTTACCGCTGATGGCGATGTGGATGCCGGCCAGATGTTCAAAACGGCAGAGAGCGAAAACAGCATTATCACCTGGCTTGTGCGCGCCTGCGGCCTCATCGGCTTGTTCGTCAGTTTCAAGCTGATGTTCGCGCTCCTGCCCATCCTCGCCGACCTGATTCCGTTTCTCGGCTCGGTCATCGGCTTCGGCACGAGCATCGTGGCCTGCGTGTTGACACTGCTCGTCGGCCCTGTTGTCATCGCCATAGGCTGGTTCGCCTACAGGCCGCTGTTGTCCGTCGGAATCATTGCGGGCGGCATATTGCTTGCCGTGATCGTCACTCGCCTTCGCAGAAAAGCACCGCTTTCTCAGCCGCAGCCGGCCTGATCTCTTTCCAAGCCTAGCCCTTCAGCCAGTCACTTGGCCGGTGCGCCGTCGCTGATACGCAGCTGGATTCTGCGCGAGCCCTGATAGTGTTCGGCACCGAGCGAGCCTGCGACATGCAGGTTGGCGCCGCGAGAGTTGAGAAGCAGGTTGCCGAGCGGGGTCTCGGCAGCCCTGAAGGCTATGCCGTCGAGGCGCGCACCGTCCATGGCTTCCAGCGTCACCTTCACATGCCGCTCGCCGACCAGGCGGGAATCACGCACACGATGCGCCGGTATGGCAAAGACCGGCTGGGAATGTCCCGAGCCATAAGGCCCCGCCGTTTCCAGACGGTCGATAAGCTCGATCGTTGCGCCGCTTGCAGCGATAGCACCATCGATCTTCAGCGTTTCATTGGCAACAAGAGCCGATACCGTCTTCTGTGCTTTCTCGATGAAGAAGGCTCTCAGCAGGCCAAGCTTGCCGCGCTCGACGGTCAAGCCGGCAGCCATGGCGTGACCACCGCCTTTCACAAGCAGTCCCTCGTCGACCGCTGCACGCACCATCCTGCCCATGTCGAAGCCGTTGATCGAACGCCCCGAACCGGTGCCCCTGCCTGAGGGAT
Source organism: Rhizobium sp. KNZ14-9A (assembly GCF_056755015.1). Classification (NCBI taxonomy): domain Bacteria; kingdom Pseudomonadati; phylum Pseudomonadota; class Alphaproteobacteria; order Hyphomicrobiales; family Rhizobiaceae; genus Rhizobium; species Rhizobium sp. KNZ14-9A. The sequence goes on from NZ_JBPGXB010000002.1 coordinate 2,075,380, forward strand.
CGAAGGCGATGGCGAAGGCGGGTCGCTTGAACCTCTCCTTCAGGCGCGCAGCAATGAGGCCGACAATACCGGGGTGCCATTTCTCATGCGCGGTGACGATAACGGAAGCCCCCTCGCCGTCTCCATACTCGGCCAGCGCTTCGGCCTCGGCCTCCTGCAGCATGATCGCTTCCATGGCTTGCCGCTCGCGGTTGAGCTCGTCCAGCCGCTGAGCGATGGCTTCGGCTTCTACGGCATCGTCCAGCGTCAGCAGGCGGCTTCCCAGCGCAGCATCACCGATTCGCCCGCCGGCATTGATGCGCGGGCCGATCAGGAAGCCGAAATGATAGGGCGTAACAGGACCTGCCAGGCCCGCCTTGCGGAATAGTGCCGCAAGACCGGCATTGCTCTGGTGGCGCGCCGCGACCAACCCCTTGACCACATAGGCGCGGTTGAGGCCCTTGAGGGGCACGACATCGCAGACGGTCGCGAGCGCCACTATATCCAGCCACTGCAGGAGATCGATCGCGAGAATGCGCTTGTCTCCAGCCTCGCGCAGCAGGCGCAGCGTTGCAACCAGCACCATGAAGACGACACCGGCCGCACAAAGATGCCCTAGGCCGGAAAGATCGTCTTCGCGGTTTGGGTTGACGAGGGAGTGGCAAGGCGGCAGCTCGTGTGTCACCTGGTGGTGATCGATGACGACGACATCGATGTTGCGGTCCGCGGCAGCCGCCAGCGCCTCATGACTGGTGGAGCCGCAATCGACCGTGACGATGAGGCTAGCGCCGTTGTCGATCAACTGATTGATGGCCGTCGGGTTAGGCCCGTAACCTTCGAAGATGCGATCGGGAATATAGATATGCGCCTTGACGCCGAAATGGGTCAGGAAGCGATACATGAGCGCGGAGGAGGCTGCACCATCGACATCGTAGTCACCGAAGATCGCGACGGGCTCGCCGTCACGGATCGCAGCGGCAAGGCGCTTGGCGGCCTTCTCGCAGTCCGTCAGCTTGTAGGGGTCTGGCATGAGGCTGCGGATGGTGGGATCGAGGAATTCGACTGCCTCATCCACCGTCACGCCGCGGCCGGCAAGCACACGTGCGATCAGATCCGGCAGGCCGTGCATCTGCGACATGGCGAGCGCGCGGTTCTGCCCCGCCTGATCGAGGCGTGAAACCCAGCGATTGTCGAGAACCGATTTTTCGACGCCCAGGAAGGCACGCGGTACCGGATCGACCTGATCTGCCATGCCAAACTCCGCTTTCATCATCTGCCCTTTTTACAGATGCAGGGCAGATAGCAAAGCGGTGATTTCAAGCCTGTGGATTACCAGAAAATTGCCCAGATAACCAAGCCGATAACAAGCAGCAGGACGAAGAGGATCGAAAGCAGGATCAGGAGCGTGGCCCAATTCCGCCCTCGCGGCGCCTCCCGCTCGAAGGCAGCTCCAGGCGCCGTAGGGTCAGATTTCTGCAAGCCCGCCTGAGGGTTTTCGATCTCCGTCCGAACATGATCATGCGTATGCTCGATATTCCTCAACCCGCGACTCCAACGGCTCCCAGGTTGATTATATCTATATCTACATATCTGTTAATATAAATTCGGCGAAATGCTTTGATTAATAACAGAAAACCCGTCCGAGCGACCTCGGACGGGTTGAACCGCTCCAAATTGGAACAAAGCGTCAGGATTCTTCCTTGGGACGCTCGATGCGGATCACCTGCGGCTCGCCGACGAGGTAGCCTTCTTCCTTGATCGCCGCGACCGCCTTGCGCACCGAATCCTCCATGGTCGCATGGGTGACAAGGATGATCGTCTGGTGGTGCGAGGGCGCCAGATGCTGCTTGGAACGCTGGACGATCGATTCCAGCGAAATTTGGTTTTCCGCCATGCGCGTGGCGACGCTGGCAAAAACGCCGGTGCGGTCGAGAACGGTCAGGCGGATGAAATAGCCGCCCTCATGGCTCTGGATCTGCGCCTTGCGGTAAGTCTCAAGCGACTTGGCAGGATGGCCGAGAACGGGAACGCGCTGGGCGCCCGGCTGGCTCTTGGCGATGTCGGCGATATCGCCGAGCACCGAAGAGGCCGTGGCGTTGCCGCCGGCGCCGGGGCCGACCATCAGCAATTCGCCGAGGATATCGGATTCGATTGCGACCGCATTGGTAACGCCATCGACCTGGGCGATGACGGAATCGACCGGCACCATGGTCGGATGCACGCGCTGTTCGATGCCGGTATCCGTGCGTTGGGCGACGCCGAGCAGCTTGATGCGGTAGCCAAGGTCGGCTGCGGCGTGGATATCGTCGATCGAGATATTGGTGATGCCTTCGAGATAGATATCGTCGGCGGCGATCCTGTTGCCAAAGGCAAGCGTCGTCAGGATCGAAAGCTTGTGGGCGGTGTCATTGCCTTCGATGTCGAAAGCCGGATCGGCTTCGGCATAACCGAGGCGCTGAGCTTCCTTCAGGCAATCGGCAAAGGACAGGCCTTCCTTCTCCATCTTGGTGAGGATGTAGTTGCAGGTGCCGTTCATGATGCCGTAGACGCGCGAGATCGTGTTGCCTGTCAGGGATTCACGCAGCGCCTTGATGACAGGGATGCCGCCGGCAACGGCCGCTTCGAAGTTCAGGAGCGAGCCCTTCTCCTCCGCAATCGTCGCAAGCTCGACGCCGTGATAGGCAAGCAGCGCCTTGTTGGCGGTCACCACATGGAGACCACGGGAAAGAGCGGCGCGAACAGCGGTATTTGCAGCCCCTTCAGCACCGCCGATCAGCTCGACGAACACGTCGATATCGGCCTTTTCGGCCAGTTCTTCCGGGCGTTCGTACCAGGTGATGCCGGTCAGATCGATGCCACGGTCCTTCGAGCGATCACGCGCCGAAACTGCCGTAATCGTAATCGGTCGTCCGCAGGTGACTGCAAGTTCATTGCTTTTCTGCCTGATGATGCGAACAAGCGAGGCACCAACGGTGCCCAAGCCCGCAATGCCGATTTTGAGGGCATCTGCCATGGATCGATCCTGAAATGTCTAGTGAGAGACAGCCGCAAATCTGCGGCTGTCTTCGAGGTTGGAATTAACGGTGGGCGTTGAGCGAGATGACGTTGTGCATCGTCTCGTCCGCCGTCGACATGAACTTCTTGATGTTGCGCGCAGCCTGCCGGATGCGGTGTTCGTTCTCGACAAGCGCCAAACGGACGTAGTCGTCGCCCTGTTCGCCGAAGCCGATGCCCGGGGCAACGGCAACATCGGCCTTCTCGACCAGAAGCTTCGAGAATTCCAGCGAGCCGAGATGACGGAACTTTTCCGGGATCTTCGCCCAGGCGAACATGGTGGCAGCCGGCGGCGGCACTTCGAAGCCGGCCTTGCCGAAGCTTTCGACCATGACGTCGCGGCGGCGCTTGTAGACGTTGCGTACCTCCGCAATGTCGGAGCCGTCGCCATTCAGGGCATGGGTTGCGGCAACCTGGATCGGCGTGAAGGCGCCGTAATCGAGGTAGGACTTGACACGCGTCAGCGCCGCGATCAGCCGCTCATTGCCGACCGCAAAGCCCATACGCCAGCCCGGCATGGAAAAGGTCTTGGACATGGAGGTGAATTCGACCGTCACATCCATTGCTCCCGGAACCTGCAGAACCGACGGTGGCGGCTCGCCATCGAAATAGATTTCCGAATAGGCAAGGTCCGACAGCACGATGATGTCATGCTTCTTGGCGAAGGCGATGACATCTTTGTAGAAGTCGAGCGTCGCCACGAAGGCCGTCGGGTTCGACGGGTAATTCAGGATCAGCGCCAGCGGCTTCGGGATCGAGTGGCGAACGGCGCGTTCCAGCGGCGGGAAGAAGCTCTCGTCCGGCTCGACCGACATGGAGCGGATCACACCGCCGGCCATCAGGAAGCCGAAGGCATGGATCGGATAGGTCGGGTTCGGGCAGAGGATGACGTCACCCGGCGCGGTGATGGCCTGCGCCATGTTGGCGAAGCCTTCCTTGGAGCCGAGGGTGGCGACCACTTGCGTGTCCGGGTTCAGCTTCACGCCGAATCGACGGGCGTAATAGGCAGCCTGCGCGCGGCGCAGACCGGGAATGCCCTTTGAAGACGAATAGCGATGGGTGCGCGGGTCCTGAACGACCTCGCAGAGCTTGTCGACGATCGCCTGAGGGGTCGGAAGATCAGGGTTTCCCATGCCGAGATCGATGATATCGGCCCCGCCCGCTCGCGCGCTCGCTTTCAAACGGTTGACCTGTTCGAAAACGTAAGGCGGCAAACGCCGGACTTTGTGAAACTCTTCCATCTCTTTCCCCATGGAAATGCGGCCAACGTGACCGCTGTCGAAGCTCGTTCCGTCTCCCGGCATCTGCGATACGAGCTTCAAACTCGCAGCGCCGTATTCCTCTTCAACTTAACTGCGCGGCAAATCTTTGACGGAGAAGCCGCGCACGAAGCGCATTATCGGGAAAATTGCGTCTTCCGATCCATCCGGAAGGCTTTGCGTCCAAATCGCCTTAAAGGCAAGGCTTATTTGGTGATTTCGGAGAGCGTCGCGGCCCCGTGGTCGGCGGCAAGCGCGCGCATCTCGGCGACGCGACGCTGGTACTCCGCTTCCGAGATTGCGCCCGACTGCCGCTTGGCGGTCAGGGCCGTCAGCTGGTGCTGAAGCTCGGCCGCCTGTTCGTCGCTCATCTGCACATTGGCGGCCGTCAGCGGCGCACCGAACGACGGATAGCCGTCCGGGCTTTTGGTAAGGCCGCCTTCAACGGGTTCGCCCTTGGAGGCCGGCATCACGACTGCCGTCGGCGCTGCCATGCGCTGGGCAAAAGCCTTCTTCTCCTCAGCGGTCTTGTTGCATCCGGCAAGCGCAATGGCCATGGCCGCGGCCGCCGCGCAGATTGCTGCGGTGCGGGTGAAGGTCGCGATATGCCCAATGCCTGTCGTCGTCATGCCTGATGATCCAATCCTGCCTGCTTCGACTGTTAAATTCGTCGCAGCGACAAAGCAATAGCATGAGAGCAGGCGCGCGGAACTTGTTTTCTTCAATGCAGCAGATGTACAACGAATGAACAGTGGATGCTGCCGCCGGAGGAAGTGCGTGACCGACAGCAAGCGGGAGAATGGTGCAAAGGTGGATTTCGACGCCAAGGATCTCGATCCCTATCTCCTGAAGGATCCCGAGGCCATGGCGATGAACTTCGCCCGTGCGCTCGAAAACCTGGGCACGGCAGCTTCGGCGTGGCTCGGCCCGCGTGAGCGCGGCGAAATCTCCGACACGGTCGTCGAACCCGTCACCGATATGGTGAAGACGCTCTCCAAGGTGACGGAATACTGGATTTCTGATCCGCGCCGAACCTTCGAGGCGCAGACACAGCTGATGAGCTCGTTCTTCGGCATATGGATGAACTCCATGCAGAGGATGCAGGGCAGCCCGCTGGGAGCGGAACCGATCGCACGGGTGGATAAGCGTTTCGCCGACGAAGACTGGCAGAAGAATCCCTTCTTCGAATTTTTAAAGCAGATCTATTTCGTGACCGCCGACTGGGCCGAAAAGCTGGTTGCCGAGACCGAAGGGCTGGACGAGCACACCAAGCACAAGGCCGGCTTCTATGTGAAGCAGATTACGGCAGCGCTCTCGCCCACCAATTTTGTGGTCACCAATCCGCAGGTCTACCGTGAGACGATCGCAACGAGCGGCGAAAACCTCGTGCGCGGCATGAGGATGCTGACCGAGGATATCATTGCCGGTCGCGGCGAACTGCGCATGCGCCAGACCGACATGACCAAATTCGCCGTCGGCCGCGACATGGCGCTGACACCGGGCAAGGTGATCGCCCAGAACGAAATCTGCCAAATCATCCAATACGAGCCATCGACGGAAACCGTGCTCAAGCGGCCACTGCTGATTTGCCCGCCGTGGATCAACAAATTCTACATCCTCGATCTCAACCCGCAGAAATCCTTCATCAAGTGGTGCGTGGACCAGGGACATACGGTCTTCGTCATCTCCTGGGTCAACCCGGATAGCCGCCATGCGCTGAAGGACTGGACGGCTTACGCAAGGGAAGGCGTCGATTTCGCACTGGAAACGGTCGAGAAGGCAACCGGCGAGAAGGAAGTCAACGCCATCGGCTATTGCGTCGGCGGCACGCTGCTTGCCGCAACCCTTGCCCTGCACGCCAAGGAAAGGAACAAGCGCATCAAGAGTGCAACGCTCTTCACCACCCAGGTCGATTTTACCCATGCCGGCGACCTGAAGGTCTTTGTCGACGAGGAGCAGCTTCAGGCGCTGGAAGCGCATATGCAGGCGCTCGGCTATCTCGACGGCTCGCGCATGTCGACAGCCTTCAACATGCTCAGGGCGAGCGAGCTCATCTGGCCCTATTTCGTCAACAACTACCTGAAGGGCCAGGAGCCCCTGCCCTTCGACCTGCTGTTCTGGAATGCCGATTCGACCCGCATGGCTGCGGCCAATCATGCCTTCTACCTGCGCAACTGCTATCTCAGGAATGCGCTGACCAAGGATGAGATGGTCCTCGACGGCAAGACCTTGTCGCTGAAGGACATCAAGATACCCATCTATAATCTCGCGACCCGCGAGGATCACATCGCGCCGGCGAATTCCGTCTTCCTCGGCAGCCAATTCTTCGGCGGCAAGGTGCAGTTCGTCGTCGCTGGCTCAGGCCATATTGCTGGCGTCGTCAATCCACCGGACAAGCATAAGTATCAGTTCTGGACCGGCGGCCCCGCCAAGGGCGACTATGATGCATGGCTTGCCAAGGCAAAGGAGACGAGGGGTTCCTGGTGGCCGCACTGGCATGCGTGGATCGAGGCGCAAACCGGCGAGCGTGTGGCTGCCCGCAAGGCGGGTGGAGCAGCACTCAATGCGATCGAGGAAGCTCCCGGCAGCTATGTGATGGCGCGCAGCTGAAAACAGAAAAATTTCCCGCCGCCTGCCCGCCCTCACCGAGCGGCGACATACCGATCGCGGCAAGCCTTTGAAAAATAGCTTTTTCTAAAATAATACGTCTCTTTTCGCGACAATCGAAGCAGAACTCCACGTCCGTAAACCAATTGGAAACCATAGTTCGTCATCCTTAAGAAACGGTCGCTTGTCGCGAATGGGCCAAAATTCGGCCTTTTTGGGCAGTTAGCGGCTCCGACAAAGATCAGTAAGTCAGTGCTGCCGGCCTGTGTAGCGCGTTTTGGAAGACGAGTAGAGTATGGCGTTTGCGGTAGGGACGTTCAATAACGTCGCCCCTTTTGGCGGATCCGCTGTTCGTTCGGGCAGATCCCGTGGTTTACTCACCGGCATCGCAATAGCCGGACTTTTGACCTCCACGTGGCTTATCGGCACGGTTGCAACAATGCAATCCGTATCGATGCCCTTCTCCTCACCGAAGGAGATCGCTTCGGTCACAGCAGCACCAAGGCCAACGCCTGTTGCCGTCACGCATGAGCGGCTTATCCATGTCAACAAGGCTTCGCGGCTTGCAGCATTCGATGCCAAGCCGGTCATGCCGTTGACGGCTCAGATTATCCAGTCTCACGCGGAGAAGACCTCGGCGGCATCGAGCGCAAAGCTCGCGTTCGCCAAGAGCAATCGCCTCCCCGTTGCCGTCGCGGAACTTCAGCCGGTGGCCGTCTCCGACAATCCGCGCTTCAACAAGGAAGACACCGTCAAGGCGGTGGCAGCGGTCGTTCAAACCGCCGCCGCCACGCCTGCCGAGGATGACGCCGACCGGATCATCATCCCGTCGAAGGACGCAGTCGCTGCAGCCGAAATGCCGGCTATGCTCGCTCTAGCCGACGCTGGCCCACGCGTCATGCCCGCTCCCGTCGAACTGCCGCCGGCGATCCCCGCTGCTCTCGCCGCCAACAAGCCGGCCGAGATGGAGGTTGCCGAAGCAGACGATGGTGCGCGGCCTTTCGATCTGGTTCTCACCCCAGATGAGGATTCCGTACCGCTGCCGATGGCGCGGCCCGATGGCCTCGTCGGCAAGCCGGCGCCTGTCTCCAAGGGTTCGCAGCGTACTGCCGAGCCTGTGCTTGCCTATGCCAAGCCGAACTCGCCGATCGAAGATGACGAAGACGATGCGGTGCCGCGCTATGACAAGCCGGTCTTTACGCCGCGCTTGCGCGCTGGTGTGGCGATCTACGACATTGAAAACGCTACCGTCTACCTGCCGAACGGCGAGCGGCTGGAGGCCCATTCCGGTCTCGGCAAGATGCGCGACAACCCGCGTTATATTGATCAGAAAATGCGCGGACCGACGCCGCCGCACACCTATAACCTAACGATGCGCGAAGCCCTGTTCCATGGCGTGGCGGCCATTCGCCTGACGCCGGTGCAGGGTTCGGACGCCATTTTCAACCGTGTCGGTCTGTTGGCGCATACTTATATGCTCGGCAGGAACGGCGATTCCAACGGCTGCGTTTCCTTTAGGGATTACAAGCGCTTCCTGGCTGCCTACAAGCGTGGAGACATCCGGCAGCTCGTCGTCGTGCCGCGGATGAACAACAAGCCGGCCTCGACACTCGCCTCGCTCTTCTCCTCACGCACCTAGAGCCTTTCCTGGTCAGATTGCAGCATTCTGTTGGCTCAAACGGAGCCGGATGGTCGACCGGCCGGCGCGCGTCGTAGCCCAGATCTACGGCCAAGCCGGCCGGTCGATCAGGCGACCCGTTTCAGCCAACCCGAAGGGCCGGGCATCTTTCCGCCAGGATCAAAGGCGATCGGCTCGGACGTACCTAGGGGTATGCCCTTCGCCAATCGCCTTTGCCCTGACGAAAACCTGCTCCGGCAGAATGCTGCAATCTGACCGAGAAAGGCTCTAAAGATTGGCCGCGAGGAAATCGGCGAGCGACCGGCTCTCCGCCGTGAGGCGCATCTTTCCCCTGACGAGTGCGAGTTCGGATGCCGGCTGCGGATCGAACCCGTCTGCTGCTCCAAGCCGGCGATGTTCAGGCAGGACGGCATCCGACGGCAGCAGGCTGATGCCGAGGCCTGAGGCGACCGCCGCCTGAACGCCCATCAAACCCTGGCTCGTATAGGCGATGCGCCAGCGCCATCCGCTGCGCTCGATGAAGCGGATCGCCCGTTCACGGTAGATGCAGCCGACAGGAAAAACAGCAAGCGGGACCGGCTCATTCCTCACCGACCGGCGCGTGCTCTCGACCCAGATCAGTTCCTCCTTCCAACTCGCCAGACAGGCACCATCACCGGGTTCCCGCTTGATCAGTGCCAGATCGATTTCGCCCGTATCGAGAAGGCGGCGAAGCTCGACGCTCCAGCCGCTGACGGTGTCGAGCCTAATATGCGGTGAGGCAGCGGAAAAACCGGAGAGAAGATCGATGAGCCTGCGACCGGCAAAATCCTCGGGAACGCCGAGCCTGACGGTCTTGGGCGCAGCGGGCTTGCGCATGACGTCCATTGCCTCTTCTGCCGTCGCCAACAGACGTCGGGCATAACTCAAGAGAATTTCGCCCTCCTCCGTCGTCTGGATACCACCCGTCGATTTGTCGCGCAGAAGCAGGGTGTGGCCGATATTGGCCTCGAGCTTCTTGATCTGCTGGCTGACGGTGGACTGGGTCAGGTGAACACGCTCAGCCGCCCGCGTGAAGCCGCCGGCATCGACGACCGCTGCGAAGGTCCGGAGAAGATCAAGGTCAAAGGCGAAGCTCATTCGATTTTCCACTGTCTATAATTATAATATTTAATTTCTCAATGACTCCGTTCTTTGTCAACATGAGGCAAATCATGGAGATGAGAGATGACCCTTCCCGGAAACCGACCAACCTGGCTGACCTTCGATTGCTATGGCACCTTCATCCAATGGGATGAAGGCCTGCTTGCTGCCATGGACGCGATCCTGTCAGCCAAAGGTCGCGATATCGACCAGGCCGCCTTCATTGCTGCCTATGACCGCTACGAGCATGAACTGGAACAACAAAAGCCGCACCGATCCTTCAGCCAAGTCACGGCTCGCGCATTGGAACTTGCCATGAAGGAGTTCGGCTTGCCCTTCAACACCGCCGATGCCGATCTGTTGACATGCTCTATCGGCCGGATGCCGCCATTCCCGGAAGTGGTAGAAACGCTCGGCAAGCTGAAAGCCGCCGGTTTCCGGCTTGCCATTATTTCCAATACGGACGACGCGATCATTGCCGGCAATGTCGCGCAGCTCGGCGGTTTCGTCGACCGGGTGATCACCGCGGAGCAGGCGGAAGCCTATAAGCCCTCGCCGCAAATCTTCCGGCACGCCTGGAAAACGCTCGGCATCGGCATGGATGATCTCGTACATATCTGCGCCAGCCCGCATCTTGACCTTGCCGCCGCGCGAGAACTCGGTTTTCGTGCGATCTGGGTTGATCGTGGCACGGGACGGAAACCGCTCAGCGACTACCGCCCCAACGAAATCGTGCCGACGCTCGACAAGGTACCCGGTCTTTTTGCCGCAAACGGCTGGATGTAATTGACACGATAGGAGACAAGACATGGCCCATGAACTGAACCTGGCGAAGGCACAGCCGGCGATATTGCGCAATCTGCCGCTCGATGCCGACGAGATCTGGCAGGCGCGTGTCGATCTCGCGGCGTGCCTTCGAATGGCGGCGCGGCTCGGGCTCGAGGAAGGCATCTGCAACCATTTCTCGGCAGTCGTGCCCGGCCATCCCGATCTCTTTCTCGTCAACAGGCTCGGCTGGGCCTTTCAGGAGGCAACGGCTTCATCGCTGCTGATCTGCGATTTTGAAGGCAACGTCATTGACGGCGACGGCGTGCCTGAAGCAACCGCCTTCTTCATCCATGCCCGCCTGCACAAGATGTCGCCGCGCGTCGGTGCGGCCTTCCACACGCATATGCCGAATGCGACAGCGCTCAGCATGGTCGAGGGCGATCCCTTCATCTGGGCTGGACAGACGTCACTGAAGTTCTATGGCCGCGTCGCCGTCGACGAGAACTATAATGGACTGGCGCTCGATGAACGTGAGGGCGACAGGATCGCCGCCGTGCTCGGCGACAAGGACATCCTGTTCATGAAGAACCATGGCGTCATGGTCTGCGCGCCAAACATCGCCGAAGCCTGGGACGATCTCTACTATCTGGAGCGCGCCGCAGAGGTTCAACTCAAGGCGATGAGCACCGGACGCCGGCTGGTGCCGGTATCAGAAGAGATTGCTGAACAGGCGGCAAAGCAGATGCGTGAAGGCGATCCGGAAAGTGCCCGCCTGCATCTTGAAAGCGTCAGGCGCGTTCTCGACCGGCAGGCGCCCGAATATCGGACCTAGGCCTCGCCTATTTCAGCCATACGCCGATGCGCTCTACCGCTTCGGCGATCTCGGCTTCTGAACCGGCATAGGACATGCGGAGCGTACGCGGTCCTTCCACCGGATCGAAATCGAGGCCGGGTGTCGCGGCGACATTGATTTCCGCCAGCATGCGGCGCGCGAAATCCATGCTGTCATTGGTGAAGCGCGATACGTCGACATAGGCGTAGAAGGCGCCATCCATGGGCGACGCCGGTGCAAGGCCGATCTTCGGCAGCCGATCGAGCAGCAGTTCGCGATTTGCGGCATAACTTGCCTTGACGCGATCCAGCTCCTCGCTGGCGCCGAGCGCTGCTGTGGCTGCGATCTGCGAAAGCTCCGGAGGCGAAATATAGAGGCTCTGGGCGACGCGCTCGATCGGGCGCACCAGCCGCTCAGGCAGCACCATCCAGCCGATGCGCCAGCCGGTCATGCAATAATATTTGGAGAAGGAGTTGATGACGATCGCCTCGTCCGTCAGCTCCAGCGCGCTCGTCTCTTCGCCTGCGAAGGTGAGGCCGTGATAAATCTCGTCGGAGATGAAGGCGATGTCATTGGCATCGCAATAGGCGGCAAGCGCCTTCAGGCCTTCGCGGCCGGTCACCGTGCCGGTCGGATTTGCAGGGCTTGCAAGCAGCACGCCCTTCAGCTTCACGCCCTTTTCCTTCTGGATCGCTTCGAGGCTTTCGGGCGTCAGCGTGAAATGCGTTTCTGATGTGACGGGCACTTCGACCACATTGAGGCCGAGGGCACCGAGGATGTTGCGATAGGCAGGATAGCCCGGCCGGGCAATGGCAACCGCATCGCCGGCATCAAAAAGCGACAGGAAGGCGAGATTGAAGGCCGCCGACGAGCCGGTTGTGATGGCAATGCGGACGGGATCGATCTCAAGGCCGTGGCGATCGCGATAGTGCCAGGCGAGCGCATGTTTCAGCAGCGTTGTGCCGAGCGCATCCGTATAGCCGATCCGCCCCTCGGCAAGCGCTGTGCGGGCGGCCTCAAGGGCTGCCTGGGGTGCGGGATGCGAGGGCTGGCCGACAGCCATGGAAATGACGGGGTGACCGCCTGCCCGTCTCTTCGTCGCTTCGGCCAAAACATCCATGGCGTGGAATGGTTCGACTTGGCTGCGTTTCGATATGGAAAACACGATCACTTCCTGCCTGGCTTCAGATAAAGGCCAGACAATTGCCGCAATAATCGGCTCATCACAATCCCGCGAGGGCTTGGATCGGAGGAAAATTCCTGTTTGATGGCGGCCCGACGCGCCGTAATTTGATGCGGACGCATCCAAGCCCATTAACCCGGCGATGGTATTTTTCGTTCGAAAACCCATCAGCCGACGACGAGGATACCATGGCCTTCTTCTCCAAAACGCTCACCGCGCTGGCGCTTGCAGCCTCCATCGCCCTTCCGGCTCAGGCATTTGCATTCGACGACCAGCAGAAGAAGGAACTGGGTGAATTCATCAAGCAGTATCTGATCGAAAATCCGGAGATCATGCTCGAGGTGCAGGATGCGCTGCAGAAAAAGCAGCAGATGGCCCAGCAGGTGAAGGCGACCATGGCCATCGAGAACAATACCGACGGCATCTTCGATTCCAAGAATGACGTGACACTCGGCAACCCGAAGGGCGATGTCACCGTCGTCGAGTTCTTCGACTATAACTGCACCTATTGCCGTCACGCCCTGCCCGACATGCAGGCGCTCCTGAAGAAGGACAAGAATGTCCGCTTCGTGCTGAAGGAGTTCCCGATTCTCGGACCGGATTCGGTCGCGGCACATCGCGTGGCAGATGCCTTCCGCCGGCTTGCGCCTGAAAAGTACAGCGATTTCCACGTCGCGCTACTCGGCAGCGACGGCCGCGCCTCCGAGGATACCGCAATCCAGGTCGCCTCCTCTCTCGGCGTCAGCGAAGACAAGATTCGCGCGGAGATGAAAAAGAGCCCGAACGATGACATCGTGCAGGCGACCTATCAGCTCGCCGCCAATCTCGGCATCAGCGGTACACCGTCCTATGTGATCGGCAACGAAATGGTGCCCGGCGCCGTCGGCATCGACGATCTTGAAGCCAAGGTGAAGAACATGCGGGCCTGCGGCAAGACGAGCTGCTGAACCCGCGCTCATCAAATCGCCTAAATCGAAGCGTTTCAGCCATGTGGACAAACATGGCGCGACGTCCCTTGCCGATTCTGTAAGGGCTTTCAATAAGCCCGCGTGGAGTCTATAGGTGGCGCTCGCGCATTCCCGTGCCTTTGCTGCCGATAGGCTGGCACAGGACGCGATGAATACAGTGAACCGCGTAGCGGTCGCTTGATCCCGAGAGGATCAAGAGCCGGTGCGCCAAACGGAACATTCGATGACGCAAACGATTTTTGTCCTGAACGGGCCCAACCTGAATATGCTGGGCAAGCGAGAACCTGGCATCTATGGCGGCAAGACGCTCAAGGACATAGAGGCGGACTGCAAGGCTGTGGGCCGCGAACTCGGCTTCGACATCGATTTCCGCCAAAGCAATCACGAAGGCACGCTGGTGGACTGGTTCCACGAAGCGGATGAAAAGGCCATCGGCGTTGCCATCAATGCAGGCGCCTATACGCATACGTCGGTCGCGCTGCATGATGCGATCCGTGCCATTTCCATTCCCGTCATCGAGCTCCACATATCCAACGTGCACGCGCGGGAAGAATTCCGCCACAAGTCGATGATCGCACCCGCATGCAAGGGCGTGATCTGCGGCTTCGGGCCTCATAGCTACATCCTGGCGCTGCACGCGCTGAAGAACATCACGGCATAAGAAGAAGACAGGGCAACACTCATGGCTGAAAAGAAATCCGGTATCGATCAGGCACTGATCCGCGATCTCGCCAACATCCTCAAGGACACGGATCTGACCGAGATCGAAGTCGAACAGGAAGATCTGCGTATCCGCGTTTCGCGCGCAGGCACGCCCCAGTACATCCAGGCACCGATCGCAGGTCCTGCTTATGCGGCGCCTGCAGCGATCGCAGCAGCCCCGGCCGCCGCCGCTCCGGTAGCAGCCGGCCGTAACCCGGCCAATACGGTGAACGCACCAATGGTCGGCACGGTCTATATGGCTCCGGCACCGGGCGCGCGCGCGTTCATCGAAGTTGGCGCCACCGTCAAGGAAGGCCAGACGCTCCTCATCATCGAAGCGATGAAGACGATGAACCAGATCCCCTCACCGAAATCCGGCAAGGTCACGGAAATCCTTGTCGAAGACGGTTCGCCCGTCGAATACGGCCAGCTGCTCGTCGTCGTCGAATAAGGCTTTGCCAATGATTTCGAAGATCCTCATAGCCAATCGTGGCGAGATCGCCCTTCGCGTGCTGCGCGCCTGCAAGGAGCTCGGCATTGCAAGTGTTGCCGTGCATTCGACGGCCGATGCCGACGCCATGCATGTGCGCCTTGCCGATGAGAGTGTGTGCATCGGCCCGCCGCCGTCGCGCGAAAGCTATCTCAATATTCATCAGATCGTCGCAGCCTGCGAAATCACCGGCGCTGACGCCGTGCATCCGGGTTATGGCTTCCTGTCGGAAAATGCCAAGTTCGCCGATATTCTCGAAGCGCACGGCATTACCTTTATCGGCCCGACGGCGGAACATATCCGCATCATGGGCGACAAGATCACCGCCAAGACCACGGCCCAGGAACTCGGCATCCCGGTCGTTCCCGGCTCCGATGGCGAAGTGAAGACCGAAGAGGATGCACTGAAGACGGCAGCCGAAATCGGCTATCCGGTACTGATCAAGGCAACGGCCGGCGGCGGCGGACGCGGCATGAAGGTTGCCAAGACCGAGGCCGACCTGATCGAGGCATGGTCGACGGCCCGCACCGAAGCGGCCGCTGCCTTCGGCAATGACGCCGTCTACATGGAAAAGTATCTCGAAAAGCCGCGCCACATCGAAATCCAGGTGTTCGGCGACGGCGAAGGCAATGCGGTCCATCTCGGCGAACGCGACTGCTCGCTGCAGCGCCGTCACCAGAAGGTCTGGGAAGAAGCCAACTCGCCTGCCCTCAATGTCGAGCAGCGCATGAAGATTGGCCAGATCTGCGCAGACGCCATGATGAAGCTGAAATATCGCGGCGCCGGCACGATCGAATTCCTCTACGAAAACGGCGAGTTCTATTTCATCGAAATGAACACCCGTCTGCAGGTGGAACATCCGGTCACCGAGGCCATCACCGGCATCGACCTCGTGCATGAACAGATCCGCGTTGCCTCCGGCGGCGGGCTCTCGGTCACGCAGGATGAAGTACACTTCCACGGCCACGCCATCGAATGCCGCATCAATGCCGAGGACGCACGCACCTTCGTGCCCTCGCCCGGCACGATTACGCATTTCCATGCACCGGGTGGACTTGGTGTGCGCATCGATTCCGGCGCCTATCAGGGCTACAAGATCCCGCCCTATTACGACAGCCTCATCGGCAAGCTGATCGTGCATGGCCGGACACGCGTCGAATGCATGATGCGCCTGCGCCGTGCGCTCGATGAATTTGTCGTTGACGGAATCAAGACGACGCTGCCACTGTTCCAGGATCTCGTTTCTAACCAGGATATCGCCAATGGCGATTATGATATCCATTGGCTGGAAAAGTATCTCGCCAACAGCAAGCCGGCAGCGTAGGACAGGAATGGCAGGAGCGCGCAGGAAGTCACCAGGTATTACCCCGGAAATCCTCCTGCGCGCCTATTCGATCGGCCTCTTTCCCATGGCCGAATCCGCCGACGACCCGGAAATTTTCTGGGTCGAACCCGATGTCCGCGGTGTCCTTCCGCTGGGCGATCGTTTTCACGTTTCCAAAAGCCTTCGAAAGACGATCAAGCAGAGGCCCTTCGACATCCGCTTCAACAGCGATTTCGATGCCGTGATCACCGCTTGCGCGCAGGAAACATCCGACCGCCCAAGTACCTGGATCAACGAGACCATCAGGACACTCTATTCCGCCCTGCACCGCATGGGCCACGCCCATTCCGTCGAAGCCTGGGATGGTGATGAATTGGTCGGCGGGCTCTACGGCGTGTCGCTTGGCTCCGCCTTCTTCGGGGAAAGCATGTTCTCGCGGCGCACCGATGCTTCGAAAATCTGTCTCGTGCATCTAGTCGAGCATTTGCGCCAGAAACATTTCACCCTGCTCGACACGCAATTCACGACTGAGCATCTGAAGACATTCGGTGCCATTGACGTGCCTAAAGCGGACTATGCGCTACTGCTCGCCGCCGCAATGGAATCGCCGCATCTCGCGTTCTAGGGAACGATTATTCCGTCAGAAAAAGCTTATTTCGCGCCGGCGCTGTCCGGAGGCGGGACGTCGGAGTTCTGCTTGCAGTCTTTTAACCAGACGTCATAGATCGGATGCTCGACGGCGTTGAGGCCGGGGCTGTCGGCAAACATCCAGCCGGTGAAGATGCGGCGGATCTTGCGGTCGAGCGTGATCTCGTCGACTTCGACGAAACCATCGATCTTCTGGGCTTCCGACTGATCGCGCGAATAACAGGCCTTCGGCGTCACCTGCAGGGCGCCGAACTGGACCGTTTCGTTGACATAGACGTCGAAAGTGGTGATACGGCCGGTGATCTTGTCGAGGCCGGAGAAGACGGCGACCGGATTGTCGATGCGGGCAGCCTGTGCCTGATTGGAAAGAAGCCCGGCGGAAAGCGCCAATAGCGATACAGCTCCCGCAGCCGGCAGGACCGTGTTTCGCAGGGAAAGCTTCATATCTACCCGTCTCCAGCACATATCAGGTTCATGGCCGCAGCGATTGCGGCCAACCTGCGGGTAAAGGTCAATTGTGGCCAAAGCGCGGGGCAGAACCCGCCATCAGATGCTTGACGCTCAGTTGCCCGGCGTCCAGGCGTCGTAGTCACCGGTCACGCGCGGACGTTCGCCGGCAACCGAGAGCGAGCCCGGCGGACGGTAAGCCTGCGGCGAACCGGTCGGGTTGGCGCGGTGCGGCTTCTGCCATTCCTTAGCGACGTAGGTTTCCTTGGACGGAGGAACATCGGTGCGGTGATGCATCCAGCCGTGCCAGCCCGGAGGAATGGCGGAAGCTTCGGCGTAACCCTTGTAAATCACCCAGCGCTTCGGCAGGCCGTAGGAGGAAAGACCGCCTTCGTAATAGACATTGCCCAACTCGTCTTCACCAACGCGCTTGAAGCCGCGAAGGGCGAAGAGCGTGCCGAAAGTGTAATTGTTCCACCAGGTGAAGGTGTGCAACAGGAACTTGATCATGTCTTTTCCTCGTGGCCGCAGGACGCGGACGAAAGCAGATAGGCTTTTTCGCTTATGCCGCCGCCAAGCCGAATTGTCCAGTGATTCCCGCCGAAACTACGGTCATTTCAGAGCCATCTTGAAACCGAGATGCGATGGCTTGAAGCCCAGTCTTTCGTAGAAACGATGGGCATCCTTGCGTACCGCATTCGATGTCAGTTGGACGAGCCGTACGCCGCGACCTTTCGCCTCGGCAATGGCAAATTCGATCATCCGCGCACCGATGCCCTGCCCGCGCATATCGGAGCGCGTCTGCACCGCCTCAATGATCATGGCGGATGAGCCGCGTGCATTGAGCGAGGTGGTGATCATCGTCTGAAAGGTGCCGACGACGTCAGCGTCCCGTTCGGCAACATACAGCGTCTGGTTGGGAGACGCAGCGATCCCCGCAAAGGCGCGGGCGTACTCCGGATAGGCCTCCGGATCACTCGTATCCCCATGGCCGCCGAGCTGATCGGCAGCAAACATGGCAATCAAAGCCGGCAGATCGGCTTCACGTGCTTCGCGGATGATAATGTCGCCGGATGCCATATCAGTGGAGCTCGAGCGCTTTCTCGAAAACCAGCGTCGGAACGCCGGACTGGCCGGGGCCACTGTTCTCATTGCGTCCGGCTTCGACGAAACCGAGCCGGGTGTAGAAATGGATGGCTTCGTGGTTCTGAACCTCGACTTCCAGCCGCATGATTTCCGCATCCGGAAAACAGGTCTCAAGCTCCGCGAAGATATCGCGGCCGATGCCCTGGCGCTGCAGATCCGGCTTTACATAGAGGAGATGCAGCATGACAGTCTTCGTCATCTCGGATGACATGGCCGCATAGCCCATGCCGCCAATATTCCGACCGTCATCGGCAACGAGGAATTCGGCATTCTTCTTCGTCAGCCGCGCCTTCAGCGCAGCCGGCGAAAAGAGATGAGCGATCAGTTCTTTGACCTTCGCAACGCCATGGCTTGCATCATAGGCCGCATGGAAACTCTCGACCAGCAGGGCGCGGACATTCTCCAGATCGCGCTCGCCAGCCGTTCGGACGAAATAAACCAAGACCTTCTCCTCACGGTATCGGTCTTCCGAACACCGCTCCACGCTGTTTGGCCGAGGCCGTTGGCTTATTCTTCCTCGATGCTGAGCTTGGCCTTGACGAGGGCCTGAACAGCCTGCGGATTGGCTTTGCCGCCGGTCGCCTTCATGACCTGACCGACAAACCAGCCGGCAAGCGTCGGCTTTGCCTTGACCTTGGCGACCTGGTCCGGATTGGCGGCGATGATCTCATCGACAGCCTTCTCGATCGCGCCGGTATCCGTCACCTGCTTCAGGCCGCGGCTTTCGACGATCTCGGCGGGATCGCCGCCTTCGTTGAGGATGATCTCGAAAACATCCTTGGCGATCTTGCCGGAGATGGTCTCGGCCTTGATGAGGTCGATGATGGCGCCGAGCTGAGCCGGGGAAACCGGCGTTTCCTCGATATCCTTGCCGGTGCGGTTGAGCGCGCCGAGCAGATCGTTGATGACCCAATTGGCGGCGGCCTTGCCGTCACGACCTTCGGCAACGGCTTCGAAATAATCGGCGATCGCCTTTTCCGAGACGAGCACGGAGGCATCGTAGATAGAGAGACCGAGCTCGCGGACGAAACGCTCTTTCTTGTCGTCGGGCAGTTCCGGCAGATACCGAGCAAGATCACGGACAAAGGCGTCGTCGAATTCGAGCGGCAGCAGATCCGGATCGGGGAAATAGCGATAGTCATGCGCATCTTCCTTGGTGCGCATGGACCGCGTCTCGCCCTTGTTCGGGTCGAAGAGACGGGTTTCCTGATCGATGGTGCCGCCATCCTCCAGGATACCGATCTGGCGGCGGGCTTCGTATTCGATCGCCTGGCCGATGAAGCGGATGGAGTTGACGTTCTTGATTTCGCAACGCGTGCCGAAGGGCTCGCCCGGTCGGCGCACGGAGACGTTGACGTCGGCGCGCATGGAGCCTTCGTCCATGTTGCCGTCGCAGGTGCCGAGGTAGCGCACGATGGAGCGCAGCTTCGTCATATAGGCCTTGGCCTCGTCAGAGGTGCGCATATCCGGCTTGGAGACGATTTCCATCAGCGCAACGCCTGAACGGTTCAGGTCCACATAGGACATGGTCGGATGCTGGTCGTGCATCGACTTGCCGGCGTCCTGTTCCAGGTGCAGGCGTTCGATGCCGATCTCGATGTCCTCAAACTGGCCCTGGCGATCCGGGCCGAGCGAGATGACGATCTTGCCTTCGCCGACGATCGGGTCCTTGTACTGCGAGATCTGATAGCCCTGCGGTAGGTCCGGATAGAAATAGTTCTTGCGGTCGAAGACCGAACGCTTGTTGATCTCGGCCTTCAGGCCGAGACCAGTGCGCACCGCCTGCTTGACGCATTCCTCGTTGATGACGGGCAGCATGCCGGGCATGGCCGCATCGACGAGCGAGACGTTCGAATTCTGCGGCTTGCCGAACTCCGTCGAAGCGCCGGAGAAAAGCTTGGAATTGGAAAGCACCTGGGCATGGACTTCCAAGCCGATGATGACTTCCCAATCGCCGGTGGCGCCGGGGATATAACGTTTCGGATCAGGCGTGCGAACGTCGACAATGGTCATGAGATGCTCTTCGAAGGCTGTTCTTTTCAACAGGTGAGGTAAAGGAAATGGCCTGCCGGTGCAAGGCTTTCGGCAGCCTAGAAACCCGGGCCATAGCCTTCCGGCTCCTGCGGGCCGAGATGCTTGCTGAGACCGACTGATGGCACGTCGCGGTCGAGCTTCGGATTATAAGCGACCGAAAGCCAGTGGATCGTGTAGCCGTGCTTCTGGAAGAAGGAGATCGCCTCCGTATTTCCAGAATGGGTCTGCATCGCCGCCTCCTCGAAGCCCTGCTCGAAAATATCAAACTCGATATGCTCCAGAAGCGCGGTGCCGAGGCCCTGACGATTGAAGCTCGGATCGATCCAGAAGTCAGAGATGGTCTCGTCCAGTCCTTCGCGCGCGGCCCAGCCGGCAACCTGCCCGTTCTGTTCGACGACAGTGATGGTGAGCCAGTTATTATCCACGAACGTTCGGAAGGCGGTGCGGGCTCCATCCGTCATGGCGTCCGATTCGCCGATCAATGCCATCGCTCTTTGCCAGGCTCGCAAGCCGATTTCGCTCAAGAGCGCCGTGTCGCCTTCGCGGGCATTGCGAATGTGGATCAATGGCACCTCCGCGTTACTACAGAGTAGTAGACCATTGAGTTGGGCAATTTTCCAGTCCCTGCAATGAGATGAAGAAGCGAAAGCAAAACTATCGGCGGCTTTTTTGTTCCGCTGCGGCTGCTTGACCGGATTGTGGTTGCTGATAAAAAGCCCGTCAGAGGTGTTTTATGTCTAACCTGCCTGAGACCCGGTAAAGGCCCTGCCCGCAAGCACAGCCTCGCGCGCATGGGCCCGAAAAACGAAGCCGCGGCGTATCGGCTAAACCCGAACGCCAGATCGTTTTCGTGCGCCTTCCTGAAGGCGCGTTTCCGGATCAACAGCAATGGACATCTCGCGCGCAGAACAGCGCATCCTGCACCTTATGGCCCAGGGCGGCCGTATCGAAATCACCCGAGACGACAATAAAAAGATCGAAACGGTAAGTTGCTTCACCCGCGACGGCTGGGTCTATCCCGGCTTCGGCATGGAGCTTTTCCGCAAGCTGAAACGGCTGAAGGCAATCAAATCTTCCGCCGGTCAGCCCTACCGGATCACCGAAAGAGGACTGAAGCTCGTCAGATCGCAGCTCGATAACAGATAGGTCTGACAAAGCCTGGCCGTGCGGCGCCGTCGTCGTGCGGCCAGGAACGTTTCAGAGCTTTTCAGAAAGCTCCGGGCGCATTGCCGCCCATTCTTCGGCAATCGTGCCTGCTCCAATCGTCTTGCCGGCGCGGCGATACCAATAACCGGCGTTCCAATCGTCGCCTTCGACGCGGTGGCAAAGGGCATGGCCCCAGTCGAAAACCTGTTCACCCTCGTGGTTCTGGCAGATTTCGTGAACCGCCTCCCACTCTGCGCCCAATTTAAAGCCACTGGCGGCGAGGCGGTCAAAGGCCCCGATCAACCGCGCAAGATCCTGTTTCGGCATGAGGCCCTCCTCGCAAAGACCTCCCTCTATAACAGGCGCCGCCTCGAAATCCGAGACGGCGCCTGCCTTTCTTCAGGCTTGTCGCGCTAGTCCTCGGCTAATTGCTTCTGCAAATGTACCTTTTCGAGCGGGACGCCCATGCTCTTTGCAAACTCGATACCGTGCCAGATGATCTTGAAACCGCAGCGCTCGTAAAGCCGGATCGCACCGCTGTTCTTAGCATGCGTATCGACCCGCACCGTTTCCAGGCCCTCGCCTTTCGTCAGCTCGCAGAGATGAAGCAGCAGCGCATTGCCAATGCCTTTGCCCTGATGATCGGGATGCACCCACAGGTCGGAAATATAGTTTGGCGTATTCTCCCGTGCGCCCCAGCCGACGATTCCTCCGTCAAGCTCTGCAACGAAGATCTCGCCCGTCGTCTCATCCGGAAAAATCGCGAATTCCTGCTTCACCCGGTCGATGACAGCGGGATCCCGATAGCTGTCTTCAAAGGCACTACTTCCCGCCCATGCGGCAAAACCAACAACGCCGACCATTTTGTGGTCGGCGTCTGCAATCTTTCGTATCGTTAGACCGGTTACCACCACTTGGCCGGCGTGAACTTGCCGGCGGCCTGCTCGATGACATGGGCGGTCTTGAAGAGGGTTTCCTCGTCGAAGGCCTTGCCGATGAGCTGCAGGCCGAGCGGCAGGCCCTTGTGGTCGAGGCCGGCGGGAACGGCGATGCCCGGCAAGCCGGCCATGTTGACCGTCACCGTGAAGATGTCGTTCAGGTACATTTTGACCGGATCGGCGGCGAGGTTCTCGTCTGCAACGCCGAAGGCGGACGACGGGGTGGCCGGCGTCAGGATGGCGTCGACGCCGGCATCGAAGGCCAGTTCGAAGTCGCGCTTGATGAGCGTGCGGACCTTCTGGGCGCGCAGGTAGTAGGCATCGTAGTAGCCGGCCGACAGCACATAGGTGCCGATCATGATGCGGCGCTTGACCTCCTGGCCGAAGCCGGCAGCGCGCGTCTTTTCGTACATATCGACGATATCCTTGCCGTCGACGCGCAGGCCGTAGCGTACGCCATCATAACGGGCGAGGTTCGAAGAGGCTTCGGCGGGTGCCACGATGTAATAGGCCGGCAGGGCGTATTTGGTATGGGGCAGCGAGATGTTGACGATCTCCGCACCTGCATCCTTCAGCCAGGCGATGCCCTGCTGCCAGATGGCTTCGATCTCGTCGGGCATGCCATCAACGCGATATTCGTTCGGAATGCCGATCTTCATGCCCTTCAGCGACTGGCCGATGGCGGCTTCGTAGTCCGGCACCGGCAGGTCGACGGAAGTGGTGTCCTTGGCATCGACGCTTGCCATCGACTTCAGCAGGATCGCGGCATCGCGGACGTCGCGGGCGATCGGGCCGGCCTGATCGAGCGAAGAGGCAAAGGCAACCGTGCCCCAACGCGAGCAGCGACCGTAGGTCGGCTTGATGCCAACCGTGCCGGTGAAGGCTGCAGGCTGGCGGATCGAGCCGCCGGTGTCGGTCGCGGTAGCACCAGCGCAGAGATGCGCGGCAACGGCTGAAGCCGAACCGCCAGACGAGCCGCCCGGAACGAGCTGCTGGTTGGACCCAGCGGCGCGCCACGGGTTGATGACCGCGCCATAATGCGAGGTCTCGTTGGAAGAGCCCATCGCGAACTCGTCCATGTTCAGCTTGCCGAGCATGACGGCGCCGTCATCCCAGAGGTTCTGGGTCACAGTCGATTCATAGCGCGGCTCGAAACCATCGAGAATATGGCTGCAGGCCTGGGTGTGCACGCCGACGGTCGCAAACAGGTCCTTGATGCCGAGCGGAATACCTTCGAGATCGCCCGCCTTGCCGGCAGCGATGCGTTCGTCGGAATTCTTCGCCATGACTCGTGCGAGATCCGGCGTGACCTTGATATAGGCATTGAGCTGGCCATTGGCCGCATCGATCGCCGAGATATAGGCCTCGGTCAGTTCGGTCGCGGTGATTTCCTTGGCGCGCAGCTTCTGGCGGGCTTCGGCAATGGTCAGGCTGGTGAGTTCGCTCATCGTGTTTTCGCTTCAGATCTGGAAATGGCAACAGGGTCGGAAAGAGGCGGTCAAAGCCTTATTCGACGACTTTCGGCACCAGGAAGAAATTGTGGTCGGTGATCGGCGCATTGGCAACGATATCGGCGGCCTTATTGCCATCATTGACGACATCGGTGCGCTTCTTCATGTCCATCGGCGTCACCGAAGTCATGGCCTCGACGCCCTCGACATTCACTTCGGAAAGCTGCTCGACGAAGCCGAGGATACCATTCAATTCGCCGACCATGCGATTTGCCTCCTCTTCCGAGACGGCAATACGGGCAAGGCGCGCAACGCGCTTAACGGTGGCGAGATCGACGGACATGGCATTCTCCGGATAGGAATTTTCCTATCGCTATAAAGACCATGTCCGTCCTGTGCAACGGGTTTGCCTTTTCGGCAATGCAGAATTCCTACCCTCAAACCCACCGGGATTTGAGGGCTTATGCATCAGAGCGACAGGCTTTCGCCAGGCTTCGGCGCCTTCACTTGCGTCTTCGAGGCTTCCATGCCGGCAATGAATTTTTCCGGCGTCTGGTCGATGATCGGGAAGGTGCCGTAGTGGCAGGGAATGGCAGTCTTGAAGTTGAAATAACGCTGGCAGGCAAGAGCCGCCACCGCACCGCCCATGGTGAAACGGTCGCCGATCGGCACGATGCCGATATCCGGCTGATGCAGCTCGTTGATCAGCGCCATGTCGGAGAAGATATCTGTGTCGCCCATGTGGAAGAGGCTTGGCTCGTCGTCGAAATGCAGCATGAGGCCGTTCGCGCTACCGAGCGAATGGGAAACGCCGTCTTCAGTGGTCTGTGCGGAAGAATGCAGCGCATTGGTGAAGGTAGCGGTGAAGCTGCCGAGCGGGACGGTGCCGCCGGTATTGCCCATTTCGAGTTTATCGACCCCCTTGGTTCCGAGCCAGGAGGCAAGATCGGCATTGGCGAGAACGACGGCGCCGGTTTCCTTGGCGATCTCCACGGTATCGCCGACATGGTCGCCATGGCCGTGGGTCAGCAGGATATGGGTGATGCCGTTGGTCACTTCCTTGATATCCTGTCCGGAGAAGGACGAATTATAGGTCAGGAAGGGATCGATCAGGATTTTGGCGGCTTTCGTCTCTATCCGGAAAGCAGAATGGCCGAGCCAGGTGATCTTCATGAAAAGTCTCCTTTATTACATGATGCAAAAGCGATTT
Source organism: Rhizobium sp. KNZ14-9A (assembly GCF_056755015.1). Lineage (NCBI taxonomy): Bacteria > Pseudomonadati > Pseudomonadota > Alphaproteobacteria > Hyphomicrobiales > Rhizobiaceae > Rhizobium > Rhizobium sp. KNZ14-9A. The sequence goes on from NZ_JBPGXB010000002.1 coordinate 2,100,327, forward strand.
CCGGACCAGAACTGTTTAAAGCAATTCCGGTCGGAAAACCGTTTCGCACTTTTTCTGGAATTGCTCTAAGGACATAGCCGATATGGCCGCAAAGAAAAGCGGCGGGAACTTCAATTTCTTTTGACAGGATGACACGGCAATGACGGTGCTTACGATCGAGGAACTGGCCGGAACGCTCGGTCCCGGACAGGCAATCGCCGGCCTCGATCTCGGCACCAAGACGATCGGTCTTGCCATGTCCGATCTCGGACGCCGCTTTGCGACGCCGCGCCCGGTCCTCAAGCGTGAGAAATTTACCATCGACGCCGAGACGCTGCTGAGCTTCGCAGCAAAGGAGAAGGTCGCGGCCTTCGTCATCGGCCTGCCGATGAATATGGATGGATCGGCAGGACCGCGCGTGCAGGCGACGCGGGCTTTCGTGCGCAACATGGAGCAAAAGACCGCCATTCCCTTCATTTATTGGGATGAGCGGCTATCGACGGTGGCTGCCGAACGTGCCCTGCTGGAAATGGATGTTTCGCGGGCAAAACGCGCCGAACGGATCGATTCGGCTGCGGCAAGCTTCATCCTTCAGGGAGCGCTCGACAGGCTTTCCTTGCTGGCGAGATCTGCCGACGACACGGAAGCGTGACGTGCCTTCCACCAGGTGGCGATCTGGCGACGCTTGCGGAAACCCATGATGGCGAAGACGACGAGGCTGTCGACGGCAATCGCGCGGGCGACGAGCGGCGGGATTTCCTGTGGCGGAAGGCCGAGCGCCTTGCCGTAAATCTGGAAGGTCAGGTCATGGACCTGCCGCGTCAGCATGAAGATGCCGAAGTTCAGATCGTAATAAGAAAGCCAGTACCATCCCGCCAGGAAGACGATCGGACCGGCCCAGAAGATCAGAAACCACTTCATGCGGCCTCTCCTTCGTGCTTGTGTAGGACCGACATATCAAGGGAAACGAGCCAGACCGACGATGCCATGATGCAGAGTACGAGCGTGGGCACGGCGATATCCAGCGCCAGCACGGCGAAAAACATCATCGCCGCGACAAGCAACGCGGTTCTGGCTGCTCTGGTTCCCATCACTGAACTCGGGTCCACAATTGTTACATTTCTAATGTGGGCCACACTGGCGAGTTAACCAGCGCCACGCAACGTAAACCAATTGTTAAGGTTAATGGCCGGGTGGAGGCTGTGGATTGTTCAGCCGTAGACGCCGCGCACCAGCCGTTTCAACGCGGTGGCCGCCTTCTCCCAGTCCTTGCCGTTCTTCAAAACCAGACCCGCGCATTGACCGCCGGCGGCCGCCGACAGCACAAGATGCTGGATCGAGGCAAAGATCAGCGCATTGACGGCTGCCGGATCGATGCCCTTCGGCGGCGTCAGCGAGCCGCGCATGCGATCCAGCCACAGTCCGAGCGCTTTTGAGCGCGCCTCGGAAAGACGCCTCACTTGCTCGGTATTTTCCGAGATTTCCCAGGCGACGATGCGGCGCATTAGGGGATCGTCGCGCAGCGCTTCCAGGAAAAGCAGCGACAGCCGCTCCATGAGATCGCCATAGGTCAAGAGGAACATGCCGCCGGTATCTTCGGGGATGCGGTCCTTGACCCAGTTGCCGAGATCGGCGCCGATCGCCTCCACGAGGCCGTCGAGACCACCGTAATAGCGGTAGATGAGCTGCTTATCGCAGCCGGCGCGGCGGGCGACGGCATTGATGCCGAAATTCTGGAAACCCTCTTCCGCCAGCAGGCTCTTGGCGGCTTTCAGGATAGCGCGTTCCGTAGCGCTTCTGTCGCGGATACGCTTTTCAGGCTCATTGGCACCCGTCTGTTCGAGCGCGGCCATGGCAGTTTCATTCAGCATTCGGTCAACCCCGGTCTGTCACCAATCGGTGAGTAACAGTGGAATTTTCCGTTCACAATCCTATCTTATTGAGAAGACTGTGGATATTGATGGTCCGCAGCTCTGCTAACGCTGGTGGGCGGCCCGGCGGCTTTTTCACCCCGCACAACACGCCCGAGAAATCTTGCCCACGCGGTTGATCGCGATGGACGAACCCGGCATAGCTGCATTATGAAAAGAGACGACAATTTATGCTAAGGCCTTGCAATGGTGAATTATATCGAAGCCTCCTCCGCGCCGCCGAAGAATACCGGCGCCATCAGGCTTTATGGCCCTGAAGCATTCGAGGGAATGCGCAACGCGTGCCAGATGACCGCGCGCTGCCTCGATGCGCTTGCCGATATCGTCAAGCCGGGTCTCGCAACCAATGAAATCGACCGCTTCGTTTTCGAATTCGGCATGGATAACGGCGCCTATCCGGCGACCCTGAACTATCGCGGCTATACCAAGTCCACCTGCACTTCGATCAATCATGTGGTCTGCCACGGCATTCCCGATGACAAGCCGCTGCGCGAGGGCGATATCGTCAATATCGACGTGACCTTCGTCGTCGACGGTTGGCATGGGGATTCGAGCCGCATGTATCCGGTCGGCCAGGTCAAGCGCGCAGCCGAACGTCTGCTGGAAGTGACCTATGAGTCGCTGATGCGCGGCATTGCCGCCGTTCATCCCGGCGCGCGCACCGGCGCGATCGGCGAAGCGATCCAGACCTATGCCGAAGCGGAGCGCTGCTCCGTCGTGCGCGATTTCTGCGGCCATGGTGTCGGCCGTCTCTTCCACGATTCGCCGAACATCCTGCATTACGGCCGCGCCAATGAAGGGCCGGAACTGCGTGAGGGCATGATCTTCACCATCGAGCCGATGATCAATCTCGGACGCCCGCATGTGAAGGTGCTGGCGGACGGCTGGACCGCCGTGACGCGCGACCGGTCGCTATCAGCACAGTACGAACATACGGTCGGCGTGACCGCCAATGGCTGCGAGATCTTCACGCTGTCGCCCGCCGGTCTCGACCGGCCAGGCCTGCCGCCGCTCAACGGGTAACACTCGCCATGGCGAAAGGTCCCGTTCCGCAGGTTGGCAACGACGAACTGCCTTTCGACATGGACGAGGATATCGCTATGGACGAACGGGCGTTTTTTGGACAGCCGTCAAAGGCGGCAGCTTCCGCCAAAAAAGCCGCCCTGCCCGCCAAGGAAGAGCATTATCACGGCCATCGCGAGAGGCTGCGCAATCGCTTCCGCGACCATGGCGATACGGCGCTTGCCGATTATGAAATCCTCGAACTCCGGCTGATCCCGCGCCGCGACACCAAGCCGATCGCCAAGGCACTGATCGATCGCTTCGGGTCGCTTTCCGGCGTATTCGGCGCACCGGCAGCGCTGCTACAGGAGGTCAAAGGCGTCGGAGAGGCGGTGGCGCTGGATCTGAAGCTGATATCCACCATTAGCCATCGCACGTTGAAGAGCGAGCTCAAGGGCAAGCAGGTGCTTTCCTCGTGGTCGTCGGTCATCCAGTATTGTCATGCGGCCATGGCGCATGAGACGCGCGAGCAGTTCCGCATTCTTTTCCTCGACAAACGCAATGCGCTGATCGCCGACGAGGTGCAGGGGCGCGGAACCGTGGATCACACACCTGTCTATCCGCGTGAGGTGGTCAGGCGGGCGCTCGAGCTTTCGGCAACGGCGCTTATTCTCGTCCACAATCATCCCTCGGGCGACCCCACACCATCGCGCGCAGATATCGACATGACGAAGATGATCATCGATGCTGCAAAGCCGCTCGGTATTGCCATCCACGATCACATCATCATCGGCAAAGACGGACAAGCAAGCCTCAAAGGCCTGCGCTTAATATAAGACTGCGGCTAAGGCATGAAAAAGCCATCTTGGCGTTCTCCAAGCTGAATGACTGACAACAGGATGGGAATTATGGGCATTTCTCCTGGTCGCTTGTACGCGCCGCCGAGCCTCCGATCGCTGATACGACTGACACTTCTGCTGCTTGTCGTAGCCGGTCTCTATCTCGGATACCTGCAGCTTTCGACCAATGTTCATGCGGTTGTCGATGGCCAGGTCTACCGCTCCGCCCAGCCTTCGCCCGCCAAGCTTGGCGAACTCGTCAAGGAGTACGGCATCAAATCCGTACTGAACCTGCGCGGCGACAGCAGCGGCGAGGCCTGGTACGACAACGAGGTCGCCGCGGCAAAGGGCCTCAATGTCCAGCATATCGATTTCCACATGTCGGCGACGAAAGAACTCTCCATCGAGGAAGGGCGCCAGCTGATGGCGATCATGGCCGCCGCGCCCAAGCCGCTGCTCATCCACTGCAAGGCCGGCGCCGACCGTACGGGACTGGCTTCGGCCATCTACGTCGCCGGCGTTGCCAAGGAAGGAGAGATTGCGGCGGAGTTGCAGATCTCGCTGACATACGGCCATCTGTCGCTTTTCTTCATCGGCGCCTACGCGATGGACCGCACATTCGAGCGGCTTGAGCCAATGTTCGGCTTTTTGAACTCCTAAACTACGCCGGAATACAAACTGTAACATTGACCGGCTACCGATGAACGCGCGACATTTCGCGTCGCAATATGATTCCAATTCCAGTTCGGGGCTAAAGATGTTCCAGTACGATCTCGTGGTAGTCGGCAGCGGTCCGGCAGGGCGCCGCGGCGCAATCCAGGCTGCAAAACTCGGCAAGAAAGTGCTGGTCATCGAGCAGGGAAAGCGTGTCGGCGGCGTGTCCGTCCATACTGGCACGATCCCTTCCAAGACGCTGCGCGAAACCGCACTCAATCTTTCCGGCTGGCGCGAGCGCGGCTTTTACGGCCGCAGCTACCGCGTCAAGCAGGAGATCAGCGCTGAAGACCTGCGCCGTCGCCTGCTGATCACGCTGGATCATGAAGTGGAAGTGCTCGAACATCAGTTCGCCCGCAACCGCGTCCAGCACATCCGCGGCAAGGCAAGCTTCGTCGATACCAATACCCTGCAGATCATCAAGGACGACGGCGACACAATGACGGTGACTGGCGCCAGCATCCTGCTTGCCGTCGGCACCAAGCCGTTTCGGCCTGATTACATGCCCTTCGACAACAAGACCGTGCTCGATAGCGACGAGCTGCTCGATATCGAGGAACTGCCACGCAGCATGGTCGTCATCGGCGCCGGCGTCATCGGCATCGAATATGCAACGATCTTTTCGGCGCTGGATACGGCCGTGACCGTCATCGATCCAAAGTCGACCATGCTCGACTTCATCGACAAGGAAATCATCGAGGATTTCACCTATCAGCTGCGCGACCGCAATATGAAGCTGCTGCTCGGCACGAAGGCCGAGAAGGTCGAGCGGCTTGAGACAGGCAAGGTGCAGCTGACACTCGACAGCGGCCGGCATCTCGTGACCGACATGGTGCTTTTCGCCGCCGGGCGCATGGGCGCCACCGATACGCTCAACCTGGATGCCATCGGTCTCGAAGCGGACAGCCGCGGACGCCTGAAGGTCAATCCCGAGACGTTCCAGACGTCCGTGCCCAATATCTATGCCGCCGGCGACGTTGTCGGCTTCCCGAGCCTTGCCTCGACCTCGATGGAACAGGGCCGCATTGCTGCTCGCGTCGCAATCGGCGCCGTCGCCAAGGAACCGCAGAAATATTTCCCCTATGGCATCTATGCCGTGCCAGAAATCTCCACCTGCGGCCTGACCGAAGAGGAAATGAAGGAGCGCGGCATTCCCTATGAGTGCGGTATTGCCCGTTTCCGGGAGACATCGCGCGGCCACATCATGGGCCTCGATACGGGTCTTCTGAAGCTCATCTTCTCGTTAAAGACGCGCCGCCTGCTCGGCGTACACATCGTCGGCGAAGGTGCTACCGAGCTCGTGCATATCGGCCAGGCCGTGCTCAACCTGAAGGGCACCGTCGAATATTTCGTCGAAAATACCTTCAACTACCCGACGCTCGCCGAAGCCTATAAAATCGCCGGCCTCGATGCGTGGAACCGCATGGGCGACATAAAATCTGAGCTTTGAAGAAGCGAGGGAACGTCCCTCGCCTTCCAGGCTAGAGAACGTAAGCCACTGATCCTCAGTTCTTATTTTACGACAACGCGCCTCATTGCACGCTGTTGGTGACTGCCTGTGGCCTGCGGCAACTGCCTATATCCTATGTCAAAAGATATTGGTAAGGTCAGGGTGTTCGCGCCTTGCATTGTTCTATTGCGTTTTGCTTATCGCCTTCCCAAGTATGGGGCGCGCTTTCGACAGCCTGAAATCCGTGTCTTAGACCGGCCTGCAGTACCACCAAGTCCAACTATGCAGACCACAACGAAAGATAGTTATTTTGCCCGATATTTCAGAGGCTGCCCGCAGACGGTTTCAGCTCGTCCTGATAAAGCCGTCACACTATGACGATGACGGCTACGTGATCCGATGGTGGCGGGCAATGATCCCCTCTAACTCGCTGGCGGCGATCTTTGGGATTGCCGCCGAGTGTGCGGAGCGGCAGGTGCTTGGGGCCGACACCGCCATCGACATCACCGTCATCGATGAGACCAATACGCGGATCGATTTTGCGGCGCTGATTTCTCAGTTCAAACGCAATGACAACTTCGGGATGATCGCGCTTATCGGTGTCCAGTCCAACCAGTATCCTCGCGCGCTCGATATCGCCCGCCCCTTCCGCGATGCCGGACTGCCAGTCTCGATGGGTGGATTCCATATCTCCGGATGCCTGTCGATGCTAAGTGGCGACGCGATCGGGCTCGACGAATGCCGCAAGATGGGCGTTTCGATGTTTGCGGGCGAGGCTGAAGGACGACTGGAGATGGTGCTGCGCGATGCTGCCGCCGGCGAACTGAAACCGCTCTACAATTTCATGAACGACCTTCCCGGCATCGGTGGCACGCCGGTGCCTTTCCTGCCAAAGGATAATATCCAGCGCACACTTGGCCTCAGCACCAGTTTCGATGCGGGCCGCGGCTGCCCCTATCAATGTTCTTTCTGCACGATCATCAACGTGCAGGGGCGCAAATCCCGCTTCCGCTCCGCCGACGATGTCGAGAAGCTGGTGCGCATGAACTGGGCGCAGGGCATCCATAAGTTCTTCATCACCGACGATAATTTCGCCCGCAACAAGGACTGGGAAGCAATCTTCGACCGGCTGATCGAGCTCAGGGAAAGAGACGGCATTCCCCTTGGCCTAATGATCCAGGTGGACACGCTCTGCCACAAGATCCCGAACTTCATCGAAAAATCGAAACGCGCCGGCGTCACGCGCGTTTTCATCGGCCTTGAAAACGTCAATCCGGACAATTTGACCGCCGCCAAGAAGAACCAGAACAAGATCACCGAATACCGCAAGATGCTGCTTGCCTGGAAGGCACAGGGCATCATGACGCTTGCCGGCTATATTCTGGGCTTCCCGGCCGACACGCCGGAATCGATCCGTCGCGATATCAAGATCATTCAGGAAGAACTGCCGCTCGACGTCATCGAATTCTTCATTCTGACGCCCCTGCCCGGCTCCGAGGACCATCAGGTCCTCTGGAAGAAGGGCATCGAGATGGATCCTGATCTCAATATCTACGATGTCGAGCATGTCTGCACAGCGCATCCGAAGATGAGCAAGAAAGAGTGGGAAGATATCTATCAGGAGGCCTGGTCGCTCTATTACTCGCCTGAGCATATGAAGACCCTGCTGCGCCGCGGAGCGGCAACCGGCATCAAGCTCTCCAGCCTCGTCAAGGTACTGGTGTCGTTTGCGACCACCGTGCCGCTTGAAAACGTTCATCCACTGCAGAGCGGTCTGGTTCGCCTGAAGCATCCATCGGAGCGCCGCCCCGGCCTGAAACGCGAGCATCCGCTGCTCTTCTGGCCGCGCTTTGCCTTCGATACGATCCGCAAGCACGTGTCGCTCGCCGGCACGATCATCAATCTCAGTGTTTCGGCCTTCCTGATTGCCCGCGATGCCGGCGCCAAAAGCTACATGGACAAGGCTTTGACACCGGTCGCCGAGGACGACGAAGATGTTCTCGACCTCTTCACCAAGACCGCTGGCGGCACCGCTGCCGTCAGCCACATCAAGAAGGTTGCCGAACTGACCCATGCCCGCAAAGCCGTCTAGAACGCCGTGCGTTCATCTGGACGCATCAAGGACGCTCTAACTCTTTGAATCACTCTATCCGACATCCCGAAAATCGATTCCGATTTTCGGGATGGTGATGCAGGCGCATTTGTTGAACGACCAAGAGAGAACGGCCACGTGATCTCGTGGCAGCGACGTGACGTCAATCTGCCGCCCGACCCCATTCTTAAGTTAATGGCGGTCGCGTCCTGCCTCAGCCTCTATATCATCCAATTGTCAAAGCAAAGCAGGGGGCCGATCAATCGTCCCGTCTCTCGTCGCTCCAGCCAACAGCATGAACCGGTCTGGAGCGTGTACGCTTGATCGAACCCGGCCTAGTGCTGGTTCTCGATCCTGTGTCGTGGCACCGCTTTGGCTTGGCTTCGCGTCTTGGCCGTGGGGCACGCCGATCTGAGCACGATCAGTCTGATTTCAGCGCGTCAACAAAAAAGCCCTGCCGCAAGCGGCAGGGCTTTTTGAATTTCAGCTTGAAAAACCGATTACTCGGCGCTGTCCTCGGAAGCCTTCTTCTTCGGAGCAGCCTTCTTCTTCGGAGCGGCTTCTTCGCCGCCGGCAGCTTCTTCAGAAGCTTCGGCCTTGGCAGCAGCCTTCTTCTTCGGAGCAGCCTTCTTGGTTTCGGCCTTTTCAGCGCCTTCGCCTTCTTCGTCGGCGAGCAGCTCTTCCTTGGTCACCTTCTTGTCGGTGACGGCGATTTCGGTCAGCAGGTGGTCAATGACCTTTTCTTCGAAGATCGGAGCGCGGATCGAAGCGGCGGCACCCGGCTGGCTGCGGAAGAACTCAAGGATCTGCTTTTCCTGGCCCGGATACTGGCGCAGCTGTTCGTAGATCGCGCGCTGCATTTCGTCTTCGCTGACTTCGACGCCGGCCTTCTCGCCGATTTCGGAGAGAACGAGACCGAGGCGGACGCGGCGCTCGGCGAGCTTCTGGTACTCTTCGCGCGCCTGTTCTTCGGTGGTGTCCTCATCCTCGAAGGTCTTGCCGGACTGAGCGAGGTCGTTGCTGACCTGGTTCCAGATGCCGTTATATTCGGCTTCGACGAGCTTGGACGGGGTCTCGAACTTGTACAGTTCGTCGAGCTGGTCGAGAATCTGGCGCTTCAGCTTCTGGCGCGTCAGCGAGCCGTACTGGGATTCGATCTGGCCACGGACGATTTCCTTGAGGCGGTCGGCAGATTCGAGGCCGAGCTTCTTGGCGAGTTCGTCGTTGATTTCGACATCAGCCGGGGCAGCAACTTCCTTGACGGTGACGTCGAAGGTGGCTTCCTGGCCAGCGAGGTTCTTGGCCGGATAGTCGGCCGGGAAGGTCACAGTGATGGTCTTCTCATCGCCAGCCTTGAGACCAACCAGCTGCTCTTCGAAGCCGGGGATGAAACGGCCGGAGCCGAGAACCAGCTCGGCGTCCTGATCGGTGCCGCCGTCGAAGGCAACGCCATCGACCTTGCCGAGATAGTCCATCTTGACGCGGTCGCCGTTGGCAGCCTTGCCCTTCTTTTCGGCGTAGTCACGGGCGCTTTCAGCGACCTTGAGAACCTGTTCGTTGACTTCGTCGTCGGAGATGTCGACGACTTCGCGCGTGACCTTGATGCCCGCGTTGGACTTCAGCTCGATCGGCGGAAGAACTTCATAAGACAGGGTGAATTCGAAATCCTGCTCAGCGGCGAGGATCTTGTCTGCCTCGTCCTTGTCTTCCGTCATGTTGATTTCCGGCTGAGTAGCCGACTTTTCTCCACGGCTGGACAGGATCTGGGTCGGCTGGTCGCGCACGATCTCGTTGACGAGATCGGCCATGATGGACTTGCCGTAAACCTTCTTGAGGTGAGCGGGCGGAACCTTGCCCGGACGGAAGCCGTTGATGCGAACCTTGTCCTTTACGTCGGCAAGGCGCTCGTTCAGCTTGTTTTCCATGTCCTTGGCCGGGATAACGACCTTGATTTCGCGCTTCAGCCCTTCAGCGAGCGTTTCGATAACCTGCATGTCTTCCTACCTTCATTTCAGTGGCGGCCGTGCCCAGACGCCGTTCGTTTCGGTGAGCACGACGCCGGCCAACTGCCGCACGTGGCTTTTTCTCAATTCCTGTTCGTTCCGTTCTAAGCGGAACAGCACTCGCTTTCCGGGTATCCGGGACAACTAAGTTCCAGTCCTCCCGCCCTGCAAGGCAGCTTGGTGCGGGTAGAGAGACTTGAACTCCCACGCCTTGCGGCACCAGAACCTAAATCTGGCGTGTCTACCAATTTCACCATACCCGCGTTCGCAAAACCGTATGCATATGCCTGCGCATGAGGCCTTCCGGAGCGCGGCGTCTCTATATCATCCGATTCAGAACAGGCAAAGGAAAAATGAACGGCAAATGACAGGGATTTGCGGGCAAAAGCGCACTGTTCCCGTCAGCCACCCCGGCTGTCAATAGAGAGGCTCTTCATAGGCCGGCTTGCCGTCCACAACGAGGCTGCGGATCTGCGCGGCACCGGAGGTGGAGACGCTTGCAGCAATCGAAACGACGCCCTCGTTCCGGGCCTCCTCCAGCGGCCTGCCTTCGCCCTCCGGCACGTAATAGCGCTCTATCCCGTATTCGACGCGGATCGTTTCGCCGTTATTGGGACCATAGCTATAGAAAGGCAGGCTGCGCAGTACGACCGTATCTGCTGCTGCCGGCAATTCCTTGAATGACGATTCGACAATGCCCCAGAAGCCGTCCTGCTGGCGCTTGAGGCGCACCCACAGGGTCTGCTCGCCGGCTTCCGCCGGAATGCCGCCGGTGACTGTCGAGACCGGGACCGACGATACATCGTAATTCAGAACCACGTAGTCGCCACGCAGAAAATCGCGCGGATCAACCGGGGCCGTCTTCAGCAATACTTCGGCGCCGCTTGCCAGGATAGAAGCACGGCTCTGGATGATGTAACCGAGGATCAGCGTCTGCAAGCCAGCGACGAGGATCGCGGCAACAATATAAGAGCGGCCAGCCTGTGGTTTTGCGAAGGCAAAGCTCATGCGCGTTCCTCCCCTGCCTCAACTGTTGCTGGTCCGGCCGCGAAGCGTCTTTCGAGGCGGATGACAACCCAGGCGACGACTGCGACCACCAAGCCCGAGAACAGGAAGAGGCTCGACGTGCCCAAGATCGTGCCGACCGTCACCGAGGCCAGATAGAGCATCTCGGCGGCGAAGGCGCCATAGGCCAGATAGCGTACGGCGCCATTGTCCCGGCCATGCAGCACGATGCCCACAACGGCGGCGGCAAGCGTCAGCAGGCCGATCACGACCATACGCCCGCCTTCGTCCATCTCGGTATGAAGCAGGAACAACCCCATGATGGCGACGAGGAAACTATAGAATGCCGGGGCGGCACCTGCGCTTCTGACGAGCGTAGAAATCGGCCGGACGGGCAAGGCGGTCAGCAGGAAAGCCACCATGCCAAGGACGGCGAAGGCGATCGCCACGGAGATCTCATCAGTCAGCACATAGAGCCAAGCGAGCCAGCCGACCACCAGCAGATAAGCGAGATGGCGCGCCCGATCGGCACCGGTAAAGCGCACGAGCCCGATAACAACAGCCGCCATGACAAGCGGCGCATAGGGACCAGAGCCGACCCAGCGCGTATCGAAATTCTCAAGATAAACTGCAAAGGAGGCCCAGGAGAGGAAGCCGGCGACAACAGTTACCGCAGCAGAGCGGAAAAGGATTGCTGAAACGGTCGCCACGGCAAACCACAGATACATGACCGTCTCCTCGTCGCCTGAGAGATGATACATCTGGCCGATGAGCGAGATGGCGCCGCCAAAGCTCAGCGTACCGACGATGAGCAGACCGCCGGCGGTGGCAAGCGCGCCGCGCATAAGAAGAAGTGCAGCGCCGATGTGAACCGCCCAGATGAGCGCCAGCATCAGGCCCACGCGGACAAGGCGCGGGATATACTCCCAGTTCGATGCGACGAGAAGCAGCAGGGCGGCCCCGAGCAGTACGGCCGCCAATCCCATCAACACGCGGCCGAGGCTGAAACTTGCCGGGCGCGTGTCGTATTCGGCCAGCAGCGTCTTCGCCGTCTCCTCCTCAAGAAGTCCCTTCTCCACCCAGAGCGAGAGATCCCGCCCCAACCTGCCGCGATACATGCCCTACCCCGCATTGATCCGCCATCTTCGGCTTCTCCATTTATAGCGCAGGATCGGCGCGCGGAAACGCCGGTATTTGAAATATGCAAATTCCTCACTGGTCTTAATTGGGTCAGCCATTAACGAAACACTAACCGCATCATCGCTAATATATAAACGCCACACAGAAGGCATGCATGAACCGCATAGCCCTCATGAATATATTGCACTGCAAAACAATCAAAAGTCATACTATTTAACTCATATCGAAGCACGGGGACGGCGCCCCGGCCCGGATTTCCGGAAGCCTGCGGATGATATGTCCGTGACGAGATTCGCAGACGCGCACTCCTCCTCCCAGCGCCCTGCGATAGACTGGCAACACTCCTCCTCCCAGTTGCCAGTCACCATCATGACGCCCACCGGATCCTCCCCCGGTGGGCGTTTTGCTTAACAGGTGGTTAAACGATTAGCATGCCAGCTTTTCGGGCCTTCGCGCGAATCAGGGGTAAAGCAAGCGTTAAGCCGCCTGGGGCAGTCGGGAGCGCGCTTCAGAGCGCGAGGCCTTGTTGTTGTTCGCCGAGACGCATCAAGAAAATGCACCTATAGGAAAGACCATTCGCGGACGCCTCCGGTAGGCCAAATATCCATCTGCGAAAACGGCAGCCTGAGAAAAAATCATTCTGCCTATTCGTTGACCAGAAAATGGCCAAAGCATGTAAAAAACTGCCAGAGCTTTGCGAATCATGCATAGGTGGCTTGAAATCTTGGCTCTGTTAGTTCTTCGCGGCGCAACATATATTCTGGTCATCAAATAGAGGTCAGCGCCGAAGACGGGCTGCTGGCAGGATCAAGCCCTAGGAAAGGGGATTAACATGAACTTCTCTCGCTCTTTCAATAACTGGCGCAAGTATCGTCAGACCGTTACTGAACTCGGTCGCATGACCAACCGCGAATTGCATGACCTCGGCATCGACCGTTCGGACATCCATCGCGTTGCTCGCGAAGCATCCGCCCGCTAAGTACAGGTAATCGCTGCTCCTCCCAAGCAGATTGCCTTCCCAAAACGCCTGCTGCCTCCGCAGCGGGCGTTTTCTTTTTGCCTATCGGCCAGACCGCCGCAAAAGTTGCGGAAGTGTTAATTCTTGGCCTGCTCAAAAATCGTGCCCTGCATAATTAGCGGGCATCAGATTGCACAATTGCATAGCAGACGCCTTTTATTTGCACTGCACAATATCAGGGATCTCCACTATATAGATGTCAACCGCAGACACGGCGATCCCGCCGGTCGCGCAAGACATCTGAGGAAAAGATCATGAACCCGATCCGCATTGCAAAGAGCTGGATTAGCTACCGCCGCACGCTCAACGAACTGGGCAACCTGTCCAACCAGACCCTGTCCGATATCGGCGTCAGCCGTTACGACATCCGCAGCATCGCATCCCGCTCGTTCCGCTAATATAGCGAGCACCATTCCCCAAGACGGCGCCATCAGGCGCCGTTTTCGTTTTTGGCTTTGCCTCGCCTTATCGGAACCCTGGGGCTTTCCGGCAGTTCTCCTTGACGAAAGGAGACCATCCCATGGCAAACCAACTCAATGCAGGCTTCACCGGGCGACCCGCCAACAAGCCCGAGGGCATCCGCAAGGCTGCTTCGGATACTGCCTCCGCTGTCAGGCGTGAGGTGCAGGCCGTTGCGACAGGCGCTGCCGATCACCCTCACATGGCAAGCTCTGTCGTCGTCGGCATCGGCGTCCTCGCCTTCAGCATCGGCTATCTGCTTGGGCGCCAATCCGCCGCGCCGGACCGCTTCTGGAGGTGAGATAATGACCAGGACCCTCCCCGAAAAACCAAATAAGAGCACCCAGTCGCCAAAGGGCGAAATCGATACGCTCAACGAACATGCGCCGGAAACAACTCCGGACGACGTTCCTAACCTTGCTGCGCAACGTGAAGCGGCAAGGGAACATAGTGACGCCTATATCGTCGACACCGATCTGGAGGATGCCGACCAGCGCGAGGCATCGCCCGGAACACGAGAGCAGAGCTAGTTACCTTGCGGCGCCGGAAGGCGCCGTTTCGATTCTGCTGTTGGATCGCGTTCCCCGCCGTGATATCAGCCGCCAATGACCAAGAACTCCTCATACTCCCCTATCCATGTCATCGGCGGCGGACTGGCCGGCTCTGAAGCTGCGTGGCAGATCGCCAATGCTGGCGTTCCTGTGATCCTGCATGAAATGCGCGGCGTGCGCGGCACGGATGCGCACAAGACCGATGGGCTTGCCGAGCTTGTCTGCTCCAACTCCTTCCGCTCGGACGATGCCACCAGCAATGCCGTTGGCGTCATCCATGCGGAAATGCGCATGGCCGGTTCACTGATCATGGCATCGGCCGACAAACATCAGGTGCCGGCAGGTGGCGCGCTGGCAGTCGACCGCGATGGCTTCTCTGATGCCGTAACCAAGGCAATCCACGAGCATCCGCTGATCACGGTCGTGCGCGAGGAAATCTCCGGCCTGCCGCCGAAGGAATGGGATTTGGCTGTTATCGCCACCGGTCCGCTGACGGCCCCGTCGCTTGCGAGCGCCATCCAGGCGGAAACGGGTGAGGATTCTCTTGCCTTCTTCGATGCCATCGCGCCGATCGTCTATCGCGACAGCATCGACATGGATATCTGCTGGTATCAGTCGCGTTATGACAAGGTCGGTCCCGGCGGCACCGGCAAGGACTATATCAACTGCCCGATGACCGAAGAGCAGTACAATGCCTTCGTCGATGCCCTTATTGCCGGCGACACTGTTGGATTCAAGGAGTGGGAGGGCACGCCCTATTTCGACGGCTGCCTGCCGATCGAGGTCATGGCCGAGCGCGGGCGCGAGACGCTGCGCCATGGGCCTATGAAGCCGATGGGCCTCACCAATGCGCATAACCCGACCGTGAAAGCCTATGCCGTCGTGCAGCTTCGTCAGGACAATGCGCTCGGCACGCTCTACAACATGGTCGGCTTCCAGACGAAGTTGAAATATGGCGCGCAGGCCGATATCTTCCGTATGATCCCAGGGCTTGAGAATGCCGAATTCGCCCGGCTCGGCGGCCTGCACCGCAACACCTACATCAACTCGCCCACCTTGCTCGATCCGTCGCTGACTTTGAAGTCGCGGCCGGGCCTGCGTTTTGCCGGCCAGATCACCGGTTGCGAAGGTTATGTGGAAAGCGCAAGCGTGGGCCTGCTGGCCGGCCGCTTTGCCGCCGCGGAACGCAAGGGAGAGCCAGTTTCGCCTCCTCCAGCAACAACGGCGCTCGGCTCGCTGCTCGGCCACATCACCGGCGGCCATATCGTCACCGATGAGGAGCCCGGCAAACGCTCATTCCAGCCGATGAACATCAATTTCGGTCTGTTTCCGGAGCTTCAGCCCGGCTCTATCGCCAAGCCTGAAGGGGTCAAGCGCTTCCGTGGCAAGGACAAGACGGTCATGAAGCGGCAATTGATTGCCAAACGGGCGCTGGCAGATTGCGCCGCGTGGCTAGGTCAGGACCTCAAGCTCGCCGAAAGCGCCTGAGATCGGGCATTTCCGTTTTTCTTCGGTTTACGGGAATGCCCTATGCTTTGTTTTGACTAGTGGCCGTTTGCGGCGGACGAATTCGGCGCAGGCAATTCCTTATCCGGCTCGGCAATATAATTGCCGAGCAGCCAGAGCGACACTTCCGACGCCTCCTTGGCCGAAGCAAACTCGTAAGTGCTGTTGTGATAGGGCGCGTTGACAAATTCGATGCTCAGCCCCCTGCCGGTTTCAGAGGCCAGAACCCGCACAGTACCGGGCTCGATCAGATGGCAGGCGAAGTGGCGCGACATGTTGCGCATGAAGCCGGCCTTGTTGTCATGCAGACGCACGAAGACGGCCTGACCGTCAACGGTCGCCTGGAGCTGGCGGATCGCTTCATTGGGGAATGCGCGGCCAAACTCGATGATGGCAAGGCCCGTGTCGTGCAGGCCATCCTCCTTGTTCTGGGCAGCCATGCGCGTAGCCACGAAGGCGAAGAAGATGACGATGGCGAAAAGAACGCACCAGACGATAATGCCCACGCGGATTCTCCGTTTAGAATGGGGTTATGCCTGACATAACGCGCGAGACTTGCGCGAGTTTGACCGTCGTCAGATTTTCTTGCGCATGCCGGCAAATGCCATGCGCATCTGACGCCGCCATTGCGGCTCTTGCAGCGAGGTTTCCAGAACGGCTGCACCGCGCTTCTGCGCCTTCACCAGCACCGGTTCGGCAAGCGCAACCGGCAGGAAGGCGGGCAGCACAGATGGCGACGGGGCAGATGCCCTCGCCTTGGCAAGGTGATCGCGGCCGAGCCCGGCAAATGCTTCGATGGCTGCAGAGATGCGCAGCTTGTCTGTGCCTGCCAGGAAGGTCTCCCGGTCGAGGCCCGTCGCCGAGAGAATTTCGAGCGGGATATAGACCTGGCCACGGCGTTGCTGGAGCGGCATCAGCAGCAGCATGCCGGAAATGGCCTGCGCCACGCCGGCATGACCGGCCGCATCTGCGGATTTCATCGCCTCTTCCGGGGAAAGGATAAGGCCCGCGAGCTGGATGAGCGCCGAGGCGGTCTCACCCGCATAGCCTTCCAGCGCGGTTCGGCTTTCCATCGGGTCGTCGTAGAGATCGAATATTCGCGCCTCTATCATATTGACGAGCGTCTGCCGTGGAAGCCGGTATGTCTCGACGGTCGAAAGAAGGGCGGCTGCGAGCGGATTTGCCTCGGTCGAACCGTGTGCATTGCCTTCCAGAAGGTCGCGCCAGTATTGCATGCGGATTTCGCCGGGCAGCGGCTCGTGCACGAGGTCGCGGATACGCGCGAGTTCGGCATTGAAGGCATAGAGGGCGGCGAGCGCACCGCGCTTGTCATCAGGCGACAGCAGGCAGGCAAGGTAGCGATCGCGATCGATGTCGCGCAGCATCGCCAGGCTGATGTCCTGATTTGTCTTTGGATCGGCCATGTTCAGACCGCGATCAGGGCGGCGGCGACGGCACGCTGTTCGGAGAGCATGATATTGAAAGTGCGCACGGCAGCACCCGTGCTCATTGGATCGGAAGAGATACCCCGTGCCTTGAGAGCAGCACGCAACTCCTGGGGCAGGCGGCGAAGCTCCGTGCCCGTACCGACGAGCAGCACTTCGATATCGGCGGCTTCATCAAGCACACGGCGGAAATTTTCCACCGACAGCGGCTTCGCCATGTCCATATCCCAGCCGTGGATGCCCGATGGCAGGCAGAGGATGGAGCCGCGATGCGACATATCTGCAAAGCGGAAGCCGCCATTGCCATAGGTGTCGATGGGAGCGCGGCCCGGGAAATGGGCGTCGCGGATTTCAATGCCTTTTGCCATGTATCTATACCGCAGGCTTGCCGGATTTCATGCTGATATTGCCCTCGTCCTCGCCACCGCTCTCCCGGCGCAGCCGGAAGATGATGAGAACAGGCGCGGCTATATAGATGGAGGAGAATGTTCCGAGCGCAACGCCGAAGAGCATGGTGAAAGTGAAGGAGCGGATGACGGCGCCGCCGAAAATATAGAGCGCAAAGAGCGCAAGGAGTGTCGTGGCCGCCGTCAGAATGGTGCGCGAGAGTGTCTGGTTGATTGCCGCATCGATTAGGATCGGCAGTGGCATCTTCCTGTAGCGCTTGAGGTTTTCGCGCATGCGGTCGTAGACGACGACGGTATCATTCAGCGAATAGCCGACGACGGTCAGAAGTGCTGCGACGCTCGTCAGATTGAATTCCATACCGGTCAGCACGAAGAGGCCGAGCATGATGATGACGTCGTGCAGCGTCGCAACAATTGCGCCGACCGCAAACTGCCACTCGAAGCGGATCCAGATATAGACGAGGATAGCAAATAGCGAAGTAAGGATGCCAATTGTCGCCAGCATGGTCAGTTCGCCGGAGACGGCCGGGCCGACAACCTCGACGCGGCGGAAATCGTAGTCCTCGGCCAATTCACCACGAATGAATGTTGCGACCGACTGCTCGGCATTTTCGCCGCCATCCTGCGAGCCAACACGGATCAGGGCGTTGGTGGCATCGCCGATGCGCTCAACGCGCACCGGTCCGAGGTTCAGTTCGTTGAGACGGGCGCTGAGATCGGCAATATCGGCGTTGCCCTGCTTCGCCGTGACCTCGACCAGCGAACCGCCGGTAAAGTCGATGCCGAGCTGCAGGCCTACCGTTGCGAAGGCGAGCATGGCGGCGATGCAAAGTGTTGCCGATGCCGTAAAGACATAGCGGCGAATACCCATGAAGCGGATATTGGCATGCTCGAAGAGGCCGGTCAGCGCGCTCTTCGGCAGATGGCGAGGATGGCGTCTTGCAAGCCAGGCAACCACGAAGCCGCGCGTCAGCGTGAAGGCCGTCAGGATGGTCGTGAGGATGCCGACGGCCAGCGTCACGGCAAAGCCGCGAATGGATTCGCTGCCGACAAAGAAGAGAATGACAGCGGCGATGAAGATCGTGACGTTGGCATCGACGATGGTAGCGAAAGCCCGCGAGAAGCCACGCTCGACCGCCTGGGCGAAGTTGGTATGCGGCACTCTCTCCTCTTCGCGGATGCGCTCATAGATCAGCACATTGGAATCAACGGCCATGCCGACGATCAGCACGAGGCCTGCAATGCCTGGAAGCGTCAATATCGCACCCGCAAGGCTCAACACTGCGACGATCAGCACCAGATTGAAGGCCAGCGACACGACGGCGATGATGCCGAGCATCCGGTAGAGCGCGATCATCAGCGTTGCGACGAGCACGACAGCGACAATGCCGGCGACAAGACCGGAGAAAACGGATTCCGAGCCGAAGACCGGGCTGACGGTGCGCTCTTCCACTGATGTCAGCGTCGCAGGCAGTGCGCCGGCCCGCAACATGACGGCCAGATCCTGAACGCCCTCTTCGGAGAAATTGGCCGATATCTCGCCGCTACCATCGGAGGTCGGCGCTTCGATGACCGGGTTCGCCATGACTTGATCATCAAAGACAATGGCAAGATGTTTGCCCACATTGGCAGTCGTTGCCTGCGCCAGACGCTTTGCCGCCTCGGCATTCAGCCGGTAGACAATGGCGCTGTCCTGCGTTTGCGGATCGGTCTTCGTATCGACTTCGGCAAAATCAGCGCCTGTCGCTATCGCCGTGCGATCGACGAGATAGGGAACCGGCGGATCATCCAGCGAATAAAGCACCTGCGATGTCGCGGGCCAGCGGCCGGCAAGCGCCTGCTGGCCGGTCATGCTCTCATCAATGAGGTGGAAGGAGAGTGCGGCGGGTTCGTTCAGCAGGTTCTTCAGCCGTTCGGCATCGACGGAGCCCAGAACCTGCACGGCGATACGATCGTCCCCGTCAGGACGAACAGTGAAATTCTCTTTGCCGAAACCGGCGATGCGGCGGGCGACAATATCGAGCGAGCGGGTCCGCGCAGCAACCGTGTCGGCATCGATCGCCTTGTCGGAGATCTGCAGCGTCAACTGGCCGTCATTGCTCTGCTGGAGCGAAACATTGGCTGAGGTCAGTGATTTCAGGAGATCGGCTGCGGCCTGAAGCTGCGCCGCATCGGTAACCTTGACTGTCACCGTCTGTGCAGTTCCGGTAAGCCCCGTATAGCGGATGCCGGCTCTGCGGAGCGCATCACGAACGCTGGCAACCGTTGCCTCGAGCCGGTCCCGGATAATGTCGGACCGTTCGAGGCGGAGTACGATATGGGAGCCACCCTGCAGATCGAGACCGAGGGTGACGCGATCCTGCCGGAGCCAGCTTGGCAGGGAGGAGAGCTGCGCCTGGCTCAGGAGATTGGGCGCAGCGACGATAAATGCGGCAATCGCGACCAACCAGATCAGAAGTGTCTTTAAGCGGGAAAAATGGTGCATTCTCTCGACTATCTTCCGATCCGGCGGGTGTTGCTATCGCATGTTAAGCAGCGTCGGCCTTGACCGGCTCGCCCTTTACGCGGATTTCGGAAATGCCGGTGCGGACGATGCGCACGCGCACGCCTTCGGCGATTTCGACTTCGACTTCCTTCTCGTCGACAACCTTCGTGACCTTGCCAACGAGGCCGCCGCCGGTAACGATCTGGTCGCCGCGACGGATCGCCTTCAAGGTCTCCTCACGCTTCTTGGCCTGCGCGCGCTGCGGGCGGATGAGCAGGAAATACCAGACCACCATCAGCGGCACGAATAGGATGATCATTTCGAGGCCTGAGCCGCCGAAAGCACTCGTGGCGTCAGTTGCGCTCTGGGCAAATGCCGGGGTGATAAACATGCTAAGCTCCTCAGGCTATGGGCGGCGGAACCCCGCCTCTCTTTTCAAGTCGCCGGACTATAGTTGCAGCCTTTATGAATGCAACAAAAACAGCCGGAAAGCGTACCGATTCCGCTGCCTCATAACCTTTCCGCTGTGGAAAGGCCATGCTACCCGGCATCAAAAAAGCGAAAGCGGATTATCGCTGCAATCTATGAAGGAGGCACCCGATGGCCGAAGAAATCAATAGTGTTCTGCTTCAGGAG
The DNA here is from genome assembly GCF_056755015.1 of Rhizobium sp. KNZ14-9A. NCBI lineage: Bacteria > Pseudomonadati > Pseudomonadota > Alphaproteobacteria > Hyphomicrobiales > Rhizobiaceae > Rhizobium > Rhizobium sp. KNZ14-9A. The sequence continues at coordinate 2,120,989 of NZ_JBPGXB010000002.1, forward strand.
CTGAAGAGGCTTGCGGATGCGGTCGAACGGCTGGCGGGACCGGCGCCCGCTGCCAATGACTGGAACGCCGCTGACTGTTTCGTCTGGTCCCCTGCGCGCCATTATCTGCAGCCCGTCAGGCGTCCCAATCGCGTGGCGCTAAAGCTTATCCGTGGCGTCGATCACGTGCGCGACATCCTGCACGAAAACACCGTGCGTTTTGCCGAGGGCTATGCAGCCAACAACGTGCTGCTCTGGGGCGCGCGTGGCATGGGCAAGTCCTCGCTGGTCAAGGCCGTGCATGAAGATGTGCGCCGCGAGAGCAGCGTATCGTTGAAACTCGTCGAAGTGCATCGCGAAGATATTGCCAGCCTGCCGACGCTCCTCGACCTCCTCAAGGATACGCCGCATCGCGTTATCGTCTTCTGCGACGACCTCTCCTTCGACCACGACGATACCGCCTATAAGTCGCTCAAGGCGGCGCTCGATGGCGGCGTGGAAGGGCGGCCGGACAATGTGCTGTTCTATGCCACGTCCAACCGGCGCCACCTGCTGCCGCGCCACATGATGGAAAACGAGCAGTCGACGGCAATCAATCCGTCCGAAGCCGTCGAGGAGAAGGTGTCACTCTCGGACCGCTTCGGCCTGTGGCTCGGCTTCCACAAATGCAGCCAGGAAGATTATCTGACGATGATCGACGGCTACGCCGAACACTTCAAGCTCGGCCTTGAGCGCGAGAGGATGCATGCCGAGGCGCTGGAATGGGCAACGACCCGCGGCGCCCGCTCCGGTCGCGTTGCCTGGCAATATATCCAGGATCTGGCCGGCCGCATGCGCGTCCATCTCGACCGCGCTTGAGCATTTCCTCACGCGTGTCGTTCTAGCAAAACCACTGCGGACTTTGGGCGACACGCCTAAAACGACAAAAGCCCGGCTGCTGGCCGGGCTTTTGCACTTTCCTGAGACGCTCTACCTGCTCAGAAATCTCACCTATTCAAGAAATGTCATGGGGTTGACCGGGGACGCATCCTTGCGAACCTCAAAGTGAACCTGCGGCTGCTTGACGTTGCCGCTCATGCCCGACATGGCGACCGTCTGGCCACGCTGGATCTTCTGGCCGCGGGTAACGCTCAGCGTATCGGCATTGCCGTAGACGGTGACGGTGCCGTCGTCGTGACGGACGAGAACCGTGTTGCCGAGTTCCTTCAGGCCATTACCGGCATAGATGACAACGCCGTTTTCGGCAGCCTTGATCGCAGTCCCCTGCGGAACCGAGATATCGATGCCATCATTGCGGCTGCCGTTGACGTTGGCGCCATAGGCAGCGATCACCTGGCCGCGAACCGGCCAGCGATATTTGCCGATGCCGGTGGCTTCAGGAGCAGCAGCGCTGACATCGGACTTCTTCTCGACGTCATCGACTGTCTGCGTGGCGGCAGGGGCCTTGTAGGGCGCCGGCTGCGCGGAGGCCGTCTGGACCGGGGGGCTCGCCGGCTGGGCAGGCTTGACCTGCTCGACCTTCTGCGCCGGGATGGAGGCCGTCTTGATCGTGTCGGCAGAAGCTCCGCCGTTCGGGATCTTCAACTCCTGGCCGATGCGGATCGAGCTCGCCGACAGATTGTTGGCTGCCTTGATATCGTCGATGTTGGCACCCGTCGCCTTGGCGATCTTGGCTAGCGAGTCACCCTGCTTGACTGTGTAGGTTCCCGCAGCACCATTCGGATTCTTGCCGCCTGCCGGAGGAGCTTTGCCCGTTGGATCTGCACTCGCGACAGTCTTGTCGCGAGCCGAATTGGCACCCGGAACGACAGCAACCTTCTGCTCCTGGCCCTTCGTCGGCTGCGGCAGGTTGCCGGGCTTGGAAAGGTCGGCGGACTGAGCTGCAGCCTTGGCAGCATTGTTGCCGCCGTTGAAGGTCGGGATGAGGATCGCCTGGCCGGGCTGCGCAGCTGAAGCCGTCTTCAGATTGTTGACACGCAGGATTTCCTTTTCCGGAACGCCGTAGCGGCGGGAAAGGACAGCGATGTTTTCACCCGGACGCAGCGTGACCGACGGAGCATTGGTCCCCGACCAGCCCGAAACCTTCGGCGTCGTGCCCGTCGTCAGCGTATCGGGAGTAACTCTCGGCGCATTCATGCCCGCCGGAGCAATGCGATCGGGCTTCGGAGCGGCTGGAAACGGCTGGGCAAGCGCAACGTCTCTTTCCCGCTGACGGGGAGAAACGGACCCTGCGCTCGGCGGAGCGAGTTCGGTGCGCTGAACGGAAACCGGTGCGGATGCCATCCGTGCGGCGGAGCCGGATGTGGCAACCGGATCATAGCTCGGGCGGCCCGGATAGGGCTGGCTCATCGTATTGTTCTGAGCGTAAGACGGCTGCATGGCCGAACCACCAAGATCGGCGCGCGGCACCGGGTCGCCCTGCGGCCCGTTGAAACCCCTGCGCGGGATCGAATTCGTCGTCATCTGATCCTGCCCGGAGGAAGAAAACAGATTGCCGAAACGTGTTACATCGGAGCTGCAGCCTGTTGCTGCACTCGCCAGCAAGGCGACGACCAGAAAATTGCCGGCCGATTTCCCGAACTTCGGCGAAAGACTGAAACGCATGACTCGACCCACTTAGAACGCAACCATTTGTGAATCTATTAAAGCGCGTTAGTGTTACCATGCGGTTAAGGCGCTGGAATCAGTGCTATATTTTTGAGAACTTGATAACCATAAGTTTGCGGGCGAAAAATCATAGCCCGCCGGGCCTTGCGAGCTGCCGGTCTAGAGCTGCGAAGCAAGCCTTGGAACAATCGGCAGATAGGGAGCGTCGAAGAGCTCTTCCCGCTCGAAGCGGCTGCCGGTCTTTGTCAGCCGCACCATGCGGCATTCATTCTCGGAGATCATCAGCGGCGCAATCATGGAACCGCCGGACACCAGCTGATCGGCATAGAAGCGCGGCATGGAATTGAAAGCGGCCGTAACGAGGATGCGGTCAAAAGTGCCCTCGCCCTGCATGCCGCCGCTGCCATCGGCCTGGCGGATGATGACGCTGCGCAGGCTGAGCTTTTCCATGCGGCGCTGGGCCGAAAGCGTCAGCGTCTTGTAGCGATCGACCGTCAGCACGCGTTCTGCAATGCGACCGATAACCGCCGCGGTAAAGCCGCTGCCCGTGCCGATCTCGAGTACGCGCTGACCGGGGCGGACCTTCAGGTGATGCAAAAGACGGACGGCGAAATCGACGCCCTCCAGAAATGAGCCGCACTCGATCGGGATCGTGCGGCTAGAATAGGCGTTCTCGGTAAATTGCGGCGGGACGAAAAGCGAGCGCGGCGTCTGCTCGACAGCCGTCAGCAAATCGATGTCGGAAATGCCTTCCGCGCGCAATCTCAAGACCAGCGCTGCGAAGCCTTCCTTCTCGGCCAGTTTTGCCGTCAACCCTTTACTCCGTATCCGAGGGCCCGCGCCACGCGGTCCGTCACGGAATAATCGGTCAGATCAAGTTTCAAAGGTGTTACCGAAATCTTATTATGCTTGAGGGCGTGAATATCGCTGCCCTCGGTAAAGGCGCCGGCGCGTTCGCCGAATTTCAGCCAGTAATAGGGGAAGCCACGACCATCCGTGCGCGCATCGACCTGCAGGTTGAAGGCAAGCTTGCCTTGCGCGGTCACTTCAACGCCCTCGACTTCATCGGGACGACAGTTGGGGAAGTTGAGGTTCAGGAAGGTGCCCTCAGGAAGATCGACCGTCATCAGCTTTTCGAGCAGCGCCGGAGCGTGAGCCTCGCACACCTCCCAGGGCAGGATGCGGGCACCGTCATCATAGATATAGGCCTGACTGAGGGCGAAGGAGCGCACGCCCTGCATCGTGCCTTCGATGGCGCCGGCGATGGTGCCGGAATAGGTCACGTCGTCGGCGACGTTGGAGCCGGAGTTCACGCCGGACAAAACGAGGTCCGGCTTGATATCCAGCACCTGCTTGATGCCCATGATGACGCAATCGGTCGGCGTGCCGCGGAGCGCATAGTGTTTGTCGGAAATCTTCCGGAGCCGCAACGGCTCCGAAAGGCTGAGCGAATGCGCAAGGCCGCTCTGGTCGGTTTCGGGGGCGACAATCCAGACATCGTCAGAAAGCGCCCTTGCGATCCGTTCCAGCGCACCCAAGCCCTCGGCATGGATACCGTCGTCATTCGTCAGCAGGATGCGCATGGTCTCAAGCCGCCCGTTCGATCTTCGTCAGGCCGCCCATATAGGGCTGCAAAACGTCCGGAATCGTGACCGAACCATCCTCGTTCAGATAATTTTCCAAGACCGCGATCAGGCAGCGGCCGACAGCCGTACCGGAGCCGTTCAGCGTATGAACGAACTTCGTCGCCTTGTCGTCCTTGCCACGATAGCGGGCGTTCATGCGCCGCGCCTGGAAATCGCCGCAGACAGAGCAGGACGAGATCTCGCGGAAAGTGTTCTGACCCGGCAGCCAGACTTCGAGGTCATAGGTCTTGCGCGAGCCGAAGCCCATGTCGCCCGTGCAAAGCGTCATCGTGCGGAAATGCAGACCCAGGCGCTTCAACACTTCTTCGGCGCAGGCCGTCATGCGCTCATGTTCGGCGAGCGAGCTCTCGGCGTCGGTGATCGAGACCAGCTCGCACTTCCAGAACTGGTGCTGGCGCAGCATGCCACGGGTATCGCGGCCGGCAGATCCCGCCTCCGAACGGAAGGATGGCGTAAGAGCAGTGAAGCGCAGCGGCAGCTTTTCCTGATCGAGGATTTCTTCACGAACCAGGTTGGTCAGCGTCACTTCCGCGGTCGGGATGAGGTAACGACCATCCGTCGTCTTGAAGAGATCTTCCTCGAACTTCGGCAGGTTGCCGGTGCCGAACAGTGCCTCGCCCCGCACCATCAACGGCGAAGACACTTCGGTATAGCCGTGTTCGGTCGTGTGGAGGTCGATCATGAACTGGCCGAGCGCGCGTTCCAGCTTGGCGAGCGGGCCGGTCAACACCGTGAAGCGCGAACCGGAGAGCTTGGTGGCCCGTTCGAAATCCATATAGCCGAGGGCTTCGCCGATTTCGAAATGCTCCTTCGGCGCGTGGTTCCAGCGCGGCCTTTCGCCGACGATACGCGTCACGACATTGTCGTGCTCGTCCTTGCCGACAGGCACCTCATCGAGCGGCACGTTCGGGATGCGCGAAAGCTGGTCGTTGAGCTCGGCGGAAAGTGCACGCTCTTCCTCTTCGGCAGCCGGCAGCGTTTCCTTGATCTCGGCGACCTCGCCCTTCAGCTTGTCGGCAAGCTCGGCGTTCTTCTGCGCCATGGCCGCACCGATCTCCTTGGAGGCGGTGTTGCGGCGGGACAGCAGATCCTGCGCCTTCTGCACGGCGGAGCGGCGCTTCTCGTCAAGGGCGATGAGAGATTGCGACTGAGGCTCCGCTCCGCGCTTTGCAAGGGCGGCATCGAGGGCCTCGGGATTCTCACGGATCCATTTGATATCGAGCATCGTCGTTCCAGATCGTTTCAACAGGAATGAACCGGTCGGAGAAAACCCCGACCGGATGGGAAACGGCAGAACTCAGTGAAATGTCCTGATGCGCTCAGACGCTGTCCGTCTTGGCGACGTCAGAGGATTCGCTGGCCTCTTCAAGCGCCTGTTTGGAACGCTGACGCTCCACGAGTTGTGCCGCGTAGATGGAAATCTCGTAGAGAAGGATCGTCGGCAGCGCAAGACCGATCTGGGACATGGGATCGGGCGGCGTCAGGACCGCGGCCACGACGAAGGCAAGCACGATCGCGAACTTGCGCTTCTCAGAGAGCCATTGCGACGTCAGAAGACCGACGCGGGCCAGAAGCGTGGTGATGACCGGCAGCTGAAAGACGAGGCCGAAGGAGAAGACGAGCGTCATGATGAGGCTTAGATATTCCGAGACCTTCGGCAGGAGCGAGATCGCCACTTCGTCATGGCCCGGCGCCTGCTGCATCGACAGGAAGAACCACATGACCATCGGCGTGAAGAAGAAATAGACCAGCGCGCCACCCATGAGAAACAGGATCGGCGATGCGATCAGGAACGGCAGGAAAGCCTGCCGTTCGTTCTTGTAGAGGCCAGGCGCCACGAACTTGTAGATCTGCGCGGCGATGATCGGGAAGGCGATCACAAGACCGCCGAACATGGCGACCTTGACCTGCGTGAAGAAGAATTCCTGCGGCGCCGTATAGATCAGCTGCGCCTTCTCGACATCGAGATGGGCCCAGCTGACAGCAAGCTTGTAGGGATAGACGAGGTAATTGAAGATGTGCTTGGCGAAAATGAAGCACGCGATGAAGGCGATGAAGAAGGCGGCGATCGACCAGATCAGCCGCGTGCGCAGCTCCATCAGGTGCTCGATCAACGGCTGCGGCTTGTCTTGTGTATCACCGCTCATGCCTCATCCTTCTTCTTTTTGGCGGCCGGCTTTGCGACAGCGGCCGGCTTCTTTGTAGCGGCAGCGCGCTTCGGCTTCTCGGCGGCCGGTGCCGCGACCAATGCAACGGCATCAGCCTTGTCTGCAGCCTTCACGCGCGGCTTGCGCACGGCCTTCGGCTTTTCGGCCACGGCGACCGGAGCAACAGTGGCGGCAGCGAACGGCTGCGGCGCAGGAACGACCGGCGGTGTTTCCGGCAGGCTCATGGACGGCGCCGGCGCGGAAAATTCCGCAGGCGGCACTTCCGTCGCAGTCTCGGCTCCCTGCTCTAGCGGGCGCTGTTCTGCCGGCTTCTCGACCTTCGTCGAATTCTGCAGGTCGGCCTTGATCTCGTTCCCCATCTGGCGCAGCGGGTTCATCGCCTCGCGCAGGCTGTTGACCGGGTTGAGCTTCTGGGCGTCGCTGATCGTGCTACGCACGTCGTCAAGCTCGGCTTCGCGCAGCGCTTCGTCGAACTGGGCACGAAACTCACCCGCGACCTTACGGGCGCGTGCCGTCATCTTGCCGAAAGCGCGCAGCATCGGTGGCAGATCCTTGGGACCGACAACCACGATCAGAACGACCGCGATAACCAAAAGTTCGGTCCAGCCAATATCGAACATGCAAGGCTCCTGAACGGGCGGCGCGGGGGCAGCGCCCTTTCCCGTACGTGATTACTTCGTTTCGTCGGCCTTGTGATCGACGGTCTTTGCTGCTTCCGGCGCGTCTTCGTCCGTCATGCCCTTTTTGAAGCTCTTGATGCCCTTGGCAACGTCGCCCATCAGTTCCGGGATCTTGCCGCGACCGAACAACAAAAGCACGATGGCCAGAACGATCAGCCAGTGCCACATGCTAAAAGAACCCATTACCCATACTCCCTGTTGCGATGTTCCCTCGATGTAAGAATTTCCAATACGGTTTCCAACATCAATCCTTCTGGATTGAGCTTAATGTCACGGTATCGGCCTTTGTGACAAGTCATTCATCCATCGAAAAGTCGTGATTGACATTGTTTTGCGCGGGCGTGGCAAAAGCAAGACCAAGCTTCGTTATTCCTCGGACGCGCCGCCGGGGGCCAGCAGTCCGAGTTCCTCGAGATCCATCTGGGTGATCGGATCCTCATCCTCGGTCAGTTCGTCGTTCATGAGGGGCGAAGGAATATTGAAATTAGCGGGGATGCGGCCGGACAGGAGGCCGGCACCCTTCAGCTCTTCAAGGCCCGGCAAGTCGCGCAATTCCTCAAGGCCGAAATGGTCGAGAAAATCTCGCGTCGTGCCGAGCGTAACAGGCCGGCCCGGCGTGCGGCGGCGGCCACGGAAACGCACCCAGCCCGCCTCCATCAGCACATCGAGAGTGCCGCGGGAGGTCTGGACGCCTCTTATGTCCTCGATCTCGGCGCGCGTCACCGGCTGGTGATAGGCAATGATCGCAAGCACTTCCAGTGCTGCGCGAGAGAGTTTCTTGACCTCGTTCTCGTCGCGACGGATGACGAAGGAAAGATCAGCCGCTGTGCGGAAGGCCCAGGCGCTGTCGACCTGCACGAGATTGACGCCGCGCGGCGCGTATTGCTCCTTCAGGCGCAGCATGATCTCATGCGCGTTAAATCCCTTTGGCAGACGTTCGGTGATGAAGCCTTCGGATACCGGCTGGGCGGAGGCGAAAACCAACGCTTCGGCTATGCGCTCCGCCTCTATTTCAGCCTGCAGATCGCGGACAATGCCCTCGCCTTCCCCGTCTTCGCCTTCAAAGTCATCGTCTTGCACGTCGATCAATCCGACTGCTCCTGTTCGACCACTTGCAAGGTGGCATGTTTCGGGCCGCGGCGCATATAGATCGGCTGGAAGGCGCCGTCCTGGCGTATTTCGAGCTTCCCTTCGCGCACCAGCTCCAGCGAGGCGGCAAATGCGCTGGCGACGGCAGTGACGCGCTCGGCGGGACTGGCGAGATAACGCAGCAGATATTGTTCGAGCGCCGTCCAGTCGACGATATCGCCGATTAGCTGGGTCAGCAGTTCACGGGCATCGGTAAGCGACCAGACATTGCGGCGCTCGATCGTCACCTGGGTGATCGCGTGGCGCTGGCGCAACGCCGCATAGGCGCTCAAGAGGTCGTAGAGGTTGGCAACATAATCGGACTGCTGGCGATCCGGGATATGCTCCGGCGCGCCGCGGACAAAAATATCCCGGCCGAGCCGGTTGCGGTTGACGAGACCGTCGGCCACCTGGCGCATCGCTTCCAACCGCTTCAGGCGGAAGGCGAGCGTTGCAGCCATCTCCTCACCTGAAGGGCCGTCGTCCTTGATCTGCTGCGGGATCAGCAGTCGCGATTTCAGGTAAGCAAGCCAAGCCGCCATAACGAGATAATCGGCGGCGAGCTCGATGCGGATACGCCGCGCGCTTTCGACGAATTGCAGATACTGCTCGGCAAGGGCAAGGACGGAAATGCGCGAAAGATCGACCTTCTGGTTGCGAGCCAGATAAAGCAGGAGATCGAGCGGGCCTTCGAAGCCGGCGACGTCGATGACGAGTGCCGGCTCATGAGTAGCGCGCTCGGCGCCATTCTCCTGCCACAGCTTGTCCATCGGCGTTGCCGCCGCCTGAGACCGCTCCGTGCCCTTGATCGTGTTCACCCTACCCTGCCTTTCCGGCCCCTGCTCATGCTGTCGCAAACATCGCGTCGAATTCTGCTCTTATCGTTGCCTCGTCCGTAGCATCGGCCGTCGGGAAACCTTCCTCGACCAGTCGTGCCCGCTCGCGCGCAAGACCTGTCAGCGGCGGAACATTTGCCACGACCTCACGCATCTCGTCCATATGGCCGTTGCAGTGCAGCACGATATCACAGCCGCCTGCAATGATATTCGCCGCTCGTTCGCCAATCGTGCCGGCAAGCGCGTTCATCGAGGTGTCGTCCGACAGCAGCAGTCCCTTGAAGCCGATCTCGGTGCGGATCACCTCATCGATCACCTTGCGGGAGGTGGTCGCCGGATTATCCGGGTCGATGGCCGTGAAGACGACATGGCACGTCATCGCCATCAGCTCGTCCTTCATGGCAACGAAGGGCGGGAAGTCGTGCGCTTCCAGCTCCTCGCGCGACACCGTTACAACGGGCAGCTCCAGATGTGAATCCGCAAAACCACGCCCATGCCCTGGCATGTGCTTCATGACCGGCAGCAGGCCTCCGGCTTTCAGTCCCTCTGCGGCGGCCCCGCCCATTTCCGTGACGGTGACGGGATCGCCGCCATAGGCCCTGTTGCCGATGACATTGCTGCTGCCTTCGACCGGTACGTCCAGCACCGGCAGGCAATCGACATTGATGCCGAACCTCAGGAGATCGAAGGCATGCAGGCGCGACATCAGCCAGGCGGCGCGCAGCCCAAGCGCCCGGTCGCGGCGATAGAGATCGCCAAGCGCCTGTCCCGGCGGATAGTGCTGCAGTATCGGCGGGCGGATGCGCTGGACGCGGCCGCCTTCTTGATCGATCAGCACAGGCGCATGCCAGCCAACGCATTCACGCAGCTCGGCAACGAGATCGCGGATCTGCTGGGCTTCGGAAATATTTCGCCCGAAGAGGATGAAGCCCCAGGGGCGTTCAGCCTTGTAGAAGGCTTTCTCTTCGTCGGTCAGCTTGAGGCCGCTGCAGCCGAGGATCATTGCTTTTGATTCGGTCATACTCGAATCATAAGGGCCACCCCGCGAATTGCGAGCAAGCTCAAGCGCGATCCCACAAAAAAGAACGGCGGGACAAGCCCGCCGCTCCGATAAGACTAGCCAGAAAGCTCAGCGCGAGATCAGGCAGCTTCCGCCGGCGGAGCGATACTGTTCGCAAAGGGCGGCAGCTTCATCCTTCGAGCCGGCTGGGACGCGGACGCGGTAGAAAGTGCCCTTGCCGGCAATATCGGCCTTGCGGATTTCGTAAGCGCGGCCACCGAGTACGCCAGCGAACTTCTTCGACAGGCTGGCGTAGGACTTCTTTGCCTCATCCTCTGACGGCAGCGATGCGATCTGGATGCCGTAGCCACCGCTTGCGGCGGCCGGAGCCTGCTGTGCCGGCGGGGCAGCGGCTGCTGCCGGCGCGGAAGCGACCTGTGTCGGCTTCTGCTGAGCCGTCGGGCGGACATTGCCGTTTTCGGTTACCGTGCCGACGACATTGACCGGCTGTTCGGCCGGGCGAGCCGTCGGGACGGGCGCAGTATCGGTCGGAGCAGCCGACGCTGCATCAGTGATCGGTGTCGTCTTGACTGCGCGAACCGGCGGATCAACCTGATTTGCGTTGGCAGCGTTCACCTCAGCCACCTTGGCCGTCTGAGCTGCAGGCGTCGTTCCGACAGGCGGAAGAGCGGTGGACGCGACGTGATTGCCGTTCTGATTGCCGGTGCTGGCCGGGAAGCTTGCAGCAGACGGTGTTGCGGCCGGCTGGGCTGCAGGCGTTGCCGATGCGACTTCCTTTGCCGGCGCGGATTGCTCGGCAGGTGCCGGCTCTTCGCGGGCAACGAGCGTACCGTCCGGCTTGACGATCATCGTGCGGACCTTGCGCGGCGAGACTGATGGCGTTGCATCGTCATCGGCAGCGGACGCATCTGCGGTCGCGTTGTGGTCGGGCAGCAGGCGCGGATCCTGCGTCTCGCCGACGGCAGTCGGCAGCACGGAATCGCCATTGCCTTCATCGTCATCAGGCGAGACTTCAGGCGTCAGCGTGCGCTGAACGACATCGACCGGCTGTTCATCGGAGGAGACCAGAGCCTTCTGCTTCGGCTCTTCGGCGGCACCAGCGACACGATCATAGACGGCCTTGTCCTGGTTCGGCACGGTCTTGCCGCCCGGATTTTCGGGAGCGACCTTCACCGGGTCCTTGTCGGCCGTGATGACGCGCGGCTCGCCGGAGCCGGCGATGCTGAGGCCGGCACCGTTGGACACCCAGCTGTAGACGCCGTAAGCGCCACCGGCAAAAACGACCAGCATGGCGGCTGCAGCCAGCAGGCGGCGCATGGAGCGAGCGCGGTTGAAATCGGCAGTCTGGCTTGCGGATTCGATATGGACTTCAGAAACGTTCTCGCGGCGCTCGACCGGCTCGCGCACACTGCGGCGGAAGTCCTCTTCCAGCGCGCGTTCGAAATCATCAAGACCGTCGGCGAAGGCGGTGCTTGCCGGTTTGACCGCAGCGGCGGCCGATGCAGCAGCGGCCGGAGGCGCCCAGGCAGGGGCGACCGGCGCCTTTTCCTGCCGCTTGGCGGGCTCGAAGAAGCTTGCGATCTCGGCATCGAGATCGAAATCGAAGTCGGCGGTCTTGGCGACCGGCTCCGTATGCTCGACAGGCGGCAGCGTCGGAACATGCATGTCCTCGACCGTCTCGGGACGTTCTTCCGGATCGGAGATCATCGAGGGATCGAAGGGCAGATCGTCCGTAGATTCGTTTGACGGCGCCGGCTTGGCGTAGCTCACCGGAGCAGGCTGCGGCTCCGGCACGAAAACCGGTGCGGATTGCAGCTGCGGACGCGGCGCTGGCTGCGCTGCGACCACGGGCGCTGCACGCACGGGCTCGGGCTTCGGCTGTGGAGCCGGCTGCTCAGAGAAATCGAGATCGGCGAGCTCCAGCTCGATGCCGGCGAGATCCAGTTCGAAATCGTGGCCGGCGAAGGGATCTTCGGCCTCCAGTTCCGGCTGACGCGCGACGACCGGCGCTGGCGCGATAGGCTGCGACACCGGCTCTATCGGCTCCCGAACGACCGGCTTTGGCGCTTCGGGCTGGCGAAGAACGGGCGTCGCACGGCTCATCGGCACGGGCGCAATCACCGTCGGCTGAGCCGATGCACGAGCAACGGGCGCTTCGAAGACAGGCGCTTCGAAAACAGGGGCCTCAAAGACGGGCGCATCAAAGACGGGGGCCTGGAAAACAGGCGCGGCAGGAGCCGAGACCGGCTGCGGCACCGGTGGCGTGGCAACAGTCTCAGGCGTCGCGGCAACAGGTTCGGACACGACGGAGGCACCAGCACGCTGCGGCACGGGATAACGGGAAACATCAGCCAGGAGATCGTCGAGATCAAAAGCATCCGCATCGAAGGCCGACTCCGGCGGCGCTTCCGTCAACGCTGCATCGGCATGGACGTCACCTTCGGCGGCGGCAGCGATCAGATCGAAACCGGCATTGTCAGGCTCGGTCGGCCCTTCGAAGGCAGCAACATCTTCGAACGCTGCGACAGGCTCTTCAGGCGGGGCGACTTCTTCGTGGCGATCAATCTCGGCCGGGAAACCGAAGGAGGCCGCAACCGGCTCGAAATCTGCCGCTTCAACCGCGGCGACCGCCAGAGGCTCTTCAATCACCTCGGGCGCAACCACTTCGGGTTCGACCGTCAATTCCGGCTCGGCAACAAACTCGGGCTCGTCGGCGAAGGCTTCAACCGGAGCCTGAGCCGGCTCAACAACGGGTGAATCGACAATCGGCGTGTCGACGACCGGCTCGGAAAGAACCGGCTCTTCGCGACGCGGCGCGTGAAAATTGGCGAGCGGCAGACGAATGCTGGCAGCCGACCACTGCGGCGCCTTCGCCGGCGGCTGAGCGGCCGGAGCGACAGGAAGAGCGCCGCCGATCGAAAGCTCAAGCTCTTCGATCAGATCGCGGGCGCCACCATAGGCCGTGAAGGTAACCGGAGGTTCTGCGGAAACAGCGACAGGCTTCGACGGAGCGGGAGCCCAGTCGGTGGCGACAGGCGCTTCCCATTCGGCTGCGACCGGTTCAGGCGCGGCTACTTCGGGAGCTATGGCAGCTTCCTCAGGAAATTCGGGCTCGACGACAGGCGTCTCGAAATCGGACATAACCGACGGCGCGAGCTCCTCGCCGATGGAGGGCACGTCCTCGTGGACTGGCTCGACATAGTCGTAGGTTTCGACTTCCTGAGCGATTGGCTCGGCCGGATGATCGAGATCAGCCAGGGGACGCGGCGCATCGTAACGCTCGAACTCACGGAGAAGCTCGTCCTCGAGATCGAGGACCGGCTCCTGCCGCTGAGGCTCATCTACAGTATTGGCCGCAATTCGAGGTTCAAAGCCGACGATACGAGCAAGTTCAGCCAACGGATCATCGTCGGCAAACATATCGTCTTTACCGCGCGTGTCATACGCAAGTCGTTTATCAGCCATGCCCATCCCACTCAAAAAACGCAAACACTTCAATGCCAGCGCATTGTGGGGAAATGGTGACGTTATCGCATTTCGTCCGGTGCGGCAGTACCTGTAATGGCAAGTCCCGACTTCAAAACCGACGCGACAGCGTACACCAGCCCAAGTCTGGCAATACTTGATTCTCGGTTCTTATCGTTAACAAATCGTAATTCAGGCTGATCTTTACCTTTGTTCCAGTGGGCATGGAAGGCGCTGGCAAGATCATAAAGGTAAAATGCGATGCGATGCGGCTCCTGAGATTGGGCTGCACTTTCGACGATACGCGGGAATTCTGCAGCCTTGGCAATCAGCTGCAATTCGGCAGAATCCGTAATGGCTGCAACGGATTGCGCCAAAAGCTCCGGTGTCGGGGCGAGAACCGGGAAGGCTTCCTTCGCCTGCCGGAAGACGGACATGCAGCGGGCATGCGCATACTGCACGTAGAAGACCGGATTATCTTTGGATTGTTCCGTTACTTTGGCGAAATCGAAGTCCAACGGCTCCGAGTTCTTGCGGTAAAGCATCATGAAACGGACCGAATCACGCCCGACTTCTTCGACGACATCGCGCAATGTGACAAAATCGCCCGAGCGCTTCGACATCTTCACCGGCTCACCGTCACGGTAGAGCTTGACGAGCTGGCAGAGTAGCACTGTCAGCTTCGCCTTACCGTCGGAAACGCCGCGCGCAACCGCCTCGAGACGCTTGACGTAGCCACCATGGTCGGCGCCGAGCACATAGATCATCTCGTCGAAGCCGCGGTCAAACTTGTTCTTGAAGTAGGCAAGGTCGGCAGCGAAATAGGTATAGGAACCGTCCGACTTGATCAGCGCACGGTCGATATCGTCACCGACTTCAGTCGAGCGGAAGAGCGTTTGTTCGCGGTCTTCCCAATCCTCATGAAGCTGGCCCTTCGGTGGCGGCAGCGTGCCCTTGTAGACATAGCCCTTGAAGGTCAGGTCGTTGATCGCCGTGCGAATGGCAGCCGCGCCGTTGGCATGCAGCGTGCGCTCGGAGAAGAAGATATCGTGGTGGACGTTGAGAGCGGCAAGGTCCTCGCGGATCATCACCATCATCATTTCGATGGCGCGATCCTTGACGATCGGCATCCACTGCTCTTCCGGCATGTTGTGCAGGCGCACGCCATATTCGGCAGCGAGCGATTCTCCGACCGGGACCAGATAGTCGCCGGGATAGAGACCAGACGGAATCTCGCCGATCTTCTCGCCGAGCGCCTCGCGGTAACGCAGGAAGACGGAACGAGCGAGCACATCGATCTGCGAGCCGGCATCGTTGATGTAATATTCCTTGACGACATCGTAGCCGGCAAAGGCAAGCAGGTTTGCCAGCGCGTCACCGACGACGGCGCCGCGGCAATGGCCGACATGCATCGGGCCGGTCGGGTTGGCCGAGACATATTCGACGTTGACCTTCTTGCCCTGCCCCAGTCCAGAGCGGCCGTAGCCGGTGCCTGACTGGATCATCGAGGCAAGCAGGCGCTGCCAGTAGCCGACGGAGAGCCTGATATTGATGAAGCCTGGGCCGGCAACCGAAACCTCGGCGACGTCGGTGTCTTCCTGCAGCTTGGCAATGATGATTTCGGCAAGCGCGCGCGGATTGGTGCCGAGCGGCTTGGCAAGCACCATGGCGGCGTTGGTCGCCACATCGCCGTGGCTCGCATCACGCGGCGGCTCGACTGCAATGCGACCGAAATCGAGCTCGGATCGCTTTTCCTTGACCAGATCGAGCTGTTCAAGGGCGTTTTTAATCCTGGCTTCAAAATCGGTAAAAAGGTTCATCGCATTCTTCCATGCACAGGCTGTGCCAACAGGTTTGCCGGCGGCTGCCGGGCGCCCGCTGCCTATCGCAAATCCGGAGTGTGGTCAAACAATCGCCTGTGGGCACTGATGGCATAAGTATCCGTCATGCCGGCCAGATAATCGCCGACATGCCGCGCTTTCGGCGCATCGGAAAGGCCGGCGATATGGTCGACCCAATAATGGCTCTGCATCTCCTTGGGATTGGCCATGTAGGCGCCGAAGAGATCCTTGACGATCTGGGCGGCACCGGCGCGGATGCGCATAATATCGGCATTCCGGTAGATGCGCTTGAAGAGCATCGCCTTGATCTGCCTGTCGGTCTCGGCCATCTCATCCGAAAAGGTCGCAATCACATGATCGGCCTTGCGGATATCATCGGCACTCTGCGGTTTCAGTTCCGCGAGGCGCTTCTGCGCCACACCGATGACATCCTCGACCATGCGCGTGATCTGCCGGCGCATGATTTCATGGGTGAAGCGGCTCGGCTCCAGATGCGGGTAGCGCTCCCTTACGTCGGCCATTAGCCCGGCAAGGAACGGAATTTCCTCCAGCATCTCGAAATTCAGGTAGCCCGAGCGCAGACCGTCATCGATGTCGTGGGTATTGTAGGCGATATCATCAGCAATCGCTGCTGCCTGGGCTTCCAGGCTCGCATAGCTCGCAAGTTCCAGATCGTGCAGCTCGCAATAATCAAGAATTGGCTGCGGCACCGGTCCACGCGTGCCGACGCCATCGGCCGTCAGCAGCGGACCATTGTGCTTGACGAGGCCTTCGAGGCTTTCCCAGGTCAGATTGATGCCGTCGAATTCGGCATAACGCCGCTCGAGTTTGGTGACGATGCGCAAGGATTGGGCATTGTGATCGAATCCGCCATAGGGCAGCAGTTCTTCATGCAGCGCATCCTCGCCGGTATGGCCGAAGGGCGTATGGCCGAAATCGTGGACGAGCGCCACGCCCTCGGCCAAGTCCTCGTCAGCCTTCAGGGCGCGGGCAAGCGCGCGGGCAATCTGTGCTACCTCTATCGTGTGTGTCAGGCGCGTGCGGTAATGGTCGCCGTCCTGGGCGATGAAAACCTGCGTCTTATGCTTCAGCCGGCGAAAGGCGGTCGTATGGATGATGCGATCGCGGTCTCGCTGGAAATCGGAACGCGTCGGGCTGCCGCTCTCGTGATAGAGACGCCCGCGCGAGTTCCATGGATCTGCCGCATAAGCCGCCCGTTCGCCATAACCGAAACCCAATGCATGCCTGTCGAAGCTCATTCTTCACCGTCACTAACGCGTTGTAGCCTTGCCCATTGACGCGGCTATCCGCTCTTCATACCTATAGCTCATAGAAACGGCAAAGAGGCGCTTCATTGTCCGCTTCGCCAGATCCTGTCCTTTACCGAAGGAACATGATAAGTTTCTTTGATATCATGCGTTTGAATATCAAACGCCGAAAAAGAATTCTCTCCGGATCTTGACCCCGGCAGGAGGAAGAATGACTGAAGCGAATGTAACCCTTTCCGATGCCGCGGCAAAGCGTATTGCCGCTATCGTCGGCAGCGATCCCGGCAAGAGCGCGCTGCGCGTCTCTGTCGAAGGTGGTGGCTGTTCCGGCTTTTCCTACAAATTCGATCTTGTGGATGGCGCAGCTGACGACGATATCGTCGTCGAGAAGAATGATGCCAAGGTGCTGATCGACAGTCTCTCGCTAGTCTACATGGCAGGCTCCGAGATTGATTTCGTCGACAACCTGCTCGGCCAGTCCTTCCAGATCAAGAACCCGAACGCGGTGGCAAGCTGCGGCTGCGGCACCAGCTTCGCGATCTGATCCAAGAACGACTTTAAACGACTTTCCATTGATAACCGGCCGAAGATTTTCTTCCGGCCGGTTTCTTGTCTTGTCCGCTGACGCGGGAGCGAGATAAAAGAGCGTTCAGCACAGGGAGCAGGATGAAGCCATGAAGATCGCGACTTGGAACATCAATGGCGTCAAGGCGCGTATCGACAACCTCACGCAATGGCTGAAGGATTCCAGTCCTGATATCGTCTGCCTGCAGGAAATCAAGACGGTCGACGAAGGCTTCCCGCGGCTGGAAATCGAGGCGCTCGGTTACCATGTCGAAACGCATGGACAGAAGGGCTTCAACGGCGTTGCCATTCTTTCCAAGAGCTCACCATCCGAAGTCAATCGCGGCCTGCCGGGCGATCCGCTCGATGAGCAGGCGCGTTTTCTCGAAGCGGTCTTCTCCTTGCCCGGCAACAAGGTGGCGCGCGTCTGCTGCCTCTACCTGCCGAACGGCAACCCGCCGGAAACGGAAAAATACCCCTACAAGCTCGCCTGGATGGAACGGCTGCGCAAGTTCGCGGCCGAGCGCCTTGAATACGAGGAAATTTTCATTCTGGCCGGCGACTACAATGTCATTCCCGAGCCGCATGACTGCTTCGACCCGAAGGTCTGGGAAAGCGATGCACTCTTCCTGCCGCAGACGCGCCAAGCTTTCCGTCGGCTGGAAAATCTCGGTCTCGTCGATGCGGTGCGTTCGGCAACCGATGCGACGGCACTCTATTCCTTCTGGGATTATCAGGCCGGCGCCTGGCCGAAGAACAACGGCATTCGAATCGACCATTTGATGCTGTCGCCGGAAGCAGCCGACTGCATGACGTCAGCGGCGATCGAAAAGCATGTGCGTGCCTGGGAAAAGCCGTCGGACCACGTGCCCGTCGTCGCTTACTTCGATTTCGCTGCCTGAGATTTAAAGCATTTCCGTTTTACGCGATTCCGGACGCAAAACCGCTAAGCACTTTTGCTGGAATTGCTCGAAAAACTCAATCGTCCGAACCGCTCGCAATCGTGTGCGACAGGGATACGGCCGTGCGCCGATCCGATTCGCTGGCGATCGAGAAGGCATCTTCCTGAAGCGATTGCATCCAGTTGCAATCCTTCGGCTTACAGCGGTCGAGAGCCGCCGTCATCAGCGCGAGACCGCGAGCAGACTGGCCTTCATCGAAGAGGATGTTGCCGAAGACCGCCATAGCGCCGGGATGGCCGCTCTTGCGGGCCTGATTGAGCCATTTCTTGGCCTGATTGACGTTGGCGCTGCCGCCCTCACCAGCGAGCATCATCTGCGCAAGCTGGAACTGCGCCTCGGGAACGCCGAAGGTGGAGGCAACCTGGAAATAGAGCTGGCGGGCCTGATTGAGATCGATCTTCACCGGGCTGCCGGAAATGCCGTGCTTGTAATAGTTAGCAAGCGACAGCAGCGCGTTGATGAAGAAGCCGGTATCCTCCGAGCCAGGCTCGACGCCCTGCTGTGCAATCTCACTGTAGATCTTGAAGGCCTCGAAATCGTCCTGCGCGACACCGTCGCCATCAGCATACATATTGGCGAGCGCCCAGCGCGAACCGGTGTGGCCCTTTTCGGCGGCGTATTTATAGGCCTCGACCGCCTCTTCCTTCTGACCGTTCTTGTAAGCTTTGAAACCGAATTTGAAGAGATCGAAGGGGCCCGATTCCTTCGTCACGCCCGTCTTGATGTCGAATGCCAGGACCGGACAGGCCAGGGCCAGCGAAACGGCCATCGACATGCTGAGCAGCATGAATTTGAACAATCTGAACTCGGACGTTACCATCTTTACCGGTTTCTTTCGTTCATCACAGACGCCTGGCGGCGGCTTTTTTCGCCGTTCTGCCCGCGTGGATGCATTCCTTCCAGGCGAGCGATCCCGCGGCGGGCTCCAAGGCCCCTTTACCCGCGTCGCGTCCAGCCCCATGCCCCTCTTTCAAAACCAGCACATCCTTGTGAACCATCCGGCTTCCGGCACGGCCCGCATGTGATGCCTGCGGTACTCCTTTCGCGATCCAGGTCCCCACCCGTTCGCCTTTATCGTCTTCGTAAACAGCAAATGTGACCAAACCGGTATCGCACTCTTCCGTGGGGAACGAAGCTTCATGCTGGGAGACTGAAAATGATTGAAACGAGTAAATCTGCAACACTACCGAAGGGGCGGATTTCCGGCCGGAAATGCCTTTGGCGAAAAGCAAAACGGCTGCTGCCGCTGGCTTCTCGCCCGCGCTATCGCGATATCTGGCATTACCGGAAAAAATTCGACCCATGCTACTGCTTACGCACACCTACGCTTGTCATCTCCTCGCCCGTTAATAGCGCTGCGCCCTCTTTGTGGCGGGAAATGGACAAATTCGCCCCGCCGACACCATACGCGAACCGTCGTAAAAAAGTGTTGCTGAATTGTCACAAAACGAGACGAGAAGATGGAATGATTAAGAGCGGCAAACAAAGAAAAGCCCGGCACTGCCGGGCTCCTCAATTCTTCAAATCAGCGAATTAAAACTTGACCTTTAGGCTGGTCGATAGCGCAGCAACCAGATCGTTGCCAAAGGAATAGGAGACATCATCTCCAAACGTGACGCCATTCTGTGTCACGACGCCAGACGAACCACTCGTCAGCACGCCAACCGCACCGGCGACGCGCCACTCGATATGCTCGGTCGGCGTGAAGGCTGCACCGACACCAAGCGTCCAACTATCGGTCTGAGCGCCATAGCCCTGGCTGGTGCCACGATCCCAGGTCAGGCTGACTGCACCAGCCCATTGGTCGTTGAACTTGTGGCCGACGCCACCGGTGATGGTCCAACCGTCACGATAGAGAAGATCGAGAGAGGTCAGTTCCGTCGCGCCACCGGAGGTACAAGCGACACGGCCCTTGGTCGACGTCGGGCAGAAGGGTACGGACTGAAGGACGCTCCAGTTCGTCCATTTGACCGAACCGAAAGCGAGCCAATCCGGAGCGATACCGCTCTGCAACTTCAACTCCAACGAATCCGGTGCTTCGGCGGAACCGAAAACGGGCGTGACGACACCAAGGGCAGGATTGGCCGGATTTAAGGCCTTGGGCACTTCGGTCAGGTCGACCGTGCCGGTCAAATTGTCGTATTTGACCTTGCTGTTGTAAACTAGGCTGGCTCGAAAAGCGTATTCAGGTATTTCGTAGGCAAGGCCCGCACGCCATCCCCATGCCTGATCGCTAAGGTCCAGCCGGCCGATGCCGTCATAGATTGCAGAGGCCGGCGGTCCGATTGGAGCAACGAGGCGCTCCTTGAAGCCCTCGACCTCCTGGTAGAAGCCGCCACCAATGAAGCGCAACTGTCCCGGGCCGACATCGAAACGATAAGAGCAGGTGCCGCCGTAGTTGCGAGTCTTGATCTCCGTCTCGATATTGTTGTTGGCGCCAGCCCAGTTCAGACCGGGATCGGAATGGCCGCCGAACGGCTCGGAATAGTCGACAAGGCAGTCGATCGCATCGCCCAAACCGGCCTTGAAGCCAATATAAGGAACCGTGTAGTTTGCGGTATCATCGGCCGTGCTCGAACGGTTGTTCAAATTTCCGTCGCCGGCAGCCGTGTCGCGAGCATTCTTCAGCTTGCGCTGGGGCGTGACATATATAACGCCCGATTGAAACGAGAAGGGCGAGGTATCGAACAACTGATCGATATTATAGCCGCCTCGCTCCAGACCACCCGCAAAGGACGGTGAAGCGAGCGCCGAAAGAATAACGAGCGATGTTACGCCCCTGGAAAACATACGCGCTGCCATTGTGTCTCCCCCACTCAAGCAATTGATGTAATCACACTGTGCTAGTGAACTTAACAAATCGCAACGAGGCGCTCCGCTGCGACGCGAAGTTGCGTTATGACTAATTTACGTAACTAATTGACGGGCACGTCAAAAAATCGGATGGATAAAATTCTATTCTTCCATCTGTGGATTTTTAGGGGTCCGTTAGATTCTTTTTCCATCAAGAGTGGAAGCTGTATCAAACCGACAACAGTGTCAGTTTTCGCGCACAGCATACCCCAAATGGGTGATATCCACAGGGGTAACGACCCTAGCAGGCCTAATTTTATAGAATCATCATACTCTTGAACGCAAAAGGCGCGCTCTAAGGGAACGCGCCTTCAGGAATAATATACTCGTTAGCCGCGATTACCCTGCTTCGCTAACTCGCGCTAGAGCAGTCCTCAGGCTTTCGATCTGGCTCGTCAGTTCGGCGTGACGCTCGCGTTCCGCCTCCACCACTTCCGGGTTGGCATTGGCAACAAACTTCTCATTCGAGAGCTTGCCGTCGATGCGCGCGATCTCGCCCTCGGCCTTTGCAATCGCCTTCTCGAGACGGCTCTTTTCCGCCGCGAGATCGATCAGATTGCCAAGCGGCAAGCAGGCGGTCGCTTCTGCGACGATGATCTGAGCAGCACCCTTCGGTGCGGATTCCGCCAGTGAAATACCGTCGACCCGCGCCAAGCGCTTGATCGCCGCATCATGGCGGAACAGCCGTTCACGCGTCAGGCTGTTGGCGCCAACGACGACGAGCGGCGCGGTGGCCGACGGCGGCACGTTCATTTCCGAGCGCACCGAGCGGATGCCGGAAACGAGGTCGATCAGCCAGTTGATCTCATCGGCCGCAGCATTGTCGGCATAAGACGGCGACGGCCATTCGGCGTGGCAGAGCAAGCTGTCACGTTCCTGGCCCTCACCGGCCGTGTGCGCCCACAGCTCTTCAGTCATGAAGGGCATGAAGGGATGCAGCAGCTTGTAGATCTCTTCCAGAACATAAGCGCTGCAGGCTTGAGCTTCGGCCTTCGCGCCCGCGTCTTCACCGCCGAAGACCGGCTTCAGAAGTTCGAGATACCAATCGCAGAACTGGTTCCAGACGAAACGATAGAGCGCCCCGGCGGCATCGTTGAAGCGGTAGGCTTCAAGCGCTTCTGTAACGTCACGTTCCGTACGAGCAAGCTCCGTAAGGATCCAGCGGTTGATGGTGAGCTCGGCTGCTTCCGGCACGAAATGCGGATCGCTCTTGACGCCGTTCATTTCGGCAAAGCGCGTGGCGTTCCAGAGCTTGGTGCCGAAATTGCGGTAGCCGGCGATGCGAGCCGGGTCGAGCTTCACGTCGCGGCCTTGGGCTGCCATGATCGCCAGCGTGAAACGCAGCGCATCGGCACCGTATTCGTCGATCAGTTCGAGCGGGTCGATGACGTTGCCCTTGGACTTCGACATCTTTTGCCCGTTCTTGTCGCGCACCAGAGCGTGAATATAGACGGTATGGAACGGCTCGACCGGGTTATCGTCCTCATCCTTCATGAAATGCAGGCCCATCTGCATCATGCGAACAACCCAGAACGGGATGATATCGAAACCGGTGACAAGAACGCTGGTCGGATAATATCGCTCCAGTTCGGGCGTCTTGTCCGGCCAGCCAAGTGTCGAGAACGGCCAGAGGGCCGAGGAGAACCAGGTGTCGAGCACGTCTTCGTCACGTACCAGAATCTCGCCCGGCCTGAAGTTCTCAAGCAGGTCCTCGACATAGGCCTTCATCGGTCCTTCATGCGACAGGTAGTGCTGGATGGCGGCCTGCAGTGCCTCCTCTTCGGTCTTCTCGACGAAAACCTGACCATCCGGGCCATACCACGCCGGAATTCTGGTGACCCCACCAGAGCTGACGGGAGATGCACCACGGCTGGATATTGTCCATCCATTGGAAATAGGTATTTTCCCAGTTCTTCGGGACGAACTTTGTCCGGCCCTCGCGAACAGAGGCAATGGCAGGCTTGGCAAGGGTCTTGTTGTCAACCCACCATTGCTCGGTCAAACGCGGCTCGATCGGCACGCCACCACGATCGCCATGCGGAACCATATGCTTATGCGGCTCGATCTTATCGAGCAGGCCGGCTTCCTCGAAAATCTCGACAATGATCTTTCGTGCAGCGAAACGATCCTGGCCTTCCAGCCGGTCCCAGGCGCCATGCAAGGCGGCCGGATGATCGAGACCTTCCAGGAAATCCTCATTGTCCTTGATGGTAATCGTGGCGTCGACATTCATGATGTTGATGACACGCAGCCCGGTGCGCCTGCCGACGTCGAAGTCGTTGAAGTCATGCGCCGGCGTAACCTTGACCGCGCCGCTGCCGGCGGTTGGATCGGCATAGCTGTCAGCAACGATCGGAATGCGTCGGCCAACGATCGGCAGGATGACATGCTTGCCGACGATCGACTTGTAACGCTCGTCCTTGGGATTAACCGCAACGCCGGTATCGCCAAGCATCGTCTCCGGCCGCGTCGTCGCAACCACGAGGTAGTCGCGCGTTTCGAATTCGGTGGGCTTGCCCTCCTCATCAAAAGCGATTGGATACTGGTAGGTGACGCCGTCTTCCAGCGGATAGCGAAGATGCCAGAGATTGCCTTTGAGCTCGATCTGCTCGACTTCCATGTCGGAAATCGCCGTCAGCAACTTCGGATCCCAGTTGACGAGGCGCTTGTCCTTGTAGATCAGCCCTTCCTTGTAGAGCGTGACAAAGACTTCGAGAACGGCCTGCGACAGGCCCTCGTCCATGGTGAAGCGCTCACGCGACCAGTCACAGGAAGCGCCGAGACGCTTCAGCTGGTTGAAGATCAGGCCGCCCGATTCACCCTTCCACTCCCAAACCTTTTCGATGAAGGCATCGCGGCCCATCTCGCGGCGGCCGGGAAGCTGTTGTTCCATCAGCTTGCGCTCGACAACCATCTGCGTGGCGATGCCGGCATGGTCCATGCCCGGCTGCCAGAGCACATCCTTGCCGCGCATGCGCTCGAACCGCACCATGACGTCCTGCAGCGTGTTGTTCAGCGCATGACCCATGTGCAGCGAACCGGTCACGTTCGGCGGCGGGATGACGATGGTGAAGCTGTCGGCGCCCGGCTTGGCATTAGCGCCGGCGCGGAAGGCATCGGCCTCATCCCATTTCGCAGCGATTTTCGGTTCGACGGCGGCGGAATTGTAGGTCTTTTCGAGCATTTTCTGACCAATTCGAGGTTCGAGGATGGGCGTTTTGTAAATAGGATGGTTACGGCCAAGTCAATAAAAAAGCCGCCCCGGAGACCGGAGCGGCTCTTGTCTGGAAAAAGCGTTTCCGATCAGCGGCGCGGGCCGCGCGCCACACGTTCGATCTCTTCGCGCACGAGGCGTTCGACGAGCGTCGGCAGATTGTCGTCTAGCCATTCGCGCAGCATCGGCCGCAGCATGTCTTCGGCAATCTCATCCAGCGAGCGGCGCTCGGCTGCGCCATCGATGGCAGCGGCGAGCTCTTCGAAGGAACGGGCAACCTGCAGGCCGGTGTTCTGGGACAGAAGTGACGGCTGAAGGTCTTCCGCTACACGCAAAGGTGTAACTTCGGCAGGCTGGAAGGCCACCGGCTCGACGCGCTGTTCGACGACGGGAAGCATGGGTGCCTCCTCGACGAGCGCGGGCTGCGGAACCTCGGGCAGGCGCTGCTCGGCAAAGACCGGCGCAGGCTCGGGCGCATAGTGGGGGACGGGGGCAACGCGGGGAGCCGGAGCCGGCTCGACCGGGCGGGGGGTGGGCGCTTCGTGCGGCGCGTCATAAGCTGACTGCGGCTCGAATTGCGGCTGCGGTTCGCGGAACACCTGGGGCATATCACGCGGCATGTCACGGAGAACCTGGCCGGCCTGAACGGCACTGCGCTCGGAAGCGGCGCGGACGCGGGCTGCGACATCGGCAAGTGACATGGCGCGGGCCGGCATTTCCGGCTCAGGCGCAATACCGGCAGAATTTGCAGCGACGAAACGCGGATCGGGACGCAGCGCGGACGGCTCCGGGAACTCGACGCCGGCATAGGTATCGTCAACCGTCAGATGGATTTCGGAGTCGTTGTCCTCTTCCGCACCGTAAACGGGAGGAAGCGAGGCGGAAATCGCCTTTCCGGCGCCTGGCTCATTGCTTTCGATGATCTGGCGAATGGAGGCCAGGATCTCTTCCATGGACGGTTCACGCACTACACCTGGCTGAGCCATATCTATCCCCGTTATCCCTTAACAACGACCGGATGGCGTGGAGCATGCACCCGAATCACCATGACCTTAGAATACCCCAAAGGGGAAAAAAATCAGCGCGAATCAAACAAATGCAGCCATGCACAGTTTTGTTACCCAAGTGTAAGCGAAGTCTGTGAAGGCTTTTAAGACAGCCGAAACGAAAACGGGCGCCCATGGCGCCCGCTCAAAAAAATCGGCGGTAGAAACGCCTTAAAATACGAATTCATGAGCCTTGGCGAAACCGGGCAACGGCTTGACCGAAGCATTGAAGAAGACGTTCTCGGAAACAGCACCGCGCTCGCTGACGAAGACCTTCGCGCGCGCAGCATTGCCATACCCCTGCACGACAACGAGACGGCCGCCATCCTGCAGCTGGCCGAGAAGTGCCGCGGGAACTTCTTCAACCGAACCGTTGATGAAGATCAGATCGTAAGGAGCGCCAGCGGCATTGCCCTTCTCAAGCGGGCCAGTCGCCACCTGCACATTTGCATAGCCGGCGAGATTTGCTTTGGCTTCAGCCGCAAGGGTCTCGTCCGATTCGAGCGCCACAACGGAGCCCGCGATCAGCGACAGCAGCGCGGAGGCGTACCCCGTGCCGGCGCCGACTTCGAGAACGGCATCATCCTTGGTGATGGCTGCGAGTTGCAGCAGCTTGGCGAGCGGCGACGCCTCCATGAGGAAACGGCCCGGATTGCCAGCGGTTGCCGGAGCAATTTCGATATCATTGTCAATATAAGCCAGCACCTTCGCCTTCTCCGGCACGAACGCCTCGCGCGGAACGGTGAGGAAGGCCATCAGCACCGAATGCGAGGTAACGTCCGTGGTGCGGACCTGGTTGTCGACCATCTTTACGCGTGCTGCTTCGAAATCCATCATATCCTCTCGCCGATGAAAGCGGTTCTGTCTTCCGTCTCTTAATCTCCGGCACGAATGCTTTCAAGGCTTGCCGGAGACCCGTTTGAAGAATCCCGCAAGCCCCTCCCCGCATGCAACAGGCGAAAAACGATGGCTGCAACTTCTGCGTGGAGCAAATTGCGATTTCATGATACTGTTCTAACCGGAGGAAATGAGGAGGAGCTGCCCATGTCTGCCATTCTGGAGTATTTTACGCTGTTCGACCTTTTTATCGGCGCAGCGCTCGTCGGCATATTCTGCTGCGGGCTCTTGGACCGTGAGACGAACTGAACAGATCGTACTCTCCCAGTAAAAGTTTCCTGGCCGCTTGCTCGGCGCGCCGGAGAAATAGATTTCGGCGTCCAGTCGGATCAAGCCGGCACAGTCGATTGCGCCATTAACTCTATATCAACCATATTGTTGCGCCAACCGCGACTTTCGCTAGGTTGGCCGCATGCAAACATTCGCCATTCAATCGCCAGATATCGAAGCGCTTCACTACAATCCGGAAGCGCGGCTGCTGCTTGTGAAGTTCAAAAGCGGCGCCATCTGCAATTTCACACGTATCTCGGCGCAGGCATTGCAACGACTGCTCGGCCCAGATGTGCAGATAGAGAACCCAACGGCAGAGGACGATGCCGACTATCTGGCGAGCCTGCGCAGCGGCGGATTGCGGGCGCTTTATTTCCTCACCGGCATCAAGCCAGCCCAATTCGATTTCGCCCAGGCTCCCGGCATCTGGTGATGCGAGACTGCCGGATCGATACCGCGCCTCATTTATGAGGCGGATCAGATTTCTATGTCGGTGGAAATTTTGGAGGCCTCGCCCGGAATTGAACCGGGGTACAAGGATTTGCAGTCCTCTGCGTCACCACTCCGCCACGAGGCCTCACCTCTGACCGATATGTCGAAATATCGTGTGGTGGCGCGGATTTAGAATCATCCTAACGGAAGTGCAAGAGGCTTCATTCTGAATTCGGTCCTTTTTTCATTCTGAATAAGTGTTTCCAGAACGTTCCTCGATGGCGACTGGTCTGGGCATCCTTGTCATGCTGGCCATGACCTGTCCCCTCCCCAACTCGAAGCGCCAGCCCCCCGAAAAGTCTCGGAGAAGTTTTCCCGATCGTCGAATGATCGCAAAGCACCGGCGCTCCACAAATTATTTCACCTAACAGGTAAAATTGTTTCACGGTTCTGTTGATTCAAACTCGAAATGCCCTTATATATTTTGTTACCTCGGGGGTGGCCGCAACGGAGAAGACAAATGTTAACGGAACTCGGAAAGGAACTGCGCAAGCTTCGAATCGACAACGATGAAAAGATGATCGAGATGGCTGAGCGGTTGAATAAATCGCCTGCCTTTATCTCGGCGGTCGAGACCGGCAAAAAGTCTCCGCCTGCCGACATGGAGCAGTTGGTAATCCGCATCTATGGCCTGGCTGGTGAGGCTGCGCAGCGGATACGAATGGCGGCCGATCGATCAAGGAACGCTTTTGTACTGCAACCGCATAACGCACTAGGTCGGGACACCGCGGCCTTGATGGCGAGACGGATGAATAATCTCTCAACGACGGATTTGGAGGAGATCCATCAGATATTGGTAAGAGGAGCCAAAAAGGATGAGTAGTCAGAACTTCATTGTTCCGGCGCGGTCATGGGATGACATCCATTCTGTCGCGGAAAATGTGCGAGGCGCACTCGGCATTGCTCAGTTCGCATACGTTCCAGTGGTTGACGTACTGGAAAAGGTCATGGACCAACAGCTCGAACTCGTGCGCTTCGAAGTTGGATCAACTGAAGAGATGCGTGATAACGAGGGACTGGCAGATCCAAATGGCAGGTTCATCCAGATCAGAGAGGACGTGTATGAGAAAGCCGTCGCAGGCGACGGCCGAGCAAGATTTACAATCGCGCACGAACTCGGCCACTTCTTCCTCCACACGAGCATACCATTAGCTCGAAGCGAGAAGGGCGACGGCGTGCCGCCCTATCGAAAAAGCGAACCACAAGCCAATCAGTTCGCAGCTGAGTTTTTGATGCCGCGTAGTTTGATTCCTCCCGGAATGAGTAGGATCCAAATCGCAGCGAACCATGGAGTTTCTGACGAGGCAGCTCACCTACGAGTGCAATTCCTGCTGAGGGTGAGAGGTCAATAAAAAAGGAGATCTGGTAGCAGCCAAATCCCCTTCTTTAAAAAATTTCCGTCTCGGGCTTGCAAAGGGGCTAGCCGAACGGAAGCCTAAACACAAGCTGAGCTACGGAGTGTCGCAATTCCAAATAGTAGCCTCCAAAGCTTGTGTCAAGGTTAACAGCGCCCCTTAGGGACATGGCAGAATGGGCAGTAAGCTCCTTCCTCCGCCTCCCCCCGGCTCGAAGTACATCTTCCGGCCGTGGCGCACATGCCCGAAGACCGGCAAGGTCCTCTGGGCACGTAGCTTTGGTCTCAAGGCGTGGCCGATCTTGGTCACGGCTTAAATGGCTCCCGGATAGGCGGCGCGCGCCGCCTATCCGTTCCCGTATCGCTACTATAAAAGGACGCTCACAATGGCGACCGTTCTTCAAATCCTTGCGCTCAATCTCGTGAGCGTCACATTTGCAATCATCGCAGGCACCTTGTGCTTTAAGCAACGTGATGGGTGGGGATGGTTCCTCTTCGCCGCCCTGATTACCTTTGCCGGCAGGGCCGTTATTTCCGCCGCGGGCGCAGCTTGAATGATACTTCCAGAGTGACGCTGGTCGTTTCTCTGGAAGGTTTCAGTTGAACGAGCCCTGCAAAGCGGGCTGGCGGTCAGAGGAGGTCCTGGTCTCGCTCATCGAACTTGCCGATCATCGTGTGCTGACGATGGAAGCCAATGCCGAGGTCGATGCGGCCCTAAAGATCCTGAAGCGGAAGGGTTTGTTCTAGGAATCAGACTCCGCTTGACTCTCGAAACAATGAGAACATAATAAGAACACCTTGCAAGGTAAGTGGGCCGCGCGGTGTCCTCCTTGTTTCGACACCAACGAGTGCTGCGCGGCCCTCAATCGTTTTCGCAACATCATCCCAAAGAAACATATGAGACGTTTTGACGAGATCCGCCTGCCGAACAAGCAGGTCGTACGCTGGCGCTTTGTCGATCACGAAAACCGCTGGGAGATTGCGGCCTACCGCATTCCGTCAGGAAGCGAGCTTCTGATGTCTGTAACTGGCGAGCCGATCCAGCGATGGTCCGCAGGCGGCCCTAGCACCGATGAATTCAGCGAAGCTCTTGGGATGGTCGTGATGAGCGCTTCGCTCAGGGTCCAGAGCGATAGGCTCAATGGCCGCCGGAACCTTCATTGAAGGTCGCTACCACCCCCTCTACAAATGGCGCCGGACGCAGATCGACGAGAACGATCCGCCGAGCGATGACGACTGGATGGGGTGGGATGGAGACGTACCACTCGGTCGGATCACAAAACAGTTGCACGGCCTCCTGAAGGACCGTTGGATGTGGTCTGCTCATGGCCCTCTGACGAGGAGACGTCTATTGCCGCATCAGGGCTACGAAGCCGAAGGCCGAGAGGCCGTGCGGATGGTGGAAGAATACTACCACCGGCTAATGCGATATAACGGAATGCGGGGAAGTCGTGATGAGCAATGAAGGGCACAGCAGCGCGCCAGGCGCCAATGTGATTGTCGAGCACTATTGCGACCACGAAGGGTCCGACGGATCGAGATGCCCGAAATGGGGATGCTACGGCTTCGAGGAGAGTCAGACGATCACCCTCTGGTACTGCCGGGAGCATCAGCCGCTAAATTACCGGGGCTGGCCGCCGCATGGGGATCGGCGTGCTAAGACGTCATGAGATAACTCAAACCGCAGAGCAGAGACTGCGTGCGGGGCGTCGAGCGCGACCGAAGCGCATCCCGCGCAGACTCGCCCGTTAACTAAATTACTACGTTCCCAATTGAAGGCATCCCCGACTGGCGCTAGTCTTGGTTGTGTTTTGTTTAATTACACTTGGCTTCACCATGCTGGTTAGGTACACACCCAAGTTTAAGTGGCGCGAGACATGGCGCGGCGAAACTCGCCAAGATTTCATTGGCCTTGACGGTGACGAAGTGATCGGCCGCATCCAGCTGGACCAAACCACTCCGAACAGAACTGGCCTCTGGCGGTGGGACGTGGGTCCCTCGCCTTGGGGGGCTTTTAGGAAGCCACCGCAAGGTTGGGCTGAAACACGTCGTAAGGCGTCGCGGGCTGTCGAGAAGCACTATGAAAAATTGAAAAAACGCGCTGAAAATAAGTAGGAACTTTTCGCCGTGGGCTCGGTTAGGTAGGCGGATCGCGCGGCGAACCTGTCCCTCTGATGATCCCTTCTAAGCCCTGGGGTTCGTTTGCGCGGTCCACCAACCTGCATCTTGGAATGACTGAACAAATTGCGCCGACCGGGAATCCGGTAAGTATATAGCCGCTACCGGGTAGCCTATCAAATATTTACTGTCTCTTATTTAGCTATACATGATGCATCGTAACAGCAACGGGAAAAGTTGTGACGAAATCATGATTTTGCCCCACTTGAAAACCGGGAAGTCTGTCTCTAGCTCTTCTGCGTTATGGTCAATCGACTAGCGGAACATCATGCCGATTATTGAATCAGATCGAATATTGTTCGAACGGGTTTGGGCTGCAGGCGCCAAAGTGGTTAGGGAAAATCGCATCTCTGCGCTGATTGATGTGGCTCTTGATACCCCCACGTTGGAACAGTACCAGGACGCGCACGGCCAGCGGATGACCGACATGATCAAGGTCGTTCAGCTGGGGATCGCGCAACTTCGCGGCAGCGCGGACCTCGCCCAATCCGATGAGGCGCAGACGCCCGCTCCGCCCTCCCGCCGTTTCGCCAACAGTCGGAACTGATGCTAAGTGGCTACGTCCTATTGCTGACTTGCCCGAGTAACATGGGTTTCGTCATATTTCCTGCCGGCCCCAGTTTCCTGTCGGGCGCGCTCCCTGGCCGCCAGCCAGAAGATGCGGGGCCGGCACCATCGCTGGTCTGACAGCGCTTCTGAGTTAGCCTCCACTCTGGGCCGCGGAAAGCCGCTGGCGCTCCATCCGGTCAATCCGTTCTCTCAGGTCGAGCAAGATGTCCCTTGCGCCATAGACTGAACCCTGAGCCGTCTTGACCTCATCTATCTGGCGCTGCTGATCAATGAAACGTTGATCGTAACTTCCGAATACCCTGTCGAGTTCTTCACGCGGGACCTGAGCGTCACGCAGCTCCTTCACATTGGCGTCAGTCCTTGCGCGATCCTCTGCCGATCGGGTGGTCCTCCACTCGAGCTCGCTCTGCGTCACCATCTTGTCAGCCAGGATGCTGACAGACTGCTTCAGGTCGCCGGTCGCTTCGCGGATCGGGAGATATGCCAAACCGCCGAGCATGGCGGCGAACGTTAGCGCCACGCCCAACGCCTGCCACTGAGGCTTGTTTCGCTCGGCAAGATTGGTTGAAAGGGCGGCGATCGAGGCGCGGGTTTCGTTCGCGAGAGAGGTGACAGCGGTGTCGATGTTCTTGAAGCCGCTGCGCACCTCGGTCTCAAGATCCGTCTGCCGGCGCCCGAGATTAGTTACCCGCTCGCCAAGCTGCGCCGTGATGGCATCGGTGTAGGTCCGGTGGGCATCATTGTTGTTGCTCATGTCATCCGCCATCCTTGTTCTGCCCTGCCCTTTTCAATGCCTGCGATGCTATTTGGCGCCAAAGCGCCTTGGATTACTTTTGTAAGTTTCTGATGACGCGAGGTCGCCCGGAAGGGTTATTGACGGAACGAATCACCTGCGCATCTGTTGAGTCGCGAATCAGTAACGCGTGAGGTTTCGCGATGTACGCCGCGACTGGAGTTCCGATTAAGCCGGTGCTCGTGCACTTTGAAGACGAGCGAGATGACCGCCCCGCCTCCACGGTCGAAGATCTTATGGGCATGCTCATGAGCGACGGTTGGCCGAAACGACCGAACGACATTGTATGGGGCAAGGCCCTATCGTCCTGCATGAGCGCGATCACCACGCAAAGCGGGGGCACCAGGGCCCGCAGGGCTTTCGTCGAGGCCGCACACCTCGCACAGTTTCGTGTGCTGCCGGATGACGACCTGCCTAAGTCCCGTCGCAATGGTAGGCTTGGAACCGCCCGCGATGCTGAGCGATCGACACGGCTGTCTGCCGGTCATTCGCGATGAGGTAGCTGTTCGTCGATGGCTTTGGGTTGATCGCGACCAGGACGTCGCAAGGCTCAGCGACTTTCGCCGTCTGGCAGCTCGCACCCGCCAAGCATAGCGCAAAGGCCGGGATCATCAGCAGCAAGTGCTTTCGCATCGATATTCTTCCCATCTTTGAGGATTTTGACACGGTTGGCTTGGAGATCCGCATAGACGTCGGAACGTCCGCCTGAATAGCCAAAGCCATAACCGACAAGGAACGCGATCCCCGACGCAGCCAGTGCACCGAGGGCGAGCTTGAGGAGGGTTCCGATGGTCATGACGCCACCGGGATATCGAGGGCATCTTTGAGCCGGTCCTTCTTGCGCTTGGCGTACCAGCGATAGGCAAGACCGCCGATGGTGAGCACCGCGCCGGCAACGATCAGGCCGGCGACCACCTTGCCAATAAGCTCACTGGAATAGCTGAGCGGGGAAAGTTGGTCCTGCACCTGCTGGAGTGTCGCAGCAAGGGTGCCAGAACCGATACCGCCGCCGGTCGATGCGTCGGCCACCGCCAGAGCGGGCGCGGGTTTGGCGCTGGACAGGAAGGCCTTTGCCTCGCCGCCAGGCTTGTAGCTGATCTCTGGACCGACAGAGCCTGTTGCCCACGCCTGACCAACGGCCTTCACGTCACGGATACGGCTTAGCCAGCCCTTGCCGAAGGTCTTGAAGGTCTTCAGAGCTCGAAGGAACGCTTCACGGCGCTCGATGATGCGTGCGACCAACATATCGTTGTCGTTGACGCCGGCCGCCGCCAGGATCGTCCCCTGCCCGATGATGCCGTCGATTGCGCCCTGGTAGAGGCCCATGCCCTGAAGAGCGCGCTGAAGCCACTTGATGGACTGGGAAACGCCAGAGTTCACATTGCCGTCGAAGACGACATAGGAGACGCCGGGTGCCAGCTTGTCGAGCTTGGCGATATCCCAGTAACGCTTGCGGTAGATCGCCGCGACTTCCGCATCCGTGATCGTCCGGACGTCACGCGAAGGCTTTCCGTCCGCAGTCAGCCATTCGGTGAAGACACGCTGTGTCACGCCCTTCATTGTGGCGCCACCTGGATCGGCCAGGTGGTTGCTATAGCCACCTTCGTGCACCAGCACCTTGGCGAGTGAGCGCGAAAATTCATTTGCCGTGTCATAGACTGGCATTGGTGATGTCTCCGATTGTAGTTGATTTCAAGCTATGGGTGCATTGACACCGAGAAAGGTAAGAACCTAGTGTCCGTGCTCATCATGATAACGGACCGCATCACCCCGAGTGGGAGTGCTTTGTAGACTCCTAGCCGTTGATAAGCTTCAGAGCTTCCACGGCAATTAGGTCTGCCATGTAAGCATGACCTATTTCGTTAGGGTGAAGTGCATCGTTCATCAGTCCGTTGGCATTTGCCGTCTCGTATAGTCGTGAGAAGATGCTGCGACCGTCTGCAAGACCGCATCCATATTTGGCGGCGATACTAGCAACGGCCTCGGCGTATATTTCGTATGTTCCATCGAGGAATCTCGGGTCGTTCCCAGGTGGATCAATCACGAGGATACAGTTGCCCTTCGCGGTCGCCGCTGCAGCAAGCAATGCAAGGTTGGCCGTGAACGTTGAGACTGCCACTGACGTGACCAGATCATTGGTCATCGCATAGATCACGACGAGATCGGCGGCGAAGGCTGTAAGACCGAACAAGGGGGACCATGCACAGCTCTTATCGGAGAAAATTGATGTCGTCTGTCCACGTCCCCCCGCAACAGAGATCGCTATGTCCGGCTTCTCTGCAGGCAAGAACTCGACGCCATTGCAAAACGCCACCGCAACGCCAGAATGTTCTTGAATTTTCAGGGATGTCTTAGGGCCTCCCGCCGAGATCTGTGCGCTTGCTATGCCATTGGGTGCTGACTGGTTGATTGATCTGAAGAAGACATCGTCCAAATAGATCGCCACATCTCCAGACAAGCCGGGAGCGTTGGGGTACCAGAAGCGGGCTTCTTCGAAGGCAAACCCGGGCTGGTAAGCAAGGTAACCTTTTCCCGGCGTGGAGCCATCTTGCCATACATGCTTGCCCCCTAGAATCGTGTTCGAAACGTGGGAGATCCAACCTGTTCCAAACGTTACACGGCTGTCGAAGGCGTTTATGTTCACTCCGTCGATGCCGACGTTGTAGTCGCCCATCCATCCCGTGCGGGTTGCCTTCAGGCCGTAGCGGGCGAAGCTTTCAACCAACTTTTCGGATACCCCGTGAAGAGCAGCGTTAGCAGTCCCTCCGTATGATCCAGAGCCCTGGCCAGCAACGTGCGAGTGACCAACCATGAGCATCCGAGCCGATGGACCACCGGACGACGCTTCGCCAATTTTGCGGCCGAAGATGCTCCTGCACGGAACAAGCTGGCTGAGTTGCTGTCTGAGGACCGTCGGGCTCATGCCATCGATCGAAACGTCAATCTTCAAAGTGCTCATTAAGTTCCCTCATTTTTCGGGGGTACCACTCGCAATAGTGGAGCGCCGTGTTGCCCCGGTATTCGCCGTGGTGCTAAAGCTTGCGGACTTAAGGAGAGAAGGGGCTCATCCAGTGCTTGATCAGGCGTCGAAGACCAGCCGCATAACTATGGAAAGCAACAAGCTTGCGGGAATCCATGGCTTGCGGTTTCTGGCGGCCGCGATGGTCTTGATGTTCCATCTGAGAGACGTTGCCGGGAGCCAGCCTCCGGTTGGCTTCGATATCTATCTCGGCTCTGGTGTCCGATTGTTCTTCGTCATCAGTGCCTTTTCACTGATGTATTCGACAACCAAATACATTAGCCGGACAGACTGGATACGGGTATTCGCGCTCAAGCGATTCTTCCGCATCGCACCCTTGTTCTACGTCGTGGCTGCAGCCGAGGTGCTTTACGGACTGTCAGGCCCCACGCTTTCTGAGACAGTCCTAAGCACGTTCTTCGTTTTTAACTTCCTTCCCGACCAAATCGGAAGCTTCACGTGGGCCGGGTGGACGATCGGCGTCGAGATGATCTTCTACGCCATCATGCCGATGATTATAGGAACAGTTTTAGGCCTACGGTCAGCCACAGGATTCCTGCTGATCGCAATCCTGATAGGCTACGCGACGCTTACATCGCCGGTTCACCCCGCTATTCCTGCCCTCTTCATACTGATGACATTCCCGGGGCAAATTCAGTTTTTCGCGGCCGGTGTCTGCGCGTTCTTCATTTTCCTTTGGTTCATCGATCGAGAGCGACCTCTTCCGTCTTCTGCGACGTTCGCGATCGTCCTCACGCCCGTTCTGATCATCTGCACGTGGTCAATCATGACCCAGCGCCTGGAGATCCTGCCGTCATATACGGACAGGGAGCGTGATTACATTTCTTGCGTGATCGCTTTTGGAGCTCTTGTCGTCTGGCAGGCCCTTCGCCCTAGCAAGGTTTTCTCTAACCGCTTCGTCGTCTATTGGGGCGAACGCAGTTACAGTATCTACTTGCTGCACGGTCCAATTTTGATTGCCGGGGCACCATTGTGGCGATTACTCGATCGTGAGCTGGGGACCGCGCTCGGCTATATCGCAACCGGCGCAGTCTCACTTTCTATGGTCCTCGTCGCATCATGGGCGACTTACCGCTTCATCGAGGCACCTGGCATGCGCCTGGGTGCAAGACTTTACGGGAATTCGTCAGAGAGACGGTCGCTCGATGAGCGGCAATCAGGCGTATTGGCCGCCGGTGTTGACAGTGCCTGCACTCGACCCGGGGAAGAAGGTCGCTCCTCCACCCGCACTGTTGATCACACCGTTAAGGGTCGCAATATACCGAGCGCCTGTAGCTGACCCCGATATTGTGAACGTGCTGATCGCCGTGATGGTCGAGCACATGGAGGCAGCGGCGAACGCGCCCGCGAACGCGGGGCCGCTAGAAACAGTAATGTTCGCACTAATTGTGATAAGACCATTCGCCTGCGCAAAGAGAGCATATTGCTGGCTCCCCTGAATTATGCACCCCGACAGGATGTTAACCGATGCACCTGCCCCTGCCAGGATCAACGCCCCAGAGCCAGCAATGGTGCTTTGAAGCGATACGTTCTGCAATGCGAGCGTCGCTCCTCCGCCGGATGCGGCCACGTTGCTGTTATTCGTCCCGGTATTTTGGACAGTAACGCCGTTCAGCTGTAGCGCGCCTCCAATGGATGCAACCAGTCCAGATCCCCCGCCAGCAGGACCAGCGCCGGATATGACATAGCTCCCCTGTGCTGCCGGATCACCTCTAACGACGACAGTAGCCATGCCGCAATTTAGGCCGCCAGGCGCAGCATAAGTACCGGTGTTTCCTAGTTGGATAGTTAGTGTTTGCCCGACTAGAAAAGACGTAGACAGTCCGTATTGCACCGCAGCGGCAATGGTCGCGAAAGCGCTTCCAGCGTTGTTGGCCGAGCCATCGTTCGCATCGTTGCCGTCGGTGCGCACATAGAGAGTTTTCCCAGTAGACACTCTTGGGACTTCGCTGTTTGCAAACGATAGCAGTCGCCAAGCGGCCCCGTTGTAAACCAGCTCGACGATAGTACCGGCTAACAGGTCCGCGTTCTTCAGGGCACTCCCGCCACGGGTCTGAATAGCCGCCGCCCCAAGACCATTCGGGTTAAAGGTGGCGGCACCGGTGTTTGTAGTGGATATTTTCACGCGCACGATCATGCCATCAACAAGAGCAGATGGGAGCGGCGAGAGAGTTGCCGTAATCGCGTTGGCCGTACCACCGGCAACAGCATAGTTCAACTTCTGAGACTGGATGGCACGAGCCAGATCAAGCAGTGCGTCGGTATCCGGCGTGATGCCAGCGCTCAGCAGCACATTCCAGATGTTGCCGATCGGCCAACCAGCCGTCCAATTGAAGAGTTCCTGGTCCGCCGGCCCGCACGGGTACCCGCTTTCCAGTTCCGATGCGAGCGGCGCGCGCGTGTTGTCATCGAGGCTATTCCAGGGAACAACACCGTTAGTGTAAAAAGGCATGTCATGAACCTCGCTTTAAGCGCAGTTGTAAGGGTCAAATTCCTGAGGGCAGAACCAGATAGAGCCTTCGCAGAGACCGCCCCATCCGGCCCCGAAACCGAAGATTTTCCCGACATCCCGGGAGATGTAAGGAGTGATGCCCGGCGCCAACGGCAGAACGCGAAACGCCACCGGTAGCTGGATTTCTTCGAGGGGCGTCAGCGCTCGACCTGGCTGGATGGCAACGCGAGCGCCTCCCATGCTGGTGACGGTGACATCGTCACCCCAGATATGCTCTGCCGCCGCCTGCAGGCTATCAATGTCCCAGAGCTGACGGGCCTGGTATCGCCTCGCGAGCAGGTAACGGCGATAGGTCTCGTCATCATCAAGGCAGATGTCGCCATCGCCCGCTTCCTGGCATCCTGCCCAGACACCGTCTTCGCAAAGTCCGACAATGGAGACGTTTGGGTTCGGTGGACCGCAGTCGAAGCCGAACACGGGAACAGGAACGCAAATGCAGTGGCAGCGCGGCCAGCCTAGCCGCTTGCCGATCAGCGTCAGTTGGTCCCCGACAGCCGTCAGGATGTCGAACTCGCTCGGCATCTCGCAGGAAGCGACGATGATGTCTGCAAGATCTTCCAGATCGTGGCGGATGATGCGTAAAAGGTTAGGGCTCTCGCGGTATTGCGTCAGGATGCGGTCGATCCGCTCCTCGACGATTGCAGCCTTATCTGGGCATTCCATGTTCAGACCGCCGTGATTGCTATATTGGCCAAGGTGATGGTGGCCATCTCATCGAAGCCTATGGCGATCGGCAGCGGCGCAGCAGCAGATCCTACGCGATTGCCAGTCGCTGCGGTCACCTCGACGTTCGGATAGACACAGGAGATGACCGTGCGAATTAGGTGCAACGTGATGTCCTGACCATTCGCAGGGCGATTTTGCCCTGTCAGGCCGGCGAAAAGCGTCTGCGCTAGGGCTGCGTTCGAAGGCGGCGGGCAGCCGGCATTGTCATTGGTCTTCGAGACCGTGACGTTAAGAAAGATCTGTACCTGACTTGGTCTCATGATCTGCATGGAGCGGCAGAAACCTTCGATTTCCGTCGATACCATCGTGTTTCCATATGTCGAGATACCCGGAACGACATATTGCCGAGCGACCAGGGCGATATCCTCGTCACTGCCGCCCAGCGCGACGACGGACACGCTATGAGCCGCCAGCCCGTTCGCATCGGTGGCGCCCGTGTCGTTGCTGTAGATCTTTGCCCATGTCACACCGTCTATGTTGATGACGGCACGGTAGAAGTCCGCATCCCGTGTGTTTGGCACACCCAGATTCGTAATCGCCTGACGAAGCGACGTGTCGTTTTCCCCTGGCGCTCTGGTGATGAGACGCAAGCGAGCCAAGATGTCGAGACGTGTCGCCTCCGCCTGGTCCGGATCGTAGCTCTGATAGATGTCCTCGAACATTTCCCACGCCGCGGCGAGGAGATCGGCGCGCAGCCCGTTCAACTGCCCCATGGGCGACTGTGACGTTTGAATAAGACCTGGGCCGAATATGCCGATGTTAGACTGCTCGATCTCGCCCAGGATGACCGACAGCGGCTTGCGGGAAAAGCCAGAGACGACGACGCCATAATCAGTCATCAGACGGAAACCTCTTCATCAAAAATCGTGCCGACGTCGACCGAGCGGATGATCAACCCTCGGGTGGCCTTGTCGAAGGAAACAGAGAACGATGTGATTTCGGTCACGCCATCGGTGTTCAGGATCTCCGCCTTGACGACGGATTCGCCGAGCGCAGGGTCGTACGCCTTGCCAAGGATCTGATTGAGCCATGGAACGCCGGCCGTGGTGTCCAGAAACCATTCGCCTTGGAATGTCGAAAGGCGTTGGCGCACGTGCTGGCCGACGGCTAAAGGATCGGTCGCCAAAGCGAGATTGCCGTCGCCGGCCAAGTACAGGTCATTAGTGGCCTGATCGATCGCCAGGCCAACGCGGGCAAAGGTCATATCTGCATGGCCCTCAGTTTCGATGCGATTTCGGCCAGCTCATCGCCGATCTGGCCATAGCGAACGCGGTGGTCGAGATCTTCGGTACTGAGCAGGGAGAATCCTTCCGATGCCAATTCGACGTGCTGGATGAGAAGATCGAAGATGCTTCCCTCACTCCCCATCAGCTCGAACTTGCCGTCGGGAGAACCCTTGAGGCCGAAGTCGCCGGCTGGATCGAAACGGATGTGCGTGTTCTCGGGGTCGACGTTCTGGAGCGGATCCGAAACACTGTTCCCGCCCGAGATTGTTGCCCGCATGTCTGCCAGATGAAACGACCGGCCATCGAAAGGCGCCCCGTCATCGTCAGCATCGTAGTTATCCATGCTCCGCATCATCGGAGATAGCTTCACCTTCGTCCCTGCCGGTATTGGAAAGGTGATCGCCGCACTGCCCGTGCGTGGCAGATCGACAGGGACTTCGAACAGTTGCGGCATATCGACCGGCTCGCCATTGTGGACAGGCTTGTAGAGCGGCTGCACGGTAGCGGTTTGGCTGTCCGGATCGTATGAGACGATCTCGCCCGGTATCGGCCCCCACATCGCCTCCCTCTCGCTCTGCGCCTGCTGGCCGGTAATGTCCCGCTGCTGGTTGGTGCGTTTGCCAAGATAGCCGACCATCAGCGTTTAATCCCCTCATCGACTTTGCCGCCCTTCACCGCCTCACCTGTGATGTCGACTTTGAACTCGCCATCCATGTTGTTGCCGGAGTAGCTGACGCCGGTCACCCGATACATTCCGTCATCGCCATTCATTTCGAGCGTTTCGCTTTTCAACTGGACGCGGCGGTTCGGCCGGATCTCAGGATTGAGGAGAGCAGCCACCCTCACCCCATTATCGGTGATCGCGGGCGTCCCGATCATTCCCGTCTCCGGAGTGATCAGCACCACGCCACCGATGAACCCGTCGCCAGGCACGATTTCCAGGGTTTCGTTCTGCGTGGACCAGTAAAACCCATTCCCGCGCCCGATCGTGTCGAGTTCCCGCGAGCAGGATCCGCAGACCGCATAGGGCCGCTTGAACTTCTTGTTCTCGACGTCGTCGGGGAATTTCCACTCGCCGCGGCTGACGCCTTCCTTTTCCAACTGCTTGGCGATGTCGTCGACCACGTCCTTGACCGGGGTCCCTTTTGGATAGCTCTTGGAAATGGTCGCCCGCCGGAGGGCCTTCGATCCATCACCGCACGAGATGATCGTCATGATGTTCGGACCTTCCCGGCGATGTTCGACGTCTCGCACGGCTCCTTTGAATATGATTCCGACGTTCCCTTCTCCCTCGGGCGGGATGTAACCAGCCTCGAGCGTGATGTTATCGAACTCCTTGCCGACGCTGTTGCGGTGGCTTTCCGAGAGATTGAAGATCGTGATCTCTGCCGAGTTCGGAGAAGACGAGGTGTCCTTGTCGATGTTGAACTCGATGCGGATATCATGCGGGTTGATGCCGCCTGGATTGATCACGAGGCCGCCATTGAAGGTGGCTCGCACTTTTCTGAGGTACTGGCGCATCAGGCGGACGCAGCCTCCACTTCAGCGTCAGACGCCTGGATGAGGAGAACAGTCCCGGATGGCAGCGCCGCGCGGTCAGGGACCGCGCCAGGCGTCACAGCTACCGCGAAGATCGCTCCTAGCCCGAGATTGAAGGGCTTCAGCAAGTCCACGCCTGTCACGACGCGGCGACCGGTCAAAACCGGAAGGTTGTCGATCGAGAGATCGAAGCTCCACCGGTCCATGGTCGTGTTGTAGCGTAGACGGATGGTCACGCGACGGCCGTTAATGATCGTTCCGAACTGCTGGTCGGCATAGTCGACGACGTTGAAGACGTTCATTGCGCGCCTATCCCGGTTATGCCGCTCAAGATCGACTGGTTTGCCGG
This sequence comes from Rhizobium sp. KNZ14-9A, assembly GCF_056755015.1. NCBI lineage: Bacteria > Pseudomonadati > Pseudomonadota > Alphaproteobacteria > Hyphomicrobiales > Rhizobiaceae > Rhizobium > Rhizobium sp. KNZ14-9A. The sequence goes on from NZ_JBPGXB010000002.1 coordinate 2,162,213, forward strand.
AGCCGTGGTCACGCCTGCATCGCCTCGTTGCACCGTGCCGGTTGATCGGTCGGCGGTCGCCGCATCGCCCGAGCGCTCGGCTGCCGGCGGCGCGGCTCTCGTGCTTTTTGTCCCGCCCGCCTTGCCGCGCTGCCCTGTATTGTCACCATCGGGTGACGCTGCATAGGAAGTGCTTACGATGATCACCTCTTGCAGGTCGCATCGGCAGCGAAGGATACGGGATGAGCCCGCATCGCGATCGGCATCAATCCGCTTGATCAGCATGCTGTTGTAGATCGTCAGACCGGTCACCAAGGAGAATGGAACACGGCTTTCCTGAAAGGCGACCAGCGCTGCATATGTTGCCGCCGCCCCATAGTCCGCCACATCAAGCGTGATCCGCTTCGGCACGATGATCGCATGGTCAGTGATCTTCGCGCCGGTCTCGATCGGGATCTCGGTGATGTCGAGCTCGGAGCTATGGCGCTCGGAGAGGACACAGTCGATGGCGACCGGGCCAATGGCGCTTGAGAAGGCGATGACAGACATCAGAATGCATCATCCTTCTCGAAGCGTGAGGCACGGGCTGCGCCCTGCCCCACAGCATTGCCGACGGCGGCTCCGACTGCAGCGCCGGCACCGGCTACACCGTTGACCTGCACTCCGCCTACGTTGACCTGAACCGACTGGTTCCGGTTGTCCTGCTTATTGTCATTGACGACGGCGTTAGCGGGAGCGCCGCCGCCCATCTTCGCCGCGTTGCCTTCGGCGTTCTGCATCATGAGCTTCCAGTCCAAGGCGTCCTTGGTCATGGAATCTTCCAGATTCGGCGGGCGCGGCTGATCGACGACCGCAGCGCCCTTCATGTAGATGCCGCCCATACCCTCGACATATCCTGGCTTGGATTTGGGATTGTCGGCCGCCGTGATGCCCTCGATCTTCTTGTCGAGGTTCGCTTTCACAAAGCCGAGATAGTCGAGACCTGCCTTCGCCGCGGCGAAGGCAGCAGCGAAGGCTAGGAGCGAGGCTGTCAAAGGGGTTATGGCCGCAGTCATAAGGCCGATCGACGACGCTGCTGCTGCAAGCGCCACTCCTCCCGAAAGGGTGGCGATGATGGTGCTCAGGGTATCGGTGTCGATCCCCGTTAGCTTCGACAGAGCATCCGCGAATTTGCCGATTATGCTATCGCCGCCCTCCATCCACGACAGGATGTCCTCAAGGACCAGGAGACCAGTGAGGAACGGGAACTTCACCGCGGCGATCAGCCCGAGACCGACGGCTATAGCCTTGAACAGGTCCGGGTTGACCGAAACCCACTGCGACAGGAACTCGAAATGCCGGCGCAAGCGATCCACGAGGAACACTGCCGCGTTGACACCGGTCTCCAGAGCGGACCCGAGCGCCTTGGCGAACTTTTCGAGAGTGCCATTCGAGCTCAACTCGCCCATGAAGTCGAGAAGCCGCCCAAGCTGCCGCTTTACCGCATCGAAGAAACCGGCATCACCGACCTTCCGAAGAAAGCCGGTCCATGCGTCCCCGAGGTTCGACACCATGCCGTTCCAGGTCTTGGACTGCCTCAGCATCGCGCCGTTGAAGCGGTCTGCGAAGTTGTCCTTCAGGAACTGGATAATTTCGGCGCTGTTCTTTTTGACCGTCTTCGACAGCGTCTTGCTGTTTTTCGTCCAGTTGAACGTCACCTTGTCGCCAGCAACCTGCGTCGTGATCCCGAACTCCTTCAGACGTTCGAACTCACCGGTTGCTGCGTCTGCGATAGCCTCGACGCCCTGCATCAGGGTTTTGCCCATTGCGCTCGACGCATCGCCGACAGCTTCAAGAGCCCCAGTTGTTGGGTCGATACCGTACGATTTCAGACGGACGAAAGCCTCGGTGACCTCCCCGACCTCGTAAGGCGTCTTGGCACCGAAGGTTGAAACCCAATCCAAGGCTTTCTGCGCCTTCTCGGCGCTGCCCTCGATCGTTTCCAAGGTCGCAGCATAGCTTTCGAACTGTGCGGACGTGGTGATGACCGACTTGCCCAGAGCCGCCAATGCGCCGGCGGCCGCAGTCGCTGCGGCCGCAGCAAAGAGCGTGATCCGCTTCGCAGTCTGATCGATCGACTGCTGAAACTTCTTCAGCTCGCCCTCACCCCTGGTTTCGTAACCGAGGATGGCGATAAGTTCATCAACGATCATAGATTGAAATCCGATTGAAACAGGGCCACATTCCAAGCCTCAACGGAGAGGTTTTGGATGCGCGTGGCATTGACAATGGTCTTGACGATGGCGGCAGGTGCTGCATTGGCGCAGACGCTCAACACCAGGGATTTCATGACCGCGAATGAGGTCGGGCAAATCATCGGCGCTGCTGATCTTTGCGGCTATAAGCTCGACGACGCAAAGACCGCGGCGTTCATGGAGACGACCGTGGCAAACCTCGACGACGCTTCTCGCATGCACTTCAACAACGTCCGATCTGTTCAGGGCCAAGTGTTCAAGACCATGAGCGAGACCGAGAAGAAGGCCCAATGCGCACTGCAGGCGAAGCTCGCCCAGAAATACGGGATCACTCCTTAACCGCCGCCTCTGCCATCGCCGCCTTCAGATCGAGAGCCTCATGAGCGTCCATGACGTCCGTCAGGGTCACCCACATTTGCAGATCTCTCATTGAGTAGATTGGCGGCTCCGACAGTATAGGCCGCCAAAGCCACATGTTGAGATTGGGCGCTACCCTGCCGATCTCGCGCTCGCTTAGGCCCTTGCCGTCATCGCGCGGGTTCCATTCGCCAGGGCGCCGGAGAAAAAATCTCCAAACTGCTCCTTCAGAACGAACACCGCGACTGGGATAAGATCACCCAACCGGCCGACGAAGTCGCCATCCATGTCGACCGGATCGTAAGCCCCCGATGGGCGCTTTATTCTGGCGATCTCGACGATGTCCTTGACCAGAGCGGCGAACTCTTCCGGAGCGATGGCCTCGAAGATGCCAGTGATCGCCAGCAACGCCTCGGTATCCGCCACTGCGCGCTCCTCGACCGATGCTCCTTCCCTGCGAGAGGCAAGGATGGCCGGCAGCTTGGAGGCAAGCGGGCCCGCCGCTCGCATGAGACGGGCCTGCAGGATGAGAGCTTTGGTGGCGAGCAGCTGATCGACCTTATACTCGACGCCGTTGATCTTCTTCTCAGCCATTGTTCGGGATCTCCGCGTTCCAATCGCCAGTCCAGAGCACCCACTCACGGACGACGGCGTTTTTGCCCTTGGAGTCCGCAGGCGGCGTCATGATGAAGACACGATCCGAAGAACCGCCTTCGTTCGTTCCGCTGTCGATAAACGAGAAGGGGAACGCTGCAGCCGTCGAGCCCAGAGCTTTTTGACGCTTCAGCTTCTGGTGAAGCAGCCGATGGGTCGGGCTGGTATGCTGCAACTTCACGCTGATCTGTGCCGAGTTATCGGCAGAGATCGAGAAGATGCTCGATCCGTCGGCACCGACGAGACCGGAGCCTGCATCGGCGCCCTGAGTGACCACGATCGCGTCGTCACCATCCCAAAGTCCTTGCACCTTCTGCCCGTCGAGCGTGGCAGAGACGTTCACAAAGCTATACGCGGTTGAAGTTCCCATGTGTCAGCTCCTCAGAACGTCATGGTGTAGTTGATGGTGGTGTAGTGCACGGCGCCCGCGTAGCGGAAACGGACCGAGATCGCCGGAGCGATGCGGGCCTTGCGCTGGCTTTCTGGTACCTCGAACACTGAAGGGACAGTGATTGTGACCGCCGGGGCATAGTCACCTGTCGTTGGATCGAGATCCTTAGCGATGAGGCCAGCGCGCGTAGCCTGCTGCATAACGGTTCGCGCAGCCGACGCCAGTGTCTGCATCCCGGTATCTTCAAAAGGCACGCGGGCGTTGTTCAGGAGGATGCCGAGTGCCTCCTCTTCCGTGCGAGCGATGATCCAGTCTGTCGTATGGATTTCGTCGAGGAAGACGTTGGCCGTCAGAGTCGACCCTTCAACCACGAAGTTGCGGCTGCCGATGTCGATATAGGTGTTGGCCATATGGCCGACCGATTCCGACTGGCCGACACCAGGGGTAAAGCCCGTGATCGCCGTGATTGCAGCAGAGCCGAGATTGACGGCACTGATGCCCTTCAGGTTCTTGAACTTGGCCGTGTAGGCGCTGTTCGCGTCGTCGAAATTGCGGGTCGACATCCAGGCGGCCAAAGCGGCGGCAGGGAATAGAGCGGCATTGGTATGGTAGAAAATCCCGGTACGCTCGAAGTCGCCTTTGTTGCGGGCGGCGATCGAGGTCGTGTCAGCCGGGTTTTGAGTGGCTGCAGCGTTGCTGTCGATGATCGCCAGCTTGTTCTTCGCTTCCGTCCACTGGAGCAGGCCGTCGGTGTAGGCCTGATCGCGCAGCGTCGTGTCGACGGTGATGAAATACCAATCCTGGTCAGAATCGTAGAGCGTGTTCAGCTCAGTCTGGAGCTCGGCTGCGGTCGGCGTTCCGTCGCTTGCTACAAAGCCGATCTTGATCTGCGTCGGGCGCGGGTTCTGCGAGAATGCCGACAGCGCAGCCTTATAGGCATCAGCCGTGGTGGCGAAGTCGGCCGCGACTTCCTCGATCGATGCATAGAGCTTCGTCCGGTGGGTTGCGTCGACCTTGCCCGCTACGGCTACGGTCGTGAGAATAAGTTCCGTCCCGAAACCTCGACGGCTCGGAAAGGCGTCGTTACGCGACAGGGTCACGTTGACGACCCTGTTATAAGGAAGGATTGCCATCCTGCCGTCCTTTCATGAAGAAGCCCACAATGGGCGGGTTACATGCGTGCGATGTCGAAGCTGGTCTTATCGATCGTGTCGACGATGAAGCCGTCGCGGGTTAGCCCGCGAACGATGAGATCCATCTGAGCTCGAGGCTCCCACCTGTTGTTGATCCAGTCGGGCACGTTCCGGATCTGCGAGACCTCCTGGATCACAAGGCCGGGAAGTAAGGGCTCCATGACCTGCGCGAGCTTGGCCGCCGATACGATCGGACGGAGGATGCCGGTGGGCGCTGGACCATAGGAATGCACCGAAAATCGCCATTCGACCTCGATCACCGGCGCAGCGCTGATTTTGGTTTTGCCCTGGCCGTTCGGGATGCCTGTGTCGGTATATTCGACGGTCTGCTCGTGGTGGCGAACCTCGGCATCCGCGGTGAAATTGACCATCACGTAAGGAAGCGCCGGATCGTCCCCACCTTGATGCGACTTGATCGTCGTGACGCCCGTAATGGTCTTTATCCAGCGGACGACTGCACTGTGGATTTCGTCGTTCGTCATTTCGTCAGCCTGCCCAATGCAGCGCGGTAGAAACCGCCTTCCATGCGCGGCCAGGTGAAGAGGACGCGGTAACCGACGCCACCGGAGGTGATCTCGTCGTCGACGGCGATCGCCGATCGGGTCCAGAGCATCCATCCTGCTTCGGTCCGGATGCCTTCCGGCATATCCATCAGCTGATTGCCACGAGTTGGCTGGATGGCGGCACGGATGGTCGAGGAGGTCGAAACGCCCGGCACCCAGTTGCCATCGGGATCGTAAGAGCCGGCGGCCTTGGTAGTCAGGGTGACGTTGACCGCCTCTCCGTCGATTGCAATCGCGACATCGATCATTCATCGACCTTCCAAGTGACAGCGCCACGCATCTCGCCGTTATCGATCAGCGGCTTGGATGACCCCTTGAGGGCAATCGTGACCGGGCTGTTCGGCGGCGACTGGAGTGAAGTGATTTCCGCCTGGATATCGCCTTGAGCGACGATCCCGAGCTTTGCCATGACCTGGCGCAAGGTGGTCTTCCCCGTGAGCAGCTTTGCAGCGGAAGCCTTGAGCGCGTCACGATACTTGCCGCGATTGCCACGCATGGCATTTCGCATGAAGGGGCGCTCGGGCACCGGGCCACCCCAGCCACCGCCGGAAGCGCCACCCTTCGTGCCGAACTCGTTCCAGATCGCCTTATCGATGTTGCCTTGGTCGGCTTCGCCCTTCGGAAACCCGACCTTCACCTGAGTTGGACCGGTGATATTTGCGGCGAGCTTTGGCAAACTGACACGCTGTGCGCGCTTGAAACCGATGGTGAACATCAGTCCTTGCCAGACGTTGTCTTTTTCGAGGAGGCCTTTTCGTCCACCAATTCGATAACCTTGGCCCCGAGCCACGCTGCGACAGTGTCGCTATTTTTGACGACGTCCCAATTGGGAATTTCGATCGTCGCACCTGGGTTCAGTGTCACTCCTACGATAGGGAACGGGAGTGAAACGTTATGATTTGATTTGACTTTTGCCATCGGGCTTTCCTTTCCTGACAAGTAGACCGCCTGCGCCGCGGCGGATATCAACCGCTGCGGATTTGATGACGAACGCCATTTCATTCGCCGCTTTTTCGACGCTTCGTGAAGTCACGGCGCGCTTGAGCGCCTGCCGGCGCTCTTGACAGCGACAAGACATGGGCCTTTACCTCTCCGACATGACCGACGAGCAATTCCGAGAACTGCGACAACTGATGCTTGACCTCGCGCTGCGCGTCGAGAAGGTCGAATTGCACTTAAAAAGGCTTGACGCCGGTCTCGCCGACCGGATGGAACCCATTCGGGACTTGATGACCGCCATCGTCGCCATCGAGGACGACGCAGAGCCTCTTCCCTGCATTCAGAACTGAACGATAGCCCTCGCGATGCACCTGCATCTGACCGGCTGCCCTGGTGGCAACCCGTCTTCCGCACCCGTCGGCTGACCGTAGGAGTAAACCTTTCCGTCGAGCGCTCGATGCCTCGGCCTGACGCGCTCGTCGTGGCTCGTCATCCACGAATATTCCGTTATGCCAGCCTGCTCATGACGTATCCTGTTCAGGTCTGACGTCAGTTTCGCCATCTGGTCGGTTGCGATCAGCTGGGCGCGCCGATCGGAGATGCGAAGCTGCTCGGTAAGCTTGGCTTGGACGTCCCTGACGGTGCTCCCCGATATCAAGGCCGTCGAAACAGTCTCCTGAACCCTCTTCACAGCGTCCATGCCCAGCCCTTTGATAAGGCCAGCGTTTCGCATCCCTGCGGCTTTCAGGTAGTCGGTCAGATCTTCATCGACAACGACCTGGGCCAGGTCGACACCGAGAGACCTCTTAGCCACGGCCTTGAACGTCTCTGTGTGTTTTTTTGCCTCGATCTTCAGGATGTTCTGAACGAGACCATCTGACGTCAGTGCCAATCGCGCGGCCAGTTGTGAGAGAAGCTCAAACTCAAACGCTGTTTTGGCGGTCCTGCCCTGCTGCCCGATTTCCCGTAGCATTGATCGAAGGATCTTCAGGTATTCAGCCTTGGCGCTCTTTCGGTCGGCGATCGGCGGCAGGATCACCTTGCCGCTCTTTTTGTCGACCAGAGCGGCGATATCGTATTTCAGCATCCGATGGACCGAATGAAGATTGTTTCGGGGACGATAAGGAACGGCGCCAGCAGACCGTCGAGCAGGGTTGCAGGGATATCCATCGCCGATACAAACGCAGCAGACGACCCGCCGTCTTCGAACTCGGTTTCGACATCGCCAACCTTCCGTCGCTTGACCGGCTTGGGCTGCGATATGACGACTGAGCCCGTAGCTCCCAGAGCCCCGAAAGCGGCATAATACGATGCCTGAATGACCGCGTTCGGGACAATATCGTCGGGGAGTGGCGAACCGTAGGCTGTGGCGCCTGTCCGTGGCCACGCCCTTTCTTGGGTATAGCCGCCAGTTGGGAGCCCCGAAAACCGCGTTCCGTAGGTAGCGTCGATCAGATCAGCGCCGCGCTGGCGCAAAACCGCTGCCGGCGGCGCTCCGACAGGGAGCTCGTAGCCGTTGTCTGCCAGCCAGGCTGTGAAGCCTGCGTCGTCACCATATCCAGCCATATTCGATTATCCGTTCAGTTCTGTACAGGAGGCGTGATAACCCCAGCAGCGACGAGCGCCGCGACCTGTGCTGCAGTCAGTGCCATTGCATGTCTCCAAAGAAAAGCCGCATGGAGTGTGCGGCGTGGGAACTTAAGCCGTGCCTCGAAGTTGAGTGCAAGGATTGTGCGGCGAGATTTCCACCTGCCCATCAGGCGTCGTGCTATCCAATCCCTGTGAACTCCCCCCAAAAAACTAGCCCGCTTCGGCGGGCTCTCTTTTGGGTAGCGGGCTGCCAAGCGCCCCGAAATGTTTGCTCTCAAAAGCTCGCATCGGACTTTGGTCCGATTGCACACCCTGGTGCGTCCGCTAATTTCTGTCCCGCTGATGACGCGAACTCAGCACGAAAAGGGTGTCTCTCCCTGACCGGGAGGCACCCTTTTCAATTCGCCGCTAAGAGATCCGACCGAGCCGAGAAACCAGATCTTTGACGGACTTGACTCTCCCCTCACTTGTGAGGGTTAGCCCTTCTGCCGGCGTCGTGATGTTCTCCTGACAAACAGGAGGTAAAGCTATGAACTGGATTCATTTCGTTGTGCAGATCGACCGCCGGCGCTGGCTGGTAATTTTCATCCATCCGAACGGCGTCGTTCACACTGTGATGGACAGCGATGACTTCATGGATATGATTGCCAACGAGGCGAACACCGATGACTGACACCATCCTTTGATGATTGGGCGGTGGGGGAGCAGCTTCGGACTGCAACTTCGGGTACACCTATAGATTAAGCACACAGTGCAATAAAGCTGTCCAGCGAGATATGGCCTTGAGTAAAATTCATTTTATAAGAAAATCGTTGTTAATTATATCTATAATATATTTCGTGTCTCTCTACATTTTGGCAAGAATACCGATATCATACGACAATTTTTATGAAGAGGTTTCCGACATAGCGCAATTGCATGGCCCGTTATTCCTCATGACAGTTCTCTCCCCGCAAGCCTACCTTCTACTTATATTGTCATTCTTAATGCACGTCCTGAGAAAAAACGAGCGCGTCACAAAAGAAGCAATGTGGCTCTGGTCAGTGTTGTTTGTAGTTGGTTCGGCGTGGACCGCTCTATTCATCTATGCAATCGAAAATTCGTAATTCCCGAAATCCTCAGTGGCAGATGATGATTGGGCGGTGGTGACTCGGTAGGCGTGGAAGGGTACTATGCGCCCGTCAAGATAGGACCAAGTGACTTGCCGGCACCAGATCAAAAACATGAGAACTTCCTGGCAAAAGGTGACAAGCAGTCCCTTGACGACTTCCTAATCCGACGATTTCCCTCCATCCTCCTTATCCGCACTTTGCACGCGGGTTGGAGGCTTGTCATGAATGACTTCAAAGCGTGGCGCGCCTCGACCAAAAATAAGGGGTAGCCCCCTCTATCGGTGATGGGGGGTGGGCGTCAGATGAAGTTCCCGTAAAGTCCGCACTCCATTTGTGCAACTTCCGGGCTCTGACGCACCGTGGCTTGAAGAAGCACGGAGGCTAACTCAACCAGACCGGCCCACATCAACAGGCTCGTTAGGGTCACTAGTATCATCCACCGCATTCGCATTGGCGCCCAACAAGCATATTTCGCTAAAGTAGTGCTTTAGCATATTATGTCTCCGCGTTTGCATAACCACGGTCACACAAAATGAAGCCGCCCCATTTTCTTCACCCGATACGCGGGAGCCGGTGGGGAGTGCTGTCAAAAGAGTGCGCAGATGACCGCACTCCCCGTTCGCTCTTGTGGGAAGAGCGATGAACTCCCCTAACGTTACGTCGCGACCAGTGCAACCAGAAAGATTGAGGGCAGATGATGATGGGCCGGTGGGGATCTTAGTCGAATATTACGCCACGAGCTTCGACGCGATGTCGGCTGCCTTCGCGGATGTGTAGTGCGTTCCGTCGAGCACAGGCGGGAACGGGCCACCATGAATATTACTATCCCTTGCAGACATTTCCGCATCGGCCTGCTCAACAACCCTGGTGACCTTTGCCAAGCCTGCCCTGATAGCGGCATTCATTGTCAACAGGTTGGTCGAGAAGTTGTTGGTGGAAACCGGCGTCTGATCCGCGACTGAATCAAAATTGCCACTCGCACTGGTCGTCCTGGTATTGAGAGTGACTTGCGTGATCGGCTTCGTGCCGAACAGATTGTAGATGGTCTGATAGTTGGCCAAGATGGTTGCAGGAGCGCTGCCGCCAGTGAGGTCGTTCACACCGGTTTCGTTCCATCCCTCGGTATAAGGGACGACTGACAATAGATCTGCTATTGCCGTTGCGCAGGAAATAATCCCGCTCGTAGAAATCCCTGGCATGGCAAGCTTGAGGGTAGGAATGCCGGCGGCACTCATGAGCCGTTCCCACCAGCCAGAGCTTTGATTTGCTCCGACGTTGGTGACGTCCCCCTGACCAAATATGAGACTGTCGCCTGTGATTACGGCAGAGCGGGCGTTCGCCGCGAGGATATCGCAGACAATCACGACGCTGCCGAATGTACGCGTGCCGGTCGTCGGGCTGATCGTTCCAGTATTCCCTGCATCAGACGCGGAGTTGCCATCGGAGACGCCAAGCACGTTGGCGGCAGCTGGCAGAACCATTGTCGGCATGGCGGAAATGCTGGTCAGGTTCACCGTGCGCTCGTAATATGCATCGCCGGCCGCGATCTCCAGCGGCAGGCCCGTCACCGACGAAATGACGACATCAGACACTGCCTTGGTAATCGTTCCAGGCAGATCCAATTGCGCCGCGCCACTCCATATGACCGGATGAAAAATGCCGTTCGGATATTCGATGAACTTCTTCAGGCTGCGGGCACTTCCTGCTGCAGGACCGCCTGTTACCTGGATGAACCAGTCGATTTCCACGCATTTGAGATTGGTGATTTTCCCGGCGGTGGGCGCGAAGTGTACCCTCCGCGACGTATAGGGCGCAGAATAAGCCTGCGATCCCGTCGCAAGCATGAAACGGCTTCCGGCGATGCCAGCCGTCCTTGCCACACCGCCACCGGATGCGATGATGCCAGCCCCAACCAGAGCAGCGACAAGGTTCGTTGAAAGAGCCATCGGTATCTCCTTGGCTGCTCTGGGTTTTTCGGGAGGGTGGAAGGGTTAGGCTTCTTTCTTGTGAAGCTCGACGAAGGCTGCTCTGTCCTCTTCGGACAGGGTGTCGAAGCCGTCGAGATCGTCCTTGCGAAGGCCCTTGGTTACGGGCTCGCCGTCCTTGGTGACGACGTAGTAGCCGCCACCCTTGGCCTCGACCTTGTAGGCGGAGTCGTTGGTGATCGGCTCCTTGCCGTCGGTCGAACCCGAAACGACTTCATAGCGGCCAACCCAGTCGGTCGGCTCCTTCTCGACGTCGATCTCGGTACCGATCGGGATTTCTCCGCTGGGGTTTTCCTTGCTCGGAGCCCCATAGAGGCCGGACGAGGTTGCGCCCTTGAACGGCGCGATGATCTTGATGCGCATAGTGGGCCTCCTTCGGCCATTGCGTGATGAGGGGAAGGCCCCGCCCGAAGGCGAGGAAGTTCATCAGGTGCTGACGCTGTAGAAGACGCCGGACCGGCCGTTGATGTCGGCGCGGATTTCGATGCCCAGCGCGTTCATGACGAGGAACTGATAGTTCGCCGTCGGCGTGTTGCGGGGCATCGCGGTCGTATTGGTGGCCATGCCAACCAGCGGGCGGATGTACTCAGCCGACGGCACGAATCCGAAGAACTGGTTGCCCGTCAGCTCGAAGGAGACCGCGATCTTGGCGATGCGGCGGTTCTTCAGCAGCTCATTGAGGCGGGTGCCCAGCGTCGAGCCGGCAGACGGGTTGATCTGCTGGTCGAGGTTCCGCATGATCTCCGGGGAGACATACAGGTTGACCTTGCCGACGATGTAGTTGGCGTCGAGCATGGCGCCGAACGGGCCATTGAAGAACGCATCGAGCTGCGCCCAGGTGGCCGTGGTGAGGTCGATGTTGTTACCGGACGGGCCGATGTTGATCGACTTCGAGTAGGGCGAGGTCTTGATGCCGTAGCCCGTGTAACCCTGGAAGACGATGGTGGAATCGCCGTTCAGAACATAGAGGGCGTTGTCGCGGCGGATCTTCGCCGTGATGGCCTCCTGGTCATCGGAGAGAGCATCGAAGTTCTCGGACTGCAGGGTATTCCACTCGCGCCACTCGCGGCCATAGCCGGACGAGAAGATCGGCACGGGCGTTCCCCGGTAGTCATAGGCGACCTTATCGAGGCCGACCGGAACCTGACCGGAGATCGACCGGACAACCGCGCCGGCATCACCGGAGACGCGGTTAAGCGCCACGATCTTGCCGATGTTGACCGTGCGGGCCAGCGGCATCAGATCCGCCATCCAGACCTGACCTTCATCCGCGCGCATGACGCGGCGGGTCGTCTCGTCGAGGTCAAACCACGCATCACGCGGCAGGACCGCTGCAGCGTTCTGCAGTTCCGCAAAGTGCCCTTCCACATTGTGGAAGTGCTGGCGCTCGGCGGAGACTTCTCCCCACCACTGCGCATGCGCCGCGGAGTTCGCGACAAGCTGCTCGTCGAAGTAACGCATGTCGGTTTCTCCTTATGCGAAGTGGTAGCCCTTGGCAGCGCGGACGCTGACAAGCTGGTCGGCACCAGAGGTGTTGTTGTAGGCCTCGTTCGCGAAGGCCACGACGAAGTTGCCGGACGCAGCAGGCACGAATTTGCCGTTGGCGTTGATCGTCAGCGCCGCGTCCTGAGCAATGTTGTTGCCGGTCGGAACCCGGACGCGGAAGAGCTGCTCGTCGAGCAGTTCCATGCCGATGATGCGGTCCCCGGCCAGCCATGCGTCATCGACGCCCTTCATGGCCAGGTAGTTATCCTGCACCACGAACATGCGGCCCTTGCTGGCAGCGACAGCCGCGACGAACTTGCCGGCAGTGCGGACGACAGCCGTGCCGGGAAGGACAGACGTGTCGCAGATTGCTTCATGCACCTGCGGCTTAACTTCCTCGACCGGGCCGCCATAGATCTTGTTGTAGCGGGCCATGTTACTTGTCTCCCTTCGGAAGCTTGAAGCCTTCGGACTTCTCGCCGCCGCCATTGAAGGCAGAGTTGAGGCCGACGGCGCGCTGCGTTTCGGTCTTCGGAGCCAGGGCGCGCAGCGTGGCCAGCGGGGTTGCCTTCGCCGTGGCTTCATCGAGAAGCTTGGCGTTGACGACCTTGGTGACGAGCTCGGCGTGCTCGGCGTCGTCCTTGGCCTTCTGGTTGGCAACCATGGTGTTGTGGGCGTCCGTGATCGGCTTAACAGCAGCGGTCACAGCGTTGGTGATTGCTGCGGCAAGAGCCTCCGGCTTGAGGTTTTCCGAGAGGGTCTTCACCTCATCGGAAAGCGCCTTGAACTGCTCGTCAGAGACAGGCATGTCGTCTTCCTTTCGATTGTTTGAGGATTCCCGCTCGTTGAAGCCCAAGGCTTCCATCATTGCGGTCTTGGTCTTCTCCCACAGGCCGACATTCTTCCGGCGCATGAGAGCTTCAACGAGGCGTGTTCCCGCCCAGTCGATTTCCTGATCGGCAGCATCCGTCAGAGCGGAGTTGACGACCTCTATGTCTTCCATCTCGCCCTTGGCGTTGACGAGCATGCCGACGCCCTGCTCGGGGGTGGCAGCGCCCTCCTCGCCGATGAGGATCGCGTCATGATCGAACACCATGTTTCGAGCGATGCGCTTGTGATCGGCAGCGTTGACGGCTTCCATGGTGGCGAGCAGCCCCGTGGACGTGTGCACCGGGCCACCGGCCTCGATCGCAGCGAGGACAGCCTTGCCGCCTTCCGTACGGTTGGCGACCTCGACGTCGATCACTTTGTCCAGCAGCACGCGGCCGCCTTCGCGGCGCACGTTCTCGTTCCACGCCCCGATATGGCCGATGTTGACGCCTTCCGGATCACGGGCGGAAATGAACTTGCCGTTGACGAGCGGATGACCGAGCGGTGCCGGCGACCGGTTGAGCGTCAGATAGCTCTTCTCGATCTCTTCGGACGGGTACTTGATCCCGTTCATGATGATGTCGTCCGGCAGGGTTGCCGACGGCACGATCACGACATCGCGGCCATTTCGCTTTTCCTTGCGGACAGCCTTCACGTTCGCCAGTGACCTGACGTTCACACGCACCTGGGGCATGGTTTGTTCCTGATCTTCTGGGCTACTGGTGGTTGAGGGCGGCCATGTCGTCGGCGTCATCCCTGGGGTCTGCCGGCTCGTCATTTGGGGCCAATGCGTCCCGGTACTTTTCGCCCTCGGAAAGCGGTTCCTTGCCGATGACATCTCGAATTTCATCGGGGGTAAAGACGATCTCGCCGCCGTCCTTCATCTTCTGATTGATGCCGGCCATCTTGTCGGCTCGATCGATCTTCTCGCCCATCGACGCCTCGGTGAGGTCGGCCTGGTCGATGAACCAATCCTTCTCCGGCAGGATGCCAAAGCGCTGCAGGCGGGTGACGAGCTCCATGATGTTTGGATGCGTGATGTTCGTCCGACGCGACATGCAGGTCTGCGCCCACTCGTCTGCGTCTTCCTGGCTGGCGCGCTCGCCGGTCTGCATGCCGACGAGGATCTTCACCGGCATATTGATAGAGGCCGCGAAAGAGTTCAGCGCCACCCCATAGAAATGCTCGGGCGACGGGAGATTTACCGGAAGGGTTTTCGCTTCCATTCCCATGAGCATCAGAAGCTGGTCGAAGCCAGCATTCCAGTCGGCCACCTGGTCGTTCATCTTGTCGGCAAGCTCTTCGACCGTGACACCCATGGCCTTCGCCATCTCGGTAATCTTCGCTTCCTTGTCGACTTCAAGCACCGGCGCCGACTTGGCATTCTTCCAGAACCCCTCACCGCCCGCGCCCTTGACCTTGTCCATGTCGATGAGGTCGTTGAAGCCCGGTTCAAGGATAGATCGGCCATAGATCGAGCCGTCGTCAGACCAGATCAGGATGCGATCGGGATGGATGCGCAGCTGCCGGTTCTGCCTTTTGTCACCGTCCAGTGCGGATTCGGTGAACTGATACATCGTCGGCTCGCCATAGGTTTCCGACCGAGGATCGGCATCATATTCGGCGACCGCCAACTGGCCTTTCCAGACGGGGTCGACCTTATAGAGGCCGTCGAGATTGCCAGGCACCCTATCAACAGGCTGGTCGAACTCCCTGCCATCCCTCAGGCGAAGGATGACGCCAGAATATCCGCCCACCATCGCCATGCGATCAGCATCGGCAAGCTTGGCCCAAAGGCGCAGCGCGGCGAACTTCTTGCGGATGTCCTTTTCGAGGGGCGTTTCCTGCTGTGGCCCTGTTTCGGAGCCGTCGCGTTCTTTCTCCAAAAGGAACGGCGTGTCCTGCCAGGTCTTAAGCGCCGTCTTGTCGACGCCGGCCGCCGCCACGCCGTTGCGCAGGTACATCTTGTAGAGCTGGTCGAAGCTCAGCGTGTCCGGCCAGCCGAAGTCCCTGTAATAGTCGTGCTTGACGTTCGCGCCGGGGAAGAAGGCCGGGAACATGCTGCCGATGCGGCGCTGGGCATAGTTTGCCAGCCGTACAACTTGGTTCATCGGTTCTTATTCCTCAGGAACATCGCGACGGTCGGACCGACGGCAATGTTGACGTTGTCGGCGGCGATCACAGCATCAGCCAGGTTGTGCGATTTCACGCCCAAATCCTTCTTCAGCTTCAGTTTCGGCACGACGCGCTTCTTGCCCTCAGTCTCGACCCACCACGGGACGCAAAGCTCGGTGAAGAGTGCGTCCAGCTTCTTGGCGCCCATCTCGGACGAGAACGAGAGCACGTCCTCAGGCTTGATCGACTGCCCTCGCGTTACTGCGTTGAAGGTGAGCATGGCGCGGCGGGCCGTGTTCGCCCATGCCTGCGCCTTCAGGTTCAAATATTCGTCCTTGTTGAGAGGACTATTGCTGTTTAGCGGGTCGCTCGGCTTATCGCCGTCCATCACCCCGCCGCCAGCGTGGAAGGCATAGTGCTCAACGCTGGCCTTGTGCACCTCGTTCTGCTCGTCGATGTAGCCGCCGACGAAAGCACCGACGCCAATCGTGTCATAAGACACCGTAGCGTCGGTGTTCTTTGCCTTGGCCCAAACGCGCTTGGCATTCTGGACGAGCTCGTCCTTGCCGGATGACCAGTCTTCAGCATCCATGAAGATGCCGCCGATCTTGTCGGCCGTCGCGCTTTTATCCTCGCCGTCGTCTGCCGGGTCGAAGCCGATAATGTTCCGGCCTGTTAGCGAGAGCTTGAGCACCTTGTGAGCGTCGATGCAGGCCTCAAGCCATTTGCGCTTGAAGATCGACAGCTCGCTATCGCCGAGAGGAACGCCACCGTAGATGTGCTCGAACAGCTCCGGATTTCGCTCCTGCATCGCTGCGATGTCGCGCAATGCCTTGGCCGACAGGAACGGGTTTTCGGTATAGTTGATCTTCCGCACGATGCAGTGCGGCGGCACGTTGACGACGAAGTTCTTCCAGACGTAGTCGGTGACCAGCTTCGGATTGAAGAGCAGGATCGCCAGGCTGTCTTCCTTGCGGATCGTCGGGCCGATGACCGTCCACTGATCCTCTGTCAGCTTCTCGGCTTCCTCGACCCAGAGGATATCGACATCGGACGTGCCCTTGATGTCTTCAAGGTTGCGCTCGATCCCATAGAAGATGAACTCAGCGCCGGTCCGGCGGTGGATGATCGTCGTCTTCTGAACGACGTAGGCGGCCTCAAGGCCGAGATGAGCAATCGCCCACTTCAGCTCGGTATAGACCGAATCCTGAATGCGGTTCTGGAAGCGGCGGATGCAGAGAACGCGCATCCTGACGCCGACGTGGTCGACAAGGCGCACCAACTGGCAAGCCGTGTCTCTGGTCTTTGAGCTTGAACGGCCGCCGTGGAGGACCGCGATGTCAGCCTGCCCGAGGAAAACCTGCTCCCAAAAATCGTGAAGGGCCGGGTTGGTAAGGTGGGTGGTGGCGTCTAGCTCTTTTCGCTGCGCAGCACTTCCCGCCATGTTCTCGTCTCGGTCTGTATCGGTGCGCCGTCCTTGCCGGTGTGCTCGTGGCGCTCAACGAACATGCCGAGGTGCTTGCCGATGTCGACCAGCGCACCCTTCTTGTCGTGGAGCTTGAGCTTTATGCCGCCGGTCGAGTTCTGGCTGATCTCGGCGATAGCTGCGGCGGTGTCGTCATCAATCTCGTCGCTCGAAACAAGCTGGACGTTATTGGTGACAACGTTCTTGATCACGAGGACATCGCCGCCTTCCGGGTTATCCTCTTCAGTGACCAGCGTGCCCTGCCACTTGATGGCCTTGCGGATGTCGGAGAAGCCGATCTTGGCCAGCTCTTCCAGAACGCGCTCTTTGGTGATGGCGAGCTTTTCGATGGCCTTTTCGGTGGCCTTGCGCTCTACCGTCTGCTCCCACTCTAAAAGCTCGGACACACGTTGTACGATGTTGTCTTTATGCTGTAGGCGGGAAGCATTTCCGCGGTCAGGTTTGAAGCCTGCGGCTGCATATGCGTCATCTGCTGTATTGCCTTTGGCGAGTGCCTGGGCGAACTTCTCATGCCGGGGATTTTTCAGGACTGGCATGGGGGAGCCTTATGAACCAAAAAATAGATTGGGATGCCTCACGAAAACAGCCGTTCGCTGACGTAGAAACCCCTGAAGACTGGCCACGGAATGTTCGCCCGATCAGTTGGAACGGGATGATCCTCCTTGGGGCGGACGGAGCCGGTGGGCTGTATTGGGATGGCAAGAAGATCCAGACTGTCAGCCGCCTCGGGTGGGTGGAACGCATCCTGGCAACTGCGGTAGCCCTAGGGACTGTTTCTATGGCAGTCTTCGATGCCATCAGATATTTTCAGGGTAATTGACCTAAAGCGCACGCTGGAGATCGCGACCAAACGGGGCTCACTCAAGAAGAGTAGCTTTGCTAGGTGGCGCGAATTATTTTACTATGCTAATAATACGTGCATTCTAGAGGAGGCTCTACATGCGCCGATTTACCGCATTGATGCTTCTGTTCGCCGCGCTGGCCCCCCTTTCCTCGTTCGCCACCGACGCAACTCGTGAAAGTGGTGGGAGTGGAAGTCGACATGAGGCCGGAGGTGGGCCCCCAGTACAGAACAAGAGCTGCGATCAAACAGCCGCCAGCGAATGTCAAAGGGCAGCTTGGAAAGGGTACGCTAATTGCGAAAAGAATCCCGTCTCACCTACCGTCGGGTTGAAGGGTTATATGCCGAATTGCAATGATAACGTCAGCACCGCTTACGGCTTTTGCAAAGAAAGCGCAGGTTGCAGATGAACCGCCCCATGGTGCTTTTGGCGTTACTGTTGGCCCAATGTTCCGTCGCTCATTCTCAGAGCTGTGATTATCCAGAAATGAGCAATCATCTTCAGCGTTCTAGCGCGTATATGGACAACTACTACTCTGGAATAGACGATGTTGTAAAATGCGTGGCAATTAGCAATGGCATCATGGAACTACAAGCTTATATTTCACTTTCCGCTCAGTGTAACCCCAACGACCCAAGCCTCATAACAACCCAGGCGACGCTAATGAATCTCGTCGGCGAAAAGGCCGGAGTGTGCCCACGACAATAACAAGAGCCTAGGCTGTCCGATCTTTGAATTTACGGCAGCATTCTTTTTGAGCGATTGGCGGTGATAACCAATCCGGGGCCCGGCGAGTATTCCCTCTTAGAGAGGTCCGCGATCAGAACAGCCCAAATCACCTTCGGCTGGATATTACGCAACACGATCTACGGTTTCAAGGCCCTCGTAGGCTTCCAACGCCTCCAATTGCAGCAACATCCCCATGACTTTGCTCTGCATCTCAGGTTTCATGTCCTTGATGGTGAGAAGAGCTTGATCTTTGAGGTTGATGCGATTGCCCCTGCCCTTGGGCAGGATCTTGCGGAGATTGCCCCGGAGCTGCATCGCCTGGCTGGCGGTCTCCTTCTGAATGCGGGTGATCCGTTCGCGTCGGAACTCCTGTCGACGCGTCAGCTCCTCGGCTGCGATGACGGCAAGATCGTCTCCGCTGAACCGGATCGGCCCGAACTCCGAACGTAGGAAGCAGACGACGCCATCGACGTCGCGCACTTTCTCGAAGTTCATGTTTTCGAGATTCACGAAGGCATAGCCGACCAGCAGCGGTAGACGGCGCTGGATGATCTTGCGGTTGCGGTGGTGAATGCCTTCGTACCAGTAGGCCGGCATATAGACGCTGATGCCCTCATTGCGAAGATTGCGCTCGATGATGCTTTCGCCGACGCGATGGATCGGAGCGTCATCGATATGACGGGCCATGCGTTGCGTGCCGGGGGCCGCTCGGATTGCGTACCAGTCGCGGCCGGCGAGCTTCTTTCGCCTTTGCGCGACGATATCGCTAAAATCTCGGAGGTCTTGCTCTGTCAGTTTAATCGCCGCCATTTTCATTTCCTCTCGTGAGCCGCCGCTCGTTATCGAAATTTCGGGTGGGTGATCGCCGAGAGGATCATATCCATGGCGATCATCTTGTTGATGTGCTGGGATCTGCCGATATCGACGTAGGCGTGAATACCGCTCGGCAGATGCGTGATGCGGACGCCTGGGCATGTTCCGACGTGCTGCCCGCCACGATGGTGGATGCCGGGGATGGGGTAGACCTCGATCTTGATATCCTCGGAGGGGATATCGCTCACCGCGCCGCCTCCATGATCGCCTGCGCTGCCGCCGCGGCCTTCTCCTTGTCGTGGTAGCCGAGCTGCAGCTTTCGCGATTTCAGGCACCACAGGCACATCGCCTCATGTGTCTCGCCGATCTCGCCAGACACGCACTTCCTGATGTATTTCGACTTCTTGACCTCATAGGAGCCGCAGACGCAGCGAACGACCCACCGCCGATTTTCCTGTGTCGAGAACGCAGCCAGGCCAAGAACGGACAGCCGACCGACCTTGACGCCGGTCAGGTCTCGGTAGCTTGGGTCTTTCAACTCCCTCGGGGTTGCCGCCCGAAGCTGTATTGGAAGGTCTGAATGGTGAGCATCGTTCGGTGTGAACTCGAAGTGCTCGCCGCGGGCAGCCACCCGGCCGGCAACCTTGTCGGAAGGGTAAAGCGGGGCAACGCAGTCGAGGTCGATACGGGCGAAGCGGGTCATGCCTCACCTCGCTTCGCTTCGACCCTGCGGACAGAATGCAGCATCGTCGTATGGTCACGGCCTCCGAACAGGCGACCGAGAGCCGGGAAGCTCATGCCGAACTTGTGGTGCAGCTCCCAGATCAATTGCTGCCTCACCTGGACGGTCGGCCTGCGCCTGTCAGGTCCGATCATGTCGCGGTAGAGAACATCAAGCTCTCTGCACCGGTCCTTGAGGTAGGCGAGCGGCCGGTTTCCGGCGCGGTCCCGCCACTCGACGAGGTGAGCATCGAAATGGATGTCCTTCACCAGCCACAGAGGAACCTTCTTGGTCACGAACCTGCCAGCCGCTTCAATGACGACGGGCTCCGGCTGTACGACTACCGGGTTGAAGCAGCGCTGATGCACCGCGGCATAGTGGGCTCGCATCTCGGCTGCGCTGGTGAACTGTCTGGCTGCGACGATCATCTGAAACTCCTGTTCGATCGCTCGATCTCCTGGGCTAGGTATTCGGCTCGTGTCTGCGTGGTTTGCAGGTGAGCGATGCCGTTCGGCTTTGGAGGCGGCTTGTCGGGCGGCTTTGCCGGCTGGTCCTTCCAGCGGTCGTCGGAAAGCCACCTGACCGGTGAGCACCACTGTCTGTCGTCGGTCTTGGCCGCATAGGCTCGGACACCGACCATGATCTCGTCGAGGCTGGCGCGCTTGATGGCTTGAGAGAAGGCTTTCTCCGCCGAAGGCCTGCCGATCTTGTTTGGGTAAGCGTCCCAAAATTCTTCGAATTGAAGATTGGTCTCAGGCGCGCTCGCGTCTTCCGAACGAAGAGAGGAAGATTGGTTATCGGTAAAAGGTGGCACGCCCGTATCACTGCATTTGCTCTGCACATGCATTGCATTTGCATCTGATGTCTGGGTTTTCCCCTTCGAATAACGAGACTTTGCGGCAGCACGCCGCTTCTCGATGATCTCGTCAGCCTTTGATAGCTCGGCATCGATGCGCTTGTGTGTCCAGCCGGGGCCGAAGAGCATGGCGAGCATGTCCCGGCTCTCTTCCCACTGCTCTGGTGAAAGCTTGGCGATGCGGGCGATGATGCGTTCGTTCTCAGGCAAGCACCCGTTCTGCCAGTAGTGCATGATCAGCAGCAGGTAGGCGCCGTGCTCGGTCGCAGTCAGGTGGCCGGTGTCTGCGAGATAGTCGCCTATGTGTAGAGGCATCCAGGCGCGGTTGCTCATGACTTCGCCACCCATTGCTTTTCGGTGGGGTCGTATCCCGCAAACTGGATCTTGGGCCGCGGCTTGGGGTTCTCTAGCGCTTCGACCTGCAGCTTTTCAGGCCCGAAATACTCCCGGTCCATTTTCGCATTGATCAGGCGGTCGGCTTCTGGCGGCGTGATCCCAACAGATTCGGCAATAGCTTCGACGTCTGGGCCGTGAAGGGCGTAGGCTTCGAGGAAGGTCATAGGCCGAGCCCCCGGGCTTTAGTCGCATATGCACCAGGGACCTCAGTCCGATTGCCGGAACGAGTGGATCGGCTGCGAATTTCTTCCGCGGTGAATACCTCTGAGGTGAAAAGATGAGCGACGATCTGTGGGACAAGCCAATCGAATTGATGATCGAAAACTCCGATCATTTCCGGAGCGTCGGCAGCACGCGGGATGCCATGGCGTGTCTGATGACCTCTTGGCCCACAAAAGGAGGCAAATCCTTTTCTGCTGCTCGGCGAGCCTGTCTGGCCTCGATCGATGGGAAGGTCGCCAGAGAAAAAGCAAAGCTCGCTTTCATTCGCGCGGCTGAGGAAGCCGGCATCCTCAGACGTTGATCGGCCTTGAGCATTCATTGACATCATGCGGCCTCCTCATTTGCTCGAGGAGGATCGACACGGCGCTGGGCAATGTCGGCGTACTCGGGATTGAGTTCGATCATGATGCTGCGAAGGCCGAGCTGCTCGGCTACGAGCGAGACAGTGCCAGCGCCGCCGAAGGGGTCGAAGACGACGCCAGGCTCGCGCCCGAATATCTCGCAGATCGGACCGCATCCGTCAGGCGCGCCGCAGCAGCTGCAGATTGTCTTCGGCGTCCCGGCCCTGATGCACCGCTCGGCGAGCGCCGGCGGAAAGGTCGCGAAATGAGCCCCCCGGAAAGCCTTCGGAGCGATGGTCCATACATTCCGTGCGCTGCGAGTATCCACCAGATCGCCCGTAGCTGCTGCAAAGCTCGGCTTCGACTTTCGGAAGGGATCGCTCTCATCCGCGACCTTCGAGACAATGCGGTCTCGGCCTCGATCGGATTCACCCGCGCTGATTTTGTCGAGATGTCCCCAGCCGACACCGGCGCTGCCCTTTCTCGATCGAGGAACGCGGTCAACGTTTTGCCGGCTGTTTGGACCGGGCTTGCGAGCATGTGCGGTGCCTGTCGTCGGTTCTCTGATCTCCCCGTGAGCGTAGAAATAGTCCTCGCCCTTCGTCAGCAGCCAGATCTTTTCGTGTGAGACCGTGGGCCGATCGTATACGCTTTCCGGCATTGGGTTCGGCTTCTGCCAGATGATCTCGCTACGGACGTACCAGCCATCATCCTGCAGGGCGATCGCGAGCCTGTTGGGGATCATGCAGAGATCCTTCGGCTTCAGATAGCCGGTAGCCGGGTTGTTGCCGCCTCCCCAACGTCCGCCCTGCCCCGCCCGGTTACTCGTGCGCTTGCCACGGTTGATCGAAGTCCCGGCCGATGGGTGGATCGGTCCGACGGTCGAAAAAGGCTTGTCCCTGAAGGTACGGTCGTCACTGCCGTCAGCCTTATAGGCTTCTGCCGACTTGCCATTCGGTTTTGTGGCGTAGCAGTCACCGTAGTTCAGCCAAAGCGTTCCGGTCGGCTTCAGAACGCGCCAGACCTCGCGAAACACCTCGACAAGCTTTTCAAGATGCTCACCGAGCGTCGGCTCAAGGCCTATCTGCCCGGACACATCATAATCGCGAAGCCCCCAATAGGGCGGAGACGTCACAACGCAATCGACCGAATTCGCCGGCATGGTGCGCATCGCTTCGATGCAATCGCCAACGAGAATCGTGCAGCGTCCGTCGAGGATAGAGCGGGTCTCGATCATGCCGCCTGCCCTTTCCGCTCGATCGCCTTCAGGTACGCCGCCTTGATCTCTTCAAACCTGGCGATGTCGTATTCCTTGGTTTCGATCTCGTGCTGAGGACGAGGACGTTTTGAGCCCTTGCCGTGGTCGTCGAGCCAGGTCATCGCGGAGGCGATGCGGCGGTCGAGCCACTGAATCATCTCTTGAGGGTCGGTCATCGGCGCGTCCTCCAAACTTCGTCTGGGTCGATGCCGTCTGCCGCCATCTGCTCAAGCGCTGCGGCTTGGCGAGCGTCATGGTTGGCCCAATGCTCCGCGTGTTTCTCCGGTCCCCATTGAGCCCAGACGTCGGCGCGATCATATTTGTGAGCGAACTCCTTTGACTGACGCCACTGCAGGGCATACGTCGGCCAAGCCCGCGTCAGAGCGACTTTCTTCTTGCCGCCCTCGGTCAACTGGCCGAGGCAGACGCGCTCAAGCCATGCCTTGCAATCCAGACCATTGGCAGCGATGACATGGTCATGCGGGCAGACCTGAAAGGAGCGGAAACCGGTTTCGGAGAAGAATGGCTTGTCCCACTCGATCACTCGGGCATCGCCGCCACAGATCCCGAAGATACCAGCGTAGGCAAAATCGACGCGGCATCCGGCGACAGAAAGCTCGAGGTGTCCCTTCTGGCCGAAGAGCGGAATAGCGCCATCGTCAGCCGCCATAGCATCGAACAACCACGTCCATGCCGATTGGAGGCAATCAAAACGCTCATTGCCCCGCGGGGGGCCGCTCCGCTCGTCTTCTGCTTTCGTCAAGCCGAACGCGTGTTCGCCAATGGCCCGCAGCCGGTTGGCAGCACCGACCATGCCGTCGTAGTCCGCGGCTCTCACTGCTGCGTCGTAGGATGTTAGCTCCAACCACGCGCGGTTGAGGATGCCAGCGTCATCCGTTGGCAGTCCCGCTCGATATGCAGCTCGGGCTAGACGGTTATCGCGCTGCTCGATCTCCCAAGCCGAAAGTCTCACCTTGGTGCCGACGAGCGGTGCCGCGGCAACCGGCGGCGGGGCCAAAAGATCGAAGAAGGAAAGCTGCTGCATCACTCGCCCTCGTCCTTCAGCTCCGGGCAAACCCACTCGGCAAGGCCGGCCGCCTTATCTCGAAGCCACATCGCCAGAGCGTGCCGCCGATCGAAGCTGAGCCATCTGACGAAGACGCTCGGTCTTGGCTTTGTATTCGGCATGGGCGTCCCTCGCGTTCCTTAGTGCTTCTGCCGTCTCGTAGAGCTCCACCATCTGGAAGTGCTTCACGGTCCGGCTCTCGTTGTTCCACCACCCCCGCAGGCGGCGTTCTGTCCATTGATTTTCCGGGTCTTCGCGGTGGGGAAATCGCGCCCGCAATTCCCGGCAGGCGGAGCGGAACATGTCGCCGATGTGGCGCCTCGCCCCGATCTCCGCGATCAAGAAATTCGCTGTTGCTACGTCATCCATCTGCCTACTCACGCCCTGTTTTAGTTTCCCCGAATTTCCGGGTGACTTTTCCGACATGTGGTTCTCGCCCTGTGCAAAGTTGCTCTTGTCGAAGGAGCACACGAATGCGCAGGACCGATATTGATGACGACGGGGCCGATATCCTGGCAGGGACGTCCGTCCCGTCGTCTGGTCCGCCGCTCGGGCCAACCGTCATTTCATTCCGCAGAGCCGACACTTCCGCCGCGTCAGTCGGTTCTGCTGCAGGTGGCGATCCGCCGTCGCCACCTGCGAATTTCGAAAGTCTCGGTTCCGCCACTCAAGCCGTCGTCATGCGACTGGCGAATAAGCGGATCCGCATAAGGGTGACTGGTCCCGGCGCCTTGGGAGGTGAAGACCGAGACCAGTCGTGACGATCCGAGGGGGTGAGACCGTCAGTTCGTGTTTGCCGGCCGCCGACGACGGAATTGGACAACCACCGGCAAGCCGTTTTCATCGACCAGAGGAGACTTTTCGTGGATGTGCTTTGCGAGAGCGAAGACGCCGAAGAGGTAGATCGCGCCGAAAACCAAGATGCTCATGCTGGCACCTGCTGTGGCTCGCGATCATTGATGAGGCGAACGAGGTCGCCGACCGTGAGGACAGCTGCCAGTTCCTCATCGTTGATCTCGCCAAAGTCGTCCTCGACGCGCATGACCAGTTCAACGACATCAAGGCTGTCGAAGCCGAGGTCGTCGATAAGGCCCGCGCTTTCCGTGATCTTGTGCTCAGGGACCGTGAAATAGGTGGTGAGGCACTTTTTGATCCAATCGGAACCAGTCATCATGATTTCTTCCCCGGTCTTGAAACTTGCTTTCGATCGAGCCCGACGCCGCGTTCAATCGCGCGCTGGGCAATCGCGTCTATTGAGGATGGCGGGAGGATCGGCGTCATTTGCGCCCCTCCGGAAACTCATGTTTGGTAATCATAAATGGCTGATGGCCGTGGGCGACGAGAACGCGATCGATCTCGCGGATCGCCTGCACTCGGGTGAGGCGCTTTGGCTTTCGGTTCTCGTCAATCTTCCTGACGATGTAGAAGGATTTGTCCGTCTTAAGCTCGTAGCCGAAGCTCCTGAACAGATCCCGCAGATAGAGCCATTCGCTGCTATGGCCGCGCTTGAAGGTGCGGACCTCGCCACCCTTTGCCGTGAAGTCGATCATCATCGACGTCAGTTCAGCGCGGGATGGGCCGGGTTGCTGTTTTTGGTTGGTGAAGTTCATGCCGCCACCTCAGTCTGCTTGGAGGCACGGATGCAGGAGGCGCAATGCGTGCTTCCATAGCCGCCGCAGTGTTCGCCAGGGTTCCGGCACAGTGGACGAAGAGGTTTGTGGGCAGGAGCAGGTTTGACGAGAGCCCCCGCCCTCTGTGCGGCTTCACTCTGCGCGTTTACATGACCGCCTCCTGCGTTGGCGTCGGCGTTCCCGTCGAGGCTGTGGCCTTCTTCGCGATCCTCACTTGGATCGATGGGGTCGGCGGGATGGATCGCTATCTCGTCCTGCATCCCGCCGGAGGCTCCAGCTTCTGGCGCCTCCTTGTCCGATCTGTTTTCAATCTCGGGCCGGCCCAGAGAGGCTATACCGGGGCGAGAAATAGCAGCATCGGTTTTGGAATTGGCGGAGAGGTCGGCCGAAGCCGCCCCCCCTTCGAAACGGCCCTCACGATCCGCAAGCATCCCGGCTCCGGTCCCGGCAGGAGAGGCTTCGGCTTGCGGACCTGCCTCTGGGGATGGCTCATCGTTGGTCGAGGGCCTCTGGTGCGTCTCTTCCTCCGCCTCTTCCTGCTCGATAAGGATATCGACAGCAGCGATCAGCGCGGCGCGACCGGCTTCGGTCTGCATGCCGTCGATGACCTGCTTGGCGAGGCGTGGGTTGATGTCTTCGAGGATTTCGCCGGTTTCTGGGTCGTGCGGAGTGGCCTGCCGTGCCGGCTCTTCGAAGAGATCAGCCTGGATCATGCCGAGCGCATGCAGATAGGTGTCGAGGATCGCCTCCTCTTCCATTCTCTGCATCTCGTCCTTCTTGCGGAGCGCGATGACCTTTTTCATCATGGCCGGGATGAAGCCCATGCCCTTGGCTTCGCCGTACACATCCTTGATGTCGTCGCTGATCGACTTCTTCTCTTCTTCGAGACGTTCGATGCGCTCAATGAAGGCGCGGAGTTGATCGCGGGCTACGCCGTGTGCGTCGGACATTCATGCCACCTTCGATTTATGCTGAGCCTTCAGCAGTTCTATTTTTTGGAGAGTTGCGGGGCAGAGGCGGAACCATTCGCCGTGTACGCGCCATGCGCTGAAATCAGCGTGGGCCCACCCTTCAACAACGCGCGTCGCCTCCGGGATCTCGAAGAGGAGATCAGCGGGCTCGCCTCGCATCAGTGCGAGCTGGGCCATGCGCCTTTTCACGTTTTGAGAAATGCCGATCTTGAGGAGACCAGCGGTTTGAAAAGCTGCGAAGTAGATCGAATAACCTTCGCGCTTTTGGGCCACGTCGCGGACATGCAAAAACAGAGTGGTTTTATCGACCCCGTTCCGAGCGGCCTCCGCGTAGACGTCACGGATATCGTCGCCGATCGTATCCTGCTCTTCCTTCAGGCGAAGGACGCGGTCGATATACGCTTTGAGTTGCTTGTCGGCGCTCATGCTGCGGTCTCCGAAGCTTCGACGCCTCGAACGGCGCAGTTTGCCGCATGCAGTTCCTCAGCGCTCGTGTCCGTAAGGGACATGAGGAGCGTCCAATGGCGATCAGGAATGCCGGTGATCGACCACTTGTATATGGCGTCGATCTTAAGAGGCCACTTGCTCTTCTCGCTCAGGCTCGCCGCGCTGATACGGCGAGCCCCGCCGCAGTCTTTGACAATCTCGGGGATGGTTCGGAACGTGCTCATTCCTCATCTATACAGGATTTTAAATCCAACATCAATGGATGATAAATCCAAAACGGATAAAAAATCCCAAAGTATGATCGCGGCATGAAATGGTGGGAAAGACTTCAGCAGGAAATGGACGCGCTCGGCTGGAACAAGGCCGAGCTGTCGAAGCGTTCCGGCGTCTCTTACGATAGCATCAACAAATATCTCAGAGGCGAGACAGATAACCCGCGGGGGAATGTGATCGACAAGCTGGCTGACGCGATCGGCAGGTCGCGTGTCTGGCTTCGAGATGGCGTCGTTCTCGAACCCCAGTCTGAAGTGTCCCCGTCATTGGCGAAGTGGGTGCAGGCTCGGAAAGTCGGCATCGTCTCCGCCAGTCTGTTCCGCGAAGTCGATGAGTTCGACCAATCGGATCCGGAAGAGATCACAGTCCCGCGTGACGAGAAATTTCCTGACGCGCGCCAGCTGACATTCGACGTCGAAGGCGACAGCATGAACGAGCTGCGCCCTCGCCCGATTATGCCAGGCGATACCGTGGTTGCGACAGCTTATGAGGACATCGCGCACCGTGTCGTGCTTCGCGATGGAATGGTGGTTGTCGTCCAGCGCACGCGAGACGGCGGCCATATGCGGGAATGGTCAGTAAAGCAGATCGAGATCTATGAGGACCGGACTGAGTTCCATCCTCGGTCCAACAATCCAAAGCACAAGCCGATTGTCGTTCAGCGCCAATTCGACGCTGACGACGGTGTGACTGTCGAGATCATAGGGCTCGTCCGTATGGTCCTCAATACGATGCCAGGATTCTAGGCGGCGAAACTCCGCCTACCCTTAAGATCGAACTCATTGCATGCGTTCGCTATATCCTGCAGGAGCCAGCGTGCCGGCTGGTCGCACATATAGCTCTTGCCGTCATCACCCACGAAATTCATGATCGGCAGGACGCAGAATGTTTCGTCATCTCCGACGGGCGCGAACGGACCGACTTTGAAGTCGTAGCCTGGGAACCGGTGAGACAGATAATTCTCCAGTCGGTCCTTCGCAGCCGCTACGGCCGCCCGCCGCGCAAACGGCGGCACGATGATAAAACTCAACACTTCTCTACTCATTCAATCCTCCCACCACTAATCGCAAAAAGCTTGCCGATCGAGCTTTCACAGCGTGCGCAGAAGAACTGGACGTGATCCAAATATCCTTCCTGCGCGAGGTCGCACATGTCGTTCGGAACATAGGTGTCCGAGGGCACCTCCAGAACCTGTGAACTCTCCCGAAGGCAGTTCTCGCACCGGATGTGCAGCCGCATCGGCGACTGCGATCTAACTGCTGCTAACCCCATAAATGTTCTCCTTTCGTTCCCATCAAGCCAGAACGATCGGAGTGAGTTGAGTCGATTCGTTAATATGGAAAATAAATCCAATTCCCGCTTGACTGGATTTTGAGTTGGATTTATTCTCCAACCATCAACGAAACGCCGCGGCGACGAGGATGGACGAGATGAGCAACGCAGACCTGACGGCGACCGCCCTCCGCGAAAACGTCAAGTGCCTGAATGAGGTGATCGGCAAAGTCCGTTCGCTGCATCAGTCCGGCAAGGGTGCTCCGAAGTCTGCCGCCCGGTACGTCGAATATCTCCGCGCCGCTCACGATCTCCGCGAGAAGGCCGAAGAGCTGGGCATGACCGGCTCGCTGGTTGAGGCCATGGCCCCAATCCCTTTCCGTGACCAGCTTGTCGGTCACACACCAGAACAGCGCCGCCGCATCGAGTGGAAAGGCGTCTTCGCCTTCCTCGGCCCGGTTGCTCGTCCCTTCATCACCAAGATTGCAGCCTGAGGAGTGAGGGCGTGACCTATCCAGAAGCAATCCGTGCCTTGAACAATCTGGCCTATGACGCGGCCAAAGCCTGCCCGACCGAAGAGGAGAAGCGTCAGCTTCGGCAGATTTGCTTTCAGCTCGACGCGCTCGTCGAGGCTCTGCCGAGCCGCACCGCTGATTTCCGCGGCGAGGTTCCGGCCCTTCAGTCCGCTCTCGTTCAGGGGGCACGGATATGAGCCGGAGCAAGAACAAGCAGCTCCCTCACCTTTGCGGCACCTGCAAGCTATCTTTCGGAAGCGACAACGCAATCCGAATGCACATCCGTGACGCCCACAAGGGTCGGCTCACCGTCATCTATCGCGAAGCCTCGTCGATCGATCTTCGAGATAATGAGCCGTCGTTCGCCGATCGCGCCATAGCGGCCAGCCTCGATATGGCGATGGGCATTCCGACTGATGACGCTTGGCTTCTTGGGGAGGGCTGATCGTGCCTAGTTATCACGATACGCGCAACCAAGCCATCTGCGACGAGTGCAGCAAGGTCAGCCTCAAGGGCCTCTCGTATCGCGATGACTTCGGCGTCCCCACTCGTCTGTGCAGTATTTGCGTCGACGAGCACGATAACCACCCCCTCATCGTCGCTGAACGCGAGTTTCATAAAGCGCTGGAGTCCGACCATGACGACTTCTGACATTCGAGCGCGCCTGGCCGAAATCAACGCCCGCGCCGAGCCTGTCCTCGAAGGATACGCCCGCCTTCACGCTGCGATCAGCAAGGCCGTCACCCTCATCCTCACCTTGGCCGCCGTCGGCGTCCTGACCGTCCTCTCTTTCGCGCCGACCGAGCAGTCGCTCAAGGAACGCGCCGTCATCAATCAGGAGAGCATTCCTCATGGCTGATCAAGCCGTAGCCACAGATCTGATTGTCGCCCTGCCGTCGGTCCCGAACGTTGCGACGTTCACCGACGAGAAGGAATTCGACAAGCTCTATGACGCGATCCTGCGGAAGGTAAACGAGCACGTCCACGACGTTTCGACCAAGGCTGGACGGGACGCGATCAAGTCCCTCGCCCACAAGATCGCAAAGACCAAAGTCGCTCTCGACAAACAGGGCTTTGCACTCACCGAGGAATGGCGCCTCAACAAAAAGAAGGTGGACGCCACCCGGAACAAGATCGAGGAGCGCTTGGTCGCCCTGCAGACGAAGTTCCGCCAGCCGCTCACCGATTGGGAGAAGGCTGAAGAGGCCCGCATCGAAAAGCATCAGTCGGCACTCGATACCCTGCTCGCGTTCATCAGCACGCCACTTGGCCTCGCCTCTGACGATCTGAAGGAAATGCGCGTCTCGGTCGACGAAACGGTCGTCGATGCTTCGTGGGAGGAATTTCAGGACCGCGCGGAGCTGGCAAAGCAGGATGCGCTGACTGCTCTCGATCGACTGATCGTCATTGCTGAAAAGCAGGAATCCGACGCCGCCGAGCTTGCTGCGCTGCGTGCCGCCCAGGCCGAGCGTGACCGTCAGGACGCCGAGCGCCGCGCCGCCGACGAGGCTGCACGAGCCGAAGAAGAACGCGTCGAGCGGGAGCGTCAAGCCGAAGAGCAGCGCAAGGCCGACATGGCGAAAGCCGCAGCGGAAGCGGCTGAGCGTGCTGAACGGGAAGCCGCCGAGCGTGTTGCCGCAGCCGGACGTGAGGCAGCAGAAGCCAAGCAGCGAGCTGAACGCGAGATTGCCGAGGCGAATGCGGCGGCCGAACGAGCCGCAGCCGCAGAACGCCAGCGCATCGCCGACGAGCAGGCAGCGGCACAGGCCGAAAAAGAGCGCCGCGAGGCCGATATCGAGCACCGCCGCACCGTCAACAATTCCGTCGTTACCGCCTTGGTGGCTTGCGCCGGGATCGACACCGACCAAGCCAAAAAGATCGTCGCCCACATGGTGAGCGGCCTGATCCCCAACGTCACCTTCACCTACTGAGGAGAACGCCCGTGAGCGCCGCAGCAAAGCAGCAGGAAATCACATTACACGAAGATGCCAAGCTAGTTCCGGCCAACGACGCGCCTATGGTCGCCATGATCGAGCGCATCGCCATGGATCCGAATATCCCGATCGACCGGCTCGAAAAGATGCTGGCGATGAAAGAGCGGATGGAGGATCGCAGCCGCGAGATGGCGCGCGAAGATCGTATCGAAGCAGCCCGTCGCGAATGGCTTTCCGCCTTCTCCGCCGTCCAAGCGGAGATCGGCCCGATCTTTCGCAGTAACGACAACAAGCATACGAAATCGAAATACGCCGATCTGGCGGACATCGAGCGCGTCGTCACGCCGATCCTGACCAAGCACGGATTTTCCACGACATCGGCGCCAGTGCATTGCGAACTGGCTGGCCATATCCGCATGCAGCTCACTATTGGACATGCCGGCGGCCACGAGAAGGTTTACGAGGACGACTTTCCTCTGGATATCGGCGGTTCTAACGGCACGGTCAACAAGACCGCTATCCAAGCCAAAGGCAGCACCCAGACATACGCGCGCCGGTATCTGAAGGCGAGCGCGCTTGATTTGGCCTTCTTCGATGACAAGGACGGAAACGCGCCCCCGGCTAAGGAAGACGCAACGCCGATCACCGAAGCGCAGGCGTCCGTCATCCGCGACTTGGTCCAGAAGGCAGAGCTCGAAATCGAGCAGTTCTGCAATCACTGGAAGATAGAAGCTATCCCAGACATCCCATTATCGAAGTTCAACGAGGTCGTCGGCTCGTTGCGCCGACGCATCGCCGTCATTGCGGAGAAGAAGGCGCAGAACAATGGATAAAATCATTCAGGGAACGGACGAGTGGTTTCAGGCCCGCGCCGGGAAGACGACAGCTTCCCGGATAGCCGATCTGATCAACAAGACCGCCAAGGGCGCATATGCGGCGACGAGGGAAACCTACGCCAAGCAGCTCGTCGTTGAGCGGCTGACGGGTAAGTCATTGGAAAAGTTCACCAGCAAGGAAATGCGCTGGGGAACCGAGACTGAAGCTGAAGCGCGAGCCGCTTACGTCTTCAATCGCGCCGCCGTCGTCAAGGAAGTCGGATTTATCCTTCATCCGACAGTCGGCGACAGCGGCGCGTCTCCAGACGGCTTGTCGGACGATGATGGCCTTCTGGAAATTAAGTGCCCCAAGACTGAGACGCACATTGAAACCCTCCTCAGCCAGGAGGTGCCTGAAGAATACATTCCCCAGATGCAGTGGCAGATGGCGTGCACTGGCCGCGCATGGTGCGACTTCGTGTCGTTCGACCCGCGCGTCGAGGAATACCTTCGGTTCTTCTGTAAGCACGTTCCTCGCGATGATGTATTCATTGCGGCGCTTGAGCGGGAAGTCATCGGCTTTATGAACGAGGTCCGCGGCACAGTCGCGAAGCTCGATCGCCTCTATAAGCCCGCGCCGGTTGATGCTGACGCCGACATGCTGATGGCGGGCTGACGATGACCACCAACAACCGTATCGTCGACACCGACCAAGCCCGCGACATGCTGGTGAAATACATCATGGGCAAGACGATGCCCTTCACCTGCTCGATAACCGATGGCAAGCACCGGACCAGCGACCAGAACCGGCTTCAGCGCCAATGGGTGTTGGAAATCTCGGTGCAGCTCGGCGACCAGTCGCCAGAAGAGGTGCGCGGCTACTGCAAGCTTCATTTCGGCGTGCCGATCCTCCGGAACGAGAATGACGTGTTCAAGGCGGAATATGACGCCGTGATCATGCCGCTCCCCTACGAGCACAAGCTGAAACTGATGATGGTGCCGTTTGACTTTGGAGTCACTCGGATCATGACGACACGCCAGAAGACGACCTATCTCGACGCCGTCCATCGGCATTTCTCCGAGCAGGGTCTCATCCTCACCAATCCAGAAGATTTGAAGCGGAGGGCGGCATGATCGGCCCCTTCCTCATCTGCGATCTACGCCCCGAGTGGAGCTGGCGCCCATATGTGACGTTCTGGCGCCCGAACAACGCAAATTATGCCTATCCGCTCGTTTGGTCCGGTGACTACACCGTAGCCGAGGTCATGAAGGGCGCCGGCTATTATACGACCGTCGAAAGCGGAATCCTCATCCGCTTCCCGATCCTGCGTTCGCTCGTCGTGCCGATGGCGGTAGCGCCGGAGCGTGGCCACATCGATGGCGATACTGGCCCTGTTGTTCTTCAGAATCCCGAAACCTGCGCGAAGTTGAGAGAGCTTGCCTATCACCCGGCGATCTTGGCCTTCGCCAATGCGGAGCTGGCATCATGATCGACTGGCAGAAAACCGCTTCTCACGTCGTCGGCGAGGTTCACCGCAACCTTCCGGCCGATGCCGACCTCGCCACCCGCAAGAAAGCCTTGCGCGCCGCTCGACCTTGGGAGTTCGCATCGACGAGCTGGGGCCGGAAAGTCTGGGCCAAGCACTCCCGAAAATATCTCGAGAAGTTCGGACTGCCGCCGCTGAAGGCGAAGGCCGTTGAAGATCACATGTCGCCGCTTGAGCGGCTGATGGCAAAGGGAAAGGCAGGTGCGCCATGAGGGACTTCGCCCACATCCACATCATCCCGACCTATCGCGGCGGCGACCCCGCCCCCACAGGCTATCTCGAATGGCACGAATGGGCACGTGTCCAGTTGCACGCCGGCCTGCGTCAACAGCGCTGCGGAAAGTGCAACCTTTACAAATTTCCTCAGGAACTCAGCGGCGAGACGTTCAATCGCAAGCTGGTTTGCAACGAGTGCTTCATGAAAGGTGGTGAAGCGTGACGCACGTCAAATCTCATGAGCGCCGGCCGCCTTCCAAGCCGCCAGAATACATCAACACCCACATGGCCTTGATGACGCGCACCGAGCAGCGCATCGCCTTCGCCCGCCGTCATGGCGTCGTCGTCGACGAGAATTCCGACGCTGATCAATCAGCCGAGCGCAAGTCGATCATCGAGCGCTTCATGCCGTGGTTCATCGGGAGGCGCGCATGAGGACAGTTGAAGAATGGGTAGGCCGGACCGACGACAGCGCGCCGACCGATGCATGCAAGGATCGCATTCTCCGAAAGCAGGACGACAAGTGCGCCTTGACCGGTCATGCCTTCCGACCAGGCGACAAGATCGAGTTTGATCACATCACGCCGCTATGGCTCGGCGGCCAGAACCGCGAGGGAAACCTGCAGGCTGTGCTCGGTTCCGCCCACAAGGAAAAGACCAACGCGGAAGCGACTGTCCGCTCGAAGGTCAATGCCAACCGGCTGAAGCACCTCGGCATCAAGAAGAAATCCAGCCTTTCCAACAACCGTTTCAAAAAGCTGATGTCCGGCGAAGTCGTCGATCGGCGTACTGGGGAGATCGTCTGCAATGGCCGATAATCAGCCACGCTACACCACGAAACGCATGCGCGACGAGATCGCTAAGGCGAAGGCATATGCGCGCCGGGAAGCGTTCGAAGACGCGGCGAAGATCGCCGAATTCAACTGCATCACGATGAGCGGGAGCGAGATCGCCGAGGAGATCCGGAAGGCTGCTCAGCCCGCACCCGCCGAACGAATGAACGCGCGGGAGGCCAACGATGCTGGCGTCGAGTGGACGCCAACCCCACCGCCCCTCACACTCGTGGCAATCGAGCAGGCCGACCGCCCCTCCGCTTCGGGGGTGAAGCTGTGACTAACGGCCCCCGTCAACGTTTGGGTCGCCGTACAATGCCAAGCTCTTCTCGCGCGAGTTGGTACATGACACGCACGACGGCATGTGCCGGTCGGTGGCGATCGAAAAGTTCAGGATTGTCGCAGAGAACGGCGACCGTCCTCTCTACCAGACGCTGTTTAAACGCCGCGTCTGGCGAGAACCTACCGGCCAATTGCAATAGGAAGGAGCGAAAATCGCTGTCCTCGATGGCCACAATCGTGCCCCCATGCATCACGCAGACGGGAGCAGATATCCACCCTCAGTCGTCACCGTCTACACATTCGGTGAGTGACGATACGGCAAGCATACGCCTGTTCCTACCAGAGTCAACTCCATCGCCCGTAGAGAACCTGGGCTCATCCCTTCCAGCCTCGCTTCCGACAAAAGTTCTCAGCGGCCTCGTATGCGCTAGATCTATCAACGAACGGGCCAAGAAAACCAACCTTCTCCCGAAAGGTGACGACAACCGTCTTTGTGAAGTCATCGTAGAAAATACGCATGTTCGATTCATAGGGGACAGTGCTGGACATTATCTGCTCCGCGCTTCCGCGGGAGCTCAGTTATCTCCCAGCCGCCGAGATCTCGGCGATCAGCAGGATGTAGGGCGCGGCTCACATAAGTCTAAGACAGCGCTCACAAAGCTCCCCCCATCACCCGCACAGGAGGAGGTGACGCCCGCCGACCCCATATCGCGTTCGCAAAACGTTCAAGTTGCGCCGCAATCCCCTAATTTAGCCCAACCAGAAGGGGAACAAACTGAGGCGGCGGCACTCGCAGAACATGTGTTAGCGGCGCCGATGTGGCCTAGATCTAAAACGTTTAGGGAAGAACCGCCAAAACAGCAGGAGCCGGAGAGTGGATCACTTTCCGGCTCCATGCGGCGAAATTGGGTTCAGTTAGCGGCAGACATTGGTCGTCCGCGTAACTCGCTCACCATACCGATACGTCGTTACCCGTTTGGTGAAGCAAGACGGATGGCGCCGGTAGTCTTCATGGACCATTCGAGCTCTCCACCCACGATGACCGTTATACCAGCCACGGTGCTCGCCACGTTCCCAGCCGCGATGCAGGCCCGGACCGTCGTCAGTACGAATGATGACGCTGTCCGCATAGGAAGCGGCCGGGACGGCAATGACGGACGAAAATGCCAGAGCTACAGCAAGGATCATTTTTTTCATGGGGCTTTACCTGAAGTTATTGGACCGCGGTTAAATGATTGCCCGGTCTTTGCGTTCCACCAAAAAACTCACTTCGGACTTCAGTCTGAGGAGACGTCAGACCATTGGCGCACCTGTGGAAAACCCCTGTGGAAACCGGGGAGACAATGACTAAGCACGCTGAAATCCCCGCTGGCTGCTGGCCTGCTGTCCTCAGGGACGAGCATGCGGCCGCCTATGCCGGCGAGAAGACGGTTGACGCCTTCTTGAGCCGCGTGGGAACAATATGGCCGAAGCCGTTCATCGACACGGGCACGGGCAAAGGGAAGTTCAGGGCGTGGCGGAAGATCGATCTGGACAGGGCGATCGACCCAGGAAGCGTAAGCGGCGCTCCGGAGGCATATTGATGGTGCCTGTGGCAATGCCGCGGTACACGTCATTCAAGACGCTCGCCAGTGGCTCTATCGGATATTACTGGACCTGCCCTAGCCTCTACCGGAAAGCCGGCTGCCCCTACCTGAGCGCAGCTTTGGGCGAGAACCTTCCGCAAAATGAACTGATCGCCGCAGCGAAGGTTTGGAACGACCGCCTTGATGCCTGGAAAGCAGAGCGAAACCCGATGGCGCCGGCCGAGTCGCTGTCAAAGTACGGCACCGTCGAATGGCTCGAAAACGCCTACCTGAAGCACGATTCGTTCCTCCAGCGCGTGGCCGAGTTCAGCCGCCCGGACTATAAACGCGTCCTCGATCGCGTTTGCGATACGAAGATCAAGCGGGAATCCACCGGCGAAGAGCTCCGCGTCGGTGACATCAAGATCATAAATATCGCCGTCAGCACGGCAGAGAAGATCTACCAAGCGTTTTCGGGCGATGGAGGCAACCGGACAGGGGAAAAGGTCGTCACGTACTGCAAGGCGATGTGGAAGCGAATGAAGCCACATCACCCCGAGCTATTTAGAGCCGACACGCCGAATCCGTGGGAAGGCGTCACCCTCAAGAGGCGGAAGAAGGAGACCAAGGGTCATGTCGACCGGGCGACGGTCTATGCTTTCGCCAACGGCGCGATCGCAAACGGCCGCGGGGAATTGGCCGCGGCTGCCGTGCTGGCCTTCGAGTGGCTGATGCGCCCCTCCTCCATCGGCGCCGGCTACGCGCCGTGGACCGGTTACCGTGCCTCCGACCACCCAGACAAGATTCGCCTGAAGCACCGAAAGACGGACGAGCTCGCCCTGCACCCGCTCGAATATCTCGACGAGGAGACGGGAGGACTCGTCAAACTCTACGAAGACG
This sequence comes from Rhizobium sp. KNZ14-9A, assembly GCF_056755015.1. Lineage (NCBI taxonomy): Bacteria > Pseudomonadati > Pseudomonadota > Alphaproteobacteria > Hyphomicrobiales > Rhizobiaceae > Rhizobium > Rhizobium sp. KNZ14-9A. Next base: position 2,199,611 of record NZ_JBPGXB010000002.1, read on the forward strand.
CAGAGAAGATCCTCGCCCAGACGCCGCGCTACGGCACGTCGATCGTCTGCAAGAAAAATGGCGTGCTGTTCGGAGACGGAACGTTCCTGGCGCACGAGGTCCGCGAGATGGCCGACAAACTTCGCGACGACGGCGAATCAATCCCGGTCGGCTTCAGCCTGGACAAGTGCAGGCATGGCGGCATGACGGAGTTGGAAGAGAGTGGGCTGACCGAAGGACAGGGTCGAGTGCTATCGAAGCACAAGACGGCGGCCGCATATCGTGGCTATGCGAAGGAGACGGAAAAGCGCGTCTTGGAGGCCACGAAGAAGCGTTTCGGCCATTCTGAACAGCCGAAAATTATGAACAAAAACAATGATGGTAAAAAAGAGAAAAAGGCGTGATTTCGGCGCTCTTATTCAGAACGGCCATTGATTCTATTGCATTTATCGGGGATTTGCAGTCCTCTGCGTCACCACTCCGCCACGAGGCCTCACAGGCTGTCATGTTAGCCGTGGCGAGCGTTTAGAATGATCGTAAGGAAATCGCAAGAGGGCTTTCCAAAAACATTTCCTGCAATTTCAAACTCCGGCCACATCCGGCGCATATAGAACAAGGACCGAACCAGTCCCGAAGGGCGCCGCGACAGCCGCACGCATAGCTGATGATATAAGGCCCATTCTGCTGGAAATTCGCGCTCGGTTGAACAACAATTGAGCTAGCAGCTGCTCAGACAGGCCTCCAGGCTATCTAAATTGCACAATAGGCATATCTCAACGAGTTTAGCCGATCACTTATATTCATCCAGGAGGCGCGATCTGCGATCGCAACAACGCCTTCACTTTCTTTATATTAGAGATATCGAAATATCACCTCAAGCATTAGTAACGAATTCTTAACTTGACTTTCAGAATCGTCATTCCATGCTGCCTATGGGAGAGACAGGAGCAGAGATGAATTGGGTGCCGTTGAATTCCAAACAGATCCGCGCCGTATCCTACGATCCAGAAACCCAGGTTCTTCATGCCAAATTTGCCGGCCGCCGCCCAGTCCGGCATGTCGGGGTGCCACCGCATATCTATGACAATCTCGTCGAAACCAGCGATCCGGAATTTTACTATAAATATTACCTTGAGCCTTCGCGTATTCAGACCGGCTGGTGGCGGAAAGCCAGCCTCAGCTCTAATGCGGTGAAGCTGCTGATGATTCTCGTCGGCGCACTCGTGATCACGGCGACGGCGCTTGAGGAAAATGGCGAGTTGCCCATCCACCTGTCCGAGATCACAGGGTCGGGCACGACCTCTCCAGCCTCTGGCGAAAGGCCCGCCGTCTCTCCGCAGTGACGGAGCCCACTACCCAAGCAACCGCAGTGCGCCGATCAGCCAGCAGGCAGTTCAATCAGCCCGTCGTCGACATGGTCGCTTATGGCTTCCTTGGCGACTTCACGCGGGGCGCTTTCGGCGATGCCACCAGACTGCAATGCGTCGCCGCCATCTGCGTGCTATCGGCAGGTCGTGGGATAAGACGAGGAAGCCCAGCGGCAGCATCCAGAACCCGAGAACAGGCAAAAAGCCCAAGACGCCGCCGAAAATGAGCAGCGCTCCGGTCGCCATGCGTGCGATGCGCGAGCGCGGCATCGGCACCCGCAGCGAGCCGAGAACCAGCTTGCCATCCCTGTGGTCGATCCCGAAACGTTTTTCTCCGGCCTTTTTCGGCCCATTTTTCCTGCTAGTCATCCACAAAAGATGGGCTCAAGCGCCGCGAATACAAGCTGATTTCATTTTTTTGAAAAAACTGCTTGGCAAATCGGGAAAGCATTTGTATTACCCCGCTCACGCCGCGGCCAAGCGGTGATCCCTGGTAGCTCAGCGGTAGAGCATTCGACTGTTAATCGACAGGTCGCCGGTTCGAATCCGGCCCGGGGAGCCAGTTTCGAAGGGCCTTGTTGCAAAACAAGGCCCTTTTTCATTGCCTGTTTTCAATGAGATAGCCTGATTTCCTGAGTTTTCGACGGTTCGATTTGCTGAGCCGGTTTGTAGATCTCCGTACATTCTCCTTACTTTCGACCGACATGGCGCAATGAGCAAGACGCTCTGCGGCCAATATGCTGACGCTAGCACTTCGGGCGATGACACTTGCACTCGCCTGAATTTTCGCCAAAATCCTGATCGCAATGCGCGGACTCCTAATATTAGCGTGGCCCGTGTCCGGAATTTTCATTCATAAATCAAAATAGAATTGCAGACGGCAGCGTGGCGGCAGCAATCGGCTCATCGAAGCTGAATGGTTCAAATTCCCAGACCTTTCTTCACGACGAGGATGCGACATGGATTTCGACGCATCGCAAGGTGACAGAAAATACCCGACCAGCAAGCAGGTGGGCGGGCTCGTCGAATGTTCAGGTTTGCAGGTCGAGCTCCGGCATTTCGATCCGGGCTGGCAGGTCGATCTCACCCTCGAATGCACGGAAATAGCAGTCCTGCTGTCGGGTCAGTCGAAGATCAGGTGGACCGGCGACGGTCACCGGCGGGAGGCTATCGCCCGCCCCGGCGTTGCATGGGTATGTCCCGCCGGTGTCAATGAGAGCGCCGTAGAGATCGTCGGCACCATGCCCGAGTCCCTTCACATCTTCCTGCCGCCATCGCTCGTCGGTGAGAGCGCCCTTTCGAACTTCGACATCGACCCGTCCAAGGTGCAGCTCGCCTATGCGGGCGGTGTCCCTGATCCGGTGGTCTTGCAGATCGGCGAGCTCTTTCGTGGTGTGCTGAATCGCAAACTGGAAGCGACAGACCGGCTGTTTCTCGACGGGATTCAGCAGGCCCTGGCCGCGCATTTGCTCGGCACCTATTCGTCAGCACGTTGGCGTCCGCCGACGCGGACACCTGCCATCGATCCGAAAAGGCTGCGGCGCGTCCTCGATTTCATCGAGGCTCGCATTGCGGCGGAGATCTCGCTCGAAGACCTTGCGGCCGAGGCTTGCCTCAGCCCCTTTCACTTTTCCCGCACGTTTCGCGCGGCCACCGGTTTCACCCCGCATCGCTACGTCACCCAGCGACGGATCGAGGCGGCCAAAGAGAAGCTGCGACTCGCGCAGTCCTCGCTGGTGGAGATTGCCATCGACACCGGCTTCGGCTCGCAGGCCAATTTCACCCGCGTCTTCCGCAAGATGACGGGCTTGACGCCTGGCCAGTACCGCACGCTTTTCACCTCCTAGCAATATCCCCGTCCTGACGCGTTCGCCGGCCCCTTTCTGCGCAGTCCGAGCGCAAGATCTGCAAATACTGCAGCAAGAGATGGAAATACCGCAAAGCGCCTTCCGGCCTACACCTGTCTCATCGAACGGGGGTATCCCCGACCGAAGAGGGGAGACCGGGAAATGATTACTACTGACGAAGCCCGTAGGGTCATCGCCGCCGGCGAGGCGCGGGCAAGAGAAATCGGCGTTCCAGCCAATATCGCAGTCCTCGACGCAGGCGCCTACATGAAGGCGTTTGTCCGAATGGACGGAGCCCTGCTGGGCTCCATCGACATCGCCGTTAACAAGGCCCGGACGGCGGCACTGTTTTCCATGCGCACTGAAGCAATCGGTGAATTCTGCAAACCCGGGGGCACCTCGTTCGGCCTGGAGCAGACCAATGGCGGCCTCGTCGTCTTCGCCGGCGGCATTCCCCTCACCAATGGACGCAATATCGTGATCGGTGCAGTCGGCGTGTCCGGAGGGGCCGTCGCCCAGGACCTCGAGATTGCCCAGGCTGCAGCGGCCGCCCTCACCGCCTGAAATGCTTTTCAACCCCAAGCACATCGAAAGGAGTTATTATGACCAAGACCATTCTCATCACTGGCGCAGGGTCCGGTTTCGGCAAAGCCGCCGGCATCGGCATGGCCAAGAACGGCCACAACATCATCGCCACCACGCAGGTTTCGTCGCAGGTCACGCCGCTGCGCGAAGAAGCGGCCGCTCTCGGCCTGAAGAACTTTCGCGTCGAGCGCCTCGATCTCACCGACCCCTATGACATCAAACAGGCGCAGGGTTGGGATTTCGAAGTGCTCTGGAACAATGCAGGCATGGGCGAGGCCGGCCCGGTCTGGGAAATTCCGGTCGAGCTCGTCCGCAAGAACTATGAAGTCAATGTCTTCCTGCCGCTGGTATTGACCCAGGGTGTCGTCCAGAAATGGGTGCGCGAAAGCAAGAAGGGCAAAGTGGTCTTCACCTCCTCGATGGGCGGCCTGTTCACTCCGGCCAACTGGGGCACCTACGTCTCCACCAAGCACGCCCTGGAATCGATCGCCGAAGCGCTGCAGCAGGAGCTTGGTTCTTACGGCATCAAGATCCAGACGATCAACCCGGGCGCCTACTACACCGGCTATAACGAGACGATGGCCGATAATCCTTTCCGGTGGCTCGATGACAGCAAGAACTTCACCAAGCGGGCAGACCTGCGCAACGGCTTCAACGACTTCTTCGCCACCCCTGAAGGCAAGATGGACCCGCAGGAAATGATCGACCGGATGATCGAGGTCGTCCCCGCCGACACAGGCAAGTTTCGCAACGTGGTTCCAAAGGTCATCGAAGACATGCTGAAGGAGCATCAGCTCAAGGCCTGGGAAAACCAGATCTGATCGGCGCAGAGCCTCGCAGGCGACACCCGCTCAGCGGGTGTCGCACCACCAATCAATCTCTGGAGGAAGCCATGTCCATCACCGCAAGTGCCATCGTCCACAGCCCGGGATCCCTCGCCCGCCGCATCTTCAACGCTGCGCTCGGCATCGCCGCCACCATCCTGGCCCTTTGCGGGCTCGAAGCCCGGGCGGTCTCGCAGACGCTGACCGAAACCGAACGCCGCAACAAGACGGCCGTCGAGGTTGGCTTTGAGAAGTGGGCGTCTGGCACGGGCAGCCCCTATGACCTGCTCGCCGACGACGTCCGCTGGACGATCGAGGGCTACTCGCTGGCATCGAAGACCTATCCGAGCCGTGAGGCGTTCCTGCGCGAGGTGATCCGCCCGTTCAATGCCCGCATGAAGGCGCCGCTGAAGCCCGTGATCCGCAACGTCTATGCCGACGGCGACACCGTGATCGTCTTTTTCGATGCCCGCGGCATCGCCCGCGACGGAAAACCTTACGTCAACACATATGCCTGGTTTCTCGACATGCGCGACGACCGTATCGTCCGAGCTTCGGCCTTCTTCGATTCGGTCGCGTTCAACGACTTCTGGACCCGTGTGACGCCATCCGAATAGGCCAGGACCGACCTGCGTTCCAAAGCGGCGCTGCAGCGAGCAATACTACCTCTACGTCCGCGGCAACCATTCTCGTTCGCGGGCAAGCGAGAATGCGTCTCTGATAGAGGCCTGCGCCAGCCGACCTAAAAATAAAGACGCCCCGGAAGCCGGGACGTCTTTTGATCCAATCACAGTATCAGCGCAGCGGCTAACTCACGCTGACGGCTGCTTGGTCTTTCTGAGATAGGGCAGAACCGTATCGAAGGAGCCGAAGCGGGCAATCGCGTCTTCGTTGGAGACAGCGGCGGTGATGATGACGTCGTCGCCCTGGTTCCAGTTGGCCGGCGTTGCAACCTGGTGCTTGGCGGTCAGCTGGATGGAATCGATGGCGCGCAGAATCTCGTTGAAATTGCGGCCCGTCGTCATCGGATAGGTGAGGATCAGCTTGATCTTCTTGTCCGGGCCGATGACGAAGACCGAGCGCACGGTGGCGTTGTCGGCGGGCGTGCGGCCTTCTGAGCTTTCGCCGGCACCGGCCGGCAGCATGTCATAGAGCTTGGCGACCTTCAGGTCCTTGTCGCCGATCAGCGGATATTCGACCTCGAAGCCGGTTGCCGTCTTGATGTCGTTCTTCCACTTGCCGTGGCTTTCGACCGGATCGACGGAAATGCCGATGATCTTGACGCCGCGCTTCTTAAACTCGCCTTCGAGGCCGGCCATGGTGCCGAGCTCGGTCGTGCAGACCGGCGTGAAGTTCTTCGGATGCGAGAAGAGGACGGCCCAGCCGCTGCCGATCCAGTCATGGAACTGAACAGGGCCCTGGGTGGTATCGGCGGTGAAATCGGGAGCAATATCGTTGATACGTAGGCTCATGGTCGGCCCTCCAATTGCGGATCGTTAAATCTGAACACTCGCAGGCAGTTCTGCGTGCCGATGACTATCTACAGACCAGCGCCAAGCGCGGTCAAACCAAAGCCTTCCTCGAAAGTGGCAACGGCGGAATATTTATTTCCCGCGTGCAAAGATGGCCTGACATCGGACCAACGGCATCATGTGCGCAAAAAGGCAGCGGCGCGCGCGCAAATCGATGCTTTTCGCATGTCGCGTTATTCCCTACTCACTATCGAATAATGACAAAGAGGGAAGCGGCGATGGCGACACCATTCTACTGGAATGAACTGAACACTTATGATTTTGCCGCGCTTTCCGCCGACACGACCATCGCTATCCTGCCAATCGCTTCGACTGAGCAACACGGTCCGCATCTGCCCATCGCAACCGATGTGGCGATCGCCAACGGCATGTTGGCGGAACTGCGCCGGCAACGGCCCGAGGACCTCGACATCCTCGTCCTGCCGACCCAGGAAATCGGCAAGGCCAACGAGCATGTCTATGGTCCAGGTACGCTTTCCCTCAGCGCCGAGCTGCTGATCCCTGTCTGGACGGCGATCGGCGCGAAGGTGGCGGAGGCCGGTGTGCGCAAGCTCGTTATCGTCAATTCGCATGGCGGCAATGTCGATATCATGAGCATCGTCGCCCGCGAGCTGCGCGTGCGTTACCAGATGGCCGTGGTTTCCACCCAATGGGGCCGGTTCGGCAATCCTGACGGCATGATCAGCGAGCACGAGACACGTTACGGCATCCATGGCGGCGAAGTCGAGACATCGCTGATGCTGCATTTCCGACCGGAGCTGGTACGGATGGAGAAGGCTGAGAATTTCGTTTCGAAGGCCGAATGGATGCGCGAGCAATCGCACTATATCCAGCCGCTGCCGCCGCATTCGCTCGCCTGGATCGCGCATGATCTCAATCCGAACGGCGTCGTCGGCGATGCTTCGAAGGGCACGGCCGAAAAGGGCGAAGCAATCTGCCGCCATCAGGTGAAGGGCTTTATCGAGCTGCTCCATGATCTGAAGCGCTATCCGCTCTCCAACCTTTATTCGCACTAATCACGCAACGACAGGCCGCTCCAGCGGGATGTGCCCCTTGGCCTGCAGTTCCTGAACGAGACCCGCAAGCTCGGCCAGGAGATACTCTACGAAAAGGCTGGTGGCGGAATCGAGCGGCGCGCGGGCGCGGGCAAAGAGCTTCATCGGCTGATGGCGGCTATGCGGCTCGGCAATCGGGCGGAACACCAGTTCGCCCTGGCGGCACTCGGTGATGACATCGAGCGGGTTCAGCATGGAGAGCCCTGCTCCGCATTTGACCAGTTTCTTCAGCATTTCCGAGGCATTGGTTTCCAAAACAGGCTCGACAGGGATATCGAGCCTGGACATTGCGAGGTTGATGACCTCACGCAGGCTGGTACCCTGCTGCGCAAGCACCAGCCGCTCCTGCACGACATCGCCGAGATTGATCGGCCCTGGTCCGATCAGGGGGTGGCCGGGCGGCAGGATGACGCCAATCGGGATATCGAAATTGCCGAGCGTGCGGATACCGGGTGTCGCCGGAATATTGAAGCCGAGGCCGATATCCACCTCACCCGACAGCACCGGGTTGACTGTCATCGTCCCGGCGTCGTTGCGCAGCTGGATGAAGACACGCGGATGCTCCGACTGGAAGCGGGCGATGATTTCCGGCAGCGGGCCTGCGGCAAGACCGACCGTCGTCACCAGCCGTACCTTGCCGGCCTGCTGCATCTTCAGGCTTTTGATGCGCCCTTCCAGCCGCTCGTAGTTCTTCAGAACCTCGCGAATATGCTCGATGCAGAGTTCGCCGGCGGCCGTCAGGCGCAAGCCACGCGGCAGGCGCTCGAAGAGCGGAGCGCCCATCTCCTCCTCCAGCGCCAGAATCTGTCGGTTGATCGCCGAAGAGGCGACATTGAGGCGCGCTGCGGCCTTCCTGATCGAGCCCGTTTTCGCAATCTCATTGATGTAGAGAAGCTTTCTGGAGTGCAGCATCGCAACCTCATTGCATCGTTTTTGAGCACAGCGCCCAATTTAGGCACAGATATCCAGTGAGATGCCAAAAAGGCATCACTGCGCACGAATTTTGCTGCTTTTCAAAGAGCGAAGCAATCGGTCAAATGAAGAAAATCGGAGGCCAAAAACGAGCTTCCAAGGCACCAGAAGGGGAACGCCGCCATGTCCAACAGATTGAAAACATCCGCATTTTCTGCAGTTCTTGGGCTTGGCGGCATACTTGCTGCCAGTGTACCCGGCTATGCGCTCGACAAGGTCAGCTATGGCACCAACTGGCTGGCGCAGGCCGAGCATGGCGGCTTCTACCAGGCCGTGGCCGACGGGACCTATGCGAAATACGGCCTCGACGTTTCCATCGTGCAGGGCGGGCCGAATGCCGCCAACAACGCGCTGCTGATCTCAGGCAAGATCGACTTCTATATGGGCGGGCCGCAGGGCGAAATCTCCGCCGTCGAGCAGGGCATTCCGCTCGTCGATGTCGCCGCGATCTTTCAGAAAGATCCGCAGATCCTGATCGCCCATCCTGACGTCGGCGTCGACAAGTTCGCAGATCTTGCGAAGCTGAAGACCTTGTTCCTCAGCAAGGATGGCTACCTCACCTATTTCGAATGGATGAAGGCAAACTTTCAGGGCTTCAAGGATGAGCAATACAAGCCCTACAACTTCAACCCCGGCCCTTTCCTCGCCGACAAGCAATCCGCCCAGCAGGGTTACCTGACCTCAGAGCCCTACGAGATCCAGAAGCAGACCGGCTGGGAGCCGAAGGTCTTCCTGCTCGCCGACAATGGCTATTCGCCCTATTCGACGATGATCACCACGACCCAGCAGATGGTCGATACCAAGCCTGATGTCGTGCAGCGCTTCGTCGATGCCTCGATCGAGGGCTGGTACAACTATCTCTACGGCGACAACAGCAAGGGCAATGAGCTGATCAAAAAGGACAATCCGGAAATGACGGATGGCCAGATCGCTTATTCCATCGCCAAGATGAAAGAATACGGCATCATCGAATCCGGTGAGGGCCTGGAAAAGGGCATCGGCTGCATCACCGACACTCACTACAAGAAGTTCTTCGACGAAATGGTGGCGATCAAGGTCTTCAAGCCTGAGACCGACTACACCAAGGCCTTTACGACGAAGTTCGTGTGCAAGAGCGTTGGTGTATCGCTGAAGAAATAAGCCTCCCAAGCAGTGTCCGTCGCCATCCGGCGGCGGGCCGCATCCCCTTCGATAAAAGAGCGAGAGAATGTCCCTAGCCGAAACCAAGGCGGCGCCTTCGAGGGAAATACGCAGGCGGCCGCTGGTCGTCATGCAATCGGTCTCGAAGGTCTTTTCCAGCGGCACGATTGCGCTTTCGGGCATGTCGCTGACGGTCGAAAGCGGCGAGTTCATCAGCCTTCTCGGTCCGTCCGGCTGCGGCAAATCCACGGCCTTGCGCATCATCGCCGGTCTTGGCGACGTCACGTCGGGCAAGATCGACTGGCCAAGTTCGCGCATCAATTCGAAGGGCCTGCCGGAGGGCGATATCGGCTTCGTCTTCCAGGAGCCGACGCTGATGCCCTGGAAGACGGTTTTCGGCAATGTCTACCTGCCGCTGAAACTGCGCGGTGTTTCCAAGTCGGAGGCGAGCGACCGGATCATGCAAGTGCTCGCGACTGTCGGCCTGCAGGATTTCGCCGATGCCTATCCGCGGGAACTCTCCGGCGGCATGAAGATGCGTGTGTCGATCGCCCGCGCCTTGGTGACCAAACCGAAACTGCTGCTGATGGACGAGCCTTTCGCAGCGCTCGACGAGATCACCCGGCAGAAGCTCAATGACGACGTTTTGCGGTTGTGGAAGGCGACCGGCATCACGGTGATTTTCGTCACGCATTCCGTCTTTGAGTCCGCCTACCTTTCCAACCGGATCGTGGTGATGAAGGCGCGGCCCGGCCGCGTTCATGCCGATATTCCGCTTACGACGAGCCTCGATCGTGACGCGCACTACCGGACTTCCGAGGAATACCGGCAGGCCTGCGAGACCGTTTCCTATTCGCTGATTGGCGCGATCAACGCGGCAAAGGAAGACTGATGAGCATCGAGACAGTCGAAAATTCCGTGCCGGCAATGCCCAATCCACTCAATGCGAAGCGCCGGGATCTATTGCTCCGCATTACCGTGCCTTTTGTCGCCATCATCGTGCTGATTGCGATCTGGGCGACCTATGTCAAGGTTTCGGGTGTGCCGCCCTATATACTTCCGAGCCCATTTGCGGTTGCCGGAGCGCTCGTTAGTGATTGGGGCACGCTTTCGCCGGCGCTCTGGGTTACGACCAAGATCACCTTCATGTCGCTGGCGCTCGCCCTGATCGGCGGCGTCGGTTTTGCGATCTTCCTGGTGCAGTCGCGCTGGATCGAGATCGCCTTCTATCCGCTCGCCGTCATCCTGCAGGTCACGCCGATCGTGGCGATCTCGCCGCTTATCCTGATCTATGCGCCGTCGACGCAGGTGGCGTTACTGATCTGCGCTTTTCTCGTCGCCTTCTTTCCGATCCTGTCGAACATGGTGCAGGGATTGAAGAGCGTCGATCACAACCTCATCAATCTCTTCGAGCTCTACGGCGCCTCGCGCTGGCAGACGCTGCTTTATCTGAAGTTGCCCGCGGCCCAGCCCTATTTCATGACCGGGCTTCGCATCGGCGGCGGTCTGGCGCTGATTGCGGCGGTTGTGGCCGAGTTTGCGGCCGGTTCGGCGGGTGCGGGCTCCGGCCTTGCCTTCCGACTCCTCGAAGCGCAATACCGCATGAATATCCCCCGCCTCTTCGCTGCGCTCTTCATGCTGTCGATGCTCGGTGTCGCGATCTTTGCCATCACCTCCTTCATTTCATGGCTCAGCCTGCATCGCTGGCACGAGAGCAGCCTGAAGCGGGAAAATTGATGACCTATTCCTTCATGTCTCCCCCGAATGCGGGCCGCTTCGTGCTGGCCAATGCGACGCTCCCGACCGTTGCCGTCAGCGACTTCGCTGCTGCCTCCAATGAGGGCCTCGTCAAGGCCGACATCGTGATTGCCGACGGTCTCATCTCGGCAATCCTGCCCTCCGGAACAGCCCCGGCGGAATTCGCCAAGTCCGATATGAAAGAGGGCATGGTCTGGCCGTGCTTTACCGATATCCATACGCATCTGGACAAGGGCCATATCTGGCCGCGCAAGCCCAATCCGGACGGCACCTTCATGGGTGCACTGGAGGCCGTCGGCAGGGACCGCGAGGCGAACTGGTCGGCGGCGGATGTGCGCAAGCGCATGGAATTTTCGCTACGCTCGGCCTATGTGCACGGCACCGGCCTAATCCGCACGCATCTGGATTCACTTGCTCCCCAGCACCGTATTTCTTTCGAGGTCTTTGCCGAGGTGCGCGACGAGTGGAGAGACAAGATTGCCCTGCAGGCAGTCGCTCTCTTCCCGCTCGACAATATGGTCGATGAAGCCTTTTTCGCCGATCTCGTTGCTGTCGTGAAGGACAAGGGCGGCCTGCTTGGCGGTGTCACCAGGATGGGACCGACACTCGACTGGCAGCTCGATACGCTTTTGCGCGCGGCGACGGAGAATGACCTCGATGTCGATCTGCATGTCGATGAGACGGATGATCCGGGCGCGGAGACACTGAAGGCGATCGCCGAAGCGGTTCTACGCAACCGGTTCGAAGGCAAGGTGACAGCGGGCCATTGCTGCTCTCTGGCGCGGCAGGATGACGATGCGGCCAAGCGGACCGTGGATCTCGTTCACAAGGCAGGGGTTTCGGTCATCTCGCTGCCGATGTGCAACATGTACCTGCAGGATCGCTATCCCGGCCGCACGCCGCGCTGGCGTGGCGTCACTCTGTTCAAGGAACTGGCGGCTGCCGGCGTCGAGACGGCTGTCTCCTCCGACAATACGCGCGACCCCTTCTATGCCTATGGCGATCTCGATCCGGTGGAAGTATTTCGCGAGGCGGTTCGCATCCTGCATCTCGACCATCCGCTCGATACTGCGGCGCGGGTCGTCACGGCGTCACCGGCCAAGATTGCCGGCAGGCCGCAGATGGGCCGCATTGCCGTCGGCAGCCCAGCCGATCTCGTGCTTTTCAGCGCAAGGCGCTGGAGCGAATTCCTTTCCCGTCCGCAGTCTGACCGCGTCGTGCTTCGCCGCGGCAAGGTGATCGACCGCAGCCTGCCGGATTACCGTGAACTCGATAGCGTCGTTGGAGGCTGAGATGGCCGATTATCAGAAGATCAGACAAGAACTCGAAGGTATCGCGGTCGAAGACAATCCGGCGCTCGTTCGCCAGAAGAGCCGGGATTTCTACTGGTATTCGCCGATCCTGAAGGCGCAGCTCGACAATGTGACGGCGGATATCGTCGTCACGCCGAAGAACGAGGCCGAAGTCATCCAGACGCTGAAGGTTGCCTTCGCCCATGGTGTTCCTGTCACCCCGCGTGGCGCCGGTACGGGCAATTACGGTCAGGCCATGCCACTGTCAGGCGGTATCGTGCTCAACCTTGCCGCCATGGACAAGATCAAGGAAATTCATCCCGGCCGCGTCATCTGCGAACCCGGCATCGTGATCGCCCAGCTCGACAAGCAGACCAAGGCACATTCCGGGCAGGAGTTGCGCTTTCACCCTTCGACGGCGCAAACGGCGACGGTCGGCGGTTTCATTGCCGGCGGCTCTGGCGGCGTCGGCTCGATTACATGGGGCGGGTTGCGCGATCTCGGCAATATCCTGCGCTTGCGTGTCGTGACCATGGAGGCGGAGCCGCGGGTGCTCGATCTCACCGGCTGGGACCTGCAGAAGGTCAGCCATGCCTATGGCACCAACGGCATCATCACCGAAATCGAAATGCCGCTGGCACCTGCCTATGACTGGGTGGACGTTCTCGTCGGCTATGACGACCTCATGGATGCAGTGCGCTTCTCCGATGCGCTGGCGAAGTGCAACGGCATTCTCGTCAAGGAAATAGCGCCGATCGCAGCACCCATCCCACATGAATATTTCACCCGCCACAAGCCCTATATCCGTCAGGGCCAGTCGATCGTCGTGCTGATGATCGCACCGCATTCCATGGATGCCTTCCTGGCCTTTACGGCAGCGCAGAAGGGTGAAATCATGTTCCGTTCCGACAAGGTCGAGAGCATGCGCGGCATCCCGCATGCCTATGAACTTGCCTGGAACCACACGACGCTGCGTGCCCTCAAGGTCGATCCGTCCTTCACCTATCTGCAAGTGCAGTATCCGGGGCCGGATCATGTCGCCAAGGTGAAGAAGATGGTGGAGATTTTCGGCGATGAGGTGCCGGGTCATCTCGAATTCATCAAGTTCGATGGACAGATCCAGTGCTCGGGCTTGCCGCTGGTACGCTACACGACCGAGGAACGGCTGGAAGAAATCATCAAGATCCATCAGGACCACGGCTGCCCAATCTTCAACCCGCACCGCTATACGCTGGAAGAAGGCGGCATGAAGCGCACAGACAAGGTGCAGCTCGCCTTCAAGCATGAGACCGATCCGAAGGGGCTGCTCAATCCCGGCAAGATGATCGCCTGGGAAAATCCCAACTTCGATTTCAATGCCGGCAAGAACTATCTCTTCCCGGGCCTTGCCGCCGTTATGGAGGCTTCATGAGGGTTCTCGTCCTCCATTCGCACCCGGTCGAGGAAAGCTACGGCAAAGCGCTCTTCAGACAGACCCTGGAGAGCCTCGCCAAGGCCGGGCACGAGGTGGATGCGTGCGATCTCTATGCGGAAAATTTCGACCCCGTCCTGTCGAAACATGACCGGCTCGTCTATCACGACTATCCCGGCAATACCTCGCTGGTGAAACCCTATGTCGAGAGGCTGAAGCAGGCCGAGGCGCTGGTCATTTGCACACCGGTGTGGAACTTCGGTTTTCCGGCCATCCTCAAGGGCTACTTCGACCGGGTCTGGCTCCCCGGTGTTTCCTTCGCGCTCGTGGACGGCAAGGTTCAATCCCGACTGCGGCATATCAAGAAGCTCGGTGCAGTGCTGACCTATGGCGCGACACCTTTTCGCGCCTTCGTTGCCGGCAATCCGCCCAAGAAGATCGTGAAGCGTGTTTTGCGGGCGCAGATCAACCCACTCAAGCCGGTCACCTTTCTCGCCCATTACGACATGAACAATTGCACCCCGGAGACGCGAGCAGCGTTTCTCGCCAAGGTGAAGAGCGCGATGGAGCGCTTCTAAAGTCGCGCAAAAATGTGGTGCGGTTTGCGACAACCACATGCGAAAACAAGTGCCTGAAGCGCGGCAAGCAAATCAGAAGGATTGCGATACGCTTTAGGAATCGGCTTGCATGCGTGCTGCCACGCCGTTGAACTGCGCGGTCGTGATCGCCACGGAGCCTGCGGTCAAACCTTAGAAGACCTTGGCGGCCGTTACTTCCACCTCGACCAAAAATTCGGGCCGGGTAAAGCCGCTGACGATGATGAGCGTCGAAACAGGTTTCGGGTCGAGCGTGAAGCGGTCGCGCACCGCCATATAGGCCGGGAAATCCTCCCGCTTCGTTACGAAGCCGGAAACGCGGATGACATCGGCAAAGCTCATCTCGGCCTCGGCGAGGATCGCCTTGATCGCCTCGAAGCAGAGCTCGGCCTGCGCCGTCACATCCTCGGGGACCTTTTCATCGAGACCGATTCCAAGTTGACCTGACGTGACCAGCAAGGACGCGCCCGGCGGCACGAGAAGGCCGTGATTGTAATTTCCGAAGGGCCGGCGGACGGATGGCGGGTTGAAAATCTTGTTCATGAAAAACCTCGCTATAGACAGAGTTTTATAGCGAGGATTTTCAGGATATTCCAAGCACTTGCTTGCGGCTTCGTCCTCAAAAATCGAGAGACTGCTGGGCGGGCGGCGGCGGGCCGACATGCACGCCCTCGAGTTCTAGCATATGCAGCTTGGCATTCGAACCACCGGGCGCCGAAAAGCCGCCGATCTTGCCGCCTGCGGCCAGCACGCGATGACAGGGAATGATAAGCGCGACGGGGTTTTTCGCCATGGCCTGGCCGACGTCGCGTGCGGCTTCCGGCCCTGCTCCAAGCTCCTTGGCCAGCGTGCCGTAGGTGGTCGTGCGACCCCAACTGACGCGGCGCGCGGCGGCATAGATATCGCGGAAGAATGCGTCCTGGCCGTCAAGGTCAACGGCGACAGTGGAGAAGTCGACTTCCTCACCTTCGAAGTAGCGCTTTACCGCAGCAACGGCGTCCAGAATCTGCGGCGTCGGCCTGCCCGGTTCGGCAGCCGGCAAACGGCGCAGCAACAAGCGTTCTGTCGACTCGGCGCTCTTCGTCGGCAGCTGGAATCGCGTCACGCCGGCATCGCTCCAGGCAATGCCGCAAAAGCCGCCGGCGGTTTCGAAGATCAGATATTGATGCACTTTCTGAGCCATGGTGAAGCCCTCACATTCCGTCGGGCATCAGAATCGTACTGCAAAGGCGTAAGTTCAACCCGTTTCTTGCGCATGTCCCGATAAAATATCAGGCCGATGCGGCGGTCGCGGCAAGCGTGGATATCTGCGGTCTCTTCGCCTTCGCCTTGCCTTTTACTGCATCGAACAGCGCGTAGCCGCCGGTCCAGCGGCCGAAACCGCTGGCAATGTTGATATGACCTGCGAGGCCTATGTTGCGGACCTCGGTTTTCCAGAGGCGAGTGTAGAAGCTCAAACGGTCGAGCGACATGTATTTGTCGTCGAGGCTGCCGACGGTGAGGCTCGGAAAGGGAAGCGGGTTTGTCGGCATGGGGCCGAAGGCGAGCGAGCCGGGATGCAGCCTTTCCGTGGCCGGCAAGTCGCACGGGGCGACCAGAAGCGCTCCCTTTACCCGGCGAGCCGCTGGCCGGTCGGCGAGCCTCGCCGTCAGGATGCAGCCGAGGCTATGGGCAACGATATAGGCTTCCCCCGCCTCCAGCAGTGCCTGTTCCAGCCGCTCCATCCAGTGGTCCAGACGAGAGTGGTTCCAGTCGTCCTGCTCGACCATTCGGCTCTGCGGTACATCATCAAGCCAATAGTGCTGCCAATGCCCCTCGTCGGAACCGAACAGACCCGGCACGATCAGGATTTTTGTCATTGCTATCTCCTGGCGCATGCGCAGCAAACTGCCGCGACGCATCTCAGCCAGAATTATCCATAAATTTTATGGACTAAAGAAATGAAGCTCCAAAACCCGTGAGAAAGCTGGAAAATCCATCGCGGGATGAGAAGCTGTCGCTCACAGCAAAGGTCAACAAGTCGCAGGATATTCTGAGGCCGATCGTGTTGTGGCAAGGCATCCCCTCGCCTGCAGTCATATCGCGCCCGTCGGAAAGCAGAATGGGCTCGGCATTCCCGACGCGGACGGGGCCAGCAGACCAGAGCGAAGGACGGTTGACGTCGATGACCGAAACCCGTTGCTCCGTTGCTTTCACAACGGTCGACGCCAGCGCCATGCCGCTCACCGTCAAAGTGAGTGCAAGCATCATCTGAAGGCAGAGATCTCCGGCTTCGCGCGGTGAAATGAACATGGTGGCCTCATGCCGTAACAAGGGTTTCACTGCGCAGGTAAGGCAAAGGAGAGCTCAGGCAAAGCGGCTTTCGCGGTTAAGGTTTATGCGTAACCATGCGCAATTGTCTCAACCGCCCCGTTTAAATTTTGTAACCTAATTTTGGAACCAGGAGTTTTCTCACGGGTTAGGAAAGGGTCGCCAAAGACGAAAATCTAAGGAGGACAGCTCCCATGCATAAATCTCTTATCGCCGCCTCGCTGCTTGCCATCGGCATGGCTTCGTCGGCATTCGCTCAGTCTAATCCCGACACCATCGGCCCGACCAATGGCGGTTCGACGGACCCGAGTTCTGGCAATTATTCGTCCGACTACACCAATGACAGCAATGGCATTCATCCGATGCCCGGGGCCACGGTAGACCCGACCACGACGCTGAGCATCGGTGGTCAGGCCATCGATTGCCCGGGCATGCCGCAGCAGAATACCGGCGTCGATACGCGCGGTGGCGAGAGCGGCGCTTCGGTCAGCGATGCCTGCCGCGAATACGACAACTGATCGGGCAAAGACCCGTTCATTGAGAGAGGCCGGCTCCCACCGGCCTTTTTCATGCGCGCCTGATGAAACTGTTGATCCGATTGCCTCGTACTTCCGTAACAGACAGAGAGGCAAGGCAGGGAGCAGCCATTGGCACGGGAGACTGTTGCAAGACCGGTAATCGTCTGGTTCCGCAAGGACTTGCGTCTTGACGACAACAGGGCTCTGCATGCGGCATGCGCATCGGGGCGGCCGGTCATTCCGCTTTATATCCGCGAACCCCAGGAAGACGGCACGGGGCCTCTTGGCGCTGCCCAGGCATGGTGGTTGCATCATTCACTGCATGCGCTTGACGCAGCCCTCAAAAGACATGGCGGCAAGCTCATTCTAGCAAGCGGTCATGCCCGCAATGTGCTTGCCGACATCATCAAGCGGAGCGGTGCGGAAGCCGTTTTCTGGAACCGCCGTTATGATCCGCCGGGCATCGCGATCGACACCCGCCTGAAGCATGAATTCGAAAAACAGGCGATCGAGGCACGCAGCTTCGGCGGACAGCTTCTGCATGAGCCGACCAAGCTCAAAACGGCAAGCGGCACGTCATACCGCGTCTATACGCCATTCTGGCGGGCGCTCGAAGAAGGCGGCGAGCCGGAGGCACCGGTCGATGCGCCCGAGCGCTTCCGCTTCCCAAAACAGTTTCCGGCCTCCGAAGTGTTGACCTCCTGGAAGCTCCTGCCGCTTAAGCCGAACTGGGCAAAGTCCTTCCCCGACATGTGGACGCCGGGTGAAGCGGCAGCCCAGGAAAAGCTCAGCGGTTTCGTCGAGGACGGACTTCCAGGCTATTCAGCCGACCGGGATTTTCCCGGAAAGACCGCAACCTCCCTTCTCTCTCCGCACTTGGCGCTCGGCGAAATCTCGCCTGCCCGCATCTGGGACGCCACGAAGGGACTTTCGCGGCGCATTCCATCCGACGATATCGTACGCTTCCGCAAGGAACTGGCATGGCGAGAATTCTCCTACCATCTGCTCTTCCATTTTCCGGAGCTTGCCAGGGATAACTGGAACGACGATTTCGACGGCTTCGGTTGGCGCGAAGATGAAGACGGATTTCATGCCTGGTGCAACGGCCAGACGGGCTATCCCATCGTCGACGCCGGCATGCGCCAACTCTGGCGCCATGGCTGGATGCATAACCGCGTGCGGATGATCGTCGCCTCGTTTCTCATCAAGCACCTGCTGGTCGACTGGCGCCGCGGCGAAGCCTGGTTCCGCGACACGCTTGTCGACGCAGACCCCGCCAATAACGCGGCCAGCTGGCAGTGGGTGGCAGGTTCAGGCGCCGACGCCTCCCCCTTCTTCCGCATCTTCAATCCGATGCTCCAGGGCGAAAAATTCGATGCCGACGGCAGCTACATCAGGCAGTTCGTGCCGGAGCTCGGAAAGCTCGAGGACAAACATATCCACCGGCCGTTCGAGGCACCAGCGAGCGTGCTCGAAAACGCCGGCGTCACGCTTGGGAAAACCTACCCCAGACCCATTGTCGATCACGCCACGGCGCGCAGACGAGCGCTGAAGGTCTATAGCACCATAAAGGATGCAGCATGAACGCGCATGTTCCTTCGCTGCCACGCCGCCTCAAGGTCGTCATCGTAGGGTCGGGCATATCGGGTGCTTCGGCCGCCTGGGCGCTCAATCCTGTCCATGACGTGACACTCTACGAGAAAGATGCCCGGCCGGGCGGCCATACGGCAACGGTCGATGTCGGCTATGACGGGCTGAGCATTCCGGTCGATACCGGCTTCATCGTCTACAACGAGCACAATTATCCCAATCTGACCGCGCTCTTTGCAGAGCTCGGCGTTGCCACGCATGCCAGCGACATGAGCTTTTCACTGTCGCTGGATCATGGCAGGCTGGAGTGGAGCGGCGGCGGGCTGTCGTCTATATTCGCGCAGAAGCGCAATCTGCTGAGCCCCTCCTTTCTCTGGATGATCCGCGAGATCCTGCGCTTCAACCGGACCTGCCTGGAAGACCGGGCGGCCGGACACCTGGCCTCACGTTCGATCGGCGATTATCTCGACTGGCGTGGCTTCTCGCCGGGTTTCACCAACAACTATCTGGTGCCGATGGCGGCGGCGATCTGGTCGACGCCATCAGCGCGGATGCTGCAATTTCCCGCCGAACATTTCGTCAATTTCTTCGACAATCACCGACTTATCTATCGCCGTCAGCATCAGTGGCGCACCGTCACCGGCGGCAGCCGCAACTACCTGAAAAGGCTTCTGTCACCGCTCGGCGACAAATTGAAGCTCGGCTGCGGCGTGCGTGGCGTGATCCGCAGCGACAAGGGCGTTACCCTGATCGACGAGACCGGCGGCGAGGCCTTCTTCGACAAGGTGATCTTCGCCTGCCACAGTAATCAGACGGCGCGGCTGCTGATCGATGCGACGGATCAGGAAAAGCGCTTGCTCGCTGCTATCCCCTATCAGCCCAACCGCGTTATCCTGCACCGTGACACCTGCCTGATGCCGACGCGGCGCAAGGTATGGGCCTCCTGGAACTATCTGCGTTCGAGCCATGCCGACGGCAGGGCGGCCGGTGTGGCCGTGACCTACTGGATGAACAGGCTGCAGGGCATAGACTCGAATTTTCCGCTGTTCGTCACGCTCAACCCGGACCGCGAACCGGAGAGCCGCAAGGTCTTTGCCGAATTCACCTATGAGCATCCGCAGTTTTCCGCGGAAGGGATGGCCGCGCAGCGCGCGCTCGCTGCCATCCAGGGAAGAAGTAATTGCTATTTCGCGGGCGCCTGGACCGGATACGGATTCCACGAGGATGGACTCGTTTCCGGTCTTGCGGCGGCAGAGGCACTGGGCGGGATCACACCCTGGCGGACCGCCCGGCCCTCCTCTGGAACCACACTGAAAGCGGTAGCATGATGGCATCCCGCAAAAGCCTCCACGCATCGAGGTATGGCGTCAGCGTGACGCGAAACGGTCCTCCGCCGGACGCAGCGGCGGTACTTTATGTGGGCGATGTCATGCATCAGCGCATTAAACCGTTCGGCCATCGCTTCCAATATCGGGTCTTTTCGCTCTCCATCGATCTCGACCGGTTGGAGGAAGCTGACAGCCAGTCGGCGCTGTTTTCGGTCAACCGAAGCAATCTCGTCTCGTTCCATGAAGAGGACCATGCAGCAAATGGAAAGCTGCGCTCCCATGCCGACCGCCTGCTTGCGGATGCGTGTGTCGAACGGCCGGCCAAGATCCTGCTCGTCTGTTATCCGCGGATCCTCGGCTACGTCTTCAATCCCCTTTCGGTCTATTATGCTTATGACGACAGGGATGCCTTGATTGCGCTGATCTACGAAGTGCGCAACACATTCGGCGAGCAGCATAGTTATGTCTGCCCCGTCGAGGATAATGAAATCTTCGAAAGTGGTCTTCGCCAGACCTGCGACAAGCTCTTCTATGTCTCTCCCTTCATTGGCATCGGCATGCGCTATCATTTCCGCATGCTGCCACCCGGCCAGGAAATCCGCTGGCGCATCCTGGAAACCGATGCGGAAGGGCCGCTTCTTGCCGCAACCTTCGCCGGCCGGAAAAAGCCGCTGACTGGCCGGACGCTCGGTTATCTTCTCACAACTATTCCCTTCCTGACCATCAAGATCATGACCGGAATTCACTGGGAGGCTCTGAAACTCTGGCTCAAAGGCGCCATCTACGTTCGCCGGCCACCACCTCCGCCGCCTGTCAGCGTGAAGCCGGCAAGCCGGCTTGCAGAAGCTGCGGAATGAATTTAGCGTTTGCGGCAATCGCCGGAGGAGAGGCGCAAGCATTGTCCTGACCGGCCTAAAAATACGGGAGGATGGACGGTGAGCAATTTACAGGATTTGAATCAATCTGCCCGGGACGCGGTGACGCTGACGGCAGAAAATATTTCACGCATCGTCAAAGGCCTGCCCTTCAAAGCGAAGCTTGCACTGCGCGGCCTGATGCGCATGCAGCACGGCTCCCTTGCGGTCACGCTGCCCGACGGGCGCAAGGTGTTTATCAAGGGCAATGCTGCCGGACCTGACGCCGCGTTGACGCTTCGAAACTGGAACCTTGCCGATCGCGCGCTGACCAGCGGCACGATCGGTGTCGCCGAGACCTATATGGACGGCGATTGGGACAGCCCAGACATCACTGCCTTCCTCGAGCTTTTTCTCGTCAATGGCGAAGCGGCGCACAGCTACGCGCATGGCAAGCGCGGCGTCGGCCGCTTCGTCGAGCGTATCCGCCACTGGATGAACGCCAACACCAAGACGGGCTCCAAGCGCAATATCTCGGCCCATTACGACCTCGGCAACGACTTCTACAAGCAATGGCTCGACCCGAGCATGACCTATTCCTCGGCGCTCTATTCGACCGGCGCCAACGACCTGCAATCGGCACAGAACGCCAAATATCGGGCGCTGGCGGAGGCGACCGGCATCAAGTCCGGCGATCATGTGCTGGAAATCGGCTGCGGCTGGGGTGGCTTTGCCGAATTTGCGGCAGGCGAGTTGAATTGCCGGGTGACGGGGCTGACCATCAGCCGCGAGCAGCTTGCCTTCGCGCAAACGCGCATCAGCAACGCGGGGCTTAGCGACAGGGTCGACTTTCGCTTCCAGGACTATCGAGACGAGACCGGGGTCTATGACCGCATCGTCTCGATCGAGATGTTCGAGGCTGTCGGCGAGAAATACTGGCCGGCCTATTTTTCCAAGCTGAAGCAGTGTCTGAAGCCGGGTGGTAAGGCAGGCCTACAGATCATCACCATCCGTCCCGAGGCCTTCGAGCAATATCGCAGCAATCCGGATTTCATCCAGAAATATGTCTTCCCCGGCGGCATGCTACCGACGCGCCACCACCTTGCCGAACTCGGCAGGAAGATGGACTTGTCACTGGTCAGAGACTTCGGTTTCGGCCTTGACTACGCCCGTACGCTGGCGGAATGGCGCGAGCGCTTCTGGTCCGTCTGGCATAAGCTCAGGCCGATGGGTTTCGACGACCGGTTCAAGCGGCTCTGGGAATTCTACCTCTTCTACTGCGAGGCAGGCTTTCGCGCCCGCAACATCGATGTGCGGCAGGTGGTCTTTTCGCGGTCTTGATCACTCAGCCGGATGCGGCGTCACCGGCCGGTGACTGGAGTTGGCGGGCCGCTCGCCCCAACCGGTGAAGCGGTTCACCAGTGCGAAATAGAGACCGTAAGGCAAGATCCGCAGGAACTTCAGCACATAGGTGAAGCGCTTCGGGAAGGTGATCTCGAAAGCCTGCGATTTGAGGCCTGCCGCAATGCGCGCTGCCGCCGTCTCGGGCGAAACCAGTGCCGGCATGGGAAAGGCATTCTTACGCGTTGCCGGCGTATCGACGAAGCCCGGATTGATGAGCTGGATGCGGATGCCGATCTTATCGAGATCGAATTTCAGGCTTTCGGCCATATTGATCAGGGCAGCCTTGGTCGCGCCGTAAG
This sequence comes from Rhizobium sp. KNZ14-9A, assembly GCF_056755015.1. Lineage (NCBI taxonomy): Bacteria > Pseudomonadati > Pseudomonadota > Alphaproteobacteria > Hyphomicrobiales > Rhizobiaceae > Rhizobium > Rhizobium sp. KNZ14-9A. The sequence goes on from NZ_JBPGXB010000002.1 coordinate 2,222,272, forward strand.
CGGCGCTGGTCGGCAATCCCGTGTAGCCCGTCACTGAGGAAACGATGGCGATCTGGCCCTGCCCCTTCGCCTTCATGTGGCGGATCGCCGGCAGCAGGCAATTGACCACACCTGACAGGTTGACGGCAAAAGTCTTCTCGAAATCGGCTCGGTTCAGATCCTCGCCGTGGACGGGCTGATAGACGCCGGCACACAGGATCGCCATGGCGAGCGCACCGTGCTCATATTCAATCGAGGCCATGACATGTTCCATGTCTTCGGCATCGGTCACATCGCCATCGAGCACAATGATGCTGCCGGACAGTCCGGCTGCCTCGAGCTGCAATTCCACCAGTTTTTCGTGATTGCGGGCGGTGACGGCGACCCCGTATCCCTCGCCTGCGAGCTTCAGCGCCAGCGCTCGGCCTATTCCGGAACTTGCACCGGAAATCCAGACGATACCATGTTCTGGACGGGCGATGAAATTACGCATGACACTTCCTCCGGTCTGCCGATTTGAACACGAACACAGGCCCGGAAGCTCCTCATCTCTCCCGGGACCATGGCTCTATCACAGCATTGTGGCTGCTTTCAGCCGATGAGGTCGCCGATGATCTGCCGGAAGGAGCCGGTGAGCTTGATCGGGCCATCCGAAACGGCAAAGGCGACGCAGGGCCGGTCCTTCTCGGCGACGGGGCGATGGTCGACGGTGGCATCCGCAACCGAGATATCCCCCGGCCCGAAACGGCCGCGCTCGTCGCGGAAAGCGCCATCGAGGATGAGGATCAGTTCCATGCCCGCATGCGTGTGGGCAGGCAGTGCGCGACCCGGCCGTATCCACATCAGGCTGACCTCGCAGCCGTCGATATCGGTCGCATATTCCTTGAAGCCCGGAAGGCGCTTGCGCCACGGCACATCATCGGCTTCGAAACCGATGAGATTGCGCAAGGCGCGCGGGAAAAGAGCACCCGGCGGACGTGACAGGAGCTTCGGAGAGGAAACAGGGGCCTTCGAGCCGAAGATTGCCGCAAGCTTCGCATCGCGGTCGCTGATCGGGCTTGATGGCGTGCTCTCCAGAGCTTCTCCAGCCAGCCATTCGAGGTCAACCACCAGGCCGCGATTGTCCGGCTTCATTTCGAGATGAGATTCCACGAGTGCGCGAGCCGGCTCCGGAAGGGAGCCAGCAACATAATGCGCCATCAATGCATCGATCGTGTCGATATGCTCGTGAACCATGTCAGATTCGGTCACGCCTTGTTCCTGCGCCCGTGCTTGCTTTGTCGTCATCCATACGCCGAAAGTCAATCTTCGGATCACTGCTTGCCCAGGCTGAGCGAAAGGCTGGAAATAGAAGACTAATTTTATCGCGGGCATAGAAGGCATGGAATAGGATTTCTTGCCAATGCCGCCTTGTGAAGGGAAAAGACCGTTCCTAAACTATGCGTAAACGAGGCAGATTCCATGACCTTCCACCCATCCGTAATCGAGGCTATCGGCAATACGCCCCTCATCAAGCTCAAGGGTGTTTCCGAGGCGACCGGCTGCACCATTCTCGGCAAGGCCGAGTTTCTCAATCCCGGCCAGTCGGTGAAGGACCGAGCGGCGCTCTACATCATCCGTGACGCCGAGAGAAAGGGCCTGCTCAAGCCCGGCGGCGTCATCGTTGAAGGTACGGCTGGAAATACCGGGATCGGCCTGACGGTCGTCGCCAAGGCGCTCGGCTATCGTACCGTGATCGTCATTCCGGAAACCCAGAGCCAGGAAAAGAAGGATGCGCTGCGCCTGCTCGGCGCCGAGCTCGTCGAAGTTCCGGCCGTTCCCTACAAGAACCCCAACAACTACGTGAAGGTTTCGGGCCGCCTTGCCGAACAGCTTGCCAAGAGCGAGCCGAACGGCGCTATCTGGGCGAACCAGTTCGACAACGTCGCCAATCGCCAAGCGCATGTCGAAACCACCGCACCCGAGATCTGGAAAGATACGGACGGCAAGGTCGACGGCTTCATCTGCTCGGTCGGTTCGGGCGGCACGCTTGCCGGCGTGGCGGCAGGTCTGAAGGCCTTCAACAAGGATATCAAGATCGGCATTGCCGATCCCGAGGGTGCTGCGCTCTACGAATTCTACGCGAACGGCACGTTGAAGTCCGAGGGCTCGTCGATCACCGAAGGCATCGGCCAGGGGCGCATCACTGCCAACCTCGAAGGTTTCACGCCTGATTTCTCTTATCATGTCACCGATGCCGAGGCGCTTCCCTACCTCTTCGATCTCGTCGAGCATGAAGGGCTTTGCCTTGGCGGTTCCACGGCGATCAATATTGCCGGTGCGGTTCGCCTCGCCAGGGATCTCGGCCCCGGCCACACGGTCGTGACAATCCTCTGCGACTATGGCAACCGCTATCAGTCCAAGCTCTTCAATCCGGATTTCCTTTCATCCAAGGGCCTTCCCATTCCCGAATGGATGGTCGGCTCGACGGATATCAAAATACCCTACGAACCCGCAGCGTGAGCCCCCATGCCAGTCAATGCCCTCTACCGTGACGACTTCTATCTTTCCACATGCGAAGCGGTCGTCACGGCCGTTCACGAGGACGGGGGCATCGAGCTGGACCAGACCTGCTTTTACGCGACATCGGGCGGGCAGCCGGGCGACACCGGCTTCTTCGAACGGGTTGATGGTTCCAAGATAGAACTTGGCCAGGCAAAACACGGCGCGACCAAGGACATCATCATCCATATGCCGCTGGAAGGCCAGCCGCGCCCTGAGAACGGCGAGAAGCTGGTGCTGCACATCGACTGGCCGCGCCGCTACCGACTGATGCGCATGCACACTGCCTGCCATCTTCTGTCGGTCGTCTGCTCCTATCCGATCACCGGGGCAGCGGTCGGTGAGGACGAAAGCCGCGTCGACTTCGACATGACCGATACGATCGACAAGGATGAGGTGACGGCCAAGCTGATGGACCTCGTCAATCAGAACCATCCGGTCTATCTTCAGTGGATTACGGATGAGGAGCTCGCCGCCAATCCCGGCATCGTCAAATCGAAGAATGTGCGTCCTCCTGTTGGCCTTGGTCGCGTCAGCCTCGTCTGCATCGGGGAGAGTTCTGCGATCGACAGCCAGCCCTGCGGCGGCACGCATGTTTCGGAAACACAGGAAGTCGGTCAGATTCATATTGCCAAGATCGAGAAGAAGGGCAAAGAGAACCGGCGCTTCCGCATTCGCTTCGGCACGCCCGGCGACGAAGCCTGATAGACGATGCCTGCTATTTGGGCCTGATATTTGGGGAGATCATCATGAGCGACACCAAGAGCCATTTCGTCGTCTCGGCCGACTGGCTGCAGGCTGAACTCGGCAAGCCCGATCTGCGCGTGCTCGACGCATCCTTCTACCTTCCGGCGCAAAAGCGCGATGCAAATGCGGAATATGCCGCCGGCCATATTCCGGGTGCCATCCGTTTCGATCAGGACAAGATCGCCGACCATTCGACGAACCTGCCGCATACGATCCCCTCGCCCGATTATTTCGCTGCTGAAGCCGGCAAGCTCGGCATCAGCGAGAACGACCGGATCGTCGTCTATGACGGCATCGGCATGTTTGCCTCGCCACGTGTCTGGTGGCTGTTCCGGGTGATGGGCGCAAAGAACGTCTTCGTGCTTGATGGCGGATTGGACGGCTGGAAAGCCGAAGGACGACCGCTCGAAACCGAGGTGCCGCACTATGCCCCGGCGAGTTTCAAGACGAACTATGATGCCAGCCGCGTCGTTCATCTCGAGCAGATGCGCGATATCGTAGCGAGTGGCGCTCTGCAGATCGCCGATGCCCGCAGCGCCGGACGCTTCGCAGCCGTCGAGCCGGAACCGCGCGCAGGCATGCGTTCCGGCCATATGCCCGGCGCACGCAGCCTGCCATCAGGCGTCTTTGCCAATCAGGGCCGCTTCAAATCGCTGCCGGAACTGAAGCAGACGATCGAGGATGCCGGCATCGACCTTTCCAAGCCGGTCGTCACCTCCTGCGGATCGGGCATTACCGCCGCGATCATCACACTGGCGCTGGAATCGCTCGGCCATACCGATAACAAGCTCTACGACGGCTCCTGGAGCGAATGGGGCAGCCGCGAGGACACGCCCGTCGTCACCGGCCCGCCTGAACCGGTCAAAGCCTGACCGCCATGGGAAAGACGCCCGCCTCGCTCAAGGCCCATATTACGCGGCTTGAAATGGTCGCGCCGCCGAAGGCAAGCCTGCCTGTGCCCGTCAACATACAGACGGCAATCATGCGCGCCCCAGGTATTCCCTTGGCCTTCTATCGCTACCTCTACCGGCAGGTTGGCGCGCGCTGGCAGTGGGTCGACCGATTGAGGATGAGTGACGAGGAGCTTACGGCAGCGCTGCATGACAAGCGCAACAATATCAGCGTACTCTACGTCAACGGTGCGCCGGCCGGCTTCTTTGAATATCTCTGCGAGGACGAGGATACGATCGAGCTCTCCCATTTCGGGCTCTTCGAACATGCGCTCGGCCTCGGCATCGGCAAATGGTTCCTGCTCCAGGCGCTCTACGCGATCTGGACACTGAACCCGACAAAGGTCACGACGACCACCAACAATCTCGACCATCCACGGGCATTACAGCTCTATCAGATGTTCGGTTTCTCTCCCGTCTCCACCGGCACCGGGATCGTCAGGCCGTTGAGCGACAAGGAACTGCTGGAAATCGCCAGGAAAAGCTGATCGCGTCTGCACGCGACGTGCTGTTCGAAGCAAGAATCGGGTGGCTTGGTTGATCGTCAGCGCGGAAACTATGGCAAAGCTCACAAGGAGATTTGCCGTGACCAGCATTCAGTTTTCCGCGATGCCGACATCAGATGCAGAAGCGCTCTGGAGCGGCGGCCGCGATGCCTATGATCGTTTGCCTGAGACGATGATATCCGATGGTCCAGGCCATCCCTGCCGCCACTGCCTGCGAAATATCGGCGCTGGCGAAGAACTCTTCGTCTTTGCCTACCGGCCCTTTCCGGAACTGCAGCCCTATGCCGAGACCGGCCCGATCTTCCTGCACAAGCAGCCTTGCAAGCGCTATTCCGCCGACGAAGTTCTGCCTCCTGTCCTGACGACAAGCACTGACTTCATTGTGCGCGGCTATGGCGAGAATGACAGGATCGTCTATGGCACCGGTGCGGTCACGCCGATCGAGAAGATCCCTGCTTATGCGACCGAACTGCTTGCGCGGCCCGGCATCGCCTATGTGCATGTGCGCTCCGCGCGCAACAATTGCTATCAGTGCCGGATCGACAAAGTAAAAGCGCCGGCCCTTGCGGAAACCGGCGCCTTCATCTGACCTAGAGTCAGCTGGTTTACGCTACGTTCAGCGCGCTTTCCGGCGCGACAGCTTCATAACCAAGCGCGTCAGCGACCGGCTTGTTGGTGATGCGGCCCTTGTGGACGTTCAAGCCGTTGCGCAGATGCTTGTCCTCGGCAACGGCGCGCAGGCCGCGATCGGCGAGTGCGAGGCCGTGGACGAGTGTCGCATTGTTCAGCGCGTGGGCAGACGTGACGGGAACGGCGCCTGGCATGTTGGCGACGCAATAATGCACGACGCCGTCGACGACATAGGTCGGCTCGGAATGGGTCGTTGCATGCGAGGTTTCGAAGCAGCCGCCCTGGTCGATCGCGACGTCGACGATGACGGAGCCCTTCTTCATGCCTGTCAGCATTTCGCGGGTCACGAGCTTCGGCGCGGCAGCGCCAGGGATCAGCACGGCACCGATGACAAGATCAGCGGAGAAAACTTCTTCTTCCAGGGCCTGAATGCTTGAATAGCGCGTATGGATACGGCCATTGAAGATATCGTCGAGTTGGCGCAAGCGCGGCAGCGACTTGTCGAGAATGCTGACATCAGCGCCGAGACCGGCTGCCATCTTGGCTGCATGCAGGCCGACGACGCCGCCGCCGATGATGGCAACCTTGGCCGGGAGAACACCGGGCACACCACCGAGCAGGATGCCGAGGCCGCCATTGGCCTTCTGCAGTGCAGTGGCACCGGCCTGGATCGAAAGACGACCGGCGACTTCGGACATCGGCGCCAGGAGCGGCAGGCCGCCGCGATCGTCCGTCACGGTCTCATAGGCGATTGCCGTAACGCCGGAGGCGAGCAGACCCTTGGTCTGTTCCGGATCGGGCGCAAGATGCAGATAGGTGTAAAGGAGCTGACCGTCGCGGAGCTGCGCCCATTCCGACGGCTGGGGCTCCTTAACCTTGACGATCATGTCGCACTTTTCAAAGATATCTTTGGCGGAGGCGGCGATCTTCGCGCCAGCAGCCATATAGGCGGCATCATCGGCACCAATGCCGGCACCCGCCTTCGTCTCCACCCAGACCTCATGGCCGTGGGCGACATATTCTCTTACCGAAGCCGGCGTCAGACCGACGCGATATTCATGGTTCTTGATTTCCTTCGGGCAGCCGACACGCATTCGCGTTCCTCTCATTTTATGTCCGCGTTCCGCGGAGCGTTTTCTTGCTCCTAAATCCAACCACCACGGCCACGAAATGTCCTTGCAAAGAGGATTTGCGTTTCAGCAAAGTTTCGAAGATTATTGCGTTAACTATCCATTTTTCGAAGGTTCTTCGAATGTCTGATCTCGATAGTATCGATCTTGCGATTCTAAGGGCGCTACAGATCAATGCCCGTATCACCAATGCGGAGCTCGCCGACAAGGTGGGACTATCGCCTTCCGCCTGTTCGCGGCGGCTCGATATTCTCGAAAAGAGCGGTGTCATCGGCGGCTATCATGCGCGGCTTTCGCACAAGGCGCTCGATTACAAGATGATCGCCATCGTACACATCTCGCTGTCCGGCCAGTTCGCCAAGACGCTGTCGGAATTCGAGGCGGCAGTGAAACGCTGTCCGAACGTGCTCGTCTGCTACCTGATGTCCGGCGAGTACGACTATATCCTGCGGGTCGCCGCCCGTGATCTGGAAGATTATGAGCGCATCCACCGAGACTGGCTTTCGGCGCTGCCGCATGTGGTGAAGATCAATTCGAGCTTTGCGCTACGCGAAATCATCGACAGGCCGAATGTCGGCCTTTGAGCCCTTGCAAAGCCCTCGAATCCTGCCCTAGCTTGATGTTGCGGGCGTCTCCGCTTCAACGGCAAGACATGAAATCCAAGACTCACGGCTATATCTTCCTGCTCCTGGCACTGACGATCTTTTCAGCGCAGGATGCGATCTCGAAGCATCTTGGTTCAGCCTATTCGCCTATCTTCGTGACGATGGTGCGCTATTGGGCCTTCGGCCTGTTCACCTTGATTCTGGCCGCGAAAATGCGCGGTGGCATCGCCGCCACCGCTCGCACCAAGCACCCCTTTCTGCAGGTGTCGCGCGGCATTCTGCTTGCTGTGCAGGTGGTGCTGGCAATCACCTGTTTTGCGCTGATTGGCCTTGCGCATTCGCAGGCGATCTTTGCCGCTACCCCCATCATCGTCGCACTGCTTGCCATTCCCCTACTTGGCGAACGAGTTGGCTGGCGCCGCTGGACGGCAATCGGCGTCGGACTTTGCGGCGTGTTGCTGATCCTCAAGCCGGAGGGCGGGTTCTTCGACGTGAACCTGCTTCTTGCCGTCGTCTCCTGCGTCAACTTCGCGCTTTACGTGATCGCCACTCGTTACGTGAGCCGGCAGGATTTGGCGATGACGAGCTTCTTCTATACCGGTGTCGTCGGGGCTCTCGTGATGACGCTCGCAGGCCCTTTTTACTGGACGCCGGTTCAGGGCTGGGACTGGATGTGGATGCTGGCCGTCTGCCTGACCGGAACATCGAGCCACTATTTCCTGATCCGCGCCTATGACAGTCTCGACGCGGCCGCCGTCCAGCCGGTTACCTATATCCAGCTTGTCTACGCTTCTATCCTTGGCGTGCTCATCTACGGGGAGGAGCTGACGCTGAACATGATCGTCGGTTCGATCATCGTGGTCGCGGCCGGCATCTTCACGGTGTGGCGCGAACATGTCGTGGCGCGGCGAGCGGTCGTGCCGAATTGAGACTTTCGCAGCAATTTTAAATAAGCGCCTAAAGGCATTTCAATCTTCGCTGCCTATGCTCCTCCCGAATTCGTCACGGGGATAAGCATGATACGCAATCTCAAGATCACGACCCGCAAGGCCGACCGCAGGAGCTGCCGCGTTTTTGGCAAGATCCGTTATCTGAACAACCAGGTAGATGCCCGCATCCTTGATATTTCAGCTACGGGTGCAGCACTCGAAGTCAAGGCGCCGCTTTATGCGGCCTCGGGCAGCAAGGTCCGCATCGAAGCCGAAAATCTCGGCCTGCTCGAAGGCGTCATCCGCTGGACACATAATGGTCGTGTCGGCATCCAGTTCGACGTGAATTCCAATGCCCGCGCGCTCATTGCCTCCTATTTCCGCTTCTTCCATCGCGAAGTGCCACGCGTTCGGTAAAGCTTTCCAGAACGGTGCCGCTTTGGCGGCATCGTTTTTGCCATTCTGTCATTTTCGCGATGTACTCCTTTGCCAATCATCCTAAGTTCATCGAACCGGGTGATGCATGATGTCAAAAGGAGTGTTTCCATGCCTTCCATTCTCGATGTGCCTGCAATGAGCCGTCGTTCCCTGCTTGGCGGTCTTGCCGCCACTTCCGCTCTGGTGCTGCTGCACCCGTTCAGCGCCCGCGCTGCCGCAAACCAGGCGCATCTGCGGCTCATGGAAACGACCGACATCCACGTCAACGTCCTCCCTTATGACTATTATGCCGACAAGCCGAACGACACGATGGGCCTGTCGCGCACGGCAACGATCATCGACACGATCCGCGCGGAAGCCGTCAACTCGCTGCTGATCGACAATGGCGACGTGCTGCAGGGCAATCCGATGGGCGATTACATGGCCTACCAGCACGGTATGAAGGATGGCGACGTGCATCCGGTCGTCAAGGCGATGAACACGCTCGGCTATACGGTCGGCACGCTCGGGAACCACGAATTCAACTATGGCCTGGACTTCATGTTCAAGGTGCTGAACGGTGCGAACTTCCCGTTCGTCTGCGCCAACCTGACCAAGGGCCAACTCGCCTCCGATCCGAAGCAGGACGATCTGTTCTTCAAGCCCTATATCATCGTCGAAAAGCAGATCAAGGACGGCGCCGGCAATGAAAGCCCGGTCAAGATCGGCTTCATCGGCTTCGTACCGCCGCAGATCATGCTGTGGGACATCAAGAATCTCGAAGGCAAGGCGCAGACGCGCGATATCGTTCAGGCCGCCAAAGCCTGGGTGCCCGCCATGAAGGAAGCCGGCGCCGATATCATCATCGCCCTGTCCCATTCCGGCATCGATGGCTCAGGCCCATCCGAGAAGATGGAAAACGCCTCGCTGCATCTTGCTGCCGTCGAGGGTATCGACGCGATCTTCACCGGCCACCAGCATCTGGTCTTCCCTGGCCCGAAAACCTGGGATGGCATAACCGATGCCGATCCGGTCAAGGGTACGCTACATGGCAAGCCCGCCGTCATGGCCGGCTTTTGGGGTTCGCATCTCGGCCTGATCGACCTGCTGTTGGAGAAGGATGGCAACAGCTGGAAAATCGTCGCCTTCACCTCCGAAGCACGGCCCATCTACCATCGCGACGACAAGAAGAAAGTCGTTGCCGACGTCACCGATAAGAAAGAAGTGGTCGAGGCCGCCAAGGCAGAGCACGAGGCAACGCTTGCCTATGTCCGCACGCCTGTCGGCAAGACCTCCGCGCCGCTCTATTCCTACTTTGCGCTCGTTGCCGACGATCCCTCAGTGCAGATCGTTTCGCAGGCTCAGACCTGGTACATCAAGCAGATGCTGGCCGATACGCAGTTCAAGGATTTGCCGGTTCTCTCCGCCGCAGCGCCTTTCAAGGCCGGGGGCCGTGGCGGCGCCGACTACTATACGGATGTTCCGGCCGGCGATATCGCCATCAAGAATGTTGCCGACCTCTACCTCTATCCGAACACTGTTCAGGCTGTCGCAATCACCGGTGCGCAGGTGAAGAACTGGCTTGAAATGTCGGCCGGCATATTCAACCACATCGAGCCCGGCTCCAAAGATGCGCTTCTGCTGAACAACGACTTCCCGTCCTACAATTTCGACGTGATCGATGGCGTGACCTATCAGATCGATCTGTCGCAACCGCCGAAATATGATTCGTCGGGCAAGGCCGTCAATCCGGACTCCAACCGTATCCAGAACCTTGCCTTCGAGGGCAAGCCGATCGATCCGGCCCAGAAGTTCGTCGTCGTTTCCAACAATTATCGTGCCGGTGGCGGCGGCAGCTTCCCGGAAATCGCCTCCGACAAGGTGATCTTCCAAGCGCCGGACACCAACCGCGACGTCATCGTCCGCTATGTCCATGATCAGGGCACGATCAACCCGTCCGCCGACGGCAACTGGACCTTCAAGCCCCTGCCCGGCACGACCGTCGTGTTCGAAAGCGGCCCGAAAGCCAAACAGTATCTCGCCGACGTCAAGAGCGTGAAGATCGAGGATGCCGGCGAAGGCGCCGAGGGCTTCGCGAAGTTCAGGCTGGTTCTCTAAAGCCGCAGGGGCGCGGTTTCTTCAACCGCGCCCTTTCGCTCAAGCAGTTTCGGCCTCAGCTTCGATGCGACGAAGAAGCAAGCCGAGTTCGGCCGGCGGCTTCTTTTCGATCCGGAGATATTGCCTGCCATCGCGGGTGCGGTGGACAAGCCCGAAATCGAAAAGCTCGCGGCGCAGCAGTGCCGCATCGCCGAAAAGATGCAGGCGGCTCAGCAAGTCGCTGATTTCGCGCTCCGTCAGTTCCGTATTCGACGGTAGTTTCGACCACAGGAACCATAAGCAAAGCTCCTGCAGCCCCCTCCTGCCCGGCCAGCGGATCAGTCGACCATTGCCATCGAAATGGCGCGATGCCTTCAGCACACGGTCTTCGTCCGGCAAAGGCTGGGGATCCAGCTTCAGGCTCCAGTCCTTCAGCACTTCGGCGGAGTGCGCCACGCTGCGGAAATGCTGGTAGTTGCGATAACCCGCCGCGCGAGTCAGCAGATTGAGCATCTCGACATGGCTCGGCCTGTCAGCGAGCGCTTCGATCTGCTTACGGAGAGATTTGGCAAAAGCCGAGAGATCGGCGATTTCCATTGGAAAGATAGATCTGGTCACGTCTTATCCTCAACGCGCCGTTCCCTGAAAAAGGTGTCGGTGGTCGCCGGCTTTCGACTTCGGCACAGGACAAGTGCTGATGATCTTTCTAAAGCAGGTTTAGCTTCCCTTGCGGGACGGCGACGCCTCGGTGAACTGCAGACCGTGACGCCGTTATAGCAAAGGCCGGAAACCCGTCAACTGTGCGGCTATTCCGCAGCCTCGCGAATGGCGTGCAGTCCGTCGATGCCCAGCATGTTGATGAGTTCGCCATGGCTCGGGCACATGGAGAGTCGCCGGCGGAAGGCTTCGATCAGCCACTGGCCGGCAGGACCCGGCGGGTTGGCGGCCTTGCGCATGGCGTAGATCGGGTATTCGCCCTGCTCGTAGGCCTCCAGCTTGATGGCGACCAGATTGCCCTTCATAATGTCGTCACCGACGAGAGACACCGGCAAGCCACCCCAGCCAAGACCACCCTTGATGAGTTGATGTTTGGTCGCAATGTCGCTGACGCGCCATGTCCTGTAAGACAGAACATTGAAATCCCGCCCCTTGGTAAGCCCGGAAGCGTCGGAGACCACGAGCTGGATCTCTTCACGTACATCGGCCAGCGTCAGGGGCCGTTCGATACGCGCCAGCGGATGATCGGGCGCGACTACAGGAACCATGAAGGAATAGCCGATCTTTTCAGCTATCAGCGAATCTTCCTGCCTCACGAGCGCGCCGCCAATGCCGATGTCGGCTTTGTCGCTCAATACCATGTCCATGACCATGCCGAGCTCGCCGACATTGAGGTTGAGCGCAACGCTGGGGAATTTCTCGCGGAATTCACGCAGCTCCATCATGACGGCATTGGCTGGCACCATCACGCTGATCGCCAGAGAAAGCTCCGCCTCCAGCCCCTGCTTCATGCTTTTCACGCGGGCGCGCATGACTTCGAGGTCAGCCATCAGGCGGCGGGCGTCTTCAAGCATTGCCTTGCCGGCATCCGTCAGCTTCGGCTGGCGGGCGCCGGAGCGCTCGAAGAGCGGCACTTCAAGCTGGGCTTCCAGATTGGCGATCGTATAGCTGATGACCGACTGCGCGCGGTTCAGCACACGCGAGGCGGCTGAAAAGCTGCCGGTTTCGGCGACCGTCAGGAAAACCTGCAATTGATCCAGTGTCGGGTTGGGAAGCATATTCCATCCAATCCATCGATAATTTTGATCGACATTATCCCAGTTTTTTCGATACTGGGCCAGCCTTATTTCTTGTCTCGAACACAGCGGCCCACCGCTCCCAACCGGCCGCTGAACCGCAATTCGAGAGGAAATTCAACCATGTCTTCCATTCTTCTTCTGACGTCCAGCCCGCGTTCAGAGTCCCTTTCCACGTCGATCGCCGTTGAACTCGCCGATAAGCTCAAGGCTCAGAACCCCGGTAGCGTCGTCGTCCGCCGCGACCTTGCTGCAAATCCGCTGCCGCACATTGACGATCTCTTCACCGCGGCCATCCGCAAGCCGCCGGAAGCCCGTACCGCCCAGGAAGCTGCTGCAGTCAAGACTTCCGACGAGCTCGTCAACGAGTTGCTCGCAGCCGACAGCATCGTCATCGGTACCGGCCTCATCAATTTCAACATCTATTCTTCGCTGAAGACCTGGATCGATAATGTGGCCCGCGCCGGCCTCACCTTCAAGTATACCGAAAGCGGCCCGGTCGGCCTCGCCACCGGCAAGAAGGTCTATGTCGTCCTCGCTTCCGGCGGCGTCTATTCCCAGGGTCCGGCTGCCGGCATGAACCATGCTGTCCCGTATCTGAAGTCGGTTCTTGGCTTCCTCGGCATTACCGACATTGAAACCATCTATGTCGAAGGCCTCGCTTTCGGCCCGGAAGCTGCGGAAAAGGCCATCGGCGCCGCCAAGTCGCGCGTCGAGGAACTCGCTCTCGCTGCCTAACCTGCAAATTCAAAAGTTCCACTTGAGGGGGCCGGCGCAAGCCGGCCCTTTCATTTTGCCGAGAAACCATCGACGAAGGACCGGACCGTTTCCAGGATTTCTTCAGAGAGTTTTTCGTCGTCGGCAATGCGTGCAAGGCCGACCGCACCCGTCATCAGGCACGAAACGATGATTGCTTTGCGGCGTGCGTCAGCCTCGTCGACCGCATTCATACGGCCTGTCATGTATCCGAGATTCGTCTTCAACTGTTCGGTCGCAAGCGAGCGGCATTTCTCGTCGCTGCGGGCAAGGTCGGCGGTCAACGCGGCAAAAGGGCACCCGCCGCTTACGTCATCGCGATGGACCTCGCTGAGGTAATTGGCGGAATATTCCGCCATCGGAATATCTGCCGGCGCTCTGCCCTGCGAACGCACTTTCGCTTCCCAGGACCCGAAAGCCAGCTTCATGGCTTCGGCCACCATGTCATCGCGTGACGCAAAATGCTTATAGAAGCCACCGACCGTCAGCCCGGCCTCCTTCATCAGATCGGCGACGCCGATACCCTCGAGCCCCCTCTCCCGCAGGCGCCTGGAAGCAATCTCGACGATCCTGTCGTGCGTCTTCTGCTTTTCGAGTTGCGAATGGCCCATTGAAAATCTCCCGGCATACGGACTTGACTCAAGTGGATTACAATCATAATCCTTGTAGATATCGATCATAATCCAGATCGAGGTATTTTCCAATAGGAGCCATTCCCATGCGTCTCAAGAACAAGATCGCGCTGATTACCGGCGGCAACAGCGGTATCGGGCTTGCCACCGCCAAGGTCTTCGTCGCCGAAGGCGCGAAGGTCATCATCACCGGCCGCAACCCGGAAACGCTCGCAGCGGCCAAGAAGGCGCTTGGTGGCGATGTGCTGGCGCTGAAGATCGATCTCACCGACGTTGCGGCAGCGGAAAAGATCTTCGCCGAGGCTGCTTCTGATGTCGGCAAGTTCGATATCGTCTTTGCCAATGCCGGCATCGGCGGCGCTACACCACTCGGCCAGACCTCACTGGAACAGTTCGAAAAGATTATCAGTACCAACCTGACCTCGGTCTTCTTCACGGTTCAGTCCGCACTGCCGCATCTGAACGATGGCGCTTCGGTCATTCTCAACGGCTCCGTCCACGCCGTTCTCGGTGCGCCGGGCTGGTCGGCCTACGCCGCCACGAAGGGCGCTGTGCGCTCCATGACCCGCAACCTCGCCTCCGAGCTCGCACCGCGCGGCATCCGCGTCAATCAGGTAACGCCGGGCGGCACGCGCACGCCGATCTGGTCGCCCTACGCGCAGACGGAAGATGCGATGACGGCACTGGAGGAAAAGCTCGGGAATATGAGCGCGCTTGGCCGCATGAGCGAAGCAGACGAGATCGCGAAGGCTGCGCTTTATCTCGCCTCTGATGATTCCAGCAATGTCACGGGAATCGAGATTACCGTCGATGGCGGCATGACGAGCGCTCCCTCCGGCGCCAAGATCTTCCGCACCGCCTGAGCGGGCCTGATCTAGCTGACTTTTACGACACCGGAGCGGCCGACGACACAGTTGCGGCCGCTCTTCTTTGCCTCGTAGAGGCGGCTGTCCGCCGCCGAAAGCACAGTCGTGAAGCTGTCCCCATCTTCGTCGGCAGTTGCGACACCTATGCTCACAGATACGGGCGCGTCGTCAGGCGTCTTGACGCTGGTCACAATCGTCCAGCGCAGGCGCTCGGCGAGCAGCAATGCCTCCTCATGGCCAGTACCGGGGCAAACGGCAACAAACTCTTCGCCGCCGAAGCGGAAGATGCGGTCGCTGGAGCGGAGTGTCGTTCCAAGCCTGGAGGCAATAGCCTTCAGAACCTCATCGCCCTGCAGATGGCCGAAGCCGTCATTGACGTCCTTGAAGTGGTCGGCATCGATGATGAGAACGGTCGCATACTGGCCCTGCCGAAGCGCCTCACGTACCATCAGCGGCGCCTCCAGCTCCATACGGCTGCGGTCATAGACGCCGGTCAGCATATCGCGGCCGGTGCGTTCCAGGAGATCGTTGTAGCGCTCACGGAATGTCAGATCGCCGAAGAGGTCGCTGATCGAGCGGGCCGAGGCGGCAACGCCGGCCCGGCGGATACGGTATTCGTAGATGGCAAACATCAGGGAATAGAGGCAGACGGCCAGCATCTTGGCTTTCCATCCGGCCCAGAAGGCCGCCATCGGAACGCCCATGAAATAGTGCAGGCCGCTGAAGAAACAGATCTGGTCAAAGGTCAGAACCACGAGGCCCGAGATCATGAAGCGCAACACCACGCGCCTGCGCATGAAATCGCCAAGCTTTTCGTAGAGCAGGATGATGCCAAGCGAGTCGAGGTAGAGAACTGCCGTTCCCCACACCATCAGCCAGCCCATTTCCTTCAGGAAATCGACGTCTGCCGGATGACCGGGCGACAGCTCCAGCGGTTGGTGAAGCTGCAGTACCCAGGCAATGGCGACGGTCAGGAGATTGCCGAGAAACAGACCATAGATCGGCTGGCGGACGGTCGCCGCATCCTCCTGCAGGTAGAGCATGAGGATCATCATCAGCTTGCCGGAAAAGAAGATCGAAGAACCCGGCGAGACGCTCCCGAACGGCAGGGAAACATAGAAGACCGCAGCGAGATAGGTCTCCATGAAATGCATGACGCCAAGCGCCGTCAGGAAGACGCCCAATCCGAGGCGCTGGCGAAAATGCAGGAGACTGACCATCAGCACGAAATAGCCGACGGCTTCGAAGATGAAGAGCGCGGAGTTCAAGAGCTCCATCACGGTCCTCCGCCTACAACAGGACCGCGCGAGAGAGCCGCAGCCGCCGCAGCGGATCTTCTGGTCAGTCGTCCGGAAAGCTCAAACACATGCGGCGCCCTGCAAAACCTGCAGGCGCCACCTTCGCCATAATCCTTTAAGATTAGGTGAGCAACGCAGCAATTTCCATCACGGAAATGCTGTCATAGTTTTGAAAAACAACGGGAAATGGCGGTTCGAAAAAGCCTTGTCCGGCTAACGAGCGCTCAGACCTGCCGAAGCTTCTCGCCATCGCCGAAGAGGGAGGGGCCATGCTGATCGATGATCTGTTGCGCCTTGCGCACCGTGCATTCGATCGCATCATCGGACGAGGAAAAGAGATCGGCGCGAATGAACTTGCGCACGAGAACGTCCTCGCCAACCTTCTTTTCGATGCGGCCGGCTAGACGATACTGGCCGCCTTCCTTCTGCGGCTCCGCATAGATGGTGCAATCGCCATAGAGCTGCGGCTCACCGGAAGGACCCGCAGCTGCCTCGGTGGAGGATTTGCCGCCGCCGGAGAATACCGAAAGAATGTTTGAAAGGAACGAAGCCATAATCCGCCTTTAGCACGCAGTGCAGTGGACGCAAAGTCAAATGATCAGGTTTGCGAGGATCTCATTTTCGGTAATGTCCTCGAAGCCCATGCCTGATCTTTCGAAATTGGCGACCAGCGTCGCGAAGTTCTCTGGAGCCGTCGTCTCGATGCCGATGAGGATCGAACCGAAATTGCGCGCCGATTTCTTGAGATATTCGAAGCGGGCGATGTCGTCATGCGGCCCGAGAAGATTGAGGAAATCGCGCAGCGCGCCGGGGCGCTGAGCAAGACGCAGGATGAAGTATTTCTTCAGGCCAGCGTAGCGCATGGCCCTTTCCTTGACATCGGGCAGCCGCTCGAAATCGAAATTGCCGCCCGAGACGACGGCAACGATCGTCTTGCCCTTGATGGCCTCGCGATCCATGGCGGCGATCGCCGTCAGCGACAGGGCACCGGCTGGCTCCAGCACCACGCCTTCGACGTTGAGCATCTCCTGGATGGTAACGCAGATGGCATTTTCCGGCATCAGCCTGACCTGCTCGACTGAAAAGTCCTTCAGGGCCGCGAAATTTAGGTCGCCGATGCGAGCGACAGCCGCGCCGTCGACGAAATTGTCGACCTTGGGAAGCGTCACCACCTGCCCGGCCTCGAGGCTGCGGCGCAAACTCGGGGCGCCGGCAGGTTCGGTAAAGACAAAATCGGATTTCGCAACGATGCCGTCGAGATAACCGGTGATGCCAGCAGCAAGGCCGCCGCCGCCAACCGGCAGGACGACCATGTCGGGCACCGTGCCTTCGGGAAGCTGCTGCATGATTTCTGCAGCAACCGTCGCCTGGCCCTCTATGATGTCGGCATGATCGAAAGGCGGCACCATGACACCACCGATCGCCTCCACATGATCGCGGGCGGCCTGGTAGCACTGGTCGAAGAAATCGCCGATGAGCTCGATGGTGATGAAACCGGCGCCGAACATGCGTGTCTTGTCGATCTTCTGCTGCGGCGTGGTGACCGGCATGAAGACGACGCCCGGCACGCCGAAATGGCGGCAGACGAAGGCAAAGCCCTGCGCGTGATTGCCGGCAGACGCGCAGACGAAAGTCCTGCCGCCCGCACCTTCGGCAATCGCCTTGCGGAAGAAATTGAACGCGCCGCGGATCTTGTAGGATCGCACCGGCGAAAGATCCTCGCGCTTCAGCCAGATATCGGCACCGTAGCGGGCGGAAAGGTGATCATTGAGCTGCAGCGGCGTAGCGGGGAAAAGGCTGCGCATTGCCTCTTCTGCGCCTTCGACATCGTGTCTTGTCACGGGCGTTCGTCCATTCTTCAAAAATCCAGACGTCGCTATGACACAGGCCGCTTGTGGAAAGAAGCCCGTTTGCGCCATTTGCGGTTCGCCCGATGAAAGGCTTCCTTAAGCGCGTCTTCAGATTGGGCCCAAGATCCAGGTTACGTGGACGGCTTTTAACTTGATGGCGTACAGCAATTGCTAATATGACGGCAAGATGACATCCAAGATCACAAAGCTTCTGGCGTGGCTTCTTCTCGCCTTCATCCTGTTCGTCACAGTTTCGCCGATCGAATTGCGACCCCACACGATCGAAACACCTGACATCGACCGTGCCGCGGCTTACCTGTTGGCAGGGCTGGCTTTTGCCCTTGCTTATCCGAAACAATGGAAAACGGTTGCCGTACTGCTGATCTTCGGTGCGGTCGGGATCGAATATCTGCAGTACCTGTCGCCGACGCGGCATGCGCGCCTTCACGATGCAGGCGTCAAGGCAATGGGCGCAGCACTCGGCCTGACCGTCGGCTGGGTTTTCAACAAGTGGCGTGAAGCGAAAACCGGGGCGAATGCCGCCGCGTAATTTGCCAGACGGCAACAGCGGACCGGGACGTTAGAGCCCGCGCAACTGCAAGACCCAGAAGAAAAGCAGTACCGCTGCCACCGCCGTCCCGGTGAAGCCGTTGCTGATAGCTCGAGCTGGCACCTCAGCGTTGGCGTCGTCCGTATGCTTTTAATTTCGAGGCAAGAACCGGAGTTCCACAGGGCCGACATGCACCTATTCCAAGCTCAGGTCATCGAGTGGTTTCGATGATCCTCCCGAAACAGATCAGAGGATCCATTTCAAATGAGCAAGGAAGAAGACAACAAGGCCGTCGTCGTGCGCTGGTTCACCGAATTTTGGGGCAAGGACGTCAATCTTGCCGTCGTCGACGAGATTGCGGCACCCGACATGCTGCTCAAATATTCGCTGCACGAACCCCGCCGCGGCCATGACGACATCAAGGCGTTCATGATCGATTTCCGCGCCGCATTTCCCGATCTCAACTTCTGGGGCACGGCCGATCTCATCGCCGAGGGTGACTATGTCGTCGGCCAGTGGGAGGGCGGCGGCACCCATACCGGTCCAGCCTTCAACGACTTCCTGATCGGCGGCCTCCCGGCCGCGACCGGCCGCAGGATGCACTTCACCGGCACCACGGTGCTGAAGCTGAGCGACGGCAGGATCGTCGAGGAGATCGGTCTCGATGACGGTGTAACCGCCCTCACCCAGCTCGGGCTGATGAAGGCTGCTTGATCGAGGCATTCTGTCGCCTGCCGGCTCCGCGGCAAGCGACGTTTCACAGGTTTTCGGATGAGGTCCGTGCTTCCAGCGCGGGCCTCTTTTTCTTTTGAACGGCATCGCTCCAATGCGCTTGACCAACCAAGGCATCAACGCCGGTCGACGAGGCACTCCTCTCGGATGAAATCGGGTGGCTGCTATTCGGATTTGAAAGCAAGAATAGGAGTGTGTCCGACCGGGTTTTGCGGGACGACCACTTCGACCATATGAGAAGATAAGACCATGACCACGGTGCATAAAGCTGCCATCTCATCAGTCGCTGACGATCCTCGCTGGGCGCGTATCGTCGGGCGGGACAAGACTGCCGACGGACATCTCTGGTATTCGGTCTCGACGACAGGCGTCTACTGCCGGCCGTCGTGTCCCTCCAGGATTGCCAATCCCAGGAATGTCCAGCTCCATGACAGCATCGAAAGCGCCAAGGCGACCGGATTCCGGCCTTGCCAGCGCTGTAATCCCGAAGGACCGTCGCTCGAATACGAGAACGCGAACCTTGTCGCGAAGGCGTGCCGCCTTATCGAGGAGAGCGAGGGAGAGCCTTCGCTTGAAGAACTGGCTGATAGGGTCGGCCGCAGCCCGAGTTACTTCCACCGCGTATTCAAGGCAGTGACCGGGCTGACACCGAAGAATTATGCCGCGGCACATCGCGCTGAGAAGGTCCGTGAGGGCCTTGCCTCCGGCAATACCGTCACGGAGGCGATGTATGATGCAGGCTTCAACTCCAGCGGACGCTTCTATGAGAAGTCGACCGGCATGCTCGGCATGACGCCATCGCAGTATCGCGCCGGTGGGGTCAACGAAGAGATCAAGTTCGCGGTCGGGCAGACTTCGCTGGGGCCTATCCTCGTCGCCTCGAGCAGGAAGGGTGTTGTATCAATCCTCCTGGGCGACGATCCAGACAAGCTCGTCCACGATCTTCAGGACCGTTTTCCGAAGGCTCATCTGGTCGGCGCCAACAGGGGCTATGAGGCCCTGGTCGCGCGCGTCGTCGGTTTCGTCGAGAAGCCGAGCGTCGGCCTCGATCTTCCCCTTGATGTCCGCGGCACCGCCTTCCAGCAACGCGTCTGGCAGGCGCTCCGGGAAATCCCCCTTGGCGAGACGATATCTTATGCCAAAATCGCTCAGCGGATCGGTTCGCCGCATGCGGTGCGTGCGGTCGCCGGAGCATGCGCGGCAAACAAGCTTGCCGTCGCCATTCCCTGCCATCGCGTCATTCGCAATGACGGCGCTCTTTCGGGCTACGCCTGGGGTGTCGAGCGCAAGCGCGCCCTGATCGACCGGGAAGCGTCCGGTCCGGAGTCATCCGATCATGCGTGTTCTGTTTGAAGGTATTGTCCCGCGGGACCCGCCACGGAGTGGCGGAATTGAAGGAAGGTCACCATGAGACCGTCGGACGCATGCGCATCAACCTGACTTTCCGCGGTGCGCTCTAGTGGTCCGGCGCCGGAGCAAGGACGTTTCACATGGTCTCGCACGATGGATTCGACGCCAAGAGCAAAAGACGACAGCTTTCAGGTACCGACACCACTTCCGATGCGTTTGACGAACTCTTCCATGCCGATCCCGCCAGATCGCTCGTGATGGCCTATTTCAATCAGCTGGTCACCGATGGCCTTGCGGAATGGGATATGCTCGCCAATGGAGACATCCGGCTCTGTTTCTCGACAGGAGAGACGTTCCTGCTGGCGAAGACGGTGATCATCCGCCTTGCATGAGATCAACAGCCGCTGGAAGGCCGATGCCGCGTGTCACGACACTCGGCTTTTTTCCTAATGCTGAAAAAGAAGAACTCCGATTTGAAAGCAAGGACCGGAGTTCGGGCGGGCCGGCGCGCGGATAGTTTCGATCATAAGGACAAACGAAGGAGTTAGTTCAATGAACCTCATGATTTCCACCACCAGCTCGCGGTCTGCACCCGCTGCAAAGAATGCAAATCCCGGCATCGACACCCTCTCTTACGCGATCGGCGAATGCGCCCTGGGCCGGGTGCTGGTTGCTCGCAGCGACAGAGGCGTCTGCGCCATTCTGATCGGCGATATGGACGAAGATCTCACGGATGATCTTGCGAACCGGTTTCCCGAAGCCGAGCTTATCGCAAACGAGATCGCCGTCCACGATGATCTCGCGAAGATAATCCTCTTCGTGAAGAAGCCTGCTGACGGACTTCATCTCACGCTCGACATGCGCGGAACGCCATTCCAGCGCCGTGTTTGGGAGGAGCTTTGTGCTATCCCTGCCGGCAAGACGACAACCTATATGGAATTGGCCCGTCATGTTGGCGCACAGACCTCGCCCCGCGCGGTTGGCACGGCCTGCGCCGCCAATCCCATTGCATTGGCGATCCCCTGCCACCGCGTCGTGCGCAGCGACGGCGAGCTTGCGGGCTATCGCTGGGGTATCGAACGCAAGCGTGAGCTGATCCGGAAGGAGGCGATAGTATGAGCCTCCATTCCCCGGCTATCTCTCCGACCTCTGCGGACATGTCCGCAGAGGCACGCGTAGCCAGCTACGACTGGCCGTCGCTTGCAGGCGATCTCGACAATTATGGCTGCGCCGTCCTGCCAAACCTCCTCTCGCCGGATGAGTGCCGCGGCATCGCGATGCTCTATCCGGACGAAAGCCACTTCCGCAGTCACATCCACATGGCTCGGCATGGTTTCGGCAAGGGTGAATACCGTTATTTCAAGTATCCGCTGCCGGGCCTGGTCGGCGGTTTACGGACGGTGCTCTATCCGCATCTCGCTGGCGTCGCCAACGAGTGGAACGCTCGCATGGGGATCGACGAACGCTATCCCGCTGCACATCCGTCTTTTCTCGAACAGTGCCACGAAGCCGGCCAAACTCGTCCCACACCGCTTCTGCTGCAATATGTTCCAGGCGACTTCAATTGCCTTCACCAGGATCTCTACGGCGATCTCGCGTTCCCGATCCAGGTTGCGATCCTCCTGTCTGAGCCCGGCCAGGATTTTACCGGCGGCGAATTCGTGCTGACAGAACAGCGGCCGCGCATGCAAAGCCGTGTCGAGGTCGTCCCGCTTCGCCGCGGCGATGCCGTTGCCTTCGCCGTTCATAACCGGCCGGTACAGGGTTCGAAGGGGAATTACCGCGTGAACTTGCGCCATGGCGTAAGCCGCATCCGCACCGGCATGCGCCACACCGTCGGGATCATTTTCCACGACGCGCGGTAAAGGATACGGCGGATGCCTCCGGAGCCATCAGGCGGCATCGTGCCTTTTCCGATTTGAAAGCAAGATCCGGATCGGCTGCACCACAGCAAACTTCTATTCTTCAAATACAAACAGTTCCACAGGAGGCAAAAATGCCCGAAGTCATCCGCTTTGCATGGGGGATCAGCTCCCTCGGCGACTTCATGGTTGCCATGTCCGACAAAGGGATCGTCGCCTTGGAATTCAGTTCGCAGCGCTCCGCAATGGAGGACGCCTCGCGCTTGCGCTTCCAGGAAGCCGACTTCATTGACGGCCAGGCGGATCTCGGCGACGTCCTTGTGAAGGTGGAGCAGGCAATCGAGAACCCTGGCCTTGATCCTAATATTCCGCTCGATCTGCGCGGAACTCCGTACCAGATTAAGGTCTGGTCGATGCTGGGTGCCATACCCATGGGCGAAACGACGAATTATGGCGCGCTGGCTGCCAATTTGGGCACGCGCGATGCCCGAGAGGTGACCGAAGCAATCGCTTCAAATCCCATAGCCGTCCTCGTTCCGTGCCACCGCGTCATCAAGAAGGATGGCTCGATCTCCGGCTACCGCTGGGGCTTTAAGCGGAAGCGCGACCTGCTGGCACGCGAGCACCGGCTCGGGACCCTCAAAGCTGTCTAAAGTCCGCGCAACTGCAAAGCCCAGAAGAATAGCGGCACTGCTGCCACCGCCGTTCCCAATAGTAGAAAGGCACTCATCTTGAAGAGCCTGACGCGCCGCGTTTTTGCTCCATCCCAGTCGTAAACCATCGTCTTACTCCCACTAAGACAACACTTACTCAACCGCACAGTGCCTATATTTTTTGCAGCACTGACGCCATAGACAAGCGCTGCCTATGGTTTATCCACACTATACAAGCACATTCGAACACGTTTATGAAGATGGTGCGAGCGACGGGGATCGAACCCGTATAGCCTAAGGCCGAGGGATTTTAAGTCCCTTGCGTCTACCAGTTTCGCCACGCTCGCGCGCCGTCCAGATCAACGACTTAGGCGGATTCGTCAAGAAAATGTTTGCGCGTTTCTGTGGGCGGTCGAAAAACAGGCTTGCGTGAGCACTGTCCCAAAATAAAACGGCGGCCCAAAGGACCGCCGTCTCGCAGAAAGATCTAGGCTGAACTCAGGCGAGTTTTGCAGTGATCTTGGCGACGTGTGCGCCCTGATACTTGGCAGCTTCGAGTTCGATTGCCGAAGGCTGACGCGAGCCATCGCCGTTGGTGATGGTTGATGCGCCGTAGGGAGAGCCGCCCTTGACTTCTTCCGTGCCCATCTGACCCTGGAAGGCGTAGGGAAGGCCGACATAGGCCATGCCGTGGTGCAGGAAGGTGGGGACGAAGCCAAGGATCGTCGATTCCTGGCCGCCGTGCTGCGTGGCGGACGAGGTGAACATCGAGCCGACCTTGCCGACGAGCTTGCCGGTGAACCACAGGCTACCGGTCTGGTCCCAGAAATTGCGCATCTGCGAAGCGACCGTGCCGAAACGCGTGCCGGAGCCGACGATGATCGCGTCATAGTCGGCCAGTTCATCGACGGTGGCGATCGGCGCTGCCTGATCGAGCTTGTAGTAGGAAGCCTTGGCGACTTCTTCGGAAACCAGTTCCGGAACGCGCTTGACGACGACATCAGCGCCGGCGGACTTCGCGCCTTCCGCCACGGCATAAGCCATGGTTTCGATGTGGCCATAAGCCGAGTAGTAGAGGACGAGAATCTTCGCCATTGTTATCTCCATCAAGGATTGATTGAATTTCTTGACCGAGACCGTTCTAGCAGCGCATCCCGTTCAACATAGTCCTGCACCAAGAACTCACTGTTCACCGCTTGTAGACGAAATTTCACTTGCCGTTTCGTTTCGACCCTTGAGCCGCTTCGCTTTGCCGTTTGCAAACTGGCCAAACGGCGCTACCTATTTTCAAGCTTCACACCACGGAAATATCCCCATGAGCAATGAGACTGTCGTTACCGCCGCCATGCTAGCCATCGGCGACGAGCTTCTTTCCGGCCGCACCAAGGACAAGAATATCGGCCATCTCGCCGATATGCTGACTATTTCGGGCATCGACCTGAAGGAGGTTCGTATCGTCGCCGACGAGGAGGATGCGATCGTCGAGGCGCTGAACGCGCTTCGCGGCAAATACGACTATGTCTTCACGTCGGGCGGCATAGGGCCTACGCATGACGATATCACCGCGGATGCCGTCTCGAAGGCCTTTGGCGTTCCCTGCGAGCATGATGCGGCGGCGATGGAGCTGCTTGCCGAGATGTACAAGCGCCGGGAGATGGAATTCACCGAGGCCCGCCAGCGAATGGCCCGCATGCCGCGTGGTGCTGCCCATATCGCCAACCCGGTATCGACCGCTCCCGGCTTCATCATAGGCAATGTCTATGTCATGGCGGGCGTCCCGCAGGTCTTCCAGGCCATGGTCGACAATATGTTGCCGACGCTGAAGACGGGCACGCCCGTCCTCTCGCTCGCTATCGCCTGCCCCTATGGCGAAGGCGAGATCGGCACACCGCTGGCGGCGATCCAGAAGGCGCATCCGGAAACCAGCATCGGCTCCTATCCGCGTTACGTGGGGCAGAAATTTTCAACGGAGATCGTAGTGCGCGGCCGCTCGCAGGATGTGATCGAGGCTGCAGGTGCGGATGTGCGGGCCATGATCGAGGATATCAGACGCAGGAGAGATATTGCCGAAAACCATTCGGCGAACGCGTGAGGACTATGTGCGGTCTTGATCATGGTCAAGGAACCGCAGCATATTCCGGCGCATTCCTTTCCTCGCGGAGCGTCATTTCAGCCGCAAAGGAGAATTGATATGTCTTATAAAACCATTCTCGCCATTCTGGATACAGCAGACAATAGCAGCGCCGTCGCCGATTTCGCCTTTGCCATTGCCGCGGAAAGCAGCGCCCATGTGATCGGCCTGCATGCCGAAACGATTGCCGCCGTGCCGCTGGTCGCGCCGATGGAAATTCCCGATCCGGTCGCCGTGCAGGCGCTTCAGGACATGGCCCATTCAGAGACTATCGCGGTCGAGCGGATTTTCCGCGCCCGCGCGGAGGCTGCCGGCGCTTCCTTCGAATGGCGCGCCTTTGCGACGTCGACGGGATATGGCTCGGCGCCGCTGATCGAAAGCGCACGCAGCGCCGACCTGCTGATCGCCTCGCAGGCCGATCCTGCAAGACCCTCCGACAGCCATGTGGATGTCGACGAATTCCTGTTCGAAAGCGGCCGGCCGGTACTGATTATCCCTTACATCATCCGCCAGCCGAAGCCGATCAAGCGCGTGCTGATTGCCTGGAATGGCTCGAAGGAAGCAACGCGCGCCACATTCGATGCCCTGCCGATCCTGAAGGCTGCCGAAGCCGTGGAAATCTTCTCCGTCGATCCGGCCGAGACCGCAACTCAATCGGCGACGATGGCCGGAGCCGAGATCTCCGCAACGCTTGCCCGCCACGGCGTGAACGTGACGCTTGCCACGGCTGCAAGCGGCGACAAGAACGCCTCGCATGTCATCGAGAACCGGCTTTCTGACGACAGCATCGACCTTCTGGTCATGGGCGCCTACACACATTCCTGGCTCTGGCAGGCGATCTTCGGCGGTACGACGAAGACGCTTTTGCAATCCATGACGGCGCTGACATTGCTCTCGCGTTAAGGCCGCTCTTGCCTTTTGCCTCCAAATCCCGCTAATTGCGGCGACCGATGATATCAGGCTTCGGCATCCATCGCGCAGTTCCGGCTGCGCGATTTGCGTTTTGCCCGCCGATGTTCACTCGGTCGCCGGCAAACGGCGTGTCGTTTTTTCATGCCGCGGAGCAGCCCGATGTCCCTTCCCGATAAAGCCTTCCCCGTTTCCTGGGATCAGTTCCACCGCGATGCGCGTGCGCTTGCCTGGCGGCTCGCCGGCCTCGGCCAGGAGTTCAAGGCGATCGTCTGCATCACCCGTGGCGGCCTCGTTCCGGCGGCGATCATTTCGCGCGAACTGAACATCCGCCTCATTGAAACGGTTTGCGTCGCGTCCTATCACGACTACGTCAACCAAGGCGACATGGTGCTGCTCAAGGGCATCGCGCCTGAACTGATGGAAAACGGCGGCGAAGGCGTACTCGTCGTCGATGACCTTACCGATACCGGCAAGACCGCCGCCCAAGTGCGCGGCATGCTGCCGAAGGCGCATTTTGCCTGCGTCTACGCCAAACCCAAGGGCGTGCCGACCGTCGACACCTTTATCACCGAAGTCAGCCAGGACACCTGGATCTACTTCCCCTGGGATATGGGCTTCACCTACCAGGAGCCGATCGCCAAGGGTGCTCGCGGCTAACCGCTGCCGACGCGAGCAACCTCCGGTTTTACGACCGAAAATTGTCCCAATATTTGTCTTCCCGATAGCGGATTCCAGCCCCTGCTCGGTAACGTCCATTTTATTTTATTAGCATAACGTCAGGCAACTACCGGTCGTAAAGACCGGATGTAAAGTGGGGCTGAATGCGGTTGGGGAAGCGCAATGGCATGCTGGGGCAAGATTCGAACGGCAGCGGCCTTCGGGCTGATCGGCTGCCTGTTTCCTTATACGCCTGCCGGGGCCGAGCCGGCCTATATCGGCGTCGTGCGTGAATATGTGGAAACGCTCGTCCGGCCGATGGTCGAGGCTCCGGTTGTGGTGAAGGCGATCGAGGAGCAGAACGCCAAATTCGGCGATGTCAGTGAGATGGAGATGCGGGTGCTGGACGAAACCTACCAGGCGGAGGTCGCCCAGGGCGATTTCCAGATGGTCCAAGCACTGATGGCAAAATCCGTCTCGCATTATCTCAAATCGAAAC
This sequence comes from Rhizobium sp. KNZ14-9A, assembly GCF_056755015.1. Classification (NCBI taxonomy): domain Bacteria; kingdom Pseudomonadati; phylum Pseudomonadota; class Alphaproteobacteria; order Hyphomicrobiales; family Rhizobiaceae; genus Rhizobium; species Rhizobium sp. KNZ14-9A. Next base: position 2,249,344 of record NZ_JBPGXB010000002.1, read on the forward strand.
AGGATGATTCGCAGGGAACGATCCTCGAATTCTTCGTCACCGATTGTCACGGGCTGAATGTCGGCCAGAGCACCATCACGACGGACTATTGGCAGGGCGATGAGGACAAGTTTCTCCAAACCTTCGCCCGCGGTTCACAAGAGATCTATATCAGCCGGGCTGAGCGCGACGAGTCGACCCAGCTTCTGGAGACTCAGGCAAGCTTCGTGGTCACCGATGAGGCGGGCAAGCCGATCGGCACGGCGACCGTCACGATTGCCATCGATGCTCTCTAGAAAGTGCTGATTTCCTTCAACGAATCGCCATGCGCATTTGCGTCGCAAAAGCCATCCTAACTTTTGCCGCAGCCGATTTTTTTAACATTCCGGCCTTTCCCTTGTCCGAGCAGCGGCGCAAGCCCTTGTATTTTCAGGCTTCCCCAGACTTTCCCCAGTCTTCACAACAGCGTCCACAAGATGTTGTGGTTAGCATTCGGTTACGTTCCACCCCTTGACGGAATCAGCGGTTTCAAACTTAATGTTTCAGATGTTGCGGCGGCGACTGAACCGGAGGTAACGAGACCGGTTCTTCCAAGGAAAATTGAACGCAGAATCAGGGTGTTGGACCGCCAAGAGCGGTGACGTCCGAAGGCATTTCTGCGCCTTATTTCCGGCCTCAAAAAGCGACATCGGGGACTGGTAAAGATAAGCTGTTAACACTATATTTAGCGTTTGCAGCCAGCCTCACCACAAGATACAGGAAAATCATCTCCGGATGACAATCCTGTCACAAGACGGAACGAGCACTGGCCGCGCGAAGGGACAACGCGTAGCCGGACGGGAATTTTGCGCCCTTTCGGGTGCCAACAAGAGGTTAAGAACATGCGCATCGAACGTCGGTTTACGAAGGCTGGTCAGGGCGCCTATGCGGATATCGAATTCCGCAAAGCGACGAGCGAGATCAAGAACCCGGATGGCTCGATCGTCTTCCGCCTCGAAAACATTGAAGTTCCCGCGCAGTTTTCCCAGGTCGCCACCGACGTTCTGGCGCAGAAATATTTCCGCAAGGCCGGTGTCCCTGCCCGCCTGAAGAAGGTCGAGGAGAACAGTGTCCCCTCCTTCCTGTGGCGCTCCGTTGCCGACGACGCAGCGCTGAAGGACCTGCCGAAGGACGAACAGACCGGCTCGGAAATCGATGCGCGCCAGGTCTTCGATCGCCTCGCCGGTACCTGGACCTATTGGGGCTGGAAGGGCGGCTATTTTTCTTCCGAGGAAGATGCAGCAGCCTTCAAGGATGAGCTTGCCTATATGCTCGCCACGCAGCGTGTTGCCCCGAACTCCCCGCAGTGGTTCAACACCGGCCTGCACTGGGCCTACGGCATTGATGGTCCCGGCCAGGGCCACTTCTACGTCGATCCCTTCACCGGCAAGATCACCAAGTCCAAGTCTGCCTACGAGCATCCGCAGCCGCATGCCTGCTTCATCCAGTCCGTTGAAGACGACCTCGTCAACGAAGGCGGCATCATGGACCTCTGGGTGCGTGAAGCGCGCCTGTTCAAGTACGGCTCCGGCACCGGCTCCAACTTCTCCATGCTGCGCGGTGAAGGCGAAAAGCTTTCCGGCGGCGGCCGCTCTTCCGGCCTGATGAGCTTCCTGAAAATCGGCGACCGCGCTGCTGGCGCCATCAAGTCTGGCGGCACGACGCGCCGCGCCGCCAAGATGGTCGTCGTCGACATCGACCATCCCGATATCGAGGAATATATCAACTGGAAGGTCAAGGAAGAGCAGAAGGTTGCTGCCCTCGTGACCGGCTCCAAGGTTGTCGCCCAGCATCTGAAGGCGATCATGAAGGCCTGCGTCAATTGCGAAGGCGACAACGGCGATTGCTTCGACCCGACCAGGAACCCTGCCCTGAAGCGCGAAATCCGTGCTGCCAAGAAGGACCAGGTTCCGGAAAACTATGTCCAGCGCGTCATCCAGTTTGCTCGCCAGGGCTACAAGGACATGGAGTTCAAGACCTACGACACGGACTGGGATTCGGAAGCTTATCTCACCGTCTCCGGCCAGAATTCCAACAACTCCGTCTCGATCAAGGACAACTTCCTGCGCGCTGTCGAAGAAGATGGCGATTGGAACCTGACCGCCCGCAAGGACGGCCGGGTGATGAAGACGCTGAAGGCCCGCGACCTCTGGGAAACGATTTCTTATGCCGCCTGGGCATCGGCCGATCCGGGCATCCACTTCAACACGACGATGAACGACTGGCACACATCGCCGGCCGGCGGCCCGATCCGCGGCTCGAACCCGTGCTCGGAATACATGTTCCTCGATGATACGGCCTGCAACCTCGCCTCGCTGAACCTGCTGCAGTTCAAGGACAAGGCAACCAAGCGCATCAATATCGGCGACTACGAACATGCCGTTCGTCTGTGGACCGTCGTGCTCGAAGTCTCGGTCATGATGGCGCAGTTCCCGTCGAAGCGCATCGCCGAGCTTTCCTACGAATACCGCACGCTCGGCCTCGGCTACGCCAATATCGGCGGCCTGCTGATGTCGACTGGTATCCCTTATGACAGCGCCGAGGGCCGCGCCATTGCCGGTTCACTGACGGCGATCATGACTGGCGTCTGCTATGCGACATCTGCCGAAATGGCTGCCGAACTCGGGCCGTTCCCGAATTTCGCGCCGAACCGCGAGCATATGCTGCGCGTCATCCGCAACCACCGCCGCGCCGCCCATGGCGAAAACGCCGGCTATGAGGCTCTCTCGGTCAACCCGGTCGCGCTGATCCATTCGGAAAACCCGGATCAGGATCTTGCAGCCCACGCAATGTCGGCCTGGGACAGGGCGCTCGAACTCGGCGAAAAGCACGGCTACCGCAATGCGCAGGTCTCGGTCATCGCACCGACCGGCACGATCGGCCTCGTTATGGATTGCGACACGACCGGCATCGAGCCTGACTTCGCACTGGTGAAGTTCAAGAAGCTGGCCGGCGGCGGCTACTTCAAGATCATCAACCGCGCCGTTCCGGATGCGCTGCGCACGCTCGGCTATTCCGAAAGCCAGATCGCCGAGATCGAAGCCTATGCAGTCGGCCACGGTAACCTGAACCAGGCACCGGCCATCAACCCTTCGACGCTGAAGGCCAAGGGCTTCACCGACGACAAGGTGGAAGCCGTCAATGCTGCTCTCAAGAGCGCCTTCGACATCAAGTTCGTCTTCAACCAGTGGACGCTCGGCGCCGACTTCCTGAAGAATACTCTGAAGGTCTCCGACGAGCAGCTCAGCGACATGAGCTTCAGCCTGCTCGACCATATCGGCTTCTCGAAGAAGGACATCGAGGCTGCCAACATCCACGTCTGCGGTGCGATGACGCTGGAAGGCGCACCCTTCCTCAAGAACGAGCACCTGCCGGTTTTCGATTGCGCCAATCCTTGCGGCAAGATCGGCAAGCGTTACCTCTCGGTTGAAAGCCACATCCGTATGATGGCGGCTGCCCAGCCCTTCATCTCCGGCGCGATCTCCAAGACGATCAACATGCCGAACGAGGCAACGGTCGACGATTGCAAGAACGCCTACATGCTTTCCTGGAAGCTTGGCCTGAAGGCAAACGCCCTCTACCGCGACGGCTCCAAGCTGTCGCAGCCCCTCAACGCCTCGCTGATCGAAGACGAGAGTGATGAGGATGCGCTTGAGGATTTGATCCAGCAGCCGGCAGCGGCCCAGGCCGTGACGGTCACCGAGAAGATCATCGAGCGCGTGATCGAGCGTGTTTCCCGCGAACGCGAGAAGCTGCCGAACCGCCGTCAGGGCTACACCCAGAAAGCTGCCGTCGGCGGTCACAAGGTCTACCTGCGCACCGGCGAATTCGGTGACGGCCGTATCGGCGAGATCTTCATCGACATGCACAAGGAAGGCGCTGCCTTCCGTGCGATGATGAACAACTTCGCCATCGCCATCTCGCTTGGCCTGCAATATGGCGTGCCGCTGGAAGAATATGTGGAGGCCTTCACCTTCACCAAGTTCGAGCCTGCCGGCATCGTCATCGGCAACGACGCGATCAAGAACGCCACGTCGATCCTCGACTACGTGTTCCGCGAACTCGCCGTTTCCTATCTCGGCCGTCACGATCTTGCCCATGTCGATACGTCGGACTTCTCCAACACCGCGCTCGGCAAGGGCATCCAGGAAGGCAAGACGAACCTGCTCTCCACCGGCTGGACCCGCGGCTACAAGCCGACGCTCGTTGCCGGCACCGGCGGCGAACGCCAGGCCGGCGAGCCCAAGGGCGCGGCAACGGCAGCCCCTGCCCGCGCCTCCTCGATTGGTTCGGTAACCTCCTTTGCGGGGGCAGCAGCCCGCAAGCTGGAGCCGACAGTGGCCATCTCCACCTCCGAAATCGTCGCCTTCAAGCGCGACTATGAGGAGCGCGCCAAGGAACTGGCCGAGGAGATCGCCGAAGAGGTGATCGAGGAAACCGGCACCGAGGCAACCGCCCTCTTCTCCGACAAGGCCGCAGCCGACGCTGCCTCCGCCAAGACGGAAGCCAAGAAGATGGAAGCCGAACGCCGCGCGCGCTCGATCATGCAGGGCTACACGGGCAACATGTGCGGCGAGTGCCAGAACTTCACGATGGTGCGCAACGGCACCTGCGAGAAGTGCGACACTTGCGGTGCGACCAGCGGCTGCAGCTGATTTCTTCGGGAAAATTCAGGTTTCCGCGCAGCTAAATCCGGTCGGCATTTGAAGAAAAGGGCGAATTTACATCTTTCGATTGAGCAGTAAGAAGAGAACAGCCTTCATTGCAGTCAATCGAAACTGATCCGCTCGGACAGAGGTCCGATTTCCTTCAGAACAGACCAATCAGAAATCAACTCCAGGTGCCCAGGCGCCTGGAGTTTTTTGTTCAGAGGCGATTGGCAACCTCATGGGATTTGCCAGGCTCGGATCATCGCGGGAACGAGTAACGGCCAATGCTCTTGTGGCGAAAGGCGGACGATCATGCGATCTCGTTTATCCAATTCGCCGCGACCCATGACTTCCCGCGTTCGAAACGCTCACGCCGTAATCCTGTCGCAATGGTCGTCGTGAAGATAGGATCGCAAAGGTGGACGAGACATGAAGATCCTGTTGGTCGAAGACGAGACAAGGCTGGCGGAAGCGATTGCGGCGTCGCTCACTAAGAAGGGCATAGCGGTGGACCACACCGCTCTTCTTGGGGATGCAATCGAACTGGCTCGACAACAGACCTATGATGCGATCGTGCTCGACAGACGTCTGCCAGACGGCGACGGCATCACATTCATTCCCTGGCTACGAAGCTCCGGCGTCGTAACGCCGGTCATCGTCCTGACTGCCAGAAACGAACCGAAGGAAAGAGTAGCGGGCCTCGATCTCGGCGCCGACGACTATCTGGGCAAGCCGTTTCTGATGGAGGAGCTTTTCGCTCGACTGCGCGCTGTCATGCGACGCCCGTCGGCCCTGGCGGAGCCGTCCATAGTCGCGGGGCGGATGACCGTGGATCCAATCCGGATGGACGTCATGGTCGGCGAACTGCAGCTCGACCTGCCTCGTCGAGAGCTGATGGTGCTCGTTACCCTTGCGAAGCGAAAAGGTAAGACCGTCCTCAGATCGGCGCTGGAAACCGAAATCTACAATTACGAGGAGACGATCCAGTCCAACGCGCTGGATGCTCATGTGTCGCGACTGAGAAAACGCCTGGCTGACGCGGAAGCCGGCGTGTCCATTCACAACATCCGCGGGGTCGGATATCTGCTGAAGGAACATTGATGCGATTTCCGAATACGTCGCTGTGGTGGAGACTGAGTTGGCAGCTCAGTCTGCTATTCGTCGTCATCACGGCATTGGTGATCGTCGGGCTGTGCATCTATGGGGCGATGATCCTTTCTCCGAACGTCGGCATGCAGCACCGGCTTCTGAACGCCCTGGAAGGATCCCTGAGCTACGAACCTGGACGAGGGCTTCGCATCAAAGACAGCGAACAGCTTACGGCATTGAAGAATGACAATACCAATCTCTTCTTCTACGCCGCAGCCCCGGACGGAACGGCAGTCGCATATGGAAATATTCCGCCTCCGTACATGCAGCTCGCCAAGTTCGTGCCGCTTATCAAGGACGCAGACATTCGTGGCACGCTGGCAAGTAGCCCGGAGCCGGCTTCAGTCGACGACATTGAGATCGATACGACCGAGATCCGGGTGCTTTATGGCGGTCGTAACGGAAGCGAGTCGACATTCCTCACGATGCTTGGCAGCACATATCCGATCTACGTGCCTCTGCTTGCGGTTACTCTGCCCGCCCTCTTCTTCGCCGTGCCGCGACTGGTCAGACGTTCGCTCTCAGGGCTGAGCGACGTCGTTCGGAAAGCTCCGGAGATCGACCCTCGCCAGCCAGGATCCCGGCTGCCAGTGGATCGGGTTCCGAGTGAGGTCGTTCCGCTTATCCATGCGTTCAATTCCATTCTGGAGCGGCTTGAGCAGCAGTTCGCAGCCAGAGAACGTTTTCTAATCGACGCCGCACACGAGCTCCGCACGCCGATCGCCGTCATGCAGACGCGTATCGATACGACCCTGGAAGGAAGCACTCGCGACACCATGATGGATGACATCGGGCGTCTACGGGAGACGGCGGAGCAATTGCTCGACTTCGAACGGAGCGAGCAGTCCCCGGAGCCGTATGAACAAGCCGACCTCGTAGAAGTCGCGAGGAACGTCGTCGCCGACCAAGCGCCGCTTGCCATAAGAAATGGATATGAAATCTCATTCGACAGTGAAGTGAACGAGCTGTATCGGCTGGTAAGTCGGTCGGCGATGTCGCGCGCCATAGGCAACCTTGTGCGCAATGCGATCGACCACGGCGGGAATACCGGCACGATATCGGTTCGCGTGTTCGAACGCGGAGGAATCTCGGTCTCGGACGAGGGTCCCGGAATTCCGGCAGCGCATCGAGACCTCGTCTTCGAACCATTCTATAGGGTCACACCACGGAGCACGGGTGCTGGCCTCGGGTTGAGCATCGTGAAGCAGATCGTAACCCGTCACCGCGGGAGCGTAACTCTCGAAGGCAATCCGACAGGGACCACCGTGACCATCAGCCTGTGACAGATACAGCCGTCAGCTTCTGCTCTGACGCGCGCTCAATGAAGCACAATAAAAATGAAATGGCCGAACCAAAAGGTCCGGCCATTTTTGTATTGGAATAAAGATAAGAACAAAGATGCTCGATCTGCCTTTGGCCTTGCCTAGAAGCGACGCGGTGCTTCCGGCTTGTTTCCTACGATGCTGTCGATCCGCTCCAGCACGTCTGATGTCACCTTATCCTTGTGCGAGAGGGCCGCGAGATTGTCCTGCAGCTGGCTTGCACGCGATGCGCCGAGAATGACGGTCGAGACATGCTTGTTGGCAAGGCACCAGAGGAGGGCGAGATGGGTGATCGACAGGCCGATCTCGTTCGAGAGCTTGGCAAGCTCGCGAACCTGGGCGAGCTGGGCACGGCCGGCATCGGTGGACCATTTTTCCTTCAGCCATTCGTAGCCCGGCAGGTTCATGCGGCTGTCGGCCGGTACGCCGTCATTGTATTTGCCGGTCAGGACGCCCGAGGCGAGCGGTGACCAGATGGTGGTGCCGAGGCCGATCAGGTCGTAGAGCGGAAGGTAGTCAGCTTCGACCTTCTGACGTTCGAAGATGTTGTACTGCGGCTGCTCCATGGTCGGCGGCGTGATGCGCAGGTCGCGGGCGACGGCGTAGGCTTCCGTCAACTGCTGTGCGGACCATTCCGACGTTCCCCAGTAGAGCACCTTGCCCTGGGCGACGAGATCGTGCATCGCGCGCACCGTTTCCTCGATCGGAGTGTCAATATCCGGGCGATGGCAGAAGTAGAGGTCGAGATAGTCGACCTGCAGTCTCTTGAGCGCTGCGTGGCAGGCGTCCGTCACATGTTTGCGCGACAGGCCGCGTTGCGTCGGCTTCTGACCACCCCAAAAGACCTTGCTCGAGACGACGTAGCTGTCGCGGCTCCAAGCAAGCGACTTCAGCGCTTCACCCATGACGATTTCTGACTTGCCGCTCTCGTAACCCTCGGCATTGTCGAAGAAATTTATCCCGTTGTCGTAGGCGAGCTTCATGAGATCGACAGCGTCGCCGCCATTGACCTGCTTACCGAAAGTGACCCACGATCCGAAAGAGAACTCGCTCACCTTCAGACCCGACTTTCCCAAACGACGATATTCCATCACATATCTCCCAAAACTTATAAAATCTGCCGCCCCAAAATTGAGGTCGGCTTCGTACAATCAGGCAATGACTGATTTCGCGTAACCTATCTTATTGTCAATAATATGCGAGGCCTCGCAGTCATAAAGTCCTGCGTCCTATTGCATCACTTTTTTCAGTGGGCCTATTCGGGCCTGCGGGGCAGAACCGCGCCTCTCGCTAGTAGCTGCAAGGGCGATCGTTGCCAAATCCGCCGAGGCACGCCGGTCGGAGGCCAAAGTCGGAGCTTTGAGGCCCATACCCGATCGAACCGGTTTGTATCGAACTATCCGAGCTGGTCGTGCAGGACGAAGCAATGATTGCCACGATGACAGCTGATCCAATGACCAGCAGTTTTCGAAATTGGGACATTTTGATCTACCCCCGTACCGATAATCGGCGACACCGAATGCAGCGCATATCAGTGTCGGCTAAGAAAATAGGCCGGGCCGGAGTTCCGAAAACAGCGCTGTCGATCAAGATTTCGTCATTTGTGCAGTCTGCTGCGATCGGCCATCCAACTTTCATCGTCTGACGACGGCAAGGGGGCGGCTCGCGTTTTTCGCGACATCGGATACAACTTGCGACAAGTCAGCCTCTGAAGCTCAATTGCGAGCCAGAGAGTTTTTGCCGGGATTTTCATGCAGGTTTTCGAAGCGTTCCGTGTGCGCCGCCCCGCTTGCGCCGCCGTTATCGGTTTGCTGTTCGGCCCTGACGTCGTGATGGCCTATCTCGGTCGCGGCCTGATGGCGATCGCCTATTTTATCGGTGGGATTTCGGTGTCAGCGGGCCTGATTTGGCTCTTCGTCGAGCTTTCAATCCCTGGCGCTTACGGCTCGCTGATTGTGCTTGCCTGGCATTCGTTCGGCGCGATCCTCGGTTATCGCGTAGGGCGCTCGCTCCCGCGCGACACCACTTTTCCGTGGTACTCACGCTGGTACAATATCGTCCTGCTTTTCTCGGCTGCGATCTTGCCTCTGGCGATGCTTGCCAGACGTTTCGCATTCCAGGCCCTCCATTAATCCGTCGCTATCGCCTTCGTTGAAAATTTCCGCGAGGGCGAATAGCTGGATCAAACTCGACCGGAAACGCGGCGATGGATCGTCGCCACGCCAGTCCGCTCAGAAGCGGGTTGCCGCTGCGAAGATTCCAGCCAATCGCTCGATGCCAGCCTGGTCGTCGACATCGAAACGGGCGGGAAGCGGGCTGTCGAGATCGATGACGCCGACGATCTCATCGCCGTTCCTGATGGGAACTACGAGCTCGGAGCGGGATGCGGCATCGCAGGCGATATGGCCGGGAAACGCATGGACGTCTTCCACCAGAATGGAGGCGCGCTCCTTGACCGCCGTGCCGCAAACGCCGCGACCGACGGGAATGCGCACGCAGGCCGGCTTGTCCTGGAAGGGGCCGAGCACGAGCTCCTCACCCTTCAGCAGGTAGAAGCCTGCCCAGTTGAGATCGGGCATCATCTGGTACATCAGGGCCGAAGTGTTGGCGGCGTTGGCGATCATATCCGGCTCGCCTTCGAGCAGACCCCGCAGCTGCTGGGCAAGCTCTCGATAGAACTCGGCCTTGTTATCCACCTCGATCGACGCCGCCTGGAACATTGTCACATCCACTTGCTGTTTCTGAGCCGCTGATATAGGCGGTCAGGCGAGTTTTGACAAACGGCCGATCCGACTACGGCAGTTGAATTGCGGCAGCGAATCCGGTCAGATTTGTGTATGACGAAGATAATCAGAATATCGGCCGCCCTCCTGTTGCGGAGCGACGGCCGTACGCTTTTGGTGCGCAAGCGCGGCACCGTGGCCTTCATGCAGCCGGGCGGCAAGATCGAGCCCGGAGAGACGCCCGAGGAAGCCCTGATGCGCGAACTCTCAGAGGAGATCGGCGTCACCGCGACGCCTGCGGAGCTCGAATTCCTGGGTCAGTTTCAGGCGACGGCGGCCAACGAACCGGATCATGTGGTCATCGCCGATGTTTTCCTGCTGCATGTGCACGATGACGATATCCACGCAACGGCCGAGATCGAGGAGGTCCGCTGGATATCGCCATCTGAACCGGGCGAGATCATCATGGCCCCGCTGACGGAACACCATATCCTGCCATTCTACCGCCAGCGGCAGAGCCAGGCGGCCGGCTGAGGCACCAGGCATCCATTTTGCGGAAAGCGATGGGTGGGCAGATTGATGTCGCCGGACGCCGCTCTATTCTCCCAGTGGATCAAGGGAGGATCGTACCATGGCCTTCATTCGTACCCCAGATGCTTCCGCCAGCGAGAAGACGGCTTCGATGTACGCTTCGGCTGAAGCGAGCTATGGCTATCTGCCGAATATGTATCGCGCCTTCGGCCACCGGCCCGAGGTGATGGAGCACTGGGGAACGCTGCTTGCCAGCATTCGCGGCCATATGAGCCAGCGGCGCTATGAACTGGTGACGCTGGCGGCGGCCAGGGAGCTCAAGTCGTCCTATTGTATGCTGGCGCATGGTTCCGTGCTGCTGCGCGACGGTTTTACCAATGACAGTCTTTCGGCAGTCGCCGGTGGCAGCGAAAAAGCGCCCATCGATGCCGTCGAGCGGGCAATCATGGACTTTGCCGCCAAGGTGGCACGCGATGCGACCTCGGTGACCCAGCAGGACATCGATGGCTTGAAGCGCCTTCAACTGAGCGACGCCGAGATCTTCGACGTCACCGCGGCGGCGGCAGCGCGCTGCTTCTTCTCCAAAATGCTGGATGCGCTGGGTGCTGCGCCCGATCATGCCTATGCCGAACGGCTCGATCCCAAGCTTCGTCAGAATCTCGCCATCGGCCGGCCGATCGAAGGGCTGAATTCGAACCACTCGTAAGAGCTGCGGTCGCGCGGTTTTGGATTGGTCCTACTGTGCCGGCGGGTCTGCGAAATGCGTGATCGCGAATTCGGCGATCTTCTGGCCGGCCTTGTCGGCGTCATCAAGCACTGATGGGAAAAGCTGCCATTGATGCGGCATTCCCGGCCAGACCTCGGCCGTCACATCGACGCCGTCCTTGCGCGCCTTGTCGGCAAGTCGCAGCGTATCGTCGAGCAGCAGCTCGCCGGAACCGACTTGCAGCAGCAATGGCGGAAAACCCGAGAAATCGGCATATAGCGGCGAAATGTCGGGATCCGTCGCGGAATTGTTGCCAAGATAGGCTTTACGCAGCGCCTCCAGCACATTCTTGTCCAGTACCTGATCGTTGGCGGCATTCGACGTGACCGATGCGCCTGATGCCGCCAGATCAGTGATCGGGCTGAGCGCCACGACGGCGGCCGGCAACGGCTGTCTGGAGCGCATCTGCAGCAGCACGGTTTCGATTGCGAGATTGCCGCCTGCGCCATCGCCCATAACAATGATATTTCCGTTGCTGTAGCCGCTATCAAGCAAATAGCGGTAGGCGCTCAAGGCGTCGTTGACCTGCGCTGGATAGCCATATTCCGGCGCCCGCCGGTAATCGATGAGCAATACGTCGCTGGAAGCGGCCTTGGCAAGCGAGCCGGCAAGCAGGCTGTGGCTGCGAATGGAGCCGCTGTAGAAGCCGCCGCCGTGAATGAACAGGATCACACGCCGTCCGATCGGATGATGAAGGCGCGCCGGCCAGAGAAGTTCAGCCTCAACCCCGCCAGCATCGACACGCCGGATCTGGATGCGTGTCGGCTCCGGCAGCGTTTCCATGAAGTCGCGGAACGCGGTGCGCCGGTCCCTAAGGGTCTCAGCGCCCTTGAAATGTTCTTTCCAGCGGGAAAGTAGCTTTTCGACCTGCTCCCGGGAGGCGGGTGTCTGTGCCGACATTTCCTGCGCCGATATTTCCAGCGGAAAGGCAGACAGCACCACGGCTGCAAGCGCTGACAGCAGCGCTGCGCGACATCCCACTTTCCACCGACTGACAGCGGAAAAAAACGGTTTTCTCATTCGCCCCTCCGGCGCTGTTCTTCCTTGGTGCAGTGCATCTTCACCACTTCACCACCGAGAGTCAAAAGGGAGTTTTGACTGATCGCATAAGTTCGTAGCCCGTATTTCTAGTTGTGCTAAACTACTTTAAGGAGGGGAAGATCATGGACAGAGCCGCCCTACTCGGGACGTGGCGCATGATCTCGTGGACGCGAACCGTCGTTGCGACGGGAGAAGTCAGCGACGCCATGGGTGCCGATCCCATTGGATACATCGCCTATCACGCCGACGGCCGGATGATGGCCTTCGTCACCAACCGACGCCGGCCGAAACCCAACGGCAAAGCCCCCAACGACAATGAAAAGGCCGCACTTTTCGATACGATGCTGGCTTACACCGCTGCCTATACTCTGGAAGGCGACAAAGTGATCCATCATGTCGAGGCCGCCTGGAACCCGACATGGGAGCGGCCCCTTATACGCCCTGTGCATATCGAGGGCGACATGCTCGTCATCAGCGATGCACCCGGCATCGATTCTGTCACGGGAGAGGATGTCGTCTACCGGCTGGAATTCCGCAAACTCTGATACTCACTCGCCGCGGATCGCATCGATCACTGTCCGGAAGCCCGCCGAAATATGCCGCCGACTGGGATAGTAGAGGTAGAGCGGCTCCTCCGGCTGGCACCATTCGTCCAGCACCTGGATAAGCTGGCCGCTCGCAATCAGCGGCACCACCCTGCCCTCCCAGACATAGGCGAGCGCCACGCCGCTCCATGCCGCTGCCGTCATCAATTCGTGGTCGTCGAGCGAGAGCGGGCCGGTCGGGTGGAAGGTGATGGCCTGGCCGTCCCTCTCAAAATCCCAGGGGTAACGCGCACCCGAGGGGAACATGTTCTGAATGCAGATATGGCGCTTCAGATCATGCGGCGTCTCAGGCTTTGGCCGGGTTTCGAAATAGGCGGGAGAGCCGACGACGACGAGGCGCATGCGCGGCTTGATGCGCACGGCGATCATACCCTCCGTCACGCGTTCGCCGAACCGGATACCGGCGTCAAAACCTTCCTCGACGATATCCACCAGCCGGTCCGTTGCCGCGATTTCGAGCTGCAGATTGGGGTTCTTCATCAGGAGCGGCCCGATGACCTGGCCGACGACGAAAGGCGCAATGGAATTGCCGACATTGATGCGCACACGGCCGAAGGGGGTATCGCGGAAACGGTTCAGCGCATCGAGTGCAGAACTGATCTCGCCGAAGGCCGGATCGAGATGAGAGCGAAGCAATTCGCCGGCCTCCGTCAGCGAGACGCTGCGGGTCGTGCGGTTCAGCAAGCGGATGCCGATGCGGTCCTCCAGATTGAGGACGGCGTGGCTGACCGCGGAGGCGGTGACACCCCTCTCCTCTCCTGCCTTGCGGAAGCTCTTGTGCCTGGCGACAGCGGCGAAGGCTGCCATTTCGGAAAGTTCGGTCGCTCTCATTACTGAATTTCACTCATCATAGTCTCTCAAATAACAAATCTTATACATGAGCGCGATTTGCGTCAAATTCCTCTCCGTCAGCAACGAACTGCTGAAACAAACACTCTCAAGGAAAGGGAATTGCCATGAAAGTCTGGTTTATCACGGGTGCATCGCGTGGTTTCGGCGCGCTGATGACCAAGGATGCTCTTGCCAGCGGTGACGCTGTCGTTGCCACCGCCCGCAACCCTGGGAACATCACCGAACAGTTCGGCGATCATCCGAACCTGCTTGCCGTTGCCCTCGACGTCACCAATGAAGAACAGGCCAGGCAAGCTGCCGCTGCCGCCGTTGCCCGCTTCGGCCGCATCGATATCCTCGCCAACAATGCCGGTTACGGCTTGCTCGGCGCGGTCGAGGAAGCAACGGCCGAAGAGATCGAAAAGATCTACGCCACCAACGTCTTCGGCCTGCTGAAGGTCACCCGCGCCGTGCTGCCCTATATGCGCCGCCAGCGCTCCGGCCATATCCTGAACTTCTCCTCGATCGGCGGCTACTACGGCTTCCCCGGCTGGGGCGTCTATGGCTCCACGAAGTTTGCCGTCGAAGGCCTGTCGGAATCGTTGGCAACCGAAGTCGAACCCTTCGGCATCAAGGTCACGATCATCGAGCCCGGCTTCTTCCGCACGGACTTCCTGCACGACAACTCGCTGGCAATCAGCCCAGCCTCCATTCCTGATTATGTCGGCACGCCGGCCGGCAACATGCGCGACTTCGCAGCCGGCGCCAACCATTCCCAGCCGGGCAACCCAGCCAAGCTGACCGCCGGCATCATCGAAATGGTGAGCTCGGCCAACCCGCCGCTGCGCATGCCTTTCGGCAGCGATACGGTTGCCAAGATCGAGGAAGAACATGCCAGCGTGGAAAAGGAACTGGCCCAGTGGCGCAAACTCGCCGTCTCCACGGACTTCGGGCAGACCGGCTGAGAAGGCCTGACTTTCCCCACAGCAACAAGCGCGCCCTCCGGCGCGCTTCGTTCATTTCGGCGTGAAGATCGTCACATCGGCAAGATTTTCACTCGCGCTGGCGCCGCGATGACCTAAATCTACGGGCGTCATCACGAATGCGGAAAGGCAAGGTATGACTATCAAATCCATTTGCATCTACGGAGCTGGCGCACTCGGAGGCGCAATTGCCGTCAAGCTGGCAAGCCGGCTCGGCGATGACGTGACCGTCTCGGTCGTCGCGCGGGGTGCGCATCTCGCGGCGATCCGTGAAGGCGGTCTTTCACTTCATGAGGCCGATGCCGACAGGCCGATCAATGTGCGGATCACCGCAACGGACAATCCGGCGGCACTACCGCCGCAAGACCTCATCATCACCGGCCTCAAGGGCCATCAGCTCGGCCCGGCAGCCGAGGGCATGGCAGCGCTGCTGAAGGACGGCACACGCGTGGTCATGGTGCTCAACGGTATTCCCTGGTGGTATTTCCATCGCGACACGCAAAGCGGCCATGCCGAGCTGCAGCTCGGTGAACTCGATCCCGGCGGCAAGCTGTGGAGCCTGATCGGTCCGGAACGGGTGATCGGCTGCGTGGCGCTGCAGGGCGCGGAAGTCGTCAATCCCGGTGAGATCCGCCTTTCCAATGTTGGTCGTTTCGTGCTTGGCGAACCGTCGGGCGAGATGTCGACCGATCTCGAAACCGTTGCCGGCCTCTTTGCCAGGGCGGGCCTCAATGTCTCGACCACGCCGCGCATTCGCGACGAGATCTGGAGCAAGTTGACGGGCAACGCGGCTTTCAATCCTCTCAGCGCCCTGACGCGCGCCTTGATGACCGACATCATGGCAAATCCCGCACTCTTCGACACGGTCGGCAAGATCATGAAGGAAGTACGCGCCGTCGGCAGTGCATTGGGTGCGAAGTTCAGCATCACCATCGAGGAGCGGCTGGAGCAGTCGCGCCATATCGGGGCGGTACGCACGTCGATGCTGCAGGATCTGCTGGCCGGCAAGGCGCTGGAAATCGTGCCGCTTGTCGGCATGGTCGTCGCGCTTGGGCGCACTGCCAATGTGCCGACGCCCGTGTCGGAAGTCGTGCTGGCGCTAGTGACGGAGCTCGACAGGGAAAACCAGCACGGCGGGTGACAGCCCCTCTTTATGCGATTCCTATATCTTCGATCTCTACTCCGAATGGATTTCCTATCGGAGACGGCAGTAGCCTTTGCCACAACAGCAAAGGTTACCGCCATGCGAGATGTCATGTCCCCCCGATACTTGCCGCTTCGCCCCTACCGCATTACGCGCGGCAAGCGGCAGATGCGTGAGAAGCGTACGGCCCAGGCGCTGATGATCTTCGGCATCGTGCTCGCCTGCGTCGAATTCTATGTAATCCTCGGCTCGCTCTGAGGCCCCATCATGAACAGCATAGGAAGACTGCGCCCGGGTGGCGCGATCACTGCGCTCGTCACGCCGTTCCGCAACGGCGAAGTCGACGGCGCAGCATTGGAAGCTCTTGTTGAATGGCAGGTGCTGAGCGGTGTCGATGGACTCGCTCTCTGCACGGCGGCGGGTGAAGGGCTGAGCCTCTCACCGCAGGAACGCCGCATGGTGCTCGACATCTGCATCCGGGCCGCGGCGGACCGTATTCCGGTGATCGCCGCGGCCGGAACCAATTGCACCGAGAGTACGATCGCGTTTATCCGGGATGCGGAAGAATGCGGTGCCCGCGCTGTGCTGATCACCGTACCCTATTATTCCAAGCCAGGGCAGAAGGGCATTCTCCATCATTTCCAGCAAATCGCTGCGGCAAGCAATCTGCCTGTTCTGATCGAGAACGCGCCCGCACGCACGGCGAGTGACCTGACGGTGGAAACGCTGGAGCGACTTGCCGAACTCGAAGCGATTGTCGCCATCATCGATGCGACCGGGGATATCGCCCGCTTCGCCAACGTGCCGGCGGCGCTGCGGCACCGCTTCCGTTTCCTGTCCGGCCATGACGGAACGGCGCTTTCTTTTCATCTGGCGGGTGGCGACGGCATCGTGTCGGCGGCTGCCAATATCCTCCCGCGTCTCGTCACATCGCTGCAGCAGGCGGCCCATGGGAGCTATATTTCCGCAGCGCTGGCGCTCAGCGACAGGCTGAATCCGCTCATGACTGCACTGGGTTCGGAGAGTGATCCAGCCCGGCTGAAATATGCGCTGGAGGTTCTGCGCGGCACGAAGCCCGATCTTCGCTTGCCACTCGTACCGGCAGAGGCCGAAAGCCGCTTCGCGATCGTAGCTGCGCTTTCTCCTTTTGTCGGCGGCAGCGCTCAGCGCATGGCGCTATCCCTATGAGATTTTAATATTTTCGCTTCCGGCGCCAAATGGAAACCCTATCCGCCAGCATCTATCTTGATGAGCGTGACACCGCCGCGACACTCAAACGGCGGTTGAGTTAGACGTCGAAAGGACAAACGATGTCACGCCTGACTGATATCAATGCCGAGACCGACCCGCTGCAACGTGGCGTAAGCGCCCATGCGGCCGATCCCTCCCATCCACTGTTTGCCGGCCTGGTTGCCGTCGCACCGCGGCTCGGCGCCGTTATGGCTTTCGCCGGGCTCGTGCAGATGAGCTTCCATCTTATTTCCCAGTGAGCGCCGGATCGAGGATCACGACAATGGCAAATGCACAGCAACGCCGGCAGATTTCGGCTCCCCTCACTCCTCGCCCGGCTCGCTTCACCGTCGGTCGCGACAAGGGCGGCCGCTGGATCGTCCAGGATCGGGAGGGGCTCGTCGGCGGTCTCTTCATCAATGAAGCCGCGGCCCTTCATTTCGCCGCGGAAGAGTGCAACCACAATCCCGATGAGATCTGCCGCGCCGCAACGGGCATAGTGCTCGATTTTGCACCTCTTGCGCGTAACACCGGCAATATCCACTAAATACTGTGCCGTTCCTGCCATTTTGAAACAGCAGGAGCGGCATCAGGCCCAGGATTTCCAACTTTTCCTTAACTGCCATCCTGATAGAGTCCCGCTTGCAGAGACTATATGTGCCGCGAGACCAATGCCGAAACCGAACTTCCGCTTCACCCATTACGATATCAAGGAACAGCGCGCCGGAACGATCGTCGAGGTGTCTCTGAGCGCCGTGAACAATGTGCGGCTGATGACGGCTCCGAACTTCCAGCGGTTCACCGAAGTGCTCGATTTCAAATATATCGGCGGTATCGCGCGCAAGTCGCCGGTCAGGCTCGCCATCCCCGAGAGCGGCCACTGGCATATCGTCGTCGACATGGAAGGCCATCACGGGCTGGCGGATTCTTCCGTCAAGCTGATCACCGCTCCGGCCGCACAGAAGCGCGCCTGACATTAGCGCTGCCTGATCTCAGCGCGGATTGCGCTCCTTGCGAAGTTTTGCCCACCAGTCCAGCCGTTTGCGGATCTCGCGTTCAAAACCGCGTTCCGGCGGATCGTAAAAAGTCTGGCGGCCCATCTTTTCGGGAAAATAATCCTGGCCTGAGAATGCATCCGGCTCATCGTGGTCGTAGCGGTAACCATCGCCATATCCCTCGCCCTTCATCAGCTTCGTCGGCGCGTTGAGGATATGCTTCGGCGGCAGGAGCGAGCCATTCTGCTTGGCGGCCATCGTCGCCGCCTTGAAGGCGGTATAGACGGCATTGGATTTCGGGGCGGTCGCGAGATAGACGCAAGCTTGCGCGAACGCCAGCTCGCCTTCCGGCGAACCGAGATAGTCATAGGCATCTTTGGCAGCGTTGCAGATTACCAGCGCCTGCGGATCGGCAAGGCCGATATCTTCCACCGCCATGCGCACCAGCCGCCGGCCGAGATAGAGCGGATCCTCGCCGGCATCGAACATACGTGCAAGGTAGTAGAGGGCGGCATCGGGATCGGAGCCGCGAACCGACTTGTGAAGCGCCGAGATCAGATTGTAATGGCCGTCCTGCGCCTTGTCGTAGACAGGCGCCCGGCGTTGGACGATGCGCGTCAGGCCTTCGGTATCGAAGGTCTCGCCCTCGCGAGCGGCGCGCCAGACTTCCTCAGCCAGCGTCAGCACCGCGCGGCCGTCGCCATCAGCCATGCGGATCAGGCTGGCGCGTGCGTCCTCGGTCAGCGGCAGTAGCCTGCCCTCGACCGTCTCGGCACGTTTCAGCAATTCCTCGAGGCTCTCTTCGTCATGCGACTTGAAGGTCAGCACCCGGGCGCGCGACAGAAGAGCGGCGTTGAGCTCGAAGGACGGGTTTTCCGTCGTCGCACCGACGAGGATGACTGTGCCATCCTCCATGACCGGCAGGAAACTGTCCTGCTGGGCGCGGTTGAAGCGATGGATCTCGTCCACGAAGAGCAGCGTCTGGCGGCCATCCATGCGGCGCATGCGGGCGGCCTCGAACACCTTCTTGAGATCGGCAACGCCGGAGAAGATCGCCGAGATCTGTTCGAATGCCAGACCCGCCTCGCCCGACAGCAGCCGCGCGACCGTCGTCTTACCGGTTCCGGGCGGCCCCCAGAAGATCATGGAGCCAAGAGAGCCGCTCTCGATCATCCGACGCAGAACGCCATCCTCACCGGTCAGATGTTCCTGACCGGTGACTTCGCCAAGTGTCTTCGGCCGCAGGCGATCGGCAAGCGGCCGCCGGCTGGCGACCTCTTCCGGAACACGCGGCGCGAAGAGATCGTCACTCATCGGAAGAACTGCCTGATACGCTGACCATCGCGTTCGATCTCGACCCGCCAGAGGCTGGGATCGGAATCGGCGATCTCCTGCAGGTCGCGGCTGGTTTTCACTTCGGTCCCATTGATGGAAACGATGATATCCTTCGGCTCGAAGCCGAGCCGGGAAGCAGGAGACCCGCCCTCGACATCGGAGATAACCACACCCGTCGAATCGAGCGGCATCCTCAGTTCATCTGCGACACGCGGCGAAAGGTTTTCCACGACCGCACCGGTAAAGGGCGTGCGTCCGCCGATCGTACGCTGATCGCGGGGCTGGGTTTCCGGCGCGCGGGCAAGGGCAAGCGTTATCTGCTGCTCGCGCCCGTTCTCCATGACCGTCAGGTTCACGGACTTGCCGAGGCCGGCAGTCGTCAATCGATAGAGAAGCGCATCCGGATGTTCCACGGAGACGCCATCGACGGCGGTGATGACCTCACCCGCCTTGAGGCCGGCCTTGGCTGCCGGGCTATCCGCCGTGACCTTGGCGATCAGCGCACCGCGCGCCTTGTCGAGGCCGAGTGCATCGGCGACCTCAGAGGTCACCGGATCGAAGCTCGCACCGATATAGGGCCGCTCGAAGGATTTGACGCCGGAATCGGCCGAGGCGAGGAAGACCTTGACGAGATTGGCGGGAATGGCAAAGCCGATACCGTTCGAGCCGCCGCCGCGCGAGAAGATCGCCGTGTTGATGCCGATCAGCTCGCCCTTCATGTTCATCAGCGCGCCGCCGGAATTGCCGGGATTGATCGAGGCATCCGTCTGGATGAAGAAGCCGAACTCGTTCTTGACCACCTGATTGCGGGCAAGCGCCGAAACGATGCCGCTGGTGACGGTCTGGCCGACGCCAAAGGGATTGCCGATCGCCAGCACGAGATCGCCCACTTCCACCGCATCGGAATTGCCGATCGGCAGCGCCGGGAAATCCGTCTTGCTGTCGATCTTCAACACCGCGAGATCGACGCGGTCGTCACGCAGGACCACCTTGCAGGGGAATTCGCGACCGTCTGACAGTGCCACCTTGATATCATCGGCGCCCTCGACGACGTGATTGTTGGTCACCACGGTGCCGTTCGCCTCGACGATGACACCGGAGCCAAGCGAAGACTGCTTTTCGGAACGGTTCGGCATTTGCTGGCCGAAGAACTGTTCGAAGAAGGGGTCGCCGGCAAAGGGCGACTGACGCTGGACGGTCTTTTCGGCATAGACATTCACGACAGCACCCGAGGTCTGCTTGACCAGCGGCGCGAAGGAAAGCTGCATCTGCATCTGGCTTTCCGGCACGGTCTTGGTCTGCGCTTCGGCGACCGCCGGCAGCAGGAGCGTGAATGCCAGAAGAGAAACGGAGGCGTGTTTAAACAGGCCTTGCATGGGAATCCTTTTGAAATGCTCTCAAGAAAAATGTTGTAGCGCCCGACGCTAGAAAGGAAAGAGGGCGGAAGCATGGAAGATCGAGGCATCACGGATTTGGGAATTTGAATCAGGAAAATCAAGCAGGTTACTGATATCTAAGCTCAAAAGCAGGACATAGTCACCGTGCAGGGACACCGTCTTGAAAGCTGGCGGACGGGTTTGATCCTTGCCATAAAACGGACCTGCATCATCTTTGCCGTGAGACCGAAACAGCGTGTCCTTGCAGCAGGAGAGACCATGAAGACCACCATCCTATTAGCCGCAGCCTGGGCCACGCTTCTCACGTTTGCACCACAAGGCGCGCAGGCAGCGAGCTTCAACTGCGATGCAAAGGAGCTGCAGCCGGATGAGAAGGTGATCTGTGAGAACCGGTCGCTCAACGACGCTGATGTGAAGATGGTGACGACCTTCGAGCTGCTGTCGGGACTGCTGGCCATGGGCGCACGCGGTACGCTGCAGGACGAGCAGACAGCGTGGCTGAAGAAGCGGCAGGCCTGTGGCGCGGATGCTGCCTGCATTGGTGCTGCCTATCAGGAACGGTTGAAGCAGCTCGGCGAAACCTACAAGAACATCAATCGGCCCCTCTAAGGGTTCAGTCTTGATCTCCCCGGCCGCCCTGGAAATCGGCAATCATCTCGTTGATGAGGCTTGCGGCCTGGCGCAGACGTTCCTCGCCATAAGTAGCGCCATGTTCGTCTGCCCAGACAGCCTGGCGGCCGGAGATGTCGGCAAGCGCCTTCCTCCCCGCCTCGGTCAGTTCCATCAGCTTGGCACGCTGGTGGACCGGGTTGGCCCGGTAGGTAATCAGCCCCTCTCCTTCAAGAAGATCGGCGATCCGCTGCACGCCCTGGCGGGCAAGGCCGAGCGCACGCGCCGTATCGGCAACCGACATCGGCGCGTGGTCGGCAGCAGCAAGCACCTGCCAGCGCGCGCTGGTCTGCCCGGCAGGTTTGGCAAGCGCGTCGCCTTCAGCCTGCAAATGGGCGGAAAGGCGGATCACGGCGATGGAGAGGGCGGCAAAGGCATCGCCATCAGGCGTACGTTTTCTCGTCATCTTGACAACATATTGTCATGTGTTAATGATGACAATATGTTGTCATATGATGCAGCAACTCGCAAGGAGGAGCATATGAAGAAGACCTATCACGGAAGCTGCCATTGCGGCCGAATCCGCTATGAGGCCGATATCGACCTTCAGGCCGGAACCGGAAAGTGCAATTGCTCGATCTGCTGGAAGCGCCGCTACTGGGGCGCCAATATCAAGCCCGAGGATTTCCGCCTTCTGTGCGAAGAGACCGGCATCAGCGATTACCAGTTCGGCACCTTCTCCGGCCATCACCGCTTCTGCGCCAATTGCGGGGTGCCGGCCTATGGTGACGGTTATGTCGAGGCGGTCGGCGGCGCCTATGTCTCGATCAATCTCGCCTGCCTCGACGATCTCGATCCCGCCGAACTTGCGGAAGCACCGGTGCAATATTTCGATGGCAGGAACAATAGCTGGTGGACCGTGCCGGCCGAAACGCGGCATCTCTGAAAATGAAAGAGCCCCTGATCTGTAGTCAGGGGCTCCAAGCATTTTTCAATAAAACAGTTTAACGAGCGTTCAGGTCGCGAACGGCGCCACGGTCGGCACTGGTTGCGAAGGCCGCATAGGCCTTAAGCGCGGTCGAGACGTTGCGCTTGCGCGGCTCGGCCGGATGCCAGCCCTTCTGATCCTGCTCGGCACGGCGGGTGGCAAGCTCCGCATCGCTGACACGCAGGCTGATGGTGCGGTTCGGGATATCGATGTCGATCATGTCGCCCTGGCGCACGAGACCGATGACGCCACCGTTAGCAGCTTCCGGTGAAGCGTGGCCGATAGAGAGACCGGAGGTGCCGCCGGAGAAGCGGCCGTCGGTGATCAGCGCGCAGGCTTTGCCGAGACCCTTCGACTTCAGGTAGCTCGTCGGATAGAGCATTTCCTGCATGCCGGGGCCGCCCTTCGGACCTTCGTAGCGGATGACGACGACATCACCGGCAACGACCTCGTTGCCGAGAATGCCCTTGACCGCCGCATCCTGGCTTTCGAAGACCTTGGCCGGGCCGGAGAACTTCAGGATCGATTCATCGACGCCGGCCGTCTTCACGATGCAGCCGTCGACCGCCAGATTGCCCTTGAGAACTGCAAGACCACCATCCTTGGAGAAGGGATGCTCGACCGAGCGGATGACGCCGCCGACGCGGTCGGTGTCCAGTTCGTCCCAGCGGGCTTCCTGGCTGAAGGCAACCTGTGTCGGGATGCCGCCGGGAGCCGCGCGATAGAATTTGCGGACGGTTTCGCTGTTGGTGCGGGTAATGTCCCAGCGATCGATTGCATCGCCCAGCGTTTCTGCATGAACCGTCGGGCAGTCGCGATTGAGGAGGCCACCCTTATCGAGTTCGCCCAGGATCGACATGATGCCGCCGGCGCGATGGACGTCTTCCATGTGAACGTCGGACTTGGCCGGCGCGACCTTGGAAAGGCAGGGAACGCGGCGCGACAGCGCGTCGATGTCGGCCATGGTGAAATCCACCTCGCCCTCGTGCGCAGCCGCCAGAATGTGCAGAACGGTGTTGGTAGAACCACCCATGGCGATATCAAGTGCCATGGCATTCTCGAAAGCCTGCTTCGAGGCAATCACGCGCGGCAGGGTCTTCTCATCCTCCTGCTCGTAATAACGGCGAGCGAGATCGACGATCAGGTGGCCGGCCTCAACGAAGAGCCGCTTGCGGTCGGCGTGCGTTGCAAGCGTCGAGCCGTTGCCGGGCAGCGACAGGCCCAGTGCTTCCGTCAGGCAGTTCATGGAGTTTGCGGTAAACATACCGGAGCATGAACCGCAGGTCGGACAGGCCGAACGCTCGATGATCTTGACGTCTTCATCGGAGATCTTGTCGTCGGCAGCAGCGACCATGGCATCGACGAGGTCGAGCGCATGGGTCTTGCCATGCAGGACGACCTTGCCGGCCTCCATCGGGCCGCCGGATACGAAGACCGTGGGTATGTTGAGGCGCAGCGAGGCCATCAGCATGCCGGGGGTGATCTTGTCGCAATTGGAGATGCAGACCATGGCGTCGGCGCAGTGGGCGTTGACCATGTATTCGACGCTGTCGGCGATCAGCTCGCGCGAGGGCAGCGAATAGAGCATGCCGTCATGACCCATGGCGATACCATCATCAACGGCGATCGTGTTGAACTCCTTGGCAACGCCACCGGCCGCTTCGATTTCGCGGGCGACGAGCTGGCCGAGATCCTTGAGGTGAACGTGGCCGGGGACGAATTGCGTGAAGGAGTTCACCACAGCGATGATCGGCTTGCCGAAATCCGAATCCTTCATGCCCGTGGCGCGCCAAAGGCCGCGCGCGCCCGCCATGTTGCGGCCGTGGGTCGTGGTTCTGGAACGATAAGCTGGCATCGGTGTCTTCCTCAATATCCAGGAATTGTCTGGCGATGCGGGGCGGCAAAGGATTTGCGAAGGCCGGGCAGTCGCTGCTTTTTGGAATTGTCCTAATCCAATCGGCCCAAGCTGTCACTACCGGGAATGCCCAAAGCGGTACGGGCGGCACCATCAGGCATATACGGATACTAGGGCACTTTTGTTACGGTCTACTCCATCACGGGCGAACACAAAAAATTGGCTTTTCGTCTCTAAGATTCAAGGCATACACACTGACCCAAAGCGCGCTATCTGCGTCTAAAGATTCACACGGGCCGCCCCGCCCAGGAGGAATTCGATATGCCAGCCTATCGTCCGCCCAAAATCCGCTCCTCGGAAATCACGCCGCGCGAGATTTACCTGAAGCGCCGGGAATTTCTCGGCGCTGCGACGTTTGGTGCGATCGCGCTCTACGGCGCTGGCAAGGCGAGTGCGGCAGCACTGACGACCGTCAAGAGCAAGTACACGGTCGATGAGAAGCTGACGCCGACCAAAGACGTGACCGCCTACAATAATTTCTACGAATTCGGGCTCGACAAGGGTGATCCCGCAGCACTTTCCGGCAAGTTCAAGCCGCTGCCCTGGACGATCAAGGTCGACGGCATGGTCAACAAGCCCGGCACTTTCGATATCGAGGTGCTGATGAAGGAGTTCCCGATCGAGGAGCGCGTCTATCGCATGCGCTGTGTGGAAGCCTGGTCGATGGTCATTCCGTGGAACGGCTTTCCGCTTGCTTCACTTCTCGACAAGGTGGAGCCGCAGGGCAGCGCCAAATATGTCGCCTTCGAGACCGTTGTGCGCCCCGAAGAGATGCCTGGCCAAGCCGGCCTCTTCCAGTCGCTGAACTGGCCCTATGTCGAGGGCCTGCGCATGGACGAGGCACGCCATCCGCTGACGCTGCTCGCCGTCGGGCTCTATGGCGAAACGCTGCCGAACCAGAATGGCGCGCCGGTGCGCCTCGTCGTGCCATGGAAGTATGGTTTCAAGGGCATCAAGTCGATCGTGCGCATCACGCTCACCGATCAGCAGCCGAAGAATACCTGGCAGGTGACAAACCCGCAGGAGTACGGCTTCTATGCCAATGTCAACCCTGCAGTCGACCATCCGCGCTGGAGCCAGGCGACCGAGCGGCGCATCGGCGAAAGCGGTTTCTTCGGCGCCAACCGCCACCCCACCCTGCCCTTCAACGGCTATGCCGACCAAGTTGCCAGCCTTTATGACGGCATGGATCTGAGGGTCAATTTCTGATGACGGCGTTTTCGCTCGCCATTCCGAAGCGCTGGCAGCCGGCGTCCGTCTGGCTGCTCTATGTCGTCGGGCTCGTGCCCGCCGCCTGGTATTTCTATCTCGGCGCGACGGATCAACTCGGTGCCGACCCGGTGAAGACATTCGAGCTCTTTCTCGGCATCTGGACGATCCGTTTCCTGATCCTGACGCTTGCCGTCACCCCTGCCCGAGATCTCCTCGGCTGGAACTATCTGCGTTATCGCCGCGCTCTCGGCCTTCTGACCTTCTACTACGCACTGATGCATTTCACCGTCTACATGGTGCTCGATCAGGCGCTGGATATCGCGGCCGTCATCAACGATGTGGTGAAGCGCCCCTTCATCATGTTCGGCATGGGCGCACTGGCGATGCTGGTGCCGCTCGCCGTCACATCCAATAATTTCTCGATCCGCCGGCTCGGCAAGAACTGGATCTGGCTGCATCGCCTCATCTACATCATCGGTGCCTGTGCCGCGCTGCACTTTGCACTGTCCACGAAGATCCTCGACCTCGAACAGTATATTTATGTCGGCCTGATCATCGCGCTGATCCTCTATCGCTCCTACAAGCCGATCGGGCGGAGCCGGAAGAAGGGGCAAGGACGAGCACGTGGCGGCCGCGCCGTGGCTTCATCGGCTTCGTAACGCCGCGTTAGGGCCTCGAAGGCGATGAATGCCTACGCGCCGGATCAAGCGCATAAGCGACCGCTATTCCGAAAGCGTATGCGACAATATTCCAGAGCGAGAATACCCGCCCTAGCAGCAAGGCGCCTGCGGTCGTCAATCTGAAGGCATCGAGCCAGGGGGTGTGGTAGAGTCGGAAGAGCTCGACGCATATGGCGACAACGAGTGCGATGGTGGCAATTCCTGTAGGCCGAATTCTTGTACTAAGGCCTCCAATAGCAAATGCCAGCAGGAAATACACCATCGATCCCCAAAGCAGCGAACCACCATATTTGACGACGACGAAGGGCAGATCGACGGAGTAGCCGAAGCGCCTGAGCAGCAGGCCCGAAATGATGATCAGGAATAGGGCTGCGAGGCGCTGCAACTGCCTGCCTTGAATCGTTCCGCTCAATTGCAATCGACCACCATGATCTCAACTGATTTGAACGCCTAATTGCGATGCAGCAAATTATCAAGCTGGCGCTGTCCTGGCCTAGCCGAGCCTGATAGCTTCCTACTGCTTCGAAACGAGTCTCGGGATCACTCGCAAGAACATGCCGAAAGTTGCCGCACTTCAAGGATTGCTCCCTCTACTGGACAGGCATCTGATCGACCGACCGGCCGATCTTCCGCGCAATGGCATCGAACGCTTCGTCGTCGAATTCTTCTATTTCGGAGTCAAGGAAGCGCGGCATGCCTCTTCGCGGGTCTGTTTTTTCTGTCGGTTTTTCTGGTGCCGCGTGCAGGCCTCGTCGGTATCCCGCGCTACGATCTGCTGCTGATTATCGCTCTTGCGATCCAGGCCTGGATGGTCTGGGCAAAACTCGAGACCATCGATGAGTTGAAGGCGATTTCCGTCTTCCATGTGGTCGGTTTTGCATTGGAGGTCTTCAAGACGTCCGGCAGCATCCAATCCTGGAGCTATCCGGATTTCGCCTATACGAAGCTCTTCGGCGTCCCGCTGTTTTCCGGCTTCATGTACGCGGCCGTCGGCAGCTATGTCATCCAGGCCTGGCGCCTGTTTGATCTGCGTGTAAGACACCATCCATCCTACTGGATGGCCGGGCTCACGGCATTGGCGATCTACGCCAACTTCTTCACCCACCACTATATCGGCGATTATCGCTGGTATATCGCCGCCTGCACGCTCGGCCTTTATGCGCGCACCACAGTCATCTTCAGGCCCTATGATCAAGACCGCAAGATGCCCCTGCTTCTCGCCTTCGCCCTGATCGGCTTCTTCATCTGGCTTGCGGAGAATATCAGCACCTTCTTCGGCGTGTGGCGCTATCCAAACCAGATCGGCGCGTGGTCGACCGTGCATATCGGCAAGTGGAGTTCGTGGTGCCTGCTGGTGATCATGACCTTTACGATCGTTGCGAACCTCAAGCATATCAAACACAAGATCCACGTGCCTGAATGAATTTCCGAAAACGGGCAGAAAACCAGGACATGTGTGGAGCGAACGCCGGACCGGCTTTTATTTCGCCACCCCTATGAGCTCATAAGGAGCGCCAAGCTTGATTGACCATATCACCGTCGCTGTAAGCGACCTCACAAAGAGCAGGCTCTTTTACGAAAGAGCCTTCGCACCCTTGGGATACACATTGTCCTTCGGGAAGGAGAACGTGTTCTGGGCCTTCGATATCGGCAATGGTTGCCTGTTCGAAATCCAGCAGGCCGATAGCGCCTCGCCTCTGACATGCATCCACGTCGCTTTTCGAGCCAAGAACAGGGCTGACGTCGATGCGTTCTATCAAAGCGCTCTAGCAGCCGGCGCGCGGGATAATGGCGCACCTGGCCCACGCCCGGACTACGCGCCCGATTATTATGCCTGCTTTATTCTCGATCCCGATGGCTACAATATCGAAGCCATGATCAATCAGCCGCTTGACAAAGCTTGAACAGAAGCGGGCTCAAACGAAAAAAGCCGGGCAAGGCCCGGCTTTCCTGTTTCCGTAACCGGAAAACCTTAGGCAGCGACAGACTGCTCTTCAGCAGCGACGCGAGCCTTGTCGGCTGCGCCCTTTGCATAGGTGTCGCGGTCAACGAATTCGATGACAGCGAGAGCAGCATTGTCGCCCTGGCGGAAGCCGGCCTTCATGATACGCAGGTAGCCGCCGTTGCGGGTTGCGTAACGCGAGGCGATCGTGTCGAACAGCTTGTTGACGACGACAGCATCCTTGATCTGCGAAATCGCCTGACGACGAGCGTGCAGGTCGCCGCGCTTGCCGAGGGTGACGAGCTTCTCGACGATCGGACGGATTTCCTTGGCCTTCGGCAGGGTCGTGACGATCTGCTCGTGGGTGATGAGCGAAGCCGCCATGTTGGCGAACATCGCCTTGCGGTGGCTTGCAGTTCTATTCAGCTTGCGGCCGGCTTTACCATGGCGCATTGCTATTCTCCTTTAATGCAGGTGCCCTTACGCTAACCGGGCCTGCCGTTTCCTGGCACATGCAGGCGATAGGCCTGCTGTTTGACGGGGAAAGGCAGCCGTAAAAAGCCTGCCTTTTTGTTTCTTAATACTGGTCTTCGTAACGCTTGGCGAGATCTTCGATGTTCTCGGGCGGCCATGCAGGCACTTCCATGCCGAGGTGCAGGCCCATGGAAGCGAGAACTTCCTTGATTTCGTTGAGCGACTTGCGACCAAAGTTCGGGGTGCGGAGCATTTCTGCTTCGGTCTTCTGAATGAGGTCGCCGATGTAGACGATATTGTCGTTCTTCAGGCAGTTTGCCGAACGAACGGACAGTTCGAGCTCGTCCACCTTCTTGAGGAGCGCCGGGTTGAAGGCCAGTTCGGTGACTGCCTCTTCTTCGGTTTCCTTCTGCGGTTCGTCGAAGTTGACGAAGACGCCAAGCTGGTCCTGCAGGATGCGAGCCGCGAAAGCGACGGCATCTTCACCGGAGATAGAGCCATCGGTTTCGATGGACATGGTCAGCTTGTCGTAGTCGAGAACCTGTCCTTCGCGGGTGTTTTCAACCTTGTAGGACACTTTCTTGACCGGCGAATAGAGGCTGTCCACCGGGATGAGGCCGATCGGAGCATCTTCCGCACGATTGCGCTCAGCCGGAACGTAGCCCTTGCCGTTGTTGACGGTGAACTCCATGCGGATCTCGGCACCCTCGTCGAGCGTGCAGATGACATGCTCGGGGTTGAGGATTTCGATATCGCCGACCGTCTGGATGTCGCCAGCCGTTACAACACCCGGACCCTGCTTGCGCACGACCATGCGTTTGGCATCATCGCCATCCATCTTGATGGCGATTTCCTTGATGTTGAGCACGATGTCCGTAACGTCCTCGCGAACGCCCGGGATCGAAGAGAATTCATGCAGCACGCCGTCGATCTGCACGGCCGTA
The DNA here is from genome assembly GCF_056755015.1 of Rhizobium sp. KNZ14-9A. Classification (NCBI taxonomy): domain Bacteria; kingdom Pseudomonadati; phylum Pseudomonadota; class Alphaproteobacteria; order Hyphomicrobiales; family Rhizobiaceae; genus Rhizobium; species Rhizobium sp. KNZ14-9A. Next base: position 2,278,827 of record NZ_JBPGXB010000002.1, read on the forward strand.
ACAGCGGCACCGCGCAGAGAGGAGAGCAGAACGCGACGCAGCGCGTTGCCGAGGGTGAGGCCGAAACCGCGCTCAAGCGGCTCTGCAACGAGAGTCGCCTTGGTGCGCGAGCTCGAAGAGAACTCCACCTTGTTCGGCTTGATCAATTCCTGCCAGTTCTTCTGAATCATAATTTTGCCTTCCGTTCGTTGCCACCATCCAATCGTGGCAACCGAGCTTGAAAACCACCGGGAGCGCCGAGGCGCTCACCAGTGACGATAGCGATGATCAGACGCGGCGCTTCTTGCGCGGACGGCAGCCATTGTGCGGGATCGGGGTCACGTCGCGGATGGACGTGATCATGAAACCGGCAGCCTGGAGCGCGCGCAGAGCCGATTCACGGCCGGAACCCGGGCCGCAGACTTCGACTTCCAGCGACTTCATGCCATGTTCCTGAGCCTTCTTGGCGCAGTCTTCGGCAGCGATCTGGGCAGCGAACGGGGTCGACTTGCGCGAGCCCTTGAAGCCCTTGGCGCCAGCAGACGACCAAGCAATCGCATTACCCTGTGCGTCGGTGATGGTGATCATCGTGTTGTTGAAGGTCGAGTTGACGTGAGCGACACCCGACGAGATATTCTTGCGCTCGCGACGGCGAACGCGGACGGCTTCCTTAGCCATGGTATTCCTTTCGTTGATCTCTTCACCGCCGTAATCCCAGCGGCTACACCGGAACGGCGCCTATACGACCCCGCTCCAAACTCAAAAGAGGCCGGCGCAGACCGCCAGCCTCCCCACTCCGGTTTCCCGGAAATTACTTCTTCTTACCAGCGATCGCCTTTGCCGGGCCCTTGCGGGTGCGGGCATTGGTGTGCGTGCGCTGACCGCGAACCGGAAGGCCACGGCGATGACGCAGGCCGCGGTAGCAGCCGAGGTCCATCAGACGCTTGATGTTCATCGCGGTTTCGCGACGAAGATCACCTTCGACCTGATAGTCACGGTCGATGGTTTCGCGGATCTGAAGGACTTCAGCATCCGTCAGCTGATGAACGCGGCGATCAGCCGGAATACCGACCTTCTCGACGATTTCCTGCGCGAATTTCGATCCAATCCCGTGAATGTAGGTCAGCGCGATGACGACGCGCTTTGCAGTCGGGATGTTGACGCCAGCGATACGTGCCACGCCTATTCTCCTTGCATTCCAGTTGCCATCCGGCAATAGGGCTTCGTTATGCAGCCAGAGGCCGCTCGATTAAATTCGGGTTCGTAACATCACAAAACGATCGAACCCGGACTTCCTTCGGAAATCCGCGCCGATCGCAGGGAATGTCGCGAGTTGGCGCGGTTTAGCGGAATCAGTGCAAAAAAGCAACCGCTCCCGCGAAGTTTATTTTCAAAGCTTTAAAGCTCGGAAAGGATGCGTTCGATCTCGGTGGTAACCTGATCGATTTCGGCCATGCCATCCACGGACTTCAGTTTGCCCTTGGCATAATAGTAGCCGATCAGTGGCGAGGTTTCCTTGTAGTAGACCTCGAGACGCTTGGTCATAGTCTCGGCATTATCGTCTGGACGACGCTTGAAATGGGTCGAACCGCACTTGTCGCAGACGCCTTCCTTGACCGGGATCTTGTCCGAGTCGTGATAGACGGTGCCGCACTGGGCGCAGGAGTAACGGCCTGCTACGCGGCGGACCAGCTCCTTGTCGTCGACACGGAATTCGATGACAACCGAGAGATCGAGACCCTTGGCCTTCAGCATCGCCTCCGTGGCATCTGCTTGCACGAGCGTGCGCGGGAAACCGTCGAGGATGAAACCGTTGGCGCAATCGGGCTGATCGATTCGTTCGGAGACGATAGCATTGACAATCTCGTCAGAGACCAGATTTCCGGCGTCCATGACAGCCTTGGCGCGCTTACCGACTTCCGTACCGGCCTGAACGGCGGCGCGCAGCATGTCACCCGTGGAAAGCTGCGGAATGCCATGCTTTTCCACGATCCGCTGGGCCTGGGTCCCCTTACCCGCGCCCGGCGGCCCCAAAAGTATAAGTCTCATCGCCCCCTCTTTCCTCCACGCAGCTTCGATTTCTTGATCAGGCCTTCGTACTGCTGTGCGATCAGATGGCCCTGGATCTGTGCCACCGTATCAAGAGTTACGCTAACCACGATCAAAAGCGAAGTCCCACCAAGGGCTAATGGAATGCCGGTTTGCGACACCAGAATCTCAGGCAGGATGCAGACGAAGACGAGATAGATAGCGCCGATCACCGTGATACGGGTCAGCACATAGTCGATATATTCGGCGGTGCGGTCGCCCGGACGAATGCCGGGGATGAAGCCGCCATGCTTCTTCAGGTTATCGGCCGTGTCCTTCGGATTGAAGACGATGGCCGTGTAGAAAAAGGCAAAGAAGGCGATGAGGGCCGCATAGAGCACCATATAAAGCGGTTGGCCGTGGCCAAGCGCGGCAACGATGGAGGTCGCCCAGGCGGGCATCGCCGTCGTGCTGGCAAAGCCTGCAAGCGTCGCCGGCAGAAGCAGCAGCGACGATGCAAAGATCGCCGGGATGACGCCCGAAGTGTTCAGCTTCAGCGGCAGGTGCGAGGTATCGCCCTGGAACATCCGGTTACCGACCTGGCGCTTCGGATACTGGATGAGCAGACGGCGCTGCGCACGTTCAACGAAGACGATGATGGCAATGACGGCGATTGCAACGACGATGACGGCCAGGATGAGCGTCGTCGACAGCGCGCCAGTACGGCCGAGTTCCAGAGTACCGGCAAGAGCGGTCGGAAGACCGGCGGCAATGCCTGCGAAGATAATCAGCGAAATGCCGTTACCGATGCCGCGCGAGGTGATCTGCTCGCCGAGCCACATCAGGAACATGGTACCGCCGAGCAGCGTCAGAACGGTCGAAATTTTGAAGAACCAGCCCGGATCGACGACAAGGCCGTTGCCGCTTTCGAGACCGACGGCAATACCGTAAGCCTGGAGCGCGCCGAGGATGACCGTGCCGTAGCGGGTGTACTGGTTGATGATCTTGCGGCCCTGCTCACCTTCCTTCTTCAGGTTTTCGAGCGCCGGCACGACCGAGGTCATGAGCTGCACGATGATCGAAGCGGAGATGTAGGGCATGATGCCGAGGGCGAAGATCGCCATGCGCTGTACGGCGCCGCCCGAGAACATGTTGAAGAGGCCGAGAATGCCGCCAGCCTGGCCCTGGAAAGCCTGGGCGTATGCCTGTGGATTGAGGCCCGGAAGCGGAATATGCGTACCCAGCCGGTAGACGAGGAGAGCTGCCAGTGTGAACCACAGGCGCTTCTTAAGATCCTCGGCTTTGGCGAAGGTCGAAAAATTGAGGTTTGAAGCCAGTTGTTCCGCTGCAGAAGCCATGCGTTTCTCCGCGCTACCAATTCCGGGCGCTCTCGAGTCGGCCGGCACCGGAATCAGTATGAATTTCTTTTAAAAACCGGGCTTCGGACGGATCGCTGGCGCAACCCTATGCCTCACCCTCGTTTTCAGTCTTACCGTCTCGACGCGGATGCGTCCAAGCAGGTTTTTGTGAGGCTCACATATGGGAGCAAAATCGCCCGGTGTGAAGCACCCCGGGCGATATATCATCAGTTTATTATTCTGCCGCTGCGGCAGAAAGAAGCGTTGCCGTGCCGCCAGCCTTTTCGATCTTCTCGACGGCAGGCTTGGAAGCGCCTGCAACTTCGAGGGTGATCTTGGCCTTGAGCTCGCCGTCGGCGAGAACGCGAACGCCGTCCTTGGCGCGACGGATGACGCCGGCAGCCTTCAGAGCAGCCGCATCAATGGTCGCCTTCGCGTCGAGCTTGCCGGCGTCGATGGCAGCCTGGATGCGTGCCAGCGATACGACGACATAGTCGGCTGCGAAGATGTTGTTGAAGCCGCGCTTCGGCAGGCGACGGTAGATGGGCATCTGACCGCCTTCGAAGCCGTTGATGGCGACGCCCGAACGGGACTTCTGACCCTTTACACCGCGACCACCGGTCTTGCCGGAGCCCGAGCCGATACCACGGCCAAGACGCTTGCGGCTATGGGTAGAGCCTTCGTTATCTTTAATTTCATTGAGTTTCATGAGCGTTACTCCGGACTCACTTCTCGTCGACGACGCGAACGAGATGCTGGACTGCACGGATCATGCCACGAACGGCCGGAGTGTCCTCCAGAGTGCGGCGACGGTGCATCTTGTTCAGTCCGAGACCGATCAGCGTGCGCTGCTGGACGTCCGGACGGCGAATCGGGCTGCCGATCTGTTCGATCGTAACAGTCTTCGCTTCAGCCTTCTTGGTAGCCTTGGCCATTGGTCAGCTCCTCTTATTCTTCAGAGGCGTTGCCAGAAGCGGCACGGCGAGCCTGGAGCGTAGCATACTTGATGCCGCGCTGAGCTGCGATGTCCTTCGGGTGAACCTGGTGCTTCAGAGCGTCGAAGGTAGCGCGAACCATGTTGTAGGGGTTCGACGAACCGGTCGACTTGGCGACGACGTCGTGAACGCCGAGCGTTTCGAAAACGGCGCGCATCGGACCGCCGGCGATGATACCGGTACCGACCTTGGCCGAGCGCAGCAGAACCTTGCCGGCGCCATGACGGCCATGAACGTCGTGATGCAGCGTACGGCCGTCACGCAGCGGTACGAAGATCAGTTCGCGCTTGGCTGCTTCGGTTGCCTTGCGGATGGCTTCCGGCACTTCGCGTGCCTTGCCATGGCCGAAGCCTACGCGGCCCTTCTGGTCGCCGACGACGACGAGTGCTGCGAAACCAAAACGACGGCCGCCCTTGACGACCTTGGCGACGCGGTTGATCGCGACAAGCTTGTCGACGAATTCGCTATCGCGCTCTTCGCGGCTCTGGCGGTCTTCCCGCTGCGGCCTTCTTTCCTGTGCCATTGTCCTCTTCCTTTTTCTTTTCCGGGTGCAATCGGCAAACAAAATGAGGACCGCATCGGCTTCCTCTGGGGAACGATTTGCGGTCCGGTGAAATCCGGCCGAAGACTATGAAAGCTTCGGCCGGAAACTATTAGAAGGTCAGACCGCCTTCGCGGGCTGCATCTGCCAGGGCCTTGATGCGGCCGTGATAGATGAAGGCGCCACGGTCGAATACGACCTCGGTGACGCCTGCCTTCGAAGCGCGCTCTGCAACAAGCTTGCCAACGAGGGCAGCTGCTGCGGTGTCAGCACCGGTCTTCAGAGAACCGCGCAGATCCTTGTCGAGCGTCGATGCAGCGGCAAGGGTCTTGCCGGCAACATCGTCGATAACCTGAGCGTAAATGTTCTTCGACGAGCGATGAACCGACAGGCGCGGACGGCCATTGGCCACCGACTTGAGATGACGGCGCACGCGGTTGGCACGACGTGCAAGTGCTTCTTTCCTGCTAGCCATTTCGCGTGATCCTTACTTCTTCTTGCCTTCTTTGCGGACAATCCGCTCTTCGGCATACTTGACGCCTTTGCCCTTGTAGGGCTCCGGACCGCGGTATTCGCGGATCTCGGCGGCGACCTGACCGACCTGCTGCTTGTTGATGCCGGTGACGACGATTTCCGTCGGCTTCGGTACAGCGATCGTGATGCCCTGCGGCGGTTCGTAGACCACGTCGTGGCTGAAACCAAGCGCCAGCTGCAGGTTCTTGCCCTGCAGGGAGGCACGGTAACCAACGCCGTTGATTTCGAGCTTGCGCTCGAAGCCGTCCTTAACGCCCTTGAAGATGTTTTCGATCATCGTGCGGGACATGCCCCACTTCGAACGAGCTTCCTTCGTCTGGGACAGCGGCGTTACGACGACCGCATTGTTTTCGAGCTTGAGGCTGATTTCGTCGTTTGCGACGAAAAACAGCTCGCCCTTCGGGCCCTTAGCAGTAACCTTCTGGCCATCGACCGTAGCCGTGATCCCAGCAGGTACCTGAACGGGCTTCTTACCGATACGAGACATGTTTCAATCCTGTCTGTTCGCTATGGAGACCCTGCGCTGTCTTAGAAGACAGAGCAGAGAACCTCGCCACCAACGTTCTGTTCGCGAGCCTGGTGATCGGCCATCACGCCCTTCGGGGTCGAAAGGATGGTGATGCCGAGGCCGTTCGCGACCTGCGGAATGGACTTGACCGAGACATAAACCCGGCGGCCCGGCTTGGACACACGGCCGATCTCACGGATCACCGATGCGCCTTCATAGTACTTCAGTTCGATGTTCAGTTCGGACTTGCCGTTGCCGAAATCGACGACGGAGTAGCCACGGATGTAGCCTTCGGACTGGAGGACATCGAGAACACGTGCACGGAGCTTGGAAGCAGGCGTCGAAACCGACGACTTGCGACGCGAAGCGCCGTTGCGGATACGGGTGAGCATATCGCCCAACGGATCAGTCATTGTCATCTAACCTGCTCCTTACCAGCTCGACTTGACGATGCCCGGCACCTTGCCGAGATTGCCCAGTTCGCGCAGCGCGATACGCGACATACGCAGTTTACGGTAATAAGCGCGCGGACGACCGGACACTTCGCAACGGTTGCGAATGCGGGTCTTCGATCCGTCACGCGGCAGGGATGCCAGCTTGATCGAGGCCTTGAACCGCTCTTCGATCGGAAGAGCCTGGTTCATGATGATCGCCTTCAGGGCAGCACGCTTGCCGGCCTGGTTTGCGACCGTATTACGGCGGCGCTTGTTCTTTTCAACTGCGCTTGTCTTCGCCATGTCAGGTTCCTTTTCTACGCTCGTCGTTACGGTTACTGACGGAACGGGAAGCTGAACTCCGTGAGGAGCGCCCGAGCTTCGTCGTCGGTCGTTGCCGTCGTGCAAACGATGATGTCCATGCCCCACATCTGATCAACCTTGTCGTAGTTGATTTCTGGGAACACAATGTGCTCCTTGATGCCCATGGCGAAGTTGCCACGGCCGTCAAAGCTCTTCGGGTTCAGGCCGCGGAAGTCGCGAACGCGCGGAAGCGCGATGTTGACCAGGCGATCCAGGAACTCGTACATGCGGGCGCCGCGCAGGGTGACCTTTGCGCCGATCGGCATGTTTTCGCGGACCTTGAAGCCAGCGATAGAGTTACGTGCGCGGGTGATGACCGGCTTCTGGCCAGCGATCGCAGCCAGGTCGGCAGCAGCAACGGTCGGCTTCTTAGAATCAGCCGTGGCTTCGCCCACACCCATGTTGATAACGATCTTGTCGAGCTTCGGGATCATCATCTCGTTGGCGTAGGAGAACTTCTCCTGCATCGCCTTACGGATCCGCTCGACATATTCCTTCTTGAGCCGCGGCTCGTACTTTGCCTCAGCCATCGATCACTTCTCCCGAACGCTTAGCCACGCGGACCTTCTTGCCGTCAACAACCTTGAAGCCGACGCGGGTCGGCTTGCCGTCCTTGTCGACGATGGCGACGTTGGACAGATGGACCGAAGCTTCCTTGGAAATGATCCCAGCTTCCTGGGTCTGCGTCTGACGCTGGTGGCGCTTTACGACGTTAACGCCGCGAACCACGGCGCGATCTTCCTTCGGCAGGACCTGGATGACTTCGCCAGTGCGGCCCTTGTCCTTACCTGCGAGCATGACGACCTTGTCGCCCTTACGAATCTTCTGCATCGTTCCCGCTCCTTACAGTACTTCGGGAGCCAGCGAGATGATCTTCATGTGGTTCTTCGCACGCAATTCGCGCGGAACCGGTCCGAAGATACGGGTGCCGATCGGCTCTTTTTTGTTGTCGATGAGGACTGCTGCGTTGGTGTCGAAGCGGATGACAGAGCCATCCGGACGACGGATGTCCTTGGCGGTGCGAACGACAACCGCCTTCATCACGTCACCCTTCTTCACTCGGCCGCGCGGAATAGCTTCCTTGATCGAAACGACGATGACGTCGCCGATCGAGGCATACTTGCGCTTCGAGCCGCCCAGCACCTTGATGCACATGACACGACGTGCGCCGGAATTATCCGCGACGTCGAGGTTTGTTTGCATCTGAATCATATCAGGTCGCCTTCTTGTTCTTACCGGAATGGTTGGGCAAAGCCCCCTCTTCCGGCTTATGAAAAATGTCTGCCGGCCGCTCGTCACAAGGACAGCGAAAACACGGCAATAGCTTGAATAGCGCGGGATAGATCGTTGCCAGGGTGGTTTCCCAGATGGGACCTTCCGTGCGCTTAAAGCAAAAGAACGCCCGGCATTCGAGCGTTCCGACGCTGCTTCATATAGAAATTTCCGCGAGACGCAAGGCCTCGCGCAAAATTCTTACTTAGCCTGGGCAGCAATAACCGTCCAGCGCTTGTCCTTGGAGATCGGTGCGCACTCCTCGATGGAGACGATATCGCCGATCTTGTACTGATTGTTTTCGTCGTGGGCCTTGTACTTCTTGGAACGACGAACGGTCTTCTGGAGCAGCGGGTGAGCGAAACGGCGCTCAACGCGAACTACGACAGTCTTCTCGTTCTTGTCGCCAACGACGACGCCCTGCAGAATGCGCTTCGGCATGTTTTTCTTCCTTTACGCCTTTGCTTCCGCCGCCTTCTGGCGAGCAATGGTTTTCACGCGGGCGATGTCCTTGCGAACTTCATCGATGCGCGAGGACTTTTCGAGCTGGCCGGTCGCCTTCTGGAAGCGCAGGTTGAACTGCTCCTTCTTCAGGTCGGCAAGCTTGTCCTTGAGCTGGTCGGCCGTGAGGCCGCGTACTTCTTCGGCTTTCATCGTGCCTTCTCCTTACTCTGCGATGCGCTGTACAAAGCGCGTCTTGACCGAGAGCTTGGCCGAGCCGAGGCGAAGCGCTTCACGCGCGATTTCCTCGGAGACACCGTCGATCTCGAACATCATACGACCAGGCTTGACCTTGCATGCCCAGTATTCCACGGAACCCTTACCCTTACCCATACGGACTTCGGTAGGCTTTGCGGTTACCGGAACGTCCGGGAACACGCGAATCCAAACACGGCCGGCGCGCTTCATGTAACGCGTGATCGCGCGGCGGGCCGCTTCGATCTCACGAGCGTTAACGCGGTTCGGCTCCTGAGCCTTCAGGCCGAATTCGCCGAAGGCAAGGTCGGAACCGCCCTTGGCAACGCCCTTGATGCGGCCCTTGAACTGCTTGCGGTACTTAGTACGCTTTGGCTGCAACATTTTCTTACTTCTCCGAGCTTATCTTTCGCCAGCGCTAATTACGCGTTGTCGCGTTCGCGGCGACGATCGCCACGGTCGCGTTCGCGGCTTGCCGGGCCCTGTGCGTCGCCTTCCAGCGCGCGGCGTTCGGAAGCCATCGGATCGTGCTCAAGGATTTCGCCCTTGAAGATCCAGACCTTGATGCCGCAGATACCGAATGCGGTTTCGGCTTCAGCCGTACCGTAGTCGATGTCAGCGCGCAGGGTGTGCAGCGGAACGCGGCCTTCGCGGTACCATTCCGTACGAGCGATTTCTGCACCGCCGAGACGGCCTGCGCAGGTGATCTTGATGCCTTCGGCGCCAAGACGCATCGCGGACTGAACGGCGCGCTTCATGGCGCGGCGGAAAGCCACGCGGCGCTCGAGCTGCTGGGCGATCGACTGAGCAACGAGCGTTGCGTCGATTTCCGGCTTGCGCACTTCAACGATGTTGAGGTGCGTTTCGGAGTTCGTCATTTCCGACAGCTTCTTGCGGAGCTTGTCGATGTCGGCGCCCTTGCGGCCGATGATCAGGCCCGGACGGGCCGAGTGGATCGTGACGCGGCACTTCTTGTGCGGACGCTCGATGACCACCTTGGAGATACCGGCCTGCTTCAGTTCGCTCATGACGAACTTACGCATCTTCAGGTCTTCGTGCAGGAGCTGACCGTATTCGGCATTGTCCGCAAACCAGCGGCTATCCCAGGTACGGTTGATGCCAAGACGGAAACCAATCGGATTGATTTTCTGACCCATTATGCGGCCTCCTCTTGTGCCTGCACTTCACGAACGACGATCGTCAGGTGAGCGAACGGACGTTCGATGCGCGATGCGCGGCCACGGCCACGAGCGTGGAAGCGCTTCATGACAATCGACTTGCCGACATAGGCCTCGGCGACGACGAGAGCGTCGACGTCGAGGTCATGGTTGTTCTCGGCGTTGGCGATCGCAGATTCGAGCGTCTTCTTGACGGCGCCTGCGATGCGCTTGCGGGAGAATTCCAGCTCAGCGAGTGCACGCTCGACCTTCTTGCCGCGGATGGCCGCAGCAACCAGGTTGAGCTTCTGTGGGCTGACGCGGAGCGTACGGGCGACTGCTTGCGCCTCGTTGTCCTTCAGCCGGCGTTCGGCTTTAGCCTTACCCATCGTTACTTCCTCTTTGCCTTCTTGTCCGCGCCGTGACCGTAATAGGTACGGGTCGGAGAGAATTCACCGAATTTGTGACCGACCATGTCTTCATTGACACTGACCGGAACATGCTTGCTGCCGTTGTAGACGCCGAAGGTGAGACCAACGAACTGCGGCAGGATCGTGGAGCGACGGCTCCAGATCTTGATTACTTCTGCACGTCCGCCTTCACGAACCTTCTCAGCCTTCTTGAGAAGATAGCCGTCAACAAACGGACCTTTCCATACTGAACGAGCCATTGAGGACTTCCTCTCTTACTTCTTACGCTGATGACGCGAGCGCATGATCATCTTGTCGGTCGACTTGTTCGACCGGGTGCGCTTGCCCTTGGTCGGCTTGCCCCACGGAGAAACCGGGTGACGACCACCAGAGGTGCGGCCTTCACCACCGCCGTGCGGATGGTCGACCGGGTTCATGACGACGCCGCGGTTATGCGGACGCTTGCCGCGCCAAACAGTACGACCGGCCTTGCCGTCGTTGATGTTGGCATGGTCAGGGTTCGACACCGCACCGATCGCAGCAAGGCAGGTGCCATGCACGAGGCGCTGTTCGCCCGAGTTCAGGCGAAGGATAGCCATGCCCTGGTCACGGCCGACGAGCTGCGCGTAGGAACCGGCAGAGCGGGCAATCTGACCGCCCTTGCCCGGCTTCATTTCCACGTTGTGGATGATGGAGCCGACCGGGATGTACTGCAGCGGCATCGTGTTGCCGGGCTTGACGTCGACAGCCTTGTCGGAAGCGATGACCTTGTCGCCGGCAGCGAGACGCTGCGGAGCGAGGATGTAGGCCTGTTCGCCGTCGGAGTAGCGGACGAGCGCGATGTAAGCCGTGCGGTTCGGGTCGTATTCGATACGCTCAACGGTGCCTTCGACGTCGAACTTGCGACGCTTGAAGTCGATGATGCGATACGTACGCTTGTGACCGCCGCCGATGAAGCGGGCCGTGATGCGGCCGAGGTTGTTACGACCGCCGCTCTTGGTCAGACCTTCCGTCAGCGACTTGACCGGCTTGCCCTTATAGAGGCCCGAACGGTCGACGATGACCAGCTGGCGCTGGCTCGGGGTCGTCGGATTGAATGTTTTCAATGCCATTTTTTTATCCTCAGAGACCGGTGGAGACGTCGATCGTCTGGCCTTCGGCCAACGTCACGACAGCCTTCTTCACGTCCTGCTGCTTGCCGACAAAACCGCGGAAACGCCGGGTCTTGCCCTTGCGCAGCAGAGTGTTGACGGCGGTAACCTTGACGCCGAAGAGCGCCTCGACTGCAGCCTTGATTTCCGGCTTAGTCGCCTTCTTGGCGACATTGAAAACAACCTGGTTGTTTTCCGATACCAGCGTGGACTTTTCGGTGATCGCAGGAGAAACGATCACATCGTAGTGGCGGAGATCGGTCACTTGAATCGCTCCTCTAGCGCTTCAACGGCAGCCTTGGAAAGCACGAGCTTGCCGCGGCGGACGATGTCGTAAACGTTGATGCCCTGGATCGGCAGAACATCGATGTTCGGGATGTTCTGTGCAGCGAGCTTGAAGTTACCGTCGAGCTCGGCGCCGCCGATGAAGAGGGCATTGGTGAGGCCCAGCGTTGCGAATACGCCGGCCAGAGCCTTCGTCTTTGCTTCGTTGGCGACCAGATCATCGATGATGATCAGTTCGTCTGCCTTGATCTTGGCAGACAGCGCATGACGCAGGCCAAGTGCACGAACCTTCTTGGGAAGGTCGTGTTCGTGGCTGCGAGCAACCGGGCCGTGAGCCTTACCACCGCCGCGGAACTGCGGAGCACGAGCCGAATGGTGACGAGCGCGGCCCGTACCCTTCTGCTTGTACATCTTGGCGCCAGTGCGCCAGACGTCTGCGCGGCCCTTTGCCTGGTGCGTGCCCTGCTGCTTCTTGGCAAGCTGCCAGCGGATAACGCGGGCGAGAATATCTTCGCGGGGCTCAAGGCCGAAAATCGCTTCCGAAAGGGAAACCTTCCCAGCGTCTTTTCCCTCGAGGGTCTTGACGTTCAATTCCATTGGTCTGGCTCCCTTACTTCGCTGCCGACTTGACGGCGTCGCGCACGATGATCCAGGCACCCTTGGAACCGGGTACTGCACCCTTAATCAGGATCAGACCGCGATCTTCATCGGTCGAAACCACTTCAAGGTTCTGCGTCGTCACGCGCGTCTGGCCCATGTGACCAGCCATCTTCTTGTTCTTGAAAACCTTGCCCGGATCCTGGCGCGAACCCGTCGAACCATGCGAGCGGTGCGAAACGGACACACCGTGCGTGGCGCGGAGACCGCCGAAACCGTGGCGCTTCATAGCGCCGGCAAAGCCCTTACCAATCGTCGTGCCGGTGACATCGACGAGCTGGCCAGCGGCAAAGTGACCAGCCTTGAGCTCGGTACCAACATCAAGCAGATGGTCTTCCGAAACGCGGAATTCCTGAAGCTTGGCCTTGGGCTCAACGTTAGCGACGGCAAAGTTGCCGCGCATGGCCTTGGACGTGTTCTTGACCTTGGCCTGGCCAGCACCGAGCTGAAGCGCGGTATAGCCATTCTTTTCTACGGTGCGCTGGGCTACGACCTGGCAGCCTTCCAAACGCAGTACCGTTACCGGGACATGCTCGCCGGCGTCGTTGTAGACGCGGGTCATTCCCACCTTCTGTGCAATTACACCTGAACGCATCGGTTCAATCCTTCCAACTCAGCTCGAGCAAGCTCAGAGCTTGATCTCAACATCGACACCTGCGGCGAGATCGAGCTTCATCAGCGCGTCTACCGTCTGCGGGGTCGGATCTACGATGTCGAGCAGGCGCTTATGCGTGCGCATCTCGAACTGTTCGCGACTCTTCTTGTCGATGTGCGGGGACCGGTTGACCGTAAACTTCTCGATGCGGGTCGGAAGCGGAACGGGGCCCCGGACGCTAGCACCGGTGCGCTTCGCCGTCGACACGATCTCGCGCGTGGAAGCATCGAGAATCCGGTGATCGAACGCCTTCAGGCGAATGCGGATATTTTGGCCGTTCATTCGACGTTATCCTTGTGTTTGTTTTTCCACATGTCTTTAGGCAAGACACGGGTTGTTCTTTCTTCCTAAGGCGGACCACCGGTTTCAAAGATCGAGAGAGACGCCTGTTACGGCACCCCTATCCACTCTTCAGGGCCTTTTGACCCACCTTATTGTTTGTTTAGTCGCCGCTTCGTCATCCAAAGCGTTACGCAAATCGCGCTCGCGCGCCATTTGCAACATTTCTGTGTAATAAGCAAGCGGCTTGCGCCGCCTGCATCATAATAATGTCATCGAATCGGCTGCCCCACCGGAGCAGCCGAATGAATTACTCGATGATCGAAGCAACGATGCCTGCACCGACGGTGCGGCCGCCTTCGCGGATAGCGAAGCGAAGCTTTTCTTCCATCGCGATCGGAACGATCAGCTCGACGTCAACGGTGACGTTGTCGCCAGGCATAACCATTTCCGTGCCTTCCGGAAGCGTGACGATGCCGGTCACGTCCGTCGTGCGGAAGTAGAACTGCGGACGGTAGTTCGTGAAGAACGGCGTATGACGGCCGCCTTCTTCCTTCGTCAGGATGTAGGCTTCAGCCTTGAACTTCTTGTGCGGCTTGACAGAGCCCGGCTTGCACAGGATCTGGCCACGCTCGACGCCGTCACGGTTCACACCGCGAACCAGAGCGCCGATGTTGTCGCCAGCCTGGCCCTGATCGAGCAGCTTGCGGAACATTTCAACGCCGGTCACCGTCGTCTTCGAAGTCGGACGAATGCCGACGATCTCGACTTCTTCGCCAACCTTGACGATACCGCGCTCGACGCGGCCGGTCACAACCGTACCACGGCCAGAGATCGAGAACACGTCTTCGATCGGCATCAGGAACGGCTGGTCGATCGGACGCTCAGGCGTCGGGATGTAGGCGTCAACTGCAGCCATCAGCTCGCGGATCGCGTCTTCACCGATCTTCTTGTCAGAATCTTCAAGAGCAGCAAGTGCCGAACCCTTGACGACCGGGATGTCGTCGCCCGGGAAGTCGTAGGACGACAGAAGTTCGCGAACTTCCAGCTCGACGAGCTCGAGAAGCTCGGCGTCGTCAACCTGGTCGACCTTGTTGAGAAACACGACGATTGCCGGAACGCCAACCTGGCGGGCGAGCAGGATGTGCTCGCGCGTCTGCGGCATCGGGCCGTCAGCAGCAGAGCAGACCAGGATCGCGCCGTCCATCTGCGCAGCACCGGTGATCATGTTCTTGACATAGTCAGCGTGGCCGGGGCAGTCGACGTGCGCGTAGTGGCGGGCCGGCGTCTCGTATTCGACGTGAGCCGTCGAAATGGTGATGCCGCGTGCCTTTTCTTCCGGGGCAGCGTCGATCTGGTCATACGCCTTGAATTCACCGAAATACTTCGTGATCGCTGCCGTCAGAGACGTCTTGCCGTGGTCAACGTGGCCGATCGTGCCAATGTTGACGTGCGGCTTGTTGCGCTCAAACTTACTCTTTGCCATTTTCGGCTCTCCATTCTTTGGCCCCGAGGGACGCTAATTCTTGTTATCGGTCAATTGGTATTCCGGTCACTTCTGACCGGAATACTTTGCCTGGATTTCGGTTGCGACGTTCGACGGGACCGGCGAGTAATGATCGAAGGTCATCGTGTACTGAGCACGACCCTGCGACATGGAGCGCAGGTTATCGACGTACTTGAACATGTTAGCCAGCGGGACGTTGGCGTTGATGACAACGGCCACACCGCGGCTTTCCTGACCCTGGATCTGACCACGGCGGGAGTTGAGGTCGCCGATAACGTCGCCGACGTAATCTTCCGGGGTAACGACTTCGACCTTCATCATCGGCTCGAGGAGCTGAGCGCCGGCCTTCTTTGCCGCTTCACGGAAGCAAGCGCGGGAAGCGATTTCGAACGCCAGGACAGAGGAGTTGACGTCATGGAAGGCGCCGTCGATGAGCGTCGCCTTGACGCCCAGCATCGGGAAGCCTGCCAGCGGGCCGGAAGACAGAACGCTTTCGATACCCTTCTGAACGCCCGGGATGTATTCCTTCGGAACAGCACCGCCGACGATCTTGGATTCGAACTTGAAGTCTTCACCATCCGGGTTCGGTTCGAAGACGATCTTGACGCGCGCGAACTGGCCGGTACCACCGGACTGCTTCTTGTGCGTGTAGTCTTCTTCGTGCTGGCGCGTGATGGTTTCGCGGTAAGCAACCTGCGGCGCGCCGACGTTTGCTTCAACCTTGAACTCACGACGCATGCGGTCGACGATGATGTCGAGATGCAGTTCGCCCATGCCGGCAATGATCGTCTGACCGGACTCCTGATCCGTCTTCACGCGGAAGGACGGATCTTCTGCTGCCAGGCGGTTGAGCGCGAGGCCCATCTTTTCCTGGTCGCCCTTGGACTTCGGCTCGATAGCGATCTGGATGACCGGCTCCGGGAACTCCATGCGCTCAAGGATAACCGGCTTCAACGGGTCGCAGAGCGTGTCACCCGTGGTGGTTTCCTTGAGACCTGCGAGAGCAACGATGTCGCCTGCAAAGGCTTCTTCGATGTCTTCGCGCGAGTTGGAGTGCATCTGCAACATGCGGCCGACGCGCTCGCGCTTGTCCTTGACCGTATTCATGACCGACGAGCCCTTTTCCAGCTTGCCGGAGTAGATGCGTGCGAAGGTGAGCGAACCGACGAAGGGGTCGTTCATGATCTTGAATGCGAGCATGGACAGCGGCTCGGCATCATCTGCATGACGCTCGATTTCGGCTTCGGTCTTGAAGTCGATGCCCTTGATCGCCGGAATATCAAGCGGCGACGGCAGGTAATCGACAACGGCGTCGAGCAGCGGCTGGACGCCCTTGTTCTTGAAGGCGGTGCCGCAGAACATGGGGTGGAACTTGACGTCGATCGTGCCGCGACGAACGAGTTCGCGGATCTTGTCGTTGTCGGGCATGTTGCCTTCTAGGTAGGCTTCCATCGCGGCTTCGTCGATCTCGACAACGGTCTCGATCAGCTTTTCGCGATATTCTTCAGCCTTGGCCTTCATGTCGTCCGGAATTTCAACGACATCCCACTGAGCGCCGAGGGATTCGTCGCGCCAGATGAGAGCGTTCATCTCGACGAGGTCGATAACGCCCTTGAAGTCACTTTCAGCGCCGATCGGCAGCTGCATGACGACAGCGATCGCACCCAGACGGGTCTTGATCATCTCGACCGAGCGGTAGAAGTCCGCGCCGGTCTTGTCCATCTTGTTGCAGAAGATCATGCGCGGAACGTTGTACTTCTCAGCCTGACGCCAGACGGTTTCCGTCTGCGGCTCGACACCGGCGTTGGCATCGAGCAGCGCGATGGCGCCGTCGAGAACGCGAAGCGAACGCTCGACTTCAATGGTGAAGTCGACGTGGCCGGGGGTGTCGATGATGTTGAAGCGGCGCATTTTGCCGTCACGGCCCTTCCAGTAGGTCGTGGTGGCAGCGGAGGTGATCGTGATGCCACGCTCCTGCTCCTGCTCCATCCAGTCCATCGTGGCTGCGCCATCGTGGACTTCGCCGATCTTGTGCGACTTGCCGGTGTAATAAAGGATACGCTCGGTGGTCGTGGTCTTGCCGGCGTCGATATGCGCCATGATACCGAAATTGCGGTAGTCTTCGATCTTATATTCGCGAGCCATAATGGACTGCCTTTCGATATCGTTCGGGATTACCAGCGATAATGCGAGAACGCGCGGTTGGCATCAGCCATCTTGTGCGTGTCTTCGCGCTTCTTGACTGCAGAACCGCGGTTGTTGGATGCGTCGAGAAGTTCGCCCGAAAGACGATCGATCATGGTGGTTTCGTTGCGCTTGCGAGCGGCAGCGATCAGCCAGCGAATGGCAAGAGCCTGACGGCGCTCCGGACGAACATCGACCGGAACCTGATAGGTCGCACCACCGACGCGGCGCGAACGGACTTCAACGTGCGGAGCGATATTGTCGAGCGCGGAATGGAAAACCGTGAGCGGCTCCTGCTTCGACTTGCCCTGCACGGAGTCAAACGCGCCGTATACGATGCTTTCAGCGACGGACTTCTTGCCGTCGAGCATGATGGCGTTCATGAACTTCGTGACGACGAGGTCACCGAACTTCGGGTCCGGATTGATCTCGCGCTTTTCTGCTTTATGGCGTCTGGACATACTTCTCGTCTCTTTAACCGTTAAGGCGCTCTACCACGCGGAGGACTTCGCGCAGCGCCGGGATTTCACTTTCAAGCCTTTCCGGGCGATATCGCCCGGGGCGAAATTACTTCGGACGCTTCGCACCGTACTTGGAACGGCGCTGCTTGCGGTTCTTGACACCCTGAGTATCGAGAACGCCGCGGATGATGTGGTAACGGACGCCCGGAAGGTCCTTTACGCGGCCGCCACGGATCATGACGACAGAGTGTTCCTGAAGGTTGTGGCCTTCACCGGGGATGTAACCAATGACTTCGAAGCCGTTGGTGAGGCGGATCTTTGCGACCTTACGCAGAGCCGAGTTCGGCTTCTTCGGCGTCGTAGTGTAGACGCGGGTGCAAACGCCGCGCTTCTGCGGGTTCTCCTGGAGAGCGGGAACCTTATTACGCTTTACGTTCGCCTGGCGAGGCTTGCGGATCAGCTGGTTTACGGTAGGCATTCAACCATCCCTTACGTTTGTCTCAGTACCCTTGCGGGCTCGAACTTCGCCGTTTCCGGCATTGCCACACATATTTCCCTCAATGCGCAAAATATGGCCCGATCCGCTTCCGCAGATGGACCACATAGAGCAGAGGACGCAAAAAAGATGCGTCATGCGTGCAGCATCATGACTTCAACGTGCGTATAGAACCTTGTTTGAGGCGATCTTCAGGACGCGTCGTCCCAAACAGCCAAACCTCACATTGGATCTGATGGCGGGCGTACTACTGGTTTCCACCCTGTTCGTCAAGGCCGGTTAAGAAATAATCTCCGCGCCGACGGCATGAAAACCCCTGTGAACAGGCTGTTTACAGGCTCTTTAAGCCGGTTAAAGATACCCGGCAAGATAAACTTGGGCATTGCAGCAAAAACAGATAGGAATCGGTATTTGCAGACATGAAGCCCTTATATGGGATCTGCATATTGCGATTCTCAGAGAGCCGAAGGACAAGAAGATGATCGGGACACCGGACAACGACAACAATTTCGACGGACCGATGATCTTCATCATCATCGGCAAGGGCTATGAATCCGACACGAGCGAGGGCGTTGACCTGCACGTCATGCTGAAGGCCGCCGATGACGATAGCGCCGTGCGCGAAGCATTAAACGCCCTTGCCGAGGAAGGCTTCATCGAAGCCGATCTCGACCAGATCGGCATGTTGACCGAAGTTCCCTCCGATGAACCGCATGCCTCTGCCTATCAGGGTGCCCTGGACGGTGAAGTCTCGATCATCCGCTTCAGCTAAGCCCATATATGCTTCAGCTAAGCCTATATATAAAGAATAGAGCCTGCGCGTCGGTGCAGGCTGAGTCCTCCTCCCTCACCCTCTTCATTTTGCCGATATTAACGAGGTAGCGAGCGAGCGGCGGTTCCCGCGATAGCGTCGCCAGTGGCCTCAGCAAGTTCGACACCCGCCTCTTGCACACATCAAACTGCACACCGCGGTGGCAGTTCGTCTGCGTTCAGGCATCTTCTGCCGACCCTTCGATATCGACCTCCGTTCGAGGTGGCCGGCGGCTTCGTTTGCCGGCATCAACCTTCCCGACACGGTATTTGCGAGACCGAAACTCCCGACGGTCCGAGTATCTGCACGCATTGCGATCGTCAGTAACTCGGCTGAGCAACGCAGGATGAATGGAAGCATCGCCGTTTGCTTTGGGTCCTGCGTTCTGCCGCCATCGGGACAACAGCGCGACAACGATCTCCCAACGACCTTCCGGACAAAGAAAAACCGCCCGGATTTCTCCGGGCGATTTTGGATTCTGGATGTCTCGAACTGGCGATTACTCGGCAGCAGGAGCGCTTTCGTTCGCCAGGTCCTGCAGCATCGGCGTTGCGGCCCCTGCCCCGGAGCCCTTGCGGCGCTCTTCCAGTATCAGGTCGTCGCGAGCCGTCGCAATGCGGCGGATCTGGGTCATGGTGCCACCGGTACCCGCCGGGATCAGGCGGCCGACGATGACGTTTTCCTTCAGACCCTGCAGACCGTCGGTCTTGCCGGCGATCGCAGCTTCCGTCAGCACCTTGGTCGTTTCCTGGAAGGAAGCGGCCGAGATGAAGGACGGCGTCTGCAGCGATGCCTTGGTGATGCCGAGCAGAACCGGATCACCGCTGGCAGGCCTCTTGCCTTCCTCGATGAGGTGGTCGTTGACGTCTTCCAGCTCGATACGGTCGACATTGTCGCCGACGATATAGGTCGAGTCGCCTGCATCGGTGATTTCCACCTTCTGCAGCATCTGACGGACAATCACTTCGATGTGCTTGTCGTTGATGACAACGCCCTGCAGACGATAGACTTCCTGGATTTCGTTGACGAGGTAGGAAGCCAGAGCCTCCACGCCCTTGATCGCCAGGATGTCGTGCGGAGCCGGGTTACCGTCGAGGATGTAGTCACCCTTTTCTATATAGTCGCCTTCCTGAAGGTGGAAGGGCTTGCCCTTCGGGATCAGGTATTCGACCGGCTCGACACCGTCTTCCGCCGGCTCGATGATGACGCGGCGCTTGTTCTTGTAATCGCGGCCGAGGCGGATCGTACCATCGATCTCTGCGATGATGGCGTGGTCCTTCGGACGACGGGCTTCGAACAATTCTGCGACGCGCGGCAGACCACCGGTGATGTCCTTGGTCTTGGCGCTTTCCAGCGGCGAGCGGGCAAGAACGTCACCCTGGGAGACCTTCGTGCCCGGCTCGACCGACAGGATCGCGTCGACCGAAAGCAGGAAGCGGGCTTCGCCGCCACGGGAGAGCTTCGCGACATTGCCGCTTGCGTCCTTGATGACGATGGCAGGCTTCAAGTCCGAACCGCGCGGGGTCGAACGCCAGTCGATAACCTGACGCTTGGTGATACCCGTGGATTCGTCGGTCGCTTCGAGAACGGAGAGGCCGTCGACGACATCTTCGAACTGAACCGTACCGGCTACTTCCGTCATCATCGGACGGGTGTAGGGATCCCACTCCGCCAGACGCTGACCGCGCTTGACCTTGTCACCTTCATCGACATGCAGCTTCGAACCGTAGGCAACACGCTGCGAGGAACGCTCCACGCCACGCTCGTCCAGGATCTGGACGGTCATGTTACGGCCCATGGCAACGAGATTGCCATCGGAGTTGCGCAGGATGTTGCGGTTCTTGATCTGCACCGTACCTTCATACGAGGCTTCCAGGAACGACTGGTCGACCACGGTTGCCGTGCCACCAAGGTGGAACGTACGCATGGTGAGCTGCGTGCCCGGCTCGCCGATCGACTGGGCGGCGATAACGCCGACGGCTTCGCCCATGTTAACAGGCGTACCGCGCGCGAGGTCGCGGCCGTAGCAAACCGAGCAGACGCCCGTCTGGATTTCGCAGGTCAGCGCCGAACGAATACGGATCGACTGGATACCAGCCTTCTCGATCTCGACGACGTCGGGCTCGAGGATCATCTTGCCGGCATCGACGATACGCTCGCCGGTAACCGGATGGTCGATGTTGTCGAGGGCCGTACGGCCGAGGATACGGACACCGATCGAGGCAACGACCTGACCGGCATCGACGATGGCGGTCATGGTGAGGCCGGTTTCGGTACCGCAATCGACGTGCGTGACGATGCAATCCTGCGCGACGTCGACAAGACGGCGGGTCAGGTAACCGGAGTTTGCGGTCTTCAAGGCGGTGTCTGCCAGACCCTTACGGGCACCGTGCGTCGAGTTGAAGTACTCGTTGACGGTCAGGCCTTCCTTGAAGTTCGAGATGATCGGCGTCTCGATGATTTCACCCGACGGCTTGGCCATGAGGCCGCGCATGCCGCCCAGCTGACGCATCTGGTTCGGAGAACCACGAGCGCCCGAGTGGGACATCATGTAGATCGAGTTCATCGGCTTCTGACGACCAGTCGCCGGATCGAACTCGACAGCCTTAATGCGGGCCATCATCTCTTCGGCGACCTTTTCGGTAGCCTTACCCCAGGCGTCGACAACCTTGTTGTATTTTTCGCCCTGGGTGATGAGACCGTCGTTGTACTGCTGTTCGTATTCCTTCACCAAGTTTTCGGTGTCGTTGACGATCTTGGCCTTGGTGTCCGGGATGACCATGTCGTCCTTGCCGAACGAAATGCCGGCGCGGCAGGCATGGCTGAAGCCGAGCTGCATGATGCGGTCACAGAATATGACCGTGTCCTTCTGGCCGCAATGACGGTAGACCGCGTCGATCATCCTGGAGATGTTCTTCTTGGTCATTTCCTGGTTGCAGATATCGAAGGTCACCTTGCCGTTCTTCGGCAGGAGTTCACCGATGAGCAGACGGCCCGGCGTCGTTTCATAGATCTTCGAGTAGGGCTTGCCGTCCTCGCCGATCGACTTGAAGCGGCCGCGAATCTTGGTGTGCAGCGTCACGACCTTGGTTTCGAGGGCGTGGTGCAGCTCGCCGAGATCGGAGAAGGCCATGCCTTCGCCCGGCTCGTTCTGGTTCATGATCGACAGGTAGTACAGGCCGAGAACCATGTCCTGCGACGGAACGATGATCGGTGCACCGTTTGCCGGGTGCAGGATGTTGTTCGTCGACATCATCAGAACGCGAGCTTCGAGCTGGGCTTCGAGCGACAGCGGCACGTGAACAGCCATCTGGTCACCGTCGAAGTCGGCGTTGAAGGCCGTGCAGACGAGCGGGTGCAGCTGGATGGCCTTGCCTTCGACCAGGGTGGGTTCGAAGGCCTGGATGCCCAGGCGGTGCAGCGTCGGTGCGCGGTTCAGCAGAACCGGATGCTCGCGGATGACCTCGTCGAGGATATCCCAGACTTCCGGCTTTTCCTTTTCGACGAGCTTCTTGGCCTGCTTGACGGTCGAAGAATAACCCTTCGCGTCGAGGCGGGCGTAGATGAACGGCTTGAAGAGCTCGAGCGCCATCTTCTTCGGAAGACCGCACTGATGCAGCTTCAGTTCCGGACCGGTCACGATGACCGAACGGCCGGAATAGTCGACGCGCTTGCCGAGCAGGTTCTGACGGAAGCGGCCCTGCTTGCCCTTGAGCATGTCGGACAGCGACTTCAGCGGACGCTTGTTGGCGCCGGTGATGACGCGGCCGCGACGGCCGTTATCGAAGAGCGCATCGACAGATTCCTGCAGCATGCGCTTTTCGTTACGGATGATGATGCCCGGAGCGCGCAGTTCGATCAGGCGCTTCAGACGGTTGTTACGGTTGATGACGCGGCGGTACAGATCGTTCAGGTCAGACGTCGCGAAACGACCACCGTCCAGAGGAACCAGCGGGCGCAGGTCCGGCGGGATGACCGGAACGACCTTCATGATCATCCATTCCGGACGGTTGCCGGATTCCATGAAGTTCTCGACGATCTTCAGGCGCTTCATCAGCTTCTTCTGCTTGAGGTCCGAAGTGGTATCGGCAAGCTCGGAGCGCAGGTCGCCAGCGATCTTTTCAAGGTTCATCGACGCCAGCATCTCATAGATGGCTTCGGCACCGATCATGGCCGTGAACTGGTCTTCACCATATTCGTCGACGGCAAGCATGTACTCTTCTTCGGACAGGAGCTGGTGCTCCTTGAGCGCGGTGAGACCCGGCTCGGTCACAATGTAGTTTTCGAAATAGAGGACGCGCTCGACATCCTTCAGCGTCATGTCGAGCAGCGTGGAGATGCGGCTCGGCAGCGACTTCAGGAACCAGATATGGGCAACGGGAGCGGCGAGCTCGATATGGCCCATGCGCTCACGGCGAACGCGCGACAGCGTGACTTCCACGCCGCACTTTTCGCAGATGATGCCCTTGTACTTCATGCGCTTGTACTTGCCGCACAGGCACTCGTAGTCCTTGATCGGTCCGAAGATGCGCGCGCAGAAGAGACCGTCGCGTTCCGGCTTGAACGTGCGGTAGTTGATGGTTTCCGGCTTCTTGATCTCGCCGTAGGACCAGGAAAGAATCTTCTCCGGAGAGGCGATCGAAATCCGGATGGAATCGAAGTTCTGTGCAGGCACCTGCGGATTGAAAAGATTCATGACCTCTTGGTTCATGCCTGTCTCCTTCATGGGCGAAAGCGCCCTTAGCTTGCGAGGTTGGCGGCAAATTCCCGGGAGCCGCGCCAGCGCTTAAACGACAATAACCGCAGAATGCGGCGAAAGCGTCCCTGCCCGGCCAACACGTTACGGGGCCTCGGCGGGAACTGTGTGCGCTCTTTTGAAGAGCGCACACCCTATCAAGTGGTTACTCGGCTGCGTCCGGCAGCTGGCCTGCAGCCTGCAGGTCCTCGACCTTGGAATTTTCGAGCTCGACCGAGAGACCCAGCGAGCGCATTTCCTTGACGAGAACGTTGAAGCTTTCCGGAATGCCGGCCTCGAACGTGTCGTCGCCACGGACGATCGCTTCGTAGACCTTGGTGCGGCCGGCAACGTCGTCCGACTTCACCGTCAGCATTTCCTGCAGCGTGTAGGCTGCGCCGTAAGCTTCGAGCGCCCAGACCTCCATTTCGCCGAAGCGCTGGCCGCCGAACTGCGCCTTGCCGCCCAGCGGCTGCTGGGTAACGAGCGAGTACGGGCCGATCGAACGAGCGTGGATCTTGTCGTCGACCAGGTGGTTGAGCTTCAGCATGTAGATGTAGCCAACCGTGACCTGGCGGTCGAACTGCTCGCCGGTACGACCGTCGTACAGCGTCGACTGACCTGTGTCCTTGAGACCTGCAAGGCGCAGCATCTCATTGACGTTCTCTTCGTTCGCACCGTCGAAGACCGGGGTCGCGATGGAGACGCCACGCTTCCACTGATCGGCCAGACGCAGGACCGAGTCATCGTCGAAATCCTTGACCTGTTCGGCCTTCGGACCGTCACCGACAACGTCGCCGATCGTCTTGCGCAGCGGTTCGATGTTGCCGTTGGCCTTGTAGGCCTCCAGCATATCGCCGATCTGACGACCCATGCCGGCGCAAGCCCAGCCAAGGTGCGTCTCAAGGATCTGGCCGACGTTCATGCGCGAGGGCACGCCGAGCGGGTTCAGAACGACGTCCACATGCGTACCGTCTTCCAGGAACGGCATGTCTTCGACCGGCACGATGCGCGACACGACACCCTTGTTGCCGTGGCGGCCGGCCATCTTGTCGCCCGGCTGGATCTTGCGCTTAACAGCGACGAAGACCTTGACCATCTTCATGACACCCGGAGGCATTTCGTCGCCGCGCTGGACCTTTTCGACCTTGTCCATGAAGCGCTGTTCAAGGCGCGACTTGGATTCATCGTACTGGCCGCGGAGTGCTTCGAGCTCGCTCTGGACCTTTTCGTCTTCGACGGCGAACATCCACCACTGCGAGCGGGGATATTCGGAAACGACGGCATTCGACAGCTCGGTGCCCTTCTTGAAGCCCTTCGGGCCTGCAATGGAGGACTGGCCGCGCAGCATGTCGATCAGACGGCCGTAGACGTTACGGTCGAGGATCGCCTGCTCGTCGTCGCGGTCCTTTGCCAGACGCTCGATCTCTTCGCGCTCGATAGCCATCGCGCGCTCGTCCTTTTCAACGCCGTGGCGGTTGAAGACGCGCACTTCGACGATCGTGCCGTAGGTGCCGGGCGGCATGCGCATGGACGTATCACGGACGTCGGATGCCTTTTCACCGAAGATGGCGCGCAGGAGTTTTTCTTCCGGCGTCATCGGGCTTTCGCCCTTCGGCGTGATCTTGCCGACCAGGATATCGCCCGGCTGAACTTCGGCGCCGATATAGACGATGCCGGCTTCGTCGAGGCTCTTCAGCGCTTCTTCCGAAACGTTCGGAATGTCGCGGGTGATTTCCTCAGGACCAAGCTTGGTGTCGCGCGCCATCACTTCGAATTCTTCGATGTGGATGGAGGTGAACACGTCGTCGGCAACGATGCGCTCGGAGAGCAGGATCGAGTCTTCGTAGTTGTAGCCGTTCCAGGGCATGAACGCGACGAGCGCGTTGCGGCCGAGAGCCAGGTCGCCGAGATCGGTCGACGGGCCGTCGGCGAGGATGTCGCCGCGGTTGACCTCGTCACCGACGGTGACCAGCGGACGCTGGTTGACGCAGGTGTTCTGGTTCGAACGCTGGAACTTCTGCAGGCGGTAGATATCGACGCCGGACTTGCCGGCTTCGAGGTCTTCCGTGGCGCGGATAACGATACGCGTCGCATCGACCTGGTCGACCACACCACCGCGGCGCGCGCCGATGGCGGCGCCGGAGTCGCGGGCGACGACCGGCTCCATGCCGGTACCGACGAACGGCGCTTCAGCGCGCAGAAGCGGAACGGCCTGACGCTGCATGTTCGAGCCCATGAGAGCGCGGTTGGCGTCGTCGTTTTCCAGGAACGGGATGAGAGCGGCTGCGACCGAAACGACCTGCTTCGGCGAAACGTCCATCAGGTTCATGCTGTCGCGCGGGGCGAGCATAACTTCGCCGGCGTGACGGCAGACGACGAATTCATCGACGAAGGAACCGTCCGACGTCAGTTCGGCGTTGGCCTGGGCAACATAGTACTTCGCCTCTTCCATGGCGGAAAGGTATAGTACGTCAGTCGTGACCTTGCCATCGACGATACGACGGTACGGGCTTTCGATGAAACCGTACTTGTTGACGCGCGCAAAGGTCGCCAGCGAGTTGATCAGACCGATGTTCGGGCCTTCCGGCGTTTCGATCGGGCAAATACGGCCGTAGTGCGTCGGATGAACGTCGCGGACTTCGAAGCCGGCGCGCTCGCGGGTCAGACCACCAGGGCCAAGAGCCGAGAGACGGCGCTTGTGGGTGATTTCCGAGAGCGGGTTGACCTGGTCCATGAACTGCGAGAGCTGCGAGGAACCGAAGAATTCGCGGACGGCTGCAGCAGCCGGCTTGGCGTTGATCAGGTCCTGCGGCATGACCGTGTCGATTTCGATCGAGGACATGCGTTCCTTGATCGCGCGCTCCATGCGAAGCAGGCCGAGACGGTACTGGTTCTCCATCAGCTCGCCAACCGAGCGGACGCGGCGGTTGCCAAGGTTGTCGATGTCGTCGATCTCGCCCTTGCCGTCGCGCAGTTCGACAAGCATCTTGACCACGGCCAGGATGTCGTCCTTGCGCAGGATGCGGACGGTGTCTTCGACGCTGAGGTCAAGACGCATGTTCATCTTCACGCGGCCGACGGCGGAGAGGTCGTAACGCTCCGCATCGAAGAACAGCGAGTTGAACATGGCTTCGGCCGAATCCATCGTCGGCGGTTCACCCGGACGCATGACGCGGTAAATGTCGAACAGAGCGTCCTGACGGTTCTCGTTCTTGTCTGCGGTCAGCGTGTTGCGGATGTAGGCGCCGACATTGATGTGATCGATGCCGAGAACCGGGATCTCGTCGAAATGGTTGGCGAGGATGATGCCGAGCGTCTTCTCGTCGATTTCGTCGCCGGCTTCGAGATAGATCTCACCCGTCGAGTAGTTGACGATGTCTTCGGCGAGGTAGTTGCCGTACAGATCGTCGTCCGTCGCCTTGAGTGCCTTCAGGCCCTTGTCGGAGAGCGTGCGAAGCAGGCGTGGCGTGAGCTTCTTGCCGGCTTCAACAACGACTTCGCCGGTATCGGCGTCGACCATCTCGGTGATCGCCTTTGCACCCTTCAGCGTTTCCGGCTTGAAGGGAATGCGCCAGCCTTCACCGTCGCGCTTGTAGAGCGACTTCGTGTAGAAGGTGTCGAGGATTTCCTCGCCGTCCATGCCGAGGGCCATCAGCAGCGACGTCACCGGAATCTTGCGGCGGCGGTCGATACGGGCATAGACGATGTCCTTGGCGTCGAATTCGATATCGAGCCAGGAGCCGCGATACGGGATCACGCGCGCAGCAAAGAGCAGCTTGCCGGAAGAATGGCTCTTGCCCTTGTCGTGATCGAAGAAGACGCCCGGCGAACGGTGCATCTGGGACACGATCACGCGCTCGGTGCCGTTGACGATGAACGTACCGTTATTCGTCATGAGCGGCATGTCGCCCATGTAGACGGACTGTTCCTTGATGTCCTTGATCGACTTCGCGCCGGTATCCTCGTCGATATCGAACACGATGAGACGGAGAGTAACCTTCAGCGGCGCGGCGTAGGTCAGGTCGCGCTGGCGGCATTCGTCGACGTCGAACTTCGGCGGTTCGAATTCATAGGACACGAACTCCAGCATGGAGGCGCCGGAGAAGTCGGTGATCGGGAAAACGGACTTGAAGACGGCCTGAAGACCTTCGTCGGGACGACCGCCCTTGGGCTCTTCAACCATCAGAAACTGGTCGTAGGATGCCTTCTGAACCTCGATGAGGTTCGGCATTTCTGCGACTTCGGGGATTTTACCAAAAAACTTGCGTACGCGCCTGCGACCATTGAACGTAAGGGTCTGAGCCATCGTCGCTCCTTCAAAAATTGCATCCGGGCCTGCAACGGACGGGAACCGATGGCCAGTCGATCCCGTCAACCAATGGATAGTTCAACCTCGTCCCACCTCCCGAAACAGCCAGGCCGGATTGCCTTGGCGCCTCGGTTCGAGACCATGCTCTTGAAGAACCCATTACCCAAAAGCCGTTTTCACGCGGCTTTTGGGTAATTCGTTCAAAAAAACGGCAAATGGGAGACGGTAAATACCGTCTCCCAAAAGACGTTCAAGATTACTTGACGTCGGCCTTTGCGCCAGCGTCTTCAAGCTTCTTCTTGATGTCAGCGGCTTCAGCCTTGTTAACGCCTTCCTTGACAGCCTTCGGAGCGGCTTCGACAAGGTCCTTGGCTTCCTTGAGGCCCAGGCCGGTGATGGCGCGGACTTCCTTGATGACGTTGATCTTGTTGGCGCCGGCATCCGTGAGGATGACGTCGAACTCGGTCTTTTCTTCTTCAACGACAGCAGCAGCACCTGCACCGCCAGCAGCGGCAGCAACAGCTACCGGAGCAGCAGCGGAAACGCCCCACTTTTCTTCGAGAAGCTTCGACAGCTCAGCGGCTTCCAGGACGGTCAGCGAGGAGAGGTCGTCAACGATCTTTGCGAGATCAGCCATTTTACTAGTTCCTTTTGTTCGGTTCGAACCGGTTGATTATAAACAGCGAAAAACCGCCTTAAGCGGCTTCGTCCTTCTTGGCGTAGGCCGCAAACACGCGGGCAAGCTGGCTTGCCGGTGCTGCAACAACCCCAGCGATGCGGGTAGCCGGCGTCTGGATCATGCCCAGCAGCTTCGCACGCAGCTCATCGAGCGAAGGCAGGGTCGCAAGCGACTTGACAGCTTCAGCATTGAGCGTGGTTGTTCCCATGGCACCGCCGAGGACAACGATCTTGTCGTTGGTCTTGGCGAAATCCATGACGACCTTCGGAGCGGTGATCGGATCATTGCTGTAAGCAATGAGGGTCTGACCTTTGAAGAGATCGGCGATCCCTTCCGCTTCCGTACCCTGAAGGGCAATTTTGGCCAGGCGGTTCTTCGCGACTTTGATGGTGCCGCCAGCAGCGCGCATCTTCGAACGAAAATCGTTCATCTGTGCGACTGTAGCACCAGCATAGTGGGCCACGACAACCGAGCCGGATGCCTTGAAGACATCGTTCAGTTCCGTGACGAATTCGCGTTTTTCCGCTCTTTCCACTGCCTATCTCCAGTTGATGGGACCGCTTGAACGGACCCACCGGGTTGCCTTTGCCTCTTGGGATCAGAAGCGATCCCAAGCGACGCTTGAGGATCCTGTCCCCTCGCGCTCCGCGCCAATTAAGGCAAAGGAGGCACAAGGCATCCAAGGCTCGAACCGATTTCCTAGAAGCAGAACTTCATGCAATTCGGGTCTTACCCGTCTCATGCAGGCAACAGTGATTAAGGGAAAACCACCTGCAATCTCGGACAGGATTCCGGATTTCTCCGGAATATTCCGGCCTCTTGCGAGGCCGGAATTCTTTACAATCGGGCCGAAGCCCGATGAAACTTAAGCAGCAGTAACCGCTGCGGTGACCGAGCCGACTTCGATCTTGACGCCCGGACCCATGGTCGAGGAGAGGGCTACGCGCTTGACGTAGTTGCCCTTGGCGCCAGCCGGCTTTGCCTTGATGACGGCGTCAGCGAAGGCACGGATGTTTTCTTCCAGAGCCTTGGCATCGAAGGATGCCTTGCCGATGCCGGCGTGAACGATACCAGCCTTCTCGACGCGGAACTCGACAGCGCCGCCCTTGGAAGCCTTGACGGCACCAGCGACATCCATCGTAACCGTGCCGACCTTCGGGTTCGGCATCATGCCACGCGGGCCGAGAACCTTACCGAGGCGGCCGACGAGCGGCATCATATCCGGGGTGGCGATGCAGCGATCGAAGTCGATCTTGCCGCCCTGAACGATTTCAACGAGCTCTTCCGCGCCAACGATATCTGCGCCGGCAGCCTTGGCTTCATCAGCCTTGACGCCACGAGCGAAAACAGCAACGCGAACCGTACGGCCGGTGCCGTTCGGCAGGTTGACGACGCCGCGGACCATCTGGTCTGCGTGACGCGGGTCGACGCCGAGGTTCATCGAAACTTCGATGGTTTCATCGAACTTTGCGACAGCACGTTCCTTGACCATGCCGATGGCCGTCGTCAGAGCGTAGAGCTTGGTCGGATCAACACCTTCGTTGATCTTCTGAGTGCGCTTGCCTGCCATGGTCTTAACCCACCACTTCCAGGCCCATGGCGCGGGCAGAGCCCTCGATCATCGCCATTGCACCTTCGATATCCGCTGCGTTCAGATCCTTCATCTTGGCTTCGGCGATCGTCTTGATCTGAGCCTTGGTGAGGGTACCGGCCTTTGCGCCCTTGCCCGGGGTCTTGGAACCGGACTGGATCTTCGCTTCCTTCTTCAGCCAGTAGCTGACCGGAGGCTGCTTCATGGCGAAGGTGAAGGACTTGTCCTGGTAATAGGTGATGACGACCGGGATCGGCATACCCTTTTCCATTTCCTGCGTAGCCGCGTTGAACGACTTGCAGAATTCCATGATGTTAATGCCACGCTGACCAAGCGCCGGGCCGATCGGCGGGGACGGGTTTGCCGATCCTGCCTTGACCTGCAGCTTGAGCTGGCCTGCAACTTTCTTAGCCATATATCTCTCTGCCTTTCACTGATGACCGGTTTCCCGGCCCTTGATGCCGGATCACTCCGGCGGCTGCGGTTGCGTGGTGCGGATCGTTAGGACCTGGCTTAAGACCCCTCACCTTCCACGCGATGCGGCTTTCGCCGCCCGAAGAACGGTCACAAGTGACCGAACCTCGATCTCGAAAATCAGACCTTCTCGACCTGAGCGTATTCCAGCTCGACCGGCGTAGCGCGACCAAAGATCGACACTTCCACTTTCAGGCGCGAACGCTCTTCGTCCACATCCTGAACCGTGCCGTTGAACGAAGCGAACGGACCATCGGAAACGCGAACCTGTTCGCCGATTTCAAAGGTAACGGAAGCCTTCGGCCGCTCGACACCTTCCTGAACCTGACCGAGGATGCGCTCAGCCTCAGAATCCGGAATCGGAACGGGCTTATTGTCCGAGCCAAGGAAGCCCGTGACCTTCGGCGTATTCTTGATCAGGTGATAGGCCTCATCCGTCAGGTTCGCACGAACCATGACATAGCCCGGGAAGAACTTGCGCTCGGAATCGACCTTGCGGCCGCGGCGCACTTCCACCACCTTTTCGGTCGGCACGAGGATCTTCTCGAACAGGTGCTCAAGCCCCTTCTGGCGAGCCTTGTTCTCGATGTCCTCAGCCACCTTCTTTTCAAAATTAGAATATGCGTGGACGATGTACCAACGTGCCGCCATTTTCATCTCCACTCGTATCAGTTGCCGGTATTGAGCACAAAGCTCAGAGCCCAGCCAATGAGCTGGTCGGCGGCAAAGAAAAACAGCGCAGCAAAAACAACCATAAACAGCACCATGACCGTCGAGATCATCGTCTCGCGGCGCGACGGCCAAGTAACTTTAGACGTCTCCGTGCGGACCTGCTGCAGAAACGCGAATGGATTGGATTTGGATGCCATCGACTGCCCACGCAATTACGGCGCGTAAAGCTGAAACTATCAGCCCCACGCACCGCGTGTCTGTTGAACCCTAAATAAACATCGATTTCCGAATACACAAGAGGGAAACCGATGTTTAACGAAATTTGTCGCCATATGCTCGATCCTTGCCGGAACGCTGCGTTCACGTCCGCGCTGTCCGCTCAAGGAAAAATGGCAGGGGCAGTAAGGCTCGAACTTACGACCTGCGGTTTTGGAGACCGCCGCTCTACCAACTGAGCTATACCCCTTTACGCTTTGCATTCAGCCTGTTGACCTTGAGATCATCAGCCGGTGAAAGCATGGCGCTCCCTTTAAAACGGCGGCTCGGGATATGCAAGAGCGATTTTTGATTTTCAGAACCATTCTCCGCAGGCGACCGGAAGAAGTGGCCGACAGCAACGTATCTGGCGGCCGGACGCGAAATTGAAGCGCCCGACAGCAAGAGTTTTCTGACCGGAATCTCAGACTTTTACATATTTGCGCCAGTCGTGCTCTTCCTTAAAGCCGAGCACCTCGCGAATCTTCCGGTTGGAAAGCAGGCCCTCATATTCGCCGATCTCACGGGTGAAGGGCACATTCGGGAAGAATCGTTTGGCGAGCTCTCTCGACGGGGTATTGGCCGAAACCGTGTCGTTGGCGGCATTGAAGACCTGGAAGCCCAATCCGTCCTTCTCAATGCAGCGATGGACGATTTGGCCGAGGTCGCGCGCGTCAATATAACTCCAGGCGATGCGCTTGCGCATTTCCGGATTGGCGAAATAGGTCGGAAATTTTTCGTATTCATGCGGCTCGATGACGTTGCCGATGCGCAGCGCGTAAATATCGAAGCCTGAGCGCTCGGCAAAAGCGCGCGCCGTCTTCTCGTTCAGGACCTTCGAGAGGCCGTAGGAATCCATCGGATTGACATCATAGTCCTCATCCAGCGGGAACTGGTGGAAGTCGCGATGGCCTTCGGCGAAACAGACGCCATAGGTCGTCTCGCTCGACGCAACGATGATCTTCCGGATGCCTAGCTTTACCGCCGCCTCGATGACATTGTAGGTGCCCATCGTGTTGATGCGGAAGGTCTCGTTGTCCGGCTTGATCAGGATACGCGGCACCGCCGCAAAATGCACAACTGCGTCGAAAGGCTGTACGCCCTTGCCCGCTTCCAGATCCGGAAAGTCCCGGTGCATGGAAAGCACGTTGAACATCTGGCCGCTGTCGGTGATGTCGGCGATGAGATTGGTGACTTCAGGGCTTTCGAGCGGCACGAGATCAACATTGTGCACCTCATAGCCAGCATTGATGAGCCACGGCACGGCATGGCGTCCCGCCTTGCCCGAACCGCCGGTGAAGAGAATGCGCTTTTTCATGGAAAATCCTCCGCGTCATGAAATCGGAGGCATAGATAAACTCTTCCGCGCGAAGAGCAAGCGAGCGTCTCACGGGCAGGTTCAAACCCACCCCGGCCAGGAGCTTCCTCCCGGAAGCACCTGCGCTGTTACTTTTACGGCCCGCCGGAATGTCCGGCGATCCAGTCATGCTATCATTTAACGACGCTTACTTCGTCTATCTGCACGCCAGCTGCCTGAACAACTTCTTGCGGAATTGCAGCGATGAAAAACATCGTGAAAACATACATCGCGAAAATCGTCGCAACGAATGTAGCTTTGTGAATCATCCTACTCTCCTCTCTATAATGAGGAGTCTGGACTAAAAATGCCGGAACGCAAAACGCTTTCTGAACGCTAGATGAACAAAATACTGTTATGGGGCATCTTAACGATATTTTTACAACATCTCAGGAACGCATGAGGATGCCGGAAAACGAAAAAACCCCGCCGTCTCCAGCGGGGTTTTTCCTAAAATCGGGGATAATTCCGATTACTCGATGATCGAAGCAACGATGCCTGCACCGACGGTGCGGCCGCCTTCGCGGATAGCGAAGCGAAGCTTTTCTTCCATCGCGATCGGAACGATCAGCTCGACGTCAACGGTGACGTTGTCGCCAGGCATAACCATTTCCGTGCCTTCCGGAAGCGTGACGATGCCGGTCACGTCCGTCGTGCGGAAGTAGAACTGCGGACGGTAGTTCGTGAAGAACGGCGTATGACGGCCGCCTTCTTCCTTCGTCAGGATGTAGGCTTCAGCCTTGAACTTCTTGTGCGGCTTGACAGAGCCCGGCTTGCACAGGATCTGGCCACGCTCGACGCCGTCACGGTTCACACCGCGAACCAGAGCGCCGATGTTGTCGCCAGCCTGGCCCTGATCGAGCAGCTTGCGGAACATTTCAACGCCGGTCACCGTCGTCTTCGAAGTCGGACGAATGCCGACGATCTCGACTTCTTCGCCAACCTTGACGATACCGCGCTCGACGCGGCCGGTCACAACCGTACCACGGCCAGAGATCGAGAACACGTCTTCGATCGGCATCAGGAACGGCTGGTCGATCGGACGCTCAGGCGTCGGGATGTAGGCGTCAACTGCAGCCATCAGCTCGCGGATCGCGTCTTCACCGATCTTCTTGTCAGAATCTTCAAGAGCAGCAAGTGCCGAACCCTTGACGACCGGGATGTCGTCGCCCGGGAAGTCGTAGGACGACAGAAGTTCGCGCACTTCCAGTTCGACGAGCTCGAGAAGCTCGGCGTCGTCAACCTGGTCGACCTTGTTGAGGAACACGACGATTGCCGGAACGCCAACCTGGCGGGCGAGCAGGATGTGCTCGCGCGTCTGCGGCATCGGGCCGTCAGCAGCAGAGCAGACCAGGATCGCGCCGTCCATCTGCGCGGCACCGGTGATCATGTTCTTGACATAGTCAGCGTGGCCGGGGCAGTCGACGTGCGCGTAATGGCGGGCCGGCGTTTCATACTCGACGTGAGCCGTCGAAATGGTGATGCCGCGTGCCTTTTCTTCCGGAGCAGCGTCGATCTGGTCATACGCCTTAAACTCACCGAAGTACTTCGTGATCGCTGCCGTCAGAGACGTCTTGCCGTGGTCAACGTGGCCGATCGTGCCAATGTTGACGTGCGGCTTGTTGCGCTCAAACTTACTCTTTGCCATTTGAATGCTTCCTGTGGACGTAAATGGGTGACCCCGGCGAACCGGTTTAGTGCCGCCGTTTAAGGCTTTCGGCGAAATTGCGCAAGACTTAATTGCAGACGCCATTCTTGGCGTGTCAGCGCATATGGGAGATAATTCGCAACCCGCAAGACGATTCGTCGGCACCTGCCCCAAAACACCTGAAATCTAAGGTAAAATCGAGAGAAAGCCCGCTTCTGGCCTTGTTGATGCCAGCAGCGACTGCAATTTCTGCAGTCGTGACCCGGGTGCCGCGCGATCTCATCGGCGCGACGCCTGCCGACAAGATTACCTTACATTTTACTAATTGATTTCACCGAACAGGAAAACTTCCATGATATCCCTCTAATATTCGGAGGAACACCCAATGCAATCGGAGAACTACACCAACCACTATTCGGCATTCATGGAAGACCATCGTGAACTCGGCTATCCGCGCGACGACGATGCGGGCACGAGCGTCAAAAAGAACACGGGCCAGTCTTCGGTCTTCATCGCCGGCATCGCCATAGGGGTGCTCGGCTACTGGATCATCGGCAATTTCATGAATCTCGTCTTCGAGTTCTGAAAGCCAGAGCAATTCGTCAAGAACAGC
The DNA here is from genome assembly GCF_056755015.1 of Rhizobium sp. KNZ14-9A. Classification (NCBI taxonomy): domain Bacteria; kingdom Pseudomonadati; phylum Pseudomonadota; class Alphaproteobacteria; order Hyphomicrobiales; family Rhizobiaceae; genus Rhizobium; species Rhizobium sp. KNZ14-9A. The sequence continues at coordinate 2,313,924 of NZ_JBPGXB010000002.1, forward strand.
AAGGAAGATGGAGCGGGTAGCGGGAATCGAACCCGCGTATTCAGCTTGGAAGGCTGCTGCTCTACCATTGAGCTATACCCGCGGGGTTGGTCCGATCCAATGACGAATGGTGGAGAGAGTTGGATTTGAACCAACGTAGGCTGAGCCAACGGATTTACAGTCCGTCCCCTTTAACCACTCGGGCATCTCTCCAGTTTTTCGTCCGGATCTTGAAGACCAAGTTCGTCAGACTTTGAAGCGTTGCCGCCCCGTCGTCTGCGCCGCGTATATGACCGGACGATTTCAGTCTGTCAACACGATGATAATGGAAAAGACAGGAAAAATTTCATCGCCTGTTGAAAGCCGGCGTATGAAAGAAGGCCTATGCGGCAACAGGCGCCATCGTTATAAAGCCGCATGAGCAAAGATAAGAAATCCGGCGACAAGCCCGCCACCGACAAGTCCGCAAAGGACACGCATTACGCAACCTTGCGACGCGCGCATCGCGACGGCAAGCGCGAACGCGGTGAGATTCCAACACCGGCACCACAGAAGCGCAAGCGTGGCGGAGACGACTGGAAACCGCCGGCGCTCGCCCCCGATCAGGTCTTCCTCTACGGCCTTCATACCGTTCGTGCCGCGCTTGAAAATCCTGAGCGCAAGAACATCAAGCTATCGGTGACACAGAACGCGCTTGCGCGATTGGAGATCGATCCTGATACGATCGGCATTCCCGTCGACATGGTCTCTCCGCAGGATATCGACAAGGTGCTCGGCCCCGAAGCGACCCATCAGGGCGTGATGCTGGAAACACGCCCCCTGCCCGTCCGACGACTGGAAGCACTGAAGGACAGCCCGTTGCTTCTCGTGCTCGACCAGGTAACCGATCCGCACAATGTCGGCGCCATCATGCGATCGGCCGTCGCCTTCAATGCAGGCGCCGTTATCACCACGCAGAGACATAGCCCAACCGAATCGGGCGTGCTTGCCAAATCGGCTTCCGGCGCGCTGGAACTCATACCTTATATACAGATCACCAATCTCTCGGACGCGCTCGGCGAATTGCACAAGCTCGGCTTCTTCACGATCGGGCTCGATTCGGAAGGACCGGCGCCACTGGAAGGCACGTTCTCAGGTGGTCGAATCGCACTCGTGCTCGGCTCCGAAGGCAAGGGCCTGCGGCAGAAGACCCGCGAAACCGTCAGCGCGCTCGCCCGGCTCGATATGCCCGGCGCCATCAAATCGCTGAACGTATCGAATGCCGCGGCGATTGCCCTTTATGCAGCGGGACTGCACCTGAAGGCATAGGCCACAGTCGGCAGATCACTGTTGATATGTCGCAGAGAGAGGGAATGATGGTCGCCATTGCGGTTGAACACCCTCTTCCCTGGTCCATATTCCGCCTTGGAAAGAGCTTGCCGGTCACTATTATCGGCAATGAATTCATCTTTGGGGCGCCGGCAAAAGGGAATCCGCACTATGGCAGTTCGACCGCTGATCTTCGGCGTTCTTTTCATTGCGGTCCTCGTCATGGTCATTTTGAGCATCACGTGGGTGGACAGGTCTCACCCGATCCGCCAGCCGGATCCTCTGGCACCGTCGACGACGCCATCAAATCCACCTCCATCTGTGCAATAGCCGATCCGGAACCTGCAACGTCGCCAAACGTTTAATCCCGCCAGACAAACAGGGATCTAGATGTTCATGCGCCTGATGATTGCCGTCGTTGCCGTTATGATTGCTTCGGTCCTCAGCATCGCGATGATGTCTCCGTCCGGTGCCGGACAGACCGGCAGCGGTACGAAGATCGCATCGAGCGTGAACGAACCCGCACGGAAGTGACTGCAAACCGTCTCACCGGACGAGGCGCAGAACACCATCCTCGACATTGCGAAGCAGTTTTGTTCGCCCGGCATCATCGTCGCCGATGCCGCTCTGATTTACGACGCCGTGCAATGCGTTGAACAGGAATATGGCGGTGAATGCCGGCTCCTTCAGTGACCAAGCTCCCTCACGGCATCCTGCTGCAAGCAATTGCTGGAGACTATCGATCAGGATATTGCTCGTCAGGCCCTCGCGGCTTGGCGGCGGAGAAGCAGCAAAGACGAGATTGTGCAGGCGCGCGGCGTTCAGATAGCCAACGGCGCAGGCTTTTGCCCAGGCCGTCAACTTGCCGTTCAAGTCGCCGGTATCCTGTTTACCCACTTCTTCCACGATGCCATTCAGAAGCTTCTGAACGAAGCGGGTCCGCAATGCTTCGATAACATCCGCCTTCGAAGAGAAATAAAGGTAGAAGGCTCCCTTCGAGACGGCAGCACCCTGGGTGATCTCCTCGATCGTCGTATGCTCCACCCCCTTGTCGAGAAAGAGGCGTTCGGCCACGAGCATGAGGTCGTCCCGCCGTTCCTCGGCTGGTTTGGTCCTTGGCCTGCCGGCCATGCGTGATGTCATCGGAAAGTCCGTCAATGTCCGCGACGCCGAGGCTCCGCCCGGTGCAGGTAGCCCGCGAATACGTCGCGCATAGCAGTGTTTTCAATGTCGGGCAAAAGACGACCGACCTCCCCGCGGTGGTAACCGCTGTGGGTGATGACATGGGCCAGCATCTCCTCCCGCGACATGCGGCCCTGCCCGCCATCGGTGAAAGTGAAGTCGATCGTCTCTTCGAGCTCTTCGGGCGTCACCTGCACCATATAATCCAGATACCATCTGTCGGTTTTCCTGATCGCGGAAGCAAGATCTCCAAAAGCTGGCGGCTCTCCGGTCCAACTCGCCGTATAGCCATGCGGCTCCTTCCGCAGGTTGGCAGCGAAAATCCGATCGACGATTTGAGCGTGATTGAGAACACGAAAAGCGGACTGGAGGTTTTCCGATGGCCCGCTTTCGGGAAAAGCAGCAAGCGCGGTCAGAAGTTCGTCATCAACGCTGGCCTTATATTGAAAGAGAGAGGTCAGGAGTGTTTTTGCAGACATGGCGAACTCCATCGCGGCGATTGATGAACTGATCTTTAAATTATTGACTGGTGGTCAGTCAATAAAATTCTCAAGTCCACCAAATACCGATCAAGCAAAAATCCCGTCGCAGGCTCGAAACCTTGCAACGGGATTTTGCTAAAAGCATATCGCGCAAAACTGTGCAGCGGTTTTGCGATAACTACATGCCTGAATACGAAGACCTAAAGTGTGGGAAGCGAATCTGAAAGATCGCGGCATGCTTCAGGGATCGGAAAATGCGTGGCTCGGTCAGCTATCAGCTCCGGTAGAGCCAATAGGGTCCATCGTGGTGGCGACGCCAATAATGACGCTCGCGCCAACGCTCTTCCCGCCACGGGCTCCAGCGGCGTTCATAGCCCCAGGCCGGACGCCAGTAGCGACGTTCACGCCACTCGCGACGCTCGCGCCAGTCACGGCGATCACCCCAATCGCGGTCGCCCCGGTCACGGTCGCCCCAATCTCGATCACCCCAATCCCGATCACCGCCGCGGACCTGGATCACATCGCTCTGTTGCGAGGCTGCCGGACGGTCGAGAGTGATGGCCGCAGCCGGAGCTACGGCGGAAAACAAAGTACCGGCCGAAAGGGCGGCTGCTAGGAGAAAACTGGAGATCCTCATGGCTCACTTCCTCGTTTCTGATGAAGCGAGAATGACCTGATGCTCCTGAATTGCCGCTGAATCGACCCTTCAGTCTCTGTTCATGTAATGCAATGGCTTGGAAAAACTGGTGCCCCCGGCAGGGTTCGAACCCGCGACCCCCTGATTACAAATCAGGTGCTCTACCAACTGAGCTACAAGGGCAATGGCTGCGAAGTAGCAGATTCTGATCTTTTGTAAAGAAAATTTGCCCATTCCGGCAGCTCGGTAAAGCTATCCACAGCGGGTTGTCGATCGACGCTATGGTTGGGAAAGCCCGCTGGGGGGCATGTGGATGTGTTCATTACCGAAATCACCAGCCGATCTATCAGGGCGATAAGATCATCCGAACTTCGCCCGCAACGCAAAACGTCTTGTCGTATAGGCCCTTTATCCTTTAGCTAGAGCAGCATAACAAAGGGCATTGCATGGGCCGGTCATTTCAGACGCTTTCTTTTATCGCCTCGCCGACCACGGAAGCACTCGCCGCGCGAGATGAACTGATTCGCCTTTATGGCGATGTGCCCGCAAACGAGGCCGATGTCATCGTCGCGCTCGGCGGCGACGGCTTCATGCTTCAGACACTGCACAGTACCATGAACAGCGGCAAGCTCGTCTACGGCATGAATTGCGGCTCGGTCGGCTTTCTGATGAACGATTACAAGACTACCGACCTGCATGACCGTATCTGTACCGCTGTCGAGAATGCCTTTCATCCGCTGAAGATGACGACATCCAATGCCGACGGCAGCAGTTCCTCGGCGCTTGCGATCAACGAGGTCTATCTTTTCCGGCAATCCTATCAGGCAGCGAAGCTCAGGGTGGAAATCGACGGACATGTGCGGCTGGAGGAATTGATCTGCGATGGCTTGATGGTGGCAACGCCTGCAGGCTCGACCGCCTACAATCTTTCGGCCCACGGCCCGATCCTTCCGCTTGACGCGCCCCTCCTCGCCATGACGCCGGTCAGCGCCTTCCGGCCTCGGCGCTGGCGCGGAGCGCTGCTTCCCAACCGGGTGACGGTGGACATCCATATATTGGAAGCCGAGAAGCGGCCCGTGAATGCGGTCGCCGACAATACGGAGATCAAATCCATACTGCATGTGCGCATCGCCCAGTCCGAGGACATGACCGCACGCATCCTTTCCGATCCCGACCGTTCCTGGTCGGACCGGATTCTGGCAGAACAATTCGAGGATTGAAATGATGGCGATGCGGCAAGCATTTATGACGGCGCTCCTCGTTTCCGGCTGGGCGATCGCCGCAGAGGCGCAGACCGTTCATGACGATATCCTGCCGGCCTCGATCATCTTCGCGACCAGCACCGGCTATTGGGAAGACGACGGCAATTCGTTGCCGGTCGAGCGTGCCCCGACAACCACGCAAAGCGTCAGCGCCCAAAATGTGAGCGAGGGGGATGCCAGGCAAGAGCAGCGGCATGGCTATTACAAGCTTTTCGCTGTGCGCCAGCCGGACAAGACCTCCAAAGTCTTTCTGCAGCAGATCGCGCAGAGAGACGCTGGCCCCACCATCATCTCGACGGTCGAACTGCAGGAAATCAGCGATCTCAAGCCCTATGTCACCGACATCCGGCCCGAAAATTCGAGCGGCCTCATCAAGGAACCGGGCCTTTTCGCCACGGTCTATCTGAAGACCGATCCAGCCGCCGAATCCGATGGCTGGACGGTGCTGATTGACGAGTTTGGGGACATTACTGTGGAGAAAGCGACCAACTGAGCGCCGCAGGCTATTCATCGGGTCTAAGCATGAAACTCGGCTTTCGCGAAGGCGTCCTCCACGACGAGACGCGGCCGGACTGGGATGAGACCGGGCCAAGACCTGTCCGCTGGTCCCTATGGTATCCGGCAACCGGGGGATCGATCGAAACCGAAATCCCGGGACGAAGCTGGTTCCGAAGGGCCGCGGTTGCCCGTGATGCGCCCGTTCAGCCGGCGACGAAGCCCTACCCGCTGGTCCTGCTGTCGCATGGTACTGGTGGCTCGGCTGCAGGGCTGGAATGGCTCGCCCGCCGCCTGGTCAATCGTGGATTTATCGCGCTCGGCGTCGACCACCACGGCAATACCGGCGGCGAAGCCTATCGCGCCGAGGGCTTTGCCTGCCTTTGGGAGCGTGCGCCCGATCTGAGCCTCGTGCTCGATCGCCGAAAAGACTGGCAGGGTGATCTTGCCGGGCATGTCGATACCAGGAGCGTGTTCGCTGCAGGCTTTTCAGCAGGAGCCTATACGGTGATGCTGCTTCTCGGAGCGGTCGCGCAATTCTCGCAGTTCGAACAATCCAGATTGAAGCCGGGGGGCCTGCGCGGCCCGAGGGAGTTTCCTGACCTCGCCGATCATATTCCGTCGCTGCTTCGCACGAGCACGGCATTTCGCGATTCATGGTCGCGGATGTCGCAATCCTATCGCGACGACAGGATCAAGGCCGCGCTGGTCTGCGCGCCGGGTCGATCTATCCGCGGCTTCAGCGAAGAGAGCCTGAGAGCCATCAATAAGCCTGCCCTCATTCTGGTCGGTGATGCCGACAACACGGCCCCAGTCGAAGAATGTTCGTCATGGCTGCATGCGCGGCTTGATCGAAGCACCTTCAAGATACTCCAGGGCGGCCTTGGGCATTATGTCTTCCTGCCCGAGGGCACGGCATTGGGGTTTTCCTTTGCAGAGCAACTCTTCACCGATCCGGCTGGCGTGGAACGTGCTGATGTCCACGAGGAGATCGCCGAACTATCGGGTTTGTTCTTTCGCGGAACAGGCATTCCAGTGGACATCTGAAAAAGAAAAAGCCCCGTTTCCGGGGCTTTCTATCTCAGGTCCGTCTTCGCCCACTCAGTCGACGTCGTCAACAACAGCATCGGCTGCGCCGCTGATGCGGTGAGCAAGTGCTGCTTCCATGAACTCGTTCAGGTCGCCGTCGAGCACGTCATCCGGAGCCGTGCTCGCAACGCCGGTGCGCAGGTCCTTGACGAGCTGGTAGGGCTGCAGAACGTAGGAGCGGATCTGGTGGCCCCAGCCGATATCCGTCTTGGAAGCGGCTTCGGCGTTGGCGGCGTCCTCGCGTTTCTTCAGCTCCGCTTCGTACATGCGAGCGCGCAGCATGTCCCAGGCCTTGGCGCGATTCTTGTGCTGCGAACGCTCCTGCTGGCACTGCACGACGATGCCTGTCGGGATATGGGTGATGCGCACGGCCGAGTCTGTCGTGTTGACGTGCTGGCCGCCCGCGCCCGACGAACGATAGGTGTCGATACGGCAATCGCTTTCGTTGATCTCAATCTGGATCGAGTCATCAACGACGGGATAGACCCAAATCGACGAGAAGGACGTGTGGCGGCGCGCATTGCTGTCGTAGGGCGAGATGCGCACCAGACGGTGCACGCCCGATTCGGTCTTCAGCCAGCCATAGGCGTTGTGGCCCTTGACGAGAAGCGTTGCGGACTTGATGCCGGCTTCTTCACCGTCATGCACTTCCAAAAGCTCGACCTTGAAGCGCTGACGCTCGGCCCAGCGAGTGTACATGCGCAGAAGCATGTTCGCCCAGTCCTGGCTTTCCGTGCCGCCTGCGCCGGAATGGACTTCCAGATAGGTGTCGTTGCCATCGGCCTCGCCTGACAGCATGGCTTCGACCTGTCGGCGGGCTGCCTCGGCCTGCAGGCTTTTCAGCGCGGCCTCAGCTTCCTTGACGATGCTTTCGTCGCCTTCTTCTTCCCCGAGATCGATGAGCTCGACATTGTCGGAAAGCTGCTGCTCCAGCGCCTTGACGCCATTGATGCCGTCATCGAGCTGCTGGCGCTCGCGCATTAGCTTCTGAGCTTCCTGCGCATCGTTCCAGAGGTTGGGGTCCTCTGCCTTGTTATTCAACCAGTCCAGTCGTCTTACCGCCTGGTCCCAGTCAAAGATGCCTCCTCAGCAGGGTGATAGCCTGCTTGGTTTCATCGACTACGTTCTGGATTTCCGCTCGCATTTTCCTGCTTCTTTGCTTCGGTATTCTGTGAGTGCTGGTGACATAGAGACGCCCGCCACGGATGTAAAGAGCCGTGGCGGGCGCAAAGGAAATCGGTCTCGATCAGAACAGGCCGGGCGTGTTGGTCTGGACCGCCTGGTTTGCCTGCGGCGACGTGCGCAGGATTTCTTCCGGCGCCATCGTGCCGTCCATGCCGATGACAGAGAAGCTGTCAGCCGGGCCGGTGCCTGGCTTGAAGGCTTCGATGATGGTGCCCGGCTCGCCATCGACAGCAGCCATGCCGGTCTTGCGGTTGATCGCGATCATGTTCATTCCGGCCGGGACCACGAACTTGGATTCCGGCATGTCCTTGACGGCCGCCTGCATGAATTCATTGAAGATCGGCGCCGAAAGAACGCCACCCGTGCCGCCGCGGCCAAGCGGAGCCGGCGTATCGAAGCCCAGGTAAAGGCCGGCAACCAGATCCGGCGTGAAGCCGACGAACCAGGCGTCCTTTTCATCGTTGGTCGTACCGGTCTTGCCGGCAACGTCGCGGCCCGAGAGATCGACCTTGCCGGCAGCCGTACCGCGCTGGATGACGCCCTGCATCATCGAGGTGATCTGGTAGGAGGTCATCGGATCGAGAACCTGCTCGCGGTTGTCGACGATGTTGGGTTCTTCCTGGTTCTGCCAGTCGCCGGCATTGCAGCCTTCGCAGAGACGCTCTTCATGTTTGAAGATCGTCTTGCCGTAACGATCCTGGATGCGGTCGACCAGCGTCGGCTTGATCTGCTTGCCGCCATTGGCGATGACCGAATAAGCCGAAACCATGCGCAGCACCGTCGTTTCGCCCGAGCCGAGCGACATGGCGAGCAGCGGTGGCATCTTGTCGTAGACGCCGAAGCGTTCGGCGTATTCGGCAACGATATTCATGCCGAGGTCATTGGCGAGGCGCACCGTCATCAGGTTGCGCGAATTCTCGATACCGGAGCGCAGCGTCGAGGGGCCGCCGACTTCGCCGCCGTAGTTTTCCGGCTTCCAGACCTGCCCGCCCGATACGATCTCGATCGGCGCATCCATGATGACCGAGGCCGGCGTATAGCCGTTGTCCATGGCGGCGGCGTAAACGAAGGGCTTGAAAGAGGAACCCGGCTGGCGCATCGCCTGCGTGGCGCGGTTGAATTCCGACTGGGCATAGGAGAAGCCGCCGACCATGGCGAGAACGCGACCAGTCTTCGGGTCCATGGCAACGAGACCACCCTGTACCTTCGGCGGCTGGCGCAGGCGATAGGAGGTCGAATTGTCGCCGCCGAGGCGCTCAACGTAAACGACATCTCCTGCCGAGACGGCGCCGACCGGCGACTTCGTCGTCTTGCGGTCGCCGGCGGCGGAGCGGAATGCCCACTGCATATCCTTGGCTGCAATCGAACCACGTTCGCGTTCGCCTGCGACTTTGCCGCCTCCATCCTTTGGCGGCTGGAGGCCGATATCGACGGCCTCATTGGACACGGCAAGGACGACCGCAAGGCGCCATTCCGGCACGTCGGAGAGAGCGGGAACTTCGGCGAGCGCCGGTCCCCAGTCGCCAGACGTGCTGATCTGCTTGACCGGTCCGTGGAAACCACGACGCTCGTCGTAATTGGTCAGGCCATCCTGCAGCGCCTTACGCGCAAAGAGCTGCATCTGCGGATCGAGCGAGGTGCGCACCGAAAGGCCGCCTTCATAAAGCGCCTTCTCGCCATACTGATCGATGAGCTGGCGTCGGACAGCCTCGGCGAAATAATCGGAAGCAAAAAGGGACGGTCCGCTGGTGCGGGCGGTGACGCCGAGTGGTTGCTTTTTGGCATCCTCGCCGTCGCTCTGGCTCACATAACCGTTCTCGACCATGCGGTCGATGACCCAGTTGCGGCGTTCAAGCGCGGCATCCGGATGGCGGAAGGGATGGTAGTTGGCCGGCCCCTTCGGCAATGAAGCGAGATAGGCAGATTCGGCGATCGTCAGCTCGGTGACCGACTTGTTGAAATAGGTGAGCGAGGCACTGCCAATACCGTAAGAGTTCAGGCCGAAAAAGATCTCGTTGAGATAAAGCTCGAGGATCTTGTCCTTGCTGTAGGCCTGCTCGATGCGGAAGGACAGGATCGCTTCCTTGATCTTGCGGTCAATCGTCTGGTCGGAGGTCAGAAGAAAATTCTTCGCCACCTGCTGGGTGATCGTCGATGCACCGACCGGGCGGCGGCCGGAGCCGAAATTCTGAAGGTTGACGAGGATGGCGCGGCCAAGGCCGGTCAGATCGACGCCGGGATGGTTGTAGAAGTTCTTGTCTTCGGCCGAAAGGAAAGCAGCCTTCACGCGGTCCGGGATAGCCTGGATCGGCAGGAAGAGGCGCTTTTCCTTCGCGTATTCGGCCATGAGCGCACCGTTACCGGCGTGAACGCGGGTGGTAACCGGCGGCGCATAGCTGTTCAGCACCGCATAGTCAGGAAGATCCTTCGCGACATTAGCAAGATAGACGGCAATAACAGCCGCAGCGCCCAGGAACAGGACGCATGCTATCCCGAAGAAATATCCAAGAAGTCTAACCATATTTTCAGCTACCGGTATTTCTAATCATTAGATCGGCGCAGCCGCCACAATCGCACAGATCATGTCTCTTTGCACGTTGCGCGGCTTACTCCATGCGCGTTGGCGCCACAAGCCGATTTCCGTCTTACATGTTCGAAACATATAGACCGGAGTAACGGCGCGAATGTGAGCAAAATAGGGCCCGTCCCGCCACTTTCGCCTTCCCGGTCGGCAAGAGGTCCCGGTTTAGGCGCGAGTGTCACTTCCGGGCAACGCCCAGACTAGCCACCGTTTGCCATCAGGCTCGTGCGGTAACGCTTCACCGCATCGGTCAGGAGATCGGCCATCTTCAACCGCCAGGCATCGTCAAGCAGACGCTTTTCGTCCTCGACATTGGAGAGGAAGCCGAGCTCGAGCAGGATAGACGGAACGTCCGGCGCCTGCAGCACACGGAAGCCCGCGTGACGGTGCGGATTGTTGATCGTGCCGACCTGGTCCTTGAACGAGGCAAGCACGCTTTCGGCGAGCGAGATCGAGAAGGCCTGCGTCTCGCGCCGCGTCAGGTCAAGAAGGATATCGGCGACCTCAGGCGGCTCGGCGACCGTTTCCTTGCCGGCGATCTGGTCCGACAGGTTTTCGCGTTCGGCGAGATCGGCGGCGAGCTTGTCCGAGGCCTTGTCGGAAATCGTGTAGACCGTCGCGCCGCGAATATCTTTCTGCTTCAGCGTATCGGCATGCAGGGAAATGAAGAGGCCCGCATGGTTCTGCCGGGCGATCAGCACACGCTGCGAGAGTGACAGGAATTCGTCATCGTCGCGCGTCAGGAAGGCCTTGATGCCCGGCTCCTTGTTCAGGCGATCGGCCAGCGCCTTGGCGAAGGCGAGCGTCACCAGCTTTTCCTCGGTCTTCGTATCGACGCCGATCGCGCCCGTGTCGATACCGCCGTGGCCGGCATCGACAGCAATGACGAAATCTCCAGGCGCTGTCTTTTCCGGCTGGGGAATGGCACTCGTCGTCTCAGCCGCATCGGCCTGGTCGTTCCAGGACTGGGTCTTCACCAGTTCGGCGAACTTCTGCTTGTCGATCATCTCGGCATCGAGCACGAGCCGGTGGCCATTTCCGCTCTCATCCGTCTGCACCTTGGCAAGGGCGAGATGGACCGGGCGCGCCGCCGTCAATACGATGCGGGCGCTTCCTTCATCCATGGCGCCATAACGGATGTCCTTGAAGAGGCCCCGCGCCTCAAGGTCTTTGGCCGGAAAGCCGAAAGCGGTTGCCGGCAGGTCGACGACGATGCGCTCGGGATTGGCGATGTAGTGGACGGAAAAACGAGGCTCACGGTCGAAATCGATGACGATACGGGTTCTGGCGTCGTCGCCGACGATACGCGCTCCGTAAGCCAACAAGGGATTCTTTGCACCGGCTGCGCTGCCCGGAACCGCGCAAAGCGCTGCGAAGGCGAAAAGCCACGCCGCAAAACCCAGTTTTCGCCCTGCGGACAACTCCGCCGCGATCCGAAACCTCTTAAACAATAGCCCGCCACACCCTATTTATTTCTGCGATGGACCCTACATCGCCTCCGCGGTCGCCCGCTAGAGGCGAGCGCACACGCACTGACCCTCGAATCGAGATCGCTTATCCCCGAGAAGTTTATGCGATACGAAATCCATCAATATTATGGCACATTTGGCTTTTCCCTTGCTATTGTGACAGAGAAAACATACAACGAATTTTAGGGTAGAAGTGTTGACGGGATAGAGTCGCCGCGAGGCAGCCAGCCGACCCCCGGATCTGGCGCTACAACCGGTAATCGTCCGCCGTCTAGTGCATTTCCACCCGAGAACTGGATCCTGATTTTCCGGCTTTATGCTGGGATTTCATTGGTGGATCAGCCACCACGCTCTCAGGGAGCAAACTCATCGGACCCGAAACGGGTCTTCGTCATTGTCGATCACGCTTGGTTGTTGATGGTTTCGCAGCAGGTTTTATCTGAAGTGTACAGGCCCCGGAACGAAATGGTTCCGGCTGCGGTCTGGCTGCTGCCTTCTCCCTCGCACCAATCGCGACTTTCATTATCCGGCGCGGCCACGGCGGACCGCATTCTTTCTGTGTCAACAGCAGTCGGGAATGCGCTCTCGCGGCCTCGCCGAGGAGCTCAGCTTACATGGCAGACAAAATGCTTATCGATGCGTCTCACGAGGAAGAGACGCGCGTCGTTGTCGTTCGCGGGAACCGCATAGAAGAATTTGACTTCGAGTCGCAGCACAAGAAGCAGATCCGCGGCAACATCTATCTTGCAAAAGTAACGAGGGTCGAGCCCTCGCTGCAGGCCGCTTTCGTCGATTACGGCGGCAACAGGCACGGCTTCCTGGCCTTTGCCGAAATCCATCCCGACTATTACCAGATCCCGCTTGCCGACCGTCAGGCCCTGCTTCGCGCCGAAGCCGAGGAGCATCGCCGCGACGAGGATGTCGAGCATGTCGAGACGGCGCCTCTCGTCGATCTTTCGACACAGGACCAGCCGGATATCGGCATCGTTCCGGTCGAGACTGATGTCGCCCCCGCTGTAGAAGCGGCACCGGCGGAAGAGGTAGTCATCGCTGCAGAGGCTGCCTCAGTTGCCGAGGAAACGCCGGCAAAGAAGCCGCGCGCACGCCGTAGCCGCAAGAAGGTAGTCGAGCCTGTCGCGGAAGAGACCGCAGCATCCGTCGCGGACAACGACGATGAAGGCTCGACCGGCGGCGAAATGGCCGCGATGGTCGAAACCGACTCCATTTCCGAGGACGTTTCCAAGCGCCGTCAGGATGATGACGACGATGACGACGACCACGGCGAAGAGGAAATCATTGAATCCGTTGGCGCCGAAGACGCGATGGAAGAGGTTCCGGACCGCGTGCAGCGCAAGCCGCGCAAGCAGTACCGCATCCAGGAAGTCATCAAGCGCCGCCAGATCCTGCTGGTGCAGGTCGCCAAGGAAGAGCGTGGCAACAAGGGTGCTGCTCTCACCACCTATCTTTCGCTCGCAGGTCGCTACTCGGTTCTGATGCCGAACACGGCGCGCGGCGGCGGTATTTCCCGCAAGATCACCAACCCCCAGGACCGCAAGCGGCTGAAGGAAATCGCCCGCATGCTCGAAGTGCCGCAGGGTATGGGCGTGATCCTGCGTACGGCCGGTGCGAACCGCACCAAGGTCGAGGTCAAGCGCGACTTTGAATATCTGATGCGCCTGTGGGAGAACGTCCGCACGCTGACGCTCGCTTCTACCGCTCCCTGCCTCGTCTACGAGGAAGGCTCGCTCATCAAGCGCTCTATCCGCGACCTCTACAACAAGGATATCAGCGAGATCATCGTTGCCGGCGAAGAAGGCTATCGTGAAGCAAAAGACTTCATGAAGATGCTGATGCCGAGCCACGCCAAGGTGGTTCAGCCCTACCGCGATATCCACCCGATCTTCTCGCGCTCCGGCATCGAAGCACAGCTCGATCGCATGCTGCAGCCGCAGGTAACGCTGAAGTCCGGCGGCTATCTGATCATGAACCAGACGGAAGCGCTGGTTTCGATCGACGTCAACTCCGGCCGTTCGACCCGCGAACACTCGATCGAGGACACGGCCCTTCAGACGAACCTCGAAGCGGCGGAAGAAATCGCCCGTCAGCTTCGCCTGCGCGACCTTGCCGGCCTGATCGTCATCGACTTCATCGACATGGAAGAAAAGCGCAACAACCGCGCTGTCGAGAAGAAGCTGAAGGAATGCCTGAAGAACGACCGCGCCCGCATCCAGGTCGGCCGCATCTCGCATTTCGGCCTTCTGGAAATGTCGCGCCAGCGCATCCGCGCTTCCGTTCTCGAATCGACGACGCAGGTCTGCTCGCATTGCGGCGGCACCGGCCATGTCCGTTCACAGTCCTCCGTCGCCCTGCATGTGCTGCGCGGCGTCGAGGAATATCTGCTCAAGAACACCACGCACAACATCACCGTGCGCACGACGCCAGATATCGCGCTCTACCTGCTCAACCATAAGCGTCAGACGATCGTCGATTATGAAAGCCGCTTCGGTGTGGCGATCATCATCGATGCGGATGGCTCGGTTGGTGCGCAGCACTTCGCGATCGATCGTGGCGAGCCGGTTGAAAACCCGGTCAAGATCGAAAGTCTCTTCAATTTCGCAGCCATCCCCGATGACGATGACGACGATATCGTCATCGAGCATGACGAGGAGGAAGACGAAGAACTGGAAGAAAAGCCTGTTGCTGCCGAACGCCCGGCTGCTCGCGCAGAGGCTGAAGGCGAAGGTGGACGCAAGCGCAAGCGCCGTCGCCGCCGTCGCGGCCGCAATGGCAATGCCGAGCAGCAGGTTGGTGCCGATACTGTCTCTGACGCGGCTGACGATAGTGATGAGGGCGAGGACGACGGCAGCGAGGGCGATAGTGACGCCAGCGAAGCTCCAGCCGAAACCCACGCCGACGGCGAGGATTCGCAGCGCCGCAAGCGCCGCCGTCGCGGCAAGCGCGGTGGCCGCCGCAACCGCGGTGAAGAAGGTGCTGAAGTCAACGCCGCTTCCGAAGGTGACGAGGCTGACGAGGGCGACGATAGTGGAGCCGACGAGACCGCAGCGGAAGTGATCGAAGTCGTCGCAGCCGAAACGGTTGAAGCTCAGCCGGCAATGGCTGCTGTCGAAGCTGGCGAAAGTGTTGCCGAAGAGGTCAAGCCGGCACGCGGCCGTGGCCGCCGCAAGGCAGCTGCCGCACCCTCGCCGGTCGAGGAGCCCGTGATCGAAGCGCCTATCGCTGAGACCGCGGCCCAGGCCGAGTCGGAAGTGATGGAAGCGTCTGCGGATCTCGCAACACCGGCGCAGGAAGAGGCAAAGCCGGTTCGCGCCAACCGCGGATCGAACATCTCGTCTTCTGAGCCGACCGTCACCTCGACCCGCACCGAAAGCGCGGAAGCTGAGGGCGAAGGCAAGCCGAAGAAGGCTGGCTGGTGGCAGCGCCGCGGCTTCTTCTGAAAGCTGATTTTCGGCGATAAGTGATATGATCCGGCTGCGGCGACGCGGCTGGATTTTTTTGTGCCGTAGAGTGGCCGAGCCCAGTATCAGCCGGCCAGAAAAAGTTCAGGATTAGAGTGTTCAGCGAACCAGATGGTGGTTTCCGAAGACGAAACAAGCTGCGGCACAAGACGCGTAGAGCCGCGCGAGGATCAAAAGCGCAGCCCCGCCCTGATTTGCCCGCATTGACGCCGAGATGAATGTCGCTGATGGCCGCCTTGCGAGCCTGCGACACCTGCTCATCCGAAAGCGCAATGCAGTCGCCCTGCCCCTGAAGGCGTGGCAGGCGGTTCATGCCATGCTTGTCCGACACGAGAACGGTCTTCTTCGGGACTCAGCACCAGATAGAGGTGGAATAAATGTGACCGATCAGCCTGATATCGCGGTACAGATGGCTCGCATCCTGCCCACTGTCACCAGTCGCAAGCGAGATGGCGTAGACCTCACCGAGTTCGTCTTGCCGCGCGTCGCGAAATGGCAGCATTTACGCTGCCGGCGGATAGAGCAGATCGACGATGTAGCTCGCATCGAAGCGGGAATCGAGCATGCCGTAGGTCGAGCGCCAGCCGCCTGCAAGACGGGTCTCGATGAAGGCATCGGCAATGCGCCCTGCCCCGAGCCGGTAAAGCTCGGCGGCGCCGGCAACGAGCGCCAGCTGCTCGACGAGCAAGCGGGCAGCGCCCTCGTCCTGTTCGCAGAGCGCGATCGCGGCGCGCAGCACGTCGATCGTCTTCTTGCCGGCCGGCCCGAGATCGCGCGCAAAGCCTGCAAATACTGTCTCGAACAGATCCTTGCCGCGGTTCAGTACGCGCAGCACATCGAGCGCCATGACGTTGCCCGAACCTTCCCAGATCGCATTGACCGGCGCCTCGCGATAATGGCGGGCGATCGGGCGTTCTTCGATGTAGCCGCTGCCGCCGATGCATTCCATCGCCTCATAGATCAGAGACGGGGCGATCTTGCAGCACCAGTATTTGGCGACCGGCGTCATGACGCGGGCATAGGCGGCATCTTCCGCATTGCCGCGCGCCTTGTCGAAGGCATCGGCCAGGCGGAAGGAAAGAGCCGTGGCGGCTGCCACATCGAGCGCCATGTCGGCGAGCACGCGCGTCATGATCGGCTGGTTGACCAGCATCTTGCCGAAAACGCTGCGGCCGCGGGTGTGGTGCACGGCCTCGGCGAGCGATGCGCGCATGATGCCCGAAGAGGCAAGCGCGCAATCGAGCCGCGTCAGCGTCACCATATCGAGGATGGTGCGGATGCCGGCATCGGGACCGCCGAGCAGGAAGCCGAACGTATCGGTGAACTCCACTTCGGAAGAAGCATTGGAGCGGTTGCCGATCTTATCCTTCAAGCGCTGGAACTGCAGGCCATTGGCAGAACCATCCTCGAGCAGACGCGGCACCAGGAAGCAGCCCATGCCGTCCTTGGTCTGTGCCAGCATGATGAAGGCGTCGCTCATCGGCGCGGACATGAACCACTTGTGGCCGGACAGCCGGTAAATGCCTTCGCTGACCTTTTCGGCAGTGGTCTTGTTGGCGCGGACGTCGGTGCCGCCCTGTTTTTCCGTCATGCCCATGCCGATCGTCACGGCCGATTTCTGCATGGCCGGACGATTGGACGAGTCATATTTGCGCGACAGGATCTTCGGTGCCCAGTCCTTCTGCACGGCCGGTGAGGCCGAGAGAGCGGCAACGGACGCGCTTGTCATCGTCAACGGGCAAAGATGGCCGGATTCCAGCTGCGCCGTCAGATAGAAGCGGGCTGCGCGAATATGGTGGGCCTGATCCTTGGCCTCCGTATCGGCCTGCGGATCCCAGACGGAGGAATGCAGGCCGGACGCCATCGAACGGCGCATCAGCGCATGCCAGGCGGGATGGAATTCGACGATATCAAGACGTTCGCCGCGCGGGCCATGGGTGCGCAGCTGCGGCGTGCCCTGGTTTGCCATACGCGCCAGTTCCTGCGCTTCCGGCGAGGTGACGAAGCGGCCCATGTTTTCAAGGTCTTCACGGATGCTGCGCGGCAGTGTGGCAGTCAGATCGACGATCAGCGGATCGGATCGGTAGGCATTGATTCCCGACCAGAGGCTCGGCTGGTTGAGTTCGGCGAGTTTGTCTTCAGTCCGGTTTGCGGAGGTCATAGTTCGCTTCTATTTCATGAGCCCGGCAAAAGGAAACCGGAAGTTCGTGATTCGCAGATTTCTGCTCTAGCGGGATTCGACGGAAAATGCATGGGGAACATGGGATTTGCGTACAGCACAAGCTTGCCCCTTCCCCCGGCACTCTTTATAGACCCCGCGAAGATAATAAGAGGCAGGGTCATGGTCTTTTTCCCCCACCGCCACCTCATTGGCATCAAGGGCCTCACCGAGCAGGATATTACCTATCTTCTCGACAAGGCTGACGAAGCCGTCAAGATCAGCCGACAGAGAGAGAAGAAGACGTCGACCCTTCGGGGGCTGACGCAGATCAACCTCTTCTTCGAGGCATCGACAAGGACGCAAGCCTCCTTCGAACTTGCCGGCAAGCGTCTCGGCGCCGACGTGATGAATATGTCGGTCGGCAATTCCTCGGTGAAGAAGGGCGAGACGCTGATCGACACCGCTATGACGCTGAACGCGATGCGGCCTGACGTCTTGATCATCCGTCACTCCAGCGCTGGTGCCGCGGCACTTCTCGCCCAGAAAGTCTCCTGCTCCGTCGTCAATGCCGGCGACGGCCAGCATGAGCACCCGACGCAGGCGCTGCTCGACGCGCTAACGATCCGCCGTGCCAAGGGCCGGCTGTCGCGCATCATCGTCGCAATCTGCGGCGACGTCTTACATTCGCGGGTGGCGCGCTCCAACATTCTTCTTCTGAACGCCATGGGCGCGCGGGTGCGGGTCGTCGCTCCCGCTACGCTGCTGCCGGCCGGCATTGCCGAGATGGGCGTCGAGGTCTTCCATTCGATGAAGGAAGGGCTGAAGGACGCCGACGTGGTGATGATGCTGCGGCTACAGCGCGAGCGCATGTCCGGCGCCTTCGTGCCGTCGGTGCGCGAATATTACCACTTCTACGGCCTCGACGCGGAAACGCTGAAGGCGGCGAAGGAGGATGCGCTCGTCATGCATCCGGGTCCGATGAATCGCGGCGTGGAGATCGCCTCCGAAGTCGCCGATGGCCCGCAGAGCGTGATCGCCGAACAAGTGGAAATGGGGGTCGCAGTGCGCATGGCCGTCATGGAGGTACTGCTCGTTTCCCAGAACCAGGGTCCCCGCACTGATGGAGTGGGCGCATGAGCAATCTCGTCCTCAAGAACGTCCGCATCATCGACCCTTCCCGTAATCTTGATGAGGTTGGCACGATCATCGTCAAGGATGGTCTCATCGTCGCGGCCGGTGAAGATGCGCAGAACCAGGGCGCGCCCGAAGGTGCTACCGTGCGCGATTGCACTGGCCTCGTCGCGACGCCGGGCCTCGTCGATGCGCGCGTCCATATCGGCGAACCGGGCGGCGAGCACCGCGAGACAATCGCTTCGGCAAGCCGGGCCGCGGCAGCGGGCGGTGTGACCTCCATCATCATGATGCCGGATACGCATCCCGTCATCGACGACATCGCGCTCGTCGAGTTCGTCAAGAAGACGGCACGGGATACGGCCGTCATCAACGTCTACCCGGCAGCAGCCATTACCAAGGGGCTCGCTGGTGAGGAGATGACTGAAATCGGCCTCCTGATGCAGGCAGGCGCCGTCGCTTTCACCGACGCGCATTCCAGCATCTCCGATACACAGGTGCTGCGTCGGGTGATGACCTATGCACGCGAATTCGGCGCCGTCCTTTCCTGCGCCACGCGCGACAAATATCTTGGCGCCAATGGCGTCATGCATGAAGGCCTGCTTGCAAGCTGGCTCGGCCTCTCCGGCATTCCGAAGGAAGCGGAACTGATACCGCTCGAGCGTGACCTGCGCATCGCGCAGCTGACGCGCGGCAACTACCATGCGGCGATGATCTCCGTGCCTGAGTTGGTCGAGGCGATCGAGCTTGCCCGCGCGCGTGGCGTGAAGGTCACCTGCGGTGTCTCGATCAACAATCTGGCGCTGAACGAGAATGACATCGGCGAATATCGCACCTTCTTCAAACTCTATCCACCGCTGCGCTCCGAAGACGACCGGGTTGCAATGGTGGATGCGCTGGCAAAAGGCGCGATCGATATCATCGTCTCCTCGCATGACCCGCAGGATGTCGATACCAAGCGCCTGCCCTTCGGCGAGGCCGAAGATGGCGCCGTCGGACTGGAGACGATGCTCGCGGCAGCGCTACGGCTTTATCACAGCGAGCAGGTCAGCCTGTTGCGGCTGATCGATGCGATGTCGACGCGGCCGGCGCAGATCTTTGGCCTCGATGCCGGCACGCTGAAGCCCGGCGCCAAGGCCGATATCGCGCTGATCGATCTCGAAGAACCTTGGCTTGTCTCCAAGGACATGCTTCTCTCCCGCTCGAAGAACACACCGTTCGAGGATGCGCGCTTCAGCGGGCGAGCCGTTGCGACCTATGTCGGGGGCACGCTGGTTCACGCATTACAGGACTGAGGGCTGCCCTGCCCTTCCGGGCATCCTCTCGGCAAAAGACTTGGGGAACAAAAATGATATCTGATCTTGTCACCTGGCAGATTACCCTGCCTCTGGCGCTTGCCGCCGTCGTCGTTGGCTACCTGCTCGGCTCCATCCCGTTCGGTCTCATCCTCACGCGCGCCGCCGGCCTTGGTGATGTGCGCAGCATCGGCTCCGGCAATATCGGAGCGACCAACGTTCTGCGTACCGGCAACAAGAAGCTCGCGGCCGCTACGCTTCTGCTCGATGCGCTGAAAGCCGCCGCGGCCGCCTGGATCATGGCTTATTTCGCAGGTGAGGAAGCGGGCATCATCGCCGGTTTCTTTGCCTTCATTGGCCACCTGTTCCCCGTCTGGATCGGTTTCAAGGGCGGCAAGGGTGTTGCCACCTATATCGGCACGCTGCTCGGCGTCGCGCCATCAATGGTTCTGCTCTTTGCAGCCGTCTGGCTTGGGGTTGCCTTCGTCAGCCGCTATTCCTCGCTTTCAGCGCTTGTTGCGATGCTTGTCATTCCGGTTGCATTGTGGATATTGGGCGACGAAAAGGTTGCGGCAATCATGGCGATCATGAGCGTCATCTCCTACGGGAAACACAAGGCCAATATCTCCCGCCTGATCAGCGGGACGGAAAGCAAGATCGGGGCTAAGGGGTAATGGACGCGCTCAGCGCAAAGCCAAAAGGAATTGCGCTGACGGAGAGACAGAGGATCGCCTGGCTGAGGCTGATCCGCTCCGACAATGTCGGCCCTGCGACCTTTCGCGATCTCATCAATCATTTCGGTTCGGCGGAAGCCGCTCTCTCCATGCTGCCGGAACTATCGGCGCGCGGCGGCGCGACACGTTCGATCCGCATCGCCACCGAAGCCGAAGCATACCGCGAACTCGAGGCGGCGCAGCGCTTCGGCGCCCGCTTTGTCGGCATCGGCGAGCCTGATTATCCGCAGGCGCTGCGCCAGATCGACGGTGCGCCGCCACTGCTCGCGGTCAAGGGCGATCTTTCCGTGCTAAACAGGCCGGCGGTCGGCATCGTCGGTTCGCGCAATGCTTCCATCAGCGGCGCGAAATTCGCGGCGATGATCGCCAGAGAGTGTGGCCGGGCCGGCTATGCGGTCGTCTCCGGCCTTGCCCGCGGTGTCGACACGGCCGCCCATCGGGCGAGTCTCGTTACCGGCACCATTGCCGCAATGGCCGGAGGGCTGGACCAGCCCTACCCGCCTGAGAATGTCGGACTGCTGGAGGAGATATGGAATGGCAACGGGCTTGCCGTCAGCGAGATGCCTTTCGGCTGGGAGCCGCGTGCGCGTGATTTCCCCCGCCGTAATCGGCTGATTGCCGGCATCTCGCTCGGCGTTGCGGTCGTGGAGGCAGCAGTTCGCTCCGGTTCGCTGATCACGGCGCGGATGGCCGGCGAATTCGGGCGGCTGGTCTTTGCCGTGCCGGGTTCGCCGCTCGATCCGCGCTGCCACGGCACGAACGGCCTTCTGAAGGACGGGGCGATGATCGTCACTTCGCCCGAGGATGTCGTGGAAGCGCTGGCGCCGCTCTCTCAGCCCGATCTCTTCTCGCTGCCGTCAGCCGAAGAACCGAAGCGCGAAGGCAGCAGGATGTCGCTTCCGCCCGACGAAACGGATCGCACGCTCGTCATCGATGCGCTCGGTCCGACGCCGACGGAGGTCGACGACATCATCCGTCATACCGGTCTTTCGGCTTCCGCCGTCTATCTCGTTCTTCTGGAACTGGATATGGCCGGGCGGCTCCATCGCCATGTCGGCGGGCTGGTTTCAATTTCCATGGCCGACTGAACCGCTATCGATGCGTGACTGCAGGTCTCCGGCTTCGACACAGGCCATTTCGATGAGATAACAGAGCATCTCCGCATTTTCGCGTTCTGCCACCTGGCGCAATTCTGCGAGCATTTGCCGGATGAAAGCAATGTTTTCAAGCGATGCCAAGCGATCGGCGTCTTTTTCTGCAGCCTTGGGCGCCATAATTTTCTCTATGAAATCGGAGAGCGCTGCTTTACCAGGAGCCCGAACCACACTTCAAAAACGATAGCGCAATCATCCTGAATTGCAATAGGTTCAGAATCTCGTAATGGTTGCGATACGCGGCAAAGAGGTAAAATTGAAGCAAACCTCTTGACCAGAGCGAATTCCCTGTCCATGTCGGGGGGCCGGTATTCATGTTGCAGTGCATGTTACGCCTGCCTCTCCGCCGGATCGGCATCTTTTTTAGAGAATCATCATGAATGTTGTAGTGGTGGAATCGCCTGCCAAGGCCAAGACGATCAATAAGTATCTGGGTCCAGGATACAAGGTGCTCGCCTCTTTCGGCCATGTGCGCGATCTGCCTGCCAAGGATGGATCAGTTCTTCCGGATCAGGATTTCGAGATGCTTTGGGAGGTGGACAGCGCGTCCGCCAAGCGCATGAAGGATATTGCCGACGCGGTGAAATCCTCCGATGCCCTGTTCCTGGCGACCGACCCGGATCGCGAAGGCGAAGCGATCTCCTGGCATGTTCTCGACCTTCTGAACAAGAAGCGCGTGATCAACGGCAAGCCGGTCAAGCGCGTCGTCTTCAACGCGATCACCAAGAAGGCCGTGCTCGATGCGATGGCCGATCCGCGCGACATCGACGTCCCGCTGGTCGATGCCTATCTGGCACGCCGCGCGCTCGATTACCTCGTCGGCTTCAACCTCTCGCCGGTTCTCTGGCGCAAGCTGCCCGGCGCGCGTTCCGCCGGCCGCGTGCAGTCGGTTGCGCTGCGCCTCGTCTGCGATCGAGAATCCGAGATCGAGCGCTTCATTTCCGAGGAATACTGGAACCTCTCGGCGCTCTTGAAAACGCCGCGCGGCGACGAGTTCGAGGCAAGACTGGTTGCCGCCAATGGCAAGCGGCTGCAGCCGCGCTCGATCGGCAACGGCGAAGAAGCCGGCAAGCTGAAGGCGCTGCTGGAAGGTGCCAGCTATGTCGTCGAAAGCGTCGAGGCAAAACCGGTCAAGCGCAACCCGGCACCGCCCTTTACCACTTCCACGCTGCAGCAGGCCGCCTCCTCCAAACTCGGCTTCTCGGCCTCGCGCACTATGCAGATCGCGCAGAAGCTTTACGAGGGCGTCGACATTGGCGGCGAGACCGTCGGTCTGATCACCTATATGCGTACGGACGGCGTGCAGATGGCGCCGGAAGCGATCGATGCGGCGCGAAGCGCCATCGGCGAACAGTTCGGTGAACGCTACCTGCCGGAAAAGGCACGTTTCTACTCGACCAAGGCGAAGAACGCCCAGGAAGCACACGAAGCGATCCGCCCGACCGATTTCAACCGCTCACCGGATCGCGTCCGCAAGTTCCTGGATGCCGACCAGATCCGTCTCTACGATCTGGTCTGGAAGCGCGGTATCGCCAGCCAGATGGCATCGGCCGAAATCGAACGTACGACGGCTGAAATCATTGCCGACAACAACGGCCAGA
The DNA here is from genome assembly GCF_056755015.1 of Rhizobium sp. KNZ14-9A. NCBI lineage: Bacteria > Pseudomonadati > Pseudomonadota > Alphaproteobacteria > Hyphomicrobiales > Rhizobiaceae > Rhizobium > Rhizobium sp. KNZ14-9A. The sequence continues at coordinate 2,337,145 of NZ_JBPGXB010000002.1, forward strand.
AGGCTGGCCTGCGCGCCGTCGGTTCCGTCATCCGCTTCGACGGCTTCATCGCCGCCTATACCGATCAGAAGGAGGATGGCGAGCAGAGCGACGACGCTGATGACGAGGATGGCCGCCTGCCGGAGATCAATGCGCGCGAGAACCTCGCCAAGCAGAAGATCAACTCGACTCAGCACTTTACCGAGCCGCCGCCGCGTTATTCCGAAGCCTCGCTCATCAAGAAAATGGAAGAGCTCGGCATCGGCCGTCCGTCGACCTATGCCGCGACGCTCGCTACCTTGCGCGATCGTGACTATGTGACGATCGACAAGCGCAAGCTGATCCCGCAGGCGAAGGGGCGTCTCGTTACCGCCTTCCTCGAAAGCTTCTTCACCAAGTATGTCGAATATGATTTCACGGCCGATCTCGAAGAGAAGCTCGACCGGATCTCCGCCGGCGAACTGAACTGGAAGCAGGTTCTTCGTGACTTCTGGAAGGATTTCTTCTCGCAGATCGAAGACACCAAGGAACTGCGCGTCACCAACGTTCTGGACTCACTGAACGAAGCCCTGGCGCCGCTGGTCTTCCCGAAGCGCGAAGACGGCAGCGATCCGCGCATCTGCCAGGTCTGCGGCACCGGCAACCTGTCGCTGAAGCTCGGTAAGTACGGTGCCTTCGTCGGCTGCTCCAATTATCCGGAGTGCAACTATACCCGCCAGCTCTCCTCCGAAAACGGCGGCGAGGCTGAAGGCGCTGCACTGAACGAGCCGAAGAACCTCGGCATCGACCCGACCACAGGCGAGGAACTGACGCTGCGTTCGGGTCGTTTCGGACCCTATATCCAGCGCGGCGACGGCAAGGATGCCAAGCGCTCCTCGCTACCGAAGGGCTGGAAGCCCGAAGATATCGACTACGAAAAGGCGATGGCGCTGATTTCGCTTCCGCGCGACATCGGCAAACATCCAGAATCCGGCAAGATGATCTCTTCCGGGCTTGGTCGCTACGGGCCGTTCCTGCTGCATGACGGTACCTATGCCAACCTGGAAAGCATCGAGGACGTCTTCTCGGTCGGTCTCAACCGCGCCGTGACGCTGATTGCCGAAAAGCAGGCCAAGGCGCCGGGGGGCAACCGCGGGACGCCGGCAGCCCTGAAGGAACTCGGCGCTCATCCTGACGGTGGTGCGATCACCGTTCGCGACGGCCGCTACGGCCCCTATGTCAACTGGGGCAAGGTCAACGCGACGCTGCCGAAGGGCAAGGATCCGCAGGCCATCACCGTCGAAGAGGCGCTGGCGCTGATTGCAGAAAAGGCAGGCAAGGCTCCCGCCGGCAAGACCAAGGCCAAGTCGGCGGCGAAGCCGAAGGCTGCGGCCGCTGAAGCCAAGACGACGAAGACCGCCGCAAAGCCGAAGGCAACCAAGGCAAAAGCGCCGGCGAAAACGAAAAAGAGCTGAGAGTGGTGAAAGAACCGCGCGAGACTACGAGAGCCATGGGCAAGCGCCCGGGAAAATTCGGACGCGCGAGCAGGGAACCTGCGCCTGAGCCGTTGAATATCGTTCACGGCGCCCTGCCGTCGCGCGAAGTCATCCTGCGTTTCATCGCCGATCATCCACAGAAAGCCTCCAAGCGCGAGCTCGCGAAGGCCTTTGGGCTGAAGGGCGATAACCGTGTCGAGCTCAAGCACCTGCTGCAGGAGCTGGAGCAGGAAGGCATGCTGCAGAAGACCCGCAAGTCGCTGATCCGGCCCGGTGCGCTGCCGCCCGTCACCGTGCTCGACATCACCACCCGCGACAAGGATGGTGAGCTGATCGGCCGCCCGGCCGAGTGGCCCGAGGATCAGGGCGTAGCACCCGCTGTCGCCATCCGCCAGCAATCGCCTGCTGGCCGTCAGGGCAAGGGCAAGTCGCCCGTTGCTGGCCTCGGCGACCGCATCCTCGCCAAGATCTTCCCGGCCGTCGATCGAGGTGGCCCCGCCTATACGGCCCGCATCATCAAGGTGATCGACAAGCGGCGCGGCGCCAGCATGGGCGTCTTCAAGGATGCCCCCGGGGGGGCCGGACGCCTGCTGCCGATCGAGCGGCGCGGTGAGGAAATGGTGATCGACCCTGAATACAAGGGCGACGCCAAGGACGGCGATCTCGTCGAGGTGGAAATTGCCCGCCTCGGCCGGTTTGGCCTGGCTCGTGCCAAGGTGCTTTCGGTCATCGGCTCCGTCGCGTCGGAAAAGGCGATCTCGATGATCGCCATCCACGCCCATGGCATTCCGCATGTCTTCCCGCCGGCCGCCGTCGCAGAGGCGGATGACGCCAAGCCTGCCACGATGTCGCATCGGGAGGACTGGCGCGACCTGCCACTGATCACCATCGACCCTGCCGATGCCAAGGACCATGACGACGCGGTCTATGCCGAGGATGATCCATCGGAAGACAATGCCGGCGGCGTTATCGTCACCGTCGCCATTGCCGATGTCTCCTGGTATGTGCGGCCGAATTCGCCGCTCGACCGTGAAGCGCTGAAGCGCGGCAACTCGGTCTACTTTCCCGATCGTGTCGTGCCGATGTTGCCGGAGCGCATCTCCAACGATCTCTGCTCGCTGAAAGAAGGCGTCGACCGCCCTGCCCTTGCGGTGCGCATGGTCTTCTCGAAGGACGGCCGCAAGATCGGGCATACCTTCCATCGCATCATGATGAAGAGTGCTGCCAAGCTGTCCTATCAGCAGGCGCAGGCGGCGATCGATGGCAAGCCTGACGACAAGACCGGGCCGATGCTGGAGCCAATCTTGAAGCCGCTGTGGCAGGCTTACGAGACGATGAAGCGCGGCCGCGACCGGCGCCAGCCGCTCGAACTCGACATGCCCGAGCGCAAGATCCTGCTGAAGCCTGACGGCACCGTCGACCGGGTCTTCGTGCCGCCCCGCCTCGATGCCCACAAGCTGATCGAAGAAATGATGATCCAGGCGAACGTCTGCGCTGCCGAGACATTGGAAAAAAAGCGCCAGCCGCTGATTTACCGTATCCACGATACGCCAACGCTTGCCAAGCAGGAGGTGCTGCGCGAGTTCCTCGCTACCCTCGGCATCTCGCTAGCCAAAGGCGGCAATATGCGCGCCAACAGCTTCAACGGCATCCTCGCCAAGGCTGACAACACGCCGCACCAGACGATGGTCAACGAGATGGTACTGCGCTCGCAGAGCCAGGCGATCTACAGCCCTGAGAATATCGGCCATTTCGGCCTGAACCTGATGAAGTATGCGCACTTCACCTCGCCGATCCGCCGTTATGCCGACCTGATCGTGCATCGTGCGCTCGTCGGCTCGCTCGGCTTCGGCGAGGGCGGCATCACACCGGACGAGGAAGCGACACTCGACGACATCTCCGCCGAAATCTCCACCTTCGAGCGCCGCGCCATGGCGGCCGAACGCGAGACGGTCGATCGGCTCATCGCCCATCATCTTGCCGGCCGCATCGGCCAGGAATTCGAGGGGCGCGTTTCTGGCGTCACCAAATCCGGTCTGTTTATCATGCTGCCGGACTATGGCGCTGATGGTTTCATCCCTATATCTACGCTCGGCACCGACTACTTCATCTATGACGAGGCGCATCAGGCGCTATCGGGTGAAAAGACAGGTCTTGGCTATCGTCTCGGCGACGATGTGACTGTGCGGTTGGCAGAGGCGATCCCGCTTGCGGGCGCCCTGCGCTTCGAGATGCTGAGCGAGGGACGCAAGATGCCGACGGCTGTGCGCTCCTTCCACAAGGCGGGGCGACGCGACGCAAGCCGCGCTCGCAAAAAGATCGGAACGAGGCCACCGCGCGGGCGGCGCTGAAGCAATTCCAGCAAAAGTGCGCAGCGGTTTTGCGTCCGGAATTGCGTGAAGAGAAAGAGACGGAGCCTTTCCATATTTCGAAGAAAAATGGAAAGGCTCTGGTTCCGGGAAGGGAAAGATCGATGAGCACACCGACAGACGAGGTCGTACGCTACGGGGATACGCCCGATGCCGAGCGCCCGCTCGGACGCTCCATCATGCGCGGCATGCTGAACCGCTGCCCGGCCTGCGGCAGCGGCAAGCTGTTTCGCGCCTTTCTGAAGCCGGTCGATCATTGCGCCGCCTGTGGCGAGGCGATGTACCACCAGCGCGCCGACGACCTGCCGCCCTATATCGTCATCCTCGTGCTCGGCCATGTCGTCGTCGGTGGGTTCATGCTGACGGACATGGCCTTTGTCCTGCCGGTCTGGGTGCATCTCGCCATCTGGACACCGATCACCATCATCACGGCGCTCGTCTCGATCCAGCCGATCAAGGGCGGCGTCATAGGCCTGCAATGGGCGCTGAAGATGCACGGTTTCGGCGGCCATGATGACGAACCAGAAGATTACGACGTACCCGGCCGGCAAGCTTGAACACCTTCACCTTCCAGACATATTTCGCGTGTAGTGGCAGCGACCAGAGCGCCACGGCCCATAGCCGACTATCTGCAGAGGATCGACACGGTCATCATCTTTTGTACGGGGAAAGCTTACACTCAAGAAATCGTCGGCGGATGCCAGAAATATTGTGAAACCCTGCCCGTCACTTGGATTTGGCATGCCTATGTCTTTCTATGTGGCTCCAGACGGACAATTCGTCCGCATACCTCTCTAAGGATGGATAAATGTCTCAGCCGAGGAACGGCACACCGGGCGATGTTGAGGAAATCCATTGGCCTTCTCTGGTGGCAGCCGTCTCGTCCATCTCCGCCGTCGGCATCGCGATCGGCCTGGGCCTTCCTCTCCTCAGCATTATTCTCGAAAAGCGTGGCATTTCCTCCACCCTCATCGGCCTCAACACCGCTATGGCCGGTATCGCGGCGATGGCGGCGGCACCGATCACCACCAAGCTCGCGCATAAATACGGTGTCGCGCCCACCATGATGTGGGCGGTGCTGATCTCGGCGCTCAGCGCGCTCGGCTTCTACTATGCGCAGGACTTCTGGATGTGGTTTCCGCTGCGTTTCGCCTTCCACGGCGCAACGACCACACTCTTCATCCTCTCTGAATTCTGGATCAATGCGGCCTCGCCGCCTTCCAAACGCGGCTTCGTGCTCGGCATCTACGCGACCGTCCTTTCACTCGGCTTTGCTGCTGGGCCGCTGATCTTCTCGCTGCTAGGCAGCGACGGCATCCTGCCCTTCCTGGTCGGTGCCTTCGCGATCCTGCTGGCTGCGATCCCGATCTTCATCGCCCGCCACGAAAGCCCTGTCCTGGACGAGAAGCCGGAACTGCATTTCATGCGCTATGTCTTCCTGGTGCCAACCGCAACCGCGGCCGTCTTCATTTTCGGTGCAGTCGAAGCCGGCGGCCTGTCCCTCTTTCCGATCTTTGCGGTGCGCGCGCATTTCACCGAAACGCAGGCGGCCCTGCTGCTCACCATGATGGGTGTCGGCAACGTCATCTTCCAGATCCCGCTCGGGTTGCTTTCGGACCGTATCAAGGACAAGCGTCCCCTGCTGGCGCTGATGGCGCTGACCGGTTTCGTCGGAACGATGATGCTCCCGGTCCTCGTCAATAACTGGATTCTCATGGCCGGACTTCTGCTTTTCTGGGGCGGCTGCGTCTCCGGCCTCTACACGGTCGGTCTCAGCCATCTCGGCTCGCGGCTGACAGGTTCGGACCTTGCGGCGGCCAATGCGGCCTTCGTTTTCTGTTATGCCGTCGGCACCGTTGCAGGCCCCCAGGTAATCGGCGCTGCCATCGATGTTGCCGGAAACAACGGTTTTGCCTATGCAATTGCCGGTTTCTTCGGGCTTTATGCCTTGCTTGCCGGCATAAGACTGCTTTTCCTCGGAAAGCGGGCTTGACTTTTCGGGCTAGATTCGTAGTTTCGCGCCAGAATTTGCCGTGGAGCCTATCCGGTTTTCCACGGCTTTCATTTTCTTAAAGGCAGGACGACCATGGCCAAGGCTACCACTATCAAGATCAAGCTTCTGTCGACGGCCGACACCGGTTTCTTCTACGTCACGACGAAGAACAGCCGTACGATGACGGACAAGATGACGAAGACCAAGTACGACCCGATTGCCAAGAAGCACGTCGAGTTCAAGGAAACCAAGATCAAGTAATTACCTGATCTCACGGCTCTTTCAAAAAGCGCGCGCCTCCGGGTAGCGCGCTTTTTGTTTGCACTGGACTTCCTGACGGCAATGTTAGCGCAAACAAAGAAAAACGCCGCCCTTCCATCTTCGGGAAGTGACGGCGTTTTTACGAAAAGGGGGTCGGCCAGCATGCAAAACGGCACGAGGAACCGTTTGAGATTGCGTACCAGCCGACCGACCCCACGACCCAGGAGATGCGGCGGACCTGAGCATCATGGGGTATCGACAGCTCCTCCATGGGAGCGTTTTCTGTTCTGAGCCGATAATTTGCGCAAAAATGAAAGAAAATCAACAAATTCTTAATGGTAAAATTTCCGAGTATGATTCTATGGTTAAAAGTCCAGTTTTGGCACATGTAAAGACGCAACCAAATCTCTTTTACCAAAAGGACAATATTTGATATCAGCAAGAATTTCAGAAATATATTACAACAACACCTCAGCCCCTCCCCTAACGTAAGGCGCCGGCGTTACGTTTTGTGAAATACGATTTACAGAGGCCAGACAATCAGGATGCAACTATAGTCCGCTCTTCTTTTCGCGTTCGACGCCTCTAGCTTTCGGAAGCAGGCGATACGTGTTATCGGAAGAAACACGCTTTAAAGTCCATTTTCTGGCTATCGGGTTGAAAAACCGGCGCCTTCGTTTCAGCCAACAAAATTAAATATTCGTAAGGTTCAGCTACTCCCAGTGGATAACCGAAAGCGACGCATTACGGAACGTTATGTCGTCAGGCGGCGGAGGCTACGACGCGGTTGCGCCCGGTATTCTTCGCCTCATAGAGCGCAAGGTCTGCCTGCTTCATGAGCTGGTCGGGCGTTATGACCGAGGCGATGCGCGAGGATATGCCGAAGGAGGCCGTAATATTCAGCGTTTCGCCCGACGACTTCAGCAGGAACGGCGTGCTTTCAATGGCCACGCGCAGGCGCTCGGCAACGGCCGCGGCAATTTCCGGCGAGGTGTCCGGCATGACGACGACGAACTCTTCCCCGCCGTAACGGCAGGCAAGATCAGCGCCGCGGACGGTCGAGCGCACGCGATTTGCGAATTCCTTCAGCACCTGGTCACCGCCGTCATGGCCATAGGTGTCGTTGACCTGCTTGAAGCGGTCGATATCGGTGATCAGCACCGAAAGCGGCCGGCCACGGGCCATCGAGCGGTTGAAGAGCACATTGAGATGGTTGTCGAGATAACGGCGGTTGTTGAGACCGGTCAGCGGATCGGTGACAGCGAGTTCGATCGTCTGCTTGACGCTGGCGCGCAGGCGGTCGTTGTAGCGCTTGCGGCGGATCTGCGTCAGGCTGCGGGCGACCAACTCGTTCGGATCGACAGGGCGCACGATGTAGTCATTGACCCCGAGATCGAGCGCGCGGACAACCATCTCGTCGGCCCCCTGCTCCGTGATGATCAGGATCGGCAGGAAACGGGTCCGCTCCAGCGAGCGGAACTGCGAGCAAAGCCTGAGCGGATCGTATTCATCGAAATTGGCGTTGACGATGACGAGTTCGAAGGCGCTCTCGGCGGCTTCGAAAAGAGCTGCCTGCGGATCGGAGATGGCGACAACGTCTGCGACGGGCTTCAGCGTCTTGATGATGCGTTCCTGCGAGTTGGCACGGCTGTCCACCAGCAACACCTGTCCCGCCTCGTCGGAGCGTCCGTTGCCGGCGCGCATCAACTCGTCCATGCCCATCGTATGGGCAGTCTCGGCGCGCACGCGTAACTCGTCGCTCAGCGTCTTCAGGCGCAGCAGACTTTTTACGCGGGAAATGAGCTGCAGGTCATTGACGGGCTTCGTCAGGAAGTCGTCGGCACCGGCCTTCAGGCCGCGCACGCGGTCGGCCGACTGGTCGAGCGCGGTGACCATGACGACGGGGATATGAGCGGTCTTCGGATTGGCCTTCAGCCGCTCGCAGACTTCGAAACCGTCAATGCCGGGCATCATGATGTCTAGCAAGATGAGATCGACCTGGTTGCGGTCGCAGATCGCCAGCGCCTCGTAGCCATCGGCCGCGGTCAGCACGTCGAAATATTCGGCCAGCAGCCGCGCTTCGAGCAGCTTCACATTTGCCGGAATATCATCAACAACCAGTATTCGCGCAGTCATAAATCTTTTTCCGATGCCTCAGGCGTCGCCCAAATAAGTCTTGATCGTCTCAATGAATTTCGGAACGGAGATCGGTTTCGAGACATAAGCCTCGCAGCCGCCCTGTCTGATCCGCTCTTCGTCGCCCTTCATGGCAAAGGCTGTGACGGCGATGACCGGGATCACATGCAGTTCGTCGTCTTCCTTCAGCCACTTGGTGACTTCGAGGCCGGAAACTTCCGGAAGCTGAATATCCATAAGTATAAGATCGGGGCGATGTTTGCGCGCAAGATCAAGCGCTTCCATGCCGTTGCGGGTCTGGATCGTGGTATAGCCCGAGGCCTCGATGAGGTCGCGAAAGAGCTTCATGTTGAGCTCGTTATCTTCTACAATCATCACCTGTTTGGGCATGATTAGCTGTCCCTACGTCCGCTCTTGAAGCCAAATGTCCATGATAAGACATTAGCTGACAAATGGCTCCATGAAACCGATAGTGCAAGCTACCGGTATTTGGTTGAAGAAAAGGTAACTCGACCACCGCAATGCAAAGCAACTTCAAGACTTCGAAACAACTTGCGGCGGCAGCCGATCCGCAAGAAACGGCCATCGCCGTCCTTGGCTGGCTTGCGAACGACCCGGATCTCTTCGGTCGCTTCCTGGCATTGACAGGCGTAGAACCCCAGCAAGTGCGTAATGCCATCAACGATCCTGGCTTTCTCGCCGGCATGCTGGATTTCCTCATGAACCATGAGCCGACGGCGATCGCCTTCTGTGAGGCGACGAACACGACGCCGGAAGTGCTGACTGCGGCATGGCGCCACTTCTCGCCGCCCGGCCTCGACTCCGGGGAATACTGATCGTGAGCAACAGCACCGAATTCGACATCTCGCATATCCGCCTTGGCGACAGGCCGCTCATCGTCTGCGATGTCGATGATGTGGTGCTGCAATTCATCGGTCCTTTCCAACTGTACCTCAAAAGTCTCGGCCATGAATTTCTGCCGCGCTCCTTCCGTCTTCATGGCAACATCGTCTCGCTGGCCGACGGGGTTGCGCTTGAGGATCAGCATGTCAGCCGGCTGATCCTGGAATTCTTCGAAGCCCAGGAAAGCTGGCAGACGCCTATCGATCCCGTCGTTTCGACGCTCGAACGCTTGTCTGATGATGCCGATGTCCTGTTCCTCACCGCGATGCCACCGCAGTTTTCCGCCCACCGTCGTCGCCTTCTCGACAGCGCGGGCCTTACCTTCCCGTTGCTTGCCAGCGAACAGCCGAAGGGACCGATCGTGCAGGCGCTGCATGGCGGTCGCGATCTTCCGGTCATCTTTATCGATGATATGGCGCGCAACCTGCATTCCGTGAAGGAGCATGTGGCAGATTGCCTGCTCATTCATCTCATGCCGGATTCGCCCGTTCACCGCTTCGCGCCGGCCGCCGCCGAGGATATCGCGCGGGCGAGAGACTGGGCTCATGCCGCCGAACTCATCGACCAATACCTTGCCGGACACACGATCAGCCGTGCAAATCCAGCCGCATGAGCGGCCGGCCGTCCTTGCGCCGCGCGATCGTTTCGAAACCGGCAGTGTCGAAAATCGCCGTCGAGCCGATGCAAAGCGTGACGGATTTCGACTGCTTCACATGGTCGATCGGACAGGCTTCCAGCAACCGTGCGCCCTGACCGCGAGCATAATCGACGGCACCAGCAAGCAATCTGTGGCTCAAGCCTTTTCCGCGCAGATTCGGCAACAGGAAGAAGCAACTGACTGCCCAGATCGAGGGATCATGAGCGTCACCCTCCTCGAGTGGCCGCGAAACCGTTCGCCGCGAATTGAACTGCGGCACGTCGTGGCGCGGCCCCACCTGAACCCAAGCCACAGGCTCGCCCTCGATATAACAGAGAATACCCGGTGGTGGTCCCGTCTCAATCCGGTCCTGCATATGGGCCTTGCGCTCCGAAGGTTCCATCTTCGTGCGGACGGCATGCGGAAGGCGCAGCGCCACGCACCAACAATTATAGAAGGCACCCTGCGGGCCGAACAGCTTTTCGAAATCGCCCCAGCGCTCGGCCGTGACAGGTTCGAAACGAAGATCGATATCCACGGCCAAGCTCTCCTCCCTCTCTTGAGACTCAAAAGCTTAGGGCGTAATGTCACGATGTTCAAACTTTGTTCCCACCATGGCGCCTGCATCTGACAAGACACCCGGCTTCTGTCGCGACTGCCTTGCCGAGCAGAAGGGAGAGGCGCGCCGCTGCCATGCCTGTGGCAGCCCGCGTCTGGTGCGTCACAAAGAGCTCTATGATCTGACGCTCGCGCATATTGACTGCGACGCTTTTTACGCCGCCGTGGAGAAACGCGACAATCCGGAGCTTGCCGACAAGCCCGTGATCATCGGCGGCGGCAAGCGCGGTGTTGTCTCCACCGCCTGCTACATCGCCCGCATCCACGGCGTACGCTCGGCCATGCCGATGTTCAAGGCGCTGGAGGCTTGCCCGCAGGCGGTCGTTATCCGCCCGGACATGGAGAAATATGTTAAGGTCGGGCGGGAGGTTCGCGCACTGATGCAGGAACTGACACCGCTTGTGCAGCCGCTCTCCATCGACGAGGCCTTCCTGGAACTCGGCGGCACGGAACGGCTGCATCACGATCCGCCGGCCCGCACGCTGGCGAAGTTTGCCCGCCGCGTAGAAAAGGAGGTCGGCATTACCGTCTCGGTCGGTCTTTCCTATTGCAAATTCCTCGCGAAGGTCGCCTCCGACCTGCAGAAACCGCGTGGTTTTTCCGTCATCGGACGCGAGGAAGCCGTGGAGTTTCTGGCGCCTCGTCCCGTAACGACCATCTGGGGCGTCGGCAAGGCATTTGCCGCGACGCTCGAAGCAGACGGTATCCGCACGATCGCCCAGTTGCAGCAAATGGAAGAGAATGACCTGATGCGCCGTTACGGCAGCATCGGCCAGCGGCTTTCCCGCCTCTCGCGCGGCATCGACGACCGCGAGGTGCATATCAACGATGCCGCCAAGAGCGTCTCAGCTGAAACCACCTTCTTCGATGATATCTCGCGTTATGATGATCTGGTGCCGATCCTGCGCAATCTCTCGGAAAAAGTCTCCTGGCGGCTGAAGAAGAACGGCATTGCCGGCCAGACCGTGGTGCTGAAGATGAAGACCGCCGATTTCAAATCGCGCACCCGCAACCGGCGCCTTGAAGACCCGACACAGCTTGCCGACAAGATCTTCCGCACGGGGCTCGACCTTCTGGAGAAGGAAACCGACGGCACGAAATTCCGCCTTATCGGCATTGGCGTCACCGATCTCGGCGATGCCGGCCGCGCCGACCCGCCGGATCTCATCGACCAGCAATCCGGCCGCCGCGCGGCGGCGGAAGCCGCCATGGACAAGTTGCGCGACAAGTTCGGCGAGGGCACGGTCGAGACCGGCTATACTTTCGGCGGCAAGGGGAACGGCTAGCCTACGCATCGGCCCGAAAATCGGAATCGATTTTCGGGCCGATGCGTAGATTTAAAGAGTTAGAGCGTCCTTTGTGCGTCCGAATGGACGCACCGCGCTCTAGGCCGGCACCGCGGCCATTTCCTGCAGTGCCGCCTCCCTGTTCTTCGCAGCCTGTGCATAACCAGGTTCGATCGCGATCGCACGATCATAGCTTTCCAGCGCGTCATCATGGCGCCCCAGTCGCCGTAGAACATTGCCGCGATTGTTGAGGGCGATGGCGTGGCCGGCATCGAGAGCGATTGCCCGATCGTAGCTTGCGAGCGCCTGATCGAAATTCGAAAGCCGCGCCTGGATATTGCCGCGATTGCAATAGGCTGAGGCGGATGTCGGCTTCGCCTCGATCGCCTTGTCGACGCAGACTGCTGCGCCACGCAGATCGCCCTTCTGCAATAGCAGCAATGCCAGATGCTGCAGAGCATCGAAATGATCTGGCATGACTAAGATCACGTCGCGATAGCCAGCTTCCGCAGCAGTAAGATCGCCGGCCCGATGACGTTCGGCGGCAGCACTGAAATGGGTTTCGGGGTCACCGGTCAACCTTGGCCGCCGCGCCGCCTCGATTTTCGCCAGCAATGAGCTGGCTTGCGCATGTTTCTCGTCGACGGCCAGGATCTGCCGGCAGCAGAGTTCGGCGGCGGTCGGGTTTCCATTCCTGAAGAAATGCACCGCCTGATGCATGGCGATGCCAAGCGAGTGCGGATCGAGACGGTCGCCGATATTACGGCCGGTGAGCGTCGAGATCTGTAGCTTCTCGACGATATGATGCTCCGATCCGAGTAAATCCTTATAGCTGTAATTGCCGGTGCCCATGTCGTAGATGCGGTAGCCATTTTCGATCGCCCAGCGCAGATTGTAGCAATGGAGCATGAAGCCGGGGCTGATCGAGTGGCGGAAGGTCAGGTCGCGGCTTCCGAGAAAGCACATCATCGACTTGCGGTAGGGATCGAGGAAGATGATGAAGGTGCCGACCGGCTTGTCCTGATGCCAGAGGATCGGCATGAAGACCGTGCCATGCTCGATGCAGGCCGGCAGCATATGACGGCTGTTGTCGAGAATGAACTTTCCGTAGCGCGGCTGGCGCTCGCCCCATTGCAGGTTCCACATCTCGTAAAAGAGCGCCAGGTCGCGCTCCATCGTCTCGGGCGTGACGTGCGTGATGCGCAGCTCGTTCTGCGGCGCGACCAGATCGCGCAGCGCTTTTCGCGCATTGCGCCGGGTCTTCGAGCCGAAACGCTCATCGACGAAGGTTTCGAAATCATCGCCGAGCGGCACATAGACATAGACGTCGTGGTCGATGTTTTCACCAACCGAGGTGATGTGCGGCCTGCGAGCGACCTTTCTCTTTGAAAATTCGGAAGCCGGAAAGGCCTCGAGGAGCGCCTTCAGTCTCTCCTCGGATATATAGACATCGTCGAGATCGAGATGTTTCCAATTGAAGGTCTGGAGGCAACCGGCAAAGGCGCTGAGCGCCGCTTCGACATCCTCGGGACGCGTCAGGAGGCCGTTATAGCCGGCATAGGGTGTGCCGCCGAGCCGCAGGATATTGACGAGGCCCTGCCCTTCCTCGAATTCGACATGCAGCTGGATGGGCAGGAAAGCCACGTATCGTTCATCCCCCTCCTGCCGCCTGGCAGCGAGAACGAACCACGAAGCGCGCCGCTCCAGCCATTTGGCGATCCAGTGCCAGGAGAGGAAGTAGTTCCCCTCCGGATCGGCAGCATAGACCTCGTTCCAGTTGTCTTTCAGGGCATGCAGATCATCGAACGCGGAAACAATATCGACATGCATTTCCAAGTCTCCCCCAAGACTTCTCCTTTTTTAGATTTGCATAAAATTGAATATCCCACAATCTCGTGATCAAAGCGGCGCCGCGTATTCAAGCCTTCGTTAAACTTCGCGTGCTTAACTCGCGTCGTTTTTGTGCATGTGGTGTATTGCGTCATGTCTGTGCGTGTAAGCGTTCTTATCGGGTTGCTGTCGGCAACCGCTCTTGTCCATCCGGCTTTTGCAGCAGACGCGCGCACGCTGCAGATTTTCGTGTCCAAGGATAAACAGTCGCTGGCCGTCTATGACGGTGCGGAGGTCGTGGCGACCTCCAACATCTCGAGCGGCAAGGACGGGCACACGACGCCGAGCGGTATCTTCTCCGTCATCGAGAAGCAGAAGTACCACGAATCCAACATCTATTCGAACGCGCCGATGCCCTTCATGCAGCGGCTGACATGGTCTGGCATCGCGTTGCACGAGTCTAATTCCGTGCCGCGCTATCCGGCCTCGCATGGCTGCGTGCGCATGCCCGGCGCCTTTGCGAAATCGCTCTACAAGATGACCGAGATGGGCGTGCCTGTCATCATTACCGACAGTGAGCTGATACCAGAGCCGATTGACCATCCGACCCTGTTCCGCCCCGACCGGCCCGAACCGGCACCACTGCTATCGGACGTGGAGCTGCGGCCGTCCATAGGTGACGCGAAGAAGCAGGTGCAGGTCGCCATGAACGAGACGACGGCTGCCCTGCCGATGCCGCAGTTCCAGCTGCAGGCGCCTGCTGCGGATAGCGCGCCGATCAGCATGCTGATTACCCGTCGGACGCTGCGTGAAAACGTCATCGATATCCAGGCCCTGCTGAACCAGCTCGGCTTTGCTGCCGGCGAGCCTGATGGGCTGGCCGGTCCTGCGACCGTTCAGGCCATCAATGCCTTCAAGGCGCTGAGGCCAACGGAATTTGCCCGTAACAAGGGCCTGGTCACTGATACTCTCCTTAAGGAAGTTTACGCCGCGGCAGGCAAAGGCGAGCCTCCGAATGGAGTCATCATGGTACGGCAGGATTTCAAGCCGCTCTTCGAGGCGCCCATTACCATCGCCGATCCGGGTCTTGCTCTCGGCACGCACTTCTTCTCGCTGCATTCAGTCGATGAGGCGGCCGGCACGGCGGATTGGCTGGGCGTAACGCTGGAGAACAATCTCTCTCGCGAGACGGTGAAGCGGCTCGGCATCGCCAATCAGGAAAGTTCCATCATCAGCGGCCGTCCGATCGCCAGAGCGCTCAGCCGCATTTCGATGCCAGAAGAAACCCGTCACCGGATCGATGCACTGCTCTCGCCCGGCTCAACGCTGACGATATCAGATACCGGCCTCGGATCCGAAACCGGCGAAGGCACGGGATTCATCACCATCACCCGCGAGAGCTGAGGCCTACCAAAGCTTCTCGCTGTCGCGTTCGTCGTAGCTTCGGCGGGCGGAGATGATCTTTGCCTGGTTCGTTTCCGTCCAGACCACGAGCGCCTTGATTGTGTCGTGCAGCGTGCAGCCGAGCTCCGTCAGAGCATAATCAACCCTTGGCGGAACGACGGGATAGACCGTCCGCTCAATCAGCCCGTCACGCTCGAGCTGACGCAATGTCGTCGTCAGCATACGCTGGCTGATGCCATCGATGCTCTTGCGCAATTCGGTAAAGCGCAAGGTGCGTTTTTCGAGCAGGGCAATGACCAGCAGCGACCATTTGTCGGCTATGCGATCGAGGATCTGGCGCACCTCGCATTCTTCCCGCGAATCCCACTGGTGAACGTCGTAATCGCGGTCGGTGCTGCAGCAGTCACTCGGTGAGTTTGAAGTGCCTTCTTCCATGGGTCCGAACCATGCCTTATGTCAGCCTTGGTTACAATAGGGAACCGAGGATCAATATGTAACCGTTCTCGCTCTTCCCTGCTTCACGGACAAGGAAATCAGAATGTCTACAAGTCCTCCACTGGCAGTGGATAGCGGAAGAATGAGCCGCAGCGCCGCCGGCATGCTCGCCGTTCTGTGCGGCGCCATCTTTCTCGAAGGCGTCGATGCGACCATGCTCAATATCGCGCTTCCATCGATCCGGGCCGAGCTTGGTCTTTCGACCACCACGCTGAGCGCCGTGGTTTCGGCCTATGTGCTTGCCTATGCCGGGCTGATGCTGCTTGGTGGGCGCATCGCCGACATGTACGGCAAGCGCAAGGTCTTCCTGACGGCACTGACCGTCTTCCTGCTGTTCTCCGGCCTCGGCGGCTTTGCGACCGAGGGCTGGATGCTGCTGACGGCTCGCTTCGTGACGGGTGCAGCGGCCGCCTTCATGACGCCCGCCGGGCTTGCGCTCATCAATGGCAGCTTTCCGGAGGGATCGCAGCGTAACAGGGCCGTGCTGATCTATGCCGGCACGGCCTCGGCCGGCTTCTCCCTCGGCCTCGTCATTGGCGGGCTTCTGTCCGCCGTCGGCTGGCGATGGGTGTTTTTCGCACCTGTGATCTTCTCCGCCATCCTGCTCGTTGCCGGCACGAAGCTGATCGTGGAGAATAAGGAGGACACAACCCCACGCCAGAGGTTCGACATTGCCGGCGCGGTGACCCTGACCGGCGCCATGCTGCTTGCCGCCTATGCGCTGACGCGGCTGGAGCATGCCACCAGTGAGCTAACCTGGACGATTGTGGCGGCAGGCGCGAGCGCGGTGCTCTGGCTCGCCTTCATCCTCATCGAACGCAATTCGCGTGCACCGCTGGTGCGGCTCGGCATCTTCCGGTCTGCCGCCCTGGTACAATCCAACCTCGGAGCGATGCTCTTCACCGGCGCCTTCTTCGGCTTTCAGTTCATCGTCTCGCTCTACCTGCAGGAACTGCTCGGCTGGTCCTCCTTCGAAACCAGCCTCGCCCTCATCGTCATCGGCATGGACGCCATTCTGGCGCCGCTGCTGACGCCCCTGCTCGTCGAGCGCTTCGGTAATGGACGCGTGGTGCTTGGCGGCTTTGCTTTTGCCGTCGCGGGCTACGCGCTCTTCCTTGGTATGGGGCTCGACTGGACTTATGCGGCGATGCTGCCGTCGACAATCCTGCTCGGCCTGGCCTTCTCGCTTGGCTACGGCCCGCTGACGATCATTGCGACTGAGGGTATTGCCGAAAACGAACAGGGACTGGCAAGCGGGCTGGTGAATACGTCATTCCAGTTCGGCGCGGCACTCGGCCTCTCTGCCGTCAGCGCCGTCGGCACACTTGCTCTCGGCGATGGAGACAGCCCATCCGAACGCCTGGAAGCGCTGCGCATAGCCTTGCTGGTGCCGGTCGCGGCGACGTTGATCGGCATGGTCATCATGGGCTTCGGCAGAGGCCGCTGCGCGGATGCATCCTGCCGGCTGCAGGCCGGCTGAAAAATAATGGCGACCGGTGCACTGCCGGTCGCTCTTTTCGTTCAGACGAGTTCGACGTCGACGACGCCAGGAGCAGCCCGCAAGGCAGCTGCGATCTCGGGCGTGATGCGATATTTCTCTTGCAGCACCACTTCGACTTCGCGCTTGCCCTCCTCCTTGATGACGATGAAGGAGACGAGGCCGTCGCCCTTGGCGTTCAGATGTGCGGCAACGGCGCGCAGCGGGCCGGAGTCGCGGACATAGACGCGCAGCGCCTTCTGCATCTGCAGCGACTTTTCCTCCAGCGACTGGATGGTCTGCAGACGCAGACTGACACCTTCCGGCCGCTCTTCGCCGATCGCGGTGATGACGAAGGATTTTCCGGGCTCCAGTATGTCACGATACTGGTTCAGCATTTCGGAGAAGAGCACGGCTTCATATTGGCCGGAGGAATCCGAGAAGACGATGATGCCCATCTTGTTGCCAGTGCGCGTCTTGCGCTCCTGCTTAGAAATGACGGTGCCCGCCAGTCGCCCGTTCGCCGCACCCTGCTTTACCGCCGTCGAGAAATCCGCGAAGGTCTGGACGCGCATCTTCTGAAGGATGTTGTTGTAGCTGTCGAGCGGATGGGCGGTCAGGTAGAAGCCCAGCACCTGGAATTCCTTGAGCAGCCGCTCGGAGGCAAGCCAAGGCGAGAATGGCGGCAGGGCGATCTTTTCCGGACCCGAGGATAGCGCACCGCCGAAAATATCCGACTGACCGCTCAGTTTGTTTTCCTGGGCGCGCTGCGCATAGCCGAGCACGCGGTCGAGACCGGCCGAAAGCTGGGCGCGATCCAGGTTGAAGCAATCGAAGGCGCCTGCATAGATCAGGCTTTCCAGTACGCGGCGGTTCACCTGGCGCGGATCGATCCGCAGGCAGAAATCCTCGATGCTGGCAAAGGGCTTATCGCCGCGCATTTCGACGATGTGATCGACAGCGGATTCGCCGACACCCTTGAGAGCCGCAAGCGCGTAATAGATACGGTTATCGCCGGTCTCGAACTGGCGGAAGGAGGTCTGGACGGAGGGCGCGATGACCTCGATGCCCAGGCGCTTGGCATCCTGGCGGAAGTCGTTGATCTTTTCGGTGTTCGACATATCGAGCGTCATCGACGCGGCCAGGAACTCGACCGGATAATGCGCCTTCATATAGGCCGTCTGATAGGAGACGATGGCGTAGGCGGCAGCGTGCGACTTGTTGAAGCCGTAGTTTGCGAACTTTGCGAGCAGTTCGAAAATGTTGTCGGCCTGCGGCTTCGATACGCCGTTCTTGACCGCGCCAACGACGAAGCGCTCGCGCTGCTGGTCCATTTCGGCCTTGATCTTCTTACCCATAGCGCGGCGCAGAAGATCGGCTTCGCCAAGCGAATAGCCCGACAGAACCTGGGCGATCTGCATCACCTGCTCCTGGTAGACGATAACGCCCTGCGTTTCCTTGAGCAGATGGTCGATCATCGGATGGATCGATTCCAGCTCCTCGTCGCCATGCTTGCGGGCATTGTAGGTCGGAATGTTTTCCATCGGACCCGGGCGATAGAGGGCGACCAGCGCGATGATGTCCTCAATGCAGTCTGGCTTCATGCCGATCAGTGCCTTGCGCATGCCGGCACTTTCAACCTGGAACACGCCGACCGTCTCGCCGCGCGAAAGCATCTCGTAAGTTTTCTTGTCGTCGAGCGGGATCTTCGGAAGATCGACCTCGATGCCGCGCTTCCTGCAGAAGTCGACAGCGACCTTGAGCACGGTCAACGTCTTCAGGCCGAGGAAGTCGAACTTCACGAGACCGGCCTGTTCCACCCACTTCATGTTGAACTGGGTGACCGGCATGTCGGAACGCGGATCGCGATACATCGGCACGAGCTTCGACAGCGGGCGGTCGCCGATCACGATGCCGGCGGCGTGGGTCGAGGCGTGGCGGTAAAGGCCTTCGATCTTCTGGGCGATATCCAGGAGGCGGGCAACCACCGGTTCCTTGGCTGCCTCTTCCTGCAGCTTCGGCTCTTCCTCGATCGCCTTGGAAAGCGGCGTCGGGTTTGCCGGGTTGTTCGGCACCAGCTTGCAGATCTTGTCGACCTGGCCGTAGGGCATTTCCAGCACGCGGCCGACGTCGCGCAGCGCGGCACGCGCCTGCAGCGAACCGAAGGTGATGATCTGCGCCACCTGCTCGCGACCATATTTCTGCTGCACGTAGCGGATCACCTCTTCGCGGCGGTCCTGGCAGAAGTCGATATCGAAGTCGGGCATCGAGACGCGTTCCGGATTGAGGAAGCGTTCGAAGAGCAGCGAGAAACGCAGCGGATCGACGTCGGTGATCGTCAGTGCATAGGCGACGAGCGAACCCGCACCCGAGCCGCGGCCGGGACCGACCGGAATATCATGCTGCTTGGCCCATTTGATGAAATCCGCAACGATCAGGAAGTAGCCGGGAAACTTCATGCGCTCGATGACGCTGAGCTCGAATTCCAGCCGTTCACGATAATCCTTCTCCTCGTAGCCGGCCGACATTCCAAGCTCGGCAAGGCGCATGTCCAGCCCCTCCTCCGCCTGGCGGCGAAGTTCGAGCAATTCTGCGCGCTCGGCCTCCTCGGGATCATCGGTCGCGCCGGTGAAGCGCGGCAGGATCGGCTTGCGGGTCTTCAGAATGAAGGAACAGCGCCTTGCGATCTCGACGGTATTATCCAGTGCCTCAGGCAGATCCGCGAAAAGCTTTTCCATCTCAGCACGGCTCTTCAGATAATGGTCCGGCGAGAGGCGGAAGCGGCTGTCGTCGGAAACGATGGCGTTGTGCGCCACCGCCATCAGCGCGTCATGCGCGTCGTAATCGTCTCGTGTTGGGAAGAAGGCCTCGTTGGTCGCCACCAGCGGCAGATCATGCTTGTAAGCAAGGCCGATGATCTTCTGTTCGTGCCGCCTGTCGTAGGTTCCGTGCCGCTGCAGCTCGACATAGAGCCGGTCACCGAAGAGGCGCTTCAGCGCCAGCAGCCGCGTCTCTGCCGCAGCAGCATGGCCGTCCTTAAGCGGCATGTCGACAGGGCCGGTCGAGGCACCGGTCAAAGCGATCAGCCCCTCGGTACCGATTTCCTCCAGCCAGGAGGAACGGATATGGACAGCCTGATTGCTCTCGCCGCCGAGATAAGCGCGGCTGACGAGATCGACCAGCCGCTCATAACCCGCGTCCGTAGCGGACAGAAGCACGATCGAAGGCAATTTGACCAGCGCCTGCTGACCGCCCCGCTTCTCGGTGTCGAGGCCATCTTCCATGTCGATCGACACCTGGCAGCCGATGATCGGCTGCAGACCGTCGTCCAGCGCCTTCTGGGAAAATTCCAGGGCGACGAAAAGATTGTTGGTATCTGTGATGGCGATTGCCGGCTGGCTGTCGCCCGATGCCTTGTAAAGGATCTTTTTGAGGGGCAGCGCGCCTTCGAGCAGCGAATAGGCGGAGTGGACCCTCAGATGGACGAAGCCCGGTTTCCCGCCGACCGCACCCTGTTCCGCATCCGCCATGACATGCCCTTCCAACTGCATCAATGAAGAATGCGCATTGTCGGCATTGAAGGCGATTCTGTCCAGACAAAGTCCCGCTTCAGGACCGCATGGCAGCCATGCGGTCCCCTGAATTCTTACATTGCCATGACGATCAGCGAGAAGCTGGCAATGAACATTGCGATGGAGGTGAATGCTGCGATATCACGGATCATGTCAGTCATTTGGCTCTCCTTTTGCTCTTATGTTTTTAATTTGTTCCATGTATGTTCTTTTGTCAACAGGTTTACCCCCCGCTTCTGCGGGACATGGTTAACATCGGAGCAGTGGGACGATGGACACGCAGGAACTCAACGGCTTCATTGTCGAAGCCAAATCGCAGACTTATGTTGCCGGCGCCAAGGCACAGCCTTCCTATCGGATCGGCGCCCATGACCTCGGCTACAAGCGCGGCATCTGGCGCTATCTCGACAGCTATTTCGGCGGCACGGATTTTGCCGGTCAGGAAGTGGTGTGGCTGGAGGAAAAGCCGGTGTGGGCGATGAACTATTTCGGGCGGATCATCGAGCCCGGGATCATCGACGGAACTGTCGCCGGCACGATCATTAGCGCCGCGCTGTCACAGCTCTACAAACAAGGCCGCTTCCTCGGCGGCATGACCTTCGATCATTCGCTGGGGCGCTATGTCGATACGAGCGAAGGCGACTGCACGCATTTCCGTGGCCACGAATTCATCCTTGTCGATGGTCAGAAGGCCTATGAGCTCGATTATCGCGGCGGGCTGATTGTCCCCTGATAATCAGAAATCCACGACCTTGCCGTCGGAGATCGTCACGCGCCGGTCCATGCGCCGGGCGAGCTCGTGGTTATGTGTGGCGATCAGCGCGGCAAGGCCGGACTGGCGAACCAGCGCTTCCAGAGCATCGAAGACGTAGCTTGCTGTTTCCGGGTCGAGGTTGCCGGTCGGCTCGTCGGCCAGAAGCAGGCTCGGCGCATTGGCAACGGCGCGCGCGATTGCCACGCGCTGCTGCTCGCCGCCGGAAAGCTCGCCCGGGCGATGCGTACCGCGGTGGCCGATGCGCATGTAGTCCAGAAGCATCTTTGCCCGTTCGCTCGCTTCCTTCCATGAGAGACCGGCGATGAGCTGCGGCATCATGATGTTCTCCTGCGCCGAGAATTCCGGCAGCAGGTGATGGAACTGATAAACAAAGCCGATCTCACCGCGGCGGATGGCCGTGCGCTTGTCATCGGAAAGGCCATCACAGGGGCGATCGTTGACCACTACCTCGCCGCCGTCAGGATGCTCCAGCAGCCCTGCGACATGCAGCAGCGTCGACTTGCCGGTGCCTGACGGCGCCACCAGCGCCACCATCTCACCGCTCGACAGGGTGAAATCCGCACCCTTGAGGATGGTCAGCAGCGTTTCGCCCTGGCCATAGTGGCGCGCGACGCCTGAAAGCTTGAGAACGACGTTGCGTTTCATGAATGCGGCATTCCTTGGATTGGGCCTTGGATTTGACCTTGGATCACGGCCTTATTCGTAACGAAGGGCCTGAACGGGATCGAGGCGGGAGGCGCGCCAGGCGGGGAAGATCGTCGCGATGAAAGAGAGCGTCAGCGCCATGATGACGACTGAAACCGTTTCGCTCACATCCATTTCCGCCGGAAGCTGGCTCAGGAAGTAGAGCTGCGGATCGAAAAGCACCGTGCCAGAGACCCAGGAGAAGAACTGGCGGATGGACTCGATGTTGATGCAGACGAGCACGCCGAGCAGCACGCCGGCGATCGTGCCGACGATGCCGATCGCAGCTCCCGTCATGAAGAAGATGCGCATGATGGCGCCGGCGCTCGCGCCCATGGTACGCAGGATCGCGATATCGCTGCCCTTGTCCTTCACCAGCATGATGAGGCCGGAGATGATGTTGAGCGCTGCGACGAGCACGATCAGCGTCAGGATCATGAACATGACGTTGCGCTCGACCTGCAGGGCGGAAAAGAAGGTCTGGTTGCGCTGACGCCAGTCGGTGATGGCTATCTGCCGACCGGCCGCCTCCTCCACCTTGGGCCTCAGATTGTCGATATCGTCGGGGTTATTGACGAAGAGTTCGATCGACTGCACCAGCCCGTCGGCATTGAAATAAAGCTGCGATTCCTCGAGCGGCATATAGATGATCGAGGAATTGTATTCCGACATGCCGATCTCGAAGAGACCGGAGATCTTGTAGGATTTGATGCGCGGATTGACGCCCATCGGCGTCACATCACCTTCCGGTGACGTCAGCGTAATCAGGTCACCGACCCGCAGGCCGAGCTGGTCGGCCATGCGCGTGCCCATCAAAACGCTGTCGCCTGCAGCAAAGCCTACCATGTCGCCGGACTTGATATTGTCGGATACTGCCTTGAGCTTGGTCAGGTCTTCGGCGCGCGTGCCGCGCACCAGCGCACCGGTGCTGCCGCCCGTCCGCGAGGAAGCCAGCACCTGGCCCTCGACCAGCGGCAGCGCCATCTTGATACCGGGCACCGCCTCGAATTTCTTCACGAGGTCGGCATAGTCGGTGAAGGGACCATCGACCGGCTGGATGATCATGTGGCCGTTGATACCGAGGATGCGGGAGACGAGTTCCGTGCGGAACCCGTTCATAACGGCCATGACGATGATCAGCGTTGCAACGCCCAGCATGATGCCGACGAAGGAGAAGCCGGCAATGACAGAGATGAAGGCCTCCTTGCGGCGGGCGCGCAGATAGCGCCACGCCACCAGGCGTTCGAAGGTGGAAAATGGCTTGCCAGCCGGACCCAAGCCGGATTTGGAACTCCGGTCCAATGCTGCCTCTGCCATTTCGCCTCCGTCTTTCTTAAGCCACGAACCTGTTGATCGCCGCCTCGATGGTCATCGTCTCGCGGGCGCCAGTCTTGCGGTCCTTCACTTCCACTTCGCCATTCGCGACCGCGCGCGGACCGGCAATGATCTGGTACGGCACGCCGATCAGGTCGGCGGTCGCAAACTTGGTGCCGGCACGGTCGTCCGTGTCGTCATAGAGCACATCCTTGCCGGCCTTGGTCAGCGCCGCGTAGATCAGCTCGCAGGTGCCGTCGCAGGCCTCGTCGCCGGCCTTCATGTTGATGACCACGACATCGAAGGGCGCGACCGACTCCGGCCAGATGATTCCGTTCTCATCATGCGATGCTTCGATGATGGCGGGAACAAGGCGTGTCGGGCCGATACCGTAGGAACCCATGTGAACGGTATGTTCCTTGCCATCGGGACCTTGCACCTTCGCGCCCATCGGCTCGGAATACCTGGTACCGAAGTAGAAAATATGACCGACTTCGATGCCGCGCGCAGAAAGACGCTCGCCCTCCGGAATGGCGTTGAAGGCCGCCTCGTCATGCATCTCGGAGGTCGCGGCATAAAGCGACGTCCACTTGTCGAAAATCGACTTCAGGCCGTCGACGCTGTCGAAATCCGTATTTTCCACGGGAATGTCGAAATTGACGAAATCCTTATGGCAGAAAACCTCGGACTCGCCGGTGTCGGCGAGGATGATGAATTCATGGCTGAGATCGCCGCCGATCGGGCCGGTGTCGGCGCGCATCGGAATGGCGCGCAGGCCGAGACGATCGAAGGTGCGCAGATAGGCGGTGAACATCTTGTTGTAGGAATGTTCCGCACCTTCGCGCGTCAAGTCAAAGGAGTAAGCGTCCTTCATCATGAATTCGCGCGAGCGCATGGTGCCGAAGCGCGGACGGATCTCGTCACGGAATTTCAGCTGGATATGATAGAGATTGAGCGGCAGGTCCTTGTAGGACTTCACGGAGGAACGGAAGATATCCGTGATCACTTCTTCGTTGGTCGGGCCGTAGAGCATCGGACGGTCCTGACGGTCCTTGATGCGCAGCATCTCCTTGCCATAGGCGTCGTAACGGCCACTCTCCTGCCAGAGCTCGGCCGACTGCAGCGTCGGCATCAGAAGCTCGATGGCGCCGGCGCGGTTCTGCTCCTCGCGGATGATGTTGTTGACCTTGTCCAGCACCTTCTTGCCGAGCGGCAGCCAGGAATAGATGCCCTGCGACTGCTGGCGCACCATGCCGGAGCGCAGCATCAGCCGGTGAGAGACGATTTCCGCCTCCTTGGGGTTTTCCTTCAGGATGGGTATGAAAAAGCGGGACAGACGCATGGCGGATTCCGGTACAGTTGAGACGCCGCTTACCCAAGCGGAATCGACGGCATTTGTTAAGATGGGAGCGTTCATAGCCGCTTCGCGGCAGGAAGGAAACCCGCGACCGGTGCCAGCTGCCTCCCGCAGACGCATGTTAGCGCCCACAAATTGAGCAGGCGCGAAAAAGCGCGTATTTATAAGGGCTTGAAGGCAAATCTTGTCAACAGAAAAATTTTGCGTGAGTGTAGCAAAAATGCAAAAAAAGCTAATGACAAAGCACAATCTTTGAGCTAGCTTTAGCTCACAAAACAGGCAGGAAGGTTAAATTCTTGTCGAACTCGCGGTCAAGTCTTGGGAGGATCAGATCTTAGGCGCGCTCGTCGCTGCCCCGGTAACGGTTAAGGATCACGCGATAATTAAAACAAGGCTTTTAGCCTTGTTTTTTTTTGCTTTTTCGGCTTCCACCATTCCTGAAAAATCAAGCTCGCCTTTCGTCAAGTAAGCTCGTCTTCCGTTACGCAAGCTCTTTGCCTCACTTGCGTGACGTCCGTATGACAGATTTTTCGCGGTTGCATTTACATCTGCTCAAAGATTGAGCAAAAGCCATTCCTAATAGAAGCTAGGCCCTATTTGTGGAAGTGCATCGAAGCCGAGACCGAAATAGGTCGAGCAGATATACCAGAAGCCGTAAATTGCACCTGAAATGAACGTCGTCAGCGAAAAAACAAAAACCGGACGAAAACGGGTCGGGGCGCTCGGCGCGGTGCCCAGCACAACATCATTATCGTCCGCCTGGGTGCGCAGGCCGATCGGCAGCACGGCAAAAAGCGTGATCCACCAGATGATGAAATAGACTGCGAATCCCTGGAGGAAGGCCTGAAACATCTTGGTTCCCGTCGATATGGTGCCTTGGCGGCAGGTTTTGGCTGCTTATAAGGCGGAATGGCCGCGAGTTCAAAGGCGGTGAACAGTTTAGGTCACTCTGACGCAGAGCTTCAGACCTGTTCCAGCTCGATCAATGTACCGAAGAAGTCCTTCGGATGGAGGAAAAGCACCGGCTTGCCATGCGCGCCAATCTTCGGCTCGCCATTGCCAAGCACCCTCGCCCCCGATGCCGTTAACCGATCGCGGGCGGCGAGGATATCGGCGACCTCGTAGCAGATGTGGTGCATTCCGCCCGACGGGTTCTTCTCGAGGAAGGCCGCAATGGGTGAGGCTTCACCGAGCGGCTCCAGCAGTTCCACCTTGGTATTCGGCAGTTCCACGAAAACGACCGTCACGCCATGCGCCGGTAGTGCTTGCGGCTGCGAGACCGCTGCCCCCAGAGTGTCGCGATAGCTCGCGACTGCGGCGGCCAGATCAGGCACGGCGATGGCGATATGGTTCACCCGGCCAAGCATCATCAGACCCTGGTGATGAAGACCGTGACGAGAGGCTTCTTGCCCCAGGTATGATTGGCGGCAGCGCGCACGGCGCGGCGCAGGGCCTCCTGTACCATGTCGATATCCTTGCGGCGGGCGCGTGGAATGCTCTCGAACGCTCCGATCGCGGCGTCGAACAACCCATCTTCCATATCCTCGCCCTCGTCGTCATAGACCGGCAGGCCGATCGCCACGAGATCGGGCTCGCCGATGATGTCATAGCGGCTGTCGAGCACGATGCTCAGGGCAACATGGCCGACATAGGAAAGCTTCTTGCGCTCGCCGATGCCCATCTCATCGAAGTCACCGATCAGTGACCCATCCTTGTAGATGCGGCCATGCGGCGCCTCGTCGATCACCTCGACCGGTCCCGGTGCAAGCCGCAGCACATCACCGTTTCGCACGCGCGGCACTGTCGGAATGCCCGACTGTTCGGCAAGCTCCTTATGCGCCGTCAGATGCGTTGCCTCGCCATGTACGGGCACAACGACTTTTGGCCGTGTCCACTCGTACATCTTCTGCAACTCGTTGCGGCGCGGATGGCCGGAAACATGCACCAGCGCCTCTGTGTCGGTAATGATGTGAACGCCCTGCTCCACCAGACCGTTCTTGATGTCCTGGATCGCCTTCTCGTTACCGGGGATGGCACGCGAGGAGAAGACGACGATGTCGCCGGCGGCGAATGCTACATTACGCATCTCGTCACGGGAGAGCTTGGCGAGAGCGGCACGCGGCTCGCCCTGGCTGCCGGTCAGGATGACCACGACCTTGTCGCGCGGAATGAAGCCGTAATCCTCTTCGGATATGAACGGCTTTACGCCTTCCAGCAGGCCAATGTCCTGAGCGACATCGCACACACGCTTCAGCGAGCTTCCGAGCAGCAGCACTTCGCGACCGGCGGCTTCGGCGGCTTCGGCGACGGTGCGGATACGGCCGACATTCGAGGAGAAGGTGGTAATTGCCACACGTCCTTCGGCATTCTCGATGATCTTGCGCAAGCTCTCCGAGACATCCTTCTCGGAGGGCGAAACGCCGTCGCGCAGCGCATTGGTGGAGTCGCAGAGCAACGCCAGCACGCCCTCATCGCCAATCTGACGGAAGCGCGCCTCGTCGGTCAGCGGTCCGAGCGACGGCTCATGGTCGATCTTCCAGTCGCCGGTGTGGATGACATTGCCGAGCGGCGTGCGGATCACCAACGACATGGGCTCGGGGATCGAGTGATTGACGGCAACACCCTCGATGCTGAAGGGCCCGACATTGATCGTATCGCCGGCCTTGAAGATCGTCACCGGTACTTCGCCGATCGCATCCTTCTCGAAATTGCGCTTGGCTTCCAGCAAGCCGGCCGTGAAGGGCGAGGCATAGACCGGCACGTTGAGGCCCGGCCAGAGATCGGCGAGCGCGCCATAGTGATCCTCATGGGCGTGGGTGATGATGATCGCCTTGAGGTTCTTGCGCTCATTGGCAAGGAAGCGGATATCCGGCAGAACGAGATCGACACCCGGCAGATCCGGCCCCGGAAAGGTGACGCCGCAATCCACCATGATCCACTGGCGATGATCCGCCGGGCCGTAGCCGTACAGCGCGAGATTCATGCCGATCTCGCCGACGCCGCCCAGGGGCAGAAATACCAGTTCGTCCTGTTTCGCCATAATGTTTGTTTTTTCCACTATCCAAAGAATACATCGCCGGCCGCAATCGGCATTATCCTGCCTGCGCCGGTATCGAGCATCAACAGGCCATTATCATCTATTCCGGCGAAATATCCTGAAATCGACCTGTCGGGCAGATTCACGGTTATCTTTTCGCCAATACCGCAGGCGACAGCGCGCCACCGAGCCGTGACCTCGGCGATACCCTGGCCTTCATCCCAGATATCAAGCGTCTCGGCCATGGAGGCAAAGAGATGGGCGAAGAGCTCTTCGGGCGAAGCCGCACTTCCCTGATCACGCAGGCAGGTCACCGGATAGATAGGGTTGTCCGGCATGACCGATACATTGATACCGATGCCGATCACGACGGCATGGCGGCCATCCGCCAGTCGTTCGCCTTCCACGAGGATGCCGCAGGTCTTCTTGCGTCCGATCAGGATATCGTTCGGCCACTTCACCTCGAGCGGCTCGGCGCCGGGCGGCAGTACATTGCGGATCGCCTGGTGCACGGCGACGGCGATTGCCAGCGGTAGGGAGGCAAGGCGCTCCATCGGCGCCGGATCGATGAGGAGAAGTGAGGCGTAGAGATTGCCGCGCTCTGAAACCCAGGGACGGCCCCGGCGCCCTCGGCCGCCGGTCTGTCGTTCGGCGGTCACCCAGAGCAGACCGCTGTCCCCTGCCCGAGCCCGGGCAAGGCATTCCGTGTTGGTCGACGACGTATCCGACAAGGCCTCGTGCCTGATATCGCCGAGCGATATCCGGCGCCGCTTGTCGGGAGCCATCAGAACAGCGTTGCCGCAGCGAGCTCTGCCGCACCACCGATCGGACCGCCGATGAGAACATAGGCAGCGACGAAGAGGCCGGAGAGACCGAAGACGAGGCGCAGCGAACCGGAGACGCGGGCGAACTCGCCGGTCGCCTCATCGAACCACATCAGCTTGATGACGCGCAGGTAGTAGTAAGCGCCGACGACCGAAGCCAGGACACCGATGACGGCAAGCGCATAAAGCTTGGCTTCGATGGCGGCGACGAAGACGAAGTACTTCGCAAAGAAGCCAGCGAGCGGCGGGATACCGGCAAGCGAGAACATCAGCGCTGTCAGCACGACAGCCATGAAGGGGTTCGTCGTTGACAGGCCGGCGAGATCGCTGACATTTTCGACAACCGTACCGTCCTTGCGGCGCATCGACATGATGATGGCGAAGGAGCCGAGGGTCATGACCATGTAGATCGCCATGTAGAGCATGACGCCGGTGACGCCCGTCTGGTTGCCCGCTGCGAGGCCGACCAGCGCATAACCCATGTGACCGATCGAGGAATAGGCCATCAGTCGCTTGATGTTCTTCTGGCCGATGGCCGCAAACGAACCGAGCAGCATCGAGGCGATCGAAATGAAGACGATGACCTGCTGCCAATCGGTCAGCACCGGCTCGAAGGCGGTGATGACGATGCGGGTCATCATCGCCATGGCGGCAACCTTCGGCGCGCTCGCCAGGAAGGCGGTGACCGGGGTCGGCGCGCCTTCATAAACGTCCGGCGTCCACATATGGAACGGAACGGCCGAGATCTTGAAGGCGATACCGGCGAGGATGAAGACGAGGCCGAAGATCAGGCCGAGCGAGCGTGCTCCCTCGACCGTGAGCGCCTGGGCAACTTCGGCGAAATGCGTGTGACCGGTGAACCCGTAGACCAGCGACATGCCGTAGAGCAGCATGCCCGAGGAAAGCGCGCCGAGGACGAAATACTTCAGGCCGGCTTCGGTTGACTTCAGGCTGTCGCGGTTGATCGCAGCGATGACGTAGATCGCCAGAGACTGCAGTTCGAGGCCGAGGTAGAGCGCGATCAGATCATTTGCCGAGATCATCAGCATGATGCCGAGCGTACAAAGCACCAGGAGAACCGGGAACTCGAACTTGTCGAGCTGGTTTTCCCGCGCATGACCCATCGACATGAACAGCGCGACCAGAGAACCGATCAGGGCCAGCACCTTCATGAAGCGTGCAAAGCCGTCGGCGAGATAGACGCCGCCATAAGCAAGGCCGTCGCCGGGAACGAAGATCAGCCACAGGCCGGAGATGGCAATCACGATCATCGCCAGCGCGCTGACGAGCGGACCGGACCGCTCGCCTGAGAAAACGCCGATCATGAGCAGCAGAAGGGCACCGATCGCGAGGATGATTTCCGGCGCGGACAGGTACAGGCTCAGGGAGATTGTTTCAGCAGTCATGTCCTAAAGTCCCGTCATTTCATCGACAGCGCAACATTCTGCGCTGCCTGCACTGCGGCCGAATAGCTGTTGATCAGATGGTCTACCGAAGCTGCGGTCGCATCGAAGACCGGAGCCGGATAGACGCCGAAGAAAATAGTGAGCGCGACCAGCGGATAAAGGATGACCTTTTCACGCGGCGAAAGGTCGAGCAGCGCCTTCAGCTTTTCCTTCTCCAGCGCGCCGAAGATCACCCGGCGATAAAGCCAGAGCGCATAGGCAGCAGAGAGGATGACACCGGTGGCGGCAAAGAGCGCAACCCAGGTGTTGGCGCGGAAGACGCCGATCAGCGTCAGGAATTCGCCGATGAAACCCGAAGTGCCGGGCAGGCCGACATTGGCCATGGTGAAGACCATGAAGGCGACGGCATATTTCGGCATGTTGTTGACCAGACCGCCGTAAGCCGCGATCTCGCGGGTGTGAGTGCGGTCATAGACGACGCCGACGCAGAGGAAGAGCGCGCCCGAGACGATGCCGTGCGACAGCATCTGGAAGATCGAACCCTGCAGGCCCTGAGCGTTGGCCGCGAAAATGCCCATCGTCACGTAGCCCATGTGAGCGACCGAGGAATAGGCGATCAGCTTCTTGATGTCGTCCTGCATCATCGCGACCAGCGAGGTGTAGATGATAGCGATAACGGACAGCGCGAACACGAGCGGCGCGAAATGATCCGAAGCGACCGGGAACATGCCGATCGAGAAGCGGATCAGGCCGTAGCCGCCGAGCTTCAGAAGCACGCCTGCCAGGATGACGGAACCGGCCGTCGGCGCCTGGACGTGTGCGTCGGGGAGCCAGGTATGGACCGGCCACATCGGCATTTTCACCGCGAAGGACGCGAAGAAGGCAAGCCACAGCCAGGTCTGCATTGCCGGCGGGAACTTGTAGGCCAGCAGCGCGGTGATGTCAGTCGTGCCGGCCTGCCAGTACATGGCCATGATGGCGAGCAGCATCAGCACCGAGCCGAGCAGCGTGTAGAGGAAGAACTTGTAGCTCGCATAGACGCGGTTCGCACCGCCCCAGACGCCGATAATCAGGAACATCGGAATGAGGCCGCCTTCGAAGAAGACGTAGAAGAGAACGATATCGAGCGAGACGAAGACACCGACCATCATCACTTCAAGGATGAGGAAGGCGATCATGTATTCCTTCAGGCGCTTCTCGATCGAGAGCCAGCTTGCGAGCACGCAGAAGGGCATCAAGAAGGTCGAGAGGATGATGAACAGCATGGAGATGCCGTCGACACCGACATGGTAGCCGATGCCGGTGCCGAGCCAGCTATGCTGCTCGATCATCTGGAAGCCCGGATTGGCGTTGTCGAAACCGATCCAGATGAAGAGCGAGAGGATGAAGGTGAAAACCGTGGTGATCAGCGAAATCCACAGCACGTTCTTGCGGCCGTTCTCAGTTTCGCCGTTCATCAGCAACAAGAGCACCACGCCGACGAGCGGCAGGAAGGTGACCGTTGAAAGAATAGGCCAATCGGTCATCAGAAGGAACTCCCGAGCATCATCCAGGTAACGAGCGCTGCAACGCCGATCAGCATCGCGAAGGCATAGTGATAGAGGTAGCCGGTCTGCAGGCGCACGACGCGGTCGGTGACGTTGACGACGCGGGCGGCAATGCCGTTCGGACCGTAGGTATCGATGACGCCGACATCACCCTTCTTCCAGAGGAAGTTGCCAAGAGCCTTGGCGCTGCGGACGAAGAGGAAATCGTAGAGCTCGTCGAAGTACCATTTGTTGAGCAGGAACTGGTAGAGCACACGGTGCTGCTCGGCGAGCTTGCGCGGCGTCGACGGCGACCTGATGTACATGTACCAGGCGGTCACGAAACCGAGCAGCATGGCGATGAAGGGACTGAGGCCGACCCAGGCCGGGACGTGATGGAATTCTTCCACCAGTTCGTTCTCGGCACCAGTGAAGAGTGCGCCCTTCCAGAACTCGGCATATTCCTCGCCGTAGAAACGGCCTTCGAAGAGCACGCCCGCGACGACCGCGCCGATGGCCAGGATGTAGAGCGGCACCAGCATGACCTGCGGCGATTCATGGACGTGATGCATGACTTCATGCGAAGCGCGCGGCCTGCCGAAGAAGGTCATGAAGATCAGGCGCCAGGAATAGAAGCTCGTGAAAAGTGCCGCAATAACGAGCAGCGTGAAGGCGAAGCCCGCAGCCGGCGAATGCGACGCATAGGTCGCCTCGATGATGACATCCTTGGAGAAGAAGCCTGCAAAACCGATCGGGGTGAAGGGGATGCCGACACCGGTGATCGCGAGCGTACCGATGATCATGAGGCCGCCGGTAACTTTGATATGCGGGTACAGACCACCCATATGACGCATGTCCTGCTCGCCATCGACGGCGTGGATGACCGAGCCGGCGCAAAGGAAGAGCAGAGCCTTGAAGAAGGCGTGCGTGAAGAGGTGGAAGATTGCCGCGCCATAGGCGCCGACGCCGAGGGCGACGAACATGTAGCCGAGCTGCGAGCAGGTCGAGTAAGCGATGACGCGCTTGATGTCGTTCTGCACAAGGCCGACGGTCGCCGCGAAGAAGGCAGTGATCGCGCCGATGATCGTCACGACGACGAGTGCGTCCGGCGACAGTTCGAAAAGCGGCGACATGCGGGCGACGAGGAAGACGCCGGCGGTCACCATTGTTGCGGCATGGATGAGTGCGGATACCGGGGTTGGGCCTTCCATGGCATCCGGCAGCCAGGTGTGCAGCAGGAACTGCGCCGACTTACCCATTGCGCCCATGAAGAGCAGCAGGCAGGCGCCGGTCAGCGCATGCGCCTTGTCGAGATGCATGCCGAAGAGGTTCAGGACCACTTCACCGGCTTCGCCGCCGCCTTCCGCCGGAGCGAAGGTCGAGGCATTGGCGAAGATCGTGTCGAAGTTGATCGAGCCGAACAGCACGAAGACGGTGGCAATACCGAGCACGAAGCCGAAGTCGCCGACGCGGTTGACGATGAACGCCTTTATTGCAGCCGCCGATGCCGAGGGCTTCTTGTACCAGAAGCCGATCAGCAGATACGAGGCCAGACCCACGCCTTCCCAGCCGAAGAACATCTGGGCGAGGTTGTCGGAGGTCACCAGCATGAGCATGGCGAAAGTAAAGAGCGACAGATAGGCGAAGAAGCGCGGGCGATGCGGATCGGTGTGCATGTACCCGATCGAGTAGACATGCACCAGGGTCGAGACCGTATTGACGACGATCAGCATGACCGAGGTCAGCGTATCGACACGCAGCGACCAGGAGACGTCGATGCCGCCGGACTGGATCCAGCGCAGAACCTCGACCTTGATCACGCCTTCCGGATGGCCGAGCGCAACCGTGAAGAAGACGACCCAGGACAGGATGGCGGCGATGATCATCAGGCCGCTGGTGACATATTCCGACGCCTTGGCGCCGATCGCACGGCCAAAGAGGCCGGCAATGATCGCACCGATCAGGGGAAGGAAGACGATAGCCTTATAGAGGAACATGAGCCGCTCAGCCCTTCATCATATTGACGTCTTCGACCGCGATCGAACCGCGGTTGCGGTAGAAGACAACGAGAATTGCGAGACCGATCGCCGCCTCAGCAGCAGCAACAGTCAGAATGAACAGTGCGAACACCTGGCCGACGATGTCGTTGAGGAACGACGAGAAGGCGACCATGTTGATGTTGACCGACAACAGGATCAATTCGACCGACATCAGGATGACGATGATGTTCTTCCGGTTCAGGAAGATGCCGAAGATGCCGATCGTGAAGAGGATGGCGCTGACCGTGAGATAGTGGGAAAGTCCGATGACCATGTTCTTTGTTCCTTGACCTCTCGGCTCAGCTCACGCCCTGGCCCGGCTTGACCTTGATCACCTCGACGGCGGTCGCAGGCGTGCGGGCAACCTGGCGGGAAATATTCTGCCGCTTGATATTGGTGCGATGCTTCAGCGTCAGCACGATCGCGCCGATCATGGCGACCAGCAGGATCAGACCGGCGATCTGGAAGAAGTAGACGTAGTTCGTATAGAGCACATCGCCGAGAGCGGCCGTATTGGTGCGTTCGGTCAGTGCTGGGATCGGCATGGCGACCGTCTTGGCAATCTCGGGCGAGATCGAGCTGCCGCCGATGACGACGATGAGTTCGGCTGCGAGGATGAGACCGATCAGCGCGCCGATCGGCGCATATTCGAGAACACCGGCGCGAAGCTCGGTGAAGTCGATGTCGAGCATCATCACCACGAAGAGGAAGAGAACAGCGACCGCGCCCACATAGACGACGAGCAGGATCATCGCCAGGAATTCGGCACCCAGCAGCAGGAAGAGACCCGCTGCATTGAAGAACACCAGGATCAGGAACAGAACCGAGTGAACCGGGTTCTTCGCCCAGATGACCATGAACGCCGACGCTATCGCGACAAAGGCGAAAAGATAGAAAAATAGAGCCTGCAGACCCATGTTGGTGCCTTTTTCATCTTCCCCCGGGCAGCCGGGAGTTTCCCTGCCCGATAGGACTTCGCACAGCTTTCGCCGGCAAAGCCCCGGTGCATGTTGACCGCTGTGGGCAAGAGTGCCCTTCCCGCGGCATTTCAAATTTCAATCAACGATACGGCGCATCGATCGCCATGTTGCGGGCGATTTCACGCTCCCACCGGTCGCCGTTTTCGAGGAGCCTCTGCTTATCGAAGTAGAGTTCTTCACGGGTTTCGGTGGCGAATTCGAAATTCGGGCCTTCGACGATCGCATCAACAGGGCAAGCTTCCTGGCAGAAGCCGCAGTAGATGCACTTCACCATGTCGATGTCGTAACGCACCGTGCGGCGCGTGCCGTCATTGCGGCGCGGGCCGGCTTCGATGGTGATCGCCTGAGCGGGACAGATCGCTTCGCACAGCTTGCAGGCGATGCAGCGCTCTTCACCGTTCGGATAACGGCGCAGTGCATGCTCGCCGCGGAAACGCGGGCTGACCGGACCCTTTTCGAAGGGGTAGTTGATCGTCGCCTTCTGCTTGAAGAAATAGCGCATCGACAGGAAGAAGGCGCCGACGAATTCCTTAAGAAAAAGCGAGTTGATGGAGGCGGACAGGCTTCCCATCTTCAATCTCCAATTTTGCCGGAAACGAGGTTGGACATCAGCCTGCCCATCCCGTCAGTTTCAGCACGAATGCAACGATGACGACCATGGCGAGCGACAGCGGAAGGAAAACCTTCCAGCCGAGACGCATGAGCTGGTCGTAGCGGTAACGCGGCACGAAAGCCTTGACCATGGCGAACATGAAGAACACCAGGCACGACTTCAGCATGAACCAGATGATACCGGGCACCCAGTTGATGAGCCAGAAATCAACCGGCGGCAGCCAGCCACCCAGGAAGAGGATCGTCGTCAGCGAGCACATCAGCACGACGGCCGCATATTCGCCGAGCATGAACATCATGTACGGAGCCGAGCCGTATTCGACCATGAAGCCGGCGACGAGTTCGGATTCTGCTTCCGGAAGGTCGAAAGGCGGGCGGTTCGTCTCGGCGAGCGCCGAGATGAAGAAGACGACGAACATCGGGAACAGCGCCAGCCAGTGCCAGTCGAGGAACGAGTTCGGCAGGCCGAGCATCGTACCGAGGCCGGTGCGCTGAGCATTGACGATGTCAGTCAGGTTCAGCGAACCGACGCAGAGAAGAACGGTAACGATGACGAAGCCGATCGAGACTTCGTAAGACACCATCTGTGCGGCGGAGCGCAGCGCGCCGAGGAACGGATACTTCGAGTTCGAAGCCCAGCCACCCATGATGATGCCGTAAACTTCGAGCGAGGAGATCGCCAGGATGTAGAGGATGCCGACATTGATGTTGGCAACCACCCAGCCGTCAGCAAGCGGCACGACCGCCCAGGTCGACAGCGCCAGAAGCACGGTCACGAGCGGGGCGAGCAGGAAGACCGCCTTGTTGGCGCCGGCCGGAATGACCGGCTCCTTGAAGACGAACTTCAGAAGGTCGGCGAAGGACTGGAACAGGCCGAAGGGGCCGACGACGTTCGGACCGCGGCGCAGCTGGACGGCAGCCCAGATCTTGCGGTCAGCAAGAAGGACGTAAGCAATGAAGACCAGCAGGCAGACGAGCAGCAGCAGTGACTGACCGATCATGATGATCGCCGGCCAGACATAGGTCGAGAAGAAAGAATCCATGAGTTCCTGCCCTTACTCTGCCGCGACTTTGAAATTGTTGCGGGCCAATGCCGAGCACTCGGCCATGACAGCCGAGGCGCGCGCTATCGGGTTCGTCAAATAGAAGTCTTTGACCGACGACGCAAACCCGGATTTGTTCATCTTACCGGCTTTTTTCGCCAGTGCGGCAATTTGGGCGCTATCACCTTCGGCGATCTCATCGACGGCCGCAAAATGCGGGAATGCCGCATAGAGTTTGCTGCGCAATTCGCCGAGAGAATCAAAGGGAAGCTTCTTGCCGAGCACGTCGGAAAGGGCGCGGATGATCGCCCAGTCTTCGCGGGCGTCGCCCGGTGCGAAACCGGCGCGGTTGCCCATCTGGACGCGGCCCTCAGTGTTGACCCAGGTGCCGGACTTTTCGGTGTAGGCGGCAGCCGGCAGGATGACATCGGCGCCATGTGCACCGTTATCGCCATGCGAGCCGATATAGACGGTGAACTTCGCAGCCTTGGTCGAGAAGTCGAGTTCGTCGGCGCCGAGCAGGAAGAGCACGTCCATGGCCTTCAGCATCTCGGCGGCATTGGCACCCTTGGCGCCCGGCACGAAGCCGAGGTCGAGGCCGCCGACGCGCGATGCCGCGGTGTGCAGCACTGCAAAACCGTTCCAGCCTTCAGCGATCGCGCCGACATTGACAGCGAGCTTGGCGGCGGTTGCGAGAACGCCTGCACCATCCGTGCGGGTCAGAGCGCCCTGACCGATGATGATCATCGGCTTGGAAGCCTTTGAGAGGACTTCGGCGAAGGCGTGGCCGCCGTCGAGAATGTCCTTCAGCGTGTCGGGACCAGCACCGAGGTAATCATACTTGTAACGCATCTCGCCGCCCTCACCGATCACACCGATCGGGAAGCCGCCACGACGGAAACGCTTGCGGATGCGGGCATTGAGGATAGCGGCTTCAAAGCGCGGATTCGCACCGACGATAAGCAGCGCGTCGGCCTGTTCGATGCCTGATATAGTCGGATTGAAGAGGTAGCTTGCACGGCCGAACGACGGATCAAGTGCCGCCCCATCCTGGCGACAGTCGAGGTTCCCGGAACCCAGCGACTTTACCAGTTCGGACAGGGCATACATTTCTTCGACCGAAGCGAGGTCGCCGGCAATCGCGCCTATCTTTTCGCCCGACGTTGCCGATACGGCAGCCTTGATGGCGCCGAAGGCTTCGCCCCAGCTCGCCGGCTGCAGGCGGCCGTCCTTGCGGACGTAAGGGCGGTCGAGGCGCTGCGTCTTCAGGCCGTCCCAGACATGACGGGTCTTGTCAGAGATCCACTCTTCATTCACCGCCTCGTTGACGCGCGGCAGGATGCGCATAACTTCGCGGCCGCGGGTATCGACGCGGATCGCGGAGCCGACGGCGTCCATGACGTCGATCGATTCGGTCTTGTTCAGTTCCCACGGACGGGCCGTGAAGGCGAAGGGCTTGGAGGTCAGTGCGCCGACCGGGCAGAGGTCAACGACGTTGCCCTGCAGCTCGGAGGTCATGGCCTGCTCGAGATAGGTGGTGATTTCAGCGTCTTCGCCGCGGCCGATCAGGCCGAGTTCGGAAATGCCGGCCACTTCCGTCGTGAAGCGGACGCAACGCGTGCAGTGAATGCAGCGGTTCATGACGGTCTTGACGAGCGGGCCGATATACTTGTCTTCGACGGCGCGCTTGTCTTCCTGATAGCGCGACGTGTCGATCCCGAAGGCCATGGCCTGGTCCTGCAGATCGCATTCGCCGCCCTGGTCGCAGATCGGGCAATCCAGCGGATGGTTGATAAGCAGGAATTCCATCACGCCTTCGCGGGCCTTCTTGACCATCGGCGTGTTGGTGAAGACTTCAGGCAGTTCGCCGTTCGGGCCGCCGCGGATATCGCGCACGCCCATGGCGCAGGAAGCCTGCGGCTTCGGCGGACCGCCCTTGACCTCGACGAGGCACATGCGGCAATTGCCGGCAACCGACAGACGCTCATGGAAGCAGAAGCGCGGAACTTCAGCACCGGCCTCTTCGCACGCCTGAATCAGCGTGTAATGATCCGGAACTTCGATCTCGTTACCGTCAATCTTCAGTTTTGCCATCGTCACTCAGTCCTGTTTCCCATTCGCCGGGCACCGGCAAACAAACCTATTTTTGCAACATCCATATTGCCAAGACAGACATTTCGTCCGTCCTGGCGCCGGAATTGCCCAAATTCTCTTTCGCTGGTTCCGAGACCCGAAACCCGCCATCGGCACCACGACCCGGAGCCCCTGCCCCGTCGATCGATATGCCATTCTTCCGGCCATCGCCTGCGGCCGGAAACCTATTTCTTCCTACGACCCCGTGTCGCCAGGACCTTGGCCTGGCCAACCCAGTCGTCACGCAGGATGCGGCCATCGAAGCCGAGTTCGGCGTCCAGGCCCGCAACGTCGGCCTCGCTCCATGCCGCAATATCGGCAAAGGTGCGGATGCCTCTTTTGTTCAGCACCTGCTCCAGCTTCGGACCGATGCCGGCGATCAGCTTCAGGTCGTCAACCTTCCTGGACCTTGCGGCCGGCTTCGCCTTGGCAACCGTCGGCTTTACAGTTTCTACCGTCGGGGCCCTGGTGGAAACCACCGTCAGCTTCGGCTTTACAGCCTTGCGAACCGGCATAGCCGTTTCAGCCGGGCGGCGAATATTCTCCGGACGGATGGCCATCTCAGGCGTTTCTTCATCCGGCGGCGTTTCGTCGAGCGCTGCGGCTGCCATGTTCGCCGTCTCGAATGCTCCCTGCAACGCGCCGAAGAAGACGCCGGCCATCTGCGTGGAAATGCCGAAACCGATCGCCGTGGCTGCGGCAAATGCCGCAGCTTGATGCGCCATCAGCGGATGAACGGGCATCGCACGCGCATTTTCCAGCATGCCGGCAGCAAGACGGCCGAAGTCAGCCGCGAAATCGGCTGCCCCTTCTCCCACCTTGCTATCGGATGC
Source organism: Rhizobium sp. KNZ14-9A (assembly GCF_056755015.1). Classification (NCBI taxonomy): domain Bacteria; kingdom Pseudomonadati; phylum Pseudomonadota; class Alphaproteobacteria; order Hyphomicrobiales; family Rhizobiaceae; genus Rhizobium; species Rhizobium sp. KNZ14-9A. The sequence continues at coordinate 2,376,143 of NZ_JBPGXB010000002.1, forward strand.
CTTGGTCGTCATGCGCTTACTCTGCCGCCTCCAGAACCGCACCGTGATCGAGCGCACTGGCCGTATACTGGTCGATGCGGGCTTCGATTTCCGGACGGAAGTTACGGATCAGACCCTGCACCGGCCATGCGGCGGCATCGCCGAGCGCGCAGATGGTGTGGCCTTCGATCTGCTTGGTGACCTGGAACAGCATGTCGATTTCGCGCTTCTGGGCGTTGCCGCGTGCCATACGCTCCATCACGCGCCACATCCAGCCGGTGCCTTCGCGGCACGGCGTGCACTGGCCGCAGCTCTCATGCTTGAAGAAGGCCGAGATACGGGCGATCGCCTTGATGACGTCGGTGGACTTGTCCATGACGATCGAGGCGGCCGTGCCGAAGGAGGAGCCGACAGCGCGCAGACCGTCGAAGTCCATCGGGCAGTCGATGATGTCCTTGGCCGGAACGATCGGGCACGATGCGCCACCCGGAATGACGGCCAGCAGGTTGTCCCAACCGCCGCGGATGCCGCCGGCGTGCTTGTCCACCAGTTCGCGGAAGGTGATGCCCATGCTCTCTTCTACGGTGCACGGCTTGTTGACGTGACCGGAGAGCATGAAGAGCTTGGTGCCGACGTTGTTCGGACGGCCGATGGACGAGAACCAGCCGGCACCACGGCGCAGGATGGTCGGGGCAACGGCGATCGATTCGACATTGTTGACCGTCGTCGGGCAGCCATAGAGACCCATATTGGCCGGGAATGGCGGCTTCAGGCGCGGCTGGCCCTTCTTGCCTTCAAGGCTTTCGAGCAGCGCGGTTTCTTCGCCGCAGATATAAGCGCCGGCGCCGTGATGGACGAAGATGTCCATGTCCCAGCCGAGCTTGTTGTTCTTGCCGAGAAGGCCGGCATCATAGCATTCATCGATTGCGGCCTGCAGCGCTTCGCGCTCGCGGATATATTCGCCGCGCACATAGATATAGGCAGCGTTGGCGCCCATGGCGAAGCTTGCGACCACGCAGCCTTCGATCAGCGTATGCGGATCGTTGCGCATGATGTCGCGGTCCTTGCAGGTGCCGGGCTCCGATTCGTCGGCATTCACGACGAGGTAATGCGGACGGCCGTCGCTCTGTTTGGGCATGAACGACCACTTGAGACCCGTCGGGAAGCCTGCGCCGCCACGACCGCGAAGGCCGGAAGCCTTCATCTCGTCGATGATCCAGTCACGGCCCTTTTCGAGGATCTGCTTGGTGCCATCCCAGTGGCCGCGGCTCATCGCGCCCTTCAGGGATTTGTCCTTGAGGCCGTAGATGTTGGTAAAGATGCGGTCTTTATCTTCTAACATGCTTCACACCTCTTACCGCGGCTTCTTGCCGAAGACCTTGATATATTCCGCTTCGCCGCCCTTGGCGAGCGCCTTGGCCTGCTTGACCCAGTCATCGCGCTCGATGCGGCCGCGGAAATTCAGGAAACCATCGACCCATTCGCGTTCGGCCTTCTTCCAACCCGCGATCTGCGAGAAGGTGAAAATGCCGATTTCGTTCAACGTTGCTTCGATCTTCGGACCAACGCCGGAAATCATCTTGAGATCATCGGGAGCGGCGGGCTTTTCGATGCCGGCCGGGCAATTCTTGTCGGTCAGCGACGGCTTTACAACGGCTTCAGCAACAGGTTTCGGCGCGGGTTCGGAAGCAGCCGTACCGGACAGCGGCTGAACTTCGGCAGCCTTCGCGTTCTTGGCCGATGCCTTGGGAGACGTTGCCGGCGTCTTCAGCGACGCGTTGGTCTCTGCATCGGTGCTCTTCGGGCGAGCGGCCTCGGAGGGCGGAACCGGCGCGCCGTCGACAGGCGCGGCAGCCGGGGCCTTCTTAACCCCAGTGCGGCTGACAGCAACATCGTCCAGCAGGGTCGTCGGGCCACCTTCGGGTGAGGACAGGTGACGGTCGATCTGCGGGCCGACCTTGACGCTCGCCCCATTTCCTGCCGCGAACGTATCGATGATTTCTTCCAGGCGCTCCGGCGTCAGATCCTCGTAGGTATCCTTGCCGATCATCACCATCGGAGCGTTGACGCAGGCCCCGAGACATTCGACCTCTTCCCAGGAGAGCGTGCCCTCGGCGTTGCGCTCGAACGGATGCTGGTGGATCTTGCTGCGGCAGACCCCCATCAGCTTTTCCGAACCGCGCAGCATGCAGGGCGTCGTGCCGCAGACCTGCACGTGAGCGCGGGTGCCGACGGGATGAAGCTGGAATTGGGTATAGAAGGTCGCGACTTCGAGGACACGGATATAGGCCATGTCCAGCATGTCGGCGATCTTTTCGATCGCCGGACGGGTGACCCAACCATCCTGCTCCTGCGCACGCATCAACAGCGGAATAACCGCGGACTGCTGACGGCCTGCGGGATATTTCTGAATCGTCTTTTCCGCCCAGACCGCATTTTCATCGCTGAAAGCGAATGCGGCCGGCTGGAATTGATCTTCGGCTAATCGACGAACGGACATTCTTCCTCACGCCTTGTCAGTTTAGCGTTCCACACCGCGAAGCAGTCAAAGACTGCATTTCACAGGCATAGGCCGACTGGTCTTTTTGCATAAACACCACGAACTTGCCGCCATTCGGCACGGCGGCCTTGATTTGATAGCCCTTGGACAAAAGATCGCCCATGGACGATTGCTCTGCCGGCGGCTGCGCTTCCTCATGGCCCAGCGGCGTGCCGAGCTTTCCGGCATCCTGCGCAAAGGCGGAGGAAGCCGAAAGAAGAAGTGCGGCTGCGAGCGGCAGAGCCTGCATCAGCGGTCCACCTCGCCGAACACGATGTCGAGCGAGCCGAGAACGGCCGCGACGTCGGCAAGCTGGTGGCCACGGCACATGAAGTCCATCGCCTGCAGGTGTGCATAACCCGGAGCGCGGATCTTGCAGCGGTAAGGCTTGTTGGTGCCGTCGGAGACGAGGTAGACGCCGAACTCACCCTTTGGCGCTTCGACGGCAGCATAAACTTCGCCGGCCGGAACGTGATAGCCTTCGGTATAAAGCTTGAAGTGGTGGATCAGCGCTTCCATCGACCGCTTCATCTCGCCGCGCTTCGGCGGAACGACCTTGCCGTCGATCGAGGAGAACGGTCCCGCCTTGGCATCACCGAGCAGGCGGTTCACGCACTGCTTCATGATCTTCACCGATTCGCGCATCTCGATCATGCGGATCAGGTAACGATCGTAGTTGTCGCCGTTCTTGCCGATCGGAATGTCGAACTCGAGATCCGAGTAGCATTCATAGGGCTGCGCGCGGCGCAGGTCCCAGGCAGCGCCCGAACCGCGCACCATGACGCCCGAGAAGCCCCAGGCCCAGCAATCTTCCAGCGAGACGACACCGATATCGACGTTACGCTGCTTGAAGATGCGGTTGCCGGTCAGAAGGTCGTCGATATCGTCGAGCTTGCCCGGGAATTGGTCGCACCACTTGCCGATATCCTGCACGAGCTCTTCCGGCAGGTCCTGATGGACACCGCCCGGACGGAAGTAAGCGGCGTGCATGCGTGAGCCGCTAGCACGCTCATAGAACACCATCAGCTTTTCGCGCTCTTCGAAGCCCCAAAGCGGCGGCGTCAGCGCACCGACGTCCATGGCCTGCGTCGTGACGTTCAGCAGGTGCGACAGAATACGACCGATTTCCGAGTAGAGCACGCGGATGAGCTGGCCGCGAATCGGGATCTCGATGCCGAGCAGCTTTTCGACCGCCATCGCATAGGCATGTTCCTGGTTCATCGGCGCCACGTAGTCGAGGCGGTCGAAGTAGGGAACGGCCTGCAGATAGGTCTTGGTCTCGATCAGCTTTTCGGTACCGCGGTGCAGCAGGCCGATATGCGGATCGACGCGCTCCACGATTTCGCCGTCAAGCTCCAGCACAAGACGCAGAACGCCGTGCGCTGCCGGATGCTGCGGCCCGAAATTGATGTTGAAGTTACGGACGTTATGTTCGGTCATGGCGATGGGCTCGCTTTTTCAGGTAGTCAGTGAACAGCAGGCTTTCGGCCCGCCACACGCCTCAAACTTACTGCTTCGCCTTTTCGTCGCCCGGCAGCACATATTCCGTGCCTTCCCAAGGGGACAAGAAATCGAAATTGCGGAATTCCTGCTTCAGTTCGACAGGTTCGTAAACGACGCGCTTTGCCGCATCGTCGTAGCGAACTTCAACGAAACCGGTCGTCGGGAAGTCCTTGCGCAGCGGATGGCCTTCGAAACCGTAGTCGGTCAGGATCCGGCGCAGGTCCGGGTGGCCGGTGAAGAGCACCCCGTACATGTCCCAGGTCTCGCGCTCGAACCAGTCGGCGCCCGGATAAACGGCGCAGGCGGACGGAACCGGCGTATCCTCGTCGGTCGCCACCTTCACGCGGATGCGCAGGTTCTGCTTCGGAGACAGAATATGATAGACGACATCGAAGCGCAGTTCGCGCTGCGGCCAGTCGACGCCGCAAATATCCGTCAGGTTGACGAAGCCGCATTTGGCGTCATCGCGCAGGAAGGTCAGCAGCGGAATAAGGTTATCGCCAGTCGTCGTCAGCGTCAGCTCGCCATATTTGAGCTGTGAGGCGGCAATCAGGTTGCCACGCGCTTCCGAAAGGTACGACGAAAGCTCAGTAAGGGCTTCGCTCATAATTCTCTGTCCTTACCCTTAGCGTTCGATCGTGCCGGTGCGGCGGATCTTCTTCTGCAGCAGAAGCACGCCGTAAAGCAGCGCCTCCGCCGTGGGGGACAGCCCGGCACGTAGATATCGATCGGCACGACGCGGTCGCAACCGCGCACGACCGAATAGGAATAGTGGTAGTAGCCGCCGCCATTGGCGCAGGAGCCCATGGAGATGACGTAACGCGGCTCGGGCATCTGGTCGTAGACCTTACGGAGCGCAGGCGCCATCTTGTTGGTCAGCGTGCCGGCGACGATCATGACGTCGGACTGGCGCGGCGAGGCACGCGGGGCGAAGCCGAAACGCTCGACGTCGTAACGCGGCATGGAGAGCTGCATCATTTCGACGGCGCAGCAGGCAAGACCGAAGGTCATCCACATCAGCGAGCCGGTACGGGCCCAGTTGATCAGCTCATCGGTCGAGGTGACGAGAAAACCCTTGTCGGCGAGCTCGTTGTTGATCTCGCCGAAGAACGCGTCGTTGCTGCCGATCGGCTTGCCGGTGGAGGGATCGATAATCCCCTTCGGCTGCTGCGCTACGAGCGTCTGATTGCTAGCGGGGGCTACTCCCATTCCAGGGCTCCCTTCTTCCATTCATAGATAAAGCCGATGGTCAGCACGAAAAGGAAGACCATCATGGACCAGAAGCCGAACCAGCCGATGGCGCCGAAGGAAATGGCCCACGGGAAGAGGAAAGCGACTTCAAGGTCGAAGATGATGAAGAGAATCGACACGAGATAGAAGCGGATGTCGAACTTCATGCGAGCGTCGTCGAATGCGTTGAAGCCGCATTCATAAGCCGAAAGCTTTTCCGAATCGGGCGCCTTGAAGGCAACGGCAAACGGCGCAATGAGAAGCGCCAGGCCGATAACGAGCGCGATGCCGATGAAGATAGCGATCGGAATATAGGAACTGAGCAGTTCAGTCATCATGTTCATCCCTGCTTGCGGGCGGCGCCTGGCGGCGCAACTGGGCAAATGCCCGGCAAGCGAACGTGCGTTGCAACAAGCCGTGGTTAGCGCAGCCGGAGCCCCGGCGCAAGACTTTTACAGAAGCTATTCGAACAGCGTGAGACGGACATTATCAAGCAGATGCAACGATGTCGCGACAAATCCGCAAATGTCGTGGAAGGCCGCATGGCTGACCCTCGGAAACTGCATGGCTTTTCGGAGATAAATGGCGCGAGTGACGGGGCTCGAACCCGCGACCTCCGGCGTGACAGGCCGGCACTCTAACCGACTGAGCTACACCCGCGCATTGGACCTTTCGGACCGTGAGGATACCACGCAACCGGACAGACGGCGTCAAATTGACGCCTGCTTTGAAATGGCGCGAGTGACGGGGCTCGAACCCGCGACCTCCGGCGTGACAGGCCGGCACTCTAACCGACTGAGCTACACCCGCATTCTTTCAAGCAATCCGGTGCCTGAGCACCTTCTCCAAACGGGCTGGCCGTTGGGATGAGCGGCTAACTAAGGGGTTCGCCTTTTAGTGTCAAGCAGGTTTGGAGACAAAACCATGACAGTCCTGAAATTGTTTCGGAAAGCCTTCTCGATCCTCCCGGCAAATCGGCGATTCTGCTTTGCCTGCGGACCTCATATCCGTTGCGTCAGGTTTTCCACAAGCAGCCCGCACGGATGCTGCGGAGATGCCTGAAACGCCTCGGCCCGCGACAGAGCTTCGCAACGGAAGCTCGAATCGCATGCGCTCTCTCAGAGCCTGAAGTCGGGCAGCCGCCTCAGGCCTTGCCAGCATATTGCTCGTCGCTGACCTGCTCCAGCCAGTCGGCGACGCTGCCGTTCAATGCTTCCTGGATGGCGATATGGCTCATGGCGGTCTCGGGGCTTGCGCCATGCCAGTGCTTCTCGCCCGGCGGGAACCACACAACATCACCCGGGCGGATTTCCCTGATTTCCCCGCCCCATGTCTGAGCGAGGCCTCTGCCTGACGTAACGATCAGCGTCTGCCCCAGGGGGTGCGTATGCCAGGCAGTGCGCGCGCCCGGCTCGAAGGTCACGTGAGTGCCCCGCACGCGCGCCGGCTCCGGCGCCTCGACGAGCGGATCGAGACGAACTGAGCCGGTGAAATAATCGGCCTGGCCCTTCGTGGAAGGGCGCGAGCCTGTAGCCTTGATATCCATGATCTTTCCTGTTCTTCCGTCGTCTGCGGTTGAAGCCGTCGTGGACAAGGATATTTGATCGCAGCAGGCGATCCAAGCGCCATCGGCAATTGCCGCCCTACCCGGCGCCTGCTACTGCGAGGGCCTTTCATCACGAACGGAGGATTTCCATGAAACATCATGCTTTTGGCCGCCTGCCCTTTACCGTCACCGATGTGGGCTTCGGCGCCTGGCAGATCGGCGGCTCCTGGGGCGATGTCAGCGAAGCGGACGGCCGCGCTGCCTTGAATGCCGCGCTCGACGCCGGCATGACCTTCATCGATACCGCCGACGTCTATGGCGACGGCCGTTCCGAAAAGATCATTGCCGAAGTGCTGAAGGCGCGCGGCGGTGAACGCCCGATGGTCGCGACCAAGGCCGGCCGCCGTCTGAACCCGCATGTCGCTGATGGCTACACCAAGGCCAATCTGGAAGGCTTCATCGACCGCAGCCTGAAAAACCTGCAGGTCGACAGCCTCGATCTCGTGCAGCTCCACTGCCCGCCGACGGAAGTGCTCTATCGCCCGGAAGTCTTCGCAGGTCTGGACGAGCTGCAGAAGGCCGGCAAGATCAAGGGCTACGGCGTCAGCGTCGAGAAGGTCGAGGAAGCACTGAAAGCGATCGAATATCCCGGCGTCGTCAGCATCCAGATCATCTACAACATCTTCCGCCAGCGTCCCGATCATCTGTTCTTCAGCGAAGCCCGCCGCAAGAACGTGGCGATCATCGCCCGCGTGCCGCTCGCCAGCGGCCTGCTCTCCGGCAAGATCACCCGCGACACGAAGTTCGCAAGCGACGACCACCGCAACTTCAACCGAAATGGCGAAGCCTTCGATGTCGGCGAGACCTTCTCGGGCGTGCCCTTCGAGGTCGGCCTGCAGGCCGTCGAGGAAGTACGCAAACTGGTGCCGGCGGGTGCGAGCATGGCCGCCTTTGCGCTGCGCTGGATCCTGATGGCAGAGGCCGTCACGGTCGTCATCCCCGGCGCACGCAATGCCGAGCAGGCCAAGGCCAATGCGGCCGCCGCCGATCTTGCGCCGCTCTCGGCTGACGTCATGGCGGCGACACGCGAGATTTACAAGCGACTGATCGCACCGCATGTCCATCAGCGCTGGTAGGCCCTGACTGATTGCTCAGGCCCGGCCGGCCAAGACGGCCGGGCCTGATCTATCCATCCGGCCCGTGCTGGATCACACCGTTACGACAATCTTGCCGAACTGCTCGTTCGATTCCAGGAAGCGGTGCGCCTCGACGATCTGCTCGAAGGGGAATGTCCTTGATATGACGGGTTTGAGAGCACCGGATGCGAACCCTTCCAGAATAAACCGCTTTGCCGCGTCCAGCCGGGCCGGATCGCGGGTGATTTCGTGAACGAGATAGCCGCGCAGCGTCAGACATTTTCCGAGCACGGCAGGCAGAGGAAAGGGCGTCGGCGCCGAGCTCAGTCCGCCATATTCGATGAGAATGCCGCCCGATGACATTGCTGCCGTCAGCGGTCCGAAGATCGGGCCTGCCACGGCGTCGAAGACGACCCGCACACCGTCCGCCCCGGCGATTTCCCTCAGCCGCATTTCAAGGTCCTCCTCCTGCGATGCAATGACATGCGCGGCACCGACATCCTGCAATGACTGACGTTTCGCCGCGGTCCTCGTGATCGCGATCGGCGTGGCACCCACCATGTTGACGATCTGGATCGCAGCAAGCCCCACGCTGCTCGATGCCGCGGTAACGGCAATGAAATCACCCTTCTGCAGCCGAGCAATATCGATAAGAGCGCCATAGGCCGTGAGATATTGCATCCAAATCGCGGCTGCCGCCACCCAGGAGAGCGACGGCGGGTGCCTGACTACGTATTCAGCGGGAAATGCGACCAGTTCGCCATAAGCCGGTGTGCGCACCATGGAGATCGGCGGAATGATGCTGACGCCGTCACCCGGCGCAAAGCCATCCACGCCCTCGCCTACCGCCTCGACGATGCCGGCCGCTTCGAGGCCCAGGCCAGATGGCAGAGGCGCAGTCTCGATGTAGTTGCCGGACCGAAGCAGCGCCTCGGCTCTGTTGATGCCCAGCGCCTTGACGCGGATTTGAACCTGCCCCGGCCCGGGTGCCGGCACATCTACATCCTCGATGCGAAGAACCTCGGGACCACCCAGCTCGTGGAAGCGGATTATGCGTGCCATTTCGATCGACTCCAAAACAATTGAACCGAATGAGCTATGACAAGCGGACTGCAGAAGATAAATTGGCCAGAAAGCAAGACAGAAGAAACCATGGGTTTGCAATATGGATCGTCTCACCAGCATGACCGTCTTCGTGAAGGCTGTGGATCTGGGCTCGTTTGCGGCAGCGGCAGCAGCACTCGGCCTATCTGGCCCCATGGTCGGCAAGCACATCCGCTTTCTTGAGGAGCGATTGGGGGTCAGCCTTATCAGCCGGACGACACGCCGCCAGAGCCTGACGGATTTCGGACGCGCCTATTATGAGCGCTGTCGGATGATCCTTGCCGAGACGGAAGCGGCGGATGCGCTCGCGATCGATCATCTTTCCGAACCATGCGGCAAGCTGCGTGTCACCATGCCCGTGCATTTTGGGCGTCATTGCGTGCTTCCGGTTCTGATCGAGCTTGCAAAGCGATATCCGAACCTCGAACTCGATCTGTCGCTCAGCGATCCCGTTACCGATCTCGCCGATGACGGTTACGATCTCGCGATCCGGACCGGCGAACTGGCAGACAGGTCAGGCATTATCGCGCGCCGCGTCGCGCGCCAGCGCATGGTGGTCTGCGCCTCAGCGAGCTATCTCGATGCGCATGGTAGACCTGAGCAGATCGAAGATATCGGCAGGCACAATGCGATCATCTACGCACGCTCTGCCCGCTTCAGCCCATGGCTCTTCCCGCATGGCGACCAGCCTCCGGTGGAAGTTCGGCCGAACAGCCGATTGCGGCTCGACGATCTCGATGCGATTGCAGATGCGGCAACGGCCGGCATGGGGCTTGCCTGGCTGCCTTACTGGCTCATCCGCGACCGTGTGCAGGCTGGAGCGCTGGAAGTGCTGCTGCCGGGTCAGCCGGAGTTTCTCTATGACTGCCATGCGCTTTGGCTGCAGACACCGCACCTGCCGCTCAGGATCCGTCTTGCCGTCGACGCATTGGCGGCCGCACTGCCCAAATTCATGGTCTAGGTCCGTCGGGTCGTCAGTGTGATTGAGCCAAAGAAAAAGGCCGGGCAAAACCCGGCCTTTCCATTTCGCGGGAATGCGAACTCAGTTCGTAGCGGTCAGGTTGACCGGGAAGAACAGGGTTTCGCCCGAGGAGTCGCTCACACCGTCATTGTCGGTCACAGCATAGGCCTTGCCTGATGCGTCGAAGGCAAAACCTTCCAGCTTGTCGAGAACATAGCCATTGGTGGCCGACTTCAGGTCACCGATGAAATCATGGGCTTCCGTCTTCTTGACGACCGGCAGTTCGGCCCCGAGCTTGCCGGGCTTCAGGTCGGAGATTGCGACCTTATAGAGCTTCTTCAGCTTGGCCGCATCGCCGACGAGGTTGTCGCGCTCGATGATGTAGACGCTGTCGCCCTGGGCGGTGATTTCGGAGAGGCCGACCCAGCCGCTCTCGGTCTTGTCGAGCGGGTAGCGCACGCCGCCCCATTCCTTCTTCTTCGGGTTGTAGGAGAGGAGCTTCACAAAGCCCTTCTCGTCATCGTTCCACTCGCGCTGAACGGCCATCCACAGCGTTGCGTCGTCGCCGGTGCCGATGATCGTGACACCTTCGAAGCCGTAGCGGATTTCGTTGGCGAGCAACTCCTTCGGCAGAGCGATCTCGGTCTTGATGTCGCCCTTGGCGGTAACATTGTAGAGCGCATGCGGAACCAGGCGCTCGGTATAGCCTTCCGAAGCCAGCCAGAAGGAGCCGTCGGCGGCAACAGCGATGCCTTCGATATCGAGCTTCTGGGCCGGAGCGCCGTCACGCTTGACGACCAGCGCATCGGTGATGACGGCCGGCTTCTTGGTGGCGTCGATCGTGTAGATCGTCGGCTGCGAGCCTAGGACGCTGTCGCTGACGGCGTAGAGCATGCCCGGCTTGCCCGGAACGGCGGCGAGCCCCGAAAGGGCTGCAAAGCCGATCGGATTGCCGTCCTTCTCGGCGGAGACAATGTGCGGATAGGCCTTCTCGCCTTCGCCGCGCTCGTAGATCATCACGTGCGAACGCGCACCGCCGTCTTTGCCGAGGTCGAGTTCATTGGCGGTCGCAAGCAGGTTACGCTGCGGAATGGCGATCGCGCCTTCCGGAGAAATACCCGACGGCAGGATCTGCAGCAGTTCCGGATCGGCGCCCGTGTCCTTGTAGACGCCGACGACGGAAGCGCGCTCGGCGAGCAGGAAGAACAGGTTGTCAGTGCCGAACTTGGCCGCTTCGAGACCTTCCGGCTCGACGCCCTTCGACGAGGAGCGGCTTTCCGGATAGTGGCCGATAGCGGCGACGGCACGCTCGAAGGAGCTGCCGGATTCGAAGAGGACCTTGCCGGTCTTGTCGAAGATGGTGAAGCCGCGCGAACCGCCTTCATAATCGCCTTCGTTGGCGACGACGAGACGGTTGTCGTCCAGCCACTTTACGGCGTCGGGCTCGCGATGGATGCCCTTCTTCTCGCCGGTAAATTTCAGGGCGCCGTCACGTTTGGTGTCGATGCCGGTGAGATCAACGGTGCCGGCAGAGAAGTGCGTCTTCACTGTGCCGGTCGTGCCGTCGAGGATGATGATCTCGTTGTTTTCCTGCAGGGTCAGGGCGATTTCGTTCTGGCTGTTGAAGGCAACGAATTCCGGCTCCGGATCCTCCGGGGCAACGCCGGCGAGACCGGCCAGGGCAACGTGCTTGATTGTGCCACAATCGACGGTACCGTCGGTCTTGACCTGGAAGACGACGAGGTCGCCTGCCGGCATCTGCGGGATCTTGCCGTCGTTGACATCTTCGTCGCGCTCGTTTTCGATCGCGATAGTGCCGAGCGTCCTATCCTTGCTGAGGGCGATCGAATCAGGCTGGCCGCCGAGATCGCAGGTAGCATCGATCTTCTTACCGGCGATATCGACGATCGCCAGACGGCCTGACGGCTTCTGCTTGCTTTCGCCGGTGTTGACGGCGACGAGCGCCTTGCCGGCTGCAGTCGTGACCGAGGTCGGTTCACCGTCCATCATCAGCGCGCCGCCGGCCTTGGGTGCCTTAGCATCGGTGATGTCGATGAAGCCAATCGCGCCGAGCGGGCTGTCGCTGTAGATCAGCGTGTTGCCATCCTGCGAAGCGGTAATGATTTCGGCCGAAGTGGCCGAAAGCTTGTCCTTGTCAGCCGGCAGGTTGGTCGCGACCGGGAAAGAGGCGATGCGGTTGAAAACCGGCTCAGCCGCTGCCGGGAAGGCAACGGATGCAAAAAGCATGGCAGCGAGCGCTGCCTTGCGCGAAGACAATGTCATTGAAAATCCCCCAATGTCGAAAAAATCGAACAGAGGTTTTTTGCGGGACTGCCATGACAGACACATGACAGCCTGCGACATTTTGTACGGTTTGCGTCAGGCCGCCTGCCGTTCGCGACGCATCTCGCTGCGCATGATGAAGAGCGACGCGGCGAGGATGAGCGCAGCGCCGAGCCACAGATAACCAGCCGGCGCATAGCCGAAGAAAAGCCAGCCGGCGAGCACGTTCAGCGGCAGCTTCAGGTCGTCGAAAGGCTGCACATAGGCAGCGTCGGCGCTGGCATAGGCGAGCGTCAGCAGATATTGCGCCACGACCGTCAGGAGGCCTGCCAGAAGGAAGAGAGCAAGTGCGGCGCCCGTCGGCACCACAAAGCCTGCCGCGAGCGCCAGGCCGCCATTGATCGGCGTCAGCAGCACCAGAAGCCACACGGTGATCGTCTCCGGCTTCTCAATGCCGGTCAGGCTCTTGGTGATGAGCGAGGAGGCGCCCCAAAGCAAAGCCGAGATAACAGGCAGAAGTGCTGCCCAGGTGAAGCTGTCCGACCATGGCTGGAGGATGATCATGGCGCCGATAAAGCCGACACCTGTCGCCATCCAGCGAGCGGGGCCAACACGCTCGCCGAGGAAAAGGCGTGCGCCGAGAATGATGAAAAAGGGCGAGGTCATGACGAGTGCGATCGCCTGCCAGATCGGCACGGAGGCGAGGCCGGAGACCCAGGCCTCGACGCCGAGCGCAGCAAGGACGACACGCACGATATGCCGCCAGGGATAATCCGTGCGCATGGCAGAAAGGCCGACCTTGCGCAGGAAGGGCAACGAGAAAAGAAAAGCGAAGCCATATTGCCAGAAGGCTGCGGAGGCCGCCGGGAAGGCAAGCGTCATCGTGAGCCATTGGGTGACGACATTGAGGAGCGAGAAGACGACGCCTCCAAGCACCATGAAGGCTGCACCGGCGAAGGCGCGGGAGTGCGAAACTGCAAGGGAATTCTGATTCATGTCTTCCATCCGGAATAGGGACCAAACATAAATCAGGACGCATGAGGTTACAGAACGCAGACGCAGACAGATCCCTGCCCGCGCGCGGCCATGCTCATTCTCTTTCATCCGGACTCTAACCGTCGGCTCCGGAATCACACCGGATCTGCTGACCCTTCCCAAACCAAGGCTTCGGAAGGCGCTCGCGGGCTCAGGCCGTAGCCCTTACCGCCGGTGGGGACTTTCACCCCGCCCTGAGAACATCGCCGTCGTAAGACAAAGCGCTGCATGCCGCAAGCGATCAAAAACAAAAAGGGGTCCGGCGATGCCGAACCCCCCTCGAAATCCTGCGCGACCGTTCTCGTTTACGGCCGGCGGACAATCTCGTATCAGCCGTTGACGGCGTCCTTCAGGCCCTTGCCGGGCGTGAACTTCGGCACGTTGCGTGCCGGAATGTCAACTTCGGCGCCGGTCGACGGGTTGCGACCCTTCGTGGCAGCGCGATGAGAAACCGTGAAGCTGCCGAAGCCAGCGAGACGGATGTCGCCCTTGTTCTTCAGCTCGGCCTGCACAACATCAAAAACTGCGTCTACGGCAGATGCTGCGTCAGACTTCGTCAGTCCAGCCTTTTCGGCTACTGCGGACACGAGTTCATTCTTGTTCATGTTTCCACCCCTTTCTAAATGGTTTGAAACAACTCAATCTGTAAGCTAGGCGCAGAAATCGCTTTCATCAGGCCCGCCGAGAACCCAAAAACCCTGCAAATCAAGGAAAAGCAAGCGTCTACATGACGTTTTCACAAAAAAGGCCGGCGTTTCCGCCGGCCTTTTTCAGGATTTGCAACAATTGGGCATAAATGTGGCCGCCAAAGCTCAATGAGCGATGGCTGCACCTGCATCATCGAGCCCTTCGACAGTCGCGATGACGGGCGTTTCCACCGTACCATCCCACTCGATCGGCTCGGGACGACGGACCAGCGCATGCTTGATCACTTCGCCCATACGGGAGACCGGAATGATCTCCATGTTGTTCTTCACGTTGTCAGGAATCTCTGCCAGATCCTTGGCATTCTCTTCCGGAATCAGCACCTTCTTGATGCCGCCGCGCAGTGCCGCGAGCAGCTTTTCCTTCAGGCCACCGATCGGCAGGACACGGCCACGCAGGGTGATTTCACCCGTCATTGCCACATCCTTGTTGACCGGAATGCCGGTCATGATCGAGACGATCGCGGTTGCCATCGCGACACCGGCAGACGGACCATCCTTCGGCGTTGCGCCTTCCGGCACGTGTACGTGGATGTCGCTCTTGTCGAAGAGCGGCGGCTGGATGCCGAAATCGACGGCGCGCGAGCGGACGTAAGACGCCGCTGCCGAGATCGATTCCTTCATCACTTCCTTCAGGTTGCCGGTGACGGTCATGCGGCCCTTGCCGGGCATCATGACACCTTCGATCGTCAGCAGCTCGCCGCCGACTTCCGTCCAGGCAAGACCCGTGACCACGCCGACCTGATCCTCACGCTCGGCTTCGCCGTGGCGGAAGCGCGGAACGCCAAGATAATCGTCGATATTCGCTGCCGTGACATGAACCGACTTCGCCTTGCCCTTGATGATCTCGGTGACCGCCTTGCGGGCGAGCTTCATCAATTCGCGTTCGAAGTTACGGACACCGGCTTCGCGGGTATACTGCTGGCTGATTGCCATCAGGGCATCGTCGCTGACCGAGAATTCGCTCGGCTGCAGCGCATGTTCCTTGATGGCCTTCGGCAGCAGGTGCCGCTTGGCGATCTCGCGCTTTTCGTCTTCGGTGTAGCCGGCGATACGGATGATTTCCATGCGGTCCATCAGCGGAGCCGGGATGTTCAGCGTATTCGCCGTCGTGATGAACATCACGTCCGACAGGTCGTATTCGACTTCCAGGTAGTGGTCCATGAAGGTCGAGTTCTGAGCCGGATCGAGTACCTCGAGCAAAGCCGAAGACGGATCGCCGCGATAGTCCTGGCCGAGCTTGTCGATCTCATCGAGCAAGAAGAGCGGGTTGGACTTCTTCGCCTTCTTCATCGACTGGATAACCTTGCCGGGCATCGAACCGATATAGGTGCGGCGGTGGCCGCGAATTTCGGCTTCGTCACGGACGCCGCCGAGAGCCATGCGGACATATTCGCGGCCGGTTGCCTTGGCAATCGACTGGGCGAGCGAGGTCTTGCCTACGCCCGGAGGGCCGACGAGGCAAAGGATGGGACCCTTGATCTTGGTGGCGCGAGCCTGGACCGCCAGATACTCGACGATGCGCTCCTTGACCTTCTCGAGACCGAAGTGATCGGCTTCAAGGATCTTCTCGGCATTGTTGAGATCGGCCTTGATCTTCGACTTCTTGCCCCAGGGAATACCGAGCAGCCAGTCCAGATAGTTGCGCACGACAGTGGCTTCAGCCGACATCGGGCTCATCTGGCGCAGCTTCTTCAGCTCCGCATCGGCCTTTTCACGGGCTTCCTTGGACAGTTTGGTCTTGGCGATGCGCTCTTCCAGTTCGCTCATCTCGTCGCGGCCTTCCTCGCCGTCGCCGAGTTCCTTCTGGATCGCCTTCATCTGCTCATTCAGGTAGTATTCGCGCTGGGTCTTCTCCATCTGGCGCTTGACGCGCGAGCGGATGCGCTTTTCGACCTGCAGGACCGAGATCTCGCCTTCCATGAAGCCAAGCGCCTTTTCGAGGCGAGCCTTGACGCTGGTGGTTTCCAGCATCTCCTGCTTCTCGGTGATCTTGATCGACAGGTGCGAAGCAACCGTATCGGCGAGCTTCGAATAGTCGTCGATCTGGCTGGCCGCACCGACAACCTCGGGCGAAATCTTCTTGTTGAGCTTCACGTAGCTCTCGAATTCCGACACAACGGAACGCGACAAGGCTTCCAGTTCGACCGGATCGTCATGCGGCTCTTCGAGCACATGGCCGAGGGCTTCGTAGAAATCCTCGCGGCTCGTATAGGTATCGATCTCGGCGCGGGCACGGCCTTCGACCAGAACCTTTACGGTGCCGTCAGGCAGCTTCAGGAGCTGCAGCACGTTCGCAACTGTACCGACGCGATGGATCGCTGACGGGTCCGGATCATCATCGCTGGCGTTAATCTGGGTGACCAGCATGATCTGCTTGTCGGAACCCATGACCTCTTCGAGCGCGCGGATCGACTTTTCCCGTCCGACGAACAGCGGGACGATCATATGGGGGAATACCACGATGTCGCGCAGGGGGAGAACAGGATAGGCGGTGCTGGTGCTCGCTACAGACGTTTTCTTCGTCATTTTTATTCCTTTCCATCGTCCCGTTACCGGGCTCTTTGGCGCGGCCGCTTGGGACCGGCCGGCACTCTCACTTGCTGTTACAAGTGGAGGTTCTGACTACGCTTTTCAAGCCACGTTAACGCCCGCGTTCCACGGTTGTGACAGCTTTATTACATGGAACGCCAACACAATGAAGCGCCTATCTGGAGCGACGCTTACCATTTCCGAACCGCCTAAAATAACAACGCCAGCAACACGCTACGGAATCACAGCATCATTGCCAAGGGTCATCCTTTGCGCAATATCGGCGAAGGCTGTTTTCAACCTTGCCCGCAACTATTATCAGCGCCGGGCACCTGTTTTCAAATAGAAAGGGGCCTGCGCAAGGCAAGCCCCTTAAAATAACGGTTCTCAGCTCAAGCTTCAGGCCGAAACGTTTGCCTTCTCGTCCTGGCGGTCGGCGTAGATATACAACGGACGGGCCGAGCCGCGTGCGACCTCTTCGGAGATGACGACTTCGCGAACGCCTTCCAGCGCCGGCAGTTCGAACATCGTGTCGAGCAGGATCTTTTCCATGATCGAACGCAGGCCGCGGGCGCCGGTCTTGCGGATGATCGCCTTGCGGGCGATTTCGCGCAGCGCGTCCTCGTGGAAGGACAGTTCCACGTCTTCCATCTCGAACAGGCGCTGATACTGCTTGATCAGCGCGTTTTTCGGCTCGGACAGGATCTGGATCAGTGCATCCTCATCAAGGTCTTCCAGCGTCGCCAGAACCGGCAGACGACCGATGAATTCCGGGATGAGGCCGAATTTGACCAGGTCTTCCGGCTCCAGTTCGCGCAGCACTTCGCCGACGCGGCGGTCGTCCTGTGCCTTAACGGTCGCGCCGAAGCCGATCGAGGTCTTCTCGCCGCGAGCCGAAATGATCTTGTCGAGGCCAGCAAAGGCGCCGCCGCAGATGAACAGGATGTTCGTCGTGTCGACCTGCAGGAATTCCTGCTGCGGATGCTTGCGGCCGCCCTGCGGCGGTACGGAAGCAACCGTGCCTTCCATGATCTTCAGAAGCGCCTGCTGCACGCCCTCGCCCGATACGTCACGGGTGATGGACGGGTTGTCGGACTTGCGGGAGATCTTGTCGACTTCGTCGATGTAGACGATGCCGCGCTGGGCGCGCTCGACATTGTAATCCGCAGCCTGCAGAAGCTTCAGAATGATGTTTTCGACGTCTTCACCGACATAGCCGGCTTCCGTCAACGTGGTCGCATCGGCCATCGTGAAGGGAACGTCGATGATGCGGGCGAGCGTCTGGGCAAGATAGGTCTTGCCGCAGCCGGTCGGGCCAACCAGCATGATGTTCGACTTCGCCAATTCGACGTCGCCGTTCTTGGAGGCGTGCGCGAGACGCTTGTAGTGGTTGTGAACGGCGACCGACAGGATCTTCTTCGCCTGACGCTGGCCGATGACATATTCGTCGAGGACCTTGATGATGTCCTGGGGCGTCGGGACGCCGTCACGGGACTTGACCATCGAGGACTTGTTCTCCTCGCGGATGATGTCCATGCACAACTCGACGCATTCATCGCAGATGAACACGGTCGGTCCGGCAATAAGCTTCCGGACTTCATGCTGGCTCTTTCCGCAGAAAGAACAATAGAGGGTGTTCTTACTGTCGCCGCCGTTGCTGCCGCTGACCTTGCTCATATCACTTTCCTTCCAGCACGCCGCATTTCGAACGCGAAATCACGGTCCATTCAATCAGCTCCCTGGCAGCACTCCCTACCCGGAGTTCCTGCCGACAAGGGCTTCAGGGGGTACGAACCGGGCCCAATCAATCATGTCCGGGTACCGGCGGCAACGAATTCCCCTTCGAATGCCGAATGCTATGTCACAAAAATTCAACATAGCATTAATAGTTACTATTAGCGTCTCCGCCGCCAGATGAAACCCCTTGTTCAATCACAAATGGGATAGAACTGTGGCGGCGAAAACACCATCCCTATTAATTACTAGGCCTGATCGCCTTCCATTTCGATGCGCGAGGTCAGAACCTTGTCGATGACGCCCCAGGTCTGGGCCTCGTCCGCATCCATGAAATGGTCGCGGTCAAGGGTCTTTTCGACTTCCTCATAGGTACGGCCCGTGTGCTTCACATAGACCTCGTTGAGGCGGCGCTTCATCTTCAGGATGTCGCGGGCGTGGCGCTCGATGTCCGATGCCTGACCCTGGAAACCGCCCGAAGGCTGATGGACCATGATGCGTGAATTCGGCGTGGCGAAGCGCATGTCCTTGTGACCGGCGGCCAGAAGCAGCGAGCCCATGGAAGCGGCCTGACCGATGCAAAGCGTCGAAACGGCCGGCTTGATGAACTGCATCGTATCGTAGATCGCCATGCCGGCAGTGACGACACCACCCGGCGAATTGATGTAGAGCGCGATTTCCTTCTTCGGGTTTTCGGCCTCGAGGAAGAGAAGCTGGGCGCAGACGAGTGTCGCCATATGGTCCTCGACAGGGCCCGTCAGGAAGATGATGCGTTCCTTGAGCAGGCGGGAATAGATGTCGTAGGAGCGTTCACCGCGATTGGTCTGTTCCACAACCATCGGCACGAGTGCCATAGCGGTATCGACTGGGTTTCTCATGTGCGTCCTTTTAACGTCTTTCCGGCGAAAGCCGGGAATCAAAGAAAAATGCCTTGTCCCTACATAGAGTGTCCCAGCCCCCCTCTTCAAGACACGCATAAGGATAACGTTAAGAAGCGGGCGCGACATATGGCTTTGACATTTCCCTATCCCGTTTCTCCCAAACGCCTGTTAACGGCGAGGCCAGACCTTTGGCTCTCACAGTTTTTCTCTGCGACAGGATGAAGGAAGGCTTACCGCGCCCGATGGATCTCACGGGTATTTACCGGGCGGAAAGCTTACCGGCAGATATCGACGAAATTGCCGAGCGCAGATCTGTGCCATTAATCAAACAGCGAGCTTCTTCGGCAAGGATGCGGCCAATTCTCAAGGGGTTGCTGCCGTGTTCAATGTCACTACAGGTCTGTCCATCTGGTGTTCCGAAGCCCTTACGCTGGCTCTGGTTCTGTTCGTGGCCTGGCGCCACGACCGGAAAAGCGGCGCCTACCTTTATTGGGGGCTCGGCTTCCTGTTCAGCGGCATCGGCTTTGCGCTGGTTGCGGTCCGCGGCGAAATCCCCGACCTGCTTTCCATCGAGATCGGCAATGCCATCGCCCTGCTCGGACAAAGTGCCTGGGTCGCCGGCTTCCTGGCGCTCGACCGCAAGAAGATGGAATGGTGGGCGCTGCTGCCGCCAGTAATCTGGCTTGCAGGCGTCTTCCTGCCGTGGATCAACGAGGATTATTCCAACCGCGTCATTCTCTACAATCTCGCCTCGGCGACCGGCGCCACTGCGCTTGCCATGGCGATAGCCGCCGGCGATATCCATCGCGAACGCACGCGCATCATGCTGATGGCCGTCTTCGTGCTGCAGGCCTTCCTCTGCTTCGGCGTGGCGCTGGCAATGGCGCTTATCCTGCCCTCGGATAAGCAGGCGACGAATTTCAGCGGCGGGGCCGCCATGGCCAGCGCCTTCCTGCTCACCATCGCCTTCGCGCTCACCTGCCGCCTCATCATGGAACGGTCGGAACGTCACCTGCGCTTCCTGACGCTGACGGATTCGCTGACGGGCGTGCTGAACCGCCGCGGCCTGCTCGGCTATTTCGACAAGATCCAGGAAAAGGCACATGACGAGCAGCACCAGGTCGGTGTCATCCTCTTTGACCTCGACCATTTCAAGCGCGTCAACGACCGTTTCGGCCATCAATCGGGCGATGCCGTCCTCACCGCCTTCGCCCGCCTTGCTCGTCAGTATATCCCGAACAATATCTTCGGCCGCATGGGCGGCGAAGAATTCGCGGCCTTCGTGACCGTCCGCGACCAGACGGAAGCCGAAGCGTTGGCGGAATCGATCCGCGCCGAATTCTGCCGCCTGCCGGTCAGCACGGGCGAGGCACTGATCCCCGCCACCGTCAGCGTCGGCATCGCGCTTTCCTCGGCGATCGAAGCCAATATCGACCGGCTGGTGTCGGCCGCCGACCGGGCGCTCTATTCGGCAAAAGCTGCCGGCCGCAACTGCACGGTCGTCTTCGGCGAGGAAGAAGCGGCGGCACCCGCGCCTGGCGAGCCGAACTCTCATGCCGGCGAACTCGTGCCGACCGTCGACGATCAAGTGGAAGCATTGCGCCGCATGGGTGTACTTTCCCGCGCAGGCTGAGTGTCCATCTTTTCGAGGCAAGGCAAATCCGCTAAGCCTCTGCCCATGATGATACCGCCCTTCCTCAAGATCAATCCCGCCACACGCCATGTGTCGCTCGATGGCAGCGACCCGGCCTTCTACGGCAACCCGAACGCGGTCTATGCCGCGCTCCATGCCCATTGTCCCACCTTCTACTGGGAACAGCAGAAGCAATGGTTCGTCACCAACTACGATCATGTGAACGGGCTGCTGCGCGACCGCCGGTTCGGCCGGCAGATCCTGCATATTGCCAGCCGCGAGGAACTCGGCCTTCCCGAGCCCGAGCCGCATATCGCCGCCTTCGATCTCGCCGAGCGCTATTCGCTGCTGGAGCTGGAGCCGCCGGAACACACGCGGCTGCGCACCCTCGTCAACCGCGCCTTCGTCTCGCGCCATGTCGAGAGGATGAAACCGGAGCTGGAAGAGCTCGCGAACAAGCTAATCGACGGCTTTGCCGACAAGGGCGAAGTCGAGCTGCTTTCGGCCTTTGCCGATATCATCCCGGTGACGATGATCGCCGGCATGATCGGTATTCCCGAAGAAATGGGGCCGCAGCTCCTCAAGTGGTCACATGCCTATGTGCGCATGTACATGTTCGGGCGCACCCGCGCGGACGAAGATGCTGCGGAGCAGGCGGCACGGGAATTTTCCGATTATGTGAAGACGGTCATTGCCGAGCGCCGGGCCGAACCGCGTGACGACCTGCTGACGCATATGATTCACACCGAGCACAAGGGCCAGTACCTGACGGAAGACGAGCTGGTTTCGACGACCATCGTGCTGCTCAATGCCGGCCATGAAGCGACGGTCCACCAGATCGGCAATTCGGTGCGCATCATCCTGGATAGCGGCTACGATCCGGCTGAGCTTTTCCGCGACGAAACCGCCACCGAACGCACCGTCGAGGAGTCGCTGCGCATCTGCGCGCCTGTCCACATCTTCCAGCGCTGGGCGCTCGAGCCCGCCGAGATCGACGGCATCGCGTTCAAGCGCGGCGACAAGGTGAGCATGATCCTGGCCGCCGCCAATCTCGATCCAGCGAAATTCAGCGATCCCCTCACCTTCAAGCCCGACCGCAACGAGGCACCCAATCTCTCATTCGGCGCCGGCATCCATTTCTGCATCGGCGCGCCGCTGGCGCGGCTGGAGCTCAACGTCGTGCTGCCGATACTGTTCAAGCGCCTGCCGGGGCTCAAACTTGCCAAGACGCCCGTCGTCAAGGACGTCTACCACTTCCACGGGCTCGATCGCCTGGATCTCGTCTGGTAAGCCTTCATATCCGACACTCGGAAACGAAAGCGGCCGGCAAGCTCATCGCGTGCCGGCCGTTTCTGT
The DNA here is from genome assembly GCF_056755015.1 of Rhizobium sp. KNZ14-9A. Classification (NCBI taxonomy): domain Bacteria; kingdom Pseudomonadati; phylum Pseudomonadota; class Alphaproteobacteria; order Hyphomicrobiales; family Rhizobiaceae; genus Rhizobium; species Rhizobium sp. KNZ14-9A. Next base: position 2,398,299 of record NZ_JBPGXB010000002.1, read on the forward strand.
TCCGCGAGGAAATATCGCATCAGCCGTAACGGCCGGTGATGTAGTCTTCCGTACGCTTGACCTTCGGAGACTGGAAGATCTGCGCGGTCGGGCCGTATTCGATCAATTCGCCCAGATACATGAAGGCTGTGTTGTCAGAGATGCGGCTTGCCTGCTGCATGTTGTGAGTGACGATGACGATCGTGAACTCGCCCTTCAACTGCGCGACCAGCTCTTCGACCTTGGCAGTCGAGATCGGGTCGAGGGCCGAGGTCGGCTCGTCGAGAAGCAGCACCTCCGGACGCAGCGCCACGCCGCGGGCGATGCAAAGACGCTGCTGCTGGCCGCCCGAAAGGCCGAGGCCGCTGCCCTTCAGCTTGTCCTTCACCTCATCCCAGAGAGCGGCCTGACGCAGCGCCTGCTCGACGCGCACGTCCATATCGGCCTTGTTGAGGCGCTCGTGGTGGCGAATGCCATAGGCGATGTTGTCATAGATCGACATCGGGAACGGCACCGGCTTCTGGAACACCATGCCGACGCGGGCGCGCAGTTCATTCATCGAGAAGCTCGGGTCGAGGATGTTCTTGCCGTCGAGCTTGATCGAGCCGGTAGCCCGCATCTTCGGATACAGCATGTAGATGCGGTTCAGGATGCGCAGCAGGGTGGACTTGCCGCAGCCGGAGGGACCGATCAGGGCCGAGACCTGGCGCTCCGGGAAGCTCAGGCTCACATCCTTGATCGCGTGGGCGTCGCCGTAGTAGAAATTGACTTTCTCGAGGGAGATCTTGTCTCTCGCCATCAGCTTTCCCAGCTTGCTGGTAGTATCGATAGTGTCTGCAGACTGAAGCATCATTTCCCACCTTTTCGGTTCAGGACGGAGCGCGATACGACGCTCAGGATTAGAACGACGGCCGTCATCACGAAGGCACCGGCCCATGCAAGATTCTGCCATTGCTCATAGGGGCTCATGGCGAACTGGAAGATGACGACGGGAATGTTCGCCATCGGCTGCGACATATCCAGGCTCCAGTACTGGTTGTTCAGAGCCGTGAAGAGGAGCGGCGCGGTTTCGCCGGAAATGCGGGCGATTGCGAGAAGGATACCGGTCAGGATACCGGTCGAGGCGGCGCGGTAGAGGACGTTGACCGTGACCTTCCAGCGCGGGATGCCGAGCGAAAGGGCTGCCTCACGCATGACATCGGGAACCAGCCGCAGCATTTCGTCGGTCGTGCGCACCACGACCGGCAGGAAGATGAAGGCGAGAGCGATGCCGCCGGCAAAGCCTGAGAAGCGTGAGGTCGGGCGGACGACCACTTCATAGACGAACAAACCGATGATGATCGACGGCGCAGAGAGCAGGATATCATTGACGAAGCGGATGGCCTCGCCGAGCTTCTTGCCGCGGGCGAACTCCGACAGGTAGGTGCCGGCGAGCACGCCGATCGGTGTACCGATGATAACGGCGAGAACGACCATCAGCAGGCTGCCCATGAACGCGTTGGCGAGACCGCCGCCGTCTTCGCCGGGCGGCGGCGTCATTTCCGTGAGAAGGCTGGGGCTCAGCGCAGACAGACCGTGGACCAGCGTCGTCCAGAGTATCCACACCAGAAAGACCAGGCCGAGCACGGTGGCGATGCCACAAAGTGTCAGCGCGATTGCGCTGCCGATCTGGCGGCGGCGGTAAAGGGAACCCGAATAGGTAGCCATGATTATTCCCCCCTCTGCTTTGCCATACGCACCAGCATGAGCTTGGCGGCCGCCAGAACGATGAAGGTGACAACGAAGAGGATGAGGCCAAGGGCTGCCAGCGACGACCGGTAGAGGTCGTCCGAAGCCTCGGCAAACTCATTGGCGAGCGTCGCGGCAATCGAGGTGCCGGGCTCCATCAGCGACACCGCTATGTTATGGGTGTTGCCGAGAACGAAGGTAACCGCCATGGTCTCGCCGAGCGCGCGGCCGAGACCAAGGAAGATGCCACCGACAACGGCCGTGCGGGTGTGCGGGATGACGATGTCGCGCACCACTTCCCACTTTGTCGAACCAAGCGCATAGGCCGATTCCTTCAGCTGCGCGGGGACGACCAGGAAGACGTCACGCATGACCGACGAGATGAAGGGGATGATCATGATCGCCAGCACGATGCCTGATGTCAGCATGCCGATGCCGAGCGGCGCACCCGAAAACAGCGCACCGATCAGCGGGATCGGACCCAGCCAGTCGATGAGCACCGGCTGGATGTAATCCGACATGAACGGAGCAAAGGTGAAAAGACCCCACATGCCGTAAATGATCGAGGGGATGCCGGCGAGAAGCTCGACGGCGTCGCCGATCGGCCCGCGGATGGAGCGCGGCGCAACCTCGGTGATGAAAACCGCGATGCCGAGGCTAACGGGAACGCCGATGATCATGGCGAGTGCCGAGGTGACCAGCGTGCCGTAGATCGGCACGAGACCGGCGAATTGCTGAGCAACCGGATCCCATTCGGTGCCGGTCAGGAAGCCGAAGCCGAAGGTGCGGAAGGCAAGAAGCCCGCCCATGGCCATGGAGATCGCCGCTGCCAGCAGAGCGGCGAGAACAAACAGGCCGCAGCCCAAAACTATCCAATAAAAAATCCGATCGCCTGCGGCGCCGTCGCGGCGCTTCACGCCCGCGGTGTCGGCGGGCAGCGACGCCAGTGCTTCGCTCATATCCGTACGCTCTGCTGCTTTGAGGGGGTGTCAAAGGCATTCGGGGCGGAAAGCTTGGCTTTCCGCCCCGACCGCAGTTTCGTCAGGATCAGCTCTTGAAAGAGGCCGTCCAGTAATCTTCGATCTGCTTCACGAGCGTGTCCGGAAGCGGAACGTAATCGAGCGAGGAAGCCTCCTTCTGACCCTTTTCGAGAGCCCACTTGAAGAAGGAGAAAGCAGCCTTGGAGCGTTCAGCGTCCTTCGGTTCCTTGTACATGATGGCCCAGGTGGTTGCCGTGATCGGCCAAGCCTTTTCACCCGGTGCGTTGGTCATGATCAGGTAGAAGTCCTGAGCCTTGCCCCACTCTGCACTTGCAGCTGCAGCCGAGAAGCTTTCAGCGTTCGGCTTCGGATACAGGCCGGCAGCGTTCTGGATGAGAACGTAGGGCAGCTTGTTCTGCAGGGCGTAGGCGTATTCGACGTAACCGATCGAGTCCTTGACGCGGGTAACGTAAGCAGCAACGCCTTCGTTACCCTTGCCGCCGATGCCGACCGGCCAGTTGACGGCAGTGCCTTCACCAACCTTCGACTTCCAGTCCGGGTTTACCTTGGAGAAGAAGTTGGTCCAGTTGAAGGACGTGCCCGAGCCGTCCGAACGGTGAACAACGGCAATCTGGCTGTCGGGCAACTTCAGGCCCGGGTTCAGATCGGCGATGGCCTTGTCGTTCCACTTGGTGACGTTGCCGAGGTAAATATCAGCGAGGACCTTGCCGGAGAGCTTCAGTTCGCCTGATTTGATGCCCTTGACGTTGATGACGGGAACGATGCCGCCGACAACGAGCGGGAACTGGCCAAAGCCGCCAGCCGTCAGATCTTCCGGCTTGAGCGGGGCGTCGGAAGCGCCGAAGTCAACCGTTGCAGCCTTGATCTGGGCGATACCGCCGCCCGAACCGATCGACTGGTAGTTCAGCTTGTCGCCGGTTTCCTTGTTGTAGTCTGCCGACCACTTCGAAAGAACCGGATAGACGAAGGTCGAACCAGCGCCGGTAATATCGGCAGCGGAGGCCGAGACTGCCAGAGCGGCAACCAGGCCGGCGCCGAGGCAGGCCGAAAGAAGTTTCTTGGTGAGCATTTGCAACTCTTCCCTGATGGAACGAAAGGACGACGAGGCTCGGCGCCATGGAGGGGGTGTCCACTGTCAGGGGCGCTGAATTTCCTCGTCACGGGAAGGCGGCTAGGCGTCTATTATTACAGTTTGATGACAGTTTGTGACGGGTGACATGAAATGCAACGCTGTGCATAAGTCGCTGAAGTCACTGACTTTCCTAGTGAATCGCGCGCTGACAAAGCCTTCGTAAATGAGGTGCAGCCCTATTGCCGCAGGGCTGCGGTCGATTGCCGCAGCAATGCGTGAAAATGTCGTTTTCAGACGCCAAAATGCTCCGAGGACCGGACGACCACCCGAGTGTGCTGCCGCAATCTATGCGGCAAGCTCTTGAAGCTTGCTGGATATCTCGAGTGCCGACATAGGTTTTCCGATCAGATAGCCCTGCAGCTGGTCGCAGCCGGCCTCACGCAGGATCGCCGCCTGGCGCGTATTCTCGATACCTTCAGCTGTCACGGGAATCTGCAGAGCGGTCGCCAGGGAGATGGTGGCTCTCAGAACATCGGCGCCATTCGAGGCTTGGTCGAGAGCGGATACGAGCGAACGGTCGATCTTCATGCGATCAAACCCGAACTGCCGCAATGCGCCGATGCTTGCATAGCCGCAGCCAAAGTCATCAAGCGCGAATTTTATACCGACCTGTTTGAGGTGATCTATCGACCTGCGGGCCTGTTCCGGATTTGTCATCAGGACGCCTTCCGTGATCTCCAATGTCAAACGCTTCGGATCGAAATCGAGCTCCTGCAGAAGCGAGATCACTTCGGCGGCGAATTCCGGATTGCAGAGTTGGACCGGCGAAACGTTCACCGACAATGACAGGCCAGGCCAGTTCTTGGCATGCCCGATCGATGTTTTCAGCATATGAGCGCCGAGCGCATCGATGAGGCCGCACCTTTCGGCGAGCGGGATGAAAATCTCAGGGCTTATGTTCCCTGTTGGAACTCGCCAACGCGCTAGCGCTTCAAGACCAGTAACAGCACCTGTCGCAGCAGAGACGAGAGGCTGGAAAAAGGCTTCGATCGCACCATTGCTAATGGCGCTCTTCAACAAAGCTTCCATTTCGGCGACCCTCTGGCGTTCCAGATCCAGCTCCGGGTCGTATTCGATCGCCCGGCCTCTGCCGTTTGCCTTGGCACGATAGAGCGCCATATCCGCCCTGCGGAGAAGCTCCAAAGGCGGTACGTCTCCGTCACGTGCGGCAGCTCCGATGCTTGCGCCAACTTCGATTGTTCGCCCTTCGATTTTGAAGGGCTCGGTGAACAGCGCCAGAATAGTCTCTTCTATCTCCCCACGCGCGGCGGTTCCAATCTGCACCAGCGCAAACTCGTCGCCTCCCAGCCGGGCGGCCGCAACGACTTCAGGGTGACAGGCGATCAGGGCGTTCGAGACGATCCGGATCAGGTCATCCCCTACCGCATGCCCCCAGGCGTCGTTGACAGCCTTGAATCCATCGAGATCGACCAGATAGAGCCGGGGTGGCGCAACATCGGTATCTTCCAGCTCTTCCAGCAGTGCGAGAAGCCCGTGCCTGTTCAACAGGCCGCTCAGGCTATCGTGGTTCGCTTCGAAAATCGCCGCTTGCGCCAATTGGCGTAGGCGGCGCGCCTCTGCTGCACCCACCAGCAGAACACCACCCAGGAACATCGCAAGGATGATGACAGCGGCCGCGACGTAAGGATAGACTTCGTGAAACACGGCGGTTCCGGGCGCTTTGCTGGGCCAGACAAGATGGCCGATGACGCCACCTCCTATGTCCGTGATCGGCGTGTTCAGCAGGCCCGACTCGGGCGCGGCGGCAAGGCGCAACCCTTCGAGTTCATGCTCGTCCGAAAAAGTGTCGAGAACCTCCGACGTGAGATCCTTGTAGAGGCTCAGGACACTCAGCTTCGGAAGCTCGCCTTCTGCGGTGAAAGGCTGGATTGCCTGTGACACGATCAGCGCGATGCCCGTTTCGGTCCGGATGAAATTGACCACCGGCGCCTGTCCGGATTCAGCAGCTTTGTCGATCTGCTGGTAAAAAGCTTCGCCGAAAGAAGCACTAGGCTGGAAGGGCTTGCCTTTGGCGTATGCGGAGATGACCGAAGAGCGGTCGGGGCCGATCACGACCGCGCCGTCATAGAGCGGATAATCCGCTGTGGTCTTGCCCCAGTTCTCATAGGCCCAATCCGTGGCGTCAGGAGATGAGATCGCTTTATAGGCATCATCCCATACGGCGTTGTCCGTGGTTGTCGCGCTCAAACGATTGGCAAAGGCCGAGATCGCTGCACGGGCAGCGCGCGTGGCCCTGGCATCATCGATCTTGTTTGCAGACCGGTTCATCGTGGCGACGACATGGGCCATGAGGCCCGTCAGCACGAGAGCGACGACGAGGAAGAAGATGGTTGTCGCAATGATGGAAGACGTTTGGGTTCGAACGTGCCTACCTGCAAGATTCGACGACATGCCAATCCCGAAAAGATGAATTGCAAGGCCATGTCTATGGTGACGGCAGGAGACATCATGTCCGCAATGCGCTGCAGATAAGATCTATCATTTGATGATGTAGACACTATTAATGAGAATGATCAAAAGCCATCCATCCGGGCAGCTTTTTAGACCTTGATCACATAATCCTTGCGAGTTGTTTCAACGACTTCCCAGGTTCCTTTAAAGCCTGGCCTGAGGATCATCCGGTCGCCCGCCTTCAGATGAACCGGCTCACCGCCATCCTCGGTCACGATCGAATGGCCGGAGAGCAGGCTGAAATATTCCCACTCCTCATAGACGATCCGCCACTTGCCAGGCGTTGCCTCCCAGATGCCGGAATAGAGGCCGCCCTCGGCCTCCTCCAGGTTCCAGGTGCGGAATTGCGGATTGCCGGAAATGATGCGCTCGGCGGCGGGAGCGCCGACTTCCGGTTCGACGCTGTCGATATCGAAGGAGATCATGTTTGCCATGGTTATCGCGCTGAGGTCAGAAGTTTCAGGCCGAAGCCCATGAAGATGACGCCGGCCGCGGCGTCAAGTGTTCTACGGCCGCGCGCATAGACGCCTGCAACGGCAGGGTTGCGCAATACTGTCAGCACGAACGAGTACCAGAGCGAGGAGACCAGAACCATCGTGGCGACGGCAGCAGCACCCTGCATCCAGCTATGCTCGGCCGGCAGCGTCGCCGCAAAGAGCGAGGCGACGAAGAAGGCCGATTTCGGATTGGCGAGATTGGTTGCGAGCCCCGAATAGAAAGCCTGCTTCGGGCCGATCCCTGCCCGCACGGCTTGCGGCTCTCCACTGCCCGCCTTGCGCCAGGTGCTCCAGACGAGCTTTGCACCGAGGAAGCAGAGATAGAGCCCGCCGGCGACCTTCAGGAACAGATAGGCGAAAGGTGCGGCCGCAAAGAGTGCGCTGATGCCGAGCCAGCCGGCGAGCCCCCAGCAGAAGGTGCCTAGGATGACGCCAGCGATGACGGCCACTGCCGCGCTTCGCGAACCCTCCAGCGCCGTCCGGACGACGATGAGGAAGTTCGGACCTGGCGTGATGGCGGCCACCGCCCAGATGGCGGCGACGGAAAGCAAAAACATGAAGGCTTTTCCTCAGGTGTAGTCCGTCACATAGCTTTGACAGACTTCTCATTGAAATCAAACGATTTTAGGGATGATAACAGCCACCATGTCCGGCAATATCCGCGCATGAACAGCTTGGCCGCCTTCACGCCAAATCCGTCACCACCAATAAAAGATCGCTGCAATTACAGCGCGCTCCGCGCCTCTCAACCGACTTGCGCGAGCGCCTGCGCGGCCGCACGAAGAGCGGGCGTGTCCCTCCCCTCCGTCAGCCGCTCATAAACGGGTCGAAGCAGCCCATCGGCTTCCTCGGTCCGCCCATGCTCCGTCCAGAGCCTCGCCAGATCAGTTGCCGCCCGGATTTCCCAGGCGCCAGCGCCTTGCCTGCGGCTCACGTCCAATGACAACGTAAAACAGGTCTCTGCATCCATGTGGCTCAGTCCTGGTGCAGCCAAAAGAATGCAGCCCCTCAGCCGCAGAAGCTCCGGAAGGTAGGAATAGTAGCCCTTTTCCTCGATCAGCTGCTCGGTTTCCTCTGCGAGTTCCCATGCTTCGGCAGATCGCCCGCCGGCCAGAAGGCCCATGATGAGAACGAAGTGGAACCGCACCGTGAAGAGTTCGAAGCGTGTGGCGTGAAGATCCTCCAGCTGTTTACGCAGCGCCATAACGCCGGCTTCGAAGTCACCCCGCCGTATCGCGATCTCGGCCTTGTAAGCATGCCCCATGGAGAGATAAGGGCCGAAAGCCTGGGTCTCCGCGCGGGCGATGAAGGAAACCAAGTGTTCCTCCGCCACGTCGAAATCGCCGATCCACAGAAGCGTCGCGATCGAACTCAGCGAGATCGCGAAGGATACGGGATGGCGCATCGTCTCCGCATCCTTGAAGCATTGGCGGATCACCGCGCGAGCCCGGTCGGTATGGCCTTCCAGCCAGAGATTTGTCGACCAGCCTATCCTGGCCCAGGTGTAGTGATCGAAGCCGTAATGCATCTGCTTGCTGGCTGGCGAAAGAGCGGGCTCGACAACGGGTTTCAGCGTCGCATGTGCTTCAGCGAGGCGCCCGACCAGACAGTAAGAGAGGCCGAGAAGAGCCCTGGATAGCGTGGTCGCCGCAGGATCGCCTATTCGATCGGCGATCTCGGTGCAGCGCTCGGCGTATTCCACGCATAGCCTGAACTCGCCGCTGCGCAGATGGAAGAAGTGGATCGGTCCCAGCAGTCTTGCGGCATTGAGGTCGTCGCCGCGCGCTTCGGCTATCTCCAAACTCCTGTTCAGCGCGGCAGCCGACATCTCGTTGTGGCCTCGCATGAACATCATCGATACTCCGAATGCCGCCTGGAGCTGCATCTCCTCGCTCGTGCCACGGGTGGCATCGTCCAGCGACTGGAGTGCGCGCTCCGTCCATCGTTGGCACTCCGGCAGCAAGCCCATTGCACGGAAGACAGGAGCAACGGAGGCGACAAGGCCGACCCCGAGCGATGTGTCGCCGTTCTCTCCAAAACACCATTCAAGTGCGCTGCGAACGTTATCAACTGCATTGAAGTGCGGCGCTCGCTCCAAGGGGGTCGAGAGCGATGTCCACTCGCTGCCGTTCTGTTCGAACCAAAGGCGGCAATAGGCTGCGTGCCGCCTCGCCAGTTCCTGCCACTCGTCGTTCCTGCCGAGTTCGATCACGTAGGCGCGCGTGGTGTCGAGAAGCCGGTAACGCATCATGGCACCGATCGGGCGGGCGGCCACCATCGACTTTTCCACTAGATTGTCGATAGCCGCAAAAACCGAAGCACGATCGAGCGTGTCGTTCGTCACTACCTCCAAAGCAGCATCGAGTGGAAAATTTCCCACGAACACCGCGAGCCTGCGCAGCACAGCACGTTCGGTTTCGGACAGAAGCCCATAGCTCCAGTCGAGGGTGGCCTGCAGCGTTTGCTGGCGCGGCGGGGCTGTCCGCAAACCCTGCCACAGGTGTGTCAGCCTTTGATCGAGCAATGCTGCGGTCTGCTCCAAACCATAGGCCTCGACGCGTCTGGCGGCGAGTTCGATGGCCAGGGCGACCCCGTCGAGCTTTCGGCATATGTCGCAGACAATTGCAGCTTCGGCCTCGTTTCCGTCGAGTTGGGCACCGCTGGCTATCGCACGTTCGACGAAAAGCTGCGCTGCCGGATATTGCTGAACGGCTGCGGACGGCGCTTCATTGACTTCCGGTGGATATCCCAAAGCATCCAACCTGTAGATGCGCTCGCTGTCGATGCGCAGCGCCTCACGGCTCGTCGCAATGATATGCACCTGTGGTGCGGCGTCCAGAATGGACGAAGCAATGGTGGCGACCGTTTCCACCAGGTGCTCACAGGTATCGAGGATCAGGAGAAGGCGTTTGTCCCTGAGAAACCGCATCACATCGGGTGTCGCGTCTTCGGCCTGGACCGGAAGTCCGAGCAGGGCAGCGATCGTCGTCGCAGCAAGTTTCGGATCGGCGACCACGCCGAGATCAACGAACAGCACGTGTCCGGCAAAAACCTCGGCGGCCTGATGGGCTGCAGCAATCGCGACGGTCGTCTTTCCCACTCCGCCCGGGCCGACGATCGTGACGAGCCGGGAATCCGTCAGTTGTGCGCCCAGCTTCATGACATCGACGTCACGGCCGACCATTCGGGCGAGCCGTGGAGGAAGGTTCGCATGCGGAAACACGTCCTCGACGAGCGGGCTATCGCGATGATCGGGCAACACGGCGACAGTGGGTGCGACGAAGCAGTAGCCCCTCCCCGCAATCGTGGTGATGTAGCGCGCGCCGTCCTGGCCATCGCCGAGGGCCTTGCGTAGCCCGGCCATATGGAAGCGAAGGCTGCCTTCCTCGACGAGGGCGTCGGGCCAGACCCTGTCCATCAGCTCCTTCTTGCTGACGATTTCATTTGGGGATGTCACGAGCGCTACAAGAATGTCGAGGGCACGTCCGCCCAGTTCCACAGGGACACCCTCCCTGCTTAGAAGCCTTTCGCCTACCGCCAGCTTGAACGGTCCGAAGCGAATTCCCTTGATATCCCCGACTGCTACGATCGCCATGGCTCATCCCTCTGGCCGACGTCTGTGCGCTGGCGGACATTAGTCCAGCAGTTCGATCCGTGCCACTACCCGAAGGTATTGAAACGGGAGAAAAACAGTCGATGCGCGAATGTCGGCTGTTGTTAACATGCTCCGCTTTCGTCTCCTGACAACAGCTAACAACGCATAACGGGCGCTTCTCGGCATACGGCAGTAGGTTTCGGTCAGCACAAACGTGCAACTGCAACATCCTGATCCCCGAGGAGAAAGCCATGATCAAGACCGAAGTCGCTGATGCAATCGACCAGGACCGCCGCCGTTTTCTCGCCGCCGCCTCCCTGGGCGTGGCGGTTGCAAGTTCAGGCGCGCTTCTGCCTTCCCATCTGCTTGCTGCCACGGCCGATGAGGCGATCAAGCCATTCCACGTTCATTTTCCGAACGAAACCCTCAAAGACCTCCATCGCCGCGTCGCCGCCACACGCTGGCCGGATCGCGAGACGGTGAGCGACCACTCGCAGGGCGTTCAGCTCTCCACCATCAAGAAGCTCGCCGACCACTGGGCCAAGAACTACGATTGGCGCAAGGTCGAAGCGAAGCTCAACTCCTACCCGCAGTTCATCACGAAGATCGATGGGCTGGACATCCACTTCATCCATGTGAAGTCCAAGCACGAGAATGCGCTGCCGATCATCATCACCCATGGCTGGCCGGGATCGATCATCGAGCAGCTGAAGATCATCGGGCCACTGACCGATCCGACAGCGCATGGCGGCAGCGCCGAAGACGCCTTCCATGTCGTCATTCCCTCGCTGCCGGGTTACGGCTTCTCGGGCAAGCCGACTGAGCCGGGCTGGAACCCGCCGCGCATCGCCAAGGCCTGGGCGGTGCTCATGCAGCGTCTCGGTTACACGAAGTATGTCGCCCAAGGCGGTGACTGGGGCAATGCTGTCACCGAGCTGATGGCGGTGCAGCAACCGGCCGGCCTTCTCGGCATCCACACCAACATGGCGGCCACCGTGCCTGCCGATATTGCCAAGCTGCTGTCGTCAGGCGCCTCGGCACCCGACAGCCTCTCGGCCGATGAAAAGCGCGCCTATGAGCAGCTCGACGATTTTTACAAGAACGGCCTCGGTTATGCGATCGAGATGAACAACCGGCCGCAGACGCTCTATGGCATCGTCGACTCCCCGATCGGCCTTGCCGCCTGGATGCTCGATCATGACATCCGCAGCTATGACATGATCGCCCGCGTCTTCGACGGAAAACAGGAAGGGCTTTCGAAGGACGATATCCTCGACAACGTCACGCTCTACTGGCTGACGAACACCGCAATCTCTTCCGGCCGGCTTTATTGGGACAACGCCCACTTCCCCTCCGGCGGTTTCTTCGATCCGCGCGGCATCGAGATACCGGTCGCGGTCAGCGCCTTCCCCGACGAGATTTACCAGGCTCCGAAGAGCTGGGCCGAGAAGGCCTATCCGCAGCTCATCTTCTACAACCGCCCATCCAAGGGTGGCCACTTCGCAGCCTGGGAGCAGCCCATGTTCCTGACCGAAGATCTGCGCGCCGCGTTCAAGCCGCTTCGCAAATCGATCTGACAACAGGGCGGCGCGGTGTGCGCCGCCCGACACAGCGATCTCAACCCCTTATCGAAGAAGGAGACAGACAATGCGCGACAATCAGATCGTCGATTCCAGCTTCACCGCCATCATCAATGCGCCGATCGAGAAGATCGACATTCCCAACTGGTGCTTCACACTGCCGGAGAAGGAATATCAGTCCTGCTCGCCAGCCCATATCGCCGCCGGCTTTACGACCACGCCTGACGGCACGCGCATGTCGATCAACGTCGAGACGATCGGCGGCAGCCTGATGGTCCAGCACTATGTCGAGACGCTCGGAGAGAAGGATCATCTGATCCTCGATTCAGAACTCCGACGTCGTCACGCCAACCGGCCGCGTGACCATCCATGTGACCTGGGAATTGAGCGTCAAGGCAATCGACAAGGACCGCTGCGAGTTCACCAACCGCGTCCAGTCCTTCGCCACCGACGAAATGTTGGCGAACCTGGATCGGCAGGGCATCCCCTTCGAGGTGTTCCGCACGCAGCGCCAGCCGATGTCGATCGCCCATAACAAGGGTGAGACGCCGCTCTTTGCAGCGAGCATCGAGCGCTTTGCGCTTCGTAACCAGTCATCGTCGAGAGCCGCCTGAGCGCCAAAGGAGGATGCGATGACCGAACTGTCCTACGAACACGGCATTACCGGGCTTCTGGTGGTCGACCCGTATAACGACTTCATTTCCGAAGGAGGCAAGATCTGGCCGCGCATACAAGCGGTCGCCGAGGCCAACAATTGCGTCCCGCACATGGAGCAGATCCTCAAGGCGGCACGGCAGGTCAAACTCCCCGTCTTCTTCGCGATGCACCACCGCTTTCGCGAAGGCGACTACGAGAACTGGAAGTATATCGCCCCTATTCAGAAGCTGGCCTGGAAGCGTAAGACCTTCGAGTTCGGCACCTGGGGCGGCGAATTCAAGGCGGAGTTCGTTCCTGCTGCGGGCGAGGTCGTGGCATCGGAGCATTGGTGCTCCAGCGGTTTTGCCAACACCGACCTAGACAACCAGCTCAAAAGGCGGGGCATCCACAGGCTGATCGTCATCGGCCTGATCGCGCATACCTGCATCGAGGCAACGGTCCGCTTCGCAGCCGAGCTTGGATACGACGTGACGGTCGTGAAGGACGCGGTCGCCGACTATTCCGACGAGATGATGCATGCGGCGCTGGAAATCAACATGCCGAACTACGCCAGCGCCATCGTGACGACCGAGCAAATCCTCGGAGCACTGGCGGCCATGCAGAACATGGCACCGGCGGCGTAACCGGCCGTATCGAGAGCTGAAGGAGGTCGGCCGAATGGCCGTCCTTGGCGCCCACGGCATTCGCCAGCGGTCATAGACGTCGCCGACGCCTGACCGAAGAAGCATACACCCGCCCAACAGGGGCATCCGCAACGAAAGCAAAAAAGGAGTGCGTCATGGACCAGAAAATGAACCCCAAAGTCCTCTACACCGCAAAAACACACGTTACCGGCGGTCGCGAACACGGTGTCGCCCGCAGTTCCGACGGGCGTCTCGATGTAAGGCTCGGCGTACCGGGCACGGCGCGCATCGGCACCAATCCCGAACAGCTCTTCGCAGCAGGCTGGTCGGCCTGCTTCGAGAGTGCCATCGGGCTCATCGTGAAGAAGAAGCACATCACGCTCGGCGGTGACGTCACGATCGATGCCGAAGTCGATCTCAACCTGTCCGACACTGACGGCTACTCGCTGACCGCTCGCCTTAACGTCGGCATTCCAGGCGTAGAGCGCGACGTCGCCCAATCGCTGATCGACGAGGCGCATCAGATTTGCCCGTACTCGAAGGCAACGCGCGGAAATATCGACGTCACGATCAAGCTGGTCTGACGAGGCCGACTGGCCGCGACCGGTGCCAAGAAGGAGCGCCTGCAGTAACATCAGGCCTTCGTGATCGCGTTAACGCAGTCGCTCAACAAGGACAGTCTGGAAGCGGTCCACGCTTCCAGACTGTCCTCCGAACAACTCGATTGCCCGCCTGCCACAACGTGATCGACGTACTGGCGCCGTCTACTTCATCGGCTTACGCCAGCTTTTTCAAGGCGGCGACCGGTTCCTTTGCCAGCGGTCTCGCCGAGGCAGGGTTCTGGCCGGTGATGAGGCGGCCATCAACGACGACATGGGGCTCCCAGTTGGCACGGACGAGTACCGGGCACCCTCCGCCGTTAAGGCGTCCTTGGCCCAGCCGGCAGATCAAAAGCAGATCAGAATCTTTCCGACAGTCTTGCCGCTTTCCTGCAGTTCATGCGCCTCGGCGATCTGATCCAGCACGAGCGTCACCGCGATCTTCGGAACGTAGGCTCCCGAAGCCGCGCAGGCAGAGACTTCCTCGGCCGCGTCCCGCATCGCTGGTTCCGGCATGGTGTAGACGTAGACGAAACGGAAAGCGAAGCCACCGAGCAGCGCGGGGAAGAAGGGGATCGAGAGCGTGGCTTGCGGCGACTCCGTGGAATAGGCCGAGACAACGCCGTCACGCGCGAGACAAGCGACTGCGGTGTCAATATTGGCGGTGATGTCCACGTCGACAATACGGTTGACGCCCCGGCCGTCGGTTGCCGATCTCACCGCCTGCGCGACATCCTCCCTATGCCTGTTGATGACGAGATCGGCCCCTGCCGCACGCGCGACGTCCGCCTGTTCGTCTCGACTGACAGTCGCCGCCACCCATGCCCCGGCCCACTTGGCGAGAAGAATGGCGGCGTTGCCAACCGAACCCGCGCCTCCCTGGACGAGAACCCGCTTGCCGCGCAGGTCCCCATCGGCGAACAGGCATCGATGCGCAGTCATCGCAGGGACTCCGAGCGATGCTCCGGTCTCGAACGACACGTTGGCAGCAAGTCCGAAAGCCTGCCCGGACGGTACCAAAACGAACTCCGCCGCGGTACCAAACGCCCTGCCCGTCTGCGCCATATAGACCCACACCCGCTCGCCGATACGGGTGTCGGGCACGCCGGGACCGACGCGGTCGATGATGCCCGCTCCATCCTGGTGCGGGACGATCCTCCGGAACGGCATCGCCTTTCCGCCAAATCCGGTTCTCGTCTTGATGTCGGAAGGATTGATGCCCGACGCGAGGACCCTGACCCGGACTTCCCCGGCCCCGGGTTGCGGATCGGGAAGTTCGCCGATGGTCAGCACTTCTCTCGCAGTCCCTTGTCTTTCGTAGAACGCAGCCCGCATAACGCACCTCTCACAAAAAGCTCGCTTCCACCTAGGTGCGACACACGCAAACTTGCAAGTAGGCAATAGTTTTGCTTATAGGGATACAAAGTACACTATTGGAGCGCAGGATGGACGTCGATTATAAATGTCCGGTCGAGATCACCGTGGATGTCACAGGCGGCAAGTGGAAGCCGATGATCATCTACCGTCTCCTCGACGGCCCGCGTCGGTTCGGCGAGCTACGCCGCCTGGTGGGAGACCCGAGCCAGCGTTCGCTCACGATGCAGCTGCGCGAACTCGAGGCCGACGGGATCGTCACCCGCAAGGTCTTCGCGGAGGTCCCTCCCCGTGTGGAATATTCCTTGACCGAGTTCGGGCAGACCCTCGCGCCCGTGCTGATGGCGATGCGGGATTGGGGTATGTCTTTCCGGGACCAGCGCCGTTCGACATCAAGGTGACCTACCCCGTCCGCGACTACAGCTGTGGCCTGCAATGATCTGTTTCGCCCGTCCTGTCTTCTTTCCATGTTGAAATCTCTCATCTCTACGATACGCAAACCAATAGAGGCGATGTCGATGATGTTCGATGGAAGTCAGGCAATTGACTGGATGATGAGCGAATATGAAGCGATCCGCAGTCAGATCTTCGATAGCGACTGTTCGAGATCGGCGATGATATCCTTAACGTCTTCGATGCCGACGGAGAGGCGCACGACATCAGGCCCAGCGCCGGCCGCAATCCTCTGCTCATCCGTCAACTGCCGGTGCGTAGTGGACGCCGGGTGGATCACCAGGGAGCGCGTGTCGCCGATATTGGCAAGATGCGAGAAAAGCTCCAGCCCTTCGACCAGCGCCTTGCCGGCCTCGTAGCCGCCCCTGACGCCGAAGGTGAAGACCGAGCCTGCCCCCTTCGGTGAGTAGCGCTGCTGCAGGGCGTTGTTCGGGTCATCTTCCAAGCCGGCATAATTCACCCAGGCGATCTTGGAATGGGCCTTCAGCCATTTGGCGACATCAATCGCATTGTCGCTATGGCGCTGCATGCGCAGCGGCAGCGTTTCGATCCCGGTCAGGATCAGGAAGGCGTTGAAGGGCGAGATGGCCGGGCCGAGGTCGCGCAGGCCGAGCACGCGGCAGGCGATCGCGAAGGCGAAATTACCGAAGGTCTGGTGCAGGACGACGCCATTATATTCCGGCCGTGGGCTGGAGAGCATCGGATAGTTGCCGGTCTTCGACCAGTCGAAAGTGCCGCCATCGACGATGATGCCGCCCATGGAATTGCCATGCCCGCCGAGGAACTTGGTCAGCGAATGCACGACGATATCGGCGCCATGTTCGATCGGCCGGATGAGATAGGGTGTCGCCATGGTGTTGTCGACGATCAGCGGCAGATCGTGGCGATGGGCGATTTCGGCGATCGCGGCGATATCGACGAAGGTGCCGCCGGGATTGGCAAGGCTCTCGATGAAGATCGCCCGCGTCTTGTCATCGATCTTGCTCTGGAAATCATCCGGGTCGTCGGAATCGGCCCAGCGCACCTGCCAGCCGAAATTCTCGAAGGCATGGCCGAACTGGTTGATCGAGCCGCCATAGAGGCGGCGGGCGGCGACAAAATTCTCGCCGGGACGCATCAGCGTATGGAAGACGATCATCTGCGCGGCATGGCCGGAGGCGACGGCGAGCGCCGCCGTGCCGCCTTCAAGGGCCGCGACGCGTTCCTCCAGAACCGCCTGGGTGGGGTTCATGATGCGGCTATAGATATTGCCGAACTGCTGCAGGCCGAAAAGGGCTGCGGCATGGTCGGAATCGTTGAAGACGAAGGCCGTCGTCTGGTAGATCGGTGTAATCCGCGCGCCGGTCGCCGGATCGGGCTGCGCGCCCGCATGGATTGCCAGCGTGTTGAATCCCGGATCGTTTTTGGCCATGTCGTCCTCCCGTACAATTGTTGACGGGCGCGATCATAGCCGCTCGAATGTGAAAGTTAACCGCGATCTTTTTCAACCGCGGCGCGTTCCGAGGAAAATCCGTTCTGCCCGACCGCGTCAACCAAAAAGACGCGGATACTCGATCGCCGGGCAACGGTTCATGACGACCTTGATGCCGCCGGCTTCGGCCTTGGCGGCGGCCGCGTCGTCGCTTACGCCGAGCTGCGCCCACACAACCTGCGGGCGGGGCTCGAGTGCCAGCGCTTCGTCCACCACCCCATCAAGATATTCGGATGCGCGGAAGACATCGACCATGTCGACCGGTTCGGGAATGTCGGCGAGACGTGCGTAAACGGTCTGGCCCTGAATCTGCTTGCCCGCCTGCCCCGGATTGACGGGAATGACCTTGTATCCGCGCGACAGGAGATAGCCCATGACGCCATTACTCGGCCGGGCCGGATTGGGCGAAGCCCCCGTCAGCGCGATGGTTTTGACCGATTTCAGAATGCCGGAAAGATAGTCGTCGGCGTAGGCATCATGATCCATATCTGGTGTCTCCGGTCTGGTGCCGCAGGAGGCGGATTTGACAGTCGCGATTCATTGAAACCGGGCGGCTCGTTTCGACGTATATATAGGTGCCGGAAATATCAGGGAGAAATTATGCCATGAAAAAAATAATCCTTGCGCTCGCGCTCGTGCTAGCTGCCTCGCCGACGCTTGCGATCTCACGCTACAATCCGCTTGCCATGAGCTGCCAGAGCGTGCGGGCGGCGATCCACAACGAAGGCGCCGTCATCTTTCGCTATACCTCGCCGCGCGGCCTTCCTCTCTACGACCGCTATGTCCGCAACAGCTACTATTGCGACGCGACCGATTATGCGGAATGGACGAGCATTCCTTCCAAGGACAACCCCAAGTGCCGGGTGCTGAACTGCCAGAATATCGACAACCTGGACGGGATGCTGTTCATTCCACACTATAGTCTCTAACTCTGCATTTATTCGGAATTGTGAATATTATCGATCCTTTCGCACCTGCGAAAGGATCGGACGATCAATCTGGGGATACAAAATATCGTCGACACCTCCCCCGGTTGTTAATTTATAATCATTTCAAAGTTATAGAATAATGTCTATATTTCAGCATCATAGGATTGTCGACACTCCCTTTCTACAGATGAATTTCACCTTTCATACATAATTTGATCACGATATGTTCATGCGTCCATTAGCGACATCTCATAGTTGTGTGAGCTGAGCGTAATTGAACGTATTTCGAGCGCACGCAGAAATTGCTACAACGATGGGCAATTGTTCACCTGATCAATCCATGCTATTGAAAATTCGACCGTGCGGAGTACACCTTCCGGGGCAAATCACGCAAACCCAGGTTGTTATTTCAAGGCAGGTTCAAACGGGAAAGCTGTGATGTTTTCCCCAATTTTGTTGCACTGCTCCTGGACCATCCACCTTGCCCCTCGATGTTCTTCTTCTCGTCCTTTTCGGTGCTCTTCTACATGCGACATGGAATGCCATCATCAAAGCCGGCAAGGACAAATCGCTTGATGCGGCGCTGATCTCTGCAGGCGGCGCGGTCGCCTCGCTACCTTTCCTACCGTTGCTCCCCCTGCCGCAGCCACAGGCCTGGCCCTTCATCGGCGCTTCCGCCATCCTGCAATTTGCCTATTTCCAGCTGGTCGCCGCCGCCTACAGGGCCGGCGATATCGGCCTAGTCTATCCGCTGATGCGTGGCGGCGCGCCCCTGCTCATCGTCGCCACCAGCGGCTTCATCCTGGGAGAGCATCTGACGGGTGGAGCGCTTGCCGGAACCATGACGATCTGCGTTGGCATCCTGACGCTCGCCTTCGAAGCCCGCCACGGCAGCCGTCACGCGATCATACTGGCGCTCATCAACGCCTGCGTCATCGCCACCTATACCTATGTGGACGGCATCGGCGCACGGCTTTCGGGCAATGCGATTTCCTACACGCTGTGGATGTCGCTTCTGCCGCCGGTTCTGCTCTTTGCCTGGGCGCTTTCACAGCGCGGTCTGTTGACTGTCGCCACTCACGTCAGGCGCAACTGGTGGCGCGGGCTGATCGGCGGGGCGGGCTCGATTGCCTCCTACGGGTTGGCGCTCTGGGCGATGACGAAGGCTCCGGTTGCGACGGTGGCAGCGCTGCGGGAAACCGCCATCCTGTTTGCGCTTGTCATCTCGGTTCTGGTGCTGAAGGAAAAAGCCAGCATCTGGCGTTACCTCGCCGGCATCATCATCGCGCTCGGCGGGCTGATCCTGAAACTTGCCTGATCACTCGCCCTTCCATTCGGGCGTGCGCTTGCCAAGGAAGGCGCCGATGCCCTCTTGCGCATCATCGGTCAGCATGCTGTCGACCATCACGCTTGCGGCATAATCATAGGCTTCCGCGACGGGCATTTCGAGCTGCTTGTAAAAGGCTTCCTTGCCGATCCTCAGCGCCTGCGGCGACTTCGAGGCGATGACGGAAGCGTATTTGTTGACCACCTGCGTGAGATACTGCTTGGGCACGATACGGTTGACCAGGCCGAAATCCTTTGCAGTCGAGGCGTCGATCGTCTCGCCCGTCAGCAACATCTCCATCGCCTGCTTGCGGTGGGCGGCGCGCGAAACGGCGACAGCCGGCGTCGAGCAGAAAAGCCCGATATTAACGCCTGGCGTGCAGAAGGTGGACGTATCCGTGCAGATCGCAAGATCGCAGCTCGCGACGAGTTGGCAGCCCGCTGCGGTCGCGAGTCCGTCGATCTCGGCGATGACCGGCTTTGGCAAGCGATTGATCTCCAGCATCAGATCGGCGGCCAGCGCAAAGGCCTCTTCGAAGAAGGCGACACCTTCGTCCTCGTCGGCGCGATGAGCGGTCAGCTCCTTGAGGTCATGACCGGCGGAAAAGACATTGCCGGTCGAAGCGATGACGACGATGCGGACGTCCTCGTCCTCGGCTGCACCCTGCAGCTCGCCCATCAGCGTTTCCATTGTCGATATCGACAGAACATTGGCCGGCGGATTGTTGAGCGTCAGGCGCAATATGCCGCCGGAAAGCTGACGGAGCACGAGGGCGCCCTCGCCTGAATTGTTGTTGTCCTTGCGGAAGGATACGATCTCGGCCATTGCATGTTCCTGTGTGCTGTCTAAATCCCGCTTTTGTGCCACAAGGGTGGGGCGATTTCGAGCCGAATACCGCAATGCGACGGCCTCGAAGGGCGAAACTTCCTGTTTTCAGGCACCCTAAAATGAGGTATGCACATACCTCACTGTTAAACTATTGTTTTTACTTACTTATTTTTATGATCATCAAAATGGCTTGTATTGACCGGCTAATCGATTGTCGCTATAAGCCGCGCCGGAAATGCAGCCTTTGCGGGCTGCTTTCTTTTTTGGTCTGTCTTACGGCGGACCAACCAAGCAACAAGAAACGCCCCTCGCCTTCGGGCATGGGGATCCAAGAGAGAGTAACAATTATGGCAACCTTCTCCCAGAAGCCTGCAGAGGTGGAGAAGAAGTGGGTCGTCATCGACGCCGAAGGGCTCGTCGTTGGCCGTCTCGCTTCCGTTATCGCTATGCGTCTGCGCGGCAAGCACAAGGCAACTTTCACGCCTCACGTTGACGACGGCGACAACGTTATCGTCATCAACGCCGACAAGGTCGTTTTCACCGGCAAGAAGTATTCCGACAAGGTTTACTACTGGCACACCGGTTATGCCGGCGGCATCAAGGAGCGTACGGCTCGTCAGATCATCGAAGGCCGCTTCCCGGAGCGCGTCCTCGAGAAGGCTGTTGAGCGCATGGTTCCCCGCGGCCCGCTCGGCCGTCGCCAGATGAAGAACCTCCGCGTCTACTCCGGCCCGAACCATCCCCACGAAGCCCAGCAGCCGTCCGTCCTCGACGTCGCCTCGCTGAACAAGAAGAACGTAAGGAGCGCCTGATAGTGGCTGACCTCTCTTCCCTGAAGGATCTCGGCACGTCGTCTGAAGTAGCTGCTGCTGCTCCGGCTCACGTCCGCAAGGTCGACTCGCTTGGCCGTTCCTACGCGACTGGCAAGCGCAAGAACGCTGTTGCCCGCGTCTGGGTCAAGCCGGGCTCCGGCAAGATCATCGTCAACGGCAAGGAATTTGCGGAATACTTCGCTCGTCCGGTTCTGCAGATGATCCTGCGCCAGCCGATCGTTGCTGCTGCCCGCGACGGCCAGTTCGACATCGTTGCAACCGTTGCCGGCGGCGGTCTTTCCGGCCAGGCCGGTGCCGTTCGCCACGGTCTTTCGAAGGCCCTCACCTACTTCGAACCGGGCCTGCGCTCGGTGCTGAAGAAGGGTGGCTTCCTGACCCGCGACAGCCGCGTCGTCGAACGTAAGAAGTACGGTAAGGCCAAGGCCCGCCGTTCGTTCCAGTTCTCGAAGCGTTAATCGCTTTCGGACATGCTTTCATGGAAAGGCCGGGTTTTCGCCCGGCCTTTTCGTTTATTCGGGCTTGTTGAAGAAAGCCTCAAGCCGATATCCATCAGGATCGATGATGAAGGCGGCATAATAGAACTGGCTGTAGTCCGGACGGATGCCCGGCGCACCATTGTCCTCGCCGCCATTGGCAAGTGCTGCGGCATAAAAGGCATTGACGGCCTCCTCACTCGTGGCGACGAAGCAGAAATGCAGCCCAGAGCCGCGATCGGCCGGCACCGGGCGCTCCACTTCACTCACCCAAAAGGCAGGCCTCTCGGCGCCGTATCCCATCGTTCCGTCGAAATTCGACAGACGCTCATAGCCGAGCGGCGCCAGTGCCGCATCGTAAAACTGGCGCGATCTATCGAGGCTTTTTACCCCGATTGAAATGTGGTCGAACATTGCCCGTGGCTCCTTCCTGGTTCCGTCGCCGCAGCTTCTTGGAAGCGGTTTGCGAAGTCAACGCGCCACACTCACCTATTGTCGCCGGTACTGCCGGCTGCTAAAGCCGCATCAGGTTTCAAATCGGACAAGACAGGACCTGACATGGGAGCCACCCCGTCCGCAGACAGATAGGCCGCAGCAACCTTTTGAAGTTGTTGCGGCATCTGTCCGATCAATCCAGACTGCGATGAGAAGGCAGATCGCCGACGGATGAACTCATTCGAGCGGATGAATACCTATGCCTTCCCAAAACAGGAACTGGACTTGCTCCCTGCCGGCAGCGCTGCTGCTTCTGGCGCCCTTCGATATCCTGGCCTCGCTTGCCATGGACATCTATCTCCCCGTCGTCCCGACGATGCCTGAAGCACTCGGCACATCGGCGACAGTCGTTCAACTGACGCTCAGCCTCTACATGCTGATCCTCGGCGCCGGACAGATGCTCTTCGGCCCTCTGTCGGACCGGATCGGCCGCCGCCCGGTGCTGCTTGGCGGCGCGCTGCTGTTTGCGGCTTCTTCGCTGCTGCTCGCAGCCACGTCGTCGGCCGCACTGTTCGTCGCGCTGCGTCTGCTGCAGGCGGCCGGCGCGTCGGCAGCACTTGTGGCGACCTTTGCAACGGTTCGCGATGTCTATGCCGTAAGGCCGGAAGGCGCCGTCATCTACGGCCTGCTTGGCGCGATCCTCTCCTTCGTGCCGGCGCTCGGACCGATCGCCGGTGCATTGATTGCCGATCATGCCGGGTGGCGTGCCATCTTCCTGCTGCTCGGCGGACTGATGCTTGCGGCAACCCTCAATGCATTTAGAGGCTGGCACGAAACGAGACCTGCGGCGTCGGCCAATGTCACGATCAGCATGCGCGCGATCCTGACGAATGCGCATTTCTGGACCTACACGATGGGCTTCAGCGCGGCGATGGGAGCCTTCTTCGTGTTCTTTTCCACTGCACCTCGTGTGCTGATCGATCATGCCGGCTTTTCCGGTCTCGCCTTCAGCCTTTCCTTCGCAACGGCCGCAGCGGTGATGATCTTATCCGCACGCTTCGCCGGCCGCTTCGTCGCGCGATGGGGAATGGCCGGCAGCCTTGCCCGCGGCATGGGCCTGCTTCTTGTGGGCGCATTGCTCCTCGGTCTCGGTGACGTGTTGCTTGCTCCCTCATTCGCCAGCTTCGTCCTGCCGATGTGGGTGATTGCCGTCGGCATCGTGCTGACGACCGCAGTCACAGCGAACGGTGCGCTGGCGGCCTTTGGCCAAACAGCCGGAACGGCGGTTGCGCTCTATTTCTGCATCGAAAGCCTGATCGTCGGCTGCGTCGGTACGCTCTTCGTGCTGCTATTGGATGGCAATACGGCATGGCCGCTCGCCGGCTATTGCGCGTTGATGGGTATCGTCACTCTACTTGCGTTGCGCCATATCCGCGCGCACGGCTGAGATCAAAGGGCGGCGCAGAAGATCCGCCGCCTTAGCTTGAAATCTGTCGGAAGCTCGCCTACCCCTTCCTATAGAGACAAGGAATCCGAGCATGTCCTCCACCCAGCCCTCGCCCTTCGCCACCACGCCCGAACCGCCCTATTACGTCGTGACCTTCTCCTCTGTTCGTACCGAGGGCGACAATGGTTACGGCGCGATGGCCGACCGGATGGCGGAACTGGCGCTGCAGCAGCCGGGCTGTCTCGGGGCCGAAAGCGCGCGGGATGCCGATGGCTTCGGCATCACCAATTCCTACTGGGCCGACGAGGAAAGCCTGAAGGCGTGGAAACAGGTGGCAAACCATCTTGCCGCCCAGCAGCTCGGCCGCAAGCGCTGGTACAAGCAATATAAGGTTCGCATTGCGCGGGTAGAACGCGCTTACGAATTTACCGCAGAGGAAGGAGCCTCCCATGGCGAATAAGACCATCGACCATGCCTTCACAGCACAGAGCCTGACATCGTCTGCCTCCGACCCGACCTTTGCCGGCGCGCTTTCCTTCATGCGCCGCCGCTTCACCAAGGATCTGACAGGAACCGATGCCGTCGTCTGGGGCATTCCTTTCGATGCCGCGACGTCCAACCGGCCGGGCACGCGTTTCGGGCCGCAGGCGATCCGCCGGGCTTCCGCAATCTTCGACAATGATCCGCAATATCCGTTCCAGCGCGATCTCTTCGCCGAGATGGCCGTCATCGACTACGGCGACTGCCTGCTCGACTACGGCAACCATCAGGACACGCCCGCAGCCATCGAGCGGCAGGCGAGCGCCATTCTCGACAGCGGCGCCTTCCTGCTGACCCTCGGCGGCGACCACTATGTCACCTGGCCGCTCTTGAAGGCGCATGTCGATCGCCACGGCCCGCTGGCGCTCGTGCAGTTCGACGCGCATCAGGACACCTGGCTGGACGACGAGCGCCGCATCGACCACGGCTCCTTCGTGGCCCGTGCGGTCCGCGCCGGTCTCATCGATCCTGACCGCTCGATCCAGATCGGCATCCGCACTCATGCGCCAGAGGATTTCGGTATCCATCTTCTCTACGGCCATCAGGTCGAGGAAATGAGTGCGACGGACATCGCATCGATGATCATCGCGCATACGAAGGGTTCGCCTGCCTACCTGACCTTCGATATCGACTGCCTGGACCCGGCCTTTGCGCCCGGCACCGGCACCCCGGTCGCCGGCGGTCCTTCCAGTGCGAAGATCCTCTCCGTGCTGCAGCGACTGAAGCAACTCGACATCCGCGGCGCCGACGTCGTCGAAGTCTCTCCGCCCTATGACCATGCCGACATCACCGCCATTGCGGGGGCGACGGTCGCAATGTATATGCTGGGCCTCCACGCCGAACGGCGCGCGACGGCAGGATGACTGCTGTTATCAAATTGATTCAACTTCATGGCAAACTGATTCCGGAAACAACCCGAACTCACTGAAAGTGCAGGATAATCATGGCAGCAAAGATCTTCATCGATGGCGAGGCTGGAACGACGGGTCTGCAGATCCGCGAGCGTCTGGCGGAGCGCCGCGATCTTGAGCTGCTGTCTATCCCGACCGAAAGCCGGAAGGACAAGGCGGTGCGTGCTGCACTGCTCAACGAGGCCGATATTGCCATACTCTGCCTGCCTGACGATGCGGCCAAGGAAAGCGTCAGCCTGATCGAGAACGACGGTACGAAGGTTATCGACGCTTCCACGGCGCATCGCGTCGCCGAAGGCTGGGCCTATGGCTTTCCGGAAATGAGCAAGGAGCAGGCCGGCGCCATCGCCTCGGCCAAGCGCGTCGCCAATCCCGGCTGCTGGCCGCAAGGCCCGATCGCCACGCTGCGCCCGCTGATCGAAGCCGGCCTCGTACCGGCCGATTTCCCGGTCACGGTCAACGGCATTTCCGGTTACACCGGCGGCGGCCGCACGATGATCGAGGATTATGTCGCCAAGGGCGAGGATGCGCCTGAATACATGCCCTATGGGCTGAGCTTCAAGCACAAGCACCTGCCAGAGCTGCAGCGCTACGCCAAGCTTGGACGCGTGCCCTTCTTCCAACCAGTCGTCGGCAATTTCGCGCAGGGCATGGTCGTGACCGTGCCGCTGCAGCTCTCGCATCTGCCCAAGGTGCCGAAGGGTGCTGACCTGCATGCCGCGATCGCCGACTATTATGCCGGCATCAAGGGTTTCGTCGAGGTCGCTCCCTTGGAGGTATCGGAGCGCACGCCGGAACTCAACCCGGAAATCTACAACAACACCAACCGCATGCGCCTGCACGTCTTTGCCAATGACGATATCGCGCAGGCGCTGCTCGTCGCCGTCTACGACAATCTCGGCAAGGGCGCTTCCGGCGCCGCCGTGCAGAACATGGACCTGATGCTTGGCGTATAGTGCCCAGCAATTGCCTGTTATCAGACGTCTGCTTTAGGACAGGGCCTTCCGCCCTGTCTCTTCCCGAAATACGGAGCCCCGATCGATGACGCTGGAAGCGCTGATGGCCGGCCTGCGCGCCTGGTTTGATGCCGCGCTGCCCGATCACGGCATCTCCTCACTGATCATATTTGCTTTCGTCGCCGGCCTCGCTCGCGGCTTTTCCGGTTTCGGTGCAGCACTCATTTTCATTCCGCTTGCCGGTGCCGTCATCGGGCCGAAGCTCACCTCCCCTGTACTGCTCGTCATCGACGGGCTTGCGACGCTCGGCATGCTCCCGGCCGCATGGCGCGGGGCGGACCGGCGCGAGGTCTTCACGATGGCAGCAGGTGCGGCGCTCGGCGTTCCGGCCGGGACAGCGGTTTTGGCGCTCATGGACCCGCTTTTGTTGCGCTGGATCATCTCGGCGATCGCCATCTGCCTGCTGGCGCTGCTTGTCTCCGGCTGGCGCTATCATGGCACGCCGGTCGCTCCGCTCAGCGCGGCGATCGGCCTCATCGCCGGTCTCTTCAGCGGCGCGGCACAGCTCGGTGGGCCGCCTGTTGTAGCCTACTGGCTCGGCGGCAAGAGCAATTTCACGCGTGTGCGCTCGAACGTCATTCTGTATTTTTCGATCTCCACGGTCTTGAGCTTCGTCAGCTATTATTTCGGCGGACTGTTCGTCTCCACGGTCTTTGCGCTCACCATCGTCACGCTGCCCGCCTATGCCGTCGGCCTCTGGGGCGGCTCAAAGCTCTTCGGGTTCGCCAAGGAGAGCACCTTCCGCATGACCTGCTACATCCTGATCGCGGCCTCGGCGGTCGGTGGCATGCCTGTCTTCGACAGTCTGCTTCGTTAGTCCCCGATACGATTGCCCGCCTGCTATGAAAGCCTTACACTCCCCCATGTGAGGGGAGCTAAATGGCGTCGGTTCTGATCGGCATCGCCATCATTGGAGGCACGACCGCAACGGTGCTTGCGGCCTATTATTTCATGCATCTGGTCATGGGCGGTGACCCGGGCGGGCGCGACAGGGAGCTGGCAAGTTCAGTCATCACCCGCATCGCCAGCCTGCATGCCCTCATCCTCGCCCTCGTTTTTGCGCAGGAAATGATCGAATACCAGGCGCTGCGAACGGAAAGCGCGGTGGAAAGCAATGCGGTCGGCGATGTCTTCTATGATGCCGAGCGCTATGGCCCGGAGGCGCAGGCGCCAATCCAGAAAGCCCTGAAAGATTATGTGCGCATCGTCATCGAGCAGGAATGGAACGAACTCGGGCGAACCGGCGAACTCTCTTCGGCGGCCTGGGATCAATGGAACAACGCCTATCTGAAAATTCTCGAACTGGCTCCCGTCAGTGCCAAACAGCAGAGCCTGCGCGGCCACATGCTCGATGAAATCCATACGATCTCGGAATCCCGAGACCGGCGGGAAAACAGCGGTACCGATTCCATCAGCCTGATCTTCTGGTTTGCGGCGGTTTCGGGGGTGATCTTTACCGCCATCGGTTACTACCCTTATCCGCCTGATGGCCGCAACCTGCTGCTATTATCGATCTTCGGTGTTTTTACCGGCATCATCCTCTTCTTCATCTACGCCTTCTCCAATCCCTACAGTCCGCCCGCCACGCTATTTCCAACAGCTTTCGAGCGCTTGCAGGAGGAAATCAGCGGGCCGGATCCGTAAGTGGAAATGGCCCGAAGACCTCGCCCAAGCCTATTGCCGTCATGCGCCAAAGCAAAAGACTGTCGCTTTTCGCTGCGTTTTGCGGTAAACGCGGCACGCTGTCAGCAAGGCCGTGCTGCTTGAACGGCGCGCAGCCCCTGTTTCACGCCGATGGGAGGCACTCATGAAAACGATCCTGAGCAACCAGAAGAACAAGATCAACACTCAGGATATCCGTCTTCATGTCCAGTTTGCTTTCACGCGCGAGGAAAAACCCGCCGCGTCTTAACCGCAGCTTCTCAACAGCATCGCAATCCCACGACAGGCGCCGGCTGCGCCTGCGCAAGTTCCTGTCCTACTTCCGGCCGCATCTTCCGCTGCTCATGGCTGATATTGCCTGTGCCGTCGTCGTTGCTGCTGCCGCAGTAGCGTTGCCGCTCTGCGCCAACATCGTCATGAGCCATCTCATCGGGCTCGCCGATTCGGCTTCGGCCTATTGGCAGATCCTCGGCATGGGCGGCGTCATGCTGGCCATCGTGGCAGCCGAGACAGTTGCGATCTTCTTCGTCGATTATCGCGGCCATATGATGGGTGCGCATATCGAGGCGCATATCCGGCAGGAACTGTTCGACCACTGCCAGAAGCTCTCCTTCGGCTTCTACGACCGGCACCGCACCGGCCAATTGATGAGCCGCATCGTTGGCGATTCGTTCTGGCTGGGAGAACTTTTCCATCACGGGCCGGAAGACCTTCTGATCGCTATTCTCAAATATAGCGGGGCGATGGCAGTCCTGTTCTTCATCGACCCGCAACTTGCATTTCTGATCCTCCTGCTGACGCCTTTTGCCGTGGCTTATGCGCTGCACTTCAACAGGCGCATGAACCGTGCCCTCGAGGCGAGCAAGCAGGAAATCGCCGCCGTCAACGAAAAGGTCGAGGATGCGCTGGCCGGCATCCGCGTCGTCCAATCCTTCGCCAACGAGGATCTGGAGCGGAAACGCTTTGCTGTCCTCAACAGGCGCTTCCTCGAAAGTCGCGCCGATGGCTACCGCAGCGAAGCCTGGTTTTCCGCTGGTGCCGAGACCTTCGCCCAGATCATTACGCTTCTGGTCGTCATCCTCGGCGGATTGCGCATCCTTGCGGCGGAACTCACCATTGCCGATCTCCTGACCTTCCTGCTCTGCGTCGGCGTCCTCGTCGATCCGGTCAAGCGGATGGCGAACCTCGCCCGGCTCTGGCAGGAGGGCTATACGGGCTTCGTGCGGGCCATGGAGATACTGGAGATCGACCCAGACGTCGTGGATCGACCTTCGGCTCATGCGTTGCATACCCCGAAGGGAGAGATCCGGCTCTCGAATGTCGATTTCAGCTATGAGGACGGAGCGGACGTGCTCAGCAACCTGTCGCTGACCATCCGCCCCGGCGAATTCGTGGCACTCGTCGGCCCCTCCGGCGTGGGGAAAAGCACGCTCTGCGCGCTGCTGCCCCGCTTCTATGATGTCACCGGCGGCTCGATCGAAATCGATGGCACCGATATCCGTGATGTGACGCTCGCCTCGCTGCGCCGGCACCTCGGCGTGGTGCAGCAGGATGTCTATCTCTTCGCCGGAACTGTGGCGGAAAACCTGCGTTACGGCCGACCGGATGCGACGGACGAAGAGGTGGAGGCCGCAGCCCGTGCTGCCCATGCGCATGAGTTCATCATGGCGTTGCCGCAGGGCTATCAGACCGATATCGGCCAGCGCGGCGTGAAGCTGTCTGGCGGGCAGCGCCAGCGGCTGACGATCGCTCGCGCCTTCCTCAAGAACCCTGCCATCCTCATTTTCGATGAGGCGACGAGCGCGCTCGACAATGAAAGCGAGCGGGCCGTGCAGAAGGCCTTCCTGACGCTCGCCAAGGGACGCACGACGTTGGTGATCGCCCATCGCCTTTCGACGATCCGCCACGCCGACCGCATTCTGGTGCTCACCGGCGACGGTATCGTCGAAGAAGGCAATCATGACAGGCTGATGGAGAGCGGCGGCATTTATGCCAATCTCTATGGGCTGCAGGCGAGCATCTGAGGTCCTGGGATTATGAGATGCGGAACAGTTCGGCAGACAGGGCCTGAACTGTTCCGCAGATCGACCAAGTGCTATTTCTCTTCACGCCTACAGCATCGGCCCGAAAATCGGAACGATTTTCGGAAAGCCTGATGCGTAGATTCCAAGAGTTAGAGCGTCCTTAGTGCGTCCGAATGGACGCACGGCGCTCTAGGGAGGAACACCATGACAGTGCTGCGCATCGTTCCGAATATCGCCGCCGCTTCCATCGAAGACGTGCGCAATTTCTATTCCGGGCTGTTCGATCTCGACATCGTTATGGATCATGGCTGGATCGTCACCCTTGCATCCGACAGGCGCGCAATCACCCAGATCGGTATTGCAACGGAGGGTGGATCGGGAACCGCAGTGCCCGACATTTCGATCGAGGTCGATGATGTGGACGAGGTCCATCAGCGCGCTGTGACGGGTGGGCATCGGATCGTCTACGGGCCGGCCGACGAGCCCTGGGGCGTACGGCGTTTCTATATTCGCGACCCCACCGGCAAGCTGCTGAATATCCTCTCTCACGCAGGCTAAATGGGTTTGCCTGAGACGGGACGATCATTGCAATGCCACCGAAAGCCTCTATTCTGCGACAGCCAATCCAAGGCACGAAATAACTGCTTTCATTGAGAATTTTCGAAAATATCCGGATCACGCCATGAACACATTAAACCGCCCTGACTTGAGCGATATTCATCAGGGTGACTGGGTGGACCGGCTGTTGCCGGGCGCATGGCGACCTTACACAAGGCTCGCGCGGCTCGATCGTCCAGTCGGAATATGGCTGACGCTGTTTCCATGCTGGGCGGCGCTGTTTCAGGCCGCTCATGGCCTGCCCGATATCCGGCAGCTAGCCGTCTTCACGCTCGGCGCCCTGCTGATGCGAAGCGCCGGCTCCACGATCAACGATATCGCGGACCGGAAATTTGACGGCCATGTCGAGCGAACCCGTTTTCGGCCTCTGGCAAGCGGGCAGATCGGCGTCAGTCAGGCGTTGACCTTTCTGGCCGTCGAGCTCGCCTTGGCGGCGTCTCTCCTGTTGTTTCTGACGCCCTATACGCGACTGGTCGCCCTCTGCGTTCTGCCGCTTGTGTTCGTCTATCCGCTCTGCAAACGCTTCACCCATTGGCCGCAGGCGGTGCTCGGCGCAGCGTTCAACTGGGGCATGCTCATGGCCTGGGCAGAAATTGCCGGCCAGATTCCGGCCGGAGCCGTTCTTATGTGGGCTGGAGCCATCGCGTGGCAGATCGGCTACGATACCGTCTATGCCTATGTCGATGTGAAAGACGACAGAAGCCTCGGCCTGAAATCAACTGCGATCCTGTTCGGCCGGCATGGCAAGCTCATGATTGGCCTGTTCTACGCTTTGACGGTCGCCGCATGGTCGCTCGGAGGCTGGCTGTCGGGCATGTCCCTGCCCTATGCGTTTGGAATGCTCGTCATCGCCGCGCACCTTATCTGGCAGACCTGGCGGATCGACCTTGCACGGCCGGAAGTGAATTACCGTCTGTTCCTGGCAAATATCCTGACCGGGCTATTGCTGGCAGCCTCGGCCTTTATGGGAACCTGGTAAGCCCGTCGGCTCAATAAGAGCAGGGCCGATTATCGCTGGGACGGAAACCGCCGGCGCAGGCCGGGTTCAGGGATGTATCCTCGCCATAGTCGTATCCCCCCGTCGATGTACAGCCCGAGGCAATCGCGGAAAGCGTGATCAGAGCGCCTGCCATTACGAATGTGCGAAATCTGTTCATCGGAACATCCCCCTTCATAGGATCGCCCATGCGCCAAGCCGACAATCTAGCATGTCACGGCAAATCCATGCGAGGAGCATCGCATTGATCCCATTCACTCTTCCGCGAGCCAGGGGATAAGGACGTCTCTATGCCTGCTCAGTCGCGCTCGGCGATAACAGTTGCGTGGGGATATTCGCCGTAATAGCCGCGCCAGTTGGCGACGGCAAAACCGAATACGACCAAGGCACCTGCCTGATGCAACAGGCCCCAATGCAACGGCACCTCGAGCAGCAGCGTGGTGATGCCGATTGCCGCCTGGATCGTGACGAGCACGAAGAGCACCACGGCGCGGCGTGCATGGGTGGTCGAGGCAGCCGCGCGCAGCGTGATCACCATGTTGATGAGGGCCAGGGCGAACAGCGTGTAGGCGCCGAAGCGGTGGATGAACTGCACCGTCTTCGGGTTCTCAAAGAGGTTGATCCAGAAGGGCTGCTGGATGAAGAGATCGCCGGGGACGACGGCACCATCCATCAGCGGCCAGGTATTGTAGGTAAAGCCGGCATCGAGGCCGGCGACCAGTGCGCCGAGATAGATCTGGAAGAGCGAGAAGATGGCGATCGCCGCCGCCCAGCGGTGGGAATTCTTCGTCGGGGCAGCATCATCGGAATGCGGCGAAAGCCCGCGCATGATCCACATGCAGGAGGCGAAGATCAGGCAGGCCATGACGAGATGGGTGGCAAGCCGGTACTGGCTGACATCCGTGCGCACAGACAGGCCGGAGGAGACCATCCACCAGCCGATAAAACCCTGCAGGCCACCCAGCGTCAGGATGCCGGCAAGCGGCCAGCGCAGGCGCTTCTCGATCCTGCCCGTCACCCAGAAAAAGACCAGCGGCAGCGCGAAGATCACGCCGATGCCGCGTGCGATCAGCCGGTGCGCCCACTCCCACCAGAAGATGCTCTTGAACTGATAGACCGTCATGTCACTGTTCAGTTGCTGGAACTCGGGAATGCGCTGGTAGAGCTTGAATTCCTCTTCCCACTCGGCGGCATTCAGCGGCGGGATGACGCCGTGAATCGGCTTCCATTCGGTGATGGAAAGACCGGAATTGGTGAGCCGCGTGGCACCCCCTACGAGCACGAGACAGAAGAGCGCCAAAAGCACGAAACCCAGCCAGATGCGCACGGCGCGGCGGTTGTTGTCCTGCCTGCGCACTTCAGTGCGGATCGCCTGCTCTGGGCTCAGGTTCGCGACGGCCATGATGTCTCCTTCTATCCGGCAGTTGATTTGCCCCAGCGGCTGATGCAAAACAAGCCCCGAACCTTTGCGGCATGCCGTCGCGCCGGCTCAGTCCCATCCGTTCGAAAGTTATACGATGCCCGTCCGCCTTCGCAAATTCATCGGCACGATCCTGATCATCATCCTCGTGCTTTTCTATGCGATTGTGGCGAATACGATCGCGGTCGCGACGCTCGGCAATGCGCCCTGGTGGGGGCATCTCCTTTACTTCGCGCTCACCGGCCTGCTCTGGGTGCTGCCGGCGATGGTCATCATCAAGTGGATGGCCGGTCCGAGACAGCGGTAGGGGCCGATTAACGACGGAATAACCCTGATTTGTGGAAATCCTCACTGAGGGGCGGCGGTTAAACCAAATATACGTCTGGCTGCCTTACCTTCCTCTGCAGCAATCTCTCGATCGGAGAAAGATACGTGCAGACGCAGAGGCTCGATGTTCTTGAACAAAAGTTCGACGCTGTGGCGCAAGCTGAAGCCGGCATTTCCCGGCTGCGGCAACTCAGCGTGAAACTTGCCATGGCCGAACTCGATATCCAGCTTTTCGACAGGATGGAGCCCCTGGAAGAGGAATGGCGCGCGCTGGAGTGCGACAATCTTTCCTCGCTGCACCAAAGCTATGATTGGTGCGCCGCCTGGGTGGCGGCTTTCCGCCGTCCGCTCGCCATCCTGCGTGGCAGCAGCGGCAACCGCACCGCCTTCATCCTGCCGGTGGAAATCGTCGCTTCACGCGGCATGCGGATCGCCAAATTCATCGGCGCCGACCACAGCAACATCAATACCGGCCTGTTCTCACAGGACTTTGCCGCAGACAGCGATACGGTAGACAGCCATCATCTTGCTGCCCGCCTTCGTGCAGCACTCGCCGGCAAGGCCGATCTGCTTCTTCTGCAAAATATTCCACTGGAATGGCGCAGCCGTCGCAACATGCTCTCGGGCCTGCCCATGGTGCAGAACCAGAACCACGCCTATCAGCTTCCGCTCTTCGATACGTTCGAGAAGACGCTGCAGCAGTTGAACGCCAAGAGCAGGCGCAAGAAATTCCGCGCGCAGAGCCGGCGGCTGGAGGCGGTTGGCGGCTTCGACTATATCGCGCCTGAAGCATCCTCGGAGCAACACGAACTGCTCGACATGTTCTTCCGTCTGAAAAGCGCCCGCTTCGCCTCGCTCGGCCTGCCCGATGTCTTTGCGGATGCGGAAACCAAGGCCTTCCTGCACGGCCTGATCGACAAGCGGAATGGCGACAATTTCGGCCTTCAGATGCGCGCCCTGCGCCTGAAGGGCGACTATGAGGGACGCATCGCCGCGCTGTCGGGGATTTCCCGCAAGGGCGACCACGTCATCTGCCAGTTCGGCGCGATCGACGAGGATCTGGTTGCGGATGCAAGCCCCGGCGAATTTCTCTTCTGGCAGATGATATCAGGTCTGCACGGCAAGGGAGTAGCACTCTTCGATTTCGGTCTCGGCGACCAGAGCTACAAGCGCTCTTGGGCACCGGTCGAAACCGACCATTACGATGTGGTTCTGCCAATCTCCGGTATCGGCATCGCAGCCGGCACGGCGCACCGGGCGATCACCCGTGGCAAGGCCTTCATCAAGGCCCGCCCTGGTCTCTATAAATTCGCCCAAAACATCCGGGCCAAGGTCGGGTAAGCATGTCGCGCAAAAGTGTGCAGCGTTTTGCGCAACATGCGTAAAACAGAGATTTAACGATCAGGCGGCGTGACGCGCGGGGCTGCGCATGGCAGCCTCTTCGCCGCCCGACATAAGGACGACGCGCTCGTAGCCGGCGCTCTGGAAATCCTGCATCATGCCGACGAAAGTAGCCTCATCGATCTCGGGCAGCGACAGGATGATCTCGATTTCCTTGCTGCGCGTCAGCCGCGAAACACCGGCGACATCGGCCGCGCCGCATTCGACAATGACGATATCATAGGCCGAAGTCAGCGCATCGAGCAGCAGCGAAAGCCTGTCGACGCCCCGCATGGCACGGCGCACATCGCTCACACCCTGCGGGATCAGATGCGCATCGGACATCCGGTCGCCATGGATCGTCTCGCCGAAGGCAGCCTCCCCGCAGAGAAGATCGGTAACGCCCAATGCTTCGGGGTTCTCGGCCATCAGTTCGCTCGGATAGCCGGAGCCGGTCATGTCGATTACGATTACGCGGCGTCCGGTATCGGCGAGCACGCGTGCCAGGGCAACGGTCGCGGCCGAACCATTATCGCCGGTCGGAGATATGGAGACGGCAAGCGGAGCGCGGCAGTCGGTGAGATAGCGCGCGACGGACGAAACGGAGAATTCGTTGTCGTCGGCAGGCGCTTCCGCTACCGGCTCGGCTTCCGGCTCCTCATCGTCATGCTCATCCTCATCAATGGCAGCCGTCAGCATGCTCGGTTTGGTGATCTTCGAGGCGGGAACGGGTGTTGCGTCGCCCTGCCCTTCTTCCTCGACATCGGGGGCTTCCACCGGACGCAGCGCACGGCCGCTGAAGAGTTCGGAGAGCATGATGATGATCGCGCTCATGATGAGTGTTGCGACTGCGGCAACGACGACGATCGGCACGACCTTCGGGAAATAGGGATCGACCTGCTCGATCGCCTTCGAAACAATGCGGGCGTCCGCCGGACTGGAATTCCGGTCGGCGCGGGAAGCGGCCTCGCGGTAACGCACGAGGTAGGTTTCGAGAAGCTGGCGCTGGGCATTCGCCTCTCGCTCCAGTGCGTTGAGACCCACTCCGTCCTCGCCCGCCCTGGCGCTGTTGGCCTGCAGCGTATCGGACTGCTGTTCCAATTCCTGTTCGCGCAGATCGGCAACCTTCGTCTCGTTCTCGATGCTAGCGAGAATCTTCTGCGTTTCCTGGCGGATTTGCACGCGGATATCGGCAAGCTGAGCGCGCAGGCTCTTCAGCCGCGGGTGGTTGTTCAGCAGGCTCGTCTGCAGGTCGGAGATCTGCGATTGGAGGCCGGATTCCGTCGCCTTCAGCCGCTGGATCGCCTGCGACGACATAATATCACTTAGCGTGTCTGAGGCTTCGCCCGAAGAGAGCGCGTTGCGCACGGCCTGCGCCCTCGCCTCGGCATTCGCCTTGTCGGTGCGCACGCGGGTCAGCTCGACGGAAATATCGTTGAGCTGCTGCGCGGTAAAGGTCGTGGTGCCGTTGGTCTGCAGCAGGCCATGGGTGGTGCGGTAATCGGCGACCTTCTTCTCGGCCTCGCTCACCTTCTGGCGCATGCTGTCGATCTCCGGCTCGAGCCAGCGCGTGGCTTCGGTGTTGGAGTCGAGCTTGGCGCCACTCTGGATAGCCAGGTAGACCTGCGCCATGGCATTCGGAATGCTGGCGGCGAGTTTTGGATCCTTGGAGGTGAAGGTGATGCCGATGACGCGCGAGCCCGGCACCTGATAGACTTGCAGGCGCTGAGTGAAGGCGTCGATAACACGCTCTTCCGGCGGATTTTCCAGCGGGTTTTTCTTTAGGTGCAGCGCCACGAGGATATCGGTGAGCGCAGAGCCGTTCGCAGCCGCATCGAATTCCGGCAGATTATAGAGCTTCAGATTGTTGATGACCTGCTTGATAAGGTCCGCCGACTGCAGGATCTGCACCTGGCTCGCGATATTCAACTCGTCGAGCAGCGGCCCGGCACTGGCGTCGTTCGTCTGTGTATTGGCGAATGCAGGAGCGCGCGGCTCGATAAGGAGACGAGTCTCGCTGCGATATTGCGGCGAAACTATCTTGGCGCCAGCAAAAGCGACAGCCGCACCCAATGCGGTGATCGTCAATATTCTTAGACGACGGGCCCAGACCGCGCGCGCAAGCTGGCCGAGGTCGATGTCCACATCCTGATCACTCGCTACGCGGGACATACTCACTACTCCAATACGAACTGCCGCAAGCGTAAACGACCATGGTAACTCAACGGTTAATGGCAGTTCCCTCGCAAACAAGACGCTCCTGATAAAGGAATTGCGGAAATCGGCGGATTTTTTACCGGGCATTAACCCTAATAGATCGATAACGGCTCGACCGATTTATCTTCCTGTGAGCAAGCGGATGCCCTTCGTCCAGCCCAAGACCTTGATGGCTATGAGCCTTGTCGCCATGATGGCGGCACTGGCGGGCTGCACGACCTATCGGCCGGCGCCGAAGGCCTTCAACCAGGCGACGATCCAGCCCTATTCGCTCGACAGCGGCGACCGCCTGCGCATCACCGTCTTCGATCAGGCTACGCTGACCAATACCTATACGGTGGATCAGGCCGGTTATATCGCGTTCCCCCTTATCGGCCAGGTCCCTGCCCGCGGCCGCACCCTGCAGCAGCTTTCCGGCCAGATCGCGCAGAAGCTGCAGCAGGGATATCTTCGCGATCCTGATGTCACGATCGATGTCGACCGCTATCGCTCCGTCTACATCATGGGCGAAGTCGGCCAGCCCGGCCAATATGCCTATGTTCCCGGCATGACCGTGCAGAACGCCATCGCAGTTGCCGGCGGCTTCACCAGCCGCGCCAACCAGAGCATGGTCGACGTCACGCGCAAGATCAACGGACAGGTGCTGACGGGCCGCGTCAATATTTCCGGCCCGATCATCGCCGGTGACACGATCTATGTTCGTGAACGGCTCTTCTAGCTGATGGAAGAACAGAGGCCCCTCCGCATTCTTCACTGCTTCCGATCGCCGGTCGGCGGAATTTTCCGCCATGTCCGCGATCTGGTGGAGGAACACAGCCGGGCGGGCCACGAAATCGGCATCATCTGCGACAGCTCGACCGGCGGCGAATATGAGGACCGTCTCTTCGACGATATCCGTCCTTATCTTTCGCTCGGCCTGACGCGTATTCCGATCCGGCGCTCCATCAGCCCGGCTGATGCCATGGTACTCTGGAACACATTCAAGGAAATCAGGAGTTTGCGGCCGGATGTGCTGCACGGGCACGGCGCCAAGGGCGGCGTGCTTGCGCGGCTTGCCGGCTCAGCCCTGCGGGTCAACAGGTATCGCGTAGCCCGCCTCTATACCGCGCATGGCGGAAGCCTGCATTATTCCCGCGCCTCCATGCTCGGCCAGTTCGTGCTGCGCATGGAGCGACTGCAGGAATATTTCACCGATGCGCTCGTCTTCATCTGCGAATATGAACGCCAGACCTATGCGACCAAGGTGGGGCGGCCGCGGGTCACCAACCGTCTGATCTATAACGGCATCGGCGCGCGGGACTTTTCAGACATCCCGACACGCTCCGATGCCGTGCACTTCATTTATGTCGGCATGCTGCGCGACCTCAAAGGCCCGGATCTCTTCATCGATGCCTTCGCCAAGACCGAGCGCCTGCTCGGCCGACCGCTTTCGGCGCTGATGATCGGCGACGGGCCGGAACGCGACCGTTATCGCGAGATGATGGTGGAGCGCGGCCTCGGCAAGCGCATCGGCATGCTGCCGGCCATGCGCGTGAAGGATGCCTTCTCCATGGCGCAGAACCTCGTCGTTCCCTCCCGCGCCGAAGCCATGCCCTATATCGTTCTGGAGGGCCTCGGCGCCGGCAAGACCGTCATCGCGTCGCGCGTCGGCGGTATTCCCGAGGTGCTCGGTGCCGATAGTCCCGCACTGGTGGCACCGGGAGATTCCGACGATCTGGCGCGGGTGATGGCGGAAGCACTGACGGTACCCGGCTGGCACGACAAAGTCATGCCCTCGCCCGACACGGTCAAATCGGTCTTTTCCGCGTCGGTCATGGCGCGCGAAGTGCTGAAACTCTACGGTGAACTCGTCAATCCCGCAGCGGCACAGGCGATCCCGGCCGCCTCGTAAATGTTTCTTAGGGGCTTTCTGTTATCCCGCTCACATCAACGAGCGATGAAGCCCCATGAACAAGCTGGAAAAGAGCGGACAGTTCGATGTCGAAGCCCTGCGCAAGCAGGTCTTCGATACGGAGACGCGCAACGACGCCTCCAAGCATGCTGCCGGCGAGACGCCTGGTATCAATCCCTATGCACGTCAGATCGCCGAACAGTTCCGAGACGGAACCTATTCGCCGACGATCATCATCGGCCAGTTGCGGCTGCTGGAATTCCTGACACAGTTCGTCATCGGCCTTGCCGCCTTCTATTTCGCGCCTGGCGACGGCAGCGACAGCATGCTGATGCGGGTCGTCATGGCGGCAATCGTTTCGGCATTGACCGTCGTAGCGCTTCAGCTTGCTGATACCTATTCCATTCCGGCTCTCAGAGCTCGCGTCCGGTATCTGCCGCATGCCTTCGCAGCATTCGCCATCGTCTTCGTGCTAACAACAGGCGCTTTCTCGCTTCTGCGCGGTCTCAGCGCTACAACCGCGGAATCCTATGCCATCTGGTTTATTGCAGGCGCGCTCTTTCTGGTCATCGAGCGCTTCCTCGTGGCACAAGGCGTGCGCAACTGGGCGCGCAACGGCATCATGGAACGCCGCGCCGTCATCGTCGGCGGCGGCGAGCCGGCCAAGGAACTGATCCGTATGCTGGAGCAGCAGGCGGATAACGACATCCGCATCTGCGGCATCTTCGATGACCGCGGTGAGAAGCGATCGCCGATCATGGTCGCCGGCTATCCGAAGCTCGGCACGGTGAGCGAACTCGTGGAATTTGTGCGGATGACGCGCATCGACATGCTGATCATCGCACTGCCGCTCTCTGCCGAAGCGCGCATCTTCGAACTTTTGAAAAAGCTCTGGGTGCTGCCGGTCGACATCCGCCTTGCCGCACATGCCAATCGCCTGCGTTTCCGCCCGCGTGCCTATTCGCATGTCGGCGCGGTGCCGATGCTTGACATCTTCAAGAAGCCGATCCGCGACTGGGATTCCGTTGCTAAGCGCGCTTTCGATATCTTCTTCACCATTATCGCGCTCTGC
Source organism: Rhizobium sp. KNZ14-9A (assembly GCF_056755015.1). Lineage (NCBI taxonomy): Bacteria > Pseudomonadati > Pseudomonadota > Alphaproteobacteria > Hyphomicrobiales > Rhizobiaceae > Rhizobium > Rhizobium sp. KNZ14-9A. Next base: position 2,437,807 of record NZ_JBPGXB010000002.1, read on the forward strand.
CTGCTCTGGCCCGTCATGGTGGCGACTGCGATTGCCGTGAAGGCGACGTCGGAAGGACCTGTTTTCTTCAAGCAGAAGCGCCATGGCTTCAACAATGAAGTCATCAATGTTTTCAAGTTCCGCTCCATGTACACCAACATGAGCGATCCGACGGCGAAGGCCGCCGTCACCAAGGGCGATCCGCGCGTCACCCGTGTCGGCCGCTTCATCCGCAAGACCTCGATCGACGAGCTACCACAGCTCTTCAACGTGCTGAAAGGCGAGCTTTCGCTGGTAGGCCCGCGTCCGCACGCCGTGCTCGCCCAGGCGCACGACCGCGCTTTCGCCGATATCGTCGACGGCTATTTTGCCCGCCACCGCGTCAAGCCCGGCGTTACCGGCTGGGCGCAGATCAATGGTTGGCGTGGCGAAGTCGACAATGACGAGAAGATCAAGTTCCGCACGGCTTACGACCTTTACTACATCGAGAACTGGTCGCTCTGGTTCGACCTCAAGATCCTGTTCCTGACGCCGGTCCGGCTGCTCAACACGGAAAACGCCTATTGAGCGCGATCGACGCCTCCCCTGTGCGCGTGGCCCAGCCGCAACGGCTGACGCTCCGCCTCATCGGTTCGGCGGCGGTCGCTTTCGGGGTTTTTCTTTCCGGCTTCGTCATCGACGAGCCCGCGCCTTATGAATTGTGGATGGCAGGGCTGATCGGCCTGTGGTTCATACTCGGCCTAAAGATATCCCGCACCACCGCGCCGTTGCTGACGCTGCTGCTGACCTTCAACATTGGCGGCATGCTGTCGCTCACCCAGATGCGGGATCTGGCGACCGGCCCGATGTATATCGCCGTCTCGACATTCCTGGCGCTGACCTCCATCTTCTATGCCGCGATCATCGAGGACAGCCACAAGCGGCTGCCGCTGATCTTCAATGCCTGGAGCTTTGCGGCTGTTATCACCTCCCTGCTCGGTATCCTTGGCTATTTCCACGCCTTTCCCGGCTCGGAAGTCTTCACGCTTTACGACCGCGCCAAGGGCGCCTTCCAGGATCCGAACGTTTTCGGCCCCTTCCTCGTGCCGCCGGCGCTTTACCTCGTGCACGGCATTCTCGCCGGAAATCTCAAGACGTCACCGATCAAGGCGGGAGCACTGCTCATCCTGGCGCTAGGCATCTTCCTCTCTTTCTCACGCGCCGCCTGGGGTCTCTTCGCCTTTGCCGTGGTGGTGCTGATCTTCATCATGCTCTTGAAGGAGCGCAGCGGCGCCTTCCGGCTCAGGGTGCTGATCCTGTCGCTAGGCGCGATCACCCTGATGGTGGCCTCGCTGCTGGTCGCGCTGCAGGTTCCCAAGGTCAGCGAGCTTTTTCTGCCCGCGCCCAGCTCGTGCAGCAATATGACGGTGAGCATCTCGGCCGCTTCGACCGCCATCGCATCGGCTTCCAGATGATGATGGAACGGCCGCTCGGCATCGGGCCGCTGGTCTTCGGCACCATGTTTCCAGAAGACGAGCACAATATCTGGCTGAAGTCGCTGACCACCTACGGCTGGCTGGGTTTCATCAGCTATGTCGGCATGCTGTGCTGGACGCTCTATCTCGGCTTCCGCAACATGCTGCTCGACCGGCCATGGCAGCCTTTCCTTATGGTCGCGTGGATCTCCGTTCTCGGCCATGCGGCGATCGGCAACGTCATCGATATCGACCACTGGCGCCACGTTTACCTGCTGTTCGGCATCGTGTGGGGCTGCGCGGCGCTGGAAGTTCGCCACAAGCGCTCGACCCGCTCACAAACACTTGAGAAGTTCCGCAAAGGCGCTAGATTTCCGGCATGATTACAGGGACACAGATACGCGGCGCACGCGCCATGATCGGCATGAGCATCGAGGAACTCGCAGCTCATGCCGGACTTTCCGTCGAAACAGTCCAGGCGCTGGAAAATGGCGAATGGGCCGGCGAGACGCGCGCCACGATCGATGTGCGCAACACGCTGGAAGCCCACGGTATCATCTTCATCGCCAGCGGCAATCAGGATGAGGGCGGCCCCGGCATACGCATGCGCGCCCGCAGCTCCAACGATGACGGCATCCGGCCGGAAAATCTCAACGCTGCGAACGACGATTGACGGAACTAAGCGCCGTCTCAGGCGTTTCGGCTGTCCTGTCAATGTGTTGGGGGTAGCCTATCTTGAATTGCAATAGCGGTCTTTATCTTGTCATCGGCGCGCTCGTCGTCGTGGTCGTCGGCCTCGGCGCCTACATCTTCCATGAGGAGAGCAAGCCTGAGGGCATCGAGATGAGTATCGGCAAGAACGGTGTCTCGATCGAGCAGAACTGAGCTTAGAGCCCTTTCTGCTCAGCGCAAAGCATTCTGGATCGGGGAGCTTTAGAGATAGGTCTTGGCGAGAATTGTCAGCTTGCCGCTGTCCTTCACGCCTTGCTTGTAAAGCTGAATGATGGCCGCGCCGATCCTGTCGGCCTCCGGCGTGCGGGGGGCGATGCCGCTGTCATCGCAAATCTGACTCAGAACCTGCGACAGCAGGTCGATATCTTCCGAAAAGAGCGGTAGATCCTGGGGATGAACTGACGATTTCAACATCGCGCCGCATTTCCCTCAGAGGGCAATAACGCATCATTCTGCGCAGCCGACGCCCTCCCTGCCAGCCATGTTCTTATTATGCGCGTGGCCCAAAACTTTAGCAACTGCGCAAATCAAAATCGTCGGGAACAATCTCTTGTCTCGCGCGTTACAGGGCCGTTTGGAATTCATATGAAATGAGAGAGCCGTGAGCGAAAAACGCTTCCCCTCGCCCGTGAGGGTCAAATCTCCAAGCAGCAGCTTCATCGTTTCAACTGCCTGGGAAGCTGTCGAATATCTCAAGCGCTGGCCGGCCAAGCGCGGCCGCGAATATCGCATAGCACTCCAGCACTGCCTCGATGCAATGGATGGGCTGAGAAGCCCGCGCGCGGCACAGGTGTCTTTCGCGATGGCTGCCAGGACAGCTGGGCTGCTGCTATGAGGATTGATAGGCCGGTCAGAATTCAGCTCAGAATTTCAGCCGGCCGCTCGCCGCATAAAGCTGCGATTGATGGAAGCCTTCGACAATCACCTTGGCGCCAACCTCGGCGACATGCTCTTCGGCAAGCTCCGCGAGCGCAAGGGCAACATCCCCTTCCGGCCAGCCGGCTTTCACGGCTTCGTCAGCGAGAGCCTTGAATGCAGCGGCAAGGCTCTGCCGGCAATCCTGTGTCTTGTTGTCGATCGTCATAAGCCCGAAACTACGCTTTTCTACGATTTCTCTTCATTACACCCTCAGCAACAAAGTTGCGAATAAATTTCAATTTCAAATAATCCAAAATTGGGACGATCGCGCATATCAGCTTCAATCACAGGTAGATTTCGTCCGAATATGAAATAAATCCCTCCTCTACGCGGGGATACTTGACAGAAATATTTAAGAAATAGTTTACCGAAAATTTAGTATATCAAAAACTACAACCTAAACCTCATATTATTCCGGCAAAAGTCGACGCAGCTTGGCGCCGCATTGCTTATGGGCGGGAGGATTTCCATGCTGCGCCGTCGTATGCAGGATTCTTGCCGCTTTACACGGACTTTTTTAACAGTCAGCGCGAGTTGTGAGGCCTCTGGATGGCGCCAGCGAGGCGGGACACAAGCTCCTCAGAAGACATTCCCCAGGACAAGTTCCATTTTATGATCACGGCGGCATTTTTCCCTTGCGTCCAAAAACCGAAAAGTCTAACAGAAGCAAGCCGTTTCGGCAGGTCGGGGCGTAGCGCAGCCCGGTAGCGCACTTGACTGGGGGTCAAGGGGTCGCTGGTTCGAGTCCAGTCGCCCCGACCATTTAATCCCTTGAAATCTCAGTCTTTCCGCATCTCGCAAGAGTGAGGGCGCGCGGCGCGGCCTCAGCGCGATTCATCCGTCCATATGCGGCGCTCGCCGCGGTAGATGTACCGGCCCGAGCCCTGGCGGGTGTTGTCGCGGTAATAATCGCGACGATTGCGGTTGCGGTCGTCACCGGCGCAACGCTCGGGAAAGCGGCGGCAATCCTGGTAGGTTTGCCGGTCGACACGCGGATTTCTCGGATCGACAGCCATTGCATTACCGGCAACCATTGCTAAAGCTAAGGCAAGAACGATCCTGATCATTTCACTCTCTTCAATTTCCCGCAGACCATTGCCTGGAGTTTACCACATGCTGCCAAGCCGCTCACTTCTCATCGGCGTGATCGTGACGCTGGCCTCCTCGCATATCGCATTGGCAGAAAACGTCAAATTCCGGAACGCCAAGGAAAACGAAATCCGTCAGATGCTGAAAGGCGCCAGCGACTTGCGGAAGGCCTCGAACGGCTATGAATACCGTCCAGGCAATAAGAACGGCTATAAAATTTCAGACGGTCAGATCTGCGTTCTTTTCCCCAACAAGCAGACTGACTGCATTTCAATCAAGACGGACGGCAACGTACTGCAGATGCTCGACAACAAGGGCAATCGCATCAAGCTCTAAGCCTTGCCGGCTTCTGCTCTGCCGATTGACCATCCAGTCGGGCCGTAACCCCCTCCCGGAACCTTTACCCAAAAACCGCGTTGGAAACCATGATTTTGCGGGTCGCTTGCCCGCAGCCGCGATGTGCCATGCGCCGATGCGGTTTCAGTCCGAGGCAGTCGGATCTCAACGAGTTTTCGGCCGGCTCTTGCCGGCAGGGGGAAATCATGAAACGTCATCTCGTATCGGCCGCAGTCGCCAGCTTCCTCGTCACCGGCCTCGTTGCCGGCTCGGCCATGGCGGCTGATGCCATCGAAGAGGTGCCGGCCGCACCGGCAGCCGAGATCGCGCCAGTCTTCACATGGACGGGCTTCTACGTCGGTGTCGGTGGCGGGCCAACCTGGGCCAATGGCGATTTCGACGTCTTTTCCGAAGACATGAATGGTGGCCTGATCACTGGCTTCGTCGGCTATAACTGGCAGCTCGACAACAATTTTGTCTTCGGTATCGAAGGTGACGTTTCCTATAACTGGGACAAGGCCGATGTCGGCCCGTTTGAAGTCGGCCTCGAAACTGCCGGCTCCGTCCGAGCCCGGCTCGGCTATGCGATCGATCGCGCTCTGATCTATGGCGCGGCAGGCTGGACGGGTGCGCAGGCCCATATCGACGGCCCCGCCGGCAACGACAGGGATACGCTATCAGGCTGGACGATCGGCGCGGGCGTCGACTACGCCTTCACCAATAACTTCTTCGGCCGGCTGGAATATCGCTACAATGATTACGGCAGCGCCGATCTTCTCGGGCTCGACGGGGACATCGACCAGCATGTCGTGATGATCGGCGTGGGCTATAAATTCTGAAGCCCTCTCCGTTCAAGACTATTCAGGCTGCCAGACTAAAGCACGTCGCGATCTTTCAGATTTGCTTGTCGCGCTTTAGGTTCTTGTTTTCGCATGTCGTTATCGCAAAACCGCTGCACACTTTTGCGCGACACGCTTTAAGCGGCTGAGAGCGCGAGCTTACCATCCGCCGCCACATGCGGTTGCCATGCGGCATAGTTGGCGATGGTGAAATGCGGTGTCTCGAATGGCGTCGCATGGGTTTCGGTGATGACAGTGACATCGGCTCCGGCACCCTCGCCGGCGAGAATGCCTGCAACCGCATCCTCGAATACCAGGCAGCGGGTGGGATCGACGCCAAGGCGGCTCGCGCCGAGCAGATAGCATTCCGGGCTCGGCTTGCCTGACGAGACTTCCTCGCCGCTGACGATCATTTTCGGCATGGGAATGCCTGCCGCCGCCATGCGGCGGACGGCGAGTTCGATCGGCGCCGAAGTGACGATCCCCCAGCGATCCGCGGGCAGTGCATTCAGGAAGCGGATGGAACCCGGAATCTCGACGATGCCCTCGAAATCCTCCATCTCCTCTTTCAGAAGCAACTTTGCCTCAGCAATCGGATCGACACCGGGAAGGCCGAGCTGGCGAATGCTGTCAGATGCACGAACACCATGGATGGTCTTCAGAAGAACCTCAGGCTCGAAACCATGGCGGAGCCCCCACTCGCTCCAGACGCGCTCGACGACGGCGATGGAATTCAGCACGGTGCCGTCCATATCGAAGAGGAAGGCATCGTAGGTCTTGTCGAGAACGCGATGGGAAGTGGACAAAGGAGGGTTCCTTGCAAAGCGGAAAGCCGTCAGGCCTTCCGCGACTAGCCGAGCGCAGGAGCGGCGTCAACCTAAAGCATGTCGCGCAAAAGTGTGCAGCGGTTTTACGATAACGACATGCGTCAAACAAAGACCTAAAGCGTGGCGAACGAATCTAAGAGGTCGCGACGCGCTTTAGTCGTTGACCTCGGGATGGGTGATGCTCCTCACATCCGCAAGGCCACGTGTGGCATCGCGATTGCCGGTGGCAGCCGCAGCCTCGAAAACGCGCGTGGCGTCACCATACATCTTCAGATTCATGTAGCTGTAGCCACGCAGTACCATGAGATCGACGCGCTCCTGCTGCAACTGGGCGCGCTGGTCGAGAAAAATGAGCGCTTCGCGATAGCGTCCGCCTTCGAAGGCGGCAAGCGCGCGATCGGCAAGGATCGCCACCTGCAGTTCGGAGGCGCGGTCGCGGTTCTGCGGTGCCTTGGTGGCCGCGACTGCAGCACTGTTGGAAAGGCCGGCGCGCAGATAGGCAAGGCTCTGGCCGTAGGCGGCATCCTCGCGCTCCTTGCGCACAGGACTTGCAAGCGCCGTCTCGAAAGCCTTCACCGCCTCCATAGGCCTGTTGATGTCCATCAGGCACCAGCCGCGTGTCAGCGCATCGCCCGGGTTGAGGCGGGTGGGATCAATGGTCGTGGAGCATCCGCGAAGCTGGCGCGGACCACGTTCGACTGCAACCGTCTGCATGACCCGCGCGGGCCTTGCCGGCACAACGGACTGGGCCGGCGCAACGGGCTGGGGCTGCTGGGATTGGAATTGCGCGGGGGGCCGAGGCTCTGGCTGGAAGGCCGCACTGCGTTCGGTCGGCGCAGACTGGACTTGCGGTGCTGGGGGCTGAATTGCAGGCTGCGGCTCTACCGCAGAACCGGGGCCCGGCAATGGAGCGTTGGCTCGAGAGCCGGCAGACGTATCGTTCAACGTAGCAATGCGGGGCGAACGACCGGCCCAGAGACGCTGGATCTCGGCAACTCCGGCACGATCGTTCAACTGCTGCCGGGTAACGGCAAGGCCATAGGCTGAGGGTTCGTCATCCGGCTTCCAGCGCAGTCCCGTCTCGAACCAGCGAGCGGCCGTCTGAAACTGGTTCAACGAACGGGCATACCAGCCGAACTGTTGGGCCGTCGGCACGTATTTCTGCTCGATGATCGTAGCGGCGATGCGACCGAGCACATCCTCGCTCAGATCGGCCGGCGGTTGAAGGGCCATAAGATTGGCGGTCGCGGCAAGATAGGTGGCGGTCGCATCCTTGGAATCGTCACGCCATTTATACATGACGTCCTCCGCTTCCTGCGGCGACTTGCGGGCAATCAACGCCAACGCCAAGCCCTGCGAGGCAACAGCAGAATCCTGCTTCTCATGGGCGATGCGGAACCATTTTTCGGCATCCGCCTCGTTGTTGCGGCGAAGCTGATACCAGCCAAGCAGCAGCGCGTCCGAGGGGAGCCCCTGCTCTTTGGCAAGCCTCTCGACGCGAGAGATATAATCGGGAGCGACTTCGAGCTTTGCATCGTCGTTGCCATCGGCAACAAAGCGGCGGGCAAGATCATCGCGCAGGCTGTCAAATTCTCTGACACCATTGGCATCTGCAGGTTTTTCGAGAGAAAGCAGCGCCTGCATCGAACCATATGGCAGAAGAGCGGCAGCCTTCTGGATCGTCGCCACGCGTTCGGCCGGCTCGGTGCAATTCTTCAGGATGTAGGTGTAGGCATCCTGCCCGCGCTGCTGCCTGTTCGTCTCAACGAATGCTTCGGCGACGCGCCAGAGCACATCGATCTCAGCACAGGTCAGCAGGCTCGGCGTTTCGGCCGCGATATCGATGACCGTCGCATATTGCTTGAGATCGGAGGCATTGATGAGCCGGGCTCGGGATTCGGCGACATCCAGGCGGTCGAGCAGGTCGGCCGGCGGTTGCCAGCTTTCGGCCGCCTGACGATCGGCGATCGCCTTGCGCAGCTCGGCATAACGGCCCTCCGAATAAAGCTGCCACATGTTTTCGAGTTGCCTGTCGCCGTTTTGTGGAATGGCGAGCGGATCGGCGGGCGGCACCCAATTCGGATAGAGCGCCTGCAGGCGGGAGATTTCCGCCTGAAGGCGAAGCTTGTCGCCGCGGCTTGCGAAATAACGAAGGGCGCTTACGTCAACGACCGGCTGCTGGCCTGCTGCCGTGCCTGCCGGCGGCGGATTGGCCGGCGTGGTGGCGGCACCGGCGGGAGTCGCTGATGGTGTGGTCTGCGGGACGACCGGAACCGGGGCCGGCTGTTGGACCTGATTTGTCTGCGCCTGATTTGTCCGGGCTTGGCTTGTCTGGATCAGATCGGTCTGGGGCTGATCGGCGGAATCATCCTGTGTCGCGGCCTGGATTCGTTCCGCCACGGTCTGCACGTCGATCGGCTGATTGGAGGGAGTATCCGGCCCCTTGATGCGCCCCATCATCATGAGTTCGGGGGTCCTGCCGCCGAAGCCGAAGCGCTCCTGCAATGCTTCACGATCCTTCAGCCCGGCGATGAGAGTCGCCACCAGGACTGCTGCCGTTATCGCCACAACAGAAGATTTCACAGACACTCTGGATGCTTCTCCCCGACATAGGCCAGCCCCAGAAGCTGAAGCGTTGATGGATAATAATAGGCGGGCGCAAATTGCAGCGCTTCGGCAGGTAGTTTGGTTCCGTCCAATACACAGGCCACAACGTGGTTAACAATTTCATAACCAGGGTCGGAAAGCTCGGTCTTCGGCTGCCCGGTAGTCAGATCGATGGTGGCGGGCACACCGTTTTCGGTCATGCCTTCTTTGAGACGTGTCAGCAACGCTCTGTCGGTCACCCCACCTCGCGCCAGATAGAGCGGGATACGGATCGCATTGTAGCCGAACTCAATGTCGAAACCTTCGGCCGGCTGCGGCTGGCGCTTAAGGCTCACCCATTCGGCGGGCAGCTTGCGCGGGCCAAACTGCATGGCCTTGAGCAGTGAGAGACCATCATCGGCGAGTTTCTGCCACTGATCGGACGGCGCAAGTGCTGCCATGACGGGAAGTGCTTCATAGACCCAGTAGGATGGGTTGATGACAGGGCCATCTTCGCGATCCGCGCCGGAGAACCCTTCCGCACCTGGCATCAACAGGGTGCGGCCGGCAAAATTGGCTACGGTTTCCGACAGCGTCGACTGCGCCATGCGGGTGGCCGCGGTGATATAGTCGGCTCGGTTCCAGGCGGAGCCCGCCAGCGCAAGCGCATAGGCGATCAATATATCGCCGTCGGAGGCATTGTTGGTGTCGGTCACATGCGGGGTGGCGGACGGATCCCATTTCCAGACGGCAAGGCCGTCATCACGCAGCAACAGTTCGGTGCGGGTGAAATACCAGATCTGCTCGAAATCGGCCGGGCTTGCGGCAAGATAGGCGAGCAGCAGGCCATAGCCCTGCCCTTCGCTATGGCTGATATTGCCGTTGCCGTTATCGACGATGCGGCCGCTCGGATCGAGGAACTTCGCCTTATAGGCAGCCCATGCCTCGCTGCTGATCCGCGGCTGCTGGGCAGGGGCCGGCTCACTGGCGAGCGCCAGCATCATCGTGCCTGCGAGCAGTGTGGCGACCCATCCCCTCATTTCGACCTGCCGAGCCTTGAAAGCATTCTGGAAGTGACCAGACCGATCAGCAACGACAACACGACCAAAAGGAAGGAATAGGAGAGAATATTCGTCGACAGCCAGTTGGCAGCGATCAGGCGATAGTTGGCGATCGACAAGCCGCCAGTGGGCACGAAATCGAAGCGCGTGACCGGAACGCTCTCGATCTTGCCGGTGCGGCTGGAATAGGTGGTGATATGGCCTGCGATTTGCGGCCAGTTCATCTGGGTGGTGAGTGCATTCAGCCCCTCGCGCAGGTCTTTGGCCGAGGGCGATGTCACGACGGTCCAGGCACCGCCGCCATCCGGACTCTTGCCCTGAGCGATCATCAAGGTCGCCGCATTCGATGGCGTGAATACCTGTTCGGCATTTGGGACAAACTGCAGCGAGCTGGCAGTGATGTCGAAGTTGCGGCGCAGCCATTCGCGGAACGCCTCTATGCGGCCCTGTAGTGCGCCGCCGGTGATGCGCGAGCGCCATTGCTCCAGCGCCTCGCGATTATCGATTTCCGTCGGCTGCGAATCCGTCACCGGACGCCAGGAAGCCTGGCTGACGGTCGCGACATTGACCTGGGTGAGCGCTGTTGCCGGCATCTGCGAAATCGAGCCGATGAAAATGGCGTTGCGGTCACCGATCACGCCCGGCGAGGCGACGGTTTCGATTGCAATCGGGTGGCCTGCCATAATCGCGAGCTGACCAAGCAGGGTCGCCGTGGCCGAGAGCGTGTCGGCATCGGTGCGATCGATGAACAGGGGCGTCGGATCGGGATTGCGCCCGTAAGGGTAGGATGTCCCGGCCATGGCCGCGAGGTTAGGACGCTGCCCGACGCGGGCGAAATCCGGCATATGAAATTCGGACGTGTCAAAAAGCGCAAAGCGCGGCGCCTGCGAGGCCGTCGCGCCGGGGACGCAGGCCGCATCGTCCTCAGTCATCAGAACGGCCTCGATGGCGATCGAATTCAAGCCAGGCTTGAAGTGCCGCATGGTCACGCGGATCGGAAGCTGGCGGAAAATACCGCCGTTGGTCGTGGCGATCGGCACGGTGGAGGCGATGTTGCCGTTCACATAGACGTCGATATGGCTGCCGGGGAGCACTTTGCTGGAATAGGCGGCATCGAGCAGGATTTTCGCCTCGCCATAGGCATTGGCATAGAAATCGGCCGGCACGGCGACATTGAAGCCGGTGCGGAAGCGGCGGCCGGAGAAGTCGACGGTGCGTATGCCGAGCTGCGAAAGCGGGATGCGTGTATCGGCAAAGAGAAGCGGCGCGTCGGGCGCCGTCCAGCGCTGCGTGGTCAGCACGTCGCGGCGTATTTCGGGGGCACGGTCGGTCGGAGACACAATGGTATCGATCGCTGTCGAAACCGCCTGCCAGGATGGACCGCTGATCAGCAGGACGGGCGAACCACTGCGCGGGTCGGTGGCAAAGGCGGCAAGTGGGGCGCTTTCGGCGCCCTGGGGAAGGCCAGGGAAGATCGGCCGCAGCTCGGCCGCGGTACCGACGAGCACCGCCATCTTGCCGGGACCACCTGCCGGGAGCGCGCCGGTACTGAAGGCAAAGACCTGGTTCGGCATGCCGCTCAGGAGCGACAGGCCCTGCGCCAGACGCAGAAGTGGCTTGGTGGTACCGGGCTGTTCCATCGCCGGAACGACCAGATCGAATTCCGTCTTGCCGGTGCCATCGACGCCGATGGCGCGGATCGCATCCGTGCCGGAAAGCTGGCCGGCATCGCTGCCGGCAAAGCTCAGATAGGTGCCGGCCGGATCGATGTTCGACCAGAGTTCATAGGTGGAGTCGATGCTGCAATCCGTGCGGTGACGCTGATTGGCTTCGAAGGTGATGAGGTTGGCGCCGGGTTGCAGCAGGCCCGGAGGAACCTCGAAGCTGACCGCCGATGGGCTATCGGGTGAACCGACCTGCTGCTGGCCGATGGCACGGTTGTTGATGAACACGGTCAGCTGCGACACTTCGGGAGCGACGACGATGGCGTTCTGATAGGTGAAAGTGAACCGCGCTTTCGCCGCCGCCTGCTCCGTCGTCAGATAGATCGACCATGACCTGCGGTCATATTCACCACTGAGGGCGAGTTCGGAGAAGGGCACGATATAGCGCCTGAAATCACCGGTTTGCGGAGCAGACGCGACAGGACGGACGGCAGGTGGCGTGGCCGGCTGGGGCTGGGCCTGTGCCGGGGTGGACGGCGCGGCCGGCGCGGGTGCCTGCGTCTGCGCCGGCGCGGGTGGCGGCACCGGCTGTGGGGCAATCGTCTGCGGCAGGACGGGAACAGGGGCCGGTGCGGGCTGCGCAGGCTGGGCAGGCAGTCTCAAACGCGGAGCAACCGGCGGCGCACCTGCCGGACGCTCGCCGGACATGTCGAAAGGGCTGATCTGCGCATAAGCGAGAACCGACGTGCCGACCAGGAAAAGGGAAGCGGCGAAGAGCTTTCTCATCCGGCGTTCACCTTTGCCGCCTGCTGCTGCCGATGCGCTTCACGCTCCGGCCGCATGCTGCGGAAGAAATACACTAGGCCACGGCTGGTTTGATAGAGCGAGAGGCCGAGGAACCAGACGGTGCCCCTGATGAGGCCGGGATTACGGCGGCGAGAAGCCTGGAACTGCGTCCACTGATCGGAATTGGCGAAGATCAGGTCAGCGATCAGGCGGTGATCCAGCGCGCTCTTCGGCTGATACTGGCAGCCGACATTGGTGATATCGCCCGACGGTTCGATGTTGCGGACAATGAGCGGCAGGGTTTCGAGATCAGCGCCGCTATAGGGGCGGAAGCGGATTTCGCCGAGCGCGCCGACCTGCACTGCATCGAAATGCTTGCTGAAGATGTGCAGGCGCGCGCCGTGGACGGAGACATCCTCGATGGAGGCCGTGTACCACTGGGCGCCGACGCCGAATTCGCAGCGGCGGTTGACGCGCACGCGGCGGGAGGACGCCCTCTCCCCGCGCTCGGAGACGACGCCGAGCGCGCAGCCGGCAAGGATGAGGTTGATGATGTTCCAGCCGCCGACGACGAGGGTGACATCCGCCTTATAGGGTTCGGCATAGATCTTGTAGATCGTGATCGCGACGGCGATGATCTGCACCGCGAAGATGACGAAGAAGGGCCTGCTGATTTCCGACAGGCGGCTGACGGCAATGGATTCGTCCTTGGCTGTGACCTTGAAGGTCGGCTTGCGCGGATTGAGCATGACCGAGACGACAGCGGGCAACAGGTGCACCGTCTGCACATATTCGTAGAGTTCGGAAATCCACGGCCAGCGGAACGATCCGTAGAGATAGTTCTGCATCATCAGGTTCACGATCATGTACGCGAGCGTATAGGCCAGGAACTCGCCGCCGGAAGCCGTGAAGATTTCCAGATCGAAGAAGAGATAGAAGAGCGGCGCGAAGAGGAAGATCGTGCGCGGGAACGGAAACAGCCAGAACAGCGACGAGGACATGTAGCAGAAGCGCTGCGGCAGCGTGAGGCCACGCTTGAGCAGCGGAAAGCGGAAGCGCAGAATCTGCATCATGCCCTGCGCCCAGCGGCTGCGCTGGCCGATGAAGCTTGCGAAGGTTGCCGGCTGCAGCCCGGCGATCAGCGGCTTGTCGAGATAGATGCTGTTCCAGCCGGCACCGTGAAGGGCAAGCGCGGTCTCGCAATCCTCGGTGATGCTGACGCCGCTGAAACCGTTGGTGGATTGCAGCGCGCGGCGGCTCAGCACTGCTGCCGAACCGCAGAAGAAGGCGGCGTTCCATTTGTCGAGGCCGCGTTGGATTATGCCGTAGAACATTTCGTTCTCGCTCGGCATCTTTTCGAAGGTGCGAAGGTTGCGCTCCAGCGGGTCCGGATTGATGAAGAAGTGGGGCGTCTGGACGAGGAAGAGCTTCGGGTCGTCGTCGAAATAGCCGACCGTCTCCAGAAGGAAGTCGCGCGCCGGCGCATGGTCGGCGTCGAAAACGGCAATCAGCTCGCCGCTCGAATGCTGCATGCCGTTATTGAGGTTGCCGGCCTTGGCGTGTTCGTTGCGGTCGCGCGTCAGGTAATTGACATCGAGATCGATGCAGAGCTGCTTGAGCTCGGCGTGGCGGGCCGCGGCGGCCTGCGCTTCGATCAGCTTGCCGGAATTGCGCTTCTGCAACGTGCCGCCATCGTCTAGCAGCCAGACGTGCAGCTTGTCGGCCGGATAGTCCATCGCCTTGGCGGCGGCAAGCGTATTGGCAAGCAGACCGGCATCTTCGTTGTAGGACGGCACGAAGACATCGACATGGGGGAAGCGCTCGAGCTTGCCGGCGCGCGAGGGGCGCGGCGGCAGCGGGGTCGCGACAATGAAGAGCGACAGCGCCAGCATCATCACGCTATACATTTCAGCAAGATAGAGCAGCAGGCCGGGAATGAAGTTTGCGAGCTGGTTGACCGGCGGCAGCGTATTGGTCGTGCGCCAATAGACATAGCGCAGGACGATGGCCGTACCGAAGGCGAGCGCCACGAGACGCCATGTGCCCTCACCCTTCAGCACCTTGATCAGCGCCATGACCGTGACGACGGTGATGCTGGCGATGAGTTGGGTCTGCAGATTGACGGGCAGCGTGATCAGGGCGATCACACAAAGCGACACCAAGGCCCATATGACAACACTGCCAGCCTTACGCATGAACGTTCCTTCGAAATGGCTCAACCGCTGCGCGTCGGCGCATTGGGCATGTTTGCTATTTCTGGCAGGCGGCCGTCATGGCCGCATCGCCTATGCAATCAGGCGAAGGCACGGTCACACCGATCGGCCTTGCCGTTTGTTGGATCGTCGCCGGCGCCTCTGCCGGCGGCTCTATCGCATTCGTCTGCATGTCGTCGTTCGGCAGCGGCACACGGGGGCCGACAGGCGGCTGCAGGACCGGCGCGGCGGGTGCCGGCTGCGCCTGCACCCGGCGTACGGCTATGGCCCGTGACTGGCGGACCGCGGCCGGAGCGGGCTCGTAACCGATCGGCATCGTGGTCGGACGATAGCCGCCTTCATCGGGATAGATCGGCGCGCCGGTCTGGCCGAGCGTCGGATTGGCCGACGGCGGAGCGCCATAGGGATTCCAGATATCGCCGTCGAAAGTGCCGGTGACGGTGTAGCCGTAGACGATGCCAAGAAGCTGGCGCTCGGTAGCACGGGCATCGCAAAGGCGCAGGCGGATCTGGATCATGCCGAAGTTGCGCGCCTGCGTCTGTGCGGACCGGCTGGAGCGGATCTGCTGCCAGGCATAAATGCAGGTATCGCCTGCGCGGCTGCTGCCCGAGGCATAACCGAAGGGACCGTAGCTGTTCTGCAGGAAGGTCGCTGATGTCGCCATTGGAACGCCGGGAACCGAGCGCGCCATCTCGCGGGCGATATCCCCTTCCCGGATCATCCTGTAGGAGGCGCTACCGGCCCCGGGATTGGTGCCTGACGCGCCAAGGAATTGAGCTTTCAAGAAATTCTGGCCCTGAACAGATGAGGACGTGAAGAGCGATATCGTCTGCTCCACACCGTTTCCGCGCTTTTGTTCTACGACGCTGACGATCGACGGCCCCCCGGGGGCGGCAGCACAAGCGCCTTTTCCGGCTCCACTGTCTCAGGCCCGACAGGCTGACGCACTCCACCTGTCGACGTGCAGCCGGCTATCATGGCCGCAACGGCCACCACCGATATCGTCTTAGGAAAATGCATGTCCTGGCCGTTGCTATCGTATTTTTAATCTTTGCCTGAAGGGACAAAGCGCGACGAATTTCCGAATCAACAACCCCTATGTCGTTCATTAGGAATAAACGATGCTTATGGTTAACAAATGGTCAACATCTCGACCGCAGTTGCACCGGGTAAAGCCAGCAGACGCTCCACCTTTGCGGGCACAGCCACAAGAGAGGAAATAAACGCCATCTGGCAAAGGATGGTCCGGAAGCTCTCAACCTTGCCGGGTTCTGCACTTCTCGCTGCTTCTCCGGCGGAACCATGAAACATGGCTGGCGTTTTCCCAATGTCTGGGTACGAAAAGGAGAATATCCATGCGCAAGACCATGCTGGCCGCGGCCGCCCTCATGCTGACCGTAAGCTCCACCGCCTTCGCGCAGAGCAGCGTCATCATAACCGATCCGGCGCCGACCGGTTCGACCGTCGTGCTTCCGGGGGAAGTACGCACCTATGTGATGGAACAGAGCGTCCCCTCCGTCGTCTATGACGGCGACATCGCCGTCGGCACGACGCTTCCCAACACAGTGGAAATCCATACCGTTCCGAACGTGGACGGCTATGGCTATACCGTCATCAACGAGCGCCGCGTGATCGTCGAGCCGCAGACACACCGCATCATTCAGGTTCTGGAATAGGCTTGCGGCACGGCAATGAGGCTCTTCCCGGGCCTCACGCCTGTTCCGCAGGAGGCTTGCTGTTCAGCACTTCGCGGACCTTGTGGGCGAGCTGTTCCAGGCTGAAGGGCTTGGCAAGCAGTGAGACGCCGTGGTCCAGCACACCATTGTGAACAATGGCATTGCGGGTGTAGCCGGTCGTGTAGAGTATCCGGATTTCCGGCCACTTCTCCATGACGGCATCGGCAAGCTGGCGGCCGTTCATCTGCGGCATGACGATATCGGTGAAGATGAGATCAACGCGTTCGTTCTGCAGAACGTCCAGCGCCTCGGGACCGCCTGCGGCTTGCAGCACACTATAGCCGAGTTCCCGCAGGCTTTCGGCTGTCATTTCCCGCACACTCTCGTCATCCTCGACCACGAGGATGGTATCCTCGACGCTCCCCTGCGGGATCGGTGTCATCGACGGCGCCGAAAAACGTGCGTCGCCGGAACCGACATGGCGCGGGAGATAGATCTTTACCGTCGTGCCACGGTCGATCTCGGAATAGATCTTGATGTGTCCCCTGCTCTGCTTGACGTAGCCATAGACCTGGCTGAGGCCGAGGCCCGTGCCCTTGCCGGGACCTTTCGTGGTATAGAAAGGATCGAAGGCGCGTTCCAGAACCTCGGGCGACATGCCGATGCCGGTATCGGTGATACTGATCATCACGTATTGGCCGGCCTCCACCTCCTGGTGCATGCGCGCATAACGGTCGTCCAGTTCCGTATTGGCCGTCTCGATGGTCAGATGCCCGCCATCGGGCATGGCATCGCGCGCATTGACCGAGAGGTTGAGGATGGCATTTTCAAGCTGGCTCAAATCGGCGAAGGTCGGCCAGAGGCCACCCGCCAGAACAGCTTCGATCCTGATCTGCTCACCCAGCATCCGGCGCAGCAGTTCCGACATGCCGCCGACCAGCTTGTTTGCATCTATGATTTCCGGCGCCAGCGGCTGCTGACGTGAAAAGGCGAGCAGGCGCGCGGTCAGCACCGCCGCGCGCTGCGCCCCGTCCCTTGCACTCTGGATCGAGTTCAGTAGGCGTGGATCCTCCTTACCGTTCAGCCGCCTCTGGGCAAGATCGAGGCTACCGACGATGATCGCCAGCATGTTGTTGAAGTCGTGAGCGACGCCGCCGGTCAGCTGGCCGATGGTTTCCATCTTCTGCAGCTGGCGTACCTGCGCCTGGGCGGCGGCATGTTCCGCCATCTCTCGTTTCAGTTCGCCGGTGCGTTGCGCAACCGTCTCTTCCAGTTTCCTGTTAAAATCGTTGAGCTCTCCACGCAAACGCGCCTGCCGGCCGTGCGAGACGACGATCGCCTGCATCAGTCCGACGATGATGAATGCATTGACGACGAAGGTCGACAGGCCGATCCACTGGCCGAAGGTAACGGGCCAAAAGATATCGTGCGGCTCGACGAAGAACTGCTGGACGACGAAACCTGACAGAATGGCGGCGACCGCCCCTGGCCCGGCACCGCCGATGAAGCTTGCGATCAAGACGGCGGGCAAGAAGCTCAGAAAGGGAAAGCCGGAGAGATAATCACCGGCAGCAACGCGCAGCAGGAAGGTGAATGCAACGGCGGCGACAGCGAGCGGATAGGTCAAACCCGGCCTATGACGCAGCCAGTCCGTGGCGCTCAACAAATCCATTTCCCAGCCTCATTCCTTCCGTTGCGAAAACGGCTCTCCAGCTTTTGCATATCGAATCCGGCCGGGCAATATGTCGTTTCTCGCACTACGGCGATCCAGCCTTGACGAGCAGCCGGCTCGGGACAGATAAGCCGTGATACTCAGCAAAGGGCCTGGCATGGTCTACGCAAGGGTAGAGGGTGAAAAAACCATGAAAGACATATTCATCGTCGAAGACGATGCGCTGATCGCCATGCTCCTTGAGGAGATGCTCGAGGATCTCGGCTACCGCGTCAGTGCGAACGTTCCGGATCTGGAGCAGGCGCTCGATGCAGCCCAGAACAAGGAATTCGACGCGGCTATCCTCGATGTATCATTGGCCGGAAAGAGTTCGCTGCCGGTCGCAAAGCTGCTCGAGGCACTCGGCAAGCCCTATGTCTTTGCAACGGGATATGGCAGCGCGCCCGAAGGCAGCAATTCAAGCCAGCCTATCCTGCGAAAACCGTTCCAGCTCGCCGATCTCGAAAAAGCGCTCAAGGGCATGCAGGCCTAAAGCGAATCGCGATCTTTCAGGTTCGCTGCCGCGCTTTAGGTTCTTGTCTCACACAAATCGCTATCGCAAAATCGCCGCGCACTTTTGCGCGATGTGTTTTAGCGCACCTGATCGAGCAAGCGCTTGCATTCCAGGAGATCGTAAAGCGCTTCCTGGAGAAGCGCACGATCCTCCTTGCCGACACTCGACTTGCCGACCGAAATTTCCGGCTGATCATCCTCGCCGCTGACGAAATTGAAGAAACGGCGCGTGATCGGCGGCTTGGCGCGGCCGACGATCTGGTCCTCTTCCGCCATGGCGACGCGCGGTTCGCCTGCGACGGTATCGTTCAAGTTGCCCGAGAGCGCTTCGACGCTTGCAAGATCGCCGTGACCGACCGCGACGACAAACTTGTTGCCGTTGGTCTTCAGGAGCTTCTGCACGCCCTTGATCGTATAACCGTGATCGTAGAGCAGATGGCGGATGCCTTTCAAAAGATCGACATCCTCCGGCCTGTAATAACGCCGGCCACCGCCACGCTTCATCGGCTTTATCTGCGGAAAGCGGGTTTCCCAAAAGCGCAGCACATGCTGCGGCAGGTCGAGATCATCAGCAACTTCGCTGATGGTGCGAAAGGCATCCGGGCTCTTGTCCAACGTCATACTGCTACGCGACCTCGCGGATCGATCCAAACGGCGACTCATCATATTTCAACGGTTTGGAGCCGCGAATTCAAGTCACGTCTTCGCGTTGCGCACAGCCAGAGGAGCTATGCGGCAAAAAACTTTTCCGTTCAGCGGAGAAAAAGATGATCAGGCAGCCGGATTTTGCGGCTTCGTTTTGCCCTTCCGGGCAACATGAGACTTGAGAATGCGCGTCTTGAGCACATTCGAGGCCTTGAAGGTCATGACGCGGCGGGGAGAAATCGGAACTTCCTCGCCGGTCTTCGGGTTGCGACCGATACGCTCGTTCTTGTCGCGCACCTGGAAGGTTGCAAAGGAGGAAAGTTTGACGGTTTCGCCGCGCACGATGGCGTTGCAGATTTCGTCGATAACCGTTTCAACCAGCTCAGCAGATTCTGTCCGGGAGAGACCGACCTTCCGAAATACGGATTCCGCCAGGTCTGCTCGCGTCACTGTCTTTCCGGTCATGGTTTCCCCGCCCAATAGAAAATATTTTGTGAAAGTGGACGAAGATTATTTGTCTTGTGCCTCACGGTCAAGCTCTTGTTCGCCGCCAGTTTTTTAGGATTTGCGCCTACCAGCGCAGCAAAACCGCACCCCAAGTGAAGCCGCCGCCCATGGCTTCCAGCATCACGAGGTCGCCCTTCTTGATGCGTCCGTCGCCGGCAGCCGTCGCAAGTGCCAGCGGAATGGAGGCAGCAGACGTATTGCCGTGCAAATCGACGGTAATGACAACCTTTTCCGGGGCAATGTTCAGTTTCTTGGCCGAACCGTCGATGATGCGGCGATTGGCCTGGTGGGGGACCAGCCAGTCGAGATCATCAGAAGTTGTTCCGGTTGAATCGAAAGCGGCCTGGATGACGTCGGTAATCATGCCCACGGCATATTTGAAGACCTCGCGGCCTTCCATGCGCAGCTTGCCGACCGTACCCGTCGAGGACGGACCACCGTCGACATAGAGTTTTTCTTTGTGCGAGCCGTCGGAGCGCAGATGTGCGGTCAGCACGCCGCGGTCTGCCGTCGTCCCCTCGCCTTCGGCTGCTTCCAGCACGATCGCGCCGGCGCCGTCGCCGAAAAGCACGCAAGTGGTGCGGTCATTCCAGTCGAGGATGCGGGAGAAGGTCTCAGCGCCGATGACGAGCACGCGCTTGGCAAGACCGCCACGGATATAGGCGTCAGCCGTCGTTACCGCATAGACGAAACCCGTGCAGACGGCCTGAACGTCGAAGGCGAAGCCATGCGCCATACCAAGACGATTCTGGATGTTGACAGATGTCGCCGGGAAGGTGTTGTCGGGCGTCGAGGTGGCACAGATGATCATATCGATATCATCAGGCGTCAGCCCGCCATTTGCGAGCGCGGCACGCGCTGCAGCCTCGCCGAGCAACGCCGTCGTTTCGTCATCGCCGGCAATGTAACGCTGCCGGATGCCGGTACGCTGGACGATCCATTCGTCCGACGTATCGACGACACCTTCCATTTCGCGGTTGGTCATCACGCGTTTCGGAAGTGCAGCTCCGAAGCCACGAACCACTGATCGGATCATATTGCTTGAACCCCGTCGCTCACGCGGCTTCCGGCCCCATCGGGGGCAGCCGCTTGGCATGATATTTTTTGAGATCGTTTTCTATTTTCTGGGTCAGGCCATTCTTGGCCATGTCATAACCGACTTCGATGGCCGCGGCTATGCCTTCGGCATTCGCTCCACCATGGCTCTTGATGACGATGCCGTTCAAGCCAAGAAACACGCCGCCGTTGACCTTGCTCGGATCAAGCTTCTCACGCAGCATGTCGAAGGCGCTCTTGGCAAAGAGATAGCCGATGCGGGCAAGCAGCGTGCGCGACATGGCGGCGCGCAGATAGGCGCCGATCTGCCGGGCCGTGCCTTCGGCCGCCTTCAGCGCGATATTGCCGGAAAAGCCTTCCACCACCACGACGTCGACCGTACCCTTGCCGAGATCGTCGCCCT
This sequence comes from Rhizobium sp. KNZ14-9A, assembly GCF_056755015.1. Classification (NCBI taxonomy): domain Bacteria; kingdom Pseudomonadati; phylum Pseudomonadota; class Alphaproteobacteria; order Hyphomicrobiales; family Rhizobiaceae; genus Rhizobium; species Rhizobium sp. KNZ14-9A. The sequence continues at coordinate 2,458,802 of NZ_JBPGXB010000002.1, forward strand.
CGACGAAGCCGGAATATTCGAGCGAATCAAGATTGGCCTCGCGCAGCAGGCGCCCGGCTTCCTTGACCTCTTCCTGGCCCTTGATTTCCTCGACGCCGACATTCAGCAGGCCAACGGTCGGACGCTCCACCTCGAACAGGGCTCGCGCCATGGCGCCACCCATGAGAGCGAAATCCATGAGCTGCTGCGAATCGGCGCCGATCGTGGCGCCGACATCGAGCACGATGCTTTCGCCCTTCATCGTCGGCCAGATGGCGGCGATCGCCGGGCGTTCGATATTGGCCATCGTGCGCAGACAAAACTTGGCCATCGCCATGAGCGCGCCGGTGTTGCCGGCGGAAACGGCGACATCGGCCTCGCCCGACTTCACCGCTTCGATCGTGCGCCACATGGTGGAGACATAGCGGCCGCGGCGCAGCGCCTGGCTCGGCTTCTCTTCCATGCTGACGGCAAGTTCGCAATCGTGAAAGGTCGACTTTTCCCTGAGCTTGGGAAACTTCGCCAGAACCGGGTCGCACTGTTCCTTGATGCCGTAAAAGACGAAGGAAATATCCGGGTGCCTGTCCAGCGCCTTGGCAGCACCGGGGATGACAACCTGGGGACCAAAGTCGCCACCCATGAGGTCGAGAGATATTCTGATCACGCGTCCCTGATCCTTCTCTTTCGCCTCAAGGACGAAATTTCGGCCAAAATACCGGTTTTGGCGTCGCTTACAACTGAATTGTGGCAAATGCCGGAGATGCTTCAGTCCTTTTTCCAGTCCTTGAGCGCGGCGAATGCAGAGGGCTTCCGGTCATTTTCCCCCGTATCCTCGATATGGGCCGCGAACTCCACGCCTTCCTTGCGCGGATAAGGATCGATGGCAAGTGCTGCGAATTCTGCGACGACCTCACCGGCATCGATCGTATCGCCGGTAAAGACTTCCGGCAGGTCCGGACCATCGGGATCCAGCACCATTTCACCGGTATCATTAGCCGGATGGCGGGCGAGCTTGGAATTTTCAGGCACGAAGATCTGCTCGAAGGTCTCGTCGATCTCGGATTCGACGGGCTCGAGGGTGACGATGCAGGACTGGACGATCTTCGCCTGCACGCGTCCCTTGACGCGGATACCGTCGCGCTTCCACCTGTTGATCTGCAGATCGGCACGGAGATTGTCCACCGACACGACGTTCCAGCTTTCGGCCAGCGCCTTCAGCTCATCCTTGTCGGCGCTCACGCGGACCTCGACCGGATTGGCGGAGATGTGTCCGACCTTGACCGGATAGGAAAAGGGAATCTCGCTCGGATCTTTCTTCATGATTCTACTCCTCAGGCGACCTCGGGAATCGTCGCCGAACCGGTGGCGATCGCCTCTTCGGGAATGGCCGACAAGTGGGCTTCCGCCGCCATCATCCATTGCGCGAGGCCGCTCATGTCGGCGGCCTCAGCTGTTTCGGGATAAATATTGCGCTGAAGCGCTGCGGAAAGAGCGGCGGCATCACCGGCATCCATAGCCTTCGAATAGGCTTCCAGCCGGCCATAGAACATGCCCGCGAGCTTCTTCATGCGCTTCGGCACGCTGTTGTCGCCGATGCCGAGTTCGCGAATCGAATAGTCGATATCCTGAAAGAAGGCATCGACGATTTCCTGGGCGATCTCCTGGCCGCTCGTCCCGGAGGTGCGGGTGCGGCGGAAAAACAGGATCATGGCGATCGACAGCATCTCGAAGCGGCCCATGACGGTATCGGGCACGTCAAGGCGCTCATAGAGCTCCGGCATGCGGGCAGCGGCCGTAAGAGCCGCATATTGCCGCTCGACGATGGTCTGGTTGCTGTTTCTCTTACCGAAGAGCCCGAAGATCATTTGTTTTTTCCGGAAATGCCGCATTCTTGGCGCCGAGCGGCACCGGGCCTTGTTGCATGATTTCGAAAGCTGGTTTACCGAAGCAGGCGCGAATTGCAATGCTGTTCGTGGCCGGTTTCGGGACAGGTGCGCTCCGGTGCACAACGAGGCGGATCGGGAGAGTTCGACCCCGGAATGGCCACAATGGTTTTGCAGGAGGAAGCACGCAGTATTTGGAATGGCTGCTATCGATACTCAAGGGAGTAGATGTCGTTGAAGAAACGGTATTTCAAGTCAGACATGAAATTCTTCAGCAATGCGGCCATAGCCATCATAATCGCCTCCACCACCGCCCTTTCAGGCTGCCAGACGAGCACCGTGCTGAACGGCGGCTATATCGTCGACCAGCAGTCGCTGGCGCTGGTGCCTGAGGGTTCCAGCCGCGAGCAGGTGCTGCTGTCGCTCGGTACACCGTCCACGACAGCAACCTTCGACGGCGAAGTCTTCTATTACATCTCGCAGCGCCGCCAACGCTCGATGGCCTACCAGAAGCTGCGCGTCACCGAGCAGAGCATTCTCGCCATCTATTTCGACAAGGACGGCGTCGTGACCCGCCGCGCCAACTACACCCTGCAGGACGGCAAGGTATTCGACACGATTGCCCGCGTTACGCCGACGGGCGGGCGCGAACTCACCTTCCTGCAGCAGATGCTGTCCGGCGGCAGCGCGGCCAATGCAGCCAAGAGCCTCTTCGGTGGCGGTGCCGGCGGCACACCGCAGAACCCGTCCAGCCTGCGCTAAAGCAAGCTGTTTCCCATACAGAAAACCCGCCGGAGCGATCCGGCGGGTTTTTGTTCTGTTGGCTAGCGCGTCTTAATGCGCAAGAATCGCCAGCAGCAGCAACGCCACGATGTTGGTGATCTTGATCGCCGGGTTGACGGCGGGACCGGCCGTATCCTTGTAGGGATCGCCGACGGTATCACCCGTCACCGATGCCTTGTGAGCCTCCGAGCCCTTCATATGGCGCACGCCGTCCTTGTCGACGAAGCCGTCTTCGAAGCTCTTCTTGGCATTGTCCCATGCGCCGCCACCCGAGGTCATCGAGATCGCGACGAAGAGACCGTTGATGATGACGCCGAGCAGCGATGCGCCAAGTGCTGCAAAGGCCGACGCCTTGGAGCCGGAGATGATGAGCACGCCGAAATAGACGACGATAGGCGCCAGCACCGGCAGCAGCGACGGGATAATCATTTCTCGGATCGCGGCCTTGGTCAGAAGATCGACGGCCTTGCCGTAATCCGGCTTTTCCGTACCCTGCATGATGCCGGGCTTTTCCTTGAACTGCCGGCGCACTTCTTCGACGATCGCACCAGCCGCACGGCCGACGGCAGTCATTGCGATCCCGCCGAAGAGGTAAGGAATGAGACCTCCGAAGATCAATCCCGCCACTACATAGGGGTTGGAAAGATCGAAGGAAATTTCGCCGATGCCGGCAAAATAAGGAAACTTGTCGCCATTCGCTGCAAAATATTTGAGGTCATAGGAATAGGCCGCGAAGAGAACCAGCGCACCGAGACCAGCAGAACCGATGGCGTAGCCCTTGGTAACAGCCTTTGTCGTGTTGCCGACAGCATCAAGCGCATCAGTGGACTTGCGTACCTCTGGTGGTAGATGGGCCATTTCGGCGATGCCGCCGGCATTGTCCGTTACCGGTCCGAAAGCGTCGAGTGCTACGATCATGCCGGCGATACCAAGCATGGCTGTGACCGCAATACCGGTACCGAACAAACCGCCGAGCTGATAGGTGGCAAGAATGCCGCCGACGATGACGATTGCCGGAAGTGCCGTCGATTCCAAGGATACCGCAAGGCCCTGGATGACGTTGGTGCCGTGGCCGGTGACCGATGCCTGAGCGATCGAAACGACCGGGCGCTTGCCGGTGCCGGTATAATATTCGGTGATGACGACGATCAGCGCTGTGACGACGAGGCCAACGAGACCGCAGAAGAAGAGCTTCGTGCCGGTGACGTCGAAACCAGCGACCTGCCCGAGCGACCCCCAACCGACCGTCATCGAGGTCGCGGCACCAAGACCAATGATGGATAGAAGGCCCGTCACGATGAGGCCCTTGTAGAGGGCGCCCATGATCGAGCCATTCGAGCCGAGCTTGACGAAGAAGGTGCCGATGATCGAAGTGATGATGCAGGCGCCGCAGATTGCCAGCGGATAGATCATAGCCGACTGCAGGATAGGTGCGCCAGCAAAGAAGATTGACGCAAGAACCATCGTGGCGACGACGGACACTGCGTAGGTTTCGAAAAGGTCGGCCGCCATGCCGGCGCAATCGCCGACGTTATCACCGACGTTATCGGCAATGGTTGCGGGGTTGCGCGGATCGTCTTCCGGAATACCGGCCTCGACCTTGCCGACGAGGTCGCCGCCGACGTCGGCACCCTTCGTAAAGATGCCGCCGCCGAGACGGGCGAAGATCGAAATCAGCGATGCGCCGAAGCCGAGCGCCACGAGGGCATCGATGACCTCACGCGAGCCGGCCTCGTGGCCGAGCACGATCGTCAGCACATAATAATAGATGGAGACGCCGAGCAGCGCGAGGCCGGCAACCAGAAGGCCGGTGATCGCACCCGATTTGAAGGCGATGTCCAGACCGGCCGAGAGGCTCGCGGATGCAGCCTGGGCAGTGCGCACGTTGGCGCGGACGGAGACGTGCATGCCGATGAAGCCGGCAGCACCCGAGAGGACGGCGCCGATCAGGAAACCGATCGCGGCCGTAGCGGAAAGAAGCAGCCATGCTGCAATGAAAACAACAATGCCTACGATGGCAATGGTTCTATACTGACGCGTCAGATAAGCTTGGGCGCCCTCGCGGATATAGCCCGCGATCTCCTGCATGCGGCTGTTGCCCTGATCGGCGGCAAGCACCGACCGGGTTGCCCAGATGGCATAGACCACCGAGAGCAGGCCACATGCGATTACCAATAAAAGAATGGTCATTCGCTCTTTCCTCCCATAAGCCGGAACTCACTCCTTCTCCGGCGACGAATGCTGCTGAATCGACTCCTCTCCACAGAAACGCTCAACAGGCGTGCGGAGATTGCGTGGTCGATAACGTCGCGTCAAGACTGCAAAACTTCAAAAGCCTTGCAGTTCCGAAGAAAGAAAGGGAGGGATCGTTTGGCGGCTAAGTGCCTATTTCTTCTGGTCGCCACGCACCTGCTTGGCGATGCGGTCCAGAACGGCATTGACGAGCTTCGGCTCATCGTCGTCGAAGAAGGCACGAGCGATCTCGACATATTCGGTAACGATGACGGCGACCGGCACGTCCTTGCGGTCGACGAGTTCGAAAACGCCGGCACGCAGGATGGCGCGGACGGTGCTGTCCAGGCGCGACAGCGCCCAGTCGTCCTGCAGGGCAGAGGCGATCAGCGGGTCGAGGCGGAGCTGGTCGCGTACGACGCCTGAGACGATCGAGCGGAACCAGCCGGCATCGGCCTTCAGATAGGTTTCGCCGTCAAGTTCCTGGCCCAGGCGATGCGCCTCGTATTCCGCCACGATTTCCAGAACGCCGGTGCCGCCGATATCCATCTGATAAAGCGCCTGCACAGCCGCGAGGCGTGCAGCGCCCCGCTGGTTGGCAGCCTTGACCGGTCGTTCGGTATTTTCGTCAGTCATTCTTTATGCACCCAACTTTTTCTTCAGCTCGATCATGGTGAGAGCTGCACGGGCGGCGAAACCGCCCTTGTCCTTTTCCGAGCGGCGCGCGCGCACCCAGGCCTGTTCATCGTTCTCGACGGTCAGGATGCCGTTGCCGATGGCAAGGGACTCGCTGACGGCGAGATCCATAAGCGCGCGCGAGGACTCGTTCGACACGATGTCGAAATGATAGGTCTCGCCGCGGATGACCATGCCGAGTGCGACGAAACCGTCATACTGCGTGCCATCATTATCCGCGCCATCGAGCGCCATGGCAATCGTCGCCGGAATTTCCAGCGCGCCGGGCACGGTGACGACGTCAAAGGTGGCGCCCGCTTCTTCCAGCGCGAAGGTCGCGCCTTCCAGAAGAGCATCGGCCATGTCGTCATAGAAGCGTGCTTCGACGATCAAAATATGGGGAGCGGTCTCTTTCGGCATGGTTCACCTTCGGTTGGAGGGGCATTTTCCACTCGGGCAGGCCGCGGTCAAAACATGCCTTCGAACGAATGGCAAGCAAATTCGGGTGGTGCTCTGAAGGAAAGACAAAATATCTGCAATGGGATAGCTCAGGCGCGCTTCGTCGGGTGCAACGACGCAAAAAACATGCTTAGCCGGGTGACGCAATAACGGCAAATCCAAGGCAGAATTCATGAACAATTTGTAATTGATTTTCAGTAGCTTAATCCATTGAAAGAACAATGCTGCAGCGCCAAATCTCAGTCGTAACGCAGACGATCCCCTGTTGACAGCCGACCGCCGCTGCAGACGAAAGGATACCATCATGAACCGCCTTGCTAAAATCACCATTGCCGCCGCTTTCTCCTCCCTTGCATTTGCTGGCGTCAGCCAGGCTGAAAGCCTTGGCATGAATAGCGCAGAGGGCATCGAACAGACGCTGCGCACCTTCCAGGGCAACAACTTCGACATCCAGCCCGTCTATAACTGGCACAACCTCGACGACGAAAGCACCGGCCCGCGCTCCGTCCTCCAGCGCTCCCAAAGCGCTGTCCACGCCATTCAGGCTTCCATTGATGCCAACAGGTCGCTGGCACACCAGCTCAACAATGATGGCGTCAATATCCGCAATGTCGTGAACGCCGAACAGGCAGCCGACGGCAGCATTACGTTCTACGTTCGCTGAGGCTGCCAGCTTGGAAGGCGGCATGGGCGGTTGATCTCCTCACTGTCCATTCCGCCTTCTATCGAAATCGCTGTTGCATTTTCCGCCGGATTGGATTGTCTTCTCGCCAAAGCGGAGGACCCCATGGCGACGAACGCAAAACCGGTCATCAACACGGCCGATCTCTCCCTCGAACACTGGACGAGGGGAAGGCTCTTCGAAAGCCGCGACACGTCTTTCGGAAAAGATCTAGGGCTCGCCAATCTCGGCATCAGCTACAGCGAAGTGCCGCCCGGCAAATCTGGCTGCCCCTTTCACAACCACCATGTTGAAGACGAGCTCTTCTACATCATCGAGGGCAGGGGCGAATATCGCTTCGGCGACCGGCGCTATCCGATCAAGAAGGGCGACGTGCTGGGCGCGCCCTCGGGCGGGCCGGAAACGGCCCATCAGATCATCAATACCGGATCAACGCCGCTTATCTATTTGGGCCTGTCGACCAAGGCGAAGACCGAGATCTGCGAATATCCCGATTCCGGCAAATTCCTCGCCAAGACCAATCGCGACGGCAGCTCCTTCGACCATATCGGCCGGGGAGAAAATGCGCTTGATTACTGGGATGGCGAGCCGGGCCTTTGATAAAAAGCACCGTCGTCACCCCTCGTTTCAGAGCATCCTATTCATGATCGATATTCCGACACTGGAAACCGGACGGCTCATTCTGCGCGCGCACCGGCTCGATGATTTCGACGCGCATTTCGAACTCTGGCGCGACGAAGACGTCGTGCGCTTCATCGGCGGCGTGCCTTCTACCCGCGAACAAAGCTGGTCGCGCCTGCTGCGCCTTGCCGGCATGTGGCATCACATGGGCTTCGGTTTTTTCGCGATCGAAGAGAAGGATGGAGGCCGCTTCATCGGTGAAGCGGGTTTCCTCGAAGCAAAACGCGAGATGCAGCCTTCAATCGAAGGCACGATGGAGGTGGGCTGGGCGTTGATCCCTTCAGCCCATGGCAGGGGCTATGCCACGGAGGCGCTGAAGGCGATCATCGGCTGGGGCGAGAAGCAGTTTCCGGGACGGGTGATGACCTGCATCATCAGCCCTGATAATGCGCCGTCGCTCAAGGTCGCGGACAAGCTCGGTTTCAGGGAAACGGCCCGGACCGACTATAACGGTCCGATCATTCAGCTTTCGCGCTAGGAAACTCAGCAAGGCGGGCGGCATAACGCGCCATCGTATCGACCTCGAAATTGACGAAGTCGCCGGCCTTGCGCTCGCCCCAGGTCGTGACCTCCAGCGTGTGGCGGATCAACAGCACGTCGAAATCCGTGCCATCGACGGCATTGACGGTCAGCGACGTGCCATCGAGCGCGATCGAACCCTTGGGCGCCACGAATTTCGCGAGTTGGGTGGGTGCGCGCAGGCGGAAACGCGTGGCGTCGCCCTCTTCCGTCACAGACAAGATCTCGGCCTTGCCGTCGACATGTCCGGAAACGATGTGGCCACCAAGTTCGTCACCGATCTTCAGCGAGCGCTCGAGATTGATATGGCTGCCCGCCTGCCAGGTGGAAATAGTGGTGAGGCGCAGCGCCTCTTCCCATGCTTCAACCTCAAACCAGCGGCCGTTGCTGCCATCCTGCGGCAGGCCGGTCACGGTAAGGCAGATGCCTGAATGAGAGATGGAAGCGCCCAGATCGATGGTCGCCGGGTCGTAATTTGTCGCGACGCGAAGCTTGATGCCTTCCTTCAGCGCCGAAACGGATTCGATCGTGCCTACATCAGTGACAATTCCGGTGAACATCAATTCTCTCTTTCGTATTCGTCCAGGCGATCCGCGCCGAATATGTAAGTGCCCCCGTGGGCGAAACCGGATGGTATGTCGGTTGCCTGCAGCGGGGATTCAATACCGCCGTCGCCGATGACGACAGGCGCATGATAAACCTGGATGCGATCGACGAGTCCGGCTTTGAGGAAAAGCTTCGCAGTCTTCGCGCCGCCTTCGACCAGGAGCGAGGAGATGCCGCGTGTGGCAAGCGCCGGCAGCAGGACTTCGGGGTGATAGGGATTACAGTAGAGGACCTCGACGCCGGCGGCTTCGAGTGCGGCGCGGCGGGAGTCCATCTCGGTGGGGTCGGCGGGTGCGTTACCCCCCTCTGTCCTGCCGGACATCTCCCCCACAAGGGGGGAGATTGGCTGGGGGCTGGCTCCCTGCTCTACATTTTCCGTTGCGGGTGACGAGCTACCATCTTGGGAATTCGGAGCAAGCGCCTTGCCGATCTCCCCCTTGTGGGGGAGATGTCCGGCAGGACAGAGGGGGGTGTCCCGTCCGCCTCCGATCCCAGCGGTGAAATCTCTTCACTCGCCACCACAATCACCGGCACCTCCCGCGCCGTTTCGACAAGCTTGCTCGTCAGCGGCAGGGCCAGATTGGGGTCGAGCACGATGCGAACGGGTGATTGCGCTTCAAGGCCCGGTGTCCGCACCGTCAGCAGCGGATCGTCAGCAATCGCCGTGCCGATACCGACAAGGATCGCATCGGTTTCGGCCCGCAGCGCCTGCACCTGGGCACGCGCCTCCGGACCTGTGATCGCCACCTGCCCTACCCCCTCGCGGCCGATCATGCCATCGGCAGAAACCGCAAGTTTGAGAGTCACATAGGGGCGGTTCTTCGTCTGGCGGGTGAGATAGCCTGCCAGCGATCGCTTGCCCTCTTCCTCCAATACGCCCGAGGTCACCTCGATGCCGGCATCGCGCAGCATGGTAATGCCGCGGCCGGAAACTCTGACATCGGGATCCGTGACGCTGATGACGACGCGACCGACGCCATAAGCGATCAGGGCCTCGGCACAGGGTGGCGTCTTGCCATGATGCGAGCAGGGTTCGAGCGTGACATAGGCCGTCGCACCACGGGCAAGTTCACCCGCTTCGGCGAGCGCCTGCGGCTCGGCATGCGGGCGGCCGCCGAGCGCGGTCACGGCACGACCGACGATCACGCCATCTCGAACGATGACGCAGCCGACGGACGGGTTCGTGGAAGTCTGGCCCGTATGCCAGCGCGACAGGCGGATCGCGGCTGCCATGAAGCGTTCGTCCTCAGGCCGCGCGATCCCCTCGCCCATGGTCAGACGTCCAGCGGATCGCGGCCGATCTTGGCGTTGATCTCAGCGATCAGTTTTTCGAAATCCTCGGCATGCGAGAAATCGCGATAGACCGAAGCGTAGCGCACGAAGCCGACGTCATCGAGGCTCTTCATGGCTTCCAGAACCTGCAGGCCGATCTGCTCGGAGGAGATTTCCGTTTCGCCAGAGCTTTCCAGCCGGCGCACGATGCCGGAGACGGCGCGCTCGATACGGTCACGATCGACGGGGCGCTTGCGCAGCGCCACATCGAAGGAACGGACAAGCTTGTCGCGATCGAAGGGTACCCTGCGGCCGGTCTTCTTGATGACCATAAGCTCGCGCAGTTGCACGCGCTCGAAGGTCGTGAAGCGTCCGCCGCAATCCGGACAGATGCGACGCCGGCGGATGGAGGTGTTATCCTCCGCCGGGCGTGAATCCTTGACCTGCGTATCTTCCGAACCGCAATAGGGGCAGCGCATGCCTTCTCCTTCAGCATCGGCCCGAAAATCGTAACCGATTTTCGGAAAGCCTGATGCGTAGATTTAAAGAGTTAGAGCGTCCTTAGTGCGCCCGAACGGGCGCACGGCGCTCTAGCCCATGTAATCATACATGGGGAAGCGATCGGTCAGATTCACCACCTTGCCGCGGACGGCAGCTTCGACGGCGGCATTGCCTTCGTCGGAATTGGCAACCTTCAGGCCATCGAGAACCTCGACGATGAGGTTACCGATCTCGCGGAATTCCGCTTCCTTGAAGCCGCGCGTCGTGCCGGCCGGCGCGCCGAGGCGTACACCAGAGGTGACGAAGGGCTTTTCAGGGTCGAACGGGATGCCGTTCTTGTTGCAGGTGATGTAGGCGCGGCCGAGTGCGGCTTCTGCGCGCTTGCCGGTGGCATTCTTCTTGCGAAGGTCGACCAGCATCAGGTGGTTGTCGGTGCCGCCCGAGACGACGTCGAGTCCACCGGCGACAAGCGTTTCGGCTAGCGCCTTGGCGTTCTTGACGACCTGGGCGGCATATTCCTTGAATTCCGGCTGCAGCGCCTCGCCGAAGGCAACGGCCTTGGCGGCGATGATGTGCATCAGAGGGCCGCCTTGGAGACCAGGGAAGACAGCCGAGTTGAACTTCTTGGCCAGATCCTCGTCATTCGTCAGGATGACGCCGCCGCGCGGGCCGCGGAGCGACTTGTGGGTCGTGGTGGTCGCAACATGGCAGTGCGGGAACGGCGACGGATGCACGCCACCGGCAACGAGACCGGCAATGTGGGCCATGTCGACCATCAGGTAAGCGCCGACGCTGTCGGCGATCTCGCGGAAGCGCTTCCAGTCCCAGATGCGGGAATAGGCAGTGCCGCCGGCGATGATCAGCTTCGGCTTGTGTTCCTTGGCCTTGCGCTCGACATCATCCATGTCGAGCAGGTTGTCGCCTTCGCGCACGCCGTAGGACACGACGTTGAACCACTTGCCGGACATGTTGACAGGCGAACCATGCGTCAGGTGACCGCCCGAGTTCAGGTCGAGACCCATGAAAGTATCGCCCGGCTGCAGCAGCGCCAGGAATACGGCCTGGTTCATCTGCGAGCCGGAGTTCGGCTGAACGTTGACGAAGTTGACGCCGAAGAGCTTCTTGGCGCGCTCGATGGCCAGTTCCTCGGCGATATCGACGAACTGGCAGCCACCGTAATAGCGCTTGCCCGGATAACCCTCGGCGTATTTGTTGGTCATGATGGAGCCCTGGGCTTCCAGAACGGCGCGGGAAACGATGTTCTCGGATGCGATCAGTTCGATCTCATGCCGTTGACGACCGAGTTCCTTTTCGATCGCGCCGAAGATTTCCGGATCGACGTCCGCGAGCGAGCGATTGAAGAAGGATTCGGTGGAAGCATTGGTCATGGGCTGGCTCCTTCACTGGAATGCGGCCAAGGTATTAGCGCCCCGCCGATGCGAGGGCAATACGAAGAACGACATTTGCTGGGCTAAGCGCGCGGGCCGAACATTTTGCGTCGAATGCCGCATCGCCGGAATGAAAAAGCCGCGCACATGGCGCGGCTTTCCGTGAATTCCATAAGCCGGACTTACTGTACCGGCTGCTCCATGCCCGAAGTGGTGTCGAGGGCCAGTTCGGCATTGCCGTCCATCTCGTAGATGTCGTCGCGGAACTGAACGACGCCGTCGGGCATGCCCCAGGCCGAGATATAGACGAAATAGACAGGAACTTCGGTGGCGAGCTTGATCGGCGTATTGGTGCCGCTTGCGATCACCTGCTCCATCTGCTGACGGTTCCAGCCGGGCGTTTCACGCAGCAGCCAGTTCGATAGGTCGCGCACGTTCTGGACGCGCACGCAGCCCGAGGATTCAAAGCGCATGAGCTTGTTGAACAGGCCCTGCTGCGGCGTGTCGTGCATATACTCGCCGTTCTTGTTGTAGAAGTTGATCTTGGTGGACGCCATGGCGTTGATCTTGCCCGGGTCCTGGCGGAACATCAGGTTCGGTGCCTCGCCGTTCCAGTCGACTGTTTCAGGGGCGACTTCGTTGCCCTTGCCGTCGATCAGGCGGATGGCGTTCTTTTCGAGATAGGTCGGATCCTTGCGCATCAGCGGCACGATGTCCTTCTCGACGATCGAGCGGGGTGCCGTCCAGTACGGGTTGAGGATGACTTCGTAAACCTTCGAGTTGACGAGATGCGTCGGGCGGCTCAAGCGGCCGACAACTGCGGTATGACGCGTTGCAACGCTGCCGTCTTCAACAGCTTCCACATAGGCAGCCGGAATGTTGACCATCAGGTGGCGACGGCCCAGGTCTTCCGGGAAGGTCTGCAGGCGTATGAGGTTTGTGTTCAACTGCTGCAGGCGCACATCGGCGGGAATGTTCATCGCTTTCAGCGTGAATTCGCCGAGCACACCATCGGCCGGCAAGCCGTGACGGGCCTGGAAGCGCTTGACGGCGCCGTCGACATAGGAATCGAAGGCGTTGGACAGGCCGGCTTCACGCGGCAGATCGCCGGTGATCGCGAGACGCTGGCGCAGCGCCTGGACGGTGGGGGAGCTAACACCGAGCTGCAGGCGCTGATCGCCCGGATTGACCTCAGGCCAGCCGCCGGCAGACGCGATCTGCTGATACTGCATGATCGCCTGCTGGGTGCTCGGCACCGACTGCGGGCTGAGTATCGGCGTATTGGAGAGAACGGCAGTCGCCGTGCGCGAGGCGGCCTTGGCGTCGAACTGGTCGTCCCAGTTGCCGCGTTTCGGGGCATTCAGGAGCCCATCGAGCGCCGATTGCGCGAATGCGGGTCCGGCAAGCGCGCCGGCACCAACCGTTGCCGCCGACGCCAGGAAGGCGCGGCGCGAGAGAGCTTCAATTCCGTTCTTCTTAGACATTCGTCCCAACCACTCAATGCCACGGTGGAGGAACCCGCGGCCCTTTGCGATATTCTGCGCTTTAACGCAGATCCCTATCCGTTCGTTCTTCCGGCGCACCTGGAAATTCCGCCAGTCCCATCACAAGATTGCGAGGAGCAACTCAGATGTCCCGATGGCTCATCGAAGCGCCGGCTACCGAATATTCCGCTGTCACATCAATATGGCCAATTCGTGTTGCCGGACCGCAAGACAGACTGCCGGTTGCCGGAGACCGCATGCAACGAACCATATGACGGGTAAACCGTGCTGGTTAATAACGACTAAAAAACGGCTTGAATACCGGGCCTAGCGCTTGTCTGGCGTGCGTTGCAAAGATGCCACGCAGAGGTGAGCGGCGAAGCGGGATGGGCAGGGAGCGCGTCCGGTTTTCTTAAACTGAAAGGAGGTTGCGGGTCTCAGAGGCGACACAAGATTTGATCGTTCGCCAAATGGCGGAAGGTGCCTCTCCGGCAATCACATCATTCCACCCTTCCCTGTTCAGCCAGGCCGTACCCCCGCTTCCTTCCGATCAGCCAGCTACATCGACAATTGGCTGAAGGCACTGAAGGAAGATAATTGGGCGATCTTCAACGCTGCTAGCTACGCCGGACAGGCCTCGGATTGGCTTTCGAAGAAGGCATTCCCGAACCCGGGGAAAACCGCGAAGCCGCTTAGTAACGAGTATTGCTCGCTGCACCTGCCGTGGTGTGGCGAGCTATTTTTGTTGCGGAGATGGTGATGAGGCGCGTTCCATCCGCCTGATGACGATCCCCGCTCTTGGCGGCCATCATTTGGCAGATGTCTCGATTTGCTGGCGCGGATACCACTGGCCGATTTGGCCCGGACCAAAAGCCCAGCAGAAGATGACCAGTCCCAGCAGAAAGGTCAGGACGGCGATAACTGTGAAGCGTCCGACAGCAGAAGCTTTAAAGCCAAGGATTTCGATGTTGAGAGAGTCTTTCGGGTCTTGCATGGGCGCATTTCTCCTTAAAGTAAAGAAAAATTCGCCTGCTACTGCTACGCATTACGCCGAAACCAGTGATTCGGGCAATAGCAATACTTAGGAAAGCCGTATGGAGGCTCGATGCTTTTGGGGTGTCATTAATAAAAATAGAGCTCCACCGCCATCGCATCTGGTTGATTTCCATGAGAAGTTCCGACTTATCCCTGCAAATCCCAATAAATACGGATTGCGCGACCAAAGTTTACGCAAAGGTGCACTTTTCACAGGCTAAGTACCATCCACAAAGCGCTGCTAGTGCGAGGAAAATAAAGATGATCCAGCGCTAGTTAATTGCGAAAACGACGCCAATCAGACCTAAAACGGCAAGAACGACGACTGGTGCGGTCTTTGGGTTTCTTTGCTCGTCTATCTGGATCGACATGATCTGCCTTTGAATACTGCGTAGGCATGAACTCCGGCGCGCGGGCCGCGCCATAAGGTTTGCACCTACAGCGTCAAAGGCTCGCGCGTTTCCATCCATGACGAACTGCGGGCCGACACTCATTTGGGATGCTTTCAACAAGGCATGGCCCTGCAAAAAGTAGAAAGCGCATCGCGGAGGGAAAGCCGCGTTGCGCTCAAGGTGCCGATTGGAGGTCGGAAATCGCTGGCACGCAAGTGGCGCGCAAACCTGCGCCACCGCATACCATCTAGTGCCCTTTTACGCCTTCGCGCGCCAGTCAGGGCATTCTAATGTTGAAGCAATATCAACTCTTTAAATGATTAGAGGCGATACAAAATCTGATCGTTCCAGAAGCGATCCAGACGCTGCAGGAGCTTGTTCATCTGCGTAAACTCGTCGGTGCCGATGCCGCCAACCTTGTCGATCGAGGCGATGTGGCGTTCGTAGAGCCGGGCCACCGTTTCGGCGATGTCCTGGCCGGTTTCGGTCAGGCTGATGCGGACCGAGCGGCGGTCGATGCGGGAGCGCTGGTGGTTGATGAAGCCGAGGTCGACCAGCTTCTTGACGTTGTAGGAAACGTTCGAGCCGAGATAGTAGCCGCGCGAACGCAGCTCGCCGGCGGTCAGCTCGGAGTTGCCGATATTGAAGAGCAGGAGCGCCTGGATGGCGTTGACATCGCTGCGGCCCTGACGGTCGAACTCGTCCTTGATGACGTCCAGCAGACGACGGTGAAGACGTTCAACAAGATGAAGGGATTCCATGTAAAGATCACGGATGCCCTGTTCGTGTGCATGGAAAGTCGATGCCGCCTGCGGCTTGATTTTCGTGTTCATTTGACTGCCTCACTGTTTTGTTTGGCGGTGTCGTTTTCTTCCCGCCTTGAGTGAGACCCTATCGAATACATATAAAATTCGACTTAAACCGCAGGCTTAACAGAGGCTTACCGGAAACCCCTTGATGTATCAGGGTAAATCAACGCTTACCTGGCGTCGTTGCCGGCGCCGCTCCAGCCACAGGGAAAGCCTGAAAATCCAGTAGATTACGGCCACGATCACGTGGAACAGGATGATCAGCCGATTGGGTCCGAAGATCTGCGGAAGCAGGCCGTACATGAGGATCTGGCCGCCGGCGGCCAGCACCCAGATGACCGGCCCCCAGGAGACGGTGAGCCAGAGGCCGAGCGAGGCGACAGGGAAAAGAACGGCAAGGGAGGTGCTTGCGACCTTCCACGGCAGGCTCAACAGATCGAAGCGGCCGGCACCGACGAGCGAGTAGCCGACGAGCATCGCCCAATATTGCAGGCCGAACCAGAAGCAGGAAACGGCAACGAGCCGCAGGAAGAAGATAAAGAAGATATCCGTCAGCGTCCGCTTCGGTATCGTCGGAGAATCGGTTTCCATGGCGAGAGATCACACTCGAGTTGCAGCTTCAGTTGTTCGGCTTTCATCCGCCGCGGCCAATCGTCCGGTTTGGATTTTCCGGGGCGCATGATAATGAGCGCTCCGATAAATGGAATGGCCCAGGGACAGATATCATGCAGGACAAGACGCATCTCGTCGATGAAATCACCGGTCACCGCCGTATGCGGCGCAACCGCAAGGCGGACTGGACGCGCCGGCTGGTGCAGGAAAACCGCCTGACGGTTGACGATCTGATCTGGCCGATCTTCGTCGTCCCGGGAACAGGCATTGTCGATCCGATCGCGGCGATGCCGGGCGTGAACCGCATGAGCGTCGACAAGGCGGTCGAAGCGGCGAAGGAAGCTGCCGATCTCGGCATCCCGGCGCTTGCCACTTTCCCCGACATCGAGATGGAATTGCGCGACGAAACGGGCTCCAACAGCCTGGTTGCCAATAACCTCATCAATCAGACGACAGCGGCCATCAAAAAGGCGGTACCCAATATCGGCATTATTACCGATGTGGCGCTCGACCCCTTCACCAGCCACGGGCATGACGGCATCCTGCGCGACGGCGAGATCGTCAATGACGAAACGGTCGATCAGGTCGTCCGGGCGGCGATCCTGCAGGCCGATGCCGGCGCCGATATCATCGCCCCCTCCGAGATGATGGACGGGCGCATCGGCGCGATCCGCCGCGGGCTCGATGCCGCCGGGCACCAGAGCGTCGGCATCATGTCCTATGCGACGAAATTCTCTTCCGGCTTCTACGGTCCCTATCGCGAAGCGATCAACACCAAGGGCCTGCTGAAGGGCGACAAGAACAGCTACTATATCAATCCGGCGAACGGCACCGAAGCGATCCGCGATGCCGCCCTCGATGTCGAGGAAGGAGCAGACATGCTGATGGTCAAGCCGGGGCTTGCCTATCTCGATATCTGCTGGCGCGTGAAGGAGGCCTTCGGCCTGCCGACTTTCGCCTATCAGGTCTCGGGCGAATATTCGCAGATCAAGGCTGCGGCGATGAACGGCTGGATCGATGGCGAGCGGATCATGATGGAGACGCTGCTTGCCTTCAAGCGCGCCGGCTGCGACGGCATCCTCACCTATTTTGCGCCGGAAGTGGCGAAAATCCTCGCAAAAAGGTGATTTTCTGGCGAATTATTGTATTTCCCCCTGACGATACCATATCAGCGGCATCGTCTTTCGAAGGGAGATATGGATGAGCTACAACCCCAATCCGCTTTATGCCGCACCGGAGGACTGGCGCGCCTATAGTGGTGTGCTCAGCCGTCGCGTCTTCGCATTCATTCTCGACTACATCATTATCGCCCTGCTCTGCATTCCGGCAGCGGTCGTGGTGTTCTTCCTCGGGATCGTCACGTTCGGGCTCGGCTTTATTCTTTTCCCGGCCCTGTACGTCATCGTCGCGGGCATCTACTTCGGCCTGGGTGTCGGCGGTCCGTTACAGGCCTCGCTCGGCATGCGCGCGATGGGTATCGCGATCGTGCGCGTCGACGGACGTCAGATGGACTTCTTCATGGCGATCGCGCATCTGGCGCTGTTCTGGATCCTGAACTCGGTGTTGACGCCGCTGATTCTGCTGGTTGGCCTGTTCACAGAGCGCTCGCGCCTGCTGCACGATTTCCTCGTCGGCACGGCTACGGTCCGCACCAGCTGATTCCTTCCCGGCGGGGGACGAAATAAAGTCTCCGGCCGCCCTTTGCCGGCCACAAAAGGGCGCCATATCCAAGAAATCGAATATTCGATTGCGCGGCACTGAATGCCGCGCTGTTGACGTTTTTTATTCTTGCGTCATGCTGTCTGAAATGACAGGCGCCCCGAAAGGAAATCTCCGCAAGAGATGAATACGCAGACCACGCCATCCCCTCAGTTTTATCTGACGGCTCCGGCTACCTGTCCGTATCTGCCGCATGAGATGGAGCGTAAGGTCTTCACCCATCTCGTCGGCCCCCGAGCGGCGGAGATGAACGATATCCTGACCCAGGGTGGCTTCCGCCGTTCGCAGAACATTGCCTACCGCCCCGCCTGCGAGGCCTGTCGCGCCTGTGTGTCCGTGCGCATCCTGGCGCAGGAGTTCGAACCCACCAAATCGATGAAGCGGGTGCTGGCGAGCAATTCCGATATCATCGCCACGGAATTTCCGGCCCAGCCGTCGAGCGAGCAATATTCCCTCTTCCGCCGTTACCTCGACTATCGCCACCAGCAGGGCGGCATGTCCGATATGACCGTGCTCGATTATGCGATCATGGTGGAAGATACGCATGTGAACACCAAGATCATCGAATACCGCCGGCGCGAGGAAGGCTCCGGGCTGGAAACGCGGCCGAAGGGCGAGTTGCTCGCCGCCGCGCTGACCGACACGATGAGCGACGGGCTCTCCATGGTCTATTCCTACTTCAATCCCGATCTCGACCGGCGCTCGCTCGGCACCTTCATGATCCTCGATCATGTGCGCCGCACGAGAGCGCTCGGCCTGCCGCATGTCTATCTCGGCTACTGGGTTCAAGGATCGCGGAAGATGGACTACAAGACACGCTTCCAGCCGCAGGAACATCTGACGCCGCGCGGCTGGGAACGCTTCGATCCCTCTTCCCTCCAGGACGATCCGCAGGACTGATGCCCCTTCCCCACCTTTCCGATCATCGGAAAGGCCTGCTGCTGACGGCAGTCGGCGGGCTGGCGCTTTCCATGGACATTCCGCTCGTTCGCCTCGCCGATGGCGAGATCTGGTCGATCTTCACCGCGCGGAGCTTGGCGACGGTTCTTGCCACGTTCGTCATCCTGATTGCGATGCGCCTTTTCTCCGGCAGATGGCCGCTGCTCGTTCCGGGTCGTCCCGGTCTACTGGCCGGGGTCCTATACGGCCTCTCTTCCGTGACCTTCGTATTGGCAGTCTTCAACACGGCCACCGCCAATGTTGTCTTCATCGTCGCCTTCAACCCGATGTTCGGGGCGTTGCTGTCCTGGCTGTTTCTCAAGGAGAAGCCGCAACCGGTAACTTTGATCACCATGCTGTTCATGATTTTCGGCGTCGGGCTGATCGTGCGCGAGGGACTTTCGAGCGGCCACGTCTTCGGCGACGCGATGGCACTTTTGAGCGCGCTGGTACTCGCAGCCGCCATCACTGTCGGACGGGCCTCGCGCCGGGAGATGGGTTTCGTTCCACTGCTTGCCGCAATCTTGCCAGCCGCACTCGGCCTGGCGCAGGTCCTGCCTTCGGGACTCTCAATCACGCATCCCGGCTGGATCGTCTTCAACGGCGCCATCATGATGCCGGTCGCCTTCTGGTGCCTGGCGACGGGACCGCGTTACCTCTCCGCGCCCGAAGTCGGCATGTTCTACCTGTTGGAAACGGTACTCGCGCCGATCTGGGTCTGGCTGATCTTCGCTGAGACACCCGCCACGATGACGCTCGTTGGTGGTGCGATACTCGTTGCGGCGATTGCTGCCCATTCCGTCTGGATGGCGAAAGGCAAGAGCGTTCAGGCCGCTTGATCGGCGAGTGATTATGACCTATTTTCTGTTATAACCTTGTTGCCACAGGAAGCATCTATGAACGTCACCATCCGCAAAATCGGCAATTCGGAAGGGGTCATCATTCCGAAGGAAGTTCTGGACCGTTTCGGCTTGAAGGCTGGGGATTCCTTTGAGCTTCAGACCGAGGGCGGGACGCTCTACCTAACGCCCGTTGATGAAGATATTTCAGAAGAGCTTAATGCAGCCCGCCTGTTCATGGAAAAATATAAGGTCGCTCTCAAGAAGCTCGCGGAATAATGGCTTTTAAGTTTCTGAGCCGGCGGCTTGTCGAGCAGATGCATGCAATGCAGATCGAACGCTTCGGCGGCCTCGCCGGCCTTCGGGATGAAGGTTCGCTGGAATCCGCACTCGGACGCCCGATCAACAAGGCAAACTACGGGTGCGATGACGTCATCGAACTGGCCGCCGCATATCTCTTCGGACTAGGACGCGATCACGCCTTTCTTGACGGAAACAAACGGATCGCCATTGTCAGCTGCGGTGTTTTTCTGCTTCGGCACGGTCATTCGATAGAAACCTCCGATGCGCTCCTCTACACCTTCGCCATGGGGATCGCGACGGGCGAAATCGACGAGGACGGAGCGACGCGCTTCCTGCGCGATCACACGATCCCGCTCATGCCATAGCGCCGGCGGACTGGCCTGCTTCGGGATTCGATCGTTTCGAACCAGCGGAAAGCTCCAGTTCCCGATCCAGCCCTTCGACGATATGCGTCCAGCCCTGGCGAGTCTTTTCCTCGTATTCCGCCCATTCCGCGCACATTTCATGCGTGACGGTGAGGCGGCTGCCGCTGCCGAGCGGCTCGATATCAATTTCGACGCGATCGCAATTGTGGTCGTGCTCCTCGACCGAAAAGCAGAAGACGATGTGTCTGGGGCGCTTCAACTCCAGGAATACGCCGTGATGAAAGGCGTCGCCGGTCGGGCGGCGGTCGACGATGATGAAACGGCCGCCGACGCGCGGCTCGATATCGGCGCGGATGACATGGCCGTCGTCGGTCGCGAATAAAAAGCGGCGGGCGATTTCGGGATTGAGCCAGGCATCATAAATCGTGGCGGGCGGCGCCCTGTAGCTGTGGGCGACATGCAGTTTGATGGTATTGGCGGGCATCGGCGTTCCTCCGTTGGTGGGCCTCCGTTGTTCGCGCGCGCTCGCAAGCGCACGGCTTATAGCCATCCCGCCCGCCCGCGGAACGACACTGCCCTTCTTGTTGGCCCTTCTTTTGGGTGACAGGACAGACATAGAGGAATTGCTCCGCCCGCCAAGGGCGGAGCCTCAAAATTCCCCGATCAGCCGGCGAATTTACCGCTGCGCGGGAAGCCCTTCGGCACGGTGCGGCCGGCGGTGGCGCGGTCGGCCAGCCATTCGGCAAGCTCGTCCTTGTTCTTCGTGAAGGTGCGGCCGGCGCTGTCTTCCCAGCTCAGGCCATCGGCGATGGCAAAGCAGCGAACGTCGGAAATGCCGCCATCCTTGTAGCGCTGCAGGCGTACGCCCTTGCCACGCGTCATTTCCGGCACTTGGCTCAGCGGGAAGACCAGCATCTTGCGGTTCTCGCCGACGACGGCGACATGATCGCCGGTCACGGGCACGAGAAGCTTTGTTTCGTGCGGCATGGAGACGTTCATGATCTGCTTGCCCTTGCGGGTATTGGCGACCATTTCCGTTTCCGGAACCACGAAAGCATTTCCTTCCGTGGAGACGATCAGCATCTTGCGCGCCGCATCGTGGACGAAAGCGGTCAGCACGTCCTGATCATTTTCCATGTCGATCATGATGCGCAGCGGTTCGCCGTGGCCGCGGCCGCCGGGCAGCTTGTCGCCGCCAAGCGTGAAGACCTTGCCACCGGTTGTGACGATCAGGATCTTGTCCGTCGTCTGCGCAGGGAAGGCCACCTTCAGGCCGTCGCCTTCCTTGAAGGTCAGCGCCGAAGTATCGGAGATGTGGCCCTTCAGAGCGCGGATCCAGCCCTTATCCGAGACGACGACGGTGATCGGTTCCTTCTCGATCATCGCGTGCTGGATGGCTTCCTCGTCGGCGTCAGGAGCTTCGGCAAATTGCGTGCGGCGACGGCCGACCTCGGTGGCCTTGGCGAATTTCTTCTTCACCTCGCCGATTTCCCAGGCAACCGTCTGCCACTGCTTCTCGTCGGACGCGAGCAGCGCTTCGATATCGGCCTTTTCCCGGGTGAGTTCGTCGTGTTCCTTGCGGATCTCGAATTCTTCGAGCTTGCGCAGGGCGCGCAGCCGCATGTTGAGGATCGCCTCGACCTGATTGTCCGTCAGGTCCCAGCGCGCCATCATGACGGGCTTCGGCTCATCCTCTTCGCGGATGATGCGGATCACCTCATCGATGTTGAGATAGGCAATCAGCAAGCCGCCGAGGATTTCGAGGCGCCTGTCGATGGCGGCAAGACGGAAGCGCGAGCGGCGCTGAAGAACGTCGCGACGGTGCGCCAGCCACTCCTTCAGCACTTCGTTCAGCGCCATGACGCGCGGGATCACGCCCATCGACAGGACGTTCATGTTCAGCGGGAAGCGGCTTTCCAGTTCCGTCAGCTTGAACATGGATTCCATGAGGATGGTCGGATCGACCGTGCGGCTCTTCGGCACCAGGACGACGCGGATATCCTCGGCCGATTCGTCCCTGATGTCTTCCAGCAGCGGCAGCTTGCGGGCGATCAGGAGCTCGGCGATCTTTTCGATCAGCCGCGATTTCTGCACCTGGAAGGGAATTTCGGTGATGATGATCTGGTAGCCGCCGCGGCCGAGATCTTCCGTTTCCCACTTTGCACGCACGCGAAAACCGCCGCGGCCGGTGCGGTAGCTCTCGATGATGCTTTCTTTATTATCGATGATGATGCCGCCCGTCGGAAAATCCGGGCCGGGAATGAATTCGACGAGCTTCTCGATGGTGGCATCGGGATGCTTGATCAGATGCAGCGCGGCGTCGCAGACCTCGTGTACATTGTGCGAGGGAATGGACGTCGCCATGCCGACTGCGATGCCCGAAGAACCGTTCGCCAGGAGGTTCGGGAAGGCGCCGGGAAGAACGATCGGCTCGGAATTGGATTCGTCGTAGGTGTCGCGGAAATCGACGGCATCCTGATCGATGCCTTCGAGCAGCAGCTCGGAGACCGCGGTCATCTTCGATTCGGTGTATCGCATGGCGGCGGGACTGTCGCCGTCGATATTGCCGAAGTTGCCCTGCCCGTTCACCAGCGTGTAACGCTGCGAAAAGTCCTGCGCCAGACGCGCCAGCGCGTCATAGATCGACTGGTCGCCGTGCGGGTGATAGTTACCCATCACTTCGCCGACGATCTTTGCACATTTCCTGAAAGCCGCAGTCGGCCGCAGGCCCATGTCGTGCATCGCATAGACGATGCGGCGATGAACCGGCTTCAGGCCGTCACGCACATCCGGCAGTGCGCGGTGCATGATGGTCGACAGCGCATAGCGAAGGTAGCGCTCTTCGAGCGCCGCCTTCAGGTCGACCGGTTGAATATTGTCGCCGTCTCCGCCAGAAGGCGGTAAAATCTCTTGTCCCATAGAACCCTGACTAACTCAGAAGTACCTGTGGGGCAAGGAATCCAGGCATTCCGGCTGTGGATGACGTCTTCCAGCTGACATGAAAGACGGAAAAAGTATCGCCCGAATTTGGACTTTGTTTGCCGAGCCCTTCAACAGAAATTTAGGGGTCTGCAAAATATAAAGCCGGACCGTTCCGCAGTCGTTTCATTGCAATATTCAACGGCACACACCACCAGGGGACTTTCTCATGACCTTTTACCGCACAACGCAGCTGATGCTGTCGAGCGCAGCCCTTCTTTCGTTCGCCGGTTCTGCGTTCGCGCTGGACGGCCAGGACCTCCTGAAGAAGATCAATGCCGCCTACAGCCAGCAGGGCGGGATGATCGTCGCCTCGGATGGCATCGATATCGACGGCACGACCGTCACCCTCAAGAACCTCAGCATCAAGCCGGCTGGCGGCGAACCGGTCTCCATCGGCGAGGTCACCCTCTCCGGCGTGGAAGAGCAGGATGATGGCAGCTACTATATCGAAGGGGCCGCTTTCCCCGACATCAACTCGTCCAAGGACGGCGTGACCGTGAGCGCCCAGGAGCTGACGCTCGGCGGCATCTCCGTTCCCGCCCAACCCGGCGACACTATTGACTCCATGTTCTTCGCCGAGAGCGCCCATACCGGTGCGATCAAGGTCGTCAAGGATGGTACGGAGGTGTTCTCGGTGCTCCAAAGCGACATGAACGCAACGTTGCGCGAAGATGAATCCGGCTTCGATTTTGACGGCGCGTTCAAGAGCATGAAGGCCGATCTCAGCCAGGCCGGAGACACTCCGGACAGCAAGGAAGCGATCGAGAAGCTGGCGCTTCAGCACCTCCAGGGTGACATCACCATGAAGGGCGCCTGGGATATCGAGCCCGGCACGATCGATCTCTCCGAGATTTCCTTCGATGTCACCAATGTCGGCAAGCTGAACTTCGGCCTCAAAATCTCCGGCTACACGATCGCCTTCATGAAGTCGATGCAAGACGCGATCAAGCAGTCTGAAGCCAATCCGAACAAGGAAGAGGCGCAGCAGGCGCTCGGTCTCGCCATGCTTGGCCTTGCCCAGCAGCTGACATTCGATTCCGCCCAGATTCGCTTCGAGGATGCCTCGATTACCAAGCGCGCGCTGGATTATGCCGGTTCGAAGCAGAATGTTTCGGGCCAGCAGATGGCGGATTCGCTGAAGGCCATGACGCCGATCATGCTGGCACAGCTCAATATTCCGGAACTGCAGAATGCGATTTCGGCTGCCGTCAGCACCTTCCTCGACAATCCGAAGAGCCTGACCGTCAAGGCCACGCCGGACAAGCCGGTCGCCTTCCCGATGATAGTCGGCGCTGCCATGGGTGCACCCAACACGGTGCCGCAGATGCTCGGCGTGAAGGTTTCGGCGAACGATTGAGCCTGTTCTGGATCCAACAAAAAAAGCCCGGCGATGATCTCGCCGGGCTTTTTTTGTTGAAGAGCTTGCGCCTCAATCCTTCTTCTGCGGCGGGATCGGGCGGATCGCCAGTTCGCGCAGCTGAGTGGGCGTTGCCGGGGTCGGCGCGCCCATCAAGAGGTCCTGAGCCTGCTGGTTCATCGGGAAGAGCGAAATCTCGCGCAGGTTCTTGGCGCCGACGAGCAGCATGACGATACGGTCGATACCGAAGGCAGCACCACCGTGCGGAGGCGCACCGTACTGGAAGGCACGGTAGAGGCCGCCGAAACGATCCTCGACGTCCTGCTGGCTCAAGCCCACCTTTTCAAACGCGGCGACCATGGTTTCCGGCGACTGGTTACGGATCGAACCCGAGGCGATTTCGAAGCCGTTGCAGACGGCATCGTATTGGAACGCCTTGATCGTCAACGGATCCTGGTTGGTCAGCGCATCGAGGCCGCCCTGCGGCATCGAGAACGGGTTGTGCGCGAAGTCGACCTTCTTTTCTTCTTCGTTCCATTCGAAGAACGGGAAGTCGACGATCCAGCACAGTTCGAAGCGGTCGCGATCGACAAGGTTCAGTTCCTCACCCGCCTTGGTACGGGCTTCACCGGCGAACTTGTAGAACTTGGCGGGATCGCCGGCAACGAAGAAGCAGGCGTCGCCGTCACCAAGGCCGAGCTGCGTGCGGATCGCGTCGGTGCGCTCCTCGCCAATGTTCTTGGCAAGCGGACCTGCGCCCTCGAGCTTTTCGCCTTCCTTACGCCAGAAGATGTAGCCGAGGCCTGGCTGGCCGGTCGACTGCGCCCAGGCGTTCATACGGTCGCAGAAGGCTCTGGAGCCGCCGGTCTTGGCCGGGATCGCCCAGACCTGAACCTTCGGGTTGGAGGCGATCATGTTGGCGAAGACCTTGAAGCCGGAGCCGGCGAAATGGTCGGTCACGGCTTCCATGACGATCGGGTTGCGCAGGTCCGGCTTGTCGGAGCCATACTTGCGGATTGCTTCGTCATAGGGGATGCGCGGCCATTCCTTGGTGACCGGCTTGCCTTCGGCAAATTCTTCGAAAATGCCTGATATCAGCGGACCCATCGTGTTCCAGACGTCTTCCTGGGTCACAAAGCTCATTTCGAGGTCGAGCTGGTAGAATTCGCCCGGCAGGCGGTCGGCGCGCGGGTCTTCGTCGCGGAAGCAGGGTGCGATCTGGAAGTAGCGGTCGAAGCCGGCAACCATCAGCAGCTGCTTGTACTGCTGCGGAGCCTGCGGCAGGGCGTAGAAGGTGCCGGGATGAATGCGGCTCGGCACGAGGAAGTCACGCGCGCCTTCCGGCGAAGAGGCCGTCAGGATCGGCGTCGTATATTCGGTAAAGCCGACATTGCCCATTTCACGGCGCATGGCGGAGATCACCTGCGTGCGCTTGACAATGTTCTTGTGCAGCGTTTCGCGACGCAGGTCGAGGAAGCGATACTTGAGGCGAACGTCTTCCGGATAGTCCGGCTCGCCGAAGACCGGCAGCGGCAGTTCCTTGGCGGCAGAGAGAATTTCGATCTCCTGCGCGTAAAGCTCGATCTCGCCCGTCGGCATGTTCTTGTTGACGGTGTCTTCGGTACGCGCCTTGACGAGACCGTCGATCCGGATGACCCATTCGCCACGAACGGTCTCTGCCTGCTTGAAGGCGGGCGAATCCGGATCGGCAACGATCTGCGTCGTGCCGTAATGGTCGCGAAGGTCGATGAACAGCACGCCGCCGTGATCTCGGACACGATGGACCCAGCCGGAAATACGGACGGTCGAGCCGACGTCCGACTTGCGAAGAGCGGCGCATGTGTGGCTGCGGTAGCGGTGCATGATCTCAAATCCTGGCATTTGGCTTAAGACGGCGGCATGGCCGAAGACCTGCAGCGCCGACAAGAAAATCGGGCGGAAAAGCGCATGGACGCTCTGATTTGTCAAGGCTTGGCACAGCCGACGGGCCGTTTGCCCCCTCGTTTCCGAAGGAGCTGGCGCGCTCTCGCTGCGGCAGTTTGGCCGAAGGCGGCATATTGCTGAAGACGGCAGTCAACTTTAAAAGGAGGCATCATTCAAGATGGAACCTACCGATGCCACTCCTCACACGCCGCAACCTGCTCAAGGCTTCCGCCGTCGCCGGCGCTTATGGCGCGGGCATGGCGATCGCAGGGCGGTTCGGGTTAGCCGAGGCCGCGCCCGAGCCGCGTGTGCTGACGGCACGCAAGACCGAGGCGCAAATCGTCGATGCCGCGCCGACCCGGGGCATCATGACATGGGGCGATGATGGCCTGCCGCCGGTGCTGCGCATGCCGCGGGGAAAGCCCTATGCGGCGCGGCTCACCAATAGCCTCGACGAACCGACGACGATCCACTGGCATGGGCTGCGCATCGACAACAAGATGGACGGCGTACCCTTCATGACGCAGCCCTATGTCTATACGGGCGACAATTTCGACTATCTCTTCACGCCGCCGGACGCCGGCACCTTCTGGTATCATCCGCATTGCAACACGCTGACCCAGATGGGCCATGGCATGACGGGCGTGCTTGTCATCGAAGACCCGTCCGATCCCGTCTTCGACGCGGAGGTCGTGCTTAACCTGCGCGACTGGCGGCTTGGCGGCGACGGTCAGTTCATTGTTCCCTTCCGCCCGCGCGATGCCGCCAAGGCCGGCACATATGGCACCGTGCGCACCGCGAACTGGCATCAGGAGCCGAAATATGATGCGCCGGCCGGCGGGCTGATCCGCCTGCGCATCGCCGTCACTGATGTGACCCGCGTCTTCCAGATGAAGATGGAAGGCGCCGATGCGACTGTGATCGCCGTCGACGGTAATCCGGTGCCTAAACGCTTCCCGCTGGATCTCCTGCAGATCGGACCGGGACAGAGGCTCGACCTCGCGGTTCGAATGCCTGACAGTGAGGGCGCAGTCGCGGCGCTGGAAGACATTCGCGGCACGACGCCGAAGGTGATCGCGAGCTTGCGGGCCACCGGGCAGTCACTGAAGCGCAATATCGGCGATCTCGGCGCGCTCGCAGAAAACCCGGTGCCGAAGGCTGATCTCTCTTCGGCAGAAACAATCCCGCTCGTGCTTTCCGCCACAGCGGAGAATGCGGCCGTCGACAGCATCTGCGGCACGCTCGGCTACAGCTTCTGGGCTATCAACAAGGTGCCGTGGCCGGGCGATACGCCCGATCCGACCGCACCGCTCGCTGAACTGAAACTCGGCAAGAGCTACGTCTTCAATCTGGAGAACGTCACGCCGCATGCGCACCCGATCCATCTGCACGGCATGAGCTTCACCGTCATCTCGTCATCAACGCGCGAGGTGATGCCGCTCGTTTCGGACACCTATCTCATCCAGCCGGACGAGAAGGTGCAGCTCGCCTTTGTCGCCGACAATCCCGGCGACTGGAT
The DNA here is from genome assembly GCF_056755015.1 of Rhizobium sp. KNZ14-9A. Lineage (NCBI taxonomy): Bacteria > Pseudomonadati > Pseudomonadota > Alphaproteobacteria > Hyphomicrobiales > Rhizobiaceae > Rhizobium > Rhizobium sp. KNZ14-9A. The sequence continues at coordinate 2,486,740 of NZ_JBPGXB010000002.1, forward strand.
GCTGCATTGCCATATCATCGAGCACCAGAAGACGGGCATGACGAGCTATCTTCGCGTGGTTTGATATTGCTTGGCTCTCGGTCGTCGTGCGGTGATACAGCGTAAAGGCCCGCTCCTATGAGCGGCATTAAAATCTTCGCCTTTATTATCCTGCCGGCGATGGTCGCCATCGATGGATGGGTTGCCGTGCTTGCAAACGAATGCAGCACTCGCAGAAAGCACCGGCTGCACCCCGGCGAATAAGGCTTCACGAAGGCGAAGGCCCCGCTCACCGTATTGACATATCTCTTCGAAAGGGGAAGGAAGGTTTAACTGACCTCTTCCTTGCGAATGAATTGATATGATCGAAACCACCGCCGATCTGGCGGCCGCCTGCAAAGAGCTGGCCAAGTCCGATTTCATTACCATCGATACTGAATTCCTGCGTGAGACAACCTTCTGGCCGGAACTGTGCCTGATCCAGATGGCGAGCCCGACGGTGGAGGTGCTGGTCGATCCGCTGGCAAAAGACATCGATCTTGCGCCCTTCTTCGAACTGATGGCCAATCCCGATGTGCTGAAGGTGTTTCATGCCGCGCGGCAGGATATCGAAATCATCTTCAATCGCGGCAACCTGATCCCTCATCCGATCTTCGACACACAGGTCGCCGCCATGGTCTGCGGTTTCGGCGACAGCGTTTCCTACGATCAGCTCATCAGCCGCACCAAGAACGTCCATATCGACAAGTCTTCGCGCTTCACGGACTGGAGCCGCCGGCCGCTTTCCGACAAGCAGCTCGAATATGCGCTGGCGGACGTTACCCATCTGCGCGACGCCTATCTCTACCTCAAGGCGGAACTGGAGCGCGAAGGCCGCGCCTCCTGGCTGCGCGAGGAAATGGACATTCTGGAATCGCGCGAGACCTACGATATCCACCCTGACGATGCTTGGCAGCGGCTGAAGCTGCGCCTGCGCAAGCCGCAGGAGTTGGCGATCCTGAAATATGTCGCCGCCTGGCGGGAACGCGAGGCGCGGTCGCGTAATGTGCCGCGCTCGCGCGTGCTGAAGGACGACGCGATCTATGAGATCGCCCAGCAGCAGCCGAAGGACGCCGAGGCTCTCGGCCGCCTGCGTACGATTCCGAAGGGCTGGGAGCGCTCGGCCACAGGTGCTGCGGTTCTCGAGGCGGTCAACACTGCGCTGGCGCTGCCACGTTCCGAAATGCCGCATGTGCCGCGACAGGCACAGCCGCCGGAAGGTGCGGCAGCGGCCGTCGAGCTTCTCAAGGTGCTGCTCAAGCTGATTTCCGAAAAGCACGGCGTGGCGCCGAAGGTAATCGCCAACAGCGACGATCTGGACAGAATTGCAGCTGAGGGCGAAACGGCCGAGGTCGCGGCCATGCATGGCTGGCGGCGCGATCTTTTCGGCGAACCGGCGCTGCAGCTCATCCGCGGCGAAATTGCCCTGCGCTTTGCAGGCCGCAAGGTCGAGACCGTCGCTCTGCAGCAGTGAATCTGAAAACTCTTGACCACCGCCCCGCGCCGGAAACAATAGCCGAATGAAGTGCTTCGGCGAAAGGTCGGCATGAGAGAGATATCCCCGGCGCAGAACTGGATCCTGATTGCGCTCGTCCTGGCGCTCAGCGGCGTGGTCTATGATCTGTACTTCTTTACCGGCCAGACGCCCGTCATCGGAGCGATCTTCGCGCTTTTCATCGGCATACCTATCCTAGCCTTCGAGCGCAAGGTGTTTCTACGCGGCCTCTACCGGCGTATTCAGAGGCTACCGACCCTTCTCTTCATCATCTCCGAACTCGTGATCTACGAAATCCTGATGAGCATCGGCTTTGCGGCAGCCGGTTTCCTCCTCGCCGTGCTCGGTGCGCTGAAGCCGCCGAAGATGATCGACGTGCTGATCATGCCGTTCGATGTTTTCCTCTACGCACTTGCCGTCTGCGCCACGCTGATCTTCCTGCTCAGGGTGCGCGAATTGCTGGGCCGCGAAGTCTTCATCAGCATGCTGATCAGCCGCTATCGCAGACCGGTAAAGGAAGAACGCGTCTTCCTGTTCATCGATCTCGCAGAGTCCACCGCCTTTGCGGAAAAGCATGGTGACCTGCGCGCACAGCAGCTTCTGAGTTCGCTGTTTGCCGCCTTCGCCGAGCCGGTGCGGCGTCACAAGGGCCTGATCAACGACTATGTCGGCGATGCGGCGATCATCACCTGGCCCTTAGCGCGCGGCGTCAAGGATGCGCGCTGCGTGCGCTGCCTTTTCGATATCCTCGCCGATATCGAAGCCAATGCCGCAAGCTGGAAGAAGAGTTATGGCCAGGTGCCGAAACTGAGGGCCGCCCTTCATGGCGGCAGCGTCATTACGGCCGAAGTCGGCGTCGATCATCACAAGATCAGCTTCTTCGGCGATACGGTGAACACCACCTCGCGGCTGGAGTCGCTCTGCCGGACACTGAACCGGCCGGTGCTGATATCCGCCGAGCTTGCCCAGCGTATGACGCTGCCTGAGGAAATTATCGGCGAAAACCTCGGCAATCACGCCGTGCGCGGCCGTGGCCAGGGGCTCGATGTCATCGCACTTTCCTCGCGCGCGGTGACCGTCCTCAATCAACCAGCGACCCTCAGGCGCGGTTGAGACGGGGCTTTATCCACCCGTCACCAAAGCTTCACCCAATCGTCAATGTGCCGACATGAATGCCCTGCTAAGCGGATGGCGCTTTTGCACTCCTTTCTATGGGGACATCATGAAGAACGTTCTTTTCGCTTCCGTATCACTTTTCATGCTCGTCGCAGGCTCCGCCTCCGCCGACCAGCAGCTTTTCCCGGCAAAGCTCACCGGCCAGGCCATCCTGCCTGCCAACACGCTGAGCCCGGCTCCGGCCGATGCGCCGGCTTTTCTCAAGACCTCCGGCAAATTCACCACCCCGGACCGCAAGCGCACCGAAAAACTCGGCACGGTTGACGGCAAGGACGGCGCCCGCGTCACCGACGTCAAGCTGCCGCTCGACGGCCAGCCGATCCAGGGCTTCTCCGGCATCAAGACCATGCCAGACGGCACCTTCTGGACGCTCTCGGACAACGGCTTCGGCTCGAAGTTCACCTCCTCCGACTCCATGCTGTTCCTGCATCAGCTGAAGTTCGACTGGAATGCCAACAAGGTTGACGTCGTCAAGAACGTCTTCCTGTCCGACCCGAACAAGATCGCTCCGTTCCCGATCGTCACGGAAGCCTCCGACACCCGTTATCTGACTGGCGCCGACTTCGACATCGAATCCATACAGCCGGTTGCTGACGGCTTCTGGCTCGGCGACGAATTCGGCCCCTACCTCCTGAAAATCGACACCGAAGGCCGCCTAACCGACGTCATCCCGACGACGCTCGATGGCAAGACGGTCCTGTCTCCCGACAATCCGCTGATCCAGCTGCCGGCCAACCCGGCTGCCAAGATGCCGGCCTTCAACCTCAAGCGCTCCGGTGGCTTCGAGGGCCTCGCCATGTCGAAGGACGGCTCCAAGCTCTACGGCCTGCTGGAAGGCGCCATCTACAACGACGGCCAGATGGAAACGGTTGACGGCCACACCGCCATCCGCGTCATCGAATTCGATGTCGCTTCCAAGAAGTGGACCGGCCGCAGCTGGCTCTATCCGTTCGAAGACAAGGGTGCTTCGATCGGCGACTTCAACATGCTCGACGAGTCCACCGCCCTCGTCATCGAGCGCGACAACGGCGCCGGCACGAAGGACAAGGCTTGCGCCGATCCCAAGCAGCCGAAGCCCGATTGCTTCGAAGCTCCGGCCGAGCTGAAGCGCGTCTACAAGATCGAGTTCAACGATGCCAACGCCGGCAAGGCCGTTCGCAAGATCGGCTATATCGACCTCCTGAACATCCAGGATCCGGACAACAAGAAGAAGGCCGGCGATATCCCCGGTGTCTACAACATGCCGTTCGTGACGATCGAAAACGTCGACCGCGTCGACGCCACGCACATCATCATCGGCAACGACAACAACCTGCCGTTCTCGGCCGGCCGTGCCGTCGACAAGGCTGACAACAACGAATTCAGCATTCTCGAGGTCAGCGAGTTCCTGAACGCGAAGTAATTCGGGTTTGGTGTGAGATTGAGGGGGCGGTGCGAGAGCGCCGCCTTTTTTGTTTCCCGACCTGTGTCGGGCTACCTCCGCCGGAGAAGGTCTATTCGAACCGGAATGCCAGCCGCTTGTTGGTCAGCTTCGACAACTGCTGCAGGCGGCCATCCAGCCGCTCGCCGGCGAAGTCGTGGTATTCGTGCGGCACCACGAATTCGAGATCGAGATCAGGTGACGAAGCTTTGCGGAAGGTCAGGTCGCGCACGATGCCAGGCATGGAGGCCGAGAACAGGTAGACGACGCGCAGTATGCCACCCAGCAGCTTGGCGCGATCGACGAATTGCGGACCGGCGATCAAAGAGAGTGGCGCGGTAGAGCCGTCGTCGTGCAGGCCTTCGAAGCGGTAGTAGTTGGTCAGCGCGATGAAGGCGCGGCCGGGATGGCTGATGCCGACGAAGGAGGAGTGGGCAATAACGTTCAGCGCCTGGGCACCGCGATAGTCGGGATGGGCGCGCCAGCTGATATCGGCCAGCAGGCAGGCTGCCTGACGATAACGGCTTTCCTCATCGGTTTCCTGAATGCCGAAGAACGGCATCATGCGGCCGGTCCAATCGGCCAGTTCGCGGGCATGTTCCGGCGAACGGGCACGCAGGATGGCAAGCTCACCGGCCGCGGCAAGCAACGGATCGGCGCGGCGTTCGGATTCGGACAACAGCGAAAAGAGATAGCCTTCGCGCACACCCTGCGCAGAGAAGGAAATCATTGAAGGCTTCATGGCGTTCAGCACTTCCTTCATGGCGATGGCGCCGAAGGGCAGCAGCGAACGGCGGTGCTTGGAAACCGCCTGCAGAGCCGGTTCCTTGGAATCCTTGGCCGTGACGACCTGATCCAGGAACTGCGTCATACCTTCAAGAGAGACTTCATAGCCCTGCATCATATGCAGTGGATAACGGGTGATCTCCATGTGCAGCTTGGCAATGTTTCGCCAGGTGCCGCCGACGGCATAGAAGGTGCGCCCCTCCCCTCTGGAGAGAAGCTTGGCGGTCTTGACCTGCTTGCGGGCAAAAGCGCGCGCTTTAGCGAGCGACCCGCCGGCATATTCGGACAGGCGCAGACCGCCTAGTGGCAGGGTAATACCGCCGCTGACATCCTTGCCCCTGATATCGATTAGCTCCAGAGAACCGCCGCCAAGATCGCCGGCAATGCCATCAGGATTGTAAAAGCCGCTGATGATACCGAGCGATGCGAAGCGCGCCTCCTCCTCACCTGAGAGTATGCGGACATGGCGCTGCAGGATCGTCTCAGCCTGATGGATGAAATCGGGACCGTTGCTTGCCTCACGCGCGGCGGCCGTCGCCAGCACATACATGGTGGCGGCACGCGCCTGATCGGAGAGAGCCTTGAAACGATGAAGGGCCTGAAGCGCGCGTGCGACGCTTTCTTCATCCATCTTGCCGGTCAGGGCTATGCCCTTGCCGAGGCCGCAGAGGACCTTTTCGTTGAAGAGGATGGTCGGTGACCGAGACAGGCCTTCGTAGACGACCAGACGGATAGAATTCGATCCGATATCGACAACGGAGACCGGGGCGATACCCGGAAGTCGCCCCTGGGCTTCAGATTCAACCATTAGGTCCAGTTTACTTGTTGTTTCGGCCTTCAAGCAGACCGGCGATCAGCTTCGGCGCACTCGATTTCAGAGCTTCACCGCGGCCGGACAGGCTGGGATTGGTCATGAAATATTGCTGCGCATTAAACGGTTCTTCGCCCTTGCGCACTTCCATGCGCCGTGACGTACCGTCGGGCAATATCTCGTAGCTTTGTTGATTGTCAATCACGTTGCCGAGCATAATCTGTGACAAAACCTGCTCGTGGACGGTCGGATTCGTCAGCGGAACGAGGGTTTCGACGCGGCGATCGAGGTTTCTCGGCATCATGTCCGCTGAGCCGATATAGACGAGAGCCTTGTCGGACGGCAGGCCATGACCATTGCCGAAGCAGAAGATGCGGCTGTGCTCGAGGAAGCGGCCGACGATCGATTTGACGCGGATCTTGTCGGAGAGGCCCGGCACCTGGGGACGCAGGCAGCAGATGCCGCGCACGACGAGATCGATCTCGACACCGGCACGGCTCGCCGTATAGAGCGCGTCGATAATATCGGGGTCGACCAGCGAGTTCATCTTCATCCAGATCGCCGCCGGCCGGCCGGCGCGGGCATGTTCGATCTCTTCGTTGATGTGGCGAAGGATGCGCGGGCGCAGCGTGTAAGGCGAAACGGCAAGCTGCATCCCTTCTTCCGGCTCACCGTAACCGGTGATGAAGTTGAAGATGTTCGCCATGTCGTGGGCGATCACAGGGTTGCAGGTGAAGAAGGACAGATCCGTGTAGATCTTCGCGGTGATCGGATGATAGTTGCCGGTGCCGAGATGGCAGTAGGTGCGCAGCTTGCCTTCCTCACGACGGACGACGAGCGACATCTTGGCGTGGGTCTTGAGCTCGATGAAGCCGAAGACGACCTGCACGCCGGCGCGCTCAAGGTCGCGCGCCCAGCGGATATTGGCCTCTTCGTCGAAGCGGGCCTTGAGCTCGACCAGCGCCGTCACCGACTTGCCGGCTTCGGCTGCGTCGACCAGGGCGCGCACGATCGGGCTGTCGTTGGAGGTGCGGTAGAGTGTCTGCTTTATCGCCAGAACATCAGGATCGTGCGCAGCCTGGAGAAGGAACTGGACCACCACATCGAAGGACTCGTAGGGATGGTGGACCACCATGTCCTTTTCTCTGATGGCGGCGAAGCAATCACCGGCGTGTTCACGGACACGTTCTGGAAATCGCGCATTATAGGGCGGAAAACGCAGGTCGTCGCGCGGTGCCTTGGTGATTTCGGAGAGCGTGTTGAGCGCCAGCAGGCCGGGCAGAACGGCAACGCGGTTATCCGGAATGCTGAGTGCCTGAACCACGAACTGGCGCAGCGAGGCCGGCATTTCGGAATCGGTCTCGATGCGGATGACCTTGCCGCGGCGGCGGCGCTTGAGCGCGGTTTCGAAGAAGCGCACGAGATCCTCGGCCTCTTCCTCGACTTCGATATCGCTGTCTCTGATGACGCGGAACGTACCTGAGCCCTGCACCTCGTAACCCGGATAGAGACGGTGGATGAAGATGTTGGCGACATCTTCCAGCGTAATATAGCGGATCGTGTTGCGATCGTCTGGCAGGCGGACGAAGCGGTCGAGCGCCGGCGGCAGGCGCAGCAGCGCTGTCATTGGATCGCGGCCGCTGCGGCTGACGAGTTGAAGGCCGATCGAGAAGCCGAGGTTCGGAATGAATGGGAACGGATGGGCAGGATCGATGGATAGCGGCGTCAGGACCGGGAAGATCGATTGCTCGAACTCGTTTGCCAGCCACTGACGGTCGGCATCGCTGAGCGCACCTGGACGCACGATCAGGATGTCTTCCTTGGCGAGATACTGCTGCAGGACGGCGAGCGAGGCCTGCTGCTCCATCTGCAGATGATCGATCTCACTCAGGATCGAATCGAGCTGTTCGGCGGGAGTGCGGCCATCAGGGCTCTTGACGACGATGCTCTGGCGCACTTGGCCTTCGAGGCCGGCGACACGCACCATGAAGAATTCGTCGAGGTTGGCGGCCGAGATCGACAGGAAGCGCACGCGCTCCAAGAGCGGATGCTCGGTGTTCAGCGTCTCCTCGAGGACGCGGCGGTTGAACTGCAGCCAGGAGAATTCGCGGTTGATGAAGCGCTCAGGGCTGGAGAGAAGCTGCTCCAGCGGCGGTTGGTCCGCGCTGTTGTCCGGAGTGGGTTCCTGATGTTCCTGGTATGCGCTGTCCATGGTCCACTCACCCTGCTTCAATCGCTTTCGGCGAATATATCAGTTTCACGACGGAACTGTGACAGTCAATCGCCCGAGCCGGAATTTCCCAATTCATTCAATACTTCAGCTGCTAGCGAACGGGTAATCCCCGTGCCTCTGGAAAGCGCCAGCCGATCGAGCCTTTCGACAATCGTCTGGGCGGCGTTGAGCGACCGCTCCATGCGATTGACGATATAAAGGACGAGTTTGTCATCTATATAAAGCTGCCGGTCGGCGAAGAGCTTGACGATGACCTGCGACAGCAATTCCTCGTCCGGTTCGCCGATCTCGACGACCGTCGCAGCCTTCAGGCGCGAACGCAGATCGGGCAGCGTGACCGGCCAGGACATGGGCCAGAGGCGGCTTGTCATCAAGAGGCTGGTGCCGTTTTCCCGCACGCTGTTGATGACATGGAAGAGCGAGGCGTCATCGAAGCCTGTCCGGTCGACGTCCTCGAACAACACGGGACCGTTGGCGGCCGCGACGGCCGCATCGGAACCGGCCAGGGGATGGATGATTTCCGCCCCGCTCAGTTCCTTCCAGATGCCGGCGAGATGCGATTTTCCGGAGCCGACGGGACCGGCAAGGATGACGACCGGCGACGGCCAGTTCGGCCAGGCATCGACGATCGAAACCGCGGCAGCGAGACGTTCCGACATCAGGAGGTCGTCGCGGCCGGTTGCAGCGTCATGCGAAAAGGCCAAGGGAAGCTGTTCTCCGGCCTTGCGCTTCGGATCAGCGTTCTTCACGTCATTCATCGGAAACAGATTTCGTCTTCCCGGCCCGGTCGCTCGTCAACCTGCCATAGTAGAGATCGCTTTGAAGGTAGCGCGAAAGCGCAAAGCGGACAAGGACGCCAACAGCAGCAGCGGCCGGCACCGCGATCAGCAGGCCGACGAAACCAAAGAGCGCGCCGAAGGCAAAGAGCGCGAACATCAGCCAGACGGGATGCAGGCCGACGCTGGAGCCAACGAGCTTCGGCTGGAGGATGTTACCTTCCAGAAACTGGCCGCTGAAGAAGACGGCGAGAACAGCGACGATCCAGACATAATCCGGCCAGAACTGGACGATCGCCACGCCGATTGCGAGCACAAGCCCGACCATCGAGCCAACATAGGGGATGAAGCTGATCATGCCGGCGAAAAGCCCGATGAGCAGGCCGAAATTCAGGCCTACGATTGAGAGGCCAACAGCATAATAAATGCCGAGGATGAGGCAAAGCGAACCCTGCCCTCTGATAAAGCCGGCAATCGCCTGATCCATCTCCCTGGCAATCTGGCGCACGTCGTTCACGTAATCGCGCGGCACCCACTGATCGACCTTGGCGACCATACGATCCCAGTCGAGCAGGATGTAGAAGGCGACAACCGGCGTGATGACGAGCAGCGAGATAACGTCGACGATCGCCTTGCCGGAATTCCAGATCTGGGCAAAGAGCCCCGTCAGAAAACCCATGCCTTCCGACAGGATGCTGGAGAAATTATTCTTGATGGTGCCGAGCTGGCTTTTGATCCAGCCAGGCAGCACGGAATCCTGGTAGTCGGCGATGAATTGCTGCAGCAGGGTGATATAGCCCGGCAGGCGCTGGGCGAAATCGTTGAACTGCGTGATGAGGACGGGAATGAGGATCATCAGCGCCAGCACGAAGACGATGACGAAGGCCACCAGAATGACGATGGTTGCCATCAGGCGGCTCAAGCCAAACCGCTCCAGCCTGTCGGCCACCGGATCGAGAAAATAAGCGATCGTCATGCCGGCAATGAAGGGCAGCAGGATCGAGCTGAAGATGTAAAGGAAAGCGACAAAGACAAGCAGAACCGTCGCCCAGAAGATGACCTGGCGCTTTAATATCGTTCCGCTGACCTGTTGTGGCATCGCTTCCCCGCTGATCGCTCGCCCCTGCCCATGCCGCTTTAGAACGACCATGGCCGCTCCAGCACATAGGATGGAGGCGCAAAGATGGTCAACCCTATTGCACCGAATCCGGAAAGCGCACAGGGATTAGCTGGAAAATGGGGGCTTTTCCCTTGCAACGCTTGCATAAAGCGCACTCTCATGCAATTGCGACCGGCATGTGACGCGGTCCTTTATCCGCAGCTTTAAATCCTCCGGAGATCAGCATGAGCCAGTCTGGGAAAAACGGTCTGACCTATAGCGATGCAGGCGTCGACATCGATGCCGGAAACCTGATGGTGGAGAAGATCAAGCCAGCCGTGCGCTCCACGCGCCGTCCGGGCGCCGATGGCGAGATCGGCGGCTTCGGCGGGCTATTCGATCTCAAGGCCGCAGGCTTTGCGGATCCCGTGCTGGTTGCCGCCAATGACGGCGTCGGCACCAAGCTGAAGATCGCCATCGATGCCGACTATCACGACACGGTCGGTATCGACCTCGTCGCCATGTGCGTCAACGATCTCGTCGTGCAGGGCGCCGAGCCGCTGTTCTTCCTCGACTATTTCGCGACCGGCAAGCTCGATCCGGATCAGGGTGCAGCGATCGTCGGCGGCATCGCTGCCGGCTGCCGCGAGGCGGGCTGTGCGCTGATCGGCGGCGAAACGGCGGAAATGCCGGGCATGTATTCCTCGGGCGATTATGATCTCGCCGGCTTTGCGGTGGGTGCGGCCGAACGCGGGAAGCTGCTGCCGTCGGGCGATATTGTGGAAGGCGACGCCATTCTCGGCCTCTCCTCCTCCGGCGTTCATTCCAACGGCTTCTCGCTGGTGCGCAAGATCGTTTCGCTTTCCGGCCTCGGCTGGGATGCGCCGGCGCCGTTTGCCGAGGGCAAGAAGCTCGGCGAAGCGCTGCTGACGCCGACCCGCATCTATGTGAAGCCGCTTCTGAAGGCGATCCGCGAGACGAGCGCGCTGAAGGCGCTTGCCCATATCACCGGCGGCGGTTTTCCTGAAAATATTCCGCGCGTGCTGCCGAAGCATCTTGCCGCCGAGATCGACCTTGCTGCCGTCAAGGTGCCGCCGGTCTTCTCGTGGCTTGCCAAGACGGGCGGCGTCGAGGCCAAGGAGATGCTGCGCACCTTCAACTGCGGCGTCGGCATGATTGTCGTTGTCGCCGCAGAGAATGTTGCAGCAGTCTCCCAGGCGCTTGAAGCGGAAGGTGAAAAGGTGGTGACGCTCGGCCGCATGGTCGCCCGCACCGAGGGCGAAGCCGGCGTTATCTACAAGGGCACGCTCGCTCTATGAACTCGCCGCGCAAACGCACCGTCGTCTTCATTTCCGGCGGCGGCTCCAACATGATGGCGCTGCTGCAGGCGGCAAAGGCTCGGGATTATCCGGCCGAGATCGTCGGCGTGATTTCCGACAAGGCAGATGCAGGCGGGCTGGCCAAGGCAGCGGCGGAGGGCATTGCGACCTTCGCTTTCGTGCGCAAGGACTATGCCAGCAAGGACGCGCACGAGGCGGCGATCCTTGCCGCGCTTGACGAGCTTTCACCCGATATCATCTGCCTCGCCGGCTATATGCGGCTGCTCTCGGGCGCCTTCATCCAGCGCCATGAAGGCCGGATCATCAATATCCACCCTTCCCTGTTGCCGCTCTTCCCCGGGCTTCATACGCATCAGCGGGCAATCGACGCCGGAATGCGGATTGCCGGCTGCACCGTGCATTTCGTTACCGAAGGCATGGATGAAGGCCCTGTTATCGGCCAGGCGGCCGTGCCTGTGCTTGCGGGTGATACCGCCGATGCGCTGGCGGGACGCGTACTGACGATCGAACACCAGCTCTATCCACAGGCGCTGCGGCTCTTTGCTGAAGGCAAGGTGAAGATGGAAGGCGGGAAAGCGGTTGGAGCGACCGCTTCCGCCACCGCGCCGAAATCCCAGCTTATTTCGCTGATCGGCGACTAGCTTCAGGCCGCAAGAGCCTGAAGCGGATGCAATGTCCCGTCGCTATAGATGAACTGGCCGCCACGGAAGGTGGCGCGGATGCGATGGCCGTCGCCCGGCTCGACCGCCACCAGATCGGCGCGCTGGCCGATGGCGATCTCGCCACGATTCAGGCGACCGGCGGGCACGGCCCGCGTTGCCGGTCGCCATGGCAACGGCTGCCGGCGGGGCGCCCTCCACGATATCAGCAAGCTTGAAGATACAGGCGCGAAGGCGGCCAGATGATAATCGGCGGCGATGACGCCGAGCAGTCCGGCTCTCGCGGTATCGAGCGCGCTCAGATTTCCCGACATTGACTGGCCACGCGGCGGGTTCGGCGCGCCCATCACCAGGAACCAACAATCCCGAGCCATCGCATCGACTAGTTATAAACTAACTAGTAAGATTATGACTATGACATCAATCAAACGTTCTCCAATAGCGCTCGCCATCCTTGCAATGCTCATGGAAGAGCCGCTGCATCCTTACCGAATGCAGCGGCTCATCAAGGAGCGCGGCAAGGACGAGGTGATCAATGTCTCGCAGAGGGCGAGCCTTTATCAAACAATCCAGCGGCTCGAGCGCGAGGGTTTGATCACTCCGCAGAAAACTGTCCGGGACGACAAGCGTCCCGAGCGGACGGTGTATGAGATAACCGAGAAGGGCCGCGACGTCGCGCTGGACTGGATGCGGGCGATATTGTCGACCTTAACGCGGGAATATCCGGAATTCCCGGCAGCCATATCATTTCTTCCTCTGCTTACGCCTGATGATGTGGCGAGCCAGCTTGAGTTCAGAGCAAAAGCCATCGAGTCGGAGCTTCGCCGGATCGACGACGCCCTGCAGGAAGCGCGGGCCGTTCCAAGGCTCTTCCTTCTCGAGATGGAGTATCTCCGGGCGCTTCACGCAACCGAATTGTCCTGGGTCAACAGCATTGTCGGAGACCTGCGCGCCCAGCGCATCACCTGGACAGAAGAGTGGCTGAGGCAGATCGCCGCGAAATTCTCCATCGATCCTAAATTCGATCAGGACTAGCACCATGAAGGTTTTGATTATCGGCGCCGGGACCGGCGGCTTGGCGCTTGCTCATCTGCTCAAGCAGGCTGGCGTTTGCATTGCGGTGTATGAGCGCGACCTCGCGCCGAACGCCGATACCGGTGGTTATCGCGTCGGCATCAGCCCGGCTGGAAGCCGAGCGCTGAAAGCCTGTATCCCCAGCGAGCTCTACGATCTCTATGTCGCCACCTGCTCCAGGTCGCCGCGCTATTTCAACATGCTCACTGAACAGTTGGGCGAAGTGCTGAGCTTCGATATCGATGATCAAAGCCCGAAAGCTCTCGACGGTGAAAGGAACGTCATTCGAAAGACACTGAGGCGGGTTCTGCTCAGGGGGCTTGAAGACGACGTCTTCTTCGGGAAGGCGCTTGAAGGTTACTCAAGTAACGTCGACGGGTCGGTCACCGCTTGCTTTCAGGATGGAAGCCTCGCGACAGGCGATGTCCTTGTGGGGGCCGATGGCACGAGCTCGACCGTACGCAAACAACGTCTGCCGGAAGCGCGTCTGGAAGACACGGGAATCGTATCGCTCGGGGGAAAAATTCCTATGACGGCCGAGGCGAAAGCTCTGCTGTCGGACAAAATGTTCAAAGGCATGTCGCTGATTATGGCACCGATGGGCTTCGGGGCAATCGTCCACTCGCTCGAGTTCGCCGGCAGCAGAAGCGGTTCTGGTTTTGCTGCTCGTTGGCCGGATTTCGTCGAAGCACTCGACGAGGACAGCATCGGCTGGGGCATATGGGGCGCTCGGCAGAACTTCCCGCGGGACCCGACCGGCCTGAGCGGCGAGCAATTGCGAGAACTGGGCTTGGAGATCACTCGGGACTGGCACCCGCACCTGCGTGCACTCATCCGTATGACCGAGCCCTCGACGATCCACGATGTCAAGATGAGGACCTCCGTTCCGCTTACGCCTTGGACGAGTTCGAATGTCACCCTTCTCGGTGACGCTGTCCATACGATGACACCCGGACGAGGCGCGGGCGCCAATACAGCGCTTCGCGATGCCGCTCTGCTTGGACGCATGCTGGTCGAAGCGGACCAAGGACAAAAGCCGCTCCTCGAAGCCATACATGCCTACGAAGTCGAGATGCTTCGCTATAGTGCCGAAGCAGTCCAGGAATCGAAAAAGCAGATGGATGCCAGCGACCTGGCCCATCGGCCGATTGTCGGCAGACTTCAGTTGGCTGCGACGCGTGGCGCCATGCGCACCATCAACGCAATACCTGCACTAAAGCGGCGCGCCTTTCGGCAGATGATGCGAGTTCGCGGGGAAAACTAAGACCGTCGAGGATAGTGTCGATCCGCCCCTGAGGTAACTCGACGAATCAGGCGTCGATCGTCTCACCCGCTATCGAAGTTTGCCCTTATTCAGCAGCGCCCATTGAAGCAGCGTGATCGTCTTGAGATCGATGATCTCGCCCTTTTCGACCATCGCAAGGGCTTCCGGGAGCGGGATTTCCAGCACCTCGATATCCTCGTGCTCTTCCTCAAGGCCGCCGCCGTCGGATGTGCGGTCGGCGGTATCGATCCTTGCTGCGAAAAAATGTACGACTTCGGTAATGGAGCCCGGAGCCGGATAGGACTTGAAAAGGAAGCGGATGTCGCGGACCGTATAGCCGGTCTCCTCCATCGCCTCGCGACGGATCGCGGCCTCGGGTTCATCGCCGTCGAGCAGGCCGGCCGGGACTTCGATCATCCAGGCGGGGTCGTCGTTTACATAGGCCGGCAGACGGAACTGCTTCACCAGCACGACGACATCGCGCTTGGGATCGTAAAGCAGAATGCAGGCGGCGGGCGTGCGGTGATAGACCTCGCGCGGCAAGCGATGGGTCACGCCATTCCGGTCGGTGTAATCGATCCGGTAACCGGTCAGCTTCGTCCAGCCGTCCGACAGGATCTCCTTGCCGACGATTTCCACCCTTGCCTTAGATTGCGTCATATGACGTCCTTGCGAAGCCAGACCTTGTTGTCATGGACGGCAGCGCCGCCATAGGGCGCCACGGGATCGGCGCCGGTGAGTACGTTGATGCCTTCGCCGTCGACATGCGCCTTGTTGGGCCAGAGGCCTTCGGCAATCAGCACGCCGGGCTTGACCTCTGTCGTCACGCGCGCATGGAGGCGCAGGTCACCGCGCACATTGCCGATGCGGACGAGATCGCCGTTATCGACACCATTGGCCTCGGCATCGGCGGGATTGATCATCACTTCCGGGCGGCCTTCCTTCTGGCGTGAGGTCTTGGTTTCCGAGAAACTCGAATTCAGGAAGTTTCGCGCCGGCGACGTCGCCAGGCGGAAGGGATGTTCGGGATCGGCGAGCTCGATGACATCGACCTGATCCGGGAACGGCGGCAGCTCTGCATAAGGGCCGAGTGTACCGACGGAAGCCGGCGGCTTGTTCGGTGCGGGATCGTTCACCCAGTCCGGCCGGAAATGGAACTTGCCGTCGGGATGGGCGAAACCATCAAGATAATGTGCTTCCTCGAAAGCCGGCTGGCGGTCGAACCATTTATGCTCGAGGAAATGGTCGTAATCCGGCAGACCGCTTGCCGCCAGAACGCGATCGACCATTTCGCGCGCCGTGAAGCCGAAGCCGGGGCGATCGGCGACGCCGAGACGTTTTGCCAGTTCTTCGATGACGAAGAGATTGGTGCGCACGGTCGGCGGTGGTTCGACAATCTTCGGACCGAGAAGAATGTGGTTCTGGCCGCCGGCACGATAGATATCATCATGTTCGACGAACATGGTCGCGGGAATGACGATATCGGCCATGTCGGCCGTCTCGGTCATGAACTGCTCGTGGACGGCGACGAAGAGATCGTCGCGGGCAAAGCCGCGCTTCACTAGCCGCTGTTCCGGAGCGATATTCACCGGATTGGTGTTCTGGATCAGCATGGCCGTCACTGGTCCGCGATGGCGGAGTGCGACGGCATCGCCGGTCAGCGCACGGCCGATCTGCGACTGGTCGATCATTCTGATGTCGGCATCCTTCATCGACTTGCCGGTCAGCTCCGCATTGTTCATGCGGAAGATATCGCTGTTGGAATGGAAGGCGCCGCCGCCCTCATATTGCCAGGAGCCGAGCACGGTGGCGATCGAGGCGGCCGCATGCATGGCGACCGCGCCATTGCGCTGACGGGTGAAGCCGTAACCGAGGCGGAAGAAAGTCTTTTTCGTCGTGCCGACGAGCTTGGCGAAGGCTTCGATCTCATCGACCGAAAGGCCGGTGATGGCGGCGGCCCATTCCGGTGTCTTTTTCTCCAGATGCGCTTCGAGGCCGGCGGGATCGTCGGCATATTTCGCCATGTAGTCGCGGTCGGCATAACCGTCGCGGAAGGCGATGTGCATGGTGGCGCAGGCAAGTGCCGCATCGGTGCCGGGCTTGACGATGAGCGCCATGTCGGCCTGCTTCATCGTCGGATTGTCGTAGATATCGATGACGACGATCTTGGCGCCGCGCTCCTTGCGCGACTTGATCGCGTGGGTCATCACATTGACCTGCGTGGCAACCGCATTGGTGCCCCAGATGACGACGCAGTCGGTGCGCGCCATCTCGCGTGGATCCGGGCCGCGCAGCATGCCTGTCGCCATGGTGAAGCCGGTCCAGGCGGGGTTGGTGCAGATCGAGGAGAAGAAGCCGGAATAGCGCTTTGCATGGCGCAGGCGCTCGATCGAGTCGCGCTGCACCCAGCCCATGGTGCCGGCGTAGAAATACGGCCAGATGGCTTCGCTGCCATCCTTTGCCTCGGCCTTCACGAAGGCTTCGGCAATCTCGTCCAGCGCGTCATCCCAGGAGATCTGCTGCCACTGGCCCGCCCCCTTAGCGCCGGTGCGGCGCAACGGATGCATGAGACGATCGGGATGGTAGAGACGCTCGGCATAGCGGGCGACCTTGGCACAGATGACGCCCGACGTGTAGGAATGGTCATTGGCGCCCCGGACCCGGCCGATGCGGCCGTCTTCCGTCAGGTCTATCTCCAGTGCGCATGTGGAGGGACAGTCGTGCGGACAGGCCGTGTGACCGATCCGGGATTTGGCGTGGATGGGGGTCGCAATGTTCATGCGATTTCTATATGCCAAGGCTCGACCGCCCAAAAGGCACAAAAACTCCCAATGGTCCGAATTCATAACAGGCATCAGCGAAAATGAACTATCGCCACATCTACCATGCAGGCAATTTTGCCGATGTGCTGAAGCATGCGGTGCTGGCGCGGCTGGTCCGCTACATGCAGAAGAAGGACGCGGGCTTCCGCGTGCTCGACACACATGCCGGTATCGGCCTCTACGATCTCTCCTCCGAGGAAGCGCAGAAGACCGGCGAATGGCATGATGGTATCGGCAAGCTCCTGGAGACCGATCTTGGGCCGCAGGTCTCCGAGCTTCTGGAGCCCTATCTCTCTGCCGTGCGCGAACTGAACCCGCAGGGCGGCCTGCGCTTCTATCCCGGCTCGCCGAAGCTTGCCCGCGTGCTCTTCCGCCCGCAGGACCGGCTTTCGGCGATGGAACTGCACCCGGAGGATTTTGTCCGGCTGCATCGCGTCTTCGAAGGCGATCACCATGCGCGCATTACCGAGCTCGACGGCTGGCTGGCGCTTGGCGCGCATCTGCCGCCGAAGGAAAAGCGCGGAATCGTGCTCGTCGATCCGCCTTTCGAGGAGGACGGCGAATATGAACGACTGGTGGATGGCCTCGCCAGGGCCTATCGGCGCTTTCCTGGCGGCACCTATTGCCTCTGGTATCCGTTGAAAAAGGGTGCGCCGATCAAGGAATTCCACGAAGCGCTGCAGGCGACGGACATTCCGAAGATACTCTGCGCCGAACTTGCCGTGCGCAGCGACCGAGAGACGACAGGGCTGACAGGCTCGGGCCTTATCATCGTCAATCCGCCCTTCACGCTGAAGGACGAGCTGCACCAGTTGCTGCCGGCCCTGAAGGACCATCTGGCGCAGGACCGTTTCGCCTCGCAACGGGCCTTCTGGCTGCGCGCAGAGACGAAGCCTGTCAAGGCCGATTGACCAACTCGGCGCCTAGGAATAGTCCGGCGCCATCCGCATACCAAAAAGGTGCCCCATGAAGCTTCTCTGCTCTCCGACCTCGCCTTTTTCCAGCAAGGTGCGCTTGGCTGCCCGCCATCTCGGCCTGGAGATCACGGAAATACGGGTCGATACGAATGCGGGACCGACGATCCTCGTGGACAACAATCCGCTCGGCAAGATCCCGACGCTGCTGACGGATGACGGTGTTTCCATCTTCGACAGCATCGCCATCATGCATTATTTCGACCGGATGACGAAGGGCGCGCTCTACCCTTCCAAGAAGGGCAAACGCACCGATGCCGAAGTGCTGGAAGCGCTATGCGACGGCGTCTGCGACTGCCTCCTGGCGATCGTCTATGAGCGCCGCTTCCGCGATGAGGAAAAGGTGCATCAGCCCTGGATCGACCGGCAGTGGAAGAAGGTCGAGACCGCACTGAACTATCTGGCCGCCAATACGCCGAAGCTCGGCAAGAAGCTGCATGGCGGGCATTTCGCGCTGGCCGCCACGATCGGCTATCTCGATCTGCGCTTCAGGGGCCAGTGGGAGGAAGACCATGCCGAGCTGATCGGCTGGCTGCGGGAATTCGAGAAGAAGTTTGACGGCTATGAGCAGTTGAAGCCGCAAGTCTGAGCGATTTGAAATTGGTGAAGACAACAAAAAAGCCGGGCACGAAGCCCGGCTTTTTTCATGTTCGCTGCAATTCGGATCAGAACTTGACGCCGATACCAACCTTGACACTGTTTTCGTCGAAGCCGCGCGAAACGCTGCCGGAGTCGAGGTTGTAGTCCTTGTCCTGATAGTCGGTGTAGCGGTATTCGAGACGCGTCGTGATGTTGTTGGTCACGAAAGCTTCAACACCGGCGCCGACCGTGTACCCATAGGCGGTCTTGCTGTCGGAAGACGTACCGTCGGAAACCTTGGTGTTGGCGAGCGCCAGACCTGCCGTACCATAGAGCAGGAAGGGGTTCAGATCGTAACCGACGCGGCCGCGGACGGAGCCGTTCCAGCCGGTCTTGTTCTTGATGCCGTCCTGAGTAACGTCAGCATCGCCGTAACCGAGGTCGGCTTCAGCGCCGTAAACGATCTGGCCCTGCTGGAAATTGTAGCCGGTGAAGAGCTGGCCGCCCCAATCATAGGTGTCACGATCGTGACCGAAGCTGCCCATGTTGTAGGTCGCAGCGCCACCGAGGTAAAAGCCCTGCCAGTTGTTGACCGGAGCCGGGGTGTCCTCAGCGACCGGTGCCTGCGGGACCTGGTCCACGGCATCGGCTGCCTGGGCTACCGAGAAACCGCCAACGGCGAGAGCGGAAGCCATGAGGCCAGCAAAGAGTATACGCATACTTTTCTCCTTTCAGTCCCGCGCGCTCGTCAACTCAAACTTCGGCGAAGCATTCACGGGGGATTACTAAATGTCCCTTCCGGATCGAGAGTGAAATTGGAATGCAAATGCGGATTTGAAAGAGCCAAATTGTGATATCATTGTGGCTCCGCGGCGGCAGAAATTCGATGTTGCTTGGCTGCAACATACCGTTTATTAAGGATAATAAACAGTTAAACTTACAATACTTAATTTAATAAATCGCGATCGCAAATAATACATAGAATATCCGGGCCGAACAGGCAATGTTTTCGGCCTATTTATATAATCAGAGCCTGCCCTTATATAGTCAGCAAACGAACTCGCTGGACCAGAAGGCAGCATCTTGACCAAGAAAAGACTTCGCGCGGCGCTTGTGACGGGTGCTGCCAAAAGAATAGGCCGGGCAATCGCCGAAGACCTTGTTGCTGATGGATTTTCGGTCGCAATCCATGCCAACGGCTCGCTCGCCGAGGCTGAGGATTTTGTGGCGGAATTGCGGCAAAGGGGCCATCAGGCGGTTGCGATCAAGGCCGATCTCGCCAAAATCGATGAGACCGGAGGACTTGTCGAGAAGGCGTGCGAGGCGCTCGGCCCGATTGATCTTCTCGTCAACAACGCATCGATTTTCCTCGAGGATTCGCTCCGCAAATTCGATGCGCAGGTGTGGGACGAGCATTTCGCCGTCCATGTCCGCGCGCCTTCTATACTCGCCGCCAAATTCGCCGAACAGCTGCCTGAAACGGCCGAGGGGCTGATCGTCAACATTATCGACCAGCGCGTCTGGGCGCTGCGGCCGAGCTTCTACTCCTATACCCTGTCGAAATCGGCGCTGTGGACGGCGACGCAGACCATGGCGCAGGCGCTGGCGCCGCGCATCCGCGTCAACGCGATCGGCCCCGGCCCTACAGTACCGAGCGAACGGCAATTGCAGGAAGACTTCCAAGCGCAGGTTTCAGCCCTTATCTTGAAGCGGGGACCTGAGCTCAAGGAATTTGGCCGAACGATTCGTTTTCTGTTCGAGACCCCTTCGATCACGGGTCAGATGATTGCACTCGACGGCGGCCAGCATCTCGCATGGCAGACGCCGGACGTGCTGGAGATCAAGGAATGAATGCCAAGAAGCTGCCCGATGGCGGTGTTCTTTACGACGAGACTGACGAGAACGACGACGACATCATCGAGGTGGAAGGCGAAGCCTCTGCCGCGCCGATTTCTGCGTCGGTCGACTGGAATGCCGGCAGCATCAATGAAACCGGCCTTGTCGGTGCGGATCTGATCGCCGAATTCGTCAAGCGCCTGCCGAACAGTCCCGGCGTCTACCGCATGTTCAACGAGGCGGGTGACGTTCTCTATGTCGGCAAGGCCCGCAGCCTGAAGAAGCGCGTCGGTAACTATGCGATGGGTCGCGTACACTCCAACCGTATCGCCCAGATGGTGCGCCAGACCGCCAATATGGAATTCGTCACGACGCGGACGGAGACCGAGGCGCTGCTGCTGGAAGCGAATCTCATCAAGCGATTACGGCCGCGCTTTAACGTGCTGCTGCGCGACGACAAGTCGTTTCCCTATATCCTGATTACCGGCGATCATCGGGCACCAGCCATCTTCAAGCATCGCGGTGCGCGTGCCCGCAAGGGCGATTATTTCGGCCCCTTTGCTTCGGCAGGCGCGGTCGGTCGCACGATCAATTCGCTGCAGCGCGCCTTCCTGATCCGCACCTGTACCGATAGTGTCTTCGAGACGCGCACCCGGCCCTGCCTGCTCTACCAGATCAAGCGCTGTTCCGGGCCCTGCACCCGTGAGGTCAGCGACGAGGGCTATGCGGAGCTGGTTCAGGAAGCCAAGGACTTCCTGTCCGGCAAGAGCCAGAAGGTGAAGGAGCATATCGCGGAGGCGATGAACGCCGCCGCCGAGGACCTCGATTTCGAGCGCGCCGCGATCTATCGCGACCGTCTTGCCGCGCTCTCGCATGTGCAGAGCCACCAGGGCATCAATCCTGCCGGCGTCGAGGAGGCGGATGTCTTCGCCATCCATCACGAAGGCGGGATTTCCTGTATCCAGGTCTTCTTCTTCCGCACTGGCCAGAACTGGGGCAACCGCGCCTACTTCCCGAAGGCCGATCCGCAGCTTTCCGGCGCCGAGGTGCTGAACGCTTTCCTCGCGCAGTTCTACGACGACAAGCCGGTGCCGCGGCAGATCATGCTGTCGGAAACGGTGGACGAGCTGGAGCTGCTGGCCGCCGCACTCAGCGAAAAGGCCGGGCACAAGGTTTCCATCCTCATTCCGCAACGCGGTGAAAAGCGCGACCTTGTCGAGCATGTCGTCGCCAACGCGCGCGAGGCGCATGGCCGCAAGCTTGCCGAAACGGCCTCGCAGTCGCGGCTGCTGGAAGGTTTCAAGGACACATTCGGCCTGCCCTATGTGCCGCAGCGCGTCGAGATCTACGACAACTCGCATATCATGGGCACGAATGCGGTCGGCGGCATGGTGGTCGCCGGGCCGGAAGGCTTCGTGAAGAACCAGTATCGCAAGTTCAACATCAAATCGACGGAGATCACGCCCGGCGACGACTTCGGCATGATGCGCGAAGTGATGACGCGGCGCTTCTCGCGCCTGCTCAAGGAAGAGGGCATCCCGGATCGTAGCACGCAGGTTTCCGCTGCCGATGCGGCCGATATGCCCTTCCCGGCCTGGCCCGACGTGATCCTTATCGACGGCGGCCAGGGGCAGATGACGGCGGTGCGGGCAATCCTCGAAGAGCTCGGCATTACCGACAACGTCATCGCCATCGGCGTCGCCAAGGGTGTGGACCGTGAGGCCGGCCGTGAGCGTTTCTTCGCTCCCGGCAAGGGAAGCTTCACACTGCCGCCGCGCGATCCGGTTCTCTACTTCATCCAGCGTATGCGCGACGAGGCGCATCGTTTCGCGATCGGCTCTCATCGGGCGCGGCGCAAGAAAGAGATGGTCAAGAACCCGCTCGACGAGATCGGCGGCATCGGCCCATCCCGCAAGCGGGCGTTGCTGCAGCACTTCGGAACGGCGAAGGCGGTGTCGCGCGCTGCCCTTTCCGATCTCATGGCGGTGGAAGGGATTTCCGAGACCGTCGCAAAGCAGGTCTACAATCATTTTCACGACGACGCCGCGAAATAAGCGGTGCCGGTCGCAAATTCCACGCAAAGGCAGCGAAAAAACAGAAAGAATGTTGACGGTCGAGGGGCAAAGCCGTCATCTACCGCCGCATCAATACAGAGAACCGCATCATGGCATCGCGTGCGTATAACATCCCCAATCTCCTGACCTACGGCCGCATCCTGGCGGTGCCGCTGATCGTTGTCTGCTTCTTCATCGAAGGACGGCTGAGCAGCAGCGATACGGCGCGCTGGGTGGCGCTGTGGATCTTCGTCATCGCCTCGCTCACCGATTTCCTCGACGGCTACCTCGCGCGCATCTGGAACCAGACGTCGAATATCGGCCGCATGCTGGACCCGATCGCCGACAAGCTGCTGGTTTCCGCCATCCTGCTTTTGGTCGCTGCCGACGGCACGATTGCCGGCTGGTCGCTCTGGGCGGCGATCATCATCCTGTGCCGCGAAATCCTGGTTTCGGGGCTGCGCGAATATCTTGCGGGGCTGAAAGTCAGCGTGCCGGTGACGCGCATTGCCAAATGGAAGACGACGCTGCAGCTTGTCGCCATTGCCTTCCTGCTTGCCGGTCCGGCGGGCGACGCCATTTTCCCCTATACGACCTGGACGGGGATCGCGCTCCTCTGGATCGCCGCACTTCTGACGATCTATACCGGCTATGATTATTTCCGCGCCGGGCTGAAACACGTGGTGGACGAGGAAGAATGACACGGCTTGTCTATTTCGCCTGGGTGCGCGAACGCATCGGCAAGGGAGAAGAGGAAATCGACCTCCCCGCTTCCGTCGTCAGCGTTGCCGATCTTCTGAACCATTTAAAGGGCCTGGGCGAAGAATATGAGTTGGCTCTTCAATATCCCGATGTGATCCGGGTCGCGATCGATCAGGAGCATGTGGAGCATGACGAGCCGATAACAGGCGCGAAGGAAATCGGCATTTTCCCGCCGATGACGGGTGGCTGAGAACAGCCAATCCCGCCGGGAGGAGGAGCCTGCTGTGACCATTACCCCTACCATCCGCGTCCAGCGCGAGGACTTCGATCTGCAGGCGGAAGTCGACCGGCTTTCCAAAGGCAAGCCCGGCATCGGCGCAATCGTCACATTCTCCGGTCTCTGCCGCGATGAGGGCGGGACACTGTCGGCGCTTGAGCTCGAACATTATCCCGGCATGGCCGAAGCGGAGATGAGCCGCATCGGCGAGCTCGCCATCGAACGGTTCGGGCTCGATGGCCTGACCGCCATCCATCGTTTCGGAAAGATCGCGGCCGGCGAGAACATCGTGCTAGTCGTCGCCGCAGCTCCGCACCGGCAGGCGGCCTTCGACGGTGCAAACTTCGTCATGGATTTCCTGAAAACTTCGGCTCCCTTCTGGAAGAAGGAACATGGCAAGGACGGTGGCACCGGCGACTGGATCGCGGCGAAGGATGCCGACAACACCGCGCGCGACCGCTGGAAATAGTCAGAGCACGACGCGCTCGCGCCTGCTCAGCACCAGCAGGAACACCAGCAGCGAGAAGATGGCGAGATCGCGCCAGATGAAGGACCCGTAGGCGCCCCAGAGCGTCTCGACAAGCGCCAGACCGGCGGCACCACCCGCCGAGCGCAGCGGATCGGAATAGCCGCCGACGGCCGCGATCAGCAGCACCTTGAGGCCGAACATCAGCCCAGCGCCGAAATCCATCGACCCGTAATAGAAGGTTGCAAGGATGCCACAGCAGGTGGCGACGAGCGCCGCCGCCCCATAGGACACCAGGAAGACACGGCTGGCGCTGGTGCCACAGAGTTCGGCGGCGAGCGGATCGTCGATGACCGCGCGCCATAGGCGGCCCCAGGAGGTACGCTTCAGGATCCATGCGCCGATCGCAATGATCGCGCACATCAGGACGGTATCCAGAAGCTGGATATAGGTGAGCGTGACCTTGAAGGTGCCGTCGCTCCAGAAGGTCACGTTGTCGCTCAACAGCGGCGGCAACCAGATGGCGCGGGTATTGGCGGCAAGGCGCGCCGTCTCCATCAGCACGATCATCATGCCGAGTGCGGCGACGATGACCGTGTTCGGCGATTTGCTGGCGAGCGGCTGCATGACGAAGCGGCCGATCCAGACCCCTGCCCCCACCGAATAGATCAGTGAGGCGCAGATGCCGATCGCAATCGCCGCCGGCAGCACCAGCCAGAGGCGGTTATAGGCCATATCCGTGAAGAGCAGCAGGATCTGGCCGGCAAAGGCGATAATCGCCCCATAGGTAATGTCGGGGCGCTTGGTGACACCGAAGGCGATCGAATAACCGAAGGCAAGCGTGGCGTAGAGCGCCGCGAGCGGTACCGCATTCGCCAGTTGCTGCAGAAGATAGGCCATTCGGTCACTCCAGATCGGCTTAAAATAATAACTGGCAAAATGTGTTTTACCAGTTATATTTCTCCCATGAGCTTCTCCTGGACCCCTCACCGTTTTTCCGGCGGCGCATTGGCGCTCGATGTCGCCAACAGTGTCATCCTGCGTCACGATACTGCGCGCCGCATCGACCGCTTCGAGGCCGAAGGGCAAATGGAGCGTTTCCCCGAGGCGGCGCAGGAATTCTGCGCCGAACGGGCACTTTTTGACGACATAGTGCCGGTTGGAGCGCAAAATAGAGCCAACTTCATCGAACTGCGCGAAGCGACGGACCGCTACTTCCGCCAACGCGTGCTCGAAGGCAATGACGACCGGCTTCTTGCCGAACTGCTGGAAGCGCTGGCGCGCACGCTGCGGGGTGCTGAGGAAAAGGGTCTCGATGCGGCGACGGCCCATTCGGTGCTGCGGCTGATCGCCATGCCCGATCCGGAGCGGATGAAGATTTGCGGCAATTGCGGCTGGCTGTTCATCGACCGCAGCAAGAACAAAAGCCGGGCCTGGTGCGACATGGCCGTCTGTGGCAACCGCGCCAAGGCCAACAGGCATTACCGGAGGAAAAAGAAGGAGGAGACGCCATGAAGCGGCGCTCGATCATCACGGCCCTAGCGGCAGCGGGGCTCGTGCTCTCCGCCTGCCAGCGCGAGGCCGAAAGCATGCTGGAAGTGACGGGCCATCTCTTCGTCTTCAACTACCGCGTCGCAAGCGCCACCTATCTGCTGACGCTGAAGAAGACGGCGCCCATTCCCGATGGCTCGACCATCGTCGCCGAATTTGAAAACCCGCAGGGCGGAGCGCCGCTGGTGCTGAACCAGAAGGTGTTTCCGATGGAGGACAAGATTTCAGTCCAGAGCGAGAACCTGCATTGCGTGCGCAAGGACCGGCCCTATGCCGTCACCGTCAGACTGGTCGACAAGGACGGCAAGCTCTTGCAGGAGCTGAAGACGCAGTTCAAATCCGATCTCGACCAGAGTGTCTTGCCGAGCAAACCGCTGGTTCTCGGTGCCGGATACGAGAAGAACCCGGAGGTTTTCAAATCTGACGGATCGACGGATTTTTCCAATACTGACAAATGCCCCGCCTGAACCCGGGACATAAAAAAGCCGGGACGAACCCGGCTTTCATGAGTCAATTCAATGCATTCCGAGGGAATGCTCTGGGGCTGAATCAGCCGACGATTTCGGTGTCGGAGAACCAGTACTTGATTTCCTGGGCAGCGGTTTCCGGAGCGTCGGAACCGTGAACCGAATTTTCGCCGATCGACAGAGCGTGAACCTTGCGGATAGTGCCTTCGGCAGCGTTTGCCGGGTTGGTCGCGCCCATGATTTCGCGGTTCTTCAGGATGGCGCCTTCGCCTTCCAGAACCTGAACGATGGTCGGGCCGGAGGTCATGCCTTCAACGAGTTCGCCGAAGAACGGACGTTCCTTGTGAACGGCGTAGAAGCCTTCTGCTTCGCGCTTGCTCATCCAGACGCGCTTGGAGGCGACGACGCGCAGGCCGGCATCTTCGAGCATCTTGGTGATAGCGCCCGTCAGGTTGCGCTTCGTTGCATCCGGCTTGATCATCGAGAAGGTGCGTTCAATCGCCATAATTCGGGTCCTCATACTCAGGGAAAAGTGGGCGGTCTTTACCCGCCTCACCGCCCGAAAACAAGGGGGCTCCGGCAATTTCACGCCGCTGTCACAGTCCGGCCCCGGCTTTCATGGAGATCGAGGCAGCGCTCGAACCAGGCCATGACGGGGTCGTCAGGGGCCAGCATGCCGAGGCCTGCGGCGATGCGCAGCCATTGCAGCGCACCAAAGACGATGTAGTCGGCAAAGAGCGGGCTCTCGCCGCCGATGAAGGGCTGGAAGCGTAGCATGTGGCGCATCGGCTCCAGCTTGGCGGCAAAGGCCTCCCTCTCTGCGTCGCGACCGGCGGCGAAATCCTCCAGCGGTTTGCCCAGGCGGCTTTCGCGGCTGGCGCGGAAATAGGCCTTGTCGTCCTCATCGAGAATGGAATGAATATCGAGAAGCGCGATCCGCATGATCGCTGGATGGATGATCATCTGCGAATAACCCTCGACCATGCGCGACAGGGCCTTGCCGCCCTCGCCACCGAAAAGCGACGGACGGTCCGGATAGGCATCCTCCAGATAGAGGGCGATATCGAAACTGTCTGATATCAGCCGGCCATTGTCATCCAGGACCGGGACGGTCTTGGAGAAGCCGCCGCCAATATCAACAATGCGGCTGTAGGTCGTCGGAACCTCTTCGAAATCGAGACCCTTATGGGCGAGCGCCATCACCGCTTTCCAGCAATGCGGCGAGAAGAGGTGACGCTCGTCGGCGCCGCACAGGGAATAGAGAGCTCTGGTCATGGCCATCCTTTCGCAATCGCAACGGGTTCATTCCACGCCAGAAAGCCGGCGCGATCAAATCAGGAATTTTCATGGCGCCCATCGCGTCTGTTGCTGAAACGGATACGGCAATTCCCGATCGGGACGCAGCAAGGGTGCATTAACCGGTTTTGCGGCTTCCGCCCCACAACCTTTGAAAATTCAATGTCTCTTAAAAGCTTGCCTGCATAGCGGAAGCAGAAGAGCCGATGGCCCAAGAGAACCAATGGCAATGAGGGGATCGTCATGCCAACTGCCGTTGCAAATGCATTGAATGCGCGCGAGGCTGCCCGGCCGACGCCAGCTGCCGATATCCAGAAGGTCGCTCAGCACATGATGCGGCTCAATTTCAAGGGGCTGAATGCCCGCTATGGCACGCAGACCGGCAACAAGCTTCTGAAGAAGCTCGCCGGCCTCTTCCGCAAAATGGTGAAGAAGAATGATTTCATCGCCCGCACGGAAGCCGACGAATTCGCTTTCCTCTTCGCCAATGTCGGCATGCAGGATGCGCTGACGATCGCCGAGCGCCTGCGCAGTTCCGTCGAGGACAATCTTGTTTTCGCAGCGTCGGACACTTCGGATGCAAGCGGTTTGACGATTTCGGTCGGCGTGGCGTTGAGCGGCGATGCGGCCACACCCGGGCAGCTTCAGGCCAATGCACGCGTGGCGCTGCTTGCCGCCCAGTCCAATCCACGCCTGCCGGTGCAAGCCTTCGGCCGGTAAAGCGTTCCGCTGTGCGCTATTGATGACAAACAGTAGCAAACACGCCGCTGATCCATCTTGCCTTGGCGGCAGCTTTCGGCCAAAACCGCGCGCATGATCACGATTTCAGACATTTCCGCCCGCATTGCCGGCCGTCTCCTTCTCGACCATGCCAGCGTCTCGCTGCCGACAGGCACGAAGGCCGGGCTCGTGGGGCGCAACGGCGCCGGCAAATCCACCCTCTTCCGCGTCATAACGGGTGATCTCGGCGCCGAAAGCGGGACAATATCGATCCCCAAGAATGCGCGCATGGGTCAGGTGAAGCAAGAAGCGCCGGGCACCGAGGATTCGCTGATCACGATCGTGCTTTCTGCTGACAAGGAGCGCGCCGCGCTGCTGGCCGAGGCGGAAACCGCAACCGATCCGCATCGTATCGCCGAAATCCAGATGCGCCTCGTCGATATCGACGCCCATTCGGCGGAAGCACGCGCCGCCAGCATCCTCTCGGGCCTCGGCTTCGATCAGGAAGCGCAGGCCCGGCCCGCATCCTCCTTCTCGGGCGGCTGGCGCATGCGCGTGGCGCTCGCCGCCGTGCTCTTTACCGAGCCGGACCTGCTGCTGCTCGACGAGCCGACCAACTATCTCGACCTCGAAGGCACGATGTGGCTGGAAGATTACATCCGCCGCTATCCGCACACGGTCATCATCATCAGCCACGATCGCGATCTGCTGAACAACGCGGTCAATTCCATCGTGCATCTCGATCAGAAGAAGCTCACCTTCTACCGCGGCAATTACGACCAGTTCGAGCGGCAGAAGGCGGAAGCCGACGAGTTGCAGATGAAGGCCAAGGCGAAGAACGATGCGGCGCGCAAGCACCTGCAGAGCTTCATCGACCGCTTCAAGGCCAAGGCCTCCAAGGCGAAGCAGGCCCAATCGCGCGTCAAGGCGCTGGAGCGCATGGGCACGGTCGCGGCCGTGATCGAAGATCACGTTCAGCCGATCACCTTCCCCGAACCCGAAAAGCAGCCGGCCTCGCCGATCGTCGCGGTCAGCGGCGGCGCGGTCGGTTACGAACCCGGCAAGCCGATCCTCAAAGGGCTCAACCTGCGCATCGACAATGACGACCGCATCGCCCTGCTTGGCTCGAACGGCAACGGTAAATCGACCTTTGCGAAATTCATCTCGGGACGGCTGGCGGCCGAGAGCGGTGAAGTGCGTCTGGCGCCGGGACTGAAGATTGGTTTCTTCGCGCAGCATCAGCTCGACGATCTCGTACCGAATGAGACGCCTGTCGAACATGTGCGGCGGCTGATGCCGACGGAGCCCGAAGCGAAGGTGCGTTCCCGGGTGGCGCAGATGGGCCTTGCGACCGAGAAGATGGCGACGGCCGCGAAAGATCTTTCGGGTGGCGAAAAGGCACGCCTGCTGATGGGGCTTGCCGCCTTTTATGCGCCGAACCTTTTGATCCTTGACGAGCCGACGAACCATCTCGACATCGACAGCCGCCGCGCTCTGATCGAGGCGCTGAACGATTACGACGGGGCAGTCATCCTGATCTCGCACGACCGGCACCTGATCGAAGCGACCGTCGACCGCCTCTGGCTGGTCAACAACGGCACGGTGACGAGTTTCGAAGGCGATATGGAAGAATATCGCGACCTGATCGTCGCTTCCGGCAAAAAAAAAGACGACGAAAAACAGAAGCAGTCTGAAGACCAGTCCTCGAAGGCCGACCAGCGCAAGCTGAATGCCGACAGGCGTGCTTCGCTCGCCCCCCTCAAGAAAAAGATCAACGAAATCGAATCCTTGACGGGCAAGCTGGAGAAACTGATTCAGGCACTTGATGCGGAACTTGCGGATCCGGCGCTCTATGAAAAGGCGCCCGCCAAGGCCGCCGACAAAGCTAGGCAGCGTGGCGAAGCAGCCGCCAAGCTCGCTGCCGCCGAGGAGCAATGGCTGGAGCTCTCCGCTGAATATGAAGGAGCCATGGCGAGCTGAGGCCCCGCCAGCGCAGGTAACTGTCTCTAGATACTTTGCCGCGGCGCAAGAACCATCGCGCTCTTCAAGAGCTAGACAATTACCCAAAAATCGCGTCGTCTGTTCTTAAAGACCAGACTTGCCCGCAGACCGCTTTCTGATAAAACGGCGCGCAATAAGTCATACTTTTAGCGAAACACCGAACGCGAGCTTTACAATGTCAGCCATCAATCTCGCCATCGTCGGCGTCGGCAAGATCGTCCGCGACCAGCACCTCCCCTCCATCGCCGCCAATGCCGATTTCAAGCTTGTCGCGACGGCAAGCCGCAACGGCACGGTCGACGGCGTTACGGCCTATACGTCGATCGACGACATGCTCGACGCCGAACCATCGATCGATGCCGTTTCGCTCTGCATGCCGCCGCAGTATCGCTATGAAGCTGCCTATAAGGCACTGGCTGCCGGCAAGCACGTCTTCCTCGAAAAGCCGCCGGGGGCCACGCTGAGTGAAGTGGCGGATCTGGAAGATCTCGCGAACAAGCAGGGTGCGACGCTGTTTGCGAGCTGGCATTCGCGCTACGCAGCTGCCGTCGAAGCAGCAAAATCGTTCCTCGCCTCGACCGAGATTAAGAGCATGCACGTGATCTGGAAGGAAGACGTGCGCCACTGGCATCCGAACCAGGAATGGATCTGGCAGGCCGGCGGTCTCGGCGTTTTCGATCCGGGCATCAACGCGCTTTCGATCGTCACGCATATCCTGCCGAAGGCGATGTTCCTCAGCGCCGGCACGCTGGAATTCCCTGAAAACCGCGACTCGCCGATTGCTGCCGACTTGCATTTCCGCAATGTCGACTACGTTCCCGTTCACGCAGAATTCGACTGGCGCCAGACGGGCAAGCAGAGCTGGGACATCATCGCGGAGACGGCAGCCGGACAGATGGTTCTCTCCGAAGGCGGTTCGAAGCTCTCGGTCGACGGCGAACTGAAGTTCTCTGCGCCGGAAGCCGAATATCCGTCGCTTTACCGCCGTTTCGCCGAGCTCATCAAGGCCGGCAAGTCGGATGTCGATCTGGCGCCGCTGCGCCATGTCGCCGATGCCTTCATGCTCGGCAAGCGCAAATTCGTCGAGGCGTTCTACGACTGATCGGCCTCACGGGCAGATGCCATTGTGCCTGCAGAATGCTAGAATAGGAAAACGAAACGTGAGGGACGTTTTCCATGCAGCAGGAGCAGGATGAATTGTTTGGATTGGGCGTCCCACATCTGGCAGTGAGACTCGCCGACCCCAACGCCAAGTGGCGGGAGGCCTATCTGCTGGAAGAGGCCAGGATCCGCGACGCGCTTGGCCCTCTGGCAATCGATATACAGCACTTCGGCAGCACTGCCATTCCAGGCATCAAGGCGAAACCGATCATCGATATCCTGATCGGCGTTCGCCGCCTTGATGACGGACTTGCCAGCATCAAGCCTATGGAAGCGATCGGCTATGACTATGCCGGTGCCGACATCGTACCCGACGACCATCTCTTCGGCCGCGGTGTCACGGGCGAGACGCGCACGCATCTCGCCCATGTCGTCGAATATCAGGGCTTCAACTGGAGGCGGGACATCTTCTTCCGCGACAGGCTGCGAAACGATCCGGCACTCGCGCTGACCTATGAGGAACTGAAGATCGGCCTTGCGCAAAAATATGCGGAAAGCCGAGCCGCCTATACCGGAGCGAAGAAGGATTTCATCGACAGGGTTCTGGCGGAAGCGGGCCTTGCCTGACGATCGGGGTCAGGCCTTCTTCTCCCACCGCCCTTCCGGCGTCTGCTGCCAATAGGTGAGGCTATGCCCCTCGCCTTTCAGCTTTTTCCACTGGGCGCGCGCGCCTTCAAGCTGCTCCTGGTCATACCCGTCGAACATGAAGACGATCCGCTCATAATCCGCGACCGCCGGCGGCTCGGCGCCATCGACGATGAAGCGGACGGTAGCAGCATTCGCATTGTCAGGCGAAACCGTCAGGAGAACCGGCTGATCTCCGGCGAAATCAGCCTCATCCGTGCCATGCGGCAGAAAGCTATCCTCCCGATAGGTCCACAGATGCTGATCCAGCGCATCGCGCCGCGCGGCCTCCTTCATCTGGACGGCGACCCGCCAGCCGCGCTCGACGCTCTTGTCGAGCAACGGCGGAAGCGCGTCTTCCAGCTTCGATTCCGTCAGATGGTAGAAGAAGATTTCCGTCATCGTGTTTCGTAGTTCGAGCGGACAAGTTCATCGAGCAGGCGCACGCCGAAACCGGAGCCCCAGGACTGGTTGATCTCGTCCTGCACCGAGCCCATGGCCGTGCCGGCTATATCGAGATGCGCCCAGGGCGTATCCTGCACGAAGCGCTTGAGGAAATGCGCCGCGGTGATGGAACCCGCGAGACGACCGCCGGTATTCTTCATATCGGCGAACTTGCTGTCGATCATCTTGTCATATTCCTTGCCGAGCGGCATACGCCACAGCTTCTCGTTCGTGACGAGACCAGCGGTCGTCAGCTGCGCCGACAGTGGATCGTCATTCGAGAAGAGACCGGCATGGCTGTTGCCGAGCGCGACCATGATGGCGCCTGTCAGCGTCGCGAGATTGATCATAAACTGTGGCTTGAAGCGGTCGTTGCAGTACCAGAGCGCATCGCAGAGTACCAGGCGGCCTTCCGCATCCGTGTTGATGATCTCGATCGTCTGGCCGGACATGGAGGTGACGATGTCGCCCGGACGCTGGGCGTTGCCATCAGGCATGTTTTCCACAAGGCCGATGATGCCCACGACATTGACCGGCGCCTTGCGGGCGGCAAGCGTGTGCATAAGGCCGGTGACGGCAGCCGCACCGCCCATATCGCCCTTCATGTCTTCCATATTGGCAGCCGGCTTGATGGAGATGCCGCCGGTATCGAAGACGACGCCTTTGCCGATGAAGGCGATCGGCCGATCCTTGCCCTTTCCGCCCTTCCATTGCATGACAGCCAGGCGCGGCGGGCGCACGGAGCCCTGAGCGACGCCGAGCAGCGCGCCCATGCCGAGACGGCGCATTTCGCGCTCGGTGAGGATTTCCACCTCGACGCCAAGCTTCTCGAGCTCCTTTGCCTTGGCCGCAAATTCGATGGGGCCGAGGACGTTCGGCGGCTCGTTGACCAGGTCACGAGCGAGATTGACGCCGTCGGCAACCGCTTCGGCATCGGCGAAGGCCTTCTTGGCCGCAGCCGCATCGGCCGTGACGATCGTCACCTTGACCGACTTCGCCTGCTTTTCCTCGTCGTCATTCTTCTTCGTCTTATAGGTATCGAAGCTGTAGGCGCGCATCAGCATGCCGAGAGCGAAATCGGCCGCAGCCTTGGCGCTGACATCTGCGCCCGGCGCATCGATGAAGATCGTCGCTTTCTCAGTATTCTTGATCCGCGAGGCAGCGCTGCCGCCGGCCTTCAGCCAATCGTGGACGGTCAGGTCTGCCGGCTTGCCGAGGCCAAGGACGACGATGCGCTCGACAGGCGCACCCTCTGGCGCCACCAGGTCGAGGGCAGCCAACGACTTTGCCGAGAAGCGCGCAATCTTCGACGCCTTGGGAATCACTCCCGCCGGATCGGCAATATCGGCCCCAGCCGCGGTGTCGGCTTCGGACGTCTTCAGAAGGATCGCGAGGCCGCTGCTGAGCTTTGCCGATTTTGAGAATGAAATTTCGAATTTTGCAGACATGTCTTCTCCGATGGGATTCATGAAATCCGTTCCAGGGGGATAATTTCGCGTTTGACGGGTCTGTCAATGGCCGGCGACAGTTGTTATGTTCCGCGCGGCCGCCCGGCCAAAAAGTTTTCGTCAGTTTCGTAGATGTTTGCGTTGACAGTTTTTTCGAAAAATCGATGGCGGGGTCCGGCAGTTCGCCTGCCGCAAACGGCATTCGGCGTCTTTGTCCTGCTTTTCTGGGTGTGGTGGCTGCTGCTTGCCCTGTTCCGCGCCTTTCCCGGGATCGACATTTATTTTTCCCAGCTTTTTTTCGTGCAGGCTGCCTGTGACGCGTCGGCCCCGGCAACCGCGATCTGTGGCTCCTTCCCCTATCGGAGCGAGACGATCCTCGGTCTCTTACGCACGCTCTTCTTCTACGTTCCCTATGTCGTGACCGCGGTCATGCTGTGGAAACTTGTCGAGTGCTATCAGCAGCATGGCGCGACATTCAACGCGCCGCGCGCCCGCGATCTGAAGGTTGCGCTCGGCACGCTGCTGATCGGTCCCGTTCTTCTCGTCAATGTGATCCTTAAGGAACATTGGGGTCGGCCGCGGCCAGTGCAGACGGATTTCTTCGGCGGTACGCTGCATTTCGCCGAAGCCGGTTCATTGGCCGGCAAGTGCGTCTCGAACTGCTCCTTCATTTCCGGCGAGGCGGCAAGCGCGGGCTGGCTGTTCTGTCTGCTGATCTTCGTTCCGAAGTCGATACGTTATGCGCTTGTGGCACCCGTCGCCGCCGTTTCCATCCTGACACCCGCGATGCGGCTCTCCTTCGGCGCACATTATCTATCCGACGTCGTGCTGGGATGGCTTTCTTCGGTCGTCATATTCGCGGCGCTGATGGCACTTGCTGAGTCGCCACGGCAACAAAAAAATTCTGAAATTTGAATGAATTTTTGACACTGACTTGTCGCAAAACCGAGACAAACAGCGTAGAGGGAATCTCCTGTTGATCATATCGACCTGCAGGTGCGTTCAAGGGCGAGCATGAAACTACTCGAAACATATATATTGCGGCGTGTCGGCCAGATGTTTCTCGTGGCCCTGCTCCCGGTGCTCGCGATCATCTGGACCACCCAGGTCCTGCAGCGCATCAACCTGGTGACCGACAGCGGCCAGTCGATCGGCTCCTTCGCCGCGCTTGCGACACTGATCCTGCCGTCGATCATTCCCATCGTGCTGCCCTTTGCACTCGTCATCGGCATTACCCAGACGCTGACGACGATGAACAATGATTCCGAGCTGACCGTGATCGACGCCGCAGGCGCCCGCCGCACCATCCTAGCGCGGCCGATCCTGCTGCTTGCGGTCCTCATCAGCGTCTTCTCGTTATTCGTCGACAATGTCGTCGAGCCACGCGCGAAGACGGTCGTGCGGCAGATGATCGCCGCTACTTATGCCGATCTTCTTTCGTCCGTGATCGAGGAAAAGACCTTCCGCAAGATCGATGAAGGCCTCTATGTGCAGATCTCGCAGCGGCTCGCTGGCCGCACGCTCAAAGGTCTCTTCGTCGCAGACGAGCGCGAGCCGAATAACGAACTCATCTATTATGCGCGCGAAGGCGCCGTGGATGATATCGGCACGTCGCTGATCATGCATGATGGCGAAGTCCATCGCAAAACGCCCGATGGAAACGTCTCGGTCATCAAGTTCGATTCCTATTCCTTCGACCTTTCGGATATGACGGAAAATAACGGACAGGCGACGCTTCGCGCGAGCGACCGCGATCTCGCCTTCCTGCTCAATCCCGATCCGAAAGATCCTGAT
The DNA here is from genome assembly GCF_056755015.1 of Rhizobium sp. KNZ14-9A. NCBI lineage: Bacteria > Pseudomonadati > Pseudomonadota > Alphaproteobacteria > Hyphomicrobiales > Rhizobiaceae > Rhizobium > Rhizobium sp. KNZ14-9A. Next base: position 2,522,107 of record NZ_JBPGXB010000002.1, read on the forward strand.
TACATCGCCAAGCCCGGCAGCTATACCGCCGAGCTGCATCGCCGCCTGACCGACTGGATGCTTCCCTTCGTTTTCGCGCTGTTCTCGCTCGCCATAGCCGGGGATGCGCGATCGCATCGCGAGGCACGCATGCATCCGATGATCGGCGCACTGGGCCTCGCGTTCGTCCTGCGCTGGGCGGCGTTTTACGTTGCCAACCAGATCGACAAAAGCACGATCTATATCCCGATCCTCTATGCGATCCCTATCGTGACCAGCCTGGTTTCGATTATTTTCCTGAACATGCATAAGCGGCTCGCCATGCCGCTCGCCGTCAGAAATCGCACCTCGACGATCTGGAAGCGCGCGCAGAAGCGGGTACTTGCCGCGACGGACCGGACCGGCGGAGGCGCTGTGCGATGATTTTCGGGACGTTGTCGCGGTATTTCTTCCGCCGGTATGTCGTGACCACGATGTGGTTCCTGATCGGCATGAGCGCCATCACCTTTCTGCTGGACTTCAGCGAGACGGCAAGCCGCATCTCCAATTTCCCCGGCTACACGCTAGGGGGTGCTGTGCTGCTCACCGCCGTTCGCCTGCCGTTGATCCTGCAACAGACCATCCCCTTCGTGGCGCTGTTCGTCGGCATCACCGTGCTGATCGGCCTCAACCGGAAATATGAACTCGTCGTCACCCGTGCGGCCGGCATCTCGGTCTGGCAGTTCATGCTGCCTTTTATCGCCGGGTCACTGATTCTCGGCGTGCTGACGGTGGTGGCGCTCAATCCGCTCGCCGCCTGGGGCCAGAGGCAGGCAACGCAATTCGAAACGGCCTGGCGCGGTCAGGACAATGCCATGATCAAAGCGCTGCAGGTTCCGTGGCTGCGCCAGATCAGCGGCCGCGACGATGTCATCATCGGCGCCAAGACCGTGCTGGAGAACGGCACGCTGCTCGTGGACGCCGTGCTTGTCCACTTCGATTCCGCCGGTCAGGTCATTCTGAGGCAGGATGCCTCATCCGCCAAATTGGAAGATGGTTACTGGCAGCTTAACAACGTCGTCGAACGCAAGCCTGGGGAAATCCCGGTGCGTAAGGCTATGGAGCAGCTTCGTACCAATCTGAAGCAGGACTTCATCAAGGAGCGGCTGACAGCGCCGGAAACAATTGGTTTCTTTGACCTTTCCAACCGTATCGCTGCCGCCAAATCCTTCGGGATATCCACGAAGGCGCTCGAGACTCAATTCAACTCTTTGCTGTCGCAGCCGCTGCTCTTGGTGGCCATGACTCTCATTGCTGCAACAGTGTCTCTGAAATTTAGCCGGTTCAACCAGTCACGCTCTGTGATTCTGCGGTGGAATCCTTTCAGGCTTCATGCTTTATGTCGTCACCGTGCTTGTAAAAGCATTCGGAAGCAGCGGTGTCGTGCCGCCGTTTGTGGCGACTTGGATACCAGTGATCGTGGCGCTCGCTTTAGGCGCGACGATCCTGCTTCATCAGGAGGATGGCTAGTGGCGGTAGGCGACCGCAAGGTGTTTAGTAAACAGTTGGTTGCCCTGCTCTTAGGCGCAGCTCTGTGTTCCTATTTTGAAAATGCTCCGCTGGCCTACGGCCAGGAGAACGGTACGGGCATGCCTGCAATCGGCCAGAATATCTCGCCGGATGCGAAGCTGATGCTGTCTGCGAACGAGCTTGTCTATAATAAGGACCAGGAGCTCGTCTCTGTGATCGGCGGCGTGCAGATCAACTACGGCGGCTACAGGCTGGTCGCCCAGAAGGTCGACTACAACCAGAAGACCGGCCGCATGATGGCGACCGGCAACATCGAAATGGTGACGCCCGACGGCAACCGAATCTATGCCGACCACCTGGATGTGACCGACAATTTCGCGGACGGCTTCATGAATGCGCTGCGAATTGAGACAAGCGATAATACCCGCCTCGTTGCCGAAACCGGCCAGCGAGTTGGCGGTACGCAGATGATTCTGAATAAAGGCGTCTACACGGCCTGCTTGCCCTGCGCCGAAAAGCCCGAACGCGCGCCTTTCTGGCAGGTCAAGGCCGAACGCGTTATCCAGAACAGTGAGAAGCACACGATCCGCCTTGAAAAGGCGCGATTCCAGCTGCTTGGCCGTTCGCTCGCATACCTGCCGTGGATCGAAGTCCCCGATAATACCGTGAAGCGCAAGTCGGGCTTCCTGTTCCCGTCGATGAGCATTTCGCAAAATCTCGGCTACGGTCTCTCCGTTCCCTATTATTACGTCATCTCCCCGAGTTCGGATTTCACCGTTACGGGCACCGGCTATACTTCGCAGGGCTTCATGCTTGAGGGCGAATATCGCCGCCGCTTCGAAAACGGCACGATGACGATGCACATTGCCGGCATCGATCAGATGAACCCCAGCAATTTCAGCGAAGGTACAAGCGATGCCGAGGCTGAACAGCGCGGCATGGTCGCATCGGCGGGGCACTTCAGGATCAATCCCCGCTGGAGCTTCGGCTGGGATGTAATGGTGCAGAGCGACAACAACTTCTCACGCACCTACAAGATTGACGGCTACGATGACACGCCGCACTCCAACACCGTATACCTGACGGGTCTCGGCAAGCGGAACTACTTCGACCTGCGCGCCTTCTATTTCGACGTACAGGACGCCGACCGCAACAGCACCGCGGAAAAGCAGCAGGCGATCGTCTATCCGACGCTTGACTATCACTATGTCGCGCCGCAGCCACTTGCCGGCGGTGAGCTTTCCGCAGATGTCAATCTCACCAACATTTCGCGCACCCACGACGACTTTTATAATGTCGCAGGTTTCGACCGCTTCCGCGGCCTGGAGGGTCAGACGACCCGCTTGAGCACGGAACTGCAGTGGAAGCGCACCTTCGTGACGTCGACCGGCCTGGTGATCACACCGTTGCTCGCAGCACGTGGCGATGCTTTCGCGCTCAACATGGACAGTCCTGTCGACGCCAACGGCGTTCCGTATGCCGGCAACTATCTCGACGATAGTGCGGCAACGCGCGGAATGCTCACTGCCGGGCTGGAAATGCGCTATCCGATCCTGTTCACGACCAGCAACAGCACGCATGTTCTGGAGCCGATCGCCCAGATCTATGCGCGGCCTGACGAGCCGCTCGCAGGCCGGTTGCCGAACGAAGACGCACAGAGCTTCGTCTTCGACGCGACGAACCTTTTCGATCGCGACAGGTTCTCCGGCTACGACCGTATCGAAGGCGGAACCCGCGCAAACCTCGGCTTCCAATACACCGGCACCTTCGATAGCGGCTACAAGCTGCACGGCATCTTTGGACAGTCCTATCAGCTCGCCGGTCAGAATTCGTTTGCGACCGACGACCTCGTGAATGTCGGCGCCGAATCCGGCCTAGAGACCGATCGTTCCGACTATGTCGGCCTCGGCGGCATCGAAATGCCTTTCGGTCTTTCCGTTGCGGCTTCCTATCGACTGGACGAGAAGGATTTCTCCTTCAATCGCGGCGATTTGACCACGGCCTATCAGAACGATACTTTCTCGGGCCAGGTCACCTATACGCACGTGAGCGCCCAGCCGGCATATGGCTTTGCCGAAGACCAAGACGAGATTCAGACAAACGCCAGGGTCAAGTTCAAGGACTATTGGTCGATCTTCGGCGGCATTGCCTGGGATCTGAACAACGATGTCGTCACCAGACGCACGCTCGGCATTTCCTATCAGGACGAGTGCACGATCTTCACCATCGCCTATACGGATGCCCGCGATACGTCGGATCAAACGGCAAGCGACTGGACCATCGCTGCCCGCCTGACCTTCCGCACGCTCGGCGATATCAGGCTGGGCACGGGTGACGCTGCGAATAATCTCTGATGACATATGGACGGCCGGAAATCTCCGGCCGGGCCATTCTTTCGCCGTAAGCCTGTGCAGGACATTGCGACCAGTCGTTATGTGAGACATTGGGTGTCGCGAGCAAGAGATGCGATTTCCGCTTGTCTCAGTGTATGGTAAGAACGCCGCGCGCTGGATCGTGCGGCGCTATCGGGAGGTCAACAGATGATTGACGCGAAGAAAACCGTAACCACGCTTATTGCAGGCGCAGCCTTCATGCTTGCTGCCTTCAGTACCCCCGTCTTCGCCGCAAGCGAAGTCAAGGCGGTAGTAAATGGTACCGCGATTACCAGTGGCGACGTTGCAAAGCGACAGGCCTTCATGCGCCTGCAGCGCTTGAAACCGGACGCCAAGGCTGCCGAAGAACAACTTGTCGACGAGACGCTGAAGCGGCAGGAAATCTCTCGCGTGCGCATGTCCGTCTCGCAGGACGACGTCAACGCCTCCTTCGCTCGTTTCGCCGCCAGTAACAAGCTTTCCGTAGAGCAGATGGGGCAGATCCTCGACCGCGCCGGCGTTGGCGTCGATCATTTCAAGAACTTCATTGCCGTGCAGATGAGTTGGCCGCGTATTGTCAATGCGCGCTACGGCTCCAGCGCACGTATCTCGAATTACGATCTGGTCAACCGCATGATGCAGAATAACAAGCAGAAGCCGGTGACGACAGAATACATGCTGCAGCAGGTCATCTTCGTGGTTCCGCCAGCCAAGCGAAATGCGATTACGGCCAAGCGCAAGAGCGAGGCAGAGGCATCACGCTCCAAATATCCGGGCTGTGATCAGGCTAAGACTTTCGCCGCCACCATGCGGGACGTTTCGATCCGCGAGCTCGGCCGTATGCTGGCTCCGGAAATTCCCGCGGAATGGAAGGACCTCGTCGCACAGGCCAAGGGCAACACGACGGCAACGCGCGTGACCGATAAGGGCGTGGAATATCTGGCAATCTGCAGCCAGCGTCAGGTTTCGGACGACCAGGCCGCGGAAATGGTGTTCCGCCAGGAAGACCTCGACAAGGCCAAGTCGGATAAGGCCGCAGCGCCGGAGAACGAAAACAGCACCAAATATCTGGATGAACTGCGCAAGCACGCGCAGATCATCTATCGCTGATTTTCCATGGCGACACCGTTTTCGCGACCGCTTGCGCTGACGCAGGGCGACCCGGCCGGCGTAGGCCCTGATATCACACTCATGGCCTGGCTTCGCCGACGCGAGCTTGGGCTGCCGCCATTCTTCCTGATCGGCGATCCCGATGTGCTTGCGGTACGGGCACGACAGCTCGGCCTTGATGTTCCCCTTCGCAGCATCGGCAATTCAGCCGAAAGCCTCGGTGTATTTGCGGACGCGCTGCCTGTCCTGGCGATACCCGCAGGCGTCGATGTTGCGGCGGGAGAGCCGCATGTCGCGACGGCGAAGGGTACGATCGCCTCGATCGAGACGGCGGTAGCACTCGTCATGCGGGGCGAAGCGCTTGCGGTCGTGACCAATCCGATCGCCAAGTCGGTGCTCTATGAGGCAGGATTCAAATTCCCAGGCCATACGGAATTCCTTGCCGATCTTGCCATGCATGTGACCGGTCAGTCGGTCATGCCCGTCATGATGCTTGCCGGACCAAAACTGCGCGCCATTCCTGTCACCATCCACATTCCGCTCAAGGATGTGCCGCAGGCGTTGACGCTCGGCCTGATCGTCGAAACCTGCCGGATCGCAGACAGGGATCTGACGCAGCGATTCGGGATCGACTCCCCGCGCCTGGCCATTGCAGGGCTCAATCCACATGCGGGCGAAGGCGGCGCGATCGGTAAGGAGGATGAGACCATCATCCTTCCGGCGGTGCAGATCCTTCGTGACGAGGGTATCGATGCGATCGGCCCCCTCCCCGCCGACACGATGTTTCATGACGAAGCACGGGCGCGTTATGACGTGGCCGTCTGCATGTATCACGATCAGGCGCTGATCCCGGCCAAGGCGCTCGGTTTCGACGATTCCGTCAATGTGACGCTCGGCCTTCCTTTCGTGCGCACCTCCCCCGATCATGGCACCGCCTTCGGCATCGCAGGCAAGGGACTTGCCCGCGAGACGAGCCTCGTTGCCGCGCTGAAGCTCGGCGCGCAGCTTGGCCGCACTGCGGAAAGCCATCCTTGATGGCTGCACTCGACGGTCTGCCACCGCTTCGCGAGGTTATCCAGCGTCATGGGCTTGATGCGCGCAAGGCGCTCGGGCAGAATTTCCTGCTCGATCTCAACCTGACGCAGAAAGTTGCCCGCACGGCCGGCGCGCTTGATGACGCGACGGTCTTTGAGGTCGGTCCCGGTCCCGGCGGCTTGACGCGGGCCATACTGGCGCTCGGTGCGAAGAAGGTCATCGCGGTCGAGCGCGATGCACGCTGCTTGCCGGCTCTCGCCGAGATAGCCGACCATTATCCCGGACGGCTTGAGGTCTTCGAGGGCGATGCGCTGAAGACCGATTTCGAGGCGCTGGCGCCGGAAGGTCCCATCAAGATCATCGCCAACCTGCCCTATAATGTCGGTACCCAGCTTCTGGTAAACTGGCTGCTGCCGAAGGCATGGCCGCCCTTCTGGCAATCTCTGACGCTGATGTTCCAGAAGGAAGTCGGCGAGCGGATCGTCGCCTCCGAAGACGACGATCACTATGGCCGCCTCGGCGTGCTTACGGGATGGCGCACACATTCCCACATGGCATTCGATATTCCGCCACAGGCTTTCACGCCGCCGCCGAAGGTCACCTCGACGGTGGTCCACCTGACGCCGAACGAAAACCCGATCCCCTGCTCTGTCGCCAATCTGGAGAAGGTGACGCAGGCAGCCTTCGGCCAGCGCCGCAAGATGCTGCGCCAGAGCCTGAAGCCAATCGGCGGGGAGAGCTTGCTTGTCAAAGCCGGCATCGATCCGGCGCGGCGCGCGGAGACTCTTTCGGTGGAGGAATTCTGCCGGCTGGCGAACAGCCTTTAAAGAACCGGCGTCTCTTCCAGCAATTCGCGGACGAAATCGAACATGCCGTGGCGACGGTCGCGGCGCAGGCGCTCGGCCTTGACAATCGATTGCACCGCATCGAAGGCAGCGTTCAGGTCATCATTGATGATGACGTAGTCATATTCGCGCCAGTGGGCGATCTCGGCACGGGAATTGGCCAGGCGCGTCTGGATGACCTCCTCGGAATCCTCGGCGCGGCGATGCAGGCGGGATTGCAGCTCGGTCATGGTCGGCGGCAGTACGAAGATCGAGACCACATCGGCCTGCATCTTCTGCTGCAATTGCTGAGCGCCCTGCCAGTCGATATCGAACAGCATGTCGCGGCCTTCGGACATGGCCTGCTCAACCGGCTCGCGGGGCGTGCCGTAGAAATTGCCGTGAACCTCGGCCCATTCCAGCAGAGAATCGGAATCGCGCAGCCGCTCGAATTCCCGCACGGTCTTGAAATGATAGTGAACGCCTTCCACTTCGCTCGGCCGGCGCTGGCGTGTCGTAACGCTGATGGAAAGGCCGATCTGCTTGTCCGTTTCCAGAAGCGTACGCGCGATGGTGGATTTACCGGCGCCCGAGGGCGACGAGATGACCAGCATCAGACCGCGACGGGCGATGTGGATGGGCGAGATTTTCGCCGGGCTCATATCCTACTCCAAATTCTGGACCTGCTCGCGGAACTGATCGATCACCACCTTCAGCTCGATGCCGGCTGCGGTGACGGCCGATGCGTTCGACTTCGAGCAGATTGTATTCGATTCTCGGTTAAATTCCTGTGCAAGGAAATCGAGCTTTCGGCCAACCGGGCCACCTTTTGTCACGAGATCGCGGGCGGCGGCGACATGGGCCTTCAGCCGATCGATCTCTTCGCGCAGATCCGCCTTGGTGGCGAGCAATGCTGCTTCGGCGTGCAGCCGGTCACGGTCGAGCCCGCCCGCTCCCTCCATGAGGAGTGCGACCTGCGCGGAAAGCCTTGTCGCGATCTCCTGCGGCGAGCGCGAGGGATCGGCCTCGATCGTGCTTGTCAGAGCTTCGATCGTCGTGACATGGCCGAGAAGCACACGCGCGAGTGCTGCTCCCTCATGCTCACGCATAGCCCTGAGATCGGAAAGAGCAGCCATCAGTCCAGACAGGATATCGGCATCGCGCGCGGCAATCGCCTCTTCGCTGTCCTGCGTCTCGCGGAAATCGACGAGGCCGCGGATGGAAAGCAGGGTATCGAGCCTCAGCGGCGCCGGATCGATGAGACCTTCCAGCTTGTCGCGCATGGAGAGAACGGCGGCGAAGGCATCCTGATTGAGCACGGCTTCAAGCTGGCTTTCGCCTGTCGTCAGGGACAACGTGGCCTGCAGGTTGCCGCGGCTGAAATTCTCGCCGGCAATGCGGCGAACATCCGTTTCGAGGCGCTCCAGACCGGGCGGGAGGCGGAGGCGGAGATCAAGGCCCTTGCCGTTGACCGAACGCAGTTCCCATGCCCAGCGCCAGCGGCCGGTCGTTCCCTCGCGCCGCGCAAAACCAGTCATGGACTGCAGTGCCATCAAAGGCCTCCCGATATCAGTTGATCTTCTTTTTCTTCGGCGGAACCGCGGATGTATTGTCCGCAGGCTGGTCCTCCGGCTGTCCGTCGACGACAATTTCGGGATCGGCGCCCTTGTCGGCTTCCAGCTTACGCCAGCGCTTGACGTTGGCGTTGTGGTCTTCGAGCGTTGCCGCAAAGACGTGGCCGCCGGTGCCATCGGCAACGAAATAGAGGTCCTGCGTCTTCCAGGGATTGGCGACAGCTTCCAGCGCGTCTTTGCCGGGATTGGCGATCGGCGTCGGCGGCAAGCCCTTGATGACGTAGGTATTGAAGGGCGTCTCTTTTTTCAGGTCCGACTGATAGATCGGCCGGTCTGCAGGTTTACCATCGCCACCGAAGAGACCGTAGATGATGGTCGGATCGGACTGCAGACGCATGCCCTTGCCCAGACGGTTCAGGAAGACGGAGGCGACATGAGCGCGCTCGTCCGGCACTCCCGTCTCCTTCTCGACGATGGAGGCGAGCGTGACGAACTCTTCCTTGCTCTTCAAAAGCAGGGACGGATCACGCCGTTCCCAGATTTGGTCGACCAGCTTCTGCTGGGCGGCAGCCATCTGATCGATGATCTCAGACCGCTTGGTGCCGCGCGAGAACTTGTAGGTATCGGGCCGCAGGCTGCCTTCTGCCGGCAGAGCCGCCGGCAGGTCGCCTTCGAGCACCGGATCGTCCAGCATGCGGTCGAACATCTGCCGCACCGTCAGACCTTCGGGGAAGGAGACGGAATAGAGGATCGACTTGCCTGATTTCAGAAGCTCCATGATCTCGTTCATGGATGCATGCGCCTTGATCTCGTATTCACCCGCCTTGAGGCTTTCGCCGGCGCTCAGATGCGTCGCGGTCAGATAACGGAAGACGCGCGCGTCCGAGATGATGAGATTGCGCTCGAGATTCGTGGCGATTTCCGCGAGGCCTGCGCCATTGCGGACGATGAAGTTGGTGTTCGTCTGCAGCGGGCCGGGATTCTGATAGGCAGTAATGGCGTAGTAGAAGCCGATGAGACCGGCGATGCAGACGACCACAGCCATGGTCATGACGAAATTCAGGAAGAGGACGACCTGGCTGCGGGCATTCCTGGAGCGCTTCGGCGGCTCGGGAACACGTTCCGGGCGCAGGGCTTCGCTCGGCGATTTCGGGATGATCGGTCCCTTCTGCGCCGGCTGGCCGTTGTCGCTGCTCTGGTTGGTCGTATCGCTCACCGGCAATCCTCTAAAACTTGGCCCCCGCTTCGCTATTTCGCGAAGTAATGCGGCAAAAACAGGTTCTGCCGCGCTTCATGACGCCGTTTGACGTTCGCCCGTGCTCGGTGAACCGCCTGTTACGCGACGTAGCGGCGCAACACGAGCGATGCATTCGTGCCGCCGAATCCGAACGAGTTGGATAGCGCCACGTTAATTTCTCGCTCACGAGCCTTGTGCGGAACAAGATCGATCGCAGTCTCCCGCTCAGGATTGTCGAGATTGAGCGTCGGAGGGGCGACGTTATCCCGAATTGCGAGGGTCGTGAAGATCGCCTCGATGGCGCCGGCAGCACCGAGCAGGTGGCCGGTCGCGGATTTGGTCGACGACATCGAGATCTTCGACGCTGCATTGCCGACGAGGCGCTCGACGGCACCGAGCTCGATCGTATCGGCCATGGTCGAGGTGCCGTGGGCGTTGATGTAGTCGATATCTGCAGGCGTCAGGGCGGCGCGCTTCAGCGCCATGGTCATGCAGCGGAACGCGCCGTCGCCGTCTTCCGACGGAGCGGTGATGTGGAAGGCATCGCCGGAAAGCCCGTAACCGACCACTTCGGCATAGATCTTGGCGCCGCGTGCCAGCGCATGGTCGAGCTCTTCGAGTACCACGATACCGGCGCCCTCGCCCATGACGAAACCATCACGGTCCTTGTCATAGGGGCGCGACGCCTTCTGCGGGTCGTCGTTGTGCTGCGTCGACAGTGCCTTGCAGGCGGCAAAGCCGGCAAGCGAAATGCGGCTGACCGGAGATTCCGTGCCGCCGGCTACCATGACATCGGCATCGCCGAGCGCGATAAGGCGGGCAGCATCACCAATGGCATGCGCACCGGTGGAGCAGGCGGTGACGACCGAATGGTTCGGGCCGCGCAGCTTGTGGCGAATGGAAACCTGGCCGGAGACGAGGTTGATTAGTCGGCCTGGAATGAAAAAAGGAGAGATGCGGCGCGGGCCCTTGTCGCGCAGCGTATAGCCGGCTTCGACAATGCCTTCGATGCCGCCGATGCCGGAGCCGATCAGCACGCCTGTCGCGATCTGGTCCTCATCGGTTTCGGGATGCCAGTCGGCATCCTTGAGCGCCATATCGGCGGCGGCCATGCCGTAGATAATGAAGGGGTCTACCTTGCGCTGTTCCTTCGGCTCCATCCAGTCGTCAGCATTGAAGGTGCCGTCCGAACCATCGCCAACGGGAATGCGGCAAGCAATCTTGGCAGGGAGATCATCGACCTCGAATTCGGTCACGAGGCGGGCGCCGTTTGCTCCCGCACGCAGGCGGGACCAGGTAATTTCTGCTCCGCATCCCAAGGGCGATACCATGCCGGCACCTGTTATGACGACCCTTCTCATCGACTGCTTTCCCCCGTCTGTTATGTTTTATGGAGAAACATGCTCAAAAGAAAAGGGCGGACTCTTGGCCCGCCCTTTCTCGAATGCGCAGAATCAGGCCTGAGCCTTTTCAATAAACTTCACGGCATCGCCAACCGTCAGGATCGAGTCAGCGGCATCATCGGGGATTTCAACGCCGAATTCTTCTTCGAAGGCCATGACCAGTTCGACCGTGTCGAGCGAGTCTGCGCCCAGATCGTCGATAAAGCTGGCGCTCTCGACGACCTTGTCGGCATCGACGCCAAGATGATCAATAACAATTTTCTTTACGCGTTCTGCGATATCGCTCATGTCGGTTTCCTCGACCTTATGTCCTGATCGGAATGTCTTTCTGACACCCCTACCCTGTTTCAGCCTGCGATGCTTTCAGACATCCTCGGCAAACTCGTTTACCCGGCTTTAGAGAAGTCCCAGGCTTGCGAAAAGCCCGCCGGTCCGTCTGCTTTTTTCGGGACGACTGTTGACAGTCATGGCCCGCTTAACATGCTTTAAGTCTGCCGCAAAGCCAGAAAATCAACCGTTCGTGATTGCTCAACACGCTATTGGCTGAAATCGGCGGCTGCGGCAGCTAATCGTTTCAGATCATGGCCATGCCGCCGTTTACGTGCAGCGTCTGACCCGTCATATAGGCCGCTTCCGAGGAGGCGAGATAGACGACGGCAGAGGCCACTTCGGCACCGGTTCCCATGCGCTTCATGGGGATCGCACCCATGATCGTTTCCTTCTGCTTGTCGTTCAGCTTGCCGGTCATGGCGCTTTCGATGAAGCCCGGCGCAACGCAGTTGACCGTCACGTTGCGGGTGGCGATTTCCTGTGCCAGCGACTTCGAGAAGCCGATCATGCCCGCCTTGGAGGCGCAGTAGTTGGCTTGGCCCGGGTTGCCGGTGACGCCGACGATCGAGGTGATGTTGATGATGCGGCCATACCGGCGGCGCATCATCGGATGGGTGAGCTCGCGTGTCAGGCGGAAGGTCGCCGTCAGGTTCACTTCGAGAACGGCATCCCAGTCTTCGTCGCTCATGCGCACGAAGAGGCCGTCCTTGGTGATGCCGGCGTTGTTGACCAGGATATCGACGCCTTCGAGATCGGCTTCCGCCTTCTGGCCGAGAGCCTTCACCTCATCGCGATCCGACAGGTTCGCCGGGAAGATCTTGACGCGGTCGCCTAGCTCATTTGCCAAGGCCTCGAGCTTTTCGACACGGGTGCCGTGCAGGCCGACAATGGCGCCCTGTTTATGGAGAAGGCGGGCGATTTCTTCGCCAATGCCGCCCGATGCGCCGGTGACGAGAGCCTTGCGGCCGGAAAGATCGAACATGGGAACGTTCCTTATATGAAGTGGGGCAATCAGGCCGTGAGAGCGGTAATGGCAGCGTCGATATCGGCAGGGCCGTTTACAGAGACGCCATTGATATTCTTGTCGATGCGGCGCGCAAGGCCGGTCAGCACCTTGCCGGCACCGAGTTCATAGAGCGTTGTGACGCCATTTGCGGCGAACCATTCCACCGTTTCGCGCCAGCGAACCTGTCCGGTGACCTGCTCGACGAGAAGTGCGGCGATCTCCTCAGCGTCAGTGACTGGAGCAGCGCGGACATTGGCGATGACAGGCACGGCCGGATTGGTCTTCTTCACACCGGCGAGTGCCTCACGCATGGCGTCTGCGGCAGGCGCCATCAGCTTCGAATGGAAGGGAGCGGAGACCGGCAGCAGGATGGCGCGTTTAGCGCCCTTGTCGGTCGCAAGGCCGGCGGCCTTTTCGACGGCCGACTTCTCACCTGATATGACGAGCTGGCCGCCGCCATTGTCATTGGCGATCTGACAGGAGCCGATCGCTGCGGCTTCTTCGCAGATGGCCTGCACGTCGGCATGTTCGAGGCCGATGATGGCGGCCATGGCGCCGACACCGACAGGCACGGCGGCCTGCATGGCGTTGCCGCGGATGCGCAGAAGTCGAGCCGTGTCGGCGATCGAGAAAGTGCCGGCGGCACAGAGGGCGGAATATTCGCCGAGCGAATGGCCGGCGACGTAAGCGACCTTCGCCTTCAGGTCGAGGCCCTTGGCTTCCAGAACGCGGATGACGGCCATCGAGACGGCCATCAGCGCCGGCTGGGCGTTTGCCGTCAGCGTCAGCTTGTCCTCGGGACCGTTGAAGATGACATCGGAAAGCTTTTCACCGAGCGCTTCATCGACCTCTTCGAAAACGGTGCGGGCTTCCGCAAAATTCTCGGCGAGATCCTTGCCCATGCCGACGGCCTGGCTGCCCTGGCCGGGAAAAGTGAAAGCAATGGTCATTTTTCGGTCCCTCGATAGTGCCCATTGGGCCATTTCGCCTCCAATTGACATTCTTTCTTTCAGAGTCAAGTGGCGGCAGATTCTCTCCAAAGCCTTTCGCCCCAGCGGGAACACCTGGTTTTTCCTCTTGCGCTTCGGCAAATCCGGCCTAGATTTGCGCGGCTCTTCCCAAGCCCTTTCTTTCTCAGACCACGCCCAAGGTTTCCGATGAAATACAATAAATTAGGCCGTACAGATATTTCCGTTTCCGAGATTTGCCTTGGCACTATGACCTGGGGCACGCAGAACAGCGAGGCGGAAGCCCATGAACAGATGGACTACGCTGTCCAGGAAGGCATCAATTTCTTCGATACTGCCGAGCTTTATCCGACCACGCCCGTTTCGGCAGAAACGCAGGGCCGCACGGAAGACTATATCGGCAGCTGGTTCGAAAAGACCGGCAAGCGCAAGGATATCGTGCTCGCCACCAAGGTCGCCGGCACCGGCCGTTCCTATCTGCGCGACGGTGAAGGCGCCGATTCCAAGAACATAAGGCTCGCGGTCGACTCCAGCCTGAAGCGGCTCAAGACCGACTATATCGATCTCTATCAGGTCCACTGGCCGAACCGCGGCCATTTCCATTTCCGGCAGAACTGGCACTATGATCCTTTCAAGCAGGACCGCGCCAAAGCCGTCGCCAACATGACAGACATTGTCGAAACCATGGGCGCGTTGGTGAAGGAAGGTAAGATCCGTGCCTTCGGCCTGTCCAACGAAACGACCTGGGGTATCCAGAAATATTTGACGCTGTCCAAGCAGATGGACCTGCCGCGCGTCGCCAGCGTCCAGAACGAATACAATCTCCTCTACCGCCATTTCGATCTCGACCTGGCGGAACTCTCCCACCACGAAGATGTCGGCCTGCTCGCCTATTCGCCGCTTGCCGCCGGCATCCTGACCGGCAAGTACATCAACGGCCAGAAGCCGGCGGGCACGCGCGCATCGATCAACGGCGACCTCGGCGGCCGGTTGCAGCCGCTGCAGGAAGCGCCGACGAAGGCCTATCTCGACATCGCCGCCCGCCATGGCCTCGATCCCTCGCAGATGGCGCTTGCCTTCTGCCTGACCCGCCGCTTCATGACCTCGGTCATTATCGGCGCGACAACGATGGCGCAGCTGAAGACGGATATCGGCTCGGCGAACGTGGCGCTCAGCAACGATGCGCTTGCCGAGATCGAGAAGGTTCACCGGCAGTATCCGATGCCGCTCTGAGAGCTTTCTGTCCCAAATATGTGGAGGCGCGAGCAATCGCGCCTCTTTTATTCCCAGCGGCGTCTACCAATGTTTGTAGCTGCATTTCGCACTTCGCTGTTAAGTGGCATTTAATCGATCACCGGCACCATCCCGCTCAGTTTCAGCAATGATTTTCCCGCCATGACAGCGGCCATCGATCTTCGGGCTTCATGAGAAGGCAAAGAAGACGGGAGGAGCTTTGCAGTGATCGGTATTTCCCAGACATTTCATGCCCGTTTCCGCGGCGAGTATGCGCTTCAGCTGCTTCAGAGCGCGTCAATCAACAATGGCGGCGGCAAACATGAACCTGGTGTCTTCGCCCAAGTCGGTGTCACAGCGGCCGGCGCAAATGGTGGCGCAATCGACAGCATCATGCGGATCATCATGGATGCGAAGGGTAATGCCGGCGTGCTGATCAACTCCCCTGGCGGCACAGCCTCAGTGACGACAGGCAGCGGGAATGATGTTGTCGATATCACCGCCAATGAGGTCAACAAGGTATCGACCGGACGCGGCGACGACGTCATCAACATCCGCGCCGGGGGACAAGGCCAGGAACAGACCTCCAATCCCGCCGTGGCGCACATCAACTCGGGCAGAGGCGACGACTCCATCTCGATTACCAGCGGCGGGAATGTCGCCTGGGTTGATGGCGGCGGCGGTGACGATCAAATTTCCATCGAAACAACTGCTGATGTCAGCGGGCCGCTCGGCACCATTGAAAATCTGGTCAAGGGGATCGGCTCCACCGGCGGCGGCAAAGGCGACGATACGATCGTCCTTGAAAGCACGACCAGCGTGAGGAGCACCGATGGCGACGATGGCAACGACACAATCAACATCAGTTCCGCTGCCTTTGCGTTTAGTACGGCAGGCGGGAAAGGCGATGACGCGATAACCGTCAGCTCGCGGAATGTATTCAGCGTTGACGGCGGCAGCGGCGATGATCTCATCGAAGTGACGGCCGTCAATGCGAGCGGTATCGATGGCGGCGACGGCAACGACGTCATCTCCGTCAATGCGACGGCTGCTGCGTACAATATTTCCGGCGGCAAGGGCGATGATTATGTCGTCATCAACAGCACATCCACCGTGCAATCGACCTATCATTTCGCCGAGGGCGATGGTCACGATATCATCGAGACGAACAATCCCTTGGAGATCATGCGCTTCAGTTCTGATGGAACCGACCGGGGTGACATGGCAGATGCTGTCATAGAACGGCAGGGCAATACACTGCAGATCAGTTTTGCCGACAGCGCAGATACGATAACGATCAACCTCACTGGCCGCATGGCGGAGGCAGAGAGTTTGCAATTCGCCTATAAGAGCGGAACACAATCGCTGCTGATTGCCGACGACCAGTTCTTCGTCGATAATCCACCGGGACAGACCGTCTTCGTCCGGCCCGAGGTGACGAAATAAGGTTTCTTGCCCGGTTCCCTTGCCTTTCGCTCAAAAATCCGTATAAGCGCGCCTGTTCGTTAACCCGGTCTTCTGGCTGGTGGCTGAACGGAGGGCCGGTTTGCTTCATGCGAACCGTTCGGAACGGAAGCGTTCCAGCCTCCCGTGTCTCCGCTCTCGACCGTCTCGGAAACGCTTTTCTTGCTTGGCGCTTATCGCCTCTCAGGAGCAGTCGTTGAGGCTTAGCCGCCGAATGCCGGGTTCTGATCAACGCAAGAAAGGCAAAGCTGTCATGGCTCTTTATGAACATGTATTCCTTGCCCGACAGGATATCACGTCGCAGCAGGTCGATGCCCTCGTAGAACAGTACAAGGGCGTGATCGAAGCAAACGGCGGTAAAGTCGGGCGTATCGAAAACTGGGGCCTCAAGTCCCTCACCTACCGCATCAAGAAGAACCGCAAGGCTCACTACGCCCTGATGGACATTGATGCACCGGCAGCTGCGATCCAGGAAATGGAACGCCAGATGCGCATCAGCGAAGACGTTCTTCGCTACATGACCATCGCTGTTGAAAAGCACGAAGACGGTCCGTCTGCCATGATGCAGAAGCGCGACCGCGACGACCGTGGCCCGCGTGAAGGCGGCGACCGTGGCCCGCGCCGCGAATTCGGCGATCGTCCGCCGCGCCGTGACGGCGACTTCCAGCGTGGCCCGCGTCCTGATCGCGCTCCCCGCGAAGACCGTGCATAAGGAGAAATAAGAATGTCTGAATCTTCCTCCGCTCCGGTCCGTCGTCCGTTCCATCGTCGTCGCAAGACCTGCCCGTTCTCGGGTGCAAACGCTCCGCGGATCGACTACAAGGACGTCCGTCTCCTGCAGCGCTACATTTCCGAGCGCGGCAAGATCGTTCCGTCCCGCATCACGGCCGTTTCCCAGAAGAAGCAACGCGAACTCGCCCAGGCGATCAAGCGCGCCCGCTTCCTCGGCCTGCTGCCGTACGTCGTAGCATAACTGACTATTGGAGCCCCGGATTTCCGATCCGGGGCTTCCTCCCTTCCGCGATGGGCGCGGATCGGAACCTGAAAACCCATGTTGAGGCATCTCCCGAACTCTCTCAGGGAAATCCTCTAACTGCTTGATGAAGCAGGACAGCGAAGTGACAAAACTGAACCCGAAAACGCTTGCGATCGGCGCACTCGCCGGATTGACCGCCGCCTTGCTTGTGCTTGGCGCGAGCATGCAGCCGTCGTTCAGTGCTGTGCTTTACGCCGCTTCCGCACTTCCGATCCTGCTCGTCGGCCTCGGCTGGGGCAATCTCGCCGCCATTTCCGCTGTCGTCACCGCTGCTGTGCTCGGCGCGATTGCCATTTCGCCTTCCTTCGCGCTCGTCATGACGCTGGTGACGCTGCTGCCGGCAGGCTGGCTGAGCCACCTTGCGAACCTTGCGCGCCCGGCCTCCGAACTCGGCGGCCCCGACAATCTGCTCGCCTGGTATCCGCTTTCCGATATCCTGCTGCATCTCTGCGGTCTCGTCACCTTTGCCGTCATCGTGACCGGCATCATGATCGGCTACGGGCCTGAGATCACCGACCAGATGGTCGATGTGCTGATGGCCTCGCTGCAGGAGCAGCAGCCGACATTCGTTCCGGATCCCGTCGCGACTGCGCAAACGAAGTCGCTCGTCGTCCTGATGCTGCCGGCTCTGCAGGGCGCCATCTGGGTGGTAATGCTGTTTGCCGCCTATTACATCGCGACGCGCATCGTTGCCGCTTCCGGTAAAGGCCTGCGCCCGCGCGAGGATATCCCCTCGTCGCTGCGCATGAACCGCAATTCGATCTTCATCTTCCTCGCCGGTCTTGCCGCCACCTTCATGGGCGGCATTCCGGCGATGATCGGCGCCACGGTGGTCGGAGCCTTCGGTGCCGGCTTCCTGATGTCCGGCTTCGCCGCGCTGCATTTCCGCACGCGCGGCAAGGACTGGCGCTTGCCGGCCCTCATCCTCTGCTACCTGGCATCCACCATGATGCTGCCAGCCCTTTTCATCCTCGTGCTTGGTCTCGCCGATACCCGCAAGGCGATCGCCCTGACCCCGACCAAGGATGCTGATGCCCCCAAACAACCCGATAGCGAAATCTGAGAATAAGAAAGGAAAAACACCATGGACGTCATCCTCCTCGAACGCATCTCCAAGCTTGGCCAGATGGGCGAAACCGTAAAGGTTCGCGACGGCTTCGCACGCAACTACCTCCTGCCGCTCGGCAAGGCACTGCGCGCCAATGCTGCCAACAAGGCTCGTTTCGAAGCCGAGCGCGCGACGCTCGAAGCTCGTAACCTCGAGCGCAAGTCCGAAGCCCAGAAGGTCGCCGACGTTCTCGACGGCAAGTCCTTCATCGTCGTCCGCTCTGCCGGCGAAACCGGCCAGCTCTACGGCTCCGTCGCTGCCCGTGACGTCGTCGACATTCTGGCCGCCGAAGGCTTCAACATCGCTCGCAACCAGGTTCACCTCAACACGCCGATCAAGGCAATCGGCCTGCACAAGGTCGAGCTGCAGCTCCATGCTGAAGTTGAGATCAACATCGAGCTGAACGTTGCCCGTTCCTCCGAAGAAGCCGAGCGTCAGTCCAAGGGCGAAGAGCTCACCTCTGTCGACGCCATCTATGGCGTTGACGAAGACGCCCTGCGTCCGGAAGACTTCTTCGATCCGGAAGCCGACGGCATCGACGAAGACGAAGCATAATTTCTGTTTTCAGACAGGACGGAAAGCCCGGCTCGCGCCGGGCTTTTTTGTTGCTTAGATGTGGGTCTTCAGAAGAATGTCGGGCTTTTCTGCTGCGCCTTCCAATCAGGGGCGATAAGATAACGGAATGTTGGAATGACGAAGTGAGTCGCCGCGGGCTGCGTGTCCCGCAAGTGACAGTCAGGATATTTCTCCTCAGCGGACCCCGCCGACTGTGGAGAAGTCGAAGAACGTGCACAGCGCTGCTAATTTGACGACCGCTTGAAAGCAGTTACTGCGCGAGACTTGATTTTATGCGGCCCGCCCTGCAAATCCGAGTTTTGGAAAAAGACAGTACGGATGACGATGAACGAAGCTGCACGAAAGATTGCCGCCGTTGCTCCTGCAGAGCAGCACTATCGCGAAGCGCCGAACAACATCGAGGCCGAACAGGCGCTGCTCGGCGCCATCCTGATGAACAACGACGCCTATTACCGGGTGTCCGACTTCCTCAAGCCCACGCATCTTTACGAGCCGCTGCACCGGAAGATCTTCGAAGTCGCCGGCGACATCATTCGCATGGGCAAGATCGCCAATCCGGTCACGGTCAAGACCTTCCTGCCGGCCGACGAAAAGGTCGGCGACATCACCGTTTCTCAATATCTCGCCAGTCTCGTCACCGGTGCCGTGACGATCATCAACGCCGAGGACTATGGCCGGGCGATCTATGACCTGGCGATCCGCCGCGCGCTGATCACCATTGGCGAAGATGTCGTCAATATCGCCTATGACGCGCCGCTCGACATGCCGCCGCAGGCGCAGATCGAGGATACCGAACGCCGTCTTTTCGAGCTTGCCGAAAACGGCCGCTACGATGGCGGCTTCCAGGCTTTCAACGATGCCGTGGCGCTCGCCATCGACATGGCGGCCGTTGCCAAGGAACGCGACGGTGGCCTCTCCGGCATTTCCACCGGCATCCATTCGCTCGATTCCAAGATGGGCGGCTTGCAGCGATCGGACTTGATCGTGCTTGCAGGACGTCCCGGCATGGGCAAGACCTCGCTTGCCACCAACATCGCCTATAACATCGCTGCCGCCTACGAAGGCGAAGTGCAGTCCGATGGCAGCATGAAGGCGAAGAACGGCGGCGTCGTCGGCTTCTACTCGCTCGAAATGTCGTCCGAACAGCTCGCCACGCGTATCATCTCCGAGCAGACGGAAGTCTCCTCCTCGAAGATCCGCCGCGGCGACATCAACGATGCCGATTTCGAAAAGCTCGTCGCCTGCTCGATGATGATGCAGAAAGTGCCGCTCTTCATTGACCAGACCGGTGGTATTTCGATCGCCCAGCTCTCGGCGCGCGCCCGCCGTCTCAAGCGCCAGCGCGGCCTCGACGTGCTCGTTGTCGACTACGTGCAGCTGATGACCGGCTCCGGCAAATCCAACGAGAACCGCGTTCAGGAAATCACTCAGATCACCACGGGTCTCAAGGCGCTCGGCAAGGAACTGAACGTGCCGATCATCGCGCTGTCGCAGCTCTCGCGTGCCGTCGAAAGCCGCGAAGACAAGCGCCCGCAGCTTTCCGACCTTCGCGAATCCGGCTCGATCGAGCAGGACGCCGACGTCGTGCTCTTCGTGTTCCGCGAGGAATATTACGTGAAGAACATGGAACCGCGCGATATCCACGATCCGAAATATCCGGAATGGGAAGCACTGTTCGACAAGGTGAAGGGAACGGCAGACGTCATCATCGCCAAGCAGCGTCACGGACCGACCGGCACGGTGAAGCTCGCCTTCCAGTCGGAATTCACGCGCTTCGCCGATCTCGCCGATCCGTCCTTCACACAGTATGAGGAACATTGACGCGGGCTTTCCGCGTCAACTTCTTCTAAAGTCCTGCAGCTCGCAGCAAAGCCACTGTTGCAACGCCGACAACAACGCTCGCCAGCATCGGCAAGCGGGTGGCGGCGATTGCGGTGACCACACATGCCAGCGTCTCCGCCCAGCCGGTCGCAAAAGCGGTCGGGGCAATGACAGCCATCAGCACGGCCGGTGGGATGGCTTCGATTGCCGTTCTCCTGTTCTCGTCAATTTCCACATAGCGGATCAGCACGAGGCCACTGATGCGGGTGAAGATCGTCGCGGCAGCCATGGCGAGAATGGCGAGCAGTGTGCTGAGATCGAGCGTCATGCCGCCTGCTCCCTTACCTTGCCTCTCCAGAGAGCCATTGCCAGCCCCGCCAGCGCGCCGGCTGCGATATACCAGACACCTGGCACAAACTGATGGACCGCAACGGCCGCAATCCCGCTTGCGGCGAGAACGGCGCCGGTTTCCGGTCCCTTCCAGAAGCCCATTACCAGCACGATGAAGACGGCCGGAAAGGCGAAGTCGAGCCCAATGACGGTGGGATCGCCGAGAAAGGCGCCGAGCAGCGCACCTGCAAGCGATGAGCCGACCCAGGTGAGGTAGAAGGGCATGACGATGCCTGCATACCAGGCCGGGGTCAGACGCGTGCTGCCGGCGCGGAATTCCGCCATGGCCCAGAGCTCATCGGCGAGGAAGAGCATGGCGATATAACGCTTGATGCCGGAGAAGGACTGCATCTTCGTGCCGATCGAGGCGCTCATCAGCACGTGGCGGATATTGACGAGCGGGGCCGCGAAACCGACACCGATCCAGCTTGCCGGATGCGTCCAGATATCCATCGCCACGAATTGCGAGCCGCCGGCAAAGACGAGCGCGCTCATCAACGTCGTTTCCAGGGCCGAGAGACCCTTGGTCGCCGAAACTGCGCCGAAGACTAGCCCAATCGGCAGGACCGCGACGATCAATGGGAAAATGGCTCGCATTCCGGCAAGAAATTCGCCGGCCGGCCGGCTTTGCTGCAACATTGGCAATCTCCGCATCAAGATGGCGGAGAAGTAGCCGAACAATGGAAGCCTGTATTGAACGAAAGTGATCAGGCGACGCGGAACTGGCCGGGGGTGACGCCGGTGCGCGATTTGAAGTGGCGGGTGAAATGCGCCTGATCGGCAAAGCCGCATTCAACGGCGACATCGGCCGGCATGCAGCCCTCCCTCAGCAACCGACGAGCGACGAGCACGCGCCGATCGGTCAGGAAGGCATGCGGGGTGATATAATATTCCCTGCGGAAGGCGCGGATCAGATGGGCGCGGCTTAGCCCTGCCACCTTGGCCAGTTCCTCAAGGCCGACATCGCTGTCGAAATTCTCGGTGAGGTAATCGCGGGCGCGGGCGACAGCGCTGCGCTCCTTGGTGTCGACGGGCAGGACGATCGTGCTGCCATAGCGGGCGAAGATCGCAGCCAGCACCGAGAACATGCTTTCATCGGATTCCAGCGCGCCCGCTCCACTTTCAAGCGTGCGGTGGGCAGTGTGGAAAGCTTTTGCAAGTTGCGGATCGCGCGGCAGCGCTCCCGCAAAGGACGGTGTTGCGTTGAAGGCCTTGCCGGTGACATCCTCCAGTATGTCGATGAAGAGCTTCGTATCCGGGTAGATCATCCGGTAGCGATACCCCTCGCCGCCGGGAGTGCCATCGTGCACCACACCGGGGTCGATCAGATAGAGGTCGCCCGGACCGGTCTCTTCCCTCCTGCCGCGCACGGTGGCGATCTGGCTGCCGCTTTCGATCGCGCCAATGCTGAAGGTGTCGTGGGCATGCGGGGCATATTCATGTGTCAGGAAGCAGGCACTCAGGCACTCCATGTCGTGAAAGCGGCTATCCCGCCAGAAGCGGGCCGATTCCACCTTGGCGAGCGGCATGGCGTCTGCCGCCTCTTTCTGCGAAACGTTCTGCATCCCGCCAGATTAGCGCGCTGGCCGCTCTGCGTCTTGAACAAAAGTGATCGCATGTGGGAAAGGCTGGTATGTGACCGCGCGTGCTTTCTCTTTGCCACAATGCTCTCTAGAGTACTGGCAGCATTTTTCTTTCCCTTTTATCGCGGCGATTCATGACTGATTTTTCTATCCCCTTCGAAGATGACGACCTTTTCGCTTCTGCCGGCCTGCGGCTGACCGTCGATCTGACGGCGCTGGCCGAGAACTGGCGGGATATGGCGCGCCGTTCCGGAAAGGCGCGCACGGCCGCTGTCGTCAAGGCGGATGCCTATGGGATGGGGATCGAGGATGCCGGCGAAGCGCTCTATCTTGCCGGCGCGAGGGATTTCTTCGTCGCCACAGTCGATGAAGGTGTCACGCTGCGCATGTTTGCGCCTGAGGCACGCATCTTCGTGCTTGCCGGCATCTGGCCGGGCACCGAGCGGCGTTTCTTCGAAAACGATCTTGTGCCGATCATCTCCTCGGAAGAGCAGCTTGCCTTCTGGATGGCGGTGCTTGCCGATTATGGCGACTATCCGTGCGCGCTGCATGTCGATACCGGATTCAACAGGCTCGGCCTGACGGTGGATGAGGCGATTGCGCTCGCCAACGACGTGTCACGGCCGGCGAGTTTCGCTCCCGTTCTCGTCATGAGCCATCTTGCCTGCGGCGACGATCAGTCTTCTGCGATGAACAAGCAGCAGCTTGAATCATTCCGCACGGTTAGCGCCGCCTATGAAGGTATCGATTCAAGCCTTGCTGCCTCCGGCGGCATCTTCCTGGGGGATGATTATCACTTCGATCTCACCCGGCCGGGCATCGCGCTCTATGGCGGCCAGGCCGTCAATGGTATCGCAAACCCGATGCGGCCGGTGGCAACTGCCGAGGCGCGCATCATACAGATCCGCGCGGTCAAGGCCGGCGAATCCGTCAGCTATGGGCGGGCGCTGCAACTGACTCGCGACAGCCGGCTGGCGATCGTCTCGGCCGGCTATGCCGATGGCTATATGCGCAGCCAGTCGAGTGGCGGCGTGCCGCTGCGCGAGGTCGTGCCGCAGGGTGGACAGGGTTTCGTTGCCGGCCAGAAGGTGCCGGTCGCCGGTCGTATCACCATGGACCAGACGATCTTCGACGTGACCGACCTGCCGGAGGGCGCAGTGCGTGCCGGCGACTATATCGAACTCTTCGGCAAGAATGTCCTCGTCGACGATGCGGCGAAGGCGGCGGGTACGATCGGCTATGAGATGCTGACCAGCATCGGCCTGCGCCACGAGCGCAAGTACGAAATGGACGAGGAATAGTCTCTAGCGTGTCGTGAGTGCGAGGCGGACACCAAGCGCCACGAAGAGCGCGCCGAGACCGCGGTCGAGCCACAGGCCGATTTTCGTATTGTTCTTGAAGAGATCGGCAAGGCGGCCTCCGGCCAGGATCAGTGGCGGCTCGATGAAAAACGCCACCACAATGATCAGGCCACCGTGAACGGCAAGCTGCAGCCATGCAGGACCTGCGCCCTCGACGACGAATTGCGGCAGGAAGGCGAGGAAGAAGATCGCTACCTTCGGATTGAGAAGCGAGACGAGCACGCCCTGCCGGTAGATGCGCCGCCAGCCGAGCGTTTCGCCCGCCGCCCGCACGAAGCCGCCCTCGCCTTTCGAGCGCAGCGCCTGGATGCCGAGCCAGACGAGATAGATCGCGCCCACCCATTTGACGGTGGAGAAGGCGACTGCCGAGGCGGCAAGGATCGCCGACAGGCCGAAGGCGGCGAGAAGCACATGGATGCAGGCACCCGTCCAGATGCCGAAGACGGCCGAGAAGCCGGCCCGTGTGCCGCTCTTCATCGTGTGGCCGAGGATGAAGGCCATGTCAGGACCGGGCGAGATGTTCAAAAGAACCGCCGCGGAAGAAACCGATCCAGTGAGCGAGCGAATAATCGAGCATGATGCACTCCGTGACAGACTGGCAATGCTGCCAGCCCGGTCGCTGATAGGAAAATCATTAGTTTTGATCGATGCCGGAAGCCATTATCTAGGGCAAAACTCCGATTCGGGCGCTTGCCGCGCCCCCTTACCCGAAAGCAGTCATTGATGGCCAAGGCCAGAACACAATTCATCTGCCAGAGTTGCGGCGCGGTGCATAATCGCTGGGCCGGCAAATGCGAAAATTGCGGCGAGTGGAACACCATCGTCGAGGAAGATCCAATGGGCGGTATCGGCGGCGGCCCTGCCAAGACGCCGAAGAAGGGCCGGCCGGTCGCATTGACGGCTCTCTCCGGTGAGATCGAGGAAGCGCCGCGCATCCAAACTGGTATTTCCGAACTCGACCGAGTGACCGGCGGCGGCTTCGTGCGCGGTTCTGCCGTGCTCGTCGGCGGCGATCCCGGCATCGGCAAGTCGACGCTGCTGATGCAGGGAGCTGCGGCGCTTTCGCGTCGCGGGCACCGGATCATCTACGTCTCCGGCGAAGAGGCGGTGGCGCAGGTGCGGCTGCGCGCACAGCGCCTCCATGCCGCCGATACGGATGTGTTGCTGGCGGCGGAAACCAATGTCGAGGACATTCTTGCCACGCTGGCGGAGGGCAAACGCCCTGATCTCGTCATCATCGATTCCATCCAGACGCTCTGGAGCGAGCTTGCCGAATCTGCGCCGGGCACAGTCACCCAAGTGCGTACCGGCGTGCAGTCGATGATCCGCTTTGCCAAGCAGACGGGTGCGGCCATGGTGCTCGTCGGCCATGTGACCAAGGATGGGCAGATCGCCGGCCCGCGTGTCGTCGAGCATATGGTCGATGCCGTGCTCTATTTCGAGGGCGACCGCGGACATCACTATCGCATCCTGCGCACCGTGAAGAACCGCTTCGGACCGACCGACGAGATCGGCGTTTTCGAAATGTCGGACAAGGGCCTGCGCGAGGTCGCCAACCCATCCGAACTCTTTCTCGGCGAGCGCAATTCGAAATCGCCGGGTGCTGCAGTCTTTGCCGGCATGGAAGGCACGCGGCCCGTACTCGTCGAAGTGCAGGCGCTGGTCGCCCCCACTTCGCTCGGCACGCCGCGGCGCGCGGTCGTCGGCTGGGACTCTGCCCGCCTGTCGATGATCCTTGCGGTTCTGGAGGCCCATTGCGGCGTTCGGCTCGGCCAGCATGACGTCTATCTCAACATCGCCGGCGGCTTTCGCATCAGTGAGCCGGCGGCCGATCTTGCGGTCGCATCGGCCCTTGTTTCCTCGCTTGCCGGTATTGCCCTTCCGGCCGATTGCGTCTATTTCGGCGAAGTCAGCCTGTCGGGCGCTGTCCGGCCTGTTGCGCAAACCGCCCAGCGCCTTAAAGAAGCCGAAAAGCTGGGGTTTTCGGCGGCTCTGCTACCGTCCGGTTCCGTCGACCTGCCGAAGGGTAACGGCCGCTGGAGCGAGATCGAGAGCCTGCCGGATCTGATCGCGCGCATTGCTGGCTCGAAAGGGGCGTTGCAGCGTGTGGAAGAAGACGTTTGATCCTTCATCACCGATAGCGGGAATGCTATAGGATCAGCCAAACAAGGCGCGACGCGGCCCGCAAGGCGGCAGTCTGGAGTGGAATTTATATGCCCATTACGATTTTCGACGGTATTGTCATCGGCGTCGTGCTCTTCTCCGCCGTTCTGGCAATGGTCCGCGGCTTTTCGCGCGAAGTCCTTTCGATCGCGAGCTGGGGCGGCTCAGCCGCCGCCGCCTACTACCTCTACCCCTATCTCGTGCCTTATGCGAAGCGATACACGGACGATGACCGCATCGCGATCGTTGGTTCGGCCGCCGTCGTCTTCCTCATCGCGCTGATCGTCATCTCCTTTATCACCATGAAGGTCGCCGATTTCATCATCGACAGCCGCATCGGCGCGCTCGACCGCACTTTGGGCTTCCTCTTCGGTGCTGCGCGCGGCATACTTCTGCTCGTCGTCGCCGTTGCCTTCTGGAACTGGCTGGTCGATGCCGATCATCGCCCGTCCTGGGTCAATAATGCCAAATCGAAGCCGTTCCTGGATTCTCTCGTCGTTCGCCTGCAGGCTGTCCTGCCGGATGAATTCGCGCAGATGATCCAGAAGAGCATCACCGAGAAGCTTGGTGGCGCGCGCACGACCGAAGAAAATGCGCCGGCCAACGATCAGGCTCCGGCAGAAGACGCAGCACCCGCGCCTAACAATGGCGCACAGCAGCCATCGAATTGACGCAGTGTTCACTAGCTTGACCCGCGGCCTGGCAATTGCCATTTGAGCGGGACGTAAGATCAAAGGTCCGGCCGGGCATTTCGCTCTGCCGGGCCTCAGCCGTTTCAGAGCCGGTGAACGGGCTTTGAGGCAGTGTTATTCAGCATGAACTTATCGGAAAGCAGCATTTTTTCCGGTATCATGCTACTGGAAAAGCCGATCCATTCTTGTGAGAGCAGAGGCCCGCAGAAATGAACCAGTCCCATTCCTTCCCGATTGACGATCCGCTCGACGGAGATACGCTGCATGAGGAATGCGGCGTTTTCGGAATTCTGGGACATCCTGATGCGGCAGCGCTGACTGCGCTCGGCCTGCATGCGCTTCAGCATCGCGGGCAGGAAGCAGCCGGTATCGTCTCCTTCGACGGCAAGCGCTTCCATCAGGAACGCCATATGGGCCTCGTCGGCGACCACTATACCAACCCGGCAACACTCGCCCGCCTTCCCGGTACCATATCGATCGGCCACACGCGCTATTCGACGACGGGCGAAGTGGCGATGCGCAATGTGCAGCCGCTCTTTGCCGAACTGGAAGAAGGCGGTATCGCCGTTGCCCATAACGGCAATTTCACCAATGGCCTGACACTCCGCCGCCAGATCATCGCCACCGGCGCCATCTGTCAGTCGACGTCGGATACCGAAGTCGTCCTTCACCTCATCGCCCGCTCCCGCCACGCTTCCACGTCCGACCGCTTCATCGACGCCATCCGCCAGATGGAAGGCGGCTATTCGATGCTCGCCATGACGCGCACCAAGCTGATCGCGGCGCGCGACCCGACCGGCATTCGCCCGCTCGTCATGGGCGAACTCGATGGCAAGCCGATCTTCTGCTCGGAAACCTGCGCCCTCGACATTATCGGCGCCAAGTTTATTCGTGACGTGGAAAACGGCGAAGTCGTCATCTGCGAAATCCAGCCTGACGGCTCGATCAGCATCGACGCCCGCAAGCCCAGCAAGCCGCTGCCCGAGCGCCTCTGCCTGTTCGAATATGTCTATTTCGCCCGTCCGGATTCGGTCGTCGGCGGCCGCAACGTCTATACGACGCGCAAGGCCATGGGCATGAACCTTGCCAAGGAAGCCCATGTGGATGCCGATGTCATCGTACCGGTTCCGGACGGCGGCACGCCAGCGGCCCTCGGCTATGCGCAGCAGAGCGGCATTCCCTTCGAATACGGCATCATCCGCAACCATTATGTCGGCCGCACCTTCATCGAGCCGACGCAGCAGATCCGCGCCTTCGGCGTGAAACTGAAACATTCCGCCAACCGGGCGATGATCGAAGGCAAGCGTGTGGTGCTGGTGGACGATTCCATCGTGCGCGGCACGACCTCGCTGAAGATCGTGCAGATGATCCGTGAAGCAGGCGCCAAGGAAGTGCATATCCGCGTTGCGAGCCCGATGATCTTCTTTCCGGATTTCTACGGTATCGATACGCCTGACGCCGATAAGCTCTTGGCAAACCAGTATGCCGATGTCGAAACCATGGCCAAATATATCGGCGCGGATTCGCTGGCCTTCCTGTCGATCAACGGCCTCTATCGCGCCGTCGGCGGCGAAGACCGCAACAACGCCCGCCCGCAGTTCACCGACCACTATTTCACCGGTGACTATCCGACCCGCCTGCTCGACAAGAACGGCGAGTCCATGGGCAACAAGATTTCCATGCTTGCCAGCAACGGCTGAGCCGCTTCGACTTTGACTTTCCTATCTGGGGCGCCTATTGCGCCCCTTACCTTTTCAAGCGCATCGGGAACCGGGGCAGATGAACATCAATCTTGAAGGCAAGATCGCGCTGGTCACAGGCGCATCGCGCGGCATCGGCTATTTCACGGCACTCGAACTCGCCAAGGCAGGTGCGCACGTAATTGCCTGCGCCCGCACCGTTGGCGGCTTGGAAGAGCTCGACGATGCCATCAAGGCCGCGGGCGGTTCCGCGACGCTGGTTCCCTTCGATCTCGCCGACATGGAAGCGATCGACCGCCTCGGCGGCTCGATCTTCGAGCGCTGGGGCAAGCTCGACATTCTCGTCGCCAATGCCGGCGTGCTCGGCGTCATCTCGCCGATCGGCCATATCGAGGCGAAGGTCTTCGAGAAGGTCATGAACATCAACGTGAATGCCACCTGGCGTCTCATCCGCTCGGTCGATCCGCTGTTGACCCGCTCGGATGCCGGCCGCGCCGTCATCATGTCCTCGGGCGCCGCCCATAAATGCCGGCCCTTCTGGAGCGCCTATTCCGCCTCCAAGGCCGCTGTCGAAGCATTGGCGCGCACCTGGGCCGGCGAGACGCAATCGACGCCGCTGCGTATCACCAGCGTCGATCCGGGTGCCACGCGCACCGCCATGCGCGCGCAGGCGGTTCCGGGTGAAGACCCGATGAGCCTGCCGCATCCTTCCGAGGTGGCGAAAGCAATCCTTCCCTTGCTCGGCCCCGGCGTGACCGAGACCGGTAAGCTGTTCATCGTACGCGAGAACAAGCTGGTGGATTACCAGCTGCCGGAATAGCCGGACGCTTCAATTCGCTGCAGCAGTCGCGAACAGATGAGCGAAACCGGTCTCCGACGCGCACAACGCGTTACGATCGACCGGTCCCTGGATACCGTCCAAGGTGCCGTTATCGGCGAATTGCCAGATTGACCAGTGACTGCATTCTTCCTGCCTAGGTTCCTTGAAGACGCTTCGAAGCCACAGGTAATGGTCGGGGAACCGTGATTCATTGCCTTTCAGATATTGATCAAAGAAATCCTGAGTAACGTAAAAAATGGGCTTCTCCGGAAAGGTGCCTTTCAACTCGACGAAGAACGCGTTCACCTCGGCAGCCATTTCCTCGATCGTTGGAATCTTGTTGCAGTTGCCGACAAACTCCAGATCGACTGCAATGGGTAAAGTCCCCGGCTCCTTTGACACCGTCGCCAGGACATTCTGCGCCTGATCCTTGCCCGGGCGACAGAAGGTGAAGAAATGATACGCACCCCTTACCAGTCCGGCATCCCCGGCACGCTGCCAATTCTCGGCAAATTTGGAATCCCGGTGATCTCCGCCTTCGGTCGCCTTCATGATCGCAAAACGTACATTCGCCTGCGACGCGACAGTCTTCCAATCGATATCGCCTTGATGGTGGCTGACATCGATACCCTGGATCGGATAGCGGCTTAGAGACGGATTGTTGAAGCGAAGCATACCGAAATCATAGGCGAAATATGCGGCGGACGCGATTGTCAGAATTGCGGTCGCTCCTATTGTCCATCGTGCCGCCCTCCTCACCCAATCCCCCTATTTTCACCGGTTTCGCAATTGGCTATGCAAGATTTGCGTCTTGAAAATGACCAAAAATCTTAAAGCAAGCACGCCTCCTTTACTGGATGTTCATCGCTGCCATCGATTCACGAGATGGATAGCTCCGGTTGCCCGCGGGATCGTTGCTCGCCCTCTTGACCAAACGTCGATCCCACGCCATAAAACGCGTCATGAAAACGGTTACCTGCATTATTTGCCGGAAGATTATTCGCTAGCCCAAAGCTGGCCTGGCCGTTTTCGTCTCCCAAATGTCCAAGATGCGAAACGCCCCGGCCTGCCGGTGGTGGTATTTTTCTGCATATGCATTTTAGGAGAGTGAAATGGGCGGCACGCCGGAACTGAAGCTGTACAATACGCTGACGCGGGAGAAATCGGTCTTCAAGCCGATCGATGCCAAAAACGTCCGCATGTATGTGTGCGGCCCGACGGTCTATGATTACGCCCATATCGGCAATGCGCGACCGGTCATCGTCTTCGACGTGCTGTTCCGCCTGTTGCGCCATGTCTATGGCGAAAGCCACGTCACTTATGCCCGCAACATCACCGATGTCGACGACAAGATCAACGCGCGGGCGCTGCGCGACTATCCGGGCTTGCCGCTGAATGCGGCGATCCGGGCGGTCACGGAAAAGACCGAAAAGCAGTATCTTGACGATGCCTTGGCACTCGGCTCGCTCGAGCCGACGGTGCAGCCGCGCGCCACCGACAATATCGCTGAGATGATCGAGATCATCGAACGGCTGATTGCGCGCGGCCATGCCTATCAGGCATCAGGCGAGGTACTATTCGACACCAAGTCGATGGCCGATTACGGCCAGCTTTCGAAGCGCAATCTCGATGAGCAGCAGGCGGGCGCCCGCGTTGCCGTCGATGCTCACAAGAAGAGCCCCGGCGACTTCGTGCTCTGGAAACTGTCCGACGAGAACGAGCCCGGCTGGGAAAGCCCGTGGGGTCGAGGCCGCCCGGGCTGGCATATCGAGTGCTCGGCCATGAGCGGGCGCTATCTCGGCGACGTCTTCGATATCCATGGCGGCGGTCTGGACCTGATCTTCCCGCATCATGAAAACGAGATCGCCCAGTCGCGTTGCGCCCATGGGACGACCGTGATGGCGAATGTCTGGATGCATAACGGCTTCCTGCAGGTCGAAGGCCGCAAGATGTCGAAATCCGAAGGCAATTTCGTCACCATCTACGAGTTGCTGCACACGGAGACATTCGCCGGCCGTCAGTGGCCGGGCGAAGTGCTGCGCCTTGCGATGCTGATGACGCATTACCGCGAGCCGATCGACTTCTCGGTCAAGCGGCTGGAGGAAGCCGAGCGGTTGCTTGCCAAATGGCCGGCGGCCGAACCCGGCGATGCCAAGCCGGATGAGACCGTGCTGAATGCACTCGCCGACGATCTCAATACGGTCGCGGCAGTGCAGGCGCTGCATGCGCTCGCCCAATCTGGAGACCCTGCGGTCTTCGCCGCCAGTGCGGCTCTGCTCGGCGTGCTGCCGAAGAAGACCGAGATCGACGAGGCGGTGGCCGCGGAAATCGATGCACGGGTCAAGGCGCGGCTGGAGCTCTTGAAGGCGAAGAATTTCGCGGAGGCCGACAAGATCCGCGACACCCTCGCCGCCGAGGGTATCCAGCTCAAGGATGGCAAGAATGCCGAAACAGGCGAGCGGGTGACGACGTGGGAGGTGAAGAAATGAACACCTATACCGGCGGATGCCAATGCGGAGCCGTCCGTTTCCGGGCGCGCGGCACCCCTCATCACGCTTCCATCTGTCATTGCCGCATGTGCCAGAAGGCGTTCGGCGCCTATTATGCGCCGCTGGTGTCCGTACGGAAGATGGAATTCGAGTGGACCAGGGGGCGGCGGAAGACCTTCCGGTCCTCGAATTTCGTCAACCGCGGTTTCTGTGGTGATTGCGGCACGCCGCTGACTTATGAAGCGCCTGACGGTATGGCGGTTGCGGCTGGCGCGTTTGACGATCCCTCGGCTTTTCCGCCGAGCATGCAATGGGGCGTAGAGGCCAAGATCGGCTTCGTCGACCACCTGCATGAACTGCCGGGAGCACGAAGCGAGGACGATCTCGAGGCGGACTCTTTCCTTCACCAGATCGTCTCCTATCAGCATCCGGACCATGATACGCCGGTCTGGCCACCGGAGGATCCCGCTTGACGGCAAAGATGGAACTGACCGGTGGATGCCAGTGCGGCGCGGTTCGTTACAGGGCGAGCGGCGAACCCGCCTATCCGCATATCTGCCACTGCCGCATGTGCCAGAAGGCCGCCGGCAATTATTTCCTGCCGCTTGCAGGGGTGATGCGGGTCGATTTCGAGTTGACGCGCGGCGAGCCGAAATGGTTCCACTCCTCCGGTCTCGTCCGGCGCGGCTTTTGCGGCGACTGCGGCACGCCGCTTTTCTACGATATTCCCGATGCTGACTCCATCAACATCGCGCTCGGCTCGCTGGATGATCCGCAGGCTGTAAAGCCCATCATGCAATCCAATCTCGACAGCAAAATGGTCTGGTTTCATGCGCTCGATGGCTTGCCTGTCGAACCGGAACCGGAAACAACCGATCGCGAGGACAGGATCGCGGCGAGCAATCACCAGCATCCCGACCACGATACATCCCACTGGCCTCCCGGAGCTCATCCATGACCGAGACGACAAGAACAGGCGGCTGCCAATGCGGCGCCGTGCGCTTCCGCATCACAGGAAAGCTCGGACGCCCGTCCATCTGCCATTGCCGCATGTGCCAGAAGCAGTTCGGCGGCTTCTTTTCAGCACTGGTGACGGCGCCGGAGGAAGGCATGGAGTGGACACGCGGCGAACCCACCTATTTCCAGTCCTCGGTCAATATCGAGCGGGGCTTCTGCCGGGATTGCGGCACGCCGATGACATATCGTCATCCGGGCGGGCTGGAGCTTGCGATTGGTACCTTCGACGACCGGAGCGACCTCGCCCCGCAGATCCAGGTTAATTACGATGCCCGCCTGCCCTGGGTCGAGACGATCTTCGACGCGCCGGTTCATAAGGACCCGGATTTCTATTCCCGGCAGGAGGCGATCATCTCCTTCCAGCATCCCGATCATGACACCGCCGTCTGGCCCGCAAAAGGCGTGAAGATATGACCGAAGTGCTGCGCACGCTTTATCCTGAGATCGAACCCTATGCTTCCGGCCATCTCGATGTCGGCGATGGCCACGTGATCTATTGGGAACGCTGTGGCATGCCGGGCGCTAAGCCGGCGGTCTTCCTGCATGGCGGCCCCGGTGGCGGCATTTCGCCCGCGCATCGCCGCGTGTTCGATCCGAAGCTTTATGACGTCCTCCTGTTTGACCAGCGCGGCTGCGGTAAGTCGACCCCGCATGCGAGCCTCGAAGCCAACACGACCTGGCACCTCGTTGCCGATATCGAGCGGCTGCGCGAGATGGCCGGCGTCGACAAATGGCAGGTCTTCGGCGGTTCCTGGGGTTCGACGCTGGCGCTTGCCTATGCCGAGAAACATCCGGAACGGGTCTCCGAACTCGTCGTGCGCGGCATCTATACGCTGACGCGGGCGGAACTCGACTGGTATTATCAGTTCGGCGTCTCCGAGATGTTTCCGGACAAGTGGGAGCGCTTCGCGGCACCGATCCCGCTGGAAGAGCGTCATGAGATGATGGTCGCCTATAACCGGCGCCTCACCGGTCCGGACCGAGCGGTTGCGCTGAAGGCGGCCCAGGCCTGGAGTATCTGGGAAGGCGAGACGATTACGCTGCTGCCGGAGAAATCGACCAGCGGCAAGTTCGAGGAAGCCGAGTTCGCCTATGCCTTTGCGCGCATCGAGAACCACTTCTTCGTCCATGCCGGATGGATGGATGAAGGCCAATTGCTGCGCGATGCCTATAAGCTGAAGGATATCCCTGGCGTCATCGTTCACGGGCGTTACGACATGCCCTGCCCGGCCAAGTATGCCTGGCTGCTGCACAAGGCATGGCCGAAGGCCGAATTCCACCTGATCGAAGGTGCGGGCCATGCCTTTTCGGAGCCCGGTATTCTCGACCAGCTGATCCGGGCGACGGACCGGTTCGCAGGAAAACAATAAAGGCCGCAAACGGCGACAGGAAACACCCATGACACGCGAAAGAATCTACCTCTTCGAC
The DNA here is from genome assembly GCF_056755015.1 of Rhizobium sp. KNZ14-9A. Classification (NCBI taxonomy): domain Bacteria; kingdom Pseudomonadati; phylum Pseudomonadota; class Alphaproteobacteria; order Hyphomicrobiales; family Rhizobiaceae; genus Rhizobium; species Rhizobium sp. KNZ14-9A. Next base: position 2,556,335 of record NZ_JBPGXB010000002.1, read on the forward strand.
ACGACGCTCCGGGACGGGCAGCAGACGCCCGGCATCGATTTTTCGGTCGAGGACAAGATTGCGATTGCAAGCATGCTGGACGAGTTCGGGCTCGACTATGTCGAGGGCGGTTATCCGGGCGCAAACCCGACCGATACTGCCTTCTTCGCCGAGAAACGCACGAACCAGGCCTCCTTCGTCGCCTTCGGCATGACGAAACGCCCCGGTGTTTCCGCCTCCAACGATCCGGGTATTGCCGGCCTGCTGCAGGCGCGCAGCGACGCCATCTGTTTCGTCGCCAAGAGCTGGGATTACCACGTGCAGGTGGCGCTTGGCTGCACCAATGAGGAAAACCTCGAATGCATCGCCGAAAGCGTGAAAGCCGCCGTTGCCGCCGGCAAGGAAGCGCTGGTCGACTGCGAGCATTTCTTCGACGGCTACAAGGCCAATCCGGAATATGCGCTCGCCTGCGCGAGGACAGCCTATGAGAACGGCGCGCGCTGGGTGGTGCTCTGCGATACCAATGGCGGCACACAGCCGCCGGAGGTGCGCGCCATCGTGGAGGCCGTGATTGCCTTCGGCGTGCCGGGGCACTGTCTCGGTATCCATGCACATAACGATACCGGCCAGGCGGTCGCCAATTCGCTTGCTGCCGTCGAGGCGGGCGTGCGCCAGATCCAGGGCACACTGAACGGCGTCGGCGAACGTTGCGGCAATGCCAATCTGGTGACGCTGATCCCGACGCTGGCGCTGAAGAGCGCCTACAACACGCGTTTCGAAACGGCGATCGATGCGGAGCGGCTGACCAATCTCACCCGCCTGTCGCATGCCTTCGACGAGCTGCTGAACCGCTCGCCGGATCATCAGATGCCCTATGTCGGCGCCTCTGCCTTCGCTACCAAGGCCGGCATCCACGCCTCGGCGCTGCTGAAGGACCCGCGCACTTACGAGCACGTGCCGCCGGAAAGTGTCGGTAATTTCCGCAAGGTCATGGTCTCGGATCAGGGCGGCAAGGCAAACTTCATCAATGCGCTGAGGCGGCGCGGTATCGATGTCGCCAAGGACGATCCGAAGCTCGATCTGTTGATCTCCATCGTCAAGGAGCGCGAGGCATCGGGCTATGCCTATGAGGGGGCCGATGCGAGCTTCGAGCTTCTGGCGCGCCGTACCATGGGCACCATTCCGGATTTCTTCACCATCGACGGCTTTCGGGTGATGATCGAACGGCGCTTCGATTCCCACGGCCGCATCAAGATCGTCTCCGAAGCCGTCGTGAAGATCGCCATCGACGGCCAGACGCTGATGTCGGTTGCGGAAGCCGAGGGACCGGTCAATGCGCTCGACCTCGCGCTGCGCAAGGATTTCGGCAAGTATCAGCATGAGATCGACGATCTCGTGCTCGCCGATTTCAAGGTGCGTATCCTCAATGGCGGCACCGAGGCCATCACCCGCGTTCTCATCGAATCCACCGATTCCAGCGGCGTGCGCTGGTGGACGGTCGGCGTGTCCGAAAATATCATCGACGCCTCGTTCCAGGCGCTGATGGATTCGGTCATCTACAAGCTGATGAAGAACCGGCAGCTTGCCGGCAAGATCGCGGCCGAGTGAGCTAAAGCAATTCCAGCAAAAGTGTGCAGCGGTTTTGCGTCCGGAATTGCGTGAGAATAAAAGAGATAGGGCATTTCCGTGTTTCGAAGAAAAACGAAAGTGCCCTATAGGAGGCCCCAGTCCTCCTCCGAATACCATTCGTCCTCCTGCTTCGGCGTCTTCCAGCGCAGCCGCGTGACCTTTCCCATGCCGCCCTGCCGGAAAGTGGAGTCCAGCACCCTGTAGGTCTCTATCGTGCCGGTCGCGCCATGGCCCCAGACGAAGACGGTAGGGCTCAAATAACGGGCGCGATAGTGTTCGGGCGTGCGCTGGATCAGGAAGAAGCCGCCACGCGCGCTGCGTGGCCGCAAATTGTCGTTGCCATCACGCGAGGGAGCGCAGAGCGGAAAGATCAGCCTGCCGCCGATGGCGAGATTGTCGATCCAGGCTTCGGCCGGCCTGTGGACCCCGAAATTGACGTAGATCGCGTCGGCCGGCGACTGCGGCCATTCCAGGCCGTTGCCGCAGACAACCTCGACATTGCCATAGGGAGCCAGGTTGGCAATGGCGCGGGCGGCGAGATCCCGGTCATATTCGATCGCCGCGACATGGCCGCCGCTGCCCACCAGATGCGACAGCATGGCGGTGTAATAACCACCGCCGACGCCGATGTGACAGGCTGTATCGCCGGGTTGAGGTGCCAGCCAGTGGAGGCCGAGCGCATGAAGCGAGGGGCTGCCGTTGTTGACCTGCCTTCCCTCCTGCAGCGCAATCAGAACATCCTGATAAAGGATGACGGGATCGGTCGACGGCATATCCTGATAGCCGGTCCCGTTTGCCATGCGCCATGGCGGTGGGTCTAGGAAATCCTCACGTGGCACTGTGGCAAAGGCCTGTCGCAGCCGCTCGTCGCCCACGATACCCATCTTCGCCAGCATTTGAGTGGCATAGGCCTGCCGGCAAATCGCCAGTTCCGTTTCGTCCATGCTTGCCTCCCGCGTTGCCAGGCGCATGCGGATCCATTCACTGAAATGAATTGGCCTATTCACGCCGCTTAAGCTAATCCGGATCAGAAACAGAACAAAGATGGAAACACCCGATGTCCGCCGATGCAAGCGCGCCCCTCATCAAGAACGAAGACAGTCCACGCGGCTTTGCCTTCGCGCTGACGGCCTATCTTCTGTGGGGCTTCCTGCCGATCTATATGAAGGCTCTGGCGCATATTTCGCCTGCCGAAGTCATCGCCCATCGGATCATCTGGTCGCTGCCGCTCGCCGGCATCGTGCTTCTGGTGCTGGGACGCACGCAGGATATCGCTATTGCGTTGCGTTCACCGCGCATGCTCGCCATGGCAATGATGACCGCGGCGCTGATCACCGTGAACTGGGGCACCTATGTCTGGGCGATCGGCGCCGGCCATTCGCTCGATGCCGCCATGGGCTATTTCATCAATCCGCTCTTCAGCATCTTCCTCGGTGCTGTGCTGCTCAAGGAAAAGCTGCAGCCGATGCAGATCGCGGCGATCTGCCTTGCCGGCCTTGCGGTCGTCGTGCTCGCCTTCGATAGCGGCGGCATTCCCTGGGTGGCGCTGACGCTGGCGATCAGCTGGGGCTTCTATGCACTGTTTCGCAAGACGCTGCCGCTCGGGCCGAACCAGGGCTTCTTCCTGGAAGTGCTAATCCTCAGCCTGCCAGCCCTGCTCTACATCCTCTACCTGGAATTCGTCAGCGGCGAAGGGCATCTGTACCGCACGAGCCTTAGTGATACCGCCCTGCTGCTTGGCTGCGGACTGATCACCGCCGTACCGCTGATGATCTATGCGAATGGCGCCAAGCTGCTGAAGCTCTCGACCATCGGCATCATGCAGTATATCGCGCCGACCATGATCTTCCTCATTGCCGTTTTCGGGTTCGGGGAAGAGCTGGATACGGCGCGCATGATCGCCTTCCCGCTGATCTGGGCCGGCCTGTTCTTCTACAGCTGGTCTATGTTGAGGACGACGCGCGGACGTTAAGCCAGCGCCTGTCTGGCACGCAATTCCGGACGCAAAACCGCTACGCACTTTTGCTGGAATTGCTTTGGCGAGTTACATCTTCGAGATCACGTCATCCTCGCCGTCACGGTCGGCGGCAAGCTCTGCCGCCTGCGCCATTATGGCCGGGATGATGCCCGAGATCTCATCGATGACCAGCGGCTGCACGCGGTGGGCGGTGTGCAGGAAGCCCTCGCCCGTCATATGGCGCAGGAGCTCCATCATCGGATCCCAGAAGCCGTTGATGTTGGCGAAGACCATCGGCTTTTCGTGACGGCCGAGCTGCGCCCAGGTCATGATCTCGACGATCTCTTCCAGCGTGCCGATACCACCCGGCAGGGCCACGAAGGCATCCGAGCGTTCGAACATCGTGTGTTTGCGCGCATGCATGTCAGGGGTTACAATAAGCTCGTTGAGTTGGCCGAGCGAATGGCGAGTCGCCTCCATGTCGATCAGGAACTCGGGAATGATGCCCGTCACCTGACCGCCGTTGGATAGGGTCCCGCTGGCCACAGCACCCATGATGCCCTTAGTGCCACCGCCGTAGATGAGGCGAAGGCCATATTCCGCGATCTCTTTTCCGAGCGCGCGGCCGGCAGCCATATGGGAAGGATCGCGTCCCGGCCGAGAGCCGCAGTAAACGCAAATGGATCGAATCGGTACAGATTGTTCGGTCATAAGGGAAAAACAACTATTCCATTTCAATGCAGTCAAGAAAATTGACTGAAAAGCGGCTTCCGGAGCTTGCCTATTTGCTTTGAATGCTTGTGCAAAGCAACGGGAATCGCTAGCAATTTCTGAATACTACGGCAATTTGCCGCCTTTGGAGACGCAATGATGAAAAACCGTGCCGGCTTGCTGGCCCTCGCAGTGCTCGTAATCGCAATCATACTGATGGTGTTTTTCGTCATGCCCCGGCTCGGCTCTGATGTGGCGAAGGTTGGTGACGCCATCAACCAGGCCGGCACCGAGGTCAACAACACGGTTAACGAAGCGTCTAAGACTTCCCGCTCCGCTGCCGCGGATGCCACAGAAACCGCCCAGAAGGTCGGCAGCCTCACCGCCGATGCCGTGCGGTCTCTCTCCGGCCTGAAGGCGCTGTTTGCGGACGGTAAGGTGCCTGCTGCCGATGCGCTGGCAGGCGCAAAGACTGCCGCCGTGAATACGCTGACCACGATCGTCGATTTCGCTGCCCCTGAAGGTCTCGATACTACCACCGCAAGCCTCGTCTCCAAGGCCAAGGACGGTGCGGGCAAGGCGCGCGACATCATCCGCAATCTCCCTGAAAATGCGGCCGACGCATTGGCCGCCCTCGCACGGGCCGAAGCCGCGCTGACCGGTGCGCCGGAGCCAGCCGGCCAAGCGGCCGCAGCCAATAACCAGACTGCTCCCACAGCCGATACCGCTGCCAATACCGGCCCGAAGATTCCTGCTTTCGACGTGCTGCGTGTCGAGCCGGATGGTTCGACCGTCATTGCCGGCTCGGCTGAGCCGCATGGCAAGCTGGAAGTGCTCGACGGCGACAAGGTGGTCGTGACAACCGATGTCGACGGCACCGGTGATTTTGCGGCCGTTCTCGACAATCCGCTTCCAGCCGGCGACCATCAGCTCGTGCTGAAAGTAACCGGCAAGGATGGCAAGACCACGCTGTCTGAAGAAGTTGCAACCGTTTCCGTGCCGAAGGACGGCAGCGGCAGCGAGTTGCTCGCCATGGTTTCCAAGCCGGGCACGGCAAGCCGCATCATCACCGCACCGAAGGCTGAGGTCGCAAACGCCCAGCCGCCGGCTGCTGACAGCTCGCAGCCTGCTCCTAACAGTGGTGCTCCGAGCGACCAGGTCGCGATGCAGACGCCGAATATGCCCGTGACATCTGGTGATGCGGGCAATACGGCACCTCCTGTTCCCGGCACTCAGCAGGGCACCGATGCTGTTGCCGATGTGGTGATCACCGCCGTGGAGATCGAGGGCAACAAGATCTTCGTGGCCGGCACGGCGCGCGCCAATGCCAAGGTTATTGGTTACGCCGATGACGCGCTGATCGGCCAGGATACGGCGGAGCCGGATGGTCACTTCGTCATCAGCGGCGCGATGGACCTCCCGGTCGGCGATCACAAGATTCGCGTTGATGTCGTCGATGGCACGGGCAAGGTCCTCATCCGCGCGACCGTCAATTTCAACCGTCCGGAAGGCGATCAGGTAACGGTTGCCGCGCAGTCCGGCAGTAATGCCGATGTCAATCAGGCGACGGTGCCGCTCGATGAGGGCCAGCTCGGCAAGCTCAAGGGCGATGCGACGAAAGCCTTCGGCCTGCTGAAGGGGCTGTTCGCAGACGGCAAGTTGCCGGGTGCCGAGCAGCTTGCGGCAGCCCGCTCGGCCACCGAGTTCGCGCTGCGCTCTCTCGTCGACTTCCGTCCGGGCATAGATGCGACCGACGCCTTCAAGCAGGCATCGGCTTCCGCCTCGCAGGTTGCGGCGAATGCGCTGACAGTGCTGCAGAGCCTGCCGAAGGATGCCAAGTCGGTCGGCGCGGCACTCGACAAGCTCGGCTCGATCATCGCCGAACTGACGGTTCCCGGTGCCAATGTCGCGCCGATGCCCTCAAACGATGCATCGGACGTCATGCAGCCAAAGACGATCGAGCAGGCGCCGCTGACGGCAAACAACAACGCGGTCATTATCCGCCGTGGCGATACGCTCTGGCAGATCTCCCGGCGTACCTATGGCCTTGGTGTGCGCTATACGACGATCTACATCGCCAATGAGGACAAGATCCTCAATCCGGACCGCATCCGTCCGGGCCAAGTTTTCGGCCTGCCGAAGGATGCGCTTCCGAATGCCGAGGAGCTGCACCGCAAGCGGCTCTCGGGCGGGCATCTCTAAATCAAAAAAACGGCGGCCCATCGGCCGCCGTTTTCGTTAGGGCCGGCGCGCAACACCTTGCCTATAAAATCCCTGTCAATGTTGTAATCCGCCAGCCGGTGGCATATCTCGCGGGAGCGGTGACAAGCCGCGGCGATAGCGGCCCGCCGGGCTGGAGAAAAGCATGGCAAACGGCAAGACAGTTTCAGACTCCAACCTGTTGGGAACGCTCTACAATCTCTGGCCTTATATGTGGCCGAAGGATAGGCCGGATCTCAGGATGCGGGTCGTATGGGCCTCGGTCTACCTGCTGATCTCGAAGTTCGTCCTGCTGCTGGTGCCCTATTTCTTCAAGTGGTCCACCGATGCGCTGAACGGCAGGATGGACCTGCAGGGCACGCTGCCGCCGCTGCTGATCGGCGTTACCGCCCTCGTCATCGCCTATAACCTGACGCGCCTCATCCAGCTCGGCCTCAACCAGCTCAGAGACTCGCTCTTTGCCAGCGTCGGCCAATATGCGGTGCGCCAGCTTGCCTACCGCACCTTCGTGCATATGCATGAGCTTTCCCTGCGCTTCCATCTGGAGCGCAAGACGGGTGGGCTTTCGCGCATCATCGAGCGCGGCACCAAGGGCATCGAAACGATCGTGCGTTTCACGATCCTGAACTCGATCCCGACGGTCATCGAATTCCTGCTGACGGCGGCGATCTTCTGGTGGGGTTACGGCTTCTCCTATCTCGCCGTCACCGTCTTCACCGTTTGGGCCTATATCTGGTTCACGATCCGCGCTTCCGACTGGCGCATCTCGATCCGTAGGGCGATGAACGACAGCGATACGGACGCCAATACCAAGGCAATCAACTCGCTCCTCAATTTCGAGACCGTCAAGTATTTCGGCAATGAAGAGATGGAGGCCAAGCGCTTCGACAAGTCGATGGAGCGTTATGAGAAGGCGGCAACCGACGTCTGGACCTCGCTTGGCTGGCTGAACTTCGGCCAGGGCGTGATCTTCGGCATCGGCACGACGATCATGCTCGTCCTCTCGGCCTGGTCGGTACAGAGCGGCGAACATACGGTCGGCGATTTCGTTTTCGTCAATTCCATGCTGCTGCAGCTTTCCGTGCCGCTGAATTTCATCGGCTTCGTCTATCGCGAAATCCGACAGGGGCTGATCGACATCGAGCAGATGTTCGATCTTCTGGAAGTGAAGGCCGAAGTGCTGGACGCGCCTGACGCGAAGGACCTTGCCGTCGCCCAGGGCGCCATCTCCTTCAAGGACGTGCATTTCGCCTATGATCCGGCCCGGCCGATCCTGAAAGGCATTTCCTTCGAGGTGCCCGCCGGCAAAACGGTTGCTGTCGTCGGCCCCTCGGGTGCCGGCAAATCGACAATCTCGCGCCTGCTCTATCGCTTCTACGATATCCAGGGCGGCTCGATCACTGTCGACGGACAGGACATCCGCACGATCACGCAGAAGAGCCTGCGCTCGGTGATCGGCATGGTGCCGCAGGATACGGTGCTGTTCAACGACACCGTCGCCTATAATATCCGCTACGGCCGCCCTTCGGCCAGCGAAGCCGAGGTGAAGCAGGCGGCTGAAATCGCCCAGATCGGGCATTTCATCGAAATGCTGCCGGAGGGTTTCGAAACCAAGGTCGGCGAACGCGGGTTGAAGCTTTCAGGCGGCGAAAAGCAGCGCGTGGCGATTGCCCGCACCATCCTGAAGGCTCCGCCGATCCTGATCCTCGACGAGGCGACATCGGCCCTCGACACGACGACAGAGCGGGAAATCCAGACGGCACTCGATGTCGTTTCCAAGAACCGCACGACGCTGGTCATCGCCCACCGCCTGTCTACCGTGATTGGTGCCGACGAGATCATCGTGTTGAAGAGCGGGGAGATTGCCGAGCGCGGCACGCACGCGGCCCTTCTCGAACAGAATGGCCTCTATGCCTCGATGTGGAGCCGTCAGCGCGAAGCGACACAGGCCGAAGAGCATCTCAAGCAGGTTCGCGAAAGCGACGAGCTCGGCATCGTCAACCGGCTGGCGCCGGCGAGCTAGCGCAGTAAACGGGCGAGATCGTCCGTTTTGTTGTTCAGAACCGACGCGCTGGAGGCGGCCTGAGATCCACGCCATTGCTCCTCCTGTCGTTTTTCTGTAACCAGCGGATACGAAAAACGACAGGAGACCGGCATTCATGAGCTTGTTCGATACGGTTCGCAACACGATCGTTCCGGTGCACAAGGAGGGTTACCCCTTCGTCGCCGCCTTCTTCGTCGCGTCGCTCGTATTGGGCTGGATCTTCAAGCCGCTCTTCTGGATCGGCCTCCTCCTGACACTCTGGTGCGCCTATTTCTTCCGTGATCCCGAACGCGTCACGCCGCAGGACGACGATCTCGTCATTTCGCCGGCCGACGGCAAGGTCTCTTCGATTCAGATGGTCACGCCGCCCGCCGAGCTGAACCTCGGCAACGAACCGATGCTGCGCATCTCCGTCTTCATGAACGTCTTCAACTGCCATGTGAACCGCGCGCCGATGCGCGGCCGCATCGTCAGCATCAATTACCGTCCCGGTACCTTCGTGAATGCCGAGCTCGACAAGGCGAGTGAAGAGAATGAGCGCAACGGCCTCGTGATCGAGACCCACCACGGCCAGATCGGCGTGGTGCAGATCGCCGGCCTCGTAGCACGGCGTATCCTCTGCTTCTCGCATGCCAATGAACCTCTCGATGCCGGCGAGCGTTTCGGCCTCATTCGCTTCGGTTCGCGCCTCGATGTCTTCCTGCCGGCGGGTGCCGCCCCGCGCGTCTCGCTCGGCCAGACGGCGGTTGCCGGCGAGACTGTTATCGCCGAATTCGCCTCGACCAAGGGTCCGGTCATCAGCCGCCGCAGCTAATTTTCAGGAGAGCGCGATATGGAAACACCCTTTCCGCCCTTCGAACCGAACGGCCCGAACGACGATTCGGCCCGCGGGCCGCGCCTGCGCGAGATTCCGATCCGGCTCGTCGTTCCGAACCTCATCACTATCCTTGCCATCTGCGCCGGCCTGACCGGCATCCGGCTTGCCTTCGAAGGCCGCTACGAACTGGCTGTCGCCATGGTGCTCGTCGCCGCATTCCTCGACGGCATCGACGGCCGTGTCGCGCGGCTGATGAAGGCCACGTCGAAATTCGGTGCGCAGATGGATTCGCTTGCCGATATCGTCAATTTCGGCGTCGCCCCTGCCCTCGTGGTCTATGTCTATGCACTCGACGCGGCGCGTTCGCTGGGCTGGATCGCGGCGCTCATCTACACGATCGCCGCCGGCCTCAGACTGGCGCGCTTCAACGTGATGTCGGAGCGCGAGAACCGCGCGCCCTGGCAATCGGAATATTTCGTCGGCGTGCCGGCCCCGGCCGGCGCAATGCTGGTGCTTCTGCCTGTCTATCTCGGCTTCCTGGGCCTCACCACCGACCGGACCTTCGCCTTTCTCTCCTCCGGCTACACGGTCCTCATCGCCTTCCTGCTCATCAGCCGCCTGCCTGTCTGGTCCGGTAAATCCGAAAGCCGGATGCGGCGTGATCTCGTGCTGCCAGCCATGCTCGGTGTCGTGATCTACGTCGCGCTGCTGATGAGCTTTACCTGGGAAGTGATGGTCTTCACCGTCTGCGCCTACCTCATTTCGCTGCCCTTCGGCGCGCGAAAGTGGAAGCGCAAATATGGCACGCTGACCATCGAGGAACCCGGTATCGGCGAGGACGACATCGGTCGCCACATCTGAGCATCTACTTTATTAAGTAAGTATTAACGAACGCAGGCTTCGGTTAAGCCTCGCGAATTATGGTCTGTGTTTACATTTCCTGATAGGCGGTGCCTCGCTTTTGTCGCTATTAAAGACAAAGGAACAAGACAGATAAAATTCTAGAGAAACACGTAAGGAGAGTATCGTGACCTCGAAGAAGTCGGAACAGCAGCAGGCAGCCAAGCCGGATCTCGCGACCAACTACCGCCCGCTCGGCCTCAAGGCCGTGGCTGCGGCCTCGATGATGGCAAAGCCGGCGCCGGTCAAGAAACTCGCCTAAGCGAGTGCGAAGAAGCGCACGAGCAGGCTGTTTGACAGCAGGCTCATGACGATGCCGGATACGGACATCCAGAACCCGCCATGCGGTGGGTCTGGCAAAAACGGGCTGCAGGAGAAGCGCCCCTTGGCCAAAACCGGCCGGCAGAGATCACCGGGTTTTCCATTCAACGGGATGGTGGGTTCGGGTTTCAAAAGAAGCTGAGCTGGCCGTCGTCAGATGTCTTTTTCTGCGGCTGCTTCGGCACCTTTTCGAGCGGCACTGGATCCTGCAGATCCGGCCCCATGTTGGCGACCTTGTTGACCTTGTCGGAGACCGGGATCGCCTCGAAGAAATCCTCCTGGACCGGCTGCATCAGGTCGGCGACCTCACGCGGCTCCTGCGTCTTGCAGTCCAGCCAGCGGGAAAAATCCTCAGGCTTGATGACGACGGGCATGCGATCGTGGATCGAGGAGATCGCGCTGTTGGCCTTGGTCGTCAGGATGGCGCCGGTATCGACCTCCGAACCATCGGCCGAGGACCATGTCTCCATGAGACCGGCGAAGGCGATAACGCCGCCGCGGCGCGGCCGGATCCAATAGGCCTGTGCCTTCTCGCCGCTTTCCTTCGAAGGGCGATGCCATTCATAGAAGCCGGATGCCGGGATGAGGATGCGGCGATGGCGCATGGCGGCGCGGAAGGAGGCTTTGCCGATTGCGGTTTCCGAGCGCGCATTGATCAGCAGCGGAAATTCCTTGGGATCCTTGACCCAGCCCGGCGTGAAACCCCAACGCACCAGCAAAGCGCGGCGATCCGGCAGGTTGCTGCCCGGTTCCTGCCCCTCGCCGGCGATGACGATGAGGATCGGCTGCGTCGGCGCAATATTGTAACGCGCCGGAAAGCCTTCCAGCTCAGCGAGACTGAAAGCTTCGGCGATATCCTTGACCACTTCTGTCAGGGCAAAACGTCCGCACATGGGGATGTCTTTGCATCGTGCCCGACATCGGTCAAGGCGGTTTACCCTCAAGCAATTCCGAATGGGAGACGCTGCACATCTTTTGCGCGATTGTTCTAACTGCGCGGTGCAAAGAGGATGATCGCCGTGCCGGCGAGGCAGACCATCGCGCCGCCGATGTCCCAGCGGTCGGGAACGCGGTTTTCCGCCAGCCATAGCCATAACAGCGAGGCGACGATGTAGATGCCGCCATAGGCCGCGAAAGTGCGCCCGGCCGCCTCGCTCGGCACCAGCGTCAGCAGCCAGGCAAAGAGCGCCAGCGACACCATGCCGGGCGCCAGCCACCAGACGGGCTTTGCCAGCCGCAGCCAGGCCCAGAAGGCGAAGCAGCCGGCAATTTCGAAGAGGGCGGCAAGGGCATAGATCAGGTAGGTCACGGGCGTCTCGCAGGAATCATGGAGCCATATTCCACGCAATGCCGACAGTTGCGCAAGGTGAGCCGCCCGTGGGATAAGGCGCCATCACAGCAAAGCGTGCGAAGCAATGACCTCCCAAGCCAAACCCGCCTCTTCCGCCATCCTTGAACGTAATGGCCGGTTCCTTCTCGTGCTCAGGCGAAACCCGCCTTCGGCCGATATGTATGCCTTTCCCGGTGGACGCGGCGAACCCGGCGAGACGCCCGAGGAAACCGCACTGCGCGAATTCCTCGAGGAGACCGGCATTCAGGCACGAAATCCGCGCCTGTTCTCCACCTATGACCTGAAGACGCATGCACCCGATGGCAGCATCAGCAGCCATTTCTTCCTCTCCGTCTTCCGCGTCGAGGCGGACCGCCACCTGGTGGCTGAAGCCGCCGACGATGCGGCAGCGATTGGATGGTACAGCGTGGAAGAGATCCGGCGCATGCCGGTGCCACAGAGCGTGCTCGAATGCGCGGAGCGGTTGGCGGTCGGTGAATGAGGCCCTCGCTGGAATAGAAGTGGAAATTGCCGCATCCGCCTTGTTCCTGTCATGCTCCCTGTATCAACTGGGAGCATGATTCCCGTTCGACGCGTTGTTTTGTCATCTCTCGTCTTTGGCGGCCTCGTCTGGGCCGGTCCCACAATGGCGCAAGGTGGGGCGCAGGGCGGCAAGAATGCGCCTCCGCCGGTGGAGGAGATAGTGCCGCAGGTTGCGACCGTACCCTATGACGACAAGCTGGCGCGGCTGGCGGAGGTTCTGGGCTCGGTGCATTATCTGCGCACGCTCTGCAAGGCGCCGGGGGCGGACGAATGGCGGGCCGACATGCAGCAACTGCTTGATTCCGAAACGAATGGGGAGCCGCAGCGCAAGGAAAAACTGACCGCAGCCTTCAATCGCGGATACCGAGCATTCGCCTCTGTTTACACGGATTGCACGCAGGCGGCCATCGTGGCAGAAGAGCGCTACCGTAACGAAGGTGCAACACTTGCCACAGAAATTACTTCGCGCTTTGGAAATTAACGTTTAATTAACCTGATTTCGCATGCGGCCGTGTCGTTTTGGGAAAAGGCTGTTAGTGTTGTTAACGTAGCGGTAAGACATGAGAAGTTCTGAGGAAAAGATAATGGAACCAAGCCTCAACGACATCGACGACATGATCGTCCACGAAAAGATGCAGGCGGCTCTGGAATACCAGAACGAGGCTTGGGCTGACGGCATGGCCGATGGTATCGAGCCTGAAATCATTGCCGATGCTGCGATTGCTCATGCGCTGCGCGAGACGATCAGACTGCATGGAGAAAACAGTGCCGAGGCCTTACTGGACTCGTTGCGCGACCGCATGCTGGCAGGTGAGTTTTCCACCAACAGGACCCTGCAATAGGGGCAATACAGAGAGTCTCATGCGTACCGGTAAAGATATTTCCTCGCGAATTTCGCTCGCGCCGGTCCTGCTTGCCGTCGGCCTCGCCGCAGGCAGCATGCTGTCCGCTTCTTCCGCCTACGCGCTTTCCGAACTTCAGAAGATCCCGGGCCAGCCCGATGCGCCTGCCACGGCGCAGCAGAGCCCGCAGCAGCCCGCTCCACCGCAGAACGGTTCGTCAGGCATTCCCCAGCCCGATCCGCTCGTCAACAAAGAGAGCGGTCAGAGCGTCGACAAAACGCCAGGCGCATCCGACGATTCCAAACCCGTCGAAGTGATCTACGACATCAGCAAGGCGCCGGAACCGGTGCGCAAGATGCGCGAACAGATCGTCGAGGCAGCCGCCTCAGGCGATCTCGAACGCCTGCGCCCGCTGATGGGGACCGGTGCCGATCAGACCCAGGTGACGGTCGGCGAACCTACGGATGATCCGATCGGCACGCTGAAGGATCTCTCCGGCGATCCTGATGGCGACGAGATCCTCGCGATCATGCTCGACGTTATCTCGACTGGTTTCGTGCATGTCGGTCAGGGCACGCCCGAGGAAATGTATGTCTGGCCCTATTTTGCTGAAAAAGACTTGAAATCGCTGACACCGCCGGAACGCGTGGAACTCCTGCGCATCGTCACGGCAGGCGATCTCTCCGACATGCAGGAATTCGGCGGCTATAATTTCTATCGCGTCGGCATTGCGCCGGATGGCAAATGGAAGTTTTTCACAGCCGGCGACTGACGCTGGAGCGCCGTGCGTCCATTCGGACGCACTAACTCCTTGAATCTACGCATCAGGCTTTTTGAAAATCGATTCCGATTTTCGGGCCGATACTGTAGAGCGCTTGCACCATCCGCTTCAAAGACTTACCTCTGAGCGATCACCAACGCGACAGGTTTCGCCATGCCAGCCGTATTCCTGAAAGACCGCTCGCTCATTGCCGTCGGCGGCGTGGAAGCAGAATCCTTCCTGCAGAATCTGATCACCACAGACATCGTCTCGCTCGGTGCGGACGAGGCGCGGCCGGGCGCATTGCTGACACCGCAGGGCAAGATCTTGTTCGACTTCGTCATCTGGCGCGAGGGTGATGACTTCATCATCGAAACGGATGCGACCCAGCGAGAAGCCCTGCTGAAGCGGCTGACCATGTATCGCCTGCGCGCGCCGGTGACGCTGACGCCGGGTGCCGAAGATGGTGTTACCGTTTCCTGGGGCGAGGATGCCGAAAAAGGCGTCAAGGACAGTCGCTTTGCCAAGGCTGATGTTACCGTTCTGCGTCGTGCCGGTCATCATGGCAGCGATGATGCGGCGCTCTACGATGCGTTGCGCATCGAGAATGGCATCGTCACGTCAGGACCTGATTATGCGCTGCAGGACGCCTTCCCGCATGATGTGCTGATGGATTTCAACGGCGGCCTCTCCTTCAAGAAGGGCTGCTATGTCGGTCAGGAAGTGGTGTCCCGCATGCAGCATCGCGGCACGGCACGACGCCGTGTCGTGACCGTTTCGGCCGGGACTGCGCTGCCTGCCAGCGGCACCGAAATAACCGCCAATGGCAAGCCGGTCGGCATGCTCGGCTCCGTCGAGGGGTCGAGCGGATTGGCGATCGTGCGCATAGACCGCGCAGGCGAAGCCATGGCATCCGGCACGCCGCTGCTTGCCGGCGATGTTTCCGTGACGCTCAGCCTGCCCGCCTGGTCCGGGCTCAGCTTCCCGACTTCCTCAGACGAGGCCAGCGCGTGACGACTGCGAAGGCTCCACGTGCCTGGCAACGCATGCTGTCCGGCCGGCGGCTCGATCTGCTCGATCCCTCGCCGCTCGACGTCGAATTGAGCGATATCGCCCACGGACTTGCACGCGTCGCCCGCTGGAATGGCCAGACGTCGGGTGACCATGCCTTTTCCGTTGCGCAGCACTGCCTTGTCGTCGAATCCATCTTCCGGCATTTCAATGAGGCCACACCTGGCGATTGCCTGATGGCGCTGCTGCATGACGCGCCCGAATATGTGATCGGCGACATGATCTCCCCCTTCAAGGCCGTCGTCGGCGGCGGATACAAGACCGTCGAGAAGCGACTGGAAGCGGCCGTGCATCTGCGTTTCGGCCTGCCGCCGCACCCCTCCCGCGAGCTCAAAGACAAGATCAAGAAGGCCGATACGATCGCCGCCTATTTCGAGGCAACTGTACTTGCCGGCTTCACGCCTGCGGAGGCGCAAAAATTCTTCGGTCAGCCGCGTGGCATCACCCGGGATATGCTCTCGATCGATCCCGTCCCGGCGCTCGAAGCGCAGCGGCTCTTCTGTGAGCGTTTCGCTGAGATCGAGGCGAAGCGGGGCATCGCGTCGTGACCGTCATCGTGGTTTCTCCACTGGCGCGCATCGCCGAAATGGCCGTGCGGCACAAGGCGCGCGAGATGATCAGCCTGATGGCAAAGGAGCAGGCCTTTCACCGGCCGGGCGTCATCCAGGCCGACCGGCATCTGCTGCTCAACATGAACGATATTGCCTTCAAGGGCACGGGCGATCTAGTGGCGCCTGACGAACAGCATGTGCGGGCGATTATCGATTTTGCCGCCGGCTGGCAGCAGGACGCACCGCTGCTCGTCCATTGCTGGATGGGCGTGTCGCGCTCGCCTGCCGCGGCGCTGATAGCGGCTCTCTCGCTCGCGCCCGAGCAGGAGGATATGGCGCTTACCCGGCGGCTGCGAACCGCCTCGCCCTATGCGACGCCGAATGCCCGGATCGTCGAAATTGGCGATGCGCTGCTTGACCGGCGCGGCCGGCTCGTCGATGCCGTTAGGGCCATCGGCCGTGGTGCTGAGGCCGACGGCAACGCGCCTTTCGTGTTGACTGTCAGGGGCGATTCAAACGGTTGACGCTCCTCACCCCTGCTCCATCTAGCCCCCGACGAGGCATTCGAGGAGTACGTGATGGAACAGCAGGCCACCGACCTTATCATCGCAACCCGCTCAGCGCTCGATCAGGCGAGCGCGCTTGCCGTACAATATTCCTTTTCCATCCTCGGGGCGATCATCCTGCTCATCGTTGGCTGGGTGACGGCGAGCCTCATCAGCCGCTGGGCCTATGAGGGCATCTCGCGCGTGCGCGGCATCGACGAGACGCTCGCCCGTTTCTTCACCAATGTGGTGCGCTATGCGCTGCTGGTGCTGGTCTTCGTCACCGTTCTCGGGCAGTTCGGCGTGCAGACGGCATCGATTATCGCCACACTCGGCGCCGCCGGCCTTGCCGTCGGTCTGGCGCTGCAGGGCACGTTGCAGAATATCGCTGCCGGCATCATGCTGCTCGTGCTGCGCCCGTTCCGCGTCGGGGAATATATTGAGACGAGCAGTGTCTCGGGAACGGTTCTTGAGATCGGCCTGTTTGCCACCGAGCTTAGAACCGGAGACGGTCTCTACCGGTTGGCACCCAATTCAACGCTCTGGAACACGCCGATCACCAATTACAGCCGCCAGCCGACGCGGCAGAACGAAGTGAAGATCAACATTACGCATCAGGACGATCTCGATCTCGCCATGGAGACGCTGATGAAGCTAGCAACCGCCGACGAGCGCGTACTCAAGACGCCGGCGCCGAGTGTCTTCATTGATAGTCTCAGCGACAGTGCGGTCAGCGTGACGTTGCGCTACTGGGCATCGACCGGCGACTGGTGGGGCCTGAGTCGCGACATGATCAAGCGCGTCAAGCTTGCCTTTGACAAAAGGGGCGAGGTTGGCGACGCTCCGGCGGAGGTTTCGAACGCTCCCGTTCCCGAACCGGCACCAGAGGAAGCGCAGGTCAGGGTTTCGGCCCGCAAGAGGACGCCGAGGACGTCCGCGCAAACGCAGCCATAACCTATTTGATCACGCCGCAGGCGACCCTGTCGCCGGCGCCGCCCGAAGGCTGGGTTCGATAATCATCGGAATCGGCATGCACCATCAGCGCGCGGCCACGCACACCATCCTCCTTGCCGTCGAGCGAGATCATGGTGTCGAAGACCTGTGCGCGCAGGATGCCGTCCTGACCGACATATTGGTTCGGCATATCGCCGGCATGCGGTCCCTTGGCGGCCAGGAAACCATGCTCGGCCTTGGTCGGATTGAAATGACCGCCGGCCAATTCGTGATGGGTTGCGGCATCGCAGTGGCCGGTCTCATGAATATGAAAGGCGACCCATTTGTTGACGGGGAGGCCGGAGATTTCCGCCTCGATGAAGACACCACCATTGGCCGCAGCGGTCAGTGTGGCGCGGCCGGCCTCCTTGCCGTCAGGGCCGATAAAATTTGCCGTCGCCGTCTGCTTGTCCTGGGCAAAGCCTTGGGACGCCGCCGCAAGCAGCCCGAGGGCAGCGATGGTGCATATGATTTTCATCAGGTTTCCTTCCGTTTCGGGGACTGTGTCCCAACGCCTCACGAAAGAAGGTGTTCCTGCCTGCATAAAAGGCAAGAAAAAGCCGGCCACGAGGCCGGCTCGACTTCTGCAGCCGACGACTAAGGCTCAGGCGGCGATACCGAGATCGAACTCGCCGTAGGTATTGCGATAGATCTGCATCGCTTGGTCATCAGCATCAGGAGCAACCTGCTGCAGCGCATAGGGAACGGCCGTGCCGGTTGCCGAGCCGTTGTCGCTGTATTCCATCATGAGCGCGACGAGGCTGCTCGGATATTTCGGCTGCGTATTATCGCCATCATCATCTTCGAGAAACTCTCTGATGATGCCGGGCTTCTCATCTGCCGCACGTTCCGTGCGGCTCAAGACGCCGTCACCATTGGCATCAAGCCGCGAGAGCGTTGCCAAATATGCATAAGAGATGTCTGAAACTGATGAAATAACAGTCATACAAACCTCCGTTCACCGCTTCTTCCGGTGAGAGTCTGTACGCAATACGCGGGTGGGAAATATCAAGGACTGGATTGTTGACTAAACTGATTTGCGGCTTCGGTCAATAAGCTGTTAACACTCGATTAACCATAGTTGACAAAGTGTAACGACCCATTTCCGCGGCACTTTCCAATTGCCTCGAAAAACGAGGTTTCCTCGGTATTTCAGTAGTTTGCGAGATACACACAAAATGCCGGCTAGCTATAATGGCCGGCGAGTTGCAACCGATTATTAATCGGCCCGGTAGAAGATGCCGCTTGCGAGTTGCCGGAAATGGCCACCTGCTGCTTACAAAAAATGATTCTTGCATTCATTTTAGAGAGGTCTTTTTCATGCCCGGCTCGATATGGCACCTTTGCCAGTCGAAGACGCCTTCGCCTTTTGCCATGCTTCCATCGCAATCGTCCCGCGAGGGAACTCGTGCGCATGAAAGCTGAGACGCTTTTCTGGCAACAGTGCACGCAGGCCGTCGATGAGGACGGATCGATCGATGCAGAGCATCTGATGGAGCTCGTCATCGCGACCTATCGCAGCCATGAAAGCGAATATGATGAAATCGAGCGCAGCGCCGGAACGTTGCTCATCGAAAACCGCGAACTGAAGAAGACGATCAGTTCCACCACGCAGGCCCTTGCGGAACAGCGCAAGCTCTTCGAAATCGTCCTGAACAACCTGCCGCTCGGCCTCAGCGTGTTCGATGCGGACCAGCGGCTGACCCTTTCCAACCTGCGCTTCCGCCAGCTCTTCGGCTTTAGCGACGGCGATGTTGCGCCCGGCACGACGATTGCCGACCTGATGCACAAGACGCGTGGCACTGAGCAAGCCGGCGCCAGGACACGCAGCAGGAAGG
This sequence comes from Rhizobium sp. KNZ14-9A, assembly GCF_056755015.1. Taxonomy (NCBI): domain Bacteria; kingdom Pseudomonadati; phylum Pseudomonadota; class Alphaproteobacteria; order Hyphomicrobiales; family Rhizobiaceae; genus Rhizobium; species Rhizobium sp. KNZ14-9A. The sequence continues at coordinate 2,575,386 of NZ_JBPGXB010000002.1, forward strand.
AAGGCCAGGAAGCTTCCTCGAAGGCAGGGCGCATCCGCCGGCGCGAATGGCTGATGGATGATGGCCGCATCATCCAGAGCGTCGTTACCATCCTTGCCGACGGCAGCAATATCGCCATCCATGCCGACATTACCGAAGACCGCAGGGCCGCCGAGCGCATTACCTATCTCGCCCATCACGATCCGCTGACCGGTCTGCCGAACCGCATTCGCTTCCGCGAGCAACTCGATGCGGCCCTTGCCGAGCGCAAGGAAGACGAGCAGATCGCGCTCGTGCATCTCAATCTCGACCGGTTCAAGTCGATCAACAATACGATGGGTGTTTCTGCTGGCGACAAGATCCTGCAGCAAGTCGCAGAGCGCATCCGCGCCTCGGCCGGCTTGGAAAACATTCTTGCCCGTCTCGGCTCGGACGAATTCGCGATCCTGCAGACGCACCGCCAGCAGCCGTGGAACATCACAGCACTTGCCGATCAGATCCGCCGTGAGCTCAGCGAACCCTTCTTCCGCAGCGACAAGCAGGTGGAACTCAGTGTTTCCATGGGTATTTCGATTGCCCCTGACGATGCTGTCGAGACCGACAAGCTGCTGCGCAATGCGGCGATGGCACTCTCCCACGCCAAGGCGGACGGACGCCGGCACGAGCGCTTCTTCACCGTCGAGATGGACGAGAAGATGCAGGCCCGTCACGCGCTGGAGGCCGATCTGCGGGCCGCCGTGCAGAACGAGGAATTCGAGCTTCACTACCAGCCGCTCTATGATCTCACGCAACACCGCATCTGCGGCTTCGAGGCGCTGATCCGCTGGAATCATCCAGTGCGCGGCCGGGTCTCGCCGATGGAATTCATTCCGCTTGCCGAGGAGGTCGGCCTCGTGGTCGATATCGGCCGTTGGGTTTTGCGCCAGGCCTGCAACGATGCAGCACAATGGCCCGAGGACATCAAGATTGCCGTCAATGTCTCGGCTATCCAGTTCAGCAGCAGCGACCTGCCGAAGGATGTCGGCGAGGCGCTTGCTGCCGCAGAACTTTCTCCTTCGCGTCTCGAACTGGAGATCACCGAAAGCGTGCTGATGGAAAATCGTGATGAGGTAATGCCGATCCTGCATGCGCTCAGGGAACGCGGCATCCGCATCTCCATGGACGATTTCGGGACCGGCTATTCGTCGCTGAGCTACCTCTCGAGCTTCCCGTTCGACAAGATCAAGATCGACAAGTCCTTCGTGAACGACATCGACGAGAACAGGGAAGCACATGCGATCATGCGTGCGATCATCCTGCTTGGCGATGCGCTTGGCATGCGCGTGACCGTGGAGGGCGTGGAAACCGCAGAGCAGATGGCGCTGCTCGAACGCGAAGCGTGTGACGAGATCCAGGGCTATTATATCAGCGCCCCAAAACCGTTCGGCGATGCGACCCGCATGCTGTCCATGCCGCCAAAGGCGAATGGCATTACGCCGTTCGCCAAATTCCGGCGCTGATCTCGGCACGTTGCAACTCGCCGGCCAAGCCGTTATCGACGGTATACGAACCCTTTGAAAACCGGTGACGACGATGTTCAAGGCCGAAGCCTTCTCTCCCCATGAGTCTCTGGCTGTGGAGCTCATTCCACATGCGACCGAGGGTGACGACGGGTCCCACGACCTCGCCCATATCCTGCGTGTCTTCCGTAATGCCATGCGCCTCCACGCCGCAGAAGGCGGCAAGGGCCACGTGCTGGCCGCTGCCGTTCTGCTGCATGATTGCGTCGCCGTCGAGAAGAATTCGCCGCTGCGCGCCCGGGCATCGGTACTCGCCGCAGAAAAAGCGTCGCGGATATTGAAAGAGCTTGGATGGGGCGATGAGGATATCGCTGATGTCGCCCATGCGGTGACCGCGCACAGCTTCTCGGCGAACGTGCCGCCGGAAACGCTGGAGGCGAAAATCCTGCAGGATGCCGACCGGCTGGATGCCATCGGCATGGTCGGCGCGGCGCGCTGTTTCTATATTGCAGGTCGGCTCGGATCGGGCCTCTACGATCCTTTCGATCCGGCTTCCGAGGACCGGCCGCTCGATGACAAACGTTATGCGATTGACCATTTCCAGACGAAGCTGTTCAAACTGGCGGACGGTTTCCAGACCCGGACCGGACGTGATCTGGCCGCAGCCCGCGACAGAAGCCTGCGCGACTTCCTCGCGGCATTTATGGATGAAATCTAGGAGCCTATGATGCGTGTCAGCGATCTCTTCATCTACCCGCTCAAGAGCGCCCGCGGCATCGCCCTGCCCTCTACCGAGATCGATGCCTGTGGCCTACCCGGCGACCGGCGCGCCATGGTGACGGACGCGGACGGACATTTCATCACGCAACGCGAGCTCCCGGCCCTTGCCCGCATCGACGTACGGCCCGAGGCCGGCGCCTTCCGGCTGCTGATGCAGGGCAAGCCTGACATCGCCGTACCGCCGCCGCATCCGGACCGGCGGCTCGATGTCACGGTCTGGAAATCGGTCGTCAGCACTGCCGTTGCCGACGATGACAGCAACGTCAGGCTTTCGGAATGGCTCGGCCGCGCGGTGAAACTCGTCTTCTTCGACGGTGCTGCCAAACGAACGGCCAATGCCGAATGGGCGGGCGAAGGCACACCGGTGACCTTTACCGACGGCTACCAGATCCTGGTGACGACGACGGGATCGCTGACGGCGCTGAACGCCGATCTCTCGGCCCATGCCGAAGGCGGCATCGGCATGGAGCGCTTCCGGCCGAATATCGTCATCGACACGGACGAGGCCTGGGCCGAGGACCGCTGGGCTGCGATCGAGATCGCCGGCATCCGCTTCGACCTCGTCAAGCCCTGCGCCCGCTGCATCATGACGACGCAGGACCAGTTGACGGGGTCACGCGAGGTGGCGAACCCCATGCCCGCCATGGGCCGCATCCGCATGTCGGGAGATCGGCGCGTGCCTGGTCCGCTTTTCGGCTGGAACGTGACCCCGCGCGGCACCGGCAGGGTCGCGATTGGCGACGAGGTGACGGTCATCGAGGCCCGGCCGGAGGGCTGGACCTTCAAGGTTCGCGCTCGCGGGTAGAATCAAGCGCGGGCGAGCGCCGCATCGATTTGCGCCATCACATCGGCCGGCAACGGTCCCTTTTCCAGCGCACCGGCATTTTCCTCGACCTGCGCAACCGTCCGGAAACCGGGAATGGGCAGGGTGCGCGGTGAACGCGCCCAGAGCCAGGCGAGCGCGCCCTGCGTCAGCGTGCGTCCATCAGATGTGAGCAGACTGCGCACGGCGTCGAGCCTTGCGGCGAATTCAGGCGCGATACGCCCATCCTTGAAATAGATCATCCATTCGAGTGCTGCCCCGCGCACATCCTTGGCGCCCACGGCCTTGTCCGGCGTGAACTTGCCTGTCAGCAGGCCCATGGCCAGCGGACCGCGATTGATGGAGATGAGGCCGTTCTTCTCGACGACATCGATCATCTGGGGCACCGGCTCGAAGACGTTCATCGTATGCTGGATCGAGACGAAGCCGGACCGACCGGCATGGCGGGCGGCGCGATCGGGGAAATCCGTGCTCCAGCCGAAGGCATCGATCTTGCCCTCTCCCCGCAGGGCCTGCAGCGTATCGAAGACTTCGTCGGACTGATCCAGCGGAAAATCATTGATGTGGAATTGCAGGAGGTCGAGACGCTCCCGTTTCAGCCGGCGGAGCGACGTCTCGACGGACTGGCGGATGAAGGCCGGATCGGAAAAGGCACCGGTCGCCTGCTTCGTTTCCGGATTGGTGGCAAAGCCGAACTTGGTGGCGATGACGATGTCGGCGCGATTGCCGATCGCCTGTCCCAGAACCTCTTCCGAATGGCCGGCGCCGTAATTCGAGGCCGTATCGAAAAAGCGAATGCCAAGGTCGATCGCCCGGTTGATCGCGGCAATGGATTCATTGTCGTCCACCTCGCCCCAGCCAAGCGGCGTGTCGCCCGCGAAGAACGGACCGCCGATCGCCCAGCAGCCCATGCCGAGGCGGGGAACATCCTGCCCGTTCCAGAGTGTGATGGTGGTCGATGTATCGGGCCTGGTCAGCATGGCTTCCTCCTTGAGCGCTTAGAGACTTTCCTGATCGACGGAGAGATAGGGATGCGGCGCATGGGGGTAAACCGCCAAAACTGAAGACCGTTTTGCAGGGATGAAAAGCCGTTCACGCAGAAAGTTCATCCGGCCGTAAAAGCGTCCGCGCAGCCGGATTCAGCGCCTTGAGTGCCGCTTGAACGAAACCTTCACGCGCTGCCGAAGCCTCCAGACCACGCGGTTCATAGACATGGCGATGCAGAAAGAATCCGGTCAGACGGAATGCCGCCGTGAGGCTTTCGAAATCGGCCGCATGATTTTCCTGCGCACTCAGAAAAGCCGGCAAAAGCAGCATCTTGTCGGCCCAAGGCTCTCCCGCACCACGGCTCACCGCACGGCCGGATTTCGGCGAGACATAGGCGAGATCGGCGCGGGTCCCAGTCGCCGCACATTCGGTAAGATCGAGTCCGAAGCCGAGGTCGTTCAGCACCGCAAGCTCGAAGCGTACGAAAAGCTCACCGGCATCGGTGGGATTGTGGAGATGATCGAGGATGACTTCCAGCGCCTCGAAGAGATGCGGATGCGGATCGCGCTCCGGCAGCAGGCGCAGCAGGGCGCCCATGGCCTGCACGCCGTAGACGGCGGTCGCCGTCTCCATCAGCCGTGCGGCGCGCAGCTTTACCGGTTCGAGGCGGAATTCACCGAGATGTTCATCCAGCCGGGCACGCCAGGTGACTTCCACCTCATTGCCGGGCTGCAGCACCGGCTGCATGGTGCGCGAACGGCCGGAGCGAACGAGGCCGAGATGACGGCCGCGCTCACGCGTCATGACCTCGGCGATGACACTTGTCTCGCCGTGGCGCTTGACGCCAAGAATGATCGCCTGGTCCTGCCATTGCATCGGAAAACCGTCCTTCAGCCTGCCGATTCATTTTAGAGCAAGGCTAGGTCGCTGTCATTCCGCCGGCGACGGGAAAAGCTTCTGGAGGAAGTCACGCATTGCATTCTCGTCGAAAGGCTTGACGAGAAGGGGCACGTCCTGAAGGTCGGTCGGGAAATCCAGCGTATCGGAATAGCCGCTGACAAAGCCGAACGGAATATTGGCCAGCGACAGATCGCGCGCGAAATCGAAGCTCATCGCCTCTCCCAGATTCACGTCGAGAAGCGCGAAATCGTAATCTGCGACTTGGATTGCGTCCCTGGCCTGATCGACGCTATTGGCAATATCGATGGTATCAGCACCAACGAGACGCAGGATATCCTCCGCCTCCATGGCGATGATCAGACTGTCTTCCAGGACCAGAACACGGGTTCTTGCGTTCATGATCTCCATGCCCCTCGTGAAGCGCAAACATTGCAGCGCTTCGGCCTTTTTGCAAACATCATTCCGTCGGTACCCCGCCTGGACCGTTGACGGTGGTTGCCCACCATAACTGAATAGCCACATTTTTGTCTCCGGTCGATAAAAACGAAAGTCGGAGGAAAGATGACGTGACTCTAGTTTCCCTGACGCCAATTTGCATTTAAAAAAGACATCAAGGTTGACCAATCCGACCGGGAGAGATTCCAAAGCGTGTCGCGATCTTTCAGATCCGCTCGCAACGCTTTAAGTTATTGTTTGCCGCATGTCGTTGTCGCAAAACCGCTGCACAGTTTTGCGCGACATGCTCTAAGGCCTGTTGAGATTCATCGGGAATTGATCACTGCTGAGCAGAGATAGATGATGGCTGAGAAGCTCTGGTCGGTTTTGTCCGATCTCATTGCGATGCACTTGAACTCTTTGAGTTTGCAGAAGAAATTCTCGATCGTATGTCGCCATTTGTAGAGTTCGGTGTCGGGCGGCAGCGGCGAGGCCCGCCTTGGATGTTGTGAGATGACGATCTTTGCGCCTCGAAGGTTAGAACGAGGAGGATCTGCCGAGCCATTGGCTTAAATTGAGAGCTTACTGCACGTACCTTGTGTCAGCTGGAGATGGTATCGCAGGCATAATCCGGCCAATTCAATCACCGCATCGCGGCATTGCGGTGGCCCTGAAGGGACACGAACACCGTCATACTCGGCCGACCTCACATAGCCCACCAGATTCCGTTGAAGACTGAATGTGATTCATAGAACTTCCGTCTGCGCAACAGATAATGCGGCCGTCTTTGACGTGAGCGAGCGGCTAATGATCTGAAAGCGGGCCATCTGAAGCCTGCGCGGCGTCCGAGGTAGCCACAATTCTACCTCGCTTCCATCCCCAGCTGAAGTAAGGCCCGGAGCAATGGCGTGTCTGCTGCTACGGCCTGTATTTGACGACGCAGTCAAGAAGCCACCACTACGCTGCTCTGATCCGTACAGTCGTTCTCATCGCAGCGGTCTGGCCGGGGTTGCTGTCGAGATGAAACTGGTTAACTAGATCACGCAGCCTGCTCGCCTCACTCGACAAAGACGCGGCCGCTGCGGTGGATTGTTCGACCATCGCCGCGTTCTGTTGAGTGGATTGATCCATTTGGTTGACGGCGGTGTTGATTTCGCCAAGTCCCGTGGACTGCTCTCGCGCGGACGTCGCGATCGCCTCCATCAGCTGATTGATCCGAGACACATGGTCACTGATCGATTTCAGCGACTGACCCGTCTCAAGAACCAGTCTCACGCCGGTGCCGACTTCGGCAGAGGACTTTTCGATAAGACCCTTGATCTCCTTCGCCGCTGTTGCCGCGCGTTGTGCGAGCTCGCGAACCTCTTGAGCGACAACTGCAAAGCCTTTACCGGCTTCCCCGGCGCGGGCTGCTTCGACGCCTGCGTTCAGTGCCAGCAGGTTTGTCTGGAACGCGATTTCGTCGATGACACTAATGATGTTGGAGATCTGCTCCGAGCTGTCCTCGATTCGCCTCATCGCCTGTTCGGCTTCTGACACGACTGAAGCGGAACGTTCCGCACTGACATTAGCTTCGTGTGCGACATTGCGAGCCTCGTCGGTCCGCTTGGAGGCTGTCGTAACATTGGCGGTAATCTCATCGAGGGCTGCTGCCGTCTCTTCCAGAGAGGCTGCCTGCTGCTCCGTGCGCTTGGAAAGGTCTTGCGCGCCGGACGCGATTTCGCGCGTTCCGCTATCGATGCTGTGCGCAGTCTTCAGCACAGCACTGATCGTCGTACCGAGCTGTTTGAGCGAAGCGTTGAAATCCTCGCGCAACTGCTCGTACGCCGAGGCGAAAGGCTCCGCCAGCTGGAAGGAGACATCGCCGCCTGCCAGACGCCTTAATCCATCGCCTAACGTTGTTGTCGCAAACCTCAGTTGTTCCGCTTCTCTCTCGGCACGCTCCTGTGCTGCGGTACGAGCCGCCTCTGACTGGCTCCGCGATGCCGATGCCTCCTGCTCCAATCGAAGAACGTTTATCGCGTTCTGTCGGAACACCTCCACTGCTGCCGCCATCGCACCAATCTCATCCGCGCGGCCGGCGTAAGGAATAGCGCTTCCCAGATCGCCGTCGGACAAGATCTTCATGGCAGAGGCGATCCGGCGTATCGGGTTTGCGATACCGAACACGGCAAATATTGTTCCGGCCAAGGCGACTAGGATTGCGAGAGTTGCGATTAGTGCTGTAACTGTGAACGCGTAGCTTGCCGTGGCGCTACTTGCGGCGACATATGATTCGGTCTGACTCAAAATGAAGGCCACCAGATCTGCAATCTTCTGGCTCACCAGATCGGATTGCGGCTCCATGCTCTCGCGGAAGAGACTGGCAGCTTCGGCTCCGCTCGCGCTATCCTGCAATTGGACCATGTGGTCGGCAAGCTCGTCGTATTTCTTAAGCTCGGAGTTGACCTGATTGATCAGCTCGCGGCCTCGCTCGGTGCGGACACCTTTCACATATTCATCGATCGAACTCTTGACCGCAGAATTCGTGTCGTCAACCAGCTTCGCTCCCGCGGCTCGCTTTTCTGGTGACGCCTCCAATAGGTAGCGCGCGTAAGCCAACTTCAGATCGGAGAAGTTTCCCTTGATATCTCTGGCAGTGACCAGACGTTTCATCCAGAAGCTGCCAATTTGCTGGGTGTTGTCGTTCAGCGTCGAAATCGTGCTGAGAGAATTGTAGGACAAGACAACCAGGAAGGCACAGATGACGGATAAAACGGCAATAAGGGCTTGCTTGACACTTGGGCGCTTCATTCAGGTCTCCAGCTCCAAAAGGGCGACCGCGCGGATCGGATAGCTGCAAGAATTCGCCAGATTTGCTAATTTAGAATTAACTTTATTCGATCCAGCCCTTGCTGGCTGGATTATCTATTCTGCTTACAAACGACACATAGCAAGGTCTCCTTATCTGCTATCCAGGGCTTGCATTCGGGCGCTGACTGCGAATCAGGGTGGGGATACAGCCCGACGCACCGAAGTGTGGCCTCGCGAGGCCCGTCTTGGATATTGTGAGATGACGATCTTTGCGCCGCGTTCGTTGAGATCGGCGATGATGTGATTGCTGTCGAATGCCTTGTCGGCGATCATGCCATCGAATTCGACACCGTCAATGAGGGCTGCGACGCCGACTGTATCGAACCGCTGCCCCGGCAGCACAACGAAACGCACGGGGTTGCCCAAGGCCCAATCAAAATGGGAATCCTAAATCTCAACAAGCCTTAGATGAAAGGGCGCTTTGCTTCGCGCAGCCCTTCCCAGCCGGCCACCTGCATCAGCCCCTCCCCGTCCAGCACGTCGCAGCCGCGCTCCTGCCAACGGATCAGGTTGCGTCCTGCAAGCTTTTTCAGCGTCTTGTTGGTGTGAACGATCGAAAGACCAAGTGTATCGGCAATATGCTGCTGCGTGATCGGGATGACATTGCGGCCGTTGAAAAGGCTGAGCTTCTTTGCGCGTTCAAACAGGAAGGCAATGAGATAGGCAGCTCTTTCGAGCGCCGTACGACGGCCGATGCTCAACAGGTGTTCGTCGAGAATGCGCTCCTCCTGCGCCGCGATCCAGGTAATATCAAAGGCAAGCGAAGGGTGCTTGTTATAAAGGGTCATCAGCTTGTCGCGCTCGAAGACGCAGAGCGTCACCGGCGATAGGGCCTCCACCGAATGCTGCATCTCGCCCATGATCGTACCCTGCAAGCCGATCAGGTCGCCCGGCATGATGTAGTTCAGGATCTGCCGGCGGCCATCCTCCAACATCTTGTAGCGGAAGCCCCAGCCTGAGAGCACTGTAAAGAGATGGGCGCTGTGGGCACCTTCGACCAGGATGGTCGCACCGGCATCGACGGCCAGTTCGCCCCTTTTGAATGTCGAAACGAATTCCAGCTCGTCGCGGCTGAACTCCCGGAAATGCGGCAATGGCCGCAACGGACACTGCTCGCAGGGCGTCTTGAAGGAATGGGTGGGTTTTGCCGTCGCCATCTTGTCCCTGCTGTCGCAAAAACCGGCGCTGCAGGGTGCAGCGCCGTTGGCAGATCAATGCGCAGCCAAGCTGATTTGTTCCTTGGAACAGGCAGCGATTTTTATAAAAAAACAAAGGGCTGAGTGCCCCTTGTCAATTTTCTTGTCAAACTAAAGCGTGTCGCGATCTTTCAGATTCGCTTGCCGCGCTTTAAGTCTTTGTTTTACGCATGTCGTTGTCGCGAAACCGCTGCACACTTTTGCGCGACATGCCTTAGCGCGGAAATTCGAGGCCCATTTCACGGAAGCGCTCGGGATCATCGCCCCAGTTCTCACGCACCTTGACGAACAGGAAGAGATGGACTGGCTGTTCAAGGATTTCCGCCAGCTCGCGGCGCGACGCCGATGAGATCGCCTTGATCGTTTCGCCGCCCTTGCCGAGTGCGATCTTCTTCTGGCTGTCGCGCTCGACATAGATGACCTGTTCGATGCGCACGGAGCCATCCTTGCGCTCTTCCCATTTTTCCGTCTCGACATGCGAGGAATAGGGAAGCTCCTGATGCAGGCGCAGGAAAAGCTTCTCGCGGGTGATTTCGGCGGCGAGCTGGCGCATCGGCAGATCGGAGATCTGGTCTTCCGGATAATACCAGGGGCCTTCCGGCAGGGTCTTTGCCAGATAATCCATCACATCGTCGCAGCCTGAACCGTTCTCGGCCGAGATCATGAAGGTCTGCTCGAACTCAACCTTCTGGTTTGCGGTGGCAGCAATCGCCAGAAGCAACTCGCGGTTGACGCGGTCGATCTTGTTGAGAACGAGGATCTTCCTCTGGGGAACATCCTTCAGGCCTTCGAGAATGGCTTCGGCATCACCGCGCAGACCGCGTTCGCTGTCGATCAGCAGCATGATGAGATCGGCATCCTTGGCGCCACCCCAGGCCGATGTGACCATGGCGCGATCGAGGCGGCGGCGGGGCTTGAAGATGCCGGGCGTGTCCATGAAGACGATCTGCGCGTTGTTGTGGATGGCAATGCCACGCACGATGGCGCGCGTCGTCTGCACCTTGTGACTGACGATCGACACCTTGGCGCCAACGAGGCGGTTGACCAGCGTCGACTTGCCGGCATTGGTCGGGCCAATCAGGGCGACGAAGCCGGAATGCGTCGGATTGCTTTCAGCGGAGCTCTCGGCCGCCATTTCGTTTTCTTCTGTCATTGATCCCGTCAATTTCCGGCAGATGTCGACTGCCAAATGCCTTCGCGCTCGAGCATTCTCGTCGCGGCGACCTGTTCTGCGGCGCGCTTAGAGCGCTCTATGCCTGTTTCCGGTGCAACGCCAGCGACTTCTACAGTCACTTTGAAGCGTGGATCATGATCCGGTCCGCTGCGTTCTTCAACCCGGTAGACGGGTGTGACGCCATATTTGGCGTGCGACCATTCCTGCAATTCGGTCTTTGCATCACGGCGGGCGCCATCGGCGCGCACCGCCCTGCCCTCCCAATAGCGCAGAATGAAGCGTCGGGCGACCTCCAGGCCGCCATCGAGATAGAGCGCGGCGATCAGGCTTTCGACGACATCGGCGCGCACGTTCATCATGCGCTTGCCGGTCAGTTTCTTCACGTCGGCGCCGGTGCGGATATAGAGGTGAAGATTGAGTTCATCGGCAACTGCCGCGCAGGTTTCGGCGCTGACGAGCTGGTTCAGCCGCACCGAAAGCTCGCCTTCGGTCGCGGCACCGAAGGTGCGAAACAGCAACTCGGCGATACAGAGCCCGAGAACCCTGTCGCCGAGAAATTCAAGCCGCTCGTAATTGCCCTTGTCGGTGCGCGCACTGGCATGGGTCAGCGCGCGATCCAGACGTTCCTTCTCGGCAAATTCATGCCCGATCAGGGTTTCAAGCTTTGCGCGGTCCGCCGCTGAGAGCGCCTGCGCCTTGCTCATTCAACAACCTTGAAGAGACGGTCCCAGCGCATGTTGGTCGGCCATTTCCAGATTTCGCGGAAGGACGTATCGTTGCCCAGCGAGAAGAAGATGACGCTGGCGCGGCCGACAAGGTTTTCCGCCGGGACGAAGCCGACGTCGAAGCGGCTGTCGAGCGAGTTGTCGCGATTATCGCCCATCATGAAGTAATGGCCTTCCGGAACGATGAACTCGCGGGTGTTGTCGCCGCGCGAAACCGGCGACTGGTCGAGCGTGTCATAGGTCTTGCCATCATCCAGCGTCTCGCGGAACACCGGCACGTCCTGGCCCGGATCGAGCTTGTAGTCGGAATTGAAGGTACCATCGGGCACCTTCGGAACCGGCTTGCCGTTGATGTAGAGAATACCGTCTGTGACCTGGATATGATCGCCCGGAAGGCCGACGACGCGCTTGATGTAATCGACCTCAGGATTCGGCGGGAAACGGAAAACGACGATATCGCCGCGCTTGGGATCGGAACCAAAAATGCGGCCACTGAAAATGTCCGGCGAGAAAGGCAGCGAATATTTCGAATAGCCGTAAGCAAATTTGTTGACGAAGATATAGTCACCGACCAGCAAGGTCGGCATCATCGAGCCCGAGGGAATGGTAAAGGGCTGGAACAGTACAGTCCTGATAACCATCGCCAGGACGAGAGCCTGGATGATGACCTTGATATTTTCCCAGAGGGCATTCGGCTTGGCTTCGACTTTTTCGGACACGCAGTCTTGTTCCTTCAAGACGCCATGAAGGCGCATTTCTTTCTGATGTTCTCTCTAGCGGCTTCGGCCGGTGGCGGCAATAACGACAGCATTAAAAGCGACGAGGTGTCGCTATGATACGGCATTCGGCAGCGCTTCAATGATCACAAAAGCCTGAGCCAAGGGATAATCATCCGTTATTGTCAAATGAATGGCGGCCTTATGGCCGGCCGGCAGCATGGCCTCAAGGACGGCGGCGGCACCGCCCGTCAGCTGCATCGTCGGCTTGCCGCTCGGCAGGTTGACGACGCCCATATCCTTCCAGAAAACGCCCTGCGAAAGCCCGGTGCCGAGCGCCTTGGAGCAGGCTTCCTTGGCGGCGAAGCGCTTGGCATAGGATTCGGCGCGGTTGGCGCGGCGATCCGAGCGGGTGCGCTCGATCTCGGTGAAACAGCGATGCGTGAAGCGCTCACCAAAGCGCTCAATGGATTTCTCCACGCGCCTGATGTCGATGAGGTCGCTGCCAATGCCGATGATCATGCGAGAGGCCTTTCGGGATAGAACTGCTTCGGGCTCAGACGGTCGGCATCTCGGTGGCGGGATCGGCGAGCCGTAGCCGCGTACGCTCCATCAGCCGGGCGCGGCGACGCGCCTGAAAGCCCCTCACGGTGTAGAATGTCAGTACATAAAGCGCAACCGAGGTGATGGCCGCCGGCGGGATGGCGCCGATCAGCATCGGCTCCAGCACCGGTTTCCAGAGTTCCGTAAAATGCAGCTTGTGGAAGAGCTCGGCGAGATCGATCGTCTGTCCGGCCATCTGGTCCTGCCGGCTGAGCAGCAGGTGACCGACTTCCCAGGTGATGCCCCAGATGAAGGGATAGGTCAGCGGATTACCGAAGGCCGCGCAGCCAAGTGCCGCCGCCACCATATTCCCCGACAGGAAATAGGTGATGAGGAAGGCCATGACGAAATGCACGCCGATAAAGGGTGTCCACGAAACGAAGACACCCGCAGCGACGCCCACCGCAACGGCATGCGGCGAGGCAGTCAGGCGCAGGACGCGCATCATGAGATATTTTGGCGGGCGCAGAAAACCCTTGCGAGGCCACACGAGCTCTCGCAGCTTTTCCTTAAATCCCGCGGGCTTACGACGGCGAAACAACATGGCGCGTATTTAGTGCAGTGCACACCGCCATGACAAGAGCGGCAAATGGAACCGCTTCACAAACAGGCCGCCTATTCTTCTTTTCTTCCAAGGGGCGTGGACCATGCATAACGCCTTCCTTACTTCAAGTATATCTCAGTGATCAGCGATTGCGGAAGATGCCGCGATCGACCTGACGCTGACGATATTCAAGATCAATACGGTCATGCGAGCCGTTGAGATATGCCATCTCACGTTCCTGAGCGGTCGGAGCGCGAAGGGCGCGGGCGAATTTCCTGATCGGTTCAAACATTGCTTTGCCTCATCTTCGTTTCATTTCTTGATGACCAGAAGATAGTCGCGGCATCGGTTAATTACTACCGCTGTAACCGGAGCACAGCCATGCAGAAGGCGCATGGCTTGCCTTTTCAATATGCCGATTCGGCCATTAAATGATCACAAAATATGCAAAGCGCAATTTTGCGATCGGCAAAACTTTAATAAATTCTACTCGTAGAGGCGCCGGACCGTCGCGATGCAGTCCAGGTCCTTGAGCTGAGAGAGAAGCTGGTTCAGCTGACGCAGGTCCCAGACTTCCACTTCCAGCACCATTTCGGTGAAGTCGGCGGCCACGCGTACCGTGTTCAGCATGCGGATATTGACGTCGAGGCTTGCGACCGTCTGTGCCACCTTGGCCAGCGTGCCGGGCTCGTTCAGCGCGTTGACCATGATGCGAGCCATGAACCGGGATTTGTTGGCCTCATCGAGATCCCAGCGTACGTCGATCCAGCGATCCGGCTGATCATCGAAGCGCTGCAGCGATGGCGACTGGATGGGATAGATGGTGATGCCCTTGCCCTTTTCCATGATGCCGACGATGCGATCGCCGGGCACGGCGCCTGTTGGTGAGAACTTGACGTCGACATTGCCGGAGAGGCCGCGGATCGGCACGATATCGGGATCGCTCTCGGTGGAGGCGCGCTCGCCATCGAGATCGGCCTTGGTCCTGCCGGGGATCTTGAAGATCATGCCCGCGGCGCTGCGGACATTGAACCAGCCCTCGTCGCCGGCCGGCTTGACCGTGACACGCTCGTCCTGATGATCGGGATAGACGGCGCGCAGCACGTCGAGCGAAGACATTTCGCCGCGGCCGACGGCAGCGATCGCATCTTCCACATCCTTCTGCCCCAGCCGGTGGAGGGCCGGCTTCATGGCGTCACGCGAGAAGATCTTGCCGGCGCGCTCGAAGGTGCGCTCCAGGATGCGGTGGCCGAGACCGGCATATTGCTTGCGGATCGCCATGCGCGTCGCGCGGCGGATAGCTGCGCGCGCCTTGCCTGTCACGACGATCTCTTCCCAGGCGGCCGGCGGCACCTGCACGCCGGAGCGGATGATCTCCACTTCGTCGCCATTGTTGAGGCGGGTCACCAGCGGCATGATGCGGCCATTGATCTTGGCGCCGACGGTCGTGTCGCCGATGTTGGTATGAACGGCATAGGCAAAGTCGATCGGTGTCGCACCGCGCGGCAGGGCAATCAGCTTGCCCTTCGGCGTGAAACAGAAGACCTGATCCTGAAACAGCTCGAGCTTGGTGTGCTCGAGGAACTCTTCGGGGCTGTCACCTTCGGCGAGCGCCTCGATCGTGTGCCGGAGCCAGGAATAGGCATTGCTTTCGCGCGAGAGGATATCGCCATCGGCATTGGTGGCGCCGTCCTTATAGAGCGTATGAGCGGCAATACCGAACTCGGCGATCTCATGCATGCGCTTGGTGCGGATCTGCAGTTCGATGCGCTGCATCGACGGGCCGACGATGGTGGTGTGCAGCGACCGGTAGTCGTTCTGCTTCGGGGTCGAGATATAATCCTTGAAGCGGCCGGGCACGACGCGCCAGCGCGTATGCACGATGCCGAGCGCACGGTAGCATGAAGGAATATCCTCGACGATGAGGCGGAAACCGTAGACATCGGAAAGCTGCTCGAAGGAGAGCGACTTCGACTGCATCTTGCGGAACACCGAATAGGGCTTCTTCTGCCGACCCTTGACATAGGCAGTCGCCAATCCATTGGCGATCAGCAGGTCGCGCAGTTCGGCCTCGATCTTCTTGACCAGACCTTCATTGCGCTTCGACAGTTCCTCAAGGCGCTTCGTGACAGTCTCGTAGGCTTCCGGGTTCATGTGCCGGAAGGAGAGCTCCTCCAGCTCCTCGCGCATGTCCTGCATACCCATGCGGCCGGCGAGCGGCGCATAGATTTCCATCGTCTCTTCAGAAATGCGCGCGCGCTTTTCCTGGGACATATGGTCGAGAGTGCGCATGTTGTGGAGACGATCGGCAAGCTTGACCAGCAGGACGCGTACGTCATCGGAAATGGCAAGCAGCAGCTTACGCAGATTCTCCGCCTGCTTGGCCTTCTTGGTGACGAGGTCGAGCTTCTTGATCTTCGTCAGGCCCTCGACCAGGCGGCCGATATCCTCGCCGAAGAGTTCATCGATCTCGGCGCGCGTCGCCGTCGTATCCTCGATCGTGTCATGCAGAAGGGCGACTGCAATCGTCGATTCATCGAGATGCATGTCGGTCAGGATTGCGGCCACTTCGAGCGGATGCGAGATGTATGGGTCACCGCTCGCTCGCTTCTGCTGCCCATGCTTCTGCATGGCGTAGACATAGGCTTTGTTCAGCAGAGCTTCGTTGGCATCGGGCTTGTATTTCTGAACCCGCTCCACGAGCTCGTACTGCCGCATCATTCCAAAGCCACTCCAATAAAATAAAAGCGCGCCAATCGCAGATTGGCGCACACATGGGCAATATTATGCCTAAGCTTTACAGGCGCAAGATTGATGATTGGTAATCGTCGATCTTTTGCCGCGCGGGAAGCCCCGGCCGTTCAAGGGCCAGGGATGCGCTTAGTAATCGTCGCTCTTTTCCGGCGGAACGAGACCTTCGATGCCGGCCAGAAGCTCTTCTTCCGACATCTGGTCGAAGGTGATCGTTTCCGGCAGGTCGTCCTGCTCTTCGCTGTCGGCATTAGCCGTTGCACCGGCGGCGATCAGGCTTGCCGGATCGGGCTCGGGCTCGTCCACTTCCACATGCTTCTGCAGCGAATGGATCAGGTCTTCCTTCAGATCGTCGGGAGACAGGGTCTCGTCAGCGATTTCGCGCAGAGCCACAACCGGGTTCTTGTCGTTGTCGCGATCGATGGTGATCGACGCACCCTGGGAAATCAGCCGGGCGCGATGGCTGGCGAGCAGAACCAGCTCGAAGCGGTTCTCTACCTTGTCAATGCAATCTTCTACTGTGACACGGGCCATTGCCTGTCCTTTGCGGTCGTCTTTTCGGGATTAACACGCCCGATACAATTAAAACCGGGCAAATTCAAGTTTTTCGTTAGGGTCCCCTCGCCTTTATCCGCAGCCGGTCTAAATTTCCATGCACAATATGACATTTCCACCGGGGGTTGCTTGGAATATCCCAAATCGTGCCCTAAATCTTTCATATATGAATAATTCATAAAGTACGGAACAGCTCGACGCCACATCCGCAAGCCGCTGTTTTTATTAGGCTTAGTGGCTTATGGATTTCGATTACTCTCTTTGGATTGGTAAGCGATGTTTGACCCACGCGAAAAAATTGCACTATTCATAGACGGCGCCAACCTTTACGCTGCATCCAAGAGTCTGGGCTTTGATATCGATTACCGCAAGCTATTGAAAGCATTTCAGAAACGTGGATATCTGCTGCGCGCATACTACTATACCGCGCTTATCGAAGACCAGGAATATTCCTCGATCCGTCCGCTCATCGACTGGCTTGATTATAACGGCTACAAGGTCGTGACGAAGCCCGCCAAGGAGTTTACCGACTCCATGGGACGGCGCAAGATCAAGGGCAATATGGATATCGAGCTCGCAATCGATGCCATGGAACAGTCCGAAACAGTCGACCATCTCGTCATCTTCTCCGGCGACGGCGATTTCACCAATCTGGTCGAAGCGCTGCAACGCAAGGGACGCAAGGTTTCGGTCATATCGACCATGTCGACCCAACCGCCAATGATCGCCGACGATCTGCGCCGCCAGGCCGATCACTTCATCGATCTTCTGTCTCTGAAAGCCGAGATCGGCCGGGATCCTTCCGAACGTCCGCCGCGTCCCGCCGAAGTGGCGCCAGCCAGCGATTTCGAAGACTAAACCTTCATTCACGAATAGTGCAATGCTGCAGGCAAAGAGTCAGCCGTTGTCTTTCAACAGACGGCTCTTCTGCCTGTTCCAATCGCGCTCCTTCTCGGATTCGCG
Organism: Rhizobium sp. KNZ14-9A; assembly: GCF_056755015.1. Classification (NCBI taxonomy): domain Bacteria; kingdom Pseudomonadati; phylum Pseudomonadota; class Alphaproteobacteria; order Hyphomicrobiales; family Rhizobiaceae; genus Rhizobium; species Rhizobium sp. KNZ14-9A. The sequence goes on from NZ_JBPGXB010000002.1 coordinate 2,592,869, forward strand.
CTTATCGTGAAGCTTCTTGCCCTTCGCGAGCGCCAGCTCGATCTTGGCGCGGCCCTGATCGTTGAAGTAGATCTTCATCGGGATCAGTGTCATGCCTTCGCGATTGATGCCCGCGCGCAAACGGTTAATCTCACGCCCGGACAAAAGCAGCTTGCGGCGGCGACGCGGCTCATGGTTGAAGCGGTTCGCCTGCAGATATTCCGGCAGATAGGAATTGATCAGCCAGATCTCACCATCCTCATCGGAAGCGTAGGATTCGGCGATATTGGCCTTACCTTCGCGCAATGACTTGACCTCGGTGCCCATCAGCACCAAGCCCGCCTCATAGGTATCAATGATCTCGTAGTTGAAGCGGGCCTTGCGGTTTTCCGCAACGACCTTCTTCACGATACGCTGGCTGCCTTTGGGGGCCATGACGATAATTCCATTAGAGGGGCGCGAATGCCGCGCCCTCATTTCCTGTCATCTATGTAGGAGAACGGCCCGGTCTTGTGAAGACGGGCCGGGTTTACGCTTAAGGCATGTCGTTATCGCAAAACCGCTGCACAGTTTTGCTCGACATGCTTTAGTTCAGCAGGCCGGCGTGACGCATAGCGGCGTCGATCGCCGCTTCCGTCGAGGGCTCGAGCGATGACATCAGCGGCGAGCGCACGCTGCGGCTCATGCGGCCGAGCTTTGCGAGGCCGTATTTCGCGCCACAGACGCCGGGTTCCATGAAGACTGCCTTATGCAGCGGCATCAGCCGGTCCTGCAGCTCCAGCGCCTTGGTGTAATTTCCTGCGGTCGTCGCTGCCTGGAACTCGGCACAAAGGCGCGGCGCGATGTTGGCCGTCACCGAGATGCAGCCAACGCCGCCATGGGCGTTGAAGCCGAGAGCCGTCGCGTCCTCGCCGGAAAGCTGCTGGAACTCCTTGCCGCAGGTGATGCGCTGCTCGGAGACACGCTCGATCTTGCCGGTCGCATCCTTGACGCCGACGATATTCTTGTGCGCCTTGGCAAGCGCACCCATCGTCTCCGGCGTCATGTCGACGACCGAACGGCCGGGGATGTTGTAGATATAGATCGGCAGCTTCACGGCCTCGGCGATCGCCGAATAGTGAGCGATCAGCCCCTTTTGCGTCGGCTTGTTGTAATAGGGTGTGACGACCAGAACGGCGTCCGCCCCGACCTTCTCGGCATGCTGGGCAAGTTCGATCGCTTCACGCGTATTGTTCGAGCCGGCGCCGGCCATGACGGGCACGCGTTTGCCGGCAACTTCGATGCAGAGCTCCACCACACGTTTGTGCTCGGCATGCGACAGCGTCGGCGACTCACCGGTCGTTCCGACCGGAACGAGGCCGCTGCTGCCCTCCCCGATCTGCCAGGCGACATGGGCGGCGAAGCTGTCTTCGTCGATCAGGCCGGCATCGGTGAAGGGGGTTACGAGCGCGGGGATGGACCCATTGAACATGCAAAGCTCCTCACGGCCGATATCCTTGCTTCAGCCGCATTCCATGAATAAGAGTTGCGCACCATAGAGCGGCAAAAAGGCTGCGACAAGCGCGCATAGGTCGGTTAGGGCAAATTCCGATAGCAAATGTGAATGAATTTTACCCGAGTCGGTAAGGTTTCATTAAGATGCCTCCAGCCAAATGGAGGGGCATGGTTTCGTTGCGAGTAATCCGGATGAAGAGAGCCGTTCTGATCCTGTCCGTCTTCGGCCTGGTGGCCGCGGCATGGGGCAGCGTTGCATCGCCGCTCCCCGGCGAGGGCGCCCCTGCGCCGGCCGTCAAGCCGCTTGGTTTCGTGCCGGAAACCGCGTCTTTCCCCGAGGCGATTACAACCGGGTCCATTCCGCGCAATGCGGCGATCGCCCCCGTCAACAGCGATCTGAAGGCTGGCCTCGATGCGCTCTCCAACAAGGATCCGCAACAGGCGCTTGCCATCCGCAATACGATGGCGGCAGGTACACTCGACCGCCATATCCTGACCTGGGCAGTCGCCACTTCCGGCCTGAAAGGCGTTCCCTCCTATGAGATCGCCAGTGCTTCGGACGAGCTGAATGGCTGGCCAGGTCTGGAACGTCTACGCGGCAATTCCGAGCGTGCGCTCTACGACGAGAACCCAGCCCCTGCCGCCGTGCTGAACGCCTTCGGCGATACGGCGCCCGAGACGTGGCAGGGCGCGATCATTATGTCGCGCGCGCTCGTAGCAACCGGCAAGTCTGCGCAGGCGGCAAAATATATCGGCAAGATCTGGCGCGGACAGGCGCTCGACAAGGCAACCGAAGACAAGATCCTGGCCGAATTTGCCGGCCTGCTGACCGCCGCCGACCACAAGACGCGGATGGACTACCTGATGTATCGCGGCCGCGTGGCACAGGCCAAGCGCTTCGGCGACATGGGCCAGGCGCAATCGCTCTACAAGGCCTGGGCTGCCGTCGACAACAATGCTGGCAATGCCGGCGCATTGCTGAATGGGATCGATGCGAAATGGCGCAGCGATCCGGGCTTTCTCTTCGCGCGCATCGAATATCTGCGCAAGCAGGACAAGTATCTCGACGCCGCCAAGCTCTTGCAGCAGATACCGCGCGACCGAAGCGAGCTGATGAACTCGGGCGAGTGGTGGAACGAGCAGCGGATCATCAGCCGCGGCCTCGTCGACCAGGGACAGTTCAAGGCCGCCTATCAGATCGTCGCCGCCTCCGTCGCGACGGTGCCGACGGATATCGTCGAAGCACAATTCCATGCCGGCTGGTATGCACTGCGCGGACTACAGGACCCGACGACGGCCGAGACGCATTTCCGCAAGATCCTGCAGGTTTCGAACGGCCCGCTTTCGGTTTCCCGTGCCTGGTACTGGCTCGGGCGATCGGCGGAAGCCGGCGGGCCGGGCAAGGCCAGTGAATTTTTCACCAAGGCTGCGAATTTTCCAGGCACCTTCTACGGACAGCTTGCGGCTGAGCGGCTTGGACGGAAGACACTGAATGTCACCTATCCGTCGCCCACGGCGGCCGACCGACAGAGCCTGCAGCAGCGCGAGGCCGTGCAGGCGATCGGGCGGCTCGAATCGGCCGGTCATGGCTGGCGTGCGGCAGCCATTTACCTGGCACTGGCCGAGCAGCTTCAAAGCCCTGGCGAGCTCGCAATCCTGACGGCCAAAGCCGAGCAGGCGGGCGACCATCATCTTTCACTGCAGATCGGCAAGATCGCCTATGGGCGCGGTATCGATGTCGCGGCGCTGGCCTTTCCGGTTGGCGTCATTCCCGCCAACGCCAATATATCCGGCTCCGGCAAGGCGCTCGCCTATGCGATCGCTCGACAGGAAAGCGCCTTCAATCCGGCCGCCGTTTCGGCCGCCAATGCCCGTGGCCTGCTGCAGCTCCTGCCGGGCACGGCCCAGGCCGTCGCCAAGCGGAACAACATCACCTATTCCAAGGACAAGCTGACAGCCGATGCCGGCTACAACGCAACGCTCGGCGCGCATTATCTCGGCGAGCAGATCGACGCCTTCGGCGGCTCCTATATCCTGACTTTCATCGCCTATAATGCCGGACCGAAGCGCGTGCCAGAATGGATCGGCCGCTATGGTGACCCTCGCGGCAAGCCTATCGACGAAATCGTCGACTGGATCGAGCGCATCCCCTTCCCCGAGACGCGCAACTATGTGCAGCGGGTGATGGAGAATTACGAGGTCTACAAGGCCCGCCTGGGTCAGACACCGGACATCGAGCGCGACCTCATCGGTGGCCGCGGCGCGACCTGAGGCCGATTGGCAGACTTGCCGAAAGCACGCTACATCTCGTTTTGGCAGACGGGATGGAGATGTCATGGGCGACGCAGTCACGAACGGGTTTACCGAAAAATTCTATGGATCAACCGATGGGCTGAGGCTTTACGCCCGCAATTACCAGCCGACCGGCGGGAGTACCGACCGGTTGCCGGTCGTCTGCCTGCCGGGCCTGACGCGCAACGCCCGCGATTTCCACGAACTTGCATTGATTCTGTCGCGCGACGCAGCTTTCCCACGGCGTGTCATGGCAATGGACTATCGCGGACGTGGCCTGTCTGATCGAGATGATAACAAGGCGAATTACAATCTCGCTGTCGAATGCGGCGATGTGATTGCCGCCTGCGCTACGTTCGGCATCGACCGCGCCATCTTCATTGGGACCTCGCGCGGCGGGCTGATCCTGCATCTGCTGGCGGCAATAAAGCCGGAACTGCTCGCAGGCGTCATCTTGAACGATATCGGCCCGGTCATCGAGCCATCCGGGCTGATGGCGATCAGGGACTATCTCAACCGTGACCGCAAACCTCGAAGCTGGAGTGAGGCGGTTGATATCCTCAAAGAGAATCACGGCGCTGCCTTTCCCGCACTCGGTCTCCCCGACTGGGAGGGCATGGCGCACGCCATCTATCGGGAACAGAATGGCGTACCTGTCGCCGACTATGACCCGGCCATTGCCGAGCATTTGAAAACAATCGATTTCATCAATCCCCTGCCCGACCTTTGGTCGCAATTCGAGAGCCTGCGCTCCACACCGCTGTTGGTGATCAAAGGAGAGACCTCCAATCTGCTATCGCGGGAGACGATGGATGAAATGGCGAAGCGGCGTCCGGGAATGGTGCAGACCTTGGCGCAAGGCCAAGGCCACGCGCCGCTTCTGCATCTCGGGGACATTCCGACGGTGATCCGAACGTTTATCAGTGAACTCGGCTAATTCCGCTCAAGCTCTCCACCTAAGTTTTCACCGACTTCCAGATTGCCTATATGCGTCGGCCTTCCAGCAGAAACGAAAAAGCCCGGCTCGAAAGCCGGGCTTCTCTGAATGACCGAAGTCAGATCAGATTAGAAAGCGCGCTGCAGGCGGAAGTAGCCCGAGGTAACGTCGTCAGCATGTTCCGGATCGAGGTACTGAACCGAAACCTTGGCAGAGAGGTTGTCGACGATCTGGTAATCGATCGTTACGCCAGCCTTCCAGGCATTGTTGTCCGAGAAATCAGCATCGGTCGTCGGGGTAACTACGCCGTAGTTGCCGTAGTACTGAACGCCCGGGGTGATCTTCAGCTTGTCGGTCGCCTTGATAGCGTACTCGGCAGCAACAGCCCATTCAGACTTGTTGTAGTAGGCGTTCGGGCCGCTGGAGTAGACAGCTGCGAGGCCGAGCGTGCCCGGGCCGATAGCAACGGTACCCATAGCGCGAACAGCGCCTTCTTCGTTGTCGGTGTCGTAACCAGCGGTGATCTGGTAGGTGAAGGCACCAGCCTTGCCACCGAGGCCGATTGCTACGCCGAAGTTGTTCGGCTGTTCGCCGTTGTAGAACGGGCCGTCTTCCAGTTCGTCAACGCTGATGCCAGCGTAGAAGTCGCCGGTTTCGTACTGATAACGGATGGAGTTATGCAGAGTAACCGGGGAGCCGATGTCGTCCGTTTCGCCCGAGAGACCATCGTCCCACCAGGAGTAGAAGAGACCAGCGCGGAAGCCAGCGATGTCGAGGTAAGCGGAGTCAAGCTGCGTCTTCTGGCTAGAAGCGTTGTCAGCATTGGCCTGAATAACGATCACGCCGGTGAGCGGGCCGTATTCGGTGTCGCTCTTGGCCGTGAACTGAACCTGACCACGGGTACGAGCGTCCCAGCTCGAGTCGTTATCAACAGAACCGCCGCCAGCAGCGCTGATCGAGCTTGCGCTCGGAGCAACGTCAACCTGGAAACGGATGTAACCATTGATCTTCAGGCAGGTTTCCGTGCCCGGGATGTAGAAGTAGCCGGTGCCGTAGGCGTCGCAGACGCGAACGTATTCAACCGGTTCCGGCTCGGCAGCAACGATTGCGTCAGCTGCCTGAGCGCCGGATACTACTGCCATAGCAGCAGCGGAGCCGAGAAGAAGGCTCTTGATGTTCATAATGACCTCCAATTCAAGTTTCGATCGGAGATAGGATCACGCCTGGACAGCGTTTCCCTGCCCCATCTCCGGTGTTTGAAGAAGTCGGGCGGTCAAGCCCTTGCTTCCGAGAGTGAAAATACAAGACGAAAGCTGTCACGCAATCACCAACTTGTGTTCGGGAGGGGTTTACGAAAGCCTTACCGAAACCCTGTTGCTGAAAGGCCACAAGTTGGGCAACGGGGTCGCCGCTTGTTTAGGCTTTATTAAGAAAGTGCTTATTTTCTCGGTATTTATTGGGCTTTACAAGAAGGCAGCGCAGCCCGGTGTGCCAAATCGGCACCATTTTTCTGCCAGATTCGGCTTTTTGAGATAACCGGCCAACGACAGGTGAAGCTCGCCAATGCGAAAATCGAAACCGATTTCAGCTTTAGCCGACGAGAGGCCATTGATTTCCGTATGCGATTCGCCCGGCGACCATAGCGATTCCGGAACGAGGGCATACGACAGGGAGAATTTCGAGCGGAGAAAATAGACAGCGGAAACGAGAAGCCGCGCACAAAAGGCCATAGCACTATCAATGACGGAAAATGGACCTCCAACACTGTGGCCGGCTGACGGCGATTCCAGGCCGCTCGATCGATGAAGCCGTTCATCGGAGGTTCACGCCTGGGGGCTCAAGCTGAAAACCTGAGAGGATACGTCGATGAGAAAGCTATTATCAGCACTCGCAGCCGTCGTCCTGGCTGCATCTTTCGCCCCACCGCTAAACGCGGCTCCGATCTTCGTGCCGAGAGCAGAGCAAGTGCAGATCGGCAATGTCGAGCAGGTCAGACATCGGAGCCATCGGCATTGGCGTGCGGATCGCTACCGGAACCACCGGTACGCCTACCGTTCCTGCGGATATTATGGCAGATGCTACGGATATCCGCGCTACGGTTATAGATACCCGCGGTATTACGATCGCGATTATTACGGCTACCGCGATTATTACGGCTACCGTCCGCGGTCAGGAGTGACTTTGTATTTTCGTTTCTAGCCGGCGACACTTGTCCGCCATATCGCAGGGCGCGGCATTCAACGGCCGTCGCCCAGCCCGATTAAGGCAAGCGAAAATCGCGTTGTGGCTGGATTGCCCCTGCTGCCATCTATCTGATTTCATTTAACAAAAAATAGATGGCGGAGAAGATGGGATTCGAACCCACGATACCCTCTCGGGTATACTCCCTTAGCAGGGGAGCGCCTTCGACCACTCGGCCACCTCTCCGGTGGGAGCCCTGATATGGGTATTCACCGGTACGATCAAGCTTTTTTTGCAGTTTTCACACGTCCTTTATTTAGGCGGCAAACGCGACGGCGACAGTTCAAAACTGAAACTGCCTGCAGAGCCGGGCGAGCCCGGCTCACCTCAGCCCAGCAATTGCTTTAGATCGGCCGCAGGATCGGCCAGGATTGCCCGATCGGGGTTGACGCCTGATTCCAGCATCTTCTTGCCCGTCACATAGGCCTTTGCATCATTGATGGCGTCGACGGCAATCAGCCTGCCCTCGCGGAAATACCAGACGGAGTTCGCTCCTTCGCGGGCACCGGGGCGCAGCAGCGTGTCATCATAGCCCATATTGAAGCCGGCAATCTGCAGCTTCACATCATACTGATCCGACCAGAACCAGGGTTTCGGGTCATAGGGTTCGTTGCCGCCGGCGATGACCGCTGCGGCGGCGTCCGCCTGATCGACGGCGTTCTGCACCGATTCGAGCCGGATGCGGCCGCCCTGCCAGGGCAGGCTCGCGCAATCGCCGGCCGCAAAGATCGACGGGTCGGACGTACGGGCGAATTCGTCGACGATGATTCCATTGCCGACTTCAAGCCCTGCCTCTTTCGCCAGAAGGTCGTTCGGCACGACGCCGATGCCGACGATGACGAAATCCACGTCGATGGTGCTGCCATCAGAGAGTTCGGCGCCGGTCACGCGACCATCCTTGCCGATCAGATGCTTCAGGCCGGTCTTTTCACGAATCGACACATCATGGCTCTTATGGATCGCGCGCATGATGTCGGCGGTTTCCCTGGCAGCGACGCGCTGCAGGATCCGGTCGGCCATTTCGATGACGGTCACCTCCAGGCCGAGATGGCGAGCGACGGCTGCGGCCTCGAGGCCGATATAACCGCCGCCGATGATGAGCACACGGCGGCCGGGTCGCATTTCCCCTGCCAGTAGGTCGGCGTCGCGCTTGTCGCGGGCGACATAGACGCTTTCCAGATCGCCGCCGATCGCCGCCGGTAGGCGGCGGGGCGTGGAGCCCGTCACAAGCGCCAGTGTGCCATAGTCGAGAACGGAGCCATCCTGCAGCAGGACCTGTTTCGTGTCGCGCTTGATCTGCTCGGCCCAGGTCGAGAGACGGATCTCGACATTGTTGTCAGGGTACCAATGCTCGGGACGGAACAGCAGGCGGTCGAAGGCCATCTCACCGAGCAGATACTTCTTCGACAGCGGCGGGCGCTGGTAAGGAAGCACGTCTTCGGCGCCGATCAGCGTGATCGGACGCGCATCCTTCAGCGCACGCAGCTTGGCTGCCAATGCGAAGCCTGCCTGCCCCGCGCCGATGATCACCAGTCTATCCGTCACGATGTCACTCCCGAATATCAGCTCTTCCACAGGGACAAGGCCTATCCCCTGCCCCAAACGCCGTCAACGGAAGCGAGGGTTTTGCCTCAGCCGATCTCGATCCAGCGGCGCTCATGGAAGGACTGTGCCATGGCGTGAACCGACTTCTCTATCCTGAGACCGTCTTCGAATGTCACGATCGACGCCGGCTCTCCGGAAATCGCGCGGATCAGCTCGCGGCATTCGATGATCTTGAGATCGTTGAAGCCGAGGCCGTGGCCGGGCGCCGGAATGAAGCGATCGTAGGGCTGATGGGCGGGTGCTGCCAGTATCTTGCGGAAGCCCTGCTCGGAGCCTCGGCCTTCGGCCTGATAGAGCTCGAATTCGTTCATGCGCTCCTGATCGTAGAGGATCGAACCTTTCGAGCCGTAGATCTGCAGCGCGATACGGCCCTTGCGGCCCCAGGCGGCCCGGTTTGCCATCAGCACGGCCGAAATGCCGCCGCCAAGACGCATCAGCACATTGGCCGCGTCGTGATTCTCGACCGCGCGGCGGCCGCCTTCCTTCAGAGGGCGGTCAGCATAGGGTTTGACCATATCCGTGGTGACGGCCTCGACATGGCCGAAGAGATACCAGAGCAGCGACAGCGGATGGACGGCGAAATCGTCGAGTGCGCCGTAACCGGCCGACAGCTCGCTCTTCCAATAGAAGAGGACGTCAGGATCGGCCATGAAATCCTCGTCCATTTCGACGCGGATATGATTGACGGAGCCGATCGCGCCTTCGCCGATCAGCGTCTTGATATGCCGCATGATCGGGTTCTGGATATAATTATAGCCGAGTACAGCGACCTTGCCGGACTGCCTGGCGATCTGAAGCATACGCTCGGCATCGGCATAAGCAGGCGCCATCGGCTTTTCACACCAGACATGTTTGCCGGCCTGAAGGGCGGCGATCGCCATTTCGGCATGGAACTGGTTGGGTGTGGTGACGGAAACGACATCCACTTCAGGATCGGCAATCAGCGCCCGCCAGTCGGCCGTTGCCTTCTCGAAGCCGAATTCGCCAGCGCGGGCGCTTGCGAGCCCTGCATTCGCCTCTGCAAGATGCACGAGGCGCGGGCGCTCGACATCGCCGAAGACCGTTTTCACCGCATTCCATGCCAGTGCGTGGCACTTGCCCATATAACCGGTGCCGATCAAACCTATGCCGAGTGGCTTCATGTCAGGGTCTCCTCCTCAAATCCGAAGAATTTTTGGAATATTTGGACCATTTTGACAAGCACGTCCTGATGCATCATTTCGCCTCACCTTGTCGAAGACTGTCTAAAACCCTTCATTTTCAGCCTATTAAAAACAATTAGGCGGCTTCGCGGAAATCGTTTATGCTCCGAAATATGGAATGTTTGTTTCATCTTCTGAGCTGTCAGCATGGATAGTGACCCCCAAAGAGCGCGTGTGCCGCGCGATTTCGAAAGCCTGCGCAGTACGATCATCGAGCGGAAGGCGAGCATGCCGAAACGGTTGGCACAGGTCGCCGCCTTTGCACTCGGCAATCCCGACGAGATCGCCTTCGGCACGACGGCGAGCATTGCCGCGGCCTCCGATGTACAGCCGTCCACGCTGGTGCGCCTCGCCCATCACCTCGGCTATGAGGGCTTCTCCGATCTCCAGAGCATTTTTCGCGAGCGGTTGCGCGACCGGACGCTGAGCTATGAGGAACGCCTTGTCACGCTGGAACAGTCCGGCGGGGATGACGAGGATGCAACCTTGCTTTCCGGCTTCATTTCGGCGGCCAGCCAGTCCGTGAACCGGCTTGCGGCGACGGTGCAGACGGACACTTTTGCCAAGGCCGTCGATATCCTGGCGGCGGCGGAGACCATTTATCTTATCGCCAAGCGGCGCTCCTATCCGCTGACGGCGCATATGACCTATGCCTTTTCCAAGCTGAACATCCGCCATCAGATCGTTGCCTCACCGAACGGCGTCGATCCGGAGATGGTGCAATTCGCCACGCCGCGCGACGCGGCGATTGCGGCAAGCTTTTCGCCCTATGCCGCCGACAGCCTCACCCAGAGCCAGGAACTTGCCGATCGCGGCGTGCCTGTTATTGCGATCACCGATTCGGCCTTTTCGCCGCTGGCGGCCTGCGCCACACATTGGTTCGAGGTAGCGGAGGCTGATTTCGGCGGTTTTCGCTCGCTCTCGGCCTCAATGGCGCTCACCATGGCGCTGCCGGTCGCCATCGCCGAGCGGCGACGCAAACTGCAGCATTCAAAACCCGTAAAGGCAAAAATGGAATAAACATTCCGAATTGACAAAGAGACGGAACCGATGTTTCATTATTCAAAATTCGCGGGCGTTTCAGGCCGCGTAAAAATCTAGCGGGAGGACATCATGGTACAATCGAATCCGGGCTCACAGCCGGAGCCGACACTCGACGTGATCACCATCGGCCGTTCTTCCGTCGATCTCTACGGCCAGCAGATCGGTTCGCGGCTGGAAGATATCGGCTCGTTTGCCAAGTCCGTCGGCGGTTGCCCGGCCAATATCGCCATCGGCACGGCGCGGCTCGGGCTGAAATCGGCGCTGATCACCCGCGTCGGCGACGAGCAGATGGGGCGCTTCATCATCGAACAGTCGGCGCGCGAAGGTGTCGAGACCAAGGGCATAAAGACCGACAAGGATCGGCTGACGGCGCTGGTGCTGCTGGCGGTAGAGGCTGAGGGCGTCTCGCCGATGATCTTCTATCGTTCCGACTGCGCCGACATGGCGCTCGACGAAGCGGATATCGATGAGGATTTCATCAAGTCCTCGCGCGCCGTGCTCGTCTCCGGCACACATTTCTCCCGGCCCAATACTGAGGCCGCGCAGCGCAAGGCGATCCGCATTGCCAAGGCCAACGGCCGCAAGGTGATTTTCGATATCGACTACCGACCGAATCTCTGGGGCCTTGCCGGCCATGCCGAAGGCTTCGAGCGTTATGTGAAGTCTGACCGCGTCTCCTCGAAGATGAAAGAGACGTTGCCGGATTGCGACCTGATCGTCGGCACGGAAGAGGAAATCCTGATTGCATCGGGTGCCGATGACGTACTCGGCGCACTGAAAGAAATTCGTCGCCTTTCGCCTGCGACCATCGTTCTGAAGCGTGGCGCCATGGGCTGCATCGTCTATGACGGCCCGATCAGCGACAATCTGGAAGACGGCATTGTCGGCCAGGGTTTCCCGATCGAGGTGTTCAACGTGCTCGGCGCGGGCGATGCCTTCATGTCCGGCCTGCTGCGCGGCTGGCTGAAGGATGAGCCGCTGAAGACCTGTGCCACATGGGCGAACGCCTGCGGCGCCTTTGCAGTTTCCCGCCTGCTCTGCTCGCCGGAATATCCGACCTGGGCCGAGCTCGACTTCTTCCTGAAGAACGGCAGTAAACACCGCGCGCTGCGCAAAGACGAGGCGATCAACCACATTCACTGGGCCTCCACCCGCAAGGGCGCAATCCCGCTTCTGATGGCGCTCGCCATCGATCACCGTTCGCAATTGACCAGTGTCTGCGACGAGCTCGGCGTCGACTACAAGCAGATCGTCGCCTTCAAGCGGCTGGCGGTGGAAGCAGCCTCCCGCGTCGCAGGTGGGCGGCAGGGCTATGGCATGCTGATCGACGAGCGCTTCGGACGCGATGCCTTCTTCGATGCCGCCAAGAAGAATTTCACCTGGATCGGCCGGCCGGTCGAGCTTCCGGGCTCCAAGCCGCTACGCTTCGAGTTCAGCCAGGATATCGGCTCGCAACTGGTGGAATGGCCGCTCGACCATTGCATCAAGTGCCTGTGCTTCTACCATCCCGACGATCCGGCAGCGCTGAAGAGCGAGCAGCAGGAGAAGCTGCGCACGCTCTTCGAAGCCGCGCGCAAGGTCGGTCGCGAACTGCTGGTGGAGATCATCTCCAGCAAGAACGGGCCGCTGACCGACGATACGGTCTCGACGGCGCTGGAGGAACTCTATGCGCTCGGCATCAAGCCGGACTGGTGGAAGCTGGAGCCGCAGGCCTCAACCGGCGCCTGGAAGAAGATCGATGCAGTGATTGCCAAAAATGATCCATGGTGCCGCGGTATCGTGCTGCTGGGGCTCGAAGCTCCCGCCGACGAACTGGTGAAGGGTTTCGAGGCGACACTGGCTGCGCCCTCAGTCAAGGGCTTTGCGGTTGGCCGCACGATCTTTGCCGATGCCGCGCGCGGATGGCTTTCGGGCAAGATCAACGACGAGCAAGCGATCGGCGATATGGCAGGCCGCTTCAAACAATTGACAGAGGCATGGCTGAAAACGCGTGGCCTCAATTAAGAGAGTGAATTTGGGAGGCGCCTGATGGGCAAGACGGTAAGATTGACGATGGCGCAGGCCGTCGCGCATTTCCTTAAAGCACAGATGACCATCGTCGATGGTAAGAAAGTGCCGATCTTCGGCGGCGTCTGGGCAATCTTCGGCCACGGCAATGTCGCCGGCATGGGTGAAGCGCTCTACCAGGTGCGCCAGGAACTGCCGACCTATCGCGCCCACAACGAACAGGGCATGGCGCATGCTGCGATCGCCTATGCCAAGGCGAGCTTCCGCCAGCGCTTCATGGCCTGCACGACCTCCATCGGCCCCGGCGCGCTGAACATGGTGACGGCGGCCGGTGTGGCGCATGTCAACCGCATCCCGGTCCTCCTCCTGCCCGGCGATATCTTCGCCAATCGCGCGCCCGATCCGGTGCTGCAGCAGATCGAGGATTTCGGCGACGGCACGGTTTCGGCCAATGATGCCTTCCGCCCGGTCTCGCGCTATTTCGATCGTATCACCCGGCCGGAGCAGATCATCACGGCGCTGAAGCGCGCCATGCAGGTGCTCACCGATCCGCTCGATTGCGGCCCGGTGACGCTGTCGCTCTGCCAGGACGTTCAGGCGGAAGCCTTCGACTATCCGGAGAGCCTGTTTGAGGAAAAGGTCTGGACGGTGCGTCGTCCGCAGCCGGATGCCGACGAGCTTGCCAATGCGATTGCGCTGATCAAGGCCTCGCAGAAGCCCGTCATCGTTGCCGGCGGCGGCGTTCTCTATTCGCAGGCGACCAAGGAGCTTGCAGCCTTTGCGGAAGCGCATGGCGTTCCCGTCGTGGTCACACAGGCCGGCAAGTCGGCGATCGACGAGCGTCATCCTCTGGCGCTCGGTTCCGTCGGCGTGACAGGCACATCGGCTGCCAATGCGATTGCCGAGGAAACCGACCTGGTGATTGCCGTCGGTACGCGCTGCCAGGATTTCACGACCGGCTCCTGGGCGCTCTTCAAGAATGAAGGCTTCAAACTGCTCAGCCTGAACATCGCAGCCTATGACGCGCTGAAGCATGACAGCCATCCGCTCGTCGCCGATGCGCGCGAGGGACTGAAGGCACTCTCGGCCGGTCTCTCAGGCTGGAAGGCGCCTACGGCGCTTGCCGAAAAGGCAACCAAGGAAAAGAAGGTCTGGATGGAGGCTGCCGCCAAAGCGATGGGCGCCACCAATGCCGCCCTGCCCTCCGATGCGCAGGTTATCGGCGCGGTTGTCCGTTCGATCGGCGGCGAGAAGACGACGCTGCTTTGCGCGGCCGGCGGCCTTCCGGGCGAGCTGCACAAACTGTGGCCGGCCACCGTTCCCGGCAGCTACCACATGGAATACGGCTTCTCCTGCATGGGCTATGAGATTGCCGGCGGCCTCGGCGCCAAGATGGCGCATCCGGAAAAGGACGTCGTCGTCATGGTCGGCGACGGTTCCTACATGATGATGAACTCCGAGCTTGCGACCTCGGTCATGCTCGGCCTCAAGCTCAATATCGTGCTGCTCGACAACAGAGGCTATGGCTGCATCAACCGCCTGCAGATGGCGACCGGTGGCGCCAACTTCAACAACCTGTTGAAGGACTCCTATCATGAGGTGATGCCCGAGATCGATTTCCGCGCGCATGCGGAAGCGATGGGCGCCATTGCGGTGAAGGTTTCCTCCATCGCCGAGCTCGAACAGGCGATGGCCGATTCGAAGAAGAACGACCGTACCTCGGTCTTCGTCATCGATACCGACCCGCTTGTTACCACCGATGCCGGCGGCCACTGGTGGGATGTCGCGGTGCCGGAAGTCAGCCCGCGCGGCGAGGTCAACAAGGCCCATGAGGCCTATGTCAAGGCACGCGCCGCCCAGCGCGTCGGTTGATCGGATTGCTGTCATTTTCGGGAGGAGCGGAAGCGCTCCTCCGCGCTATTTTTAAGGAGACTATCGATGAAGGCCAAACTCGGCATGTCGCCCATCGCATGGTGGAACGACGATCTTCCTGAACTCAGCGACGACGTGTCCCTCGAAGAATGCCTGCGGCAATCCCGCACCGCCGGGTTTACCGGCATGGAGCAGGGTCGCCGGTTCCCCAGCAATCCCCAGGAAATGCTGCCCATCTTGCGTGCTGCCGATGTGACGCTCTGCGGCGGCTGGTTCTCCGGTACGCTGGTCAATGAGGAGCTTGCGGCCAACAAGGACCGCATTGCGCCGATGATTGGACTCTTCAAGGCGGTCAATGCGCCCTGCATCGTCTATGGCGAAGTCGGTCGCTCGATCCAGGGCGATCGCTCCAAGCCGCTCGCGACCAAGCCGCGTCTTAGAGATGACGAGATGAAGGCCTACGCGCGCCGCGTTACCGAATTTGGCGAATGGTGCGCGGACCAGGGCATGCCGCTTTCCTATCACCACCACATGGCGGCCGTCGTCGAGACCGAACCGGAACTCGATGCCTTCATGAAGAATTCGGGTGTCGGCATTCCGCTGCTGCTCGATGCCGGGCATCTCGCCTTTGCCGGCGGCGACGTGCTGCGTGCCATCGACAATCACCACGCCCGCATCAACCATGTGCACGTTAAAGATATCCGCAAGCCTATTGTCGACGGGCTGGATCGCAGCAAGCAATCCTTCCTCGATGCTGTGGCGCTCGGCGCCTTCACCGTGCCGGGCGACGGCTCGCTCGATTTCGGCGCCATCGTCAAGCGGTTCGCCGAATACGGCTATGAGGGCTGGTTCGTCGTCGAGGCGGAGCAGGATCCGCGCAAGGCGCCGCCGCAGAAGATGGCGGAGATCGGCCATGCGGAATTGATGCGGGTTATGACGGCTGCTGGTTATACGGTGGAGACGGAAGGTTTCCCGAAGGGATAACGGAGGAGAAACACCAATGCCAAACCTCAAGGTAAAACCGTCGGGCAAGACCGGCCGCGTCACGCATGTGACGCCCGAAAGCGCCGGCTGGACCTATGTCGGCTTCGACATGTACCGCCTGAAGCCGGGCGAGACGGCCTCTGGAGAGACGGGTGAGCGGGAAGTCTGCCTCGTCTGGGTGAGCGGCAAGGGCAAGGCTTCCGCCGGCACCAGGGATTTCGGCACGCTCGGCGAGCGCATGAGCCCCTTCGACGGCGCGCCGCACGCTCTCTATATACCGATGGAATCGACATGGTCGGTGACGGCCGAGACCGATCTCGAGCTTGCCGTCTGCTCCGCACCCGGCGGCGGCACTTATGAGGCGAAGGCCATTCCGCCCGGCACCCACCCCCCGGTGACGCGAGGCAAGGGCACGAATGTGCGCCACGTCAACAACATCATGCCTGAGGATGACAGCTCGGCGCATTCGCTGCTCGTCGTCGAGGTCATCACGCCCGGCGGTCACACCTCTTCCTATCCGCCGCACAAGCATGATCAGGACAACCTTCCGCATGAGAGCATGCTGGAAGAGACCTATTACCACCGCCTCAACCCGCCGCAGGGTTTCGGCTTCCAGCGTGTCTATACGGACGACCGCTCACTCGATGAGGCGATGGCCATCGAAGACGGCGACGTGACGCTTGTGCCGAAGGGGTATCATCCGTGTGCGGCGACGCATGGCTATGATCTCTATTATCTCAATGTCATGGCCGGGCCGAAGCGCGTTTGGAAATTCTACAATGCGCCGGAACATGAGTGGCTGCTGAAAGCCTGAACGGGCCGCAGATCGCTAAATAATCTGACAGCGGGCGGGCCGCGCAAATGGTTCAATCCTCCCATTCAAACGCAATGGATGGAGGAACACCATGCGCGGCTCAAGCCTTACCGTTTACTCTCAGACCACTCGCCGGACAGAAATCAGGCAATCCCGTCTTCTTGCCAAACTCCTTGATGGTTTGCGCTGGCTGGCGCGCAAGATTGCCGAGCGGCGCAATCGCAGCGCCGTCATGGAATTGTCCGACGATCAGCTCAAAGATATCGGTCTTTCCCGCGGCCAGATCGAAAGCGACGTGCATATCTCAAGCCACTACTGGAACAACAAAGGATTGTGATAGGCTGGTGCGGCGGGCGATGCTCGCCGCCCGAATTCCGGAAAGACCGATGTCGCAATTTTCGACCGCATTGCTCCTGAAGACGAAGACCGTCACGATCCGTGACATCGTCTGCAATGGCGAATGCCGTCACAAGAGCGACGAGGAATGCGCGCACAAGACCAGTCTCGTCTATCCCTATCGCGGCGTCTTCATGCGCCATGTCGGGCGCAACGACACCGTGGCGGAAGCCAATCAGGTACTGTTCTTCAATGTCGGGCAAGGCTACCGCATCAGCCATCCGGTCGATGGCGGCGACGCCTGCATCGATCTGTCTATCGACGAATCCCTGCTTGCCGAGCTTGCGCCTAGGGATCAGGTACAGGCCGGCGAGTTGTTCGGCTTCAAACGCCAGCGCCGGCGTGTCGATCCGCGCGCGCAGGCGCTTGTCGCCCTTCTGCGCCATGGCCTTCGCCGCAACGTTGCCGAGACATTGGAGGCGGAAACGCTGGCGCTGACGCTCGTACGCCGCTCGCTCGGCGAGCGCACCTCGCATGCGGCGGGTGCCAGTGCCGGACGGCAGAAACTTGTCGACCGGGCAAAGCTCGTGCTCTCCTCTGATCTGGCGCGGCGGTGGACGCTGGCGGAAATCGCGACCGAAGTCGGCGTTTCGCCTGTCTATCTCACGCAGGTCTTCCAGCAGGTGGAGGCGACGCCGCTCTATCGCTACCAGCTTCGGCTTCGCCTTGCCCGTGCGCTCGATCTGCTCGGTGAGTATGAGGATCTGACTGCGCTCGGCCTCGATCTCGGCTTTTCCAGCCACAGCCATTTCACCTCATCCTTCCGCCAGGCCTATGGCCAGACGCCGGCAGAGTTCCAGCGCGCAACGCGGCTGCGGGCGTAAAGTCGCTAAAGAATTCGACAGCGACGAAAGGGCCAGCAGTGGTCTTATGATCCTACCCCAGACGGGGACCCAACCGGAGGATGACAAGATGAAGAAGACCACATGCGCTGCCTGCGACTGCGAACTCGGACCTGATGCCATCAGCGTCAAGCTTGGCGGGAAGACCGTCGAGGTCTGCTGCGAGGAATGCGCTCAGGCGCTCGGAGAAGCGGAGGCGGCTGTGGCATCCGCACCTGCAGCAGGTCAGAATTGAAAGCAAGGCCGCGCCGAAAAAGGCGCGGCCTTGTTTCTTTGTTTTACGCAATTCCGGACGCAAAACCGCTGCACACTTTTGCTGGAATTGCTTGCCTTCAGGCAGGCAACAGCCCGTAGCGCCGGCCAAGCCGTTTCGCATTGCGCGCAAGTACGGAAAAGACCAGCAGGAACATGCAGGCCTCGGCAAAGACCGGCACCATCCAGATGCCCATCTCCCCGAAAGCATACGGCAGCAGAAAAGTCAGCGGCAGCGTGAAGAGATAGGCACGCGACAGACCGAAGATCGCCGCACGTTTGGCATCGCCGATCGCCTGGAAATAGCCTGACAGCACGATCATCTGACCGAACAGGAAATAAGCGCCGACCGTCCAGGGCAGGATGCGCGAGACCTCGGCGATGACGATCGGATCAGCAACGAAGACGTGGCCGATGCGAGTTGCCAGCAGCTCCACCGTAATCTCGACGCCAGTGCAGTAGACGAGCGCTGCGATCAAGGCGATCTGCAGGCTGCGGCCGACCCGCTCTGAAAGACCCGCTCCGTAATTGTTGCCGCAAATCGTCTGGGAAGCGATGTTGAGGCCAAGCAGCGGCAGATAGGCGAGCGTCATGACGCGGGTGATGATGCCGTAAGCGCCGATGGTTGCGACATAGTCGCCCTCGCCCCAGATCGACAGGTTGAAGATCACGGCTGCCGAGCAGAGCGAGATGCCGATGAAGCCGAGGCTCATCGGCGCACCAAGCGCCAGGATCGGCCGCCAATCCGAAAGCGGAAAGCGGGATGCCGGACGGAGTGCGCGCTCATTGCGCCAACGGTAGATCAGCACGGCAACGAGGCAGATCGCCTGCGCCAGCACGGAGCCCAGCGCTGAGCCGGCCACACCCCATTGCAGAATCGCCATGAAGAACCAGTTGGCGACGATGTTGAGTGCCGTGGCAGCGAGCATCACCATGGTCATGAAGCCGATCCGGCCTTCACTGCGCAGGGCGTCGATATTGAGCGACAGGAAGAAGGCGATTGGCGCGGCACCGATCATGATACCCATGAAGGTGCGGGCATTTTCGGCTACTGTGAGGTCACCACCTGCCGCATTTGCGACGACGTGCCAGCCGACGGTCCAGTAGATCACGTTGATAACAAGCACCACCGCAATTGCCAGCACATGGGCAGCCGCGAAGGTGCGCCGGGCGGCATCGCGATTGCCGCCGCCAAGCTCGCGGGCAAGGATGCTTGCCATGCCGTTCGAGACGAGCGACTGCAGGGCAACGAGCATCATCAGGCCAGGGAAAATCAGGGTAACGGCTGACAGTGCGCCAGCCCCAACATAGGCGCCGAGGAAATAGGCGTCCACCACGGCGAACAGGCCGTTGATGGTAGTGATCAGAATGATCGGCAGCGCCGTGCGGGCAAAAACGGCAAGCAGCGGGCCGGTCAGAAAAGTATTGGTTTCAGAACGTGAGGTCATGGACGGAATCCGGGTGTTGCGGGCAACGATTTGGCGATCAGATATCGAGAACGAGATGCGGCAGACCGTTCGAGGTCTTGCGCGGTGAAACGCCATTCTCGTCGATCTGGGCGTGGATGCGCTGGCGGAAGGCCGAGAAGCTCTCGAAGGTCACGACATCAACGGGCTCATCGAAATGGATGGTGACCCTGTAGAACTCGCTGCCGGGCACCGCCGAAAGCGCCAGGACCTTGCCGGTGAAGGGCTGGTTCAGATAGCGGCCGCGGACATGGGCGCCGACGAAAATCGGCGAGGCAGGTTTGTCATTGGGTTTTGCAGCAAGGGCCGACAGCGTATTCCAGTCGCGGGCGCCGTATTGGCGGGCGATCAGTTCCAGGGCGGCGGCATGGGTTATCTCGCTTCCGCGCTCAGTCATGGCCTGTCGCAGGCGCTTTGCCTGGGCCTTCAGTTCGTCGACCGGTGGATAGGTCCCTGTCATGGGTGTACGAGTTACGGGTTCAGCCTCTCAAAGGCATGCCATTCGACTGTCAGGGGGGCTCGCATTGCCGTCAGTCAGCATGCACAGTGGCTGTGACCATGATCGCGAGGGCTTCACCATGGATCTTCATCCGCGAGCGGCCGGTGCCTCGAACCGGCTTCTCTATGCGCGACGACAGGTCGCAAGTCAAGATCGGCACAGGCTGGTGAAAAATTGGGCAGATTCTGGACAGTATTGCCAGCAATAAAAGCGTTATGCCGTTAGATTTTGCACAAGCTTTCAATTTTAAAGATGTTGTTCAGCAGATGTAAGCATTCACGCGCTAAAGTCTGATCGTACAACAAAGCGGAGGCTGACATGGCCTTTCAGATGCACCTCGACACAGAACATCCCAAGCCTGAACAGGCTTACCGAGAATTCAACCTCGACCGGCCCGGCAACATCATCTTCGTCGGCCACCACCTCAGCACCGGTACGCAAGTCCGCTGCCTGATCCGTACCATCACGCTTGCCGGCGCGCTGCTGGAAGTCAGCCCCAGCCTTGAAATGCCGCAGAATTTCTTCCTGGAAATCCTCGGTATCCATGACGAGATCGGCTCGACCGTGGTCAAGCGCGAAGACGAGTTCGTGACCATCAGCTTCAACATGCTGCTGAACCCCGAATTCCTGCATCACGTGCTGCGGCTCAGCTTCGAAACCAGCCTCTGATTTTAGACCTTCTCCCCATAAGGAAACGCGGGCCATACGACCCGCGTTTCGAACAGCGATGATTTATCGCGATCAAGCGGCGAGGTGCCGCTCGATCTGGTCGATTGGCAGATTGGTGTAATCCTTCGCCACTTCAGCCGAGATCGCTGCCTGGGCATCGGCGCTGAGATTGGGCCGCAGCGTGCCGAGCGCGCGCGGCGGCGCCACCAGAACGATGCGGCTTGCCTCCTTCTCATGCACGAGCTCGTCGAGCTTTACGGCAACTTCCTTCAGGAAGTCGGCTTCGGCCTGGTCCTGCCAGTTGGTCTCCTCCATGGCGCTGCCGCTCAGTCCGTCAGGCGCGTAAGAGCGCCCGGGCTTGTCGGTGCCGAGTTCACGGTCAGGTTGGTTGGGCTGCGTGAGCGTTTCGCGGACCTGGAGATTCATCAGTTCCGCATCGCCGGCATTCTGCAGGATCAGGGCCTTCGCCCCATCGCAGACAACGACCCAGGATTCCCAGGGGACTTTGACGTCAGTCATTTGATTTCCTCGCTTTCATGATTGGAAGCAGCGTACCGCTTGAGGAAAAACGCCCGGCAACTGAAAGAGTTCGGGAAAAATCTGCGCAAAGAGAATCAACGGCGATCCGGAGGGCATGCCATGGCGTAGAAGGGCAAAGCGGGAGATCAAAGACGATGAAGACAGCGCTTGTCGCCTATGCCGGGTGCCTTCTCACCCTTGCCGTCATCGACGCAATATGGCTCGGCATCGTCGCCCGCACCTTCTACCGCGATCAGCTCGGCGAGCTGATGCTGCCCTCGCCGAACCTTGGCATCGCCGCCCTTTTCTACCTGCTCTTCACAGTTGCAATTGTCATACTAGCGGTTTTGCCCGGGCTTTCCAGCGGCTCGCTCGGCACGACGCTGCTCTATGGTGCCATTTTGGGACTGGCGGCTTATGGCACCTACGACATCACTAATTTGTCGACACTGAAGAACTGGCCGCTCGCTATGAGCCTTATAGATATGGTCTGGGGAACCTTTCTGACGGCACTTAGCGCTGCAGGAGGCTATTGCGCGGCAAGATTGATGGCCTGAGCGCGAATGGTTTATTCCCAAGAGGGCACAATAGATGTGCCGCTAACGCACAAATTTCAAACTCGCTAAAATTGTAGTTTTATATTTGACGAATGTGAAAAACATTCGTGTGAGCCTCTCCGTCGAACAGCCTGAAATTTGAACTGCCCCAAATTTTGAACTGCCTGACGGAGAATGCGAAATGGAAATGCTCCGCGCAACGCACCTCGCCACGGTGAAGTCGGCTGTCTACGACATTCGCTGGGAGGAGTTCAACGTCAAACGACCGGCTCGTATCGTCGCCGTTCGCCCCTGTCTGACCGGGATTTCGATGCGCAGCGCCGAAATCCTCGATATTTCCCAGGGCGGCGCGACCTTCGTCGTGTCGACCACGGCGGGCCTGCCCAAACATTATTATCTCAACATCCTGGGGCTTGCCTACCGCATCGGCTGTGCCGAGGTCTACCGCCATCATGAGCGTATCGGCGTTCGTTTCATCAACCTGATAGAGCCGGATGTTCTACGCAAGGTAGTGCGCGCCGACTTCATGATCGGCAACACGGAAGCGATCGACGCCCGCCGCAACGGCAGCCGCGTCTGAGCCGTCACGAACGAGAAATAATCTTGCTTGCCTTGGCAAAGCGAGAGCCTATTGTTGCGCGGCATTTTCAATAATTCCGGGAAATTGCCCTCGCATGTCTGCCTTTTTGCGCTTCACGCCGCTTGCCAGCGCCCTGCCCTCCACCGTTCCTTTCGTTGGCCCCGAGGCTATCGAGCGCCAGCGCGGCGTTAAAGTCGAAGCGCGCATCGGCGCCAATGAAAACGGCTTCGGCCCGGCTCCCTCGGTCATTGCCGCCATGCGGGAACAGGCCGGCGATATCTGGAAGTACAACGATCCGGAAAATTATGCGCTGCGCGAGGCGCTCGCCACCCATCTCGGCGTGACACCGGCCAATATCGCCGTCGGCGGCGGCATTGACGAACTGCTCGGGCAAATCGTGCGGCTGGTAATCGAGCCCGGCGGCACCGTCGTGACCTCCTTCGGTGCCTATCCGACCTTCAATTTCCACGTGAACGGTTTTGGCGGCCGACTGGTCACCGTTCCCTATGCCGGCGACCGTGAAAATCTCGACGCGTTGCTCGATGCAGTCAAGCGCGAGAATGCGCCACTCGTCTATTTCGCCAACCCTGACAATCCGATGGGAAGCTGGTGGGATGCCGACAAGATCGTCGCCTTCGCGCGCGCCCTGCCGGAAACCTGCCTGATGATCCTCGACGAAGCCTACAGCGAGACCGGCCCGGCCTCCGCCCTGCCGTCGATCGGGTCGCTCATCGACCTGCCGAACATCGTGCGCACCCGCACCTTCTCCAAGGCCTACGGTCTTGCCGGCGCCCGCGTCGGCTATGCCATCTCGACACCGGGCACGGCGCAGGCCTTCGACAAAATCCGCAACCATTTCGGCATGAATCGGCTTGCGACGGTTGCAGCCCTCGCAGCCCTCAAGGATCAGGCCTATCTTTCCGAAGTGATCGGGAAAATCCATGCCGCGCGCGACAGGATCGCTGATATTGCCAGGGCAAACGGCCTGCAGCCGCTGGCATCGGCCACCAATTTCGTAGCTATTGATGCCGGACGCGACGGCGCTCACGCGCGGGCCATCGTCGATGCGCTGATGGAACACGGTGTCTTCATCCGCATGCCGGGTGTCGCACCGCTCAACCGCTGCATCCGCGTCAGCGTCGGGCCGGAAGCCGACATGGCGCTGCTCGAAGAAGCGCTCCCACTGGTCTTAAAAAAACTCGCCTGACAATGGGAAACCAAACGGGTAAACCGCGGCCGGCGGGAGGGCGCCGGTCGCGGTTTCCTTCTCCCGGCGTCGGTCCCGTCCAAAGCGCCCCGCCAGCTCCCCTCTTTTGAGGTTGTTATTTCGAATTATCTTGTTGCAGACGGTCCTCAGTGCATGTCGCGCCAAGCGACTATACGCTTTAGTGGATCGTCATCCATTCGCGGGCGGCGCGGAGCGCTTCGGCAAGCTGCATCTTGCTCATCGAAGCGGCCACATCGGCGCGCAGCTCGGCGGCGCGGTCGTTGCCCTTGATTGCAGCGATGTTCAGCCACTTGTGAGCGGAGACGAGATCGATCTCGCAACCACGGCCGGTCGCATACATCAGACCCATTTCGCAGAAGACATCGGCGCTGTTGTTTTCGCCACCCATGGTGGCCATTTCAGCATTGTGCATTTCAAAGCGTGCCATCGGTTTCTATCCCTGTTTAGCCTGTTAAGACGTACCCTGTTTTACCTTTGGGCCTTGCCATCTTCTGCGGCTTTCGGCCTCTCCGGTCCGGCGGGTTTGCCCCGCTCGTTTGATGGGTTCACTATGCCAAACTGCTTTCAAAAAACGCCTAAAATGCATGATTAATTTGACGCAAACAAAGTGCAAATGCTTGGTAAACTTGGGTTTTTGTTAAACATCGGAATCCCTGCAAATTAAGGATTTTTGCGCGCCTTTTACGAAAAATTCAGATTTGGAAATTGAGGATTTGTTCACTATGAAATCAGCATCGATCCGGCGATCATCAGAAAAAACCTGACGGGAAGGCCGGAATTCGGGCTCTTCGGAGGCGTATTTACCTTTACGTTCGCGTCAGTTATTTTCGCGCCATTTCATATCTCATGGAGGAAGAGATGATCCGTACCCTCGTTCTCGCCGGCGCGCTGGCACTTGTGGCAGGCCTTGCACAGGCGGATGAACCGATCGTCGGCAACTGGAAGACCCGCGCCGGCGACACGGCGGCGATTGCGCCCTGCGGCGGTGCTTACTGCATCACGCTGAAGACCGGCAAATATGCCGGCAAGAAGATCGGCAGACTGTCCGGCACCGGCGGCAGCTATAGCGGTGAGATCACCGATCCTGCCGACGACAAGACCTATAGCGGCTCGGGCAGCATCTCCGGCGGCTCGCTCAAGATGCAGGGCTGCGTGATGCAGGTCTTCTGCAAAACGCAAACCTGGACCCGTCTCTGAAACGCTCCGGCAGGCTCTGAGAACCTTAGCCGGCCTCAGAAACTGAACGCAAAATGAACCGCTATCTCAGCACCCGTTCAGCCACATCATGGCAAAACAGCACCATGAAGGGCGTATATCGGGGTAAGGACGTGGACGTGTTCATTCTGGCGAGACGGTTTACAATCATAACGCTGTTTGCGGCGATCTTCGCGATCTCTTTTTCAGCAGTCGTCGTGCGCACCGGCGGCGGCGGCGCACAGCAGTCGCATTTCGGCGCGAACTATACCTGCCTGGAAAGCAGCGGCGGTTACTGCACCACCATCCGCTGAGACCCGGGAAAAATCTGGGTCTCAGCCTTTGAGCGTCGTTTGCTTGTTAAAAACAACTCTCTATAATGCCTCATGAGCAAACGAATTTATCCCCTGTCCGCTTTCGACATTTCGTCCCCTCCCCCTTTCGAGCCGCAAGCCTTCGATGATCCGGCAAAAGCCGTCGAAGCTTTGACGGAGCTCTACGAGCGCAACACCTCGTTCCTGATCGACAGCTTCACCAAGCTCGCGCAAGGGGCGCCGGTCACCTCCCGCTACCGCGCTTTCTATCCGCAGGTCAGCATCGAGACGACGAGTTTCGGTCATGTCGACTCCCGCCTTTCCTATGGCCACGTGACGGCACCGGGCGTCTATACGACGACGGTCACGCGACCGAAGCTCTTCAAACATTATCTGAAGGAGCAGTTGCTGCTCCTGATGAAGAGCCACAATGTGCCTGTCGTCGTCTCGGAATCCCCCACGCCGATCCCGCTGCACTTCGCTTTCGGCGAAGGCGCGCATGTGGAAGCGTCTGCGGCGGCTTTCGTCGATATTCCGCTGCGCGATCTCTTCGATACGCCTGACCTCAACACGACGGATGACGAGATCGCCAACGGCGAGTATTTGCCGCCTCCGGGCGAGCCCTCACCGCTGGCACCCTTTACCGCACAGCGCATCGACTATTCGCTGGCCCGCCTGTCACATTACACGGCGACGGGTGCCGAGCACTTCCAGAACTTCGTGCTGTTTACGAACTACCAGTTCTATATCGACGAGTTCTGCTCCTGGGCGCGCAAGCTGATGGCAGAAGGCGGCGATGGCTATACGGCCTTCGTGGAGCCCGGCAACATCGTCACGCTGGCAGGATCGAGCGTTCCGGAAACGGATGTGACGCTTGCCCGCCTGCCGCAGATGCCGGCCTATCACCTTAAGAAGAAGGGCCATGCCGGGATCACCATGATCAATATCGGCGTCGGTCCTTCCAACGCCAAGACGATCACCGACCACGTGGCCGTGCTTCGCCCGCATGCCTGGCTGATGCTCGGCCATTGCGCCGGCCTGCGCAACAGCCAGCGGCTCGGCGATTATGTTCTGGCACATGCCTATATGCGCGAAGACCATGTGCTCGACGACGATCTGCCGGTCTGGGTGCCGATCCCCGCACTTGCCGAAGTGCAGGTGGCGCTCGAGGCGGCCGTTGCCGAGATCACCGGTTACGAAGGCTTCGAGCTGAAACGCATCATGCGCACCGGCACGGTCGGCACGATCGACAACCGCAACTGGGAACTGCGCGATCAGGCCGGCCCGGTGAAGCGCCTGTCACAGGCGCGCGCCATCGCGCTTGACATGGAATCGGCAACGATCGCCGCCAACGGCTTCCGCTTCCGCGTACCCTATGGGACGCTGCTCTGCGTTTCCGACAAGCCGCTGCATGGCGAACTGAAGCTGCCGGGCATGGCGACTGCCTTCTACCGCACGCAGGTGAACCAGCATCTGCAGATCGGTATCCGGGCGATCCAGAAGCTTGCCGCCATGCCGCCGGAAACCTTGCATTCGCGCAAGCTGCGCAGCTTCTTCGAAACGGCGTTTCAATAAGATATCAGGCGCGGCCCGGCCTTATCCTCCGGGCCGCGCACTGTTCTCAAGCGCTTGCGGCAAGCTGCAGCGCTGCGATCAGGCCGGCAAACGCCGCCAGCGCAATCACGGTCCTGACCAGCACCTTTATCACCTCGACATTCTCAAGCGGCGGCATCTTGCGTGCGCCGCGTGTGACGATCAGGTGTGCTATTCCGATTTCAAGCATGCTCATTGCTCCATCTCCTCGATGTTGTCAGATGAAGCTTTGTCGAGCGCTGCCTCGGCTGTTCGACATTCAGGCCGCTTAAAAGATATTTTTCTTCCCTGTCGAAAAGCGCCTAGGCTGTTCGTCCAAGGGCTGTGAAAGCACAGCGTGGAGGATAAGCAATGAAATATCTTTGCCAGGTCTGGTTCGACGGCACGGTGCTGTCGGCCATGTCGCAGGAAGAGAAGAACAAGCTCGACCGGGATTCGCTCACCTATGATCGCGATCTTGCCGACAGCGGTCATATGATCGTTGCCCAGGCGCTGCAGTCGCCACAATCGGCGGTCACGGTCCGGGTGCGCGGCGGCGAGATGTCGGTCACAGATGGCCCCTTCATCGAGACGAAGGAGGCGCTCGGCGGCTTCATCCTGATCAACGCCAAGGACCTCAACGATGCGATCCGTGTTGCCGCCGGCATTCCGCTGGCGAAGCTCGGCGCGATCGAGGTTCGCCCCATCCATGAATTCGGCTGAGGAGGTGACGCCATGAAGTTTCTGGGCCAGATCTGGTTCGATACCGAAAAGAGCAAGCGGGTTACGCCAGAGGAATGGGAG
Source organism: Rhizobium sp. KNZ14-9A (assembly GCF_056755015.1). Lineage (NCBI taxonomy): Bacteria > Pseudomonadati > Pseudomonadota > Alphaproteobacteria > Hyphomicrobiales > Rhizobiaceae > Rhizobium > Rhizobium sp. KNZ14-9A. Next base: position 2,620,232 of record NZ_JBPGXB010000002.1, read on the forward strand.
GCCGTCACCCAAGAATGCATCGTCAGTGACGATAGCTGGCGCGAAAGCGGCCATATGCTGAGCGCGCTGGCGCTCTACGAGCCGGAGCAGGCAGTGACGCTCAGGGTTCGCAATGGCACCGTCGCTGCAACGGATGGTCCTTTCGCAGAGATCAAGGAGCATCTCGGCGGCTTCGTCGTGATCGAGGCTGGAGATATGGAGGAAGCGAAAGCGATCATCTCCACCTTCCCGATCCTCAAATATGCATCGATCGAAATCCGGCCCGCCTATTCGATCAAGGATGGGAGATAGCCATGCGCTTCGTCTGCCTCATCTATAATTCCGCCGATACGGACGGCACACTCAGCCAGGCCGAGGGTGACGAGCTCGTCAGGGCGCATTTCCAGTATGACGAGGAACTTCAGCGCAAAGGCATCATGATCCATTCCGATGCATTGGAAGGTCCTGACTGTGCCTCCGTGTTGAGGGTGCGCGATGGCACTCTGTCTTCGACCGACGGCCCATATGTCGAGACCAAGGAACATCTGGCCGGCATCTACATCATCGAGGCGGCCGATCTGGAAGTTGCACGCAAGGTCGTCGCGGGCATTCCGAGCGTCCGGGTCGGGTCGATCGAATTGCGCCCGGTGAGACTGCTCACCCTGCCGCAGTGAGGGTCGGCCGTTGAGACAGGTGATCGGGGAACAGGTGATCGAAGATATCTACCGGCAGCATTCGCGCCGGGTTCTGGCGACGCTGATCCGCCTGCTCGGCGATTTCGACCGGGCGGAGGAAGCGTTGCACGACGCCTTTGCGGCGGCAGCGCGGACATGGCCGGTTGACGGCATGCCCAACAATCCCGGCGCATGGCTGGTTTCGACCGGCCGCTTCAAGGCGATTGATCACCTCAGGCGGCGGGCGCGCTTCAACGCCTCGCTGCAGCATATCGAGGACGGCCTTTACCCTGATGGCACAGAAACGGAGATCGGCGATATGGAACCGATCGAGGACGACATGCTGCGGCTGATCTTCATCTGCTGCCATCCGGCTCTTGCCGCCGATGCACAGACTGCGATGGCGCTGCGCGAGGTCTGCGGATTGACGACGGAAGAGATTGCCCATGCCTTCCTGGTGCCGGCGCCGACCGTCGCGCAGCGCATCGTGCGCGCCAAGAACCGCATCAGGACGGAGAATATCCCTTATGAAGTGCCTGTCGGGGCGGAGCTTCCGGAGCGGCTCGACCGGGTGCTGCATGTCATCTACCTCGTCTTCAACGAGGGCTATTCGGCATCCTCAGGCAACACGATCGTCCGCGCCGACCTGACGGCCGAGGCGATCCGGCTTGCGCGGCTGCTGGCAACCCTGCTGCCGCATCCGGATGTCGCAGGCCTGCTTTCGCTGCTGCTCCTGCAGGAGTCGCGCCGTGCTGCCCGACAGGATGTCGACGGCGCGCTGGTGCTGCTTGCCGATCAGGATCGCTCGCGCTGGGACCGAAGCAAGATTTCAGAGGGGCTTTCGCTGCTCGCAAGCGCCATGCGCACGCCTGATATCGGCATCTATACGGCTCAGGCGGCGATCGCGGCGGAGCACGCGAAGACCGGCAGCATCGAGGAAACGGACTGGCGGCGCATCGCCTTCTATTACGACCTGCTGATTGCTGCCCACCCTTCGGCAATCGCCGAGCTCAATCGCGCCGTCGCAATCGCCATGTCCGAGGGGCCGGAAAAAGGACTGGCGCTTGTCGACGCCATTCTCGGCAAGGGAGAGCTGACGACCTATCACCTCGCCCATTCGGCGCGGGCCGATTTCCTGCGCCGGCTCGAACGCCGTGCCGAAGCGATTCAAGCTTACGAGACGGCGCTGACATTCTGCCGACAGGAACCGGAACAGGTCTTTCTGCGCAAGCGCATTCTGGAGCTTACGACCTAGCCTTGCGGCGCCGGCCGAGGGGAAGCGAGATGGCGGTCCCGGTCAGGGCCGAGACGATGATGAGCAGGTGGGCGTTGACGCTTGCCTGGGCCAGCGCACCCAGCGCAGCGCGTTCGCTTGAAGCACCGAAAGCGATCGCGCCGGCGGTGATGCCGGCCGGATAGGTGCCGACGCCACCGGGCGCGTGGACCGGAAGGACGGAGGAAAGCTCACCGCCCAGCGCACCACCGAAGCTTGCGGCCATCGGCATCACGCCCATCAGGCCGAGCGCCCAGGCGAGCACCAGCACCTTCACCAGCCAGTTGACGATGGTCATCGCCCAGGCGCGGCTAAAGGCGACGGCATCGAAAGGCAGTCCATTCTCGATTTCATGAAGCAGAGCCTGCGCCTTGCGCGGCAGAAGTTTTGCGCCGAGGCGCAGCAGCGGCTTGCGGGCAGCGAAGGCGAAGACCGGCAGGAACAGGAAGATGACCCAGACAAGCCATGCAAGGGCTGCGTTCGGGGCGGCGACAGCAAAGCCGAGGCCGGCGGCGGCCAGCAGCGCATGCAGGTCCAACAGCCGCATGACCAGCAGAGCGGAGGTGCCGCGTGTCAGGGGAATGCCGAATTCCGTGCGCATCAGCACCGGAAAGCTGGTTTCGCCGGCGCGGAAGGGCAGCATGATGTTCAGAAGGTTATGGATCTGGGTGACCCGGAAGAGCGTTGCGAAACGGCCCCCTGTCTCCCGTGGAAAATAATCGTAGATGCGCCATGTACGCAGGAAATAGGTGCTGGTCAGGAGTATCAGCGCGCCGATGACCGGACGTGGACCGACGGCGGCCCATTGTTCCAGTATGACCGACCAGCCCCAGAACCATTCGATGAAAAGTGCATAGGCTGCGACGATTGCGACCGTCAGGAGGCTCATGCGATTGCGCAGAAACCAGGATTGCCCGCTTTCAACACTCGGGGTCTTCATGTATCAGGCTTCCTAAGTTTGGCTGCGGCGGCTGGCTTCCATTGGCTTCCATTGCCGCGCCTTTTAGGAGAAATGAAAGTTGCAGACAACGGTAGAGTCCATTCGCGATGCGAATGATCAGGTGCAACCGCTCGAACTGTCGCTGGTCGTTCCAGTCTTCAACGAGGAAGAAAGCATCGGCCCGCTCGTCGAGCGCATTGCCGCGGCGATGGTAGACTATCCGCATCGCTGGGAACTGATCCTCGTCGACGACGGCAGCACGGACGCAACGCTCGTCAATGCCCGCAAGTTCGTCAACCGCGAAGAGCTGGCGCTGCGCATCGTCGAGCTGCAGCGCAATTTCGGCCAGACCGCCGCCATGCAGGCCGGCATCGATACGGCGCAAGGCCGGCTGATCGCCACGATGGACGGCGACCTGCAGAACGACCCGAAGGACATCCCTTCGATGGTCTCGGAGCTGGAACGGCGCGAACTCGACCTGCTCGTCGGCTGGCGCAAGAACCGCCAGGACGGGCTGCTGCTGCGCAAAATCCCCTCCTGGTGCGCGAATTACCTGATCGGCCGCATTACCGGCGTGAAGCTGCACGACTATGGCTGCAGCCTGAAGATCTACCGTGCCTCGATCATCAAGCAGGTGAAGCTGATGGGCGAGATGCACCGCTTCATCCCGGCCTGGGTTGCCGGAGTCGTGCCGAGCTCGCGCATCGGCGAAATGGCCGTCACCCATCACGCACGCCAGCACGGCACCTCGAAATATGGCATCTCGCGCACCTTCCGCGTGATCCTCGACCTGCTGTCGGTGATGTTCTTCATGCGCTACAAGGCGCGTCCGGGCCATTTCTTCGGCTCGCTCGGCCTCGGCCTCGGCGGCCTCGCAGCGCTGATCCTCATCTATCTCGGCTTCGACAAGTTCATTATGGGCAACGATATCGGCACGCGACCGATGCTGATGGTCGGCGTCGTGCTGCTGCTTTCTTCGGTGCAGATGATCACGACCGGCATCCTGGCGGAGATGATCGCCCGCACCTACTACCGCGACGACGCCTCGCCGAATTATATCGTGCGCCAGATCTTCTCTCGAGAAAGCTGACGTGCAGAGCCTTTTCAGCCGCCGGCCACATCTGATCCTGGCGGTGCTCGGAACCTATTTTCTGCTCCACCTGATCGTGCGGCTCAGCATCCCCAATGCGCTGGAGCTGGACGAGGCGGAGCAGATGCTGCTCTCGCAGTGGTTCGCCTTCGGCTATAATTCGCAGCCGCCCTTCTACAATTGGGTGCAGTATGGCGTGACATCGCTCGTCGGCGTCTCGCTCTTTTCGCTGTCGCTCCTCAAATGCAGCATGCTGTTCCTCTCCTACACCTTCTACTGGCTGACGGCGCGGCTGACATTGAAGAACAGCAGCTTGGTCGTGGTGGCGACGCTTGGCCTCCTCACCGTGCCGCAGGTCGTCTTCGAGGCGCAGCGCGATCTGACGCATTCGGTGGCGACGATCTTTGCCGGCTCGCTGTTCCTCTACGGCTTTTTCCGGACGCTGAAGACGCCCTCGGCAATCTCCTATGCCATCGTCGGCATTGCGACCGGCATCGGCATGATATCGAAGTATAATTTCGCGCTTCTTCCTGCCGCCGCTCTGGTCGCCGCCCTCATCGACACCGATTTCCGCAAGCGGATTTTCGACTGGCGGCTTGCGCTGACGATCGTCTTGTCGATCGCTATCGTGCTACCGCACGCGCTGTGGTTCCTGCAGCATTTCGACCTTGCGGTCGATCGCACGCTGCACAAGATGACCGGTGCGGGTGAAGGCTTTCTGTCGCAGGTATCGACCGGCTTTTTCCGCTTCATCTCCGCGATGGTCGGCATCGCCGGCGTCTCGGTCGTCATTTTTCTGGCGCTCTTTGCCAAATCGCTGCGGGCAATGTGGCGCGCTTCCAGCCGCTGGACACGAATTGCCGGGCGCATCCTGCTGATCGAGATCGGCGCCATTGCGCTGATGATCCTGCTTGCGGGCGTCGACAACGTCGCCGACCGATGGCTGACACCACTCTTCCTCATCCTGCCGCTCTATATCTGCATGAAGGCCGATAGTGCCGAAGTCGATGCAGGAGCGCCCTTGCGGAAATCGCTTGCTGTTGGTGGCGTGATCATGGGCGTCGTGTTGGCTGTACTCGCCATGCGCGCCTATTACGGCCCGCTCCTCGGCAAGTATCAGCGGCTGAACATCCCCTATGCCAGCTTCGCCGAGACGATCCGCAAGGATATCGGCGGCGAGCCGGGGTTGATCGTCGGTTACGACCCGCATCTCGACGGCAATATGCGGCTGCTGATGCCCGACACCCCGGTGCAGTCCTATTTCTATCCGGACTTCAAGCCGAAGTTCCAGCTGGATGCGAAACATCCCGTCGTCTTCGTCTGGCGCGACGACAAGGGCAGAACGCCGCCGGCCTGGCCGGAATACTATTTCAAGGATGTCATTGCGCAAAACGGCTTGAAGCAGCCGGAGACGCATATCGTTGCCCTGCCTTATATCTATGGCCAGCCGGGTGACACCTATCAATTCGCTTATGCCGTCGCCTATCCCTAAGCGCGTAACTCCTTCCAGGCAGCATCCAACGCAATCTTGGTGATGCGTGCCATCTCATCGACCTCTTCATGGCTGATGACGAGCGGTGGCGAGGCCAGCATGCGGTCTCCGGTGGCGCGCAGCACGAGGCCGTTTGCGAGCGCGTGATTGCGCACCGCCGAGCCGATCGGGTCCGGCTTTTCGAAACGGGTGCGGGTTTTCTTGTCGGCGGCAAGCTGCAGGCCGCCCATCAGGCCGACGCTTTCCGCTTGTCCTACGAAATCATGTTCGGCAAGGGCTCCCCACCTCTTTGCGAAATAGGGGCCGATGTCGTCGCGCACGCGCTCGACCAGTTTCTCCTCCTCAATGATGCGCAGGTTTTCGAGGGCTGCGGCAGCGCAGACCGGGTGGCCGGAATAGGTGAAGCCGTGGTTGAAATCGCCGACCTCGTTGATCAGAACGTCGGCGATGCGATCGCTGACGAGCACGCCGCCGATCGGCAGATAGCCTGATGACAGCCCCTTGGCGATCGGTGCAAAATCCGGCTCGACGCCGAAATATTGATGGCCGAACCATTCACCGAGGCGACCGAAGCCGCAAATGACCTCGTCGGTGACGAGCAGGATGTTGCGCGCCTTGCAGATGCGGTCGATCTCCGGCCAGTAGGTCTCCGGCGGGATGATGACGCCGGCGGCCCCTTGGATCGGCTCGGCGACGAAGGCGGCGACGTTCTCCTCGCCGAGCTCATCGATCTTGGCTTCCAACTCTCGGGCAACCTTCAGCCCGAATTCGGCCGGCGTGAGATCGCCACCCTCCCCATACCAATAGGGCTGGCCGATATGGACGATGCCCGGGATCGGCAGATCGCCCTGTTCATGCATGTATTTCATGCCGCCGAGGCTGGCGCCAGCGACCGTCGAGCCGTGATAGCCATTGCGCCGGGCGATGACCGTCTTCTTCGACGGCTGGCCGACCGCCGCCCAATAGACGCGGGCCATGCGGAACCAAGTGTCGTTCGCCTCCGAGCCTGAGCCGGTGAAGAAGACATGGTTGAAGCGCAGCCCGGCCTTGGACGTCACCTTCTGTGCCAGCAGGGTCGTCGGCGGCGAGGTCGTGCCGAAGAAGGTGTTGTAATAGGGAAGCTCGTTCATCTGCTTTACAACAGCATCGGCGATTTCCTTGCGGCCATAGCCGATATTGACGCACCAGAGGCCGGCGAAGCCATCGAGATATTTTTTGCCGTTGTTATCGAAGATATGCACGCCCTCGCCGCGCTGGATGATGCGCGTGCCGTCGGCATTCAGTTTCTTCATGTCGGAGAAGGGATGCAGATGATGGGCGGCATCGATCGCGGCAAGGTTCGACAACGGATAAGTATCGGACATGATTAGACCTTCGGATTGAAAGGCTTTCGGTGATAGTTTACGACCTTGGCCTTCTGCGAGAGGATTTTCAAGGTCATGGCGAGCAAGGGCAAAGAGGCTGGAGAGGGCGATCCGCGTTTCGAGATCCTGGTTGTCGGCATGAATGGCGATCTGCGCGGCAAGCAACTGCCGCTTTCGGCCGAAAAGAAAGTCTGGGCTGGCGACATCCGCCTGCCGACCTCCACGCAGTCGCTCGATATCTGGGGCGATGACAATGACGACATCACCGGCCTGTCGCTGACAATCGGCGACCCCGACGGCAATGTCATTCCCGACAAGCGCAGCCTGACGCCGATGCCCTGGGCGCCCGAGGGATCGATGCAGGTGCTTGCCATGATGCATGAATTCGACGGCAGCCGCAGCTTCATGGATCCGCGCAGCATTCTCGCTTCCGTGCTTGAACGCTATGCCGAACGCTGGCTGACGCCCGTCGTCGCGACCGAGCTGGAATTTTATGTGGTTGAGGAGAACTGGCGCGAGACGGGCATTCCCTCCCCGCCTGCAAGCCTCACCTATCGCGGCAATCCGAACGGCTTCCAGCTCTACGACATGAGCGCCGTCGATGCACTCGACGACTACCTGCAGACGCTGCGCGCCTACGCCAAGGCGATGAACCTGCCGGCGGAGGCAACGACGGCGGAATTCGGGCCCGGCCAGTTCGAGGTCAACCTGCTGCACCGGCCCGATGCGCTGGCTGCGGCCGACGACTGCCTCTACCTGAAACGCGTTGCCGAACAGGCGGCGCGCAAGCACGGGCTGAAATCGACCTGCATGGCCAAGCCCTATTCGGACCAGGCGGGATCGGGTCTGCATGTGCATGCCAGCATCATCGACAGGGATGGCAACAATATCCTCGATGCCAAGGGCAGCGAGCCGACACTTCTGAAATCGGTGACGGCAGGCATGCTGCAGACCATGCAGGAGGCGCAGCTCGTCTTCGCCCCCTTTGCCAATTCCTATCGCCGCTTCCAGCCGGGCTCGTTTGCGCCGACCGATCTGACCTGGGGTAGCGGGCATCGCGGCACGGCAATCCGCATTCCTGATAGCAACGGGCCGGCGGCGCGCATCGAGCACCGCGTGGCGGGTGCGGATGCCAATCCCTATCTGCTGCTGGCGACGATCCTCGGCGGCATGCTGCTCGGCCTCGACGGAGATCTCGATCCCGGCGAGGAAACGACGCCCGCCTATACGCCACCGGGCGCGAAGCGTCTGACGCATGATTTCCTGACGGCGGTCGAGGCCTTCCGGCAGTCGGCCTTCATCGCCAATATCTTTGGCGACAAGTATCGAAAGTTGTATGGCGATACGAAGTACAAGGAAGCAATAGCGTACCTGCGCACCGTGTCGGATTTCGACTATCGTACTTATCTTGCGCGCCTGTAGTTAATAGCGCCCGTCACATAACTTACACCTAGATGCTTTTCTTAACCCTGTTGGCATTATCGATGACCTATACTCGAAATCGGTAATATATGCCCGGTATCAGCATATTCAGTAAACCGGCAACGGGGCCGGATTGGATGACGAGTTGAAAGGGATCCGGTTTGATGAACCGCATCACTCTTGAGGGAAAGCTGCTCTTTGCAACCGTCATCGTGGCGTTTCTGACCCTCATTCTGACAGCCAGCGCTCTCATTCCGACTTATGAAAGCTACCGCTCGACCCACGACAATCTGCTGGCTGTAGAGCGCTTCCGCCAGGTTCTGGAAGCGGCGAGCCGCATGTCGGCGGAGCGCGGACCGGCCAACGACATCATGGCGATAGAGCCAAATAGCAGCGCGCCCGCAACAGAGCGTTTAAAGGTCTTCCGGCGCATCAGCGATCTCTCGCTCGAGGCGCTCGATGAGCCGCCCGAAGTCGATCTATCCTCCTCGCTTCCCGATCTCCAGGGGGCGCTCTCTGAGACAAGGGCGCAGCTTCGCAGGGCTCGCCAAGCCGTCGACCGCGTTGCCGCAACACCGCTCGCCGACCGCGAGCCCGGCGATGTGCAAAACGCGATCGGCGAAATGATCGAGGTGATCGAAACATTCCAGCATGTCGTCGACTGGCACATAGCCGCTTTCACCACCCGCCGGTCGGAACTGACCGCGCCATTCCTGACGGGGCGGATGATCAGCGACATGCGCGAATATGGGGGCCGGGCCGCCTCGCAGATCATGGGTCCGATTGCCACCCGCCAGCCTTTACGCGACAGCCATATCACCGACGCGAACCGCACCATTGGCCGGCTTCTGGAACTGCGTGCGCTGATGCAGGGCCAGACGATCGTCAGCGATCGCGAGGCGCTCTCTGCGCAGCTCATGAAGGATGTCGATACGATCTTTTTCGGGTCTGGCCTCGAACTCGTCAAGATATTGATCGAGCAAGGCAAGATCTCGGGGGACTATTCGGTTTCCGCAGTTGACCTGACACGCGACTATGTTCCGACGCTGCAGCCGCTGGAGCGGCTGCGTACGGTCTTTCTCGACGATGTGGTGAAGCGCTACCGGACCCAGCACTACGCCGCTTCCTATCGCCTGGCGGTCATCGCTGTGATCACGGCCTCCGCTCTTGCGGTGCTGTTTACGCTCTTCCGCTCCATCCGCCTGCACATGCTCGGTCCGCTGCTGACGGCACGACGCCAGATCATCGCGCTCGCAGACGGCAGTCCCGCGACCGACCTGGAGACGATCTCCAAGGCGCCGGAGATGCGCAGCCTGTTCGAGGCGCTGGAATTGCTGCGCGGCAAGCTGGACGAACGGGCCGAATATGAGGCCCGCCTGAAGATGCAGGCCGAAAAGGACGGGCTGACCGGTGTCTGGAACCGCCGGGCGCTGGAAGGCTTCGGCAATGCCCCTTCGGAGCGCGAGGAAGATGTCTGCCTGATGCTGATCGATATCGATCACTTCAAGACGGTGAACGACACCTATGGCCATCTGACGGGCGACGCCGTGCTCATCGAAATCGCCACCCTGCTGCAGGGCGCGATGCGTCCGACGGACATCGTCGCGCGCTATGGGGGCGAGGAATTCGCCGTTCTCGTTTCCACATCCGATCTTTCGAACACCTTGGATTTTGCCGAAGAACTTCGCAGCCGCATTCAGGCGCATGTCATCCGTGACGCGGAAACCGGCGTCGCTCTCTCGATCACTGTCAGCATCGGCGTCGCCTCCGGCGCCTGTGGTGCTGAAGGCTGGCGACAGCTCATCGCATCAGCCGACGAAGCGCTGTACTGCGCCAAGAAGAAGGGGCGCAATCGCACCTGTGTTTTCGGCGACGAGGCGGACCGGGATATCGTCGAAAGCGCTCTCATTCCTTTCAGGGCCAGACGCTCCGCTTCGTTCTGAAAATCACGCGGCCGGTTCGCGCCGCTCCCTCTCGCCTTCCTGCGCGGCCAATCCCTGCTTGACCAGCACCTTCAATTCGCCCGGATGCAGCTTGACGGTGACATCGCGCTCCAGCGGCAGAAGCTCGCCATCCATCACGCAGTTCGCCTTGGCGCGCAACTTCGGGAAGTGCAGATGCACCTCGGCCGGATGCAGGACCATGACCGCATCGTTTTCCCGGAATCTGCCGCGCAGCATGTCGATCGCCAACCGTGCGACGCCGAGCGGTTTCAGCGGTTTTGCCGTGTAGAAGCCGAGTTCGCCGCTGCGCAGATTGTCGGCATAGAGCAGCGCGTTTTCGCCGAAGGGGTTGTTGGAGACTGATATCGCCGAGACGCGTCGGGTCTCCTTCATGCCAGCCGCCTCGAACTCGACCTCGAATTCCGGCGGATTGAAGACGACGCCGAAGGCAGCGCGAGTGCTGGCGCCCATCTTTCCGAGGCGGGAGCGGTAGCTGTAGGAATTGCGGTAGCGCACCATGCGCGCATGCAGGCCGGCGGAGAACTGGTGGATGAACGGCCTTCCGTTGGCGCTGGCAATATCGATATTGTCGACTTCGCCGAAAGCCAGCACATCGAGCGCCTGCCAGATATCGAGCGGCACTTTCAGGGAGCGGGCAAAGAGGTTCATGGTGCCGGCCGGCACGACGCCGAGCGCCACGCCGTTCTTCCAGGCAATCGATGCGGCCGCCGAAATGGTGCCGTCGCCGCCGCCGGCGACGATGCCGTCGATGTCGTCGCGCCGTGCGGCCCGTTCCATGGCGGGAACGATCTCGTTGCCGGAGAAGACGATCGCTTCGAAATCATGGCCGGCTTCGCGGAAGACTTCTTCCGCGCGTTTCTCATAAGCCTGCATGTCCGTCGTTCTGAAGGTACCGCCGTCGCGATTGAAAAAACCGACGAGCTTCATGAGGTGCCTGTTCCTATCCCGCTATCCATGCCCTCAAGAAATGGTTGATGCACCTGCGATTTCAAGCCGGATGGTTTTCCGGGTCACATCGCCGAAACGCAAATATTGCAATGGACGTATGCAGATAGCAGGACGCTGCACTGCAAAAAAAGCACTCGACGCTTCCGGTTTCCCGTTCAATAGATGGGATATTGGAGATCATATCTCCGCCCCCCGCCATTTCTGCCCACCAATTGCAAATGACCGGCCCTGCGCGTCCCGCCAGCGGCCGTCGCCAAGCTTAGATCCTCCGAGGACCGCCCGTGAGCCAGGTTGCCGTCAACGATTCCATCGATGATTCTGTCGATTCCGGGCCGGAGGCAGCGCTTCCCTCGGCCATGACCGTTGCCCTGGTCCAACTTGCACTCGCCGCCGGCGGCTTCGGCATCGGCACCGGTGAATTCGCGATCATGGGCCTACTGCCGAATGTGGCCGATACTTTCTCGGTCACGACCCCGCAGGCAGGTTATGTGATCAGCGCCTATGCGCTCGGCGTCGTTATCGGCGCACCTGTCATTGCCGTGCTTGCCGCCAAGATGGCGCGGCGCACGCTGCTGCTCTGCCTCATGCTGCTCTTTGCCGTCGGCAACATCCTGAGCGCCGTCGCACCGACATTCGAGAGCTTCGCGGTGCTGCGCTTCATTACCGGCTTGCCGCACGGCGCCTATTTCGGCGTCGCAGCGCTCGTCGCCGCCTCCATGGTGCCGGTGCATCGCCGCGCACGGGCCGTCGGCCGCGTCATGCTCGGCCTGACGGTCGCAACCCTGCTCGGCACGCCGCTGACGACCTTTTTCGGCCAGGCGCTCGACTGGCAGGTGGCCTTCCTCACCGTCGGCATCATCGGTCTTGTGACGGTCGCCCTCATCTGGTTCTACGTTCCGCACGACAAGGTCGCCGAAGGGGCCAGTGCCCTGCGCGAACTCAGCGCCTTCCGTCGTCCGCAAATCCTGCTGACGCTCGCCATCGCCGCTGTCGGTTATGGCGGCATGTTTGCCATGTTCAGCTATATCGCCTCGACGACGACGCAGGTGGCCATGCTGCCGGAAACGGCCGTTGCGCTTATGCTCGTGCTGTTCGGCGTCGGCATGAATGCCGGCAATGTCATCGGCTCGTGGCTGGCGGACAAGTCGCTGCTCGGCACGATCGGTGGTTCGCTGGTCTATAATATCGTCGTGCTGACGATGTTCTCGCTGACCGCTTCGAACCCCTACATGCTCGGGCTCTGCGTCTTCCTCGTCGGCTGCGGTTTTGCGGCAGGCCCAGCGCTTCAGACGCGCCTGATGGATGTTGCTGCCGATGCGCAGACGCTGGCGGCCGCTTCCAATCACTCGGCTTTCAACATCGCCAACGCACTCGGCGCATGGCTCGGCGGTCTCGTCATTGCCGGCGGCTATGGCTTTGCGGCGACCGGCTATGTCGGCGCCGTCCTGTCCTTCCTCGGCCTCTTCGTCTTTGCGGCGTCGCTACGCTTGGAGCTCCGCAGCCGGAGCGCTTAGCGCCTTTGCGATACGCAGCTCCCGTCCCTCGGGGCTGCAGAAGACGAATTCATCACCCCAGGCAGCGAGAGCCCGGATGACCGGCTTCAGCGTGGAGCCGAGGGGCGTCAGCGCATATTCGACGCGCGGCGGCACGACCGGGTAAACTGTTCGTGAGATCAGACCGGACTCTTCCAGCTCGCGCAGCTGCTTCGTCAGCATGCGCTGGGTTATCGCCGGCAGGTTACGCCTCAGCTCGTTGAAGCGCAAAGTCCTGTCCATCAGGTGGAAAAGGATCACGCCCTTCCACTTTCCATCGAGATAGGTCAGCGTCGCCTCCACCGGGCACCCGGGGAAATTCTCGACCAGTTTGGCGCGCGGGCGTGACATTTACAGTATCCTTTTTGGTACTACGTACAGAATTTGTGCATTCTTGCGTTGCCGGAACATAGGTCGCATCTAGCTCTCGTACAACAGACACAGGAGTTACCAAGATGCGCGCCGTCGCTTACAAGACCCCACAGCCCATCGCCGCCGAAACCTCGCTGATCGATGTCGAACTACCGACGCCCGAGGCCAAGGGCCATGACCTGCTCGTCGAGATCAAGGCCGTCTCCGTCAACCCCGTCGATGTGAAGGTGCGCGCCAACATGGCGCCGCCCGCCGATGAGCTAAAGGTGCTCGGCTTCGATGCCGCCGGCATCGTCAAGGCCGTCGGTTCCGATGTGACGCTGTTTACGCCAGGCGATGAGGTCTTCTATTCCGGTGTCATCAATCGCCCCGGCTCGAATGCCGAGTTCCAGCTCGTCGACGAACGCATCGTCGGCAGGAAACCGAAGACTCTCGACTTCGCCGCAGCGGCCGCCCTGCCGCTGACATCCATCACCGCTTACGAAGCCTTGTTCGACCGCCTGCGCGTCACCGATCCGGTCCCAGGTGCTGCCCCTGCCGTGCTCATCATCGGTGGTGCGGGCGGTGTCGGCTCGATCGCTATCCAGGTCGCCCGCGCGCTGACGGACCTCACCGTTATCGCCACAGCCTCGCGTCCGGAAACGCAGATCTGGGTGAAGGAGCTTGGTGCCCATCACATCGTCGATCATTCGCAGCCGATCGCGCCGCAGGTCGCAGCACTTGGCATCGGAGCGCCGGGCTTCATCTTCTCGACGACGAATACGGACAAGCATGTCGCCGATATCGTCGAAGCGCTCGCGCCGCAAGGCCGCTTCGCACTGATCGACGATCCCAAGACCTTCGATATCGTTCCCTTCAAGCGCAAGGCCGCTTCGGTCCACTGGGAGCTGATGTTTACCCGTCCGCTCTTCGGCACGCCCGACATGATCGAGCAGCACAAGATTCTGAACAAGATTTCCGAGCTCGTCGACGCCGGTAAGATCCGCACGACGCTGTCGGAAACCGTCGGCGCGATCAACGCCACGAACCTGAAAAAGGCGCATGCCATGGTCGAAAGCGGCAAGATGAAGGGCAAGGTCGTCCTCGCCGGGTTCTGAGGTTTTCGAGGTCGAAAATCCGCCTTTTCCGACGCTCGAAATATTGCGTAAAGGATGCTGACCTATAATGCCGCGCCGAGGGTGCGGCATTCTGGCGTTAAGCATTTAAGTAGCTTGACTTTTTCCGCATTCGAGACCACCTAGTGTGACACGTGGATGACGTACGTCGTGCACGGATATCAACGGAGCCATCATCACGATGCCAAGCGACAGTAGCAGTCGATTGCCTTTGCCGTACGCGGCCTTCGTGCGCTGACCTGGTTGCTCCGGGCTCGCCCGATCGGACGCTACGGCGGATCGACGGAAAGGCGAGCCAATGAATATCAATCGCTTCCCTCTGCGGGCCGGCTATGCCGCCCGTGCGTTCATGAATAACAGCCGTGTTGCGTCCATCGCCGAGCGCGTGGAATCGCTGAACGGGCTTGCCCCGGCTGAAGCCGGCCGCATCCTCTCGCGGATGCCGCAGGAATATGCCGTCAACATTCTCGACCGTCCGGAGCTGCGCAACGCACCGGCCATTCTGGCGCTGATGGACAGTGCGGATTCGGCCCGGCTGCTGCACGGCATGTCGAACGACCGCGTCGCCGACGTCCTGCTGGAACTCGACATCGATGACCGCGTACGCCTGTTCTCCAGCCTGGAAGAACCCGTCCGCATCGCCATCCAGCACCTGATGGGCTATCCGCCGCGCACGGCCGGCAGCATCATGACGACGGAATTCGTCAGCGTGCCCGATGACTGGACGATCGCTCAGACGCTGGACCATGTCCGGCAGGTCGAACGCTCGCGCGAAACCGTCTATGCGATCTATGTGCTGGATCATAATTCCGGCGCGCTGCTGCATGTGGTCACGCTGCGCCGCCTCATCACCGGCGAGCCCGATGCCTCGATCCTTTCTGTTGCCCAGAAGGGCACGCCGGTTTCGGCCAATGCGCTGATGAAGCAGGAAGATGTCGCGCGGCTGATCCGCAAGCACGACCTCCTGGCACTGCCCGTCGTCGACGACCATGGCATGGTGCTCGGCATCGTAACGGTCGATGACGTCATCGACACGATGATCGCTGATACGACCGAGGCCGCGCAGAAATTCGGCGGTATGGAAGCGCTCGGCAAGCCCTATATGAAGATCAGCTTCGGCGGCATGATCCGCAAGCGTGCGGGCTGGCTCTGTGCCCTCTTCCTCGGTGAAATGCTGACGGCAAGCGCCATGCAGCATTTCGAAGGCGAGCTGGAAAAGGCCGTCGTGCTGACGCTCTTCATTCCGCTGATCATGAGCTCCGGCGGTAACTCCGGTTCGCAGGCGACCTCGCTCATCATCCGGGCGCTTGCCGTCGGCGAGTTGAAGCTGACGGACTGGTGGCGGGTGCTGCTGCGCGAACTGCCGACAGGCATCGTGCTCGGCGCCATTCTCGGGCTTCTCGGCCTGCTGCGCGTGATCTTCTGGCAGACGGCCGGGCTCTATGATTACGGCCCGCACTGGCAGCTGGTCGGCCTGACGGTCTTTGCCGCATTGGTCGGTATCGTCACCTTCGGCTCCATATCGGGTTCGATGCTGCCGTTCATCTTGCAGAAGCTGCGGCTCGATCCGGCAACGGCATCGGCTCCGTTCGTCGCCACGCTGGTCGATGTGACCGGGCTCGTCATCTATTTCTCGGTGGCGCTGCTGATCCTCAGCGGCACGCTGCTGTAGATCCTGCTTCAGATTTCAGGCCGGTCGGCCTGAAATCATCCGCATCCAGAGCTTTGTTCTGATGCAATTCCGGACGAGGCCCTCAGTGCCTGCATAGGATGCATAAGATGCATAGGCAGTTTTCCACTGCTCTATAGGAAATGTCAGATACACACCTGTCATGTCACCATCTGACATTTCCCACACGGCGTATGGAAAATCCTATGCAAGTTATGCATCCTATGCACCCTACCAATGATCTGGCTGGCTCTGCGCAAGAACAGCTCCATCCCATCACCTCAACGCAAAATCGCTGCACATTTTTGTTGGAATGGCTCTAACGTTCGACGAAGGGGAGGCAGAGTGGTGTCCCATCAACGGGATGGGATATCACGACGGCGTCGATGCCGAAGACTGCGCGAATGAGCTCCGGCTTCAGAAGATCGGCAGGGCTGCCTGCCGCGTGAATGCCGCCATCGGCGACCGCGATGATGTGGTCGGCATATTGGGCGGCATGATTGAGATCGTGGACGACCATGACGATGGTGCGTCCACTCTTCTCGTTCAATTCCTTCAACAGTTCCAGAACTTCCAGCTGATGGGCGATGTCGAGATAGGTCGTCGGCTCGTCCAGCAGCAGGATCGGCGTTTCCTGCGCTAGCGCCATGGCGATCCAGGCGCGCTGGCGCTGGCCGCCGGAGAGGCGGTCGAGCGGGCGCTCGGCGAGATCGGTCAGGCCAGTCGCGGCCAGCGATGCCTCGACGATCTGCTCGTCATGGCGCGTCGTGCGCGACAGCATGCCCTTGTGCGGATGGCGGCCGAAGCGGCAGAGCTGGCGCACGGTGAGACCATCGGGTGAAACAGGGCTTTGCGGTAAGAGCGCCAGCGTCTGCGCAATCGTCTTGCCGGGCATGGAAGCGATCGCCTTGCCGTCCAGCGTCACGGTGCCGCCGAGCGGCTGGATGATGCGACCGAGCGCGCGCAGCAGCGTCGATTTGCCGGAGCCGTTGGCGCCGATCAGGGCAGTGATCCTACCGTCGGGGATCGTGACATCGACATGGTCGAGAACCTTGATCGCGGCATAGCCGAGCGTCAGATCCTTGACGGAGAGGCGCGAATGGGCGACATCAATCATACCTGCATCAGTCATGGGCGGCCTGCCTCCTTGATTAGCAGGAAAATGAGATAGGGACCGCCGATCACGGCAGCGACGATGCCGGCCGGGATCTCGTTCGGCAAGGCCACCAGCCGGCCGATCAGATCGGCAGCGGAAAGCGTCAGGGCGCCGATCAGGGCGCTTACTGGCACCATGTGGCGGGCGCGCGGGCCGACGAGCAGCCGGGCGGCATGCGGTGACAACAGGCCGAGGAAGCCCATGCTGCCGACGGCGGCGACACTGCCGGCGCAGAGCAGCACCGAGACGACGATGAGGCCGCCGCGCAGGAGACCGGGCGAGATACCCAGGCTCGTCAACGTATCGTCGCCGAAACCGCCGGCATCAAGCCGGATGGTGGCGATCAGCACGAAAGGCAGGCAGGCGATGAGCCAGAGCGAGAGAGCGACCACATCGGTCATCGTCGAGCCATAGACGCTGCCTGCAAGCCAGACCATCGACTGGTCGGCGCGGGTCGGGACGAGCACCATGACATATTGCATCAACGCCTGGGCCAGCATGCCGAGCGCGACGCCGACGAGCGCCAATGCCGCTATGCCGCCACCGAAGCTGCAGCCGATCGCGAGCAGCACCAAAGCGCCGGCAACCGCGCCAGCGATGACACCTGATGGAATGGCCCAGACGGCCCAGGCCGGCGGGGTGAAGAGACCGGCGAGAAAGGCGCCGAGGCCGGCCCATTTGGTGATGCCGACCACATCGGGTGAGGCCAGCGGATTGCGCAGCGCACCTTGCAGGAAGGTGCCGGCAATGCCGAGCGAGGCCCCGGCGAGGATGGAAACGATGACGCGCGGGGCGCGGTACTGCATGACGATGAAGGCGCTCTTGCCGCCGGCGATACCATCCAGCACCTGGCCGACCGAGAGCGTGACGGCGCCGATCGTCATGCCGAGCACGGCAATGATGAGGATGAGAACAGCGACGACGAGGCAGACGCTTGCCGCACGCAGGCTCTTCGATGGCAAGGCCGCACTGGTCATTTTGCCCTCTGCCGCCAGAGGATGGCGACGAAAGCCGGCGCGCCGATCAGGGCCGTCACGATACCGACAGGGGTTTCGGCCGGAAAAGCGGCGACGCGGCCCAAGAGATCGGCGGCAGTGAGCAGCAAGGGACCGGTGACGGCGCTCAGCACAATCACTGTCAGCTGGTCGTTGCCGGCGAGACGCCGCACGATATGTGGCACCAGCAGGCCGATGAAGCCAATCGGGCCGCTGACGGCGACGGCGGAGCCGGCGAGAATGACGATCAGCATTGCAGCAAGGCCGCCGACACGCCGGGCATTCTGGCCAAGCGAAACACCGGTGGTCTCATCGAGCGCCAGCACCCCGAAATGACGACCGGCGATGAAGGCGATCCCCCCGCCGAGAAGCGTGAAGGGCAGTATGATCCAGACCTTGCTCCATTGCGCGCCATTGATGGAGCCGGCGAGCCAATAGACGATATCCTGACCGGCATTGTTGGCAATGAGGATCGCCTGCACGAGGGCGGCAAGCACGAGCTGGATGGAGATGCCAGCAAGGGCCAGCTTCATCTCGTTCATGGCGCCCGATACCGACAGTGCCCACATGGCGAGACCTACGGCGGCAGCACCAATGAAGGCCGGCCAGACCGTGCCGCCGGCACTCAGGCCGGGCATGGCGATGAGAGAGATGACGATGACCAGTGAGGCCCCGGCATTGATGCCGAAGGTCTGTGGCGAAGCGAGCGAATTGCGGGTCAGCGTCTGGATCAGCACGCCGGCAACGGCGAGATTGGCGCCGACCAGCATGGCGAGCATTGCCCGCGGCAGGCGCACATCCCAGACCAGCGCGCTATCCGGCGAGCCGTCGGGTGCAAACAGCAGATGAAGCGCGCGGGCGACCGGCAATTCGGAGACGCCGAAGGAAATGCCGGCGAGAATAACCATGGCGAGCGCCAGCAACAGGCAGAGTGCCAGCAGCACGGGGCTGCCGGTTTCATGCCGCATGGCTGCACCGCCTTTTGTCGTCATTGGCGCTTATCCGGCCTGATAGACCTTGGCGAGGATTTCGCGAGCGATCATCTCTGCCGTCGTCAATCCGCGGAAACGGGAAAACTGGTTGCGGTCGACCTGAAAGACCATGCCGGTTTTCACCGCCGCAATGTTGTTGAAGGCGGTGTTGCTCTTCCACTGGTCGAACACGGTGGCGCCGGTATCGGTCGCAACCAAAAATACGTCCGGATTGATGGCGACGAGACGCTCGATCCCCGCCCCGCTTTCTACGGCATCGCTGGAATCGATCGCCGGCGTCAGGCCCATGGCCTTGAAGACGGAACCGGTGAAGGAGGAGGAGCTATGCAGGCTCATGGAATCCGGATTGGCGACGGCGAGCAGGAAGCGGCGCTTTTCGCCGGCCGGGATCTTTGCGACCAGTCCGGCGATGACGGCCTCATGGGCGGCGAGCGCCTGTTCACCCTTCGCCTTTTCGCCCAGGGCATCGGCGATGGTTATGACCGAAGATTTGATAGTCTCGTAGCTGCCTTCCCAGCTGTTCAGCACGATGGTCGGCGCAATGGCACTCAATTGTTCGTAGATCGCCGAATGGCGGAGTTCATCGGCAATGATGAGATCGGGCGTCAGGGCGGCGACGAGCTCAAGATTGGGCTCCAGCCGCGTGCCGACCGAGCTGTAGTCGATCTTCTTGCCGAGAAGCTGTTCGATACGCTTCGGCTGGTTGTCGTCGGTAATGCCAACCGGCACGACATCGACTGCATTCAGCGCCTGCACGAAGGAGAATTCGAGGGCGACGACACGCTGCGGCTTGCCGGAGATTTCGGTGGTGCCGAGCTCGTGTTTGATCGTGCGCTTGTCATCATCGGCAAGGGCAATGCCCGGTACGGCAGCGGCGGCACAGGCCGAGAGCAACAGGCCGAACTGGCGGCGCGACAGCGGAATATCAAAAACGCTCACGGCAAATGTCCTCATACTGAAATGATCACCGGCCCTCACACCGGATGAGACACCCGCTACAGAAGTGAAGTGAATTTTTCAAGTAAAGTTTACAAAAACAATCACCTTATTGGGATGCCTTGTTGAGGTGTGCGTCAATTGCGCTCGGGCAGCTTCAGTGGTCCATGCGTCTTGATGCTGCGGATGGCGAAATTCGAGCGGATATCGGTGACATTCGGCAGGGTCAGCAGTGTCTCCGTCAACAGCCGCTCATAGGCCGAGAGGTCTTCGACCACGACTTCGGCGAGGAAATCGGCCGTGCCCGAGATCAGGAAACAGGAGACGATTTCGGGGATGGCGAGCAGTGCCGCCTGCTGGGCCTCGGAATTTTCCCGGCTGTGATGGGCGACCTTGAATTCGACGAAGATGGTGAGGCCAAGGCCGACCTCCTTGCGGTCGATATCGGCCGTGTAGCGGCGGATGACGCCCATCTTTTCAAGGTTTCGGATGCGGCGCAGGCAGGGTGATGGCGAGAGGTTCACCTTCTCGGCGATCTCGACATTGGTGGCGCGCGCATCCTCCTGCAGGCACTTCAGGATGGCGATATCGAATTTATCAAGATTTGGCATGTTTGTGAAATCCATCGGCATAAATTGGCAGATTATTGCGCATAGCACGTTTTTTGAGCCACAGATAGCAAGGACATGCCTCGGCCTCTGGCGCTAATCTTCCTGTCAACCGGATGACATCCGGACGGAGGAAAGGACAGGACGATGAGCACGATCGCATTTTCAAACGAGAAATCGCCTTCGCAAGGCTTGGGTTATGCCGCCGGCACCGTGACCGTGCTGATCTGGTCGACATGGTTTCTCGCGACCCGCCACAGCGCTGCAACGCCGCTCGGTTCGATCGATATCGGCCTCATCCGCTTCGGCATTCCGGCGCTCGTTCTCTCACCGGTCTGGCTACGCACCGGGCTCTTGCCAAAGGGCCTTCCGCTTCATCTGCTGGCAATCATGGTCGCCGGCTGCGGTGCGATCTTCTTCCTGGTGACTACGCTTGCCATTCACTCCACACCGGCGGCCTCGTCGGGTATCCTGCTCGGCGGCTCCATGCCGCTCGCCACCGCCTTGATCGGCATTCTGCTCTTCGGCGAACGGCCGGATGCCACACGCATTGCCGGGCTGGTGGCGATCGTCGCCGGTGTGCTGATCCTGCTCGTGCGCAGCCTTGCCGATGCTTCCCTGCCCTGGACGAGCTTCGTGCTGCTGCCATCAGGCGCCGTTCTCTGGGCAAGCTATACGCATGCCTTCCGCCGCTCGGGTCTGACCGCCATCCAGGCCAGCGCGCTGATCGCCATCTGGTCCTTCCTGATCATGGCCGCCCTTGCGCTGGTCTTCGGCATCTCGCTGCCGCAGGCCCCACTTCCGGAAATCGGCCTGCAGGTTCTGAGCCAGGGCATTCTTTCCGGCCTCGTTGCCATGGTCGCCTACGGCACGGCGGTGCGCACCCTCGGCGGAACGCAGGCTGCGGCTTTCACCGCGCTGACGCCGGTGCTTGCGACACTCGGCGGGGGCTTCCTGCTGGGCGAGCAGATGGGTCTTGCCGAAATCAGCGCGGCCGTGATCACCGGCATCGGCGTGGCGCTCTCGACCGGCATTGCCGCCAAGCGCCGCTGAACATTCGCCAAAAACAAAAGCCGCCGATAGCGATCCGCTGCGGCGGCTTTTGCATGCCTATAATTCGGGCTTCTGGTTCAGGCTGTCGCCTGGATGACGACGACCCTGGCGCCGACTTCGACGCGGCTGTAGAGGTCGATCACGTCGTGGTTCATCATGCGGATGCAGCCGCTCGACATGGCGAGGCCGATCGATTGCGGCTGGTTGGTGCCGTGGATGCGAAAATGCGTATCGTTGCCGCCGCGATAGAGATACATGGCGCGCGCGCCCAGCGGATTGTTCGGGCCGCCCGGCATGCCGCCGGCAAGCTTGCGATAGCGCTCCTCGCGGCGCTGCATGTTTTCCGTCGGCGTCCAGCTCGGCCACTCCGCCTTGCGACCGACATAGGCATTACCGGCAAAGGCCAGACCTTCGCGGCCGACACCGACGCCATAGCGCATCGCCCTGCCATCACCGAGGATATAATAGGCGCGCCGTGCCGGCGTATCGACGACGACAGCGCCCGGCGCATAGCCGCCTTCATAGGTGACTTCGGTGCGGCGCAGCTCCGGCTTGATCTGATCGATCGGCACCTGCCTCAACGGAAATTTCTCATCCGGAAGTGCGGCATAATTCGTCTGGCTATTCAGAGTGGTCGAAGAGCAACCGGCGACAAATAGGGGCAGAGCGATCAGAAAGCCCCGGCGCGAGATCGTCATGAATGTGTCCTTAACGCGTCAAGAAGATGTCGCAGGCTAAGGTTGTTATGGTTAACGAATAGCTAACCCGTTGATCATCCTCATTGCGGACAAAACGTCTTCTCACACATCCAAATAACATCCCGGCCGATACACGTTTAAGATTAGAAATATTATAACTACACTTTAATATAAATATTAATTTGCTACACTCCACCTGCGCGATTATGCGCGAAGAAAATCGTGGAGGAGTAGCATGCTGAATACACCACGCGCAGACCAGCTACAGCAGAATCCTCGCCGCATTACACAAGCCATCGCCGGCGATCCATTGCTCGGCCCCTTCATCAATCTTCCGGGTGTCTGGAGCAATGAAGCTCCGCTCGAGCGCAGGGGATGGAATATGATTGCCCTGCCCTTCAGTGGATCACCAAGCGGCTATCGCCTGTTGATGAATCAGTTCGAAGAAACCCTGACCGTCACGGTCGCGGACAAAGGCGTTCCCAACCGAGGCCTGGGCACCAGGCCCGATCCGGCTACCGGCGATCAAACGATCGTCGCTCTCGACTATGAACAACTCATCAGCCAGATCGCCGTCGATGATTTCCCGGTCACGACCCTGACACGGACGATTCCAAAGCCGATCCACCATGAGCCCGGCCTCTTCCTCAATATGGCCAACAAGGTCAACGACGACCTTGTCATCGCGCGGCTCGGCACTATCCCGCATGGCGATTCCGTGCTCGCACTGGGACGTGTAACCAATGTCGACGGACGATCGACCATCCCGAAGTTCAGCGGGCTGCCAATCGGGCTCGGCGCTGATGACGAAGTGTTAACGGATGCCGATCCCGCCAACCCTTCCTACATGGACCCCTACAAGCACTTTCACCACAATCCGTTCAAAGGCGTCGAGGGGCCGGGCTTCCCTGGCTTCGACCCTGTGGATCCGATCCAACTGCTTATCCTTGGAGCGAGTGGACTTAACATCGTGCGATCCACGGTGCTGGATTTCGACACCACATTGCAGACAGGGGGCATCATCAACATCCCCTTCATTACGGAGACTGCCAATGCCACCGAAATGCGCTCGATCTTCTGGATCCACGAACTGTCCGATCTGGATGCTCACGGAGATCCGGTCATGGTCCTGCAATATGCGCAGATCGTCATGCTGGAATTCTTCCAGCGTCGCGATCGACGTCCCGGGCTGATCAAATGGCCGCATGTCAGCATCAATACGATGCGACGCGCGACCAAGGCCTCCGTGACTGTCGCCCAGATGCTCAATGAAGGTATCGACCCTCTGCGGCCGACGGAAAACGCACCCTGAATATCCGGCGAAAAGAAAAGGGCCGCTCGAAACGGCGGCCCTTGTCGTTCCGATCAATGGCTTGACGCCTCACATATTCGGATAGACCGGCCCCTCGCCGCCCTGCGGCGGCACCCAGTTAATGTTCTGGTTGGGGTCCTTGATATCGCAGGTCTTGCAGTGGACGCAGTTCTGGGCGTTGATGACGAAGGTCTCTTCGCCGTCCTTCTCCACCCATTCATAGACGCCGGCCGGACAGTAGCGCGTCGACGGGCCGGCATAGATGCCGAACTCGGACGATTTCTGCAGGGCCATGTCCTTCACCTGGAGATGGACCGGCTGGTCCTCCTCGTGGTTGGTGTTCGACAGGAAGACGGAGGACAAGCGGTCGAAGGTGAGCACACCGTCGGGCTTCGGATAGTCGATCTTCTTGTGCTGCGAAGCAGGTTCCAGCGAGGCGGCATCGGTCTTGCCGTGACCAAGCGTGCCGAAGAAGGAGAAGCCGAAGAGCTGGTTGGTCCACATGTCGAGACCGCCAAGAGCGACGCCCAAGGCTGTGCCGAACTTCGACCAGAGCGGCTTGACGTTGCGCACGCGCTTCAGGTCCTTGCCGATATCGCTCTTGCGCCAGTCGGTTTCGATCTCGGCTACTTCGTCATTGGCGCGGCCGGCAGCAATCGCCTCGGCGATGCGGTCGGCGGCCATCATGCCCGAGAGCACGGCATTGTGGCTGCCCTTGATGCGCGGCACGTTGACGAAGCCGGCCGAACAGCCGATCAGCGCCCCGCCCGGGAAGGAAAGCTTCGGCACCGACTGGTAGCCGCCCTCGGTGATGGCACGCGCACCGTAGGAAAGGCGCTTGCCGCCCTCGAAAGTGCCGCGGATCGCCGGATGCGTCTTGAAGCGCTGGAATTCCTCGAAGGGATAGAGATAGGGATTTTTGTAATTCAGGTGGATGACGAAGCCGACGGCAACGAGATTGTCTTCCAGGTGATAGAGGAAGGAGCCGCCGCCGGTGGACATATCAAGCGGCCAGCCGAAAGAGTGCTGCACCAGGCCGCGGCGGTGGTTTTCCGGCTTGACCTCCCAGAGTTCCTTGATGCCGATGCCGAATTTCTGGGGTTGGCGGCCGCTCGAGAGATCGAACTTGGCAATCAGTTGCTTGGCGAGCGAGCCGCGCACGCCCTCTCCAACAAGCACATATTTGCCCATGAGAGCCATGCCGCGCGCATAGTTGGGGCCGGGCTCGCCGTTCTTCTCGATACCCATGTCCCCGGTCGCGACACCGATGACAGCGCCCTCGTCATTGTAGAGCACTTCGGTTGCGGCAAAGCCGGGATAGATCTCGACGCCGAGTTCTTCCGCCTTTGTCGCCAGCCAGCGACAGACATTTCCGAGCGAGACGATGTAATTGCCGTGATTGCTCATCAGCGGCGGCATCATGATATTCGGCAGACGCAGCGAGCCGGCAGGGCCAAGCAGCAGGAAGTGATCGGCATTGACCTCAGTCTTGAAGGGGTGGTCGGCCTCCGTGCGCCAGCCGGGAAGCAGGCGATCGATGCCGATGGGGTCGACGACGGCGCCGGAGAGGATATGGGCGCCGACTTCGGAACCCTTCTCCAATACCACGACCGACAGTTCCGGATTGACCTGTTTCAGGCGGATGGCGGCTGAAAGGCCGGCCGGACCGGCGCCGACGATCACCACGTCGAATTCCATGCTCTCGCGTTCCGGCAGCTCAGTCATTTCGGTCATCGATCCGTCTCCGCTCGGCCCTCTCAAGGCCGTTCATCCCCATTCCTGAGGTATTCTCTTGTCAAAACCGGAAAACATTGTCGAGCCGGGAAGCGACAGCCAATCCTCCAATTCGCACAATGATGTTCCTCCGCACAGAAGATTATATGACGCTTACGTTAACGTCAATTATTGGAGTACCGTGAAAGCGGTCTTCGCGCTTTTCTTTCACGGGACTTGCGCCCTATAGAAAGGGCACAGGAAATGGAGGAAATCATGGATCTCGGCATCAAGGGCAAACGCGCACTCGTACTGGCTTCCTCGCGCGGCCTCGGGCTCGGCATTGCGAAGGCGCTGGCGCAGGAAGGGGCAAACGTTCTTCTCTGCGGGCGCAGCGGCGAGCAGCTGGACGCCAATTGCAAGGCGATCAATGAGCAAGGAAATGGCCGGGCCGACTGGATCTGGGCCGACCTTTCCGAGGACAATTTCATCGCGAGCGTAACGGCTGCCGTGCAGGAGAAATTCGGCGGGCTCGATATTCTCGTCAACAATACCGGCGGCCCGACGCCCGGCACGACCGAGGACATGTCGCCGGAAAAGCTCGAAACCTATTTTCTCTCCATGGTCGCGCGCGTCATTACGCTGACCAACGCCCTGCTGCCCGGCATGAAGGCGCAGGGCTGGGGCCGCATCCTGACGGTTGCCTCGTCAGGGGTGATCGAGCCGATCGCCAATCTGGCACTGTCGAATACGCTGCGCCCGGCCCTTGCCGGCTGGAGCAAGACGCTGGCATCGGAAGTGGCCGGCCATGGCATCACTACCAACCTGCTTCTGCCCGGCAGCATTCTCACCGCACGGCTCGACGATCTCGACGGCGCGGCCGCCAGACGGACCGGCAAGAGCGTCGAGGAGATTCGCGTGGAGAAGGAAGCGCGCATTCCGGTCGGGCGGTACGGCAAGGTCGAGGAATTCGCCGCAACGGCCGCCTTCCTCTGCAGTCAGCCGGCAAGCTACATTACCGGCTCGCTGATCCGCTGCGACGGCGGTGCGGCGCGTTCCGTCTGAGCAACCGCATCATCCAGCAGCGGCCCATGCTTTGACGCTGTCGATCATCTCGCCGGCATAGGTCGGATCGTCTGCAAATTCTGCGAGTTCCGACAGGCGGTGGAAGCCGGTGAGGATAACGATGCGCCGGCGGTCGAGCCGGCGGCCGGTCAGTGTCTCGTAGGCCGAGACGATGCGTGATGTCAGATCGGGCGAGATGAAGTTCGAATAGATGAACTCCTGATGCAGCGGGCCGAAGCCTGAATCCGAGAAATCATAGAGGCCATTCAGCCTGCCCTCAGCATGGTCGAAAGCCATATTCCAGCCATGACCGTCGAAGAAGCCATAAATGACCCCGTAAGGATCTGGCGGTAAAGCAATGAAATCCCAGATAATCCTTTCTGCATAACTTACCAGCTCGGACGACAGCAGCGGTAGCGCCTTTTCCCGCACCGCGTCAGGCGATTGCCAGGGCAGGATCGGGCCGGCGCCGAGCGCGCGCAGGCGGTCGGCATCGAGAGCATGCAGTTCAGCATAGAAGCGGGCGAGGTCGTCGCCGAGGCGCTGGCGGGCCGCTTCCGGCAGACGCTCGTAATCGCCGGCGATGAGATGTTCGCCCCGGATCTTGGCATGGCTGGAGAAGATCGGCGGGCCGTCATGGATGCGCATATCGGGAACGGCCATCGACAGCGACGGCCTGATGATGCCGAGAAGGGCCGCCTCTTTGACCAGTGCCCTCTCCGCGGCCAGATCGCGCGGGAACTTGAAGATCAGCCTGTCATCCACATCGATGGCTATCGAATCCCAACCCTTCGTCGCGAGCCGGAAAACGGAGGCCGTAAGCTCCGGAAAGATGTTGGTGATGAGTGAACGAAATTCACCGGCATTCAACTCGGCCATGACCGTCTGCCTCTGCGTTTTCCAGGGTCTATCCCGCGCACAAGACCTGCAACTCGGATCGAATAGTGTTTCGCCAATACAGCCTGCGCTGGCAGTCACCAAGGCGGAGGACGCTGCCTACCCGATTATATATTAGAATAGTTTGAATATTACAGGATGTTCATTACGAAAATTTAAGCCATTATAACCGGTTAGTGATCATCGCCGGGGTGATTATGTCTTTTTTGCGCCGCAATATAGGCGGCTCAATCACCGCAGAAAATCACGCAATCTGCCCAACAAAACCGGTCTTGCTCATGAAGAAATTTTGGATCACCGTCTGTATTGTGGCCGTGGCCGCGGTTAGCTTCTGGCAGTTCGGGGACAAGATCCCCTATGCTTCACGCATCCCCTATCTGTCACAGTTCATCAACAAGCCTGAGGGCGGCCAGAACAACGGCCATCAGCAGGCGCAGGCCGATCAGGCCCAGAGCGGCGACGGGCAGCAGGGTGGTCAACAACAGGGTGGCGGGCGCAGGCGTGGCGCGAACGGTGGTCCCACCATGATCAAGACCGTGGCAGCCGTGAAGGCCGCTCTGCCCATGGATGTGACGGCGACCGGTTGGGCCGATGCCGAGGATAATACGACGATTGCCGCACAGGAACAGGGCCTCGTCGTCAGCATCGAGTCCGAAGACGGTGCGACGGTCAAGGAGGGCGATCTGATCGCCAAACTGGACGACCGGACGGCCAAGGCCGCCGTCGACAAGGACAATGCGATGATCGTGCGCGATACGGCGACGCTTGCAGAATCCGAGACAGCGCTGACCCGGGCGCAAGACCTCTTCAACCAGAAGGCCGGCACCCAGCAGAGCCTCGATCAGGCCAGGGCTGACCGCGATACTGCCGCCGCAACCGTAGAAGCCGACAAGGCTACGCTCGCTTCGGACCAAGTCATCCTCGAGCATACCGATATTCGTGCGCCCTTCGATGGCAGGCTCGGCGATATCGCCCTCAGCAAGGGCGCCTTCGTCAATGCCGGTGCGGCCATCGTCACCATCGCCAAATACGATCCGATCTATGTGAAGTTCCACCTGCAGGAGCGCTACCTGCGGGTCCTGAAGAAGGCGCTGGTCTCCGGTCCGGTCGAGGTCAGCACGGCACCCGATTCCACCAAGGGGCAAGTGCGCAAGGGCGAGGTCAGCTTTTACGACAACACGGTCGACACGGCATCGGGCACGATCCTTGCCAAGGCGAAGTTCGAAAACGCCTCCGGCGCTCTGTGGCCCGGCCAATCGGTCAATATCGTCGTGCATTTCAACAATGACGAGCAGCAGGTGGTCGTGCCGACGGTTGCCGTCAGCCCCGGCCCCGACGGTTTCTTTGCCTTCGTGGCCAAGGACGGAAAATCGCATCTGACGCCCGTTACCGTCGCCCGCGCCAACGGCGGCTTCACCGCCATCGCGTCGGGCCTTTCGGAGGGCGACCATGTGGTCGTCGAAGGCCAGGGTCAGCTCAGCGACCAGCAGGCGGTCAACGAACAATTCGACGACAAGACGCTCAACGTCGCGTCCGCCGACGTGCCTCAGCAACAGCAGCAACAGGCCGAGACGATCGCGGTGGGGGCTGAGCAATGATCCCGAATTTCTGTATTCAGCGCCCGGTCGCGACGACGCTGCTTGCGATCGGCGTCATCCTGGCGGGCCTCGCGGGTTACCGGCTCGTGCCGGTTGCGGCTCTGCCGCAGGTCGACTTCCCGACCATCAACGTTTCGGCGCAGCTGAGCGGCGCCTCACCGCAGACGATGGCGACTTCGGTCTCGACACCGTTGATCAAGCAGTTCGAGACGATCCCCGGTATCAGCGAAATCAGCGCGTCGAGTTCTCTCGGCAGCACCAGTATCGTGCTGCAGTTCGACCTGAACCGCGATATCGATGCGGCCGCCGCCGACGTGCAGGCGGCCATTTCGCATGCGACGCGGCAGCTGCCCGACAACATGACGACACCACCGAGCTACCGCAAGACCAACCCGGCCGACGCGCCGATCATGCTGCTTTCGGTGCAGAGCAACACCATGCCGCGCAGCAAGCTCGACGAGATCGCCGAAGACATTATTTCGCCGTCGCTGTCGACGCTTCCGGGTGTCGCCCAGGTCAGCGTCTTCGGTGCGCAGACTTATGCCGTGCGCGTCGAAGTCGATCCCAACAAGCTGCTCACCCGCGGCATCGGCATCGACACCGTCAACAAGGCCCTGGCGGCTGCCAACAGCCAACAGCCGGTCGGCACGCTGCAGAACAATTCGCAGGCCATGACCATCACGGCGAATACGCAGCGCACCAACGCCGAGCAGTTCCGTTCGCTCGTCATCGCCAATCCGAACGGCGCGCCGGTCCATCTCGGCGATATTGCCGATGTCCAGGACAGCGTCGAAAACCAATATACGGGCAGCTGGTATGACGGCCAGCGCGGCATCATCCTTGCCATCCAGCGCCAGCCGGATGCCAATACGGTCGATGTCGTGGATGCAATCAACGCCAAGCTGCCGCAGCTTCACGCCGAAATCCCGCCCTCGGTCAACACTGTCATCATGAACGATGCCGCAAAGCCGATTCGCGATGCCATCGCCGACGTGAAGTTCACGCTGCTTCTGACGATCGGCCTCGTCGTTCTCGTTATCTACCTCTTCACCGGCCATGCAACGGCTACGATCATTCCGGGCCTTGCCGTTCCGCTGTCGCTGATCTCGACCTTCGGCATGATGTATGTGCTGGGCTACAGTATCGACAATATCTCGCTGCTGGGTTTGACGCTCGCGGTGGGCCTCGTGGTGGACGACGCGATCGTCATGCTGGAAAATATCCTGCGGCATGTCGAGGAAGGCATGCCGGTGCGGGAGGCGGCTATC
This sequence comes from Rhizobium sp. KNZ14-9A, assembly GCF_056755015.1. Taxonomy (NCBI): domain Bacteria; kingdom Pseudomonadati; phylum Pseudomonadota; class Alphaproteobacteria; order Hyphomicrobiales; family Rhizobiaceae; genus Rhizobium; species Rhizobium sp. KNZ14-9A. Next base: position 2,650,357 of record NZ_JBPGXB010000002.1, read on the forward strand.
AAGGGTGCGGGCGAAGTCAGCTACACCATCATCTCCATGTCGGTGTCACTGATCGCGGTCTTCATCCCGATCCTCTTGATGGGCGGCGTGGTCGGCCGCGTGTTCAACGAATTCGGCATGGTGGTGGCGATCGCCATCATCGCTTCGGCCATCGTATCGCTGACGGTGACGCCGATGCTCGGTTCGCGCCTTTCCAACAACCACAGCCGTCCGCCACTCATCATCCGCATCTTCGACGCCGGTTTCGAGCGGACGCTGCGCGGCTACGACAACGCGGTCGGCTGGTGCCTTCGCCACCGCCCCTTCATCCTCGGGATCTTCTTCGCTTCCGTCGCGCTGACGATCTATTTCTTCATGACGCTGCCGACGAGCTTCTTCCCGCAGGAAGATATCGGCCGCCTGACGATCAGCACGCAGGCGCGACAGGACATTTCCTATTCGGCGATGCAGGCCCTGCAGCAGCAGGCTGCCGCGATCGTCAAGGCGAACCCAGCCGTCAACCATGTGATGTCGACGATCGGTGGCAACCCCAACAAGCCACAGAACAACGGCTCGATGTTCGTCGAACTGAAGGACAAGGATCAGCGTGCACCGCTTGACCAGACGCTGCGCGAGCTGCGCACGGCGATCAACAAGATCCCCGGCCTGCAAGCCTTCGTGACGCCGAACCAGAGCCTGCGCTTCGGCGGACGCCAGACGGCCAGCCAATATCAGCTGGTCATACAGGCACTGAACGCCGACCAGACCAACCTGTGGGCAGGCAAGGTCCAGCAGGCGATGCGCGCCGACCACCTGTTCACGGACGTGACCTCGGATGCGCAGAACAATGCCCTGCAGGCCAATATCGTCATCGATACCGAGCGGGCAGCCGCCTACGGGATCGACAACGACACGCTGCGCACGACGCTGCAGGAATCCTTCAGCGGCTTTGCGGCTGCAGAAATCCAGTCGACCGGCGACAGCTACGACGTCATCGTCGAATATGACACGAGCAAGCCTTGGGACGACCAGAAGCTATCGGAAATCCGCGTCGCTTCTTCCAATGGCAGCCTGGTGCCGCTGTCGAACTTTGCGCATGTCGAGCGCACGGTCGGGCCTGTCACCATCAACCAGACGGGCCAGCTTGTCTCGACCACCGTGTCCTTCAACCTGCCGGAAGGCGTATCGCTCAGCGACGCGACGGCCAGGATCGAGCAGATCAAGAAGGACCTCAACATGCCGGCAGACGTCTTCACGTCCTATGGCGGTACGGCAGAGATCTTCCAGCAGTCGCAGGGCAATACGCCCTATCTGATCCTGGCGGCTGTTCTGACCATCTATGTCGTGCTCGGCGTGCTCTATGAAAGCTTCATCCACCCGCTGACCATCCTCTCCGGCTTGCCGGCGGCGGCCTTCGGTGCGCTGCTCGCGCTGAAGATCATGGGCTTCGACCTGTCGATCATCGCCCTCATCGGCCTCCTGATGCTGATCGGCATCGTCAAGAAGAACGCGATCATGATGATCGACGTGGCGGTGGAAACCATGCGCACGACCGGCGAGAAGGCGACAGCGGCGATCCACGAAGCCTGCGTGCGACGGTTCCGTCCGATCATGATGACGACCTTCTGCGCCCTGCTCGGCGCCCTGCCGATCGCGCTCGGCACGGGCGCGAGCTCGGAATTGCGCCAGCCGCTCGGCATCGCAGTCGTCGGTGGCCTCATCGTCTCCCAGATGCTGACGCTGTTCATCACGCCTGTCATCTTCGTTGAGATGGACCGCTTCGGGAATTTCCTCCACCGCATGCTCAGCCGCGAGAAGAAGGAAGAGCATGTGGCAGCGGAAACGCGGGCGATGGCCGCGGAATAGAGAGACAGAAAGGGCGCCTTCCGGCGCCCTTTCGCATCAGCGGCCTTCGACCAGCTTGGGGAAATCCGCGACCAGCGTATCCCGCGTCTCGCGGCTGATCGGATTGTCGCTGTAGCGGTGATTGGCGATATAGAGCCTCGCGAAGATCAGCCGCCTGTCGCCCTTCGTCGCCCAGCCGAGCGGCCGTTCGTAATTGGTCTTGCCGGCGGTGTTGCGCAGCCAGCCGGCGCCGGTCTTGCCCTGGATATCCCAGCCGTCAGCCGCCTGGAAATGCGGCACGATTGCCTCCGTCATCTGCCACGCACGTTCCGAAATCGGCAGGATGCCGGTCCGGAAGCGGCGCAGGAAGCGCACCTGATCTTCGGCCGAGATCTTCAGCGAGGACATCAGCCAGGACTCGGTCAGTCCATCCGTATTGCCAGGCCCGCCCGTAACATCCTGATTGCCGTAGCCGAAACGCCTGACGTAATCGGCAAAGGCGCGCTTGCCGAGCTTGCGGGTCAGCGCCTGTGAGAACCACACGATGGAATCCCGCTCCCAAATGGTCGGATCGGTATCCTTCTGCTCGCGTGGGGATCGCTTGAGCTTCGGATCATATGTCCAGAGCGGATTGTGCTCGTCGACCAAAATGCCGGAATCATAGCCCATCATGGCCAAAGGCAGTTTGAAGGTCGATTGCGGATAGAAGCCCTGATCGCAATTGCCCTGACGATAAATCGTCTCACCGGTCTTCTCATCGATAATGACGGTGCAGCGGATCGGATCGGCGGCACCGGCCGGCGATGCACCTATGGAAATTGCTGTAATACTTATAAAAAAAAGCCAGAAGAAGAAGTCTTTTGAACGTCACTTTCGTTCTCCATATGGTTCGACCTCAGCTTTCTAGGCTGGCCTGGAAGGCCCGATCAAACGATGATATTTCCGGTCAGGCATAAATTGGATTAGGCCATTGCCATGGTTCGACCATATTTACCGCTGAACTCGCTGCGCGCCTTCGAGGCGGCGGCGCGGCATCTTTCCTTCACCCGGGCGGCGATCGAACTCTGTGTCACGCAGGCGGCCGTCAGCCATCAGGTGAAGCTTCTGGAACAGCGCCTCGGGGTGAGCCTGTTCCGCCGCCTGCCACGCGGGCTGATGATCACGGAGGAAGGGCTTGCGCTGCTGCCTGCCCTGCAGGATTCCTTCGACCGCATGGCCGATATGCTGGAGCGTTTCGAGGGCGGCCATGTGCGCGAGGTGCTGAAGCTCGGCGCCGTCGGCACGCTCGCCGTCGGCTGGCTGTTGCCGCGACTTGCCGATTTCCGCGAGCAATATCCCTTCATCGATCTCAGGCTTTCGACCAACAACAATCGCGTCGATATTGCCGCCGAAGGGCTCGACTATACGATCAAGTTCGGCAATGGCGCCTGGCACGATATCGAGGCGGAGGCACTGTTCGAGGCGCCACTTTCGGTGCTCTGCATTCCCTCGATCGCCCGCCAGCTTTCCTCCCCTGAAGATGTCGCCCATCAGACACTGCTGCGCTCCTATCGCGCCGACGAATGGCCAAGCTGGTTCGAGACGGCGGGCGTCACACCGCCGCCGATCCGGGGCATGGTCTTCGATTCCTCCGTGCTGATGATCGAGGCGGCGCTGCAGGGTGCGGGTGTGGCGCTGGCGCCGCCCTTGATGTTTTCCCGCCAGCTTGCGGCGGGCGAGCTGGAGCAGCCCTTCCCGATCTGGATTTCCAAGGGCAGCTATTGGCTGATGCGGCTCAAATCCCGCTCCGTCACGCCTGCCATGGAGATGTTTCGCAAGTGGATCGGCAAGGCGGCAGAGGAGACGCGCGAACGGCTCGAAAACTGATGAGAGCGGGTTGCTTTCCACCCTCTCCTGTGCGATCACGCGCCTCTCAAAACATCTTCGAGGGCGCAGCAAAGCGCCCTTTCGCGTTTCGGGGCTGCCGCCCCGGCTCATGGATTTTCGACATATTTGATAGGGAGCACGGCCATGGCACGGGCGCTCGGGCTTGACTTCGGCACGACCAATACTGTTCTGGCGCTGGCAGATGGCGGCGCAGACACGCATTCCATATCGCTTACCAGCAGCGCCGGCACGGCCGACAGCATGCGCACCGCGCTCTCCTTCATGAAGGATCCGCAACTCGGTGCCTCGGCGCTGAAGGTCGAGGCCGGGCACGCGGCGATCCAGCAGTTCATCGACAATCCCGGCGACTGTCGTTTCCTGCAGTCGATCAAGACCTTTGCAGCGAGCGCCCTCTTCCAGGGCACGATCATCTTCGGCAAGCGGCAGAGCTTCGAAGACCTGATGGAAATCTTCATCCGGCGCCTTCGCCATTACGCAGGCGAGAACTGGCCTGAGGATACTGGCCGCATCATCGCCGGCCGCCCGGTGCATTTTGCCGGCGCCAGTCCGGACCCGGTGCTGGCCGTGCAGCGCTACAACGAGGCGCTGACGCGCTTCGGCTTTCCGGAAATTCACTATGTCTACGAGCCTGTTGCAGCCGCCTTCTACTTCGCGCAAAACCTGAAGTCCGATGCGACCGTGCTCGTCGCCGACTTTGGCGGCGGTACGACGGACTATTCGCTGATCCGTTTCGAGACCAGGGCCGGCAAACTGACGGCAACGCCGATCGGCCATTCCGGTGTCGGCGTCGCCGGCGATCATTTCGACGCGCGCATGATCGACAACATCGTCGCGCCGCTGATCGGCAAGGGCAGCCATTTCAAGAGCTTCGACAAGATCCTTGAGGTGCCGTCAAACTACTATGCGAGCTTCAGCCGCTGGAACCAGCTGTCGATCTTCAAGACATCGAGGGAATTCGAGGATCTGAAGAAGCTGGTGCGTACGGCCCTGGAACCTGAGAAGCTGGAAACCTTTGTCGATCTCATCGATCATGACGAAGGCTATCCGCTCTATCAGGCGGTCTCGGCAACGAAGATGGCGCTTTCCTCCGCGGAGGAAGCACCCTTCGATTTCGCCCCGCTCGGGCGCGGCGGTCATCGCACGATCAAACGCCGCGATTTCGAAAGCTGGATCGTCGACGACCTCGCCCGCATCGAAGGGGCGCTCGACGAGGTGCTGGAAAAGACCAATACGGATGTATCCGGCATCGACAAAGTGTTCCTGACCGGCGGCACATCCTTCGTGCCGGCCGTGCGACGCATCTTCACCGAGCGCTTCGACCAGGACAAGATCGAGACCGGCGGTGAACTGCTGTCGATCGCACACGGTCTCGCACTGATCGGCGAACGCGACGATATCAACCAGTGGACTGTGCAATAGCAGCCGAAAGGGCGCCGGCAGACCTGCCCGCCCTTTCATTGCCGTTTTCGCTCCGCTAAAGTCTGTCCATGATCTCCGCCAACGACCTGAGTCCGGCCGAACTTTCAGCACTTCTGCATTTCCATGCGGAGGCGGGTGTGGACTGGCTGCTGGAGGACGAGCCGGTCGACCGTTTCGCCGAGTTCGAGGCGATGAAGGCTGCGCGCCGTTCGGCGGCACCGGCCGCGCAACCGCAGCAGGATAGACAGGCACCACCTGAGAGGCAGGCGTCCTCCCGCCCTGCCCCACCCGCGCCGCAGCAGCACGCGGCCGTGTCGGCTCCTGCCTCGCGGCCACAACCGGCAATTCCCGACGGTGAGGCGGTGCAGCAGGCGCGGTTCGCAGCCGAGAGCGCCCGTTCGCTTGCAGAACTCAAGACGGCGCTCGAAGCCTTCAATGGGTGCAATCTGAAAAACAGCGCCCGCTCGACCATTTTCGCAAGCGGCGATCCGGCAAGCGGCATCATGGTAATCGGCCCGGCGCCTGGCGCCGATGACGAACGCGAGGGAGCGGCCTTTGCCGGCAGGCAGGGCCAGTTGCTGGACCGGATGCTGGCCTCTATCGGCCTCGAGCGGTCAGCCATTCTCCTGACGCAGATCATTCCCTGGCGTCCGCCCGGCAGCCGCATGCCGTCGGCGGCCGAGACGGAGATCTGCCGTCCCTTCATCGAGCGGCAGATCGCGCTTGCCGAACCGCGCGCCATTTTGCTGCTCGGCAACTATACGGCACGATTCTTCTTCGGCGAAACTGACACGATCCACGGGCTTCGCGGCCGGTGGAAGGAGATCGCTGTCGCAGATCAGGTCATTCCGGCCATCGCCAGCCTGCATCCGCAAGACCTGTTAACCGCGCCGGTAAACAAGCGGCTGGCCTGGAGCGATCTACTGGCCTTCCAGGCTAGACTTAAAGAGCTGCCTCTGCTTACAAATTAGCCAAGTTTGAAAATATTGTGAATTTGTCCATGCAATATACGCATGGCTGCATCCTGCAAGGGTGCATTGAAGAATCAATGCTGCACTGCAATATAGAAGGCGTGTCTTGGGAGGAATGAACAGGAACCAAGGCCATGAGCAAGCGTTTTCGTCCTATACATTGCGGGTTTGAAACCCTGCGCCAAGCAAGCGATCAGGTTCGCACCACGCAGGGCTACAGCCGTTTCGGCTTTGCCACAAACGAACAGATGATCGCCCGCGGTACCGGCATCAACGGTCGTACTTCGCGTCCGGTGATGATCTTCGCGGATTTCCAGGAATATTGAAAATTCCGGAATGATGATCCGACAGGCGGTTCGCCTGCCTTTTCGCATTTCAAGAAGCAACGACCGATGTCAACAATTCTGATTTCACTGCTGCGCCACATCGACTCTTTCGAGCATATCCGTGCTGCCGTCTGCGCCGCGCACGAATATCGCCGCGAGCTTTGCGATGCGCCGTCCGAGGTCAAGAGCCCGGCTTCCGCCATCGCGCTCTGATCAGGCGCCTGCGCTCTCGAATCTTTCCTTGGCGGATTCGAAGGCTTCGTCCACATAGGCGAACTTGATCGCCTGCCAGCCGACATATTCCTTCAGGAAATCGCGCGACAGCCACAGTTGCGACTTCTTCGGCTCGTCGTACCAGCCGACACAGCCGCGCTGCGCGCCCTTGGCGAGTAGCCGCTGGAGATGTGTGCGCGACATCATGAAATCACCAGCAAGCGCGCGGGTTTCCACCTTGCCGATCGCCAGCCTTGCCGGATCGGATCCTTCGAGATCGAGCCGGGACATGAAGTGATCGATGACCATACCGCCCGCTTCCGTCCAGAGGAACAGCGCCACCTGTTCAGGCGGTTCGCGCCAGTTGATATCCTCGAGGCAGTTATAGGCAACACGCGGCTGGATCTGGCGGAAAAGCGTGGGATTTTCCTGCAGAAACGCCGCCCGGCTTCCACCATCGATGAGATCAAGCGCGCCGAGGTTGGAGTACAACCAGCCGAACATTGCCTGGTGGCTGACTTCGGCCGGCTCGAAATGGCGAGGACGGCGGCGTTCGTCACCGGGCGTATGAGTGATGAAGCGATAGGTGAAGAGCTCTTCGATGAAGGCAAGCACCGTGTTGCGGCTGGCGATCTTGTGCGCCGTGATCTTGCCGGTCAGCCGGACGGCGGTGAAACCCGAGGTCACGTCCCGCGGATCATATTCCAGATGCAGCGCATAGGCCGTCTGCGTCAGCAGCCAGCGTTGATGCGAGGCCAGCAGGCGCGCCAGCCGCGGCCCCGCATCAAACATGCAGCGCATTTGCCCGGCCAGGAAGCGAATGCTCACTACAAAAGAAGGATCCCGCGCCAGTTGTTCCGCCGTGAACGCCATGATGCTTTTCCTCAACCCTCGCTCGCAAGCCAGCGTTCGGAGCAGCGATACCGAAACTCCCCCGGCATCTATGGCCTATCGATTATGCACGGCTTTGAATAAATGAAAGTAATTCACTTTCATAACCATATTTTTGCGAAAAGCGATATCCCAAGATTTCACCATTCCATTCTCTTTTGAGGGGCGGATGGCATAAATTTTCAATCAGAGCGATAAAAAATTCGCCTTGCGATATAGGTTCAGCCGCTCAGGATTGCGGCGCACCGGCTTTTCGCGCTTCACGGCGCTCAAGGCCAAGCTGGTGCTCGCGGTAGATGATGAAGATGCCGGCAGCAATGACGATCACCGTGCCGAAAAGCATCGTACTGCTCGGAACGTCGCCGAAGACATAGTAAGCGACGATGCCGCCAAGCAGGATCGAGCTGTATTCGAAGGGAGCGACGGTGGAAACATCCGCATGCCGGTAGCTCTCTGTCAGGAGGATTTGCGCCACACCGCCGCAGAAACCGGCAGCGATGAGGAAAAGAGCCGAGGACCAGTCGAGCAGAAGCCAGCCGAAGGGGACGGTCGCAAGCGAGAAGACCGAAGCGGTGATCGAGAAGTAGAGCACGATCGTCGCCGTCTTCTCTTCCTCCACGAGCCGGCGCACCTGGATCATCGCCATGCCGCCGAGCACGGCCGACAGCAGCACGCAGAGTGCACCGACCGCCTGTTCAGCCGCCATGCCGCCCTCCCGGAACAGCGTGAGCTTCGGCCAAGAGATGATGGCGACACCGATGATGCCGAAGCAGACGGCGCTCCAGCGATAGACGCGCACCGTCTCTCCCAAGAAAACCGCCGCGAAAATGACGGCGACGAGCGGCGTGGCATAACCGAGCGCGATCGCCTCCGGCAGCGGCAGATGCAGAAGCCCGTAGAAGCCGAGCCCCATCGAGATGATGCCGAGCGTGCCGCGCTTCAGATGGCCGATCGGATTTGCCGTATAGAAGGCAGAGCGCAGCTGACGCCGGTAGCCGAGATAGGCCATGATCGGAAACAGCGCGAAGAAGGAGCGGCAGAAAGTCACCTGCCCCGGCGGAATATCCGACCCAGCCAGCTTGATGAATGTCTGCATGGCCAGGAAGACCACGACCGACGAGACTTTCAGCGCAATGCCTCTCATCGGGTTTCTGAGAACCGATTCCATGATCCAGGCTCTTATGCGGGCATGCCGAGCGGGGGAGACGCGTTCGACTCGAACGCAGCGGACGATTTTTTTATCGTAACCGAAGAAATGCACCGGTGGGAAAAAATCTGCGCGCAGTAGAGCGCCGTGCATCCATTCGGACGCACAAAGGACGCTCCAACTCTTGGAATCTACGTATCAGGCTTTCCGAAAATCGATTCCGATTTTCGGCCGATGCTGTGGGCAGCAAGTATTTACCCGCTTTTTATCTGCCGCTTTTCTGTGCAATTCCGGTTTTTGATGAAAAAACTTCGCGTTTTACACTCATTCGCCCGAAAATGTTCACATCTGCAGCCGTTGCGTTAACCGGTTGCAAACCATGCCGCCGCATCGTTCCCAGCTAATTAATCATACAAAAGAATCGCATTCGTTCCGCAGCCCGTCGCCTCAGATTATTTTCAGGATCTTTTTGATGAAGCCGCTCAGCGCAGAGATCGTTTCCCAGTCGCAGAACGCAACACCCCGCTCGATGCGTGTCGTCACCGATGGCATCAGCACGGATCTGGAGCGCTTCAGCGCCGACAACACCAGCATCGTCAAGCAGATCAAGCTGCTTGCCATCAACGCGCTGATCGAGGCGGCCCGCGCCGGCGAAACCGGCAAGGGCTTTGCCGTCGTCGCCAATGAAGTGCAGCGGCTGGCGCAGATCGCCACCGAGATCACCAACAAGTTCGAGAGCAATGTGCTGGGGCGCATCGGTCTCAGCCGTGCGATGGCGGATTCGCTCGTCACCGAGATGGAAGGCGTGCGGTTGACCGATCTCGCGCAGACGCTGGTTCAGCTCATCGTGCGCAACCTCTTCGAACGCACCGCCGACGTGCGCTGGTGGGCGACGGATCCGGCGCTCTGGCAGGCATTGCAGGAGCCGGAGAAGGACCGGGTCGCCTTCGCAGCCGAACGGCTCGGTGTGATCAACCGCTTTTATACTGTTTATCTCGACCTCGTCATGACCGATCTCTCCGGCCGGGTGATCGCATCGGCAAACCCGACCTTCCAGCGCAAGATATCAGGTTCGTCGCTTGCCGGGGATCCCTGGTTCAGGGCCGCGGCGAGCTGCGCTTCCGGCGACGACTATATCGTCGATGAAGTAAAACCGAGCCTTCTCCACGACCAGCGGCATGCGCTCGTCTATGCGACCGGCATCCGCGAAGGCGGCAAACTCGACGGCAAGCTCCTGGGCACGCTCGGCGTCTATTTCGACTGGCAGAATCAGGGGCAGGCGATCGTCGAGAAGGAAGCGAACCTGCCGCCTCAGCTTGCGGAAAAGACCACCGTTTTGCTGCTCGACGGCGCAAGCCGTGTGATCGCCAGCACCAATCCGGCCATGCTCTTCACTCATTTCGCACTCGCCAACCAGACCGGCCAGCCTAAGGGCAGTTATTACGACAATAACGGCTCCATCGTCGCCTTCGCGCGCACGCTTGGCTACGAGGATTATGACGGGCTCGGCTGGTATGGCGTTGTCATCCAGCAGACGGAAAGCGACGCCGAGATCAAGACTGCACTCAATCTCAAATAGCAGTCTTCTCCTTTCAGCTGCACATGCACGACAATTTGACCATAATAATTTGGCTGTGAACTTCGTGTTCGCAGCCGATTTGCTTTAACTTTAGTTCAGACTTTAATGTAATTATGGCGGCCAAATTTCAGCAGAGTGCGCCCGCCTCTATATTCGGCCATTGTCTAATAAAGGTCTTCACGGAACATGCGAACAGATACCGGTCAGGTCATCAATCTGGCAGACTACCGCCCAACCGATTTCGTGCTGGAACGCGTCGACCTGACTTTCGAACTGGATCCGACAGAAACAAAGGTGGAAGCGCGGCTGATCTTCCATCGCCGCGAAGGCGCCGATCTTTCCGCTCCCCTCATCCTCGATGGCGACGAGCTCAATCTTTCCAGCCTTCTCTTCGACCAGAACGAACTGGCGCCGGAACGCTATACGGTAACGCCCGAAAGCCTGACCATCCGCGACCTGCCGGAAACGGTGCCTTTCGAAGTGACCGTCACCACGATCATCAATCCGGAAGCCAATACGCAGCTGATGGGCCTTTACCGCACCAGCGGCATCTATTGCACGCAGTGCGAGGCCGAAGGCTTCCGCCGCATCACCTATTTCCCCGACAGGCCGGATGTACTGGCGCCCTATACGGTCAATATCATCGCCGACAAGGATGCCAACCCGCTGCTCTTGTCGAATGGTAATTTCCTCGGCGGCGCCGGTTATGGTCCCGGCAAGCATTTCGCCGCCTGGTTCGACCCGCATCCCAAGCCGAGCTATCTCTTCGCACTGGTCGCCGGCGATCTTGGCGTCGTCGAAGACACGTTCACCACGATGTCCGGCCGTGAGGTCGTGCTGAAGATCTATGTCGAGCATGGCAAGGAGCCGCGCGCAGCCTATGCGATGGACGCGCTGAAGCGTTCGATGAAGTGGGACGAGGAAGTGTTCGGGCGCGAATACGATCTCGATATCTTCATGATCGTCGCCGTTTCCGACTTCAACATGGGGGCCATGGAGAACAAGGGCCTCAACATTTTCAACGACAAATACGTGCTCGCCGATCCCGAGACGGCGACCGATGCCGACTACGCCAATATCGAGGCGATCATCGCGCATGAGTATTTTCACAACTGGACCGGCAATCGCATCACCTGCCGCGACTGGTTCCAGCTTTGCCTCAAGGAAGGCCTGACTGTTTATCGCGACCACGAATTCTCCTCCGACCAGCGCTCGCGCCCGGTCAAGCGCATTGCCGAAGTGCGTCACCTGAAGTCCGAGCAGTTCCCGGAAGACGGCGGCCCGCTCGCCCATCCGGTGCGCCCGACCAAGTATCGCGAGATCAACAACTTCTATACGACGACGGTCTATGAGAAGGGCAGCGAAGTCACGCGCATGATCGCGACCCTGCTCGGCCGCGAGACCTTCAAGAAGGGTATGGACCTCTATTTCGATCGCCACGACGGCCAGGCCGTCACGATCGAGGATTTCGTCAAATGCTTCGAGGATGCAAGCGGCCGCGACCTCGCGCAGTTCTCGCTCTGGTACCATCAGGCCGGCACGCCGCTCGTGACCGCATCTGGCACCTATGATGCAGGCGCCAAGACGTTCAGCCTGTCACTGGAACAGATGATCCCCGCGACACCCGGCCAGCCGACCAAGGAGCCGATGCATATTCCGCTGAGCCTCGCGCTCTTTGCAGAGGACGGCTCCAAAATCGAGCCTGTTACCGTCGACGGCGCCGAATATGCCGGCGAGGTGCTGCATCTTACGGCGCGGACACAGACAGCCGTCTTCCACGGTATCGGCTCGCGCCCGGTGGTTTCGATCAACCGCAGCTTCTCTGCGCCGATCAATCTGCATTTCGATCAGAGCCCGGCCGATCTGGCGCTGCTCGCCCGCTATGAGACGGATCATTTCGCCCGCTGGCAGGCGCTGACGGATCTGGCGCTGCCGAACCTCCTGAAAGCCGCCCGCGATGCTCGCGAGGGTGCGCCGATCGTCTGCGAACAGACCTTCGTCGATACGCTGATTGCGGCGGCTGCCGATGAAAGCCTCGAGCCTGCCTTCCGCGCCCAGGCGCTGGCCTTGCCGAGCGAATCCGACATCGCCCGCGAGCTCGGCAGCAACATAGATCCCGATGCCGTCCATGCCGGCCGCCAGGCGATCATGAAGCAGATCGCCGAAGCCGGCAAAGCCACCTTCGCGGCCCTCTACGACGCGATGACCACACCGGGCGAATTCAACCCGGATGCCAAAAGCGCCGGCCGCCGCGCGCTGCGCAACACCGCCCTTACCTATCTCTCCTATGCCGAGGGCAGCCCGGCTCGCGCCAAGGCCGCCTTCGATGGCGCCAACAACATGACCGATCTCAGCCATGCGCTGACGATCCTCGCCCATCGCTTCCCCGACAGCGCAGAGGCCAAGGCGGCGCTCGAAACCTTCCGCAGCCGTTTCTCGGAAAATGCGCTCGTCGTCGACAAGTGGTTTGCGATCCAGGCCGGCATTCCCGGACCGGGCGCGGTCGATCGCGTCAAGGCACTGATGGAAAACCCGCTCTTCAAGCGCACGAACCCGAACCGCATGCGCTCGCTGGTCGGCACGTTCGCCTTCGGCAATCCGACCGGCTTCGGCCGCGCCGACGGCGAAGGCTATCGTTTCCTCGCCAGCCAGATCCTCGACATCGACCAGCGCAACCCGCAGCTTGCTGCGCGCCTGCTGACCTCGATGCGTTCCTGGCGCTCGCTGGAATCGGCCCGCGCCGATCATGCACGCTCGGCACTGATCGAGATCGAACGGGCGGCCAACCTTTCGACCGATGTCCGCGACATCGTCGAGCGCACGCTCAAGGGGTGATTTTCCGCAAATGATTTGCCGCCTAGCTGTCTTCCACCCATGGGGCAGCTAGGCCCGCCATCGGCGAATCCCTCCGAAAAACCAGCAATTCCAAATGGTTAATAAATTTTTACCGCCGGCTCTGGACAAGGCGAATCACGCATGATTCTCTAGGTGTAGTTCGAGCGAGCGGCGCGCGAATCACACGAGGGATTAGGTTCAGAGATGATGGACGTGCGGCGGGCAACCGCGGCCGAAGGACGGCTGCGTGTCGATTTTGGCGGGCTCAAAGCCTGGCGCGACAGCCTGTCCGGACAGACCGCAAAAGCTCCTGAGCCATTGCTGCGCCACCTGCCAAAGGCAGAGCTTCTCCTGAAGCGCACGATTCCTGTTCTCATCGTCGCCTTCCTTGCTGTCGTTGCGGCCTCGCATTTCTTCGGCATGGTCAGCGAATATAGCCGCATGGAGGCCTCCGCGCGGCATGCAACGGCGCTTTCGGCTGCAACGGCGGCCGCCGTCTTTGCCGATGCGACCGATCTCTTCGATGGCGGCAGTGCCGCAGAGGCGCAGGCGCGCCTTGCGAAATTCCTGCCGCAGGATCGGCTGGAAAACGGCGCCTTCGTGCTGCTGGTGCAGGCAAGCGGCAAGGTGTTTGCGGCAACGACGGCTGGTGCCTCCTATATCGGCGCCGATGTCTCGGCCCTCTTCCCCGAAATCTCTGCGATCCGCCGCTTCGGCGACCGCACGGATGTCATCGAAACGAGCATCGGCGGCGAGCTCCATTATGCCGAGATCTCCCTGATGGGCACGGCGGGCGGCTATATCGTTTCCGCCACGTCGCTCAACGAGATCAACCGTCTCTGGCGCGAGGAGCTGACGCTCAACGTCACACTGTTTGCCGGCATCTCGTCCATCCTGCTCGTCATCCTCTACGCCTATTACATGCAGGTGAAGCGGGCGCGCGATGCCGACGACATCTTCCTGGAATCCAATCTCAGGGTCGAGACGGCGCTCTCGCGCGGCCGCTGCGGCCTCTGGGATTTCGATTTCCACAATCGCGAATTCTTTTGGTCGCGCTCGATGTACGACATGCTCGGGCTTGCCGGCTCCGACAAGACGATGGGCTTTGCCGATGCGGCACGGCTCATGCATCCGGAGGATAACGGCCTGCACGAGATCGCCCGCGCCGTCGCCAAGGGCGATTCCGGCCAGGTCGACCAGATCTTCCGCATGCGCCACGCGAGCGGCCACTATGTCTGGATGCGCGCTCGCGCCCAGGTGATCCGCGGCCATTCCGGCCGCGTGCACATGATCGGCATCGCCATGGACGTGACCGAGCAGCATCGCTTGGCCCAGCGCTATGCCGAAGCAGACCAGCGTCTGGCCGATGCTATCGAGTGTACTTCGGAAGCCTTCGTGCTGTGGGACAAGAACGACCGGCTCGTCATGTGCAACGCGCATTTCCAGCAGGCCTACGGGCTTCCGGACAGCGTGCTGGTGCCCGGCACCGAACGCACGGTCGTCCATGCCGCGGCTGCACGGCCCGTCATCGAGCGGCGCATTGCCGATGCGGACGGTTCCGGCTATTCACGCACCACGGAAGTGCAGCTCGCCGACGAGCGCTGGCTGCAGATCAACGAACGGCGCACCCGTGACGGCGGCCGCGTATCGGTTGGCACCGACATCACGCCCTTGAAGCGTCACCAGGAGCGCCTGCGCGATTCCGAGCGCCGACTGATGGCGACGATCAACGATCTCTCCGCTTCCCGCCAAACGCTGGAACTGCAGAAGGCCGAGCTTTCGACCGCCAACTCCAACTATCTGGTGGAGAAGGAACGCGCGGAAGCGGCAAACAAGGCGAAGTCGGAATTCCTCGCCAACATGTCGCATGAGCTGCGCACGCCGCTCAACGCCATCCTCGGCTTCTCGGAAATCCTGCAAAACCAGATGTTCGGCCCGCTCGGCTCGGCCAAGTACAATGAATATGCCCGCGACATCCACGACAGCGGCAAGCATCTCCTCAACGTCATCAACGATATCCTCGACATGTCGAAGATCGAGGCCGGCCACATGCTGCTGTCGCGCGAGCCCACCGATCTTGCGCCGCTTATCGAGGAAAGCCTGCGTTTCACCGCCATTCCGGCCGCTGAAAAGAATATCGTCATCGAGCAGCGCATCTCCTCGGGCATGACGCTTATGGCCGACCGCCGCGCCATGAAGCAGGTGCTGCTGAACCTGCTCTCCAATGCCGTGAAATTCACCAACGAGGGCGGGCGCATTGCGGTTCGCACCCGCCGCGTCGCCGATGGCGTCATGGTCACCATCGCAGATACCGGCATCGGCATCCCGCGCGCAGCGCTTATCAAGATCGGCCAGCCCTTCGAGCAGGTGCAGAGCCAGTATGCCAAGAGCAAGGGCGGCTCCGGCCTCGGCCTCGCCATCTCCCGTTCGCTGACAAGCCTGCACGGCGGCAGCATGAAAATACGCTCGCGCGAGTCGGTCGGAACGGTCATCTCGCTGCGTATTCCCGATCACGCCTGAGGCAATCCGGTCCTACGCCTTCACCACCGTCTGAAGGACCTTACGGACCGCCTTGGAAAGCCGCTTTACTTCGCCCTCCAAAGTCTTGATGTCAGGGCAGTCTCCGGCCCGGCAGACGAGCTCGGTCAGGCCCGCGGGTGCTTCCTTGGGATCGAAGAGGCTGTCGATGCAGAGCCGGATCAGTTGCGAAAGTTCTGTGTAGAGCGCGAAAGCTTCAAGGCAGGTATCGAGATCGGCGGAGGTCATCAACTTGTCGCCGAGCGTCTTCAAAGCGGCACCGGTAGTGAGGCCGTTGATCTTGGTCTCGACACCCTTTGCCGGCGCGATCAGGGCCAGATATTGGGCGATGAATTCGATATCGATCACGCCGCCCGGAATGAGCTTCAGATCCCAGCCATTTTCCGGCGCCTTTTCCTTTTCGATCAGCTCGCGCATCTCGGCGACGTCGTGGGCGACCTTGGCGATATCGCGCTTTGTTGAGAGCACGTCAGCAATGATGCCTTCCGCCTCGCCGACCAGGCTTTGGTCGCCGCAGATCAGCCGGGCGCGCGACAGCGCCATATGCTCCCAGGTCCAGGCCTCTTCGCGCTGGTATTTACCGAAGGAATTGATGCGGGTGGCGACCGGTCCCTTGTTGCCCGAGGGCCGGAGCCGCATGTCGACTTCGTAGAGCACGCCTTCGGCGGTCGGGGCTGAGAAGGCGGCAATCAGGCGCTGGGTGATGCGGGTAAAATAACGCGTCGCGTCAAGCGGCTTTGCACCATCGGATTCAGCGGCGGCATCGTCGTAGTCGTAGAGCAGGATGAGATCGATATCGGAGCCTGCCGTCAGTTCGAAGCTGCCGAGCTTGCCCATGCCGGCAATCGCAATCCGTCCGCCGGGATAATTTCCGTGTGCAACGCGGATCTCGTTCATGACCGCGTCGAGGGCGGCTTCAATGATGAGATCGGCGAGATGGGTGAAGGCGCGCGCGGCCATGTCGCCATTGATTGCGCCTGTCAGCAGGCGGATGCCGATCAGGAAGCGCTGCTCCGACGCGAAGATGCGCAGCCGGTCCAGCACTTCTTCATAGTGCCGGGCCTGCATCAGCGAGGCCTTCAGCCGCTCGCCGAGATAGGCGCGCGTCGGCAGCTCGGCCATCAGGCCGGGGTCGAGCATGCCGTCGAAGACATGCGGGCGGGCGGCGATAACTTCTGCGAGCTTCGGTGCCGAGGACATGATGTTGACGATGAGGGAGAGCAGCGCCGGGTTGCTGCCAAGCAGCGAGAAGAGCTGGATGCCCGACGGCAGGCCGGAAATAAAGCTGTCGAAGCGCAGCAGCGCCTCGTCCGCCCGCTTGCTTTCGCCGAAGACGCGCAGAAGCCCGGGCGTCAGCTCCGTCAGCCGCTCGCGCGCCTCGACCGATTGCGTGGCACGGTAGCGGCCGTAATGCCAGGTGCGGATGATGCGGGAAATATCCGAAGGGCGTTCGAAGCCGAGTTTCCTCAGCGTCTCCAGCGTATCGGGATCGTCGCCCTGGCCGGTAAAGACAAGATTGCCTGTCCCAACGGAGAGCTTGGTTTCCTGCTCGAAGAGATCGGCATAACGGCGCTCGACCGTCTTCAGCACCTCCACCAGCCGCTCGGAAAAGCTCGGCGTATCGGTAAAGCCCATCAGGAAGGCGATGCGTTTCAGCTCGGCATCAGTCTCCGGCAGAAGATGGGTCTGCTCGTCGCGCACCATCTGGATGCGGTGCTCGACATCGCGCAGGAACCAGTAGGCTTCGGTCAGCTCGTCTCGGGTTTCCGCGTCGATCCATTTTGCCCTGGTGAGTTCGGCCAGCGTCTCCTCGGTGACGCGGGAGCGCAGAGCCGGCATGCGCCCGCCGGCGATCAACTGCTGGGTCTGCACGAAGAATTCGATCTCGCGGATACCGCCGCGGCCGAGCTTGACGTTGTGGCCTTTCACGGCGATTGCGCCATGGCCCTTGTGGGCATGGATCTGCCGCTTGATGGAATGGATGTCGGCAATCGCCGCATAATCGAGATATTTGCGGAAGACGAAGGGAGCGAGGCCGCGCAGGAACTGCTGGCCAGCCGCGATATCGCCGGCAACCGCACGGGCCTTGATGAAGGCGGCCCGTTCCCAGTTCTGCCCCCTGCCCTCGTAATAGATCATGGCGGCATCGACGGGGATTGCGAGCGGCGTGGAGCCGGGGTCCGGCCGCAGCCTGAGATCGGTGCGGAAGACATAGCCATCCGCCGTGCGCTCCTGCAGGATGCGCACCAGCCTCCGCATCATGCGCGGGAAGATCTCGATCGCATCATCGGGGTCGGGCACGATGCCGGCCTCTTCATCGAAGAAGATGACGAGGTCGATATCGGAGGAATAGTTGAGTTCGGAGGCGCCGAGCTTGCCCATGCCGAGAACGATTACGCCGGAGCCTTCGCTGGGAGCGGCGATATTTTTCAGCTTGAGCTTGCCGCTTTCATGTGTCGACAGCAGCAGGTGATCGATGGCGGCCTCGACCGAGGCCTCGGCAAGTTCGCTGAGCCAGCCGGTTGTTGCGCGGCCGTCGAAGATACGGGCGAGATCGGCAAGGGCTACGAGGAAGGCTACCCTGCGCTTGACGATGCGAAGCCTCGTCATCACCTGGCTTTCGCCGGGCGTACTTCCTTCGCTGTCCGGTTTCCAGCAATCGCGCGCTTCTGCAATCAACGCTTCGATCTGCGGCTCCAGCGGGTCGCTGATAGCGGAAGCAAGGATTGCCGGATCGAGATTGGCGATTTCGCGCAGGTAGGGAGAGAGCGTCAGGACAGCGGCGATAAAGTCGCGCAGCGGCCCCTCGGCTTTCAGCATCTCAGCCACGACAGGCTCGCTCTTGCCGATATCCTGCAGGTCGGCAAGCGCCGATTTCAGTTCCGCCTGGCTCAGCGGCCGCAGGAGTCCTTCAGCGACATCCTTCAGGCCGTGGTTCGATTTCGTCAGCATTTGCTCTCCCTGCCATGCCGCAATGCGACTTTAAACTAGGGTGTGAAAGCGAAAGCGCCAATATGAAAATCATTAGGAAAATCAGGCGGCCCGTGCGGGGAAAACCATGCTGACGGTCAGGCCTGGGCGCTGCGCGTTGCCGGAATCCGTATCCGAAAGCTCGAGCGTGCCGCCATGCAGCTCCATGATCGCCTCGACGAGAGACAGGCCAAGACCGGTGCCCGGCTTCGAGCGGCTTTCATCCAGGCGCACGAAGCGCTTCACTACGTCCTCGCGCCTGTCAAGCGGCACGCCCGGGCCGTGATCGGCGACGGAGAGGCAGATGCCGTCAGGGCGGCGGCTGAGCTTCACCGAGACGGCGCCTGCCCCTTCGGTATCGGCGGAATATTTGATCGCATTGTCGAGCAGATTGAAGATCGCCTGGCCGATCAGCTCGCGATTGCCCTGGATCTCGATGCTGGGCTCGATCTCCGAGGTCAGCACCATGCCCGCCTCATCGGCAACAGGCTCATAGAGTTCGGCGCTGTCGGCGACGATGGCGGAGAGCTCGATCGGCGACATTTCGGCGGCGACGGAACCGGCCTCCACGCGGGAGATCATCAGCAGCGCATTGAAAGTGCGGATCAGCTGGTCGGATTCTGAGATGATGCCTTCGAGCGCGCCGCGGCGCACCTCGCCGTCCTCAATGTCGAGCGCATCGGCGGCCTTGTTGCGCAGGCGCGTCAGCGGCGTCTTCAGGTCATGGGCGATATTGTCCGAGACCTGCCGCAAACCTTCGTTCAGCTTTTCGATGCGTTCCAGCATGTTGTTCAGCGAGACGGAAAGTCGGTCGAATTCGTCGCCCGAGCCGGCGACCGGCAGGCGCTGCGAGAGATCGCCGGCCATGATCTTCTTGCCGGCGTCCGACATGCGGTCGATGCGTTTCAACGCGTTGCGGCCGATGCCGAACCAGATGATGATGGCGCCGAGGCCCATGATGGCGAGCGCGATCATCAGCGCCTGGCGCACCAGCACGCGGAAGCGTTCCGGCTCGCCGAGGTCGCGACCGATCAGCACGCGCAGGCCATTGTCGAGAACGAAGATGTTGGCAATCGCCGTATGCCGCACCACGCCGCTATCGGTATAGCGCTGATACATGAAGGGCACCGAGGTCCAGCCCTGCTCCTCGAAAACACCCGGCTGCACGGAGGCGACGTTGCCGGCAAGGATGTCACCCGAGGGGCCTGCGATAAGATAGAGATTGGCGCCCGGCTGACGGGCGCGGCGCTCCATCGTGCGCAGAAGCAGGTTCATGCCGCCGGCATCATAGGCGCGCTGGACCTGCGTCACCTCCTGGGCGACCGCATCGCGGATCTGGCCGGTCAGCAGCCGCTCGGACATCGCCGTCACATAGAAGACGAGCGTTGCAGCGCAGATGGCGAAAAGCAGGATATAAAGTGCCGAAAGGCGGACTGCGGTGGACTTGAAGAGAACCCGGAAACGGCTCATCCCTCATCCTTGATCATGTACCCCGCACCTCGGATCGTCTTCAGCAGCGGCTGGCTGAAGTCTTTCTCGATCTTGGAGCGCAGGCGCGAGACATGCACGTCGATGACATTGGTCTGCGGATCGAAGTGGTAATCCCAGACATTCTCCAGAAGCATGGTGCGGGTCACGACCTGACCGGCATTCTTCATCAAATATTCCAGCAGGCGGAATTCGCGCGGCTGCAACGGGATTTCCTTGCCGCCGCGGCGAACCTCATGGGAAAGGCGGTCGAGCTCGAGATCGCCGACGCGATAGACGACATCCTGATCCGGCGTGCCCTTGCGGCGGCCGAGCACTTCGACGCGGGCAAGCAGCTCACTGAAAGCGTAGGGCTTCGGCAGATAATCGTCGCCGCCGGCGCGGAGACCCGTCACGCGGTCGTCGACCTGGCCGAGGGCCGAAAGAATGAGAACGGGCGTGTGGATGCCCTTGCGGCGCAGCTCGCTGATAACGGAGAGACCATCGCGGCGCGGCAGCATGCGGTCGATGACGATGACGTCGTAAGTATTCTCCGACCCCATGAAAAGACCGCTTTCGCCATCGCTTGCATGGTCGGCAACGATCCCGGCCTCACGAAAGGCTTTCGTGAGATAGACCGCCGCTTCGAGATCGTCTTCGATAATGAGAATCTTCATGCGGCCGACATTACCCGCCGGTTGCTTTTCGGCAAGGCTCAAAGCGTCTTCCTGTTGGGGGGAGGTCATTGCGGGCGTCCTTCATAATTGAAGAATTTGGCATAATTGAAGAATTTGGCAGCTGTGAAGAATTGGTCAGACTTGAGGCGTTGGAGCCGCGCGGCATTTGCGCCTGCACGGCTCCGGCATTCTGAGGCCAGAAGATCAGCCCTGGCCGTTGATCGGAAGGGCGACGAAGCGGCTGCCGTCCTTCGACTGGATCTGGAACAGCGCGCGGGTGCGGCCGTCCTTCTTGGCCTGGTTGATGACGCGGACGACATCGTCGGCGCTGGAGACATCCTGGTTGTTGACCGAGGTGATCGTCTCGCCTTCCTTGATGCCCTTGTCGGCAGCATCCGAATTCGGATCGATGCCGGTGATGGCGAGGCCCTTGCCGTCATCCGACGGGCCGACCGTCAGGCCGAGATCAGCAAGCGCCTTCTCGGAAGCCGGCGGCTGGACCTGGTCCGGCTGGCCGTTGTCGTCACCAGCGGAAGCCTGCTGGTCGGCCGGCAGCGTGCCGAGCTCGACAGTCACGGACTGGGCCTTGCCGGAACGCCATACCGAAAGCTCGACCTTGCTGCCCGGCGTCATCGCGCCGATACGGCGGCTGAGATCGCGGGCATCCTTGACAGGCTCACCATTGACGGCAGTGACGACGTCGCCAGTCTTCATGCCGGCCTTCTGGCCCGGCGTGCCTTCCTGAGCGGAGACGACGAGAGCGCCATTGGCTTCGGAGAGACCGAGGGAGTCGGCGATATCCTTGGTGACCGGCTGGATCTGAACGCCGAGGTAGCCGCGCGAAACGGTACCGTCCTTCATCAGGTCGGCAACGACATCCTTGGCGGTGGAGGCGGGAATCGCGAAGGCGATACCGACACTGCCGCCCGACGGCGAGAAGATCGCGGTATTGATGCCGACGACCTGACCGTTGAGGTTGAAGGTCGGGCCACCAGAGTTGCCGCGGTTCACGGCTGCGTCGACCTGGAGGTAATCGTCATAGGGGCCGGAGCCGATATCACGGCCGCGGGCCGAAACGATGCCGGCGGTGACCGTGCCGCCAAGGCCGAAGGGGTTGCCGACGGCGACGACCCAGTCACCGACGCGGACCTTGTTGTCATCGGCCCAATTGACATAGGTGAACTTGCGGCCCTTGCCATCCACCTTCAGCACGGCGAGGTCGGTGCGCGGGTCCTTGCCGATCAGCTTGGCATCAAGCTCGGTGCCGTCGTTCATGACAGCAACGAATGCGGAGCCGTCGGAAACGACGTGGTTGTTGGTGACGATGTAGCCATCTTCAGTGATGAAGAAGCCCGAGCCCTGAGCGACCGGACGCAGACGACCCGGGCCGCCCGGCTGGCCGAAGCGGCGCTGCTGGTTCTGACCCTGGTGGCCCTGGCCCTGTTCGCCGAACTGACGGAAGAACGGCTTCAGAGCGTCAGGCAGATCGTCAAAGCCGCGACCGTTGAAATCGAAGGAGAAACCGTCGCCATCATCAGAGGCCGGCTTGACGCGGCTTTCGACGCGAACGGAAACGACGGCCGGGGAAACGGCGTCAACGACATTTGCAAAGCTCGGAACCGAGGGGGACTGGACATTGACAGCCTCGGCATAGGAACGGGAGATCTCGACAGGGATACCGGTTGCAAGAACGGCGGCTGCCAGACCTGCAACGGTGGATGCCTGAAGCACCGTTTTGAGGGACGGACGTCCGCGGAAATTTTTCAGCATAAGAATACCTTCTTTTCTTGTTCAGACCTTCGTTCCGGCGGTGCCGGATCAGTTATGACCGAGATATAGGACGCCGCACCTTACTACGAACTGTCCAGCCCATGAAAAATTCGTAATGTACCAATATTCTTTTGGTTGCATGCCGAAGGGCGAGATTAATTCACCAAACCGCATTTAACCGATCGGTTGACAATCGAGGTCGTGCCCTGTATTTAACCATTGAGTTACATACGAGGCCCATCATGCAAACCGACACTTTGAGCGCCGCTTTCGCAGCCCTCGCAGACCCCACACGCCGGGCGATCATCGCGCGGCTGGCCGAAGGCGAAGCTTCGGTCAACGAACTCGCCGCCCCCTTCGAGATGAGCCTTCCGGCGGTCTCGAAACATCTGAAGGTGCTGGAAAAGGCGGGGCTCATCAGCCGGGGCAAGGAAGCCCAATGGCGACCGGCCAGGCTAGAACCGATGGCGATGAAGAGCATTGCCGACTGGCTGGAGCAATACCGGCGGTTCTGGGAATCGAGCTTCGACCGGTTGGATGGCTACCTACAGAAGATCCAGAGAGCGGACGACAGCGGCCCACGCAACTGAATGTCGACCCCGCATTTTTCAATCACGATAGGGGAATATCATGGCCGATCAGCTATCGCGCCCCACATTGCATATGCAACGGATATTCAATGCACCGCGTGCCCTCCTGTGGGCCGCCTGGACCCGGCCGGAAATGGTCGTTGCCTGGCTCGGCCCTGTCGAATGGCCGGCGGTCAGCGTCGTGCAGGATCTGCGCGTCGGCGGCGCCTATCGGGCCTGCCTGAAGAACGCGGAGGACGGTCGTCTGCTCTGGCAAAACGGCGTCTACCGGGAGATCGAGGAGCCCTCGCGTCTCTCCTTCACCTTCCAATGGGAGGGATCGCATGAGGATGGCGAACCGGTCGTGACACTCGTGACCGTTGTCTTCGAGGAACTGGCCGATGGCCGCACGCGGATGGATTTCACCCATGCGGACCTGAGGTCCGAGGAGAGCCTTACCGGACACAGACATGGCTGGGAGAGCACCTTCGGCAGGCTGGAAAGCTGGATTGCAACTCAAGGAAATCAGAGGGAGTGAGGACCATGAAACTCGTAACGAATCTCGTCTTCAAAGGCGAATGCCGGCAAGCCTTCGAATTCTACGCAAAAGTGCTCGGCGGCAAGCTGACAGGCATGCACACTTTCGGGGAAGCGCCCGGCGACATGCCGATCGATCCGTCCTTCAAGGACAAGATCATGCATGCCTGGCTCGATGTCGGCGACCAGTCCCTGATGGGCTGTGACGCCCCTCCCGGATATCAGGAGGACATGGGCGGCTTCAGCGCCACCTATCACAGTCAGGATGCGGCGGAAACGAAGCGTGTCTTCGAGGCGCTGTCGGAAGGCGGCAAAGTGACCATGCCCTTCAACGCGACTTTCTGGTCGCCGGGCTTCGGCATGTTCACCGATCGCTTCGGTACACCCTGGATGGTCAATACGATTCCGGCGGATCAGCGATGAACGATAAGGCCATGATCTGGACCGGTCGCGTGCTGACCGGGCTTTTCGCGCTCTTCATGCTGGGCGCATCGATCGCCCCCAAGCTTCTTGGCCTGCCGATTGCCGAGGAAACCATGACCCAGCTCGGATGGCCAAACGGCTATGTGCTGATGATCGGCCTGATCGAGCTGACCTGCCTCGTGCTCTACCTCATCCCGCAGACGAGCGTTTTCGGTGCGGTGCTGATGATGGGGCTGCTCGGGGGTGCCATGGCCACGCAGATCCGGGCCGGAAGCCCGCTCTTCAGCCATATCCTGTTCAGCATCTATCTCGGGCTGTTCATGTGGGGCGGCTTGTGGCTGCGCGATCCTGCCGTCAGGGCGCTCTTTCCCTATCGAAAGGCGTGAGGATCAACCAATCCGCCGTGGTTTGTCGCGGCGGAATGGTTTCCTATTTTTCCAGCAACTCGGCGAGCTTCGCCTGCTCTTCGTCCGTGAGTTTGCTGCCGGTGGGTTTGCCTACCCGCTTGCGGGCGAAGACGATGAGCGAGGCCCCGCCGGCGAGGATCAGCAGCACGGGTGCGCCCCAGAGCAGCAGCGTTCTGGCGCTGAAGCGCGGTTTGAGCAGCACGAATTCGCCGTAGCGCGAGACGATGTAGTTCAGCACCTGCTCGTCGCTGTCGCCATCGGTGATGCGCTCGCGCACCAGCAGGCGCAGGTCCTTGGCGAGATCCGCATTGGAATCGTCGATCGACTGGTTCTGGCAGACCATGCAGCGCAGTTCGGCCGACAGTGCCCGCGCCCGGGCCTCGAGGGCGGGGTCGGTGAGCATCTCGTCCGGGTTGACGGCGAAGGCGGACAGGGGCGTGAAGAGGACGAACAGGATAATGAGGAGCCGGGAGAGCAGAGACGAGATTTGCGACATGCGCCGAACCTCTCCTCCCCTCATTCCTGTGCTTGTCACAGGAATCCAGCCACGGCGCGTCCGCGCCGTGAATGAATCTACGCCGTCGTTGAGTGAGTCTCTTGTGCCCAGGGACTTGGGCGCGCTGGATTCCTGTGACAAGCACAGGAATGAGGGAGATGGGGGACGGCGCATCATTCCGCCGGCTCCATGGCAGGTGCCGCCGGCTTCGCCTTTGCTTTCCTGCTCGGCGCACCGACACGCAGGCGCCGGTCGCTGAGCGAGACGAAGCCGCCGAGGGCCATGATCAAGGTTCCAACCCAGATGCAGAGGATGAAGGGTTTCCACCAGATGCGCACGACAATGCCGCCGTCATGGGTGGCGTCACCCAGCGAGACATAGAGCTGGCTGAGGCCGAAGGTCAGGATACCGGCTTCCGTCGTCGGCATCTGCCTTGCGGTATAGAGCCGCTTGGCCGACCAGACATCGGCGACTTGCGCGCCGCCGCGGCGGATCGAGAAATGGCCGCGGTCCTCGGTATAGTTCGGACCGGTGGCCGGCTGCATGCCGTCGAAGACGATGCTGTAGCCGCCGGCATCCGTCGACTGGCCCTGCTTCATCTCGACCACATGTTCGGTCTGGAAGGTGGTGACCGCGACAATGCCGAGCACGGTGACGCCAAGCCCGGCATGGGCAAGTGCGGTGCCGAAGGCCGAGCGCGGCAGGCCGGAGAACCGGCGCCAGGCGATATCCGCCTTCACCTTGCCGATACCGGCGCGATACCAGAGGTCGGCCACCGCACCTAAGATCAGGAACAGGCCGGCAGCAAGGCCGAGCACGGCCATGACCGGGCCGCCATGTTCGAGATAGAAGAAGACCAGCGCTGCGACGAAAGCGAGACCGGCAACAACGTACAGCCGCTGCAGGGCGCCGAGCAGGTCGCCGCGCTTCCAGGCAAGCAGCGGCCCGAAGGGCACGACGATCAGAAGCGGCGCCATCAGCAGGCCGAAGGTCAGGTTGAAGAAGGGCGGCCCGACGGAGATCTTGTCGCCGGTCAGCGTTTCCAGCACCAGCGGATAGAGCGTGCCTGTTAACACCGTGCCGCAGGCAACCGTCAGGATCAGGTTGTTGACGACGAGCGCCCCCTCGCGCGAGATCGGCGCAAACAGGCCGCCGGCCGACAGAAGCGGGGCGCGGAAGGCAAAAAGCGACAGCGCCCCGCCGATGAAGATCAAGAGGATGCAGAGAATGAAGACGCCGCGGCTCGGGTCGCTGGCAAAGGCATGCACCGAGGTCAGGACGCCGGAGCGCACCAGGAAGGTGCCCATCAGCGACAGCGAGAAGGTGAGGATGGCCAGCAGCACCGTCCAGATCTTCAGCGCCTCGCGTTTTTCCATGACGAGGGCGGAATGCAGGAGCGCCGTGCCGGCAAGCCAGGGCATGAAGGAGGCATTCTCCACCGGATCCCAGAACCACCAGCCGCCCCAGCCGAGTTCGTAATAGGCCCAGTAGGAGCCCATGGCGATGCCAAGCGTCAGGAAGGTCCAGGCGGCCAGCGTCCAGGGCCGCACCCAGCGCGCCCAGGCGGCATCGATGCGGCCATCGAGAAGGGCGGCAACGGCAAAGGAGAAGCAGACGGAGAAGCCGACATAACCGAGATAGAGAAGCGGCGGATGGATGGCCAGCCCGATATCCTGCAGCACCGGGTTCAGGTCCTTGCCCTCGGCGGGAGCCGGATCAAGGCGGACGAAGGGATTGGAGGTCAACAGGATGAAGAGGATGAAGGCGACCGAGATCCAGGCCTGGACGGCGAGAACATTGGCCTTGAGCGTATCCGGCAGATTGCGGCCGAAGACGGCGACCAGCGCGCTGAACAGCGAAAGGATCAGGAGCCAGAGCATCATCGAGCCCTCGTGATTGCCCCAGACGCCGGAATACTTGTAGATCAGCGGCACCAGCGAATGCGAGTTCTCCCAGACATTCTGCACCGAGAAGTCGGAGACGACATGGGCATAGGTGAGCACGCCGAAGGAGAAGGCGACGAGGGCAAAGAGCAGGACGGAACCGAGCGGCGCCACATCCATCATCGCCTGATCGCCGCGCCGCGCACCGATCACGGGCACGACCGACAGGACGATCGCGGTTGCGAGCGCCAGAACCAGTGCATAATGGCCGATCTCGATGATCATGGCGTCGCCCTTGTCTCTCGCGCCTGGACTTCCTGGCCCTTGGCTTCCTGAGCCTTGGCCTCGCCCTTGGCTTCAGCACCTTGCGGCACCTCACCTTGCGATGCCGGGCCCTTGCCCTCTTCCCACAGGCCCTGAGCCTTCAGCCTGTCGGCCACTTCCTTGGGCATATAGGTCTCGTCATGCTTGGCAAGCACGGTATCGGCGGTGAAGACAGTGCTGCCCGTCTCGAAGGCGCCTTCGGTCACCACCCCCTGCCCCTCGCGAAACAGATCCGGCAGAATGCCCTGGTAACGGACGTTGACGATCTGACCGCTCGGATCGGTCACTGCAAACCGCACGACAGAACCTTCGCCGCGCATGACGCTGCCCTCGCCGACGAGGCCGCCGAGGCGGATGCGGGTGCCGGGCGCCACCGGCGTCTTGGCGAGATCACCCGGCATATAGAAATAGGCGACCGACTGGCTGAAGGCGAACATCACGAGCAGCACCGCGACAAGGATGAAGCTCATGCCGCCGGCAATCACCGTCAGGCGTTTCTGCTTGCGCGTCATTCCCTCAATCCTTCCGTGGCCCTCAATCCTTCCGTCGCGATGCCGAGTTCCTTTGCCAGCGCGAGCAGCTGCCTGCCCTCGTCGCCCGATGCCGGGAAGGCGGCAAGCCCCCGCTTCAAGGCGCCGGCGGCGCGATCCTTGTCGTTCAATACGGCGTAAGAGCGGACAAGACGCATCCAGCCCTCGAAATTATCAGGATCGGCAGTCAGTTTGGCATCCAGGCTTTCCACCATGCCGCGGATCATCTGCTGCCGGTCGCCGCTATTCAGATTCTCGGCTGCCGCCACATCCTCCGCCGTCGGGCCGCCCGGAACTGACGGTCGTGCGGCAGGCTTGGCTTCCGGCTCGGCTGCAGGGGCGACCGCCGTGCCGCCGTTCCTGGCGATATGCTCGTTGACCAGCGGCAGCCACGGTGCATCATCAGGCGATTGCCTGGCGAGATCCTCGAAGGCAGTGCGCGCCTGATCCGGTTGGCCCGCCTGCTCCAGGCTCAATGCAACATAAAACCGCGCACGCGGGTTGTTCGGCTCAAGCGCCAATGACTGTTCCAGCACCTTGCGCGCATCTTCCGTCACCACGCCTTCGGCCATCGCCATCAGCGTTTCGGCAAGGCCGTCGAGGCGAGCGGGGCTTGGGCCAAGCAGGCGGATGGCGTTGCGATAGGCGGTCTCGGCATCGGAAATGCGCATGGTGCTGAAATAGATCGGCGCCAGCACATCCCAACCCTTGCCGTCACCAGGGTTCTGCGCCAGATGCCGCTCCGCCTTGGCCACGAGAACGGCCATATCATTGCCGGGATTGGCAAGCCGGGCTTCCAGCGGCTGGGACGGCAGGTCGGGCCTGCCGGTATTCATGTAAAGACAGAGCCCGATGACCGGCAGGAGCAGCACGATGAAGGCTTCGGTCAGGCGGTGATGCCTTGCAGGCTTGCGTTCTTCGGCAGGAGCAACACCGGAAACGGCGATCAGCCGGCGGCCGATCTCCGCGCGGGCGTAATCGGCCTCGTCGGCACTGATCAGGCCGCCCGAGAGATCCCTGTCGAGTTCACGCAACTGGTCGCGATAGACGGCCGCTTCACCGGCGCGCGTATCCTCAGCCGCCTTCGCCCCACGCAAAAGAGGGTAAAGCAGAATGGCGGCAACAGCCGCCGTCAGGACGGCCACGAGAATCCAGAACAGCATATCGGCCCAATTACTTGAAGCGCGCCCTCATTCCAACTGCCAATGCCGGAATGACGAAGATTTGAGGCTTTTGGCCGCAAGGATAACGAGCAAGGCCACTCAGCCGAGCGGCGACCAGGTGCCGTTTTCATTGCGACAGGCAGCACCGCGCGCCAGCGTATTCTTGCCATCGACCGTCACCGTATGGGTGTACTGACGGCAGTTCTGCGAGCCGACCTGATAGGGTGCTGCCGCCACGACGCTGCCATTGGCATCGCGACCAGTCCAGGTCACCGGCTGCCCGACGGCTGCACCTTCCAGTGCGCGGTATTCGGCTTCCAGCGCCCGCTGCTTGTCGCTGTCATCAAGCTCTACGCCGGTGCGTCCGACGATGCCACCCTGTAAGGCGGAGATGAAAGCGGCCGAAGCCGGGGGCTTGCCGCCGCCAAAGAGCCCACGCGTTGTGGCTCCCTTCGTCGTCGTGCAGCCAGAGAGCGCAACGGCGACGAGAAGGGAAGAAACGATCATGCCTTGCGAACGTAGAGTCATTGCAATCGAACCACGATCAGGGGTGTCAAAACGAGCCGATCGAAGTGCAGCGTCCCCGTGTCAGCATTAAGGCAAAGCATGCTATACATTTGCCACTATCTTTGTGACATCAAGCAGTTGCTCATGCAACATCCTTTGTCACACCTGGCAGGATAAGCTTGGCTTTCAGTCCGCCCCACTCCCCGCGCGTGAGTTCCAGGCGGCCCTGGTACTCGTTGGAAATTTCGGTGACGATCGAGAGGCCGAGGCCGGTTCCGGGCTTGCTCTCATCCAGACGCCGACCGCGCTTCAGCGCTTCGCGGATCTGGTCAGGCTCCAGGCCGGGCCCATCATCCTCGACGGCAAGCTCCACCCAATGTTTTCTGGCACTGGCTTCTGTTCCCTTCACGTCATCGCCGGCTTCGACCGCCGAGAGGCGCACCTTGCTCTTGGCAAAACGCGCGGCGTTTTCCAGCAGGTTGCCGACCGTCTCCTCGAGATCCTGCTGCTCCATGGCGACGGCCAGATGCGGCGGCTGGACAATCAGCTCGAATTCGGTATCGACATTCAGGCGACGCATGACGCGCACCAGCCGCTCGAGCGCCGGTTCGGCATCGGTGCGCGCGAGCACGGATTCACGCTGGGCGGCAATACGGGCGCGGTTGAGATAGGACTGTACCTGCCCCTGCATGGCTTCGGCCTGATTGCGCACCAGGTCGCCATGCGATCTCTCAAGCACACGCGCTTCATTGAGCAGCACGGCGATCGGCGTCTTCAGGGAATGGGCAAGATTGCCGACCTGCATGCGCGCCCGCTCGACGATACGGCGGTTGCTGTCGATCAGCGCATTGA
Organism: Rhizobium sp. KNZ14-9A; assembly: GCF_056755015.1. Taxonomy (NCBI): domain Bacteria; kingdom Pseudomonadati; phylum Pseudomonadota; class Alphaproteobacteria; order Hyphomicrobiales; family Rhizobiaceae; genus Rhizobium; species Rhizobium sp. KNZ14-9A. The sequence continues at coordinate 2,680,562 of NZ_JBPGXB010000002.1, forward strand.
CCTCATTGGCAAGCGGCAGGATCTCGCGGGGGAAATCGCCCTTCAACTGCTCGCTTTCACCGGCGCGAATGCGCTCCAGGGCGGCGCGCGCCTTGTCGAGCGGCTTGAGGCCATAGAGAATGGCAAGCGCATTGACGATGAGACTGCCGACGCCGAAGCCGGCGAGCGCCAGATAGAGCCGGTGGGAGAAGTTGCGGACGTCGTCTTCCACGACATCGACATTGCCTGTCACGCGGAAGCGCGCGGCACGACCGTCGGTGTCGAGCACGACTTCCGTCTCGGCCACCTGCACGCGGTTCCCGGAGGCGTCCGTCACCTGATAATAACGCTCGTAATTCTTGTCGAAGGGTGCTTCCACGACCGACAACACCGGGATCGTCGCGGAGCCCAGCGAAGGCGAGACGAGCGGCGCGGTCGTATAGGTGCCGAGCGGTTCGACCACCCAGTACCAGCCGGTCTTCGGCTGGGCGAAGCGCAGGTCGCCGAGCTGCGGGCTGCCCGACAGGGCACCCTGATCGCCAATCGTGACGGAATTGATGACGTTATAGAGCTGGGCGCGCAGCAGGTCCTGAAAGCCGCGCTCGGCGCTGCGTCTGTAGAGCGTCGAGATCAACAGGCCGATCACCACCAGCGCCACCGTCGACCAGACCGTGGTCAGAAGCAGGACGCGTGCGGTAAGCGACTTAATTCGCATTGGTCGGCGCTTGGATGCGGTAACCGAGACCGCGCACCGTTTCGATCAGATCGACGCCCATCTTCTTGCGCAGGCGGCCGACGAAGACCTCGATCGTATTGGAATCGCGGTCGAAATCCTGATCGTACATATGCTCGACCAGTTCCGTGCGCGACACCACCTCGCCCATGTGATGCATGAGATAGGCAAGCAGGCGGTACTCATGCGAGGTGAGCTTCAGCGCCACGCCGTTGACGATCGCCTTCGAGGTCTTGGTATCGAGCCGCACCGGGCCGCAGACGATTTCGGAGGAGGCATGACCGGCCGCGCGGCGGATCAGCGCGCGGATGCGGGCGAGCACCTCCTCGACATGGAAGGGCTTGGTCACATAATCGTCGGCGCCCGCATCGATGCCGGCCACCTTGTCGCTCCAGCGGTCACGGGCGGTCAGGATCAGTACCGGCACGGTGCGGCCGGCGCCGCGCCATTTTTCCAGAACGGTCACGCCGTCCAGTTCAGGAAGGCCGATATCAAGAATGATGGCATCATAGGGTTCGGTATCGCCGAGGAAGTGACCTTCCTCGCCATCGAACGCCTGATCGACGACATAACCCGCCTCTTTCAGCGTGTCGCTCAGCTGCCGGTTCAGATTGACGTCGTCTTCGACTACCAGAATGCGCATCGCTTCGCCTTCATCCGCTGCAAATCACTGATGTCATGAATAAGCCGATTCCGCCTACATCGGAACCTTTACCGTCACCTTGCGCGGACGCTGGCCATTGCCCTGAACGAGAACGGTGATGATGCAGGCATTGCCCACCGGCTGCACGGAAAGAAGCTGGCCGCCCGTCTCTTCCACGACCTGCTGGGCTGCGGCGCTGCAATCGCCCGCCACACGCAGGACAAGCGTGTGCGTATCGTCCGGTGAGGGCGCCGAAACCGCCAGGCCGGCGGCCAATGCTGCGACGCTCAGAGGAGAGGCCATGTGCTGTGCTTTCAATGTAATGCCAACTTGTCCCGAATATGTACTCACGCGACCTGAATGGCAAATGAATGCACGGTAACGCAGGTTTTTTAGAACAATTCTCGACTATTGCGCGAAATATACGTGATTTCTGAATGATGCCGCTAAGGCCTTCTGCCACTGCGAGAATCCCGACACAAGGCAAATCCGTACTGGATTTGTTCGATCAAGCCTTTCACCATCTGGTTGAAACTGCTATCGCTCGGCCGCCTTCATCCATTTCATTTTCGAATCCATGCAAAAATCACTTTCGCTTCGTACGGCGCAGACAGTTGGCGTGCTCGCAGTCACCCAGCTTATCGGCTGGGGCACCACTTTCGATATGCTCGGCGTCATGGGCCGCGTCATCGCGCCTTCGCTGGGGCTGCCGAACGAAGTGATCTTTGCCGGTCTGACCCTCATGATGGTTGTCAGTGCGTTTGCCGGTCCGACGACAGGGCGCTGGCTCGGCCGCTATGGCGCGGCGAAGGTGCTGGCCGGCTCGTCGATCACATTCGCGATCGGCCTGCTGCTGCTCGCCGCCGCCACCAATATCGTCATGTATGCGGCTGCCTGGGTCGTCATCGGGCTTGGCGGCGCACTCGGTCTTTCGGCACCCTGCTATACGGCCGTCGTGGAGCGCGAAGGAGCGAACGGCAAACGCGTCATCGCCATCCTCATGCTGTTCACGGGTCTGTCGGCCACCATCTTCTGGCCGATCCTGACGCTGCTCAACGAGAATTTCGGCTGGCGTATCACCTTCGTCGTCAGCGCCTGCCTGCAGTTCTTCGTCTGCCTGCCGCTGCATCTCTTCGGCCTGCCGAAGCCGGTTGCGAGCCACACGCAGGGCACCGCCGCCGAAACACCGCCGGTAGAGCTTTCGCCTGCCGACCGGCGCAAGGCCTTCCTGCTGATTGCCGTCTCCACCACACTCTGCACCTTCATCACCTTCGGCGTCTCGCCGTCATTGCTCGAAATCTTCCGCCAGTCCGGCGCATCGCCGGCCCTTGCACTGCAACTCGGCTCGGCCCGCGGCGTCATCGGCATTTCGGCACGCGCGCTCGACATGCTGCTCGGCAAGCGCGGCAATCCGATCCTGACATCGGTGATGGGCGTCAGCCTGATGCTGTTCAGCTTCCTGATGCTCTTCATCGTGCCGCCATCGACGCCGCTGCTCGTCACCTTCGTGCTGCTCTACGGCTTCGGCTCCGGCGTACTGGCGGTCGCCCGCGCGCTAATGCCGCTCGCCCTCTTCTCGGCCAAGGAATACGGGCTGCAGGCGGCGCGCCTGTCGATGCCGCAGAACCTTGCCAATGCCATCGCACCCGTCATCTTCACCGCCATCCTCGATCGTGTCGGCGCCGGTCCGACGGTCATCACCTGCGCGGTGCTTGCAGCCATCGCAATGGTTTTCGTGCTGATGCTGATGGCACTGGTGCGCAGCGCAAGGCCGAGCGTGCAGCCGGCCTGACCGGCGACAAAACTGAGAACCAGCACTGTGCCTTCAGGCAGAGGAGGTTCCGGTCATTCAGCATCAAGAACTGCCAAGCCGTTAAGCTTCTGAATCATTTACGGCTTTTTTCTCAAGAGCTGCTTCCGGCCCTTCACAGATTGATTCATCTGCAACCGGCATCGCTTCCGATCCTCCCTATCTATTTGAAACTGAATAAGAATTTTCAGAATGAGCCTTCAGTGTAGTGTTTTTGGCGCTAAGTCATTGATCCTGAATAAGTGATCCACTTGCCTCAAAACTTCGCATAAGGAATTTCAAAATCAGAAGCAGCGTTTGCTGAAATCGAATTATTAAAAGATTTTTGTGCCTTGGTGGATCACTTAAACACTATCAATGACTTAGCCGGAAAATCGCGGCAAAATGCACCAGCACTAGAAAATACTTATTCATTTTCAATGAGATAGATTTCGCCCCAAGCGGCGTGATCGTCATCGTCAATCCTGCAGGGGCCTGGTGACCGCTTTGCTGCTATCGAAATCGGCCGCAGTCCTCGTATCCCGAAGCGGTTTTACGGTGCGTGTGGAGAGATCATAATCGGGATGCGCCTTGTAAGCGGCAAGCGCCTCCTCGCTTTCAAATTCGCCATAAACGACGAAATCGACCGCATTGCCCCATTGGTCCGTCTTGACGTTTTCGCCGATCTCCAGCTTCAGTGCGTGCGGTATGCCCGTCAGTATGGAGAGCCCCTTGCGCACTGCCTCGCGGTTTTCCTCCGGCACGGTGAAGAAGACGATATGGCGGATCACGCGGACACTCCTGTGGCAATTCTCTGAGCTTAGGTCGGGCGATAACACGCGCCGCCCAGGCCTTCAACCGGGCCACAATGCCGCGTCAGGATGGCTTGCGCATGGCGGCAAGGAATGTCCGCCCATATTCGGCGAGCTTCTCCGCCCTGTCGGTGCCGTTGACGATGCGGCGCGCATTCACCCAGTCTTCCCTCTCCTCATTGAGGTGATCGCAAAGCCGGTGGGTGGTGAAGCTGCCGCGCAGCATGCCCTCGATCAGGATCGTCACGGCAGGCGTCATCTCCATAGCGCGGTCGGGATGAGCGACGAGATCGATGCCGGTCACCTCGCTCATAGCCTCGTAGTTTCGCTTATGGGTGAGCTGCACCAGCCCGCGGCCAAGCCAGCACTTGCCATCCTCATCCGGCCGCCAGTAAGGCGACTTCACCCAGGAGAGCCGGCCGGATGCGAAGGCGGTCTCGAGGATCTCGACGGCGCGCGAATCGCTCGTTGCCAGCGTCTCACGTACAGGCTGCATCGTGTAAGCCGTCTCATGAAACGCAGTCGCCAATACATAGGCCAGCCAGCGCCGATCGGCGGTAGCCAAATTCGCGTCCCAGTAGTCGAGGATCGCGTTCATGCCTTCGATCTGGGTAGTGGTGAGACTGCCTTTGAAGAGGGCGTTCTGCACGGTATCGAAGAAGAATTGCCGGTCGAGTGGGGCTGTCATGATACGCTTCTCTGAGGCCTGCTGTGGTTAACGTCGGCTTAATCGATTGAAATTAATTTAATCGTTTCAAGTGTGACCGGGGTAGATTTACACGCAGTTTTTGTTGTGCGATGCATCAATCCGTAAGCACACCCTTGCTGAGGAAGAGAGGCATATGATGCAGACCACCGCAGAAACTCCGACCAAGATCCCCCAGCACGTCGTCGACCAGATGGAAAACGAGTGGCGCCAGGTACGCACGCAGCGCGAGAATCCGCGCCCGGTCCGCCTGCCCTCCCAGAACGACTCTTAAGCACAATCTTGACGGGTGAGGACGTCCTGAACCCCTCACCCGCAGTTCCCCGCGTTGCCGGCATTCCTGCTCCTGCCAAGACAGCGGCCACCGCCTATCCCCCACGTTTCGTCGCAGCCAGCCTGCCGGTCAGCCGATCCAGGGTTCTGCGGAACATATCCTTGTCATCCAGCGCCCGCGAGAGCACCAGCGCGCCCTGAATGCCGGAGACGGCCTCTTCGGCCGCGGCAAGTGCGTCATCCTCGGCGGAGCCGGCGCGGACCAGCGCCTGGCGCAGCGCCTCGATCCAGCGGACGAAATAATCCCGGATGACAGGCGAAAAGCGCTGGCGCGTTTCGTCCAGCGCAAAGGCGCCGACGAGGCAGATGCGGCTGCCGGAGCGGAAATAGTCCATCACATTCGCCCACATCCCATCGATCGCCGCCCTGGGATCGTCACGCCGCAACGGCTCGTAGATAGCGCGTTCGAACCAGGCGTCGACATCAGCAAGGACTGCGGCCGCCATCTCCTCCTTGCCGCCGGGGAAGAAGTGATAGAGGCTGCCTTTGCCGATGCCGGTGCGTTCGGTGATGCGGCTCAATGTCGTGCCCTCATAGCCGAGCTCGCGGAAGATTTCCGCAAGCAGCGGCACGACATCGGCACGTTCATAAACGGTCTTCACAATTCACCCTCGGGTCACCTGCAGGCCTCAAAGGCCGAGGTCGGAAAGGCCCGGATGGTCATCAGGCCGCCGGCCGAGCGGCCAATGGAACTTGCGATCCGATTCCTTGATCGGCAGATCGTTGATGCAGGCGAAACGGCGCTGCATCAAGCCCTCTGCATCGAATTCCCAATTCTCGTTGCCATAGGAACGGAACCAGTTGTTGCTGTCGTCATGCCACTCATAGGCAAAGCGCACGGCGATGCGGTTGTCGGTGAAGGCCCAGAGTTCCTTGATCAGCCGGTAATCGAGCTCCTTCGCCCACTTGCGGGTCAAGAAGGCCACGATCTCGGCGCGGCCGGTGACGAATTCGGCGCGGTTCCGCCACTGGCTGTCGGGCGTATAGACGAGCGATACGCGCTGCGGATCGCGGCTGTTCCAGCCGTCCTCGGCAAGGCGGACCTTCTGGGTTGCGGTTTCATGGCTGAAAGGGGGAAGCGGTGCAGGCATGTCTGGTCTCCTTGATTGAATTGTACCTTTCGTCACGCATTGTACCGATCGGTACATAAAACGCAAGAGGCTTTGATATCCATTTCCTGCGGCATTTTGGCTTCAGACAACGACGGCCGCTTGCGCAGCAAAAAAGGCCGCTCGATGTTCCGAGCGGCCTTTCATACGCAAAGATCAGGATATCCCGCGCGATCCTTGACTACCCGAGATCAGGCGAGCTTGCCCTCTTCGGCCTTGTAGAAATACTGGCTTGCGACCAGCCATCCCTTCAGCGGCCTCAATGGCGGAATACAGGTGGCGAACATGAAGGGGCCGGTGACCAGCAGCTGGACCCAGAGCGGCGCGGAGAAGGCAACTTCCAGCCACACGCCAAGCAGCACGCTCGGCACGCAGGCGAAGCAGATTACGAAGAAGGCCGGGCCATCGGCCGGATCGGCGAAGGAATAATCCAGCCCGCAGACTTCGCATTCCTTCTTCAGCGTGAGGAAACCCTTGAACATATGTCCCTGTCCGCAGCGCGGGCAGCGGCCCCGGATACCGGTCTGCATCGGAGGGAGAGGAGGATATTCGGTATCCATGGCGATCTCGCTTTTCGACGTTGCGAGGCATTGGCGTAATCCATTCAATGCCTCATAATGTATGCATACAATATAATTACATTAAAAGCGGATTGCCAGTCTATTCGTCAGAATGACGCAGAGATTCTTTGAATCGGGTTTGGGGGCGTGAAGGAGTGGATGGCGGACGCACGAGCAGGCAAGCCGGAAGATCCGACGGCGGCCGTATTTTGTGCAAGGGAGAGTCATTCACCGCGCAGACGCGCGGTGGCTCGACCCTCATGACATCCCTTGTGCCGGCACGAGGGCAAAGGGATGAGGCGACATTAGAAGAACGAAGCGGACATTTCCGGCGGACCTTCCAGGGCATGAGCCATGAAGTCCAGTGCACCTTTCAGCCTGTCGCGGCTGATCGGTCCGCCAAGGCAGACGCGCACGGCTTCGGGGGCGGCACCTTCCACGGTGAATGCGTCGCTTGCCACCACACCGATGCCCGAGGAACGCATGTGGCTGCCGAAAGTGGAGCGGGTCCAGCCATTGGTGAGCGGCAGCCAGATGTTGAAGCTGATCGGATCAGCCTTGTAGCTGCCGTCGGGCAGGATATTCGCCACCATCTGCTGGCGGGCACCCGCCTCTGCACGAATGAAGCGCAGGATCGTGTCTGCCGTGCCATCCTCGATCCAGCGCGTCGCAAGCGCCACGGTCATCGGCGAGGCCATGACATTGTTGGCGCGCATGGCGCTGACGAAGGGCCAGATCGCCTTGGTGTCCGGGGCGACCACATAGGCAAGACGCAGGCCGGCGCCGATGCACTTGGCGAGACCGCCGATATGCCAGGTCAGATCGGGCGCGATAGCCGCGAGTGGCGGCGGGCCATGCAGCGGGATGAAACCATAGGCGTCATCCTCGACGATTGGCACGTGATATTTGCGGGCGACGGCAGCGATCTCCTCGCGGCGCTTTTCCGGAATGGTCAGCGTCAGCGGGTTCTGCAGGGTCGGATTGAGATAGAGTGCCTTAGGCTGGAGCCGCTCGCAGGCCTCCGCAAAGGCGTCGGGCAGGATGCCCTCCTCATCCATCGGCAGGCCCGAGAGATTGAGCCGCAACTGGGCGGCGATCGAGCGCATGCCGGGATAGGTGATGTTTTCCGAGAGCACTGTTTCGCCGGGCTTTGCCAGCAGGCCGAAGATCGCGAGCAGAGCCGGATGGGCGCCGGGTGTGACGAAGATGCGCTCCTGCGACGGCACGAGCCCGCGACGGCTGAGCCAGGCGGCGGCGGCCTCCTTATCCATGCCGGAACCGCCGAAACCCTGGTAGCGCAAGAGCGGAATGAGATTGGTCGCCACGGCCGACATGCCCTCGCGCATGCGGGCGATCAGATCCTGATCATCCGGCTCCGGCGGCAGGTTCATCGAGAAGTCGACGACGGAGGCGCGGCGCGGATCGGGCGCCGCATCGGAGGCGAAGCCGCGGCGCTCCCTGTCCTGCCCGCCAGTCACGAAAGTGCCGCGGCCGACATGCGAATCCACCAGGCCGCGCTTCTGTGCTTCCACATAACCGCGCGCCACTGTGGTGAAATCGATGCTGAGGCGCTTTGCCAGCTCGCGCTGCGGCGGTAGCCGGTCCCCCACCGCCAGCACGCCGCTCCTCAGATCCATCTCGATCAGATCGGCAATTGCCATGTAACGGGGGCTGGAGGAGCGGCTGAGGTCGGGATGCCAGTCTTTCATTTCATGTTCCGCAATTCGTGATCGACGCAGAGGGGGATTCCCGTCGACATTGACCGTATATTGTTGCATATTTCTTCTGTCACGCAAAAACAGCGTCGCGCCCACGTGCGCCAGACGACTGAATGCCGCATGCAAGCATGATATAATCAGCATCGCGCATAGCATCAATACATTGATAGCATTTTGACTGCATTCATTTCGATCTCTCTTGCATTCATTTTTTGCACATAAATGCCCGCCTAATCGGCGTCAAATTCACCTCCCTTCAAAATTGAATGCATAATTGAATGCTTTTCTGCATAAATTGACTGCTATTTGTGCAAAGTCAATTTGGCACGGTGCTTGCAGTTCAATGGCTGTACCCCGCGAGAGGGGCCTGACTTCAAACACAGGAGCCATTCATGCCCGCAGTTACCGCACCGGCCCACGCAGATGGAGACTTCTTCGTCGATTACGAGGAAAAGGTCTTCGAGGATGTCCAGGCCAAGGAGGGTGACAAAGCCCTCATCACCTTCCACACCGTCGCCTTCGAAGGGTCTATCGGCCTTGTGAACCTGCTGCAGGCCAAGCGACTGAAGCGCAAGGGCTTCGAAACCTCCGTCCTTCTCTATGGTCCCGGCGTCACGCTCGGCGTGCAGCGCGGCTTTCCCAAACTCGGCGCGGAAGCTTTTCCCGGCCATCTGAACTTCAACAATCAGATCAAGGGATTCCTGGAAGAAGGCGGCAAGGTCTATGCCTGCCGCTTCGCGCTGCAGGCGCTTTATGGCCATGGCGAACAGGCCTTGATCCCCGGCATCCGGCCGATCAGTCCGCTCGACGTGCTGGACCTGATCCTGATCCACCGCCGCGACGGCGCCTTCATCCTCGATACCTGGACGCTCTGACCCGGAAGCAACGCCGTCGTCAGCCGCGTTCGGGAGGCGGAGTTCCCCTCCTCCGCCTCCCTCACACCATCAGAAGGATTTCGCCATGGAAAAGAAAATGACCGTCCGGGCCGCAGCCGCGCAGATCGCGCCGGATCTGACCTCGCGCGAAAAGACGCTGGCGCGCGTGCTGGAGACAATTGCCGAAGCCGCTACCAAGGGTGCCGAGATCATCGTCTTTCCGGAGACCTTCGTTCCCTGGTACCCCTATTTCTCCTTCGTGCTGCCGCCGGTTCTATCGGGCCGCGAGCATCTGCGCCTTTATGAAGAAGCAGTCACCGTTCCGAGTGCGGCAACCGATGCGGTTGCGGCGGCTGCCCGCGAACATGGCATCGTCGTGGCACTCGGCGTCAACGAGCGCGACCACGGCTCACTCTATAATACCCAGCTTCTCTTCGACGCCGATGGCAGGCTCATCCTCAAGCGCCGCAAGATCACGCCGACCTATCATGAGCGGATGATCTGGGGCCAGGGTGACGCCTCCGGCCTCACGGTCGTCGACAGCAGCATCGGGCGGCTCGGCGCACTTGCCTGCTGGGAGCATTACAATCCGCTCGCCCGCTATGCACTGATGGCCCAGCATGAAGAAATCCACATCGCGCAGTTTCCGGGCTCGATGGTCGGGCCGATCTTCGCCGAGCAGATGGAGGTGACGATCCGTCACCATGCGCTCGAAAGCGGCTGCTTCGTCGTCAACGCCACGGGATGGCTGACCGAGGAGCAGATCAATTCCATCACACCCGATCAGGGCCCGCAGAAGGCGCTACGCGGCGGCTGCATGACGGCGATCATCTCGCCGGAGGGCAGGCACCTGGCGCCACCGATCACCGAGGGCGAAGGCATCCTGATTGCCGATCTCGACATGAGCCTGATTACCAAGCGCAAGCGGATGATGGATTCGGTCGGCCACTATGCCCGCCCCGAACTGCTGCATCTCGTCATGGACGGCCGCGCCACCCAGCCGATGGTCGGCTCCGCACATTCCTTCCAAACAGACACAGGGAGCAAAACCGATGGACAATACGACGTTTCTGCCGACCGAGAACTCTGATCAACGAGTTGCAGTCCTTCGGAGCCAGGCTCGTTGATCCCAAGGCCGGCCACGAGAGCCGCCGCGGCGGCGCCGGCCCATCCGATCACAAGGCGCTGACGATCGACGGCATGACCGTGATGGTACCGGTGCACACTGCACCCGCCTTCGAGAGCCCCTATCTGGTCGATAAACCCGATGAGGCCGGCAAGAGCCGCATCAGCCGCGATGGGCGCGTGCTCGGCGAAGTGTCCTTCCCGCTGCGCCCGCGTTTCTACGAGCGCAGCACGGCCGATGGCATTCCCTATTCGCAGATCGCCGTGCTGCATGGCCGTGACGTGCTGGCGACCACGGTGCTGCAGACCTGCATCCGCTATCAAAGCCGCACCAAGACCTGTCAATTCTGCGCCATTGGCCAGTCGCTGGCGGCGGGCCGCACCGTTGCCCACAAGACGCCGGAACAGCTCGCGGAAGTCGCCAAGGCCGCCGTCGAGCTCGATGGCGTCAAGCATATGGTGATGACGACGGGAACGCCGAAGGGGCCGGATCGCGGCGCTTCGATCCTTGCCGACAGCGCCCGCGCCATCAAGGCGGCCGTCGACCTGCCGATCCAGGCGCAGTGCGAGCCGCCGGAAGACGACATCTGGTTTTCGATCATGAAGGAAGCCGGCGTCGATGCGCTCGGCATGCATCTCGAAGTCGTCACGCCGGAATTGCGTGAGCGCATCATGCCCGGCAAGGCGCAGGTCCCGATTTCAAAATACATGGCCTCGTTCAAGGCCGCCGTCGAAGTGTTCGGGCGCGGCCAGGTCTCGACCTACATTCTCGCCGGCCTCGGCGATACGCGCGAGGCGATCCTCGATATCTGCGAAAAGCTTGTTGCTATCGGCGTCTATCCCTTCGTCGTGCCCTTCGTGCCGATTTCGGGAACGCCGCTCGAAAGCCATCCGGCGCCGAAGCCTGATTTCATGCATTCGATCCTCGGCCCGCTCTCCAAGATGCTGGTCGATAGCGGGTTGAAGGCCGTCGACATCAAGGCCGGCTGCGGCAAATGCGGCGCCTGCTCTGCCCTTTCCTCCTATGAAAGGATGCTGACGAAATGATGCTGGAGCCCTTCTCACCCTATCGCGCCAGCGAATTCCAGGTGAAGTTTTCCACCTCGGAGTGGGAACGGCAGGAAGCGCATGCGCTGCGCCGCGCCGTCTTCTGCGAGGAGCAGAAGATCTTCGAGAGCGATGACCGCGATGTGATCGACGATCACGCCATTCCGATCGTGGCGCTGTCGATGATGGGCGTTGCCGCCGACAGGCTGGTCGGCACGGTGCGCATCCATCAGGAAGAGCCCGGCCTCTGGTGGGGCTCGCGGCTCGCCGTGCACGAGGATTTCCGCAAGATCGGCGCGCTTGGCGCAACGCTGATCCGGCTTGCGGTCTCCTCGGCCAATGCGATGGGCTGCCACACGTTTCTTGCCAATGTGCAGGTGCAGAACGGGCTGCTCTTCCGCCGTCTGCATTGGGATGTGATCGAGGAATTCGAGGTCTACGGTAAGCCGCATCTCAGGATGAAGGCGGACCTTGCCTGGTACCCGCCCTGCCCGACGCCGGAAACCGGGCTGGTGGCACTCGCCAGGAAGGCGGCGTGATGGGCGACAGGATCGATCTCACGGTGCTGGCAGCCAAGCTTTCCGCCTCCTCCGGCATCGCTGCCAAGGCGGATATCGGCACGGTTGCCGCGAGCCTTGGCCTTGCCGGTCAGCAGATACCGGTGGGCGACGATTGTGCAGCGCTGCCCGATGGCGACGGATACCTGCTCTTTGCCATCGAGGGCTTCATCAACGAGTTTGTTGCCGCCGATCCCTGGTTTGCCGGCTGGTGCGGGGTGATGGTCAATATTTCCGATGTCGCTGCCATGGGTGGCCGGCCGGTCGCCGTCGTCGATGCCGTCTGGGCGAATGGCGAGGCAGGCGCAGCACCTGTTCTTGAGGGCATGCGGGCGGCAGCCAGGACGTTTGGTGTGCCGATCGTTGGCGGCCATACCAATATCCGCACCGATCGCGGTCAGCTCTCGGTCGCCATTCTCGGCAAGGCGAAGAAGCTGCTGACCAGCTTCGATGCCCAAGCGGGGGATGTGCTGATCGCGGCGATCGATCATCGCGGCCGTTATCGCGAACCCTTCAACAATTGGGAAGCCGCAACCGATGCTCCTTCCGCCCGGCTGCGCGGCGATCTGGAGATCTTACCGCAGATCGCAGAAGCCGGATTGGCACTCGCCGCCAAGGATATCAGCCAGGGCGGAATTATCGGCACGGCAATCATGCTGGCGGAATGTTCCGGGGTCGGCATCGATATCGATATCTCGGCAATCCCGCTGCCGGATGGCGTGGCGCTCGAGCGCTGGCTCGCGACGTTCCCAAGCTTCGGTTACCTGATCTCCACCACGCCCGAAAAGGCCGATGAGGTGATCCTGCGTTTTGCCGCCCGCAATATCAGCGCGGCCGTGATCGCCAATGTCAAAGCTGGCAGCGAAGTGGCGATATCTGATGGCACCGATCGTGCCGTGATCCGCGATTATGGTGAGACACCGCTGCTGCAGCTCGGCCGGCAGGAGGATGCTGCATGAGCCGGCCGCTGCGCATCGCCATGCTTTCCCACTCCACCAACCCGCGCGGTGGCGTGGTGCACGCCATGCAGCTTTCGGAGGCGCTGACCGCTCTTGGCCACGACGTCGTGCTGCATGCGCCAGATGCCAAGGGAACAGGTTTCTTCCGCACGCCGGCCTGTGGCGCGATGTGCATTCCTGTCGGGCCTGCGCATGATGGCATGACCGCGATGGTCGAGCAGCGGATTGCTGATTATGTCAGGCATTTCGAAAGTCCTGCGGCCCGCAACTTCGATATTTTCCACGCCCATGACGGCATCTCCGGCAATGCGCTAGCGACCTTGAAGGAGCGCGGGCTGATTCCGAGCTTCGTCCGCACCGTCCATCATATCGACCAGTTCGCCGATATCAGGCTGATGGAACTGCAGGATCGATCCATCGACCGAGCCGACCTGTTCTTCACCGTCAGTTCGATGTGGCGCAAGACGCTCAAGGAAACGCGCGGCATTCGCTCTACCGTCGTCGGCAATGGTGTCGATACGAAGCGCTTCTCGCCCGCCGTCGATGGCAGCGCTCTGCGCGGCAAACTCGCCCTGCCGGATGGTCCTGTTTTCCTCGCCGTCGGCGGTATCGAGGGGCGCAAGAATACGATCGCCATGCTGGAGGCCTTCCGGCAGGTGCGCGCCATCCGCCCGGATGCGCAATTCGTCATCGCCGGCGGCGCCTCGCTGCTCGATCATCGCGGCTATCAGGGTGAATTCCGCGCCGTGCTGACCTCGCTCGGCGAACATGCCGCCGCCGTGCATATTCTCGGCACCATCGCCGATGAGGACATGCCGGCGCTTTACCGGCTTGCCGATACGCTGGTCTTCGCCTCCGTCAAGGAAGGTTTCGGCCTCGTCGTGCTGGAGGCGATGGCGAGCGGCGTGCCCGTCGTCGTTTCCTCCATCGCGCCTTTCACCGAATATCTTGGCGCCGAGGACGTCGTCTGGTGCGATCCGCACAGTGCCGCCTCGATCGCCGAGGCAATGGCGATCTCGCTCATGCCGCCGGTGCGCGCCGGGCTCATCCCGCGCGGGTCCAAGCTTGCCGCCCATTACAGCTGGCAGCGCACCGCTGCCGCCCATCTCCAAGCCTACGAGACATTGAAGGAGCCTGCCCATGCCTGAAATGCGTTTCGTCATCGCCTGGCCGGATGGCCGTGAGGAGACCTGTTATTCGCCCTCGCTCGTCATCCGGGAATTCTTCGAGGAAGGCCAGACCTATCCGATCCGCGATTTTCTCGACCGCAGCCGCAAGGCGCTGACCATCGCCAGCGACCGGGTGGAGGCGAAATACGGCTATCCGTGTTCGCTCGCCCGCGGCCAACTCGCCCGCATCGAGGAGGCGGGCTCCCTGTTTCTTGCCGACGTCGATGCCCGCGTGCGCTGCGAAGGCTTCATTCTCTGAAAGGAACCCGACCAATGACCTTTTCCCTCAAGCCGCATTACAGCGCCGTCGTCATCGGCGGCGGTCAGGCCGGGCTTTCGGCCAGCCACTATCTCAAGGAGCACGGCATCGACCATGTCGTCTTCGAGAAGAAGACCGTGGCGCATAAATGGAAGAACGAGCGCTGGGACGCCTTCTGCCTGGTGACGCCGAACTGGCAGTGCCAGCTGCCCGACCACCCCTATGACGGCGACGATCCTCATGGTTTCATGGTGAAGGACGAGATCCTCGCCTATGTCGATCGCTTCGTGAAAAAGGTGAATGCGCCCGTGCTGGAAGGCACGACGGTCACCTCGCTGGAAAAGGCTGGCGATCTCTTCAGGCTCTCGACTTCGGCGGGATCACTTACCGCCGACAGCGTCATTATCGCCACCAGCCTCTACAGCGCGCCGGCGATCCCACGCGCCGCCGAGCGCCTGCCGGATGATGTCCTGCAGATCCACACCGCTGACTATCGCAATCCCGGCCAGCTGCCGGAGGGCGCCGTCGTCGTCGTCGGCTCCGGCCAGTCCGGTTGCCAGATCGCCGAAGACCTGCATCTTGCCGGCCGCAAGGTGCATATGGTCACCGGCAATGCGCCACGCTGCGCCCGCTTCTATCGCGGCCGCGATGTGGTCGACTGGCTCGCCGATGTCGGCCAGTACGACATCACCATCGCGCATGACGGCATGACCAAGAAGAAACATGACACCAACCACTATCTGACCGGCCGCGACGGCGGACGCGATATCGATCTGCGCAAATTCGCGCTGGAGGGCATGTCGCTTTATGGGCGCATGGAGGGTGTTTCGGGTGGGCGGATGCTGTTCGAGCCGAATCTGAAGGCCAATCTCGACAATTCCGACCGCGTCTATAACGGCATCAACGCGCTGATCGACCGGCATATTGCCGAGAAGGGCATCGATGCGCCGCCGGCCAGCCTCTACACGCCGCTCTGGGAGCCGGAAAGCGAACCGGAGGAACTCGATCTCAGGGCGGAGGGTGTCACTTCGGTGATCTGGGCGACCGGCTTTTCGCCTGATTGGTCCTATGTTGGCCTGCCGATCTTCGACGGCACCGGCTATCCGGTGCAGCGGCGCGGCGTGACCGGCATCGACGGCGTCTATGTCCTCGGCCTGCCCTGGCTCTGGACCTGGGGTTCCGGTCGGTTCCTGGCCGTCGGCAAAGATGCCGAGCATGTGGTGAACCACCTCGCCGGCCATCTTGAGGTCACCCATCCGGTCCTGAAACAGGCGGCCAGCGCTTGAACATGAATGTCGCGATCCTCGATTTTCATCCGCCAGAGCCCTCGGCACGCGAGCTCATGGACCAGGCGCTCGCGCCGCATATCCTCATCGGCATGCCGCACCTGACGCCGTCAGGCCTCTCGGAGACATGGGTGATGAAAGAGCTCGGGCATCGCCACTGGCTGATGCTCGCCCGCCATCTCGGCATGGAGAATGCCGATTTCCGCGCGCCCGATGGCGGCGAGGCCTATGCGGCAATCTGCGCGACGTCGCTGGAGCATGCAGACTTCGGCGCGGTTCGCGCCAATGACGTGCTGACGATACGCTCGACGCTGTCGCCCATCTCGCGCACCCAGGTTTCGACCCGCCACCGGCTTTTCGTACGTGGCAACCTGATCGGCGAGGTGGAGCTTATTTCCACTTTCGTCTGCCGCATGCGGGAGGGCGACAATTATTCGATCGCCCGCGTTCCCCTGCCCGGACTGGCGACGGCTGTGGAGGACAATGCGCTGGCAAGGACGGCGGCGGCGTTGCGCGCCGGTACGCTGGAGACACATTTCGGCCTGCCGGCTAACCCGGCCAAGGCACTGCGCGGCTTTCGCTTCGAGCCGGATGCGTCGCAGGAGTTCAATGGCGCCGGGCTGTTCTACTTCGCCGAATTCCAGGCGCTGGCCGATCGCGCCTTCGGGCGGTGGTTTCCGGAGTTTTCGCTGGTGTCACGGCGGGAGATATTCTTTTCCGGCAATATCCGGGCGGGCGAAGCCGTGCGGGTGGAGTTGATGGGGCTTTCTCCCGATCGGCGTCAAGCCCTCTGCCGGCTGCGGCGGGAAGAGGATGGCAAGGTGATCGGCAAAGCCTTCATGGAGTGGCAGGCGGACTAATTGATGCCTGCCTGAGCGCATCCCGAAGCACGTCAAACACCCTTTTGTCCAGTGTCTGGGAGACGTTGAAGCGCATGAAGCCGGTGGCCGATTGCGACAGGCTGAAGGCGTTGCCCGGGGCGAGCACGACGTTCTGGACGAGCGCGGCACGCGCCACCGCAGCCGCATCCAGACCATCCGGCAGGTGGCACCAGAGGAACATGCCGGCTTGCGGCTGCAGCCAGGGGCGAATGCCCAGTGATTTCAGCCGGGTCGTCACCTCGAACATCGCCTTGGAGAGCCGGCTGCGCAAGCCTTCGGCATGTTTGCGATAGCTGCCGTCGCTGAGCACGCTCAGCACCAGCTCGGCATTCAGCCGAGCGCCACCGAAAGAGGTGGCGATCTTGAGGTCGATCAGGCCTTCGATCCATTCCGGCCGCGCCGCGATGAAGCCGCAGCGTGCAGCGGCCGAGAGCGTCTTTGAAAAGCTGCCGATATGGATGACGCGGTCGAGGCCGTCGAAGGCGGCAAGGCGGGGCGCCGGCGTCAGTTCGAAATCGGCGAAGATATCGTCCTCGATGATGGTGAGGCCGTGTTGTTCGGCAAGCTTCAGCAATCGGTGCGCCGTGACCGGCGAGAGCGTGGCGCCGGTCGGATTGTGGATTGCGGAATTGGTGATGTAGAGGCGCGGCCGGTGCTCGGTGAGGGCTGCGGCAAAGAGCTCGATATCTGGGCCTGAGGGCGTGTAGGGAACGCTGACGACCTTGGCACGGTGGGCTCTCAGCAGCGCATGGAAATTGAAATAGCAGGGATCGTCGACCAGCACTGTATCGCCGGGCTCGATGAGAAAACGGCAGAGGAAATCGATTGCCTGGGTTCCGGATTCGGTGAGCATGATCTTATCGGGCGCGGCCTCGATGCCGCGCTCGGCCATGCGCCTGGAAATCAGCTGGCGCAACGGCTTGAGCCCGAGGGGCGAGCCGTAGTCGGAGAGGCTTGCGGCGTCCGCACGCGACAGGGATCGCAGCGTCCGGCGAATGGCCTCCTCGGGAAGCCATGCGGGCGGCAGCCAGCCGCAGCCGGGCTTGAGATCGCTTTCCTGCGCCTCCAGCGATTGCCGCGATACCCAGAAAGGATCGACGGCGCGGTCGAGCTTCGGGCCGATATCGGCCAGCGAGAGCGGCGCGGCCTGGCTCGCGACATAGAAGCCGGAGCCGGGGCGCGAGAGGATCGCACCCTCGGCCACCAGACGCTCATAGGCATCGACCACTGTGGAGGCGGAGACTTTCAAGGTTCCCGACAGGCTGCGGATCGAGGGCAGCTTGGCTCCGGGCGTGAGGCTGCGGCCGGCAATGCGCTGGCGGATGGTCGCCATGACCATCCCGACCCGGCTGCTTGCCTGTACTTGCTCGTCCATCCGTACTGCTTCCCCAACCATAACAGTTTCAGCCAACTGTATCGAACTGTGGCTGGCAGTACCAGTGCGAACGGCGGATAAGCATGGGGCAAACAAAGGAGTGCCCACATGGATCGCACAGCGACCGGATGGATCAATGGTTTTATCGGCGTGCTCATCTTCAGTGGATCGTTGCCGGCCACCCGCGTGGCCGTCATGCAGCTCGATCCCGTTTTCCTGACGGTGGCGCGAGCGGCGATTGCCGGCATCCTGGCGCTCTGCCTGCTGATCGTCTTTCGGGAAAAGCGGCCTTCGCGGCAGGATCTCATTTCGCTTGTCGTCATCGCGCTTGGCGTCGTCGTCGGCTTTCCGCTGCTGACGGCGCTGGCGCTGCAGCATGTGACCTCGGCGCATTCCATCGTCTTCATCGGCCTGCTGCCGCTGGCGACCGCGATCTTCGGGGTCATCAGGGGCGGCGAAAGGCCGAAGCCGGCCTTCTGGCTCTTCTCGCTGCTCGGCAGCGCATTGGTAGGGGGCTTTGCGCTGGCGCAGGGGCTGACCGCCTCGCCTGTTGGCGATGCGCTGATGCTGGCCGCAGTCATCGTCTGCGGGCTTGGCTATGCCGAGGGCGCTCGGCTTTCGCGCCGGCTCGGCGGCTCGCAGGTGATCTCCTGGGCGCTGGTGGTGTCGTTGCCGGTCATGATCGTCGCCGCCATCCTCTACAGGCCGCCGAGCTTTGCCGAGATCCAGACGCCGGCCATGCTGGGCCTTGCCTATGTCTCACTCTTCAGCATGCTGATCGGCTTCATCTTCTGGTATCGCGGCCTTGCGCAGGGCGGCATCGCCGCCGTTGGCCAGCTGCAACTTCTGCAGCCCTTCTTTGGCCTTGCGCTTGCCGCGACACTGCTGCGCGAGACGGTAAGCTGGTCCATGCTTGCGGTGACCGTCGCTGTCATTCTCTGCGTGGCCGGGGCACGGAAGTTTGCGAAATAGGTCGAAAATTGACAGCTCTGGTATCCTGTAATAATCAAAGTTACATGATGCGAGATCACGATTCCCCGGGCCTGCCCACACCTCATAAGACGGCATCTGCCTTTACCGGCGATGCCGTTAAATCCTATCTCGAAGGCCCTCCGCGGCAGGTTCCCGGCTTATCAAGCCTGCACCGGATGGCGACGATGCTGATGGCGGAGCGGACGCCCGACAATGGCCGCGTGCTCGTGCTCGGCGCCGGCGGCGGACTGGAACTCAAAGCCTTTGCCGAGGCGCATGCGGGCTGGACTTTTGATGGCATAGACCCCTCTGCCGACATGCTGCAACTGGCGCGGCAGGTTGCCGGAGAGCACAGCAGTCGCATCGGTTTTCACCAGGGCGGCATCGATATCGCGCCCGAAGGCCCCTTCGATACCGCCGTCTGCCTGCTGACCTTCCATCACATCCCCGTCGAGCAACGACCTGAAATACTTCAGCAAATTCGCCGCCGACTGAAAGCCGGTGCGCCGTTTGTTGTTGCGCATATGAGTTTCCCGCAAGACGAGCCGGGGCGGTCGATGTGGATCGATCGCCATATCGCCTATGGCGCTCCTGACGGAGGAGACCCTTCCCGGCAGGAGAATGCGCGCACGGCCATGCGCGAGAGGCTGCATATCCTCGCTCCGGAAGATGAGGAGGCCATGCTGCGCGCGGCAGGCTTCTCGGATGTCAGCCTGTTCTACGCCGCCTTCAGCTTCAGGGGATGGGTGGCATGCGCATAGGCGCACCTAAACTTTCCAGCTTTGGAAAGTATCTTGCGTGACAATAGCGACCGAGATATAGTTTCCGAAATTGGAAACTATAGGTGCCGTATGACGCTGGCCCTTTATCTGCATCCGCTGGCCTCCTTCTGTCACAAGGTGCTGATCGCGCTTTATGAAAACGAGACCGCGTTCGACAGCCGGATCGTCAATTTTGCCGATCCGGACTCGGCTGCGGCCCTGCTCGACAAATGGCCGGTCGGCAAGATTCCGATCCTGCATGACGAGGCAACCGGGCTTACGGTCCCGGAGACGAGCATCATCATCGAATACCTGCAGGCCCATTATCCGGGGCCGGTGCGGCTTCTGCCCGATGATCCGGACGCGCTGCTGCAGGTGCGGCTCTGGGATCGGTTTTACGACCTCTATGTCAGCGTGCCGATGCAGAAGATCGTCACCGACAGAATCCGGCCGGCGGACGCCCATGATCCGCATGGCGTCACTGAAGCGAGAGGGATGCTTGATCAGGCCTACAAGATGATCGAGGCGGATATGCAGGGAAGGCTCTGGGCGACGGGCGATGATTTCACCATGGCCGATTGCGCGGCTCTGCCGGGGCTGTTCTTTGCTTCCATCGTGCATCCTTTCATAGCTGAGCAGCAGGCGCTTTCCTCCTATCTGGAGCGTCTGTTACAACGTGCTTCCGTCAAACGCGTGCTGGCCGAAGCGCAGCCCTATTTCTCGATGTTTCCCTATCGGGAGGCGATGTCAGCGCGTTATCTTGAAGCCGCGACATCTTGAGGCCGGGACATTTTGAGGCATGTGATGGCAGAACTGGCGCCAGCCGAATTCGACCGGATATTTCAGGCGCTCGCCGATCCCTATCGCCGTGGCTTCGTGGAAAAGCTTGCCAGGGGGCCGGCCTCCGTCACGGAACTGGCAGAGCCCGCCGATGTCGGCCTGCCGGCGGTGCTGAAACATCTGCGAATTCTGGAAGAAAGCGGCATCGTCATTTCGGAAAAGGTGGGGCGGGTCCGCACCTATCGCATGCAGCAGCAGGCATTCGGCGCCATCAACCAATGGATCGAGCAGCGTCAAGCTGAAATGCACGCCGCCTTCGATCGCCTCGCCTTGCTGATGGCGGAAACTCCTGAGGAAAAGGATCACTGATGGGTGTCAGCGTCAATCACCGCACCTTCGTCATCAAACGCGACCTGCCCGGCAGCGTGGCGCATGCATTCCGCTTCTGGTCGGACCATGCGCTGAAACGGCGCTGGACCGCCTGCCATCCCGACTGGCAAGTACTGGAGGATCAATTCACCTTCGAGACCGGCGGGAGCGAGCGCATGACATGGCGCATGCCCGACGGGACGGAACAGGCGATGCGCGCCTATTATCTCGAAATCCACCCGCGCGAACGCATCGTCTATGCCTATACGATGCTGACGGCGGGAAAGAGCATCTCTTCCTCGCTGGTCACGGTGGAATTCACCGGACGCGGCGGCATGACGCTGATGACCTTCACCGAACAGGCCGTCTTCGGCGATGCCAAAGACGGCGATATCAGAGAGAGCGGCACCGGCATCGGCTTCGACCGGCTCGTCGAAGAGATGGCGGCTACGCCTGTCTGATCCGGTGCCGATGTGCGGCCTGCTTGGCGCGATTACCGCACATCGCCATGCTGCACCAGCGCCGGCGATGACCACGGGTATGGTCGGCAAACAGCAGGGTGCAGACTGGTCCTTCGCAGGCCTTCACATTGGAAAAATCCTCGGTGCAGACGAAGCGGCCGAGTGCCTCGCCGACCGGTAGCAGCAATGCTTCCGGCGAGCGCCATTTGCGCATGGGCTGGAAGTCGAAGACCGCGCCCTCATCCGTCTGCCGCGCCACGACGCGGCCATAGCCTTCGTCGCGCTCCAGCAGACGGTTCAGCGGTTCGAGCTCGGCCAGGGCGTCGGGCTTCAACTGCCTTCCCTTATGCTCGCGGACGAAGGTCCGGAACCACTCGCGCAGGTTCCTTGCCTGATCGGCGACGTTGTCGAGTTCGCCCGGCAACGCCTGGGCACGCAGGCTTTCGAGCGTTTCGCGCGGGACGAGGTTTGCCTGCTCGAGCCAGCGCAACAGTCCCTCCCCGTCCTCTATCCAATCAACAGGCGTGTCGATGGGCGTTGCCACCGAATTCAGGAAATCCAGTGCCAGCGCATCACCCAGAAACAGGGCGGGAGAGTGGTTATCCATGACAAGTCCTATTCCGGCTGCCGACCATAGTTGTAGGGCAGCCTGCTTGAAGACGCGACTCTTATGTAACCTGTCAAAAGGCTGTTGACAAGTTACCTTCCTAGGGAGTAACCGTCCTGTATCGATTTAAGCGGTTACAAGCCGAACGAAGGAGAAAGCAGATGTCGTCGCAGTCGATTGATCAGCAGACTATGCATATCGTGCTCGTCCATGGCGCCTGGGCCGACGGCTCTGGCTGGGCCAAAGTCATCGCGCCGCTTGTCGCCGAGGGTTTTGCGGTGACAGCAGCGCCGCTACCGATGACCTCCTATGCCGATGACGTTAAAGCCCTTGAGCAGGCGCTGGACCGTGTGGATGGGCCAGTGGTTCTTGCCGGCCATGCCTATGCCGGAGCGGTTATCGCCGGGGTGGGGAATGAAAATGTGAAGGCACTGGTCTATGTTTCTGCTCTCGCCCCCGATGAGGGAGAGACGGTTGCCGATGTCTTCTATCGCAGCGAACTCGATCCGCGGGCGCCGCAGCTAGCGCCTGATGAAAACGGCCTGATCTATTATCCGCATGAAGCCTTTGCCGCGGCCTATGCGCAGAATGCCACGAATGAGGAACTAGTGGTGCTTGCAGCCGTGCAGCGGCCGATCTCGCCTGCCTGCATCACGGCACCGGTCGGGCGGCCGCTCTGGAAGGATCGCCCTTCCTGGTTCCTGGTCGCCGAGGACGACCGTATGATCGCTGCCACCAATCAGCGCTTCATGGCGGAGCGCATGCAGGCGCATCAGCGGCCTTTCCCGGTCGATCATACGCCGATGGCGACGGCGCCGGAGGCAGTGCTGCAGGTCATCCGTGAAGCGGCGGCAAGTGTGGCCGCAGGCTGAATGACAGACATATCTCCCAACACATCGCCATTCATCTCAACTGAAGGAAACAGGACCATGACCAAGATCAGCTACCGCCACACCACCGTCGACGGCATCAAGATCGCCTATCGCGAGGCCGGCACCCAGGACGCTCCGAAGCTCCTGCTGCTGCATGGCTTCCCGACCTCCGGCCACATGTTTCGCGATCTGATCCCGCTGCTGGCCGATCGCTATCACATCATCGCGCCGGATCTTCCGGGCTTCGGCCAGTCGGACGATCCCGCGGTCAACAGCTTCGACAGCATTGCAGACACGATCGACCGCTTCACCGAGATCGTCGGCTTCGTTCGCTATGCCGTCTATGTCTTCGATTACGGCGCTCCGACGGGCTTCCGCCTGGCGGTCAAACATCCCGAGCGGATCACGGGCATCATTTCGCAGAATGGCAATGCCTATGTCGATGGCCTCAGCGACGCATGGAACCCGGTGCAGGCCTACTGGCAGGACGCCAGCGCAGAAAACCGCGCCGTGCTGAAGGGGTTCCTCGGGCCGGAAACGACGGCCTGGCAATATACGCATGGCGTTGCCGATACGACCAGGATTTCGCCTGACGGATATTCGCTCGACAATTTCTATCTCTCGCGTCCGGGCGCTGAAGATGTGCAGCTCGATCTCATGGGCGACTACAAGAGCAATGTGGCACTCTACCCGACCTTCCAGGATTACTTCCGGACCCACAAGCCGCGCTTCCTCGCCGTCTGGGGCAAGAATGATCCGTTCTTCCTGCCGCCGGGCGCGGAAGCCTTCGCCCGCGATATTCCTGACGCCGTGATCAAATTCTTCGATACCGGCCACTTCGCGCTCGAAACACATGCGGATGAAATTGCCGCTGCAATCCGCGATTTCCTTGGCTGATAATCCCGCGACAGGAGAGATATCATGTCCGATAAAGTAGCCATCATTACCGGTGCCAGCCAGGGCATCGGCCAGGCAACGGCCATCCGGCTCGCAAAGGATTTTTCCAAGCTCGTGCTCGTTGCCCGCAACAAGGCCAATCTCGCGGAGACGGCGAAAGCAGTCGAAGCGGCGGGTGCCAAGACGCTCGTCATCGATGCCGACCTTGCGGAGCCGGCGGCGGCACAGGCCGTCGTCGACAAAGCGCTTGCCGTTTTCGGGCGGATCGATGCGCTGCTCAACATTGCCGGCGCCGTGCCGCAGATCGACGTGTTCGAAATGACGGACCGACAATGGGATGATGGCATGGCGCTGAAGCTGCATGGCGCACGGCGGCTGACCATCGCCGCCTGGCCGGCACTGAAGGAAACGAAGGGTTCCGTCGTGCTGATGTCAGGCAATTCGGCGGTCTTTCCGAAGGCGACCTATGCTGCCGTCGGCACGATCAATGCGGCGATATCCGCACTCGCCAAGGCTTTCTCCGATCGCGGCATCGAGGATGGCGTGCAGGTCAACAGCGTGCTGCCCGGCCCGGTCATGACCGGCCGCCGGCGCAGCTATCTGGAGCACTGGGCGCCGCTGCACGACATGACGGTGGAAGAGGCGACAGCCCGGTTTCCGAAGGAGGCTGGCATCGCCCGCTACGGCGAGCCGGAAGAGATCGCCGAACTCATGGCCTTCCTCGTATCGCCGGCGGCGCGCTGGATGACCGGCACGACGCTTCGCATGGATGGCGGCGAGGTGAAGTCTGTCTGACGCTGACTAATCGGAGGTGACGCAGAAATTGTTGCCTTCGGGATCGTTCAGCACGGTGTAATCTGCCGTCTCACGCACGAAGGTCGCGCCCAGAGAGATGAGGCGCGCGACTTCTTTTGTCCGGTCGCCGACAGCGATATCGAGGTGGACGCGATTGCGGGCCGGACGCTCTCCCGGGCGAAGATGGAAGCAAAGGCGCGTTCCCGGTCCTTCGACCATCACCACCGGATCGGTTTCCGGCGTCAGGCCAAGCGTGGCAAGGCGGGCGATTTCCTCATCGTCGTAGGGCAAGACCGCATAGTCATCGAGCGCTTCGGCCCAGAAGCGGGCGACGCGGGAGGGCACATCGCAATCGATGACGATTTCCTTCAGCCGCCCCATGGTCACTCACGAATTGCCGGAGCGGCGCTGAGAAACACGCTCGGCGACAGCACCACCGACTACGGGCAGCAGGGCGAAAAGGACCAGCTGTGGCGTTCCTGTCAGCGTCAAAAGGCTGGACAGGAAAATGGCCACGAGCATTCCCGCCAGTGCGCCGGCCAGATAGGGAAGATAACCCTTCAAGAGAGCCTCCGTCTTAGCGGGTTTCAATCGAAATGAGTTCGCAAGGCACCACATAGGACGCTCCGCGGCATCGGCAATGACCAGTTGTCGCCCCAGACGCCTTTTACCCTCAGAACTAGGCGCTCGCTTTCTTCGATGCCGGTTTGCCCGCCGTGTTCAGCGCCACCGCGGCCTGCACCAGCGCCTTCAGCGCCGCCTCATCGATCTTATCCCCCTCGCGAATATCGATCGCCCGGCGCGTATTGCCTTCAAGGCTGGAGTTAAAAAGGTTGGACGGGTCTTCCACCGAAGCGCCCTTGGCGAAGGTCAGCTTGACCACCGCCTTGTAGGTTTCGCCGGTGCAGATGATGCCGGCGTGTTCCCAGACCGGGACGCCCCTCCACTTCCACGTCTCCTCCACCTCGGGGTCGGCCTCGCGGATGATCGTTCGGACGCGGGAGAGCGTTTCGCCGCGCCAGTCGTCCAATTCCCTGATCTTGGCATCGATGCGTTCGGAGGGAGAGATTTCTTTCGGTTCCGCTTCCTTTTTCGTCGTCGCCGCTTTCTTCATGGTCTCTCTCTCCTTACATTTTCTCGCCCGGCAACAGGCTTGCCTGCCTTATCCAGTCGGCGAGCTGCGCCTCGTCGATCGGGTCGTTCTCATGGATGTGGAAATAGCGCGTTTCCGCAGTCTTGGATTCTCCCGGCGGTACGGGCTGCAAGGCAGCGCCGCGGAAGAAGGCCAGCTTGATGTATTTGTTGAAGCAATGGATGCTGAGGAACCAGCCATCGCCCTTCATGCCGTAGAGCGGCGAGTTCCATTTGACGGCCTTGTGGGCATCCGGAACCGTGCGCATGATCAATTCATCGAGGTGGCGGCCGACATTGCTTTTCCAGCCGGGCATGGCGGCGATATAGGCCTGCACGGGGCCATCGCCCTCGCCTTTGACGATCTGCGGATTGCCGCCGGATAGCAGCTTGGGCTCTGCCGGTTTTGCCGGCTTGCTGGATATCTTATTGGCCATGGGCTCCTCCCCCTTGGGGATAATAAGGAAGCATCCCTCGATTTCCAGTCGTGCGGAATGGACACAGCTGCAAAGATCACAGCTTGATGACGCGGAAAACCTGCGACACGGCGGCAAACCCGTGGCATAAGGGCGCCAAAATTCTCCCAAGCTCCCGCGTAAGACATGATCCGTATCGAAAATATCAGCAAGCAGAACAGCCACCGCATCCTCTTCATCGAAGCCACTGCCGCCCTCAATCGCGGCGAAAAGATCGGTCTCGTCGGCCCGAACGGCGCCGGCAAGACGACGCTTTTCCGCATGATCAATGGCGAAGAACTGCCGGATGAAGGCCAGGTCTCAGTCGAAAAGCACGTCTCCATCGGCTACTTCAACCAGGATGTCGGCGAAATGTCCGGCCGCAGCGCGGTTGCCGAGGTGATGGAGGGGGCCGGCCCCGTCAGCATCGTCGCCGCAGAGCTGCGCGAGCTGGAAGCGGCCATGTCCGATCCTGACCGCATGGACGAGATGGATCAGATCATCGAGCGCTACGGCGAGGTGCAGGCGCGCTACGAGGAACTGGGTGGCTATGCGCTGGAAGGCCGTGCCCGCGAAGTTCTGGACGGCCTGAGCTTCAGCCAGGAAATGATGGACGGCGATGTCGGTGCACTCTCCGGCGGCTGGAAGATGCGCGTGGCGCTCGGCCGCATCCTGCTGATGCGCCCTGACGTCATGCTGCTCGACGAACCGAGCAACCACCTGGATCTCGAAAGCCTGATCTGGCTGGAAGAATTCCTCAAGACCTATGAGGGCGCATTGCTGATGACCTCGCACGACCGCGAGTTCATGAACCGCATCGTCACCAAGATCATCGAGATCGATGCCGGCTCGCTCAACAGCTATTCCGGCGACTACGGTTTTTACGAACAGCAGCGGGCGCAGAACGAGAAGCAGCAGCAGGCGCAGTTCGAGCGCCAGCAGGCGATGCTCGCCAAGGAAATCAAGTTTATCGAGCGCTTCAAGGCGCGCGCCAGCCATGCTTCGCAGGTGCAGAGTCGCGTCAAGAAGCTGGAAAAGATCGAGCGCGTCGAGCCGCCGAAGCGCCGCCAGACGGTGGCTTTCGACTTCCAGCCGGCGCCGCGCTCGGGCGAAGACGTCGTCAACCTCAAGAACGTGCACAAGAAATATGGCAGCCGTACCATCTATGAAGGGCTGGACTTCATGGTCCGCCGCAAGGAGCGCTGGTGCATCATGGGCGTCAACGGCGCCGGCAAGTCCACTCTCCTGAAGCTGGTCACCGGCACGGCAGAGCCGGATGCAGGCAGCGTGGCGCTCGGCGCCAGCGTGAAGCTCGGCTATTTCGCCCAGCATGCCATGGACCTGCTCGATGGCGAACGCACGGTACTGGAATGGCTGGAGGATTCCTTCCCGCTTGCCGGCCAGGCGCCGCTACGTGCTCTCGCCGGCTGCTTCGGCTTTTCGGGAGATGACGTGGACAAGCGCTGCCGCGTGCTGTCCGGCGGCGAGAAGGCCCGCCTCGTCGTGGCCCACATGCTGTTCGACCCGCCGAACTTCCTCGTGCTCGACGAGCCGACCAACCACCTCGACCTCGACACCAAGGAAATGCTCATCAAGGCGCTCGCCGATTTCGAGGGCACGATGCTCTTCGTCTCGCACGATCGCCACTTCCTTGCCGCCCTTTCCAACCGCGTGCTGGAGCTGACGCCCGACGGCATCCACCAGTATGGCGGTGGCTATACGGAATATGTCGAGCGCACCGGCTACGAGGCGCCCGGCATCCACGCCTAGGATCTAGCGAAGGCGTCTACACCAGTCAGTTCCGCCGAGAGCGCCCAGAGACGGGCCGCCTCGTCGGGATCGACGGCATAGGCGCGCACGCTGGTTTCCGCGCCGTCATCCGAGATGGATGCGATATCGCAATTGGCACAATAGAGGCCGCCGAGTCCTTCCAGTTGCGGTGAGGTCGCAGCCCAGACCTGCGTCGCGGCACCCTGCTCGGGCGTCTTGAACGTTGGGTCGGCCGCATTGCCGTCAGCGTGGATCCAGCCGGCGGCGACCATGTCTTCCTTCTCCAAGTGCCGTTGCAGCGGCGTCAGGATCTTGCCGGGATGCAGCGAGAAGGCACGCACGCCGGCATCCCTGCCCAACCTGTCGAGTTGCACCGCAAAGAGCGCGTTTGCGGTCTTCGCCTGTCCATAGGCCTGCCACCGGTCGTAGCCCTCGGTGAGCTGGACATCGTCCCAGCGGATGGGCGTGATGCCATGGGCACCGGAGGAGACGGCAACCACACGGGCTCCCCTCGCTATTGCCGGCCAGAGACGATTGACGAGTGCGAAATGGCCGAGATGGTTGGTGGCAAACTGTGCCTCCCAGCCCGGCCCGACCCGCGTTTCCGGGCAGGCCATGATGCCGGCGCTGTTGATGACGATATCGGTCTTGCGGCCGGAGGCGACGAAGCGCTCGGCGAAGTCGCGGACGCTTTCGAGATCGGAGAGATCGAGCCTGTCGACCTCGACATTGGCGATGCCCGAGACCGTCTTGGCCGCCGCTTCCGGCTGACGCGCGCCGATCAGCACATGCGCGCCGGCCCGCGACAGCGCCTTCGTCGTCTCCAGTCCGAGGCCGGAATGACCGCCGGTGACGATTGCCAGTCTGCCCGTGAAATCGATGCCCGCGAGCACGTCGTCGGCCGTTGAGCGAGCACCGAAACCGGAGCCGATCGGGTGTTGTGCATTTTCCATTGATGTCTCCTTCTGCTTTCGGCCGGAGACTAATGCGGTGGCGCCCATACGATCTATGCGTTAAAGTCCATGATATGTTTGCGATCGTCCGGATTTCCGAATGAGTTCTGTTTCCATGGATCCGCTTTCCGATGTGCTGGCACTGTTGAAGCCGAAGAGCTACGTCTCGCTCGGGCTCGATGCCGGCCGCGACTGGGCGATCGATTTTCCGCCGCCGCAGGGCATCAAGTTCAATGCCGTTCTCTCGGGCGGCTGCTGGCTGGAGGTGGATGGGGTCGCTGAGCCTGTGCGGCTCGAGGAAGGCGATTGTTTTCTGCTGACGCAGAGCCGGCCCTTCCGGATGATGAGCGACCGCAGCCTGCCGACGATCCCCGCCAATGACATCTATGCGCATGCTAAGGATGGTGTCGCGATCTGCAATGGCGGCGGCGCCTTTTTCCTCGTCGGCAGCCGCTTCGGCTTTTCCGGCGCAGGCGCCGATCTGCTCGTCGGCATATTGCCGCCGGTCGTCCATGTCAGCGAGCATTCGGATCAGGCCTCGGTGCTGCGCTTTGCGATCGACCAGATGGCGCGGGAGCTGCGCGGCCGGCACCCGGGCGGCTTCCTGATGACCGAGCATCTGGCGCATATCATGCTGATGCAGATCCTGCGGCTCTATCTCTCAGCACCCGATATCAAAGGCACCGGCTGGCTGTTTGCGCTCGCCGACCGGCAGATCGGCATGGCGATCGGCGCTATGCATGCAGAGCCGGCGCGGCGCTGGACGCTGCAGCAACTCGCGGTCATGACCGGCATGTCGCGCTCCTCCTTTGCCGAGCGCTTCAAGGAAAAGGTCGGAGCCGCGCCGATGGACTATCTCACACGCTGGCGTATGATGCTGGCGAGCGAGCGGCTCTCCAACAGCAGCGAACCGATCGGCAAGATTGCGCTTTCGCTCGGCTACGATTCCGAAAGCGCCTTCAGCACCGCCTTCAAGCGGGTGATGGCGCGCTCGCCGCGGCAATACAGCCGGGAAGCAGCAGGGTAAAAGACCGCAGGCTGCGGGTCTTGCAGAAACGACTGTCGTTTCATACCTATAGAAGGAATGGTATGCGTCCGGCCCTTGCCGGCCCTCGCTGCATTCCGAGCCTTTGTGCCCGCCTTACGAGGATGAAACCATGAATATCGACAGGATCCTGCGGTCAGTTGTGGCCGTTCGCGCCTCCATCCCCGAAGATGCCTTCACCGCGAATACGCTGGGCACCCGCCGGGAAGGAAGCGGCGTCGTCATCAGGGAAAACGGGCTGGTGCTCACCATCGGCTACCTGATCACCGAAGCAGACGAAATCTGGCTGACGCGCCATGACGGCAAGGTCATACCTGGCCATGCGCTCGCCTATGACCAGGAAACCGGCTTCGGCCTCATCCAGTCGCTGGCGCCTCTCGACCTGCCGGCCATCGACATCGGCGACAAGGTCAAGACGACGGTCGGCGATGCTGTGATCTTTGCCGATGGTCTCGGCGAATTCGTGCAGGCCAATATCGTCGCCAAGCAGGAATTTGCGGGCTACTGGGAATATCTGCTCGACGAGGCGATCTTCATCGCACCCGCGCATCCCTCCTGGGGCGGTGCGGCGCTGATCAGCGACGACGGCAAGCTGCTTGGCATCGGTTCGCTGCGCCTGCAGATGGTTCAGGACGAAGAGGTCGCCGATATCAACATGGCCGTGCCGATCAACCTCCTTCCGCCGATCCTTGACGACCTGCTTAACCGCGGCCAGATCGACAGGCCGCCGCGCCCCTGGCTCGGCGCCTTTTCGGCTGAAAGCAACGGGGAAGTTGTCGTCATGAGCGTTGCCAAGGGCAGCCCGGCCGCGCAGGCCGGCCTGCAGCAGGGCGACGTGATCTCGGAAATCCGCGACGGCGAAGTGGACGGGCTTGCCGATTTCTACCGTAAGGTCTGGAAGAGTGGCCCGGCAGGCGCTGAAATCCCGATGCGTGTGCTGCGGAACGGCCGCGAGGCCTGGCTGCGGATCAAATCCGCCGACCGCAACAGCTTCCTCAAGAAGCCGCTGATGCAGTGAATCAGATATAAAGGGGCGCCATCCGGCGCCAGGCACCGGCGCGGTGCGCCCTGCCATCCCAGAAATGCAGCCGATGGCCGACACCCATGTCAGCGAGAAGGCGGCTGAGATAGCGATTGTTATCGAGGAACGGATCCTCGTTGCCGATCGTCAGCACGATATCCACCTGCCGCAGCTTTTCCAGCCGCCAATCGCAGGCAAGGCCCGGCAGGAAATGTGTCGGCATGTGGAAATAGACCGTGTCGTCGTAATAACCGTCGAAGAGATCCGAGAAGGATTCGATCTTCATCGTCAGGTCGTAGCGGCCGGAAAAGGCCACCAGCTTGCGGAAGAGATGCGGGTGGCGGAAGACGAGGCTGGCGGCCTGGAAGGCGCCGAGGCTGCAGCCGTGGACGATGGTGCATTCGTGGCCGTTGCGGCTCTCCATCAGCGGCAGAACCTCGTTCAGCACATATTCCTCGAAAGCGATATGGCGACGGATACGATCGGCCGGATGGCGGCCGAAGTCGTAGAAGGTTTCGCCCGCGAGGCCCTCGATGCAGAACAGCTGCAGATGACCGGCCTCGAGCTTATCGGCGAGGCTGGCAACGATTCCGAGATGTTCATATTCCCAAAAGCGCCCTTCCCGCGTTGGGAACATCAGTACTTTGGCGCCGGTATGCCCGAACACCAGAAGCTCCATGTCACGATGGAGCCGATCGCTGTACCAGCGCAGATATTCTCGGTTCATAGACCCCTGAAAAACCGCCCGACTCGCTCGCGCAGCACAGTTTGCTGCACTGCACTATCAGCATAGTCGAAATGCCCGGCATCCAGGATGAAGATTTCATTAAATTTTGATTTCGGCAAAGCGTTGGCCACCGTGAACTGACAGGGGGGTGCAACCGCCGGATCGAAGAGGGCGACGGCGGCCAGCATCGGCACGGTGATGCGGGTCGCTGCCGTTGCGGCATCGAAGAGCCGCAATTTTTCGAAAACACCCGCGTGCGTCTTTGCATAATCCTGCACCGAATGGGCGCTGCCGACCGTCGGCAATGTTAGCCACAGCTTGCGGTTACCAAAGGTCGGTACCGTCAGATGGCCGCGGGCAATACGTTTATCGAAGGGAATGCCGAGCGCGCCGATGCCGCCGCCGAAGCTGATGCCGCTATAGCCGATATGGCCATCAAGCGCGGGATAGAGCGATAGCAGCGCCGACACTGCAACCCAGAGATCCTCAACGCAGCCGCCGATCACGTAATGATCGGGATCATCGATGTCGTGGAGCACATGCCAGGGCGCGTCAGGCGAAATCGGCGGATGGGCGCTGCGCGACATGCCGCGGAAACAGGGAAAGAGGATGGCGGTGTCCTCGACCGGAATATCGAATTCAGGCTGGTCCCTGCCTCCATAACCGTGGCCAACGACGAGGCCGCGCTTGACCTCGCCCTTGCGGGGCGTGAGCAGCCAGCCGCCGATGCGGACGTCATCCGTGGACGTGTAGACAATATCGCGCACCTGCCAGTCCGGATGGGTATCCTTACTTGGGCTCAAGCGCGGCTCAGGCTTCACCGCCAGCGCCCTGGCATAACGCTTCTGCCAAAAGGCATCGAATCCCTCAGGCGCTTCCGGCGGGCGGATTGCCTGCAGGTCGGCAAGCTTCATGCCGTAGGTGGGGTCGAAGTCGAAAGGGTATTCTGTCGGGATGCTCATGCCATGCTTGTTGCCGCGAAACCGGTCTCGGAGCAAGGCCGACTGCCAATTCCAACCCACAATCAAACCGGACCCTCCGCCCGAAATTGCGTGACAGCCTTGCCCGGCTGGTCTTAACTAGAAACGCACCGTGCCTGCCGACTCAGGCGGCGGCGCGTTTTGGTTTGCGTTCACATCATCCGTCGGAAGGACCGCTTCAGATGAAAATCCTTGTGATCGGCGCAGAGTTTGGATGCCAGCCCCACCCTTTCGCTCGGCTTCACAGCCGAGACATCCTTTGACGACATTATCTGCGTCCATATCGAGGACGAATTGAACAACAGACTGCCGGAGCCTGCCTGACATGCTGCTTGGAGCCATTGCCGACGATTTCACCGGCGCCAGCGATCTAGCCAACACCCTTGCCCGCGGCGGCATGTCGACGATGCAGTTCGTCGGCCCCGGCCGCGGCAAAGTGAATTGCGAAGCCGGTGTGGTGGCGCTGAAGACGCGCTCGATCTCGGTCGAAGATGCGGTGTTGCAATCCATGGATGCGGCGCGCTGGCTGCTGGATCAGGGCTGCGAGCAGATCTTCTTCAAATATTGCTCGACCTTCGATTCCACACGTGAAGGCAATATCGGCCCGGTGGCCGAGGCCCTGCAGCGGCTGACGGGCGCCGATGTCACCGTCTTCTGCCCGGCCTTTCCGGCGACCGGAAGGCGGGTCTTCATGGGCCACCTCTTCGTCAAGGACAAGCTGCTCAGCGAATCCGGCATGGAGAACCATCCGCTGACGCCGATGACCGATCCCGACATCCGCCGCTGGCTGCGGTACCAGACGCGCGGCGGTGTCGGCGGCATCACGCTCGATACAGTGCGCGAAGGTTCGGGCGCCATCCGCAGCCGTCTGCGCGACGAACTGACCGATGGCAACCGCCTCGTCGTCGTCGATGCCATCGAGGATGCCGATCTGATAACCATCGGTGAAGCCGTCGCCGACCATGCGCTGGTAACCGGCGGATCGGGGCTGGCGCAGGGGCTGGTGCGCAATTTCGCCAAGCGTGGCAAACTCTCCGATGTTCCCGCCGAAGTGCCTGTCGTTACTGGCCTCGGCGTCGTCCTCTGCGGCTCCTGCTCGCTCGCCTCCCAGAACCAGGTCGCCTGTCATCTGGAGAACCATCCGGGCCTTTCGATCGATCCGGCAGCCATCGTGCGCGGCACCATGTCGGTGGAGCGCGCCGCCAGCTGGGTCGCCTCCAACGCGGCCGACAATCCGATCGTTTACTCCACCACCTCGCCCGATGTCGTGAGCTTCGTGCAGCAGCGCTTCGGCCGCGAGGAATCGGCAAAGATTCTTGAGGATTTCTTCGGCGGCCTTGCCAAGCGGCTTGCCGATTCCGGCACGCAGCTGATCGTTGTCGGCGGCGGAGAAACCTCCGGTGCCGTCGTTGAGGCACTCGGCCTCAAGCATATGACCATCGGTGCGGAGATCGATCCCGGTGTGCCGGTTCTGGTGTCCGAGCGCGGCCGGCCGGCGCGGCCGATCGGACTCGCGCTGAAGAGCGGCAATTTCGGCTCGCCGGATTTCTTCGTCAAGGCTCTGGACAGGATTGCAGGCCATGAATGAGGCAGCACTGCGCGAAGCCATCGTCCGCTGGGGAAAATCGCTTTTCGAGCGCGGGCTTACGGCCGGCTCCTCGGGCAATATTTCGGTAAAGACCACGGACGGCTATCTCGCAACGCCGACCAACTCCTGCCTGGGCTTCCTCGATCCTGAGCGGCTGTCGAAACTCGACAAAGACGGCAAGTCCCTCTCGGGCGATGCGCCGACAAAGGAACTGCCGCTGCATTTCTCCTTCTATGAGAAGCGGCCGCAGACGGGCGCGGTGGTACATCTGCATTCCACCTATGCGACTGCCCTTTCCTGCCTTGCCGATACCGATCCCAATGATGCCATTCCGCCATTGACGCCCTATGTGGTAATGCGCGTCGGCAAAGTGCCTGTCGTGTCCTATACACGGCCGGGCTCGGTTGACGTAAAGCCACTGATTGCTGAAATCGCCGGCGAGCACAGCGCCGTGCTGCTGGAAAACCACGGGCCGATCGTGTCGGCTGCCACGCTCGATTCCGCCGTCTTCGCGATCGAAGAGCTGGAAGAGGCGGCAAAGCTTTCGATCATTACGCGCGGCATGAAGGTGCGACAGCTCAATAGTGAGCAGATTGCCGACCTGGAGCGGCACTTTAAGCTGCGCTAAGTAAGATCAATCAACAGAGCCCGGTGATCGGAAACTTCGGGAGCCTCCACCACCTCGAAGCGCTTCACCACCACTTCCGGCGTCACCAGCATATAGTCGGCAAAGCGTCCATCCTTCGGATAGAGCGAGGTGCGGGTATCGGTAAAACCCCTGCCGGTGACGAGATCGTTGAGGCCGAGGCGGCCAAGCTTTTCGAAGGTTACGCTGTCAGGCAGCACGTTGAAATCGCCGCAGACGACCAGGCGTTCATCACCCGGCCAGACACGTTCGATCAGCTCGACGAGCGCATCCGCCTGCGCATGCCGAGCCGGAATATCGCCCTTGCCGGCGGGATCACGCAGGCCGTGGAGCTGGGCGATGGTGACGGAAAAGCCGCCGGCATAATCGAACAGGCGAATGCAATGGGCATTGCGCGAACGCGGATGCTCACCCCAGCCATTGGACGAGAAACCGCCATGGATGAAGTCCACCGCCTGGGCGATTACCGCATGCGACTTACGCACGAAGGTGGCAATGCCGAATTCGGTCGGGAAGACCGCCTCGCCGTGAAAGAGATGCCCCCGCGCGAATGGACAGAAGAAGCCGTCATGGTCAGGGAGGACGGCGGCAATCTCGTCATAGAGATGGGCACGCTGCGGCAGCACAACGCCGCCATCACGATATTCCAGCCATCCCGGCGTATCGGCTGCGGACCGGACTACCTCCTGCAGGCAGAAGACGTCGGCATCCACATTTGCCAGATAGTCGATCAGTGGCGCGTGGATGCTGCCGCCCCAGGCATTCAATGAAATGATACGCAAAGCCATGCGAACTCCCTCTTCGTCGAGAGACTAGCAGATTCGCATGGGGATCGATCCCTCGGGCGGCAGCGTCTGATCAGCGATATCCAGTGTCATCCGCCGGCTTACCAGGTTCCTGCACTTCGGCGAGGTAACGCCAGCAGTCCGGCCGCGTGCCGTCGAGATCGGTGAAACCGTAGGCATCGGCCAGCTGGAAGCTTGAGAGCGACTGACCGTTCCATCTCTTGCGGTCGGGATCGGCGGCCAGTGCAGCCACTCCCCGGCCGGTGAAACGCGGCGTTTCCGAGATGACGAAATGCGGCTGGACTTTTGTGCCGTCGCGCCAATTTTCTTCCTTAACCCCATAGATTTCCAGCATCATTTCCGAGCGCATCCAGCCGGGTGAGAGCGAGACGGCAGTGGCACCATGCGCTGCCAGATCTTTGGCATGCGCCCAGGCCATACGGTTCGTGCCCGTTTTCACCAGATCGTAATAGGGGCAGAGCCTGTAATGCGTGGCATTATAATCCGCCGTGCCATCCGTCATCTCCACCAGCAATCCGCACGGCTGCTCGATCATCAGTGCCAGCGCGTAATGGGCGGTGATGAAATGGGTGTCGATGGCAAGCCGCAGCATGCGCAGGCCCTTGTCGAGGGAATGCTCCCAGACCGGCTTGTTCCACTCCGTCAGATGCTCGCCGCCCCAGAT
Organism: Rhizobium sp. KNZ14-9A; assembly: GCF_056755015.1. Lineage (NCBI taxonomy): Bacteria > Pseudomonadati > Pseudomonadota > Alphaproteobacteria > Hyphomicrobiales > Rhizobiaceae > Rhizobium > Rhizobium sp. KNZ14-9A. The sequence goes on from NZ_JBPGXB010000002.1 coordinate 2,716,777, forward strand.
ATCGTTGATGAGGATATCGAGCCTGCCCTCCTGCGCGCGGATGCGGGCAACCAGCGCTTCGACTTGCTCCGGCACCAGATGATCCACCTGCACGGCGATGCCCCGCCCACCCGCCGCGCTCACGAGTTCGGCGGTTTCCTCGATGGTCTCTGGCCGGCCATATTCGGATTGCTGCATGCGCGTCGTGCGGCCGGTCACATAGACGGTCGCGCCTGCCGCGCCCAATTCCACCGCAATGCCGCGGCCGGCGCCGCGCGTTCCGCCGGCAACAAGCGCCACCTTTCCCTTTAAGTTCGCTGTCACTTCACTGTCCTCCCCGCTAGAAACAATTAATCGGCCTAGTCGGCCTACTTGTATATAAACGAACGTTCGTTCATAAATATGGCGAACGCAAGAGGAAATTTCATGCCGCGTCCGCGCACGCTTTCCGATGAACAGCTGCTTTCGATGGTTCTCGATGTGATCCAGTCCGAGGGGCCGGATGCGGCAACCTTTGCGGCGGTCGCGAAGGCAAGCGGCCTTTCCGGCTCCACGCTGGTGCAGCGTTTCGCCACCAAAGCCGGTATGCTGCGCGCCGCCCTGCTCCACGCCTGGGACCGGCTGGACGCGGAAACGGCGCGGCTCGCCGATACGCTGCCGAAGACCGCGGATGGGGCGATCGCGCTGCTGACCGGTCTTTCCAAGGACTATGGCGATAATCCCGCTTCCTATGCGGAAGGCCTGCTTCTGCTGCGCGAGGATTTCCGCGATCCGGTTCTCCGCGCTCGTGGCGCGGCCTGGGGTGCTGCCCTGACGGCAGCGATTGCCGAGCGTTTCGGGGGACAGGGGCAAGCGCAGACCATTGCCCGGCTGATGCTCTCGCAATGGCAGGGATCGCTTCTCTGGTGGGGCTTCTCGTCCGAGGGAGCTGTGGCCGATTACGTCGAGCGGGAACTGCAGCTCTTTCTTGCCGCCCTCGAGCCCAAATTAAACTAGGGTCTCCTGCGAGTTCTTATCGTTTGTGGAGGGACAAAGGGCCACGCTATCGACCGTGTATCGGCCATATTGCCGGATGCACAGAGAGGAACCGCTAGTGAATATGAGACATTGCCTCATCGCCCTCGCCTTGTCGGCGAGCCCGCTCCATGCAGCAGCCATGACGGATAAAGCGTTCCAGGAGATAGCTGATCGCGTTTTTCAGCCCGTGATTAGGGAATACGACATCCCGGGACTGGCCGTCGGCGTGACGATCAACGGCTCGGAATTCTATTACACCTATGGTGAAGCCTCGCGCGAGACGAAAGCGCCCGTCACCAGCGACACGATCTTCGAGCTCGGCTCCGTCAGCAAAATTTTTAATGTCACGCTTGCCGCACTTGCCGAACAGCGCGGCCTGTTGTCGATGGAGCAGCCGGTTTCGACCTACCTGCCGGAGCTCAAGGGCAGCGCCTTCGACAAGATCACCCTCGTCAATCTCGCCACCCATACGTCGGGCGGCCTGCCGCCGCAGGTGCCAGACAGCGTGACTGACGATGCCGAGCTGATGACCTATCTCAAGAACTGGAAACCGGCCTACAAGGCGGGCACCATGCGCTCCTATTCCAATGTCAGCATCGGCCTTCTCGGGCAGATCTCCGGTGAGCGTTTTGGCGGCACTTACAGGCAGGCGGACGAAGGCGAGCTGTTTCCCGCCCTCGGTCTCAAGAGCACCTTCATCGCGGTTCCGCCTGATGCCATGGATCGCTACGCCTTCGGTTATTCCAAGGCCAACAAGCCGGTCCGCGTCGGACCCGGCGTCCTCGACGACGAGGCCTACGGTATCAAGACCACGACCCGCGACATGGTGCATCTGTTGGAGCTCAATTTGAATTCGGATGCTCTGGCACCCGAATTCAAGGCCGCGATCGAGAAGACGCATACGGGCTATTTCGATACGGCCTATTACACGCAGGACATGGTCTGCGAGCAATATGCCTGGCCCGTGGCGCTCAAGAAGCTCCTCGACGGCAACTCGGCCAAGATGAGCCTGGAAAGCCAGCCGGTAAAACAGCGGGCGAAGCCGCTTGCGCCGCAAAGCGCGGTGCTGATGAACAAGACCGGGTCGACGAACGGCTTCGGCGCCTATGTCGTGCTGGTGCCGAAGGTGCATATCGGCCTGACGGTGCTGGCGAACCGGAACTATCCGAACACGGTCCGCGCCGAAGCGGGGCTGAAGCTCGTCCAGGCGCTGGAAGCTTACGCGGCGAAATAGCCCAAATGGCCGGTCGGGCAAAAATCCCGGCCGGCATTGTCAACGGTCACGACACCCTATCCATTCGTGTCAGAGGACAGGACTTCTTCTTCCGTGATATAGGGTCCAACGCCCAATCAGGATGTACTGCATGTCATGGCAGATGCTGGAAGATCCGCTGTATCAGTTTATTGTTCTCGTTCTGGCCAGTGCCGCGGCGCGGTTCATTTTCGGACGGGAACCTGCCTTCCGGTTGATCGCCAACTTCATCTTCTTCGCGCTGCTGACCTTGCTGCTCGTGAAGCACGAGATTGCCCCCTATACGTCCGATATGGGCAAGGCCGACGATCTCTTCCGGCGCATCTTCGTCGGGGTCGCCAAGGCCGTCTGGTGGATAGGCGGCGCAATGGTGCTGGCGAGCTCGGTGCGGCTCTTCCTGATTTTCGAGCGCAAACCACGCGAGGGGCGCCTGCTGCAGGATCTCGTCGTCGCCATCATCTATCTCGGCGCCGGGCTTTCGGTCGTGGCTTACGTCTTCGGCGCGCCGATCGGCACGCTGATTGCTACATCGGGTGTCTTCGCCATCGTGCTCGGTCTTGCGCTGCAGAGCACACTGAATGACGTATTCTCGGGCATCGCGCTCAATCTCGGCCGGCACTATAGCGTCGGCGACTGGATCGTCCTCGACGATGGCGTGCAGGGCCGCGTGGTGGAGACGAACTGGCGTTCAACCCATCTTCTGAACGGCACCAACGACCTCGTCATCGTTCCCAACAGCGCGCTCGCCAAGGCGCGGCTGACGAACCTGACGAGCCCTGAAGAAGCCCATGGCGTCTCGCTGAAGATCCGGGTTGTTCCCTCGATCCCACCGGCGACCATCGAAGAGACGATGCGCACGGTACTTTTAAGCAGCAACGCCATCCTGAAATCCCCTACCCCTGTTGTCAGCGTCACGGGGCTCGACAGCAATGCCATCGAGTTTGAGCTCTCTTTCCGTGTCTCCGGACTGGGCGAAGCGACGGCTGCCCGGAACGAAGTCTACGATCTCGTCTATCGTCACACCAAGGCGTCAGGCCTGCAGCTTGCGCCACCTGCCGGGTCGACGCTTCCCCCGGTTGCCGATCCGCTGGAAGCGGCCGGAAAGCACCCGAATTCGGCCTGGCGGCTGCTGAACGCCATCCCGCTCTTCTCAACACTGACGGAAGACGAAAAGGAGTCGCTCGCGGCCGACATGAAACGGCTGAATTTCCGCAAGGATGCGCTGATCGCGACGCAGGACACCTCGCTGACCTCCCTGATGATCGTGCGGCGCGGCGTTGCCGTCGTGGAGCGGATCGAGGGCAACGAGATCATCGAGCTCGCCAGAATTGCACCCGGCGATCTATTCGGGGAACGCGGCGTGCTGATGGGTGCGCTCGAGCCGGCCAATATCCGCGCGCTCACATCCGTCATCGTCTATGAAATCGCCAAGGACCATCTCGCCGCGATCATGCAGGAACGGCCGGCGCTTGCCGAAGAGCTGGGACTGCTGCTGTCGCGCCGGATCGAATCCGAGAAACATCACTTCAGCGCCGGCGTATCGGCTGAAGGCAGCCATCCGACGACGCTGACGACGCGCATCCGGCATCTGTTCCAGATCCCCCATGGCACCTGGCCGTAGCGGTCAGCCGGCCTTTTCTTCGGCTTCCCGGTTTTTTTCGGCGTCCTCCCCGACCGTCAGCGGCCAGTCGACGACATAATCCTCGAAATCATCGACATCGACGTCGTTTTCGCTGATGGTGCGGCCGCGGGCCGAGATGCCGGCAGCGTGGACGGTTTCCGGATCCCCTGATACCAGCGGGTGCCACCAGTAGAGATCACGGCCCTCATTGACGAGGCGATAGCCGCAGGTCGGCGGCAGCCATGCGATCTCGGAGACGTTCTCCTTGGTGAGTTGAACGCAGTCAGGCACGAAATCCCAACGGTTCGGATAGCTGGAACATTGACAGCTCTCGCTATCGAGCAGCTTGCAGCGGACCGAGGTGAAATAGACGTCGCCGCTATCCCATTCCTCGATCTTGTTGAGGCAACAGAGGCCACAGCCGTCGCAGAGGCTTTCCCACTCCTCGGCATTCATTTCGGCAAGCGTCTTGCGCTTCCAGAAGGGCAGATCGTTCATCGTTCGTTTCTTGCAACAGCCGCCCGCAAATTCGCGTGACGACCGTTCAACTCTCTTGTTCTTGTGCGCAAAATCAACCAATCATTCAACATGCTCCGGCTATCCGGAGAGTTGCGGCCCCTTTCAGGCCCCGCTCCTGCGTCCGGATTTCACGGCCGCCGAGCGTGCTCAGGCGGGAATATAGGACGTGCAGGATCCGGACAACCCAGATAATGGGCCAGACGAGCCCGAAAACGGGCAAGGCAAGAAGCCTCAGAAGCAGCAGTCGAAAAACCGACACCTGTTGCTGCGTATCGATTCATGGATCGACTCGACCGTCTGGAACGCCGGCTTCCGCGCCGCCGAAATCTGGGAAGACACGACCATCTTCTTCCGCCGCTTCCGCGTTCGCGGCTGGAAACGCGCGGTGTTCGAACTCGCCGGCGAAGGGCTGACGCTCGGCGCCGTCGGCATGGTGCTGATGCTGGCGCTTGCCCAGCCGGCCTTCGAATCCACCAAGGAAGACTGGCGCAACCGCGGCGATTTCGCCGTCACCTTCCTCGACCGCTACGGCAATGTCATCGGTCATCGCGGCGTGATCCATCAGAATTCCGTGCCAATCGACGAGCTGCCCGATTCGCTGATCAAATCCGTCATCGCGACCGAAGACCGCCGCTTCTTCGACCATTTCGGCATCGACGTCGTCGGCCTCTTCCGCGCCATGGTCACCAATGCCCAGGCCGGCGAAGTCGTGCAGGGCGGTTCGACGCTGACGCAGCAGCTCGCCAAGAACCTGTTCCTCTCCAACGAGCGCTCGATCGACCGCAAGATTACCGAGGCCTTCCTGGCGTTCTGGCTGGAAGCCAACCTTTCCAAGAAAGAGATCCTCGCCACCTATCTCGACCGCGCCTATATGGGCGGCGGCACATTTGGTGCGGCGGCTGCGGCGCAATTCTATTTCGGCAAGAACATCACCGACGTAAATCTGGCCGAATCCGCCATGCTCGCCGGCCTCTTCAAGGCACCGGCCAAATATGCCCCGCATGTGAACCTGCCGGCGGCGCGCGGCCGCGCCAACGAGGTGCTGACCAACCTCGTCCAGAGCGGGCTGATGACCGAGGGACAGGTGATCGCCGCGCGACGTAATCCCGCAACCGTCGTCGACCGCAACGAGGTGGAATCGCCGGACTTCTTCCTCGATTGGGCCTTCGACGAGGTGCAGCGCCTGTCGCCGCGCTTCCATCAGCGCTCGCTGATCGTGCGCACCACGATCGACATGGGCATCCAGCAGGCGGCGGACGATTCCGTCGAGACGTCGCTGCGCGAATATGGCGAGGCCTATCACGCCAAACAGGGCGCGATGGTGATGATCGAAAACGGCGGTGCCGTGCGCGCCATGGTCGGCGGACGCGACTATGGCGAGAGCCAGTTCAATCGCGCCACCAAGGCGCTGCGCCAGCCAGGCTCCTCCTTCAAGGTCTATACTTATTCGGTGGCCATGGAGAGCGGGATGACGCCGAAGACGACGATCATCGACGCGCCCATCTCCTGGGGCAACTGGAGCCCGCACAATTACGCAAACCGTTATGCCGGGCGTATCACGCTGGAAACCGCGGTCGCTCAGTCGATCAATACGATTCCGGTGCGCCTTGCCAAGGAGAAGCTCGGCATTCAGCCGATCCGCGCCATGGCCAAGGCCATGGGCGTCGAAACGCCGATCCGCGACGACGTGACGATCCCAATCGGCACGTCCGAGGTGACGGTGCTCGATCAGGCAACGGCCTATGCGGTGTTCCCGACCGGCGGCTACCAGTCCCGCCGCCATGGCATCACGCAGATCCTCGATTACGATGGCGACGTTCTCTACGATTTCGATCGTGACGAACCGCCCGCCCAACGGGTGCTTTCCGAACAGGCGGACAGCTACATGAACCAGATGCTGTCGCGGGTGCCCTATGTAGGTACGGCGCGAAAGGCGGCGCTCGACAACGGCGTCGTCACCGCCGGCAAGACGGGCACGACGCAGGCCTATCGCGATGCCTGGTTCGTGGGCTTCACCGGCAACTACACCTGCGCCGTCTGGTTCGGAAACGACGACTATACGTCGACCAACAACATGACCGGCGGCTCGCTGCCAGCCATGACCTTCAAGCGCGCCATGGACTATGCCCATCAGGGTGTCGCGCTGCGCGCCATCCCCGGTATCGAAAACCCGCTGCCATCCGAAAAGGATGTCGCCAAGGCCCAGGCCAGCAAGCCGAAGGACGGCGTGCCGACCCTCATTCGCCCGCGCATGCTCTCGGTGCAATCGACAAACATTCTCAAGGGCATAGGCGAGAAGCTGAAGGATGCTGCACCGCTCGAAGTGCAGAAGGTCGCGAGCGCGGAGTGATGCTTCGGCTGTTTTAGTCAAACCGACATATCCGGTTTGCCAAGACTTGGGGAACACATCGCCTCACGGCATTCCACCCTGCCAGAATCAGTGGTACCCCTTTCAACTGATTTGATCTTCAAGGGCGCAAGGTGTTTCGGTTTCCCCTTTTCATCCTGATCACGCTGATCGTCGCCTTTGGCGGCGGCATCATGATTTCGCTTTATGCGCTGGATGCAACGCAGGGATTCGGGGCGATCAAGCTCGGCGCTTGGGAGGCCTTTCCGGAACTCCAGACCGTCGACGCGGACCCCTACGCAAAGTCGCATCGTGCGCGCGCAGGCAAGCTGCTCTATGGCAGTGCCGAGGGCCTGACCTTTACAGCAAGCGTCGACGATAGCGGCGAGCGGCTGAATGCTGCCTGCCATTACCGCATCATCGGCCAGACGCCGCCGGCGCGGCTGTGGACGCTGTTTACCGCCGACAATGCCGGCAACCCCGCCTCGCTGCAGCCGAGCCTGCCGGCAGCGCTGAATTCATGGACGGTGCTGCGCCAGCCCGACAGCAGCTTCACCATCGACATTGCGACACACGCTAAGCCCGGCAACTGGCTGGCGCTACCACAGGCCGGCACGTTCCGGCTGGTACTGACGCTGTTCGACACGCCGACGGCCGGTAGCTCCGGCGTGATCGATCTTTCGATGCCGAAGCTGACCAAGATCGGATGCGGCAATGCTTAGGGTGTTCTTCGCTCTCCTCACCGGGCTTTTCGGCGCAGCACTTCTGCACCTCGTCATCATTCTCGCGCTGCCGCACTTCACCGGCCGCGATGCGGCGACGCGCGTGGAGGCGGAGGGCGATTTGAACAATTTCTATCTGCTTACCGGCCGCTATGACGAGGCAGGGCTTGCCAACGGCGATCCCTTCGTACGCACCGCCGTCTGCTCCTTCGATGTGGGCGAGGCGCCGGTGCATTTCACCGCCAATGGCAATGTGCCCTTCTGGTCGATTGCGATCTATGACAGCGCCTCTAACGAGGTCTTCAGCATGAACGATCGCACCTCCGTCGGCGGCGCGCTCGACGTTGTTGCGGCAAGCCCGATCCAATTGACGGACCTCCGCAAGAACCTGCCGCAGGAACTGCAGCAGACGATCATGGTAGAGACGGCACATCCTGAGGGATATGCAGTGCTGCGCACGCTGGCGCCGCAGGCAAGCTTCGACGAAGCCGCGCGAGCCTTCCTGACGGAAGCGGGTTGCGATGAACTCGACGCCCGCTAGGGTTGTTTTCGTGAGTTACTTGTTGTTGACGCGCGGCGCAGAATGCGCCGGATTTTTCTTCGGGGTTTCGACGATCCGTTCGTAACGGACGCCGGTGAACCAGAGGATTTTTGCTTCGCGGGGCTCTTTACCCGTGGTGCGGCGCGGCTCCTCTCGCAGCCGGTCCGCCAATGCGACTACAATTGCCATTCTCGTCTCCATGCACTGCCCGAGACGGATGAACTTGCGATGGATTTCACCCTGCCCGCCATGCTGCGGGCCAGCGCGTCCTCAAGCGCCGGATGAACCGGACCGAGGGCATTCGCGCCTTTCTCACGGCACCTGACCGAAATACCGTGATGTTGCGGAGCTTCCACGATCCATATTCCCAAATCGCGTCGTTCCTGTCCGAATTGAGACACACGACCGTTAACAGATTACTAATATTCAGCCACTGCTTTGGGCAGTCTGCTCGGCACTGAGATAACGCGCAGACTGGTTGTTTGGTTTCAGTCGTGGAAAAGAAAAGACCGGCCGGAAGCCGCCGGATAAAATTAGAAACAATTCATATAGTTAACAGCTCTTTCTCGTTGAAGCGGCAGCTGCGCTGCGGGTGTTGCAAATATGCGTCATAAAAATATTAATTGTTGCAAGGGTGGATGGGTGTATTCTCACCCAATCGGCCAAAAGTTTAAGGCGTTGGCCGCTTGGGAGATTATACGTGCTCTTACTGCCATAAGGAGAGCAACCCATGCCCCTTTTATATAGCGCCCCATTCACATCAGAAGATCTGGATATATTGCGTAGCGCGCTGGATGCGTGGTGCGCGGAAAAGCAGATCGACATCAGAAGTGTCGAAGCGCAGTTTGCTGCTTCGACCGCGCTCGACCTTTTTTACCAGTCGGGCCATAACGACCACGACAAACTGCTGTCGGCACTCAGAGGCCGCAAGAGCCTCTAGATTATTTGCCGGCTATTTATCCGCATCTTTAAAAACTGGAAATCGCCCCGCTTCCGGGGCGTTTGATTTTATTTTGCCGGCTCATTAATCCGCGACACGCGAAACGTGTATATTTCTGTTGCATTTTAATAGAATCTTCAGCATCCATTAACCGTGCCGGTGTAGGATTTGTTCATAACCGTATGCCTGACATGCGTCCCGCCAGCGCTTGTCGGCCCACGGTCTCCCGCTTGTTCTGCGTTTTCGGGGTGTTCTTGTGCGTGACCGGTTTCGAGACCTAGAGGGCCCCATGGCCATCAGGAAGAAGGACGTGGTGTTAATGGCGACTGTCAGCAGTTTCGAGAACCTGTCACATCCGACACGCTCCGAACTGCGCCAGTTTGCCGAACTCTTCATGCCGCTTTTCCAGGCCTCCTCCGAAGAGGCAAGGCGCCAGGCCGTGGCCGCCCTTTCCCAATGCGAGAATATGCCGGCAGCCGTAGCCCTCTTCATCGGCAACCAGCCGATCGAAGTCGCCGCTCCTTTCCTCACTGCCTCCAAGGCAATCAGCGACGATACGTTGATCACCATCGCCCGCACCCATGGTGCTGCGCACGTGAAGGCGATCGTCAGCCGGGATTCCCTGTCGCCCAAGGTCATCGATGCGTTGGTGGCGCTACGCCAGGCCGAGCCGCGCCCATCCTCCGCCGCACCGGCGGAGCAACCGGCTATGCCGCTTTCGCCGATGCCCGCTGCACCAGAAGTGGACCAGCAGGAAGCAGAACGCATTGCCAATGAAGAGGCGCTGCGCGAGCGCATCCGAAGCCTTGCCGGCCATCTCGGCCGCAACGATGAGGATCGGCTCGGCCTTCGCTCGCTGTCCGACATTCAGGAGGCGCTGCTGGTGCGCTTTGCCCGCTCGCGGGAAGCCACGCATTTCGCCACCGCACTTGCCGATGCGCTGTCTGCCAGCCGCTGGCTTGCCGAGCGCATCATGCTCGACCTCTCCGGCCAGCAACTCGCCACGACGCTGACGAGCCTCGGCATGGGCTTTCTCGATTCCGTCTTCGTGCTGGAAAAGCTCTATCCGCATCTTGCTGAAGTGCAGCACAATGTCAGCCGCGCCTTCCTTGTTCTCGATGCGCTGGACCCGGAAGAGTGCCATGCCCGTGTCGAAGCATGGCGCCGCGCCGACAACTACACCTACAATCCGCAAAGCCCGGCGGCAGCCCAGCCGGCACCCGCAGCACAGCCACAGGCCGCGCCGGCCTATCGCTTCATCCGGCAGGCGCCGGTGCGCGACCTCAAAAGCGTCAACCGGGCGCGCTAACCGTCAAACAATCGCGTCGGTCCCGCTGCGGCCCGACACCATTTATGCGCTTGAAAGCATTGCTGACGGCGCTTTCCGACGGATAGCCCGGCCAGTCGAAGACGGCCAATGCGCTTTTCGCGCTTGAGCTCGACCGACGCAGAGGCTGCCGAGCTGTTCTGGTCGCTCAGCGAAAAGCTGCTCGGCATCTCCTTCACGTAACTATCTTGCAGGCAATTCCAGCCGGCGCGTGATACCGACCATCTCCAGGAACACCTCGTCATGGCTAACGATCAGCAGTGCACCGTCATAGGCTCTGAGGCCCGCTTCGACGGCGGCGATGGAATCGATGTCGAGGTGATTGGTCGGTTCATCGAGGATCAGCAGCGCCGGCGGTGTCGCGCCGCCGAGGACACAGGCAAGGCCGGCGCGCAGAAGCTGGCCGCCCGACAAAGTGGAAACGATCTGCAGCGCCGCGTCCGCCCGGAACATGAATCGGGCGAGCGCTGCACGGCAGGCATTCTCATCCGATTGCGGATTCAGCCGTCGGAAATTGTCGCGGATCGACGTCACCGGGTCGAGCAGGCTGACGCGCTGGTCGAGCATCGAGACCGAGGTCAGCTGATGAACCGTTCCTTCCCACGGCTGCAGATCGCCTGAAATCAGCGCGAGCAACGTCGTCTTGCCCGAGCCGTTTGGGCCGGTAACGGCAATACGTTCGGGGCCGGTGATATCGAAGGACAGTTTGCGGATGATGGGTTCGTCCGTCTCGTAACCGGCCGTGACGGCGTCGATCTTCAGCACCGATCTGCTTGGCGGCAGGCCGGTCGAGGGCAGCTTGACGGAGAGCGGCTGCAGGATCTCGATGCGCTTGCGCGCCTCCTCGGCATCCTCGAGCGCCTGCGTGTGACGCCGTCCTGCGAGGCGGGCATTCTCGCCACTGGTACTCTCCGCCTGCCGCTTCAGCCCGCCCGCAACGATACGCGGCATGTCACCCTTGGCCGCTTTCTTCTTGCCGGCGCTGTCCTTGCGAGCCTTGCGCTCAGCCGTTTCCTGCGCGCTGCGGGCGACTTCCGCCACACGTTTCTTGGCATCCGCCAGATCGTGTTCGGCAGCGGCGAGTTCCAGCGCCTTGCGGGCGCGGTAATCGCTCCAGTTTCCGCCGTAGCGGGTGGCGCCCAACGTCGTCAGCTCGACAACGGCGTCCATCGTCTCCAGCAGTTCCCGGTCATGGCTGACGACCAGAGCACCGTGGCGCCAGCCGCTGAGAAGCGAGATCACCGCATCGCGCCCATCCCGGTCCAGATTGTTGGTCGGCTCGTCGAGGATGAGGAAATCCGGATCTTCGAAGATCAGGGCGGCGAATGCTGCACGGGTGCGCTGGCCGCCGGAGAGCGCTGCCAGCAGCGTCAGCGGCCCGGCGGCGAGGCCGGCGCGTTCCAGTGCGGCTTCCATGCGGGCTTCGAGCGTCCAGTCGGCAACGGCAATCTCGTCAGCGCTCGCTTCGCCGCTTTCGGCGCGGTGGAGAATGGCAAGCGCCTGCGCCGCACCGAAGAGATCGGCAACCGTTTCATCCGGCCCGACCTGCACGCTCTGGCGCAGTATGCCTATGGTGCCGGATACGGCGACAGAGCCGGTCTGCGGCTGCAGTTCGTCGGCGACCAACTTCAGAAGCGTGGTCTTGCCAACGCCGTTGCGACCGACGAGGCCAGTGCGCTCAGCATTGAAGCTCAGATCGATATTGGAGAAAAGCGGCCGGCCGTCAGGCGTGGACCATGAAAGATTGGAAAGTGTAATGGATGCAGGCATGGAAATCCCCGATGGCAAGGCGAATTGGCATTGCGATCAGGTTGGAATCCATTTTGCACCGTCCTGTTGGTATTGCGGATGGCGGTAAACTAGGCGGGAATTGGCGTAAATTCAAGGCAGGCCGTCAGCCGGCCGTCGGGATGAGTTCCGAGACCTTGTCTGTCTCGAGCTCGACAATCCAGAGATCGGGGTCGAACTTGCGCTCGCGGTCCAGCATCTCCCGCACCTTGTCCGGCTCGGCGCGCTCCAGCCTGACTTCGAACAGGCGGTCGCCGCTGCTCTCCTCATCGAAGAAGCTCTGCGGGGCTGGTGCATAGAGGGTTTCGAGGCCGTCACGGAAGCGCTGGCGGATGAAGATGGCACCGGCCTGCTCAGCGCCCTTCTTTTCCACGGCAGCAAAATCGCCCGCGGAGAAAACCCTGCGGACGAGAGCGGAAACGTAGATATCGGCGCGCAATCTCATGGGCGCGGTATAGACCGTGCGGCAGGTGGCGGCAACGCTATACCTTGACCGCCAGCCGCAGGCCGCCCCAATGCCGGCCGCGGACGGTGATCGGGGCGGAAATATCTTTCATCATGACAAAATTGCCGCCGCCCATGTCCCGCCGATAGGTCTGGACGAGGAAGGGCGCAGTGCTCCTGCCGGCGGCAAGGCCAACGCGATCGTTGAAGATGCGGCGATTGCGGCAGTTGGCGGTATTCCAGACGACATCGCCCGGCCGCTGCGGCTCAGAGAATTTGCGGTTATGGGTCGGCAGGTAACCATTTTCATCGATGGCGGCGCAAAAGGCGATGCGTTGGTCAGCGCCGGCCACCGGCTCCTGGATCGACGGCAGCAGGCGGTCGGTGAGATCAGTGAAGGGTGCCATCATCTGCACCGGATCGGTGCCTGATATCGGCTGGTACTGGCGTTTGAACAGGCTCTCCATGCCGATTGCGCCTTCGGCAACGGCACGCTCCAGAGCATGCGATATATGGCCAGCGACGGATTGCGCCTGTTCGATCCAGTGGCGGTCGGCGGTTTCCACGCCGGCGCTCGCGGTCAGCTGGATCAGCGTTTCCGACAGACCGACGACGCTGTCGACGCGTTTTGCCGCCTGCTGCAGTCGGCCGTTGGAATCCAGCACCTCGGCGGACATTTCGCCGAGCTTGGCGACGAAGCCGGCGCAATCGCGGTCCACGGCCTCGGTCGTATTGGCCATGACGGCGGATGAATCGAGGATGCGGGTAATGACATGCTCCATGCTTTCGAAGGCGCCGCGCATTGCCTCAGACTTTTCGCTGACGCCAGCAGCACTCTTGCGCGCGCCGCCGCCGACAGTCGAGAGACGATCGATCTTGACGCGAAGCTGCTCCAGCGTTTCCTGAATGGAGCCCGTCGCCTTGGAAGTCTGCAGCGACAAAGCGCGGATCTCAGAGGCGACGACGGCAAAGCCCTTGCCCGCCTCGCCGGCGCGGGCGGCCTCGATCGCTGCATTGAGCGCTAGAAGATTGGTCTGGCGGGCGATGGTGCTGATTTCGGCCGCCACCTTGTCGACGTCGGTCAGTGAGCGGGAGAAGCCGGAGATTTCCGTGCTGATCTCTTCCGATGACTGAACCATATGGCGGATTTCCTCGACCGAACCGGACAGACGGTCGGCCGATTCCTTCAGCATGTGGCGCGCTTGTGTGGCGGTACTATCCGTCTCACGCAGCGAAACGGCGACTGAGCGGTTGGTCTCGGCGATCGAAAGGGCTGTGCGGGTGACGTCGTCGAAGGCAGCGGCATGGCGGGCGGACATCGCCGCCATGTCCTGGATAGCGCCGGCTATATCGGCGAGGTCGACACCAAGCGTGGAGGCCTCCTCGGCAAGGCGCGAGAGGATGTGGCGCAGCGCGTCGCGATCCGGTCCACCCGGTTCGTGAGCCGGACTTGCGGCATTCTCCTCCACTGCCTTCAACGCCTGCATGATCGAGCTCCCCCAAGCTACATTAGGGAAGCTTCAAACAACATGGTTAACAATTGGCTAAGAATATCGAGGGTTAGACTTAGGTCTTAGGGCCTCTGCTCTTCCGTGATTCTGGGTCTGTCTCCAGCATCTGCTGGCAGCAGATGCCAGGCACAAGGCCGAGGATGACGTCAAGTGTGGGCTCCGTCTTCAGCTCTGCGTCAGTCCCGTCAGTCTTTCGCTCATCTGCCACAAACGCTCAGCAAGCTCCGGATCGGTCGCCCAGGGGCGCACGCCGAGCAACTCCTCGGAGTTGGCTGGAACAGCCTTGGCGATATCGCAGTTCTCGCAATAGACGCCGCCCAAACCTTCCAGCTCATCGCTGACGGCGCACCAGATGGTGGTTGCGGCGCCCTGGGCGATGGTCTTCTTGTTGTTTTCGGGATCGATGACCGGATTGCCATCGGCATCCACATAACCGCTCGCCAGAAGATATTCGCGCGACTGATGGCGGATGAGATCGGTCGTGACGATGCCGCCCGGATGCAGCGAGAAGGCGCGCACGCCCTCTCTTGCGCCCAAAGCATCCAGCGAGATGGCAAAAAGCGCATTCGCCGTCTTCGACTGGCCGTAGGCGACATAGGGCTGGTATTCGCGGTTCTCGAACATCGGATCGTCGAAATCGATGCCGGCGCGGACATGGCCGCGAGAGGAGACGGCAACGACACGGGCCCCCTCCGCCTTCACCAGCGCCGGCCAGAGGCGGACGGCGAGCTGGAAGTGGCCGAGGTGATTGGTGGAGAACTGCGATTCATAACCGCGGCTGTCGCGCGTCAGCGGATTGGCCATGACGGCGGCGTTGTTGATGAGGAAATGCAGCGGTTCGCCATTCTCCAGGAAGCGGTCTGCAAAGTCGTCGATCGTGTCGGGATCCATCAGATCCATGTAGTCGAGCTTCAGACCGGGAACGACTTCTGCTGCGGCCCTCGCCTTCTCGATATTGCGGGCGGGAACGATGACCTTGGCGCCGGCGGCTGCCAGTACGCGGGCAGTTTCGAGGCCGAGGCCGGCATAACCGCCGGTGACGATCGCCACCTTGCCGGTGAGATCATGGCCGGCAATCACCTCTTCCGCCGTGGAAGCGGCGCCGAAGGCGGAGCCTATAGGAGCTTGGGGAGTGGACATAGGATGTCTCCTTTCTAGTTGGAGAACATCTATGTCCGACGCACGGGATTCTGAATGCTTGTAAATCCCGATTTCTTGCGCCATCGTACAAAGATGACCAGTGATCCCCTCTCCGAAATGCTCAGTCTGCTCGATGCCCGCTGCCTGATGGCCGGCGGGCTGATTGCCGGCGGCGCCTGGGCGCTTGCCTTTCCGCAGCCGAACCGCATCAAGATCAGCGCGGTGGCCAAAGGCCGCTGCTGGCTGGTGCTCGACAATGGCAGCGAGCCGATCCTTCTCGAAGCCGGCGACGTCGTCCTGCTTAACGGCAAGCATTCCTTCGTGTTGGCAACCGATCTTGCGATGACGCCGGCCGATGCTGTCACGACCTTCAAGGAGAAGAAGGTCAATGGCATGGCGCGGCACGGCATGGGCGAGGATTTCCTCTATATCGGCGGGCATATCGCGCTTGGACCAACCGGCACGGCATTGCTGCTCGACGTGCTGCCGCCGGTCATCCATGTGCGGGCGACCCTTGCTGAGGCCGGCGTGTTGCGCTGGCTTCTGGATCAGCTGGTGCGGGAAATGGCGGCGGGTAAACCGGGCGCACTGCTTGCCTCCACCCAGCTTTCGCAGCTCATCTTCGTACAGGTGCTGCGCGCCCATATCATGACATCGGAGCCGCTGACGGTTGGCTGGCTGCGCGCCTTCGGCGACGAGAAAATCGCGCCGGCGCTGCGACTGATGCATTCGGACCCGGCGCATGACTGGCAGCTTGGAGAGCTTGCGAAATCGGCCGGCATGTCGCGCACCAGCTTCGCGCTGCGCTTCAAGACGGTCGCGGGCGTCGCTCCGCTCACCTATCTCACCGCCTGGCGCATGCGCCTTGCCGAACGGGCGTTGCGCGAGGGCTCGATGCCCGTCTCCTCGCTGGCGCTTTCACTCGGCTATACCTCAGAAAGCGCCTTCAGCAATGCGTTCAAGCGCGTGACCGGCATTGCGCCGAAGCGCTACCGGACGTCGGCTGCCATCAATGTCGGCCCGATCGAAGAAGTGGTGGATGTGGAAGGACGGGTGCCGACGGTGGACTACCGGCTCCTGCGGCTGGCGAACCAGCCATCGTCCCTTGCGCGCCAGGTTTGACGACAAGGTTGTCACCATCAGCAGCCAATTTTGGTTCGTCTTTTCTTCCGGGAGCAAAACCGCTGCGCATGTTTGCCGGGATTGCTTTAAAGCGCGCCGATTTCCTTGAGCTTCTTCAGCACGGCTTCGCTCGGCTCGCCATTTTCCGGAAGATTATAGTGCTTCTGGAAGTGTCTGATGGCAGCGCGGGTCTGTTCGCCGGCAACGCCGTCGACGCCGACATTGGCGTAGGCCATGTTGGTGAGGCCCTTCTGGATCTTCAGCACCAGATCGACATTGGAAATGCCTGACAGCGGAACCTGTTTCGGCGCGGACGGCGCCGTCTTGACGGTCTTTTCGGCGCTGCGGATGGCAGCTGCAACCGGATCTTCCTCCGTTGCCTTCGACGTCACGTCCTCCCGCGGCTTTTCGACGGGAATGGTCGAGGGGCCGGCGGCATCGGTTCTGAGCGCTGCGAGCACTTCGGGCGTCGCGTCGCCGCTTTGCGCCATGCCGACCGTTTCCTCGAAGAAGAGGATGGCGGCACTGGTGCGCGGGCCGATGACGCCATCCGCATTGCCGTTATAGAGACCGCGGCGGATCAGCTCCTTCTGGATATCCATCACGAGCTGGTTCGGCTGCTGGCCGGCCACGGCAGGTGGTGGCGTGGTCTGGGTCGTCGCGCTGGCATCGTCCGGCCGCTCGATGCGGAACGTGGTGACATCGCCTTGCGGCTCGGCCTGCGGACGAAAGCCGATAGCCGTCGGCGCGCCCGGATCGCGCGTGCGGAAGATCGGATGCGGGTGCGAGCCCGGCTGATACCAGAGCGCATTGGCGGCGACGAAAGAGAAGATGACGACGAAAGCGATCGTGCCGCCGGCAATGGAAGGATTGCGGCCGATGACGCCGCCGAGCGCACCAGCACCCTGGAGACCGAGGCCACCCAGCGCGGTCGCGCCCTGCAGGCCGACACCGCCGAGCGCCGCCACACCGGTCATCAAAAGGCCCGGCTGCTGCCGCCCTTTCCTGCCTTTAGGCGATTTTCGCTTGCGCGCGGCCATCGAAGAGCCCCTCCTCCAGTTCTACGGCGACCACCGCACCCTTCAGTCGCGGCGGAAATTCGACGGGGCCCGTCTGGCCGGTATCCTCGCCGGTGCAGGCGCCGGAACCATCAGCGGCGATCTCGATGGTGATGATCGTGCCTTCGCCCGGCTGGCTGGCGATGGCGAAATGACCGCCATGCAGGGCGACCAGGCCCTTGACCAGCGAGAGACCAAGACCCGTGCCCTCGAATCGGCGGGTATAATCATTCTGGACCTGGACGAAAGGTTGGCCGAGTGTGGCGAGCCTGTCGGCCGGAATGCCGATGCCGGTATCGCTGACCGTCAGCTTGAGAATGCCGTCACGCATGGCCGCATCGACAGTGACCACGCCGCCAGCGTCGGTGAATTTCACGGCATTGCCGACGAGATTGATGAGGATCTGCTGCAGCGCGCGCTGGTCGGCCACGACCTCTCCGATACCGCGCTGGACACGGTTCGTCAGCGTGACACCCTTGCTCCTGGCCTGCAGGGCCAGCATTGATTCGCAGGAGCGGATCGATGCGCCGATATCGAAAGGCTCGAGCATCAGCTCGTAGCGGCCGGCCTCGATCTTGCTCATGTCCAGCATCGTGTTGACGACGGAGAGCAGATGCGCGCCGGATTCACGGATCAGGCCGGCATATTCACGCTGACGCTCGTTCTCGAACTTGCCGAAATATTCGCCGATCAGGATATCCGAAAAACCGAGGATGGCGTTCAGCGGCGTGCGCAGCTCATGGCTGACGGCGGCAAGGAAGCGGGATTTGGCGTCATTGGCCGATTCCGCATCGGTCGCGCGTGCCTGCGCCTCGGCGCGAAGCCGCTGTTCTACCGAAACATCATGCAACTGGGCAACGACGGCCGAAAGCATGCCGTCGATATCGCGCCGCGCGGTCATATCCATACGCAGGTAAGCGAACTGCCTGCTATCGCGCGAGACCGAGGGACGCTCCAGCCTGAGATCGACGATCGCTTTTTCCTCGCCCTGGCGTAGTGCATCCAGCGCCTGCAGGAAAAGAATGCGGTCGGAAACATGCACCTGCTCGAAGAAGCCTCGGCCTTTCAGGTCGCGCATCCAGGCGAGATAGTCGCGCTTGTCGCGGCCGCCCGTCATCGTCACGCTGCCATGCGGATCGAGGAAGAGCACGAGGCCTGGGCTCATCTCAAGGAAGAGATCGTCGGCAGTGGCTGCCGCCACGTGCTGGGGGATAGCCTGCCGAGCCAGCGCGATGCTGCCGACGGCGGAAAAGAGAAAGGCGGCGCAGACGGTGGCGACACCGGCCGGCAGTGCAACAGCGGGGCTGGTGACGATGGAGAGGCCGACCGGAGCGGCAATAAGAGCGGCAGAAGACAGGAAGACGAGGCGGCGCAGAATCGCGAGCTCACTCTGGCGCACAGCTTCGCCACCGCTCGTCCGGGAGAGCCAGCCTGCCGCTGCCCGGTCCACGAGGGCTGTCGCCCGGCCGCCGATGTCACTCAATACACGCACGCAATACCTGCCCGAAAAGGCCTTTCATTACCCCGGACAATAGGCCCCCTCGGCTTAAGGAAAGGATAAGGCAAAGTCGCCTTCCACAGCCCAAAAACGCTAAAAGTCCCGTTTTGGGCCATCCGCATGGCTCTTTGAATTTTGTGGTTAATAGCAGGTAAGCGACGGATTTTCCTCATATTTCAGCATTGCGTTAACTCTTATGGCAGAGCGGCGGGCCAAAAGCCCAACGATTGCAGGCGGCGGCTGCCACCATGCTTAACGACATCCGGTAGAATTTGACTGAAATGCCCCGAAAATACCGATCATTAAAATTCGAGACAAATTTGCCGCAAATGCCAGTGAGTTTCGAAAAGCGGCATTCGCAACTTGGCGGTAGGGTGCAAACACACCGGACAACCGGCCCGATTCGGCGACAAGACCGGACGGGAAAACAGGATGGGCAAGACAATGTGGTTTCTGATCAAAGGATCATTCTGGTTTGGCCTTGTGCTCGTCGCTCTCT
This sequence comes from Rhizobium sp. KNZ14-9A, assembly GCF_056755015.1. Lineage (NCBI taxonomy): Bacteria > Pseudomonadati > Pseudomonadota > Alphaproteobacteria > Hyphomicrobiales > Rhizobiaceae > Rhizobium > Rhizobium sp. KNZ14-9A. Next base: position 2,736,102 of record NZ_JBPGXB010000002.1, read on the forward strand.
CCGTTTTCAGCTCGGAGAGCTTCGACAATGCCGGCCACCCGCAATTGCAGCTTTCCGACGCCTTCACGGCGGCAAGCGGCGCTTATGACTATATGACCGGCATGTGCTCCGAAAAGCCCGAGGTCTGCACCAAGGGCGGGGAAACCCTGACGGCTCTCGGCTACCGGGCCCGCGAAGGCGCCCGTGTCGCTTATGAACTGCTCGACAGCCAGTTTAGGGATGACAGCTCCAAAATGGCTTCTGCAAAGACGGCTGCGCCGCCGGCGCCTGTGGCACTCGCCGTTCCTTCCCTGCCGGAGGCCGTCACCAACACCGTGCGCGAGGCACAGGCCGCGCTGAACCAGCCGATGCCGCACCTGCCGCAGCCCTACCGCCCGCCGGTCGATGACGGTGCCTCGGCCGAACAGGTCGTGACTGGTACTATCTCGGCTAGCACCATTCCGGCCGGCGCGATCCCGCTGCCGACGCCGAAACCGGCGATCTGACGAATTTCGCGGGCATCCGCCCGCCCAAACTTGCATCGGTGGTCCGCATGACGCGGAGATGCCCCATGCCTGACGTGCCTGCCCTGTTTATTTCAGCACTTTGCTGCGCCGTGAGGATGCCCATCCCTCACGGCGTTTCTTTTTTAACAGTTCAAATCTGCGGTCGCTTCACCTATATCATTCAGTAACAGTGAAAGGCCTGACAGCATGGCGACCCTCGACCAGATCATCGACGACTTCTCCTTCCTGGATGATTGGGAAGACCGTTACCGATACGTCATCGAACTCGGCAAAGCGCTGCCTGATTTGGCAGACGGGAAGAAGACTTCCGAGAACAAGGTGATGGGCTGCGCCAGCCAGGTATGGCTGGTGACGCATACGTCAGGCGATCCCGACAACCCGGTCATGACATTCGAAGGCGATTCCGATGCGCATATCGTGCGCGGCCTCGTCGCCATCGTGCTCGCCACCTATTCTGGCAAGACGGCGTCCGAAATCGCTTCGCTGGATGCCTTCGAGATCTTCTCCAAGATCGGGCTCACCGAAAACCTCTCCTCGCAGCGCTCCAACGGGCTGCGCTCGATGGTGAACCGCATCCGCGAGGAAGCGCGTGTACGCGCTGCGGCCTGAGGGCGCGTGATCGGTATAATACAGAGCTGCGATCACATACGGCTGAGCGCCCGGAGGAAATCCGCCGGGCGCCCGAGTATAATATCCCCTGATGGGATTATTTGCCGTCAGCCATCTTTTCGCGCAGGCGCTCTTCCTGCTCGACAAGCTCCGGTGTGAAGGCTTCGCCGAAATCGGCGGCTTCGAAGACCTGTCGGATCTCGATTTCGCTCGGGCCAGGCATCGGATTGGGGCAGCGCTTGATCCATTCCAGCGCCTCATCCATGTCCTTGACCTGCCACAGCCAGTAACCGGCAATCAGTTCCTTAGTTTCGGCGAAGGGACCGTCGATGACGAGGCGCTTCGGGCCATCGAAGGCAACGCGCTTTCCCTTGGAAGACGGATGCAGGCCTTCGCCCGCCAGCATGATGCCGGCATTGACCAGATCCTCGTTATACTTGCCCATGGCCGCCAGAAGCTCAGTCGAGGGCATGACGCCCGCTTCACTGTCTGCTGTCGCCTTGACGATGACCATTACACGCATTGTCTCTTCTCCTCTTATTTGCGGCGGCATGAGTGCCTGCCTGTCATCAATCTCTTTGCTTCACGCAATTCCGAACGCAAAACCGCTGGGCACTTTTGCTGGAATTGCCCTAAAGCGTGTCGCGATCTTTCAGATTTGCCCGCCACGCTTCAGGCTTTTGTTTTCGCATGTCGTTATCGCAAAACCGCTGCGCACTTTTGCGCGACATGCTTTAGAGACGGATGAGCAATCGCGGGGCCGACATTTTTTGCCGCGCTTTTTTTGAAGATAAATGACGAGGGCCGAACATCCCCGGAAGGGACGATCGGCAAATACAAAAAAGCCGGGCAGCAGGCCCGGCTCTTTATCGTCTAGCGGTATGATACTCAGCCGCGTCCGCGTTTGCGGCGCTGACCCAGGCCCATTTCCTTTGCGAGGCGCGAACGCGCTTCGGCATAGGCCGGGGCTACCATCGGGTAATCGGCAGGCAGGTCCCACTTCTCGCGATATTCTTCCGGCGCGAGATTGTGATGCGTCATCAGGTGGCGCTTCAAGGACTTGAAGTTGCCGCCGCATTCCAGGCACGTAATCTGCTCGTCCTGTACGGACTTGCGGACAGAGACTGCGGGCTTCTGCTTTTCGACGACCGCTGCCACCGGCTGCGGTACGGATGTGTTGCTCAATGCCGAGTGTACATCGGAAATCAGATTGGCCAGGTCGCTGACCGGGACAACGTGGTTGCTGACATAGGCCGCGACGATATCGGCCGTCAGTTCCACAAGCAGCTCCGGCGCATTGCCGGTCGCCATATCCGTCATATTCTTTCTCCTGTTAGCATGCTCAAACGGTCCTTCTCCCAAAAAGACAAAGAACCCTCGTCGCAGAGCCAAACAGCAAAAGAGCAGGTCACAGCCTTTGTTTCGAAAAACCGGAATCCACCCCTAGATTCCGAAGACCGTATTCTGCACCAATACTGCCTGAAGGTGAGCTACTACGTATTCTTCCAGGCCGTCACCCAGTTAGACATTGGCAATCAAGGCTAAGGGACTTGGAAGCAGTACGTTTCTAATTCACAATCAGAACTCTACTTGGATTTTCAAATAGCATCGTTTTCGCAAAAGGCCAATTATTAATTGTGATTTTCCTAGAAAAAAAATCCATCACAAAGAATTGGTCAGCAGTTCAGCAAGCTTTACTCGTGCTTTCGGTGCATAAGTTTGCGTAAAATTGCTTAAAATTCTGAGTAGCCCCGCCTTCAGCGCATTCGCATATCGTCACGTACTGAGATATCGGCCGGAAAATGCCCTGATATATGCGAAGCTCTCGCAAGAAGGTGTGCAGAAACCGGTGCCGTCAGAATGAAGAAGAGGAAACCGGCCAGCGCTCTTGCAAGCACAGCAAGTTCGCCCGAGTAAAGCCCGGCGGCAAGCAACAACAAGCCGGAACCGACCGTGCCGGCCTTGGAAGCGGCATGCATGCGCGTATAGAGATCCGGCAGGCGCACGATACCGATCGCGGCCACCAGCGCGAAGAAGGCACCGGCCAGCAGCAGGACGGCGGTGATTATAGCGAGCGCATAGTCCATCATCATTCGCTCCTCTTTCGCGTCTCAGGCCCCGCGTTTCCGCGCGAGAGCACGAAACGGGCGAAGGCGACGGTTGCCAGAAAGCCGACGAGGCCGAGCGCAATAGCGATATCGATGTAAAGCGAGAAGCCGGTGCGCACCGCGACGACGGCGATGAAGCCGATGGCGATGCCTGTAAGCATGTCGAGCGCCAGGATGCGATCCGGCAGGCTGGGGCCGGCAATGACCCGCCAGACCGTTATGAAGAGCGCCACGCAGAGGATGCCAAGCGCTGCGAATGCGGCAGTGGAAACGATGGCGGCGGGCGTTATCATCCGAAGGCCTCCATGATACGGCGCTCGAATCCGTCAGCAATATCGCGTCTGACGGCCAGCGGATTGGCACAGTCCAGCGCGTGCACATAGAGCGTACGCCGATCCGCTGACACATCGACCGAGAGTGTGCCGGGCGTGAGCGTGATGAGATTGGCAAGCAGAGTGATCTGGAAATCGCTCGTCACCGTCAACGGGAATGCGAGAATGCCGGGAGTAAGCTGCATACGCGGCGAAAGCACCGTCAGCGCCACCCGCCAGGCGGAAAGCGCCAATTCCTTCAGGAAAAGGCCGGCGAGCAGGAGGACATGCAAAGGGCGGATACGGCGCGGCGGCGAACGGTCGGCAAAGGCTTCGCGCACGACGGCGAGCGATAGCAGCGACAGGACGAGGCCGAAAACGAAATTATGCGGCGAGGCGCTGCCGGTCACGGCGACCCAGGCAATGGCGAGCGGCAGGCTCAGGAACAGCACGATCATCGTATAGTCCCTTCCGGAAAGACGGAAAAGATATAGGCGGAGGGATCGGCAAGCCCGTCGGCGGCCGACCGGGCGAGCTGCAGCAACTGCTCCGGCAGGACGCCGAAGCCGATGACGAGGATCGTCAATGCGGCAAGCGGCAGGCCGGTTGTCCAGCCGGTTCGCACCGGCGGGAGCGTCAGGAGGGTGGGACGCCAATAAGCAAACAGGAAGACGCGGCCACAGGCGATCGTCAGCAGGAAGCCGCCGAGCAGGATCGCGCCCGCCAGCCACCAGGCACCGACATCGAGCGAGGCCTTGACCAGCAGCACCTTCGGCCAGAAGCCGGAAAAGGGCGGCAGGCCGCAGGCGGCCAGGAGCAGCATGAGCGAAATCGCGGCAAACCAGCCGCTCTGGCGATAAAGGCCCCCGAGCGCGGCCAGCGAAAAGGAGCCGCCCCGCCTGCCCGCTTCGCCGGCCAGAAGATAGAGCGCCGTCATCAGCACCACTGAATGCAGCGCATAGAAGACTGCGCCGCCGAGGCCATCGGCGGTGCCGAGTGCGGCACCGACCAACATGTTGCCGATGCCTGATATCACCACATAGCCGAGCAGACGACGCAGGTCGGTCTCGGCGAGCGCACCCAATGCGCCGACGAGAACGGTCAGGGCTCCGACGATCGCGATCAGCAGGCTGAGCTCATCGCGCTCGGCCGGCAGCAGCATGACCAGGACACGCAGCAGCGCATAGATGCCGACCTTGGTCAGCAGGCCGGCAAAGAGCGCGGAAACGGCGATGCGCGGCGTGTGGTAGGAGGCCGGCAGCCAGAAATTCACCGGGAAGGCCGCGGCCTTCATGGCGAAGGCGAGCAGAAAGAGGCAGGCGAGCGTCATCAGTGGCGCTGTGTCGCTCAAGCCCGCTGCCCGCTCGGCAATATCGGCCATGTTGAGCGTGCCGAAGCTCGCGTAGAGGATGCCGACAGCGATGAGGAACAGCGTCGTGGCGATGAGGTTCAGCACCGCATATTTCAGCGCGCCATCGATCTGCGCCCGTTCGGAGCCGAGGATCAGCAGGCCGAAGGAGGAGATGAGCAGCACCTCGAACCAGACATAGAGGTTGAAGATATCGCCGGTCAGGAAGGCGCCGGTGACACCAGCCATCAGCAGCATCAGCAGCGGGAAGAAACCGTAGCGCCGGCCGCTTTCGGTGGTATCCGAGAGCGCATAGATGCCGGCGGCAAGGGCAGCGACCGCTGCGGCGAGCGCCATCAGCGCGCTGAAGATATCGACCGTGAAAGCGATACCGAAGGGCGGCAGCCAGCGCCCCATGACCATGGTGAGCGGACCGTGTTCGACGACTTGCCGCAGGAGAGCGGCGTCGAGAAGCAGGAGGACGGCAAGGCCGGTGACGGCGATCCATGCCTGCAGGCGGGGAAGGTCCCGCAGCATCAGGAGCAGCGCGCCGAGGCTGATGCAGAGCACGACCGGCAGGATCGCCAGCCAGTGGGCCGGCGGGACCGGGGTGGTGACCATGGCGGCAGAGAGATCGGTGATGGGGGCGGCCATCAGGGGGTGCCTCCCTTGATAGCCGACGGGCAGAGGGGGGTGAGCATCCGCACAACCATGCTCAATACCCCACAGGCGGCAGCGGCCGGTCTTCGGGTTCGGCATCGTGCATGCGGGTCGTATCGTCTGTGCCGAGCTCCTGATAGGCGCGGTAGGTCAGCACCAGCAGGAAAGCGAGGAAGGAGAATGAGATGACGATGGCCGTCAGGATCAGCGCCTGCGGCAGCGGATTGGCCGCACCTGATGGCAGCATGTCGGCCCCGGCGGGTATGATCGGCGGCACGACGCGGGTCAGCCGTCCTGCCGTGAAGATCAGCAGGTTCACGGCGTTACCGAGAATGGCGATGCCGAGCATGATACGGATCGAGAAGCGCGACAGGATCAGATAGATGGCGGCCGAAAAGAACAGGCCGACGACGATGGCAAAGAGCGCCTCCATCAGTCCACCTCCCTTTCTTCCAGCGCCAGCGCGATCGAGGCGACGGCGCCGAGCACCACGAAATAGACGCCGAGATCGAAGAGCACGACGCTGGAGAGCGGCACCTCCACGCCTGCCACGACGGGATAGACCCAGAGGCCGGTCATGAAGGGCACGGCAAAAAGGACAGAGATCAGGCCGGCGAGGCAGGAGAGGAGCAGACCGAAGCCGGCAATCGCCAGCGGGTGGAAGCGGATCGCCCGGCGTACTGCCTCAACGCCGAAGGCAATGCCGTAGATCGCCAGAGCCGAAGCGGCAATCAGCCCGCCGATGAAGCCGCCACCCGGCTCATTATGGCCGCGCAGCAGGATGAAGACGGAAAAGAGCAGCATCAGCGCGGTGATAAAGGGAGCGATCGTGCGGAAAATGACGGTGTTCATGCGGCGCCCCCGCTTCTCTGCGTGGCCGGGCGGCCAGACACGAGAAGGCGGATGCCGACGCCGACAGGTTTTGCGAAGACCCGGCTCATGCCTCCTCCGCATCCGGATCGTTCGTCGCCAGCCGGCGCTCCGTATTGCCGCGGATGCGGATGAGCGCCAGGATGGCGAGGCCTGTCACCGCCACGACGGCGATTTCGCCGAGCGTGTCCGTGCCGCGGAAATCGACGATGATAACGTTCACGACATTGGCGCCATGGGCGATCAGCTTCGAATGGGCGTTGAAGAAATCGCTGAGCGCCGTGTTGAACGGGGCTTCCGTGGCGCGCATCAAAAGCAGCGCGAAGCCGAGGCCGCATGCGAGTGAAAGCGCGATATCGAAGAGGCGGCGGGCGCCGTGGCGCGGATCGGTCGGCGACAGGCGCAGACGGGTCATGACGAGGGCGAGGATGACGACTGCGAGCGTTTCGACCATGAACTGGGTGAAAGCGAGATCCGGAGCGCCGAAGAGCAGGAAGATCAGCGCGACAGCAAAACCCTGAATGCCAAGCGAGACGATAGCCGTCAACCGGTCGCGGGCGATCAGCACCGCGACGAGGCCGAGCATGGCGATGAGCATGATGCCCGCTTCGCGCAGGCGCAGGTCTGCGGGCCAGGCAAAGGCCAGCGGCAGTTCGTCATGGATGACGAGCGGCACGAGCAGCATCGCTGCCACACAGACAAAGGTGCAGGCGACATAGATATCGAGACGTCTCGGCTGGACGATGCCGATGAAGCGGTGCGCGAAACGCACAAGCCCGGAGATGACGTGATCGAAACCGCGATCGGGACCAAGGGCGGAGCGCAGGGCATAGGCCACAAGCGCGCGGGCACGGTCGAGATGCCAGTAGACAACGACACCGAGCACTATCGTCAGCAGCGACAGGGCAAGCGGCACGCCGATATGCGGGGCCAGCGAAATGGAGATGGCCGTAGCTTCACCCACAACGGCAGAGGCCATGGGCGAGGAAATCATGGCATGGGCGAAACCGGAAAAGAGCGCCGCGAGCAGCCCTGCGACAGCGAGGATCGCCGGGCCGAGCCAAAGCAGTACCGGCGCCTCATGCGGATGTTTCGGTGTTTCCACCGGCCGGCCGAGGAAGGGCCTCAGCGCCACGGCAAAGGCGATTGCGAACATCAGGGCATTGCCGAAGACGGCAAGGGCCGTGACGAGGATCGAATAGAGATCGCCGGCGGCAAGGGCTGTATAGATCTCCTCCTTGGCGAGGAAACCGAAGAATGGCGGCAGACCAGCCATGGAAAGGGCAGCTGCCATTGCGATCACAAAGGTCAGCGGCATGGCCCTTCGCAGGCCCCGCAACCGGGTGATATCACGCGTGCCGGTCTCATGGTCGATGATGCCGGCGATCATGAAGAGCGCGCCCTTGAAGAGCGAATGCGCCACCAGATAGAGCACCGCCGCTTCGATGGCTGCGTGCGAGCCGAAGCCGGTCAGCAGCACCAGCAGGCCAAGGGAAGAGACGGTCGTGTAGGCGAGCTTCAGCTTCAGGTCCGTCTGGCGGATCGCAAGCACCGAGCCGGTAACGAGCGTCAGGCCGCCGAAGACGGGCAGCAGGACCTCCCATGCGGGCGTCGCGCCCATGACCGGGTTCAGCCGCATCAGCAGGTAGACGCCGGCCTTCACCATGGTGGCGGAATGCAGGTAGGCGGAAACGGGTGTGGGCGCTTCCATGGCATTCGGCAGCCAGAAATGGAATGGAAACTGTGCCGATTTGGTGAAGGCACCGCCGAGCACCAGCAATAGGGTGGCGAAATAGAGCGGGCTGCCCCTGACGACATCGCCGAACTGCAGCAACTCGGACAACTGAGCAACGCCTGTCAGTCCCCAGAGCAGCAGTAAGCCGGCCAGCAGCAGCAGCCCTCCCCCGCCGGTGACGACGAGTGCCTGCAAAGCGGCGCGCCGTGCCGCCTCCCGCTCATGGTCGAAGCCGATCAGCAGAAAGGAAGTGATCGAGGTGAGCTCCCAGAAGATGAAGAACATCAGGAAGCTGTCCGACACCACGACGCCGAGCATCGCGCCCATGAAAAGGAAGATGAAGGAGAAGAACCGGCCCTGATCCGGATGGCCCTTCAGATATCCGCCGGCGTAGAGCACGATCAGCGTGCCAATGCCGGTGATGAGCAGGGCGAAGGTGAGCGACAATCCGTCAAGGAACCAGGAAAAGCGCAGGCCCAAGCCCGGCACCCAGTCATAACCGCCGGTTATGACTTCGCCGTGAGCGATTTGCGGCACGAGACGCAGGAAATGCAGGAAGGCGAGCAAAGGGGCGATGGCGAGCAGCCAGGCACCGCCTGCGCCAAAGGCACGAATGATGAAGGGAGCCGCGAGAGCGCCGATCAACGGCAGACACAGGGCCAGAAATGTCAGAGCCGTGACATCGGCCATGTCCCCTCCCCGTGAGCACGGATGAAAGCCGGCAAGCAGCCTTTTCCAAGGCTTAGGCGAATCGGCTGATAGCCTCAAGCAATTTCGGCAACCCGCAATGGATGCAGGCGGCGGTTTTCACAGGCTTGGAGTTCAGGAAAGGCGTGTGACGAGACGGGAAACGGAACCGTGCAGGATGAAGAAAGCAAGCGGCAAAGGCCAGAGAATGCAGGCGATCAGCCCGCCAATGCGATGTACCGTCCAGCGGTCGTGATTGACCCAGCCTTCCAGCAGGGTCACGCCCAGGGCGATTGCGGCGACTGCGCCGTACAGAACAATCATCAGAGTATGAAACACCGTTTGTCCCCGAAACACGCAGCATTAAGCTTAATGGCACACTAAAGATAAAGCACGGGTGATTCGTCGTCTTCCCCCGAATTGGGTAGATGGCAATTGGGGCCTTGACGCGGCAGGTTTGATTCTGAGGCCTGATCCCAGACTTGATCAATCGTGCTCAGCGCACCACATTTGCGCACGAAAGAGATTGCCCCCATCGGCGAAAGGAGCACTCCATGGCCGAAACGACCACCACACCAAAAATTCACAAGACCGATGCCGAATGGAAGGAACTGCTGACCCCTGAGCAGTATCGCATCACGCGCCAGCACGGCACCGAACGCGCCTTTACCGGTCCCTATTGGGATTCGTTCGAGACCGGACTCTACCGCTGCGTCAGTTGCAATGCGCCGCTCTTCCGCTCCGACACCAAGTTCGATGCAGGATGCGGCTGGCCGAGCTATTTCGAACCGGTCTCTCCGGAGTCCGTGACCGAACACCGCGACACCACCTATGGCATGGTGCGCACGGAAATCCGCTGCGGCACCTGCGAGGCCCATCTCGGCCACGTCTTCCCTGACGGACCGCCGCCGACCGGCCTGCGCTACTGTATCAACGGGCATGCAATGGTTTTCGAGCCCTGCAAGTAAAGGCTTGTAAGTAAAAGAAAAGCGGACCCCACCAGGTCCGCTTTTTTCATATCAGCCCGGCGGATGGGATGAGCGGCGATCGCCGATCTTCCATTACATGCTCGGCGGCAAGCCGGCCGAGCAGTGGCGCGAGAATGACGCCGGGATGGCCGACGGCGACATAGGCGCCCTCGATGCCGGGCAGGAAACCGAGCCGCGGCATTCCATCGGAGAAGAAGGGCCGGTAACCTGCAGCCGCCTCGACCAGCGACACGCCTTCGGGCAGGCGCAGGCGCTCATGCATGACCTTCAAGATCCGCTGGCCGACCCTTTCAGGCGCGTTTTCGGAGGTATCGTCGATATAGCCCTTGGCGACATGCAGCATGTTGTCCGCCGACTGGCGGATTTCCAGGCCAGGGCCGCGGAGGATGCGGTTCACGACAGGCTCCGCGCAGCCATAGCGCAGGATGATCGAGGGCGAGGCTTCGACGCCGGTTCGGAAGCCCAGGCTTTCCGTCAGGCGGTCGACCGCTGTTCCGCCTGCGAGGATCACGAGATCGGCCTCGATCGCGCCATGGGCCAGACGCACGCCACTCACCCGGTCGCCCGAAAGGATGAGGCTTTCGACCTTCCGGCCAAAGGTGGCGGTTACGCCGGCGGCATCGATCAGGTCACGTGACAGCCTTGCAGGGTCGAGCGCGAGATCGCCGGGCGAGAAGATCGCGCAGGCGGGAGGCTGGCGCAGATTGGGCTCCCATGCAACAATCGTCGCGGCATCGGCCAGTTCGACATCCGTGCCTGCGGCGCGATGGGCTGCGGCAAAGGCTTCGGTTTCGGCAGTATCTTTGAGCCAGAACAGAGAGCCGGGACGTGCGGCAACGAAGGCATCCGGTAGATCGGCCTGCAGGCGGGCATAGTCGGCGAGCGCTTCCTGCCCCAGGCGGTAATTGACCGCTCCCGGCGCGATATTGATGATATTCACCCAGCCGAAGGCACGTGCCGTCACGCCGCTGCCGGCCTGCACATTCTCCTCTACCACATGGACAGTGGCTCCACGCCTGGCGAAATGGAAGGCGAGTGAAGCGCCGACAATGCCGGCGCCGATAATGATGACGCGTATCTTTGCAGATGCCATGGCGGGAGCTCTCGTATAAATCGGGAGGAAGAGGTAGGCGCGGCTTAGGCACGCTCCATGACAGAGGGATGAAACAATGTCTATCATCCGGGAAATCCTGCGCAGCGACCGGCTGGTGTTGCGCGAAATCACCGTCGCGGACTTGCCGGCGCTCGAGCGCATCTTCGCCGATCCGCTGTGCATGCGGTATTACCCTTCCGTGAAGGATGCCGCAGCAACGCGCGATTTCTTCGACAGGCTCGCCTTCGGAAGCTACGAGAAAAATGGTTTCGGTCTCTGGGCGATGATCGATCGCGAGAGCGGCGATCTGCTCGGCGATTGCGGGATCACGCTGCAGGACACATCGCGCGGAATGGAGCCGGAGCTTGGCTACCATCTCTGGCCGGATTACTGGGGCAAGGGTTATGCCACCGAGGCCGCCCTTGCCTGCCGCGACCATGCCTTCTCGGTCATGGGACTGTCGCGCCTCGTCAGTATCGTCAGCCTGGAAAATCTTCCCTCGCAGAAGGTCGCCGGGCGGGTGCATCAGCGACGGGAGGTTTTCACCAAGCAGAATGCGGCCGGCGAGACAGTGGAACGCTATCTCTACATCAGCGAGAAGAATTCAGGCGCATGAGCACGAGTTCCGACGATCCCCTCTACCGCGATCCTTCACTTGCACAATTCTACGATACGGCCAATCGCTGGGGACCGGATTTCGACTTCTGCATGAAGCTGGCGGAAGGCGCCAATTCCGCGCTCGACCTCGGCTGCGGGACGGGCGAGCTGACGGCAGCGCTCGCCGCGACGCGCAACGTCACCGGCGTTGATCCTGCCGCCGCGATGCTCGACATCGGCAGGGCGCGGCCGGGCGGCGGCAAGGTGGCATGGGTCGAGGGTGACGCCCGCACCGTTCGCCTCAGGAAGAGATACGATCTCATCGTGCTGACGGGCCACGCGTTCCAGGTCTTCCTGACGGAAGAGGACCAGCGCGCCGCCCTTGCGACGATCGCAGCACATCTCAGCCCTGCCGGCCGGTTCGTGTTCGATACGCGCAATCCCGGTTTTTACGGGGAGCGCGACGTACGCCATAGCAGCGTGCGCCAGCTCGAGCATGCCGAACTCGGTGCGATAGAGGCCTCGGACGAGTCTCATTACGATGAGACGACCGGCATTCTTTCCTATGAGAACGGCTATCGGGTGCTCTCGACCGGCGAGCACTTCGCCGGGCGCTCGCAAATCCTCTACACGCCGCGCGACAAGCTTGCGAGAATGATCAGCGACGCCGGGCTCATCATCGACGCCTGGTATGGCGACTGGGAAGGCAACCCCTTCCATGCGCGGTCGCGCGAGATCATTCCGGTTGGTCGTCTCGCCTGAACAGGAAAGACTTTATTGTTTCACGCAATTCCGGACGCAAAGCCGCTGCAAACTTTTGCTGGAAAGGCGCTAGTCCTGCTCTTGCGGGCAGGGCCAGCCTGAGGGGATAGAAAGCCCCGAGGGCAGCTTCGTCGAGGAATCGCCGCAAGCAAGGTCGATCTGCGCCTGCTGCAGGCCAGTGGCGGCGGACAGATCCAGCCCCTCGATGCGGGTCAGAAACATGAAGGCTCGGTCGAAGGTGATCGGACCTTCAAAGGTTGCGCCCGTCAGATCGGCGCGGGAGAGATTGGCGAGTGCGAAGCTGACGCCGGTCAGCACCGCCTTGTCGAAATTGGCCCGACCCAGCTCGGCCTTCTCGAAGTTGGCCTTCGTCAGCTGCGCCCCGGTGAAATCGGCCCGCTGCAACTCCGCACCGGCAAAGCTTGCACCATCGGCGATGGCCCTGGCAAAAGTCGATCGATAGGCTTCGATTTTTCCGAAATTCGCGCCCTGCACGGTAGCGCCTTCAAGCGAGGCGCGCACGAGGGTCGCTTTTTCGGCATTGGCGGATTTGAGGTTGGCGCCGCCGAGATCGGTCAGCGAGAAATCCGTGCCGGCCAGATTGGCGCCCTGGAGGTCACTGCCCTGAAGCATCAGGTTCTTCTTGTTGCACTCCTGCCAGTCGAGCTCCGGCGAAGCCGTGCTGCCGCAACTGGCCGCCATCACCGGCAGCGAATAGGCTGCCATGGCCAGAAAAGCCGAAAGACCGAGCACCGAGCGTCCAAACATCAACCTCTCCTCCGCGAGTCGCGCCATCAGAGATTTCTACAAGGCGCAGACTACGATAAAAATATGGTTAGTCCCCGCCAGCAATCAATCTGGAGATGGCCCTGTCAGGCTTTCGGTACGCGCAATTCCATGCAGGTGAGATCCAGCCAGCGGCCGAATTTGATGCCAACTTCGGAAAATGTGCCGGCGATGCGGAAGCCAAGCTTCGCGTGCAATTTGATGGAGGCGGTATTTTCGGCCTCGATGCCGGCGATCATGACGTGGATATTGCCGGCGGTCGCACGTTCGATCAATGCGCGCATCAGCTTTTCGCCGATGCCGGCACCGCGGCAATCCTTGTCGACATAGACGGAATGTTCAACCGTGTGGCGGTAGCCATCGAAAGCGCGCCAATCGCCATAGGAGGCGTAGCCGGCGACCTTGCCGTTCATTTCGGCGACGATGACCGGAAAGCCCCTGCCCTTGCGCGCCTTGAACCATTCCAGCCGGTTGTCGAGATCGACAAGCGTTTCGTTCCAGATTGCCGTGGTGTGCTCGACAGCGTGATTGTAGATATCTCTGACAGCAGGAAGATCGGCTTCGGCGGCGTCCCGGATGAGAACGATATCGGTCATTTGGCAGGCCCGGTTCGGAATGGTCTTCCGGCGGGGCATACGCTGGGCGCGGGCCGATGTAAACGCCAGATATCAGAAGGCGGGGACCGAGAGGCTGAAGCAGGTCAGCACGGCCGAATAATGCACGGCGGCGGCGGCCACCACGAAGCCATGCCAGATGGCGTTCTGGAAGCGCAGCCTCTCCCAGACATGGAAGATGACGCCCAGCGAATAGATGATACCGCCGATGACGATCAGCAGCATGGAAGCATAGGGAATGCGCGAGGCGACGGGCTCGGCCACCAGTACGCCGCTCCAGCCCATGGCGAGATAGAGGAGGATCGCCAGCCGGTCATATTTGCCCGGGAAGACACATTTGACGAAGATGCCGAAGGCGGCAATCAGCCAGATGACGATCAGCATGCCAGACAGCAGCGGATCGTCGGCGCCGCGCTCCAGAAAGGGTGTATAGGTGGCGGCGATCAGGATGAAGATCGCCGAATGATCAAGCCGGCGCAGATACCATTTGGTGCGCGAAACCGGCCAGATATTATAGGAAAAGGAAATGCCGAGGGTCAGCACCAGCCCGACGCCGTAAACCCAGGCGGCAACCAGCGCACCGGCGGGGCTCCAGAGGGTGGCGTAGAAGATCAGCACAGTCACGCCGATCAGGGCAAAAAACAATCCGACGCCATGGACGATGCCGTCGGCGATCAGTTCATATCTGTCGTAGGCCCAGCGAATGCCGTTGATTTCGCCCATGCGCGCACCCCTACTCAGAGAGAGGGGATCGTCGCATTGAATTGGCCAAGGCGCAACCGGACGCCCGGTGGCGTCAGGTTAAATCTTTGTGACGAGCCATGCTCGTTTTTGATGACGCGCTTACTTGCCTGCCGCGCAATCCTCGCAGAGCGGCGTCTGGGGCAGCACCGCGAGGCGAGCTTCCGATATCCTGGCACCACAGCGGGCGCAGGTGCCATAGGTCCCCTTGGCGATGCGTTCGAGGGCGGCGTCGATGGCGCGCAACTCATCCTCGCCTGCCTGGCCGAGACCTTCCAGCACTTCATCGTTCTCGTTTTCGATGGCGCGGTCGTCGTCATCGGCCTCCTTGGTGCGGCCGAGGTCCGTGTCGATCTTGCGCAGGCGCGCTGTCAGTTCGTGCCAGCGGTCGCGCAGGATCTTTTCCTGAAGTTTCATATCCATGGCTTCACGTCCTACCGATCCACCAGCACCGAGCACCTGGCATGGCGCACCACGCGGTCGGCGGTGGCACCGATGAAATAGTTGTAGAAATCGGGAATATGCGAGGCGATCATAATGAGATCGGCGCCGTGGCTTTCCGCCGCGGCAAGAATGCCGTTGGCGGGCGGGCCGTTGCGGACTTCGACGGTGGCCGGAATGCCGGTCTTGGCGACGAGTTCATTCAGCCGGTCGCGGCCTTCCTTCATGGCGCCCTCGACGACGTTTCCCGGCAATTCGATGGCGACATAGGTTGGAATATCCTCGACGACATTGAGGAGGATGATCTCACCGCCATTGTCGAGCAGCTTTGCCGCCTTGCGGAAAATCTTCTCGCCTTTTTCGATGCCGCCGATTTCAACTGGAACGATGATCTTCTTGTACATGGGATCCTCCTTGAGGTGTTGATCTTCGTCATCAACCTCCTCCCTAGATAGATAAAGCGCATTGACTGATATCAAGTGGGGCGCGAGCCATCGTCAACGTTTGCACAACGCTTCATCGTCAAAAACGAGCCTTCTGTGAACAATGAGAATGCGCCATATAGGGATCAAGTACAGCAGCCGAGGGGAGCTTACAGGCGAATGGACCGGCGAAAATTCCTCGCGCTCGCTACGGGCGGCACATTTGCCGCCACCGCCGGTACGCCTTTTTATTCCAGGGCAGGAGATCATTCCATGACGTCATCAGAAACATCCTATGCGCTGACGCGCCCTGCCTATATCGACCAGTCGCATCTGGTCGTGAAAGACTTGGCCGCGGTTTCCGGTTTCTATCAGAAGATGCTTGGCCTTTCGGTGCTCGAAAAGACCGCAAGCGGCGAAGTTCTGGGGGTTGCCGGCCTGCCGCTGCTGACGCTGACGACGGATAACAATGCGCGCGAGGCCCCCCGCAACGCCGCCGGCCTCTTCCACACCGCTTTCCTGATGCCAAACCGCATCGAACTCGCTCGCTGGCTGCGCCATGCTGCGCACAACAATGTCACCCTCGAGGGCGCGTCCGACCACCTAGTCAGCGAGGCGATCTACCTTTCCGATCCTGAAGGCAACGGCATCGAAATCTATGCAGACAGGCCGCATGAAAGCTGGAAGTTCCATCCGGACGGCATGGTGGAAATGGCGACGCTGCGCCTCGACCTGCAGGCACTCTACAACAGCGCACCAGAGGATACCTGGACCGGCATGGCCGACGGCACCGCGATCGGTCACATCCATTTGCAGGTCGGCGACATTCCGCAGGCCGATGCCTTCTACCGCGACGTGCTTGGTCTGAAGCTGATGGCGCGTTATCCGAGCGCGAGCTTCTTTGCGAGCGGCGGCTATCACCACCATCTCGGCGCCAATATCTGGAACAGCCGCGGCGCCGGCACCCGCGCCGATCACATGACCGGCCTTTCCGACTACAAGATCCGTTTCAATGACAAGGAAACGCTCGACAAGGCCGTTGCCAAACTCGACGAACTGGAGATCAAGAGCGAGAAGCGCGACGGCGGCGCCTTCCTTAGGGATCCGTGGGGCATCGGGCTTACGCTTTCGGCCTGAAGGAATATCTTTTAAGGCACTCGGAAAGGATCGTTTTGGTATTTCGCCGAAACGGTCCTTTCTGTTTTCAGGGAACTCCCAAAACAGTCGCGGCATATTTCTCGATATTTGCTTTTAGGACGACCGAACGGTCGCGCAAGCGCTGGGCTCGACGCCATCATGCGGCTGTAATAAACTGGACGTATCTTCCCAGTTTACAACCCTCAATAGATTTCGCAGCCAATCCCCATCGTACACCGACGAAATGTCCGCCATCGGACGGAGGAGGCAGAATGACAGTGGAGGACTCCCAGCGCGTCCGGCAGGTGGCGGAGCAGGTTGCGGCCGCTAGCTCGCCCGATGTTCGAGCAGATATCGAAGCGCTGATGAGCAGCGCGCAAAAGCCCGGCTGGCTTGGTGAAGCCGGCCGCGCCATGAACGTCCGTTACGGCGGCGTGCGCGCATTGATGAATCGAGATCAGCCCGTCGAAGAAGGGGTCGATATCGGCCCACCTCCGGTCGGCGACTTGGAGACGATCGTCTTTGCCGTGGGTACGCCGGTTTTCCTTGTCAGGAACAATGCCGTCGACATCGACAGCGCCCGCGAGGAAGCGAAGGCCTGGCGCCGCTTCCTCACGGACAACGCAACGAACCTGGATCGGGCGATGGTTTCGATCGGCCGTGTCGACGTCACCAATGCCGACCGCGACTATGCCGGCACGGCATGGGTAATCGATGACGGTCTTGTCGTCACCAACCGCCATGTGGCCAACCTTTTTGCGGAAGCAAGCGGCACCGGCTTCAAGTTCAAAATCGGCTTCGACGCGCGTCGCGAGATCGGCGTCAATATCGACTTCCTGGAGGAATTCGGTAACGCCGCCAGCGACGAAGTGAAGATCGAACGCGTCGTCTGGGTGGCACCTGAAACCGGACCCGATGTTGCCTTCCTGAAGCTGGCGCCGAAATCCTCGCCGGTCGGCCGCCTAAAGCTCGATCTTGCCTCCGAGGTGCCGGTGCGCAACCTGCCGGTTGCCGCAATCGGCTATCCCGCCAGCGATTCCCGCTTCTCCGATCAGAGGCTTGCCGAAAAGATTTTTGGCGGCGTATTCACCAAGAAGCGGCTTGCAGTCGGCAACCTGCTGGCGGCCGACGAGAACCGTGTCACCCATTCCTGCTCCACCCTCGGCGGCAATTCCGGCTCTCCGTTGCTCGACATCGGCACCGGCAGGGTGATGGGGCTTCACTACAGCGGAACAGAATTCATCGAGAATGACGCGGTGCCGGCAGCCGTTCTGCGGCGTTGCCTGCAGCGCGCCCAAGGATTGCTCCAACCGCCACCGAACGAGGAAATCACCGTGAGCGAAGGCGACAAAAGTGGAAGCGGCAGCGGCGGTAAAGTGACATTCACGGTGCCGCTGAAGATTACCGTCGAACTGGACACTGCAGCGTTGCAATCTTCGCTCGCAGGCGGACCGGCGACTGCGCCTTCGGGGCCGACTATCGTCATGAGCGCGACCGGTTCCGGTCCTAATCCGCCGTCCCCCTCGCCGATCTCGATGCCGACCAAGGAGCAGGTATTTGCTGCGGTCCGCAGCGCGCGATCTCTGCTTGCCAACCGTGACGACGTCGTTGCCATCAAGCCGGGCTATCGCTTCGAGAATGGCGAGATCACCGATCAGCGCGCCGTCGTGATCGCGGTCAATCGCAAGCTCGAGCTGGGCGCCCTGGAATCGCGCGGCCGCACGAAGCTGCCGGATTACATCGATGGCGTTCGCACCGACGTCACCGTCGCCTCGGCGCAGGATCTCTTCGGCATTGACATGGACGAAGCCGCGAAGCCGAGCTGGCATACGAATTACAAGAAGCGCGACGACCTGCCGCTGACCCGTCGCCCGGTCAACGGCAAATTCGTCATCCATACCGGACCTGACGCGAGCTGGCCGCAGCTCGGTCTATTCCTGGCGAAGACCCGCAAGTCGCTGGTCGTTGCCATGTACGATTTCGGCGCGACGAATGTCGCCAATGGCGTGCTAGATGCGGTCAAGGGCCAGGCCGAAACCATCTCCATGGTGCTGCAGATGGGCGGCAAGGTGCATGATGGCGATCTGACGGATGCCGAAGCGGTCGGGCAGATCCGCGATGCGAAGGGCAGCAAGTTCGATTTCGCGCCGGCGAGCGTCGGCAGGAACGGCATCTTCGATTCAGCCTACCATATCAAGGTCGCCGTGCGCGACCACAACGCCATGTGGCTTTCGAGCGGCAACTGGCAGAGCTCCAACCAGCCCAACGTGGCGCCTTTGACAAACAAGGATGACGAGGCATCGGCGCTGCGGCTCTACAATCGCGAATGGCATGCCATCCTTGAAGATGCCGGGCTCAGCAAACTCTATGAGGATCATATCCTGCGCGATCTGGAAGAGGCCAAGACGGTGACGGAGGCCGGCATCGTGTCGGAACAACTGGTCTTCCTGCCCGCCAACGTCGCCATGGACACGCTCGAAGCGCCCGAGAAGCCGCGCTATTTCCAGCCGCTGACCGGCGAGCGCACAATCGACGTGCAGCCGATCCTGACGCCCGACAACTATATCGACGTGGTATTGCCGTTCATACAATCGGCCAAGAGCCGGATCTACTTCCAGAACCAGAGCTTCAATACCAAGACGGTGGGCGACAATTATCGCCGTCTGCTGGATGCGCTGCTCGAAAAGCAGAAGGGCGGTCTCGACGTGCGCATCATCTTCCGCAGCTTCGGCTCCGAAGACCGCGACGTCATCAGCAACGCCAAGGATTACGGCTTCGATACCAATAAGATCCGCAAGCAGAAGAACTGCCATACCAAGGGAATCATCATCGACAGCGAAGCCGTGCTGATGGGCAGCCACAACTGGACGACAGCCGGCACCGGCTTCAACCGGGATGCGAGCCTGATCTTCTATGATGCGGAAATTGCCAAATTCTACGAGGAGATCTTCCTCTACGACTGGAACCGCATCGGCCCGGCGAAAATAGATGAAAATCTGCCGCCGCCGGTACTCGCACCATCAGGAGGGGAGACAGCACCGCCGTCAGGCTACATTGCCGTCCCGCTCTCGATCGCGCTTGGGCGGTGACTTCGGAGCGGCACAAACGGCGATTGGAACGCGCGGGGGCTGCGCTTTCGGAACAAAACTTCCAGACGACAAATGGCGCCGTTTCCGGCGCCATTTTCAGGTTTGTATGTTTCAATGACGGGGCTCGATGGTCACCTCGCCGAACATGACGCCGCGCGTCAGCGGCTTGGCGAGGAAGTCATGCGGGAAGCCGAGGACGATTGCGCTTGCCTCGGCGAGGCGGGTGCGATGTTCATCCGACAGCACGACATCAAGCGCACCGAGATTGTCTTCGAACTGGGCCATCGTCTTCACGCCCATGATCGGCGAAGTCACGGCGGGGTTGGCGAGCGTCCAGGCGATCGCCACCTGCGCCGGCGTCTTGCCGATCTCGGCAGCGATTTCCTTTACGACTTCGGCGATGCCGAGGCTGCGCTCGGTCAGCGAACCATTGCCGGCAGCGACATTCTTGCGGGTGCCGACGGCACTTGCGGTGCCAACGCCGATATCGAGGTCGGCACGACTATATTTGCCGGTGAGGACACCCATGCCAAGCGGCGACCAGGGGATGACGCCGAGGCCGAGTTCAGCGGCCATCGGGATCAGTTCGCGCTCCACCGTGCGTTCGATCAGGCTGTATTCGATCTGCAGAGCCACCAGCGGCGCCCAACCGCGAAGGTCGGCCAGCGTCTGCATGCGCGCGACCTGCCAGGCCGGCGTATCGGAAATGCCGGCATAGACGATCTTGCCGGCACGAACGAGATCGTCCAGTCCGCGCATGACCTCCTCGACCGAGGTCGTGAAATCCCAGGCGTGCAGATAGAAGAGATCGATGTAATCGGTGTTCAGCCGCTTCAGGCTGTCTTCCACCGAACGGACCATGCTGCGGCGATGATTGCCGCCGGAGTTCGGATCCCTGGGGCGCGAGGTGATCGTATATTTGGTGGCAATCACCAGTTCGTCGCGGCGGCCTTCGGCAAAGCGGCCGACGAGGGTTTCGGAGGTGCCGCCCGTATATTGATTGGCGGTATCGATGAAATTGCCGCCGCGATCGACATAGGCGTCGAACATGCGGCGAGACTCCTGCTCGTCAGCGCCCCAGCCCCAGTCTGTTCCGAAGGTCATGGCGCCGAGCGACAGCGGCGAAACGCGCAGGCCGGAACGGCCGAGGAGACGGTAGCGGTCAAGGGATAAAGTGTCAGTCATGGATGATCTCCTGTGTTGCAGGCAGAAGATGCGCCTTGCCGATACTGACAACAATGCTACATTATCGGCATGACTTCTTTAGAAAAGAGAGCATAATGCGTGGCAGCGACTATGCCGAACTCAAGGCTTTTGCTGCGGTCGCCGAGCACGGCAATTTTGCCCGTGCGGCCTCCCGGCTCGGCATATCGGCCTCCGCGCTCAGCCAGACGATCCGCACGCTCGAGGAACGGATGGGCATCCGGCTGCTCAACCGCACGACGCGCAGCGTGGCACCGAGCGAGGCGGGCCAACGGCTGCTTTCAAGGCTGCTGCCGGCGCTTGCCGATCTCGACCAGGCGGTGGCGGATGTTGCGGCGCTGCGTGATAAACCGGCCGGCCTGTTGCGCATCAACGCGCCGCGAGTTGCGATCGTGCACGGGCTGGCGCCGCTGATTGCGCCCTTCCATGCTGCCTTTCCCGATATCGTCATGGACATTATCGTGGATGACAAACTCTCCGATATCGTCGCCGATCGTTTCGATGCCGGCATCCGGCTGGGCGAGATGGTGGAAAAAGACATGGTGAGCGTAAAACTCGGCGGCGAGATGCGGCTCGTCGTGGTCGCCTCGCCCGACTACATCGCGCGCCACGGCATGCCGGACACGCCGCGCGACCTGCGCGACCACTCTTGCGTCGTCTCCCGCTGGCCGACGGATGGCAGCCTCTATCACTGGGAATTCGAGCGCGGCGACGAGAAACTCGAAGTGGCCGTCTCGGGGCCACTCAGCACGACAGACAACGACCTGATGCTGCGGGCCGTGCTTGATGGCATCGGCATCGGCTATCTCTTCGACTATCACGTGGCGGAAGATCTTATCGCCGGCAGGCTGGTGAGCATGCTGGATGACTGGACACCGCCCTTCCCCGGTTTCCACCTCTATTATCCGAGCCGGCGCCAGATGCCGCCGCCGCTGCGCGCCTTCGTGGATTTCGTCGGGCGGCGGCGGGCTGCCTAGACGCATCGATACCAGGGGGGAACCTGTAGCAAGCCTGCGCGTTGATTGGCGGAGCAATGGGGCTTCGGGGACACATCGCACATGGGAATCGCCAACGGCATCCGGAAACAGGCAAACAAGATCCGCCTCGGCGAACGCCACACCAGCGCATGGGCACGAACGCTTCAGGAAGAAGCTGCTGAAGAACTTCCACCGGCACCGATGCGGCGCGTCGAGAAGGACGGGCTCGATGTCAGCATGGCCTGGGCCATCATCGGCATCTTCGGCATCCTTGGGCTTGCCGCAGTCTATATGATGTCGCTGATCCTGATCCCCATCACGCTCGCGGTGGTCGTCGGCATGATCCTCGGCATGGCGGCAGAAAAGCTTTCGAAGATGGGCGTGCCGCGGCTTGCCAATGCGGCGATCCTTTCCTCCGCTGTCGCGCTGGTCATCGTCCTGCTGATCAATTCGCTTGCCGGTCCCTTGGCGATGCTTGCCAATGAAGCGCCTGATTTCATCGAGCGCACCACCCAGCGCATCATGCCCTATCTGGAGCGGATCGAATGGCTGCACATCACGCCTGCGACCTTCCAGAGCGGGCCGATGTCCATCGATGCGCTGCTCGAAAACACCGGAAACGTGCTGCATGTCGTGACAACAAACCTGACGCCAGCGCTGGTGCAGGGGCTGATCTTCTTTGCGGCGTTGCTGCTCTTTCTTGCAAGCCGCGTGAGCCTGCGCAAGTCGATCATAATGACCTTTCGCGAACGGGCGCAGCGGCTGGCAGCGATCCGCGTCATCAATGCTGTGGAACAGGCGCTTGGCTTCTATTTCGCCACGGCCTCGCTGATCTATGTGGCGCTCGGCGTCGTGATGACCGTTATCGCCTATGCGGGCGGGCTGTCCATGCCAGTGCTCTGGGGTTTCTTTGCTTTTCTTTCGAGCTTCATTCCCTATCTCGGCATCACGATGATGACCCTTGCGGTCGCCATTGCCGGCGTTATCGCCCATGACGGCATCATTATCGGTCTTATACCTGCTGCAGCCTTCTTCACTGTTCACCTTGTGATGGAAAACCTGATCTTCCCCGCTGTCATGGGCCGGCGGCTGGAGATCAACCCGTTCGTCATCTTCCTGGCGATCATCTTCTGGACATGGATGTGGGGCGCGGTCGGCGCGATGCTGGCACTGCCGCTCTCGCTCATCGCCATGACCATTATGGAGGAACTGGTGATCGAGGAAAGACCGCAGCCGCAGCTACCGAAGTAACGACAGCGACTGGAGGCAAGCCTATGGCATCCGACCTGCATCTCAACGAAGCCAGCCACGATGAACTCGTAGGCGGCTGCTCGCTCTGGGGCAGGAACGGCGTGCGGCCGGCCTATCAGCCGCTCGAACAGAGCTTCAAGACCGATATCGCCATCATCGGCGGGGGGATAACCGGTGCGCTTGCCGCCGAACATCTGACGGCGCGCGGCTTTTCGGTCGTCGTCATCGACCGCGAGCAGCCGGGGTTCGGCAGTACCGCGGCAAGCACGGCCATGCTGCAATGGGAGATCGACCGCACGCTCGGTGAGCTGGAGACCCTTTACGGCTTCGAGCGGGCGGCCGGCATTTACCGCCGAAGTGCTGCCTGTGTCGCGGGGCTGGCCAAGCTGATTGCCGCCCACGGCATTACCTGCGGTTTCCAGCCGCGCAACACGCTCTATCTTGCCAATAATCACGAGGGTGCGCGCGAGCTGATGGAGGAACGGCAGCTTCGCCGCCGGGCAGGACTGCCGGGCCATTATCTCGAACATCCCGATCTCCTCACCCAATATGAGTTCGACCGTGATGCGGCGATCCTCTCGCCGGGTTCGGCGGAGGCCGACCCGCTGCTGCTCACCTGGGCCCTGCTGCAGATTGCCTTTTCACGCGGCGCGCGCTTGCTCAACGCCTCGGTGACCAGGCTTCACAGCGAAGGCGGACATGTGACGGCCGAGACGAACGGCGCCCATGTAATCGAGGCGCGGCATGTGGTGCTGGCGACCGGCTATTCCATGCCCGGCCTAGACATGCCGAAGCTGCATCGCACCAGTTCCAGTTGGGCACTCGCCACCTTGCCGCAGAAGCCTGATGATCTCTGGCGCGACGGCATGCTGCTCTGGGAAGACAGCCATCCCTATCTCTATGTGCGCACCACCACAGACAACCGTATCATCGCCGGCGGCGAGGACGACGACACCACCGATCCCGAAGAGCGCGACCGGAAGCTGCCGGGAAAGGTTATGGCGATCCGGGAAAAGCTGAAGCGGCTGTGGCCGAAGGCGGATACGCGGGTGGAGCATGCCTGGTGCGGCACATTCGGCGAGACGGCGGACGGACTGCCGCTGATCGGCCCGGTGCCCGGCATGGCTGGCGTCTACGCCGCCTATGGCTATGGCGGCAACGGCATCACCTTCTCCTACCTCGCCGCGCAGATGATCGGCGCAATGCTCGCCGGCATGTATCGCGACTGGTTCGAGGATTTCGCACTCGACAGGGATGCGCCGACTGTGCGGAGTTTCATGGCGGATTCGATACGGGCCGGAGACGAACTGAGGTAAGCTCTATCTCTTTGTTTTCACGCAATTTCGGCGCAAAACCCCTGCACACTTTTGCTGGAATTGCTCTACTCCGTCGTCTTGTCGTCGCCCGTATCGGCAACATCCTGCAGCCGGACGAACTCCGTACCCTTTGCCTTGAGATCGACGAGTGCCTTGGCGACACCCTCGCCGGCCGCATGCGTCGGCTGGTTGATGTGGGAGATGACGACGTCGCCGTCCTTGGCCGAGGAAATGCGCTTTTCGGTGACCGCGGCACCGAGCAGCGAACCACCGTCGCCATTCACGGAATAGCCGGCGATGCGGTAGCCCATGGCGCGGATCTGGCCGATAGCCGAGAGATCATATTTGGCGGTCGAGCCACGGAACCAGCGGGGCGCCGGAATGCCTGACGCGACCATAGCGGCGGCACCACCTTCCACCTCCTGCCTGACGGCATCGGGCGAACCGGCGGAGGCGATGCCATAGACCAGCACCGGCTTGTCGATTGCCGGGATATGCTTCTCGCCGTGATTTTCCAGTTCGAAGAGATCCGGGTTCTGCAGGAAGACGGCAACCGCCTTCGGATTGCGCTTCAGCCAGCGGGCGGTGACGAAGATCGTCGCCGGGATGCGCTCGTTGACCAGCGTCGAGACAATGCGCTCATCGGCCTCGCCCATGCAGGCATCGAAGGTCAGCGCAATGCGCGCGTGGTCAGAAATGTTGGAACGAGCGATGTGCAGGTGCGGCTCTACCAGCTTCGGACCTGCCGCGACCGGCGGACGGGCGGGTGCGGCGGGGGGCGTTTCCACGGCAAAAGCCGATGAGGCAGCGGCGAGCAGCAGTACGGAGCCGAGAAGAAAGCGGTTCATGAAGAATCAGATTCTGTTGATGTTTTAGCAGAGCTTAAAGCAAAAAAGCGACCCGAGCCATGTGGCCTGATGCCGCCCGGCGAGGACAGCTCATGTCTCAATCTGCCCGCATTCCTGTGCCTGTCACGGGAATGCGGAAGAGCCAAGAAGAGGCCAAGGCCTCAATCGTAAAGATAATATTTGGTCCACTTATCCTTCGGCACCTTGTCACCGATCTTGTACTTCAGATCGCGCACATTGATGTGTTGCGGGCCGGTGATGCAGGTATAGGAGAGATGATACCAATCGCCCTTGCTGCGGAAGACGGCGCCCGGGGCTTCGAGGCGGTCATCGCTCGGGATCGGGTCCTTGAAGGTGTAGGCGATGACCTTGTCCGGCCGGAAGCCCGTGCCGTCACTGTTGATGCGGCTCATGGCTTCCGTATCGCAGCTCTGCTCAAGGCGGGTGGCCGGATCGAGCTTTTCGAGCTGCTTCTTGATGGCGGGATCGACCGCAAGGGCGGACGAGGCGGCAAGGCCTGCAAGCGACATAAACAGGACCAGACGTTTCGGCATTACGGGGAAACCTTTACTGTTATGTACTCGTCATACTGCCGCCGACCGCTTGCCGGGACCTGACGCGGGTGCAATTTTCGCGCAATGCAGCGGACATTCTTAAACAATGTGGTGACATCAAGGCAACGCGCCGGTCATCTTGTCTCAATAAGGTTCACCGGCTGACGCTTGATCCTGATCTACAGCGCCTCTATCTCTTGCCCACCGACACCGCCCTTACGGAGCTTTCCTTGACCGCTTTCAAGAACCTGCCTGCCCCGCCCGCCGCTGAAAAAAGACCCGTCTCCGACACGCGCCACGGCATCACGCGGACCGACGATTATGCCTGGCTGCGGGCCGACAACTGGCAGGCCATGTTCAAGGATCCCTCCATCCTCGACCCCGATATCCGCGCCCATCTGGAAGCCGAAAACGGCTACATGAATGCGGCCATGGAAGACACCAAGCCGCTGCAGAAGACGCTGTTTGCCGAGATGCGCGGCCGCATCAAGGAAGACGACAGCTCAGTACCGATGAAGGATGGGGCCTATGCCTATGGCACCTCCTTTGTCACCGGCGGCGAGCAGCCGCGCTATTTCCGCATTCCGCGCGATGGCAACGTAAAGGACGAGACGATCCGCATCATCCTTCTCGACGGCGACAAGGAAGCCGCGGGCAAGGCCTATTTCCGGCTCGCCGGCCTCGACCATTGCACGGACCACAGCCGCGGCATCTGGGGCTATGACGACAAGGGCTCGGAATTCTTCACGCTGAGGGTTCGTGATCTGGCGACCGGCGAAGACCTGTCCGACGTGCTCGAGAATACCGGCGGCGGCGGGGTCTGGGCGCCTGACGGCAGGAGCTTCTTCTATTCGGCGCTTGATGAGAACCACCGCCCCTCGAAGGTTTTTCACCACATTCTCGGCACGCCGCAGAGCGACGACCGTCTGGTCTACGAGGAAGAGGACGCCGGCTTCTTCATGGGTGTCGGCGGTTCGCTGCTCGACGACTTCATCTATATCGATATCCACGACCATGAAACGAGCGAATACCGGCTGCTTTCGACCAAGGACCTGACGGCCGAGCCGAAGCTGGTGGCGGTGCGCGAGGAAGGCATCGAATATTCGCTGACAGAGGGCGGCGACGTCTTCTACATCCTCACCAATGACGGCGGCGCCAAGGATTTCAAGATCATGGAAGCGCCGGCTGAAAAGCCGGGCAAGGAAAACTGGCGCGAGGTCGTGCCGCACAAGCCGGGCACATTGATCATCAGCCACATGGCCTATGCCCGCCATCTGCTGTGGCTGGAACGCAAGGACGGCCTGCCGCAGATCATGATCCGCGACCGCCGCACCGGCGAAGAACATGCAATCGCCTTCGACGAGGAAGCCTATTCGCTCGGCCTTTCGGGTGCCGCCGAATATGACACCGACGTCATCCGCTTCTCCTATTCCTCGATGACGACGCCCTCGCAGCTCTATGACTACAACATGGTCACCCGCGAGCGCACGCTGCTCAAGACACAGGAAGTGCCCTCGGGCCATAATCCGGACGACTACGTCACCCGCCGCGTCTTCGCGCCGGCATGGTATGGCGAGAAAGTGCCGGTCACCCTGCTCTATCGCAAGGACACGCCGCTTGACGGTTCCGCGCCCTGCCTGCTCTACGGCTACGGCGCCTATGGCATCACCATTCCCGCCGGCTTCAACACCAACTGCCTGTCGCTTGCCGATCGCGGCTTCGTCTATGCCATTGCCCATATCCGCGGCGGCAAGGACAAGGGCTTTGCCTGGTACGAAGACGGCAAGATGGACAAGAAGACCAACACCTTCAAGGACTTCATCGCTGCCGCTGATTATCTGAATCAGGAGAAGTTCACGTCTTACGCGAACATCATCGCCGAGGGAGGATCGGCCGGCGGCATGCTGATGGGGGCGGTCGCCAACATGGCGCCGGAGAAATTCGCCGGTCTCATCGCCGCCGTTCCCTTCGTCGACGTCCTGAACACCATGCTCGATGACACACTGCCGCTCACCCCGCCGGAATGGCCGGAATGGGGCAACCCGATCGAGAGCCGCGAAGAATACGAGCAGATCGCCGCCTATTCGCCCTATGACAATGTCCGCGCGAAACCCTACCCGCCGATCCTGGCGCTCGGTGGCCTGACCGACCCGCGCGTCACCTATTGGGAGCCGGCGAAGTGGGTCGCCAAGCTGCGCGACAAGACGACAGGCAATGCGCCCATCCTGCTGAAGACCAACATGGATGCCGGCCACGGCGGCGCCTCCGGCCGCTTCCAGCGGCTGGAAGAGATCGCTTTCGAATATGCGTTTGCGGTCAAGGTGGCAGGCAAGATGTAGAAGCTGAATGTGGCGTGCCCTGCGCACGCCACGCCGTCAAGGGAGGGAGAAATGGCCGTCTATGTCGCGCTGCTCCGCGCCGTGAATGTCGGCGGCACGAGCTCCCTGCCGATGGCGGAGCTGAAGGCGATCTGCGAGGGGCTCGGCTTTGCCGATGTGAAGACCTACATCCAGAGCGGCAACGTCCTGTTCCGCTCTGATGAGGCCGAAAAGGCGGTCGAGGAGAAGCTCGACAACGCGCTGGGCAAGACGTTGGGCAAGCGGCCGGGCGTGATGGTGCGTAGCCGAAAGGAACTCGACGGCATCATAGCCCATGCGCCCTTTCCCGAGGCCAAGCCCAATTTTCTACTGGTCTATTTCCTGCCGGAAGCGGCAGCTAAAGATGCCTTGGACAAGATGGTGGCGCCCGATGGCGAGGAAGCAAAACTCGCTGGGCGCGAGATCTATGTGCACTATCCCATCGGCTCCGGCCGATCGAAGCTGAAGCTGCCGGCGCTGAAGGCGGGTACCTCCCGCAATCTCAACACTGTGCGCAAGCTCGCCGACTTGGCGGCTGAGCTGGAAGACGGCAAAACCTAAAGTCCGCCACTCCTCACCGTGCCATAGATCTGGTCGTGCCTGACGGCAACCAGCGGCAACTCAATGGCCGGCAGGAAGAGCATCCTTACGAAGATGCGCAGCATCAGCACCTGTTCGGCGAGCGTATTCGGTTCCTTCAGCGTCTTGGAGAGAACGATACCGCCTTCCAGCACTGAAGAGACCATATCGGCGAGCTGGTCGACATCCACGGGCTCGCGTGGCGTATAGACGGCCATGATCTCGCGGAACATGCGACCGAAGCGGCGCCGCCAGGCGAGTACGGCATTGCGGTTGGTCTCCTGGATCTCGCGGTCGAAGAGCCGCTCGTAGTAGCAGACAGTCGCCACGAGGCAGCCCGGATGACCGTTCGGCAGGTCGGCCACCAGTTCGGAGAGCAGCTTCAAGCCAAGCAGAAAGGACTGCAGCGGATCATCCATCAGATCGCGCGCGCGGCTGAAGATCTCGTCATAGATGCGTTCGTCGTTCTCGATATAGCGGTTGAGCAGCGCTTTCGCGAGCTCGTTCTTGTCCTTGAAGTGGTAAAAGAAGCCGCTCTTGGTGATGCCCGTCTCGGCGATCAGTTCCTCAATGGACGTGCCGCCGAAACCTTTCTGCAAGACCGCTGCTTCCGCCACATCAAGGATGCGATTCCGCGTTTCCTCGCCCTTTCGCATGTTCCCCTCCTGTACCCGCGGTACAGTTTTCTGCGCAGCAAGATCGGGCCTGGCTCCGCCCCCGGCAGCATCGGCCCATGCAAGGGATTGATTTCAATCCGCAAAATTCGAAACCTGCTATAGTATACCGCAAGTCGCCTAGTTTAGCATCAGATTAAGCGTCAGAACATCACCATCGATGGCAGCCATTACAAGCGCCGCGACAGGAGAGGTTTCACAATGGCAAAGTACAGGCATGGGCTGCCGCAGCTAAAGGGCGGCACCTTCATTAGCGATGGCGGCATGGAAACCACGATGATCTTCCACGACGGCATCGAGCTTCCGCATTTCGCCTCCTTCGTATTGCTGGCTTCCGAGGACGGACGGGAGCGCACGAAGAATTACTATCGCCGCTATCTTGATATCGCCCGGCGGCACGGAACAGGCTTCGTACTCGACACCGCCACATGGCGTGCCAATCCCGACTGGGGCCAGAAGCTCAACTATACGACCGAGGCGCTGCAAGCGGCAAACGAGCAAGCCGTCGAGCTTCTCGTGGGCTTGCGCCATGCCTATGAGCGGCCGGAGCAGCCAATCGTCATCAGCGGCGCCATCGGCCCGCGCGGCGACGGCTACAAGGCGGGCGTGATGAGCGCCGACGAGGCGGAGGACTACCACGCTTTCCAAATCGAGACCTTCGCCGGCACGGAGGCCGATATGGTCGCCGCCTTCACGCTGACCAACATCGACGAGGCAATCGGCATTGCGCGTGCAGCCAAAACGCTCGGCATGCCCTGCGCGATCTCCTTCACGCTGGAGACTGACGGCAGGCTGGTGACCGGCCGCAGCATTCAGGACGCGATCGAAACGACGGATGCGGCGTCCGGCGGATCGCCGGCCTATTACATGATCAATTGCGCCCACCCGACGCATTTCGAAGGGGCGCTCGATCACGGCAGCGCCTGGGTGAAGCGCATTTCCGGCATCCGCGCCAATGCCTCGACCATGAGCCATGAGCAACTCGATAACAGCGAGGTGCTGGATGCGGGCGATCCTCCCGATCTCGGCCGACGCTACCGCGAACTCCTTCGCCGCATGCCGCAGGTGCGGGTGCTCGGCGGCTGCTGCGGCACCGACCACCGCCATGTTGCGGCGATCTGCGAGGCCTGCCTGCCGCAGGCGGCGTGACGGGGCGAGCGGGAGGGCATGATTGTGACGATGGTGGGGGCAATGACGCGCCAGCGCAGCTGGCGTGATCTGTGGTTTGCGATCACAGGGCGGCAGACGCAAGCCGGACCGGAGGCGGTTGTGGAGGTGGCATTGCAGGATATGGATCTTGCAGCTTTCGAGGACCTCGACAGCCGCATGGCCTACGGGCTTCAGGCGGACCAACGCAAGGGGCGTCCATTGTGGCGCCGGCGATTGCGGGAGCCTATCGGCCTCTAACGAAGAGGAAGGCGCCTCAGCTTCCGGCTGCGGCGCCTTTCGTCTGCTTGGCCTTATAGCCGCTGATCTCTTCGCCTGCGGTCGGTGAGAAGCGCAGGTTCCAGATGGTGGCGCTAATCGAAATGATCGCAACCACGATGAAGGCGGTGGAGAAATCACCAAGCTCGGGCGTTTCGACACCGTTGAAGGCCATGGAGGCATGCAGCGCCAGTGCACCGATGCAGATGCCGAGCGAGAGCATCAGCTGCTGGAAGGTGGTGTAGAAGCTCGTTGCCGAGCTCATCCGATCCTGGCTGATCTCATCATAGGCGATGGTGTTATAGGCTGTGAACTGGAACGACATGAAGAAGGCGCTGAGCACCAGCGCGATGAAGATCAGCGGCATCGGCCAGTCCGGCCGGAAGGCGGCGCAGAGACCATAACCGATCGTGCCGAGAATGCCGTTGATAATAAGGCTTCGGCGGAAACCGACGCGGCGGAAGACGGCCTTTGCCAGAGGCTTCATGAACAACGCACCGAGTGCCGTGGAAATGACGATCTGGCCGGCGGCAGCTGCCGAAAGGCCGAAGCCGATCTGGAAGAGCAGCGGCAGCAGGAAGGGCTGTGCGCCCTGCGTGATGCGCGTCAGCGAACCGGCTATGACCGAGGTGCCGAAGCTCGGCACCTTCATCAGCGAGAAATCCATGATCGGGGCCGGATGCCTGCGGGCATGGCGCAGATAAGCAATGCCGAAGAGCAGGCCGATGGCAATCAGGAAGATCGAGAACGAGCCCTGCCCTTCGTGGCTCGACAATTCGAAGCCGAAAAGCATCGAGCCGAGCGAGATACCCGATAGGATGAAGCCGAGCGTATCGAAGGGGCCGGCGGCCTTGCCCTTCACCTCGTCGATAAAGATCGAAACGAAGATCATGCCGATGATGCCGATCGGCACGTTGATGTAGAAGATCCAGCGCCAGTCGAGATAGGTGACGATGAAGCCGCCGAGCGGCGGGCCGACGATCGGGCCGATCAGCGCCGGCACCAAAAGCCAGGACATGGCGCTGACCATATCCTTGCGGTCGACGCTGCGCATCAGCACCAGACGGCCGACGGGCATCATCATGGCGCCGCCGATGCCCTGCAGCAGGCGGGCGAGCACGAGGAACGGCAAGGTCGGCGCGAAGGCACAGAGGATGGAGCCGATCACGAAAACGGCGATCGCAGAGCGGAAGACGGTGCGCGAACCGAAACTGTCTGCCATGCGGCCGCTGGCGGGAATGAAGATCGCCAGACTGAGCAGATAGGAGGTCAGGGCGATCGACATGGCCGGGGCGTCGACGCCGAAATCGCGCGCCATCGTCGGCAGTGCGGTCGCCAGCACGGTTGCGTCGACATTTTCCATGAGCATGGCACTCGCGACAATCATCGCGATCACCCGGAAATTGGGTGCTGCGCGCCGAACCATCGGCGCATGATAAATCTGATCCGACATCGTCAGGGATCACTCGCAAAGGCGCAGCGGAGCACACGGGGCGACAGGGCCGCGGGGGATGACATGGCAAAACTGCCAAGAGGAGATGATTTTGCTATACGCCTGCAATCATGGCGGCGCTATGTCTTTTATGGCACATCTGCTTTGCCGAGAGGTAAAGGCAGATCACCATTCCTTGCACTTTTTTGCCCTTCGTGAAGGGAATGGCTTCGGGGCCAAAATCGGCTTGCGTGACCGCACCTGCGGCCCTACCTATTAGTCATGACCTCCGCCCTGCAGAAAAAACGGCCGGATACGGCCTTCGGCTTCGACAACAGCTATGTGCGGTTGCCGCAGCGCTTCTTCGCCACGCAAGTGCCGACACAGGTAGCGGAGCCCTGGCTGATCAAGCTCAACGAGCCGCTCGCGGAAGAACTGGGGCTCGATGTCGATATTTTGAAGCGCGATGGCGCTGCGATCTTTTCCGGCAATCTCGTGCCCGAAGGCGCCGAACCGCTGGCGATGGCCTATGCCGGCCACCAGTTCGGTCACTTCGTGCCGCTGCTCGGCGACGGACGTGCGATCCTGCTCGGCGAGGTGATCGACCGTAGCGGCCAGCGCCGCGACATTCAGCTCAAGGGTGCAGGACAGACGCCCTTTTCCCGCCGTGGTGACGGGCGGGCGGCGCTTGGCCCAGTCTTGCGCGAATATATCATCAGCGAGGCGATGTTTGCGCTCGGCGTTCCCGCCACGCGAGCGCTTGCCGCGGTGCTGACAGGCGAAGGCGTGCGGCGTGAGGAGATATTGCCAGGCGCCGTCTTTACGCGCGTCGCGGCAAGCCATATCCGCGTCGGCACCTTCCAGTATCTTGCCGCTGGTGGTGACGAGGATGGCATCAAGGCGCTCGCCGATCATGTCATCGAACGGCACTATCCCGAGCTGAAGGCGGCGGATAATCCTTATCTCGCGCTTTACGAATCTGTCTGCGACCGGCAGGCGGAGCTGATCGCCCGCTGGCTGCAGGTCGGCTTCATCCATGGAGTGATGAACACCGACAATATGACGATCTCGGGCGAGACGATCGATTTCGGTCCCTGCGCCTTCATGGATATCTATGATCCGATGAAAGTCTACTCGTCGATCGACCAGCATGGGCGCTACGCCTATGCCAATCAGCCGGGTATCGGGCAATGGAACCTGGCACGGCTCGGCGAAGCGCTGCTGCCGCTGATCGATGCCGACAAGGACAAGGCGATCGAGCATGCCAATGCCATCATCAAGGCCTATGGCGAGCGCTTCCACGCCTTCTGGCTCCAGGGCATGCGCGGCAAAATTGGCCTGAGCGCAGCTGAGGATGGCGATCTGGAACTGATCCAGTCGTTACTGGCGCTGATGCAGGCTGAGAACGCGGATTTCACGTTGACCTTCCGGCGGCTTTCAATCCTGGCAGGCGATGAGACGGCGGAGGCTGTCTTCGCCTCGAGTTTCCGGGAGCCGACTGCCACTGCCGAATGGCTGACGCGCTGGCGCGAACGGCTTTCGCGCGATTCGCAGACGCCCAGTGATCGGGCTGCCGCGATGAAGCAGGTCAACCCGGCCTTTATTCCGCGCAACCATCGGGTCGAGCAGGCGATCGAGGCGGCCGTTCAGGACGGCGATTTCTCGCTTTTCGAGGCTCTTCTATCAGTGCTTTCGCACCCCTATGACGAGCAGCCAGCATTTGCGGCCTATATGGACCCGCCGAAGCCCGAAGAGCGGGTGCTACAGACCTTCTGCGGAACCTGATTTCAGACAACCCATATTAACTGGAGACAGTGATGACCGACCTTCTCGACATTCCGGTCAAGACCGTTCAGGGGCGCGAGACGACGCTCAACGAATATCGCGGCCAGGTGCTGCTCATCGTCAACGTCGCCTCCAAATGCGGCCTGACGGTGCAGTACGAAGGGCTTGAAAAGCTCTATGCCGACAAGCGCGAGAGAGGCTTCGTCATCGCCGGCTTCCCGGCCAATGACTTCAAGGGCCAGGAACCGGGGACGGACGCGGAAATCCTCGATTTCTGCACCAGCACTTTCGGCGTCGATTTCCCGATGTACTCCAAGATTTCCGTCAAGGGGCCGGACAAACATCCGCTCTATAAGAACCTGACGAGCTCCACCGTGGAAACGACTGGGGAAGGACCGATGCGCGAACGGCTGAAGGGCGCCGGTCTCGCCTCCGACGACAACGAAATCCTCTGGAACTTCGAAAAATTCCTCGTCGGCCGCAACGGCAAGGTCGTTGCCCGTTTCGCCCCCGACGTGACGGCTGACGATAACCGCCTCGTCTCGGCGATCGACCGCGAGCTTGCAAAAGCCTGACACCGCGACCGCTGCCAATTGTGGCGGTTGAAAGGTAAGCCTCCCGCTCTATCTGTCTGATCGGCGTATATTTTTCGCCATTCTCCGATCCGGCTAACCAGCGGGAGACTGCCTTATGGCAATCGTCATTACCTCCATCCTCTTCATCATTTTCGGACTGGCGCTGGGCACCGGCGGGCTTTGGCTCGTCACGCTCGGCGGCAGCATCTTCTATCTCTTCGCGGGGCTGATGTTCCTGCTGACGGCAGGCCTGCTTCTCATGCGCAAGGCCGTGGCGCTCTGGGTCTATGCGCTGCTCGTGGTCGTTGCACTCGCCTGGGCGATCTGGGAGGTGGGGTTCGACTGGTGGCAGCTTGGTCCCCGCGGCGGCCTCATCATCCTCTTCGGGATCTGGCTGCTGACGCCCTGGATCCGCCGGCCGCTCGGCTTTCGCAGCCCGACCGGCACTTATTACGGCGCCAATCCCTGGCCGCTCGCCATTCCGGTCATCGCTGCCATCATCGTCGCTGGCTACTCGATGACGACGGATCCGCATGATCTCGCGGGCGATCTGCCGATACAGACGGTTGCCACAACGCCAGCCTTCGGCGGCAATGTGCCCGATGGCGAATGGCACCAATATGGCCGCACGCCCTATGGCCAGCGCTATTCGCCGCTCGATCAGATCACCGTGCAGAATGTCTCCACCCTGAAAGAGGCCTGGCGCTACCAGACCGGCGACGTTAAGCGGCCTGACGATGTCGGGGAAACAACCTATCAGGTGACGCCACTAAAGGTGGGCAACACGCTCTATCTCTGCACGCCGCACAATTGGGCGATCGCGCTCGATGCCAAGACCGGCCAGCAGAAATGGAAATATGACGCCAATTCCGGCATGAACCCGGACCGGCAGCACCAGACCTGCCGGGGTGTGACCTATTACAACGATGAGGCGATACCTGCCGGCCAACCCTGCAATGAGCGCGTCTACCTGCCGACTTCGGATGCGCGGCTGATCGCGCTCGATGCGATCAACGGACAGGTCTGCACGGGCTTTGCGGAACAGGGCGTGCTGCAGCTACAGGCCGGCATGCAGTATAATCCGGCCGGTTATTATTACTCCACCTCGCCGCCAGTCGCTGTTGCGGGCAAGATCATCATCGGCGGGGCGGTCAACGATAATTATTCGACGCAGGAACAGTCCGGCGTCATTCGCGCCTATGACATCAACAGCGGCGCGCTGATCTGGAACTGGGATTCCGGCAATCCGGACCAGACGACGCCGCTGCCGGAGGGGCAGCATTACACGACGAATTCACCGAACAGCTGGTCGGTCTTCAGCGTCGATGACCAGCTCGGCATGGTCTATATCCCGCTCGGCAATCAGGTGCCGGACCAGCTCGGCATGAACCGCAGCGCCGATGTCGAGAAGTTCTCCTCCTCGGTCGTGGCGCTCGACATCAATACGGGCCAGCTACGCTGGGTGCAGCAATTCGTCCACCACGATCTCTGGGACATGGACGTCCCTGCCCAACCGGTGCTGCTTGATCTGACGAAACAGGACGGAACGGCGGTGCCGGCGCTGGTGGCATCCACCAAGCAGGGTGATATCTACGTGCTCGACCGGCGCACCGGCCAGCCGATCATTCCCTTCAAGGAAATCCCGGCGCCTGATGGCGCCATCCCGGAGGATCACACGGCGCCGACGCAGCCAATCTCCGATCTCACCTTCTCCCCGGAGCCATTGCAGGAAAAGGATATGTGGGGTGTCTCGCTGTTCGACCAGCTTGCCTGCCGCATCGAATTCCACCGCTACAAATATGAGGGCCGCTACACGCCGCCGTCGCTGCAGGGGACTATCATTTATCCCGGCAATTTCGGCACCTTCAACTGGGGCTCGGTCGCTGTCGACCCCGAGCGGCAGGTGATGTTCGGCATGCCGACCTACCTCGCCTTCACCTCGCGCCTGGTGCCGGCGGCCGATATTCCGCCGCGCGGGCAGGATGAGAAGGGAAGCGAACAAGGCCTCAATCGCAATGACGGTGCGCCCTACGGCGTGTTCATGGGTCCGTTCCTCGGCCCGCTGCAGATCCCCTGCCAGGCGCCGCCGTGGGGCTATGTCGCCGGCGTGGATCTCCGCACCGGTCGCATCGCCTATATGCACAAGAATGGCACGGTGCACGACATGACGCCGCTGCCCCTTCCCTTCAAGGTTGGCGTGCCCGGCATCGGCGGGCCGATGGTGACCAAGGGCGGCGTCGCCTTCCTGGGTGCTGCCGTCGACAACTATCTGCGCGCCTATGACGTGACGAACGGACACCAGCTCTGGGAAGCCCGTCTTCCGGCCGGCGGACAGGCAACGCCGATGACCTATACGACCGATGACAACAAGCAATATGTCGTCATGGTCGCCGGCGGGCATGGTTCTGTTGGCACCAAGCCGGGCGATTATGTGATCGCCTACACGCTGCCATAACGACTGGACCGGCCCGCTGATATCGGGCCGGTGCTCTGGCAACTGTCAGGCGGTGAGCAGATCGCGGATCGCCTCGCCGACACCGGTAGCAGATTGCGGGTTCTGGCCCGTAACGAGCCTGCCATCAACCACGACCTTGGCATTCCAATCCGGCGCCGGATGATGGCTGGCGCCGCGTTCGATGAGCGTGCTGGCGAGCAGGAACGGAACCGTCTTGTCGAGACCGACCGCCCGCTCCTCGGAATCCGTGAAGGCGCTGACGTTGCGTCCGGAAACGAGATAGCTGCCGTCGCTGAGCTTGACGTTTACCAGCGCTGCCGGACCGTGGCAGACCGCCGCGACGATGCCGCCGGTTTCGAAGATCTTCTGCGTAACGTCAAGCACAGCAGGGCTTTTCGGCAGATCCCACATGGCGCCGTGCCCGCCAGCAAAGAAGATCGCCGAATAGTTGATAGGATCGATATCAGCGAGCTTTGCCGTGCCGCGGATCGCATGGCGGAATGTCTCGTCGTTCCAGTAACGGGCATTCGTCGCATCCTCGAGATCGAGGCCATCGACCGGCGGTTCCCCGCCCTCGATCGAGGCAAACTCGACCTTGATGCCGGCCGCATCGAGGACAGCCAGCGGGTGTGTTACTTCACCGAGGTAGAAGCCGGTCGGCTGACCGCTGTCGCCTTTGACGCCATGACTGGTCAGAACGAAGAGTACGGGCTTTGTTGCGGATGTCATCGCTTTCTCCTGATGTTTGATCGGCTTGCGAAAGCCGTGATGCATTCGATGACAAAGGTTTATTATCTCCTTCAGAGAGGATAAAGCCGCACCGGCGGAAATCATCTGTTCTTAAGAGGTTATAATCATGCGGCGTTTCGATCATCTCGGCGATGTGGAAGCCTTCGTCACCGTGGTGGAAAAAGGCTCGATCAGCGGTGGCGCGATCGCTCTTGCCACCACGCCTTCGGTGCTCAGTCGGGCGATCACGCGGCTGGAGACGCGGCTTGGTGCGCAGCTCATGCGGCGCACGACGCGGCGGCTCAGCCTCACCGAGGCCGGCCGCGCTTATCTGGAGCAGACGCGAGCGGCCTTCTCGCTGATCGAAGATGCCGAGCGCGCCATTCAGGGACAGGACGGAGCGCTTAGCGGCCGCGTTCGTCTCAGCGTTTCCACCACCTATGGCCATTTCCGGCTTCCGGAGAAACTGACGCGCTTCTGTGCTACCCATCCGCATGTGCATGTCGAAGTCAGCATCACCAACCGAAATGTCGATCTGGTCGCCGAAGGCTACGATCTGGCAATCCGCCTCGGGCCGCTGCCGGACAGCGGGCTTGTCGGCCGTAAGCTGGAAGACGCGCCGCTGCGGCTCGTCGCTTCGCCTGATTATCTCAAGCGCACGGGCACGCCCCGGACGATCGAAGACCTGGCAGGCTACAGATGCCTGCCGTTTTTCATGCCGAGCACCGGCAGGCCGGCGCCATGGCTGTTTCGAATCGATGGCGCGGAGACGGACTGGACGCCGGAGGGGACGATCGAGATCCACGACGATGTGCTGGGCGTCGTATCACTGGCCGAAGCCGGCATGGGCATCTGCCAGAGCTACGACTTCATCGTTCGCGACAGGATCGATCGCGGCAGCCTGATCGAGATTCTCCCTGACATCAGCGGGCGCTCGCGCCCTTTTTCGCTGGTCTACGCGCCGCATCGCCGTCTCTCGGCCGCGACGAGGACGATGATCGATTTCCTGCTGGATTAAGCGGCGGCCAAAGATTTGCTCGCCCTCTGGTAGAGACGCAAGCCTCAGACAGGCTCCGGGGAGAATGGTGCAGCCGGTTTTTCAGGGGGATTTTTCATGGAAATCGGTAGCAACCTCTCAATTTACTCTGGCCTCGGCTCGCTCTTCGAGCAGGGCAAATCCAAGAACAAGCAGACCGAGGAATTTGGCGGCAGCACGCGCAACCAGTCCGGCGCCGGCCTGCAGCCGAGCACCACCCCGCCGTCCATCGCCAATACGATGTGGGCGGTACAGGCCGGCAACGAGACCTATATCAACCAACCCTCTGATGCAGAAATGGAAGCCAAGGCAGCACATAAGAGCCTGGTCGACAAATTCTCCGACTGGAGCAGCATGACGCCGGAAGAATTCATCCGCGCCCGCTATCTGGCAGCCCATAATCTCACCGAAGACGATCTGAAGGCGATGCCCGCCGACGAGCGCGCGGCGATCGAGAAGGAAATCGCCGAGCAGATCAAGCGCGAGCTCGCCGGCATTGAGAATGACGGGACCGAGACGACAGAGGACCTTCCCGCCGCCTGAGGCTGGAGCATCAACCGAGATGCGGAGGAGAGCACTCTTCGCCTCATTTCTACTCCGGCAACCCCGCCATTCGAAGAGCCTCGATATATCGGTTACGGTCGTCCGATCGCCGGAACGGTGGCAGGATATCGGCAAGGTTCGAAAGCCGGAGCGCAGGATCCAACTGGCACAGTCGAGCGATCGTTCCCTCCGCCTCCGCACTCCGCCCGCTCATGACTTGACCCGCCGCCATCACGCGCATCGCGCTCGGATAGTTCGGCTGGTGGCGTAACGATCTTGCCGCCCAGACGGCGGCATCTTCGTAATGTCCGGCGCAGAAATGAGCCAGCCCGGTGTTGAACTGCCAGGCAAACAGGCGCGGGTCCAAAGGGCTCAGGCGCATGGCGAGGGCTGCGTGTTCGACAGCCTTGTCCGGCTCGCCAAGGCAGGCTTTCACCCAGCTGCTGACGCCCAAGGCCGCAGCGAGATTCGGGTTGAGGAAGAGCGCGCGATCGATACAGGCCGCGCTATCATCAAGGTCGCCGCCGACATAGCCGAGGACATATCCACCATAGGAGAGCGCAACCGCATCGTCCCAGCCGAGTTCGACCGCTCTTCTCGCCAGTCGGGTCGCTTCGGCAATCTCCTCGGCGGGATTGACCATCCAGCCATTGCTCTTTCGGGTCGCGTAGCATCGCGCCGCCCGGGCATAGGCTATGGCGAACTCCGGGTCGCGCTCAATCGCCTTCATGAACAACCGCAAGGCCTCGTCGATGACCGATCTGTTGGTGATCGTCCGGTCAAAGGCCGCCAGCCCGCGCAGATAATAGTCATAAGCGTCAAGGCTCTCCGTCGGCTTGCGTTTGGCGCGCTCGATCTCCGCCTCCTCCACTTTTGGCGTTATTGCGCCGACGATACTCGATGCCACCTGATCCTGAAGATCGAATATATTTGCCAGAGTTCCATCAAAACGGTCTGCCCAAAGGTGCGCACCCGTCGACGTGTCGATGAGCTGTCCGGCAATGCGAAGCCGGTTACTCGTCCGGCGCACACTTCCCTCGACCACATAGCGCACGTTCAACTCGCGCCCGACCTGCTTGATATCAACGGCCTGCCCCTTGTAGGTGAAGCTCGAATTCCGCGCGATGACGTAGAGATGGCGGAATTGAGCGAGGGCGATCGTGATATCCTCCACGATGCCATCGGCAAAATATTCCTGCTCCGCATCGCCGCTCAAATTCTGAAATGGCAATACCGCAACCGACGGCCGATCGTGGTGCTTTGTCGGGGCTGAGACGACCTGCGTCTGCGGGATGACTTCAGGCCCCGGTGCGGCCCACTGATATTCGGGTCGCTGTCGCGACTGCAGCGAGACGGCCAGGGAGAACGTCTCTGCTTCGGGTTCGGCGCCGAGATGCTTCTTCACGAGAGCCCGGCAAGCCTCGAACTGGCGTATGGCTGCGTTCTCATGCCCCCTGAGAATGTGGATCCGCATCAGCGCCCGATGGGCGGCCTCCACCGTTGGGTCCGAGGCGAGCAATCTCTCGGCGAGCCCTTCGCAGGCCGGCTCTTCCGCGGAGCCCGGATCGGAGAGCATGAGGCTCAACCGCTCCACGAGCTGCAGCGCCTTGCGCCGATACGTGCTCTGGTAAGGTCCGAACCACTCATCCAGCCCGTCCGGAATGGACTCGCCCGCAAGTACCTCACCGCGGTAGAGGTCGGCAGCAAAGGCGAGATCAGCGGTTCCGCCCGCCTCCAGCTTCCGGTCGAAGATCGAAATGTCGGCTTCGTCCAAACCGGCAATCAGTACGACTGTCTCCTGATCCCCATCGACGTAGACAGTGGCGTCACTGCTCGCCGGAAACGCCCGCCTGATATCGACCAGCGCCTGCCGCAAGCTATTGCGGGCCTGCTCATTGCTTCGTCCCGGCCAGAAGGCTTCGGAAAGCAATTCCCTGCGACAACCGCGGCGGCCTGCAAGGACCAGGGCAGCAAAAAGAAGCGACGTCTTGCGCGTGGCAAAGCGTACTTGCCGGTCCTCCAGAGAGGTAACTTCGAGGCCGCCTAGCAACCTGATGCGCACAGAAAGACTCCAGATTTGGATCGCCGCCGCAGAATAGCATTTGGGAAGACGGATTTAACACCGATTTAGCGGCGGCTTGTCGAAGTTTTCTTGGCCGTTCACGCCCAGCCGAACAGCCCGAAAACACCCGCATGGCACATTCCCGCTCACACATCTCACAAATAGGAGACTGGGAATGGCTCACACGGAAACTCAAGCTGCCGTCAGCGCGCCGATAAAACAGGTGTCCGGGTCCACGGTGAACAGCATCACAATGTTGGCCGCTGCCGTGAGGCAGTGGCGTAGGGCCGTCGCGAGACGGAAAGTGCTGGCAGACCTGACGCCTGATCAGCTGAGAGATATCGGTCAACCAGAGATCAATCGCCCGGTGCTGGAAATCAAAGCAGGTCTGATGACGAACTTGATGTCGATGCGGTAATCGGCAAATTCCATTGCGTTGCTGCGACGAGGCAATGGCGGCTCAGCTCCCACCGAACGGCGGATCTTTCCCGTTTCAGACCATCTCGACGATCATGCGACCGATTTCGGCGAAGACGGGATTGAATTCGTCCATCTTGACCGTCGTTTCCGCCATATAGACGGCGGCGACGATGGGGCCGCGCTTCGGCGGCCAGATGATGGCGATATCACCGGCCGAACCGTTGTCGCCTGTTCCAGTCTTGTCGCCGATCTTCCAGTCGCTGGGCAGGCCTGCGCGCAGGCGCGCGCCGCCGGTCGTGTTTGCAATCATCCAGTCGACCAGCTGATTTGCAGAGGTTTCTGCCAGAACCGAGCCGAGAGCGATATTGCCGAGTGAATCGAGCATTGCATCCGGCGTCGTGGTGTCGCGCGGATCGCCTTTCGCGGCCTCGTTCAGTGCGGTTTCCATGCGGTCGAGTCTTGTCGTGCCGTCGCCGATCGAGCGCAGCCAGTCGGTAAGTGCAGCCGGGCCGCCGAAACTTTCCAGCATCAGATTACCGGCAGTGTTGTCGC
Organism: Rhizobium sp. KNZ14-9A; assembly: GCF_056755015.1. Lineage (NCBI taxonomy): Bacteria > Pseudomonadati > Pseudomonadota > Alphaproteobacteria > Hyphomicrobiales > Rhizobiaceae > Rhizobium > Rhizobium sp. KNZ14-9A. The sequence goes on from NZ_JBPGXB010000002.1 coordinate 2,778,380, forward strand.
TCAGTGTAATGCCGGCCTTGCAGATCTCGGCCATCGTCATGCCGTCGCCGCCCGCATGCTTTTCGGTCTCGGGGGAATAGGTGACGAGCTTGTCCTTGCCGTAAGTGACGCGCCGGTCGAGGCTCTCATCGCCCTTGTCGACACGGGCAAGAACGAGGCCGGCGGCCAGAACCTTGAAGGTGCTGCACATGGCGAAGGGCTCGCTGCCGCGATAGCCGAAGGAAACATTCGTGTCGCTGTCGAGAACGGAGACCCCGAGACGCCCGCCAATGCGCGCTTCCAGTGCTGCAAGCCGCTTGTCGATATCGTCATTCTGCTGCTCAGCGTGCACGCGGGGCGCAAAGCCCAGCGCAGGCAGCAGCAAAGCGGAGCCCATGAAGCTGCGGCGGGTGAGGCTGTGATTCATGAAGACCTCCGGGGAATCAGGATCACAGGCGTAAGGCCCGATTGCGGCGGCATCTCGGCTTTTTGGCGGGATCAGGCAGCGCGTGTGACCTCCACCGTCACATGCGACAACTCGTCCAGGCTCGCGAGCCTCTCCTTGTAGAAGGCGGTATCGCGCGGCTGCGGCGTCAGCACCGCGACGATCGCGGCATGGTGGCCGGGGCCGACCTGCCAGACATGCAGATCGGTGATGCTGTCGCCGTCTCCTTCGATTGCGCCGCGGATCTCATCCGGCAGCGTCTCACCCTCGGAGAGCACGTCAAGCAGCACAGCTCCGGACGATTTCATCAGACCCCAGGACCATTGCGCAATGATGAGAGCGCCGACAATGCCCATCAGAGGATCGAGCCAGAGCCAGCCATAAAGGCTACCGAAAGTGAGCGCGGCGATGGCGAGCACCGAGGTCAGCGCGTCGGCGATGACGTGCATATAGGCGGAGCGGATATTGTTATCCGCATGACCATGGTGATCATGGCCATGGGCATGATGATGATCGTGATGGTGATCATGCCCGTGACCGTGATGGTGGTGGCCGTGGCCGCCACCGCTGAGGAGCCAGGCACTGACGAGGTTGACGGCAAGGCCGATGACGGCGACGGCAATCGCCTGGCTGAAGCTGATCGGCACGGGCGATGTGATGCGCAGGAAACTTTCCCAGCCCATCAGCAGCGCGATTATCGCCAGAATGATGGCACTCGCAAAACCTGCGAGATCGCCGAGCTTGCCGGTGCCGAACGTGAAGCGCGGGTTGCGGGCCTGCTTGCGGGCGAAGAGATAGGCGAGCGCAGAAATGAGCAACGCGCTGGCATGGGTGGACATATGCCAGCCATCGGCCACCAGGGCCATCGAGCCGTAAATGGTGCCGGCGCCGATTTCGACGACCATCATGACCGCCGTCAACGCAATCACCAGCCAGATACGGCGTTCGTTCCGGGCATGGTCCTGGCCCAGGAAGACATGGTCATGTCCATAAGCATTCATTCCGGCACTCATCGCCATCTCCTTATCGATCCGGCTCAGCGGATATAGGTTCGCAAGACTTCCGATATTTCTTCGACTGCCTCCGCCCTCGCCTTCTCGTCGGCGGCATGCAGCACATGTTCGTGCAAATGGTCGTCCAGCACCTCGCCCGTCAGCCCCGTCAGCGCGCCGCGCACGGAGGCGAGAAGCTGGAGGATCTCGCCACATGGACGCTCGCCCTCCAGCGCGCGCTCGACCGCCTCGAGCTGGCCACGGATGCGACTGACACGGGCGACGAGTTTCTTCTTCTGATGGGTCGTATGGGACATGGCAGTCTCTAATGTAGGATAGGGGGGTACCCTATATTACCCTCCCGAAAAACGAAAGCGGCAATACAGCGCACTTGTCCTTGAAATTACATAGGACTCCTATATATTATGTGCATGGAAACGCCTAAAGACCCCACATCGATCGACAACCGCATCAGCGAAGGCCTGTCGCGCATCGCGATCGCAATGCGCAGCGACGAATGGTCGAAGGCCGAAAAGGCCGGGCTGAAGCCGACGCAGCTTGCGATCCTCGAATTTCTCGCCGGTCGCAATGGCGTACGGGTGAAGGAGATTGCGGCGCATCTCGGCGTCTCGCAGCCGACGGCGACGGATTCGATTGCGGCACTGGAGCGCAAGGGGCTCGTCGCCAAGGCGAGCGCTCCCGACGACAAGCGCGCCACCGCGATCCGCATCACGGTCGAGGGAACGGCAGCGCTCGGCTCCGTTTCGCCGATCGAAACGGCGGCGATGGAGGCCGCCCGTTCGCTCTCCGCGAGCGAACAGGAGAGCCTGCTGCTGTCACTCGTCAAGATGATCCGGCATCTGCAGGAGGCAGACGCCATACCGATCCAGCGGATGTGCACGAGCTGTCGCTACTTCCGCCCCTACCAGCATTCTGGTGCTGCCAAACCGCACCACTGCAATTTCGTGAACGCGGCCTTCGGCAGGAATGAACTGCGCATCGACTGCCGTGACCATGAAACCGCCGATCCGGCAACCCGGGCTGCCACCTGGGACGCCTTTGAAAAAGGATAGGCGCACTCTCCAGGCAACCTAGAAAGAGAAGGAAGTTCAAATGTTAAGGCAGTTTATCACCGGCGCAGCCATCGCCGGAACGCTATCGCTTTGGCTCGGCTCAGCCGTGGCCCATCCCGTCACGGCCGAGCCGTCGAAGAGCGTGAAGGCCTCGTTCGACATCATCGAAACGCAGATTGTCACCAAGGGTGACAAGGCGATGTTCTCGACCCGCGTGCGCGGCGAGGCAGGTGCTGAAAAGCCCGCGGCAACTGGCAAGTTCGAGGGCTCCGGCGTCTATGCCTATGTCTGGCCGACCTCGCTCAACAGCGGCGATATCGGCTTCGACGAGGATCAGGGCATCGTCGCACTTGCCGTCACCTTCCATCCGGATTTCGACGATGCTGCCTACAGGGGCAAGAACCGCGACGTCTGGCATCCGCATTGGGTCGTGCTCAACAAGGACAAGGCCTGCGCCGGCGGTCTGAAGGTGACCGACATCCCTGACGGCGCCAAGCCGAAGCTTCCCGCCACCTGGCCGGGTGTTCCGCTGCTGATCGACAGTCCGGATTATCCGACGGTACTCAAGGGCGATCGCGTCGATGTCGCCATCCCGTTGTCGCTGCTAGGCGGCATCACCGGCGCCTCCTATGACGGCGTGACGGCAGGGCTGAAGATCAACGGCAACCTGCATGCACCGCTGCTCTGCGTCGACAATGTCTTCAAGGTCGCATCCGGCAATCTCAGCCTGCCGGGCAAGGTCATGCCTGCAAAGTGAGCGGGTCGCCGGTCCGTCGACTGCCATCGCCGGACCGGCTCTTTCCTCTCTCCAGGCAAATAGAGAAGAGAAACACCAGGCAGGATTATCCCATTGTGCCCCGGATGCAACTGATGATGCGAAGGCCTGCCCAACGACCAAGGATTTCGACATGTCCGATCTGACACTTGCACCGGAACTTTCCGTCAGCGAATGGTTCAACACGCCGCAACCGCTCTCCATCGCCGGATTGCGTGGCAAGGTGATTTACCTGCACAGCTTCCAGCTGCTCTGCCCCGGCTGCGTGGCCGAAAGCCTGCCGCAAGTGCGCCGCATCGAGCGCATCTTCGCCAACACGGATCTTCAAGTCATCGGCCTGCACACGGTCTTCGAGCATCACGAAGCGATGACACCAACCGTGCTCAGGGCTTTCATTCATGAATATCGGCTGACCTCGCCAATCGGTGTCGATCAGGCGGACGGGCGTTCCGACATACCGGTGACGATGCGCCGTTATGGTTTCAGGGGAACGCCCTCCTCGGTCCTGATCGGCCGCGATGGTGCTATCCTGCATCATGCCTTCGGGGTCGAAGACGATATCGCTCTCGGCGCACGTATCGGCATGGCGCTGGCGGCACCCATTCCAGCGGCGGCGCGCGGTGATAAGGCTGAAGGCTGCACGACAGGTGTCTGTACCATACCCGCCAGTGCGGCCTGATTGGCCGGCATCTGCCATTGACAAACGGGCGGTTTCGGAGAATGTATGGCGCATGATCAAGAACGCGCACCATAACCGCTCGTATTTTTGGCTGTACCTGTAAAGGGCGGCCGAGACAGATCATAATGTCAACAAGCCGCCGTCAGGCGGCTTTGTTGTATCAGCAGCGTCCTGGCGGCATAAACTCAAAAAGGACGCGAAGACCATGCTTGAAATCGAAGACAGCGAAATATCGCTCATGCGACCGCCGGTCGTGACGATCCGCGCCGCCAAACCCCGCGACATATCCGAACTCCACCAAATGATCGGCCTGCTTGCGGCCCATCACGGCGACATCTCGGCTTCCACACCTGCACAGCTCGAACGCGATCTCTTCGGCCCGACGCCGTGGATTTCGGCCCTCGTCGCTGATGGTAGCGACGGGCTGATCGGCTACGCCATCCTCGTTCCACTCTACAGGGCGCAGGAGGGCAAGCGCGGCATGGATCTGCATCACCTCTTCGTACGCGATGGCCATCGCGGCCATGGCACAGGCCAGCTTCTCGTCGACCGCGCCCGCGAAACGGCACGTATTGCGGGCTGCGATTACCTCTCCGTCAGCGCTGCGACCGGCAATCTCAAGGCTCACCGTTTCTACGAACAGATGGATTTCACCCCTCGCCCGGTCACCGGCATGCGCTATATGCAGGCTTTGTCGTAAGTGGCTACAGCCGCTCGGCCATCTTGCAAGGGAGGAAAGCATGACCCGACTGGCGGTGGTTCTGACCGAAGGCTTCGCGGACTGGGAAGTGGGGCAGCTTGCTGCCTCCGCCCGCACCCATTTCGGTTTCGATGTGGTGACGGCAAGTCCCGGCGGCGCGGAAGTGCGCTCCATGGGCGGCATGCGAGTGGCACCCGATGCGGTAGCCGAGAACCTGCATGGCGACGCCTTCGATGCGCTGGTCATCTGCGGCGGCACCATCTGGGAGACAGAAAAGACGCCCGACCTTTCGCCCGTGATCAACGACTTCATCGCACGCGGCAAGCTCACCGCTGCGATCTGCGGCGGGACGCTGGCGTTGGCGCGTGCCGGTGCTCTCGACCAGGTTGCCCATACCAGCAACGCCCCCGATCTCCTCGCCGGCGCCGAGGGCTATCATGGCCAAGCGCATTACCGTGAGGGACCACAGGCAGTTCGCTCCGGCATGATCGTCACTGCGCCGGGTTCGGCGCCGATTACCTTTACGGCAGAGATCTACCGGGCACTCGGCTTCGGCAGCGAAGAGCTCGACACCTATGTGCAGATCTTTGGTGCGGAGCATCAGCCGAAGGCGGCCTGAGCGCTAGCAAGCATGCCAATCATTTGAGCCGTCGAGCCTCTTTCGGGAGGCTGTCTCCGGGCGCCACCTCATGCACCGGGCGGCTCGCCCATTGGTGAAGCGCCCTCTTTACGAACAAAAAGGCCGCAGCCCTTGCCTGCGCCAGATCGCCGGGATCATCGAGGCGGCTCGCGATTTTTGCTTCCATGACAGCAAGTGTGTCGGAAAACCAGCGCGCAAGAACGGCATTGCGCGCGGCAAGCCGGTCCTGCATGCGAGCAATCGCAGCGTCTGTTTCCTCAAGGGTCGGGTGCTTCATGGTGGCAGTGTGGCTTGCGGCGCTTGCCCCAGGCAGACGCTACTTGCTCGGCACGGCCTTCAAATAGGCTGAAATCGCTTCGATATCGGACTGCGGCAGATGGGCGATGTTCTGCTGCACATCGACCATCTGGCCGCCGGCGGAGTCGAAATCGGGGGTGAAGCCGGTCTGCAGGTAGTTGGTTATGTCGGCCTCGCTCCACGAGCCGACGCTCTTCGAGCCCGGCGTGATATCGGGTATGCGGCCCTTGCCTTCCGGGTTCGGCGCGCCGGCGAGCCACTGGTCGCGGACGAAGCCGCCGAGGAAATCGCGTGGGGTGTGGCATTCGCCGCAATGGCCGAGGCCCTCGACCAGATACTGGCCGCGCTTGAGCTTGTCGTCGGCATTGGCGAGCACGACGCGCGGCTGGTCGTTGAAATAGAGGAGTTTCCAGCCGCCGAGCGCCAGGCGGATGTTGAAGGGGAACGGCAGTTCATGTGGCGGTGCGACGTTGCTGCTCTTCGGCAGCGTTTTCAGATAGGCGAAGAGATCGTTGACGTCCTTGTCGCTCATGCGCGTATAGGAGCCGTAGGGGAAGGACGGGTAGAGATGCTGCCCATTGGCGCCGACGCCGCGCTTCATGGCATTGCCGAACTGGGCCAGCGTCCAGCGGCCGATGCCGGCCTGTTCATCCGGAGAAATGTTGGGCACATGGAAGGTGCCGAAGGGGCTCGTCAGGGCGAGGCCGCCGGTCAGCGTCAGCTTCGCATCGTCTTTCGCACCGGGCGCGGCATGACAGCTGACGCAGCCGCCGGCCCAGAACACCTTCTCGCCGTTCGCAACGTCGGGCGCGCCGAGATTGGCCCAGTGGCTTTCCGGCAGTGGATCGGGCGCAGTGACAAAGTAGAAGGCTGCGCCGCCGATCACGACGACGCCGACGAGACAGAGCACAAAGCGGATGAACCTGCGGACCATGCGCCGCCTCTCCTTACTGTCGATATCAAGGGACATTCCCGGGTTTGCCGGCCCCGGCCCCGCTGCCGGGGAGAATAAGGCGATCCGCACCGGCGGCAAGGGCCGATGCGGATCGCGAGATCATACGGGAATAGCTCTATCGCCTAGTCCTTCTTGATGCGATAGAGCTGATGACAGCCACCGCAATTGCCGCCGAGCGTGTTCAGCGCAGCGCCGACGCCGGCGGCATCGGCCGGAAGCTGGGCGAGAACGGTTTCGGCGTCGGTAGACAGCTTCGCGGCGCGTGCCTTGAAGTCATCCATGTTTTCCCAGATCTTCGGGCTTGCTTCCTCGTCGCCCGTCTCGGTGCCCGGCTTGAACTGGTCCGGGAAGGCCTTCGCCGTGGTGGCGATCGTCGTCAGCGCCGTCTTCACGGCATCCGCATCATAGGGCTTGGTGCCCTTGGCGATGGCGGACAGCGCGCCTGCTGCGCCACCGATCTGCTTCATCATTCCAATACGTGCGTCATGCGTGCCGTCCACGGCCATAGCCGAACCGAGGGCAATGCCGGCGAACGCAACAGCCGCCGCAACTGTTTTCCAATTCATGATTCTCTCTCCATTGTTCCACCGGCGAAGCCGGTCGAGGGCAATCTGCACCGGGATCATGACAAAATCCATGTGGCCGCATAGTCACGTTTAGCCGGATCCTCATAAAAACAATGTGATAAGAATAGGCAGGATCAGGCTGTCTTCCACCCTTGCCAGAGGCTGATCGCGGAAATGAAGACCAGCAGCAGGCCGGCGAGACGGCCGATGACGGCAGTCATCTTCGGGTTCGAAACCAGGAGATCGCGGCTGCGGCCGGCCGTCATCGCAAGCGTGCCGTAGACGGCGAGCTGCGTGAGCACGGTCATGATGCCCATGATCAACCCCTGCAGCCAGATCGGCCCAAATTCCGGCTTTATGAATTGCGGATAGACGGCGAGCACGAAGATATAGGCCTTGGGATTGACGAGGCAGGTGACTGCGCCCTGCCGGAACGCCTTCCAGGTGGAGCGCGCTGTACCGGGGCCGACCACCTCGACCTTGATCGAGCTGCGCATCAACGAAATGCCGATCCAGATCATATAGGCGACGCCGGCAAAGAGCAGCACGTTGAAGGTCTGCGGCAGCATAGCGACCAGAATGCCGACGCCCGCCGCACCATAGGCCGAATGCACGGCCCCGCCGAGCATGATGCCGCTGGTGGCGGCCAGCCCGCGCTTGGTGCCGCCCGTCAGCGAGTTGGCGAGCACGAAGAGCATGTCCATGCCGGGCACGATGATGATGCCGAAGAGAAGGGTGAAATAGAGCCAGAGGCTTTCGTGGTAATTCATGTCAGTTGTCCATCCCGTATTTCCGTGCGATTTTTCAGGAACTTCATCGATTTCAATCTGATAGATGGCTCTATACGGGAAGCCAACTGACAGTGTATTGTCAGGAGCGTTGGAGAAAGGGCGACAAATGCGCAAGGCCTCCAGGCTTTTCGAGATCATCCAGATATTGCGGCTGGCGAAGAAGCCGATGACCGCCGCCACCATGGCCGAGAGGCTGGAGGTGACGGTGCGCTCGATCTACCGCGACATCGCCGCCCTGCAGGCGATGCGGGTGCCGATCGAGGGTGGGCGGGGTATTGGCTATATCATGCGGCCGGGCTTCGATCTGCCGCCGCTGATGTTTTCCATCGAAGAGACGGAAGCGATCGTGCTATCGCTGGCGCTCCTGGAGCGCACCGGCGACGAAGAGCTGAAGCTTGCGGCACGGCGCGTCAACCAGAAGCTTGCCGGCGCAGTACCCGCACCGCTACGCCAGGCGATGGAGAACAAGGCGCTGTTTGCCTGGGGCACGGTCGCCCAGGCGCCCGCAGGCGTCGACCTTGCCATTGTGCGCCGTGCGATCCGCGACGAACGCAAACTCACGCTCAACTATCGCGACGAGATGGGACGCGCGACCGAGCGGATGATCCGCCCGATCGCGCTGATCTATTATTCCCAGACCGCCAATATCGTTGCCTGGTGCGAACTCAGGCAAGCGATCCGCAATTTCCGCGGCGACCGGGTGGAGGCCTGTGCCGAAGCCGACGTCTTCTTCAAGGGCGAAGGCGATGGCCTTCGCACGCTTTGGACCGAGAGCTGGACGGAGAAGCCATTGGCCGCCAACGCGTGAGCCAAGCTCTCCCCCACCCAGCAAGACCTCAGAGCGCCATGCCGCCTGAGACCTCGATGCGCTGGGCGTTGACCCAGCGGTTGGCTTCCGTCAGCAGCGAGGCGATCATGGGGCCGATATCATCGGGCACGCCGGCACGGCCAAGCGCCGTCATGGCGGCCACCCTGCGGTTGATTTCCGGATTGTCGCGCACCATGCCGCCGCTGAAGTCGGTAGCGATGGCGCCAGGTGCGACCGTGTTGACGGCGATGCCGCGGGCGCCGAGTTCGTTGGCCATGTAGCGCGTCAGCACCTCGACAGCGCCCTTGAGCGAGCCGTAGGCCGAGGAACCCGGCACGGCGACGCGGGCAAGGCCGCTGGAAAGATTGACGATGCGGCCGCCGTCGGCGATTACGGGCAGGAGCTTCTGGGTCAGGAAGAAGACGCCCTTGAAATGGAGGTTGTAGAGCCTGTCCATTTCCTCTTCGGTCGTCTCCAGGATCGAGGCATGGTAGCTGGTGCCGGCATTGTTGACGAGAAAGTTGAAGCGCTCGCGGCCCCAGCCCTTCAGCACCGAGCGGACATTGTCCACGAAAGCATCGAAGGTGGCGACATTGCCGGTATCGAGCTGCAGGGCGGCGGCCTTGCGGCCGAGCGCTTCGATTTCGGCGACGACCTTGTCGGCCTCTTCGCGGTTGGAATTATAGGTGAAGATCACGTCGACGCTATCACGGGCGAGGCTGACGACGGTGTTGCGGCCGAGGCCGCGGCTGCCGCCGGTGACGATTGCGATTTTCGAATTTGCGTTCTGATCGGTCATCTCGGTTGCTCCTTGTTCGGATGACCGGAATCTAGGTCCTGACTCCCCTTTTCTTGAATGCCGAAAGCCTCGAACTTCTTGCCTATTCCTCCAGACAGGTTGTCGCCTCCGGTCTACGGAGTAAGATGGCGGGCAAAGGCCGCTACCCGGAGAATGACGATGTCCAATGAAATCAAGACTGTACTCAACCAGTACATGGACAGCCATGGTGGCGGCGACGGACTGTTTGCAACTGCCCTGCCCGGCTTCTACCTGATGCGTTCTTCCACGCTGACCATGCCAAAGCCTGCGATCTATCGGCCGGCGCTCTGCATCATCATCGACGGCGCCAAGCAGATCATGTTCGGAGAGCGGCTCTATACCTATACAGCCATGCAGGCGCTGGTTATCAGCGTGGAAATGCCTGCCTTCGGCCAAGTGATCGAGGCAAGCGAGGAACGGCCGATGATCGCGCTGACGCTGGAACTCGATGTCACCATTCTGCGCGAGGTTCTGGAGGCGATGGAAACTCCGCCGAAGCCTTCGGGTGAAGGCGGTCCCGGCGTTTTCGTGCAGCATTTCGGGGCAGAGCTGCAGGATTGCATCCTGCGGCTGATGCGCATGCTCAACACACCGAAATCTATCCCGATCCTGCGACAGGCGATCCTGCGCGAGATCAGCTTCTGGCTGCTGTCCGGCGAGAATGGCAGCGAGGTCAGCAAGCTGGCGCTGCCCGGCAGCCAGACGCGGCGTGTGGCGGATGCCATTCACCTGCTGCGCGACAATTTCACGGCGCCGGTGCGAGTGGAGCAGCTGGCGGCGGCAGCAAGGATGAGCCCCTCCTCCTTTCACCAGCATTTCAAGATGCTGACCTCTATGAGCCCCCTGCAATATCAGAAACAGTTGCGGCTTTTGGAAGCGCGGCGGCTCATGGTGGCCGATGGCATCAATGCTGCCAATGCCGCCTATCAGGTGGGCTATGAAAGCGCCTCGCAGTTCAGCCGCGAATATTCGCGCATGTTCGGCACACCGCCGAAGAAGGACGCGCAGGAGCACCGGGCACAGCCTGCGGCGATCGCAACGGAAGTGGCTTAGTAGTTGAGCGTGCGGCTATCCTCACGGCCGAAACCGCGGATTTCCATTCGGTTCGCGTAGACATCGACGATCGCGAAGGTGTTTTCGCTCTCGGTATCGACCACGCCCTTGAAATTGATAAAGTGGCAGAAGCCGACCTTACCGTAATTGCCGACATGGTTATGGCCGTTGAGATAGGCGACGACGTTTTCCTGCGAGGACAGAAGCTCGACGATGCGCTGCCGGTCCCACATGTCATGCTCGCAGGGCGGATGGACGGGGAAGTGATTCATGACGATCACCTTCTCGCTCGCAGCCTTCGCCGCTTCGATTTCGCCGGCCAGCCAGGCGAACTGTTCGTCGCTCAGCGATGCGTTCCACTCATGGGCGTTATCGGCGCCGGCTGCCCGCAGAGCCGCCAGACGCTCGCGGCCAAGCGCACGGTGGGGATGGCCTTCCGGCGGCGCGAAGGTGCTGACCTCATTGCCGTTGAGCACAATAAAACGGAAACCGTGGCGCTGGAAACTGTAATAGGGTGCCGGCATGCCGACCCGTTCCGCGACCTTCTCCAGATGCTCCGGGGCCACGCCAAAATCGTGATTGCCGAGCAGGAAGAACGCTTCGTGATGCAGCGCGTCATAGACCGGCAGGATATCGTCGAAGCTTTTGAAATCGCGGTCGATGATATCGCCGAGCGTCATGACGAAGCTCAGCTCCTCGCTATTGAAAGTCTCGATTGCGGCACCGACCTTGGCGAGGCTGTTGGCGTAGTAGCGCGCCATCTCGACCTGCGGTTCGAGTGCGGCATATTGCGGATCGGCGATGATGCCGAAGCGGAAAAGGGGAAGATCGGCGGAAGACATGCGGCTCGATGTAGAGGCGGCGGATGACAGCGATGTGACGGCGCTGCCAGCCGCGGCCTTTTGGCAGCCCCGCCAATACCGCTCTTGCATCGGTCGTCCGGCCCATACAACATGGGTCTTATCTTCTGAGGAGCATTCCAGATGACATCCTACATAAGGGAGCTTCGCGGCCTGATCGGAAGCCGCTTGCTGATCCTGCCTTCGATTGCTGCTGCGATCCACGACCGCTCCGGCAATCTGCTCTTACAGGAAAAGGTTTCTGGAGAAGGATGGAGCTTGCCTGCCGGCGCAATCGAACCGGGGGAGTCTCCGGAAGAAGCCGTCATTCGTGAGGTAATGGAGGAGACTGGCCTTGCAGTGACCCCTACCAATATCCTCGGCGTTTTCGGAGGCAGGGATTTTCGATACACCTATCCGAACGGCGATCAGGTCGAATACGTCGTCACGTTGTTCAAATGTCAGGTCATCGAAGATCGCGGCACGTGGACAGATGCCGAGACAAGGTCTCGAATACTTTGCACGAAACGAAATGCCCTCGCTTGCGCTGCCTTACCCTTTATCGACGCTGTTTTCGTAGGCATTTCGGCAACGCAAGATGAGGTATTTACGCAGGAATGGGGACAAACCCTTTTACGGGTAGCTGCGATTCCTTACCTTGCGGCCGACGCCTGTTCCCGGCGACCGGCAAAGTAGGGCAAGGCAAACATGTAGAGGCCGCTGAACAATAGCAGAAAGAGTGGTGGTAGCGGCGAGTAAACCACAAAGGCAGGCGGAGCGCCCACCGCCATGGTGGCGAAATTGGCAATGACAGTCACCGTGAAGATGATGCACAGCCAACGGTGAAGCTGGCGGATCGCCTTGTTCCAATTCATTATTCTTCCTCCTCAAACAATCAGACGCCGTGCGTAATGCTTCAGTCGGCGCGCGCCAGCACCTGTTCCAGATTTTCGAAGAAACGCTGCCAGCCGAATTTGGCGCCCTGGTAGGCCTGTTCCTGATCCGGACGGAAGCCGGCTTGTTCCATGCGCAGATGCGTGCCTGATTTGACAGGTGTCAGTGTCCAGGTAACGGTGCTTTCGAGACCGTAGGCATCCCAGGTATAGGCGAGCGTTCGGTTCGGCTCGATTTCCAGTACCCGGCAATCGACGGAGCCCCACTCGGCGGTCAGTTTGAAGCTGTGATCGCGCACGGGCTTGAAGTCGTTCTTCATCAGCCATTCCTGGATCAGATGCGGTTGGGTGAGCGCACGCCAGATCCTTTCCGGCGGGAACGCGATTTCCCGCTCGACGATGACGGAGCGAATTTCAGTTGCGGTGTCGTTCATTGGTCCATCCTTTTGAGCAAATCTTCCAAAGCGTCGAACCGGCTCTCCCAGAAGCCGGCCATCTCCGTCGTCCAGTCGGCGAGCGGAGCAAGCGCGCGGATTTCGGCGCTGTAATGCGTCTGACGACCTTCATGGCGGTCGCGCACGAGGCCGGCGTTTTTGAGCACCGCCAGATGTTTCGAAACAACCGGCTGAGACACACCCGCGTGAGTCGTCAGAGCGCCAACCGTCTTCTCGCCCTGACGGCACAGGCGCTCGAAGATGCCCCGACGGGTCGGATCGGAAAGCGCCCTGAACAGCGCATCTTGAGCATTCGACATTTGAATTCATACCCGATTGGCTATGGATCGATCTATAGCCAATCGGGTATGAATGAGTCAAGCCATCCTTGGCGGATAGATTGCAGGAGAATAGAAGCAGAAACGAAAACACCCGGCGCTCGCGGCGCCGGGTGCTGAAAATCAGATGCTCGGAAGTGCTTACTTCGTCGCCGCTTCGTAGCGCTCCAGGACGTAGTCCCAGTTGATCAGGCTGTCGATGAAGGCTTCGAGGTACTTCGGACGCAGGTTGCGGTAGTCGATGTAGTAGGAGTGTTCCCAGACGTCGACGCCGAGGATCGGGGTGGCACCGTGAACGAGCGGGTTTTCGCCGTTCGGGGTCTTGGAGATTTCGAGCTTGCCGTTCTTGACGGAAACCCAAGCCCAGCCGGAGCCGAACTGGGTGGCGCCGGCAGCGGCGAAATCGGCCTTGAACTTGTCATAGCCGCCAAGGTCGGAATTGAAGGCAGCTTCGAGCTTGCCCGGCAGCTTGTTGCCGCCGCCGCCCTTCTTCATCCACTTCCAGAAATGGATGTGGTTGTAGTGCTGCGCAGCATTGTTGAACAGGCCGGCATTGGTGCCGAAGGACTTCTTGACGACCTCTTCCAGGGAGAGATCGGCAAGGCCGGCTTCCGCTGCGAGCTTGTTGCCGTTGTCGACGTATGCCTTGTGGTGCTTGTCGTGGTGGAACTCCAGCGTCTCCTTCGACATGAAGGGAGCAAGGGCTTCGTAGTCATAGGGAAGTTCAGGCAATTCGAAAGCCATATCAGATCTCCTCTTGGCAATAGATTGCGTCATCGGCAGGTGAGGCGGAACATAGGAGGGGAAGCATTGAGAGGCAACCGGCGAATTATCAAAAAACAACCGCTTCGAGGAAAAATTGCCTCTCGTCACGGGCTTTCTCCACACGCATAAATCACACGGAGATGTCGCGCTTTCAGGGATATGAAAGCGGCGTGACGACAAGACGGGGACTGCAATGCAAAGGAATAAAATCCCTCTCCTTGCGGCGCTCACATTCCCGTAATCGCCCCTGGAAGATGAGGCACGCTCGGGTCCGGCAGCCGCGCTTAGGGGCGGCGGCCGTTATTTCAATAAAAAACTGTTAATTTCTTTTAGGCGCTTTTGACAGGCGATGAATAGCGCGCCTTAGATGCAATCCAGGGCTATCAAAAAGCGTTAGCGCAACCTTTGATAGGAATAGCTTAATTAGCATTGCATAAATCATTTCAGGGACTTCTGACATCAACTTCGGGGCGTGTGATGGTCATGAGCTTTTTTCGTCGTAATGAAGAACCCGTCAAGCCGGGTTTGAGAGTATCCAGCCATCGCCAGATGTTGTCCGTCACCGAACAGACGGGTCTCGTGGACAAACCACCGGTGCAGTACAGCGTTTCGGAAGTCGATGATTTCCAGGCTTTCGGCACGGCAATCGAGGAAAACAAGCAGTCCTCGGAGGAGCTGCTCGTCAGCCTGACGTCGCTGCAGGAGCGGGTTTCCTCGCTGCTCGGTGCGCACAGCCACTCGCTCAATGAAACGGGCGCGCTGAGGGCCGAATGTTCGCGTTTGAGCTCGCTGCTCGACTATGAGAGCAATGCGCGGCGCAAGGCTGACCAGGAAAACCAGCGCCTGACGGCCGACAACAAGGAGCTGAAGCTCGACGGCAGCCAGCTGCGCGTCGAGGCCGGCACTTACCGCGAAGAACTGGTGAAGCTGCAGGGCGTGCATGAGCTGACGCGGGAAGAATTCACCGTCGTCGAGGCGCGGCTGATCGATGCCGAGCGCGAGATACGCGACCGGGCACTGCAGTTCGACGAGGTTTCCTCACAGCTTCGCCGCACGCAGCAGGATCATGATGTGCGCAGCCGCGAACTGGCGAGCACCCGCGAGAAGCTGGAGCTGGAAACCACGGCCCATCAGCTGCTCGTCGAAAGCTCGCGCCGCGAAAACAGCATCCAGCTTCGCGAAATCGCCCGTCTCAACGAGGAGCGCAGCCACCTCAAGACCAATCTCTCGGAGCATGAGGCGCTGACACGCGGCCTGCAGTCCTCCGTCGCCAACCTGAAGCAGGATCTGGTCGCTTCCGAGGAACGCTATCGCCGCCTGGAAACCGAATTCGAGACGCTGGAAACCTCCTCGACGCTCGAAATCGCAAACCTGCGCACCAGGCACGAGGCGATCGGTTCGAAGTCAGAGCTTGTCGAGAAGCTGCTGTCGACCGCCAACAGCCGCAACAAGATGACGGACGAGGAACTGCAGTCGACCCGTGCGGAACTGAAGCGTACGAAGGGCGAACTCGCCACGGCGCTCGCGCGCCTGGAGCGGATGACCGACGAGCTCAACCGCGTTCGTCTCAACGGCACGGAAAGCGAAGCCGCCCGCCGCGAGCTCGCTGCCCACAGCAACGATCTGGTGATGAAGCTGCGCGAGGCCGAAAGCCAGCGCAGCAAGCGTGACCGCGAGATCGAAGCCTTCAAGCACGATCTGGATACGCGCCTCGATACCGACCGCTATGAAATCAGCCAGCTGCGGACGAGCCTCGAAATCGCAAAGTCGGAAATCCGCCAGCTCCGCGCCGAACGCGCGATCCTCAGCGGCCAGCTCGAAGTGGCGCGCGGCGATCGGCCGAGCCTCGCAGACGCCCTGCCCGTCGAAGAGCCCGTGAAGGAAGAGGTCCGCATGCCGGCCGCTACCTTCGCGCCGATGATCGACATTTCCAACAAGTCGCTGCGCGGCAACGGCGTGGTCGCCGGCTCGGTCAGTGACGAGCTCGCCGCTATCGAAACCAATCTGCGCACACCGGCGGAGTGATCGAAGCGCTCTTCGGCGGGAAGAAAACTTTCCGCCGAAGGCGAAAGCAGCACATCTGACAGCTCCTTCGTCGTGTCGCCGGAACCGGAGCCTGCCTTTACGAGTTTGAAGGCAGGGTCTGGAGGAGGCGCTCTCATGGGACAAGTTCAAAATCGGGGACAAGTTCAAAATCAGGCGGAAGACCAGCAGAAGATCTATCAGCGCTGGGCACCGGTCTACGACCAGGTCTATCGCGGTCTCCTGCGCGACGGGCATCGCACGCTGGCGCGGCTTGCCGCCCACGCCGGTACGGACATTCTGGAAATCGGCGTCGGCACCGGGCTGGTGCTCTCCCACTATCCCCGGCGATCCCGAGTGACGGGCATCGACATTTCCGAGCATATGATCGCCAGGGCGCGGGAAAAGGTTATCAGACAGAAGCTCTTCCATATCCGGCAATTGCAGGTGATGGACGCGCACGCACTGGCCTTCGAGGACCAATCTTTCGATGCCGTCTGCCTGCCTTTCGTCATCACGCTCATCCCCGAGCCGGAACGGGCGCTCGATGAATGCGCCCGTGTTCTGCGGCCAGGTGGCGAAATCATTCTGGCCAGCAAGCTCGGCGACGGCGCCGGCCTGCAGGGCGCGATCGAGGAGGCCGTGGCGCCGCTTGCCCGGCGCATCGGCTGGAGCTCCTCCTTCCGGATCAGCCGGATCATCGACTGGGCGCGAGCGAGCGGTTTCGATGCCATTGAAATATTGCCGGTTTTCCCGAAGGGCTTCTTCAAGGTCATCCGCCTCAAACGGAGCGCTCTTGACGCTTGAAACGGAACTTTTTTCACCCTCAAAGCGTGTCGCGATCTTTCAGATTCGCTGCCACGCTTTAGGTCTTTGTTCTCTGCATGTCGTAATCGCAAAGCCGCTGCACAGCTTTGCGCGACATGCGTTAGGCGTGTTTTCAGTCGAGCTTTTGCTCACCAGGGATCTTCATGACCACGGATTTCTTCCTATTCATCGTCGTCGGTTTCTGCGCGCAGATCATCGATGGCGCGCTCGGCATGGCCTTCGGCGTGCTCTCCACGACCAGCTTGCTGACGCTCGGCGTGCCGGCCGCCAATGCCAGCGCCATGACGCATGTGACTGAGCTGTTCACGACGGCAGCGTCCGGCATTTCCCATGCCTGGCACCGCAATGTCGACTGGAAGCTCGTGGCGCGGTTGGCGCCCGCCGGCATGATCGGCGGGGCGGCCGGCGCCTTCCTGCTTGCTAATGTCGATGGCAAGGTCATCGAGCCCTTCGTTTCGGCCTATCTGATCACCATCGGTCTCGTGATCCTCTGGAAAGCCTTCCACCCGACACCGAAGCGCGATGTCCGCGATTGGATGGTGCCACCCGTCGGGCTTTGCGGCGGCGTGCTGGATGCGATCGGTGGCGGCGGATGAGGACCGATCGTCACCAGCTCGCTTGTCGGCCGCGGCCACGATCCGAAGCGGGTGATCGGCTCGACCAATTTCACCGAATTCGCGGTGACGCTGATCATCTCGATTACCTTCGTGCTGACGCTTGGCTGGTCGGAACTCGGCTCAGCGGTTGGCCTTATCATCGGCGGCGTGATCGCCGCGCCCTTCGGAGCGATCCTCGTCAAGCGGCTACCGGTGAAACCGCTGATGATTGCGGTTTCGATCATCATCACGACATCGGCGATACGGTTTTTCTAAGCGGTGTTGCGGCCGAAATAGACATCGACGGATGCTATGCGGTCGCCATCGAAGCGGAAGCTTTCGATATTGCGGAAGGCTTTGCCATCAGTCATTTCGGCCCGGTAGCGGACGACGGCCTCATCGCCACGGACCGCCAGGAACTCGATATCGAAGGCGTTCAGCTGCGGCTCGTTCGGCCAACAGCGCTCGAAATAAGTTGCGCGGTCGATATGATCATCCTGCGGGCTGGAAAAGGTGAAGTTCTCCGTCAGCATAGCGCCGACGATATCCTTCCGGCGATCCAGATAGGCTGCATAGAGCGCGCGCAGCATCTGCGCACGGCTTTCGTCCCTGTGATCCATGATTGTTCCTCCCTTGTAATTCTGATTGCATATTGCAATCAGTTAGAGGCAAAATCGTGGCTTTCGATGCGTTTTTCCTGATGACGGCAGGTCGGATCGGCCGGAATCCGTCCTTGGCAGCCCTCAGGGCGGTGCGTAAAGTGAGGATCGCTTCATCTTGGCCACGGCCAGACTGTACCGAAGAAGATCCGCAATGACCGACACTCAATGGGACGCCGCAAAGGTGGCGCCTGGCTCCGCCTACTGGAAACGCAATCTTGTCATCTCGCTGCTTGGCTCGTTCACGACCATCGTGGCGATGACGCTGCTGCTTCCTTTCCTTCCGCTTTACGTGGAGGAGCTTGGCGTGAGTGATCATGCGGCGATCGTGCAGTGGTCGGGCATTGCCTATGGCGCGACCTTCTTTGCCGCCGCCTGCGTGGCGCCGCTCTGGGGCCGGCTGGGCGACATCTACGGTCGCAAGTTGATGCTGGTGCGCGCCAGCCTCGGCATGACCATCGCCATCTCGCTGATGGGCATGGCCGGCAGCGTCTGGCAGCTAGTGGCGCTGCGCCTCTTCGTCGGCCTGGCGGGCGGTTATGCCTCCGGCTCGATGGTGCTGGTGGCGACACAGACGCCAAAGGACCGCTCCGCCTGGGCGCTCGGCGTGCTCTCATCCGGCATCATGGCCGGCAATCTCGTCGGCCCGCTGATCGGTGGGGCGCTGCCGCCCATTATCGGCATCCGCGGCACGTTTCTCGCAGCCGGCGGCATGATCTTCTTCGCCTTCCTCGCCACCACCTTCCTCATCAAGGAAGAGAAATCGGCGGCCCGCAAACAGGCGGCCAAGGCATCCGGCGGCTGGAAATCCATTCCCGACAAGGGGCCGGTGGTCGCCATGCTTGCGACCGGGCTGCTGCTGATGCTCGCTAATATGTCGATCGAGCCGATCATCACCGTCTATGTGGCGCAGCTGGTGCCAGATCAGGGTCAGGTGACGATGGTGGCCGGGATCGTCATGTCGGCGGCAGCGCTCGGCAGCATTCTGTCGGCCTCGCGGCTCGGCAAGCTTGCCGACCGGATCGGCCACTGGCCGGTCATTGCCGGCGCGCTCGCGGTTGCCGGACTGCTGCTCATTCCCCAGGCCTTCGTCACCGGCTCCTGGCAGCTGATTGCTCTGCGTTTCCTGATGGGCGTCGCACTTGGCGGGCTCCTGCCCTGCATTACCGCCGTCATCCGGCATAGTGTGCCCGATAGTGCTGCCGGCAGCATTCTCGGCCTGTCCATCTCCTCGCAATATGTGGGCCAGGTCGCCGGGCCCGTTCTCGGCGGCTTCGTCGGCGGGCATATCGGCATGCCGGCGGTCTTTCTCGGTACCAGCGTCCTCCTGCTCGCGGGCGCGGCCTTCACATGGCTAGTGCGCACCAAGGAAGAGCAGGCCTGAACCTCAGGCTTTGCCGCAGATCATGTCCACTCCGGACTGTGCCAGGGCCTCGAGCGTTTCGCGGCTATCGCCGGCCCGCGCACGGACTGCAAGCGAATGCATGACGGCGGAAGCGAGCCTTGCAAGCGTGTGAGGATCGCTTCGGTCGGGCAATTCGCCCCGTTCTATCGCGAGCTTCATGCGCTTTTCGATCTCCCCGTCGAAATCGTCGAGGCTGCGGCTCAATATTTCCCGGACCCGCTCATGCTGGATCGCCTCGGCCGTTGCTGTGCCGATGAGGAAGCAGCCACGTGCGGCGGTTTCCCCGTGGAGATAGATGGCCAGAGCGCGCTGATAGACACGCGCGAGGTTTTGACGCAGGGGCAGCGACGGGTCGAGCGCGTTCGCCAGCACGTCCATGCTTTCGGCGCGATAGCCCTCGAGAGTATCGAGATAGAGATCCTCCTTGTCGCCGAAGGCACCATAGAGGCTCGGGCGGTTGAGCTGGGTGGCGGCGCTTAGTGTGTCCAGCGACGTGCCGGCAAAACCGCGATCCCAGAACACCTCCCTCGCCTTTTCCAATGTCACCTTCGCGTCGAAGGCCCTCGGGCGGCCGCGCTTCTTCTCGCTCATTTTGTACCGTTTCGCATAAAATAATTGACCACGGGAATTTTATGCGAAATAGTACAAATGTCCAACGAATTGATGCAGGCGGTTTCACGCTGCCGCAGGAGGAGGAACCTATGAAACTCTATATGCACGCGGCCGCCTGTTCGCTTTCGCCGCATATCGTCTGCCGGGAACTGGATATCGATATCGAGCTCATCACGGTCGATCGAAAGACGCATCGCACCAGCCACGGCGAGGACTATCTCGCCATCAACGGCAACGGCTATGTGCCGGCGCTGATGCTCGACGATGGCAAGGTGCTGACGGAGGGGCCGGCGATCGTGCAGTTTCTTGCCGATAGCGCGCCTGAGGGCAGAAGGATGCTGCCCGAGATCGGCGACTTTGGCCGCAATCAGGTGCAATCCCTGCTGAATTTCATCACGTCGGAACTGCACAAGCCGATGGCAATGCTCTTCAATGCCGATTACGCCATCGCACATGAGGCGATGCGCACGGTCGTGAACAAACGCCTCGACTGGATCAATGGACGCCTTGCCGTTCCCTATCTCACCGGCGAGAATTTCACGGTCGCGGATGCCTATCTCTTCGTCTGCCTCAACTGGTCGCCCTGGATCGAAATCGATCTCGATCGTTTTCCCGCCCTTCCTGCCTTCATGAAGCGTGTCGCAGCCCGCCCGGCCGTGCGGGCGGCGTTGAGCGAGGAAGGGCTGATGGCCTTCAATGCCCGCGGCAACTTCTTTGCGCCCATCGCCTATATCCAGTCTGCCGGATATGTCGGCTCGCCGGTCCGGCCGTGATAAAATGTCGGTCCGGCAGAACGCGCGGCCGGACCGGATTATCCTCTGATGCTTGATAATCGTTCCCGAACAGCAGGGATTATCGAAAGTCTTCGATGGCGGCATCTTCACTCCATCGAAACCGGAGAGCCGGTTCACACGAAGGAGCAGAAGATGACCACGATTACCGAGAGCGAGACAAAGACGACCATGAAAGCCTACAGGGTTCATGCATTCGGACCGCCGGAAGCCATCATTGCCGAGGATGTCGAGATCCCCGCGCCCGGCAAGGATGAGGTTCTGATCAAGGTGCATGCGGCCGGGGTCGGTCCCTGGGATGGCTGGATCCGTTCGGGCAACAGCGCCCTGCCCCAGCCGCTACCGCTGACGCTCGGCTCTGATCTCTCGGGCACGGTGGAAGCGGTCGGCGAAGGTGTCACCCATTTAGCCCGCGGCGATGCGGTCTACGGTGTCACCAATCCGCGCTTCATCGGCGCCTATGCCGAATATGCGATTGCCGCAGCCGGCATGATTGGCGTGGAGCCGGCAAGCATCGGCCATGTCGAAGCCGCCTCGATCCCGGTCATCGCGGTGACCGCAAAGCAGGCGCTGTTCGACCACGCTAGGCTGACGGCTGGACAGACGGTGCTCATTCATGGCGCGGCGGGCAATGTCGGCGCCTATGCGGTGCAGTTCGCCCACAAGGCCGGGCTGAAGGTGATCGCCACGGCAAGCGGAAGCGATATCGAGACCGTCAAGCGACTCGGCGCCGATGTCGCCGTCGACTTCCGCAGCCAGCGTTTCGAGGACTTTGCCCATGAGGTCGATGCCGTCATCGATCTCGCCGGCGGGGAGACGCAGACACGCTCCTTTGCGGTGCTGAAGCGCGGCGGCAAGCTTGTTTCCGCCGTTTCGCAGCCGGATCAGGAGCTAGCTAAAACGCAGGGCGTCGAGGCCTTCTTCTTCCTCGTCAATGTCACGACCAAGGAGCTCAGTGAAATCACCGCGATGGTCGATGCCGGTCAGCTAGAAACCAATGTCGGCGATGTGCTGCCGCTCGATGCGGCGATCGCGGCGATCGCGGCGATCGCGGCGCATGAGATGCTGGAAGGCAAACGCCCGCATAGCAAGGGCAAGATCGTGCTGAAAGTCATCTGACAATGACCTTAGGGGACGCCCGGCGAGATAAACAGTCCTGCCGGACGCTTTTCATGCCATCCATTTTCGGTGTTCGGCGAAACGGTCCACCAGCATGTCGAGGAACAGCCGCACCTTGGTCGGAAGATGGCTGCGGTTCGGATAAACGGCGTTGATATGGATCTCGACGCCGCGATAATCCGGCATCATTCGCACCAGGCGGCCGGCCTCCAGATCCTCGAAGACGACGAAGCTTGGTGCGAGGAAGATGCCCTGCCCGTTCAGCACCAGATAACGCAGGGTCTCGGCGCTGTTGGAGATGATGCTGCCGCCCACCTTGACGCTTTCCTGCCGCCCCTCGGCATCCTCGAAACGCCATTCCTCGCCAAAGGGATAGTAGGCATATTGCAGGCAATTGTGCTCGGCGACCTCCGCCGGTGTCGTCGGCATGGCGTGGGTCTTCAGATAGTCCGGCGAGCAGACGAGGAAATGCCGCCAGGGCGTCAGCTTGCGCGCAACGAGGCTCGAATCCGGTGATGGCGTCGTGCGGATCACCAGATCATACCCGTCTTCGATCATATCCACCGATCGCTCGCCGATGTTGAAATCGATCTGAACCGCCGGATAGAGCGTCATGAACTCGTTGATGACGGGCAGCAGGAAGCGGACGATGGCGCTGCTCGTATAGAATCTCAGCGTGCCGCGCGGCGTCGAACTCAAGGCCCCGGCAGCGCGGTCCGCCTCTTCCAGATCGGCCAGGATCTGCGACGAGCGCTCATAATAATATTTGCCGGTTTCGGTCAGGCTGACCTTGCGCGTGGTGCGGTTCAATAGCCGTACGCCGAGGCGATCTTCCAATGATTGCACATGGTTGCCCACCATGGTGACGGACATGTTGAGGCGCCGCGCGGCAGCGGAAAAACCGCCGCATTCCACCACCCGACCGAAGACTGTGAGGCTGGTCAGCCGATCCATATTATTCCTCGATTATCCGCTGAGAGTTGATGATCCTTCCCGAAAACAGCAGATTATCAGAAAGCATGTCCGGGTCCATCTTCCGCTCATCGAACAGGGCTTCGCACTGATGAAGCCGAGACGAATGGAGAAGGACAATGGTCGAACTGCCCCGCAACGAAGTTTTCAAGAACGTCCAACAGGCCGGAACCGCCCCCACCGCAGAAGCTGCAGCACCGGCTGCAGAAGCAATGGCTGCAGCCGCCGCGGCCGTTGATACCCCTAGGAAGACCGGCCGCAAGCTCATCAAGCGCGCCGTCATCGCCGCAGCGTTGCTTGCCAGCGGCGCCTTCGCCGGTGATTTCGGCTACCGCTACTGGACAGTCGGCCGCTTCATCGAATCCACCGACGATGCCTATGTGAAGGCCGATTACACGACCGTTGCCCCAAAGGTCGCCGGTTATATCAAGCAGGTCCTCGTCAATGACAATGACACCGTCACAGCCGGGCAAGTTCTCGCCCGCATCGACGACCGCGATTTCCAGGCTGCACTGTCGCAGGCCAAGGCCGATGTGAAGGCTGCTGAGGCCGCCGTCACCAATCTCGATGCGCAGATCTCGCTGCAGCAGTCGATCATTGCGCAGGCCCGCGCAACACTCGATGCATCGCAGGCTTCGCTGACCTTCGCCCAGTCCGATGCCAACCGCGCGAGCCGGCTGATCACCAACGGCGCCGGCACGCAATCCCGCGCCGAACAGAGCCAGTCGCTGAAGGATCAGGCCGCCGCTGCTGTCGAACGCGATAAGGCGGCACTCGTTGCCGCCGAGAACAAGGTGCCGGTGCTGCAGACGCAGCGCGAGCAACTGCTCGCCCAGCGCGACCGCGCTGCCGCTGCCGCCAGCCAGGCCGAACTGAACCTTTCCTATACGGATATAGTCGCTGCCGTTGACGGCACGGTCGGCGCGCGCTCAATCCGCGTCGGCCAGTATGTCACCTCGGGCACCCAGCTGATGGCGGTCGTGCCGCTGCATGCGGTCTATGTCGTCGCCAACTTCAAGGAAACGCAGCTGACCTTCGTTCGCCCCGGCCAGACGGTAGAGATCAAGGTCGACAGCTTCCCGGATATTGCCATCAAGGGCCACGTCGACAGCGTCTCGCCGGCCAGCGGTCTCGAATTCTCGCTGCTGCCGCCCGACAATGCCACCGGCAACTTCACCAAGATCGTCCAACGCATCCCGGTCAAGATCGTCATCGATGACGAACGCCTTGCGGGCCTGCTGCGCTCGGGCATGTCTGTAATCCCCGATATCGATACCAAGGCCGCCCAGACCTCCGCGGCCGCGGAGGAAGGATTATCCACTCCTGCTGGATGATCCTTCCATCCCTTTCTCAATTATCACCCGAAAAGCGTCATGAGACAGTTTTCCGCAGAGCCGGAAGGAGATAAGTCATGGCTACGCTTCAGATCGCCGCAAACAGCAATTCGGTCGCGCGCCCCGCCCCAGCGACGGTCCCCGCTGTCAAACCCGCCATGAGCCCGCTTCGCATGTGGACCGCCGTCGTCGGCTCCACACTCGGCGCCTTCATGGCGATCCTCAACATCCAGATCGTCAATGCTTCGCTGGCCGACATTCAGGGCGCCATCGGCGCCGGCACCGACGATGGCGGCTGGATCTCGACCTCGTATCTCATCGCCGAGATCGTCGTCATTCCGCTCAGCGCATGGCTTGCCCGGGTCTTTTCGGTCCGCAACTATCTGCTGGTCAATGCTATCCTGTTCCTCATCTTTTCGGTCGCCTGCGCTTTCGCGGTCAACCTGCAGCAGATGATCATCCTGCGCGCCATCCAGGGCTTTTCCGGCGGCGTGCTGATCCCGATGGCCTTCACCATCATCATCACGCTGCTGCCCAAGCCCAAGCAACCGATCGGCCTGGCACTCTTTGCCCTTTCAGCCACCTTTGCCCCGGCAATCGGCCCGACCATCGGCGGCTACTTCACTGAAAACTGGGGCTGGGAATATATCTTCTATATCAACCTCGTGCCCGGCGCGCTGATGGTCGGCATGCTCTGGGCTTCGCTCGACCGTGCGCCGATGAATCTCGGCCTGCTCGCCAAAGGCGACTGGCCTGGCATCATCACCATGGCGATCGGTCTTGCCGCACTGCAGACCGTGCTGGAAGAAGGCAATAAGGAAGACTGGTTCGGCTCGGATTTCATCGTCCGCCTCACTGTTATCGCCGCCGTCTCGCTGACGCTCTTCCTCATCATTGAGCTGAAAGTCGCCCATCCGCTCTTGAACCTGCGCTTGTTTGCCCGCCGGAACTTCGGCTTCGGCATCCTTGCGAATTTCCTGCTGGGTATCGCGCTCTATGGCTCCGTCTTCGTACTGCCGATCTACCTAACCCGTATCCAGGGCTATAATTCCGAGCAGATCGGCCTGGTGCTTGCCTGGACCGGCATCCCGCAGCTTCTGCTGATCCCGCTGGTGCCGCGCCTGATGAAGCACTTCGATATCCGCCTGCTGATCGTCGTCGGCTTCGTTCTCTTCGCCGCCTCAAACTTCATGAACGTTCATATGACGGGCGACTATGCGAGCGATCAGCTCTTCTGGCCGAATGTCGTGCGTGCCGTCGGTCAGGCACTTGTCTTCACGCCGCTCTCGGCCATCGCCACCGCAGGTATCGAGCCGGAGAATGCCGGTTCGGCTTCCGCCCTCTTCAACATGATGCGCAATCTCGGCGGCGCCGTCGGTATCGCCTCGCTGCAGACCTTCCTGTCGAAGCGCGAGCAGTTCCACTCGAATATCCTGACCAATTCGGTCTCCGTCTTCGAGGAAGCCACCCGCGATCGCGTCGCAAAGCTCACGGGCTATTTCATGAGCCACGGCGTCAGCGACCAGGCCATTGCCACGCACAAGGCGGTCGTCGCCATCGCACTGAAGCTGCGCAAGCAGGCCAATATCATGGCCTTCAGCGACACTTTCTTCCTGCTCGGCGTCGCCCTCGTCATCGCTCTGCTCGCCTCCCTGCTTCTGAAAAAAACCGGCCAGGTCTCCGGCGGCGGCGCTCACTGAGCGCACCGTCCCAGCGAAGGAGAACACTCGTGAATAACCTGCTCGACATCGACTACGCCGTTGAAACCAGGGCACCCGCCAACAGCCTCAACACGACTGCGGTGCTCGGCCTCATCGAATGGCTGACCGGCGACGAATGTCATGCTCTCGACGAGGTCGGCCTCGTCTCCGGCCTCGGGCGCCGCCTTCGGGCGCTCGGTGTTCCAGTCGACCGGCTGACGCTGCATCTGATGACGCTGCACCCGGAATATATCGGCCGCACTATCGCCTGGGCGCCGGGCGAACCGGTGGAAATCCATGACCGCGAGCATGGCACACGGCTCGCCATTGCCAATACGCCACTGCAAAAGGTTTTCGAAAGCCGTGAACTGCTCGTCGTCGGCCCGGGCCAGAGCCCGCACGGCCGCTGGCAGCATATCGACGTCTTCGCCGGGCGTGGCCTCGTGCAGCTGATGATCGCGCCGCTTTGCAATGCCGACGGCCCGGTCAGCGCCGCGATCTTCGGCACCAAGCGGCCGGGCGGCTTCACCACCCCTGAAATGCAGGTGATCGAGCGTATCGTGCCGGCGCTGCGCAATACCAGCGAACTCCGCATTCTGCGCCAAGTCGAACTCAGCCTGCTCGACACCTATATCGGGCCGCTGACGGCAAGCCGCATCCTTTCCGGCCGCATCCGCCAGGGCGAAATCGAATCCATGCAGGCAGCCCTGCTGCTCTGCGACCTGCGCGGCTTTACCGAACTCTCCAACCGCTTGCCGGGCGAAACCGTGCTCGGATTGCTGAACGCTTATTTCGACCACGTCATTCCGGCGATCACGCGAGAAGGCGGCGAAGTGCTGAAATTCATGGGTGACGCGGTGCTCGCCTTCTTCCCCGGCTATGATGCGACCCGAACCTGCAATGCAGCGCTTTCGGCTGCCCGGGCGATCCTCGAAGCGCTGGATGGTTTCAACTACAACGGCATCGGCGCCAAGGCCGGCATCGCGCTGCATCACGGCGAGGTCAGCTACGGCAATATCGGCTCCGGCCGGCGACTGGATTTCACGCTGATCGGCGGGGATGTGAATCTCGTCAGCCGTATTCAGGGCGTGTGCAGCGAGCTTGGGGAGGCCCTGCTGATGTCTCAGGACTTTTTCAATGAGGTGGGCCCTGAGGATGCCGTGTCAGCGGGAAGCCACAGATTAAAGGGCTTCACGGATGGCGTAGAGCTTTATGCGGTGAGACGCTAGGCAGCGGCGCACTACTCCTCATTCCCCCCGCGCCCATAAGCCCAGTTCATGTAGAGTTCCAGCGCCTTGCGGGTAATCGGACCTTCCTGGAAATTGCGGCCGTCGAGCCTGTTGACGCCGACGACCTTCGAATAGTTGCCCGACGTGAAAATCTCGTCGGCGCCCATGAAATCCTCGACAGAAAGTGTCGCCTCGCGCACGTCGAAGCCGGCTTTGCGCAGCAAGCCGATGACGCGCAGCCGCGTGATGCCGGCGAGGAAGGTACGGTTGGCAATCGGGGTGAAGACGACGCCGTCCTTGACCATAAAGACGTTCGAGGAAGCTGTTTCGACCACATTACCGTTCATATCGCGCATCAGCGCATTGTCGAAGCCGCGGCCTCTCGCTTCGGCAATCGCCCGGCCGCTGTTCGGATAGAGCGCGCCTGCCTTGGCATCGGTCATTGCGGTTTCCGGCGTGGGGCGGCGGTAGGGCGAGACGGTCAGCGAAGAGCCGCCATGGCCGCCCATCGCGGCTTCGAACAGGCAGAGCGCGAAGCGAGTGGATTCGCCATCAACGGCCACGACACTGCCCGGCGAACCATGCTCGCCCCAATACATCGGCTTGATGTAGATCGGCGTCTTGCCGTCGAATTTCTTCACGCCTTCCCAGGCGAGCGCCTCGATCTCTTCAGCAGTCTTCACCGGCTTCAGGCCCATGGCGACAGCAGATCGGTTGATACGCTGGCAATGCAGGTCGAGATCGGGCGCAATGCCATCGAACCAGCGGGCGCCATCAAAGACGGTGGAGCCCAGCCACATGGCATGGGAGGTCGGCCCGATCAGCGGCGGGTTGCCGGCAATCCACTCTCCCTCGACATAGGTCCAGGTGGTCGTGCGGGGTGACGTATCGACGGGCATTTGCGGCTCTCCTCATGAAGTCGGCAAAGCAAAATCCTCCCTGTCGGGGGCGGTCAAGCGCAAATTGACGGTTGAAACATCGAAGCAATAAAATGCCCGATCGTGCGCGAGGATTGAAATATTGATGCGTGTGTCATGGTTCTAAAACGATGGGTCCATAAAGGAAAATGATGGAAAGGCGACTGGATGAAAACCCTCGCCGCATGCCATCATGGATGAAGACACGCATATCCCGCCCAGGAGAAGACAGATGAAAGCCATGTATTACGAAGCTTTCGAACAGGCGCCTGATATCCGCACCGTGCCGGACCCGACGCCGACGGAAGACGGTGTGGTCATCAAAGTCGGCGCAACCGGGCTTTGCCGCAGCGACTGGCACGGCTGGATGGGCCATGATCCGGATATCCGCTTGCCACATGTGCCGGGCCACGAGCTTGCCGGCAAGATCGTCGCGACCGGCAGAGGTGTCGTGCGCTTCAAGGTCGGCGACCGTGTGACCGTACCTTTCGTTTCCGGGTGCGGCCATTGCAGTGAATGCCATTCGGGCAATCAGCAGGTTTGCCCCAACCAGTTCCAGCCGGGCTTCACCCATTGGGGTTCCTTCGCGGAATATGTCGGCATCGACTATGCCGATACCAATCTGGTGCATCTGCCCGAGAGCGTGGATGACGCCACGGCAGCGAGCCTCGGTTGCCGCTTCGCCACCTCCTTCCGCGCGGTTGCCGACCAGGCACGTACCGGCCCGGGCGAATGGATTGCCATGCATGGCTGCGGCGGCGTCGGGCTTTCGGCGATCATGATCGCGACTGCGCTGGGGGCGAACGCAATTGCCGTCGATATATCCGAGGAGAAGCTTGCCTTTGCACGCGAATGCGGAGCGGTCGCGACGATCAATGCCTCCGCGGTCGCCGATGTGGCTGAAGCGGTGCGTGAAATCACCAAGGGTGGCGCGCATGTCTCCATCGACGCACTCGGCCACCCCGTCACCTGCTTCAATTCGATCAAGAACCTGCGCCGGCGCGGCCGGCATGTACAGGTAGGGCTCATGCTCGGCGAGCATTCCACGCCGCAGATCCCGATGGCGCAGGTGATCGGCCATGAGCTGGAAATCTACGGCAGCCACGGCATGCAGGCTTGGCGCTACGATGCCATGCTCTCGATGCTCGCCGCCGGCAAGATCGCGCCGCAGAAACTGATCGGCCGGCGCATCAGCCTTGCGGAGGCAGTGCCGGCACTGATGACGCTCGACAAGGCCGAAGGCACGGGCATCAGCGTGATTACGCAATTCTAGCAACGTGGGATGGTAGTCCGCGCTGGGGCGGACTACCGAAACAAGACTGCGATCCCACTTATAGAATAACGAAGCCAGTTTCGGCCGGCGGCGATAGGGGATTTCATGAGCGAGACACAACGCAAGCTGACGACGATCTTTGCAGCCGACGTGCAGGATTATACGCGCTTGATGGGCGCGGATGAGGAAGGCACGCTCGCCATGCTCAAGCATTATCGCGATGCCATGTCCCGCCTCATCGCTTCGCATGGCGGACGCGTGGTCAATACCTGGGGTGACGGATTGCTGGCCGATTTCCCGAGCGTGGTCGAAGCGGTGCGGGCGGCGATCGACGTGCAGAACGAGCTAGCAGGCAAGAATGCAGCGCGGCCCATGGATGGGCGCATGCTCTTTCGCATCGGCATCAATCTCGGCGACGTCATCGTCGAAGGCGAGGATATCTACGGCGACGGCGTCAATATCGCTGCCCGCCTGCAGGCCTCCGCGCCGGCCGGCGGGATCGTGATCTCGAACACGGTCTATGACCAGGTGCGAAACAAGGTGGCTGTCGGATTCGACTTTCTGGGGGCATTGGAGATGAAGAACGTTGCCGATGCCGTGCCGAGCTATGCCGTGCGCATCGGCGATATCAGCGCGGAGCCGCGGAAGCCGGCAGCCGCTCCCGAACGGCCCGTCGAAATGCCGGCGCCAAGACCGGCTCCGGCGCTGCGCCCGCGCGGCAGGCTGCGCAAGCTCGGCGGCATTCTCGCTCTTATCGGCGCAGTGCTCATCTTCATCAACATTGTCACTTGGGAAGGCGAATTCTGGGCCGTCTGGCCGATGCTTGGCTTCGCCTTCGCGACGGCAATGATATGGGTGCGGAGGCAGGACCGGTTCGATCAGCGCGTCGCCGCGTTTGCCGTCATCGGGGTCGGCATCGTCGCTATCAACATGCTGACATGGCACGGGACATTCTGGGCAATATGGCCTCTGCTGGGGCTTTCGGTCGCCGCCGGCATTCGCTGGGCGATGCGCGACTGAGACTTAGGCGTCCTGCGACAACCGAAGGGCGGCGCCGTCGATCATCATCCTGAGGCCGGCCTCGAAGAAGGCCTCGTGGCCGCAATTGCGATAATGCGTGATAGCCCGACGCGTCAGCGGGAAATCAGCGGCTGCGGCATCGAGCTTTTCCCGCTCCGGCGGCGGTTCGGCCTGCTCCTCGATGACACAGCCGACGGTGTAGCGGGCGATGGCGACAAGTAGTTCCATGGCGAATTCCGCTTCCATGCCTGCTCCGACAAGGACGGCGATATGGGCTTCGACATTGGGAAGATCCTGCGGACTGGTTTCCGTGCCGGCATGGACGCGACCCCCATCGCGATAGCTCAAGAGCGTGCGACGGAAATCACGGGCGTTTTCGAACATGAAGTCCCGCCAATTCTCAGGCACGACCGGCCAGTCGTGGGTATGGCCGCGCGCCATGATCTCCTCGGCCATGGCTTCTATAAGCGCCCACTTGCTCTTGAAATGCCAATAAAGGGCGGCGGGATGATCATCTCACCGCCCTTTTCGATTGCCTGACGCTGTTATTGAGCGAGGCCGAGCGAGGCCAGGTATTCGGCCGAAGCGATAATCTTCGACTTGTCCTTGATCTCGATGATCAGGCGCGGATTGCTTTCGACCTTAGCAAGTGCTGCGAAAACCGCACGCCAGTTGACGGTGCCTTCGCCAAGCGCCCAGTGGCGGTCGGCATAACCATCGGCATCCTGCAGATGAATGTGACCGAGGCGGTTGCCGGCGGCATGGACGTAATAATCGACCGGCGGAGCGCCGGTATAGCCATGGGCGTAATGCGCATGGCCGGTATCGATGGAGACGGAGACGGCCGGCGAGTTGAAGCTCTCCGCCAAGGCTACACGGATATGCGGATCCTTGTCTTCGATATTCTCGATGACGAGGGTGCAGCCGATTTCCTCGGCGCGCTTCACCGCTTCGCGCATCGTCTGATGGCAGTATTCAACGATCTTTTCGCGTTCGCCCTCGTTATTGTCGAGGTTGTTGTAGCTCCAGGTCGTGTAGGGGCTATGGATGACCATATGCGTGCCGCCGATCGCAGCGCAGACATCCAGGCCCTGCAGCATACGGCGGGAGACGACGGCGCGGATATCCGGATCCTGCGAGGCGATGATGAAGCCCCAGAACGGGCCATGGATGCCGACGCGGCCCTTGTAGCCGTCGAGCAGCTTTCTGGCGCGATCGGCACGCGGCGTCCAGTCGCCGTTCAGCACCTCGGCGTTGACGAAGCTCTGCAGCTCGAGATCGCGGGACTTTTCGAAGAGCCAGTCACGATGGGTTTCGAGTTCGTCGATCGTCATGGCTGCGCCGACGACGGGAAGTGAAGACATGGGGTTGCTCCGCTGATGGTATGCCTGAATGGCGGGGAAGGATCGGCGCGTTCTATGCGCCTCTTCTGTGTCGCCGATATTACAGAAACGGCGGTTGCCAACCTGTCGCACTTGCGAAGCGGAGAAGCCATACCGATATGATCGTCGTCGGTTTCAGGGCCCGAGAGCGCGCAAAAGCCACCTCCGCTCGCCCTTCCCTGATTTTACGGCGGTTGCCAAAACGGCCGCAAAGGTCTATCGGACCGCCCCGCAAGAGCAAGAGCAAGAAAGAGACATCATGTCCAACTCATTTGTGAAAACAGATGCCCGGACGGAGGCAAAAAGCTTCTTCGTGCTGGGCGACAAGGTCGAGCGACGGGCTCGCCTCACAGGCAACTGGCTCAACATCTTCGACGTGACCGTTGAGCCCGGCGGCAAGACGCCGCGCCACGCCCATGCAAGCCCGGAAGTCTTCCGGATCATCGAGGGCACGCTGACGATCTGGCGACTGACCGATACCGGGCCGGAAGAGATCGAGGCGAGCGAAGGCGACATCGTCAGCATCGCGCCTTTCATGGTGCACGGCTATTCCAACAATGGAACCGTCCCCGCGGTCTTTTCTGCCATCGTCGATCGCGACATGGCCGAATTCATCGAGACCGAGGGTGTAACCGAACAGCCGCAAGGCAGCCCGTCACCGGAAACGGTGGCGCGTATGCGGGCAGCGGCAAATGCCCATGGAATCACGATCCTGGCGGCGTAAGCGCCGTCAGTTTCTCCTGATGCCGCGCAACGGCCAGCGAAGAGATCGTCATCGCCCAGTGACCGGACTGCGACGCCAACAAATGTTTCATCGAATTCTTCTACTTCGACGGCAATACATGGAAGCCCTTCAGGAAGACTGCGATCGGCGACATAGAAGTCTGTTACAAGCCGATAGAAGAAAACCTTCGCTGAATCGTGTCGAGGACCAGATACTTTCAAGCGTTGGCGCTGCGATCCTGGCTGCCTGAACCGGTCGGCCCGTATCGACAGAGTTCGCATCCGCCGCGTCGAGGACGTGGCCTGACTTCAGGAGAAAGACGATGGCATGGTCAGCCAGCCAGTATGTGAAATTCGAGGATGAACGCACCCGCCCGGCGCGCGACCTGCTGGCGCAGGTGCCCCTGACGGAGCTGCGCCACGCGGTCGATCTCGGCTGCGGGCCAGGCAACTCGACCGAGCTGATCATCGACCGCTATGGTGCGCAAAATGTGTCTGGTCTCGACAGCGATCTGAACATGCTGGAGGCGGCCCGCAAGCGCCTGCCGGGCACGGCTTTCGTAGAGGCCAACCTTTCGACCTGGCAACCCTCGGAGCCGGCGGACCTGCTTTTTGCCAATGCCGTGTTCCAATGGCTGCCCAACCATCTCGACATCTTCGACAGGCTGATGGACGGGCTGGCGCCGGGTGGCGTGCTCGCCGTGCAGATGCCCGACAATCTCGGCGAGCCGAGCCATCTGATGATGGAGGAAACGGCGCATGCCGGCCCGTGGAAGACGGCTTTCGAGAAGAAGAGCGTGCGCCGCAATGTGCTTCCGCCACCCTCGACCTATTACAGCCGGCTGATCGCCAAATCCTCCCGCGTCGACATCTGGCATACGATCTACAATCATCCGATGGACAATGCGGCTGCGATCGTCGAGTGGGTCAAGGGAACTGGCCTTCGCCCCTATCTCGACCATGCCGGCGAAGAGCATCGCGAAGCGTTTCTGGCCGACTATCTCGAACGTATCGACAGGGTCTATCCGAAGGCCGCCGACGGCAAGGTGCTGCTCAAGTTCCCGCGCTTGTTCATGGTGGCGGTGAAGGCCTGACCGGAAATTCTGAGTTCTATGACGCCGGCAGCAGTCCGCTTGATCGCTGCCGGCGAAACTTTGTCAGCCATCCGCAAGCCACACGCAAAGTTTGAAGTGTAGCGGTTCGCCCTGGGATTTCTCAATCCAGACGTGCTTTAGCGACGCCGCCAGCGTCGATCGCTATCCTTTAAACGCCTTTGCGCCACCAGTGCGAGGCCCGACAAAGAGATTTTCAGATGGTTTCTTCCGTTTCCACCATGAGGCTTATGACGGCGCAGATAGCGTTGCAGACGATCAAGGGCGGCTCCTCGGAGAGCAGCTCCAGCAGCACGACCGATCACGACTATTCCAGCCTTCCCTCGCAGACGCGCTCGGCGCTATCGGTCATGCTCGACAAGATCAATGCCGGCAAGGCAGAATCGACGGATACCTCCGGCAACACCACCGCCAGCACCGATATCACCACCGCCTCCTTCATGGCGCTGCTGCGCCAGAACATGACGGCTGCGGCAGACGCCAAGGGCGCCGGCAGCCAGGAAGCTGCCATGCTTGCCGCTTTCAAGAAGGGCCAGCTGACGGTTACCGATCCGACCAAGGGCGTTTCGATCAAGGCCTGGGACGTGACCGACCCCAAGGAAGCCGATGTCGACCAAAAGAAGGGCACGGCGATCAAGACGGACGACTGGAACGACTTCCTGCGCGACCATCTGCAGCGCGATTCGCACGGGCGCCTGGTCAGAAGCGAAAACGGCAGCTTCATCGAAAAGGGCACCGGCAACGAAGTCTATTTCGGCCAGGTCGGCACGCAGAATTACTACATCACCTGGCCGGTGAAGACCGACACGAAGCCGGCGAATGGCACAGGTGACAAGCCCGCAACCGACAAGCCTGCGAGTGATGCCGGCGCATCGAAGCCGGCCACCGATACGACAACGGACAAGTCCGCCTCCAAGGCGTAAGTTATCCATCATCTTAAAACGGCCATTGCGGAAAGACCTTCAGCAATGGCCATATCGTTTCAGGCGCCGACAAGCTCGATCAGCGACAGTATCGCAGTCGCGAGAATGACGAGGCCAAAGCAGATGTTGAGCGCCCGCTCGCTCGATGGCTCCAGCTTCACCTTGCCCAAAACAACGCCCAGCCACAGCCAGAAAATATCGACCACGATCATGATGAGGACGCAGAGCGCCCATTTGGCCTGCATGTCCAGCGCGCCATCCTGCGAAAGCCGGTAAGCGGCAAAAAGCGAGGCGAAGGCGATATAGGCCTTGGGATTGGTGAGGCCTAGCACGACACCGCCGGCGATGGTTGGCGAGGCTTGCCGCCGTGCGGCGGAGAGATCTGCACCGACTGGCGCCGATGCGATCTTCCAGGACAGCCAGACGAGGTAGACGGTGGCAGCGACTGTCATCACCATCATCGCCAGCGGGATTGCCTCGATCAACGACAGAAGGCCGGCTGCCGCCGCGGCGGCTGCAATTGCCAGGCCGATCTGCAGCCCGACATAAAAACGCAGGCCGGTCGCCATACCATGGAGGCGGCCGATTGCCAGGAGCGCAGCGATGGCGGGACCGGGCGAACCGAGAAGGGCAAGAGCCGCCATGAGGAAGAAGCCGGCGCTGACAAGATCGATCATGGATCACCCAATGACATAACGATATCTTTATGTCTTTATATATTTCTAGCATTGTGTCAAACGCTTGTTATTCTTGGGCTGCAAGGTGCTTGCGGCAGAACCGGAGCGCTTTATATTCGGCCGGGAGAATTAAGCTGGAGATGACACGCATGGACGCTCACCCCACCCCGCCCGTCACTCTCGTCATCTTCGGCGCCACCGGCGATCTGACACGGCGATTGCTGGTTCCGGCCATCATCAATCTCACCCGCAGCCATCTCGTCGGCGGGGACCTGAACATCCTCGGCGTCGGCATCGAGCCTGGTGACGATGAATTCCTGCGCCAGCGGCTGGACGCTTTCCTCACCCATCTCGATGGCGAGGAAGTAACTGGCAAGGACGAGGTCTGGGAGAGCCTGCGGTCACGGATCTCCTATCTGCAGGGCGATTTCACCAAGGATGATATCTTCCTCGAAATCGGCAAGCGCCTTGGCACGACCTGCAATGCAGCCTTCTATCTCGCCGTGCCGCCAAGCTTCTTCGGGCCGATCGTCGAGAAACTTGCGGATCTCGGACTGATGGACGAAAGCGGCGGTTGCTTCCGTCGTGTTGCGATCGAGAAGCCCTTCGGCACCGATCTCGCCTCGGCCCGCGCCTTGAATGCACGCATCCTCGCCCGCGTGGAGGAAAGCCAAGTCTACCGGCTCGACCATTTCCTCGGCAAGGAAACGGTGCAGAACCTGATGACGGCGCGCTTCGCCAACATGATGATCGAGTCGCTGTGGAACAATCGCTATATCGACCACGTGCAGATCACCGCCTCGGAGATCGTCGATGTCGGTATGCGCGGGAAGTTCTACGACGCGACCGGCGCGTTGCGCGACATGATCCCCAACCATCTCTTCCAGCTTCTGGCAATGATCGCCATGGAGCCGCCGAACAGTTTCGACGCCGAGGCGATCCGTAACGAGAAGAGCAAGGTGCTGAAGGCTCTGCGCATCTACACGCCGGAGGAAGCAAAGGCGAATGGCGTACGCGGGGCTTATACCGCCGGTCCGCTCAACGGTACCGACTTGCCCGCTTATCGCGATACGAAGGATATTTCGCCCGCCAGCAAGACAGAGACCTATGTGGCGCTGAAGCTCTATGCCGATACCTGGCGCTGGGCTGGCGTGCCCTTCTATCTGCGCACCGGCAAGGCGATGACGGCACGCGACACGGAAATCGTCATCACCTTCCAGCCCGTTCCTTTCGCGCAGTTTCGCGAAACCGAGGTCAACCGCCGTCTGCCGCCGAACAGGCTCGTCATCCAGGTGCAGCCCGATGAGGGCATGAGCATGGAGATTTCCATCAAGTCGCCGGGACAATCCGTCGACACCGTGCCGGTTTCGCTGGATTTCCGCTATGCCGACAAATTCGATATCGGCAAGACGACAGGTTATGAATCGCTACTCTACGACCTCTTCATCGGCGACCAGACGCTATTTCAGCGCGCCGACGGCATCGAGGCTGGCTGGGCGGCGGTGCAGCCCTTCCTGGATGAGTGGGCGAAAGATCAGAGCGTGCCGGACCCTTACGCACCCGGCAGCATGGGACCGGCCTGCGCCGACGAGCTTATCCAGCGAGACGGGCGTGAGTGGCATGAGCTTGGCGTGATCCTGCACAAGAACGGCAAATAGCCGTTCCTGCACTGGAATTTAACTTACCGTCGGCGGCAGGCGGTAGCCAGCGTGCCGTCACGCTCGGCCGTGCGATAGGCGCTCGTACCGGGCCGCGGACAAGCCGTCCGGTCGGACGGAATGACGACGGTGATATTGTCGCTCTCGACGGGATCGAGCGGAATCGAAAAAGCATTACTTGATTCCGCGTCCGGCACCGTGCCGGGCGGCATGCCGCCGAAGCGTCCGGAATAGTCCATATCACCGAGGGCCTGGGAGAAGGCCGGAGCGGCGAACCCGAGGAGAATGATCGAGGCTGCTGCAATGACCGTACGCATGACCATATTCCTTCTTATCTGGCCGATATGAAACGGGATTTGGGTATCCATCGTTCCAGCCGATCCGGCCGTCGGTGAAAAATCCGGCACCTCTTAATCTAGGAAAGGTCAGTGCGAATTTCCATCCGACGGATGGATTGATCAGGCCCTTAAAGCATGTCGCGATCTTTCAGATTCGCTTGCCACGCTTGAGGCTCTTGTTTTCGCATGTCGTTGCAGCAAAACCGCTGTACACTTTTGCGCGACATGCTTTTAAAAGGCGATCGATGCGTTGACGAAGAATGTGCGCGGCTGGCCCACGAACTTGCCGCCATTATTGTCCGTCGAGCGGGTGAAATACTCCTTGTCGAACAGGTTCTTCACGCCGAAGGCAAATTGCGGGGCATTCTTCTTGTCTTCCGGCTGATAGGCGACGCGCAGGTTGACGGTGCCGTAGCCCGGAATATCGCCGAGGCGGCCTGTCGCATCCTCTTCCGTCACATAGGTCGCGCCGGCATCGGCAGATCCCGGCGAATGCTGCTTTGACTGGGCCTGCAGGTCGGCATTGAAGATCCAGTCGTTGTAGCGGTAGCGCGCGCCGAGCGAGGCGACCTGACGCGAATAGAACGGCAGGTCGCGGCCTTCGAAGGCGCCGGCTTCATAGGTCGCCTCGGTGTAGGTGTAGCTTGCCGACAGCGACAGGCCGTCGAGTGCGGGCACGACATCGCCGATATCGTAGTTGATGGCGGATTCGATGCCGCGGTGGCGCGTGGCGCCGAGATCGGTCCAGATGCCCTCGCCGACGATGGTGCGGCCGAGATAGAGTTCCTTGTCGAAGTCGATATTGAAGGCAGTCAGCTCAGCGTTCCAGTTATCGCCCTCATAATGCAGGCCGATTTCGTAGGTCGTCGCCTTCTCGGGATGCAGGCCATCCGTGGTGGACGCGAGTTGGCTGTATTGCTGCGGGCCGAAGGAGACGCCGACATTGCCGAAGACGGTCAACTCATTG
The DNA here is from genome assembly GCF_056755015.1 of Rhizobium sp. KNZ14-9A. Lineage (NCBI taxonomy): Bacteria > Pseudomonadati > Pseudomonadota > Alphaproteobacteria > Hyphomicrobiales > Rhizobiaceae > Rhizobium > Rhizobium sp. KNZ14-9A. The sequence goes on from NZ_JBPGXB010000002.1 coordinate 2,816,479, forward strand.
GTGAGCCGGTAGGAAGCCGACAATGTCGGCAGGGCTTCTTTCGCCTCGACCGAGGGAGAGAGCGAGCTGGTGACCGCACCACTGGTGCCGAAATTCACGACATCGTTGTGTGTGCTGATCATCTCGTAGCGAATGCCCGGTGTGATGGTCCAGTCGCCGATCTCGATCTTGTCGTCGATGTAGAAAGCATGGGCAATCGTGCCGCCATCGCTCGTCTGGTAGGTGGGCGAGCTACGCGTGGTCGGATCGATGCCCGAGGCTCTGCTGTGGAAAGCCGTGCGGGACGCGACTTCCGCGCTTTCTTCCCAGAGATACCGATAGCCGACGGTCACCTCCTGGGTAATGCCGCCGAGCTCGATCAGGCGGGAATAGCGCGGCTCGATGCCGAAATAGCTGTAGCTGCGCGGAGCAGACGTCAGGCGATAGAGGCCGGCGCTGGCGCCTGTGCCCTGCTGCTCCACATGGCTGCCGCGGAAGGAATCCACGTAGTAGGTCAGCACTTCGAAATTGTTGTCGCCATCGTCATGCTGGTAGCGCAGCGAGATATCATTGCGGCGACCGCTGAAATCGTCGTAGCGGCGTGTCGACTGGTAGGGATCGGCCTCATATTCGGCGCTCGTCAGGCCGCCGGGCATCTTGCCCTCGCCCTCATAGTGATGGAACTGGATGCCGAGCTTGTCCGTATCCGAAAACTCGTAAGCGCCCTTGGCAATGATATCGTCGATATCGGTGCGGTCGTCGGCGTCACGATAGCCTTCGCCGTGGATTCCGGAATAGAGGATGGCCGCACCAAGGCCGTCGACATTGGTACCGCCGATCAGGAAATTCGGCGTCGCCTTGACGTGGCCGTTGTTGCCGGCGATCTCCGCGCCCGAGGAGAAGCGAGCGGTGAAATCCTCCGGGATCGGACGGGTGACGAAGTTGATAATGCCGCCGACATTCTGCGGTCCGTAGCGTACGGAGCCGGCGCCGCGCACGACGTCGATCGTTTCGACATTTCCGAGCGTCAGCGGAAAGAGCGAAAGCTGCGGCTGGCCATAGGGCGCGTAAGCCAGCGGGATGCCGTCCATCAATACGGTGGAGCGTGGCGACAGGCGTGAGGTCAGGCCGCGCACGCCGAGATTCAGCGACACATCGCTGCCGCCGGTACCATTGGCTTCCTGCACCTGGACGCCGGGGATCTGGTTCAACGCATCGCGGATATCCTGCGCGCCGCGTTCTTCGAACTGTTCGCGATCGAGGATCGTGCGGGCGCCGGGATGTTTCAGCACCTTCTCCTCGTTCGGCTCTTCCAGCCAATTGCCGGTGATCTTGATCGTTTCGAGCTGAGTGACGGGGCCGTTGGCTGCTTCCTGTGCGAGTGCCGATGTGGCGGATGCCAGAAGGGCGGCGGTGAGAGCGAGCTGCTTTCCTTGGAGTTTGGGGGCAATCATGGGAGTTTTCCGTAGGCGTTCGAGAAATTCGGGCAACAGCGGACCTTGCCGGAAATGCCTGGGCATTCCGGTGCAAGAGACTGTTTTTGTTGAATGATTATCTGGTTATGTTAGCCATTACGCCGGTATCGGCATCTGGGCACGGTCTTATGGGAGAAGGGACGGACTTCAGCCGTCTTGCTGCGATGAAACAGGCGCGTCATGCAATAACCCCGACAGTCAACGCCGCTGCTGCACGGCATCATGTCGCGGTGACTACAATATTGTAGTTTGCATTTCAATAAACATAACTTAATTTCTCATGTTTATTTTCATGCGGATGGAATTGCAAAGATATTGCCGTGGAGGTCAGTCGTTGCGCAGTGCCTGGTCGCGCAGGTCGGCGAGACGCTTCTTGGCGTCAGTCGCCTGCTGTTGGTTACGGACCGCAACGCCATAGGCAAGCAGATCGGCCACAACGATGGCGCCGATGCTCCAGCTTGCCAGCTTCGAGGGCGAACCGATACAGGTCAAAATGGCCGAGACCTTGTCGGCATAATTGGCGCGCAGCTGCACGCCGCAAACCAGAATGACCTTGCAACCAATATCCCGGAGCTGGCGAACAATGAGCTTGAATTCGGCGGTCTCGCGCACGGCATGGAACATGACGATGACGTCGGCGGGACGCAGATCGATCAGCTCATTGGCAAGCGTAAAACCCGAGGCGCCGGAACAGCGGGTGCGCACGCCGGCACGGCTGAGCGCAATTGAACAATGGCGCGCCTCGACCTCGGCTGTGCCCATGCCGATGCACCAGACGGTATCGGCCTCTTCGACGAGCGAGATGGCGGCGGCGAGCATCGCGCCATCCATCTGCTCCTCGGTGGAGGTCAGCACCTCACGGGCGGTCGCAAACATCTGCGTCGCAACCTTTTCCAGATCATCGCCGGTGGCGCGGAAACGCTGTTCCAGGCGCTCGCTGGTGGAAATGGTGCGCGCCATGACGCGGCCCGATACCCGCTTCAGCTCCGGCAGGCCGGAAAAGCCGAGGCGCTTGGCCGTCCGGATAACGGTCGCATCGCTGGTGCCGGTTTCGGCAGCGATCTCCTCGGCGCTGCGGAAAATCAGCACGTCGATCGGCATCTTCACTAGATGCTCCGCCACGGCGAGTTCAGACCGGCTGAGCTTTGTCCTGTGCTCTTCGAAATGCTCTCTGAGCACCGATGACGATCGATCGCTTCCGTTCATCCGCCCTTCCCTAGATGATATTCAGAAGGCCGAATAACCGACTTTGGGGCATAGCGAAACAAGAAACCGATCAGGCGTTTTTCAGCCCGCAATACTCAGGCTCAGACTCCCGCCCATGAACGGCCGGTCGCCCTCGCCTTTCTGGCCATGGCCGATGCTCCAGCGCGACGGCCAGACAAGGCGTTGAAGCCCCGTCGAGGCGATCGCTTCGAAGGAGGACCAGGCCTTGCTGCCTTCCGTGCGCCAGAGCACGCCCCCCGGCCCCATGCCGGCATGCAGCAGGATATGGAGATCGAATTCCTCGCCCGGCGGCAGGTCCGGACCGAAGAAATAATAGGGGCTGCGCCCGGGATCGCGGCCGAGGATGAACGTCAGTTGCTGCTGCCTGCCGCGCAGGCCAAGCCATAGGGGCGCCAGCGCTTCATCGCCGAACGCCGAGAAGATCGTCTGCTGGGACGTGCAGGCGTCCGAGGCCATCCGGCCGCGCAGGTGGAATTCAACGATCCGGTCCGCACCCATCGGCCCTGTCCAGAGAGCGTTGCTGATGCCATGGGCAAGGTCGTGCCATTGATCCTCGCGTGCAAGAACGGGCGGCCATTGCAGGCGCTCGCGCGCAATGCCCTCCGTATCGAGAACCTGATAGCGCAGGCCGTCCTCATCGAGGGCCGCCTGAATGCCGTGGAGATATTCGACGCCCTCCGGCATTCTGTGCGCAGTGCCAGCGCCAGCCGTGCATATCTGCAGCACACCGCGATGGGCCTGCACGTCGAAAGCCAGGATATGGCTGCAGCAATAGGCGAAAACACCAGACGCCACGAGAATATCCCAGAAGCGATCGGCATATTCGCGGCCGATCTCGCGCTGATAGGCGCCCGCATAACCATTGACCGGAAAGACCGGATGGTGGCCGAGCACCAACTTGTAGCGGGCGCCGGCATGGGCCTTCAGCGTCGCCTCCAGCCACTCGGTCTCGACATGGCCTTCGCCGCCGAGACCTGTCCAGAGCGTATGGACGAAGACCATGAGCAGATCGCCCCGGCGCACCCAATAGGCCAGCCCCTCCTGCCCCGCCGGCCCGTTTGCCGGAAGGCCAAGCGTGTCGCGGAACACCGCCTCGCTCATCTCGTCATAGGTCGTGTGATTGCCGGTCGTGTGCCACATTGGAATGTTCGTTCGGTCGAGCCAGGCCATCTCGACATCGAACCAGTGCCGCCACTGGGCGCGCAGCGATGCTTCATCCGCCGTCAGGCCGATGATCTCATCGCCCGGAAAGAGGATGAACTGCGGCTGGGGCTCAAGCCGGCGCAGGACAGCATTCACGGATGCGAAGGTACGCTCATGCAGGGCGCCGGCAACGCCCGAGCAGGAATCGCCATAGAGCAAGAACTGATGGCTGCCCGACCTGGGCAGCAAAGCTTTGATCGGGGATGTGTCAGTCATGAAAACACACGGAGAAAAGAGGGAAAATCTTAAAAAACAAAGCCCCCGGACGATGCCGGGGGCTTAAGGAAATGATTGGTCACCTTAGACGAACTGGCTGAGGCCGGGCACAGAGGCGACGACCTGATCGACCACCTCTTCGCCGGCATGTTCCTTGGCGATGGCGATGGTTTCCTTGGCGAGCGAGGTGATTTCGCTCATGCCGAGGCCTTCGCTCATCAGCTGCTGGCCGAGGCCCATGATGCCACCACCACCGAGTGCACTCATGAGGCCGCCGAGCAGACCGCCGCCGCTGCTGGATCCTTCTCCGTTGAACTGGGCGACGAGTTCGGTGGCGCCGGGGATCTTTTCGATCATCTCGGCGACCGGGCCGTCGGCTGCTTCGCGCTGCAGGAAGCCGAGCATCATGCCGAGCGCCTTTTCAGCCAAATCAGGCGCAATGCCCACACGATTGGCGATTTCAGTCACAATCTCATTCATCGTCTGCCTCCTGTTTTGACGTTAACGTCAACGTAATCGAATCGAGGCGGCAACTCAAGCGGCGCTTTGTGAGGCGCCTCTTTCCTGCTTTCCCTTTTAACGCAGACAGTTGTCCGTCTCCCGTCGCCTGCTTATAACAGAGAAACGATATTTGCATGACTGTGCGGAAAGAGCATCCCGCATATTCGAGAATTGAGCGGCGGCATCGACCGAGGGAGACATTCTACATGCTCGAGGACGGCAAGATTTTCATCGGCGCAAGCCGCAATCCTGACGACAGCATCAACAAGGGCGAATATCTCGACCTCAAATTCGGCAACCGCCATGGACTCGTGACCGGCGCGACTGGTACCGGCAAGACGGTGACGCTGCAGGTACTGGCCGAGGGCTTTGCGAGAGCCGGCGTGCCCGTTTTCGCCGCCGACATCAAGGGCGACCTCTCGGGCATCGCCGCCAAGGGCGAAGCAAAAGACTTCCTCACCAAGCGCGCCGAACAGATCGGCTTTACCGATTACGAATTCGAGCAATTCCCGGTCATCTTCTGGGATCTCTTCGGTGAGAAGGGCCACCGGGTGCGCACGACCATCGCCGAGATGGGACCGCTGCTGCTGGCACGGCTGATGGATGCTTCCGAGCCGCAGGAAGGCGTCATCAACATCGCCTTCAAGATCGCCGACAAGGCCGGCCTGCCACTGCTCGACCTCAAGGATTTTACCTCGCTGCTCAACTATATGGGCGAAAACGCCACCGAGCTTTCCAGCCAGTTCGGCCTCATCTCCAAGGCCTCGGTCGGCTCCATCCAGCGCGCGCTACTGGTGCTGGAACAGCAGGGCGCGGAACATTTCTTCGGCGAGCCGGCACTGAAGATTACCGACATCATGCGAACGTCGAACAATGGCTACGGGCAGATTTCCGTGCTTGCCGCCGACAAACTGATGATGAACCCGCGCCTTTACGCCACCTTCCTGCTGTGGCTACTCTCCGAGCTCTTCGAGGAACTGCCCGAAGTCGGCGATCCCGACAAGCCGAAGCTCGTCTTCTTCTTCGATGAGGCGCATCTGCTCTTCAACGACGCGCCGAAGGTGTTGACCGAGCGCGTGGAACAAGTGGTGCGCCTCATCCGCTCCAAGGGCGTCGGCGTCTATTTCGTGACGCAGAACCCGCTCGACGTGCCGGAAACGGTACTCGCCCAGCTCGGTAACCGCCTGCAGCATGCGCTGCGCGCCTATTCGCCGCGCGAGCAGAAGGCGGTGAAGACGGCCGCCGATACGTTCCGCCCCAACCCCGCCTTCGATTGCGCCACCGTCATCACCACTCTCGGCACCGGCGAGGCGCTGGTTTCGACGCTGGAAGCCAAGGGCGCGCCATCGATCGTCGAGCGAACGCTGATACGCCCGCCATCCGGCCGCGTCGGACCGGTGAGCGATGTCGAGCGCCAGCAAATCATGGACCGCAGCCCGGTTCTCGGCGTCTATGACGAGGACGTGGACCGCGAATCCGCTTTCGAGATGCTGGCGGCACGCGCCAAGAGGGCTGCCGATTCCGACGCTGCCAAGCGGGCTCAGGAAGCGGCGCCGGCGCCACAGGAGGGCAGCACCACGTCCGGCTGGACGCTGCCCGGCTTTGGCGGCAGTGATGACGACAAGGCACAGCCTCGCGGCCGCTCCGGTTATCAACGCGAAACGGTGGTGGAAGCGGCGATGAAGAGCGTGGCGCGCACGGTGGCGACGCAGGTCGGCCGGGCGCTGGTACGCGGCATATTGGGAAGCTTGAAGCGGTAAGTCTAAAGCGTGGCGCGATCTTTCAGATTCGCGCCGCGTGACCTTTGTCTTTACGCATGTCGTTATCGCAAAACCGCTCCGCACTCTTGCGCGACATGCTTTAGTCACCGCTTACGGACAAATTCCGTACGCAGGACGAGACCTTTGATCGTATCGTGACGGCAGTCGATCTCTTCGGGATTGTCCGTCAGACGGATCGAGCGGATGACCGTGCCCTGTTTCAGGGTCTGGTTGGCGCCCTTTACCTTCAGGTCCTTGATAAGCGTGACGGAATCGCCGTCCTTCAACACGTTTCCGGAGGCGTCGCGAACCTCGGACGCAGCCTGTGCGGCTGCAGCCATCTCGGAGGCAGGGCGCCATTCGCCTGTCGCCTCGTCATAAACATATTCGTCGTCACCACCTGCCATCACTTCGCCCTCGATCAGGAATTTCCTCAGTCCATCGACGGCCGCTTATAACGATCACACGACGCTGTGCAACTATAGTGGCAAACAGGCAGGCAGGCGAAATGTGTCCGACCACGATCAGGGCGTTCCAGCCTTTGCGATAACCGCTGACCTGCGCGCCATCCTCCCTGTGGTCAGACCGCAGATCGACCAGCTTCGGTGCGTCGGCGGCGCATCAGGAAGAGTGCCAAGGCCGAAAGGCAGATCGAGATTTCCAGCAGGAATGTCCAGTGAAGCAGGAAGCTCATGATCCAGCTGGCATGGGTTGCGGGAACTCGAACCAGCTCGAATTCATGAAAGGAAAAAGGTGCCAACCAGAAGAGCGGTGATGCGATCGTGTCCATGACCATATGCAGCATGGCGGCGGCGAAGAAGACGCAACCTGCAGCGAGCCAGGCCGAACGAAACCATTTGAGGAGCGGCAGGATCAGGATCGCCGAGACCAGCCAGAAGAGCGGCCAATGCGTGACATAGGCATGGTGATGAACCCGGCCGCCGGAGGCGTAGAAATAGATCATGTCAAAATCCGGCATGACGCTGCCGATCAGCGCTGCCGCCATGACCGCAATGGACGAAGCCCTGCGTCGCGCGGCAGTTCCGAGAATATAGCCTGCCGGCAGATGAGCGATGAGCATGCCGTGCCTCCCTGTGACATCCGACATCGCTAAGAAGCGATTGTGTCGGGATCAAAGCGGCCGCGACATGAAGACTTCGGTGTGGCTGATTTCAGCTGGCACGGTGTGAAAAGGCGGGCAATGGGTAAAGCCGAAGGCTTCGTAGAGGGAAAGCGCGCTCTTCAGATAGGCGGCGGTATTGACGAGCATAGTGGGGCGACCGCTCTTTTTTGCTTCCTCGAACACCCGCCGCATCAGCACATTACCGATGCCCCGACCGCGAAAGGCGGGATCCACGTAGAGTTTATGGATCTCCATCGCAGCAGTCTCAAATGGTGCGAGCGCGATGCAGCCTGCCGGTGCTCCCTCCCATCTGGCCAGGAACATCATCGCTTCGTCGGAGCTATATTTCCGGGCAAGGCTTTCATGATTTTCGCTGTGGAAGAGCGTCATGACGATCTCGGCGGGGATACCATGGTCACGCCCGAGTTCCACATCCAGGGCGCCGAGTGCTTCGCAGAAGCCGGCGGCGATGACGAAATCCTCGGTGCTGCCTGCCCTTGCGATGGAAATCATCCCGCGTCCCCCGATCCCGGATGATGCAGGCCTTTCATACCATCTGAGCGTGTTTACTGCCATCATGATCCCTTGTTTCCAACCGCGAGCAATGGTATTTCCCTCTTGCAACCGAGAAAGAAGGAGGGCTGCGCGTGAATATGTATTTCCGGCATCATCGCCAGCGTGGCCCAGTCAACGCCCTGCAGATGCGTTTGCAGGGCTGACCAGAGACCGTTTCTCGCAAATCTCTTCCTGGTCTGCCCCTAGTGGCACTGCTGCACCTGAATGCCCGTCGTTCAAGCTGCAAGCATTTCATAATCCGCCAAGCATAACGCGCTTTTCCGTTGATGGCTGGAAGCCCCGGATATGCGCGATCGCTTGGCAAGACCAGGATACGATCATGACCCTCATCAATATCCGCAATCTCGGCATCGTGCTCTCCGCGCCGCTGTTTTCGAAGCTCAATCTCGTCGTCAATGCCGGCGACCGGATCGGCCTTGTGGCGGCGAACGGCCGCGGCAAATCCACCCTGCTCAACCTCATGACGGGCACGCTGGAACCGACCGAAGGCGAGATCACCAGGGCGCGTGGGCTCACCATCGGCCATGTGGAGCAGAATGTGCCGCCGGCACTTCTCGACGCCAGTTTCCGTGACGCCGTGCTTCTCGCGCTTCCTCCTGACCAGGCTGACGGCGAAAGCTGGCGTGCAGATGTCGTGCTGGAATCGCTCGAAGTGCCCGAGGAGTTGCGCGAGCGGCCGCTCCGCCAGCTCAGCGGCGGCTGGCAGCGGCTGGCACTGATTGCCCGCACCTCAGTGAACGAGCCCGACGTGCTGCTGCTCGATGAACCGACCAACCATCTCGACCTTGAAAAGATCACGCAGGTGGAAAACTGGCTGAACGCACTGCCGCGCGATACGCCCGTGATCATCTCCAGCCACGACCGCGCCTTCCTCGATGCGACGACCAACCGAACGCTCTTCCTGCGGCCGGAGCAATCGCCTGTCTTCTCCCTGCCCTACAGTCGGGCGAGAGCGGCACTCGACGAGGCGGATGCCTCCGATGCGCGGCGCTACGAGAAGGATATGAAGACGGTCGAACAGTTGCGCAAGCAGGCGGCAAAACTCAACAATATCGGCATCAATTCCGGCAGCGACCTGCTGGTGGTCAAGACGAAGCAGTTGAAGCACCGCGCCGAAAAGCTGGAGGAAACCGCAAAGCCCGCTCATCTGGAGCGTTCGGCAGGCGCGATCCGTCTCGCCAACCGCGGCACGCATGCCAAGGTTCTGGTGACGCTCGAGGATGCCGAGGTCACGACGCCTGACGGCACGCTGCTCTTCCGCACGGGAAAGCAGTTCATCTGCCAGGGCGACCGCATCGTGCTGCTCGGCCTCAACGGCGCCGGCAAATCGCGGCTCGTCTCCATGTTGCGCGCGGCAATCGCCGAGCCGGAAACGGCAAAGGCCGGCATCAAGGCCACGCCCTCGCTGGTGCTCGGCTATGGCGACCAACTGCTTGCCGATCTCAGCGATGCCGACACACCGCTGCAAACGATCATCCGCCGCTTCGATGTCGGCGACCAGCGGGCACGCTCGCTGCTTGCCGGCGCCGGCATGACGATCGAGATGCAGGGCAAGCCGGTGAAGCTGCTCTCCGGCGGCCAGAAGGCGCGGCTCGGCATGCTGGTGCTGCGGCTGACACAGCCGAATTTCTACCTGCTCGACGAACCCACCAACCATCTCGACATCGAGGGGCAGGAGGCGTTGGAAAGCGAGCTGATGGCGCATGAGGCAAGCTGCCTGCTCGTCTCCCACGACCGCAGCTTCGTGCGCGCCGTCGGCAACCGCTTCTGGCTGATCGAGCGCAAGAAACTGTTGGAGGTGGAGAGCCCGGAAGGGTTCTTTGCAAGTGTGGGAGGGGCTGGATAGAGCCTCCCCGAAGATGAGGGAGCGCGGGCGCGTGCTCCCTCCCTATTGACGACGACTACCGTTTACCCGCCGACAGGCAGAAATAGGCGCCTTGCGGATCCACCGCCTGACAGACCCAACCGCCGGGGACCTCCATCGGGCCGTTGACGACCTTGCCGCCGCCGGCGTTGACGCGCTCGATGGTGGCGTCAAGCGTCGGCACGGTGAAATAATAGGACCAGAAGGCCATGCCGACTTCCGGCGGGCGGGTCATCATGCCACCGGTCTGTTTTCCGTGCTCGGCGAAGATGTGGTAGACGCCCATCGGCCCCATGTCGAAGTCCTGATCCTTCGTCCAGCCGAAGAGTTTGGAATAGAAGTCGAAGGCCTTGGCGCCATCATTGGCGTAGAGTTCGCGCCAGCCGACATGGCCGGGCGTGTCGAAGGGCAGTTCCGGTGGCGGATTTTCCATCGGCAGTGGCGTCATGATGCAGAGCACCGCTCCATCAGGATCGGCTACCACAGCAAAGCGGCCTATGCCTGGAATATCCGCCGGCTGACGGCGGACGGTACCGCCGTTTGCCGAGAAGTCGCGTGCTGACTGATCGACATTGTCGACGGCGACATAACCGGTCCAGTTCGGCGGAATGCCCTGCCCTTCCAGCTCTGCGGGAAAGGGCATCATGCCGGCGACCCTGACGCCGTTTGCCTCGAAAATGGTGTATTCCGGCTGGTCTGCCGCCGGCATTTTGCTCGACGTCCAGCCGACGACCGAGCCGTAGAATTTCGCCGCCGCATCGGGATCCGGCGTCATCAATTCGCACCATATGAACTTGCCATGCGTATTGGACATCGTGTTCTCCTCGGTCCACGCTTGAGTTCTATCTCTTTGTTTTCACGCAATTCCGAACGCAAAACCGCTCTCGCACTTTTGCTGGAATTGCTCTTGATGTGCCCCGGCGATTTCAGCCCTTGCGGGTATATTTGACTTCCATGAACTGCTTCCAGGTGCCGTCAGCTTCCTTGGCGCTCGATGTGAAGGTTCTGACGTTGTCGTCGAGAAAGGCGATCTGCTCGCGATAATCGGCAAGGCCGTCGCCTTCGAAGGCCGGCCCCCTGGTGTAGAGCGACAGAACATTACCCGAGGGCTCGACCTCGCCCTCATAGATCCACATGTAGTCCATCATCGAGCCGATCCAGCTGCCGACATATTTGCTTTTGCTCGAGTCGTAGCCGAGGGTCAGGATCGTCGTTGCCTGCTTGCCGTCGCTCATTTCACCGGCTCCTTCGGCAACGAACCAGATGCCTTGCAGGGAGCGCACGGTCTCCTCCCAAGGCTTGTCGCCGGTCATGTCCGAAGCGGCGACGGTCCAGTGACCGACCATTCTCTCCAGAAAAGCATGCTCCTTCAGCACTTCTGCAGTCTTCATCGTCCTTCTCCTCCGGATGATGTGGCTGGGTCTAGTGGCAGCTGGATGAGGCTTGGGGGGCTTCCTCATATTCATCGTGACGCTTCACGAAATCCATGGTCGAATCTTCGTTGCGGCCCTTGGGCGCGTGATCCAGGATCATCAGCGTGCCGAGGATTTCCTCCGCGCCGCGGGCATAGCTCGAATAGGTATGGAACACTTCGCCCTTCTCATTTCGGTAAAAGGCCGAAAGTCCGGGCAGTTCGTCATTGGCGTCAGAGGGCGCTATCGGAGAGAAATTATAAAAGACCTTGTCTTTGGCAAGGTCCTCCGGCGTGAAAGATACGTGATAATCGAAGTTGAAATCACTGCCGAAGGACGAAACCCACGGGAATTTCCAACCCATGCGCTGCTTGTAGGCCTCGATCTTGGCAAGCGGCGCACGGGCGACGGCAACAAGAGTGACGTCGTGGTGGTTCAAATGCGGCAGCGTGCCGTCGAGATGATCGGCGAGGAACGAGCAGCCGGGGCAACCGGCCTCCCATTCGGGGCCGAACATGAAGTGATAGACCATGAGCTGGCTGCGGCCATCGAAAAGCTCGGCGAGCGATTTCGGCCCCTGAGGCGTTTCGAACGTGTAGTCCTTGTCCACTTTCACCCAAGGCAAAGCCATGCGCTCGGCATTCACTTTGTCTCTGAGATGGGTCGCCTCTTTCTCTCTCAAGAGCAAAGCTCGGCGGGCTTCAAGCCATTCCTCACGGGAAACGACGGGATTTTGGGTCACCTTGTTCAACATGATCTACGCCCTCCTCCGGCGCGGCCGGCATTTTCCGGCAGATAGTCTCCTCTTCTTGACTAAATACATTGATATCAATAGAAATAGATCATGTCAAACTCGATCGCAATTCCTTTTTCTACGACGCTTCTGGTGCGGGATACGTGCCTGTGCCTGCATGTGCAGCGCGCTGCCCGTGCGCTCGCAAGGCTGTTCGACGATGCACTGCGGCCCGTCGGCCTCACCAACGGCCAGTTCTCCCTGCTGATGTCCCTGAACCGGCCGGAACCGCCACCGATGGGACCGGTCGCAAGCCTGCTCGCCATGGATCAGACGACGCTGACGGCGGCACTAAAGCCGTTGCAGCGCAAGGGCTTTGTCGATGTGGTACCAAACCCGAGGGACCGGCGTGGCCGTCTTCTGCGCCTGACGGATGACGGGCGGGCAGTCCTGCAACAGGCGCTGCCGATCTGGGAAAGCACGCATGCGGCACTCGAGACCAAATTGCCTGAGGGCAACGGCGATCACCTGAGACGCGACCTGCAATACCTAACGTGACCCTGCAGAGTCCGTGGCGGTCGCAAAATTAGCCACAAAAAGCCTATTGACTTAGAGTGCACTCGAAGCCGTAGCTTCCTTGGCGTTGTGACGAGAACAGGTGTCTCATGAAGATCAGTGACCTCGCGAAACGGTCAGGTTTGTCGGCTCATACGCTGCGTTACTACGAGCGTATCGGCTTGCTTCCCTATGCCGATCGCGACCGATCCGGACAACGCGACTACGACGCTTCCATCCTTTCCTGGATCGAGTTTGTCGGCCGTCTGAAGACGACCGGCATGCCTATCCGCGACATGCTGCTTTACGCAAAGCTTGCCGATAACGGGAAAGCCACTTTCAGCGAGCGTCGAGAGATGCTTAGGGAGCATCGTGAGCGTGTCCAGGCCCATGTGGCCGATCTCGAAACCTGCCTTCGCGTCCTCGACGGCAAAATCGCCTCCTATGAAGAGGCGGAAGAAAGGATGAGAGATGACAGACTCAACAATGCGGACACGCCGGCTCGGGCAAGGACTTGAGGTCGGATCGATCGGCCTCGGCTGCATGGGCATGAGCTGGGCCTATGGCGCGACCGCCGCCGATAGGGGCGAGGCAATCGCCACGATCCACCATGCGCTTGATCGTGGCGTAACCCTGCTCGATACGGCCGATAGCTATGGCCCACACATCAACGAAGAACTCGTGGGGGAAGCGATCAAGGACCGGCGTGATCAAGTGGTACTGGCGACCAAGTTCGGCATCGTACGCGCAGCTGGAGCGATGCCTGGCGTCAGCGCCCAGACGGCCGACGGACGGCCCGAATATGCAAAAGCATCCTGCGAAGGGTCTCTACGGCGGCTCGGCGTCGACCATATCGATCTCTACTATCTCCACCGTGTCGATCCCAATACGCCGATCGAAGAGACGGTGGGCGCGATGAAGGAACTCGTCGAAGCCGGCAAGATCAGACATATTGGCCTGTCGGAGGCCAGCGCCGAGACGATCCGCCGGGCGCATGCCGTGCATCCCATTACAGCCGTTCAAAGCGAATATTCGCTCTGGTCGCGCGAGCCGGAAGACGGCGTGTTGCAGACGCTTCGTGAACTCGGGATCGGGCTTGTCGCCTATTCGCCGCTCGGACGCGGCTTCCTGTCCGGAGCGATCAAGTCTGTCGACGAGCTCGCGCCCGACGACTACAGGCGAAGCTCACCGCGGTTCATGGGTGACAATTTTAAGCGCAATCTCGAACTCGTCCCCGTGATCGAAGAGATTGCGCGCCGCAAGGACGCAACACCGGCTCAATTGGCTCTCGCATGGGTGATGGCTCAGGGGGAAAATATCGTGCCCATTCCCGGCACTCGCCGCCGCACACGACTGGATGAAAATCTCGGAGGGGCTGGCGTTGATCTTACACCGCAGGATCTCGAGGAAATCGCCGGTGCCCTGCCCCGCGCTGTCGGGGATCGCTACAGCGAAGTCGGCATGCGCGCACTCAACGGATAAAACATCCTGAAAGCATGAAATCTTCTCCCCAACATCTGGGGAGAAGACATTGCATTATCTTGACGGTCAGCGCGTCAGGTCAAGCGCTGCCGTCAGGTTGCCCATCGGCGGCTCGCTGTTCAGCGCCAACGCCTTGTCGCGGGCGAGCAGGCCCGGCAACACCGGCAGGTCGTAGCGGGCGGTGATCAGACGCAGGATCGACGTCGTATCATACTGGGTGTGATCGACCATGCCGCCCTTGGCATAGGGCGAGATGATGAAGGCCGGTATGCGGTTACCCGGGCCCCAGCGATCGGCTTTCGGCGGAGCGACGTGATCCCAGAAACCGCCGTTTTCGTCATAGGTGACGATCACCAGCATGTGCTCCCATTGCGGGCTCTTTTCGAGATGCGAGACCAGATCGGCGAGGTGCTGGTCGCCGCGCGAAACATCGGCGTAACCGCCATGTTCGTTGAGATTGCCCTGCGGCTTGTAGAAGGAAACGGCCGGCAGCTTGCCGTCGTCGATATCCTTGATAAAGGCTTCGCCGCCGAGGCCGCCGTCCTTCAGGTGCTCGGCGCGGGCGGGCGTGCCCGGCGCATAGTTGGCGAAGTAGTTGAAGGGCTGGTGGTGGAACTGGAAGTTCGGCACCGGCGTGGCATTCTTGCCATCGAGTGCTGCCTGCCAGGCGCCGCTATACCATGCCCAGGTGACGCCCTTCAACGACAGCAGGTCGCCGATGGTGATCTCGTGCTGCGGCGGCAGGGTGTTCGGCTGCGAGGGATCGGCATAGGCTGCATCTCCGTCCTTGGCCGGGGCGTTGGCGCTCGGCTGATAAGGCGGCTGCATGGTGTTGACCGCATAGAAATCCGGCGTGAGGTTGCCGTCGGAGACGAACTTCGGAGCACCGTCGAGGGCGGATTTCGGTCCGTTGTCGGCAACGGTCAGCGAAATGCCGTCGGCATCGACCTTGGCGATCGTCGGCTTGGCCGGGCTCTTGTCGGCATCCGCATAATAGGGCGCGCAGGCGCAGATCAGCTGGAAGTGGTTGAAGAAAGAGCCGCCGAAACCGCCCTGGAAGAAATTGTCGGCAAGGACGTATTTCTTGGCGACCTGCCACATGGGCAGGATCGAGCCGTCATAATGGCCCATGACGAGGCCACCGGAATCGGCCCAGGCGACGAACTTATCGTTCTTGCCGCCGTCGATCTGCATCTGCTCCTGATAAAAACGATGCCAGAGGTCGCGGGTGATGACGTTTGTCGTCAGGGCAAAACCCTTGGGATCGTCGATCGAGAAGACGGCGTTGGCGAGGTGAGCGGACTGGGCCTCGGTGATGGCGGGCGTGACGCCCTTGGCGGTCAGGCCGCCCCAGGAAGGCGGCAGTTCGGCGAGCGGCGCGCCGTCGCGATCAAGCTGCCGTGCCTGGCTTTCGTTTGCATTGGCAAGGCCGTTGGCGCCCGGAAAGCTGCCATAGAGGTTATCGAAACTGCGGTTTTCAGCGTAGATGACGACGATATTCTGGATCTTGTCCATACCGGCGGGTGCTGCATAGGCGGCCGCGGCTGATACCAGCGGCAGCATGGCCGAGCCGGCCAGCGAAAGATTGCGGAGGAGATTCAGTCTGGTCATGGCGGGATACCTCATGGCTAAGGGGGCGTGGCTAGAGGGGCGCCGGGCGGACGTGGAATGGCCAAGCGCAGGCGAGACGCTATTCCCGCCATCTATCAACTTTGTGACATCGGACGGGTTGCGGCTGCGGCCGGTACGCGCGCGTCATCAATCTGTTGCAGTCAGGTTCGATCATGAGGGCCCACAATGTTAACCCATTGGAATCCCTGACATGGCGACGAGGTTTATCTGGCTCCTCCGGTCTGGCTTGGCGCTCGGTTTGGCAGCGACAGCGCTCGGTTTTGCCATTCTGCCCCTGCGGCAAAGCAGCGCGGCCGTTGCCGGCGGTGTGCATCCAGGCCCCATGTCACGGACGCAAGCCTATGCCCGCGCCGAAGCGCTGACGGAACTCGGCCGCAAGATGTTCTCCGACACTTCGCTTTCCGCCTCCGGCGTGCAGGCCTGCGCCTCCTGCCACGATCCGCATCACGGCTTCGCCCCGTCTTCCGCGACGCCGATCGAAATGGGCGGGCCGGATATGGACCAGCCGGGACTGCGCGCCGTGCCAACCTTGCGCTACCTGCAGGCGATACCTTCGTTCACAGAGCATTTCTACGATTCCGAAGACGAAGGCGACGAGAGCGTCGACAACGGGCCAACAGGTGGCCTGACCTGGGACGGGCGCGTGGACCACGGTTACGATCAGGCGAAGATCCCCCTGCTTTCGCCTTTCGAAATGGGCAACAAGGATGAGGCCCAGGTCGTCGCCTCGCTCGGCAAGGCGGTCTATGCGGAGGATTTCCGGGAGATTTTCGGCCAGGACATATTCGGTAATGCCAAGGATGCTTTCCAGGGTGCGGTCGAGGCTCTCAGCACCTTCGAGCAGAGCGGCGCGGATTTCTACCCCTACACCAGCCGCTATGACGCCTTCCTTGCCGGCAAGGGGACACTGACTGCGCAGGAGATGCATGGGCGTGAACTCTTCGAGGATCCGGCCAAGGGAAACTGTTCGAGCTGTCATTTGAGCGAGCCCGCCAACGACGGCGAGCCGCCGCAATTTTCCGACTTCGGCTTCCTGGGGCTGGCGGTACCGCGGAACATGGCGATCCCCGCCAACAGCGACCCTGATTATCACGATCTCGGCCTCTGCGGCCCTCAGCGTACCGACTTCAGGAACCGGCCGGACTATTGCGGCCTGTTCCGCACGCCGACGTTGCGCAATGTGGCGCTGAAGAAGAGCTTCTTCCACAATGGCTACTTCCATTCGCTGCGTGACGTCGTCTCCTTCTACGCCACGCGCGACAGCGATCCCGGCCGCTGGTATCCGAAAAATGCCGACGGCACGATCCGCAAATATGACGATGTTCCGCAAGCCTATTGGGACAACCTCAACCAGGATCCGCCCTTCGGCCGCAAGCCGGGCGACCCGCCGGCGCTGACGGAATCGGAAATCGACGACATCGTCGCCTTCTTGAGCACGCTGACCGACGCGGACCAGGCGCCCGACCCAACGCAGCAGGCAGCCCATTGAGCATAAAAAAGCCGGAGCAACGCTCCGGCCTTTCTTCGCTGGTGCTGCAAATAATCAGGCAACCGTGACCGGAACTTCTGTCGAGGTGCGCATTGCGTGGCTGTAGGGGCAAACGATGTGTGCCGCTGCTGCGAGCTTTTCGGCAGTTTCGCGGTCGACGCCCGGGATGTTGACGGTCAGGGCCACTTCGATGCCGAAGCCGCCGCCATCCTCACGCGGGCCGATGCCAACGGTTGCGGAGACGGTGGTTTCCTCGGGAATCTTGACCTTTTCCTTGCCGGCCACAAATTTCAAAGCACCGAGGAAGCAGGCCGAATAACCGGCCGCAAAGAGCTGTTCGGGATTGGTGCCCGTTGCGCCGTCGCCGCCGAGTTCCTTCGGCACGGTCAGCGTGACGTCGAGAACACCGTTTTCGGAAACGGCTCGGCCTGCGCGGCCACCGGTGGCGGAAGCTTTGGTCGTATAGAGAATAGGCATGACAATCTCCTTTGGTTGGCCCCGTTCGTTCGGGTTGAGTTTTTAATAACGCCCAATTAAATTGTACGCAAGTGAATTTTGCAAATTGCATTCGGAATTTGAAAAGAGGACAATGAAGACCTCTAGGGATGGCAGAGATGAAAGCGAGACCTGCGAAAGTGATGGAAATACCGGAAGAGGAAAAGCGGCTGGAGAAGCAGCTCTGTTTCGCGGTCTATGCGACGGCGCATGCCTTTACCCGCGCCTATAAGCCCATACTCGACAAGGTGGGCCTCACCTATCCGCAATATCTCGTCATGCTAGTGCTATGGGAAAAGGCCGAACTGCCAGTCAAGACGATCGGCGAGCAGCTCGATCTCGATTCCGGCACGCTCTCCCCTCTCCTCAAACGGCTGGAACAGAACGGCCTCATCAAGCGCACCCGCGATTCCCGCGACGAGCGGCAGGTTATCGTGTCGCTGACGCCGAAGGGTCAGGCGATGAGGGGCGAGGTCAATACGATCATGTCTTCGATCGGCGAGGCGATCGGCTGCACGCTGGAAGAAATGGCGGTCATGCGCGACATGCTGACCCGGCTCAGGGGAAATCTCAACGCAAGCATATAAGCCGGGACTTGATCATCGGCTGAAAGAAGATGCCCGCGCCACCCCGGCGCGGGCAATTTGCATTATTCTGCTGCCTGATAGGCCTGCGGGCGAAGCGTGGAGGTCTTCGGGCCGACAGCGGCAAGCAGGGTGATCAGGATCGCCAGCAGCGCCACGAAGACGATACCGCCGACATATGGATCCCAGCCGAAGTGCGGGGCTGCGGCGAAGATCGCGGAGGCCGCCGCAAGCACAATGCCGCCGCCGATCTGGAAGGAGGCAAAGAGCAGGCCGGAGGCAAGGCCGGACTTGTCCTCTTCGACATCAGACAGTGCGGCAACCTGGATCGCCGGATAGGTCATGGCATAACCGACGCCGAGCGGGATCTGGTTCAAGGCAACCAGGATGATCGGATCGATGTGGCCGACCAGAACGACCCAGAGGATGTAGCTGGTCGCCTGCAGGCCGACGCCGACAGCCATCAGGCCCGTCGTGCCGCGGTTCTGCGCCACAGTGGCAAAACGCGGTGCCAGGAACATGACGCAGACGCCGCCGAAGGCGAAACAGAAGCCGGTGGCAAAGGCGGACCAGCCGATGACATCCTGATAATAGAGCGTGGCGATGAACTGGAAGCCGACATAGGCGCCCTGGAACAAAGCGGCGATGGCATTGGCATGGCTGAGTTTTGCCCTGCGGAAGATATGCAGCGGCACCATGGGATCGGCATGGCGCGATTCGACGATCAGGAAGAGTGCGATCAGCACCACGGAGGCAACGAGCGAACCCCAGGTGAAGAAGTCATTCCAGCCGGCTGCGGCAGCATTGGTGATGCCGAAGACGAAGAGCAGTAGGCCGGGGGTGATCGTCAAGGCGCCCGCCCAGTCGAAATGCTTGCGTCCCTCGCCGCGCCGCGTATCCGGAGGCAGGACAAAGGGAGCGATCGCCAGCGTGAGGATTGCGACCGGAGCGCCCATGACGAGCGTTGCCCGCCAGCTCACGAGGGTGGCGGCACCGCCGAGCACCATGCCGAGCACGAAGCCGGTGGCGCCCGTGGAGGCGAAGACGCCGAGCGCCTTGGCCCGCTTCTCGCCCTCGCCGAAGACGGAGAGCAGCAGGGCAAGGGCCGCCGGGGCGGTGAAGGCTGCGGCGATACCCTTCACCAGGCGGGCAGCGATCAGCGTCGGCCCGCTATCCACGAAGCCGCCGGCAATGCTGGCGGCCGCGAAGATGCCGAGCGACCAGAGGAAAACGCGGCGGTGGCCGAAGAGGTCGGCGACACGGCCACCGAGCAGCAGGAATCCGCCATAACCCAGCACATAGGCGCTGACGGCCCATTGAAGCGAGGTTGCCGGCATACCAAGTTCGGTCTGTATGGCAGGCAGGGCGACCCCGATGGTGGACACATCCATGGCGTCAAGGAAATTCGCAGCGCAGAGCAGCAGCAACGCCAGGCCGGCTCCGCGTGGAGATGGGGAATTGGTCATCGATCTCAGTTCCTTCTTTGCTGCCGCCTTGCCGGGAGGCTGGCCGGCGGCAGGGAACGAGAAAATGTACAGCTTCCAACCCTATTGCAAATTGATAGTACCCATGTCAGGTATTACTGATAATGATGAATGACGCTATCCTTCGTAAAATCGACCTGAACCTCCTGCTCGCCTTCTCGGTGTTGATGCAGGAGCGCAACGTCAGCCGCGCTGCCGAAAGGCTGCTGCTCGGCCAGCCCGGACTTTCGGCCGCTCTCAAGCGGCTGCGCGAGGCGCTGGACGATGAGTTGTTCGTGCGCGTCGGCCGCGGCCTGCAGCCGACGGCGCGGGCGCTCGCCATCGCTCCAGCAATCGAGGATGCGCTCTCCGGCATCGAACGAGCCATCCGCCCGCCCACAGGCTTCGATCCATCAACCTGGCAGGGCGAATTTCGCGTCGGCATGTGCGACAACCTGGAAACCGCCTTCTTCGGCCCTCTGGTCGCGCGGCTGCGCCAGCTTGCGCCGGGCGCACGGCTCGTCGGGGTTGCTGCCGACAAGCGCGATGCGGCGCAGATGCTCGATGACGGCGCGTATGAATTCAGCATCTCCGTTCATGGCGAACCGGCCTCCTGGCATATCCGCATGCCGTTGTTCGAGCAGTGCTCGATCGCCATCTACGATCCGCAGCAGTTGAAGCTGAAGCCGCCGATCAGCGTCGAGGATTTCATCGCCGCGCCGCATATCGCCATCTCCTTTTTCGGCAGCGCGACGACGGCGGTCGATGCCGCGCTCGACAAGGTGGGCCTGAGCCGCAACGTGGTGGCGACCGTTCCCCGCTATTCGGCCGTGCCGCCGGCGCTGAGAGCCATGCCGTCGATCGCCGTCGTGCCGGAATCGCTGGGGCGCTGTATGGCGCAGCTTCATAATCTCGAGGTGTCGATGCCGCCGATCGAGCTGCCGGCCGATCCGGTGTCGATGCTGTATCGGCGGGTGGACAGGGCGGACGAGCGAGCGTCGTGGTTTCGGCGATTGTTTGTCGAGGTGGCGGATAAGGCACTGCTTGCTTCGGGGTGCAGAGCTGGGATTTGCGCTGAGGCGGCGTAACTATCAAGTCAAAAGAAAACCGCCCGTGTTGGGCGGTTTTTGTGTTTTGGGCGAGGCACCCTCCGGCCCTGCGCTTGCGCTTCGGGCGTTCGTCACTGCAATCGATTCACTGGATCGATTGCTCGGGCTTCGCCCGACCGTTCCTCACTGCCAAACAACGATCGGGGTTTTGTTGGGAACGCGATCGTAGAGGTCAATGATGTCCTGGTTGAGCAGGCGCACGCAGCCCGACGAGACCGCCTTGCCGATGGAGCGCCATTCCGGGTTGCCGTGCAGGCGGTAGAGCGTATCTTCGTTATTCGAGAAGATGTAGAGCGCACGCGCACCGAGCGGGTTCAGGAGGCCGGGCTCCATGCCGCCGCGGTCGATCGAGTATTTCGCAAGCTCCGGCTGGCGGGCAACCATCTCATTCGGCGGCTTCCAACGCGGCCATTTCTGCTTCCACTGGATCACGCCATTACCCGACCAGGCGAAGCCTTCGCGGCCGATGCCGACGCCGTAGCGCATAGCCATGCCGCCGGGCTGGACGAGATAGAGGAAGCGCGAGGGCGTATCGACGACGATCGTGCCGGGCGGCTGGCCCGTCGGATCCACGACCTGCTGGCGATAGTAGCGCGGATCGATCTGCTGATAGGGAACGGCGGGGATGAGGAAACCGCCGTCTTCGATTGGGCCGTACATGACGGCAAGTTCTGCTTCGCCGGGCACGCTCGTCGTCTGGAACGCGCGGAAGGGCGAACGGTAGCTGATCGACATGCCGCCATTTTCGACCGTATTCGAAGTGGAGGCGCAGCCTGCCAGCGCGGAAGCCGCTGTCAAAGCCGAAAAGGAAAGAAAGCTACGACGGGAGAGGGGTTTATCGAGGCTCATGACGCGGGACTGATTTCCTTCGTGATGCGGGGCTTGCCATAAACGCAGCTCACCCCTGATTCGTCCAATGCCGAAATCGACAAAGAAAAAATCTATCGGCTTATACTAAATAAACCATAGCATCACGCAGACGTGTCCAGCTCCAGGCAGACGATCTCGCCTGCCCTGTTGCAGCCCTACATCACAACGATCTCGGACTTGGCCGGCACACGGTCGTAGAGATCGATCACATCCTGATTGAGCATGCGCACGCAGCCGGAGGAAACCGCCTTGCCGATCGACTGCCAGTCGGGCGTGCCGTGAATGCGATAGAGCGTGTCCTGGCCGTTCTTGAAAATATACATGGCGCGAGCGCCGAGGGGATTTGCAAGGCCCGGATTCATGCCGCCATTTTCCGCAGAGAAGGGACGAACTTCCGGCTGGCGGGAGACCATTTCGACCGGCGGCGTCCAGCGCGGCCACTTCTGCTTCCACTGGATCACGCCACGGCCCTTCCAGGCGAAGCCTTCGCGGCCGAGACCGACACCGTAACGCATCGCCCTGCCATTGGGTTCGACCAAATAGAGGAAGCGGTCCTTGGTATCGACGACGATCGTGCCGGGGCGCTCGTTGGTCTGGTAATCGACCTCCTGGCGCAGATATTCCGGGTGGATGCGAGTGGCGGGGATGGCAGGCAGCGTGAAGTCGCCGTCCCTCAACTGGCCATACATGCCCATGTCGAGGTTCAGCGGGTTGCTGACTGGCAGACCGTAAGTCTGGTGGAACTGCGTCTTGTAAAGTTCGCGCGTCTGCGGCACCGGCTGATCGGGGATCGGCTTGACGCGGCGCGGATCGACGCCTGGCGGCTCGTAGAAGACCGGCGAGATTTCCTGCACAAAGCGCGCAGGCGAATCGGCTGCGACATCGGGCACGAGAATATTGCAGCCGCTGAGCGTCATTGCGGCAGCCGCGAGCCCGGCAAAGGGGAAAGCCCGGCGCAGAAAATTCATGAAACCACCCTCATCAGCGACAACAGAGATAGCATTATCTGCTCGCAAGATGGCATTCGCGGCTGGCGCGAGGCTGGTGGCCGAAGCTAAAATCAGCTGAAAAAGACTGATGATGCAGGTCCTTGCCGGACCCGCATCGGGCGGCTATCAGGCCGCCACACCGTGGAAGAATTGGATGCTCTGTTCGATCTCGGCCGGCAGCGCCGAGGTATGGTTGCCGGCGACCGTATCTGCTTCAATATGCGTGCCTGCCGCACGGGCGCGCGAGACGAGCAGATCGGCGCGGTCGTTGAAGTGAGACTCTTCCGTGCCGTGCAGCACACGCACCGGGCATTTGAAGCTGTGCGCATAGCAAAGCGCCGTGCGCACCTCGAATTCGTGCGTGTTGGAATCGTCGAAGCGGATGTCTTCAGGATAGCGGTTGAAGAAACGGAAGGCATCCGCATTACCTGAAATCGGCACGGCCGCCCGAAAATGATGCGTACTCATCGCCGTCAGCATGGTCAGCGTGCCGCCGACGCTGTGGCCGGCGATGAAGAGGCGCTCGGGATCGACGCCAGGCAGATGGCGCAGGCGCTCGGTCGCGGCAAGCACGTCGTCCACCTCGTCATAGAAGCCTGAGAAATTGCCCATCTGGCCGTTTTCGCCGCGCATGGACGGCATCATCACCACATAACCGGCATCGATGTACGGCTTCATGAGCTGCCAGTGGCCCATGCCCATGGCATTGCCGCCGTGAAGGAAGAGGATGCCGGGCTTTGGCTTGCTCTCGCGCTTGTATTTGGACACCCAGGCCGTCAGCTCCAGCTCGCCGCCATAGCCGGAGCGGTAGAAGATCCGGTCGGCATCGGGGGGTGCTGTCAGCGGCTCATATTTGTCCGGCGCCGGCCCCTTCTGCAGCAGCTTGGTGCGGAAGCGATGGCGGACACTGGCATAGTCATGCTTGGCGAGCCTCGGAACATCGGGAACATCGAAGGCATTCGCAAGCCGAGGCAGCAAAAGAGAGCCAGCCATGCCTGCAAGCAGGCCGCGGCGTTGACGGAAAAAGGCATTTCGTTCTTGCGAGCTCATACACGGCACCCATCATTTCCCCGGCTCAAAAAATCTGCACCGGAAGAGCGTTGCCGCCAATACACATGCTGTTGAAAACGGGGGGCCTGCGTCATTTTTGCGCAGGCAGATATCGTCAACCCGCCTTGGCGTCGATCATAGCAATGAGCGTGCGCAAGCGATCGGCCTCGTAGGAGGGCTTGTCGGGGCGCAATCTCGCAATGCGAGGGAAGCGCATGGCGACGCCCGACTTGTGGCGAGTGGAGCGATTGATTCCCTCGAAGGCGACCTCCACCACGAAGCCGAACTCCTTATCCGCCCGCACTGCCCTGACCGGACCGAAGCGCTCGGTCGTGTTGTTACGCACAAACTTGTCCAGCACTTCGAGCTCGGCATCGGTGAAGCCGAAATAGGCCTTGCCGACGGGGACGAGCTGTTCGCCATCCTCGTCATCCGCCCAGACGCCGAAGGTGAAATCCGAATAATAGCTGGAGCGCTTGCCGTGGCCGCGCTGGGCGTACATCAGCACCGCATCGACATTGTAGGGATTGCGCTTCCACTTGAACCACGGCCCCTTCATACGGCCGGCCTGATAGATGCTGTCGCGGCGCTTGATCATCACGCCTTCGATAACGGGATCGGGCGGGGCGGCGCGCAGATCGTCCAACTGCTCCCAGGTGGAGAAAGGCACTAGAGGCGAGAGGTCGAAGCGGTCATGCGGAGCGCGGTCGATAATTTCCGACAGCCGATCGCGACGCTCCACATAGTTCTTGCCGCGCACGTCCTGCTCGCCGTCGAAAAGCATGTCGTAGGCGCGGATGAAAGCCGGATATTCCTCCAGCATCCTTACCGTCACCGTCTTGCGGTTCAGGCGCTGCTGCAGGTCGGAGAAGGTGCGGGTGGGATTATTCGAACGCGCCGTGCCACCGACCAGAAGCTCGCCGTCGATGACGCCGGAAAAGCTGATCGCTTCAAGAATATCAGGAAAGGCGCCGGAGATATCATCGCCGGAGCGGGAATAGATCCTGCGCGTCTCGCCGGAGCGGGACAGCTGCACGCGGATGCCATCCCATTTCCACTCGGCGGCATAATTGGTGGGGTCGAGACTATCAAGATCACCCTCCTCCACCGGATTGGCAAGCATGACGGAATGGAAGATGGCAGGCGTTGCAAGCACCGGCTTTTCCTCGCCGCCCTGCAGCCATTTGAAGAGCGATTCATAAGGCGGCTGCAGGCCGTGCCAGAGGGTTTCGATCTCGGTGACGTCCTTGCCGCCGAGATCGGCGAGCGCCTGCTTGGCAAGGCGCGCGGACACGCCGATACGCAGCGCCCCGGTCGCGAGCTTGATGAAGGCGAAACGGCCGGAAGAATCCAAGCGGTCGAGCAGGTCGCGCACGAAGCTGCGCACCTCGGTGCGGCCGAGCGAATTCATCCTGACGACGACTTCGCCAAGACGCGGCTGGGCGAGTGCGGAGCGGTCGATATCGCGCTCATTGTCCCAGACCAGCGAGATGGTTTCGGCGAGGTCGCCGACATAGTCGTAGGAATAACGGAACAGCACTTCGTCCATGCGCTCCAGCACCAGATCGCGCAGCATGGCGGGCTTGACGTTGCGCACCTCCAGCGTGCCGGCAATGGCGGCAAGGCCATAGCCGCGGTCGGGGTCCGGTGTGTCGCGGAAATAGTCGGTCAGGAGCTTCAGCTTGCCGTTGCGGCTGGGGGTGAGAACCAGGCGGTCCAGGAGGTCGGCGAAGGCTTTCATGCTTCAATCCCCCTCATCCTCATAGCCCACCAGATGGAGCGGCTTGGCCTTGATGCCCTGCAGCTCGCACCAGCGGACCAGCGCCTCCTCGCGGCCATGGGTGACCCAGACCTCCTGCGGGGCGAGCTCGGTGATCGTCTCGGTCAGTTCCGGCCAGTCGCAATGATCGGAAATGACGAGCGGCAGTTCAACGCCGAGCTGCTTGGCGCGCTGGCGCACCATCATCCAGCCGGAGGCGAAGGACGGCAGCGGATCGTTGAAGCGGCGGGCCCAGCGGTCGGCAAAAGCGGAGGACGGGCCGACGACGACGGCGCCCTTGAAGATGGACTTGTCGCGGCTTTCGATGGTGGCCGGTAACAGTTCGCCAAGATCGATGCCCTGGCTGATATAATAATCGCAGAGCCGTTCCATGGCGCCGTGGATATAGATCGGCTCGCCATAACCGGTATCGCGCAGCAGGCGGATGACGCGCTGCGCCTTGCCAAGCGCATAGGCGCCGACGAGATGCGTGCGTTCGGGAAACTGGCGCAGTGAGGCGAGCAGCTTGCCGGTCTCGTCGATTGGATCGGGATGGTGGAAGACCGGCAGGCCGAAGGTCGCCTCGGTGATGAAGACATCGCAGGGTACCGGCACATAGGCATCGCAGGTCGGGTCCGGGCGGCGCTTGTAATCGCCCGATACGACGATGCGTGTGCCATTCTTCTCGATGGCGATCTGGGCCGAACCGAGCACATGGCCGGCGGGATGGAAGCTCACCTTCACGCCGTTGACAACAAGTTCTTCCCCGAAAGCAACCGGCTGTTCGCTGGCTGAAAAGCCGTCACCGTAGCGGATGCGCATGATGTCGAGCGTCTGGCGGGTGGCGAGCACATTCACGTGGCCTGGACGCGCGTGATCTGAATGGCCGTGGGTGATGAGCGCCCGCTCCACCGGCCGCACAGGATCGACATAGAAGCCGCCTTCCGGGCAATAGAGCCCTTCGGGGGCGGGATAGAGCAGCGCGTCTGGTCTCATGACAGCAAAGATAGTGGGAAATGTGTTTAGCGCCAGAGGGATACGCAGCGCCAAATTCAGCAGTGAAGGCGAGCCATGCGGCCCTCCTGTCCATTGCATCCGCCCACAAGCCTCGTTAGCTTCGCCCGCGCTGCAGCAAGGAGCAAATGAGAGGCGTATGAGGACTATTTTCGGATATGCATTGGCGGCGCTGGGGCTGATGCTGCCTGCCGCGGCCTCGGCAACCGGCTGGCAGCCGAGTGAGGAAGTGAAGGCTTACGCAATTACCGGCCGCACCGGTATGGAACTTTACCGATCCATCGGCGAACGCGGGCCGCAGGCTGGGCCGGGTCGGGTTATCGCACATACGACTTTCAAGCTGACCTGGACGCGCAAATATGAACAGCAGGGCAATGCCTGCACGCTGACTTTCGCAAAACCGAAGCTCACCATCATCTACACGCTGCCGAAAGCGCCAATCGACCTTCCGGCGGCGACCAAAGCAAGCTGGGACAGCTTCATCGCCGGCGTGCGCACCCATGAGCGCTGGCATGGCGAGACGATCATCGAGATGGTCAAGGAGATCGAGACGCTGAGCAACGGCTTCTCCGTGCCCGATGACCCCGGCTGCAAGAAAATCAGGCCTGAACTGACGGTGCGGCTCGGGGAGCTCTCCAACAAGCAACGCCAGCGCGGCCGGGATTTCGACCGCGTGGAAATGAGCGAGGGTGGCAACATCCAGCAGCTCATCCTGAAGCTGGTGAACGGTCCCTGACTGGTTCAGAGCGCGGCGAGGAAAGCGTCGACGCGGCTCCAGGTGGCCTCCGCCGCCTTTGCATCGTAGTCAGGCAGCGATGGATCGGTATAGAGATGACCGACGCCGGGATAGAGGAAGACCTCCGGGCTGATATTTGCTCTCGCAGCATGCGCACGCCACGCCGCCATCTCGTCCGCCGGCGCGAACTCGTCGGGCTCTGCCAGATGGACCTGCAGGGGAATGCCTTCGCGCGCATTGGCCGGAATTTCTGCGATACCGTGCAGCAAGAGAATGCCGGCTGCTTGCGGTCGGCCCGGCCAGAGGCTTGCGGCAATGCCTGCGCCCATGGAGAAGCCGCCGAGGACGGCGGATGCCGGCAAGTCGGCGACCGCCTTTTCGGCGCGCCTGCAAAGTTCGGCCCAGCCAATCTCTTTGCGGATGGAGAACCCTTCCTCAAGCGTCTGCCCTACCCTGCCTCCGTAGAGATCAGGTGTTACGACCTGATGGCCCGTTGCGCGCAGAAGTTCCGCGGCACTTCGTTCAAGAGACCGAAATCCATAGACCGAATGAAAAAGTGCAATCGCCGCCATCGCTACCTCCCTACTTTGCGGGGTCAACATAGGGTTTCTGCAACGTGAAGGCGAGCCTTTACCCACAAAAGCCGCAAATGAGCCAAAGAACCACCGGAATCGCTTTCTAGCCATTTGCCGAGGCACGACCGGAGGGGATGATGGGACGGAAGCTCAAATATACAGGCGTGGCAGTTCTCGCCTTTGCCGCCGCAGTTTATCTCAACAATACCAGCTTTTTAGCCGAACATCGCGAGGGCAAGCCACTGCTTCTGGCGCATCGCGGCATCGCCCAGCGCTTCGACGAGACGGATCTGAAGAACGATACCTGCACGGCCACGCGCATGCTGCCGCCGAAGCATGATTTTCTGGAGAACACGATCCACTCCATGCGGGCGGGATTCGATGCAGGTGCCGACGTGGTAGAGGTCGATGTGCATCCGACAACCGACGGGCAGTTCGCCGTCTTCCACGACTGGACGCTCGATTGCCGTACAGATGGGCATGGCGTCACGCGCCAACACTCGATGGCCGAGATGAAGCTGCTCGACATCGGTTACGGCTATACCGCCGATGGCGGCAAGAGTTTCCCCTTCCGCGGCAAGGGCATCGGCCTGATGCCGACCCTTGATGAAGTTCTCTCCACCTTCCCGGACAAACATCTGCTCATCAATGTCAAAAGCCGCGACCCCTCCGAAGGCGAAAAGCTGGCGGCCGTGCTGAATGGCCTGCCGGCAGAGCGGCGCGCGAAGATCATCGTCTATGGAGGCGACGAACCAATCGATCGCATCAGGCAGCTGGCGCCCGATATCCGCACGGCTTCACGCGCCAGCCTGATGGGCTGCCTCACCGGCTATATCGGCTACGGTTGGACGGGCATTCTGCCTGATAATTGCAAGAATGTGATGATGCTGGTTCCGATCAATTATGCGCCATGGCTGTGGGGCTGGCCGGACAGGTTCCTCAACCGCATGCAGGACGCAAATACGCAGGTCTTCGTCATTGGCCCCTATCACGGCGGCGGTTTCTCGACCGGTATCGACAATGCCGAACGCTTCGCACAACTGCCCGCCAATTATTCCGGCGGCATATGGACGAACGAGATCGAGACGATCGCCGACCTGGTGAAGTGATCAGGCGCCCCGCGCCAGCAGCATGACGACGATTTCTTCCGGCGCGACAGGCTTGGAGAAGCGATAGCCCTGCGCCTCCTCGCATCTGGCATGGCGCAGGAATTCCAGCTGCGCATCGGTTTCCACGCCTTCGGCGAGTACCGAAAGCTTCAGCGTCCGGGCGAGCGAAATGACGGCCGACGCAATGGCGACGGCGGTCTTATCGGCAGGCAATGCCTCGACCAATGAGCGGTCCATCTTCAACCGGTCGAAGGGGAAGGTCTTCAGCGCGGCAAGCGAGGAATAGCCGGAGCCGAAATCATCGATCGACAGGCGGAGGCCGAGCGCACGCAGCGACAGCATGATGGCGAGCGCACGGGCGGCATCATGCATGATGACGCTTTCCGTCACCTCCAGCTCCAGCCAGCGCGCGTTCAGACGATGGCGGTCGATCGCCTCGGCAACGTGGGAAGCAAAATCAGGATCGGCGAACTGCTTGGGCGAGACATTGACGGCAATGGTCAGTGGCGTCAGCCCCATGTCCTGCCAGGCGCGGGCCTGGCGACAGGCCTCGTTCAGCACCCAAAGGCCGAGCGGCACGATGAGACCGGTTTCTTCCGCAAGCGGAATGAAATTAACGGGCGGTATCACGCCCTTGGTCGGATGGTTCCAGCGCACCAGTGCTTCGAGGCCGGTGATGCGACCGGTGGCGACATCCACCTGCGGCTGGTAGAGCAGGAAAAGCTGATTGGCGATGATCGCCTGGCGCAGCTCCTCCTGTTCGCTGAGCGGCAGATCGACGGAATTGCTCACGACACCGTCGTGATATTGCAGCGTGTTCCGGCCGAGCTGCTTGGCACGGTACATGGCGCGGTCGGCATTGGCGAGCAACTCTTCAGGCGTCGCACCATCCCACGGGAAGGCGGCAATGCCGATGCTCGAGGTGACGGCGATCTCGCTCACCCCGGAGCGCACTGGCTTGGAAATCGCCTTCTGCAGGTCACGCAGGCGCCGCATGATGCCAGCATCGTGGCCGGACTGGTGGACGAGCACGACGAGGAATTCGTCGCCGCCGAGCCGTACGACCATATCAGAGGCGCGCACGCAGTTCGCCATGCGGGCAGCGGTCTCCTTGAGCACCTCGTCGCCGGCGGCGTGGCCGCTCGTATCGTTGATCTCCTTGAAATTATCGAGATCGATATAGGCGACGGTGACCTTGCGGTTGTTGCGCCGGGCCTGATCGAGGATCTTCGCCATGCGCTCCTTCAGGAAGGCGCGGTTCGGCAGGCCCGTAAGATCGTCGTGATGGGCCATGAAATGGATGCGGTCATCGACGCGCTTACGCTCGATGGCAATGCCGGCGATATGGGTGGCGAGCGCCACCAGCTTCATCTCGTGTTCAGTCGGGCGTCGCGTCTCTTTCGAGTAAAGCGCGAAGGTGCCGAGCACATTCTTCTGCGAGGTGCAGATCGGCGTCGACCAGCAGGAGCGGAAGCCGAACTGGCTGACCATCGCCCGGAAATCCTCCCAGAGCGGATCGGCCATGACGTCCTCGACAATGATGATTTCGCCACGCCAGGCTGCCGTGCCGCAGGAGCCTACCTTCGGGCCGATGGCAACACCGTCGATCATACGGCTGTAGGCGCCGGGCAAATTGGGAGCCGCGCCGTGGTAAAGCCGTGTGCCCTCGCTGTCGAGCAGCAGCACGGAGCCGGATATGCCGGTCATCTGCCGTTCGATCATCAGCACCAGCGCTTCGAGGATCATCGGCAGCGGTTCATTGCGGGCGATCATTTCCAGCAAGTTCGCCTGGCCGCGATAGAGCTCCTCCTGCCGCTTGCGCTCGGTAATATCGCGGGACACACCGATGAGGCCGACGACCTCGCCGCGATCGTTGCGCAGCGGTATCTTGGAAGTCAGGCGACACATGGTGCCGCCATCCGGCAGCGGCACGAGTTCTTCCATGTCGATGCGGGGCTCTCCGCCCGACATGATCTCCTGCTCGATATCGAAATGCCGGCGGGCCGTTTCAAAATCGAACAGGTCGAAGTCACGCTTGCCGGCGATCTCTGCGGCGTTCTCCAGCCCGTGGCTGCGCGCCATGACAGCATTGGCGAAGACGAAGCGGCCGTCGCGGTCCTTGACGTAAAGGAAATCAGGAAGCTCGTGGACAATCGCCTTGAGGCGGAGGTTCTCTATGCCTTCGGAAAGATGATGGGCAGTCGCCGCCATCATTGCCTCCGTGGCGGCTACGATACGTTGTGTCTCGGCACTGAAGTTATCACCAGATTCCCAACGTCGGGCACCCATTCCATTCATGACGCTGTTCTCTCCCGGTAACCGCAGGCCTGTCCACAATAGTCACAATTGAAACCGCTTTCTAAAATAGCGAGCATTTCCTTCGGGGTGTTTAAATGGAAAGGTGAACAAGACGACAATATTCGAGAGGTTGCGTTTGCCACTCGACCGATGGTTATTCTTTTTCTGCGGATATGTGTCGAAAAGAAACATTTCTTCTGGCATAAATCCTGCGTGGGCACCGATATGAAGAAGGATTTCAGCAAAGTCTCCCGGCGGGATATACTTGGCATGCTGGCGGCCTCTGCAGCGGCCATGACGGCCCCGCGCGCTTTTGCGGCTCCGCTCAGTGCGGAGCCGCCCGACCTGCGCGGCTCGATCGATGCGGTGCAATACCGCGCCATTCCCGACAGCAGCGACAAGAAAAACCGCAACCTGCAGCAGATGATCGAGAAAGCGGCGCGTGAGAACGTGCCGGTCTTTCTGCCGCCTGGCACCTATCGCATCTCCAACCTCACGTTGCCGGACAATACGCGCATATCAGGCGTGCCTGGTGCGACGCGGATCGTCTATACCGGCGAGGGTCACCTCTTTGCAGCGGAGAATGTCGGCCGTATCGAGCTTTCCAACCTCGTGATCGACGGATCGAACCGCTGGCTCGCCGACTACGCCGGCGCCCTCGTCCAGTTCACCGGTGTCCGCAAGGTGCTGATCGACAATTGTGAGATCGTCGGCAGCCGCAAGCACGCGCTGCAGCTCGAGCGCTGCGGCGGGCGGATCGAGCGCAGCAAGATCTCCGGCGCAGGGCAGTCCGGTATTTATGCGGTGGAATCTGCGGGGCTTTCGATATCAGGCAACACGGTTTCGGACTGCGGCAACGGCGGCATTCTGGTGCATCGCTGGAAGAAGGCCGAGGATGGCACCATCGTTTCCGGCAACCGCGTTTCCAACATCCGCGCCAATGATGGCGGCACCGGCGAAAACGGCAATGGCATCAATATCTTCCGCGCCGACGGGGTGACGGTGACTGATAACCAGATCTCCGACTGCGCCTTTACCGCGGTTCGTGCCAATTCCGGCTCCAACATCCTGATCAGCAACAACCAGTGCCGCCGCTCCGGCGAGACGGCCATCTATGTGGAGTTTGAATTCGTCGGCGCGGTTGTTTCCGGCAATGTGATCGACGGAGCGGCAAACGGCATATCGATTGCTAATTTCGACCAGGGCGGCCGGCTGGCAAGCGTGACGGGCAACGTCATCCGCAACCTGACGCTCAAAGGGCCTTACAAACATGAGGTCGGCTTCGGCATCGGTATTGCGGCGGAGGCCGATACGCTGGTGTCAGGCAATGTCATCGAGGATGCGCCGCGCTGGGCGCTGCAGATCGGCTGGGGGCCTTATCTGCGCAATGTCGTCGTCAACGGCAATGTGGTGCGCAAATCGCCGGTCGGCTGCGCAGTCTCGGTTGCCGAGGGCGCAGGTTCAGCCGTCATCACCGACAACATCTTCCAGGAGATGGGCAAGGGCGCTGTGCTGGGTTTCGAATGGGAGAAGCAGGTCTCGGATGAGCTTGCCGACGATAGCTCCCGCTACGGGCAGCTGACCGTCGCGCGGAACCGCATTTCCTGAGCGCTATCAAAAGCTTTCATCGAGATATCAGCGGCAGGTGCTTTCTTCACGACTGCGCTGGCTTTAGGGTCAGCGTGCAAAGGAAGGGGACATGCCATGCTGACAATCTACGGGGTTTACCGCTCGCGTTCCGCACGCGTTTACTGGATGGCTGAGGAACTGGGGATCGAATTCCAGTCCGTGCCGGTGCTGCAGGCCAATCGGCTTGCCAATCCGCTGTCGCCGGATGCGCCTGTTAACACGCTCTCGCCGGAATTCCTTGCGCTCAATCCGATGGCATTGATCCCTGCCATCAAGGATGGCGATCTCGTGCTGAACGAGTCTCTGGCGATCAATCTTTATCTGGCGCGCAAGTATGGGGGCGAGCTCGGCGGCAAAACCGTCGAGGAAGACGGTTTGATGACGATGTGGACGGTCTGGGCCGTTTCCGAGCTCGATGGCAACACCGGCAAGATCGTTTCGACCTATGACAACGGCAAGGAAAACACCGAAGCGGGGCGCGCGGTGATCGACGTCGCCTGCCGTACGATGAAGCGGCCGCTTTCGGTCCTCGAAAAGCAACTCGACGGCAAGGACTGGATCGTCGGCGGACGTTTCACGGTCGTCGACCTCAACATCGCGGAAGTGCTGCGCTACGCCCAGAGCGAAACCTCGCTCTTCGAGGCACATCCGAACATCGATGCCTGGATCAAGCGTTGCCAGGCGCGGCCGGCATATCTGGAGATGCAGCGCAAGCGCTCACTGGAGCCGATCGAGATTTGAGGATCAGCCGAATATCGCGGCCGTTTCAGCCATTTCCTCGCGGATCCAGGCCTTGAAGTCGCGTACCTTCTTCGGCTCGCGGCCGCCTTCGGCACTCACGAAATAATAGCCGTCGCCTGTATTGGCGCGGATGCCGAAGGGTGCGACCAGTCGGCCTTCCTGCAACGAAAAGCCCGCAAGCGTCTGCCAGGCAAGCATCACGCCCTGACCGGCAATCGCCGCATCGAGGCAAAGCGAGGCATCGTTGAAGCTGTGGCGTATGGCAGGCGGAGCGCCTGAAAGCCCCGCTGCCTGCATCCAGACATCCCATGTGAACATGGCATGGGCATCGATGACAGCCGGGAGTTTCAGGATATCGGCCGGCTTCTTCAGTTTCGCGGCCATCTCGGGAGAGCAGACGGGAAACACCAGCTGATCCAGGAGATGCTCGACCTTCACGCCCGGCCAATGGCCCTTGCCGACGCGGATGGCGACATCGATATCGGAGGCGGCCAGATTGACGAGCTTGGTGGTCGCGTCGAGCCGCAAGTTGGTTTCCGGGTGGCGCTCCATGAAACGGTCCAGCCGGCAGACCAGCCAGCGGGCGGCGAGAACCGGGGCCACCGAAATGGTCAGTATGCATTCGTCCTTGCGTTGCGCCATCGAGACGGCTTCCGCAAGACGGAGGAAACCTTCGTTCAGGGCGGCAAGAACGGGAGCGCCTGCTTCCGTTACGAGCATGCCCTTCGGCGTGCGTTCAAAGAGCAGCCGACCAAGCTGGGCTTCGGCCTTGATAACCTGCTGACTGACGGCGCCGACGGAAACGCCAAGCTCATCCGCCGCCGCCTGAAGCGAGCCAAGCCGGCCGACGGCTTCCAGCGCGCGAAGGCCGTTGAGATGCACGGAGTTGAGATTTCTCATATAGTTTTCCTACAGTAGGAAACCGGTAATCTCAATTGAAAAGCAAGCGCTCGCCGCCGATATTGGCATCATAAGACGATAATCTTCACAGCGCAGCAAGATGCAAAGCGCCGGCGCAATCGAAATCCCTTGTGCCGAAAGCCGAGCCGAGCCTCAGAAAGCGAGAGCAAGATGTCATTGCTGAAGTTTTTCTTAAGCCAATCGGACCCTGCTGCCAGGGTTTCGCAAAGCGAATATGATGGAGATAAAGATCTTCTCGATCATCCCGACATCGCCTCCATGTCGCAGCGGGAGCTTGCGGACCTGCCTCTGCCGATACCCGCGCCGAAACGCCCTCTGCAACGGCAACTAGAGAAATGCACTTGAATATATGATAGGTTTCCGCCGGGAACATTCAGGGCGGATAAGATGACAGAGAGCGTGAACAGCATTCTGGCGCGGTTGAAGCGGCTGGCAAAGGAGGCCGGCCTCCTCGGCATCGAGGAAAGTACATCCTATGGCAACCTGGCGCTGAAGGTCGGGGGCAAAAGTTTCGTCGCGGTCAAGAACGACGAAACGGTGGTCATCTCGATCCCGATCGACCACAAGGAGCACCTGTTGACGATGGCGCCCGACATCTATTTTCAGACGAACCATTATGTCGGCTGGCCGCATCTGCCGGTCCGCATCGCAGCTATCGGCGACGATGAACTCAAGCAGCGGCTGATCGACGCCTGGACCTACCGGGCGTCGAAGAAGCTGATTTCAGCCTATCGCGCTTAAGCTTTTTCGCGCGCCAGCGCACGCTGAACAGCAGGACGCTCCAGCATGCGGGCGTGATGCTCGCTGATCTTGGGGAAGCGCGCGGGATCGACGCCATCGGATGGCAGCCAGCCGGTCATGACGAAGAGATAGGGATCGGCGACCGTATAGCTGTCACCCATCACCCATGGCCCCTTGAACATGGTTGCCTCGATCAGCTCGAAGCTTTCGCCCATGGTCTGCGGCACCTTGGCCTTCATGGATTCCAGCGCGGCTTCATCATCGGCCCAACGGGAACCGCGCGGGCGGTGGGCGTGGTTCACATGCACGGTGGAAGAGATATATCCGTTGAAAGCCTGTAGCCGGGCAAACTCGAACGGGTCGTCCAGCGGGGCGAGCTTGGCGGCGGGCGCCATCTGGGCGATATACGCGAGGATCGCCGTCGACTCTGTCAGCACGCCGCGATCGGTGGCGAGCGCGGGAACGCGGCCCTTCGGATTGATCTTCAGATAGGCTTCCGAGCGCTGCTCGTTCTCCCGCGTATTGATCTTCCTCGTATCGAAGGAAATGCCGGATTCCTCCAGGGTGATCAGGCTTGCAAGCGCGCAGGTTCCCGGTGCGAAATAGAGTGTGAGCATGGTGAGACTCCCCTTTCGGGGAGCCTTATAGCGCGAGTTTCAGGGCCAGCGAAAGACACCGCAGCGTGTTCCCTTCTCCGCGCCGGAAAGAACGGGCGGCGCCTCAAGCGCAACCCGGAACGTCCTCCAGCCGGTACCAGACGGGAATGCCACGCTCGGTGGCGATGCGCACGTCATTATCGGCACCCTTGGAGTCGCCCGGCAGGCGCAGCACGCCTTCGCAAAGCTGCAGCAGGCGGTCGGCGACAGGATGAAAGATCTCCTCGTAGAGATCGTCACCCACCGACTTGCCGCCGGCGGCATGCCAGACCGGCAAGGCCACCCATTCGCCGATCATCGGCACATGGCCAGCTTTGAAGAGCGCGTGCGACGGCGCCTCGAGGCGCTTGAGATTGGCAGCCATCTTTGTCGGGTCATCGCCCGTTCCGGACCGGTAGGGCCCGGCAATCAAAATCAACATGATCTACTCCATCAACTCCCGGCCTCATGCACGGGATTTCGCGAAAATGCACGATATTTCTTGAATGTCGAGTCAATTCGGCATATTCACGATGTTTCGTAAATTATCGTGCAGGAGCATTCATGCTGACCAGCCAACGCAAGGCCCTCATCCTCGACATCCTGCGCCGCGACGGGCAGGTCATCGCCAAGCGTGTGGCGGAGGATTTCGAGCTGTCGGAGGATACGATCCGCCGTGACCTGCGGGAGATGGCCGCGGAAGGGCTGCTGAAACGCGTGCATGGCGGAGCCTTACCCATTACCCCTGAGCTGCCCGACTTCACAGCCCGCCGCGACGTCGCTTCCGACATCAAGGCGCGGCTCGGCGCGAGGGCGGCGCAGATGGTGAAGGCCGGGCAGATGGTATTTCTCGACGGCGGCACGACCACGGCGGAAATTGCCCGTCACCTGCCGCGCGACATTGCCTTCACGATCGCCACCCACAGCCCGACGATCGCCGCCGAGCTGGAACATCACCCGACGGCAGAGGTGATCCTCACCGGCGGGCGGCTCTACAAACATTCGATGGTGGCGACAGGGGCAGCGGCGGTGGCGGCGATCTCGCAACTGCGCCCCGATCTCTTCTTCCTCGGCGTCACGGCGGCCCATCCGGTGCATGGACTTTCCACCGGCGATTTCGAGGAAGCGGCAATCAAACGGCATATCGCCCGCTGCTCGGCCGAAACCCATGTCCTGCTAACCGAAGAGAAGTTCGACCTCGTCTCACCCTGCCCGGTGCTTGGAATTTCCGACGTGGCGGGACTGATCGTGCCAGCGGAGATGACGGCGGAACGGCTGAAGCCCTATCGCGATCTCAACGCTACGATCGTGGCAGCGTGATTGCCCTGTGAGACAGAGAACAGCGTGACATTTCGACCTACGATTTAACGTGTGATTTCGATGCGGTCGATCGAGTAATCAGAAGCGCCGAGATCATCGGATTGACTGTGCATGACCAAGAAGTAGCGAAGTTCCTCGATATAATACCCGCTTTCCTTCCCGCTTGTATGGTCGCACTGCAGCGGCCAGGCGCGGCCTTCAAGAGCAGCGTGGACAGTCTTCGCTTCCACCGACCGGCCAATCATGCAGGAGGTTTCTTGAAGCCCGGCTCCTCCCGACATTTCCGTATCGAAGGAAATGGAGGCATCAGCAGCCCAAGCCGAGACGGTCAACGTCAATGCTGTCGTGATCGTTATCCTCTGGTTTTCCTGAGGGCCGTATAGGCCCCCCTGGTTGTTTTTGGATTTCAGCTGCACCGGACCCACCTCTTCACGGTCCATGACGAAGCTTGGACTATAGACTTCCCGAACCCGGGTCGTCCCGCTTTTGCCTGGTTTGACGACGAGGGTGACCTGCTGGCCGGGTCTTGTGCTGCTCGTCCTCGTAATGCTGGCATCTAGTGCGACAGGTCCGTTGGGCAGTATCGCCTGCAGCTTTGCGGCCGTTGCCTGCACATTTGCGGGAACGGCGACATCATCCAGCCCAGGTTCGTCGCCGTAGCCAGGCTGGCTGATCTCTTGAAGAATCGATTGAAACGAGGCGCGCCCCTGGCTGAAGATTGTTTCATCGGGATGACTGAGGCATCCCCTGAATGATCGTTCGATGAGCTGCTGGGCTTCCCTCTCGCCGAATTTCTGCCTTATGACATCGAAATGCTCCATCACCGATATGATGACGGCATTGGCACCCTCATTGATGACTGTCTGGTTATTGTCGCGCATCGCGTCGACCAGGATTTGACATTTGGATTCAGTCGTCAAACTGCCGAGGAGCGGGTTAGGCGAACCGCCGGAGGATTCTGCCGCCTGCGCGCACCCTACCCCTGCCCAGAATGCCATGACGGCAACGACGCCGAACGACCCGAATCTTGCCATCCAGATATTTTCCTTGTTGAACCGCCCTCACTCGGTCAAAGCCGAGGTCACCCTGACTTCGCCGACATGGATGCCGTTCCAGTTGCGCATCGATTTATTTGCCAGAGCGGTCAGCGCGGCATGTTCCTTGCCGCCCTTCTCGAAGTAGCGGGCAAGTGTCGCCGCAACCATGGCTTCGGCAGCGCGGGTGGTGCCGTCATCACACTTCAATGCGATCGCAATGCCCTGTTCCGGGATGGCAGCGCAGAAGACGCCTTCCGCGCCCGTTTTGCAAAAGATCCGTCCGGGGGCGATCTGCATCAGCGTGGTGCAGGCGCGGCCGGTGCCAGCCACATAGAAGGGCTCGGCCATGCAGGCTTCGATCAGGCGGCGGGATGCCTTGGCGCGCAGAGGCTCCAGGCCGTTGCCGGTCGCCATCTTCGCAAAGCCATGAGCGAGCGCCTTGAGCGGCACGGCGTAAGTCGGAATGGAGCAGCCGTCGGTGCCGCAGACATCATGACCGAGTGCGGCGCCCGTGAGGTTTTCCATGGCGTCACGGATCTGCTGCTGCAGCGGATGGTCGTAGCCGACATAACCCTTGCTATCGATGCCCTGATGGCAGCAGACGCAAACGAAGCCGGAATGTTTGCCGGAGCAATTGTTGTGAAGCGCGGTGGGCTTCTGCAGCGTGCGCGCTTGGTGGATCAACGTCTTCTGGTCCGAGGACCAGTGCGCGCCACATTCCAGCGCCTCCACGTCACGGCCGGCACGCGAGAGCATGGAGGCGGCAAGCGCCACATGTTCATCCTCGCCGCTATGCGAGGAACAGGCGAGCGCTAACTCCTTGTTGCCGAAGCCGTAGGCATCCGCTGCGCCGCTTTCGATCAGCGGCAGCGCCTGCATGGCCTTGCAGGCCGAGCGCGGGAAGACACTCGCCTCGATATTGCCGAGCGAAAAGGCGATACGGCCATCACCATCCACGACCGCAACCGAACCGCTGTGGCGGCTTTCGACAAGCGAGCCCCTGGTGACTTCGACGAGGACGGGATTGGACATGGGCAATAATCCGGATTGTGGGCAAGGAGACTGCAGGCATAGCCTCTCGCTCTCTGAAAGCCAATGGAATTTGCGCCATATGCCGGCCGATCACAGCATCTAAACAGCCATCACACGAAGTGACTGCGGGTGCGGCAAACTATCGTTTTCCGTGCAGGCGCGATGGGGCTAAAGGTTGTGTGTCAGGACTTATTCTCATGCCATCCTCATTTTCTTCCATCATCCGCGACAGGCGCATCCGCATTCCAACCGTCACGCTGGTGGCGCTCGCCTTCACCTACGCCTCCACGGTTCCCTACCAGTCGATTATCGGCATCAGCGAACTTGGAATGAGTGACGGCGCCTATTCGGCGCTGGTCTTCTTTGCTGCCGTCGTCAATGTCGCGATCAGTTTGACGCTCGGCATATGGTCGGACAGGCTGACGGAAAGACGGCCACTGGTGCTTGCGCTTTCCATTGCAGGCATCATTGGCTTCGGATCGATCGCGGTCATCCACAGTCCCACGATCTTCATCTTCTCGGTGCTGTTCCTCGTGCCGATGAGCAATTCCACCTATTCGTTGCTCTTTGCCAGCGTGCGGGCCCGCACCAACCAGCTGGCCCGTAGTGAAGCGGTCGCCATCACCTCGACGGTGCGCGCGCTCTATTCCGGTTCCTGGGCGGTGGCACCGGGGCTGGTCGGGCTTGCTCTGGTCACTTCGCCATCGATGACGCCGGCTTATGGGGTGGCGGCGGTGGCAAGCCTCATCTGCTTCTGCCTCTATTTCTTCTTCGCGCCCGGCAACGGCCCGGTGCGCGAGACGATCCCCAACCAGCCGGGCTTCTTCGCCTCACTGAAGCGAGTCTTTGCGCCCGATGTTTTCATCCGCGTCTTCGTCATGTCCCTGCTGCTCGGCCTGCAGCGGCTGAACGGCATGGTTTCGCCACTCATCGTCGTGCACTCGATCGGCGGCAGCGTCGTTGACGTCGGCTTTCTCTCAGGCCTGACGGCCTTCCTCGAAATGCCCTTCATGATGATGTGGGGCCTGGTACAGCGGCGCTTCCATACCGTGCATGTATTGGCATCAGGCACGGTGCTCTACTGCCTCTATCTGGTGCTGCTCGGCTTTGCCACCGCGCCCTGGCAGCTCTATGCGCTGCTCGGTCTCAACGCCTGCGGGGCTGCTGCCATCCTCAGCCTGCCGATCACCTATCTGCAAGACCTTATCGCCGATCGTCCGGGTCTTGGCAGCTCGCTGATCTCGCTCAACACTTTCATCGGCATCGGCGTGGCCGCAGGTGTTTTTGCGCTTGGAACGGCGGTGACGGACTATTCTGGCACGGCTTTCGTCGGCGCCGCTGTCGGCATCGTCGCCATTCTGATCCTGCTTTATCTGGAAAGCGGCAGCCGCATGCGCCAGCCGGCCCAAATTACCTTGGAGTAATGCGATAGGCGCAGCGGCGCGCACCGAGCAGGATATGCTCGCTACGCTCGACGTTGGCCGAGAGCACGCTGCGGAAAGTTTCGAGCTCGGAACGGCAGAAGCCGGCGCAGACCGTCGCCGCAGCGCAAATCGGACAATGGTTTTCGACCAGCATCAATGATCCATCGTCCTCCTGCCAGCTATCGGCCATGTAGCCCTCACGGCTGCGGATGGCGGCCAGCCCCTCGACGCGGGCGGCCAGATCCGACCTGTCTGAGAGTTCGGCGCGATAGCGCTGCAGCGTTTCGTTTTCGCGGGCGGCGATGACGGTATCCAACGCGGCGGGGCCGAGTTGCGCGACAACAGTCGTCAGCAGGGTCGCCGTCAGTTCGGCATGGCCATCCGGGAAATGGCTGTTACCCTCAGCCGTCAGGTGCCAGAGCTGCCTCGGACGTCCCCTGCCCCTGGGGGCGACTGTTACGGGTTCCACAAGTCCCTCTTCCGCCATTTTGGCAAGCTGCTGACGGGCGGCCTCACCTGATATGCTGAGCGCATCGCCGACCGCAGCGGCAAGCTGCGGCCCTTCGGTCTTCAACAGGATCAGGATGCGGTTGACGGGAGACTGGCGCATATTTTTCCAAGCTACCTCTTGTTTTAATCCGATGCTCATGCAATTTTCCAATTCATAACTTGGAAAATAATAACGGGTCAGGAAAAACGCAAGGATTCATCATGTCCGAGACCGCCTTGGAGCCATCAGCCTCTTCAACTTCTGTCTTCCAGTTGTTTTCCCCTGCGCTGCTGCCGGCGACATTGATGCTTGGCGGCGGCATGACGATCTCTGCCGTCGAAAACTACATCACGGCGACGATTGCGCCGAGCATCGTGCGCGATATCGGCGGGCTGGAACTTTTCTCACTCGTGACGACGCTTTATATCGCCGCGACCATACTGGGTTCGATCTTCATGGCGATGCGGCCGAGGAATATCGGGCTGCGCAGTGTCTACGTGATCGCGGCAGTGATCTTCGGCGTCGGCAGCCTGCTTTGCGCCGCAGCACCCTCGATGCCTGTCGTGCTGATCGGTCGAACGGTGCAGGGTTTCGGCACCGGTGCGCTCGCCGCCCTCTGTTACGCCTTCATTCGCTTCGTCTATCCCGAACCGCTCTGGCCCAAGGCGTCGACGCTCTATGCGGCGATCTGGGGGGTGTCGACCGTCATTGGCCCGACGCTTGGCGGCTTCTTCGCGCATGACGGCGCCTGGCGCTACGCCTTTGCCGTGCTCGTCCCGCTCAGCGTGTTGATGGCAGTGCTGGCGCCGCGGCTTTTGCCGCAGGCCGAGGACGACCGCGAACAGGCAACGATGCCTGTCGCGCAGATCTGCCTGCTGCTTGGGGCAGTGCTGCTGGTCAGCACCGCAGGGACAACCGAGATGACGACAGCCAAGATCGGGCTGATCGCCGTTTCGGTCGTCGCCGTCGGCGTCATGCTCGTTTTGGAACGCAAGGGCAACAACTGGCTGCTGCCGTTAGGCGCGGTGACGCTGAGCCAGCCGATATCACGGGTCTATCTGACAATGATCGGCCTCAACTTCGTTCTCGTCAGCGATATCTTCATTCCCTATTTCCTGCAGGTTCTGCACGGGATAACGCCGCTGATTTCAGGCTATCTGGTGGCTCTCGTCGCCCTCGGCTGGACGGTGGCCGCCTTCTTCAGCGGCTCCTTCTCCGGCAGGAAAGCCAACGCCGCGATCGTTGCGGGCTGTGCAACCGAAGCCGCAGCGACAGCCGTGCTTGCCGTCTTCCTTGCCCGCGAGAACCCTGAAGCGCAGCTTATCATCCTTGGACCGGCAGCAGTCGCCATGTTCATGATGGGTTTTGGTGTCGGCCTCGGCTGGGCGCATCTCGTCGCCAAGGTGCTGAAGCTGGTGGCCGACAGCGAGCAGGACAAGGCTTCGGCAGCCATTCCGACGATGAGCTCGCTCGGTAGCGCCTTCGGAGCGGCCTTTGCCGGCGTCATCGCCAACGGCGCGGGACTGGTCGACCCGGGCGGAATTGCGGGCGCGCTTTCGGCGGCGAGCTGGCTCTACGTGATCATGGCCTTACCGGGACTGATCGCCGTCGGCGCGGCGCTGTCGCTTACGGCATCGGCCCGAAAATCGGAATCGATTTTCGGAAAACCTGATGCATAAATTCAAAGAGTTAGAGCGTGTTTTGTGCGTCCGAACGGACACACGGCGCTTTAGCCGAGTTTCAGCATAATCTTGCCGATGTGGTTGCTGCTTTCCATCAGCCGATGAGCAGCTATCACGTCTTCAAAGGCAAAGGTCTCATAGATGACGGGCGCGACCGTTCCGGCTTCCAGAAGCGGCCAGACCTCGGACAAGAGATCGTCACGGATCGCCCGTTTCTCCTCCGCCGTGCGCGGGCGCATGGTGGAGCCCGTTACCGTCAGGCGCTTGACCATGATCGGTGTCAGATTGACCTTTTCGGCAACCGCACCCTGCAGAAAGGCGATGATCGAGAGGCAGCCATCTTTCGCCAGCGAGGCGATGTTCTTCTCGAAATAGGCCGCGCCGATCATGTCGAGGACGATATCGACGCCGTGGCCGGTCTCTTCCTTGATAACGGCTGCGAAATCCTCTTGCCGGTAGTTGATGGCGCGCTTGGCGCCTAGCCTCTCGCAGGCCTCGCATTTCTCCTTCGAGCCGGCGGTCGCATAGACCTCGGCGCCGAAAGCCTTGGCGAGCTGGATAGCGGTAGTGCCGATGCCGCTGGAGCCGCCATGGATCAGCACTTTCTCGCCTTCCGTCAGGCCGGCCATCTGGAAGAGGTTTGCCCAGACGGTGAAAAAGGTCTCCGGAAGAGCTGCGGCCTTCACTGCATCATAACCCCTTGGGAAAGGCAGCGCCTGACCGGCCGGCAAAAGGCAATATTCGGCATAGGCGCCGCCATTGGCGAGGCCACAGACCTTGTCGCCCAGCGAATAGCCGGTCACGCCGGGGCCGATCGCGACGACCTCGCCCGCGAGTTCCAGGCCGAGAATGGGGCTCGCATCCTTTGGCGGCGGATAGCTGCCCTGGCGCTGGGAAATATCGGGCCGGTTGATGCCAACCGCTTCGGTACGGACGAGGATCTGGCCTTCGCCGGGCACCGGCACCGGTCCGCTTGCAATGGCCATCGCCTCCGGCCCGCCGAAAGACGGCAGATCGACAAAACGCATATGCGACGGCAACGACATGGCCCGGCTCTCCCTATTCCGAAGCATTGGAGATAATTCAGGGTCCGGGACTTGGGAAGGCCGGAAGTGCCAGAGGCGTCAATTCGCCTCGCCTAACGTATGGAATACGAGGCCTTCGTCGCTCTCCTTGGCGCTCGACTTCACCTGGGCGATTTCGGCGCTGACGCGATTGATATCGTCGATAACGAGACCTTCCGGCAGTTCGAGAACGCCGATCGAGCAGCGCATCAGCGGGAAAAAGGCTTCCGCGCCGGCGCGATCGTGACCGTGGATACGGCCGGCGGCACGGTCCTCATCCGAATAGAGATCGAGCACGTCATCATGGAAATCGCTGATGAGACGATCAAGGATTTCCGTCAGTTCCTCCTTTGTCCAGCCAACGACACCGACGAAGAAATCGTCGCCGCCGACATGGCCGAGGAAGTGACGCTCGGCAAAGAAGTAACGGCGCATCAGTGCGGCAAAGAGCGAGATCGCATGGTCGCCGAGATGAAAGCCGTAAGCATCGTTGAAGGGCTTGAAATTATCGAAGTCGCAATAGCAGAAGTGGCGCACTTCATCGCCGTCGCGTCCGGAATGGCGCATGAAATCGCGGATGGCACGGTTACCCGGCAAGCCAGTCAGCGGATTCTGGTCCTGTGCCGTCTTCAGCTGCTTCTCATTGATGACCTTGATCAACGAGGCGGCGGAGACGACGCCGGCGT
The DNA here is from genome assembly GCF_056755015.1 of Rhizobium sp. KNZ14-9A. NCBI lineage: Bacteria > Pseudomonadati > Pseudomonadota > Alphaproteobacteria > Hyphomicrobiales > Rhizobiaceae > Rhizobium > Rhizobium sp. KNZ14-9A. Next base: position 2,861,159 of record NZ_JBPGXB010000002.1, read on the forward strand.
AGCGCATGTTGTCGGTGAGGATCAGGCAGTTGCTGCCTTCCATATTGGCGAAGATCACCATGAGCTGATCAGCATCGCTGTCGAGGCCGACTATCGGCGCGCGCTCGACGAAATGCGAGATGGTGCGCTCATAGTCCTTGTTCTTCAGAAGGTCGCGGCCAAAGGGTTGATAGATATATTCCTTGAGGTGATGCTCGTGAATGATGCCGCGCGGCTCGCCATTGGCATTGAGAACCGGGAAATAGGCCTGGCGCGGATTGCGGCGGAACAGTTCAAAGACCGTATCAATGCCATCGCTCTCATAGACGGTCGGCAGCATTTCGATCTGCTTGCGGATGAGGATCTCGTCGAGCGACTGGCTGTTGCCCTTGTTCTTGCCGAGTTCCTGCAGGTGCGGGAAGGCAGGCACGAGTTCGGAGAGATGTGTGGACGGACGCGAGATGAACCAACCCTGCACGAGATCCACGCCATAATCGCGGCAGACGATGAATTCGGCTTCCGTCTCGATGCCCTCGGCGATCACACGAGTGCCGAGCACGTGGGCCATGTTGACGATGCTCTTCAGCAAGTGGCGCTTGCGCGGGCTGCGGTCGATATCGGCGACGAAATGGCGGTCGATCTTCAGGTAATCAACGGAATAGTCGCAGAGCAGCTTCATCTCACCATGACCGACGCCGAAATCGTCGATCGCCAGCTTGAAGCCGGCCTTGCGCAGGCGCGACACGAGATCGGCGAATTCGGGTACGCTGGTATTGTCGAAGCGCTCGGAAAACTCGAAACAAACGGAGGACGGCGGGATATTCGCCGTTTTCAGCTGCAGCAGCAGGCTCTCGACAAGACGATTGCCGTGCGGGATGAGGCGAACGTCGAGATTGAGGAAAAGCGTGGCCGTCGCGAAGTTCGAGAGCGTCGCGAATTTGGCGAGCGCGCGGTTCGCGACCATCTGCTCGAGCTGCAGGAGCTGGCCGGTCTCATGGGCTTCGTCGAGGATTTCGATCGGCGTTTCGAAGCCGATACGCTCCTGTCCGCGCATGAGGGATTCATAACCGAAGACCGTGCCCGTACCGGCTTCGACAATCGGCTGAAACGCATTTTCAACGACAAGTTTGGCGAGGGTAACGATCTGATCGCTGGCATAACGACGCACGACACCCGGTTCGACGCTGGCAGCCAAAGACATGCCAATCTCCACTGTGACCTTTTCTTTTTCGGCCGGACAATGGAGCAGAAGGGTCAACGAACCCTTTCCTCAGTATGAAACTTTCATGAACGCGCAACCGCTCATGCACGCCAAGCGCTTATTAGATTTTCGAGTTTACAATCAACGGCTTATTCAGGCCGAACGGCGATGCTCGGCTTCATGATCGGCGAACATATCGGCGACGCATCTGCCGCCGCTGGGTGCGCTTTCATCGGCCAGGACTTCGCTGCGATATTCGCCCAATTTGCGGGCGGCATCCCACAGGCGCAGTGCCTCGCGCACGACTTCGCTGCTCGATGCATATCCGCCTTGATCGACAGCATCGCGAATGCCGGCTGCCTGGAGCGGTGAGATGGAAACGGTGACCATCGGCATGGAATTCTCCTCCCATTCTTTTTCGGCAGAGACTGCCTCGGGGGTCCATTTTCGGCTTCTGGGGCGACAAGCGCCAATGCCGAAGTGCCTTAGCACAGGAGGCGGCTCTTCTGCGGAGCCGGCCTTCAATCGCAGAATTTTAGTACCCCACCATGTTCTTGTCAAAAAAGAAACGGCCTAATCGGAACATCGGCCCGCCTCTCTCCACAGTTTCAAGAACGGATACCTAGGCCGAAGGTGAGCATTGTCCAGCCCTGAACGACGAGATCGACCGCCAGGAAGAGACCGAGGATCCAGAGGCTATTGACGGGCCAGCCAAGCGCGATCACGAAGCCTGCGAGAGCTGTGATGAGGCCGCTCGCAACAATCCAGCCCCAGCCCTTGAGCGGCCGCATGCGCAGTCCGACGAAGAGGCGGAAGACACCGGCAATAAGCAGCGCGATGGCCAGAAACAAGGTCAAAGCGGCGGACGTGAGGATGGGGTTGATGAAGGCACAGACGCCAGCGAGCACATAGAGGATGCCACTCAACGCCCAGAAGAGCACATGATCCCAGCCGCGCACCTGGAAGGCGTGGATGAGATAGATGACACCGCCTGCCAGCATCAGCATGCCGACATAAAAGACCGAAGCGACTGTCGCCATCAGCAGGTTGCTGAGGGCGATGAGGCCACAGATGAGAAGCAGCACGCCGAGACCGACGAACCATACCCATTTCGACCGCAGCGGGGATTCGGGCATTCCGTCGTAAATATTGGCCATTGGCGCACCTCCTGATTGCTGGAGATATGCTGCAGCAATTTCTCACGAAAAGAGGTGATCCGGATCAATCCGGCGAAAGATTTTTGTTGATTGACCAGTCAATCAAAAATACGCTTCAATCCATTCTCGGGAGAAATGAGCTTGCCGAAGGTTGGAATGGAACCGGTGCGCCGCAAGGCGCTTGTGGATGCAGCGCTGCGGGTGATCGGCGATCACGGCTCGCTGACCGTCACCATGTCCGATATCGCCCGGCGGGCGGGGGTGTCGCCTGCCCTTGCCCACCACTATTTCGGCAGCAAGGAACAGCTGCTGATCGAGACAATCCGTTCCCTCTTACGCCAGCTGCGCGACGACGCGGTGACGGCACTGGGACAAGCGGCAACGCCACGGCAGCGGATCTCGGCCATCATCCGCGTCAGCTTTAACGCCGACCAGTTCGCGCCGCAGACGATTGCCGCCTGGCTTGCCTTCTATGCCGAGGCGCAGCGATCCGAAGAGACACGGCGTTTCCTCGTCATCTATGCGCGGCGCCTGCGCTCCAACCTGCTTGCGGCCCTCAAGGCGCTTTGCCCAGACGATGCCGCAGAACGCATCGCGGAGGGCGCGGCCGCGATGATCGACGGACTCTATATCCGGCAAAGTCTGAAATCGGCGCCGATCAGCATTACAGCCTCGATCGCGCTGACGGAGGATTATGTAACGATGCAGCTCGACCGCATCGGCAAATGAACAACCTCATGCCAACCAGCCAGGGAACAGCGACATGAAAGCCCAGCCGAAAGCATCGCACTTCATCGACGGGGAATATGTCGAGGATGACAGCGGCACCCTCATCGAAAGCATCTATCCGGCAACCGGTGAAGTGATCGCCCGGCTTTATGCCGCAACGCCCGCGATTGTCGAGAAGGCGATCGCGGCTGCCAAACGCGCTCAGCCGGAATGGGCGGCACTGAGCCCGATGGCGCGCGGGCGCATCCTGAAGCGCGCGGCCGAGATCATGCGTGAGCGCAACCGCGAACTTTCAGAGCTGGAAACGCTCGATACCGGCAAGCCGATCCAGGAAACTGTTGTCGCCGACCCGACCTCGGGCGCCGACGCCTTCGAGTTCTTCGGCGGCGTAGCACCGGCGGGACTGAACGGCTCGCATATCCCGCTCGGCCAGGACTTTGCCTATACGAAGCGCGTGCCGCTCGGTGTGTGCGTCGGCATCGGCGCCTGGAATTATCCGCAGCAGATCGCCTGCTGGAAGGGTGCGCCGGCGTTGGTGGCAGGTAACGCCATGGTCTTCAAGCCCTCGGAGACCACGCCGCTCGGTGCGCTGAAGATTGCCGAAATCCTGCACGAGGCCGGTCTGCCGAAGGGGCTCTACAACGTTATCCAGGGCGACCGGAACACCGGGCCGCTGCTCGTCAACCACCCCGACGTCGCCAAGGTTTCGCTGACCGGCTCGGTCCCGACCGGGCGCAAGGTGGCTGCCGCGGCAGCAGGCCAGCTCAAGCACGTGACGATGGAGCTTGGCGGCAAGTCGCCGCTGATCGTCTTCGACGACGCCGATCTCGACAGCGCCGTCGGCGGCGCGATGCTCGGCAATTTCTATTCTACGGGCCAGGTCTGCTCCAACGGCACGCGCGTCTTCGTGCAGAAGAAGATCAAGGGTGAATTCCTGAAACGGCTGAAGACGCGAACCGAAGCGATCCTCATCGGCGACCCGATGGATGAAGCCACGCAGCTCGGTCCGATGGTCTCCTGGGCACAGCGCGAGAAGGTGCTTGCCTATATCGAGAAGGGCAAGGCCGAGGGTGCGACGCTGGTGACCGGCGGCGGTATCCCGAACCATGTGACGGGCGAAGGCTATTATGTGCAGCCGACCGTCTTTGCCGACGTGACAGACGGTATGACGATCGCGCGCGAAGAGATCTTCGGACCAGTCATGTGTGTGCTCGATTTCGACGATGAAGCCGAGGTGATCAAGCGCGCCAATACGACGGAGTTCGGCCTCTCCGGCGGCGTATTCACTGCCGATCTGACACGCGCTCACCGCGTCGTCGACCAGCTGGAGGCCGGCACGCTCTGGATCAATACCTACAATCTCTGCCCGGTAGAAATCCCCTTCGGGGGATCGAAGCAATCGGGCTTCGGACGGGAGAATTCGCTGGCAGCGCTTGAGCACTATAGCGAGCTGAAGACGGTTTATGTCGGCATGGGGCCGGTTGCCTCGCCGTACTAAGCCTATCCAAAATCGACGCATCCGTTGCACACGACAATCCAAAGGGAACAGCATGCAACAGGCAGATTTCGTCATCGTCGGCTCCGGCTCGGCAGGTTCGGCGCTGGCCTACCGGCTTTCGGAAGACGGCAAGAACGCGGTCATCGTCATCGAGGCGGGCGGCTCGGATTTCGGGCCGTTCATCCAGATGCCGGCCGCCCTTGCCTGGCCGATGAGCATGAAGCGCTATAACTGGGGCTATCTTTCCGAGCCCGAAGCCCACCTCAACAACCGGCGCATCACCGCGCCGCGCGGCAAGGTGATCGGCGGTTCCTCCTCCATCAACGGCATGGTCTATGTGCGCGGCCATGCGGAAGACTACAATCGGTGGGAAGAGCTCGGCGCGAATGGCTGGGCCTATGCGGATGTGCTGCCCTATTTCAAGCGCATGGAGAACTCGCACGGCGGCGAGGAAGGCTGGCGCGGCACGGACGGCCCGCTGCATGTGCAGCGCGGCGTGGTGAAGAACCCGCTGTTTCACGCCTTCATCGATGCCGGAAAACAAGCGGGCTTCGAAACGACCGAGGATTATAACGGCTCGAAGCAGGAAGGCTTCGGGCTGATGGAACAGACCATCCATCGCGGCCGGCGCTGGTCGGCGGCAAGCGCCTATCTGAAGCCGGCGCTGAAGCGGCCGAACGTTGAGCTCGTCAAAGGCTTTGCGCGCAGGATCATCATCGAGAATGGCCGCGCGACGGGCGTGGAAATCGAGCGCGGCGGCGCAACCGAGATCGTCAAGGCTAATCGCGAGGTGATCGTCTCGGCCTCCTCCTTCAATTCGCCGAAACTCTTGATGCTCTCCGGCATCGGCCCCGGCGGGCATCTGCAGGACATGGGCATTGAGGTAAAGGTCGACCGGCCGGGCGTCGGCGCCAATCTGCAGGACCATATGGAATTCTATTTCCAGCAGATCTCGACCAAGCCGGTGTCGCTCTATTCCTGGCTGCCATGGTTCTGGCAGGGTGTCGCCGGTGCACAATGGCTGCTTTCCAAGGGCGGGCTTGGCGCTTCCAACCAGTTCGAAGCCTGCGCCTTCCTGCGTTCCGCGCCGGGGCTGAAGCAGCCTGATATCCAATATCATTTCCTGCCGGTCGCCATCAGCTATGACGGCAAGGCGGCGGCCAATACGCACGGCTTCCAGGTGCATGTCGGCTACAATCTATCGAAATCACGGGGCAACGTTACGCTGCGCTCCGCCGATCCGAAGGCTGATCCGGTGTTGCGTTTCAATTATATGAGCCATGCCGAAGACTGGGAGAAGTTCCGTCATTGCGTGCGCCTCACCCGCGAGATTTTCGGCCAAAAGGCCTTCGACCACTATCGCGGCCCGGAAATCCAGCCAGGCGAGAAGGTTCAGACGGACGAACAGATCGATGCGTTCCTGCGCGAGCATCTCGAAAGCGCGTACCACCCTTGTGGAACTTGCCGGATGGGATCGAAGGACGATCCGATGGCCGTGGTCGATCCCGAAACGCGGGTGATCGGCGTCGATGGCCTGCGGGTCGCAGACAGCTCGATCTTCCCGCATGTCACCTACGGCAACCTCAACGGCCCATCGATCATGACCGGTGAGAAGGCCGCGGACCATATTCTCGGCAAACAGCTGATAGCCCGCTCCAATCAGGAGCCGTGGGTCAATCCGCGCGCGGCGGTAAGCGACCGGTGATCAGTGGTAGTCTTCTTCGCGGTGGTGACCGACGGCGAGCACGATGACGGTCGCTTCGTCGATCACTTTGAGAAGAATGTCATATCCAGCTGGGCCGAACGGCACGACGACGCAGCAGCGGACCATCCGCGGAAACGCGTCTGGCCTCAGCGGAAAATCCTGCAGTATCATCAGAGCCTTTTCGATGCCGCTGATGGCGCGTTCCGCCAGATCCGGATTGCGTTCAACTAGAAAATCGGAGGGCCGCCCCAAATCCTCGTAGAAGGTTTGGGTGTACTTTGACTCGAAAGTCATTTCTGTCGCGCGACTTTGCAGGCTTTCGCCTTTTCAAGCTTTCGCGCATCAACTTCATGACGTCGGCCGTCGTGTGATGGATACCAGTCCGTTCCGCCTCCGCCAAGCCGGCCAGGCCTCGTGCAATGAATTCGGCCTGGATCTTTCCATAATCGATCTGACGGCGCACTGAATCCTCGATGAGAGACGACAAGCCCTCGCCTTCTTTCAGAACGCTTTCGGCAGCGGCGCGCAATTCAGGATCCGCGCGAAGAGAAGGAAGCGATGCGGTTTTCATGATCCGCCCCATGCATTGCAACTGCGATGCAATATGGCGGATCGCCGTGCCATGTTCGACGTCCCTCTGTCGAAGGGCATAAAAAACTAGAGCGGGATGCCAGAAAGTGTGCGCGGTTTTCGGCATCCCGCTCTTATCTTTTTGATTGAGAGACGGGTCCAGATTTCAGGTCGATGCGACCTGAAATCATCCGCTTCAGGCCGCGCGAGATACCTTTCGGCCTTGCTCTCTCTGCGTTCGCATCTGGAACTGGGCCAGCAGTTCGGAAAGACGACCGCTTTCTTCCGCGAGACCTGCTCCGGCGGCGTTCATCTCTTCGACCATCGCGGCGTTCTGCTGCGTGACCTGATCCATATGGTTCACGGATGTATTGATTTCCGAAAGACCGGATGCCTGTTCCTTGGCGGCAACTGCGATCGCTTCCATATGCTGGTTTATCGCTACAACCAGTTGCGCGATTTCCTTCAAACCGTCGCCGGTATTGTTGACCAGAGTAACACCCTGATTGACCGCAGCCTCGGAGTTGCCGATCAGCGTCTTGATTTCCTTGGCCGCCTGGGCCGAACGCTGGGCAAGCTCACGAACCTCCTGAGCCACAACCGCAAAGCCCTTACCGGCTTCGCCCGCCCGGGCTGCCTCGACACCGGCGTTCAGCGCAAGAAGGTTGGTCTGGAACGCGATCTCATCGATGACACCGATGATGTTGCTGATCTGGCTGGATGCGGTTTCGATCTTCTGCATGGCATCGACAGCGTTCGATACCACTTCCCTGGAGGTTTCCGCACGAGCGCTCGCATGACGGACCATCTCGCGTGCTTCGCTGGCGCGTTCCGATGTCTGCTTGACGTTGGTCGTGACTTGCTCCAGCGCGGCGGCCGTTTCTTCCAGCGACGCAGCCTGCTGTTCGGTGCGCTTGGAAAGCTGGTCCGAGGCGGTCGAAATTTCGCCGCTGCCGCTGCGAACGCTGCGCGCAGTATGGCTCACACTTTCAAGCGTAGTACGCAACTGGCGCACGGAATCGTTGAAGTCGTGGCGAAGCGTCTCGAATTGTTCGCTGAAGACCTCGTCGATCTCGCACAACATATCGCCGGAGGCGAGGCGCTTGAGACCGTCGGCAAGTCCCGATGTCGCCTGCGTCAAACGCTCTTCCGCCTCGCGTTCCACCTTTTGCTGGATGGCGATACGCTCGATCTCGGACGCCTGGCGCGAACGCTCCGCTTCTGCTTCCAGGTTCTTGTTGTGAAGCGCGGCCTGCTTGAACACTTCGACCGCGCGGGCCATCTCGCCGATCTCGTCCGTTCGGTTGGCGCCGGAGACGACAACCGAAAGGTCCCCGCTTGCCAGCTTGCGCATGACCGCCGTCAGCATGCTGATCGGATTGGCGACACGGAAAACTACCATCATGATTCCGGCGATCGACAGAGCAAATGTAAGGAGTGTAGCGACACTATAAATAATGATCGACTGCGTTGCGGCGGAAACATTTTCAGACGTTGCGTTCGTCATCTCCGTCAGCGCCGCTGCTGCGATGTCAGCGAGCGAAGCCTGCGCCGGGCCTGCAGGTTTGCGCCATTCGTCGACAGCGATGTTCATCGGCTGACCGGCCTGGAAAGATTTGATCGCTGCTACCCGCTGATCCGCAAAGGGTCCGGCAAAGTAGGTCGTCTGCGCGGTGTCGTACAATTTCACGAGCCGCGCAGGCGTTGCCGGGCTGCGTACTATCTGCGTGATGACACTCCATGCAAAATTGACCTTCGCATCCAGGAGAGCGATTTCCGCAAGCTTGCCGGCGGGCAAAGCTTCTTTGGCGATAATCGCACCCACAAATGTCGAGTTTGCCGATCCGGCATTTGTGCGGGCCGACCATGCAAGCGAGCGAAGCTGCGTGAACATCATCATTCCGGGCTCGCGCGCATTGATGGCAGCCTCGACGTCGTTGGCGGCCTTTTCGAGGTCGCCCAGCATCTTATCCGCCAGTGGCAGAACCTGCGCGGCCAAGGCGGGGTCACGATTGGCGACCGGCATTTTCAGAGCCGCGTCGATCTGCTGACGGAAGGACATCCATTGACTGTACCCCTGAAGGACAGGGGAAAGCGAGGTCCGCAGCGCGGTCGAACCGCTGTCGTCATTCAAGTCTTTGATCGCTGCAAACGCGGGATCGACACTCTTTCGCCCCGCTTCGAGGTTGACCAGGCTGGATTGCGTTTCAGAGGGCTCGAGTTTGATGGCCGACGAAATAGCGCCGCGCTCGCCGCGCAATCCGAGCAGTGCATCGAACAGCCTCGCGTCGAGCTGAGCGAGCTCCGAAAGCCGTGTGGAATTCTGATAGACGCGAACTTCCTGCTGCAGCATGCTGCCGACAAGTCCAATGACTGCAAGACTTAATCCCACAAAGGCTAGAACCAAAGTGTGCTTGATCGAAATTTTCACTTTAACTACCCCAAAAAGACAGCAATCACGGCCCGAATTATGCTTCGTCGAAGCTCAACAAATGCTTCCTGCAGCAACCGAATTGCCTACCCGCAACCCGTTGCGTTCAAAGATATTATGAGCTTGCGCGAAAACGATAAAAATTGAATTAAACGCTTGCAGGTTACAATATGACTGGCTGGCAGCTCTCAGTTTTTTCGCCAGATGCCATGCGCAGGTACCGACGCAACTTTCGACCGACGATCGTCAGTGTGCGAATGGACACTGAGTCCCGCGTCTTGCACTCTTTGGCGAATGAGTCATGCATGCCTAACTGAGACTAGCGCTACTTTGGCGGATCGAGGGTTAATCAACCAACAGGTGGGAAGGCATGTCCTCTAAGGAGGACGGGCCATGGATTGGGATGCTGCCTGACGGAATGGTTGACGCCATTTGTCGATCTGCCTGGTCACAAGAAACGGCGGATGCTCGTCGGCGCCGTTCCGGCAGGGGCTGCCCGCCGACGGCGCAGCTGAGCGACATCAGGACGATCACGTCAGAGAAAACCGATCCACCTGCCGGTCACAACGGCTGCGATCCATATCATCGCAGAAAGAGCTGCGGAGAGCCGTATGGCGGGATGGATGGTGCCGATCGTGATTGCGGTTTGCCATCCCTGCCCAGCATGAACCAGGAGCACATTGAGGATGCCGAAAGCGATCAGTCCGAGCTTGGCAAGGAAGGCGGGATTGGCGGCATATTCGCCCGGGCGGACGCTGAAGAGGCAGAAGCCGGTGAGCAAAGCCAGGGCGAGGCCGACACCGGCCGAACGGGACAGGAATGGCGCAACGACCTCCACCGGAACCTTACCAAAAAAGCCGGCGAGCCTGAGATCAAGCGGCAAGATGGCGCCGACCAGAAGACCGATCGCCAGGATATGGGCAGCATTGACGAACATGTAGAGCGTCGCGGAGCGCCGAAGCTCGACCGCGAGCGTAGTGGCAGCCAGCCATTCGAGAAGCTCCATGACGACATCAGTTCGTCTGGATGCGTTCCGGATAAATATCGTAGCGCTTTTCACCAATGGTGATGCGCACCGCCTTCAGCCGCTTCTCGGTGCGGTCCTGCGACCGGTTTCCGAGCGCTATGACCTGATCGCCCGGCTTTGCGACACCTTCCACGAAACCTGCGCGTTCCGTCTGGCGCGGATTGCCGAGCTCGACGCGCCAGACACCGTCATCGACGGTTGCGACATCGAGCGTCGGATGCGGCCCGCCCATCGAGATCTGCTGGATGGTGCCGCGAAGCTCGATCTGGTCGGCTTCCGCCCATGACCAACCGTGATGGGCCGCAGCACTGGTTGCGACTGTAGCCGACAGCAGGACAGCTGCCAGCGCTCTCTTTCCCGAAAGTGCAAACATGATGTTTCTCCCTACCCGAATGCATGGGCAGGTGGAACATGTCAGGCAGATGGAAAGGTCACTCACCGAATCTTGAAGGCCGGCGAGAGGGGATCAGGCAAGCAGACGGGTGACTTCCGCGCCACGCTTGGTGCCGACGGCATCGGCAATCGTCGTGGAGAACAGGACCTTGCGGGTGGCGTCCGCTACCTTGGCGAAGACGTGGCGAATTTGGCAAGTCTGCTCGCCGTCGCAATCATCGCACTTGCGGTAGGCGGTGATCGACAGGCAGGGTAGTGGTGCGATCGGGCCATCGATGATGCGCAGGATCTCGCCGAAGGTGATGCTGTGGGCAGGCTTCAGCAGCAGATAGCCGCCCTGCTTGCCGCGGCGGCTGACGACGATGCCGTGATGTTTGAGGTCGAGCAGGATCTGTTCCAGAAACTTCTTCGGGATCTTTTGCTGCACGGCAATGTCGGAAATCATGACGGGTTCGTCGGCCGCAGCTTCCGCCAGAACCGTCAGCGCCCGCAGCGCATATTTTGCCTTTTGCGTAATCATCTCGGACCGTCGACACACACAGAGCGGTGTCGAATCCCGACATCGCCAAAAAAGCTAATTGCCTCTATTGCACGGCCAGCATGAACGGAATTTGAACAAGCCGGAAAAGCCTTGAGAGACAAGTATTTTGGCCCTGTTTTTCACCCTCGGCCAACAGCTGATAATCTATGTCAAAAGAGGACAATTTTCATCATCGCCGCCATCAATTCAGATTTCCAATTGACAGGCGCCGTGTAACACTACTATTTCTATAGACATTAAGTTCGAGGCGCCACTTCTGCGCCTGCGGCTGCTTTTCTGCATTGCGGCAGGATGGGAGAGATATTTGCTCCGCTAAGCAGTCCTTTCGAAATCCCTTTTTCTGTCCGATCCGTCCTTCAGCTGTAATACTCCGGCCAATATCAAGGACAGGATCCCCCATGACTGTTATCAATCCGATCGAAGAAGCCGAGGCTTTGGCTGACAAGCTTTCGGGTCTCGACCTCGCCGGCCGGCTTTCGTTCGTCGCCGGCCTTGGCGGGCGTGTGGTCTTCACCACCTCGCTCGGCATCGAGGACCAGGTCATCACCGCCGAGATCGGCACGCATCGCCTGCCGATCGACGTTGTCACGCTGCAGACAGGGCGGCTTTTCCCCGAAACGCTCGCGCTAATCGACGAGACCGAGAGCCAGTACGACATTCACATCACCCGCTATGAACCGGAGCAGGCCGATATCGACGCTTACGCGGCGAAATACGGCATAAACGGTTTCTATGAGAGCGTCGAAGCCAGACATGCCTGTTGTGGCGTGCGCAAGCTGAAGCCGCTTGCGCGGGCGCTAGCAGGCGCAACAATCTGGATCACCGGCCTGCGCCGCGGCCAGTCGGCCAACCGCGCCGAAACGCCCTTTGCTGAATATGACGCCGAACGCCACCTTCTGAAGGTCAACCCGCTCGCAGACTGGGATATCGAGAAGATCAAGGCCTTTGTCGCCGACAATGGCGTGCCGGTGAACCCGATGCATGCACGTGGCTATCCCTCGATCGGCTGCGAGCCCTGCACGCGCGCCATCAAGCCCGGCGAGCCGGAACGCGCCGGCCGTTGGTGGTGGGAACAGGATGAGAAGCGCGAATGCGGTCTGCATGTCGCCGAAGAGGCGACCGCGATCGCCGTGCAGCAATAAGAAGTCTGGAGTACGAAATGCCCGATACCCGTCAGGATACGGAACTGAACAATCCGCAGAGTGCCAAGCCGCCACTCGACCCGCATCTGAAAGCCCTGGAAAACGAAGCGATCCACATCTTCCGCGAAGTTGCCGCCGAATTCGAGCGTCCGGTGATGCTCTATTCGATCGGCAAGGATTCCTCCGTCCTGCTGCATCTTGCCCGCAAGGCCTTCTATCCCGGCCGCGTGCCCTTCCCGCTGCTGCATGTGAATACCGGCTGGAAGTTCGCCGAGATGATCACCTTCCGCGACGAGATCGTGAAGAAGTACGATCTCGATCTCATCGAGCACATCAATCCGCGCGGTGCAGCTGAAAACATCACGCCCTTCACCTATGGCTCGGCCCGCTATACCGATATCATGAAGACGGAAGCGCTGCGCAATGCGCTGGATGCCGGCCAGTACGACGCCGCCTTCGGCGGCGCACGGCGCGACGAGGAAGCCTCCCGTGCCAAGGAACGCATCTATTCCTTCCGCACGCCCGACCATCGCTGGGACCCGCGCAACCAGCGCCCGGAGCTCTGGAACGTCTATAACGGCCAGATCCGCAAGGGTGAAAGCGTTCGCGTCTTCCCGCTCTCGAACTGGACCGAGGTCGACATCTGGCGCTATATCCAAGCCGAGGATATTCCGATCGTGCCGCTCTATTTCGCGGCCAAGCGCCCCTATGTCGAGCGTGACGGCATGATGATTGCGGCCTCCGATCCGCGCCTAGAACTGCTGCCCGGCGAAACGAAGCAGGAAGACTTCATCCGCTTCCGCACGCTCGGCTGCTTCCCGCTGACGGGCGCGATCCGCTCGACCGCCACCACCCTTGAAGAGATCATCGCGGAGCTGGAGATCGCCACGGTTTCCGAGCGCCAGGGCCGCGCCATTGACCGTGACCAGTCCGGCTCCATGGAAAAGAAGAAGCGTGAAGGATATTTCTGAGATGACTGCAGCAGTTCCCGCAAACGTCGTCGCCGTGCCCGCCGCCGAGCCACTCAAGGCCGTGCGCAACTCGCGCCCGTTGCGCCTCATCACCTGCGGCAGCGTCGATGACGGCAAGTCCACCCTGATCGGCCGCCTGCTCTGGGACACAAAGGCAGTCAAGGAAGATCAGGCGGCGACGCTTCGCCGCGATTCCACCGGCAAGCAGAACGATCTCGGCCTGCCCGATTTCGCACTGTTGCTCGATGGGCTGCAGGCCGAGCGCGAACAGGGCATCACGATCGATGTCGCCTATCGCTATTTCTCGACCGACAAGCGCTCCTTCATCGTTGCCGACACGCCCGGCCACGAGCAGTATACCCGCAACATGGCGACTGGCGCATCCACGGCCGATCTCGCCGTGCTGCTGGTCGATGCCCGCGCCGGCATTCTCGAGCAGACGCGCCGCCACGCGACGATCGCATCGCTGCTCGGCATCAAACAGTTCGTGCTTGCCGTCAACAAGATCGACCTGACGAATTACGACCGCGCCGGCTTCGACAAGATCACCCACGAGTTCAAGGAATTCGCACTTTCGCTCGGCGTCAAGCAGATCACCGCGATCCCGATGTCGGCGCTGAAGGGCGAAAACGTCGTCTATTCCGGCCAGGCAGCAATGCCCTGGTATAGCGGCCCAACGCTGGTCGAAACGCTGGAACATGCAACCGTGCGCTCCGGCCAGACGACCGGTTTCCGCCTTTCGGTTCAGCGTGTTTCGCGTCCGGGCGAAAGCTTCCGCGGCTATCAGGGCACGGTTGCCGGCGGCTCTGTGAAGCCAGGCGACAGCGTCATGATCCTGCCCTCGGGCATGGTTGCAAATGTCACAAAGATCGTCACCTTCGATCTGGTGCGTAATGCGGCAGTTGCCGGTGATGCGATCACGCTCGTTCTCGACCGTCAGGTGGACGTCGCACGCGGCGACATGATCGTTTCGATCGACTCGCAGCCGCAGACCGGCCTTTCCTTCGATGCACAGGTCGTTGCGCTGCAGCCTGAGGGCATCGAGGCCGGCAAGCGCTACTGGCTGAAGAGCGGCTCGCGCCGCCAGCGTGTTCAGGTCGAGCCCGTCAGCCAGCTGGAGCTCAAGACCGGCACATGGAATTCCGCCCAGCGGCTTTACATGAACGCCATCGGCAAGGTGCGTCTCGTTTTCGACGAAGCGGCAATCTTCGATCCCTACGAGCAGAACCGCGCCACCGGCTCCTTCATCCTGATTGACCCCGAGACCAACAACACCATCGCCGGCGGCATGGTGACCGGCAAGCGCGCCGATGTCAGCGGCCTGCATGGCAATGATGCCCGCGTGATCCTGTCGCTTCCGGCGGACCTTGCCGAGCAGATCATGGCAAGCGAGTTGTTCGCCAAGCGTAGCCACGAAGCGGAGGTGCGCCGCATGACGGCATCGGAAGCGGCCGAGCTCTGGTCGAGCGCCGCCAGCGATATCTAAGAAAAAGGGGCCGGTCGGCCCCTTTTTATTGCTTCGGCATCGAGCGCGTCGACCCGCGCTCGATGATCGAAAAGCCGAGATCGACCCTGTGCTCCTCTGCCGGCTCTTCGCGGATGGCGCGTAGCAGCATATCGGCGACGCGGCGGCCAAGATCATGACGCGGAACATGCACCGTCGTCAGAGATGGCGAGGTGAACTGCGCGAATTCCAGATCGTTGAAGCCGCAGATACCGAAATCATCGGGCACGCTGATACCGCGTTCATTGCATTCGATCAGCGCGCCGAGGGCGAGATCATCATTTTGCGCAAGGATCGCATCGAGATCCTGCACCCGCTCCAGCAGCTCGCTGAACAGGCGCCGTCCGAGACCAATGCTGGTGGAACCGTCTTCGCCGTGTGTCAGCGACGGATTGTCGAGACCGGCCCGGCGCATGGCCTCCTCATATCCCGCACGACTGCGGCGCGAGCGGATATCGCTGAGCCCGCCAATGAAACCAATCCGCTTGTACCCTTTCGACAAAAGGAACCGGGCGGCGGCGGCGGCGGCGACATGATGCGACATGCCGACAAGCAGCGTTTCCGGCG
Source organism: Rhizobium sp. KNZ14-9A (assembly GCF_056755015.1). Taxonomy (NCBI): domain Bacteria; kingdom Pseudomonadati; phylum Pseudomonadota; class Alphaproteobacteria; order Hyphomicrobiales; family Rhizobiaceae; genus Rhizobium; species Rhizobium sp. KNZ14-9A. Next base: position 2,876,574 of record NZ_JBPGXB010000002.1, read on the forward strand.
GCTGGCTGAGATCGGCAACGTGGGCGACCGGAAAAGCGGCCGCATCCATCAGCGTCGCAAGGCCGTCGTAATATTCCGCGTTGACGAGGATGATCCCGGCCGGCTTCTGCGCCAGGAAGGATTTGAACTGGTTGATCTCCTGATCGACGTCGTTGAGCGTGTTGGCATATTGCACGCGCAGATCCGTAGCGCGCAACCGCTCCTCGATGCCCATCATCACACCGGTGAAGCAGGGATGATGAAGCGACGGCGTGATGACGCCGACGATGCCGCTGTGGCGGCCGGCAAGAGCGCGGGCGGCAAGATTGGGGATGTAGCCCATCTCGTCGACTGTGCGCAGGATGACCTCTCGCAGCTCTTCAGAGACGATTTCGGGATTGCGAAGCGCACGCGAGATTGTGATCGGACTGACCCCTACCCTCTTTGCAACATCACTCAGCTTTACATGGGAACCGCGTTTATTTTCCCGCCCCGGCTTCACTGAATCCCTCATCGCTTCCCGCATGCCGCCGCGAGCCTGGCTCTCCGCCAATTCGCAGCTTTCTCTTTCTGAAGAAAAATTAATTTAGAGTCTACTAACATTTTAATGTTCTGCCTCAACCAAGCCGCGAAAAAACATCAACAACCGTTGCGAATTGTTCGATTTAATACGCGCTGGCAGGCCGGCAGATCACGGGAAAGTGGGATATATTTTACTATTCTGGCACCTTGCGGTGCGGGCAACAGCAGGCGCGGAGAGAATTGCGGCAATGCTTGGTCAGCCAAGATTAAATTATAGTAATGTCTTACGATACCGTAATAAAAACATGATCAATGTTTAATTTGTAAATCCCGCAGAACGGGTCATATAGGTATCAAGCGCCAGTTCTTTCCAAACACAGTATTCGCCACATCATACAGGCGAAATCCAGGTAATATACGGTAAAAACTGGCGGCAATACTTATCGACGCCAAGGTCCATGGCATGGAACCAAGACGCCATTCAATGCCAACGCTCTCGCAAGGGACTTCCACCATGTCAAACATTCTTCGCAAGCATCGGGCCGCAGCACTTGTCGGAGCGGCCATCGTTCTCGGCGCGGCCTCCCTGCCCTTCGCCATCTCCTCTTCCTCGGCGGCTCTTGCTGCACCGGCCGAGACCGGCGGCATTCTTGCCTCCAACGGCTCGTTTGCTTCCGTCGTCGATGCCGACAAGCCGGCCGTGGTAACCATCACCACCACGATGAAGGCGACCAACGCCAGCGCCGACAGTTCACCGATGGACGAGCAGTTCCGCCAGTTCTTCGAACAGCAGGGTATTCCTCTACCGCACCAGGCACCACAGCAGCAGCAACCGCAGCAGCATGCCATGGCGCTCGGCTCCGGCTTCGTCATCAGCCCCGACGGCGTGATCGTCACCAATAACCACGTCATCGACAATGCCATCGACATCAAGGTCACACTCGATGACGGCACCGAACTGCCGGCCAAGCTGCTTGGCGCCGATGCCAAGTCCGACCTCGCGGTTCTGAAGGTTCAGGCTCCGCATCCGCTTGCGACCGTCGCCTGGGGCGATTCAGACAAGCTGAAGCTCGGCGACCAGATCCTTGCCATCGGCAACCCGTTCGGCATCGGCACGACGGTGACGGCCGGCATCGTCTCGGCCCGCGGCCGTGACCTGCATAGCGGCCCCTATGACGACTTCATCCAGATCGATGCACCGATCAACCACGGCAATTCCGGCGGCCCGCTGGTCGATCGTGACGGTAATGTCGTCGGCATCAATACCGCCATCTACTCGCCGAACGGCGGCAGCGTCGGCGTCGGCTTCGCTATTCCTTCGTCTGAAGCAAAGACGATCGTCGCCAAGCTGCAGAAGGACGGTTCGATCGATCACGGCTATCTCGGCGTGCAGATCCAGCCGGTCACCCAGGATGTCGCCGATGCTGTCGGCCTCTCCAAGGCTGAAGGCGCGCTGGTTGCTGCCGTTTCCAACGAAGCGCCCGCAGCGCATGCCGGCGTGAAGACCGGCGACATCGTGACGGCCGTCGGCAGCGAAAGCGTCAAGACGCCGAAGGATCTGTCGCGCCTCGTTGCCGATCTGTCCCCAGGTGCGAAGGAAACGCTGACTGTCTGGCGTGACGGCAAGACGGTCGATCTCAACGTCACCGTCGGCGGTAATGAAGACACCCAGAAGCAGGCTGCCGTCGAAAGCAGCGACGACCAGGGCCAGGCTGCCGGCCAGCCGAGCCTCGGCATCGGCCTTGCCGACCTGACGCCCGATGTCCGCCAGCAGCTTAATCTGCCTCACAGCGTTGCCGGCGCAGTCGTTGCCAACGTCAACCCGGACAAGTCGGCGGCAGCGGCCGGCATCCAGCCCGGCGACGTGATCGTCTCGGTCAACGACAAGCCGGTGCATGATGCCCGCGACGTCAAGACCGCCGTTGCCGATGCCGGCAAGTCCGGTCGCAAGTCGGTGCTACTGTTGATCGAACGCGGCGGCAACAAAACCTTCGTGGCCGTGCCCTTCGCCGCCGCTTGAAGGGCATCCACGCGAGCGCTGCGCCCGGACCAGGTCCGGGCGCAGTTGTTTCTAACCAAGCATCAACTTCAGATCGGCTGCCAGTCTTTGAACGGCAGCCGCTTCCGCTTGCGAGATACCAAAGAGGATGCCGGGGGCAGATTTGCCGATAAAGAAACCCGACATCGCCATCAGACCATAGCCTGATGCATTCACCTTCCCGACGACCGCCCGGTCATCCACCGTCGCATCGCGAAACCAGGCAGCAAGCTGCAGTCCGCCATTGCCGCCCGAAATGACAAGTCTTCCGCCAAAATGGCTCTCCAGCATCCCGATCGTCCGGGCCATGCGCTCGGCATATTGCTGGTTCATACGCCTCAAATAGGCGCGCAGACGGCCCTCATTGATGAAATCGGCAAGTGCCGCCTGGATATGGGTGGAGACGGCAACGCCCCTGCGATGCAGCGCCTCCGAAGCCTCTGATACCAGCCAGCGCGGCACGACGGCATAGGCGACACGCAGGCCGGGCGCCAGCACCTTCGAGAAGGTGCCGACATAAGCCACGACCTCCGCCCTGTCGATGCCCTGCAAGGCGGCGATCGGTCGCGAGCCATATTGAAAATCGCTGTCGTAATCATCCTCGACGATAAGGCTTTCGTGACGGCGCGCTGCCTCCAGCAGCGCCAGCCGGCGCGGCAGGCTGAGCGTGGCGCCGGTCGGATATTGATGGGATGGCGTCACGTAGATCAGCGCCGGCTGCGAGCCTTCCGCCCGGGAAACGTCGATGCCGTGCTCGTCGCAGGGAACCGGCACGATGTCGGCGCCGGCATCGCCGAGCAGCAAGCGCGCAGCAGCGTAGCCAGGATCTTCCATCCATGCGGTCTTGCGCCCGCTCCTGCTCAGCATTGACCTCGCTAGCATGTCGATCGCCGCGCGCGTGGAGGGCATGATCATGACCTGCTCCGGCTCGGCGACCACGCCGCGCGTCGCCGAGATATGCTCGAGGATGGCTTTGCGTAGTTCGCGGATACCGGTCGGGTTCTCATAGCCGAGATGATGGCTGCGCAGCGAACGGCTGCAGGAAGCAAGGTGGCGGCTCCAGGCTGCATGCGGGAAATCCGATACGTCAGTCACACCGGGCCGGAACAGGCCACGATAGGAAGGCTGATCCGATCTCGCCTCCTCAATGGGAGCGCTATCGTCCCTCTGGCGTTCCGGCCACATGCGTTCGAGTGCGACAACCCGCGTCGCAGTACCCGCAGAGGCCTCGATATAACCTTCGGATCTCAGGCGGTCATAGGCCTCTACCGCCGTGGAGCGTGCAACACCGAGCGAAGCCGCAAAGGCACGGGTCGATGGCAGCTTATGGCCGGCCGGAAGCTGGCCGAGCAGGATGCGGTCGCGCAGGCTTCGATAGATCTGGCCAGTCAGATCGCCGCCGTTTCGATCGAGGCTCAGCCATGTGGGTGCGGATGTCATCAGTCAACTGGTCTGCCAAAAAGATCAAAAGTGGACTTTTACTCCAGTCCATTAGCAAGGCAAGAGCAGCCGGAGTTCAATGCAGCAGTTCAATGGAATGATGGATATGACAAAGGATCTTGCCGACTGGAAGGGCGTTGCCCGCCCCGCCCGCGCCCCGATTGAGGGCCGCTACACACGCCTGGAACCGCTGGACGCCGCAAAGCACGGCGCCGATCTGCTCCGCTCGGCGCAGCAGCCGGGCGCAGAGGACCGCTTCCGCTATCTCTTCGAAGCAGCACCGGCCGATATGGCAGCCTTCACGCCCTGGCTGGAAAGGTCCGTCGCCAGCGAAGACCCGCTGTTCTTTGCCGTCATCGACAAGGCAACGGGACGCGCCGAGGGCCGGCAGGGGCTGATGCGCATCGATACCGCCAATGGCGTGATCGAGATTGGCAATATTCTCTGGGGGCCTGAAATCGCCCGCAAGCGCGTGGCGACCGAAGCGCTCTATCTCTGCGCCGCTTATGTCTTCGACACGCTCGGCTACCGGCGTTTCGAATGGAAGTGCAACAATCTCAACGAGCCGTCAAAGCGCGCGGCACAGCGTTTCGGCTTCGCCTTCGAAGGCATCTTCCGCCAGCACATGGTGCAGAAGGGCCGTAATCGCGATACCGCCTGGTTTGCCATCACGGACGGCGATTGGCCGAAGCTGAAGGCCGGCTATGAGGCATGGCTGGCGCCCGAAAACTTCGATGCCGAGGGACAGCAGAAGAGCAAGCTCAGCTTTTAAAAACGCTCTGGTGGCGGCAATTAAAAAGCCGCCGCCCCGATGACAATAACTTCATTGCTACCAATATGTTCATGGGTCCCAATTGAGGTTAAGGGTTGGGCCTTTCACGCAAAGCACGAAGTTATTCTGTCAGGAGCTCATATGACCAGTTCGTCCGAGTACACGCCCCCCAAGATCTGGACCTGGGACAAGGAAAGCGGCGGCCAATTCGCCAGCATCAACCGCCCGATTGCCGGGCCGACCCGTGAAAAAGAGTTGCCGATCGGCCGTCACCCGCTGCAGCTTTATTCACTTGGAACACCGAATGGCGTGAAAGTGACGATCATGCTGGAGGAGCTGCTGGCGCTTGGTCATAGCGGCGCGGAATATGATGCCTGGCTGATCAGGATCGGCGATGGCGACCAGTTCAGCAGCGGGTTCGTCGAGGTCAACCCAAACTCCAAGATCCCGGCACTGATGGACCGCAGCGGCGAAAAGCCGGTGCGCATCTTCGAATCCGGCGCAATCCTCACCTATCTCGCGGAAAAATTCGGCGCCTTCCTGCCGACCGACCCGGCCAAGCGCGCCGAATGCTTCTCCTGGCTGTTCTGGCAGGTCGGCAGCGCGCCCTATCTCGGCGGCGGCTTCGGCCATTTCTATGCCTATGCGCCGACGAAGATCGAATATGCGATCAACCGTTTCGCCATGGAGACCAAGCGCCAGCTCGACGTGCTCGACCGGCGCCTGGCCGAAAGCGAATATATCGCCGGCGACGAGTTCACCATCTCCGACATGGCGATCTGGCCCTGGTATGGCGGCCTCGTGAAGGGCTGGATGTATGGTGATTCCGCCGAATTCCTGCAGGTGCAGGAATACAAGAACATGAAGCGCTGGGCCGACCTGATCGGCGAACGCCCGGCCGTCAAGCGCGGCCGCATGGTCAACCGCGTCAGCGGCGAGCTCTCCAGCCAGCTCCACGAACGCCATGACGCCAGCGACTTCAACACGAAGACGCAGGACAAGCTGCAGCCAGCCGGCTGACGACATCAGAAAGGCAGGCTCGCCGTTACGACGGCGTGCCTGCCCCTGCCAAAAAACGGCGCCAGGCCGAAATCGCAAATTTTCCCACTAAAAATTATGGGTTTTTAAGCGAACTGTACCGAATCCGGCAAAAGTGCCCTCGCCTCATTCTTCCAGTCTTGCTGAAATGCCCAAGCTCTCCTGCCACCTTTCGGAGAGCTTTCCCCATCTACCCCGCCGAAAGCCACCGGCGGGGCTTTTTATTTCAAGCATCTGGGAAATCTCTTGGCCGTGTCAGAGCGGGCTGACGCCGACATCACATTCATAGCTCAGGTGAAAAAGCTTTCGCTCTAACGCCACTTCGGCTGAGGCGTGGAAGCGTTCGCCTGGATCTCGTGGAGTGGCGCCCGATGGCCCAGGAGCTTCTTCAGCTTCTTCTCCTCGGCCGGGCCTATCCCGAATTTTCGGCAGTGCTCCGTGATATCTTGATCTTTCGGGCCGGGGATTCGAACTTGTCGATTGTTCATCTTCTTCATTGATGCTTCCTCCTCCGAAGGAAACCAGCTTAGCGCCAATTTGTTCGTTAGCAACATCTAAAATTTAACGTTTTGGCTATTTCAAATCGGTGGGCGGAGGAGGAAACAGAGCCTGTCGGGCTACGGTGAATACCGGCGCCGGTGAAGTCGGCCTTGCTGATCCTAATGCCGGTGACCCCTATGTTGGGCGATTTTAGACAACGGCGTAAAGCCGGCCGCGAACAGCAGGGGCTACCGCGGATCGGTGGTGACCGACATGAACAGCCGTGTCGTTAGCTGGGCCACCAGCAATCTGTACTTGGCCGTTCAGACCGCCGGCTATTGGGATCGCCGCGGGAAGGACGATTGAGGCGGGCGGGCTTCGACCCGCTCTATCAATCAGCTTTGCAAAGTGCTCCCGCCATATAGACCATGTTCCTCGTGGCAAACTTCGGAGCGATTCTCAGGAGTTTTTGGCGAATTTGGTACTTTAGCCATCCCTTTGCCCGTCCAGCCAAGTACTGTTCGTATTGAATGTCGTGGGCAAAAACCATTAGACGCTCGACCTTAAGGCCACACGTCTTCAGCAAGTTCTCGAAGGAGCCTGGCGTATAAAAGTTGATATGGCCGTAGGGACCGGATTCTCGGATAGACTTCGAAAGATCGTTGGTAAGTTCAAGCGGCAACTCGACATAGAGGTTTCGACTGACACGTTTGGCCTCCCGCAGAAACATCCGTTCATGCTCGACATGTTCGAGAACGTGGATTGCCAGACCCAAGTCGAATGTCTTGTCTGGATGTGGGATTGAATAGCCGTCGAATTGGTCGACCGCTGCCAGAGCTTCGATCTGGCGTGCCCGTATGGCCTCTATACCTGATCGAGATAGCTCCACTGCCGCGAAACGATTGGCAAAGCCATTGTCGGCAAGTTCCGAAAGAACCGCGCCCTCGCCTGCGCCGATATCGATGATTGATTGGAAGCTCTGATCTGCTGCAACTTGCTTGATGTGTCCAGCGGACTGCTTCGCGGCGATTGCGCGTTTCTCAGCGACTTCGCCGTCAGTATAATAGTCCGAATACATTTCGATTATTTCAGCGCTGCTGATCATCCCCGTTCCTCCCCAAGGGGATTATGCGCACCCAACACGCATTAGCAAGTTAGAATTTTCTAAATACACACCAAAGTTGCGTCGGCTATCGCGCGAGCGATCGTCATTTCTTGATACGCGGGGCAGATCCGTGCCGGCAAAGGGGTGGCGTTCGGGTTGCCTATTCCCGCCGGAGCATCCTGTGGATGGCAACCCAGAGCGAAAAAGTACCTTGGGCGATATCGCAATACTCAGCGGCTTCCTTGCGACCAAAGAGGCGTGGCTCAGTAGTCATCTAAAATCTCTTATCAAAACACGTTGAGGCTTTTGCCGCCGGCGCGAACGCCGAAAGCATATTTTTCCATGTCTCCTCAGTGTGGTGACGTGCGGGTTGGTGGGCCGCTGTTAGAAGTGATTGAAGCGAAATAGAGCGGTCAAGTGTTCGTGATGGCTCTCGCATCCGTCTGAGGGAGCGACATTTTGCGTCCAGGCGCTTTGCCACGGGAAGGTGACCATGATGAGCAGAATTCGGACACTGATAATAGGCGTTACGTTGATCGGGCTGACCACTCTGGCCTCAGCGTGCACGACGCACCAAACCTCAAATCGTGCCGATTTCCAGTATCAGCCCAGGACTTCCGTGAATCCTGCCTGTAGCCAGGGCTTCAGGCCGACCAACGCGCTGTCCTGCAGCTATTGAAGATGAAGCGGTCAAGCCGGGTGGCGAAGTTGAACGCCGGGGCCGTTGCCGTTCGAGTCGATGAAGATAATGCCGGCAGCTTCGAGGGCGTACTTTACAGCCTGAAGTGTGCCGATGCGTGGATCGGACTCGCCCCGCTCGATGTTCTTGACGCTCATCTCCGACAGCTTTGGCCGCTGGCATCGACTAGGCGCCAAATATGTCCCCGAGTACAACGGCAAGCCGCCCGATCCGAAACGTGCGTTCAGGAACCTCGTGGATGTCGTGATGGGCGATGATGCGAAAGGCGTTGTCAGGCACACGCTGTGGCACCCGGCCGCCACCTGGCTAATGCAAGCCGCGGCCGATAAGTGGAAAGCTTCGGGCTCACTTAGACATGACCCTTAGACGCCCGAGAAAACCTACGGCCATCAGCATCCCGATCATCAAGCAAATATCGGTGCAGCATTCACCACTGGCCGCGAAGGAAGAAGAAGTGACTATTCATTGCCGCAATCGTTGCCGCGAATTTTCATGCAGCAAAGCCGGAAAAGAAAAAGCCCGCAGAAGCGGGCTTTTCGGCTGGTCGGAGTGGAGTGATTCGAACACTCGACCCCCACGTCCCGAACGTGGTGCGCTACCAGACTGCGCTACACTCCGTGACCAGCGGCGCCTCTATAGACCGGCCTATCATGTTGCGCAAGCGCCAAAATTCAAAAAGTCGTCTGATTTTTTGACAGGCTAATGACAGCACCTTCCGGCCGGCCATGCAGCAAAAAGCCACACCTCCGGCAAATTGTTCACAAGCGCCGAACAGGCAATTTTCTTTTGCCGGGTTACGCGCTAAAGGGCTTGGCGGGACAGGCGAAACCGCCGTGAAGGCGGCTTCGCAGCCACTGGCTAGATATCAGGGACGACACGATGAAATTCCGCACCATGACCGGGGCCGCCGCGCTTGCGATTGCGCTTGCCGGATGCACCACCATACCCACTCCCGGCGATCCGATCGAAGCACGCTGGGTCGGCCAGTCGGCCGGCAAATTCTTTGCCGCCTACGGCCCGCCGCTTAGCGACCGCGACGAAGGCTCGTCGACGATCTACAGCTGGAAGGGCGGCTACAAGACGGTGCGCGTTCCCGCGAAATATGCCGAAGGCGCCGATGGCAAGCGCGGCAAGCAGGTTGCGAGCGCCCGCACGCTCTACCTGCGCTGCCAGGCCGAAATCACCACCAATTCCGACTACACGATCCGCGACATCCGTACCGTGAACGATATTCCGGGCGTGAACGGCCCTTCCTATTGCGCAGAATTCCTGGCGCCGGAACAGAAGTAACGCGGTCTGTCAGAGATACAGATACAGGCGGCCAGAAGCCGCCTGTTTCATTTTCAGAGATCATCGCTGGGCCGTTCAACCGGCGAAGACTGGCTTTATGCCGCCTGCTCCGGCTGCGCCGCGGTTTCGGCCATTTTGCGCGCCGTCACAAAATCCACCTTGCCCGATCCGAGCACCGGCACCGCGCCGATGTTGACCTCGGCCGGCACCATCATATCCATGGCACCCTTCGATTTGGCGAAAGCGAGGAACTCGGCGCGGGTGGCAGTCGGCGCATCGGTCAAAAGAACCAGCCGCTCGCCCTTCTTTGCGTCCGGGATCGAGGAGACGACCGAAAGTGCGCCCGGCCATAATTCCGCAGCAAGGGTCTCGACGGCAGCAAGCGATATCATCTCGCCGCCGATCTTTGCAAAGCGCTTGGCGCGGCCACGGATCTTGACGAAACCGTCCTCATCAATGGTGACGATGTCGCCAGTATCGTGCCAGCCATCGACGAGCGGTTCGAGCACACCGGGATTTTCGGCGCGCAGATAACCAGCCATGACATTGGCGCCGCGAACGACGAGCCGGCCGCCCTCATCGATGCCAGGGACCGGTTCGAGCTTCCATTCCATGCCCGGCAGGATTTTGCCGACCGTGCCCGACTTGTTGTACATCCGCGTGTTGATCGAAATGACCGGCGCGGTCTCGGTGACGCGCCCGCACCCTGTTCGGCGCCGTTCACGGCGTCGTCAGCATCAGTCTCGAAGGCGGCTTCGTCGGCCTGCCCCCCCGAGCGTCTTGCGCGCGAGGTAGATGAGCTTGTGCTGACTATTGCCGCAGGGGCAGCGAACAGGTGAACGGGTTGTCCGAGAGATGTGGCTGGGGCGCCTGGATTCGAACCAGGGGATGGCGGTACCAAAAACCGCTGCCTTACCGCTTGGCTACGCCCCACCAGAGCTGAAGCAAATGCCGCTTCGCCAAAACGTGGCCTGATTAGCAAAGGACTGTCTGCGCCACAATCACTAAGTTCACTGCGACGTCATATTTGTATGCGCTGTCACGTCGGCATGGTAGGACTTCAAGCATCGACACAGCCAATGGAGACACCGTTGAGCCAATATCGCGCCCGTCCGCCGGCGCTTGCGACGCTGATCCTCGATGATGCCGTCGTGCGCATCACGCAGTGGGATTTCGAGCCGGGTGCCGATACCGGCGTTCATACACATGGGTTCGGCTACGTGGTCGTGCCGATGACCGACTGCCAGTTCCTGATCGAGGATGCCGAGGGAAGCCGGCGGGTGGATATCGCCAAGGGCGCTGCCTATCGCCGCGAGGCCGGCACCGAGCACAATGTCGTCAATGCGGGCGACCAGCCCATGTCCTTCATCGAGATCGAATATAAATAGACATGTCCGGCGCGAACTTCGATCTTTTCTTCGATCCTGCTTACGGCCGGGCGGTTCCGGTCACAGCTGACATCCAGCGCCTGACGGCGAATAATCCGAGCCCTTTCACCTTCCGCGGCACGAACAGCTATATCGTCGGCGGCACATCGGTTGCCGTTATCGATCCGGGGCCGGAGGATGAGGTGCATTTCGAAGCGTTGATGGCAGCGCTTTCCGGCCGGCAGGTGACGCATATTTTCGTCAGCCACACCCATCGGGACCACTCGCCGCTCGCAAAACGGCTGAAGGAAAAAACGGGAGCGCTGACGGTCGGCGAAGGACCCCACCGTCCGTCGCGGCCGCTGCGCGAGGGCGAGATCAACCCCTTTGCGGAAAGTTCCGATATGGATTTCGTGCCCGACATCGCCATCGGCGACAGAGAGACGATTTCGGGCGATGGCTGGGCGCTGACGGGGGTGCTGACGCCCGGCCACACTGCCAATCATGCGGCCTTCGCGCTTGAGGGCAGCGGCATCCTGTTTTCGGCCGACCATGTGATGGCCTGGGCAACGACGATCGTGGCCCCGCCGGACGGCTCCATGGCCGACTATATGGCCTCGCTCGACAAGCTGATCGCCCGTGAGGACAGCCTGTTGCTGCCCGGCCACGGAGGGCCGGTGACGTCGCCTGCGCCTTTCCTGCGCGCGCTGAAGACGCATCGGCGCCTGCGGGAGCGTTCTATCATCGAGCGCATCCGGGCGGGGGACAGCACCATCCCTAGGATGGTCGAGGTGATATACCGCGATACCGATAAGCGGCTGCATGGTGCGGCAGCCCTTTCGGTGCTGGCACATATCGAGGACCTGATGGAGCGCGGCGAGGTAACAGCCGACAGGCCGCCTTCCCTCGTTGCGCATTATCGATTGGCAGGAGGCTGAGGATGGCCGCGCATTCGGATTACAGCTATCGCGGCGACCCTTCCGTACCCGCTTTCGCGGACGACAGGCCGCTGATCCTCTTCGATGGCGAATGTGTCTTCTGCTCCGGCTGGGTGCAGTTCCTGCTGAAGCGGGATAGGGAAAAACGCTACCGCTTCATCGTCGCCCAGACGCCGCTCGGCGAGGCGCTCTATCGGCATTACGGGCTGGAGACGCGGGACTACGAGACCAACCTGCTGCTCGACAGGGGGCGCGCCTATTACAAATCCGATGCGACGATCCGTATGCTGGAGGGGCTCGGCATGCCGTGGGCTCTGGCAGGAATGTTGCGGATCGTCCCACGGCGAATTGCGGATGTCGCCTATGGCGTAGTTGCGCGGAACAGGCTGAGGATAGCGGGGCGACGGGAGAGTTGCATGGTGCCCACGGCTGAGGTGCGGGAGCGGTTTCTGGGGTCGTAGGTTTTAGTATGCCTCACCGTATCCCGGCCCTTCGCGCGGCTCAGGGCGTTCGGCCCTGTAATCGATCCACTGGATCGATTACTGCCGCTTTGCGGCACCGGGCCTCACCCACCCGCGATCCCCAGAAGTTCTGAATCGAGGGCACCAAGATATTGCTCGGCCTCTTCGGCGCTGAAGCCGAGGTCGTGCTGGCCATAGCGGGAGGCAACGCGGACGTCGACGAAGGTGGTTTCGGCCTCTTCGCGCAGACGGATGATGAAGTCGAAACGCAGACCGAGGATGAAGGTGCGCGTCGTACCCTGCAGAATCACGCCATTGGCGCCGCGGATCAGCTTCGCCACATCGTCCTCATAGGGGCGCGGCGTCGGCACAGGAATGATATCGGGCGAATCGGCGACACCGCTTTCGGGCTGCGCCGGAACGGGCTTGTTTTCCAGTTCGCGGCCGGGCGTCGTGTCGCCTTCGCTTTTGATGATGGTGATGCCGTTTTGCTTTGCGACCTTCTTGACGGCTTCGAGAACACGATCGAGTGCGCCGTCGTAGCGGCGGCCCGTCAGTTCCGGATAGGCGACAAGCTGCCTTTCGCGGTCGGCGGGTGTGACGACGGGATCGCGCGGCAGCCAGATCTGGTCTGCCTGCGGCGTCGACAGCCAATCGGGTGCGGTGGCCGTATCCGTGGTCACGTCATAGATTGCCGGCAGAGTGAAATAGCGCTCCGCTGCAAAGGCACCGATGCCGAGCGGAAAGGCAGCGTAAATGAGTGCCGCCAGCGCATTCAACCCGCCTTCGGCACCGGTCATCCAAAGGCTGCGAAGGCCGATAGCAGCCAACAGGGTCGCGAGAATCGCGCAGCCGACGGAAACGAGCAGCACCAGAATGAGATAGGGTGTCGCCAGCCCACCGAAGCGATGGGCGATCAGCACCGCGACCGAAAGCACAAGCGCAAACGCCCCGAAGTGCCGCGAAAAGCGGGCAGCGCTGGAAACGGGACGATCGAAACGGATGGCCATCAAACTTACCAGTTGGTCGGCAGCGATGCATCGAATGCACCCGCTGCCAACGACTTTTCTAGTGCAAGATTCGTTTAAATTGAAACTCTTGTCTGAGCATTGCCGAAGCAATCCACTTCAAAGGCCAAATCAAAGCGCATACGATCTCCATAAGCTATTGCTGATATGCCGTAAAAAGGCCATTCTACCGGAGTCTCATGCACTTCCCACGAAACAGGAGAGACAGATGATCTCATCCGAGACGATGGAAAGGCCGCGGGCTTCCTCGCTTGGCGGCATCGACCGCGCCGAGCCGCTGTTGCCACTGGAACTGCTCGAACTCGAACTTTCGCTGGAAGGCTACGCCGATGGCGAAGCCGGCTTCTGCGAGGTGGTGCGCAAGGCGGCTACCGAAAGCCGTGGCGAATTTCTCTTCGACCTGCCGGCAGCGGGGCTCGTGGAGGATTGCCGGCGGATCGCGGTTCTGCGCATCCCGACATCGGACAAGAAGATGCGGGTGGTTCTGGCTCTGCTCGACCAGAACGGCACGGAAATCCGCATGCAGGCGCCCGACGAGGATACCGAGCATCTGGTGCGTTTCGCCGATGCCTTCATCGAGGTTCTCGAGCGGATCTGAGTTCTAAAGCGTGTCGCGATCTCTAGGATTCGCTCGCGACGCCTTAGCTCTTTGTTTTACGCATGTCGTTATCGCAAAACCGCTGCACACTTTTGCGCGACATGCTTTAATCGCGGCCTGCTGCAGCCTCCGCCAACGAGCGGAAAGGAAATTTGCGGCCGCATTCGCATTTCAGCATGAATGTTTCCTGATGGACCGACGAGCGCTGCACGAAGAAGCCGCGTGGCAGCTGATCCACCTTGAAGTCGGGATTCTTGCGCTTGGCGTCGTCGATCTCGGAGGCTTCGGCAAAACCGCTATTGCCACATTGCGGACAGGTGAGTTTCTTCGAGAATCGATCGCGGATCGCCATGGTGCTCTTTCCAGTGCTGCTGTCTTTGCTCTTACATAGGAACGCATTGCAACGAAAGTGGAACCAAGCATGCATCCTGCCGTTCCTTCCTCAGTGAAGGAGGCGAATCATGCCGAAAAGAGATCCGATTCAGATGCCCGGCACAAAGGCGCCGCTTGGCCCGCAACCGACCCCTGATATTCCTGACCGCATTCGGGAAAAACCGCCGCTGGCGCCGGCACAGGACCCGAGCGACACGAAGAAGCCGGAAGGCCGGCCGCTTGACCCGGCGCTGCTGCCGATTGGCGACCCCGCGGGCGCGGCTTGATATCACAGTCAGGTTGACGGCGCCTGGCAGATGGATTTTCTTGGTCGGACATTCATGCTCAAGGAATAGACCGATGCGCCCATATGTTCTGCCGCTTCTCGCCGTTCTGGCCGCCGGGCTTGTCGCCTGCCAGACCCTGACGCCCGAGGAGCGCCGGGCACGTGACGAACAGACCTGCCTCGGCTACGGCTTCAAGCGCGGAACGGACGGCTTTGCCAACTGCCTGCAGCGCATCGATCTCGACCGCCGCGCCCAGGCCCGCTACGACAGCGACTGGGTTATGGCCGACATGGCCTATAATCTGAACGGTCCCTACGTTTATCCGCGCTACTATCGCTACCGTCACTGAGCGCCTGAAATCACCGCCTGCGCGGCTGCAAGCCGCGCAATCGGCACGCGAAAGGGCGAGCAGGAGACGTAGTCGAGGCCGATCGTCTCACAGAAATGGATCGAGGCGGGATCGCCGCCATGTTCACCGCAGATGCCGAGCTTCATGTCGTTTCGCGTGCGCCGGCCGCGCTCCGCAGCGATACGGATCAGCTCCCCTACTCCATCGAAATCCAAGGATATGAAGGGATCATGCTCGATGATGCCTTTGCGCTGGTAGGTCGGAATGAAGGCCGAGGCATCGTCGCGCGAAATGCCGAAGGTGGTCTGCGTCAGGTCGTTAGTGCCGAAGGAAAAGAATTCGGCTGCCTCGGCAATGACATGGGCGCGCAAAGCGGCACGCGGCAGCTCGATCATCGTGCCAACCAGATAGTCGATGCGCATCCTGGCTTCCGACATGACATCCAGTGCCACGGCATCGATCTTCGCCTTCACGTAATCGAGCTCCGAGCGCAGACCGACGAGCGGCACCATGATTTCGGGAACGACGGCCGCCCCCGTTTCCTGCGCTGCGGCAATCGCAGCCTCGAAGATGGCACGCGCCTGCATCTCGACGATTTCAGGATAGGAGATGGCAAGGCGGCAGCCGCGATGGCCAAGCATGGGATTGAACTCGTGCAGTGCGTCGACACGCTGGCGCAGGGCCGAAGGCTCCATGCCCATGGCATAGGCGACCTCGGCGATCTCCTCATCACTCTTCGGCAGGAATTCGTGCAGCGGCGGATCGAGCAGACGGATCGTTACCGGCAGGCCGTGCATGACGGTGAAGAGGCCGGTGAAATCACCCCGCTGCATGGGAAGGAGCTTGTCGAGCGCGCTGCGTCTGCCCTTCTCGTCTTCCGCCAGGATCATCTCGCGCATGACATGGATGCGCTCGCCCTCGAAGAACATATGCTCGGTGCGGCAAAGCCCAATGCCTTCGGCACCGAAGGAGCGGGCGGCACGGGCATCGGCCGGCGTGTCGGCATTGGTGCGCACAGTCATGCGGCGGGCGCGGTCTGCCCAGCCCATGATGCGGCCGAAATCGCCCGACAGTTCCGGCTGGATCATCGGCACTTCACCCTTCAGCACCTGACCGGCGGAACCGTCGATGGTGATGATATCGCCCCTCTTCAGCGTCACACCAATGCCTATCAACCGTTCATTGCGGGCGTCGATACGCATGGTGCCGGCGCCGACGACGCAGGGGATGCCCATGCCGCGAGCAACGACGGCGGCGTGGCTGGTCATGCCGCCGCGCGTGGTGAGAATACCTTCTGCGGCATGCATGCCGTGAATGTCTTCCGGGCTCGTCTCGACGCGCAGCAGGATCACTTTGCGACCTTCCGACTCTGCCTCAACGGCCTCTTCCGACGTGAAGACAATCTCGCCGGTGGCCGCCCCCGGCGAGGCCGGCAAGCCGGAGCCGATCACCTGGCGGCTGACGCGCGGATCGATGGTCGGATGCAGGAGCTGATCGAGCGTCGATGGCTCGATGCGCAGGACGGCTTCGTCCTCGGTAATGACACCTTCGTCCACCATGTCGACAGCGATCTTCATGGCTGCCCGTGTCGAGCGCTTGCCGGAGCGTGTCTGCAGCATCCAGAGCTTGCCGCGCTCGATAGTGAATTCGATGTCCTGCATATCGCGGTAATGGGCTTCGAGCTCGTTGCAGATGCGGCCGAACTCGGCAAAGGCTTCCGGCATCAGCTTTTCCATCGAGGGCTTTTCGGAGCCTGAGGCTATACGCCCCTCCTCGGTGATGCTTTGCGGCGTGCGAATTCCGGCGACGACGTCTTCACCCTGCGCATTGACGAGGAACTCGCCGTAAAGCAGCTTCTGCCCGGTCGAGGGATTGCGCGTGAAGGCGACACCGGTGGCCGAGGCATTGCCGAGATTGCCGAAGACCATCGCCTGGATGTTGACCGCCGTGCCCCAGGCTTCCGGAATATTGTGTAGCTGGCGGTAGGTAACGGCGCGTGCGCTCATCCAGCTGGAAAACACCGCGCCGACAGCGCCCCAGAGTTGTACCGCGGGATCCTGCGGGAAAGCCTCATCCAGCTCTTCCTCGATCAGCACCTTGTAGAGCGAAACGACATGCTGCCATTCGGAAGCGTTGAGTTCGGTATCGAACTCGTGGCCGAGGCGCCCCTTCTCGTCCTCGAGGATTTCCTCGAAGAGGTCATTGCCGAGCCCCATGACGACATCGGCATACATCTGGATGAAGCGGCGATAGCTGTCCCAGGCGAAGCGTGCGTCGCCAGCATCATGGCCGAGCGCCTGCACCGTCTCATCATTCAGGCCGAGGTTGAGCACCGTATCCATCATGCCCGGCATGGAAACACGGGCACCTGAGCGCACGGAAAGCAAAAGAGGCTGGTTGCCCGCACCGAAACGGCGGCCGGTGATCTCCTCGATACTCGCAATGCCCGCGAGCACCTGCTCCTTCAGTGCCCGATCAATCTTGCGACCGTTCTTGTAATAGGTGCTGCAAGCTTCGCTGACAATGGTCAGGCCGGGAGGAACCGGGAGGCCGAGGCTGCACATTTCGGCAAGATTGGCGCCCTTGCCGCCAAGGATCTCCTTGTCTCGCGCCCGGCCTTCAGCCTGCCCGTTGCCGAACGTATAGACCCACTTGGTCATCTTCCCCCCAACACCATTTCGGAGACCAGCTTAATCCCTTGGTGTTGAAATGAAAATCGACAAATGCGGCGAAATGTTGCGCCGCACAATAAATCCCTAACAGGATGCAAGATCAAACGATTGAAACTAATGGGACGCAGCGAAGGCGCACAAAAAAGCTTTGCGGGACTGCAACAACGGTCCCGCAAAGCCTTGTTTCCGTCCGGCCAGGAAAACCGGACGGGGGGTCCACTTATGCCTTGTGATCTTCGGGGCCTATCCCCAACCCGAAGACAGCATTGCAAATATAACAGATCACAACGACCGATTGCTACTTATCCGTAACGGCGCGGTTGCGATAAAACAACTTCTAATGCAATGCGCGCAAAAGAGCATCACCCAAATGGGGTACGTACCCGATGTCAGGGTGACCTTTTTTGGTCTTTAATTAAAATGCGGCCTCAAGCCGTCTCACGGAGACGCTCTGCCGTCTGCAGATCGACCGAGACAAGCTGAGAAACACCCTGCTCCGCCATCGTGACGCCAAAGAGGCGATTCATGCGCGCCATGGTGATGGGGTTGTGGGTAATGATGACGAATCGGGTCTCGGTGGACGCCGCCATCTCGTCCATCAGATTGCAGTAGCGCTCGACATTGTGGTCATCGAGCGGTGCGTCCACCTCGTCCAGCACGCAGATCGGCGCAGGATTGGTGAGGAAGACGGCGAAGATCAAAGCCATTGCCGTCAGCGCCTGCTCGCCGCCCGAGAGCAGCGTCATGGTCTGTGGCTTCTTGCCGGGCGGGCGGGCAAGAATTTCGAGACCAGCTTCCAGCGGATCGTCGGATTCGATCAGTTGCAATTCCGCTGTGCCACCGCCGAAGAGGTGGGTGAAGAGGCGCTGGAATTGGGCGTTGACGACATCGAAGGCGGCGATCAGGCGCTCACGGCCTTCGCGATTCAGGCTCTGGATCGCGCCGCGCAGCTTGCGGATGGCATCGATGACGTCGTCACGTTCCTTGATAAGCGCTTCCAGCTTCTCGCTGAGTTCCTTCTGCTCCTCGTCGGCGCGCAGGTTGACGGCGCCCAAACGTTCGCGCTCGATCCGCAGCCGCTCCACCTCGCGTTCAACCTCGCGCGGATCCGGCAGCGTCTGCAGTCCCGGCCGGTCGGCAAGGCGCATCGCCTCATGGGGCTGCACGTTCAGTGTCTCACGAATGCGCTGTTCGCTCTCCTGGCGTTTCTCGCGTGCGGAGACCAGGCGCTCCTCGGCGCGGCCGCGGCGCTCGCGGCTTTCGGCAAGTTCGGAGAGCGCCGTCGCTGCCTTATGGTCCGCGTCCCGCTGCAGAAGTTCGGCCTGCGCCAAGAGATCGGCAGCGCCCCGGCGGGCTTCCTCGGCCTTCTGCAGCTCCGTCAGCAAGGCGCGGCGCTTGTCGTCGAATTCATCAGGCGCCATTTCAAGCTCGGCGGCCTCCTCGCGGGCCTCCTCCTCGCGCTCACGCAGCGTGGCGATGTGATCCTCAGCACTTGCAGCGCGCTGGCGCCAGGTCTCGCGCTCCTGGCCGACGGCGAGGATGCGGCGCTGGCGGGCGTCGTTCTCACGGTTCAGGCTCTCGTGGCGGGCGCGGGCTTCAGCAAGGGCGCCGCGATCCGTCGCGACCTCGGCCTGCTGGAAGCGCAGCCGTTCGTCGAGCGCGGTCAAGTCCGGCGCATCCTCCAGTTCGATATGGGCATTTTCTTCCTGAACGGCAACATCCTCGAGCTGCGCCTGCAACTGGCTGACGGCTTCGGCAATGACATCGCGGCGGCGGATGAGATCACCGGAGGCGCGCTCGGCAGCGGCAAGCGCATCTCGCGCCTCGGCCAGATGGCGGGCGGACAAGCGGCTCATATCGCGGGCTCCGGTGAGCCTGCGCTCCTCCTCGCGAATGGTATCGGCGGCGGCGGCAAGACGCTCCTCAGCCTCGGCCAGAACGTCGCGGGCAAGCTCCGCCTCGCCTTCCAGCTCGGCAAGGCGGTTCTTCTGGGCAAGGCGCAAGGCTGCAGCACTCGGCGCGTCCGCACCGGCGACGTGGCCATCCCAGCGATAGACGGCGCCGTCCTTGGTCACCAGGCGCTGGCCGGCTTTGAGTTCCTTCACCAGACGCGGCGCGTCGGCATCAGCCACCAGACCGATCTGGCGCAGGCGGCGGATCAGCGCCGCGGGTGCGCGGACATGGTTCAGCAGGGGCTCAGCGCCAGCGGGAAGCGCTGGATCACCAGAGCCATCGCCGTTTTCCGACCAGTGGGCAGGCGCATTCGGATCGAGCGGGGATTCGAGATCGTCTCCGAGTGCGGCACCGAGCGCCGTCTCGAAACCGCGATCGACCTTCAGCTCTTCGGCAACCGGCGGAAATTCGCCTGCCGCAGCACCTGCCAGCATGCGCTGGATGGTACGGGCCTCCGTTTCCAGCGCGTTGAGCTTGCTGCGTGCCTGCTCAACGGGAGTACGGGAAAGCGCTTCGGTCTCGCGCGCCCTGGCAAGCGCCTGCTCGACGGACTGGATTGTCGTCTCGGCCTCGGCCAGGGCGACTTCGCCTGCCTCGACCACGGCCCGCTTCTCGTCCGGGTCGGGCAGCGTTGCCATCTTCTGCTCGATGCCGGCGAGTTCGCGATTAGCATCGTCCATCTGGCGTTCGAGCCGCAGCTTGCGATCAGCGAGGTCGCGAATGGCGCGTTCCAGCTGATTGCGTCCGGCAGCAGCTTCAGCGCGCTCTGCAGTCAGGGTGGTGAAGATACGCTCACTGTCGGCGAGTTTGGCGGCCGCCTCTTCGAAAGCCTGCTGCGTCTCTTCGGCATAACGGCCGGAATCGGCCAGAATTTCAGCAATATCGGCCTCTTCGGCGTCGAGTCTTGCCAGGATCGTGGCGTTGTCGGCGACAAGCCGCTCCTCGCGCCTGATGTCTTCGGCAAGTTGGGCCAGGCGGCGAGTGAGTTCATCGCGGCGCCGCAGGATGCGGTTGGCATCCTCTTCGAGCTGGCTGCGGGCGATCTGCAGGCGCTGGAGTGCGGCAGCCGCTCTCGCCTCGCCTTCGCGCAGTTCGGGCAGCTTCAGGGCGGCGATGCCCTGGTTCTTTGCCGCATCCATCTGGATCTGCGCCTTCTCGGCGACAGCGACGGTTGCCTGGTTGAGCGCGCTGTCGGCCTCGGCTTCGGCCTCTTTCGCCTGCACCCAGCGGATATGCAAGAGCATCGCCTCGCGGGCGCGGATATCGGCAGAGAGCGTCTTGAAACGGTTTGCCTGGCGGGCCTGGCGTTTCAGGCTCTCGATCTGGCTTTCAAGCTGCGAGGTGACGTCATCCAGCCGCTCCAGATTGCTTTCGGCGGCACGCAGGCGAAGTTCGGCCTCGTGGCGGCGGGAGTGCAGGCCGGAAATGCCGGCGGCTTCTTCCAGCAACTGGCGGCGGGCCTGCGGTTTTGCGGCGATCAGCTCGCCGATGCGCCCCTGCCCGACCATGGAAGGAGAGCGGGCGCCGGTGGAGGCATCGGCAAAGAGCAGCTGCACATCCTTGGCGCGGCTTTCCTTGCCGTTGATGCGATAGATCGATCCCTGCTCGCGCTCGATGCGGCGGGTGACCTGGATTTCATCGCTGTCGTTGAAGGCGGCAGGTGCGGTACGCTCGCCATTGTCGAGATAGAGCGCGACTTCGGCAGTGTTCCGCGCCGGGCGGTTTCCCGAGCCGGAAAAGATCACGTCGTCCATGCCGGACGCGCGCATATTCTTGTAGGAATTCTCGCCCATGACCCAGCGCAGGGCTTCCACGAGATTGGACTTGCCGCAACCGTTCGGCCCGACCACGCCCGTCAGCCCGCGCTCGATGAAGAATTCGGTCGGCTCCACGAAGGATTTGAAGCCGACAAGGCGGAGCTTGTTGAACTTCATGCCGCAGCCTCACGCTGCACAAAACAAAAAACGGGCGCACGGCTTTCGCCGTCGCCCGCCTTCACAAAACGGTACGGATCAGAGCAGACTGTCGATGAGGGCCGACATGGTGTCAACCGGCATGTCTCCAGAGTAGCGCTTGCCATTGATGAGGAACGTCGGCGTGGCATTGACGCCGAAGTCCTTGGAACCGCGTTCCCGCGTGGCATTCACTTCATCCAGCAGTTTCTGGTTCGTCAAGCACTTCGTGAAGCTATCCTCAGTAAATCCGGCAAGCTTCGACATTTGCAGCAGCGCGGCGCGGCCGTCATCGGCGGCAGCCCAGACTTGCTGCTGCTTGAAGAGCATGGCGACCATCGGGAAATATTGCTCGGGCGTTGCGAGCTCTTCAGGCTTCTGCGGGTTGCAGCGGGCGAGCATGAAGGCGGCGGCAGCGCGCGGATCGAAGGGGAATTCGCGCAGGACGAATTCGACTTTGCCGGTGTCGACGTATTTCTGTTTGATCGTATCGAAGGTGGTGTTGTGGAAGTGGGCGCAGTGCGGGCAGGTCATCGACATATATTCGACGATCTTGACCGGGGCATCTGTCTTGCCGAGCGCCATTTCCGGCAGCGCGCCAGGGGTCATGACCTTGGCCATGTCGACATCGCCATCCGGCTTTGGGATTTCGACGGCTGCCTGCGCCTGCGCCGTGCCGTATACCGCGATAGATGCGGTTGCGGCAGCGACACCGCCCAGAAGCTGGCGTTTCGTCAGTTGCATTTCAGAGATGCGCATGGGTTCCCCATAAACAAGTGTGGCAGCTAGTTGTGCGATATAACGGCCAGAAGCCGCGAACAAGGCACGCTTCGCCAACTTTCTTCAAAGAATTGTGACCTGCGCGAGACGAAACCGCAGATCAATGAACAAATCAATCATTGCCGGAATGCAGAAGCAGTGTTTCGCCCTGCATAAAAGAGACGGATTATTTGTATCTCGCCGTTCCGCAAGCGGTAGGCGATCAGGATGCTGCCAACAGGACGGCGAAGGTTATTTCGGCTTTTTACCCAATACTGCCGTACCCAGGCGAGCGATCGCCTGGCGCAATTTGTCGTCCTCTATGCCCTGCATCATGCCTTCGAGCTTGCGGGCGGCTTCGCCCTTCAGAGGCGGGGGCGTGCGAGAGCGTTTGACCGGCTGGTAGACCGGCTTCTGGACGATGCGGAGCTGGTGAACGGCGGCAAAGCCGAAGAAGCTGTTGATGCGCTGGATGAGTTCGCCTTGCGCGTGGGTCAGAAAAAGCGCGCGCGCGCCTTCGCAGGCAACGGTCAGCACGCCGGGGCGGAAGCTGCCGTCATCGCCGCCGCGGGCCCAGGCGATTTTTTCCGGCCGAGTGCAATCGGCAAAGTCCTCGCCAGCAATTTCGTCCCAGGAGCCGAGAAGCGCGCTATTGATGCCGGCACGGCGAGCGAGAACGGGATCGATGATGCCGTTCGTCAGCTCGGAAATCTGCTTCCCATCTTTGCGTGGATAACTCATCGAAACCTTGGTAAGCGATAGCCATTCGAGGCCATCGGCTTGATCACGCCGCATTGCTTCGCCAAGTATAGAGCACTTCCCCCGATCGCGGCAAATAATGACGATACGCACACCGGACGCGCCGACCGCCCTCCCTCTCCTCGAATGGTACGACCGTCATCATCGCGACCTGCCCTGGCGGGTTTCGCCGCCGATGGCCGGGCGTGGCGTCAAGGCCGATCCCTATCACGTGTGGCTGTCCGAGGTGATGCTGCAGCAGACGACGGTGCAGGCGGTAAAACCCTACTTCGCCAATTTCCTGGCGAAATGGCCGTCGGTGACGGATCTCGCCGATGCGCCTGTTGAAGCGGTGATGGCCGCCTGGGCGGGGCTCGGTTATTATGCTCGAGCGCGCAATCTGAAGAAATGTGCCGAAGCCGTTGCGAGCCAGCATGGCGGCATCTTTCCCGACACCGAAGAGGGCTTGAAAGCCCTGCCCGGCATCGGCGACTATACCGCGGCTGCGGTGGCAGCGATTGCCTTCAACCGGCAGGCGGCCGTGATGGACGGCAATGTGGAGCGGGTGATCTCGCGGCTCTATGCCATCGCGACGCCGCTTCCAGCCGGCAAGCCGCTGATGCGCCAGAAGGTGGCGCTGCTGACGCCGGCCGATCGGCCCGGCGATTTCGCCCAGGCGATGATGGATCTCGGCGCCACCATCTGCACGCCGAAGCGACCGGCCTGTTCGCTCTGTCCCTTCAATGTATCGTGCGAGGCGCTCAGGCTGCATGATCCCGAGCAGTTTCCAGTCAAGGCCGCCAAGAAGGAAAAGCCGGTCCGGCGCGGCGCCGCCTTCGTGGCGGTCACCTCCGATGGCGATATCCTGCTTCGGCGGCGGATCGAAAGCGGCCTGCTCGGCGGCATGACGGAAATTCCGACGACAGCATGGACCGCGCGGCAGGACGGCGAGACGTCAGCCGAAGCGGCACCCTTCAAGGCTGACTGGGAGAGCGCCGGCAGCGTCACCCACGTCTTCACCCATTTCGAGCTCAGGCTTTCGATCTTCCGCGTCGCGATTGCCAATCGCCTTCAAATCGATGACGGCTGGTGGGAGCCGGTTATAAATCTTGAAGCTCAGGCGCTGCCGACTATCATGAAAAAGGCGATCACAGCGGCTATTCCTCTCGCGTTCAAAACAGCCAAGGGATGATTATGGCAAACGACATCAAGCATATCGTTTTCGATATTGGCAAAGTTCTTATTCATTACGATCCGCAAATTCCTTTCAGCCGCCTCATTCCCGATGAGGCCGAGCGCAACTGGTTTTTCGCCAACGTCTGCACGCACGACTGGAACATCGAACAGGACCGCGGCCGCACCTGGGCCGATGCCGAGGCGTTGCTGATCGAGCAGCATCCGACCCGCGAAGAGCATATCCGCGCCTTCCGCAAGAATTGGCAGGAGATGATACCACATGCCTATGAGGACAGCGTCGCGATCATGGAAGGCTTCATCAACGAGGGCCGGGATGTGACGATGCTGACGAACTTCGCCTCCGACACGTTCCGCGAGGCACAGGAACGCTTCGCCTTTCTCAAGAAGCCGCGCGGCGTGACCGTTTCCGGCGATGTCGGCCTCATCAAGCCGGATATCGCGATCTACGAAACGCATACCAGGAGCTTCGGCCTCGATCCGGCCGCGACGATCTTCATCGACGACGCGCCTGTCAATATCGAGGGTGCGAAGGCTGCCGGCTGGAATGCCGTGCTCTTTACCGGCGCCGACAAGCTGCGCGCCGATCTCGCCACCTATGGACTGAAGGCCTGAGCCATGAGCTTCGACCCTGCAGCAGCCATCGACCGTTTCCACACCGCGATCAACGATCTCGATTTTCCTGAAATCGAGAACTGGTTTGCCGAGGATGCGACTTATGTCTCCAACGGCATCGGCAGCCTTGCCGGCCGCGCCGAGATCATGGCCGCATTCCGCCGCTACTTCGACGACTACCCGGACCAGACGGCGGAGAATTCTGTGGTCGAGACGCTGACGCCGCTCTCCGGCCGTGCCGTGTGGTCTGTTCGCGCAACCCATAGCAAGACCGGCAAGCCGCTGATCCGCGAAGGCGAGGAAACGATCACTTTCAACGAGGACGGCAAGGTTACGCGCGTCGATGTAACCGACTACCAGGAATTCTGACGCAGATCTTAGCTTTAATAGTAAGAAGCCCGGGGCCTTTCGGTCCCGGGCTTTCTTTATGCGTCTTCCGTAACTGGAGGTACAAACCGGAAGAGGCCTGGTCCTGTCCTTGCAAGAATGTTGCTCAACCCACCTTTGCAAGGTCACTGCGGATGACGGACCGCAATTCGTCGATCGGGCGCAGGGATTGCCCGTCGTCGAAGTGCCAGAAGGTCCATCCGTTGCATGCATCAAGGCCCTGCACTTTTGCGCCGAGGCGATGAATGGAGCCGGCCTCGCCGGCCGAAGCGACCGTGCCGTCGGCGCGCACCACGGCGCTGTAGCGCCGCTTGGCATCGGTCAGCACCTGGCCAGGCCTGATAAGGCCGCTTTCGACCAGCACATTGAAGGCCACGCGCACTTCGGCCTTCTTGCCGGTCATCACAGTCAGTTCCGCCTTGCCGAGCGGCTCGACGGCGGCGATGCGGGCAGAGGCCGCATCGATATAGTCCTGCTCGCGTTCGATGCCGACGAAGTGGCGGCCAAGACGCTTGGCGACGGCGCCGGTCGTTCCCGAACCGAAGAAGGGATCAAGGATGATATCGCCAGGCTTGGACGAGGCCATGATGACGCGGGCGAGCAGCGCTTCCGGCTTCTGCGTCGGATGGGCTTTCTTGCCGTCCTCGCCCTTCAGGCGTTCGTTGCCGCTGCAAATCGGGAAGAGCCAGTCGGAGCGCATCTGCACGTCGTCATTGGCGGCCTTCATGGCATCATAGTTGAAGGTATAGCCCTTGGCCTTGGCGTTCGGGCTGGCCCAGATCATTGTCTCATGGGCGTTCTGGAAACGGCGGCCCTTGAAATTCGGCATCGGATTGGTCTTGCGCCAGACGATATCGTTCAGGATCCAGAAGTTTAGATCCTGCAGCGTGGCGCCGACGCGGAAGATGTTGTGATAGGAGCCGATGACCCAGATCGTGCCTGATGGTTTCAGCACGCGGCGGCAGGCAAGCAGCCAGGCACGGGTGAAGGCGTCATAGGCCTCGAAGGAGGCGAACTGGTCCCACTCGTCATCGACGGCGTCGACCAGCGACTGGTCCGGCCGGTGCAGAGTGCCGCCGAGCTGGAGATTGTAGGGCGGATCCGCGAAGATGACGTCAACGGACTGGCTCGGAAGAGCCTCAAGGGCTGCAACGCAATCACCCTTGATGATCGTGTCGACCCAAGAACCCGGCTTTACGGAAGTCTTGAGGTCGGCAAGCGGAAATACAGACGCCATGTGGATACTCACTCATACGCTTTACGCTTAACTGTCCGTTATGGTTACGCAAGTTGGTTACCAAAGCCTGAAGCACCGACCCGTTTCGGGAAAATATTCCGGTTTACCTACAAGAAAAAGGCGGACACCTCGTTGCGCCCGCCCCGATTTCACTCCGCCGCCGAGGGCATGTGGACCTGCCTGCTGTCCTCAGGCGCCTCGGCGCGCTCGACCATTCCATAGTCCCTGACGACGTGGCCGATGCGCAGCCGGTAATCGGCAAAAATGCCGTTGCGGCCGGCCTTCTGGGCCGCCCGATGGACTTCGAGATTGCGCCACTCGCGCACCGCCTCCTCATCCCGGAAGAAGGAAAGCGAGAGGATCTTGCCGCGCATCCTCAGGCTCTCGAAACGCTCGATTGAAATGAAACCATCAATCTTTTCGAGCTCGGATCTGAGCTCACCGGCAAGGTCCAGATATCGATGGCGCTCGCCGACATAGGGGATAACTTCGAAGATGACGGCGATCATGGCAGCACCAGCTTCGCATGAGGCGCCGAAACATTCTTCAAGAAGATGCGGTCCTCCTTCAGGATGAAGCGTTCGCGACGCGCGAATTCGTAGTTTTCCCGGCCGAGCGGATCGGCAGCAAGCCGCGCGCGATAGGCCTCGTAGGCTGCGAGGCCTTCGATGTTGTAGACACCGTAGGCGACCGTTGCCGAGCCCTCATGCGGGCCGTAATAGCCGATAAGGTCGGCGCCGTTTCTCGGGATCGCCTGTCCCCAGTTGCGGGCATATTCGGCGAAGGCATCCTTGCGGAAGGGGTCGATCTCGTAGCGGATGAAGCAGGTGATCATCGGTTTTCTCCTTTCGTGTGAGAGGAGTTTTCGCACATTGCCGTACGAGAATGCTTCGGTTACGATCGAAGTATGAAAGAAGGACCCGACATTGCGCAGATCGGCGCACTCATCGGCGATCCGGCGCGCGCCAACATGCTGGCGGCGCTGACCGGCGGTCGTGCGCTGACGGCAACCGAACTTGCGGCAGCCGGCGGCATCACGCTGCAGACAGCCAGCACTCATCTCTCAAAGCTCGAAACCGGCGGGTTGCTGGCTCAGCGCAAGCAGGGACGGCACCGCTATTTCACGCTCGCCGACGAGGCCGTGGCCCGGCTGATCGAAAGCATGATGGGCCTTGCAGCGAGCCGAGGACATCTGCGCCACCAGCCCGGCCCTAAGGATCCGGCGCTGCGCAAGGCGCGCATCTGCTATGACCATCTCGCCGGCGATTTTGGCGTGCGCATGCTGGACAGTCTGGTGGCATCGGGATCGATCGATGCCATCGGCGACGGGCTCGCAGTGACGGCCAAGGGCGAGAGCGATCTGCAATGCATCGGCATCGATGTCGGCAGCCTCAAATCCTCGCGCCGGCCGCTCTGCCGCTCCTGTCTCGACTGGAGTGAACGTCGCGCCCATCTCGCCGGAAGCCTTGGCAAGGCGCTGCTTGCAAATTTCATGGAAAAGGGTTGGGCGCGGCGAATACCGGAAAGCCGCTCGGTGATCTTTTCACCCGAAGGCGAGCGGCAATTCCTGAAACTCTTTCCGCTGGAAGCCTAGCAAGGTGCCACCAGCGTATTCCTGAAATGATTATGGGCAACCGTGCTACAGAGTTCGCTCCATTCGCAATCCGTGCAGGCATTGCGGATGAGGTCGGCAGCGAAGGCCCGGCGTAGTCTTTTTAGCAGGGCTTTGTCAGGAATGAGACGGGCGCCCTGCTCTACCCGCACGCCCAGGAGCCTGCCAACTGCTTTGGCGGCAGCTTCGTCCCTGGCCTTCGGACTCGGCAGAAGGCAATGCGCTGAAGCCTCGGACAGCAGGGGAGCGCAGATATCGTCGGGGCCGGAGACGATTTCTATCTCCTCTCCGGCCGAGAGACGCTCAGCGATGTGGCGGTAATTGGCGGTGAAGGCCGGCGTATAGCCTTCACCGACGAAAGTCAGCATGCAGAGCAGATGGTGGGCGCGCAGCCTGACGGTCAATGCAGTTCTGCCCGGCCGCCATAGATGCGGATGCCCTTGAGCACGGCCGCAGCGAGTGCGGACTTCAGCATGCCGCCGAGGATGAAGGGCGCGACGCCGAGCAGCCAGCCTTTTTCCGCTCCAATCAGCGAGGCGAGATAGACGCCACCCAGGGCGAGGCAGAAGATGTTTGCAGCAAGGTGAGCGGTGAAGCTTCTGATAATATTATCGCCGGTCCAGCCGCGCTCGGCGAGCCAGCCGACCATCAGCGCCATCAGCGGAAAGGCGACGAGATAACCAGCGGTCGGCCCGGCAAAGGGGGCAAGGCCGCCCGAGCCGTTTGCGAGTACCGGTGCGCCGAGCATGGCCTCGCCGAGCCAGGCGAGAACGGTGAGCGTGCCGAGGCGCCAGCCATAGAGCGCGCCAATCATGGTGACGGCGAATGTCTGCATGGTGATCGGCACCGGCACCATCGGCACCGAAATCTGCGAGGCAAGGGCAAGCACCAGCGTACCGGCGAGAACGAAGAGATATTTGACCGCGATCGACCGTGCGGAAAGGTGCAGCGGATCGAAAGCGATATGACGGGACTGGTCAGAGGGGGACATGAAATTCTCCTTTTCAAAATTATAGATAATTTTTGATTCCCATCTATTTGATGGCGGAGATTCTTGCGCAGCGCAAGAGCATGCGTACGGGATTCGATTGCGCTTGATCCACAAGCGAGCGCAAGAACACACCAAAACGTCCGAAAATCAGGAAATTTCGCACGTTCTGAAATTATCTATAATTTTGGAATTTAGCCGACAATAGCAAAGGCTTCCCGCTCGCCGCCCTTCTGGGCGGGCTGCGGAGCGCGTCCGATCCACTGCACATGCTTCTGCAGGATGGCGGCAGCCTCTTCCGCCTTGCCCTGGCGAAGTGCGGCAAGAATGGCGCGATGGTCGTGATCCGTGCGCTTCTCCCAGCCCGAACGCCAGGCCGAAAACAGGAAGCGGGCGCTTGCAGCGTGCAGGTCGTCGATAGAAGCCAGCAGGCGCGGCATGGCGCAAGGGGTGAGGATCAAGCGATGGAAGCTGCGGTTCGCCTCCTCCCAGGCATGCACATCCGCAGCGGCATCGCCCTCGCGCGTCGCCTCTTCCGCAGCATCGAGGATGGCGGGTGTCAGATGTCGGATGGCATGTTTCAAGGCGAGCACTTCGAGGGCTGCGCGCATTTCCGCCACTTCGCGCACCTCGGCGAGATCGAAGGAGGCGACGCGCACACCGCGGCGCGGCTCGCTGATCGCCAGCCCCTGCGCTTCGAGCCGGCGAAAGGCCTCGCGCACGGGTACATGGCTGGTCTCGAATTCCTCGGCGATATGGTCCTGCCGGAGACGGGCGCCGGGCGCGAGTTCGCCGTGCACGATGCGCTCTGCAAGCACGCGGGCAATACGCGCGGCGATGGTGTCTTCGGGTTCCCTACTCATTGTCGTTCAGTAGCGAGCCCTGCGGGGCTTGTCGAGGTCGTATGACAGCCGTTACTGCACAGCCGCCCGCATGACGCAATCCAGCCATGCCCCGTCATCGGTTGAGCTTTCGGCGGCCATCGTGTAAAGCCCCATCATCCCAAAACAAGGCATGAGTATATGGACGGCTTCGACCTCATCATCTTCGACTGCGACGGCGTTCTGGTCGATTCCGAGATCATTGCAGCGGATGTTGAATCCAAGCTGCTGACGGAAGCGGGCTATCCGATCAGCGTCGAGGAAATGAACGAGCGTTTCGCCGGCCTCACCTGGCGCGATATCCTCTTCCAGATCGAACGGGAAGCCAGCATTCCGATCTCGGCATCGCTGCTCGATCAGTCGCAGAAGCTTCTGGACATCAGGCTCGAACAGGAAGTGCAGGCCATTCCCGGCGTCGGATTCGCCGTCAGCCGCCTGTCGATGAAGCGTTGCATCTGCTCGAACTCGTCGAGCCAGCGGCTTGACATGATGCTGGGCAAGGTCGGACTGAAGAAGCTCTTCGCCCCCAATATCTTCTCCGCCAAGGATCTCGGTCCCGACCGTGCCAAGCCGAAGCCCGATATCTTCCTTCACGGCGCAAGCCAGATGGGCGTTTCGCCCTCCAGGACCGTTGTCGTCGAAGATTCCACACATGGTGTTCATGCTGCACGCGCTGCCGGCATGCGGGTGATCGGCTTCACCGGCGGTTCGCACACCTATGCCTCGCATGCTGATAAACTGACGGATGCGGGCGCGGAGACGGTAATTTCCCGCATGAATGATCTGCCAGGCGTTGTCGCCGCATTGGCAGAGTGGGAAGGCGTGCTCTAAGGGCAGCAGCTTCGCTGACCTGATGCCTCCAAGAGACGGCAGCCCTTATTCACGCAACAGGTTTTTGTTTGCAGAGGCGCGCCCGCCTTCGCGAAGCCCTTAGGCTGAGCGACTGTCCGCAGCAGGCGCCTCAGCTGCTTTTCTTCTTGGAATTTTTGACGTTCTTGGCTGGCTGATTGTCGAAGCCGACATTGACGCGCACGAGTGCGCCGGAGCCGACCGGCATCTTGATGCCCTCGTGGCGGAAGATGACCTGCGTGGCTGGCGCGCCGGCCGGGATCTGCGTCGGGAAATTGACGACTTCGGACGACAAGACGTCCTGTCCATCCAGCACCGAGATGCGGATCGGCAGCGTAACCGGGCCTGGCGTGCCGCCCGGGCCGGCAACAAGACGAAGCTGCGCCACGACGGTCATGGAGAGCGCCGTGTCGTTGAGCATGCACTGGCGGCTATAGTCGCCGAAAGATGCCTGGAAGACGACCTGCTGCGGATCACCGGTCTTCGCACCTTTCGCATAGGTGCGGTAGATCGCGTCCTGGTCACGCATGAAGATCTGCGGGCATGCACCCTGCACAACGGGCGCGACCGTTCCTTGCGCGGTAACGCCGGTGCCGATCGGAGCCTGGTTCGACGAAGGACTGGTCGGCGCGACCGGCATGATCTGGGCATTGCCGTTCGGCTGAAGCGGAGCGGGACCGCTGCTCGCACTTGCGGCTTCGGGCTTGCTATCGCCGCCGAGGCCGAGCGAATTGCAGCCGGCAAGAGCGGCAAGAAGGGATGCGGAAACGATGAGACGAGAGACCTTGCCGAGCACGATATTCCACCCCTTGCAAACGCTTTTCTTCTAGGTGCTTGCGACTTTCGCGCAAGGCCTTTCATGACAGTTGGCGATGGTCTATATCAGCGGCGCAAAGAAAAATCGATTGGGTAAGCACCGTTTTGATGCACTTTTCGGCGCCGAATGCGGGCAAGTTCAATAGGATACCTGCGACACTGCCCCGACAGGCCGTTAAGCCCCCTCTTTTCGGCGGAACCGCAGCGTCCCGTTTGCGCGCCGAATTTCTCCAGCCATAGATCAAGGATGACGAACGTGGACTATATCTCGACCCGCGGCGAGGCCCCTTCCCTCGGCTTTTGCGACGCCCTTCTGGCAGGGCTGGCGCGCGATGGCGGGCTCTACGTTCCTCGCAAATGGCCGAGTTTTTCCAAGAAGGAAATCCGGGCGCTGCGCGGCAAGACCTATCAGGAGATCGCCTTCACCATCCTTTCGCCCTTCACCAATGGCGAAATCCCCGATGAAACCTTCCGGGCGATGATCGACGAAGCCTATGGCACTTTCCGCCATCCGGCGATCGCGCCGCTGGTACAGACCGGCCCGAACAGTTTCGTGATGGAACTCTTCCACGGCACGACGCTCGCCTTCAAGGATGTGGCGATGCAGCTTCTTGCCCGCCTGATGGATTACGCCCTGGAAAAGCGCGGCGAGCGGGCGACCATCGTCGGCGCCACCTCGGGCGATACGGGTGGCGCTGCGATCGACGCCTTTGCCGGCCGTGAGCGCACCGACATCTTCATCCTCTTCCCACATGGCAAGGTCTCGCCGGTACAGCAGCGGCAGATGACGACGTCAACATCAGGTAATGTGCATGCGCTTGCCGTCGAAGGCAATTTCGACGATTGCCAAAACCTCGTCAAAGCCATGTTCAATGACGCGGCCTTCCGCGACAAGGTGAAGCTCTCGGGCGTCAACTCGATCAACTGGGCGCGCATCATGGCCCAGATCGTCTATTATTTCACGACGGCGATCGCACTCGGCGGACCGGACCGGAAGGTCTCGTTCACGGTACCGACTGGGAATTTCGGCGATATCTTCGCCGGCTACTGTGCCAAGCGCATGGGCCTGCCGATCGACAAGCTCGTCATCGCCACCAATGAGAACGATATCCTGGCGCGGACGCTGAAGACCGGCCGTTATGACATGAAGGCGGTGAAGGCTACGACCTCGCCTTCCATGGATATCCAGATATCCTCCAACTTCGAGCGGCTGCTGTTCGAGGCCTATGACCGCGATGCCTCCAAGGTGCGCGCCGCCATGGAAAGCCTGAAGCAATCCAACGGCTTCGAGATCTCGCCCGAAGCGCTGAAATTCATCAAAAGGGATTTCCGTGCCGGCCGCGCAAGCGAGCGCCAGGTTGCGGAAACGATCCGCAAGACCTATGCGGAAACCGGCTATCTGCTCGATCCGCATTCGGCGATCGGCGTCTTCGTGGCCGCTAAGCGAGAAAAGCCGAATACGCCGATGGTGACGCTTGCCACCGCCCATCCGGCGAAATTCCCGGCTGCCGTAAAATCCGCCTCCGGTATTGACCCGGCGCTTCCGACGTGGCTTGCTGATGTGATGCACAGGGAGGAGCGCTTCCAGATCATCGAGCCCGAGCTCAAAGCGGTTGAAACCTTTATCGGCAAGCATGCCCGCAGCTAGATGACGGCAGGCGCAGAAAGATAGCACATGACAGTTAAGTGCACCCGGCTCAAATCCGGGCTGACAGTAGTCACACAGACCATGCCGCACCTTGAAAGCGCTGCGCTCGGAGTCTGGATCAAATCAGGTTCGCGCAACGAGACGGAAGACGAACACGGCATTGCCCACCTGCTCGAACACATGGCCTTCAAGGGAACGGCACGACGTACCGCCCGTGAGATCGCCGAGGAAATCGAGGATGTCGGCGGCGAAGTGAACGCCGCGACGTCCACCGAGACGACCTCTTACTATGCCCGCGTTCTGAAGGATCACGTGCCGCTCGCCGTCGATATCCTCGCCGATATTCTGACGGAATCTGCCTTCGAGGAAGAAGAGCTGGAGCGCGAGAAGCAGGTCATCCTGCAAGAGATCAACGCGGCCAACGACACGCCCGACGACGTCGTCTTCGACCGCTTCTCCGAGGTCGCCTATCGTGGCCAGACGCTCGGCCGGCCGATCCTCGGCACGCCGGAGACCGTCGTTTCCTTCACGCCGCAGCAGATCCGCACCTATCTCGGCCGCAACTACACGACCGACCGGATGTTCGTGGTCGCAACCGGCGCCGTCGAGCATGACGAGTTCGTGCGCATGGTCGAGGACCGCTTCGCCAGCCTGCCGACCACGCCCAACGCGCCGCCAGTCATGGAGGCTGCACGCTATATCGGCGGCAATGTGCGCGAGCCGCGCGACCTCATGGACGCGCAGATACTGCTGGGCTTCGAGGGCAAGGCCTATCATGCCCGCGATTTCTACTGCTCACAGATCCTCGCCAATATCCTCGGCGGCGGCATGTCCTCCCGCCTCTTCCAGGAAGTACGCGAGTTTCGCGGCCTCTGTTACTCCGTCTACGCTTTCCACTGGGGCTTTTCCGACACCGGCATCTTCGGCATCCATGCCGCAACTGGTGGCGAGAATCTGCCGGAGCTGGTGCCGGTCATCATCGACGAGTTGCACAAGTCGGCGGACAATATCGACCAGAAGGAAATCGAGCGCGCACGGGCGCAGATCCGCGCCCAGCTTCTCATGGGACAGGAAAGCCCCGCTGCCCGCGCCGGCCAGATCGCCCGCCAGATGATGCTCTATGGCCGTCCGATCTCCAATCCAGAGATGATGGAGCGGTTGGAGGGCATCACCATCGAGCGTCTCACCGATCTTGCCGGTCGCCTCTTCTACGATACCGTCCCGACGCTTTCGGCGATTGGTCCGCTCGAGCAGCTTGCCCCGATGGAAGACATCACCGCCTCGCTTTCGGTTCCGGCACCGAAGACGAAGCAGGCAAGCCGCTGACCGACACATACGTTGCGCCGGGGGTTATCGATGCCAAAATCGGTTTTTCGGTTCCTTTCGCGACAGCCCGAAGCGGTCGAACTCGAAAACGATAAATATGTCCTGCGCCTGCCGCGCTACCAGGATTTCAACCAGTGGCACCGGCTCCGTGCCGACAGCCGCCGTTTTCTGGAACCCTGGGAGCCGACATGGCGGCGCGACGAGCTGACCGAAGGCTCGTTTCGCGCCCGCGTCATCCGCGGCAAGCAGGAATATGCCTCGGGACAGGCGATCCCGCTCTTCATTTTTCTAAGGAGGGATATGACGCTCGTCGGCGGCATCACCATCGGCTATATCCGCCGGGGAGCCGCCCAAAGCTGCATGATCGGCTACTGGATGGGCGAGCGTTATGCCGGCCAGGGACATATGTTCGCCGCACTTCAATTGGTTATTCCCTATATCTTCACAGGGCTTGAGTTGCACCGTATCGAAGCAGCCTGTATTCCAGACAACGCACGGAGCATTCGCCTGCTTGAGAAAGCCGGGTTCCAGCGGGAAGGCTACCTGCGCGGATATTTGAAGATCAACGGTCAGTGGCATGATCACGTGATGTTTTCACGCCTAGCCACCGACGCGGATACAGGCAGGAAACCCAACAGCCGATGAACAAAGACCGCATGCTGCTGACGTCACCGTCCGGACGAGTGATCGCGGTGATCGCAGCCCTTTTCCTGTCGGTATTCGCCCTTGCGGCGGGAACCGTGCAGGCGGCCGAACCGGTTAAGATTTCCCGCGACGATACTGCGCTGGACCTGACTGCCACGACTGAAATCTACGCCAACCAGGGCGAGGCCTTCCAGGTTTCCACCGCCGCCGGCGCCGATGGTATCCGCCGGCGTATCGAAGTGCGCGCAAGCTCGGAAAACCATCAGGGCGACTGGGCGGTCTTTGCGCTCGCCAATGTTTCGGAAGAACAGCTCGAGCGCGTTATCGTCGCGCCGCACTTCCGTCTCGTCAATTCCAAGCTGTTCTGGCCCGATCTCGGCTCGCAGCGCATTATTGCTATCACGCCGAGCGAAGGTTTTGCGCTCGACCGCCAGCCGAGCGACGAGGCCGATGTCTTTCGCATCACGCTGAACCCTGGCGCCGTCATCACCTTCGTTGCCGAGCTTGCCACACCCGACCTGCCGCAAATCTATCTATGGGAGCCGGATGCCTACAAGGACACGATCAACGCCTTCACGCTCTATCGCGGCATCGTGCTCGGCATTGCCGGCCTGCTCGCGGTCTTCCTGACGATCCTCTTTGTCGTCAAGGGAACCTCGATGCTGCCGGCAACGGCGGCACTCGCCTGGGCGGTGCTCGGCTATATCTGCGTCGACTTTGGCTTTCTCGGAAAGCTGATCAGCGTCGCCTCGGCGGATCAACGAATATGGCGCGCCTGTGCGGAGGTGGCGCTTGCCTCCAGTTTCGTGATCTTCCTGTTCACCTATCTCAATCTCAACCGATGGCATGTGCATCTCGGCTATGCGACGCTTGCCTGGGTTCTCGGTCTTGCCCTTCTGTTCGGCGTTGCGATCTACGATCCGTCGATTGCGGCGGGCATTGCACGGCTGTCCTTCGCACTGACGGCGGCAACCGGTCTGCTGCTGATCATCTATCTCGGCTTCAATCGCTATGACCGCGCCATCCTGCTCGTGCCGGCATGGGCGCTGACGCTCGTCTGGCTGTTCGGCGCATGGATGACGATCACCGGCCGGCTCGATAATGACATCATCCAGCCGGCACTTGGCGGTGGCCTGGTCCTCATCGTACTGCTGATCGGCTTCACCGTCATGCAGCACGCCTTTGCGGGCGGCGCTTTCCAGCAGGGGCTATTCTCCGATCTCGAGCGCCAGTCGCTGGCGCTGACGGGCTCGGGCGATATGGTCTGGGACTGGGATGTGGCGCGCGATCGCGTCGTCACCATTCCCGATGTTTCCGTCAAACTCGGACTTTCACCGGGCACGATGCATGGCGCGGCGCGCAACTGGCTGCCGCGGCTGCATCCTGACGATCGCGACCGTTTCCGGGCGACGCTGGACGTGCTGCTGGAACATCGCCGCGGGCGGCTGAACCATGAGTTCCGCATCCGCGCCGAAGACGGTCACTTCCACTGGCTCTTGATCCGCGCCCGGCCGGTACTCGGCTCGAATGGCGAGATCATCCGCTGCGTGGGCACGATCGTCGACGTGACAGAGCAGAAGAATTCGGTCGAACGGCTGCTGCACGATGCGCTTCACGACAACCTGACGGGCCTGCCGAACCGGCAGGTGTTCATCGACCGCCTGCAGTCGGTGCTGACGCTGGCACCGGGCGGCGAGACGCTGCGCCCGACCGTCATGGTGATTGATATCGACCGCTACAAGCTGGTCAATGATTCCCTCGGTGTCGCCGCCGGTGACAATATCCTGATCGCGCTTACCCGCCGCCTGCGCCGCCTTCTGAAGCCGCAGGATACACTGGCGCGCCTTTCCGGCGACCAGTTCGGCCTCATTCTCGTTTCCGAGCATGATCCGGCCAAGGTTGCCGATTTCGCCGATGCGATGAGCAAGGCGATCATGGTGCCGATCAACTTCTCCAATCGCGAGATCATCCTGACGGCCTCCATCGGTCTCACCTCCTGGGTGGACCAGCAGGAGAGCGCGTCGGGTCTGCTCAGCGACGCCGAGCTTGCCATGTACCGGGCCAAACGCGCCGGCGGCAATCGTGTGGAACCGTTCCAGCCGGCTTTCCGCGATTTCGGCACCGATCGCCTGCAGCTTGAATCGGATCTGCGCCGCGCCATCGAGCGCAAGGAGCTTTCGATGGTTTACCAGCCGATCGCACGGCTGGAGGACGTCGAGATCGCCGGCTTCGAGGCGCTGATGCGCTGGGAACATCCCAAGCGCGGCAATATCCCGCCGTCCGAATTCATCCCGATCGCCGAATCTTCCGATATTATCGGCGCGCTCGGCATCTTCGCGCTGGAGCAGGCGACCAACGACCTGATGGGGTGGCAGAACCAGACCGGCGAGCTGCCGATCTTCGTCTCCATCAATCTGTCGAGCGTGCAGCTTCTCAACAACGATCTTTACGACGATGTCCGTTCGGTACTGGCGAAGACCCATTGCGACCCTTCGCGGCTGAAACTGGAACTGACGGAATCCATGGTGATGGAGAACCCGGAACAGGCTCGCCTTGTGCTGCAAAAGCTGAAAGAGGCCGGCCTCGGTCTGGCGCTCGACGACTTCGGCACCGGCTATTCCTCGCTCGCCTACCTGACCCGCTTCCCCTTCGACACGATCAAGCTCGACAAGGCGCTGGTGCGCGACAACAGCGACAAGAAGGCGACCATCTTGAAATCGGTGATTGCCATGGCGCGCGAGCTGGACATGAAGGTGGTGGCCGAAGGCATCGAGTCCAACGAGGATGCGATCGAACTTGCCAAGATGGGCTGCAGCTACGGCCAGAGCTATCTCTTCGGCCCGCCGATGCCGTCGGAATCGGTGCTGCGGCTGCTGAGGGAACGGTTTCCGCTGACGAAGCGGGCCTGATCCCAGAGCCTGTTTCATCGGATTTGCCGGGGAATTGGCACCTCTTGGATCGATACGGCTTTCCTTGCCTGCGGCGGCCATTGACCATTGGCCGCCGATATGCGCCTCTGCCTCAGCGCAACAAGGAAAATCCGATGCTCAAGCTTCTGCTCGCCCTCTCGATGGGCGCCTTTTGCGTCTCTCCGGTATACGCCGCCGAAATTCACCCGCCCTCGCTGAGCTGCCTGGAGGCAGCAGCGCCGGCGCGCTGCGAAAAATTGAAGGAGGATTTCACCGCCGCCTATGCGCTTGCCCACAAGGGCGATCATGGCGCGCAGGTGACTGTAGCCTTCTGCCTCTCCACTGGTTGCCGAGGTGCTGTGATCATCGACAAGGTCGCCGCTTGCAGCTGGCATATCGTCATCGCCAATTCCGGGGCAGCAACCGTCATAGACGGCTCCAATCTCAAGGATACCTGCCGGCCGATGACGGAAGAGCAGAAGGCGGCTGCACGTGCCTTGTCCCATGACCTCGTCCGCAAGATCTATAACCGTCCGGTGGCGGTGGCGGACCAGATGTAGGCTGGGTTGGCCTTCGACAGGTCTGGCGGCTGCGGGCGCGAAATATCGTTGCCCTTGTCGTTTTCGTCGCTATTCTGCCCGAAAACATAATCGGGAGGTACCTTATGATCCTGCACTGCGTATTCATGCGTCTGAAGAGCGCTATGACACCTGACGATAAGCAGGCGCTGTTCGACGCCATCGTGGCGCTGAAGCAGGTGATCCCGGGAATTCTTGACATTAAATACGGGCCGAATGTCTCGCCCGAGGGGCTGCATGGCGGTTTCGTCGACGGCTTTGCCGTGACCTTCGAAAGCCCCGAGGCTCGTGATACCTATCTCGTGCATCCCGAGCATGTGACCGTCGGCGAGCGCATCGTCTCGTCGACGGATGGAGGCCTGGCGGGCCTCCTGGTTTTCGATTTCGTTCTCTAAGATCCCGTCAGCTCAGCTCGATTTCGCCATGGCGGCGGAGAGCTGGTCGACATTGTAGCGGAACATCCTCTCGTAGGTCGGGGCCAGGCCTTTCGAGCCCGAGAGAGATTCGACGTAAAGCTCACCGCCCGGCTCGGCGCCTGTCGCAGTGGCAACCTGCTTGACGAGGCGCGGATCGTTGGAGTTTTCGAAGAAATAGGTTTTCACGTGCTCCTGCTTGATCTGCTCGATCAGCTTGGCAACGTCGGCGGCCGATGCTTCGCTTTCGGTGGAGAGGCCGAGGGGCGCCAGGAAGCTGACATTATATTCGCGGCCGAAATAACCGAAGGCATCGTGGCTGGTCAGCACCTTGCGGCGATCGTTGGCAATCTTGTCGAACTTGGAATGCGCATAGGCGTCCAGCTCGTCAAGCGTCTTCGTATATTTCTCGGCATTGGCCTTGAAGGCATCGGCATCAGCCGGATCGGCTGCGGAAAGCGCCTTCTCGATATTGGCGACCCAGACCTTCACATTGACAGGGCTGTTCCAGACATGCGGATCGGTGACGGTTTTACCATCCTCTTCCATCGTGCGGGTGTTGATGCCTTCGGACACTGTGACCGGATTTCCCTTGTAGCCGGAGGCGGTGATGAGACGGTCCATCCAGCCTTCCAGCCCCTCACCGCTGACGAAGGTAACTTTTGCAGCATTCAGCGCCTTGGCATCGGCCGGCGACGGCTCGAATTCATGGGGGTCTCCGTTCGGA
The DNA here is from genome assembly GCF_056755015.1 of Rhizobium sp. KNZ14-9A. Classification (NCBI taxonomy): domain Bacteria; kingdom Pseudomonadati; phylum Pseudomonadota; class Alphaproteobacteria; order Hyphomicrobiales; family Rhizobiaceae; genus Rhizobium; species Rhizobium sp. KNZ14-9A. Next base: position 2,916,237 of record NZ_JBPGXB010000002.1, read on the forward strand.
CCGACGAGGCTCGTGACCTTGACGTGATCGCCGCCGACCTGTCGGACGACATCAGCAAGCACGGTGAAGGACGCAGCGACCTTCAGCGTTTCGGCCGAAGCCGGCACGGCCGAAAGCGTCATCAGCACGGGCAAGGCGGCGGAGAGAAGCAGTCTGCTAGGTAACATCGATGTCTCCTGTAATCAGCCCTTCAGATGCGGGCGGGGAAGAAGCGTCGGGCAAGGCCCGACGGCGCGAAGAAGATGGAGAGGCCGTAGAGCAGTGCCGCCGTCATGATGATCGTCGGGCCAGATGCAAGTTCGAGATGATAGGAGGCGATAAGGCCGAGATAGCCGGATGCCGCAGCACTTGCCGCCGCTGTCATCATCATGGCCGGCAGATTGCGGGACCAGAGCTGGGCGATCGCCGCCGGCAGCATCATCAGGCCGACGGCCATCAGCGTGCCAAGCGCCTGGAAGCTCGCGACAAGGTTCAGCACCACAAGCAACAGAAAGAGGAAATGATAGACCGGCCCGCACCCGCCGACGGCGCGCAGGAAGCCCGGATCAAAACATTCCGCGACCAGCGGGCGGTAGACGATCGCGAGCGCCAGCAATGTAACCGACGTGATGGCACCGATCTGCGTCAGCGCCGGCGCGTCGATGGCAAGGATCGTGCCGAAAAGCACATGCAGCAGATCGATGTTCGAACCGCGCAAAGAGACGATGAGGACACCCAGGGCCAGTGACGCCAGATAGAAGCTTGCGAAACTTGCATCCTCCTGCAGCACGGTCATACGGCTGACGACACCTGACAGCAGCGCAACGGAAAGACCTGCTACGAGACCACCAATACCCATTGCCGTCAGCGACAGCGAGCCGGCAACGAGATAGCCGACCGCAGCACCAGGCAGCACGGCATGGCTCATTGCGTCTCCCATGAGGCTCATGCGGCGAAGCATCAGGAAAACACCGATGGGGCCGGAGCCGAGACCCAGGCACAGGCAGGCAACGAGCGCGCGGCGCATGAAGCCATAATCGGCGAAAGGAGCGAAGAAGATATCGTAGGCCGTCATGCCGCAGGCTCACAGGCTTCGGCATCCTCATCCCAGCGTTCGGCCATAGCGCGGGCCTGCAGAAGATTGGCAGATGACATGATCTCCTGCGTCGGCCCCCAGCTGATCAGCCGGCGGGCGAGCAGCAGGGTTTCCGGGAAATGTGCCCTCACCTGCTCGAAATCATGAAGCACCGCAATCACCGTCCGCCCGTCGCCATGCCAGCGGACGACAATGTCGAGCAGATCCCTCGTCGTGCGGGCATCGATGGCGGTGAAGGGTTCGTCAAGCAGGATGATACGCGCATCCTGCAGCAGCAGGCGGGCGAAAAGCACGCGCTGGAACTGGCCGGCCGAAAGCGAGCCGATATGGCGCTTTTCAAACCGTTCCAGACCGACGGTGGCGAGTGCGTCGCGGGCACATGCGGCTTCTTGTTTTGCGATGCGGCCAAAGGCACCGGCCGAACGCCAGCTTCCGAGCAGCACTGTATCCAGCACCGAGATCGGGAAACGCCTGTTGATCTCTGCCGCCTGCGGAAGATAGCCGAAATCGGTGCGCTGCAGCCGGTGCTCCACCCCCCCTCGGCAGGACGCAGCTCCCCCATGATCGCCTTCAGCAATGTGGATTTCCCCGCTCCATTCGGCCCGGCGATTGCCGTCAGGCTGCCGGGCTGGAACGTGCCGGAGAGATGATGGACTGCAGGATGACGATCATAGGAGACCGTCAGATTGTCGAGGCGAATGACTGGCGCGCTCATGGCAGAAGGATCGCCCAATGGATCGCGAGCCAGAGAAGCCCGACGATGGCGACCGCACCGCAGGCGCGGAGAAGTGCCGATTGCCCGAGGAGACTGACGGCGAAACGTTCCTGATCGGGCGGCATTCTCAATCCTCATATGTAATAACATTACGTGTTATGTTATAACAAGTATGGCAAGAATGAGGCGAGGCCGCTCTTGATGCAATACGGCGGATGCCCAGCGCGACATTGATGCTTGCTTGGGCGATCAAAATAAAAAAAGGGCGCCAGAAGGCGCCCTTGCGTAACAACGGGAGCTTTTCCGGCTCAGAGCTGTTCGAGCATCGCCGCAGCACCGGAAACCGTTGCCTGACCAGGCGTTTCCTCGACGTTGAGCGACTTCACCACGCCATCTTCGACCAGCATGGAATAGCGCTTGGAGCGGACACCAAGGCCGCCGCCGGAGAGATCGGCATCGAGGCCGACCGCCTTGGTGAAGCCGGCATCCCAGTCGGCGAGGAAGTGGATCTTGCCGAGGCCGCCCGAAGACTGCGCCCAGGCGCCCATGACATGCCAGTCGTTGACGGCGAGAACGGCAATGTCGTCAACGCCCTTGGCGAGGATGGCATCACGGTTTTCCAGATAGCCCGGCAGATGGTTCAGCGAACAGGTGGGCGTGAAAGCGCCGGGTACGGCGAAGAGCACGACGCGCTTGCCGGCAAAGAGCTGTTCGGTGGTGGTTTCGACCGGGCCGTCGGCGGTCTTTTCCTTGAAGGTGGCGGCAGGAAGCTTGTCGCCGATCGCGATGGTCATGGATTTTCTCCTCGGTTCTGGCTGGTTGCGGCAAGACCGCATAGGGATTGAGAGGGACTATAAGATGCGGTCAATCAAAGGCAAGCGTGGTTTCTATGGCGCGGGCGCCGTTAACGATGAGCACCCCCCACTGCTTGCCCTTGATATCGTAGTTTTTCGGTAGCTTTCCGATGGCTATATCGGCGGAATAGGCCTTGCCGCTGCGCCCCACATTCATCTGCTTGGTGAAGGCATAGCCGCTCGGGCCGGTGACGATGATTTCGGGCGTTCCATTCCCTGCTTCCGGCAGAGTAACTTTCAGCGAGAGTTGCTTCAGGTCGGGTGACATCCCGTGTGCCACGACCTCGAAATCGGCAGACGGCGCTTCGGGAAGGCGGCCAGCGGCGCTCTGAAGGATCATTTCCTCCTGCGGGCGCGACTGGGCGACAGTACCAAATTTCAATGAGAGCTGCGCCTGGAACGGAATGCAGATATCCTTGCAGATGCCGATGAAAGCGGTGGCGTCGAGAACGACCGGTCCCACTTTCGAAGCCGTTAGCGATAATGGCAGGGTCACCGGCGTCTCATAGCCGATATCCTCGACCTTGCCGCTGGAGATATGTTTCGGAACGGGATAGGAAATGGCGTCCAGCGTTACACCGCTTTGCGGTGCGATGGTGATCTGCGGCGGGATGCCATTATTGCCCGGTTCACGCCAATAGGTGATCCAGCCAGGCTTCGGCTCAATCTGCAGGCCTGCCCTTATATGGCCATCAGCGTCCGGCGGCAGCGCCACGAGACGCATGCGGCCACCCTCGTTCTCCGCCCAGTCGCTCATTTCCGCATGCGCCTGATGCAGCAATCCGAGCATGGACGCAGCCGAAATGACTGCAATTAATGGCGCGCGCGCGAGCAATGAAATAACTCTCATGGAACAAGGGTTTACCGAAACTTGCCAATTGCCGCCAGAAGTCCCGCCCATATAAATCTTCATTTTCAGTTGATTGATTTGTGACATTGCCCCATGTTTCTCTTGTCGGAGCCTTTGTGCGGTCTGGCGGCAGGAGGAACCATGTCCCTAGCAACGCTGAAGAACAGACGGGAACGCGGATTTTTCGACGGTCAGTTCCTGATCGCCATGCCCGGCATGGAGGATCGCAACTTCGCACGCACAGTGATTTATATCTGCGCCCATTCGGATGCAGGCGCCATGGGCTTTGTCATCAATCGCCCGCAGAGCCTGACCTTCACCGATGTCCTGCTTCATCTCGACATGATCAAGCAGGAAGATTCCATCGTGCTGCCGAAAGATGCGCGGGAGTTTCCGATCCAGACTGGTGGGCCGGTCGAGAGCGGTCGTGGTTTCGTGTTGCATTCCGACGATTATGTCAGCGATTCCTCCATCCCCGTCAGCGACGATATCTGCCTGACGGCAACGCTCGATATCGTGCGCGCCATCTCCAAGGGCGGCGGTCCCAAGCGGGCCACCATGCTGCTCGGCTATTCCTCCTGGGGTGCGGGCCAGCTCGAAAACGAGGTGGCCTCCAATGGCTGGCTCAATTGCGCGGCCAATGAGGAGTTGATCTTCGATCGCTGCCTCGATGACAAGTATGAGCGGGCGCTTGCCAGCATGGGTATCACGCCTGCCATGCTTTCGGCCGAAGCCGGCCACGCCTGACTGCATCATTCCGGAACGAAACTCGTTCACTGGCGTTTCCTGTCGGCAAACACGGATACTCCGTCCGTGATCCGAGAGGAGACATACACATGGGTAGCACTGGCGACAAGATTTCCGGCAAGGTCAACGAGATGGCCGGCAAGGCGAAGAAGACGGCCGGCAAGGCCACCGGCAACCGCGAAATGCAGGCCAAAGGCGGCATGCAGGAAGCCAAGGGCAAGGCCCAGGTCGCGAGCGGCAAGGTCAAGGACAAGCTGAAGGGCGCTGTCGACCGGCTCTGACGCCCCATCTTATTCATAGGTGCAATGCCTGTCGCATCAGTGTGCGGCGGGCATTTTCCATGATATCCTGCCTGTAGGGGGCTGCCATGAGGCTGTTTGCCTGCGACAATTGCGATCAGGTCATCCATTTCGACAACAGGCAGTGCGTGCGCTGCAACCATCGCCTCGGCTTCTTTGCGCGCGATCTTTCCATGCATGCGCTGGAATCGCGCGACGAGACGAACTGGCAGTTTGTCTCCGATCCGAACCGGCTTGTGCAGTTCTGTGCCAATGCGGGCCTCGACATCTGCAACTGGCTGGTCGATGACAACAATGATTTTTGCATCGCCTGCCGGCATAACCGGCTGGTGCCGAATACCGACACGCAAGATGGTATCGACCGCTGGCGCCGCATCAGCCAAGCGCAGCGCCACCTCTTCTATTCGCTACTGCGCTGGAACTTGCCGCATCCCAACCGGCAGGAAGACCCGCAAGGCGGCCTCGTTTTCGATTTTCTTGAAGACACCGTGCAGAATGACGGCAATGTCGTACCGGCCATCACCGGCCATGAACACGGGCTGATCGCGATCCGCGCAGCGGAAGCAGACGACGTGACCCGCGAGCAGGCGCGCATGGCGATGGATGAACCCTATCGCACGCTGCTCGGCCATTTCCGCCACGAGACCGGGCACTTCGTCTGGAACAAGCTGGTCCGCGATCGCAATGGATTCGATGAATTCCGCGCAGTCTTCGGCGATGAGCGGCAAGACTATGGCGCCGCATTACAGGATCGCTATGCCAACGGTCCAGTTGCGGGCTGGCAGGAGACCTTCATCAGCGCCTATGCCTCCGTTCACCCTTGGGAAGATTTCGCAGAATGCTTCGCGCACTACCTGCACATCGTCGATACGCTGGAAACGGCGCGTGGCTTCGGCATCGCGATTGATCCGCGCGGGCATGAAGAGATCGCTGGTGAAGTGGATTTCAATCCCTATCGGGCACAGAGCGCCGAACAGCTTGTCGGCGCCTGGGTGCCGCTCAGCCTTGCGATCAACGCGATCCAGCGCAGCATGGGACAGCCGGATTCCTATCCCTTCGTGCTGTCACCGCCTGTCGTGACAAAGCTCGAATATATGCACCGGCTGATACGGAATGCTACGGCAGAGCAGCGGCAGGTGGCCTGATCAGCCTGCCTTCTTGCTCTTCTTGAAAGGCTCCATACCCTTGCGGGCGAGCTCATCAGCACGCTCGTTTTCGGGGTGGCCGGCGTGGCCCTTGACCCAATGGAGCGTCACCTTGTGCCGGTTGCGGGCCTCTTCCAGCGCCTGCCAGAGTTCGGCATTCTTCACCGGCTTATTGTCCGATGTCCTCCAGCCGTTCTTTTTCCAGCCGAAGATCCATTTGGAAATGCCGTCTTTCACATAGGCGCTGTCGGTATAGAGATCGACCTCGCAGGGCTCCTTCAGGGCAGTCAGTGCGGAAATGGCAGCCAGGAGCTCCATGCGATTGTTGGTGGTTTCAGCCTCGCCACCGGAGAGTTCCCTCTCGACCTCGCCGTAGCGCAGCACAGCGCCCCACCCGCCGGGGCCGGGGTTACCGGAGCATGCCCCGTCGGTGAAGATATCGATGTGCTTCATAGGCTCAGTCCATATTCGGCGGGCGAGGAAATCTGGCGGTGGAAGCGCAGCTTGCGCAGATATTCCAGCGGATCCTTCTTGGTGACCATCGCGCCCTCGGGCGTTGTCAGCCAGTCGTAGAGACGGGTCAGGAAGAAGCGCAGCGCCGAGCCACGGGAGAGAACCGGCAGAGCTTTAATCTCCGCCTCGCTCAGCGGCCGCACGCTCTGGTACCCTTCCAGCATCTGCATGCCCTTGGTGATGTTGTAGGCGCCGTCCTTCTCGAAGCACCAGGCATTGAGGCAGATCGAAACGTCATAGGCGAGCAGATCGTTGCAGGCGAAATAGAAATCGATGAGGCCCGAGAGCTCGTCGCCGAGGAAGAAGACGTTGTCAGGGAAAAGATCGGCGTGGATGACGCCAGCCGGCAAATCCTTTGGCCAATAGGCCCGCAAGAAATTGAGATCGCTGCGGATCTCGTTCTGCAGTCCGGGCTCGACCTCGTCGGCGCGCGCCTCGGATTTGTCCCAGAGCGTCTGCCAGCCTTCCAGCGACAAGGCATTCGGCCGCGTCAGTGCAAAACCTTCACCAGCAACATGCATCTGCGCCAGCGCCTTGCCGACTTCGCGGCAGTGTTTGGCTTCCGGCTTTCTGAGCCACATGCCTTCAAGGAAGGAGATGAGTGCGGCGGGACGACCCGACAGAGTGCCGAGCAGCGCGCCGTCCTTGCGCGGCAGCGGCAGCGGGCAGGACAGGCCGCCGGCAGACAGATGCTGCATCAGGCCGAGGAAGAAGGGCAGATCGCTCTTTTCCACCCGCTTTTCGTAAAGCGTCAGGATGAGCGGCGCCTTGGATGTGTGCAGCAGGAAATTGGAATTCTCCACGCCTTCCGCGATGCCCTTGTAAGAGAGCAGCGTACCGGCATCATATTCGGTGAGAAACCATTTCAGATCGTCTTCGGCGATATCGGTATAAACTGCCAAGGTGGGTATCTCACTGTAGAAGCGGTGTCATCAGATAGGCAGGGCAGAGGGGTAGCCCCCTCACCTCATTCCCCGTTCACGAATGCCATGTCAGCCGTCGTCAATTCAAGGCTGCGCAGTTCGCGATTGACAAGGAAGTGCTCGTTTTCCTGCACGGTTTCGGCAAGCTCGACGCGGGCATCGAAGCGTGTGCGGAAGGCCTCGATGATCTCATTGACGATCACTTCCGGGGCAGAAGCACCGGCGGACAGGCCGAGCGTGGCAATCGGGCCGATCTCATCCCAGTCGAGCTCTGAAGCACGCTGCACGAGGATCGACTTCTTCGCGCCTGCCCGGAGTGCCACTTCGACGAGCCGCTTGGAATTGGACGAATTCGGCGCGCCGACAATGATGAACAGATCGCAGCCGGGGGCTGCTTCCTTCACCACTTCCTGGCGGTTGGTCGTGGCATAGCAGATGGAATCAGCGGCCGGAGCCTGTAGCTTGGGGAAGCGCTCTTCCAGCCGTTTGATGACGCCGGCGGTATCGTCGACCGAAAGCGTCGTCTGCGTGACATAGCCGAGATTATCGGGATCGACCGGCTGATAAACGTCCGCATCCTCGACAGTTTCGATGAGCGAAACAGTGCCTTCGGGCAACTGACCCATGGTGCCGATCACTTCGGGATGACCGGCGTGGCCGATCAGGACGACATGGCGGCCGAGGCGATTATGGCGCATCGCCTGCTTGTGGACCTTGGAGACCAGCGGACAGGTTGCGTCGAGATAGAAGAGGTTGCGGGCATTCGCATCCTCGGGCACGGATTTCGGCACGCCATGGGCGGAAAAGACGACCGGCTGGGCACGATGTTCCGCCGGGATCTCGTCAAGCTCCTCGACGAAGACCGCTCCCTTGGCTTCCAACCCTTCCACGACATAGCGGTTATGGACGATCTCGTGGCGGACATATACAGGCGCGCCGTAAGCCTTCAGCGCCAGCACGACGATCTGGATCGCCCGATCGACGCCGGCGCAGAAGCCGCGCGGACCGCAGAGCCTGATCGTCAACGGAGGTTTTGCCGCAATGTTCATAACATACCCAGGTTAAGCTTCAGGGACCTCTAACCCAATATGGGTCGGAATTGAAGCGATACTATTGCGCTGCACCCTTGCGGGGACGGAACCAGGAGATGGCGACGACAACGAGCAGCACCGCAGCCAGCCCGTACCAGGTGAAAGCATATTGCAGATGGTCGTTCGGCAGATCGACCTGCGTGACGCCGCCGATCGGAAAGCCCGCCGGGTTGGGCGTGGAATCGGCATCGAGGAAGAAGGGTAAGACATCAGCCTTGTCGAGGTCGACGCTCGACGCCATCACATCAAGATCTTTCCAGTAGAAGATATTCTTCGCCACGTCGTTGTCAGGCACGAGCGAGGAGGGTTTGCCGGGGAGTCTGGCACGCGCGAGGCCGGTTACCGTCTGCTGGTCCGTCAACTGGCCCTGCATCCGCATTTCCGGCTCCTTGTTCTCATAGGGAACGAAGCCTCTGTTGACGAAGAGGTAGCGCCCATCCGCGAGCTGCAGCGGCGTATAGATGTAATAGCCGGTCTGGCCACGCCAGGTGGCGAAGAAATGGCGCTCCTTGTTGTTGATGTAGCGGCCGGTAGCCGTGACCGTGCGATACTCGATGTCGCCGCCCTGAGCGGCCATGGCCTCGATATCGGCAAGCGGAACCGGGGCTGCGGCTCGGCGCTCGGCTATATCGGCGAGCAGGCCTTCCTTCCAGTAAAGACGCTCCACCTGCCAGGTGCCGAGCGAGATCAGGATGGCGAGCGCAATGAGAACGGTTATGCCGGTAAACACCGGCAGCTTGCGGCGCGGGGCCGGACTCTCGATGTCAGTCACTCAGGCGTCCCTCGCGGGCATTATGGCGATATTGCATGGCGATGAGGATGCCCTTGCACCAGCGCAACGCCAGCAGGGAGAGTATGATTGTGAGCGGAGCAAAGAGCAGAATGTGAACCCAGATCGGTGGCGCATAATTGACCTGCAGCCAGAGCACCGAACCGATGATGATGAAGCCGACGATGAGGATAACGAAGACGGCGGGACCATCGCCTGCATCGGCGAAGGAATAATCCAGCCCGCAGGCGGCGCAGTTCGGTTTCAGGCCGAGCACGCCATCGAAGAGCTGCCCATGACCGCAGCGCGGGCAGCATCCCTTGATGCCGGTCTTGACCGGATCGACCGGTGGAAATTGTGCGCTATCTTCGTTCATGCCGATCTCCATCCAGGCGGCTTTTCGTCGTCTGCCTTAACTCTCCCATAAAGTATTCGCATCCCGAATGGAAATACCTGCGCGATTTCGCCTCAGCGATTCGCGCCAAACAGAAGAAGAAGACTGATGACCAACGACAGCCATGCCGGACAGATCATTATCCTGAACGGTGCGCCGCGAAGCGGCAAATCCAGCATTGCGCGTACAATCCAGGAAGAATTCGAGGGGCCGTGGATCAACCTCGGCGTCGATACCTATAATTCCATGACGCCAAAGCGCTACCTGCCCGGTATCGGATTGAGGCCCGGCGGCGAGCGGCCGGATCTCGAAGAACTCGTGCCGTTCCTCTATGCAGCGCTTTATGAATCGATCGCCATCCATGCCGGATTGGGGCTCAACGTCGTCGCCGACCTCGGCCACCACGACAGCTACTCGCAGCCACTCGGCATCCTCGGCGACTGCGCCAGACGACTGGACGGTTTTCCCGTACTGTTCGTCGGCGTCAGATGTCCGATCGAGACGATCATGCAGCGGCGGGAAGTCGCGGAGGAAGGGCGTGAGACCCTCTACCTGCGCGCCACCGGGGAGGCACCCGTGCCTGAACCAGTACAGCGCTGGCAGGACGAGGTTCATCGCCCCGGCCTCTACGACATGGAGGTCGATACATCGGTGCTGACCGCGCTCGAATGCGCCGAGGCGATCCGCCATCAGCTGGACCTCGGCATTCCCGAGCCTTCGGCCTTCGAGAAGCTGGCTGGTCAACGGTAAGACGAAAAGCCAGAGCAATTCCTGCAAAAGTATGCAGTGGTTTTGCGTCCGGAATTGCGTGAAAACAAAGGGATAGAGCATTTTCGCGTTTCGAAGAAAGACGGAAATGCTCTATCTCCGAGACAAAGAAAAAGGCGGGGCCAGTGGCACCCGCCTTTTTTGATTTCTATCCGGCCTCGATCAGCCTGCCGCTATCGGTGCGCCCCAGCCGCCCCAGACGTAGATGCAGAAGAACAGGAACAGCCAGACGACGTCGACGAAGTGCCAGTACCAGGCAGCCGCCTCGAAGCCGAAGTGCTGCTTCGGTGTAAAGTCACCGCGCAGCGCACGAAGGAGGCAGACCAGCAGGAAGATGGTGCCGACCAGAACATGGAAGCCGTGGAAACCGGTGGCCATGAAGAAGGTCGCGCCGTAGATCGAGTTGCGGAACTCGAACGGAGCATGGGCATATTCATAGGCCTGGACGGAGGAGAAGAGCACGCCGAGCAGGACCGTCAGCGTCAGGCCCTGGATAAGGCCCTTGCGGTCGTTGTGCAGCAGAGCGTGGTGAGCCCAGGTGACCGTCGTTCCCGAGAGCAGCAGGATGACGGTGTTGTAGATCGGCAGGTGCCAGGGATCGAGAACCTCGATGCCCTTCGGCGGCCAGACACCGCCGGTATAGGCAAGGCGCGAAGCCTGGATTGCCTCGTGCGGAAAGAGGCTGGCGTCGAAATAGGCCCAGAACCAGGCGACGAAGAACATCACTTCCGAAGCGATGAACATGATCATGCCATAGCGCAGGTGCAGCGACACGACGCGTGTATGGGCGCCCTCGTGGGCTTCCTTCACGGTGTCAGACCACCAGCCGTACATGACGTAGAAAACGACAGCCAGCCCGATGAAGAAGAGCCACGGATGCGCCCATTCGATACCAAAAACATGCAGCGAGCCGCCGTTCAGGTAGCGCATGTAGCCGACGCCGCCAAAGGCCATCAGGAATGCGCCGAGCGAGGCCAGTATCGGCCACGGGCTCGGAGCTATGATGTGATAGTCGTGATTCTTCTGATGAGCATCGGCCATGTCAGATCCCCGGTGTCTTCCTTCTCCGCTTCCGGCACGGCCGGAAACACTCCTCAATCAAAGTTTCTTTTCAGCCTGTCCCGTTCCATCCTCATTCGAAGCCACCGGCTTCGGACCCTCTTTAGGATAGAACGTGTATGACAGCGTGACCGTGTGAATGCTTTTCGATTCAGCGGCCTTGGTAATCTCCGGATCGATGTAGAACACGACCGGCATTTCAAGCTTCTCGCCCGGCTTCAGGTCCGTTTCATTAAAGCAGAAACATTGCACCTTGTTGAAATAGGCGCCCGCTTCGCCCGGCGTCACGTTGAAGATCGCCTGGCCGCGCTGGGTTTCGTTGGAACGGTTTTCGGCGATGAAATTGACCTGGATGGTCTCGCCGATCTTCGGATTGACCTCGCGCTCGACCGGCTTGAACTCCCACTGCAGGCCGGGAGCGACGTTGGCGTCGAAGGTGACACGCATCGTACGGTCGAGAATGACGCTGGAAACCTGATCAACACGCTGTGTCGTGCCGTTATAGCCGGTCACCTGGCAGAAGAGCCGATAGAGCGGCACGGCGGCATAGCTTGCCGCGCCCATACCAACGACAAAGCTCAGGCACATGAAGACGACGGCTGCGTTGTTGCGCGGCTTCTTCGGTGTGTTGACGGCGTCGCTCATCTCATCAGCCTCCATGTCCGAGGAACTTGACGATGGTGATGACGTAAAAAAGGATTACCAGACCGGCGAGCACGACGCCGAGCGCAATGTTGCGATTGCGGCGCGACTTGCGTTGCGCTTCAGTAAGCTTGACCAATTCCATCAGAACGAGCCTCCTGCATACGAAGCCAGCATGGCGACCAGCCGGTCGAGCATCAGCGCGGAGAACACGGCGAAGAGATAGAAGATCGAGAAGCCGAACAGCTTCTTCGCCGGGATCATCTTGAGATCGCCGTCGGGCATGCGCCAGACGGCGATGGAACAGTATATGAAGACCGCACCGAGTGCCGCGGCCACCACGCCATAACCGACACTGGCAAAGCCGAGGAAGGTCGGCAGCACCGCGCATATGGCCGTCAGCACGGCATAGGCAACGATCTGGTGCTTGGTGGTGCGCTCACCGGACACGTTCGGCAGCATCGGCACGCCAACCGCTTCGTAATCTCGCATCTTGAAGAGGGCAAGCGCCCAGAAATGCGCCGGTGTCCACAGGAAGATGATGAGGAAGAGGACGGTGCTTTCGATCGTGACGGAATTCGTCACGCAGGCCCAGCCGATCATCGGCGGAAAGGCGCCGGCCGCGCCACCGATGACGATGTTCTGCGGCGTCGAGCGCTTCAGCCACATCGTGTAGATGACGGCATAGAAGAAGATGGTGAAGGCAAGGATCGAGGCCGACAGCCAATTGACCGCGAGGCCAAGGATCGTCACCGAGAAGCAGGAGAGCACGAGGCCGAAGGCCAGGGCTTCCTTGGGCTTGATGCGGCCGGCCGGGATCGGGCGCTTGGCGGTGCGGCTCATGACGGCGTCGATGTCGGCGTCATACCACATGTTCAGTGCACCCGATGCGCCTGCACCGACGGCAATGCAGAGAATGGCGATCAGGCCGAGAACGGGGTTGATGTGGTCCGGCGCCAGCACCAGGCCGGCAAAGGCCGTGAAGACCACGAGCGACATGACCCGCGGCTTCAGAAGCTCGAAATAATCGCGTGCACTGGCTTCCGACAGGCGAAAATCGCCGTCTTCAGCAAGAGCCTCGTGATTGTCGATTACCGTCATCATTCCGTCCTGAATTCCTCAATCGCCAGACGCCGCAGAGGCCTGCGGCGTCTGGATCCGGCATCTTACTTGATGCGCGGAAGCTGTTCCCACTGATGGTAGGGCGGCGGCGAAGGCAGCTGCCACTCGAGGGTCGTTGCGCCCTCACCCCACGGATTGTCACCGGCAACGCGCTTCTTGGCGAAGGCTTCCCAGACACCGACGAGGAAGATGATCACGCCGACGAAGGAGATGTAGGAGCCGATCGACGAGACATAATTCCAGCCGGCAAATGCATCCGGATAGTCGATGTAGCGGCGCGGCATGCCGGCGAGGCCGAGGAAATGCTGCGGGAAGAACACCAGGTTCACGCCGATGAACATGACCCAGAAGTGCAGCTTGCCAAGGAACTCGCTATACATGTAGCCGGTCATCTTCGGGAACCAGTAATACCAGGCAGCGAAGATGGCGAAGACGGCGCCGAGCGACAGAACGTAGTGGAAGTGAGCCACGACGTAGTAGGTGTCATGCAGCGAACGGTCGAGGCCGGCGTTTGCGAGCTGGACGCCCGTCACGCCACCGACGGTGAAGAGGAAAATGAAGCCGATCGCCCAGATCATCGGCGTGCGGAAGGTGATCGAGCCACCCCACATCGTTGCGATCCAGGAGAAGATCTTCACGCCGGTCGGAACGGCGATGACCATCGTTGCGAAGACGAAGTAGCGCTGTGCGTCGAGCGACAGGCCGACCGTGTACATGTGGTGAGCCCAGACGACGAAGCCGACGGCGCCGATGGCGACCATGGCATAGGCCATGCCGAGGTAACCAAAGACCGGCTTCTTCGAGAAGGTCGATACGATGTGGCTGACGATGCCGAAGCCCGGCAGGATCAGGATGTAGACTTCCGGATGACCGAAGAACCAGAACAGGTGCTGGTAGAGGATCGGGTCACCGCCGCCTTCCGGCGCGAAGAAGGCTGTGCCGAAGTTGCGGTCGGTGAGCACCATGGTGATGGCGCCAGCCAGAACCGGCAGCGAGAGCAGCAGCAGGAAGGCGGTGATCAGCACGGCCCAGGCAAAGAGCGGCATCTTGTGCAGCGTCATGCCGGGAGCGCGCATGTTAAGGATCGTGGTGATGAAGTTGATCGCACCGAGGATCGACGAGGCACCGGCAATGTGCAGCGAGAAGATCGCAAGGTCTACTGCCGGACCCGGCTGACCGCCGACTGCGAGCGGCGGATACATGGTCCAGCCACCGCCTGCGCCGTATGCGCCGGCCGGGCCTTCGACGAACATCGAGATGACCAGCAGCAGGAAGGCCGGAACGATCAGCCAGAAGGAGATGTTGTTCAGACGCGGGAAGGCCATATCAGGTGCGCCGATCATGATCGGCACCATCCAGTTGGCGAAACCGCCGATCATCGCCGGCATGACCATGAAGAAGATCATGATCAGCGCGTGAGCGGTGGTGAAGACGTTGAACATGTGCTTGGCGCCATCGATGGCAGCATCGCCTTCGAAGCCGTAGACCATGGAGGCCAGGCCGTGGAAGATCTGGATGCCCGGCTCCTGCAGCTCCATGCGCATGGCAACGGAGAGAAGGCCGCCGACGATACCGGCGAAGATCGCGAAGATCAGGTAGAGCGTGCCGATATCCTTGTGGTTCGTGGAGAAGAACCAGCGATCGGCAAAGCTCGGCGTATGAGAGTGATCGTGATGGTCGTCATGCGCGTGAGCGTCATGAGCGTGGTGATCATGAGAATGATCGTCGTGAGCGGAAGGTCCAGCCATTGTCCCGATCCCTATCTTACTTTGCGACGTTTTCAGCGACATCAACGGTCTTTGCAGGACCATCGGCGGCGGCGATCAGTGTCTTGTAGGCGCCGGGCAAGTCACTGGCGGCCGAAGCCAGCCACTGCTTGTACTTGTCCTCGGAGACGACGCGGATGGCGATCGGCATGAACGCATGGTCCTTGCCGCAAAGCTCGGAACACTGGCCGTAGAAGAGGCCTTCGCGCTCGGCGCGGAACCAGGTTTCGTTCAGGCGGCCCGGAACGGCGTCGATCTTGACACCGAAGGACGGCATGGCGAAAGCGTGGATGACGTCGGTCGGCGCGGCGGTGACGAGAACGCGAACGGTCTTGTTGACTGGCAGCACGAGTTCGTTGTCGACGGCGAGCAGGCGCGGATAGACGGAAAGATCGGTCTTGCCCGCAGCGGCACGATCCGGCTCCTTCAGAAGATAGGAGTTGAAGGCGACAGGCGTTTCGCCCGAACCTTCATATTCATAGTTCCACTGCCACTGGGTCGCGGTCGCCTTGATGGTCACATCAGGGTTTTCCGGCAGGGTGAGCTGCGCGGTCAACAGGGTAAAGGAGGGAATGGCAAGGAAGAGAAGTACCAAGACCGGCCCCACGGTCCAGATGACTTCGATCACTGTATTGTGGCTCGTCTTGGAGGGAACCGGGTTTGCCGAAGCACGGAACTTGAAACAGACGACCAGAAGGAGAACGAGAACAAACAGCGTGATCGGAACGATGAACCACAGCGTGTATTGTTCGAACCAGTGGATCTCCCGCATGATCGGCGTCGCTGCCGGCTGCAGGGTAGCCTGCCACGGCATCGGCTGATCGGCATATGTGCCGGAAGCAAAAAGCAGACAGACCAGCGCGGTCAGAGCTGCAAAAGCCTTCTTAATCACCTTGTAATCTCCCTCGAGCGCTGATCTGCATCAAATCGGACGCAGAATCCTTGCCATCTTCTGCGCTTCAAACCACAGTTTGGCATCCGCCGCAACAGGCAGAAGCAATTGTCTATGCGGCATATTTGCTCAAAGACTGCCTCCTCAGCCACGGCAAAACATTGCAAGCTTTTCATCAGCATACGAAAAACGCGCTTCAGGGCCAATCCGTGGGCTGCACATTCTTTTGGCGAGGTCCTATTTCTGCCGCAGTCCCCCGGTTTTCACGGGGTGGGGCTTTTCATTTTCTGTGGGCAGCTTCACAAATAGCGGCAATGATTCGATATCCAGAGGTTTTCATGGGTTTCCGTTCCCTCGCGCGGTCTTTTGTACTGACCGCGGGCATCGCGACCGCCGCGACGAGCCCCGTTTTCGCTCAGCAGACGCCGGCGCCCGCGCAGTCGCGTCCTGCCGCGCCTGCTCCGAAGCCCGCCCCGACACAGCAGCCCGCGCCGTCCACGACGCCGAACGTCGAGCAGGTGACGCCTAGCCAGACGCAGCCACCGGCACCCGGCACGGTTCGGTCCAACCATGGCGCATGGTCCGTCGTCTGCGACAAGCCGGCAGGCGCTTCGACCGAGCAGTGCGCGCTGATGCAGAATGTCATTGCCGAAGACCGTCCGGAAGTTGGCCTGTCCGTCGTCGTCCTGAAGACGGCTGACCGCAAGTCGAAGATCCTGCGCGTGCTCGCACCGCTCGGCGTGCTGCTGCCGAACGGCCTCGGCCTCAATGTCGACGGCAAGGATATCGGCCGCGCCTATTTCGTGCGCTGCTTCGCCGACGGCTGCTATGCCGAAGTCGTTCTCGAGGACGAGCTGCTCAAGACCTTCCGCAGCGGCGCGCAGGCGACCTTCATCGTCTTCCAGACGCCGGAAGAAGGCATCGGCATCCCCGTAGACCTCAAGGGCTTCGCGGAAGGCTACGACGCCCTGCCCTGATTTGGCGGGGCTTGCTCGCGCAGCACAACAGACCTACATCGGCTATTGAGCATTCCCGCTCTTCATGCGGAGCAAAAGACCATGACCACCGATCTCCTGACGCTTTTCGATGCCGACGAAGCGACGATGCGCAAGCATGTTGCCGAGGCGCTTTCCAGCGCCGATGACGGCGAGCTCTTCATCGAGCACGCGCAGGCGGAATCGCTGACCTTCGACAACGGTCGCCTCAAGGGCGGCAGCTTCAACACCGAACAGGGTTTTGGCCTGCGCGCAGTGGCGGGCGAAGCTGTCGGCTACGCGCATGCGGGCGATCTCTCCGTCTCAGCGCTGAAGCGGGCGGCCGACGCGGTCGGCGCCGTCACGCGCGGCTATTCCGGCAGCTATGCTGCTGCGCCCCAGGGCACGAACCGCAAGCTCTATACAGACGCGAACCCGATCGGTTCACCAACCTTCGAGGAGAAGGTGAAGGTGCTGACCGATATCGATGCCTATCTGCGCGGCAAGAACGACAAGGTGCGGCAGGTCACGGCTTCGGTGGCGGCAAGCTGGCAGGTGGTCGATATCCTGCGCGCCGATGGCCATCGCGTACACGACATCCGTCCCATGACGCGTATCAACATCTCCGTCATGGTTGGCGAAGGCGACCGGCAGGAAAGCGGCTCTTATGGCCAGGGCGGCCGCATCGGTTTCGGCGATTTCATCGCGACCGGAAGCTGGCAGCACGGCGCCGACGAAGCGCTGCGGCAGGCACTCGTCAATCTCGAAGCGATCGATGCGCCGGCAGGCACGATGGATGTCGTGCTCGGCTCCGGCTGGCCGGGCGTCATGCTGCACGAGGCCGTGGGCCATGGCCTCGAAGGCGACTTCAACCGCAAGAAAACATCTGCCTTTGCGGGCCTCCTCGGCCAGATGGTAGCGGCACCGGGCGTGACCGTCGTCGACGACGGCACGATCGACAGCCGCCGCGGCTCTATCACCATCGACGATGAAGGCACGCCGTCCGCCTACAACGTGCTGATCGAAAACGGCAAGCTCGTCGGCTACATGCAGGACCGGCAGAACGCCCGGCTGATGGGCATGGCGCCGACCGGCAACGGCCGCCGCCAAGGCTATGCGCATGTGCCGATGCCGCGTATGACCAACACCTATATGCTCGGCGGCGACAAGCCGCCGGAAGAGATCATCTCTTCGGTCAAGAAGGGCGTCTATGCCGTCTCCTTCGGTGGCGGCCAGGTGGATATCACATCGGGCAAATTCGTCTTCGGCTGCACCGAGGCCTATCTTATCGAGAACGGCAAGATTGGCGCACCGATCAAGGGCGCCATGCTGATCGGCAACGGCCCGGATGCGATGAAGCGTGTGTCCATGATCGGCAACGACATGAAGCTCGATACCGGCATCGGCAATTGCGGCAAGGCAGGCCAGTGGGTGCCTGTCGGCGTCGGCCAGCCGCATCTGCGCATGGATCAGGTGACCGTCGGCGGCACTCAGGCCTGAGGCGGTACTTTCATGGTCGAAATCGAGATCAGAACCTTCGCTCCTGACGATGCCGACGGCGTGATCTCGGTCATCCTGCCGATCCAGCGCGAGGAATTCGACATCGACATCACCGCCGACGCGCAGCCGGACCTGCGCGTCATTCCCGACTTCTACCAGTCGGGCAAGGGTCAATTTTGGGTCGCAGTGAAGGATGGCGCCATTGTCGGCACGGTCGGCCTCAAGGATATCGGCAACAACCAGGCGGCTCTTCGGAAGATGTTCGTGGCCGCCGAGGTGCGAGGCCGCGAACATGGTGTGGCCACCCGGCTGCTCGCGGCGCTCTTTGCTCATGCCGGTGAAGTCGGCGTAACCGACATCTTCCTCGGCACGACGGACAAGTTCGTTGCCGCGCACCGGTTCTATGAGAAGAACGGGTTTGCTGAGATTAGCGAGAGCGCCCTGCCGCGCTCGTTCCCGCTGATGGCGGTGGACAGCAAGTTCTACCAATATAAGCTCGGCTGACTCGAGCTTTCAGAAGGTTTTGATGCGGCTGATCTCGCGATGGCAGAATTCGGCAGGGGAGAGGGTGCGGATCGCGCTCAATCTCAAAGGTATTTCCTATCGCTACATCCCCGTCGGATCGCTTGAAGCCGGCGAATATCACCGACTCAATCCGCAGGGGCTTCTGCCTGCGCTGGATATCGGCGGCCACGTCGTGCCACAGTCGTCGGCCATCCTCGCCTACATAGAGGAGAGCTATCCCGACCCGAGCCTCCTACCGGAGGATCCGGTGCTGCGTGCGCAGGCAAGAGGTTTTGCGGCCCATATTGCTTCAGAGATGCACTCCCTGACGGTCCAGCGCGTCCGGCGTTTCCTGATGGACGAGCGCGGCGGCGGCGAGGCAGAGGTAAAGCGATGGGCGCAGCACTGGCTCGGTCTTGGCTTCACCGCACTCGAAGAAACGCTCGCGAAGCGCGAAATCCAGTCGCCCTTCTGTTTCGGCAACCGTCCCGGCTGGGCTGACCTGCATCTCGTTCCGCAGATGAGCAATGCCCGTCGTCTTGGCCACGATCTTTCGCCCTATCCCCTATTGCGTTCGGTCGAGCAGCGCTGCGTGGTGCTTGAGGCATTCCGGTCGGCAAGGCCGGAGGCGCAACCAGATTTCCCGAAGCCGGATGACCTCGCTTAAATTATGCCACTAAGCCGAATGAGTGGATTCTTTGAAATACCGATCGATAATTGATGCCGCATCGTTGGCCGAATAGCGCTTGATCTGACCCAACGGAACGAAAATCGTCCTCGGCAGTATCCCCCAGTTCCAGATGAAAAGATCACTCAAAAGTTTTGGATCGGCGTCATCTCGAACGACCAGTCGCAGTGTTCTCTCCGGCGTGCGTGCCCGATTCACCTTGCTGATTTGGCTGATCAACCGCCAGCCAAGGCTGACCGACAGCCCCTGATGCTGGATGCCTTCGGATGATAAGACGACGATCGGCCTGCAGAAGGTGATCTTGGAGCCTCGGTAGATCGAGCGGGCGAGTTGAACCGGCATGAAGACGAGAGCAAGACCGGCCATGAGTGCAGGGAAAGCCTGGACGTCTATTGCACTGCTGGCGATCAGGACAAGGACGGCGCAAATCACGGCATTTAACGCAACGATCGTCCAATATTTCCAGACATTTTCCCAAACTTCCAGCCGCGCCGGGTCACCGACGAGATCCACGGAAGCGCTCGCCTGCCCTATCCAGCGCATGTATGTGTCCCATCCCCAAACGACACGGGTTAGCTCTCCCACGTTCGCGCCGGCTTAAATTTCCATTTCCGCTCGATCGCAGCGGAGAGATCGATGTCATGGCGACGGGCGAAAAGCAGCAGGTGGCCGAGGATATCGGCCGTCTCGTCCGCAAGGTCGAGTTCCATCTCCTCGGGCGAGCGGCCTTTGGCACGGCCGCGGCCAGTCAGGCGGTTCCAAGCCTGGGTCAACTCGCCCATCTCCTCCTGCAGTTTCAGCAGAAACCAGTCGGCATCACGCTCAATGTCGTTGGCGGCGGCGTAAGCGGAGGATGATGTTTCGAACTGGTCGGCGAGGCGCTGCAGCATGACGTTCTCCTTTTGTTTATGAGGAGAGCGCCGATTCCCGGAAATTGTCCAGAGTAGCCAGCTCAGCCCTGGTTCGGCAGAAGCATGCAGTCGTATGAGCGCTTCTTCAGGGCATCGCAGGCGGAGGTCGCATC
The DNA here is from genome assembly GCF_056755015.1 of Rhizobium sp. KNZ14-9A. Taxonomy (NCBI): domain Bacteria; kingdom Pseudomonadati; phylum Pseudomonadota; class Alphaproteobacteria; order Hyphomicrobiales; family Rhizobiaceae; genus Rhizobium; species Rhizobium sp. KNZ14-9A. Next base: position 2,936,551 of record NZ_JBPGXB010000002.1, read on the forward strand.
TTCCTTGCTTTGGAAGCCGACGAAACGGGCGCGGTAAATCGTACCAGGCCCCTTCCCCACAGCTTCGGTGTAGGGCGAGGCGGAAACGAGCGGCGCACCTGCCTCGGACTGGGCCTGCGCAAGAAGCGCGCGGGCAGCATCGGCGCTCGGAGCAGCCGAGATCTGGATTTGCCAGCCACCTGCCTTGCCGACTGGCGCTTTAGGCGCCTTGCCGGCATTCATGATCTCGTCCATTGCCGCCGGGCGCTCCAACGGGATAACGCCGTTATCGGCATAACCGAGCGCCTTCGGTGCGGGTGCTGCTGCCTCGCCCGCAACGCGCGGCGCGATCGCCGGCGCGGGAACATCGGCCTCATCCGCGGCCGAGGCGACCTCGACCTGCTGTTTTGCATTGATGCTGGCGGTCAGCTTGGCGCCGCCGGAGGAGGCACGTCCCATATAGCGGTCGAACAATCCGGCCATCTTGGCGTCGCGGCTGCGGGCCGTGCGGCCGCCGAGCACCACGCCAACCACGCGACGATTGCCGTCCTTCACGGCGCTGACGATGTTGAAGCCGGACGCATTGGTATAACCGGTTTTGATGCCGTCCATGCCCTGGTAGCGATACATGAGATTATTGTGGCCACGGATGGTCTGGCCACGGAAATTGAAGCTTGCAATGGAGAAGAGACGATATTCGCTGGGATAATTCTTCAGCAGCGCCACAGCGAGCGTGGACATGTCGCGCGCAGTCGTGATCTGACGCGCGTCCGGCAGGCCAGATGCATTGACAAAGACCGTGCGGCTCATGCCGAGCTGGCGGGCCTTCTGGGTCATAAGCCGGGCGAAATTGCTTTCCGAACCGCCGAGCTTTTCACCGATGGCGGCAGCAGCATCGTTGGCCGACTTGACGATCATGCCATAGACCGCCTCACGCACGGTAATCGTGCCGCCCGCTTTCACGCCGAGCTTCGTCGGCGGACGGGAGGCCGCATATTTCGACATGATGATCGGTGTATCCCAAGTGATCTTGCCGCGATTGAGCGCCTCGAAGGTGAGATAGAGCGTCATCATCTTCGTCAGCGAGGCCGGATGGTTCAGCGTGTCACCGTTTTCGGACGCAAGGACCTTGCCGGTGCGGGCATCGAGCACGAGGGAGGCGCTTCCGGCAAAGGCCGCAACAGGTGCAGTAATTGCCAGCGTCGCGGTCAAAATGGCTGCCAAAAGCCTTCTCATGCACTTTCCCTCATTATATCCGGCGAGTCGCTACAACCGGAATTATGTCCCGTATTGTGACAGATGCCCACAATCTGGCGCGACTTTGAGGCAACGCCCAAGTTTTTTCCAAGCTTTTGTTTCGCTTGGTTAAAGGCCGGTAAATAAACCGCTTTCCAACCGGGATTCAGCAAGGTTTAACGGCGGCATTGATAGTCTGTGTGACACGATTACAAAGCGGGGTCACGGAAAAAATGGGGCAGTGGAAGCGGCGTCTGAAGCGCATCGCGATCGGCGGCGGGCTGGAAGCGGCCTGGCTGGCGAATGCCGCCGGGCTCATGAAAGAGGCCTGCGGACGCGTCGTCATCTTCACACTCCATCATGTACGCCCGCATATCGCACAACCGTTCGAGCCAAACCAACATCTTGAAATCACGCCGGAATTTCTAGACGCGGCGCTTCGGCGGCTGAAGCGGAGCGGCTATCGTTTCGTGCCGCTCGATGCGGTGCCCTCCCTATTGTCGGACCCGCAGGACGATCGCCTGTTCGCCGCCTTCACGCTGGATGATGGGTATCGCAACAATTTCGTCCATGCCCTGCCCGTTTTCGAACGGCATGGCGCACCCTTTACGGTTTTCATTGCGCAAGGCTTTGCCGAAGGCTCGCACAGCATCTGGTGGGAGACGCTGGCGCTGCTGCTCGGCAGGGAGAACAGCATCGAGTTCAATTTCGGCCTAGGCAGAGAGAGGCTGGCGCTCGATACGCCCGTCCGGAAATGGGACGCCTTCGACCGGCTTGCCGAGTTTATCCACAGGCAGGATGAAAGCCGCGCCATCTCGGAGGTGGATGCACTGGCGCGGCGCCACGGAATCGAGCCGGTCGATATCACGCGGGAACTGGTCATGGGGCCACAGGAATTGCGCGAGCTTGCGGCAAGCCCGCTCGCCAGTCTCGGCGCCCATACGATCAGCCATCGGGCGCTTGCCCGCCTGCCGCATGCAGAAGCTCGGATCGAGATGGAAATCTCGGCCGATTATGTCGAGTCGATCACCGGCACTCGCCCCCGGACGATCGCTTTTCCCTACGGCACGCCGGAGGCAGCGATAGGTCGTGAAGCGGACCTTGCGGCAAAGCTCGGATTTGCCATCGCGGTAACAACGCAGCCAGGCTTTCCGACCGCAAGCTTGCCCACCTATATGCCGCGCATCTCGCTCAACGGCTTTTACCAGAAGCCGCGCTATGTTTCGGCGCTCGCTTCCGGCATTCCATTGAAACTGCTCGGGAAATAAGCCCTTTACGGGTACATTCGCACCTTGTCCCAAGCCCCCTCAGGCGTCGGTCGGCGAAACTCGATACGGTCGTGCAGTCGGAACTTCTGGTCTTTCCAGAACTCGATCGAGGTCGGGCGGATCCGGAAGCCGGACCAGTAAGACGGGCGCGGGATGTCGCCGATGGCGTAACGCGCCGTATATTCGGCAACGGCCTTTTCCAGCGCGAAGCGGCTTTCGAGCGGGCGCGACTGCTTGGAAGCCCAGGCGCCGATACGGCTGCCGCGGGCGCGGGTCGCAAAATAAGCGTCGGCCTCGGCATCGGTGACCAATTCGACAGGGCCGCGAATGCGCACCTGGCGGCGCAGCGTTTTCCAGTGGAAACACATGGCGGCTTTCTTCTGCCCCAAGATTTCGCGACCTTTCCGGCTCTCGAAATTCGTGTAGAAGACGAATCCGTCGGTATCGAAACCCTTCAGGAGAACCATGCGGACATTGGGCAGCCCATCTTCATCGACCGTCGCGAGCGCGACAGCATTGGGGTCGTTGACTTCGGAAGCCTCCGCCTCCTTCAGCCATTCCCCAAAGAGCTTGAAGGGCTCTTCACTTTCGGTAAAGTCACCACCTGTTAACCCGTTTTCCGACATATTAATTCAAATCCCGCGGTTTATGAAAACTGACCCAGCTTTCGATGCTGGGGAAGGATACAGGGTGGAAGTCATAGCAAAGACACATCGCCATACAAAGGGTTCGCTGCGCCGCAGCTTCAGGCTCTCCATCGTCGGTATCGCGATTCTGTCACTTTCCGGCTGCGTGGCCGGAGGGTTCGATTTCCTGAGTTCGTCAAAGGTGGATCGTTCGGTTGCGACCGGCACGGTGCCGCAGCCAGCGCCCAGCACCGATACGCTTTCCGACGAGATGACGGTACGCAACGCCGTGACGTCTGCCGATATCCAGAAGCTCGAAGGACAGCCGCTTCCCTGGGCCAATGCGTCCACCGGCAGCGCCGGCATCATCGACACGATCGTGGAGAATAATGACGCCGGCCAGGTTTGCCGCCAGTTCCGCACGACGCGGCATTCCTATGTCGGCATCGCCAAATTCTACGGCAAGACCTGCCTCGTCGGTGGCGGCAACTGGCAGCTTCTGAGCTTCCAGCCGGAAAGCTGATCCCACTGTCCACCTGTTCCGGCACGATGCGCCCCTGACACGTCAGGGTTAATGTGCCGTGCCGATTCGCCTCAATGTTTAGTGAAAGGCTAACCATTCGCGGCAAAACACCCCATATCCAACTTCGGAAATAAGAAGTGATTAGCAACTCTACCGCACGATCGCCCAACGAGCGGGCTTTCCTGTCGCGAGAGCGAACCGGACGGCGCGTCATGAGTTGAGATTCGGTTTCCGGGAACGGCCACGAGGAACATGCCTCCCGGATTGCGACAGCGGTGGTGCGAACAATGCGTGATCCATACAAGGTGCTGGGCGTCAAGCGCGACGCAGGAGCAGACGAAATCAAGACTGCCTGGCGCAACATGGCCAAGGCCGTGCATCCTGATCACAATCAGGGCGACCCGACGGCGACCGCACGTTTCGCCGAGATCGGCCGCGCCTATGAAACGTTGAAAGATCCGAGAAAGCGTAATCTCTTCGACAGCGCCGTGCGCATGGCAGAAGCCAAGAAGCAGGAACAGACGATCATGCAGCAGCGCCAGGCTGCCCGTGAGGCCGCCGTCCGCGCCAAGGCCGCGCAGGCCAATGCCGAGCGCGTGATGGAAGAGCTTGCGCGCGCCAATGCCAATGCGCAGAAGGCCGCAGCAGCAGGTGCCAAACAGCAGCAGGCAGGCACAACCGAAGCCGCAGAAGAGATGGTCGAACGCATTTTTGGCGCCCAGGCGCAATCGCACGCCCAGCAAGCGCATTCTCAGCAAGCACAAGCCAGGCCGCATGCAGCCGAGGCGGCCAAGCAGCCGGAACAGGAAACAGCGGAATCCGAAACCGCCAGGGCGGAGGACGAGCAGACCGAGTCCACCACCGGCACTGGCGCCAACATGTCGCTACCGCTCAGCCTGCTGACCTCGCTCGTGCGCCGCTTCACCGGCGCCGGCCAGCCAGGCCTTGAGAAGGCGCCGGATGAAGTGGCGACCGCAACCGTGACGATCGAAGACATCATGAAGGGAAGCTGGACGACAGTTTCCCTTCCGGAGGGCCGCGAAGTCGGCTTCGCCCTTCCGGCGGGCACGACTGAAGGCCATCAGGTCCGGCTCAAAGGGCAAGGATTCAAGCTGCCGGGCATGCAACGCGGCGACGCCGTCATCAATATCCACATCGCGCCCGATCCGCGCTTTACCGTCGATGGCTTCGACGTGCATGCCGTGCTGCCGCTCAACATCGAAAACGCAGTGCTTGGCACCGAGGCGCGCGTTGACGGTCCGCAGGGACCGCTCAATGTGACGATCCCTGCCTGGTCCGGCTCCGACAAGACTATCCGCATTCCCGACCAAGGTCTGCCTAACGACAGCGGCGGAAAAGGCGATCTCGTCGTCGAATTGCGTATTATGTTGTGGGAAAAACCCGACGCTAAAGTCACTGATCTCATGCGGAGCATGCGTGAAGGGCTGTTTTTATGAAATTTCGGTGATAATCGCACCCTTTGTTACGATCCCTAACAGTTGATGATCTTGGGCCTGCTTGAACCGATTAACGGCCTATGCCATAGGCAGGACCATCAGAATTCCTAGGGAAGCGAAATATGGCTCAAGCATCCGGCCTCATGGCAGGCAAACGCGGCGTCATCATGGGTGTCGCCAACAATCGTTCGATTGCGTGGGGTATTGCCAAGGCCATTCATGCGCAGGGCGGAGAAGTTGCCTTCACTTACCAGGGCGATGCCTTGAAGAAGCGCGTGGAGCCGCTGGCTGCCGAAATCGGCGCCGTCATGGTCGGCCATTGCGATGTCAGCGATGAATCCACGATCGATGCCGTTTTCGAAAACGTCGAGAAGCTGTGGGGCAAGATCGATTTTATCGTGCACGCGATCGGCTTTTCCGACAAGGACGAGCTAACGGGCCGTTACGTCGATACGTCGGCCGACAACTTCGCAAAGACCATGCAGATCTCCGTCTACTCCTTCACCTCGGTCGCTCGCCGCGCGGAGAAGCTGATGACGGAAGGCGGCTCGATGCTCACCCTCACCTATTACGGTGCTGAGAAGGTGATGCCGAACTACAATGTCATGGGCGTCGCCAAGGCGGCTCTTGAAGCCAGCGTGAAGTATCTCGCCGTCGACCTCGGACCGAAAAACATCCGTGTTAACGCCGTTTCGGCAGGCCCGATCAAGACGCTTGCTGCCTCCGGCATCGGCGATTTCCGCTACATCCTCAAGTGGAACGAGTATAATGCGCCGCTGCGCCGTACCGTGACCATCGAGGAAGTGGGCGATGTCGGCCTCTACCTTCTCTCGGATCTGTCGCGTTCGGTGACGGGTGAAGTGCATCATGCCGACAGCGGCTATCATGTCATCGGCATGAAGGCTGTGGACGCGCCTGATATTTCCGTCATCAAGGACTGAGGCGTCCTCCCCCCAAGCGGAGCCGATCCCCGTGCTTATCTATGTGATCAGACACGGCCAGACCGACTGGAATGCGGAACGCCGTCTGCAGGGGCAGAAGGATATTCCGATCAATGCGATCGGTCGCGAACAGGCAAAACAGAACGGGATCGCCCTTGCGGCGGTCCTGAAGGGCGAAGATACGGAATTCGATTTCGTCGCAAGCCCGCTCGGGCGTACGCGCGAAACCATGGAGATCATGCGATCGGCCATGGGGCTCCCGTCCGAGGATTACCGAACCGACGAACGTCTGGTCGAAGTCTCCTTTGGCGACTGGGAAGGCTACACGCTCAAGCAGCTCAGGGCCTCGCAGGCAGAGAGAGTGACAGAACGCAACATCAACAAGTGGGATTTCATTCCGCCGGGCGAAGATGCGGAAAGCTACGAGATCATGTCGTGGCGGACCGGCGCATGGCTGAATTCAGTCGACCGGCCGACCGTCTGCGTCACCCATGGCGGCGTCATCAGAAGCTTGTTCAAGATAATCTCCAACCTGCCGAAGGACGTCGCCTCTGAGGGCGAAATCCCGCAGGACCGGATTTTGAAAATCGAGACGTCGCAGAGCCTGATCGGCTGGATCTAGCCCAAATGCGGCTTGCTTACTTGACGATGTCGAGATCGTTGATGACGCGCTTGCCGTCGACTTCCGTATAGAAAATCACCACCTTGACGCCGGCCCTCAGGCCTTCGAAATCGAATTCCTCGGGCGCCTGATAGGTCTTGCCATCATCGAGCGTCAGGACAAGATTGGCCGTATCGACCTTCTTGATCGTCGCCTCGACATCGGCGCTCTCGGCAAAACTGCTCATGGGCGAAAGAAAATTTGCCGTGGCCAGAAGCGTAGCAATAACGAAACGCATGTCGGCAATCCCTTTGAAACGCTGCCATTGATATCGAGTGGCCACAGATAAACTCCTGAATATGGCGAAAATTGCCCGGAAGAATGGCTTTCGGCGCCCAATTGATGAATAGGATTTTACGGATAATCAAGAGGCTCGATTAACCGTCATTTTCTCTCTGTTCACGCGATTTAGCGGCCGCGAATGCGCGCAATCGTAAATTAACTCCTGCCCCCTAAAGTCGGCCCGAATGTAGGGGTATGTGATTTGCAATTCCGGCTGAGCAACGGCAACCAGCTGCGGCGTGTTCTGAAGAATACGCGTGTCTCGCTGCTGGTTTCAGCCCTCGTGGCCATTGTCGTAATTGCCGTCGGCTTTGCACTCGACAGAGCAAATACTGCCGCCCATCTGCGCGAGCTGCAAATCCGTACTGAAAACGAGACCAACCTGATCCGTGCCCGCATGATGGCGCAGATCAATATGGATATTACCGCTGTCCGCGACCTTTCCAACCTGATCTCGCTCGGCACGCAGGCGAACGAGGTGGAGATGGAGCGGCAGATCAACTGGCTGCTGATCCAGAACCCACATTTCATCCATATTGCGGTCGCGCCCGATTTCATCGTCAAGTCGGTCTATCCGGCGCAATCCGGTAGAGACAGGATTGGCAAGGATGTGCGCGAGCGGCTTATGGAGCGCATGTCGATCAGCCGCAATACCGGCGACCAGTCGGCGCGCTTCTACGGTCCCTTCAAGACGGCGGATGCAGAAAACGCCTTCGCAATCTTCTTCCCGGTTTTCGTCAAGCAGAATGGCCAGCGCCGCATCTGGGGCGCGGTCGAGGTAGTCATCGACCAGAACATGTTCTACGAGGCGACCGGCCTGAAGCCCGCGCGCAACAGCGAAAACCAGGAGCGCTATCCGCATCTCGACCATTTGTCGATCGCGGTGCGCGATATCGGCATCCCGGACGAAACGGCGGCGCCCTTCTTCGGCCCTTCCAATATCTATGAGAAGGAGCCGCTCCGCCGCAAAATCAACTTCGCCGGCGGGCGATGGGAACTGGCGGCGGTGCCGAACTCCGGCTGGCATGCAGTTCCCAATAATCAGCGTGAACTGCGATTGATCATCGTCGCCGCAGGCTGTGTGATCATCATCCCGATCTTCTTTGCCACGTTGCTGCTCGGCGAACGCAACCGTAACATCACGCAGCTCGAGGCCCGGGAAGCCAAACTTATGGAACTGTCGCAGCGCCTCAACCTGGCGCTGGAATCCTCCCGGATCGGCATATGGGAGTTGCAGGAAAATGCCACCAACCTTGCCTGGGATGCACGCGCATCCACCCTTCACGGCCTCAAGGCGATCGAAGGCAGCCGGCCACTGGAAGTGTGGCTTTCGACGATCGTGCCGGAAGACCGCGAAATCGCCGAGGTTCATTTCTTCGGTTGCAGCATCGCTGGAGAAGCCTGCACCGCGCAATACAGGGTGATGCGGGAAGATGGCCGCATCCGCCATCTGCGTTCCATCGGCGCCTTCTATACGGATGCCGGCGGCACAGGAAAGACGATCGGCATCGTCTGGGACGTGACAGCCGATGCGGAAGTCACCAACACGCTTCGCCTTGCCAAGGAAACGAGCGAGCTCAAGAATGCGGAGCTGGAACTCGCGCTTGAAGAACTTTCAAGCCGCGAGGCGGAGCTTTCCGAACTCTCCGGCAAGCTCGATCTGGCCCTCGATTCATATCAATGCGGCATCTGGGAGGCAATTCTTGGCAAGAGCGGCTCGATCTGGGACGAGCGCATGCACGAGCTCTACGGATTGAAGCAGAGCAATGCCTTCGTGACCGAGGACGCCTGGCTTTCCTGCATGCACCCCGATGACCGCGGGCTGGCGCTTGAAAGCGCTCGGCATTTCAGGCAGCTCGGAGACACGCATACGCTCGTCTGCCGCGTGCCGGACGAAAATGGCGGCGTGCGCTACGTGCGTTCCGTCGGCAAGGTGCACCGCACGCCGACCGGCGAGATGAAGATCATCGGCATCGCCTTCGATTCGACCGAGGATGCATTGATGACGCTGCGCCTCAAGGCCGCGAAGGATGAGGCAATCACCAAGAACATCGAGCTGGAACTCGCAAAGAACAGGATCGAGCACAATTCCCTGCACGACCCGCTGACCTCGCTTGCCAACCGTCGCAAGCTCGATATCGCGCTGGAAAACCTGACGGATGCCGGCCATAGCGACCGGCAGAAATTTGCGATCCTGCATATCGACCTCGACCGCTTCAAGGAAATCAACGACACGCTGGGACATGCAGCCGGCGATGCGATGCTGGTGCATGCTTCACGCGTGCTTTCCAGAAATCTGCGTGACAGCGATGTCGTTGCGCGTATCGGCGGCGACGAGTTCGTCATTCTCTCCTTCGACGTGGGCGACAAGGAGATGGCGGAGCTTGCAGGCCGCGTCATCGAGGAAATGCGCCAGCCCGTCGATTTCCAGGGGTTTCCCTGCCGTTGCGGCGTGTCGATCGGCATTGCACTGGCGAACGGCATTCATGTCGATGCCCGCAAAGTGTTGATCAATGCCGACATCGCGCTCTATCGGGCCAAGAGCCTCGGCCGCAACCGCTTCGAATTCTTCAACCACAATCTGCAGGCCGACATCATCAACAATAAACGCACGGCCGATGAAATCCTTGCCGGCATCGACAATGGCGAGTTCACGGCCTGGTACCAGCCGCAATTCTGTGCGCGGACGATGAAGCTGACGGGCGTCGAGGCGCTGGTGCGCTGGCGCCATCCCTCCAAGGGCTTGCTCACCCCGGACAAATTCCTGCGCATTGCCGATGAGATCAACGTCGTGCAGACGCTCGACCGCATCGTCCTGGAAACCGCGCTGCGCGACAAGATGCGCTGGGCTGCGCAGGGCATCTATATACCGAAAGTCTCCGTCAACGTTTCGGCGCGGCGCCTGCATGATGGCAGCCTTTTGGAATCGCTTGGTGACCTGCAGATCCGCCCTGGCGAAATTTCCTTCGAACTGGTGGAATCCATCTTTCTCGACGAAAGCGAGGACGTGGTTTCGCAAAACCTCGAACGGATCAAGGCACTCGGCATCGATATCGAGATCGACGATTTCGGCACCGGCCACACCTCGATCGTCTCGCTGCTGAAGCTCAAGCCGAAGCGGCTGAAGATCGACCGGCAACTCGTCCAGCCGATCGTCGCCTCTTCACAGGAGCGCGCGCTCGTCAGTTCCATCATCGAAATCGCCCGTTCGCTCGGTGTGGAGACCGTGGCGGAGGGTGTCGAGACGCTGGCACATGCCGAACTGCTGCGCGATCTCGGCTGCGATCTCCTGCAGGGTTACGCCTTCGCACGTCCCCTTTCCTTCGATGACTTCGCCATTGAGGCGCGCGGCACGGCCTGGCTGCTGGCATCCTAGCGCTGAAGCCGCGGCGGCTATCGGTCGCAAATACGGGAAATACCATTTCCCTGATCGCACCATCAGGCGCAAAGAAAGGCTTTTGCCTGAACGGTTTTTTGGCCTATGAGTGTCGCGCCTTTTCGAGTAATGGCGCGGCCGGTGACGACTGGTTCCGCGCATCCGGCGGGAACACATGTCGCACAATACATTCGGTCATCTCTTCCGTGTAACTACCTGGGGCGAAAGCCATGGGCCGGCGCTCGGCGCCGTCGTCGACGGCTGCCCTCCGGGGCTGCGCTTCAAGCTCGAGGACCTGCAGGTGTGGCTCGACAAGCGTAAGCCCGGCCAGAGCCGTTTCGTCACCCAGCGGCGCGAAGACGACCTGGTGAAAGTTCTCTCGGGCGTGATGATGGACGCCGACGGCGAGACGATGATTTCGACCGGCACACCGATTTCCATGCTGATCGAGAATACCGACCAGCGTTCCAAGGACTATGGCGAGATCGCCCGGCAGTACCGCCCCGGCCATGCCGACTATACCTATGATACCAAATACGGCATCCGCGACTATCGCGGCGGTGGCCGTTCGTCTGCCCGCGAGACTGCTGCCCGCGTGGCGGCCGGCGGCATCGCCCGGCTCGTCGTGCCCGGTGCCACCATCCGCGGGGCGCTAGTGCAGATCGGCAAGCACAAGATCAACCGTGCCAACTGGGACTGGGATCAGGTCGGGCAGAACCCGTTCTTCTCGCCGGATGCCGAGATCGTGCCCGTCTGGGAAGAGTATCTCGACGGCATCCGCAAGGCCGGCTCCTCTATCGGCGCCGTCATCGAAGTGATCGCCGAAGGTGTACCCGCCGGTCTCGGCGCCCCGATCTACGGCAAGCTCGACCAGGATATCACCTCGCTGCTGATGTCGATCAACGCCGTCAAGGGCGTCGAGATCGGCAACGGTTTTGCCGCCGCCGAGACGAGCGGCGAGGACAATGCCGACGAGATGCGCATGGGCAATGACGGCAAGCCGATCTTCCTGTCCAACAATGCCGGCGGCATCCTCGGCGGCATTTCGACCGGCCAGCCGGTCGTCGCCCGCTTCGCCGTCAAGCCGACCTCTTCCATTCTCACCGAACGGCAGTCGATCGATGCCGACGGCAAGAATGTCGATATCCGCACCAAGGGTCGTCATGACCCCTGCGTCGGCATCCGCGCCGTGCCGATCGGCGAGGCGATGATCGCCTGCGCCATTGCCGACCATTATCTTCGCGACCGCGGCCAAACCGGCCGGCTGAAATAGGAATTACGCCATGCCTTATGATCAGAAGCGCGTTGTTGATGCTATCAGGGCTTTCGAAGCCGGCGAGATCGTCGTCGTCATGGACGACAATGATCGTGAAAACGAGGGTGACCTGATCGTTGCCGCCGTGCATGCGACGCCCGAAAAGATGGCCTTCATCGTGCGCCACACGTCAGGCATCGTCTGCGCGCCCATGCCGAAGGAAGAGGCCAAGCGGCTGAACCTCAATGCCATGGTGGCGGAAAACGATTCCGCCCATACGACGGCCTTCACCGTTTCCGTCGACTTCAAGCACGGTACGACGACGGGCATTTCCGCCGACGACCGCACGCTGACGGTACGCAACCTTGCCAACCCGAATGTGGGCGCGTCTGATTTCGTCCGTCCCGGCCACATCTTTCCGCTGGTCTCCCGCGAAGGCGGTGTGCTGATGCGTTCCGGCCATACGGAAGCTGCCGTCGATCTCTGCAAGCTGGCCGGCCTGCCGCCGATCGGCGTCATCTCCGAACTCGTCAATGACGACGGCACGGTGACGCGCGGCCCACAGGTCGTGGATTTCGCCGAACAGCACGGGCTGAAGCTTCTGTCGGTTGCCGACCTCATCGCTTATCGCCAGCGCAAGGAAACGCTGATTGAGCTCGGCTCGAGCTTCGATATCGAGACACCGTTCGGCAAGGCCAGGGCGCATACCTACTCCCTGCCGTGGGATCCGATGCAGCATCTCGCCGTCGTCTTCGGCGATATCAGGGACGGTGTGGATATTCCGGTGCGCCTACATCCGGAAAACGTAGCGGACGACCTGTTCGGCAAGCGCAAGCCGGTCGACTTCTATATGCAGAAGATCGCCGAAGAGGGCCGCGGCATCATCGTCTACCTGCGTGAAGGCTCCGTCGGAGTCGGCCATTACGACAATGGCCGCAAGGCACGCAATCAAGGCCGTGAGGCGCATACCGAAGCACAGACGCGCGACAGCGAATGGCTGGAAATCGGCCTCGGTGCGCAGATCCTCAAGGATCTCGGCATCAGCTCAATCAAGCTTTTGACAAGCCGCGAACGCCATTATGTCGGCCTGGAAGGCTTCGGGATCAAGATTTCGACGACGGAGATCTGCTGACTAGCTATCCCTTCTCCGGTTAGGGAGAAGGGACTACCCTTTCCAGCCGTCCAGATAGACGACGTTCTCCACGCCGGCGAAGCGCGCTAAGCGATCCAACTCGGCTTCCAGCTTTTCGAGCCGCCCTGCGGATGCCTTCACGCGCGGCTCAAGCCATAGGCGCTTGACATCCAGCGTACCCTTCTTCCTGTCCGCCTTCATATCGATGCGGCCGATGAGCCTGTCGCCCTCCAGGAGCGGGAAAACGTAATAGCCATATTCGCGCTTCGGCTCCGGCACGAAGATTTCGATACGGTAGAAGAAGCCGAAAAGACGCTCTGTCCGGTTTCTGTCCCGGATCATCGGATCAAACGGGCTAAGCACCCGGATTCGTTGCGGCGCTTCCGGATAGCTATCGAGTGTGTCAAGGAAATCCGCGAAGGCCCATGAGGAGCGTGGCTTGCCGCCAAGCGCCGGCTCGATCAGTACTTCAATCAGCTCATCCCGGTGCTCCGTCACCCACGCCTTCGCCTCATCCGGCGAGAGCAGATCCCAGAAGGCGGCGATTTCGCCGTGTGTGGCAAAGCCCAGACGGGTAAGCGCGCTGCGGCAGGCCCAGTCCACGAAATCTCCACGGCTGACCTCAGGCTTATGGAATTCGGCGGGAATGACCCGCTCGACGAGATCATAGATCTTCTGGAAGTTGGAGCGGCCGGCGATGGCGAATTTGCCGGTGCGCCAGAAATATTCGAGCGCCGTCTTGTTGGGGTGCCAGTTCCACCAGCCGCCGGAGACGTGGCCGTCCGCCTTCATGTCGCGCGCCAGGATCGCCCCGTCCTTGACCACCCGATCATAGGTCTCCTCGAAGGAAGCTTCGAAGCCCTCGCCGCGCCATCTACGCCAGCGCTCGACGAGCGCCAGTTCCTCGTCGCGGAATTTGTGTTTCCAGTATTTGAAGAAGGCGCTCGGCAGGATGGAGGCATCATGCGTCCAGTGCTCGAAGAGCGCACCATCCTTTTCCAGGAGCGCGGTCAGGTGTTCGCGCCGGTACGTCTGGTTGCGGGAAAAGAGGATCTGATGATGGGCGCGTTCCACCGTCTGAATGCTATCCACCTGCACAAAGCCGAGGTCGTGAATGAGGTCCAGCAGGCCGGCCTTGGTCAATGCACGGTTCGGAGGCGCGCTCAGCCCCTGCTTGGCGAGAAAGACACGGCGGGCATCGGAATTGGAGAGCAGATTCGTCATACCGCCATCATAGCGCGGAAAATCTTCCTAGCTACCCGATACCATTTCGTGCCGATTTGATTTTGATCCTTTATCGCGTCGTCACCGCCTTATAGAAGCAGGAGTTCAAACAAGGGGACCAGAGTTGGATATTCGTTTCGAGAGCGCGGGCGCCAGTTTCGGAGCAAGGATCGCGGTCGAGCCGCTGACACTGTCTCTCACCGAAAACCGTCTCGGCGTCATCGGGCTCAACGGTTCGGGCAAGACGACCTTCGCGCGGATGATCAACGGGCTCATGAAACCCACCACGGGCAAAGTCACGGTCAACGGGCGCGATACACTTGAGAAGAAGACGGCGCTTGCCGATGTTGGCTTCATCTTCCAGTCGCCGCAGAACCAGATCATCCTGCCGATCGTAAAGGACGACATCGCTTTCGGACTGAAGGGCCGCGGCTTTAGCAAGGCTGAGATCGATCGAAAGGTCGAGATGGTACTTGCCCGCTTCAACGCCGAGGAACTGGCCACCCGCCGTGCGCATGAGCTTTCCGGCGGCGAGCTGCAGATCGCGGCGCTCTGCTCGGTGCTGGCGACCGGTCCCAATATTCTGATCCTCGACGAGCCGACCAATCAGCTTGACCTGCGCAACCGCGCGCTGGTGCAGAAGACCATCGATGGGCTCGAAGAAAATGTCGTCGTCATCACCCATGATCTCGAGTTGATATCAGGCTTTGAGCGGGTGCTGCTGTTCCACGAAGGCAGACTGGAGGCCGATGCGCCGGCAGCCGAAGCGATTGCCCGCTACAGGGAGCTTGCCGTCTGATGCAGTCGCTTTATGTCGAAGGCAACAGCGCGCTGCACCGGCTTTCGCCGCGGGCAAAGATCTTTTCCCTCTTCCTGCTCGGCGTCGTGTTGTTCCTCGGCGACAATCTTCCGCTGCTTGCCATTGTCACACTGCTGACGGCGCTGATCTATCGCAGCATCGGCTTGTCGCTGACGGAATCGGCCGTCCGGGTGCGGCCGATCGTGCTGACGATCGTGATCGTGGCACTCTTCACCCTCGTCGTCAGTCCGTGGCAGGTGGCGCTTGCGACGCTGCTTCGGCTGACGGCACTGATGCTGTTTGCTGCTGCCGTGACTGCGACGACGACGATCACGCAATTCATGGATGAGATAACGGTGCTTGCACGGCCGCTGGAACGGACCGGCTGGGTGAAGGCCGACGATATCGGGCTGGCGGTCGGTCTCGTATTGCGCTTCGTGCCCGAAATCATCGCCCGCTACCATGCGATCAGCGAAGCACATGCGGCGCGCGGACTGAAGGTACGACCGGTGACGATCCTTACCCCGCTCATCATTTTAACGCTCAGGGATGCGGATAACATTGCCGCGGCGATTGACGCGCGCGGCATTCGGCGGCATGTCAGTTAACGATTTATGAATTGGAGATCACGATGAGCACGCGCGACCTCGTTCTTGCCGCTCTTTTCGCCGCGATTATCGTGGCTCTCGGCCTGCTGCCGCCTATCTATCTGGGCTTCATCCCAGTGCCGATCACCGCGCAATCGCTCGGCGTCATGATGGCAGGCGTCGTGCTGGGCGCAAGACGCGCCACGATTGCCGTGCTGATCGTGCTGGTGCTCGTAGCCATCGGCCTGCCTGTGCTTTCGGGTGGCCGCGGCGGGTTTGCCGCTTTCGTGGCTCCGACGTCAGGCTTCCTGTTCGGTTGGGTTTTTGCCGCTTTTGTTACGGGCTTCCTCAGTGAACGGCTGGTGCACGACAATCAGTCCGGCCTCGTCCAGACGGTAAGCTTCTTCCTTGCCGCCATGATCGGCGGCATCGTCGTGCTTTACGCCTTCGGGATCGCCTATCTGGCCCTTGCAGCAAATATCGGCCTGAAGCAGGCCTTTGTGGGCAGCATGGCATTCATCCCAGGTGACGTCATAAAGGCCTTCGTCGCAGCGCTCGTCGGTCGGGCCGTCATGGCCGGCTATCCACTCTTGCGGATTCGCGCTTAATCCAGGAAGCCATAGAGCCAGTCGCGCGTCTCTTCGGGAAGCGCTACAGGCGAGCCGTCGTCGCGGCTGCGCGCCTGCCAGGTGATTTCGACCTCGGCGGCACGCTCATCGTCAATCTCGGCGGCGATGAGAAAGCCGATGGAGCGCACACCGATCTTGTCGACGGCAGCGGTGAAGGTCACTGCTTCGTGATAGTGCAATGGCCGGTGAAGGATGCAGGACACCTTGGCGGGAGTATAGACAGGCTCGTCCTCCATATCAGGTCTCAATGACCAGAAACCCGCAAGTACGGATTCGGCATAGGAAATATAGGAGGCCAGAAACATCTGGCCGTTCATATCCACGTCACGAAACGGTATGCGCAATTCCACCACGTCCGGGCGGTTCGTCTTACTCATTTACAGGTCTGCCTTGCAGGTTATCACTAGGACCCTAGCATGGGGTCCGTCGATGTAAACGAAACAATTAAAATAGCGTAAACGGAGGATGCGGAGCGTTAACCGCGACGATGCAGCGTGTTGAAATCGACACGCTGCGCTCCATCTGCTGTGGATCATGACATTTGCGATCGATAGAGTGCCAGCATGAGCACCCGTCTTTACGAACATCCCATCTTTCTCGAGCACGTGACGCCGTCAGGCCATCCCGAGCGCTCCGACCGCATCCGCGCGCTCAATGTCGCGCTGGAGCATCCGAATTTCGAGCGGCTGGACCGAAAGGAAGCGCCGCAGGCGAATGAAGACGCCGTGCTGCTTGCCCATCCGGAAGAACATCTGATCGCTGTCATGCGGCAGATCCCGGAAGAGGAAGACAAGATCAACCAGCTCGAAGCCGATACCTATGCCAGCCAGAAGAGCCTGCAGGCGGCGCTGACTGGCATAGGCGGGGCGATGGCCGCCGTCGACGACGTGTTCCGCGGCAAGGTCGACAATGTGTTCGTCGCGGCGCGCCCGCCGGGTCACCATGCCGAGAAGATGACGGCGATGGGCTTCTGCTTCTTCAACAATGCGGCGATCGCTGCCCGCCATGCGCAGAAGGCTCACGGCGCCGAACGCGTCGCCATCGTCGATTGGGACGTCCACCACGGCAATGGCACGCAGGATATTTTCTGGGACGATCCCTCCGTGCTTTTCTGCTCCACCCATCAGATGCCGCTTTATCCCGGCACCGGGGCCAAGGATGAAAACGGCGCGCACGGCACGATCGTCAATGCGCCGCTTTCGCCCAATGTCGGCAGCGATCATTTCCGCGAGGCGTTCAAATCGCGCGTGCTGCCGGCACTCAACGATTTCCGGCCTGATATCATCATTATCTCTGCCGGATTTGACGCCCATCACCGCGATCCGCTGGCGCAGATCAACCTGACCGGCGAGGATTTCGACTGGGCGACGGGCCGTCTTCTGGAGGTTGCCGACCGCAGCGCCAATAACCGGGTCGTCAGCCTGCTGGAAGGCGGGTATGATCTGGAGGGACTCGCCGAGTTGGCGGGCATGCATATCCTCAGAATGATGAAGGGTTGAGAATGACTGACAGCGCCAAGCCGGAGGTTTCCGGTCTTTCCTTCGAAAAGGCGGTTGCCGAACTCGAAAGCATCGTTGCCCGGCTGGAACGCGGTGACGTGGCGCTGGATGAATCCATCGAGATTTACGAGCGCGGCGAAGCGCTGAAGAAGCATTGCGAAACGCTGCTTTCGGCCGCCGAAAACCGTATCGAGAAGATCCGTCTTGACCGCGCCGGCAAGCCGCAGGCCGTCGAGCCGCTCGACGGCGCTTAAAGGCGTATCGAAACTCCCTTTCAAGACGCTTGGCGACCAGCTTCCGACCGATCTATGATCCCCTTTCAAAGCAAGAAGGGGACTGACTGATGACGGACAGATTGAAGGGCAAGGTCGCTATCATATCGGGCGGCGCGACCGGCATGGGCGGCGCAGCCTCGAAGCTCTTTGCGGCCGAGGGCGCGCGTGTCGCCATCATCGACCGCAATGGCGAGGCGGCGGCGCAAACCGTCAATGAGATCCGCGCTGCCGGCGGCGAGGCCGATTACTGGACGGCCGATGTTTCGGAGGAAGCAGCCGTCAATGCCGCGGTGGCCGGCGTCGAGGAGCGCTACGGACCGGTCACTGTCCTTTTCAATCACGCGGGTACGATCGTCATCAAGCCGTTCCTGGAGACCACGCTGCAGGAATGGGATTGGCTGCATGCGGTCAACGTCCGCTCCATGTTTCTGATGACGAAGGCGGTGCTGCCCAAGATGATCGAAGCCGGCAGCGGATCGATCGTCTGCACCTCGTCAATCTCGGCGGTCGCGGCGACGCCGATGGAAGTGCTCTACGACACGACCAAGGGCGCGGTGCATATGTTTGCGCGCGCCATCGCCGTCGAATTCCGTGACCGCAACATCCGCTGCAATGCCGTCTGCCCCGGCTTCATCCGCACGCCGCATGGCCTGCGCGAAGTGAAGGAATTGCAGGCGCATGGCGTTGATGTTTCGGACGCGGCGATTGCCGCACAGCAGGGCCGGATCGGCGAGCCCGAGGATGTCGCTCGCGCCGCACTCTATCTCGCCAGCGATGAATCGGTGTTCGTCAATGGCGCCCATCTTTTCGTCGACAATGGTTTTACGGCAATCTGACGGCTTCCCGACGATCTCGCAAACTGGCCCTTTCGCGCCGGACCCGCAGGCGCTATCTGTGGCGGAAGCCTTTGTGATTGGAGTGCGCCATGTCCTTCTTCCCCGGTAAAGATCCCCTGCCCGGTGATGCTTTCGCCTGTGATGCGATCGAGAATCTGATCATTCCGCGCACCAGCGATATCGGCGGCTTCCAGGTGCGCCGCGCCCTGCCAACGCGCCAGCGCCGGCTTGTCGGACCGTTCATCTTCTTCGACCGCATGGGACCGGCGATCCTAAAGCCGGACGAGGCGCTGGATGTGAAGCCGCATCCGCATATCGGGCTTTCGACGGTCACCTATCTCTTCGATGGCGAGATCCGTCATCTCGACAGTCTCGGAACGGAAAAGGTCATCCGCCCCGGCGATATCAACCTGATGACGGCCGGACGCGGCATCGTGCATTCGGAGCGCACGCCGGACAATCTGCGCGGCCATCCGCTTCTGATGTCCGGACTGCAAACGTGGCTGGCATTGCCTGACGACAAGGAGGAAATCGACCCCTCCTTCACCCATACCGAAAAGGGAGAGATGCCTCTGATCGAGACCAACGGCGTGCGTGGACGCGTCGTCATCGGCTCGTTCGAGGGTCTCGCCTCGCCGGTGAAGGTGTTCACAGATACGCTTTATGTCGATCTCGACTTACAGCCGGGCGCGAAATTTCCCTTCGGCGCGGCTCACGAGGAACGCGCCGTCTATGTGCTGTCAGGCGAGGTCGTCATTGCCGGCGACAGGTTTGCGGCAGACCAGCTTCTCGTCTTCCGGCCCGGCGATGCGATCACGCTCGAAGCCGGCACTGAGGGCTGTCATCTGATGCTGTTCGGCGGTGCCGCGCTGAATTCCAAGCGCTACATATGGTGGAATTTCGTGTCCTCCTCGAAGGAGCGGATCGAGAAGGCCAAGGAGGAATGGCGCACCGGCCGCTTCGATATCGTTCCCGGCGATGAAGAAGAATTCGTGCCTTTGCCGGAGGGCTGAAGTGCTCTAAGGTGAAAAACTTGCGGCTATGCAAATGTAGTTGTTTTGCCGCAATTCAATCGAATAAAGCAAAGCCGATCAGTTAAAGAAGAGCGCCCGCCCGTGACACAATCCCCGAAGACCCCGCTGCTCGATCAGGTCACCTATCCTGCCGACCTGCGCAAGCTCGAGGATCGCGATCTGCCGCAGCTTGCACGCGAAGTCAGGGACGAAATGATCGACGCCGTCTCCCGCACCGGAGGGCATCTCGGCGCAGGTCTCGGCGTGGTGGAGCTGACGATCGCCATCCACAACGTCTTCAACACGCCTGACGACCGGCTGATCTTCGATGTCGGCCATCAATGTTATCCGCACAAGATCCTGACCGGGCGCCGCGACCGCATTCGCACGCTGCGCCAGGAAAACGGTCTCTCGGGCTTCACGCGCCGGGCCGAAAGCGAATACGACCCCTTTGGTGCTGCGCACTCCTCAACCTCGATTTCCGCCGGCCTCGGCATGGCTGTTGCTGCCGATATCGACAAGACGGACCGCCGCGTCATCGCCGTCATCGGCGATGGGGCACTGTCAGCCGGCATGGCCTATGAGGCGCTGAACAATGCCGGCGCGCTCGATGCCCGCCTGATCGTCATTCTCAACGACAACGACATGTCGATCGCCCCGCCGACCGGGGCGATGAGCGCCTATCTCGCCCGCCTTGCCTCCGGCCGCACCTATATGGGCTTCCGCGACTTCGGCAAGAAACTGACGGCCTATCTCGGCAAGAACATCGACCGGGCGATCACCCGCGCCGTCGAGCATGCCCGCGGCTACGTGACTGGCGGGACGATGTTCGAGGAGATGGGCTTCTACCATATCGGCCCGATCGACGGTCACTCCTTCGACCACCTTCTGCCCGTGCTGCGTAATGTGCGCGACAATGCCAACGGCCCGGTGCTGATCCATGTCGTGACCCAGAAGGGCAAGGGCTATGCGCCGGCGGAAGCTGCAGCCGACAAGTATCATGGCGTCAACAAGTTCGATGTCATCACCGGCACGCAGGCGAAGGTGAAGCCGAATGCACCGAGCTATACCAATGTCTTCGCTGAGACGCTGGTCCAGGAAGCAACACTCGACGACCGTGTCGTCGGCATCACTGCCGCCATGCCGACCGGCACCGGCCTCGACAAGTTCGCCGAGATTTTCCCGTCACGCTGTTTCGATGTCGGCATTGCCGAACAGCATGCCGTGACCTTCGCCGCCGGCCTTGCCGCCGAAGGTTTCAAGCCTTTCGCGGCGCTCTATTCCACTTTCCTGCAGCGCGCCTACGACCAGGTCGTGCATGACGTGGCGATCCAGGGCCTGCCCGTGCGCTTCCCCATCGACCGCGCCGGTTTCGTCGGTGCCGATGGTCCGACACATGCCGGTTCCTTCGATACGGCCTTCCTTGCCACCCTGCCCGGCTTCGTCGTCATGGCGGCCGCGGACGAGGCGGAGCTCAAGCATATGGTGCGCACGGCCGTCGCATATGATGCTGGCCCGATCTCGTTCCGCTATCCGCGTGGCGAAGGTGTCGGCGTCGACATGCCGGAGCGCGGCCAGATCCTTGAGATCGGCAAGGGCCGCATCGTCAAGGAAGGCACGAAGGTTGCGCTTCTTTCCTTCGGGACGCGGCTTGCCGACTGTCTGCTGGCGGCCGAAGACCTAGATGCCGCTGGCCTTTCGACGACGGTTGCCGATGCGCGCTTTGCAAAGCCGCTCGACCACGCGCTGATCCGCCAGCTTGCGCGCCACCACGAAATCCTCATCACGGTGGAAGAAGGCTCCGTCGGCGGCTTCGGCAGCCACGTCATGCAGTTCATGGCGATGGATGGCCTTCTCGACCGTGGCCTGAAGGTGCGCTCGCTGGTTATGCCCGATATCTGGATGGAACAGGCTAAGCCGGAAGCGATGATCGCCCATGCCGGTCTCGACCGTGCCGGGATCGTCTCGACTGTGTTCAACGCGCTCGGACGTGGTGTTGCCGTCGGCGTGGCCGGTTAAGGCGGCAGGCCGACGGGCTTTTCTCACTCAGGCTTTTTTCCATCACGGTAGAAGATCATTCCGCCGTGATGCAGTGCGCCGTCGATGAAATCACCATCGGCGGTAAAACCGGTATCGTCCCAATATTCGATATGATCGCCGGTCACTTCATAGCGGCCCTGGTAGGCACTCTTTCGCGTACCCCTCGCCTCGTCATAACGGCCGTTGGACAGCAGTTCCTGCTGGATGTGGCCGTCACCGGTAATCCACATTCCGAGATAGGGACGGTTCTGCATTTTCGTTTCCTCTGAAAGAGCGGATGAGGCGGCAAGCGAAAGCACCGCCCCGGCGAGAGCCCCGCGTATCCGCATGGTCACAGTCCCACGCTCGCCGTCGGGCGGACGGTGATGTCGTTGACATCGACATCCTCGGGCTGCTCGATGGCGAAACGGATCGCCCGGGCAATGGCATCGGGCTTCAGGGCGATCTCGCGGAAGGCGACCATGGCTTCGGCCGAAAAAGGTTCGGTGATCGTCTCGGCGAGTTCGGATTCGACAACGCCTGGATAGATGCAGGTCACACGCAGCTTCTTGTTTTCCTGGCGCAGACCATCGGAAATCGCCCGCACTGCGTATTTCGTGGCGCAGTAAACGGCAGCCGTCGGCACAACCGCCAAGCCGCCGACCGAGGAGACGTTGATGATCTGGCCGCGCTCCTGCGCATTCATGATCGGCAGTACGGCGGCAACGCCGTAGAGCACGCCCTTGATATTGACGTCGATCATCCGGTCCCATTCCTCGACCTTGAGCGAGGACATCAGCGACAGCGGCATGATGCCGGCATTGTTGACCAGAACATCGATGCCGCCGAAAGCCTCGACCGCTGCCCTGGCGAAAACCTCGGTATCGGCGCGGTTGGTGACGTCGAGCGCGCGGAACTCGACCGTGCCGCCACCAGCGCGGATTTCCTTTGCCAGCTCTTCCAGCCGATCGGTGCGGCGCGCGCCGATCATCAGCTTGGCGCCGCCAGCACTCAGTTCGCGTGCGGTGCCGGCGCCGATGCCACTGCTCGCGCCAGTGATGAGAACTGTCTTGCCTTTTATACCCGTCATGTTCTTTTCCTCATGCTTCAATCGGGACCGCAGCCGAATGCTGCCGATCCATGCGCATGAGGTTGGACTTGAAGGGCGGAAACCGATAGCAAGCTTTTCCGGATTTCTTGCACGATCTTCCGAAAGCCGCTTCAGGCGCTTGGCATTTGCAGCAGTAGGGTTCATGCTGTTTTCATGGAAAAGATTGCCGAACTCGCAGATCTGATTGATCGCCATACCGAGGCGGATGGTAATTTCGACACGGTACTGCCGCGGGTCGGCATCATACGATCCTCCGCCCGCACCGAACCGATCCATACGCTCTACGAGCCTTCGCTCTGCATCGTGGCGCAGGGGCGCAAGCGCGCCGTGATCGGCGAGATAGCGCATGTCTATGATGCTGCGCATTATCTCGTCGTCGGTGTCGACCTGCCCGTCATCGGCGCCGTCGTCGAGGCGAGCGCCAACCGGCCATACCTGTGCCTGCGGCTGCAACTCGATCGCGGCACGCTTGCCGAAATGCTGCCGGCCCTACAGGGGCGCATGCCGGAAAGCCCTGCGGCCGGTGTCAGTGCCACGACGCCTGAACTCATCGACGCGGTCGTGCGCCTGTTGCGCCTGCTCGACACACCCGAGGATGCGGAGGTTCTGGCGCCGCTGATCGAGCGGGAAATACTCTACAGGCTGATCCGCGGGCCGCAGAGCGCGCTGTTGCGGCAGATCGCCAATGGCGAAAGCAGGCTCAACCAGATCGGCCGGGCGATCGATTTCGTGCGGAAGAATTTCAGCGAGCCCTTCGCCATCGAGCATCTGGCTTCGGTGGCTGGCATGAGTGCTTCATCCTTCTACGAGCATTTCAAGACCGTGATGGCGATGAGCCCGCTGCAGTTCCGGACCCAGCTTCGTCTGCAGGAGGCACGGCGGCTGATGGTGACCGAGGGGCTGAGCGCTGCCGAGGCTGGTTTCCGTGTCGGCTACGACAGCCCTTCGCAGTTCAGCCGCGATTATGTCCGCGTGCATAGCATCCCGCCGCGGCGGGATATCGAGCGGCTGCGCGCCTCCGCCGGGTAAGCCCAAAAAGAAAGGGCGGCACTGAATGCCGCCCTTTCTTTTTCATTTGCGAAGAGATCGCTCTCAGAACTCGGTCCAGTCTTCCTGGACGACGGCAGCAGTCGCGGTTGCCTGCTTGCCGCCGAAGGCCCTAGTGACCTTGCTAGCGAGCGCGCGGGCCGGAGAGGCGACCGGTCGGGACGCGGTGGTTGCTGCAGTGGTTCTCTGGACCGGAGCGGCAGCCTGAGCGCCGAGCTTAAACTGGCGCAGCAGGTCGTCGAGAGCGGATGCTTCCTGGGCGAGCGCGTGGCTCGCAGCAGTCTGCTCTTCAACCATGGCGGCGTTCTGCTGAGTGCCCTGGTCCATGTTGTTGACGGCGGTGTTGATCTCCTGCAGGCCGATCGACTGTTCGCGGGTCGCGGTGACGATTGCGCCGACATGACGATTGATTTCCTGAACCTCGGCGACGATCGCTTCCAGCGCCTTGCCGGTTTCGCCGACAAGGCCGACGCCAGAGTTGACCTGTTCGCTCGACGCGTTGATCAGCGCCTTGATTTCCTTGGCGGCATTTGCGGAACGCTGGGCGAGTTCACGCACTTCCTGTGCGACGACGGCAAAACCCTTGCCGGCTTCACCGGCACGTGCTGCTTCGACGCCGGCGTTCAGCGCCAGAAGGTTGGTCTGAAAGGCGATGTCGTCGATGACGCCGATGATGTTGGAGATCTCGCCCGAAGACTTTTCGATCTGCTGCATGGCCGAAACCGCCCTGCGGACGACTTCGCCGGACTTTTCAGCGCCGAGGCGGGTGCGCTCGACGAGGTTGCCAACGTCTTCGGCGCGCTTGGCGGAGTCGCGCACCGTGGTCGTGACTTCTTCGAGAGCAGCTGCGGTCTCTTCGACGGCAGCGGCCTGCTGTTCGGTGCGGTGGGCGAGATCGTCCGCGGCAGAGCGAATTTCACCGGCGCCGGCATTGATGGCCGAAGCGTTGCGGCCAACGGACTGCAGGGCAGCCTGCAGCTTTTCGACGGCATTGTTGAAGTCGTTGCGCAGGCTGTCGTACTGCGGCGCAAACGGCGTATGGATGCGGGATGCGACATCGCCAATGGCAAGGCCGGCAAGGCCGCCGGCCAGAGCATCGACGGCGAAGCGGATTTCGCCTTCTTCGCGGGCCTTCTGCTCGTCGCTCATCTGTCGTTGGCGCTCGGCTTCGCCGCGCATGCGGTCGGTTTCGCCAGCAAGCTGCTGCTTTTCGATGGCAGCATCCTTGAAGACCAGAACGGACTGGGCCATGCGGCCGACTTCGTCGTGACGGCCGGTTGCCGGGACTTCGATATTGTGGTCGCCGCCGGCCAGACGGTCCATGGCGGCCGTCATGCCGACGATCGGGCGAACGATGGTGCGCGACAAAGCCCAGGCGAGTGCGGCGGCGGCAAGAGCTGCGGCAATGCCACCGGCCAGAAGCGTCGTCTTGAGATCGCTATTGGCGTCCGCCTGGGCCGCGGCGAGTGCAATGGACTTGTCGCGGGCGAGAGACTTGATCTTGGCGGAAGCGGCGCGGAAGCCGTCGAGCTGGCCCTTGGTGGCGTTGACACCGATCTTGACGACCTCTGCGATCGGCGTTTCTGTTTCCTTGCGGGCCTTGGCTTGCGGCTCGGCGAGCTCGTGGAAATAAAGGTCTGCAGCCTTCTGCATGTCGTCGATCATCGAGACGAGCTCAGGCTGGGAAGCGGCGGTCTGCTTTGCAGCGGCAATCGCCTTCAGCATGCGCTCGCGGTTGGCAAAAATATCGCCATAGGTGCTGTCGCTGCGGAAGAGAATGAAGCCGCGCAGGTTGACGGCCTGCTCAAGCATGGCCTGCAGCGCGTCATCGATCTGGTTGACGAGAAGCTCGGATTTTTCCTGTTCGGCGGAAGCGCTCGCCGATGTCGTTGCCTTGGAATAAACGAAAGCGGAAACGGATACGAAAATAAGGATGAGTGCTGCGAAAGTGGCCGCAAGCTTACCATTCAAGGATATGTTTCGAGCGAACATCGGTCAATTTCTCCTGGCGACATCAGGCGCGACAAGGGGCGACCACGCAAATGCGCAGCCACAAGACTTCTTGATGAGGGACATGATCGGCGGGGAGGACGCGGGAGCCTTCATGGCACGAAGCGATTCAAAAGCGAGCCGCTGCAATCAAAGCGAACCTATGCGAGCAGGATTTAAAATTGTTTAAATTTGGTGCGTCGCAGCACAGGTCGGTTTAGTTTATTGCGGTTCCGGCGATGTGAGCCCGCACCGGCGCACCCGCGATACCAACAAAATGCTTGCAACCGACGGCTTTGACGGTCATTCACAGCCGATGTCAGATCAAAACAGCCAGCGCCTCGACCAGCTTCTCGTCACCCTCGGCCTCTTTGCGAGCCGCTCGCGGGCGCGAGACGCCGTGGCACGCGGCACGGTGAAGGTCGCCGGCAAGGTGGTGACGAAGGCCGGCGCCGTCTTCGGCGACGATGCGACAATCGAAATCGACGACCCGGCGCAGGACTATGTTTCGCGCGCAGCATTGAAGCTGGTGGCCGCACTCGACCACTTCGGGCTCGATCCGGCAGGACGGCACTGTCTCGATGTCGGCGCTTCGACCGGCGGCTTCACCGAAGTGCTGCTGGAGCGGGGTGCTGCGCATGTGACGGCTGTAGATGTCGGCCACGGGCAGATGCATCCGCGCATATCGGGCAATCCGCGCGTGACCAATATCGAGGGGCTCAATGCCCGCAATCTGACGGCTGAGGATATTGGCCAGCCCGTGGCGTTCATCGTCTCCGACGTCTCCTTCATCTCGCTCAAGCTGGCGCTTGCTCCGGCGCTCGATATTGCGGAGCCGGGAGCGCTTGCTGCAATCCTCGTCAAGCCGCAATTCGAGGCGGGGCGCGAGGCGATTGGCAAGGGCGGGCTGCTCAAGGATCCAACTTCCGGGCCTGGTGTGGCGGCAGAACTCGAGCGATGGTTCACTGAAGACATGGGCTGGAAGAGTTTCGGGCTCATCCCCTCGCCTATTTCGGGCGGAGACGGCAATCAGGAATTTCTATTGGCAGGGACAAAAGCGTGAGCACGGAAACAATCACCATCGACAGGCTCGGCGCACAGGGCGACGGTATCGCCAACGGCAAGGATGGACCTGTCTATGTGCCCTTCACGCTGCCGGGAGAGACGGTCGCGATCGCCCGCGTCAAGAGCCAGGGCACGGTCATGTCGATCGCCTCGGCCTCCGCCGACCGGCAGGAGCCACCCTGCCGGCATTTCGGGCCAGACGGCGTCAACGGCACCTGCGGCGGCTGCACACTGCAGCATATGGCGGATGCGCCCTATCGCGGCTTCAAGCGGCAGCTCGTCATCGATGCGCTGAAGTCCAAAGGCCTGACGCCTGAGGTCGGCGAGATCGTCGCCGCCCATCCGGGCGAGCGGCGGCGGGTGGTCTTTGCTGCACGCAAGACCGAGAAGGATATGCTTGTTGGTTTCAACCAGGCCGAAAGCCATCACATCGTCGCCATCGAGGAATGTCCCATCTCGTCGGCGGGGATCATTTCCCGGCTGCCGGCAATCAAGGCTGTCGGGGCGGCAGTCGCGACCAATGCGGATGCCTTCCGCATCGCGGTTCTCGAAACGCTCTCCGGCCTCGACCTTGCGGTCGAAGGCATAAAGAAGCTGTCCGACCAGCAGCGTCGCAAGGCGGTCGAGATCATACTCGGCCTTCGCGGCATTGCCCGCGTCTCGCTTGATGGCGAAATCCTGATCGAGCCGGCCAAGCCGGTCGTCGAGTTCGGCGGTATCCAGGTGTATCCGCCTGCCGGCGGCTTCACACAGGCGACGAAGCCCGCCGAAGAGGCGATGGCAAAGCCGGTGCTTGCGCATGTCGGCAAGGCGAAGCGGATCGCCGATCTCTTTGCCGGCGCCGGCACCTTTTCGCTGCAGCTTGCCCGTCTCGGCCGCGTGCATGCCGTTGAAGGCGACGGCAAGGCGATTGCGGCACTCGACTACGCGGCGCGCAATACCCAGGGCCTGAAGCCGGTGACCGTCGAAAAGCGCGATCTCTTCCGCCGCCCGCTGATGACCTCGGAGCTCAAAGTCTTCGACGCCGTCGTCTTCGATCCACCACGTGCGGGCGCGGAGTTCCAGTGCAAGGAACTGGCGCGCTCGATCGTCAAGAAGGTCGTGGCGGTGAGCTGCAATCCGCTAACGCTTGCCCGCGACCTCGCCATCCTCGTCGAGGGCGGCTACCGAATTACATCGGTCACGCCCATCGACCAGTTCCTCTGGACCTCGCATGTTGAGATCGTCGCGACGTTGGAGAAATAAGCAGCCGTCAACCGACCTTTTCGCCGGCGAGATAACGGCCCAGTTGGTCGAGTTGTCCGGCGATGCCGGCCTGGCGATATTCCACCTTATCGCCGCCGTCGAGAATGGTGATCTGCTCGGTGACGACGACATGCGTGCCTTCGGCAACCGGCGTCAGGCTGATGGTCGTCAGTGACGAGGAGATCCGCCGCTCATTGTGCGACATCGTATAGGCGTAGACGATGCGGCGATCCCTGACGATGTCTTCGTAACGCGCATCGGCGACATATTCGTCACTCTTGCCGAAGTTGAACCGGCTGATATCGCGGCCACCGACGCGGAAATCATTTTCGGTATAGGTGGTGGTGAAATCCTCGCCGATCGCCTCCCATTGCAGGCGCGCCTTCGGATCGGACCAGGCGGCAAAGACGCGTGGAGCCGGCACGTCATAGGTGCGCTCGATGGAGAAGGTGGAATGAAGGGTGCTGTACTCTTCCTGCATGGTCTTACTCCTTTTCGTTCTGCTTCTCAGGTTTGTCCGGCATTTCCGGATTGGCTTCGAGATATGCGCCCAGTTTGTCGAGGCGGTGCTCCCAGAGGATGCGACGCTCATTGATCCAGGCTTCGGCGGAGCGCAGCGCCAGCGGCTCGATCCGGCAGGTGCGCACGCGGCCGTTCTTTTCCGATCGCACAAGGCCACTCGCTTCCAGCATCTGCAGATGCTGGAGAACGGAAGGCAACGCCATGGACAATGGCTCAGCCAATTCCTTCACCGAGGCGGGGCCCTTGCAGAGCCGATCCACCATGCTGCGTCGGGCGGGGTCTGCCAGCGCCTGGAACATCAAATCGAGTGCATGTGATTGGTTAGGCATGTACCTAACTATAGATATGAGATGGGGAGAGTCAATAAATAGTTCGGCAAATACCTAACTATTCCGCAGGGGATGCGCGACTGGGATGCGGGTCGCCCAATAGTTTCGCAGCGCGGGGGTTAAGCGCGCTGCGAACGAGCGATAGACGTTGGATGAATTCGCACAAGGGGGGTCGTACGAAACACGTCACGCGCCCGGACAGTTCGGGGGAACCATCCTCCATTCATTAGTTAGACTATGCTTAAGAGAGGCTTTAAATTCGCGTCCGACAATAACCACTGATTTCTAGGGCTCAGCGGCGCATGAAAGCCTCGAAGGCAGCGCGAGCCTCATCACTTCTCATGCGGGCGGCGAAGTGGCGGGCCTCTTCATCGATACGCGCGATAATCTCCTCCCGCGGGCCGCGAACGAGATCGCGAGCGATCTTCAACGCTTCCGGCGGTTTGGCTGCAAGCTTTGCGGCCGCAGCGATCGTCTGGCTTTCCACATCTTCCGGCGTCGTCACCTTCCAGATCAGGCCGGCTTGCTTCGCATCCTCAGCCGTAAAGGCCTCTCCGGCAACGAGCATGGCGAAGGCGCGCTGATGGCCCGCAATGCGCGGGACGATCAGGCTCGAGCCCGCCTCCGGCACCAGCGCCAGATCGACGAAAGGCGTGCGGAAATGGCTGCGGTCGGAAGCAACAGTCAGGTCGCAATGCAGGTTGAGCGTCGTGCCGATGCCGATCGCCAGACCATCGACGCCCGAGACGAGCGGTTTTTCGGCATTGACGAGTGCATAGAGAAAATCGATCAGTTCCTGGCCCATGCTGCCGCCCATGGCCACGGCGAGAAAATCGCTGATATCATTGCCGGCCGAAAAGCAGCCTTCGGTGCCGAGAAAGACCGTCGCCCGGATATCGGCATCGGCATTGGCGGCATTCAGCGCGTCGGTCATGGTCCGATACATGGCGCGAGTGAAGGCATTCTTCTTTTCCGGCCGGTTGAAACGGATGAGCTGGACGGACGGATGTTCCGCGGATCGCTCGATGATGATGGGATCGCTCATATCAGTCTCCTCAGGCAAGGACGGTGCGGGCAGCTGCAAGGCTATTGGCCCCGTTGACGACACGGTCTTTCAGCGCCGCCGTTTCGGACAGAAGGTTTTCGGCTGCGAAACGGCAGAGCGCGATACGGCCCTCGCCTGCCCCGTCCGCCGTGCGGGCAAGGCCGCCCTTGGCGAGATAGCAGCCTGTGAGCGCAAGGCCGAACAGACGCTGATAGGGGGTTGCGCCTGACAGGACCTCGGCGGACTTGCCCTCGGCAAGGCGGGCAAGCAGCCAGTCGGTAGCCTCTGCCAGATCGGCAAGCGCTGCCTCCAGCCTGTTGGCCGTCGTGCCGAAACCGGCGAGATTTGAACTGCGGACAGCCTCAGCGATCGCCTTCAGCTCGGCAATGAAGCCCCCGACCTGCTTGCCATCAGACAAAGGCAGCTTGCGGGTGACGAGATCAATTGCCTGAATGCCGTTCGTGCCTTCATAGATCGGGGCGATGCGGGCATCACGCAAATAGCGGGCGGCACCTGTCTCCTCGATGAACCCCATGCCACCGTGCACCTGGATGCCGAGGGAGGCGACATCGACGCCAGCATCCGTCGCGAAGGACTTGGCAATCGGCGTAAGCAGCGCAGCGCGCTCCTGCCAGTGTTCGCGTCGCTCATTGGCGCGATGCGCCATATCGATCGCATGGGCGCAAGCATAGGCGATGGCGCGTGAGCCCTGCGTCAGGGCCTTCATGGTGAGCAGCGTGCGCGTGACATCGGGATGGTCGATGATCGGGCTCATGCCGGAGCCGCTCCAGCCAGGGGCTTTGCCCTGCGTGCGCTCCTTGGCATAGACGATCGCCTTCTGCGTCGCCGCTTCACAGATCGCCACACCCTGCATGCCGACGGCAAGTCGGGCATTGTTCATCATCGTGAACATGCAGGCGAGGCCCTTGTTCTCCTCGCCGATCAACCAACCGATCGCACCCTTCTCTTCGCCGAACTTGCCGTCGCCATAGATCATGGTGCAGGTGGGCGAGCCGTGAATGCCGAGCTTATGTTCGAGTGAATGGCAGTGAAGATCGTTGCGGGCGCCGAGCGAGCCGTCATCATTGACAAGGAATTTCGGCACGAGGAAAAGCGAGATGCCGCGAGTGCCGGCCGGCGCATCCGGCAGGCGCGCCAACACGAGATGGATGATGTTGTCGGCCGCGTCATGCTCGCCCCAGGTGATGAAGATCTTCTGGCCGAAGATGCGGTAGCTACCATCCTCACGGCGCTCGGCGCGCGCCTTCAGGACGCCGAGATCGGAGCCGGCATGGGGTTCCGTGAGGTTCATCGTGCCGGTCCATTCACCGGACACCATGCGCGCCAGATATTTTTCCTTGAGAGCGGCACTACCATGCACGTTCAGCGCCTCGACGGCACCCATGGTGAGCGTCGGGCAGAGTGCGAAAGCCATTGAGCCGGAGTTCCACATTTCGAGGGCCGCGACATTCAGCATGTGCGGCAAAGCCTGGCCACCGAAGTCCTCCGGCGCGGTCAGGCCGTTCCAGCCGCCTGCGGCCCAATTGCGGTAGAGGTCGCGCCA
Source organism: Rhizobium sp. KNZ14-9A (assembly GCF_056755015.1). Classification (NCBI taxonomy): domain Bacteria; kingdom Pseudomonadati; phylum Pseudomonadota; class Alphaproteobacteria; order Hyphomicrobiales; family Rhizobiaceae; genus Rhizobium; species Rhizobium sp. KNZ14-9A. Next base: position 2,968,085 of record NZ_JBPGXB010000002.1, read on the forward strand.
GCCGTCCGGCGTCTTCACCGCGGCGTCGGCAAGCCGGGCGCCCTGGCGGTCGCCGATATCGGCGAGAGGGGCGATTTCCTCCGTGGCAAATCGTCCCGCCTCGGCAAGAATGGCATCGACGAGATCTTCGCCAAGATCGCCCAAAAGACCACCGTCGATCGCCTCAGCCATGCCGGCGACATGCTTCAGCGTGAACGCGATTTCCTCGACAGGCGCCTTATACATCTTATTTTCCTCCGCATTCAGCTCACGCATGGCAAAGCCGGGTGCACAAGCGCCTCCATTCGAAGAGCTAATTGATTTTTACGTAAACGTCAATTTGGTTTCCGTCGACAACCTCGAACGAAGGCGTCTTTTCGCTTGTGCACTTGCACAAACAAACGTCATGGAGAATCTCTAGTAGAACTGATCGTTTTCGCGAGAGGATCGGCAATAATGGATACCTTGCCCGTCAATATACCCGGCCTCGTATGGGCTTACCGTTTCTCGCCGGAAAGCAGGAAGGCCGCGCGGCTGCAAAACAGCGCGACGGCCGCGGAGCTGACCGTAGACGACGGTTTCTATTGGCTGCATCTCAACCTCGCCGATGCCCGCGTGCCCGCCCTGCTCGACAGGCTTGGCGTGATGGATGACGCCAAGTCGGCGCTGACCACGCGCGACACGCACGCGGTCCTGACTGTCGACGAACAGATGCTCTATGGCACGCTGGTGGACTGCCAGCGCGAATTCGACCAGGACACGGCCGATCTCGGCTGGCTGCATTTCGCCATCTCCGACCGTTTCATCATCACCACGCGCCTGCAGCCGCTGAGAAGCGTGGAGCGGACACGTGTGATGATCGAGAAGAATCCCGGCAAGTTCGCCCGTCCCGTCGACCTCTTCGAGCTGCTTGTGACCGAGTTCCAGCGCACGCTGATCTCCGTCGTCATGGAGCTCACCGAAGAGCTCAACCTGATCGAGGACTTCGTCTACGACAACGCGCCGCGTGACGAACGCCGCAGGCTTGCTCCCGTCCGTCGCACGATCGTACGCCTGCATCGCCATCTGCGCACGGTCCTCGCGCTGATGCGGCGAGCGGCAGCCTCGGACGAAGACGAAATGCCCTTCGGTTTCGACGATATTGCCGGGCGATTGACGAGCCGGCTGGAGACAGTCGACCACGATGTCTATGCGCTGCAGGACCGGGCAAGGCTGCTGCATGAAGAAATCGACTCCAAGCTCTCCTCGGAGACGAACCGCCACCTTTACATCCTGTCGATCATGACGGCCTTCCTGTTGCCGCCGACACTGGTGACCGGCTTCTTCGGCATGAACACGGCCAACCTGCCCTTCGCCGTCGGAGACTACGGTACGGAATATGCCGTGGTGCTCATCGCCGCCTCCATCGCTTTGGCTTGGTGGCTGTTGAAACGGGTGAATATTCTCTGAACGAAAGCGCCCGGCTCGATGGCCGGGCGTTCAATCTCGATCTCTGGTTTCGCCTCAGTAGTAGGGCGAGTAGCACTGCTGGCGCGGACCGTTATAGGGCTGGAACGTATTGTCGTAGGCCCTGTAGGAACGGTAGCGGTTTTCGCACCAGGCGACATGGCTCGGATTGATGCCCGAGGGAGCCGGCGCGGGCGCATAGTAGCGCGGCTGCGCCGCGATAGCGCCGCCGATGACGGCACCGGCGCCAAAGGCTGCCAGCGGATACCAGTAGCCGTCATAGTGGCGGTAGCCCGGACGATAATAGGAATAACCGCGATAGCCGCCGTACCAGCCAGGGCGATAGGCGGGGCGGTAGCCCGGATAGTAACCGGGGCGGTAACCTGGCCGATAGTAACGGCGATATTGGACGTTTTCGACAGGCGAAGATTTTTCCACCTGCGGGGCGGTCGGCATCTGGATTGCCTGCGACGGCACGAAGCTCGTAACAACGACGGCGGCGGCCATAACCGCAGTCGCGACCTTCTTACTCAGCCCAAACATTGCGTGTCTCCGATAAAGAGCGAAAAAAGCCTGCCGGATAACGGACAAAACGGAGAATTGTTCCCGAAAGACCCGAAAACGGCACCCACACTCCATCTCTACCGGAGGCGAAATGAACTGGACATTAACCGGTGACGATCGCCTTCAGGCAACGACCGAGAGCTTGGCCTGATCGCCCTGCAGCCGGTTGACCATGAAGTTCGAATACCATTCGAGGAACTGCATGACGCCACCTTCGTGGACCTGCGAATAAGGACCGGGCTCATAGGCCGGCGACCGGATGCCGAAGGCGTTCTCTTCGACGATGCGGCGGTCCTGGTCGTTGGTCTCGGTCCAAACGTGCGTCAGTTCCTCGAGGTTATAATCGACACCTTCGACAGCATCCTTGTGAACGATCCATTTGGTCGTCACCGCCGTCTCGTTGGCGCTGAGCGGCAGCACGCGGAAGGAGATGGCGTGGTCGCCGAGCAGATGGTTCCAGGTCGTCGGATAGTGGAAGAGCAGCATGGTGCCGATGTGGCTGATCTTCACGTCGTCGGACAGCGGGCGCTTGACGGCGGGCCTGCCGGACATGGTGTAGCTTTCGGCATCCTCGATCAGCGGCATGCGGGCAGTGCGGAACTGCCCGTCCGGCGAGATCTGGAACTTGCTCGGCAGACCGGCGGCCTCGCAGCGCGCCCAGTGGCCGGCAATCTCCGGATCGTCGGCGCCGCCATCAGTGCCTGTCACGCTCGGCGCTTCCGGATAGGTGCGGCAGAGCTCGGGATGGTTTGCGGCGCAGTGATAGCACTCGCGATTGTTTTCCCAGACAAGCTTCCAGTTGCCCTTCTCGATGATGGTGCTCTGGAAGGCGATCTTGGCCTCGCTGATGTGGTGGGGCGCCATATAGGGTTCGACCTTGTCGCGCACGGTCTGGAAGTCCGGCGCGACATTGGCGAGGCAGATGAAGACGTAACCGGCGACGATTTCGCAATGGACCGGTTTCAGTCCGTAGCCGCTCTTGTCGAAATCATCGCCCATGTGGCGCGCGAAGGCGAGCTTGCCGTCGAGATCGTAGGTCCACTGATGATAGGGGCAGACGAGCCGTACCGACGAGCCGTGCTCCTTGGTGCAGACGCGTGAGCCGCGATGGCGACAGCTATTGTGGAAGGCGCGAATGACATTGTCGCGTCCGCGCACGATGACGACAGGATACTCGCCGATCTGGACGGTAAAGTAGGCGCCTGGCTTCGGCAGTTCGCAATCATGGCCGATGAACAGCCAGTCGCGATAGTAGATCATTTCCATATCCAGACGGAAATAATCCTCGTCAATGTAGAAGGGCTGTTCGAGACTGAAACCCTCGCGGCGGCTCTTGAGCTGGCGCAAAACGTTGCTGCGAATATCCATCTGCCTATCCTCGTGCATGTGGCTGCTACTCTTTTCGAGCACGGCAGCGGAAGCGCGCCCGCTTCCTTCTCCCTCCGGAGAACTGGTCATGGCGTTATTTAAGCACCGAGCATGCCGGTCGCTTGGTTGTAAAGCGACATCCGCTTCGAAATTGACGACAGGGAGCCGGGTCGTCCTCGGAAACCTTCACTCGCCTTTGATCACCGTCAATTGCGACATTTGATGACTCGTCAGACACAAGCGAATCCAATGTGGCCGGCGAGGCACTGTCGCATTTGCGACATGCCGCTCGCAAACCCAGCTCTCGCGCCTTCTTCGCGCTGTTTTAACAGCGTGTTAAGCACGAAATCCTATCCTTGCCGACAACCCACACAGCGAAGACTGCGAAAGCCATGGCCAAACTTCGATATTTCGACACGCGGGAAGAAATCAAGCCTACAGAACCGCGGCTTTTCGCCAAGCACTCTGAATTCCTGCGCACCGGCCGCATCAGCCGCCGTCGCGAAGACTGGCTCCCGGACGAGCGCCGCTATCTCACCCATGAGGAAGTGGCTGAAAAGACCGCACGCAAGCTGCAGGCGGCCGGCGAAAAGACCCACCAGAACATCAACGGCTTCCACCGCGCGATCCAGTTTCCGAAGATGATCTTCCACCGGACGCTGGCCGATAGCCCGCATCTCGGCTACTGCCACGTCACGGCCGCACGCACCAAATTCGCTCGCTACGACGAAGTGGCCTGGGCCTTCTACATCGCCAACTTTTATTCCGACATCGGCGACAACGACAATTTCTTCGACAATATCGCGGTGCAGAATTCCCGGATGTATTTCGCCGTGGCGATCAAGCCGGGTGAAAGCACGCCGGAGAGGATGGTGGTCGACCGCTCGGTGCGGGGCAACGGCCTGCTCTTCCGCACCAACGATCCGCAGATCGCCATCCGCAACATCCTCCTGCTCGGCGCCCGCAACGAGCAGCTTCGCCAGATCATCCGCCAACTGTAGGTTCGCCGACAGTTGATCTACAAGCTTCGGGCGGGATTGATCGCGCCGCAAGGAAAGCCTAATGACTGCCGCAGTAAAACCGGGCAGGACATGGCAAGAATAATCGACATCAAGGCGGACAGGCAGACGGCACTCGAAGCCGGCTGCGCGGCGCTCGGCGAAGGCTTTGCGATCGCCATTCCGACCGAGACCGTCTACGGCCTTGCCGCCGACGCCACCAATCCGGCGGCGATCACCCGCATCTATGAGATCAAGGGGCGGCCACGCTTCAATCCGCTGATCTGCCACATGGCGGATCTTGCGATGGCAGAGACCTATGCCGAATTCGATCCGGTCTCCCGCGCTTTGGCAGAAGCCTTCTGGCCTGGCCCGCTGACGTTGGTACTGCCGTTGAGGACCGGCACCGCGATCCATGCGCTGGCGACCGCGGGCCTCGACAGCGTCGGCATCCGCATACCGAAAGGTTTTACCGGCGATCTGATCCGGGCCTTCGGACGGCCGCTTGCGGCTCCGAGCGCCAATACATCCGGCAAGGTGAGCGCCACAAGCGCTGCCCATGTCGAGGCTGATCTGGGGGCAAAGATACCTCTCATCCTTGACGCAGGCGCCAGCGCTGTCGGCGTGGAATCGACGATCGTAAAGATCGAGAACGGCGAGCTGCGACTGCTGCGGCCCGGCGGCCTGCCGGCCAGGGAGATCGAACGGGTGGCCGGCAAGCGTTTGCTGCGTTCGAAGAAGGCAGCTGCGGCGATCGAAGCGCCGGGCATGCTCGCTTCACATTACGCGCCGGGCGCAGCCGTCCGGCTCGAAGCCACGGCATTGGAACCCGGTGAAGCGTTGATTGCTTTCGGTCCGGACAGAGTGGCAGGGGCCGAGCAAGCGGCGATCGTGCTGAACCTCAGCCCGCGCGGCGATCTCTCGGAAGCGGCCGCCAATCTTTTCGACTACATGAAGAAGGCTGACGCCAGCGGCGCCGCCGTGATCGCCTTTTCGCCGATTCCCGACGAAGGACTTGGAGAGGCAATCAATGACCGGCTGCGGCGAGCGGCAGCACCGCGTGAGTGAGGAAGAGGGACCGGGCTCCATGAGCAGCACAAGCATTTCTCCAGAGATCATCGAACGTTTCACCGCCATCGTCGGCGAGAAATATGCGCTGCGCAGCGAAGCTGATCTCGCGCCGCACCTCATTGAAAACCGCGGCCTCTATCACGGTTCCTCCCCTCTCCTGCTCAAGCCCGGTACGGTCGAGGAAGTCTCCGCGATCATGAAACTTGCCACCGAAACCGGTACGGCCATCGTACCGCAAACCGGCAATACCGGCCTCGTCGGTGGGCAGACGCCGCGCGAGGGCAAGGCGGACGTCATCCTGTCGCTCGAACGCATGAACAAGATCCGCGATGTCGATCCGGTCGCAAACGTGCTGGTCGCCGACGGCGGCGCGATCCTGGCCGAGGTGCAGAAAGCGGCCGAGGCACATGGCCGCCTGTTTCCGCTCTCGCTTGGCTCGGAAGGCTCCTGCCGCATTGGCGGGAATCTCTCCACCAATGCAGGCGGCACGGCGGTTCTCGCCTATGGCAATATGCGCCAGCTCTGCCTCGGCCTAGAAGTCGTCCTGCCGACAGGTGAGATCTGGGACGGGCTTCGCCGCCTGAAGAAAGACAATACGGGCTATGATCTGCGCGATCTCTTCATCGGCGCGGAGGGCACGCTCGGGATCATCACCGGCGCGGTACTGAAGCTCTTCCCGCAACCGCTCGGCCATCAGGTGGCATTTGCCGGGCTGTCCTCGGTCGAGGATGCGCTCGCCTTCTTCAACCTCGCTTCCAGCCTCTGCGGCGCCTCGCTGACCGGCTTCGAGCTGATGCCGCGGTTCGGTGTCGAGATTACCGTGCGCAATATCGATGGCGTGCGCGATCCGCTCGAGACGCCGCATGACTGGTATGTGCTGATCGACATCTCCACCTCCGATTCCGCCGAAACGGCCGAGAGGATGATGAATGCCGTGCTGGAGCAAGGTTTCGAAGCGGGACTTGTTCAGGATGCGGCAATCGCCTCCTCGGTCGCGCAGCAGAAGGCGCTCTGGCACATGCGCGAGAGCATGTCGGACGCCCAGAAGCCGGAGGGCGGCTCGATCAAGCACGATGTTTCCGTGCCGGTTTCGAAGATACCGCACTTCATGAACGAGGCTGCAGAGGCGGTAATGGCGGCAATGCCCGGCGCGCGCATCTGCGCCTTCGGCCATATGGGCGATGGCAATATCCATTACAACATCTCGCAGCCGGTTGGTGCCGACAAGGATGCCTTCATCGCCCGCTGGCACGAGATGAACCATATCGTGCATGGGCTGGTGCTTACCCATGGCGGTTCGATCTCCGCCGAGCACGGCATCGGTCAGCTGAAGCGTGACGAGCTGGCGTCGATCCGGCCGGCAATCGAGATGGAACTGATGCGCCGCATCAAGCACGCCTTCGATCCGGCCGGCATCATGAACCCGGACAAGGTGGTGAGCCTCTAGAACCTTTCCTGGGCTCTGGAAGGCTCACACCATTATCAAAGCAACGATGATGCCTGGCCGGTACCTCCGGTCAGGAGCTGGAGCGCCGGTGACTGCTGCGTGTTGTTCTGGATGTCATACATGGCCGTGAAGCGCTTGACGAGCTTGTCGACCTTCTTGGGATCCTGCAGGTCCTCTAGCTTCACGAAACGGCCGAGGAGATCGACCTGCTTGGCGACATCCATCGACGAAATCTGCGCCGGCAGGCTATAGGTCGTCTGGACGACCTGATAGAGCGCCTTGTCGCCGAGGATCTGGTAGAGCGAGGTGACGTCACCGGCCTTGCGCTTGAAATAGAGCGCCAGGCGAACGCCATCATTCTTTTCGCCCTCCTGGGTTTCCAGGGTCATCTGCACATACTGCTGCTGCGTATTCGCCTCGGCCTGCTTGTCCTGGATCGTACCCATCTTGGCGCGTGTCAGGTTGCCGTCCTTGTCGAAATTGAAGGAAGCGACGATCTCCTTGAAGCGCGCGTCAGCCGTGGTGTTGAGATAGCTCTTCTTGTCATCAGGATCGGAGGTGAAGATCTTCTTCAGCGTATCCTTGTCGTACTTCTTCGGATCGAGGCCATTTGCTTTCAGCACGAGATCCGTCAGGCGCTTGTCGGCCAGGAACTCGTCGAGCGAGGTTATGCCTGGAATGGTCTTGCCGAAATAATCCACTTCCTTGGTGGCATCCTTGGAAGCGCGGTCCTTTGCGGGGCCGTCTTTCATGAGCATGGTCACGTGCGACTTATAATCGGTCGCATATTTCGCCAAGGTGGCGGCAGACAGAGCCGACAGGGGCTCGGCAGCCTTGCCATCGGGACCGAAGTTGAAAGCGCGCACCATCTTGGTGATCCGGTCGTCCTTGAAGGATGCGACATATCCCTTCGGATCATAGGGGTCGCTGACGAGCAGCTTGCGCATGGTGGAGCGCGAGACATCGTTCGTCGTCAGACCGTAAGCCTGCAGCGACATCTGATAAAGATCCGGATAGGAGTTGTTACCGAGAAGCGTATCGGCGGTGGCGTTGGTCTTCATGAAATCGTTGACATTCTTTACGCCATCGGCGTCATCCATTCGCGACTTGTAGTTCGCGATGATGCGGTCAATGAGATCGTCGCCCTGACTGTTGACGCGAGCGCCGTAATTGTCCGACGTGTTCGTCGTCTGCTCACCGGTCTGGGCGGTCGTCGAGGTCGGCAGCGATCCATCCGAGCCGAAATTGAAAGCGGCGTTGAGATCGCCCTGGCCGACGGAAGCAGCATGAGCCGGATCGGTGAGGATATTCTTCAGCTCGGCGTTGCTCGTGTCGTAGGCCAGGCCGTAGGCCATTTTCAGATAGTCCGTCAGGGACGAGTCAGCGAGCAGCTGATCGACATCATTGACGTCGCCCATCCGGTCAAGAATGCCTTGCTCCCGCATGGAAGCGGCCGAATTCACAGAAGCTATCTGTGCGGAGGTTTGTGCGGGACCGGAAGTGACAGTGCCGTCCGCCGCGAAATTGAACGCCGCCTTCACCTTGGCATAGGGGTCGGTGTCGCTCTGATCGGTGAGAATGTTGCGCAGATCGGTATCCGAAACGCTCGTCGGAATACTGAAGGCATAACGGATGTAGCTGTTGAGATTCGGGTTAGCCAGCAACTGATCGACGCTGGAGATCGAAAGTATCGTGCTGCCGTAATAGGTGGCGGCGTCGTCTGCCTTCTTAGTCATCGCTGCCACCTGGCCGGCGCTCTGCGACAGGGTGTTTTGGGCGACCGTTCCGTCCTGACGGAAATTGAAGAGCTTATAGACGTCGGTGTAGCCCTGGGCAGCCGCAACCGTCGGATCGGTGAGAATGCCGCGAAGCGTGGTGTCGCTGATGTCGTTGCCGATCTGCATGCTGGTGCGCAGGAAGCTGACCAGCTTACTGTCGGCGAGGAACATGTCGACTGCCGAGGTCGAACCGTTGTTGGAAAGGTCGCTGAGCTTGACCTGATAATACGAAGAGTTGTTGGCGACGAGCTGATTGATGCCCTGGAGCTGGAGAGGATTTTGGGCGCCGACAACACTGCCATCCGGCTGCGTCTGGAAGGTGACCGAGCCATCCGCGTTGAAATTGAAGGCATCATGGATGTTCTGATGGCCCGCGGTATCGGCATAGGCGGAATCCGTGAGGATGTTCCTCAGTTCGGCATTGCTGAAATCCTGACCGAGGCCGTAGGCATCCTTGATGTAAGAAGTTAGCATCTTGTCGGAAAGCAGTTCGTCGACGTTGTCGATCGGGCTGACGCCACCCGGCGGTTTCATCATGTTCGAGAAGTAGCTCGAGACGTTCGTCGCGCCATTCACTATGCCCGTCAACTGGTCATAGGACTGCGCGCGCTCCGTCGGAGAGACCGTACCGTCGGCCTTGAAATTGAAGGCCTCGTAGGCATCTCCCAAATCGACCGAACGGGCATAGGCAGGATCGGTCAGGACGTTTTTCAGCTGCGTAAAGCCCGGATCCATGCCGAACGCGGAGCGAACATAATCTGCAAGCCGCTTGTCGTTGACCAATTGATCGACATTGGTGATCGTGCCGATCTTGGACAGATAGTAGCTCTTGTTGAGATCGGACATCACCGGGCTGGTATAGTACACATCGCTGGCCGTGCCGTCGCGGTCGACGATCTGCGTTGCAGTCTTGATGTTATACTGTTCGATGACGTTGTTCTTCTGCGTCGCGGTCTGGGCGGCGCCGACCACGGGAGCGCGGAAGGCGTATAGCTCCGCGACCGTGTCGGTCTGGCCGGAATTCTGCGCCGAACCATTGACCGAGCCATCAGCGTTGAAGCTGAAATAAGAACGAAGTTCCTTGTATTTGTCGCCGACATAGTTGAGCGACGGATCGGGGTTGCTGAGTGGCGTGTCGCCGCCAAGCGTGGCCGGATCGCTTGTCAGCACCATCTTGATGAAAGCGTTATCGGCGGTTGCCGGATCGATGCCGACGGACTGCAGCGCCACCGTGCGCAGGCGCGGATCGGCTAGAAGGTCGTCAACCGACTGCACCGAACCGATATTGTCGCGGAAGTACTGGGTGTCGCCGTTATCAGGCTTGAAGTTGAATTGCTGCGCGAGCGCATAGAGCTTGTCACCGACATATGTCTTGGTCGGATCGTAAGCCGGATCGCTCGTATCAGGCGCATTGCCGCCAAGCTTGCTGATGTCAGTGGTCAGGACACTGGCGATGTAGTCCTTCGACATGTAGGTCGGGTCGATGCCGACGCTCTTCAACGCGTAGTTCAGGAGGCGGGAATTGCCGACGAAGTCCTGGACGGTCTTCACGTCATCCATCTGCGCGCTGTAATATTTCGTTTCGGTGGCAGTCTGTTGTGCCGCGTCGGCAAAGGACTGCTTGTAGAGGCCAATCAGATCGTCTTCCTGTGCGTCGGTCTGAATATCCTTGGGCGGCGCATTGAAGTTGAAGGCGGCAGCGAATTCCTTGTAACGCGTGTCGGAAAGCTTGTTGGCGAAACTGTTCGCATCCGTGAGATCGCTCTCCAGAACCTTCTTCATGAAGGCCTTGGCATAGATCATGTCATCAAGGCCATAGGCTTTCATGGCGTAGCTATAGAGCTTGTAGTCGCCAAGGAAATCGTCGACGTCCTTCACCTTGTTGATGTGGTCGGCATAATACTGGGCGTCTTTTTTGACCTGCGCCTGATTGGCGACGCGGTCCAGACTCTTAGGCATATCGCGAGACAGAATGACGTATGCCAGGGATGCCGTGATCATAAATGCGCCCTTTTCAGCAAAGTCTTTAAAGAATGACGGACCATTGGTGCGAACATTTTGCCACGCAAAGCTTACCCGAGACTTACCTGAAGCTGTCCCGCTTTAAGACACGGGCGCGTTCACCATCCGGAAACCCTGCCATATTCAGTTTTGCTAACCATTCCGGGAGGCAGGATTTCTTTAACCGCAATTTTTAAGCTGTACGGAACGGGAGCCGCCTATTGTCGGACCACAGAGGACGAAAAGTCCCGAGGAGAAGACCGGAAACCGGCTCTCAGGTAAGACAAGGGTAGAAATGAAATGAAGAATACCGTTCTGAAGCCCGTCTGGGCTGGCACGACATTGCGTCTTGATCCGTCTCGCTTTCCGCAGCAGGTAAGCTACGCCATCCACGACCATGCCAGTGACGTCAGCATAACGATCGACGAACGCGGCGCGGTCCTGCGCAAAATTCTCCCCTCCAGCGGCCTGCCGCTCTCCATCGCCTTGCCGCGGCGCGTCTTCAAAGGCGTTGCAGCGCGCGCCATCGACCATGGCAATGGTGAAGTCACCGTGACGCTCGAGCTGCATCACGAAGATCCGGAACTCTGCATTCCGCTGCTCGTCGCCCACGATCTCGGCGATATCGCGGCCGACTGGCGCAGCTGGTCGGAAGCCTTCGGCATTCCTATGCTGATGGTGGAAGCCGACGGTGTCGCCCGCCCTCTCGAAGAACATCTTGGCGGACTGCGCACCAGCGAAATGAAGCCGCGCCGTCGTCACTCCTATTTCGCAAACCGCCGCCCGCGCTTCCTCGTGCGCCGCACGACCGGCAAGCTCGGCGTCATCATGAAGATCGAAGGCAAGGAAATCATCGCCCGCAGCTGAGCGATACGTTCTGAACCGATTTCAAAACCCGGCCATCGCGCCGGGTTTTTCATTTCGGGGTCATTTTTCACTTCAGATCAGGGAATGGCAAAAAGCAGCGAGACGAACAGGCCGAGAAAGATGATCAATCCGACTCGGGTGTTCGATTTGAAGAGCGCGAGGCACTGCGCGCCGTCGTTGATATCGAGCGCCCTGATCTGCCAGGCGAACATTCCGGCGGCAATCAACAGACCGACAAAAGCCAGAAGGCCGACACCAGCAAGCGCAAAGGACAGGAACATCAGCACCAGCGTCAGTCCGTAGAGGCCGACAAGCGCCAGACGCGTGCGCTCGCCGAACAGGCGCGCGGTGGAGCGAACGCCGATCAGCTCGTCATCCTCCTTGTCCTGATGGGCATAAATCGTGTCGTAGCCGATCGTCCAGACGACCGAGGCTAGATAAAGCAGGAAGGCAGAGAAGGAGAGGCTGCCGAAAATCCCTGCCCAGCCCATGAGCGCGCCCCAGGAAAAGGCAAGACCGAGGAAGAATTGCGGCCAGTCGGTAAAGCGCTTGGCGAAGGGATAGAGGGCGACGACCCCGAGCGACAGCACGCCGAGAAGCACGGCAAACCAATTGAACTGTAACAGCACGAACAGACCGACCAGCGCCTGTAGCCCGATGAAAATCTTCGCCTGCCGGCGCGTCACACGACCTGAAGGCAGCGGACGCGAGCGGGTGCGCGCCACCTGCATGTCGATCTCGTGGTCGACAAGGTCATTATAGGTGCAGCCTGCGCCGCGCATGGCGACGGAGCCGATAAAATACAGGAACAGATGATAGAGCAGCAGGGCGCCGGAGAAGACGCGCGGCTCGATAGCCGCATTGGCGGCAAGGGTCGCCGACCAGAAGCACGGCCACATGAGGAGTTGCCAGCCGATCGGCCGGTCCCAGCGCGCAAGCTGCGCATAGGGCCACAGCCAGGGCGGCAGGATGCGATAAACCCAATTATCCGAGGGCGCATCGGCAACGCGCCCGTTGAGACCGTCAATCTGTTGCATACGGTCATCTAGCGATGGGCAGCGCCCACGGTCAAGACTCCATCGCCGGCGAGCTCCACCATCTGCTGCCCGATCGTATCCGCTTCATGCCGCAAGGCTCCTGTCCCGCGGCGCGAAGGAGAGCATCATCGGATCACCGGCCGGCATATCTATCGCTGACGCGCGGCCAGGGCACGCCTCACATCTTCCTCGGCCCCGTCCAGCAAAGAAACCAGGGCCTTGCTCGCGCCGGCGGAATCGCGATTTGCCATACTCTCCACGACCTGCTGATGCAGCGGCAGCGAATGGCTCTGGCCCTGCGGATTGTCGTCGGAAAGCCGGAAACTGATCACCAGCGCAGTCTCGATCAGCGCCGCCAACGAACCGATCAATTCATTGCCGGACATGCGTAGGATCGCCTGATGGAAAGCAAGATCCGGCACGGCAAAACGCGCTCCGTCATCGCCCGCCCGTTCCATCTCGGCGAGCAGACCACGCAAATGCTCGATCTCTGCCGCGGTGGCGCGTTCGGCCGCCAGCGCACCGGCCGTCGGCTCGATCGCACGGCGCAACTCGAAAAGCGAACGGGCGTCCTCGGCGGTGGTTCTGCCGCCGTAGCGCCACAGGAGCACATCCGGATCGAGAAAATTCCAGTCCCTGCGCGGACGCACGCGGGTGCCGATTTTCGGACGCGATTCCACCATGCCCTTGCCGGCCAGAACCTTGATCACTTCACGCAATACGGTGCGGCTTACCCCATGCGCGGCACTCCAGTCATCCGCATTCGGCAACGGATCGCCGGGCAAAAGATCACCGCGCACGATGCTCTGGCCGATCTCATTGAGCACCCTCGTGTGAAGGCTGCTGCCGACCATCCCCTCCATGCGCAACGGCGCCGCGAGAGCCAGACGGGCTTTCGCATTCTTCCTATTCTTCATACTATTCATACTATTGTCATATCGCTCCCCTATTACCGCTCTCATAGAACAGTCTCTTTAGTGACGTCAACTCGCAATACATGAATAAACTTGGATAAACGTGTTTAAGTAGAATCAGAGTCCCAGAAATGGAAGATTTATGATGGATTTACTAACAAAATTTCGAGCTTAGATCCCGATCTTATTCTATATTTCTGTGTCTATATTTTCAGCATTTGAAAATGACGCGATTTATAACTCGAATATCGCAAATGTATAATCGCATTTTCGATCGGTTCGACTACGCGCGCTGAACCAGCACGCACCCCACTCTCCATGAAAGCATCACGACCGACCGGCCTTCGAGGCCTGTCAGCGGATCACTGCGCTTTCATCACGCCGCCTTCACCGCCGCCGCCTGCCATCAGGTCGGCGGTCCCTCTCGGCTGCGACCAAGCAGCCTTTGCCCTACGAAAAGGAGACTTGAAATGCCATTCATGACCAGAGGTCCCTCAACCAGGGCGCCCATGGCGCAAGCGGCAAGACCGCTCATCCTGACTGCTCTCCTCTGCGCGACGGCCATGCCTGCTTATGCCGTCGAGCCCTGGATCATGGTCGAGAAGTTTACATTCACCGACGATCCCATCACCTATCGCGGCCAGGGCGTGACGACGGACGGCAAGAACTGGTACTTTTCCGGCACGAACGCGCTGGACAAGGCGGACGGCAACTTCACCACGATAACGCGCGACAACAGCGCGATTGATCCGGCCCTCGCAAACCCGTTTGCCGGTGCGCCCAGAGGCCTCAATCATATCGGCGACATCGATTACGCCGACGGATACCTCTACATCTCGCTGGATACCAGCACCCGCGATCCCGTCACTGGCGAGAAATACAACACGCCGGTCTTTGCGATCTATAACGCGAGCGACATGACCTATACGGGCAAGTATTTCGCCCTGACCCCTCCGCATGGCAAGCATGACGTCGCGAGCTGGGTAGCCGTGGATGCCAAGAAGGGCCTCCTCTATGGCATGGCCTATGACAACTCCACGGAGATCGCGGTCTACAATCTCTCCGACGGCTCCTTCAAGCAGTACATTCCCCTTTCGAGGACGATCGACCAGGCGCAGGGCGGCAAGATCCTTGATGGCTGGATGTATTTCTCCACCGAAAGCGATACAAAATCGCTCTATCGCGCCAATCTGACGACAGGCGAAGTGGAAGAGATCGGCCAGCTCGACACTCCCGGCGACCAGGAAGTCGAGGGGCTCTCCTTCGGCTGGACCAAGGATGGCTGGTCGCTTTATGTCATCAACCGCGAACAGCCCGATCCGTTGATCGACGAGTCCATCGGCTTCTATCGTTATCTGCGGCCCTACGGCAATGCGCTCTCCGGCGAGATCCATTCCAGTGTCAAGGGCGCCTTCATCCAGGACAGCCTCTATCTCGACGATGCGGTCGGCCAGCGCCTCCGCTCGGCGTTCAGCGCAGTGGGCACGCCCATGTCGGAGGTCACTTCCTATGACGAGAACGGTTTGACAGGCGCGATCAGCAACACCGAAGGCCTCGCCATCTGGAGCCAGGCGATCGGCGCCAAGAGCACGACCGAGGGAGCGGGCTACGCGGCCGATTTCGATCACTCGACCGGTGGCATCGTCTTCGGCGCCGATGCGGCTGTCGGGACATGGCGCTTCGGCGCAATGGCCGGCTACAGCAATACCAGTTTTGATGTCGATGCCCGCACCTCATCCGGCTCGAGCGATAACGTCCATCTCGGTATCTATGGCGGCACGCAATGGGGTGCGCTGGGCTTCCGCACCGGCGTCTTCTATACCTCGCACGATATCAGCACTAAGCGCCATGTCGTCTTCCCGGCCTTCAACGAGACCCTGTCGGCCGACTACGACGCCCGCACCACCCAGGCCTTCGCGGAACTGGCCTACCGGATGGATTTTGAAGATACCGCTTTCGAGCCCTTCGCCAACCTCGCCTATGCTCGCCTGAAGAGCGATGCCTTCTCGGAAGAAGGCGGCACGATCGCAGCGCTGTCAACCGGATCGTCCAGCATGGACACCGCTTTCACCACGTTCGGCATTCGCGCCTCCACCGATATCGATCTGCAGGATACCAAGGCGACCGTGCGAGGCATGCTTGGCTGGCGGCACGCCTATGGCGATGTCACGCCGAGCTCCAAACTCGCCTTCAATACCGGCGCAAGCTTCGATTCCGTCGGCGCCCCGATTGCCGAGAATGCACTGACCATGGAAGCCGGCCTGGATTTCAACCTGGCGAAAAACGCAACGATCGGCGCATCCTACGCAGGTCAGATTGCGGGCGATACCCAGGACCATGCGGTCAAGATCAATTTCAACGTGAGCTTCTGAACCGGGCCCGAAGTCCGCCGCAAGTTCCGGTTCTGAACACCGTTGAAAAAGACGCTGCAGCGCTTCCCGGGTGCCTGCGGCGTCTTCCGTTTGATACAGTCGGGCGCCACATTCGCGCACGACCCACCAGCCTTTACGACCTTCTTTCCGGAGTTCCCGATGAGCCGAGATGCCAGCGACAACCTTGTGACCTACGCCAGCTATCCGAGCCTCAGAGGCCGAAGTGTGTTCATCACCGGCGGGGCGAGCGGCATCGGCGAAAGCCTTGTGCGGCACTTCTGCGCCCAGGGCAGCCGGGTCGCTTTCGTCGATATCGCCGAGGAGAGTGGCCGTGAGCTTGCCGCTGCAATAGACGCTGATGGTCACACTGCGCCGCTCTTCATTCCCTGCGATCTGCGCGATATCGAGGCGCTGAAGCACGCGATCGGTGAAGCGGTTGCGCAGAACGGCCCGCTTCAGGTGCTCTGCAACAATGCCGGCAACGACGACCGGCACCAGACGGAGGACGTGACCGTCGCCTATTGGGACGACCGCATGGCGATCAACCTGCGTCATCAGTTCTTCGCTGCGCAGGCTGTTCGGCCCCATATGACGGCGCTTGGCGGCGGCTCGATCATTAATTTCGGCTCGATCACCTGGATGGTCGGCGATCCGGATTGCCCGGCCTATGTGACGGCGAAAGCGGCGATCTACGGGATGACACGGGCGCTTGCACGGGAGTTGGGGCCCGAGCGCATCCGCGTCAACTGCATGGTGCCCGGCTGGGTGATGACCGAACGGCAGATGCGCCTCTGGCTGACGGAAGCCAGCGAACGGCAGATCGCCGAGCGCCAGTGTCTCCCGGACAGGCTGCAGCCCTCCGACATCGCCCGCATGGCGCTGTTTCTGGCCGCCGACGACAGCGCCATGTGCACGAGCCAGCAGTTCATCGTCGACGGCGGCTGGGTATGATCTGGGCGCGTTCAGGCAGCCGGATCAGTTCAGCGTGAAATTGAACTTGTAGCTCGCAGACAAGCCGATCAGGAACTGGTTCTTTGAACCTTTCTCGCGCACAAGGCTGCTGTCGGCCGCCGGACCGGCAAGGCGCTTATATTCCGCGAAGGCGCTCGTCGACAGGTTCTCCGTCGCGTTCCAGGTTAGCGCCGTGCCGGCACCATAGGACTGGATGCCGCCCGAGGGATCATAAGGCTTCAGCCCGCTTGCGGCTGACTGCGCTTCGTTGACGCCGTAATAGGAATGGAAGTAGCCGCTCGTCGCAAAGGTGGCACGCGGGCCGCCGGAGAGCTGCAGATCGGGCGCGATATCGGTGAAGGCGTCAAGCGCCACGTCGGCCACGAGGCCATCATGGGAGCGGATACCCTGGCGGACTTCGGCGCGAGCGCGCAGCCAGTCGGTCGGATAAACCTCGGCAAAACCACCGATTTCCGCGCCCCACTTGACCTTCTTCAGGCCGTGCAGATCGCTGTCGTCGTCTTGGTCACGCTCAGGCACATAGCGACCGACGATACCGGCGCGGAAGCCGCTGTTATCGACGAGCGCGAAGGATGGATTGTCGTTGCGCGAGGAAAAGCGCGGACCGGCGCCCTGACGACCGACCGAAATCAGCGGGCTGAACTTGAATTCGTTGCTTGAGGCGCCTTCGAACTTCGGCGCGGAAAAGCCTGATACGCCGACTTTCAGATACCAGTCGCCGGACCACCAATGGCCGCCTTCCTGGGCGGAGGCGGTGCCGAAAGAGGAAAGAGCAATAGCTAAAAAGATCGATACGACAGATCGATTAAACACATCCGCACTCCAGGAAACGCAATACAAGAACGGCCGCGGACGGCGGCGATCGGTACATTTATAGCGAGGGTGTTACCTCTATCTTAACCAAGGCGGAAAGATCGAAGGGATGGGAAATTACTTCTGGTTCCAGCGGCGGATGACCGGTTCGGTCAAATCGTGCTCATAGCCGAGAACGCTGATGCTCGTCGTATCCAGAATGAAACGGGAGCCGTCTTCCGGGGGCAGGCCGAGCCAGCGGGCGCCGAGCACACGCAGGAAATGCGAGC
The DNA here is from genome assembly GCF_056755015.1 of Rhizobium sp. KNZ14-9A. Classification (NCBI taxonomy): domain Bacteria; kingdom Pseudomonadati; phylum Pseudomonadota; class Alphaproteobacteria; order Hyphomicrobiales; family Rhizobiaceae; genus Rhizobium; species Rhizobium sp. KNZ14-9A. The sequence continues at coordinate 2,985,981 of NZ_JBPGXB010000002.1, forward strand.
TCGAAAAGATCAGGACCGGGGCATTGGCCTGCCGCAATTCGGCAATGATGCGATCGGCACGAGCGCCGATATCGGCGGCGGCTTCACCATCCGGACAGCCGTCGCGGAAGAGCTGCCAGCCGGGACGTTTCAACAGGATTTCCTTGGTGGTGATACCTTCATAGGCACCGTAATCCCATTCGGCGAGATCAGGCTTAATGACGGCCCCCTCCCCGAAACCTGCGAGCGCGCAGGTGTTGCGCGCCCGCTGCGAGGGGCTGGACCAGACAGCGGAGACGGAAAGACCTGCGAGCCGCGGAGCGAGCGCGCGGGCTGCAGCCTCGCCATTGGCGGTGAGCGGAATATCGCTGCGGCCAGTGTGCTGGCCGGATAGCGACCATGCCGTCTCGCCGTGGCGTACAAGAGTGATTTCGGGAAATGCGCTCATATCCGTCTCTCCAAAAAGAAAAAAGCGCGGGCCAGGCCGCGCTTTCGATATCAGAAGGTAAACTTTTCCAATGGCGGACGCGTCGCCTCGAATTCCCTAAGCTTTGCCTCGTTCTCCGGGATATAATTCCGGTTATCGGGCGTCGCGAACTGGTTCCTGGTGATCTGGATCTGCTCGATGAAGAGTTCGTCCCAGCGGAAGCCCATTTCGGAGCCGGCCAGATAGAACTCCCACATACGGAAGAACTTCTCGTCGTAAAGCGCCACGGCTTCTGCCTTGCGGGCAACGAAGCGCTCACGCCAGTGGCGCAGCGTATAGGCGTAATGCAGCGGGAGCACTTCGACGTCGCGCGTCAGCAGTCCCGCCTTTTCGAGCGGCACCAGTGTTTCGGCGATCGAGGGAATGTAGCCCTGCGGGAAGATGTACTTCTCGATGAAGGCGTTGGTGGCGAAGCTCGGCTTCGGACGCGCGATCGAATGCAGAAGCATGATGCCGTTGTCATCCAGGAGCTCGTGCACCTTCTTGAAAAAGTTGCCGTAATTGCCGATGCCGACATGTTCGAACATGCCGACCGAGACAATGCGGTCGAACTTCCTGCCGTTCATGTAACGATAATCCTGCAGCTCGAAGCGGACGCGATCGGCAAGACCGCGTTTCTCTGCCCGTTCGCGGGAAATCTTCAGCTGCTCTTCGCTGAGCGTAATGCCAGTGACGTCTAGGCCGGGCGTCGATTCCGCCAGATACATGGCCATGCCGCCCCAGCCGGAGCCGATCTCCAGCACGCGCTGGTTCGGCTGCGGCATGAGCTTTGCCGCGATGTGGCGCTTCTTGGCGACCTGCGCTTCTTCCAGACTGATACCGGGCGGATCAAAATAGGCGCAGGAATATTGCCAGTCCTCGTCGAGGAAGAGTTCGAAGAGCTTTTCGGAGAGGTCGTAATGGTGGGCGACATTACGCTTGTTGTGGTTGATCGGCATGCGGCTCTTGAGTTGCTGCATGGCAATGCGGCCGATCAGCAGGGCGGCCATCTTGAAATCGAAGATTTCGTTGGTGGTGTTCTGCTTCACCAGAGCGAGGAAGTCGTAGATGTCGCCCTGTTCGAGAATGAACCGGCCTTCCATATACATTTCGCCGAGCTTCAGCGTCGGATCGCGACGGATCGCATCCTCGGCTTCCTGATCGGCAAGACGAACGGCAACCAGTTCCCCGGTGCCGTCGCCAATCGTGTGGGTTTCGCCGTTGGCAAGAGTAAGGGCCAAAGAACCCTTTCGGACAATTTTTTGGACAATCGATAAGAATGCCGACGCCATGGACGCCTCGCAAATGTGACAGGATGGTCACATCAACTTAATAGCTCTCTTCTGCCTTACAAGCGCCGGATTTAGCACTCCGCAGATTCAATTGCCAAAGTGTGACATTTTTGCAATTTCGGCCCCTAAGCCCTTATTTTCGCTTCATCGCTTCGGACAGCGCCGCACCGAAGGCGCCCTGGCTCTGCGGCTTTGCCGGCGTGGGCTTGCGATCCTGCTGCGGGCGCTGGCCGGTATTGCCACGCGACTCACCACGCGGAGAGCCGGCCGGAACGCCGTCATCCTTGCGCATAGAAAGGCCGATGCGCTTACGCTTCACATCCACCTCGACAACGCGCACCTTGACGACGTCGCCGGCCTTCACAATTTCGTGAGGATCCTTGATGAAACGGTCGGCAAGCTGGGAGACGTGGACCAGACCATCCTGATGCACGCCGATATCGACGAAGGCGCCGAAGGCAGCGACATTCGTGACGGTGCCTTCCAGCACCATACCTGGCTTCAGGTCACTGATTTCATCGATGCCTTCCGCAAAAGTCGCAGTCTTGAAGCTAGGGCGCGGGTCGCGTCCGGGCTTATCCAACTCGGCGATGATATCCTTGACGGTCGGCAGGCCGAACTTCTCGTCGATGAACTTGTGCGGGTCGAGCGCCTTCAGGGTGACGCTGTCGCCCATCAGAGAGCGCAGATCGCGGCCGCAGGCGGCGACGATCTTCTTTGCCACGCCATAGGCTTCCGGATGCACGGAAGACGCATCGAGCGGCTCCTTACCGTCAGGGATGCGCAGGAAGCCGGCCGCCTGTTCGAAGGTGCGCTGGCCAAGGCGGGCAACCTTCAACAGGTCCTTGCGGCTTTCGAAAGCGCCATTCTGGTCTCGGTGTAGCACGATCGCATCGGCAATCGAACGACCAAGGCCGGACACGCGGGACAGAAGCGGCGCGGACGCCGTATTGAGATCGACGCCGACGGCATTCACAGCATCTTCCACGACCGCGTCGAGCGAGCGGGAGAGCTTCGTCTGATCGACATCGTGCTGATACTGGCCGACGCCGATCGACTTCGGCTCGATCTTGACGAGTTCGGCGAGCGGGTCCTGCAGGCGCCGCGCGATGGAGACGGCGCCGCGGAGCGAAACGTCGAGTTGCGGGAATTCGGCGGCCGCGGTTTCGGAAGCTGAATAGACGGAGGCGCCGGCTTCAGAGACGATGACCTTGGTGGGCTTTGGCGCAGGAAGTGCGGCCAGCATATCGGCCACGAGCTTTTCCGTCTCGCGGCTGCCCGTGCCGTTGCCGATCGCGATCAGTTCGACATTGTGCTTGCGGATGAGGGAGGCAAGCTCTGCCTGCGTGCCGCGCACGTCGTTCTTCGGCGGGAAAGGATAGACCGTCGTTGTGTCGAGCAGCTTGCCGGTGCCGTCGATGATCGCAACCTTGACGCCGGTGCGGATGCCCGGATCGAGACCCATCGTGGCCCGCGAGCCGGCGGGTGCTGCGAGCAGCAGGTCCTTGAGGTTGCGAGCGAAAACGTGGATCGCCTCCTCTTCCGCCCTTTCGCGCAACTCGCGCATCAGATCGAGCGAAAGGGACATGGACAGCTTCACGCGCCAGGTCCAGCTTATGACGTCCATCAGCCAGCGATCGCCCGGACGGCTTGCGCCGATCTCGTAAGCAGCGGCGATCATGCGCTCGACCGGCTTATTCGGCGAGGCAACCTCGGCATCGGCCTCGATTGTCAGCGTCAGCACTTCCTCGTTCCAGCCGCGCAGCATGGCAAGCGCACGGTGGCCGGGGGCGGTTGCCCAGCGTTCGGAATGATCGAAATAATCGGAGAACTTTTCGCCGGTCGCCTGCTTGCCGTCTACGACCTTGGCCTTCAGAAGGGCGGCATTGCGCATATGGGCGCGCAGCCTGCCGAGCAGATCGGCATTTTCGGCAAAACCTTCGGCGACGATATCGCGGGCCCCTTCGAGGGCAGTCTTCACGTCAGGCACATCGGCCGTGATATAGGCCTCCGCCAGCGCGGCCGGATCCTTGCCACGATCGGCGAGGATCGCTTCGGCAAGCGGGCCAAGGCCGCGCTCGCGGGCAATCTCGGCGCGGGTGCGGCGCTTCGGCTTGTAGGGCAGGTAGAGGTCTTCCAGCTCGGCCTTGGTGGCGGCCCCCGAGAGCTTCGCCATCAGCTCGTCACTCATCTTGCCCTGGCTGGTGACGGATTCGATGATCGTATCGCGGCGGGCTTCAAGCTCGCGCAGATAGACAAGCCGCTCGGCCAGCGTACGCAGCTGCGTATCATCCAGCCCGCCCGTCACTTCCTTGCGGTATCGGGCGATGAACGGCACCGTTGCACCCTCGTCCAGCAGCTCGATCGCCGCCTTGGCCTGATCGGGCCGGGCGTTGATTTCGGCGGAGATACTTGCTGCGAGCGAACGAAGGTCAGCGGCCATGAGATTTCCTGCAGTTTATTAGGGGTTGGCGGACCATAGCGGCGAAAAGCAGCAAGGCAATGCCTACCGCCGCTTTCCACAGCGGAAGGGAACGCTCCTGTCGGTTTAAGCCATATATCTGAGGCGCAATTGAGCCTTTCGCCTCCTGTTTTTGCGGTTGTGCAGATGCGGCATTCTTTGGTAGCAGAGGCGACCATTTTTGATTGCCCCTGCCCTGCAGGCGCCAGGAAAAGAGTACCATGCCGAACCTGCTTCTCGAACTTCGCTCCGAAGAGATCCCCGCCCGCATGCAGCGCAAGGCCGCCGGTGACCTCAAGAAGCTCCTCACCGATGCCCTGGTGGAAGCAGGATTGACCTATGAGGGTGCGCGCGAATACTGGACGCCGCGTCGCCTGACGCTCGACATTCACGGGCTGACGGCCCGCTCCGCCGATATCCGAGAGGAGCGCAAGGGGCCGCGCACCGACGCCAACGAAAAGGCGATCGAGGGCTTCCTGCGCGGCGCCGGCCTTTCTTCAGTTTCCGAGGCACAGGTCGTCAGCGATCCGAAGAAGGGCGATTTCTACGTCGCCGTCATCTCCAAGCCGGGCCGCGGCGCCGAAGAGATCATCGCCGAAGTCATGCCCGGCATTATCAAGGATTTCCCCTGGCCGAAGTCGATGCGCTGGGGCAAGGCGTCCTCGCAGCCCGGCTCGCTGCGCTGGGTGCGCCCGCTGCAGTCGATCGTCTGCACCTTCGGCACCGAGCATGAAGAAACGGTCGTCATCCCCTTCGAGATCGACGGCCTCGTCGCCTCCAACGTGACCTACGGCCACCGCTTCCACGCACCTGAGGCCATTACCGTCAAGCGCTTCGACGATTACGTCGCGAGCCTCGAAAAGGCGAAGGTCATTCTCGATGCGGAGCGGCGCAAGGACATCATCCTGCATGATGCCCGCGACATCGCCTTTGCGAGCGGGCTGGAACTGGTCGAGGACGAGGGCCTGCTGGAAGAAGTCTCCGGCCTCGTCGAATGGCCGCAGGTGCTGATGGGTTCCTTCGAGGAGGACTACCTTTCGATCCCGTCAGAAATCATCCGCCTGACCATCAAGACCAACCAGAAATGCTTCGTCACCCGCAAACAGGGTGGAGAGACGCTTTCGAACAAGTTCATTCTCGTGTCGAACATCCAGGCGAAGGATGGCGGCAAGGAAATCGTTCACGGCAACGGTAAGGTCGTGCGTGCGCGCCTATCGGACGCGCTGCATTTCTGGAAGCGCGACCAGGGCAACCTGCCAGACCTCGAGACGCTGGAAGCTTCCGCCAAGAAATTCGGCCTCGACCTCGCCAAGCCGCTCGACCAGCGAATGGCCAAGCTCGATGCTCTCAACGTGACCTTCCATGCCAAGCTCGGCACACAGGGCGATCGCGTCGAACGCATCCGAGCGATGGCCGCCAAGATCGCCATGCCCGTCGGCGCCGATTACAAGGTGGTGGACCGCGCCGCGGTTCTCTGCAAGGCGGACCTGCGTACCGAAGCCGTTGGCGAATTCCCGGAACTGCAGGGCGTCATGGGCCGCAAATATGCGACGCTGCAGGGCGAAGACACCTCCGTTTCGACCGCGATCGAAGACCATTACAAGCCGCAAGGCCCGTCCGACCGTGTGCCCGACGACAAGGTGGCGATATCAGTGGCGCTGGCAGACAAGCTCGATACGCTCATCGGTTTCTGGGCGATAGACGAGAAGCCGACCGGCTCGAAGGATCCGTTTGCGCTTCGCCGTGCGGCACTCGGCATCATCCGCATCCTGCTCGAAAAGCGCGGCCGCGTGACGCTCTTGCCGCGCATCACCTCGCATATGCAACGCATCGACATGGATATTGGCGCCAGCGTCGATACCGACGACCTGACGCGGCAGTTCGATCTGCTCTCCTTCTTCCACGACCGCCTCAAGGTCTATCTGCGCGAACAGGGTGCTCGACACGACCTCATCGATGCCGTGCTGACACCTGAATCCGACGACCTCCTGATGGTCGCCCGCCGCGTCGAGGCGCTGACGGCGTTCATCACCTCGGAAGACGGCATCAATCTGCTTGCCGGCACCAAGCGCGCCACGCAGCTTCTCGCAGCCGAGGAAAAGAAGGGGACCGTGGTTGCCGATGGCGTTTCGGAAGCGCTTTTGAAGCTTGATGCCGAGAAGGAACTGTTTGCGGCCATCAGCAAGGCTTCGTCGGAAGCTGCGGGCGCCGTTGCGCATGAAGATTTCCGCTCGGCCATGGAAGCGTTGTCGAAGCTGCGCGCGCCGGTCGATCGCTTCTTTACCGATGTGCTCGTTAATGACGAGGATGCGGCGATCCGCGCCAACCGCCTTGCGCTGCTGCGGATGATTCGCGCCGCGACTGGAACGGTGGCGGATTTCTCGAAGATTGCCGGCTGAGAGATAGACGATAAACAAATCGGGCCTTTCGTCCCCTCAGTTCGTTCCGTCATGCTCGGGCTTGTCCCGAGCATCTACTGTGGGTTGATGCGTAGCAGATCCTCGGGACAAGCCCGAGGATGACGTCGAGTGAAGGCAATTTCGTCAGAAGACGGATAGAACTCTTCGTGTTTCTTTACCCTTGTCGCCCCTTCTGCATCTTGGCGATGGTCAGCGTTTCGCCGGCGTCCCCTTCGTCCTGTCATGGCACAGGCGCAATGATGCGCACCCGGCGCAATGCTGGTTGCGAAATTGCATTGAGGAAGCTGCATCGCGGATGGAACGATGACGCCGGCGTGAATATGCAGTAAAGCTCATTCATGGTGTCGAAAATCCTCGTCAGTGCCTGTCTCATGGGCCACGCCGTCCGCTATGACGGACGCGCGAAGCCGCTTGTCCATCCGGCAATCGAACGCTGGATGCAGGAAGGCCTGCTGGTCACGATCTGCCCGGAAATGTCGGCCGGAATGCCGGTACCACGGCCGCCTGCCGAGATCACGGATGCGGCAACGGGCGAGGATGTGCTGACAGGTACCGCCCGTGTCGTGGAGCTGACAGGCGGCGATGTGACCGATGAATTCCTGCAGGCGGCGGAAAATGCCGTGCGGCTCGCGACCGATAGCGGCTGCCGCTATGCGCTGCTGATCGATGGCAGCCCGTCCTGCGGTTCCGGCTTCATCTATGACGGGTCCTTTTCAGGCAACCGGCACGCCGGCAACGGCGTTACTGCGGCTGCCCTCAAGCAGGCGGGTATCGAGGTCTTTTCGGACCGCGACATCGACCGCCTCATCGAGCGGATCGGCCATGCCGGCTAACGACACGGCTGCCGGGGAAACCGGCAGCCGCTAATTTCTTTGGTGATGAAATTGCTTTTAGTCACCCCGTCTTTAAGCGGCGCGGCGCCCCTGATGCGTGGCGGGAGCTGCGGCAGCATTGCCGACGCGGAAGCCCCTGATAAGGCCGAGCAGTTCATCGGTGTCGGCAGCCAGCGTTTCGGCCGATGCCGTGGTCTCTTCGGCCATGGCGGCGTTCTGCTGGGTGGCGGCATCGAGCTGGTTCATCGAGGACGAGATCGAACGTAGCGTCGTATCCTGTTCGGAAGCGCTGTGGGCGATCTTGGCGACGATCTCATTGGCAGCCTTGATCTGGTCGGAGATGCGCTTCAGCGCTTCGCCTGCCTCGCCGACGAGGCGGACACCATGGTCGACCTGGCTAGACGAGCGGGCGATCTGATCCTTGATCTCCTTGGCGGCAGCAGCCGAGCGCTGGGCCAGTTCACGTACTTCCTGAGCGACGACGGCAAAGCCCTTGCCGCTTTCGCCGGCACGGGCTGCCTCGACACCGGCATTGAGCGCCAGCAGGTTCGTCTGGAAGGCGATCTCGTCGATGACGCCGATGATCTTGGTGATTTCCGACGAGGACTTCTCGATGCCGCTCATGGCTTCGATCGCCTGGGTGACGATCGCATCGCTGTGGGTTGCTTCGGTCGAGACCGAGTGAACCCGCTTGCTGGCTTCATGGGCACCATCGGCCGTCTGGCGCACGGCAACGGTCAGCTCGTCGAGAGCAGCCGAGGTTTCCTCCAGGCTTGCGGCCTGACGTTCGGTGCGCTGCGAAAGCTCGTTGGAGGCGCGGCGGATCTCTTCCTTGGCGACACCGATATCACCGCCCTTGGCGCTGACCTGGGCCATGGCGGCCTCGAGATGCGAAAGCGCATCGTTGAAGTTGTCGCGCAGGGCCGCGTATTTCTGGCCGATGTCGGCGCAACGCACCGTCAGGTCGCCGTGGGCGATCTGCTCCAGCGCCTGACCGATGGTGCTGACGACGCGAGCCTGCAGCGAGGCTTCATCCTGCTGATGGCGCAGGTTGCTTTCGCGCTCGCTTTCGAGAGCCAGCTGCTGGGCAGCCTCGCGATCGGACATCGCGTGACGTTCCCTGATCTTTTCCTGCAGCGACTGCGTCGCCTTCGCCATCATGCCGACTTCGTTGTTCATGCCGGTATGCGGGATCTTCAGGGAAACATCTTCCTCGGCAACCGCCTGCAGGGCGTTGTGCACGTCCTTCAGAGGGTTCGAAATACCGCGGATGACCAGATAGGCGGCGACAAGGGCGAAGAAGAACAGGACGATGCTGCCAGAAAGCGCAGACAGAATCTTGTCGTTCACCTGGGCATCGAGATCGTCCATGTAGACGCCGGTGACGACGACGACCTTCCAGGGATCGAAGGCCAGTGCATAGGCCGTCTTGCGATAATCGCCAACGGGCTGGCCCGGTTTGGCTGTGGAATAATATTCGACGAGACCACCGCCCTGCTGCCCGACCTTGACCAGCTCTTCGCGATAGAGCTTGCCCTTGCTGTCCGGTTGCCCCTTGTTGGTCTGGCCGATTTTCGAGGCGTCATAGTGGAACATCATCTGGATGTCGTAGCTATAGCCGAAGAAATAACCATCAGGGTCGTATTTCATGGCGTTGAGCGTGGTGTAGGCCTGCTTCTGGGCGTCTTCCAGCTTCATTTCGCCTGAAGTCACCTTTGCCTGATAGAGCTTGAGAACGGAGACCGCGGACTGGACCTCCGAACGCAGCATGTCATAGCGTTCCTTGTAGATCGCATTGACCGAGGAGCGGACCTGGAGGGTGGTTGCGATCGCAAACGCTACCATCAGGCCGATGACCAGCAAGATAAGCTGCTTCGATATTTTCAAATTTTTCATGATGCCTCGCAACGGGAATGAGTGGCTGCATTCCGGTGCGGTTTTCTACCGCCTGTGCGAGCGCGCCAGATAAAGGCGACGCATCTACCGCTGCTAAAGGAACATGCTGCGACCGGTTGGTTACGATTGGCATTCATCCTATAATAAAGCTTTAATTTTATTAGATTTTGGACAAAATTTCCCTACAAATCTGGGGGGCACCGAAAGCAAAACCGCCGGATCTTCATCCGGCGGCCGCTAATTTCCTTCGTGATGAAATTGCTTTTAGTCACCCCGTCTTTAAGCGGCGCGGCGCCCCTGATGCGTGGCGGGAGCTGCGGCAGCATTGCCGACGCGGAAGCCCCTGATAAGGCCGAGCAGTTCATCGGTGTCGGCAGCCAGCGTTTCGGCCGATGCCGTGGTCTCTTCGGCCATGGCGGCGTTCTGCTGGGTGGCGGCATCGAGCTGGTTCATCGAGGACGAGATCGAACGTAGCGTCATATCCTGTTCGGAAGCGCTGTGGGCGATCTTGGCGACGATCTCATTGGCAGCCTTGATCTGGTCGGAGATGCGCTTCAGCGCTTCGCCTGCCTCGCCGACGAGGCGGACACCATGGTCGACCTGGCTAGACGAGCGGGCGATCTGATCCTTGATCTCCTTGGCGGCAGCAGCCGAGCGCTGGGCCAGTTCACGTACTTCCTGAGCGACGACGGCAAAGCCCTTGCCGCTTTCGCCGGCACGCGCAGCCTCGACACCGGCATTGAGCGCCAGGAGATTCGTCTGGAAGGCGATCTCGTCGATGACGCCGATGATCTTGGTGATTTCCGACGAGGACTTCTCGATGCCGCTCATGGCTTCGATCGCCTGGGTGACGATCGCATCGCTGTGGGTTGCTTCGGTCGAGACCGAGTGAACCCGCTTGCTGGCTTCATGGGCACCATCGGCCGTCTGGCGGACGGCAACGGTCAGCTCGTCGAGAGCAGCCGAGGTTTCCTCCAGGCTTGCGGCCTGACGCTCGGTGCGCTGCGAAAGCTCGTTGGAGGCGCGGCGGATCTCTTCCTTGGCGACACCGATATCACCGCCCTTGGCGCTGACCTGGGCCATGGCGGCCTCGAGATGCGAAAGCGCATCGTTGAAGTTGTCGCGCAGGGCCGCGTATTTCTGGCCGATGTCGGCGCAACGCACCGTCAGGTCGCCGTGGGCGATCTGCTCCAGCGCCTGACCGATGGTGCTGACGACGCGAGCCTGCAGCGAGGCTTCATCCTGCTGATGGCGCAGGTTGCTTTCGCGCTCGCTTTCGAGAGCCAGCTGCTGGGCAGCCTCGCGATCGGACATCGCGTGACGTTCCCTGATCTTTTCCTGCAGCGACTGCGTCGCCTTCGCCATCATGCCGACTTCGTTGTTCATGCCGGTATGCGGGATCTTCAGGGAAACATCTTCCTCGGCAACCGCCTGCAGGGCGTTGTGCACGTCCTTCAGAGGACTGGAGATGCCACGGATAAAATAGGCCGCAGCGGCGATGCCGCCGACAAAGACGATCAGCGAGGCGGTCAGCGCCTTCCAGATCGTCGCATTGACCTTCTGCTGCAGGTCATCGAGATAGACGCCGGTACCGACGACGATCTTCCAGGGTTCGAAAGCCTTGGAATAGGCGCCCTTGAGGAAGACCTGGTCTTCCGGCTGGCCGGGCTTGCCCCAGTAGTAGAAGGTACGGCCGCCGCCGGCCTTGCCGTGGTCGACGAGCGCCTGGCTGAATTTCGTGCCCGTCTTGTCTACCTGACCGCTCATGTCCTTACCGATATTGGTCGGATTCGGATGAAAGAGCTGGACGACATTGTAGTCCATGCCGAAGAGATATCCTGATGGCTGGAAGGTCACGCGCTTCAGGATGTCGAAGGCTTCGGTCTGGGCAGCCTCATGCGTCATCTGGCCGGCCTTCTCGCGTTCGTAGAAGGTGTTGAGGACGGAGATGCCTGATTCGACCTGCGTGCGCAGCATGTCGAAACGCTCATCATAGATTGCCTGCTCGGATGTGCGGATTTCAAAATAGGTTGCGACTGCAAATGCAGCCATCAAAACACCGACCAGCGCAAAAAGCTGATGAGCAATCTTGAGTTTCTTCATGATTGGCCTCACGGAAAAGGTGAAATGCAGTCTCCCGGATCGGTCAACTCCCGACCTGCGCGCGAGAAATCGCGCGCTCAGCTAGCGCAATCATGCGTCCTCCGGCCCTCGGTAAGTAAAATTAATGTGAATGATTAAATTATCTTTTAACAAAGGCAGGGCTTCTAGTCGGGCGGCCTAGTAAAATTGATGGGTATCTTCTTACAGACTTGTCTAAGTTGCACCCCCTCATGAATGCAATCACGTAAATTAGAATATACATACTTTAAATAGACAAAACGCACCCTGCTTCTCTTCAGAGTGCGTTCGCGATGATCGAAACTTTGATCCGAGTGGCAAAGAGATCCGATTAGAAACGGAGCTCAAACGCGGAAGAGTCGAGAGGCGTGGCTCCACTCATGCCGGCCGCTACCGGCTTCGCCTCACCGCCGACCACGGCAGCCGTCGCCTCATTGTCGATACCCTCGCTGGGCACCGGTGGAGCCAGCGCAAGCATCTGCTCAGGCGTTGCCTTGCTCACAAAGAGGACGGGGGAACCACCCATCCAGTTTTCGGTGCGATAGATCTTTTTTTCTCCATCAACATCACGGACCTCGGCGTGCTGGAAAGCGCCGGGACGCAGTTCCGGCACGGAATAATCCCTCTTGGAGGCTTCCGTCTGAAGCGGCGGGCAATGGTCGCAGGTCTCGGTAATGATGCTGCCGGCTTCCCTCGGCTTGCTCGGCCCGACCACTTCGATCGAGGCGGCCATGGCGGAACCAGCCGCCAGCAGAAATACTGCACTGAGGAAAATCTGACGCATCAACACTACTCCGTCTCACATTAAGAGCCAGATTAGCGCAGCTTTGTTTCCATCCCGTCAGAAGAAAGGGTAAAAATTTAGCGAAACGGGCCGTTGTCTGCCCGGTACTTATGCCTTTTCGCGTTCGACCGCGCGCCAGCCGATATCGCGGCGGCAGAAGCCGTTTTCCCATTTCACCCCGTCGAGCAGGGCATAGGCGCGGTCCTTTGCCTCACCGACCGTGCGGCCCGTCGCTGTCACGTTCAGGACGCGGCCGCCGGTGGCCACCAGAGCACCATCCTTCAGCGATGTGCCGGCATGAAACACCTTCTCGCCATCGCCGGCTGCCGGCAGTGCGAGGATCGGGGTGTTCTTCTTATAGGAGCCGGGATAGCCTTTCGAGGCCATGACGACGGTCAGCGCAGGGTCGTCGGTCCATTCGGCCTCGACCTGGTCCAGCGTACCATGAGCGCAGGCAAGCAGCAGCGGCAGGAGATCGCTCTTAAGCCGCATCATCAGCACCTGGCATTCCGGATCACCGAAGCGGACATTGTATTCGATGAGTTCCGGCCCCTTGGCGGTCATCATCAGGCCTGCGAAGAAGACACCACTGAAGGGATGGCCACTTTCTGCCATGCCGTGAATGGTCGGCTCGATGATCTCCTTCATCGTACGCTCGATCATCGCGGCCGTCATGACGGGTGCGGGCGAATAGGCACCCATGCCGCCGGTATTGGGACCGGTATCGCCCTCGCCGGCACGTTTATGGTCCTGCGCCGTCGCGAGAGGAAGGGCGGTCTTTCCATCGCAGAGGCAGAAGAAGCTTGCTTCCTCGCCATCGAGATAGGCTTCGACGACGACTTCGGCCCCGGCCTCGCCGAAAGCGCCTTCGAAACAATCGTCCACCGCGGCCAGTGCCTCGTCCAGGGTCATGGCGACCGTCACACCCTTGCCGGCGGCGAGGCCATCGGCCTTGACGACGATCGGCGCACCCTGCTCACGAATATAGGCCTTGGCCTTTGGCGCGTTGTTGAAACGCTGATAAGCGCCGGTCGGGATATTGTAGCGGGCGCAGATGTCCTTGGTGAAACCCTTGGAACCCTCGAGCTGGGCAGCCGCAGCAGACGGGCCGAAGACCGCAAAGCCTGCGGCACGCAGCGCATCGGCGATGCCGGCAACCAACGGGGCTTCCGGTCCAACGACGACGAAATCGATCGCCTTTTGCCGGCAGAAGGCGACGACCGCATCGTGGTCGTCGACATCAAGCGTGACCAGTGTCGCATGTTCTGCGATGCCGGGATTGCCGGGGGCAGCGTAGAATTCCGTCATCAGCGGCGATTGCGCCAGCTTCCAGGCGAGTGCGTGCTCGCGTCCGCCCGATCCGATCAACAGAACCTTCATGCCTGATCCCTTTGCTGCTGGTCTGGCCTATTAGCCTAGCCTGTTGGTCTGGCGGTTAAGCGGGAAGGCCCGAAAGGTCAAGCGGGAAAGCTCACCAGCCTCCGCCTCCGCCGCCTCCGCCACCTCCGCCGGACGAACCGCCGCCGGAGAAACCCGAGGACGAACTGGAGGGCGGCGGTGAAGGAATAGTGGACGCGATGGTCGAGGCCATCGACGAAGAGAAGCCGCCGATACGATCGGAAAAGCTGCCACTGTTGAAATTGCCGGAATACCAAGCGGGGCTATAGGCAGCCGCGGCGGCGCCGGCTGCAGCAGCCGCCAGCCAAATTTCGAACGTGCGCGACCATGGCTTTTCGACACCGAGCGCCACCGCATAGGGCAGCAAGGTCTCGAAATGTTGCGGCGACATTTGCGGCGCGCCGGCCATGTTCATCCGGTCCTTTTCGGCGAGCGTCAGATATTGCTGCAGGCCATCGACACCAGCCGTCATCTTGGCACCGAGCGGCGTCGGTGCGCCCATGATGAAGAAATAGAGGATGTTGAAGAGCACGATGCCGCCGACCGCAAAGAGCATGGGCGTTTCGTGGAATTCCATTAGCGAAGAGCCGAGCGCCAGCACAACGGCCGAGAGAATGCTCAAGCCCACAAAAACGGCGATAGCGATGGCGATGACCGCGAAAATCTTGCCGACGAGCGAACGGCCGCGATGCAGCGCCTTCACAAAACCTGCCACGAAGACAGACAGGAAGACGGAAATGCCGATGGGGATGATCATCAGCGCGATCGTATCCGGCTCCAGCGAGCCGAAGACGAAGAGCGCCACCAGGGCCGCAGCGCTTAAAATCACGCCGCCGGTGATATAACCGGCATTGGAATTGTAATATTTGCCGCGGTGTTCCCGTTCGATCGACGAGCGGAAGCTCTGGCCGACCGATTTGACCTTTTCGCCGTTGGCCTTGTCGATGGTGAGCGTATCACCAGCTCTGCCGACCGCCTTCAGGAGCTCGGCCTCGCCGGCCTGGAGCTTCTCCTTGCCGAGCGGCTTGTCGGTGCGACGGATGACGATCGAGTCCTTGAGATCTTCCAGCGTGACATAGCCGCGCACGGCAAGATCCAGCGCGGTTGCCGAAAGCGCCGTCCAGCCCTGGCCGGAAAAGCCTTTATTATCGATGTAATTGACAAGCGCGGGCGAGATGCCAGCAGGCGGATCCCAGCGCGGCACAACGATCTCGCGCGCCGGATCACGGCCAACCTTCAGCCAGGAGCGCGTGTAATAGAGGAAGACGAGGATGAGGCCGCCGAAACCGATGAGATAGTCACGGTTATCGCTTAACCACCAGCTGCTCTCCTGATCGGCGCTCGGCGGATCGATCGCACCCTTCGGCAGTTTCGCGGCAAAGGTCAGCCCCTCCTCCGCGCCGAGGGGCGCGGTGGTCGCAACCACCAGTCGGCCGTCGTCTACGCTCGCTCGAGCATTCTTACCTGTGGCACCGACGGGACCAGTGAAGAAGGTGACATCTTCGGGCACAACGCCCTGCGGAAAGGTGACCGTCGCCACCGCAGAGCGGATCGGAAAAATCCAACCGTTGCCGGTAACGTTCCAATAGAGCTCGTCATGATCGTCGAAGTAACGGATCTGACGGTTCGTTTTGTAGGTGAAAACATATTCGTGGCGGCCGGGAGAGATCGTCACGTCTTCGGAGCCGGCATAGATGCGGATGCCGCCGGTGATGGATTCCGTATGCCAGGGTTCGTCCCTGCCGTCGCGCTTGACCGAGACGACGCTGAAATCGACGGTGCGGCGTCGGCCGCTCGCATCCCTGAAGGTCAGCGGAAAATCGCGAAAGATGCCTCGCCGGATGCGGTCGCCTTCGGCATTGACGGTGATCGTTTCCGCCACCGTCATCGCTCCGCTCTTTTCCAGCTGGATGGCGGAATCGAAGGAGGCGATGAATTCCTCAGCCGTTGCTGCTCGTGCAGACAGCACCAGCAGCAATGCGAAACAAATGCCGAAAAACCGCCGGATCATATCCCCTCCCCCGGTTGCGGTTCAGCCTAATGCGTGTCGCAATCCTTAGGCTTCGTCCTGATAGGCAACCCCCAGCCCCGCAAGCGTCCGCCAGTAAGCCGGGAAAGTCTTGCCGACACAATCAGGGTCGAGAATGGTGATGCCGTCGATCTTCAGGCCGGCAAGCGCAAAGCTCATGGCGATGCGATGGTCGGCAAAGGTATCGATCTCAGCCGGCAGCGTCTGGCCGGCGAGCGCAGGATCGGAATGGACGATCAGATCGTCACCCTCCTCGACTGCCAGACCTTCACGGATATTGTTGAGCCCCGTGGACAGGGCGCGGATGCGATCGCATTCCTTCACCCGCAGGTTGGCGATGCCAACGAAGCGGACCGGCGTCTCGTTGAAAGCGGCGAGAACGGCGATCGTCGGGATGGCATCCTGCATCTGCGAGCCGTCGATTTCGGCCGGCAGGTGCGGGAACTTGGCGATCGTTTCATAGGCCTTGGCGTCCGGCTGGGTGAAGGCATCGTTCGGCACGCCAAGGTCGATCTTACCGCCGCTCAACACTTCAGCGGCCCAGAGGTATGTTGCCGCCGACGCATCCGGCTCGATGACGAAATCGGTTGCGGTGTAGCCGGTCGGCTCGACGCGCCAGGTCGCGGCATCGAGCTGCTCCACCTTGGCGCCGAAGGCCTCCATGGCGGCAAGTGTGAGATCGACATAACCGCGGGCACCGATATCGGTACCGGCAAGCGCAATCGTGACAGGCGCGTTGGCGCCCTGCTTGGCGAGCGGTGCTGCCATCAGAAGGGCCGACACATATTGGCTGGACAGACCGGCATCGATTTCGACACGGCCGGAAGCGAAATGTCCGTTGCCGCGCACCGTCACCGGGGGGCAGCCGGTTGGCGCCTCGGCGTCCAGTCCCAGCGACTTCAGGGCAGCGACCAGCGGGCCGATCGGCCGCTTGCGCATATGCTCGTCGCCGTCCACCACGACCGTGCCCTCGACGGAAGCAACCGCAGCCGTCAGGAAGCGCGTCGCCGTGCCGGCATTGCCGAGGAAGAGCGGAGCTTTCGGCTGATGAAGCTTGCCGCTGCCGGTCACCACAAAGGTCGTCTCGTCGGGCTCGTCGATCTGTACGCCCATGGCCCGCAGCGCCTCGGCCATATATTTCGTGTCGTCGCTCTTCAAAGCGCCGGTCAGCCGGCTCGTGCCCTTGGCAAGGCCCGCAAGCAGCAGGGCGCGGTTGGTGATCGACTTCGAGCCTGGCGGCACGGCACGACCGGCCAGCGGCTTGCCCGGCGGGATGATGGTGAGCTTGGCTTTACTCATTGCGCTTGTCTCTTCTGTCCATTGCAGCGGCCGCAGACGGCCTTATCGGACTGCTCATAGCAGTTTTTGTGCAAAGACAAAGGTCAGAACTTGACGGTCGGTACGGCGCGGTCGGCCTCGTTGGCGATTTCGAAATATTCGCGCTTGGAGAATCCGAACTGGCCGGCAACGAGGTTCGAGGGGAAGCTCTCGACCTTGACGTTCAGATCACGGGCAGCGCCATTATAATAGCGTCGCGCCATCTGGATTTCGCTTTCCATCGTTTCCAGCGAAGCCTGTAGCTCGGAGAAATTCTGGTTGGCCTTGAGATCGGGATAGGCTTCGGCGAGCGCCAACACACGGCCGAGCGCCTGGCCGAGCAAGCCTTCCGCCTGCGCCCTGCCGGCCACATCGCCAGCGGGAACGGCCTGCGCCTTGTTCCTGAGTTCTACGACCTCTTCGAGCGTAGTTTTTTCGTGGGCGGCGTAGCCTTTAACCGTCTCGATCAGGTTCGGGATCAGGTCCGCACGGCGCTTCAGCTGCACATCGATGCCGGACCAGGCCTCTTCGGCCATCTGCCGGGAACGGACGAGGCCGTTATAGATGAAGATGACGTAGAGTGCGATCAGAACGATGACGCCAAGAGCGATATACATCGCGAATCCCCCCGGAAAGCCAAGCCTTGCGGGAGACTACGCAGGTTTCGCAGATATCGTCAAACAGTCAAAGCGGCGCGATCTTCGCTCGCGCCGCGGCAGGCTCAGGCGGCTGCGTTCACCAGATCGAACCCACCCGCATCCGTCAGCAGGAATGCTTCGCCGCAGGCCTTGGCGAGCGTACGTACGCGCAGGATGTAGCTCTGGCGCTCCGTGACGGAAATCACGCCGCGGGCGTCGAGCAGGTTGAAGACATGGCTGGCCTTGATGCACTGGTCGTAGGCCGGGAAGACGCATTTGTGCAGGCGCTGCTTGGCGTTATCACCAGGTGCGCCGGCGGCGAGCAGCGCCTGGCATTCCTTTTCGGCATCGATGAAGTGGCGATGCAGCATCTCGGTGTTGGCGAATTCGAAGTTATGGCGGGAATATTCCTGCTCTGCCTGCAGGAAGACATCGCCGTAGCTGATCTTCTCGTCGCCTTCGCGGCCGTTGAAATTCAGGTCGTAGACATTGTCGACGCCCTGCACATACATGGCAAGGCGTTCGAGGCCGTAGGTCAATTCGCCAGCGACGGGCGAGCACTCGATGCCGCAGATCTGCTGGAAATAGGTAAACTGCGACACTTCCATGCCGTCGCACCAGCATTCCCAGCCGAGGCCCCAGGCGCCGAGCGTCGGGCTTTCCCAGTCGTCCTCGACGAAGCGGATATCGTGCAGCAGCGGATCGAGGCCGATGGCGGAAAGCGAGCCGAGATAAAGCTCCTGCAGGTTCGGTGGGTTCGGCTTCAGGATGACCTGGTACTGGTAGTAATGCTGCAGGCGGTTCGGGTTTTCGCCGTAACGGCCGTCGGAGGGACGGCGGGACGGCTGAACATAGGCGGCCTTCCACGGCTTGGGTCCAAGCGCGCGTAGCGTGGTGGCCGGGTGGAAGGTGCCCGCGCCCACTTCCATGTCATAGGGCTGCAGAATCGCACAACCCTTATCCGCCCAGTAGCTATGCAGGGTCAGGATCAGCGCCTGGAAGGAGCGCTTCGGATTCATATGGTCAGGAATGGCAGCAGACATGGAAGGGCACCGATTGCTTGAAGTATGAGCGCGACAGGTGCCACGGAGGGCCGCAGGGGTCAAGACTTTTGCACCGCGTACCGACAAACCTCACAAACGGCCCTCCGGTCAGCGATCTCGATCGCCGATCGGCAACGCTCAACACACACGCTTCGGCCTATTCGTCTTCCCGTTTCAGGCGATATTCACCCGTCGCCGGATCCTTCACCAGTGTACCGATAGCCCCCGTCTGGCGCTCCTTCTCGGCGCGGCGGGATTTTTCAGCAAGCCTCTGCGCATCAGAAACAAAGCGACGGTAGAGCCACCAGCCCGCGCAGACGAGGATCAATAACGCGATAAGCTGTGCCATGTCCCCTCGTACCTCCCATCAAAGCCCGTAGCGGCTCCACAATGCCCTCTCCTCTGCCGCTTCGACAAGCCCCGACGCAAGACCGGACGCCGCACCTTCAAGCGAGACCGGTGAGACACCGGGAATGCGGCGGCCGAGCAGCCCGCGGGTGGCCGTGACGAGCTGCAGCTTCGTTTTCTGGCCGTAGCGTTTCTTCAGTTCCTGGCGCATGTCGCCGAGCCCGTCAATCAGGCCGAGCTCCAGGCCGCGCGTGCCGCTCCAGAAGAGACCGGAGAAAACAGCCGCATCGTCCGTCAGCTTGCCGGCACGGCGCTCGCGCACCATCGAGATGAAGACCTGATGGATCTCCAACTGCAGGCTCTTCAGATATTCAATGTCCTTTTCCTTCTCGGGCTGGAAAGGATCTAGGATCACCTTGTTTTCGCCTGCCGTATAGACGCGACGCTCGACACCGATCTTCTTCAGGAGTTCCGGAAAACCGAAGCCGCCAGAGACGACTCCGATCGAGCCGACGATGGACGTCGGGTCGGCGATGATTTCATCGCCCGACAGCGCGATCATGTAGCCGCCGGAGGCTGCCACATCTTCCACGAAGACCAGAACCTTCTTCTGCTTTTCCCGCGCAAGCTCGCGGATACGCGTGAAGATAAGGCGGGACTGGACGGGCGAGCCGCCCGGCGAATTGATAGAGATGGCAACAGCCGGTGTATCCTTCATGGAGAAGGCCTTTTCCAGCACCGGCGCAACATTGGCGAGATTGAGGGTCGGGCGGAACTGACCGCCGCCGCTGATGATCGCGCCCTGCAGCCTGACGACGGGGATGACGAGCCCATCCTTACGAAACCGCTTCGGCATCAGCTTTCTCAAAAATCCAGCCATTTCTCTTCCTCAACATGATCGGCGGCGCCAGCATGCATGTGCACATTACAAGGGCATTGCATGTATGCGCTGCAACGACAAACGCAATGGCTACGTTCCCAAAACATGGCCTTCCATTTTCTTGTTGCGAATGACTTGCATTATCATTCTAATCAGGCATAGTGCCGGCATGGGTAATCAGGTGAAAGTGGCATGGACATCATAAATCCGAATGCAAAGGGCGGCTGGCGGACCGAGCGCGGCGAAGCTTCGCTCTCCGACGTCTACCGTACAGTTGGTACGGGGCGGCACAGCTCCACGTGGCGGCGGGCGGCAGCCTTCCTCGGCCCCGGCTACATGGTGGCGGTCGGCTACATGGACCCTGGCAACTGGGCGACCTCGCTCGCCGGCGGATCGAAGTTCGGCTATGCGCTGCTGACCGTCGCACTGCTTTCGAACATCATGGCAATCGTGCTGCAATCGCTTTGCGCGCGTCTTGCGATCGGCTCTGGCCGCGACCTAGCCCAGGCCTGTCGCGATGCCTATCCGGGCTATGTTGCGGTGCCGCTCTGGGCCTTTGCGGAAATCGCCATCATTGCCACCGATATTGCCGAGGTGATCGGCACCGCGATTGGCCTCAATCTGCTTTTCGGCATTCCGCTCGAAATCGGCGTGCTGATCACCGCGCTCGACGTCTTCGTCATCCTTCTGCTGCAGAGACTCGGCTTCCGCTGGATGGAGGCCTTCATCATCACGCTGCTCGGCGTGATCGCAATCTGCTTTTCGATCCAGATCTTCCTTGCCGACCCGCAATGGGGCGCCGTCATCAGGGGCTTCCTGCCCACGCCTGAGGTCGTCACCAATCCGGAAATGCTCTACCTGGCGCTCGGTATTCTCGGCGCGACCGTAATGCCGCACAATCTCTACCTTCACTCCGGCATCGTGCAGACGCGCTCCTACGGCCATACCGTGCCGGAGAAGAAGGAAGCGCTGACCTTTGCGACCCTCGACTCCACCGTGGCGCTCTGCTTCGCGCTCCTGATCAACGCCTCGATCCTGATCCTTGCCGCAGCCGCCTTCAATGCCAACGGCAAGACGGATGTAGTGGAACTTGGTGAGGCACATTCGCTGCTGTCGCCGCTGCTCGGCCTTGCCATTGCGCCCACGCTCTTCGGCATTGCGCTGCTTTGCTGCGGCCTGAATTCGACGGTCACCGCCACGCTTGCCGGGCAGATCGTCATGGAAGGCTTCCTGAAAATCAAGCTGAAGCCCTGGGTACGCCGCCTGATCACCCGCGCCATCGCCATCGTTCCCGCGGCTTTCGTGACGATCTGGTACGGCGATCAGGGCACGGCGGAGCTGCTGATCTTGACCCAGGTGGTGCTCAGCCTGCAGCTTTCCTTCGCCGTCTTCCCGCTCGTCATGTTCACGGCGAGCAAGGCGAAAATGGGCGAGCTGGTGGCGCCGAAGTGGCTGAGCGCCATCGCCTATGTGGTCGCTATCCTGATCGCCGGCCTGAACGTCAAGCTGCTCTTCGACTTCATGACCGGAGGCTAGAATTTGTTCTCAGGCAATTCCGGAATTGATTTTTTTCACAATTCCGAACGAAAAACCGCTGCACAGTTTTCCTGGAATTGCTTCAGAGCCTGCCATAGGCCGCACGGCCATTGTTGAAATCATCGACGAGAGGGGAGAACTTGTGGCTCCCCTCTTCGTGCATGATGAGCGGCGCACGCAGTGACAGCCTTGCCCGCGAACCCTTGATTGCCGTCACCAGAATACGGACGGCATTTTCCCCTGCACGCGGATGAATGGCGGTGATCTCGATGCCGCCGAAGCGCTTGCCGCAGCCATCGATGATCTCGGCGATAGATTGCGGCCTCGCGATCAGCGACAATTGTCCGCCCGGCATCATGATGGCGCCGGCCGTACGGATCCAGCTCTCGAAAAGGCCATGGGTCATGGCATGCGCCTCCGCCTTCAGCGCATCCGGCGTCCTGCGGTCGCCGGCATCGTTGAAAGGCGGGTTCATAATAACGTGATCGAAGCTTTCGTCGATCAAGCCTGCGTCGTTGCGTGCCTTGGCGGTCAGCGTGACATCGGCCTCAACGACCGAGACGCGGCCCGCCATGTGGGCATTGTCCGAGAGTGCCGTACTGCGGCGAGCGTAGTTGGCCATCTCTGCCGAGCGCTCGAAAAGCACGACCTCGGCCCTCGGAAGACGGGAGGCGACGGCAAGGCCGGCTGCACCCGCTCCGGCGCCGAGATCGGCCACTCTTATGGGGCGATCATCGGCAACGAGGGCCGCCAGTAGCATGGCATCCATGCCGGCGCGATGCCCCCTGCCCTTCGGCTGAACGATATGGAAGAGGCCGCGATGAAAGGCGTCTATGGTGTCCGTCACCGCCTGCATATCTTTTCACTTCCGCTCGCGCAATTCGCCGCCGAGACCCGCATCGGTAAGGATGCGACGGGCTTGATCGGCCATCGCCTCATCGACCAACAGGCGGCGCGGCAGCATGCCGAGCGAGCCCTCCAGCACGCTCATCCCCTGGTCGGCGATGAAGCACGAAATTCCCGCATCCTTCATGAGGCTCTCCGCAAATGAGAGCAGAACGGGGTCGTTTGCGCGGATAAGCTCATGCATTTGCCGTCATTTTCCCTTCCGAATTTGCTGGCAGCGACAATTCACCCCTTGCCGCCTCCATCGCCCCTTTCTATTGTCAAAGGTAACGAATGAACAGGAGTCCGGGTCGTTGGGCGTGGTCATACCGCTTGAAGAAAACAAAAACAAACTGGCTTCCATCAAGCCGCTGGTGGACCTCACCAAGGCTGACATGGAGCGGGTGAACCAGCTTATCCTTTCCAAGGCCGGCTCCGATGTCCAGATGATCCCGGAGGTGGCGAACCATCTCATCTCCTCCGGCGGCAAGCGCCTGCGGCCGATGTTGACGCTCGCTGCGGCCTCGCTCTTCGGCTACAGGGGCGAGAACCACATCAAGCTCGCCACATCAGTCGAGTTCATGCACACGGCAACGCTGTTGCATGACGACGTGGTGGATGAAAGCGACCTGCGCCGCGGCAAGTCGACGGCGCGGACGATCTGGGGCAACCAGGCAAGCGTTCTCGTCGGCGACTTCCTGCTCGGCCAGGCCTTCCGCATGATGGTCGAAGTCGGCTCGCTGGAGGCACTCGACGTGCTTTCCTCTGCCGCTTGCGTCATCGCCGAAGGCGAGGTGCTGCAGCTTTCCGTCGCCAAGAACATGGAAACGACCGAGGACGATTACCTCTCTGTCATCCGCGCCAAGACGGCCGCTCTCTTTGCCGCTGCTGCAGAAGTCGGACCCATCGTTGCCGAGACCAGCAAATCCAACCGCAACGCGCTGAAATCCTACGGCATGAATCTCGGCCTCGCTTTCCAGCTCGTCGACGACGCGCTCGATTACGGCGGAAAGGCTGCCGATCTCGGCAAGAATGTCGGCGACGACTTCCGCGAAGGCAAGATCACCCTTCCGGTCATCCTGGCCTATCGCCGTGGCACGCAGGACGAGCGCGCTTTCTGGCGCGATGCGATCGAAGGCGGTAACAGCAGCGATGCCAATCTGGAAAAGGCGCTCGGCCTGATCACCAAATACGGCACGCTGAACGACACGATCCAGCGGGCCGTCCACTACGGCACGATCGCACGGGATGCGCTGGCGCCGCTGCCGGACAGCCCCTGGAAATCGGCCCTGATAGAAGTCATCGATTTCTGCATCGAGCGCGTGAACTGACGCGTGCCTCCGCGAGGGCCATGTCTTTGCAGAAGCCGCCGCACGCCTTTGCGCGGCGGCGCTCTAATCAAACGTCCTTGAACGTGGGCTGAATTTCTTGCAGGGCCGCTTCAAAAAAGCCATCCTGTTGTGAATCAGTGTTTGCAACTGATTTTGCGGTTGGCCCATTGAGTCGGCCGTCCCTGAAGAAAGGTTTTCTAATGCGGCAGAGATTTGTCACCCGTCTCCTTTCGAGCGCAGCCCTGGCGGCGGTGCTTTCGCTCGGCGGGATCGGCGGTGTGAACGCCGAAGACGCGGCCAAGGCGGATGATGCCGGCAAGACCGTGACTTTCGATCCAGACAGCGTATCCACCTTCTCGGGCGCGTTTCTCGCTGCCCGCACGGCCGATGTGGATCACGACTATCCGACCGCGATCGAGCTCTACAAGAAAGCTCTGCAGATCGAGCCAGGCAATCCTGAAATCCGCCAGCGCCTGATGATCTCGCTGCTGCTCAACGGCGATATCAAGGACGGCGTGAAATATGCCAACGACCTGAAGGGTGACCCGACCGTCGAGCGGATCACCACGATCGTGCGTGGCATGGACGCGATGCGCCGCGGCGAGTTCAAGACGGCGGAATCGATCCTGAAATATGACGGACCGAACGATCTCGACCGCATGATGAACGACCTTCTGCTGGCCTGGGCGCGGGTCGGCGCCGGCCGCGGCAAGGAAGGGCTCACCATGGTTGAGAAGATGAAGGGACCGGATTGGGTTCGCATCTTCCAGAACTACAATGCCGGGGCGATCGCGATCGTCAACGGCGACGTCAAATCCGCCCGCCAACATCTCAATGATGCCGTGCTGGACAAGGAAGGCGGCGCGACTGCGCCAGACACCTTCATGCGCGCCATCATGGCGCTCGCCCGCCTCGAAGCCTCGCAGGGCAACAAGCAGAAGGCGCTCGACGCTGTTTCTGTCGGCGACAATCTGCTGCCGAACTACACGCCGCTGAACGCGCTGCGCGACAGCATCGAAAAGGGCGAGAAGCAGGAGCAGCAGGTCAAGAGCGCCGAAGAGGGTGCGGCTGGCGTGCTCTTCTCGGTCGGCGGCGCGCTGAACCGCGATGGCGCCGAGGACATTGTCTCGCTCTATCTGCAGACGGCCAATGCACTCGATCCGAACAGTGCCGACACGCTGGTGCTGCTCGGCGGCATTGCCGAAAAGCAGAACCAGATGGACCGAGCGATTGCGCTTTACCAGAAGGTGCCGGCGAATTCGCCGATGCGCCGCATCTCCGAGCTGCAGTTGGGCCTCGCGCTCGCCCAAGGCGGCAAGGTGGACGAAGCCCGCAAGCACCTGCAGGCGCTGATCGCTTCCGACCCGACCGATATCAGAAGCTACCTCGCCTATGGCAGCGTGCTTTCCGATGCCAAGGATTATCAGGCGATGGCCGATAATTACGACAAGGCTGTCGAAGTGATCGGGCCGCTGCCGGGCCGCGCCGACTGGAGCGTCTTCTTCCAGCGCGGCATCGCCTATGAGCGGCTCAAGAAGTGGGACCAGGCGGAGCCGAACTTCCGCAAGGCGCTGGACCTCAATCCCAATCAACCGCAGGTTCTGAATTATCTCGGCTATTCCTGGATCGACATGAACCGCAACCTCGATGAGGGCCTTGATATGATCAAGAAGGCCGTCGAGCTGCGTCCTGACGACGGTTATATCATTGACTCGCTCGGCTGGGCCTATTTCCGCCTCAACCGTTACAACGATGCTGTCGATGAGCTGGAACGCGCGGCGCAGATCAAGGCTGGCGACGCGACGATCAACGACCATCTCGGCGATGCCTACTGGCGGGTCGGCCGCAAGCTGGAAGCCGTCTATCAATGGAACCGGGCGCTCGCCTCCGAACCCGAGGAAGCCCAGGTCCCGAAGATAAAGGAAAAGGTCGCCAACGGCCTGCCTGCACAGGATGACGACTCCAAGACCGTCGACAAGAAGCAGCCGGACCCGCAGCCGGTGACGCCGCCGCCGGTCGACAAGAAATCCTGAGGCCACATGCCTGACACGGGCATGCCACTTTCCGTGACAGGCGATTTCGCCGTCACCGAAGATGCCTGCGCAAAAATCAATCTGGCCCTGCATGTGACGGGCCAGAGGCCTGACGGCTATCACCTTCTTGAAATGCTTGTGACATTTGCGCGCCATGGCGACCGGCTGGGCTTTGCGCCAGCCGATACCGATGATTTCACGCTTTCCGGCCAGTTCGCCGATGTGCTTGCCGATGACCCCGGCACCAATCTGGTGCTGAAGGCGCGTGACCTGTTGCGGGAAGCGGCAGGCAGTGCTCCACCCGTGCGTATCCATCTGGAAAAGAATCTGCCGGTCGCTTCCGGAATCGGAGGCGGCTCTGCCGATGCGGCAGCGACGCTGCGCGGGCTGATGCGCCTATGGGACGTGACGCTTCCCGCTGAGACCGTTGCCGCCCTCGCGCTGAAGCTTGGGGCCGACGTGCCGATGTGCCTGAAAAGTACACCGCTGATCGCACGCGGTATCGGCGAAAAGATAGAGACGGCAGATGCCCTGCCCTCCTTCGCCATGGTGCTTGCCAATCCGCTGAAAGGCGTTTCCACGCCCGAGATCTTCCGGCGGCTTGTCACCAAGAATAATCCTCCGCTGGTCCTGAAGAAGACACCGCACTGGATGGAAGCCATACGGGCGACACGCAATGATCTTGAGATGCCGGCGCGGGAGCTGGTTCCCGAAATCGCCGAGATTTCAGACATGCTCGCGGCAGAAGGCGCGCTTTTCACCCGCATGTCCGGCTCTGGCGCGACCTGCTTCGGCATCTTCGAGACACCCGTTGCTGCGCTGCGCGCCGCTGAGCGTCTTCACGCGGGCCGCCCGGACTGGTATTTCCAGTCGACGGAGACTTTCGCAGGAGGTGCATGATGGCAGGCCTGGACGAAAAACGAGCTTTTATCCCCCTCGGCATTGCGGTTCTGACCGTTTCGGATACGCGCAAGCTGGCGGACGACAAGTCCGGCGACACGCTGGTGGCACGGATTGCGGAAGCCGGACATCAGCTGATCGACCGCGACATCGTGCCTGACGACCGCGAGAGGATCACCGCGCGCGTGCGCGCCTGGACTGAAGCCAAGGAGATCGACGTCGTCATCACCACGGGCGGGACCGGCTTCACCGGCCGCGACGTGACGCCCGACGCACTAGAACAGCTCTTCGAAAAGCGGATGGACGGGTTTTCGGCCGTGTTCCACCGCATTTCCTACGACAAGATTGGCACCTCTACGATCCAGTCCCGCGCTACGGCAGGTGTTGCCAACGCCACCTTCATCTTCGTGTTGCCGGGCTCGCCCGGCGCCTGCAAAGATGCGTGGGACGGTATCTTGAAGGCGCAGCTCGACTATCGCCATATGCCCTGCAATTTCGTGGAGATCATGCCGCGGCTGGACGAACACCTCAAGCGCGGCGCGACGAAATAGACTGCCTACAACAGCAGCATCGCTATGTCGCGAGGCCCGGCAGGGCGGGCATCGTTTCCCAGCTATCACCGGACAGCAGCACGCAGCTTATCCCGTGAACGTCCGTGACGACGAGCGTCCAGGTGCCGCTTTCGGCGGCATAGACTTCGAGAATGGCGTTCTGGTTAATCAGTCCGACTGCAGTGAGCTTTTCACCAAAGTTGCTGTCCAGGAAATTGACGATCTCGGATCGGCCTGCGCAACTGCGCATCATCTGCGATGCTGCCGGATGCGGATGCGCGATCACCAATGTCGTCAATATGACGGCCAGCAGGCCGTGGACCATATTGCGTAGCATGACGCACCTCCTTTCGCCGGAAACCCGGCAGAAGAGGAGATTCTCGCTGACCTGTTCTGCCGTTCACCGGCATTCCATGGCCATCCGTTACGAAGCGAGGCGCTTCGGTGGCGCCATACCCGAATTATAGCGCGAAATCCTATTGGGCGCCATCTTTTCGCAATGTCGAAGAGTGCAGCTATCGCGCGGCGCGGGCGACCCAGGAGGGAATCAATTCGCTGGAGAGTTGGCGCGGCTTCTGCGCCTTGACGAATTCGGTAAGGCGCATGCCGCTCTTTGCAGCTGAAATGGCGAGTTTCTTCGGCATGAGCAGACCGAGTTCCAGTGGTGGCCTGGCACGGCCGACGCGCTGGAAAAAGGGGCGTCGATAGCCGCGCGAGGCGGTGAAGCGCGCAGGCACCTTATTCAAGGCTACGTATTCCGCGACTTCGTCGATCCAGCCTGCCTGCGGTCTTGCGCCCGGTTCGACGAAGAGCAGCCATTCACCGCGAGCGGAACGGATGATGTCCTTGATATCCCACTGCGAATGGAAACGGCAGCCGGCGGCATCCGCCACCCGCGAGGTGCCGTCGCGGGAGCCGTGATCGAGCACGACCACGTCGCTGACGAGGCCCTCGACGGCGCCCGCCACCAATACCGATAGAGTCTGGGCCAGCTCAGGTTCCTGATCCTGGCATTCAAGAACGACAGTCAACATTGCCTGTTTATAGAGCGCCGCACAAAATTTTGCCAGCACCACTTTCCCCACTTTGTTCTTGCATTGTTCTCTTTTTGTGGATAGGAATATAATCATTAAAACGAGCGGGATCGAGCGTTTCCGCCGCTGGAGAATCCGATGAGACCACAGTCCCTTGCAGGGCAGGCCGCATTTGCGCCTGCCAATACGGCAGATATTGCCGACGCGATGATCGCGGCCTCGGGGCTGCGCATCGAGGTTGACCGGCGGCGTGGCCGCGGTGCGGGGCTTAATCCCAGCGGCCGCTTCGAGTCAACGCAGCGCGAGACCTTCGATGATGGCTGGCAGACGCTCGAGGAACTGCCGCCCTTCAAGACGGATGTGCAGATCGAGAAGCCGCGCACGGCGATCACCCGCAACGAGTTCCCCGACCTTTCCTTCGATCGGTCGATCAATCCCTATCGCGGCTGCGAGCATGGCTGCATCTATTGTTTCGCCCGGCCGACGCATGCCTATATGGGCCTCTCGGCGGGACTGGATTTCGAAAGCAAGCTGTTTGCCAAGCCGGACGCGCCGAAGCTTCTGGAGCGCGAGCTCGCCAAGCCTGGCTACAAGGTCCGCGTCATCGCGATCGGCACCAACACCGATCCCTACCAGCCGATCGAGAAGGAATGGCGCATCATGCGGCAGATCCTCGAAGTGCTGAACAAGGCGAACCACCCCGTTGCGATCGTCACCAAGTCGGCGATGATCCTGCGCGATCTCGATATCCTCACCGAGATGGCGGCGAAGAACATCGTGCGTGTCGGCATTTCGGTTACGACGCTCGACCGCAAGCTCGCGCGGCTGATGGAACCACGCGCCTCGACGCCGACGCGCAGGCTGGAGGCGGTCCGCGGGCTTTCCGAGGCCGGTGTGCGCACGTCAGTGATGGCGGCGCCGATCATCCCGGCGCTCAACGATCACGAGCTGGAGCGCATTCTGGATGCCGCGAAGGCGGCAGGCGCAGAAGAGGCAAGCTATGTGCTGCTGCGGCTGCCGCTGGAGGTGAGCCCGCTGTTCCGCGACTGGCTGCTGCAGAACTATCCTGACCGTTATCGCCACGTCATGTCGCTGGTGCGCTCAATGCGCGGCGGTAAGGATTATGATGCCGAGTTCGGCAAGCGCATGAAGGGCGCCGGGCCTTACGCCTGGCAGATCGCCCGCCGCTTCGAGATGGCAGCAAAGCGGTTGGGGCTAACTAGGCGAAGCCTTGCCCTGCGCGACGATCTCTTCGTACCGCCAAATGGCAGCGGCGTGCAACTTTCGTTGCTCTGACTGGTTGTTTTACGCAATTCCGGACGCAAAGCCGCTGCGCACTTTTGATGGAATTGCTTTTGTTAACGAGCTTGCGTGAGGCGTGAAGAAGACCTGCCCTGCGTCTTCTGTCTTGCGCAATTCCTGCGGATGGCCCTGACCGCACCATCCGCCGGACCGCCCCCGGTCGTCGCCGCCCTGATCCGGGGGCTTGCAGGAAATCGGGTTGGCGTGCGAGTTTCAACCGCATGAAACGTCGCACGTCACCCGATTCTCCTCTGCTCTTTGAAGAGGTACCCCTCGTGCCGGATTTCCGGCTGGAGCTGAAAGCCCGCAAGGCTGGCCACTGGCCTGTCGCGGGCGCCGACGAGGCTGGGCGCGGACCGCTTGCAGGCCCTGTCGTGGCTGCAGCCGTGATCCTCGATCCCAAGCGCATTCCCGAGGGCCTCAACGATTCCAAGCAGCTTTCGGCACAGAAACGCGAGGAGCTGTTCGTCCAAATTCTTGCGACCTCAACAGTCTCCATCGCCTCATCCAGTTCCACACGCATCGACGAAACCGATATCCGCAAAGCAAGCCTCGACGCCATGCGCCGCGCGATCTGCGGCCTTTCCGTACCAGCAAGCTATGTGCTGACGGACGGACTGGACGTGCCGACTGGGCTCGACTGCCCCGGGCAGGCCGTGGTGAAGGGTGACGCTCGATCCGTTTCTATCGCCGCCGCCTCCATAGTGGCGAAGGTGACGCGCGACCGAATGATGGCGCGCGCACATCTGGTGTTTCCTGAATATGGTTTTGCCGCTCATGTTGGATATGGCACAGCACAGCATCGCTCCGGCATCGAGAAGCACGGGCCGTGCTCACTGCACCGGATGAGCTTCCGGCCACTCCGCAAGGACGGCGTCGTGGAAGAGCTGAATGGGGAGATGCTGGAGGAGTAAGCTCCAGCGCGGGATCCGCTCCGTTTCCCTGCAAGCCCTGGGGATGGGAAAGTGTCAGAGACACTCGATTGCTGTACCGGCATCGAGGGTTTCTGCAGGAGCTTCCGAAAAGGGTGATCCGTTGTTTTCGGCGCAGCCCATCACAGTTTCAGACATCACACTAAGCACAACAGCATCCGCCGAAAACGGAAAAGCCCCGCTGAGGCAGGGCTTTTCTAATCCTATAGAGCAGCAGCTCAGTTCAGGCGGGTCTTCACTTCGCCGACGGCCTGGCCGAAAAGTTCGGACTGGACCTTGGCATCCGCCTGCTTGCCGATGACGGCTTCGGCGGCTGCGATGGCGAGATCGACGGCAGCAGAGCGAACAGCCTTTATCGCGTCGGCTTCGGCCTGCTTGATCTTCTGCTCGGAAAGAGCCGTGCGGTTAGAGACGAATTCTTCCGTCTTCTTCTTCGCCTCGGCGGTCAGCATTTCAGCTTCGCGCTCGGCAGCGGCCACGATGTGCGCTGCTTCAGCTTCAGCTTCCTTGCGCTTGCGCTGATATTCCGCGAGCAGGTGCTGGGCTTCCTCGCGCAGACGCTTGGCTTCCGCCAGCTCGTTGCGGATCTGGTCGGCGCGGTCGTCAAGCGACTTCGCCATCATGCCCGGAACCTTCAGGTAGACGATCAGCGCCAGGAAGAGAACGAGGCCAACGAAGGCGAAGAAAGTTGCATCAAAAGCAAATTCCATCGATCAAGCCTCCTTTTTGGCGGCTGCAACGGCAGCGGCGACATCAGACTGGGCAGTAGAGCCGCCGATGAGCTGTTCGACAACAGCTGCTGCGGTTTCCTCGGCGATGGCACCCACATCGGCAAAAGCCTTTGCCTTCACATCGGCGATACGGGCCTCGGCAGCCTTCAGCTTTTCGTTGAGGCTAGCCTCGACTGCGCGACGATCACCCTCGGCCTTTACCTTGGCAGCATCGCGAGCGGCAGTGCCGATCGAGTTTGCCTTGGCGCGGGCAGCGGCGAGTTCGCCTTCGTAAGTTGTGACAGCGGCATCGGCCTCAGCCTTCAGGCGGCCAGCTTCTTCGACATCCTGCGAGATGCGGTTGTGACGCTGCTCGAGGATCGCGCCGATGCGCGGTGCGATGACCTTTTGCATGAGCAGGTAGAAAATGACGAACGTAATCACCAGCCAGAGAAGCTGGGATGCGTAGGTCGACGAATCGAAAGGCGGGAAAGGCCCACGCGCGTGGCCGCCTTCGGCAACGCCGGTCTCGGTATGGACCTCGCCGGCAGCCGGAGCGGCATGCGCATCCGTCGCGGTTCCCGCCGGTGCCTCTTCAGCGTAGGCCGGGGTCACAAAGTACATGCTCACCTCCAGGTGTACTGCAAATGCAAAGGATCACGGCTCGCTGTTCGCAGGCCGTGATCCATCAATCCACCGATATTAAACGGCGAAGAGGAGGAGAAGAGCGACGAGCAGCGAGAAGATGCCCAGAGCTTCCGTAACGGCGAAGCCGAATACCAGACGGCCGAACTGGCTGTCAGCAGCAGACGGATTGCGCAGAGCGCCGGAGAGGTAGCTGCCGAAGATATTGCCGAGGCCGAGAGCCGTACCGGCCATACCAAAGCAAGCCAGACCTGCACCGATGAACTTTGCTGCTTCCGCTTCCATGTTGAACTCCTTTGAAATGGTTGTTGCGGCGAATGACTGACGCCCTTTGACGTCGATGTCGTTATCCTTAGTGCCCGCCCGGATGGATCGCGTCATTGAGGTACATGCAAGTCAGCACCGCAAAGACGTAAGCCTGGAGGAAGGCAACGAGGAACTCGAGACCGGTCAGGGCGACGGTCATGATGAGAGGAAGAACGGCTCCGCCGACACCGACAGCACCGAGGGCTCCAAGCGAGGCGACGAAGCCTGCGAACACCTTCAGCGTGATGTGACCAGCGAGCATGTTTGCGAAAAGACGAACCGACAATGAAATCGGACGAGACAGGAAGGAAATGATCTCGATCGAGACAACCAGCGGCAACAGAATGCCCGGCACGCCCGAGGGCACGAAGACATTAAAGAAGTGGAAGCCGTGCTTATAGAAGCCGTAGACCAGAACCGTGCCGATGACGAGGATCGCCAACGCGAAGGTCACGATGATCTGGCTGGTAATCGTGAAGAAATACGGGAACATGCCGAGCAGGTTTGCCGTCAGCACGAACATGAAGAGCGAGAAGACCAGCGGGAAGAACTGCATTCCCTTGGTGCCCGCACCTTCCTTCAGCATGCCGGCAATGAACTCGTAGGACATTTCGGCGAGTGACTGCGAACGGCCCGGAACAATGGCGCGATTCGTGGTCGAGAAATAAAGGAAGCCAGCAGCGACGGCAGCCGAAGCCACCATGAAGAGAGATGCGTTGGTGAACGAGAAATCAATCCCGCCGATCTCGATCGGCACAATCTTGAAGATCTGGAACTGATGGGTCGGATCGTTTGACACCGGTTGCTCTCTCTCTTTGGCCCGCCCAAGAGGCGGAAATTGCACTGGGCCAGACGGCCCTATTTATCAGCGTTTTGGCGATCCAGGGGTTGGGCGACCTTCCCCGCAGCGCGCAAAACATTCAAAACGCCGGCACAGAATCCAAGAAGCAGAAGAACAATCAACCCCCAAGGCGTCGTGCCAACAAAATGGTCGAAGAGCCAGCCGAGTACAGCGCCGACAACAATGGCGGAAATGAATTCGCTCGAGAGCTTCATCGCCTGGGCATAACCTTTACGGCTCTGCTCGGCACTGGCCTCTCGCGCCTCTTCCTTCCTGTCATCGACATGTCTGGAGGCTAGTTCCGCTTCCAGCTGCCGACGGCGCTGCTCAAGACTTTCTTCGCGGTCATCCGCCATCGTGCTCTCCTCCGCTCCCGTCGCCCGCAATCCCGCTACCCCGGTTTTCCGAACCACGGACGCAAAGGTTAAAGAACCCTCCGGCCCGTTCTGAAGTCGCGCGCAACATAGTTTTAGGGATTAGTATAGTCAAGGCGTAGAGAGCTTGTGTCCAGCCATAAAATAACCGCAAAAAATCAAAGATTTAAGCGGAATTTGGCCACTCCCGCCCGATTTCATCGAAAGAATCCGTCTTCGAACGGCGCCGGGCGGCGAAAAATCGGCAATCGGCCGCCCTTTTGCCTCAGCTCCAGCCACCACCATAAGTGCGGTAGAAGACATGCATGCCGATGCGGCCGACCTTTTCCATGGTCCTGGCCCAATTCGGCCGGACGTAGACGGCATGGTAATGAGTGGCCGACCCCACTTGCGGCAGCCAGATCTTGCCGGCGGTCACGGCCATGGCAACATCGCGGGCGACGCGCCAATGATACTGCGAATTCACACGGTCCTTGATGTTGTCGCAGGCGAAGGAAAACTGGCAGCGATTGCGCCAGTCTTCGTTCTGGTAGACGACCCCGCAAATAGTCTTGGGATAGGCTGGGTTGCGGACGCGGTTGAGAATGACCTGAGCGACGGCCGCCTGCCCCTTCACGGATTCGCCGCGCGCCTCGAAATAGATGCCTGAAGCCAGGCACTGCTGCTCGCGGGCGGAGAAGACGCTGGGCGGCAGGATGCTCGCAGCCCAGGCATGATCCCTCGGGCCGATCTGCGGCGCGAAACGGCCTTCATCCTTGTCGGTCAGGATGGAATCGAAAGGCGACTGGCGGGAATAATCCGGTGCGGCAGGCGCATAGGCCGTCGCCAGCACATCCGCCTTATTGCTGGTCACGAGGCTCG
Source organism: Rhizobium sp. KNZ14-9A (assembly GCF_056755015.1). Classification (NCBI taxonomy): domain Bacteria; kingdom Pseudomonadati; phylum Pseudomonadota; class Alphaproteobacteria; order Hyphomicrobiales; family Rhizobiaceae; genus Rhizobium; species Rhizobium sp. KNZ14-9A. The sequence goes on from NZ_JBPGXB010000002.1 coordinate 3,020,127, forward strand.
CCAGAATTGCCGGTACAGCAGTGTCCCCTTGTGGCGCCGGCTGCGTCTTGTAGAAGGCCGTGGCGATCTCGATCTCCTTGCCCTTGATCGACGGCTTCACGAAGGCGGACTTGTCCTTGAGATCGAAAACCGGGCGGAAGAGGAGCCTGGTGCGCTCAAGGACGGAGCCGGCCGAGAAATCCTTCGGCGGCTGCACCTTTTCCACTGCAATGACCCGGCCCTTCTTGGCATTGCGATTGACGCGATCCTCGTCCGGGGTGCCGTCATTACCCTTCTCACCAGAGACGAAGGCAACCTTGCGGCCGTCGGGCAGCACCATGCCCGCACCGGCGGCGATCGAGCCGGTAGAAGCGGGATCGGCAAAGGCGAGTTCTGCCTGGTGGATGGAGCCTGCGGGCGAATTGGTCAGAACCATACGCCAGCTTTCGCGATCATTGTCGAGACCGGCGAGCATGGTGGCAAGATCGGCATGGGAGGCGACGCTCGGGAAGATCAGCCATCCGGCCACGCCGAAGATCGCGGGAGAGACCCAATTCTGGGGCAAGAGACGCAGCTTGCTGCGGAAGCGGCCATTTCGACGCAACGCGGACTCCGGGCATGGGACGCGGGAACAGTCCCAAGAAAATCTCGCATTAACCTTGATAGCTGGTTAACGACCTGTCCCGGAATATGCCCATGAGGATTTCTGCATATTCCAATGCGGCTGACATTTTCGTGAGATGGAGCATCTCGCCCCGTTCATTCCCGGCCGGCCACAGAAATGGGAGAGGACGAGATGGCGCCCTCTCCTTGCTTCCCGTCAAATGATGACGTGCGAACCCAATTCCACCACGCGGTTGGCCGGCAGGCGGAAGTAGTCGGAGGGGTTGGCGGCCGCATTGGCGAGCGCGATGTAGAGGCGGTCCTGCCAGTAGGGCATGCCGGACTTGGCATCAGGCACCAGCTTGCGGCGGCCGAGATAAAAGGAGGTCGTCATGATGTCGAACTTCAGGCCGGTCTTGCGCAGCGCCGCCAGCGCCTGAGAGACGTTCTGCGATTCCATGAAGCCGAAGAGCAGTTCCACGCGCGAGAAGCGTTCGGAGATCTGCTCAACCTTGTAGCGTTCCTGCGGCGAGACGCGCGGCTTGTTGACCGTGCGGATTGTCAGAATGACGTTGCGATCATGGAGCACGTGATTGTGCTTGAGATTGTGCAACAGTGCGGCGGGTGCCGAATCCGGATCGCTGGTCAGGAAGATCGCGGTGCCCGGAACATGGGCCGGCGAATGCTCGCTCTTGCGCTCGATTGAGCTCACGAACGAGGCAAGCGGAATATCCGTATGACGGGTCTTTTCCGTCAGGATCGCCGTGCCGCGACGCCAGGTCCACATAATGACGGTGAAGGCCGTCGCAATCAGGATCGGGATATAGCCGCCGTCATGGATCTTCAGGAGGTTGGCGCCCAAGAAGATCAGTTCGAGAAGGACGAGCGGCAGCAGCGCAATGATGGCAACCGGAAGCGACCAGTTCCAACGGACGCGGACGAATTCGAAAGCCATGATCGAGGTGACGACCATCGCGCCGGTGACCGAGATGCCGTAGGCGGTCGCCAGCGAATCCGAGGTCTTGAAGCCGAGCACGAGGAAGATGACGCCGAAGAACAGCACCGCGTTGACCGAAGGCACAAAGATCTGCCCGGTATTGGTCTCTGACGTGAAGAGAATTTCCATGCGCGGCAGGAAGCCGAGGTTGATTCCCTGGCGTACGAGCGAGAAGGCGCCCGTAATGACGGCCTGGCTGGCGATGATCGTGGCGCAGGTCGCGAGGATAACGACCGGCAACAGCGCCCACTGCGGATACATGAGATAGAAGGGGTCGGACATCGTTGCCGGATTGCCGAGAACGAGCGCGCCCTGCCCCAGATAGTTCAGCGTGAGCGACGGGAAGACCAGCGCGAACCATGCCCACTGGATCGGGCGGCGGCCGAAATGGCCGAGGTCTGCGTAGAGGGCTTCCGCGCCTGTCACCGTCAGGAAGACAGCGCCGAGAACGACGACGCCATAGAAACCCTCGTGCAGCAGGAAGCTGATGGCATAATAGGGGTTGAAGGCGGCGAGGATGCCGTAGTCATCGGAAATATGAGCGATGCCGGCGGCGGCCATGACGAGGAACCAAAGCGCCGTGATGGGGCCGAAGAATCGTGCGACCGCCCCCGTGCCATGCGACTGCACGACGAAGAGCAGTGCCAGAATCGCCACCGATATGGGCACGATATATTCCGACAGCTGCGGCGTGACGAGCTTGATACCTTCGACCGCTGACAGAACCGAGAGCGCCGGGGTGATCATCGCGTCGCCGAGGAAGAGTGCCGCGCCCATCAGGCCGAGCAGCATCAAAAGCGCTGTGTGGCCATTGGCGGTTTTCATCAGGAGGGCAAGCAGCGACAGCGTGCCACCTTCGCCGTCGTTGTCGGCGCGCAGCAGAAAGAGCACGTATTTGATGGTGACGATGATCGTCAGCGCCCAGATCATCAGGGAAATGAGGCTGATGACCTCGAAACGGGTGAGACCATCATGGGCGACCGGCTTCAGCGCTTCGCGGAAGGCATAAAGCGGGCTCGTGCCGATATCCCCGTAAACGACACCTACGGAGCCTAGCGCAAGATAAAAGAGCTTGCGCGGCGTAAGGTTGCGTTCTTGAGAATGGCTTTCTTCAGACATGAAGTAATTACAGGCTCCTCAGAGCCAGCCTTTCCAGCGGAAAAAGAAGAAGGGAATGACGGCGGAGATCACCATGAGGCCCAGCGAGTAAGGATAACCCGCGGCCAGGTGCAACTCCGGCATAAACTCGAAATTCATGCCATAGATGGAGGCGACCAGCGTCGGCGGCAAGAACACGACCGAAGCGATCGAAAAAATCTTGATGATGGCATTCTGCTCGATGTTGATGAGGCCGAGCGAGGCGTCGAGCAGGAAGGTAATGTTGCCGGCGACGAAGGACGCATGTTCCGAAAGGGACTGGATGTCGCGCGAAATCGTCCGGCAAAGTTCCTTGGTTTCCTGATCGTGCTGCACGACAGGGATCGTATAGAAGAAGGTGAGAAGGCGCGAGAGCGAGCCGAGACTGTCGCGCAGCTTGCTGATCATGCGGTGATGGCCGGCAATGTCCTTCAGCTTCTCTTCCAGATAGTTCGACGGCTTGCGCACCTTCTTGGCGCGGTCACCGAACACGTGCACCGACAGGATGTCCAGGCGGGACACCGACATTTCCAGAACTTCGGCGGTGCGATCGACGATCGTTTCCAGGAGCTTGGCAAGAAGGGCGGCGCCGCTGCGCCACTGCTCCGGTATGCGATGCAGGGCGGCGATGAAGAGTGCGAAGGACTTCGGATGAGCGTAGCGGATGGTCACCAGCTTGTCGCCGGCAAGAATGAAGGCGACATCCGTCAGGGTCGGCGCTTCCGTTTCCGCTTTCCATATCAGCGAAGCGGTCATGTATACGGCGTTATTTTCGACATAGAGGCGGGCTGACGGCTCAATCGCCCTGAGATCGTCGCGGGTCGGCACTTCGATGCCAAGGATCGTTTCGACATGCAGTTCCTCCTCGCGAGTCGGCTCGACCATGTCGATCCATACCACATCCGCCGGAAACTCCGGAGGATTGGCAAGATCACGGATCTCGACCGACTTGCAGTTGGAACAGTATGCGGTGATCACAGCCCGCATCTCCGGCGCCGGCAGCACCCAGCCGTCGTAGCCCTTTTCATCGAAAGTCCTTCCATGCCTACGCGAGCGCGGTGACGCCAGGGCGCACTTGCCATCGATCGTAACGGAAGCGGATAAAGAAAGTTCATACAACTCCGGTCATGTCCGGCCTTATCGGCCGGGTTGCTCCACCGCATCGCAGTCACCAATCCTTCGATCGACAAGTCAACTCCGAATATGCAGGGAGGCCGGAACCTTCATCGACAGGCGGCCATCACAGAGCATTTGCAGACGCGCCATCATGACGCCGGCGCGCATATGAAGCAAAGCCGGAAAATAATCAAGACATCTTACGTGAACTGCGCCCTTTCATCTCATTTCCCCCACAATTCGAGGTGAGCGGCCAAGTGATTCGCACTATTCGAAGACGATCGCGGGGGCTTCGCGCTGCGGCTTTTCACCGAGCTGTTCCCAGACCTTGGCAGCGATGGCACGGTAGATGCCGGCAACGACGCCATTCGGATCGGAGGCAACAAGCGGCGTTCCGGCATCCGAAGTCTCGCGGATGTTCATGGTCAGCGGCACTTCGCCGAGGAAGGGCACACCGATACGCTCGGCCTCCCTGCGGGCGCCGCCGTGGCCGAAGATATCGTAACGAGTGCCAGTATCGGGCGCGACGAAATAGCTCATGTTCTCGACAATGCCGAGAACCGGCACTTCGACCTTGCGGAACATGTTGAGGCCCTTGCGGGCATCGATCAGCGCCAGATCCTGCGGCGTGGAGACGATCACGGCGCCGGCGAGCGGCACCTGCTGGGCCATGGTGAGTTGGGCGTCACCGGTGCCGGGCGGCATGTCGACGACGAGAACGTCGAGCTCGCCCCAGGCGACTTCGCGCAGCATCTGCAGGAGGGCGGACTGGACCATCGGTCCGCGCCAGATCATCGCGGTTTCCTCATCGACGAGGAAGCCCATGGACATGACCTTGAGGCCGTAATTCTCCATGGGATTGATGATGCGGCCGTCGATCTGGGTCGGGCGGCCGGAAATCTTCAGGAGGCGTGGCATCGAGGGGCCGTAGATATCGGCATCGAGAATGCCGACGCGAAGACCATTCGCCTGCAGGCCGAGTGCCAGATTGACCGCCGTCGTCGACTTGCCGACGCCGCCCTTGCCCGATGCGACGGCGATAATGGCGCCGATGCCGGGAACGCCGATCTTGGCGGTGCGCGGCTGCTGTTGCGGGGCGTGGGAGTGGCCGTGATGGGCGTGGTCAGCCTGCGGAGCGGGGCGCGCTGCGGGCGCATTTGCGGCGGCCTTCTTGTCTGCCGTCAGCGCCACGAGCGCACCTTTCACGCCTGGCATTTCCTTGATCACACGCTCGGCAGCCAGCCGCAGCGGCTCCAGTTCCTTGGCGCGTTCCGCCGGCACGGTGATCGAGAAATAGACCTTGCCATCGGAGATGAAGACATCGGAAACCATGCCGAGTTCGACGATGTTGTGCTCCAGATCCGGCCCGCGCACGGTCTTCAGCGTTTCCAGAACCTGTTCCTTGGTGACCTCGGTCATTCCGCCCTCACTGCTTTTTCGTCTTCAGTAAATAGTGGAGGCCAGCAGCTTCGCCAAACAAAATCGGGCGGCAGGCACATCTTGCGTTAAAGGAAAGGCAGCGCGTTCTCTCTCCGTTGCGGTCATCAAGTCCGCTGGGCTCTCGCCCTGATGACCGCAACGGACTCCCCGAGAACCGGCGCAATTCGGGGCGAAGTAGAGCAAGCGAAAAAAAAGGCCAGAAAAAAATGAACGATATCGTCCGGTTTCGGAACAGGGCAAAAGGTGGTTGCCCAAACGCAACAACCGCCGCCGATATCGGAACGCCGGGAGAAAAGCGGCAGCGATATCAGACGGCGGCGTGTCGGTCGCGCCGTTGAGCTGGCGCTGTTTTCAAAGTCCCCTCTGGACCTCTGCTGATAACGATGCACGAAGTATGCCAACTGCGGAATCCGGTGAAAAGGATGATAATTGTTCAGTCCAGGGCCACCAGCAAAGGGAATGGCGCTCACATATTGAGCAAGGCGGCAGCGACTGACGATATTTTAGGCCGGCAATGCCTGCTAATCGGAGCCTACTTGATGAGGCCGATGCGTAGCGCCTTGGCGACGGCCTGCGTGCGGTTGACCGTATCAAGCTTCTTGGTGGCGCGGTTCAGGTAGTGATTGACCGTATGCTCCGAGAGATCGAGGATTTCGGCGATCTCGGCACTGGTCTTTCCCGCCGCAGTCCAGTTGAGGCAATCGATCTCGCGGTCGGTCAGCGTATCGGTCATGCGCGTATCGAGATTGCGGATCTCGGCCAGCCGGTCGAAGACATGGATCGCGATATAGCTGAGTTCGCGCATCTCTACCGGGGTGAAAGGCTCGCGATCACCGGCGAAGGAGACTGCACCGCGCGCGCCTGACGGTTCGTGCGTCGGAAAATAGGCGCAGCGCATCATCCTGAAGCGTTCGAAAAGGGTTGCAACGACCCCTGTCTTGCCGTCGTCGCGGGGCCAGTTGGTGCGCGACGTATCGTAGAAGAAAGGCAGGGTCGACGTGCGCAGCCGCCGCAGGACCGGGCTGTTCACCATCAGCCCTTCCTGATCGTAGATGGACAGCAGTTCAGCGGGCCAGCTGGTGATGATCGTATTGCCCTGAAGATCGAAGGAGGTAATCGGCGGCAGGTTCAAAACCATGAAAGCCCGGCTGCGATAGGCCTCCGTCATCCGCTTCATGAAGCGGAAAATGTCGAACTGCGTCTTTAGACTGGCGACCTCCTGGACATAGGCGTCCTCCACCGAAGTTTGCGGTAAGCTTGCCATCAGATTTTTTCGCCTTCAACCGGGCTTTGGGTAAACCTCTGGCAGCCTGTGCGGAAAAACGGTCAGGTACAGGGTGGGTTACACAACGCCCGTCAGATCAATAGGATTCAGCCTCGGCATGCAGCGCGTTCGGCCGGTGAATTGTCGATGATTTCGCGGACGACCCCAGTTGGCGTGATTCGCCGTCAAATCTCAATAACGCACTCATCATAAGCATGCTATGTATACGACGTCCAGCAATGACCGCCGCCAAATCGGTTTCAACGCCTCGGCCCGAGGCGGATGCGCATTTCATCCATGATTTTCCGTGCTGCCATCTGAACCGGAACGGCCCATTCCTGAAGAAGTTCCATCGAGAGCCGGTAAGCGGGACCGGTGACAGAGACCCCGCCGATGAAGGAGCGGTCGTCCGACCAGATGGGGGCGGCGACACAGCGGATGCCCGCCTCGTGCTCCTCGCGATCGAAAGCATAGCCGGTCGCGGCGATTTCTCCGATCTCCGCAAGCAGGCTTTCAGCGCTCACATGCGTCGCCGAGGTGAAGCGGTTAAAATGCAGACCGGGTAGCAGTTCACCGATTTTGTCGAGTGGGAGCACCGAAAGGGCCGCCTTGCCGACACCGGTGCAATAACAGGGCGAAGCATTGCCGATCTGTGAATACATGCGCACCGGCTGGTGCCCTTCGACCTTGTCGAGATAGATGATGGAGGAGCCGCGCAGCACACCGAGATGGACGGTCTCTCCCGTCTCCCGATGAAGGGCGGCCAGATGCGGCGCGGCAATCAGGCGGAATTCGTTGCGCGCCCAGCTTCGTGAGGCGAAGTCGAGCAGCCGGAGGCCAGGCGCATAACGGCCTTCAGCGTCAAACTCAAGGAGCCCTTCCTCCACGAGATGGCCGAGCTGTCGGTGCAGCGTGCCACGCGGCTGATTGGCAAGTGCGAGGATATCGGTGAAACGCAAGGGAGCATCGGCATGGGTGACGAGATCGAGCAGCACCATAAGCTTGCCGAGCGTGCCGGTGTCACGCGGCACGCTAGTATCACCCGACGCGCCTTTGTCATCCGCCTGCGCCATGCTGTCGCCGCTGGAGCTCATTGCCTTTCCTACTCTTGACAGGAAAGGCAGCCTAGTCGGATAATTCCATATAGTCAAATTAAGTTCGAAATAATGGAATAATTAGCATACCCGGAGGAGAGACGATGAGCGCTATGTCTGCACAATTCCCCGAATTCCGGGATCGCACGGTGTTGGTGAGCGGCGGAGGTTCCGGCATCGGCGCTGCCCTCGTCGAAGGTTTCGCAAGGCAGGGTGCAAAGGTTTCCTTCCTGGACATCGCCAAGGCGGAAAGCCGGGAATTGGCGGAACGGCTTTCTGGAGAGACTGCGCATCCCGTCAGCTTCTACCACACCGACCTGCGCGATATCGATGCCATCAGGCGCGCGGTGAACGAGGCTGTCAAAAAGTCCGGGCCGATCCGGGTGCTCGTCAACAACGCCGCCTGGGATGACCGGCACGAATTCGACGATGTAACCGAGGACTATTGGGACAATAATCAGGCGGTCAATCTGCGCCATGTCTTCTTTACCTCGCAGGCGGTCGCCCCTTCGATGCGGGCAGCGGGCGGCGGAGCGATCATCAATATGTCGTCGATTGCCTTCAAACTGAACATGGGCGTCTTTCCCGCCTATGCCGCCGCCAAGGCGGCAGTCGTCGGCCTCACGAAGAGCATGGCCGGAAGGCTTGGCCCTGAGAATATCCGCGTCAACTGCATCCTGCCGGGCATGGTGGTGACCGAGCGGCAGATGAAGCTATGGCTGACAGAGGAAAGCATTGCCCGCTCCGTGCAGGGGCAATGCCTGAAGATCGTATTGAAGCCTGACGCGATTGTCGGTCCGGCTCTGTTTCTTGCATCCGACTGCGCAGCCGGCATGACCGCGCAGTCCCTTATCGTCGATGGAGGTGTTCTCTAATGGCAAATCCCGCTTATGTCGCGGTGGACTGGGGCACCAGCAGTTTCCGGCTCTGGCTTATCGCTGCCGATGGAGCCGTTCTTGCCGAACGTCGTAGCGGCGAAGGCATGACGACGGCCGCCAAGACTGGTTTTTCCCAGGTTCTCGAAGGACATCTTGCAGCAGTCGAAGCGACAGATGACCTTCCGGTCATCGTCTGCGGCATGGCAGGCGCGCGGCAAGGCTGGGTGGAGGCGGGTTATATAGACGTGCCGGCTTCGCTTTCCTCTATTCTATCAGCTGCGGTCTCCGTGCCCGGCGAAAGCCGCGACGTACGCATCCTTCCGGGCCTTGCCCAGCGCGATGCGGCGACGCCGGATGTCATGCGCGGCGAGGAAACGCAGCTTCTCGGCGCGCTCGGGCCTGATAGTCAGGGTACGCAGGCCGTCTGCATGCCGGGCACGCATTCCAAATGGGTGCATGTCAAGGATGGCAAGGTCACCGGTTTCTCCACTTTCATGACCGGTGAGCTGTTCGACGCCATCACCAAACATACGATCCTCATGCATGCCGTTGCCGGCGCCGAGGACCAGCCGGCCGACACCGACGCCTTCGAAGCGGCGGTTGCAGCCGCTTTCCAGCGGCCGGCGCTCGCGTCGAACCTGATTTTCACCGCCCGCTCCGGCCAGCTTCTGCACGGTATTTCGGCTGCCGCTGCCCAAGCCAAACTCTCGGGTACGCTGATCGGCCTCGAAATCGCCGGCGCGCTGCAGAATGCCGGAAAGGATACGGCCATTACCCTTGTCGCTTCCGGACGCCTGCAGGCGCTTTACGAGCAGGCCTTCCGCACGCTCTCCCTTTCCTTCACCGCCATCGATGCCGATGTCGCCGTTCGCGGCGGGCTTTCGGCCGCTGCCCGGGCCATCTGGCCGAACTGAGAAAGATACCTCCCATGAACCGTATCCCCTTCCCCGCCATGAAGCGTCCGCTGATTGCCATTCTGCGCGGCATCAAGCCCGAGGAAACCCAAGCCGTGGTCGGCGCGCTGATCGAAAATGGTCTGACGGCAATCGAAATCCCGCTGAATTCGCCCGAGCCCTTCAAGTCTATCGAGATCGCCGCCAAGATGGCGCCTGACAATGTGCTGATAGGCGCCGGCACCGTGCTGACCACCGGGGCCGTCGACAGCCTGCATGCGGCCGGCGGCAAGCTGCTGGTGACACCGAATGTCGAGCCCGACGTCATCATTCGCGCCCGCGACTACGGCATGGTGACCATGCCCGGTGTCTTCACGCCCACAGAAGCGCTGCAGGCAGCTCGCGCGGGTGCGACCGGCCTCAAGTTCTTCCCCGCCAGCGTTTTGGGACCGTCAGGCATCACCGCGATCCGCGCCATCCTGCCGCCGGAACTGGTAATTGCGGCGGTCGGCGGTGTGTCGGACAAGAACTTCTCCGACTACACCAAGGCCGGCATTCTGGCCTTCGGTCTCGGCACCAGCATTTACAAGCCTGGAATGACTGATGCAGAGGTTGCCGAGCGCGCCAAGGCAACCATCTTAGCCTATGACGCAGCCATAGGAGCATAGGCATATGACTGATATTTATGAATTCGAGGGCAAAACACTTTGTAATACCAATTCGGTTCTCGGTGAAGGCCCCACCTACGATCCCGGCACTAACACGGTCTGGTGGTTCAATATTCTTGGCAAGGAACTGCACGAACTCGATCTTTCGACCGATGAAAAGAAGGTACATTCGCTGCCGATGATGGCAAGCGTGCTCGCCCGCATCGATGCCGGCCGCCAGTTGCTGGCGACCGAAGAGGGGCTGTTCGTGCGCGACGTCGCCAGCGGCAACCTGACTTTCTATGCGGCGCTCGAAAACGATAGACCGGAAAACCGCTCCAATGACGGACGCACGCATCCCTCGGGCGCACTCTGGATCGGCACGATGAGCAAGCGCGCCGAGAACCAGGCCGGCGCGATCTATCACGTAGCTGCCGGCAAGGTAACCAAGCTCTTCAGTGGCATCAGCATCCCGAACTCCATCTGCTTTTCGCCCGACGGCACGATCGGCTATTTCACCGACACGCGCCTCAGCCGCCTGATGCGTGTGATGGTCGATCCGCAGACCGGCCTTCCCTCCGGCGAGCCGATCGTCATGGTCGACAGCATGGATGAGCCGGGCGGCCTGGACGGATCGGTCTGCGATGCCGACGGCTATATCTGGAACGCCCGCTGGGGCGCTGGCGTCGTCGATCGCTACAGCCCGGATGGCTTGCGCATTGCCCGCTACAAGGTACCGGCCGCGCAGCCCTCATGCCCAGCCTTCATCGGCGCCAATGCCGACCGGCTGGCGGTGACCACCGCCTGGGAAGGGCTGGATGAGGATGCCCGCTCCACGCAGCCGAGCGCCGGCGCCCTGCTCGAACTCGGCGTTGCCGTGAAGGGCGTTTTCGATCCCGCTTATGTGATCTGAAGCACGAACTGCGGGCAGAGCCGGCAGTCTCGAGGGCGCTCCAATCCGGGGCGCCTTTTTGCTTTTGCGGGCCTATCTCCCGGTAAAGGTTCCGTAAAAACCGTAAAATTTTCCGTGTCTTCGTCGGGAACCAATAAGCAAATCGGTCATTTCACTCTTGAACCGGCGCGGCAGGAATGCCTGAAAAACGGGCGCTGCCACGCCAGGGATCACTCAAGGAACGAAGGTAGGTTCGAAATGACACGCAAACTTCTGACGACCGTTGCCGCTGGCGCACTGTTTGCCACGGCTTTCGCACCGGCGGCATTTTCGCAGACGGCTCCGCAGCCGGCGAACCCTGCTGCCCCGACCCAGTCTGCGCCCGCCGACCCGGCCCCGGCAGAGCCGGTCAAGCCGATGGCGCCCGCAGGTGATGCCGCACAGGCTCCGGCCCCGGCACCGAGCACTGATACGGCTCAGGCAGGTGGCGACAGCTATCTGACGCAGCAGGCCGCGGACCAGATCAGCGCCAACACGTATATCGGCCAATCGGTCTATAACGGCAACAATGAGAGTATCGGCAGCGTCAATGACCTGATCATGAAGAAGGACGGCGGCCTTGTTGCAGCCGTGATCGGTGTCGGCGGCTTCCTGGGCATTGGCGAAAAAAATGTCGCCGTTCCGATGGAGAAGGTAACCGTTGCGCAGAATACGCAGGACGGCTCCGTCAAGCTGACGACTACCGAAACCGCCGAATCCCTGAAGGCAGCTCCGGAATTCAAGACGCTGGCTATGCAGTCAGCTGAAAAGGCTCCGGCAGCAACCGGCACTGCCCTGCCGACGGACAATACGTCGACAGGTTCGACGACGAACAAGTAATCCGTACGGAGAGTAGAGCGTAAGCGATGGCGTCCCATGGGCGCCATCGTTTCTTTGCTTCTGCCGCTATGCGCTCGCGCGTTCGGTTGCGCTTGTGTCGTAATAATAGTTCTCGTGCAGGAAGCGCAGTGTAGCGATGCCATCGGCCGGCCGGCCGAAATGGTAGCCCTGGCCCATACCGCAGCCGAGCATGCGCAGCTTGACCGCTTCCGAATAATCCTCGATGCCCTCGGCCACGACTTCCAGGTCGAGACCTTCGCACATGGCCAGGATCGCCTTGATGATGTGCTCGGAGGCACGGTCAGAATTGATGCGCGAGACGAAGGCCCGGTCGATCTTGATCTTGTCGAAGATGAAATCGCGCAGGCGCCCGAGGCTCGACTGGCCCGTGCCGAAATCGTCAAGCGAGATGCGCACGCCTGCAGCTCTCAGATCGGCAATGATCCGGTGCGCTGTGTCGGCAGAGCTCATGACAGCCGTCTCGGTGATCTCAAGCTCAAGACGATGCGGGTCGAAGCCGACGCGGCCGAGGATCGACAGAATGCTGCTGCTCGTGCCCGGATCCATGAGCTGGGCTGAAGACAGATTAAAGGACAAGAAGAGTTCTCGCGGCCAGGAGAGCGCCGCTTCCGCAGCCTTGCGCAGCAATGCTTCCGACAGGGCATCGATGAAACCGCGCTCTTCGGCGAGCGGCACGAAGACGCCGGGGGAGACGAACCCGAGGTCGGGATCGTTCCAACGGGCAAGTGCCTCGAAGCCCACCACCTGATTGTTGGCGAGCGAGACGATCGGTTGGAAATGCACGTCGATCGCATCGGAAATGATGGCGTTTCGAAGCGCTTGTTCGAGCTGGGTCGCCCGTTTCATCTCCTGCGCGATCTCGCGCGAATAAACGGTGATCTGCCCGCGGCCGCGGCGCTTGGAACGATAGAGTGCTGTTTCGGCACTCTTCAGCAGCTCCTCGCAATCCTCGCCGGCAAAGGGATAGATCGCAAAGCCGAAGGAGGCGGAAAGGCGCACATTGCGGTCGCCGAGATCGTAGGGCGCCGACAGCACCTCGCGGATCATCTGGCCGAACTTTTCCGCACTGGCGCGCTCGAAGATCAGCGGCAGGACGAAGGCGAACTCGTCGCCGTCATGACGGGTGACCACCGCACCATCCGGAATGCAGGCTTTCAGACGATGAGCGACCTGGCACAGGATTTCGTCACCGGCGGCAGAACCGAAGAGATCGTTGATCGGCTTGAAGCTGTCGAGATTGGCGATACCGATGGTGAAGGGCGCCGGATCGCTGGCCCGCTCGGCAGAAATCTGTATCACCTTGTCCCGCATGCGATTGCGGTTTCCCAATCCGGTCAGCGGATCAGTATAGGCCATCGCCTGGAGTTCGTTTTGACTCACAGTCATGAATGGTATTTCCGCAGACACCATCACTCCAAACCCAGGGTTTTCCTCCACACCTTGGTGAAGAATGACGGCCAAATCTTAACAATTCGATAGTAAATCGGCGGAACTACAACCCGAAGCATTCCCAAATTCTGGGGAGTTGACGGGTATTCTATTTAGATTTGAGCCTTGATCGGCTCATCTATCAGGTGCTTCTGAAATACCGTTTCCAGGATGTCAGGGCTGACCGGTTTCATGATGACGTCATCCATGCCGGCCTTGGCGCATTCCGCTCGATCGCGCTCGAATGCCTGTGTCAGCACGCCGATAATCGGGGTCCGCGTGCCCTGCCCCTCTTCCATCTGGCGAATGAGGCGTGAGGCTTCAAAGCCATTGAAGACCGGAAGCGAAATATCCATCAGCACGATCTGTGGCCGGTGTTCGGCCCAGAGACGAACGACCTCTTCGCCGGTCGCTGCGATCCGATGGCGATAACCGAGACCTTCGAGGATCTGCGTGAAGACGATCTGGTTGATGTCGTTATCCTCGGCGACAAGAACCTGCAGGCCTACGGTTTCTTCAGTCGTGGTGATTTCCCAGTCACCTTCAGTGCCGCCGCCGCGTCCGCTGCGATTGAAGTGGCGGGCGATCTGGAAGGTCAGCTCGTTGGCGATCTGGAAGCCATCCATGACGAGGGCCGGAATGCCGTATTGTTCGGTGAGCTCCAGGCAACGCATGCCCATCTGGTTATCGATGATCAGAAGATCGAGCGAGATGCCGGAGGAGCTGGCAATCTCGAGGAAACGTTCCTCCTCGTCCTCGCCGCAGACCGAGCAGGCTTCGAAGCCGTATTTGGCGAGCGTGCGCAACGCGGCAGCCTCGGCGGCGAGATCCGAGGTGACGACGAGGATCTTTCGGCCGGAGAAGTTTTCCGGAACGATCGCCTCCATCGCCGCCGGCTCGCGGCGCTGCGATGCGCTCGGCACCGGCACATAGGCGCGGCGGTAGCTCTGGTTGCTGGAAGTGGTGATCTCGGAGGCCCGATTGAATTCGTCGAGATCGTCGCCGTCGCGCGGCAGGTCTTGCATGGTCGAGACGAGAAAATAACGTCCAGGCTTACCGATCCTGTGCTTGCGGCTGACGATGTCGCGCTCGGTGCCGTCGCGGGCAATTTGGCGCTGGCGCGAGACCGACATTTCACCGGTTTCCAGTACGTGGCGGTCGCTTTCCTCGAAGCGCTTGGCAATGTCAGGCGAAAACAGATCCCCGCTCTTGCGGCCGAGAACCTCGTCCGGCGTCGTCTGGTACTTCTCGCAGAAGGCCTTGTTGACGGCGACGTAGGCGAGGTTGCGATCCTTGACGAAGAGCGGGAACGGCAGATGGTCGAGAATGTCCTCGGTGAGCTGGACGCGCTCGAGATCGTAGCGCCACTGTTCCTCGCGCTTACGCGCTTCGGAAATATCGGAGATGATGGTCACGCCGTAGCCGTTCGGCAGCCGGCGCTTCAAAAAGCGCACCCAGCGGTCGGCGCCGTGGCGTTCGACGGATTCGAAACGTTCGCGCCAATGGGAGGCGATACGCTGAGACAACCAGTCCTCGCGGCTGAGCGAACCCGCCTCGCGCAAGAGGGTCTGCTCGCGGATGCCGGTATCGTAGACCGCACCGAGGAAATCACGAAGCCGGGCGCCCGGCCGCAGCACATCCTCGGGCACCGGAAAGAATTCCATGACCTGACGGCTGGCAAAGATAAGAAGATCGTTGCGATCATAGATGATGAATGCAGCAGAAAGACTGTCGCATGCGGCGTCGAAAAGCACCGTCTGAAGGTCAGCCTCAGGCGGCAACGCGTCACTCGCAGATGATGTGTCCGCCTTTTCGAAGCCGGCACTCATTCATTCACATCCCACATCTGTCCGATTTTCGCAGTTTCGGAGGTATATCAATAAAATGCCGTTTTTGTCTTAAGAGCCGCTTAACAGTAGTGACCCCCAAATCTGGGGGAGAAGCCTCCAGTGTCCTCTGACGGGCTGATGAAACCCCTTTCCTCCCGGCCGCGAATCCTCGAAAATAGAGATATGGCCATCAGACAGCTCTCCGAAACGCTCATCAACCAGATCGCCGCCGGTGAAGTCATCGAACGGCCGGCGAGTGCTGCAAAAGAACTGATCGAAAACGCGCTCGACGCAGGCGCGACCCGTATCGAAATCGCAACCGCCGGCGGCGGCAAGGCGCTGCTGCGCGTCAGCGACAACGGTGCCGGCATGGATGTCGCCGATCTGGAACTTGCCGTCAAGCGGCACTGCACCTCGAAAATATCGGAGACGCTCGACGATATCCGCACGCTCGGCTTCCGGGGCGAAGCATTGCCGTCTATCGGTTCGGTGGCGCGGCTCAGCATCTCAAGCCGCAGGCGTGACAGCACAGCCGGCAACGAAATTTCTGTTGCCGGCGGCAAAATCGTGCATCTGCGCCCGGCAGCCGGCAATCCGGGAACGGTCGTCGAAGTGCGCGACCTGTTTTTCGCCACGCCGGCGCGGCTGAAATTCCTGAAGACGGAGAAGGCGGAAGCGGCGGCAATCACCGAGATCGTCAAGCGCATGGCGATCGCCTTTCCGGGTGTGCGCTTCGTGCTGTCAGGCCCAGACCGTTCGACGCTGGAATTTCCGGCAACCGGCGAGGATCATCTGGCGCGCATGGCCCAGATACTCGGCAAGGACTTCCGCGACAATGCCATCGCCATCGACGCCGAACGCGAGGATGTACAGCTGACCGGCTTTGCCGGCGTGCCGACCTTCAACCGGGGCAATTCGGCCCATCAATATGCTTTCGTCAACGGCCGCCCCGTGCAGGACAAACTCATCCTATCAGCGATCCGCGGCGCCTATGCCGAAACGATCCCGGCCGGCCGTTATCCCGTCGCGGTGCTGTCGATCACGCTCGATCCGGCGCTGGTGGACGTCAATGTGCATCCGGCGAAATCCGACGTCCGCTTCCGCGATCCGGGACTGGTGCGCGGGCTGATCGTCGGCGCAATCCGCGAAGCACTTGCTCGTGACGGCAGCCGGGCGACAACGACTGGCGCAAGCGACATGCTGCGCGCCTTCCGCCCCGGCTTCCAGGCTGCACCACAGCGGCCGCAGGCACCATGGTCGGCGGCAACCTCCCCATCCCGGCCGTATCAGCCGAGTGCCGGTTTCGGTGAAAGGCCGCAGGCTTCCTTCGACGGGCTCGTCCATCCGACGGCCCGTTCCGAATCGGCTTTCCAGCCCGCACCACAGCCTCATGCCGCTGCCGCCGCCGAACCTTTGGCGCGCTATCCGCTTGGTGCTGCCCGGGCGCAGATTCACGAAAACTATATCGTCGCCCAGACCGATGACGGCATCGTCATCGTCGATCAGCACGCGGCTCACGAACGGCTGGTCTTCGAAGCCATGCGTAAGGCCTTACACTCCAAGAGGCTCGCCTCGCAGGTGCTGCTGATCCCCGAAATCGTCGACATTCCCGAAGAGGATTGCGACCGGCTGATCGCGCATGCCGAGGAATTTTGCGAGCTTGGCCTTGCGATCGAACGCTTCGGGCCGGGCGCCATTGCCGTGCGCGAGACGCCGGCCATGCTCGGCGAAGTGAATGCGCAGGGCCTCATCCGCCAGCTTGCCGATGAGATCGCCGAATGGGATACGGCCTCCGGTCTCACCACCAAGCTCGAATATGTGGCGGCGACCATGGCCTGCCATGGCTCGGTGCGATCAGGGCGACGGCTGCGGCCGGAAGAAATGAATGCGCTTTTGCGCCAAATGGAAGTGACCCCAGGCTCCGGCCAGTGCAATCACGGACGCCCGACCTATATCGAACTCAAGCTTGCCGATATCGAGCGGCTCTTCGGCCGGAGCTGAAAAAGCTGGCAAAACGGCTTCTCGGGGAGTATGGCAGACAGATGACAGACTGCAGGGAATGGAGCGCATGAACTTGTTCGAAGGACACGGAAACCGCGAGGCGAAGATCCGTTATCTCGACGGCGATTTCCAGATTCTATCGCCCGGCTCCTATGTCGTCTGCGCACTGACAGGCAAACACGTCCCGCTTGACGAACTTCGCTACTGGAGCGTGGCGCGACAGGAGCCCTATGTCGATGTCGCCTCCGCACTGGAAGCCGACCGGCGCGCCGGTGTTCTGCCGACCCAGCGCTAAGTTTTTGCCTTTCCCTCCTTGAGCCTTCGCTCACGGCAGGCTTCAAAGGCTCGGTCGATCATGAGACCTGGGGCAAGCGGGTCGGTGAAGGCCATTTCCACCTCGACGACATGGCAGCGGGCCGCAAGCTGCTCCGCCTTGCCGTGATGACCGGCGAGACGCACGAAATCCTTCGACGTCGTGACGATCGTCAGGTTCTGCTGGTCTGCGGTCATCAGAAGACCGTCGATCTCCTCCTCGCTCAAATGCTCGTGATCGCCGAAGGAGGTCGCGACCTTGATGGTTGCTCCAAGCGAACGGACCGTGCGGAAGAATTTTTCCGGATCGGCAATACCGGCAAAGGCGAGTACCTTGAGGCCTTCCAGAGAATTCTTGCCGGACACTTTCAGCGCGGCGGTGAAATAGGGCTTGGCAGCACGTGCCGCGATGCGGACGATACGGTCAGCCGCATTCCCGTCTCCGACCTTCAGAAGCGCGGTCGCCTGGCGAAGTTGCAGGCGAACCGGCGCGCGCACCGGGCCACCCGGCACGATATGGCCGTTGCCGAGACCGCGCGTCGCATCGATCACCAGAAGCGCGTAGTCGATTGCGAGCCGCGCACTCTGGAAACCATCGTCCATGATAATGAAATCGGCACCTTCTTCGACGAGCCTCACAGCACCATCGACACGCCTGCGGGAGATCACCGTCAGGGCTTCCTGCGCCAGCAACAGCGGCTCGTCACCGACAGCGACTGCGCGGTGGTGGGTAGGATCGACGACGGTGGTGACATCCAGCAAGCCGCCGTGACCGCGGCTTAAGAAACCGGGCTTGAGACCCTTGGCTTTGGCGGCACGGGCAATGGCAATTGCCGTCGGCGTCTTACCGGCGCCGCCGACCGTGAAATTACCGACGCAGATGACGGGGATCGGAACCGAGGCGCGGCGCGCATGGACCATGCGGTAGCCCGCCACGCGACCATAAAGGAAAGAAAGGGGCGACAGAGCCCATGCCTGCCAACTTGCCCGCCTCCACCAGAAAGGCGGCGCTTCGGATATCATGATGCCGTCCCGTTTCCCTTGCCCTCACCCCCAGGCGAGGTCTCACAAAATCGACCGGGGCGGATTGAGAAGCCAAAACGCGTGAAAATGCAAGTCTTTGCGCGTCAGGCCAGCTGCAGATCCGGCAGCAGGGCTTCGATGTGGGTGATGTCATCTAAAACATGATCGGCGGCGGCGGAGAGTGATTCACGCGAGCCGGTACCGGTCAGAACCGCGATCGTCAGGCCGGTTTTTGCATTCCTGCCCATATGGAGATCGTGGTTGTTATCACCAACCATGGCGATTTCTTCTGGCTGCAGACCCGTCGCAGCACAGAAGCCGAGCACCATGCCTGGCTCAGGCTTGCTGCCGAAGCCGCTGTCGTAGCCGGCGATGTAGTCGACATAGTCGGAAATGCCGAAGCGCTGGGCCGTTTGGCGGATCGAGCGCTCATTGTCGCTGGAGGCGATGCCGAGCTTGAAGCCGCGCTTGTCCAGGCGGCCAAAGAAGGCTGCGAGATCGGTGACCGGCACAGAGAATTCTGCGGCATTGGCAAAGAGATTGTCGAGCTTGATCGTCAGCTCGATCACATCGAGTTTCGAGCCGGCGGCGACGAGGCCTTCCGCGATCTGGTGGGTATTGCCAGCAGCAAGCAGGCTGTCGGGAACGATATGGCCCGTGACGGGGTCCATGCCGCATGCGGCAAGCAGGTGATCGGCGAGCGCCGCGTCGCCTTCGGCGGCGATGCGGGCAAGCTCGCGGTTTACTGGCAGCCAGCTTTCATCATAGTCGAGCAGCGTACCGTCCTTGTCGAAGAGGATGCCCCTGATCTTCGCCTCTGCCGACATGACCACTCCTCAGGCCTGCGCCACGGCCTTCGGCAGCAGACGCGCCTTCACCGTCAGCGGATTGATATAGGGCTCCAGCCCCTTCAACGTGGCGCTGAGCGCGCCGCGCATTTCATGCACGGCCGCAATACCGGCCTGGATCATCTTGCCGCGCGCCTCGTCATTGGTCAGCAGGTAATGCACGCCCTTCGCCAGCATCTCGGTATCACGCACCATGCGGGCGCTGCCGCTGCGCGCGAGCTTCTGATAGGCCTCGCGGAAATTCTGCACATTGCCGCCCGAAAGGATGGCACAGCCGAGCATGGCCGGCTCGAGCGGGTTCTGGCCGCCCTCGGCAAAGAGCGAGCGGCCGACGAAAGCCACTTCCGTCAGGCGTAGATAAAGGCCCATTTCGCCGATCGTATCACCAAGGAAGATATCGACATCCGGGGTCAGAACATCGTCACGCGTACGGCGAGCGACCTTCAGACCCTGCTTGACGAGGGCTGCCTCGATCTCGTCAGCGCGCTCGGGATGGCGCGGCACGATAATGGTCAGCTGCTTGTCACGGTCGCGCAGCGCCCGATGGACGATGCCGGCGGCATTTTCCTCGCCGTCGAAGGTGGAGATCGCCGCCCATGTCTTGCGGTCGCCGATCTGCTTCTTATAGCGGGCGAAAACAGCGCTGTCATAGGGCGGAGCGTCGGTATCGACCTTCAGGTTGCCTGAGGTGATGACCGGTACAGCGCCGAGATCGCGGAAACGCTCTGCATCCAGATCTGACTGGGCAATGACGAGCGCCAGATTTTCGAAGAGCGCCTCGGCAAGCGACGGGCGGCGGCGCCAGCGGGCGAACGAGCGGTCGGACATGCGGGCATTGACGAGGATCTGCGGAATGCGGCGACGACCAAGTTCAAGCACGGTCGCGGGCCAGATTTCGGATTCGGCAATGATGGCGCAATCCGGCTGCCAGTAGTCGAGGAAACGGCCGACAGCAGGTTTCAGGTCGAGCGGCACATATTGATGGATCGCGTCATTGCCGAGACGTTCAGCTGCAAGCCTTGCCGAGGTGATGGTGCCCGTCGTCAGGATGACATGGATGTCGCGGCGGCGGATTTCACGGATCAGGGGAATGACAGCGTTGGTTTCGCCAACGCTTGCGGCATGAAACCAGACAAGCGGGCCTTGTGGCCGATTGGCGCTCGCATAGCCGAAGCGCTCCAAACGGCGGGCGCGGTCTTCCTTGCCCTTGGCCGTGCGGTAGGTGATGTAGAGGCCGACGACCGGCGACGCCACAGTTCCCGCCAGACGGTACGCGTTCAGACCGATCCGCGCCATCCGGGAGCTCATTCGGCAGACCTCCGACCTATGCAGATCGACATCAATCCAATTCCCTAATTATCGTTGCGGCCGCAATGACCGATCAATTTGTTCAGAATGCGTCGATCAAGGGCAAGGAACCGATGCGCAAAGGCCTCCGCTGTGGACAGCGGAGGGCCAGCGGCTTGCTGCTAGGGCTCATTTGCTCCCAGTCGTATCCTGCGGATCGAGCAGACGATGCATGTGGACGATGAAATAGCGCATATGCGCATTGTCGACCGTCTGCTGCGCCTTGGCCTTCCAGGCCGTCAGTGCCGTGGCATAGTCGGGGAAAATACCGACAATATCGAGATCCCCAAGATCCCGGAACTGGATGCCTTCAAGGTTTTCGAGTTCGCCACCGAAGACGAGGTGCAGGAGCTGCTTTTTACCGCCGGAGTCCGTCATTTTTATTCTCTTTCTGCCTATTCTCCTCCGGCCCTTCATCTGAGGGATTTTGACGAAAACGTCAACCGTCTCTTAGCTGAGTGAACAAGTCCAGATATTCACGGAGACGCGGGACAGGCGAAGCGCAGAGCGCCTCGTGGCTGACTTTCTCTCTATTATAGGTTGTCGGGTGACCCGAGAGGTCGACGAGACCACCGCCGGCACGTTCGAGAATAAGATCGGCTGCCGCAATATCCCAGTCGTGGGCATTCCGCCCGACAAACGTCGTGTCCAGCCGGCCATCGGCCACCATGGCGATGCGGTAGGCGAGCGAGGGGATATATTTGACGCGCTCGCTGCGTTCGCGAACCGCCGCCGGCAGAATCTTGAACAGCTCCTCGCTGACAGCAAGCTGGCTGAGATCGGCTTCGCCGCGCGTGGAGACGGAAATCGGCTCGCCGTTTTTCAGCGCAGGGCCGCCTTCCGTCGCTTCGTAGAGTTCATCGAGCGCCGGCGCATAAAGCGCGCCCGCAACGGGACGGCCGCGATGGACGATGCCGACGCTGACGCACCAGAGATCCTTGCCGGCGAGGAATGCCCGTGTGCCATCGATCGGATCGACGATGAACAGCGTCTCGTGTTCCAGACGGCCGACATCGTCGTCGGTCTCTTCCGACAGCCAGCCATAGTCCGGCCGCGCCCCGCGTAGGATGGTTTCAAGCGTTTCATTGGCGGCGAAATCGGCGGCGCTGACGGGCGAGCGTTCCTCATTCTTCCACCAGACTTCCGGTGACTTGTTGAAGAAGCCAAGTGCGACGGCGCCCGCCTGTCTTGCAGCATCGGCGATCAGTGCGAGATCGCTCTGCCAGCGGTTGTCCGTGTCGCTCATCGCGTCGATCCGTTCGTCAGCGGCCGGCAAGCGTCATGCCTTCAATGGCGAAGGTCGGAGCCGCCACACCGAATTTACGGTCGATGTCGTTGGCGAGCGTCAGCCGCATGAACATGTCCTTGAGGTTGGAGGCGATCGTCACCTCCGATACCGGGAAGGTGAGTTCGCCGTTTTCGATCCAGAAACCAGTCGCGCCCCGGCTGTATTCGCCGGTTATCATGTTGACGCCCTGGCCGATCAGCTCGGTCACATAGAAACCGTTGCCAACGCTGCGGATCAGCTCTTCGGGCGAGATGTCGCCCGGCTCCAGCGCCAGATTGGTGGAGGCGGGCGTAACCGATGTGCCGCCGCGCACGCCGCGGCCATTGGTTTCCAGACCGCCGATCTCGTTTGCGGTGGAGGTCGACAGGAACCAATGCTTGAGTACCCCGTCTTCGATCATGACCAGCCGCTCGCCGGAAACGCCCTCACCATCGAAGGGACGGGAGGACGGGCCGCGCACGATCAACGGATCGTCAGTGATCGACAGACCCGCTTTCAGCACCTGCTGGCCCATCTTGTCGCGCAGGAAACTCGTCTTGCGGGCAACCGACGCACCATTGATGGCGCCGGCGATATGGCCGACGAAACCACGAGCGATGCGGGGATCGAAGATGACGGTAATACCCTTGCCGGTCGGCACCTGCCGGGGATTAACGCGTTTGATGGCGCGCTCGCCGGCCCTGCGGCCGATCTCGGCGGCATCGTCCAGTTCGGAATAATAGAGGCGGCTGTCAAAATCATAGTCGCGCTCCATCCCGGTGCCTTCGCCGGCGATGACGCTGACGGAGTTGCCAAAGCGCGATGCCATATAGCTGCCTTCGAAGCCATGCGAGGTGGCGAGCACCAGCCCGCCCATTCCGGCAGAGGCGCCAGCGCCGGAGGAATTGGTGACACCTTTCACTGCAAGAGCCGCCGCTTCGGCGGCAAGAGCCGCTTCCCGCAACTGATCGGCGCCGACTTCGGTCGTGTCGAGAAGCTGCAGGTCGGGATAGGTTTTTGCGAGCCTGTTCTCATCGGCGAGGCAGGCAAACGGATCTTCCGGCGAGACCTTGGCCATGGCGACAGCGCGTTCAGCCAGCGCCTGCAGGTCGAAACCCGGATTGGCGGAAACGCTTGCCACCCGTTTGCCGACGAAGACGCGCAGCGAAAAGTCGTCGCTCTCGGAGGACTCCGTGCCTTCGACCTTGCCCAGGCGTACGCTAACCGATTGAGCGCGCGAGCGAACGACGACAGCGTCGGCGGCATCAGCACCTGCCTTTTTCGCCAGATCGATCAGTTGACTTGCACGGGAAAGAAGTGTCGAGGAATCGATTTCAGAGGACATGATTTGGCCTTTCCTTCCCGTTCCATTTATTGTGCACTCCCGAAAGCATCAAGGCCGTGGATGCCAATTCTTTTCCTGGCTGCCTGCTTGCCCCGCCATCGAAAGAAATGAAGCATGTCCGCACCCAACGCTCTTTTCACCGAAACGATCCTGCTGCTCGGCGGCGCGGTCGTCGCCGCACCGATCTTCAAGAAGCTCGGGCTCGGCACGGTTCTCGGCTATCTGGCGGCGGGTATCGTCATCGGGCCGATCTTTCATGGCATTACCGATGGCGAGCAGATCCTTGATGTCGCCGAACTTGGCGTCGTCTTCCTGCTGTTCATCATCGGGCTTGAATTAAAGCCCACTCGCCTCTGGCAGATGCGGCGTGACATCTTCGGTCTTGGCACCGCGCAGGTGGTGGTGACGGGCCTGGTGCTGACAGCGCTTGCCTGGTTTTCCGGCGTGCTCGAATGGCGCGGCAGCATCGTCGCCGGCTTCGGGCTGGCGCTTTCTTCCACAGCATTCGCCATGCAGATCCTCGAAGGCGACGGCGATGTCAATACCCGCTACGGGCAGCGCTCCTTCTCTATGCTGCTGTTTCAGGATCTGGCGATCGTCCCGCTTCTGGCCGTCGTCACCATCCTCGACGGCGACAAGGGCAGCGGCAATCCGCTTGTCGATTTCGGCATTTCCGTCGCGGCGGTCGGTGCTATGATCATCATGGGCCGATACCTGCTGACGCCCCTCTTCCAGATCATTGCGCGCACCGGCGCGCGCGAAGCGATGATCGCGGCCGCGCTCTTCGTCGTGATGGGATCGGCAAGCCTGATGCAGTTTGCCGGGCTCTCGATGGCGATGGGCGCTTTCCTGTCCGGCGTCATGCTGGCAGAATCCTCCTACAGGCATGAGCTGGAAGCCGATATCGAACCGTTCCGCGGCGTGCTTCTCGCTATCTTCTTCATTGCCGTCGGGCTGTCGTTGCAGCTTCAGGTGCTGCTCGACAACGTGCTCTTCATCATTATCGCCGTGCCTATTATCATGGCTGTGAAAGCACTCATCATCTATGTGCTCTGCCGCGTGGCGCACTCCTCACATAACGATGCAGTACGCATCGCCTTCCTGCTGCCGCAGGGGGGCGAATTCGGCTTCGTCCTCTTCACCACGGCTGCCGTCGCGGGGCTGATGTCCAACAGTACAGCTTCGCTGCTCGTTGCGATCGTCACCCTTTCCATGGCGCTGACGCCGCTGGGTGCCGCCCTTTCCAAACGGATGCTGTCGGGAGAGGAGCATGAAGAACTCGACGAGGATTTCGAGGGCGCCGGCGCAGACGTGCTGATGGTCGGTTTCTCGCGTTTCGGCCAGATCGCCGCGCAGATCCTGCTCGCCGGCGGCCGGAGCGTGACCGTCATCGATTTTTCCGCCGACCGCATCCGGCAGGCATCCTCCTTCGGTTTCCGCATCTATTTCGGCGATGGCACCCGTAAGGATGTGCTGCGTTCGGCCGGCATTGATAGGGCCAAGATCGTGCTCGTCTGCACCCAGAAGAGGGAGATTACCGACAAGATCGTCGAACTGATCCAGGCCGACTACCCGCAAACGACGCTCTTCGTGCGCTCCTATGACCGCATTCACTCCATCGAACTGCGCAACAAGGGCGTCGATTACGAGCTGCGCGAAACGCTGGAATCCGGTCTGCTCTTCGGCCGGCGCACACTGGAGGCGCTCGGTGTCGCCGAAGTCGATGCCTATGAGATCGGCGAGGACATTCGCAAGCGCGACGAAGCGCGGCTGGTGCTGCAGGTTTCGGAGGGCCTGCAAGCGGGACAGGACCTGCTGTTTTCGAAGCCGATCCATCCGGAGCCGCTGGTCAAGCCCAAGCGTACGCCCGGTCCCTTCGACAACGATCCGCTGGCAAATACGGCCGATGTGACGGCGGACGCCTGAAGCGATACCGGTTTACCGCTTCAGCCGCGCCTCGATTTCCCGATCGAGCGCATATTTCAGCTCGTCCTTGACGCCAACCGACATGGCAAGCACATCGCGCGCCTTCAGGAAATCCATGACGCCCGTGCGGCCGACGATAGGGCGCAGGAAGATATGCGGCCGCAGGAGCTTCAGCTTCAGGGAAATCGCCGCCTGCATCATCAGCTGGCCGGAGCCGAAGATGCTTTCCATCCGGTTCGGGATATGGGTGCCGTCGCCTTCGGGCGCGCCGACGACATCGATGCCGATGACGATATCGGCGATGTCCATCAGGCATTCGTAAGGAACGGGATTGGCAATGCCGCCATCGATCATCACCCGGCCGTGCAGCCTGACCGGCATGAAGACCGCAGGAATAGCCGATGATGCGGCAAGTGCCGGAAAAAGCTGGCCTTCTTCGACGATGACCTCGGCCTGGCCGTAATAGTCAGTGGTGATCACTTTCATCGGCACCAGCAGATCTTCGAAGCGCGCCGGAAGCTCTGAGGGCAGGAAGGCTTTCAGGATGCGTTCGAGATTGAACTGGCCGATGCGGATGCCCTTGGCCACGGCATCGCGTACGGTCGTCGGGCGCAGCCCCCAGATACGGCTGACGACGGCTGCCTTGTTGCCGACTGTTGCCAGCGCATGTTCGCGGATCTCCGCACCCGACATGCCGGCCGCCATACCGGCGCCCATAATGGCGCCGATGGAGGAACCAGAGATCGCCACCGGGCGGATGCCGAGTTCATCCAGCGTTTCGATGATGTGGATATGCGAGAGGCCGCGTGCGCCACCGCCGCCAAAGGCGACGGCAACCGTCGGTAGGTCGCTGATCGCAGGCGATTTCGGACTGATGATTTCCGCCTGCACGATCTGCCCCCAACGCGCCCGCTACTGCGGCTGATACCGGAAGAAATGTACTCTTGTATCGCCGAATATTCGGCTTTCGAGGAAAACATAGGAAGGATGAACCGAAACGGCAACATCCGCGCGTTCTTCCAGAACGGTAATCGCGCCAGGCTTGAGCCAGCCGCCTTCGGCCGCCGCCGCAAGCGCCTTTTCGCCGAGTCCCCGGCCATAGGGCGGATCGGCAAAGAGCATGTCGAAAGGCTCGAGATTGCCGATGCTGCCGAGATCGGTCGCATCACGGCGCAGGATTCGCGTCCTACCATGCAGGCCGAGCGCATCGATGTTTTCCCAGAGAAGCGCCCTGCCCTCCACGCTGTTTTCAACGAAGAGCGCATGACGGCAGCCGCGCGAGACGGCTTCGAGGCCGACCGCGCCCGTACCGGCGAAAAGATCGAGTATCCGGGTGCCGTCGATGCATTCCGGATAGGCATGGCTCAGAATGTTGAACAGGCTCTCACGCGTCCGGTCCGCAGTCGGCCGGATGTCGTTAGATTTTGGTACGGCAAGCGGCCGTCCGCGAAACTCACCGCCGACGATCCGCACCGCGCGTCATTCCCTTGCCTTTCGCACCACCTCTGGACGGCCCGCCCGAAGGCTTGCCACCACCGCCCGGTCGATCGCCCTTCGGCTTGCCGGAAAAATTCTTTGGCCCGCGGGGTTTGTCACCGAAGGGCTTGTCGCCTTGGGGACGTTCCGAGCGGCCCTCGCTGCCATAGTTTCTGGCCGGACGTGAAGCACGTTCACCTCCGTCTTCGCGCGGTCGATCACGGAAGGAACGCGGACGTTCTTCCCCCTCGGTACGCGGACGACGTTCGCCACGCGGCTTGTCGCCAAAGGGTTTATCGCCGCGCGGGCGCTCGGAGCGGCCTTCGCCGCCGAAACTTCGGGCCGGACGCGAAGCACGTTCACCTCCGTCTTCGCGCGGTCGATCACGGAAGGAACGCGGACGTTCTTCCCCTTCCGTGCGCGGACGACGTTCGCCACGCGGCTTGTCGCCAAAGGGTTTATCGCCGCGAGGACGATCGGAGCGGCTTTCGCCGCCGAAGCTTCTGGCTGGGCGCGCAGAACGCTCGCCACCCTCTTCGCGCGAACGGCTGCGGAAAGGACGCGAGTTCTCTTCACCTTCCGTGCGTGGACGACGCTCGCCGCGCGGCTTGTCGCCAAAGGGCTTGTCGCCGCGGGGGCGTTCGGAGCGGCCTTCGCCGCCAAAGCTTCTGGCCGGACGCGAAGAACGCTCGCCACCCTCTTCGCGCGGACGGTCGCGGAAGGAACGCGGGCGCTCCTCTCCGTCCGTACGAGGACGACGTTCACCACGCGGCTTGTCGCCGAAGGAACGCTTGCGGCCGAAACCTTCATCCTCATCGCGCTTGCTGGGCGTCTCGCTCGAACGGATCCACTCGCCATCCTCTTCGTGGACGCGATTGATCTGCGGGCGCAGGCGATCGGCTGCAGGATCGAAGCGCTGCTCCTTCACTGGGGCCGTTTCACCGCGACGGCGTGCGGTCTGAGCATTCTTGGCAGCCTTGGCGGCGGCCTTCTCGCCGAGCGGACGGGCACCGGGCGCCATCCACACATTGGCGTTGCGGCGGCTGCCGAGGGCCGGACGCTTCGGCCGGTCATCTTCGCTGCGGCGGTCATCCCGTCGTTCGTCCCGCTTATCATCACGACGGTCGTCGCGCTTGGTATCGAGGCGGCTCAACGCCCGTTCGCGCTTGTCTTCCTCGCGACGCGGACGCTCGCGGCGCTCCGGCGCCGGTTCCTCGGGCTCTTCGGCGGCAACGGCCGGGGCATTGTAGAGCGGCGCATCGAAATTCGCCTTGGCATCCTCGATGAGGCGCGGACCGAGCTGGTCGCGCAGCGTGCGGCCGCGCACCTCGACCACGTGACCTTCGGGCAATTCGCCAAGCTGAAAGGGGCCGTAGGAGATGCGGATCAGGCGGTTGACCTCAAGACCAAGCGCGCCGAGCACGTTCTTGATTTCGCGATTCTTGCCTTCGCGCAGGCCCATGGTGATCCAGACATTGGACCCCTGCGTGCGATCGAGCGTCGCTTCGATGGAGCCGTAGAGAACGCCGTCGACGGCAATGCCATCCTTCAGCTTGTCCAGCGCATCCTGATCGATATCGCCGTGGGCGCGGACGCGGTAGCGACGCAGCCAGCCGGTGGTCGGCAGTTCCAGCGCACGGGCCAGACCGCCGTCATTGGTGAGCAGCAGCAGGCCTTCTGTGTTGATGTCGAGACGACCGATCGACATGACACGCGGAAGTTCTTCCGGCAGATTGTCGAAGACGGTCGGGCGTCCCTCGGGATCGGAATTCGTCGTCACAAGTCCCTGCGGCTTGTGGTAGAGCCACAGGCGCGTGCGCTCGATGCCGCGGATCGGCACGCCATCGACTTCGATCTTGTCTTCGAGCGTGACGTTGACGACGGGTGTGTCCAGGAGCTTGCCGTTCAGCGTGACGCGGCCGTCCATGATCATGCGTTCGATATCGCGACGGGAGGCGACGCCAGCGCGCGCCATCACCTTGGAGATGCGTTCCGCCTTGGCATCACCATCCGCTTCGTTAGCAGCGACTTTCGCGGCAGCAGCCTTCAACGGCTTCTCGCTGCCGGTCTTCGGGCCGCTTCTGGACCGGGCTTCGCGCGCGGGGGCCTTGGTGCCGGGGCGTTTTGGCTTGTCTTTGGGTGTCATTTGTTGTTTGCCTGCCTTTTCGGCCTGTCTATCAGGTCATGCACCTGCGGTTAAGTGGAAATTCTTGCGAACGTGAAGACAAATCGATTTATGGAGATGGCGCTCGAGGAAGCCCGCGCTGCCGGGGAGCGCGGCGAAGTGCCGATCGGCGCCGTCGTCGTCGTCGAGGGCTCGGCAGTCGCCGCCTCCGGAAACCGCACGCGGGAGCTCAACGACGTCACCGCCCATGCCGAGATCGCCGCCATTCGCATGGCCTGCGAAAAGCTTGGCCAGGAACGGCTTGCCGGCGCCGACCTCTATGTCACGCTGGAGCCTTGCACCATGTGTGCGGCGGCCATTTCCTTCGCCCGCATCCGCAGGCTCTATTACGGCGCGGAAGACCCGAAGGGCGGAGCGGTCGACAATGGCGTGCGCTTCTATACCCAGCCGACCTGCCATCATGCGCCGGAGGTCTATTCCGGCTTCAACGAGACCGAGTTGGCGGATATGCTGAGGGCATTCTTTTCTGAGAGAAGAGACCTGGCATGATCCTGGCCATCGGAACCATCATCGTGATGGGCGTGCTTGCCGCCTACGCCAACCGGACAGTTGCGCCGGGCGTGGCGATGCTGCCAATGCAATGGTCACTGAAGGGAAGCGTGAACTGGACGGCGCCGCGGACGATCGCTTTCGCCTTCATTCCAGGGCTTGCAGCTATCATCATGGCCGCAATCCTGCTCAGCGACCAAGTGCGCAATGCCGATATTGCCTTGATGGGTGGCGTCCTTCTCGCGTGCCAGCTTCTGCATATCACGCTGACGCAACGCTGGTTTAACGCGTCGCGCCGCTAAACATTTCCGTTTTGTTTCTACGCAATTCCGGACGCAAAACCGCTGCACATTCTTGCTGAATTGCTTTTACTGAAGGATCTGCCACCACTTGGTGCCGCTATTGGCGACCGCTGCATCCTTCTTGCGCTGCTTCGCCTTCTTCTGCTCCGGCGTGCCGAGGTCATCGAGCTTTGCCGGATCGTCGACGGCGCGATATTCGGTCGGCGGATCGGAAATGTAGCGGCGCTGGTCGATATAGGCGCCCTTCTGCAGAGCACGGGCTTCGCGATAGGCCTTGGTCTGGGCTTCGGTCGTCTGGCGGCCGCCCTCGATGGCGGAACTGGCGAGCGGCGAACGATAGCTCGGATTGTCCGAATTCTCGTCGGCTTCCTTCACGAGACGGGCGCGGGCCTCTTCCGGGGATTCAACCCACTCAGGATTGTCCTTGTTGGCGACATTCTGCTGCGGCGCGACGAGCGTTTCCTTCTGCGCGGGCGCAGGCATGACCAGCGTCGGACGCGGCGTATATTTCACGCCGGTGTTCTTCGGGCCGGGACCGGTCAGCGAAACGGACTGGCCGAGGTCGTCGGCAAGCTGTTCCATGGCGGTCTTGTCGGTACCGTAGGTCGGGCTGCTGGCGCAGCCGGACATCGTGGAGCTTGCCGCCAGAACAAGAGACAGGCAGGCGCCCAAACGGAACCAATGCGTCGCTAACATGAAAACCCTTCCCGCATGCCGGAATCAGTACTGCCCACCGGACAATCGTCCCCCTGACGCAAAAATCCGGCCATTTTCAGGCAGCTTTTACCGGATGAACGCCATAAAGGCAATTCACCCGGCAAATATCTTCAGGCACGGATGCCGAGTTCGCGGAGTGCCGCTGCGTCACGCGCCGAAACGTCGGGATAATCAGGATCGGAACCGACATCGGTGGTGATGCGCCAGGAACGGGCACATTTTACGCCTTCGGCAAGCTTCGGAACGACAGCGACTTCAGGCACTTCCGGCAGACGGAAAGCGTCAGCCGGGCCGGCGTCCGCTTTGATGGTGATGCCGGAGGTGATGCAGACCTCGCTGAAATCCTGGCCCTCAAGTGCCTTGCGCAGTTCCGCGTCGGCAACATAGACGACGGGGGCTGCTTCCAACGACGAGCCGATGCGCTTGTCCTTGCGCTCGATTTCGAGAGCGCCGGTAACGACGCTGCGGATCGCGCGGATCTGCTTCCACTTTTCGGCCAGAGCATCGTTGCGCCATTCCTTGGCGATGGGAGCAAACTGCTCCAGATGCACGGAGACGGCCGAAGGATTGCGCGAGAGCCATGCTTCTTCCGTGGTGAAAGGCAGCATTGGAGCAAGCCAGGTCACCATGCAATCGAAGATCATGCGGATGACGTAGAGTGCCGAACGACGGCGAAGGCTGGAGGGCGCATCGCAATAGAGCGCATCCTTGCGGATATCGAAGTAGAAGGCCGAGAGCTCGACATTTGCGAAATCGATCAATGCGCGGGCGATCTTCTTGAAGTCGAAAGCGTCATAGTTCTCACGCACGAGCTGGTCGAGCTCGGAGAGACGGTGCAGCATCAGCTGCTCCAGTTCCGGCAGATCCGAGAGCGCGATGACTTCGCCCTTGTCATGCGCCAGCGTGCCGAGCATCCAGCGGATGGTGTTGCGCAGCTTGCGATAGGCATCGACATTGGTCTGGATGATCGTCTTGCCGACACGCAGATCGTCCGCATAGTCCGAGGTCATGACCCAGAGGCGAAGGATATCGGCACCGGCATCCTTCATCACTTCCTGCGGCGAAGTGACGTTGCCCTTCGACTTCGACATCTTCTCGCCCTTCTCGTCCATGGTGAAACCATGGGTGAGGACGGCATCATAAGGCGCGCGGCCGCGTGTCGCTGCCGATTCCAAGAGCGAAGAGTGGAACCAGCCGCGATGCTGGTCGGAGCCTTCGAGGTAGAGATCGGCCGGCCATTTCAGGTCGGGCCGATCTTCCAGTGTGAAGGTGTGCGTCGAGCCCGAGTCGAACCAGACATCGAGAATATCCATGACCTGCGACCACTTGGCCGGGTCATGCTCGTTGCCGAGGAAACGTTCCTTGGCGCCCGCAGCAAACCAGGCATCGGCGCCTTCGGCATCGAAAGCATCGAGGATGCGCTGGTTGACGGCATCGTCCTGCAGCACCTCACCCTGCTCGTCGACGAAGACGCAGATCGGCACGCCCCAGGCGCGCTGGCGGGACAGTACCCAGTCCGGGCGCTGCTCGATCATGGCGCGCAGACGGTTCTGGCCGGCAGCCGGCACGAAGCGGGTATCGTCGATTGCCTTCAGGGCGCGGGTGCGCAGCGTCGTGCCGTCCGCCAGGGTCTTGTCCATATAGACGAACCACTGCGGCGTGTTGCGGAAGATCACCGGCTTCTTGGAGCGCCAGGAATGCGGATACTGATGCTTCAGGCGGCCGCGGGCAAAGAGCGCGTTGCGCTCGATCAGCGCCTTGATGACGCGGTCGTTGGCATCGCCCTTCTTGCCGTTGTCGTCGATGACGCGTGCGCCTTCGAAGCCGGGCGCATCGGCGGTATAGAAGCCGCCGTCGTCAACCGGGAACGGGATCTTGGTCTCAATACCGCGTCCCTCGATTTCTCGGGCATGCGCCATCCAGACATCAAAGTCTTCGCGGCCGTGGCTCGGCGACGTGTGAACGAAACCCGTACCGGTATCGTCGGTGACGTGATCGCCTTCGAGTAGCGGTACCAGAAATTCGTAGCCGCCTCCGAGGCCATGCAGCGGATGGGCGCAGGTGATGCCGGCGAGATCGGCAGCCGTGACGTCGGCGAGACGCTTATACTGCAGCTTTGCCTTGGCGAAGGATTCTTCGGCGAGCTTGTCGGCGAAGATCATCTTCTCGCCCGGGCGCGGGCCAAAATCGTTCTCAGCAGCCGTTACCTCATAAAGGCCGTAAGCAACACGCGAGGAATAGGCGATCGCCCGGTTACCAGGGATCGTCCAGGGCGTGGTGGTCCAGATGACGACGGAAGCATCCTTGAGGTTATCAGGGCCCTTCGCGACTGGGAACTTCACCCAGATCGTGTCGCTCTCATAGTCGTGGTATTCAACTTCGGCTTCCGCCAGTGCAGTGCGCTCTACGACCGACCACATGATCGGCTTGGAGCCACGGTAAAGCTGGCCGCTCCTGGCGATCTTCAGAAGCTCGCCGGCGATCCGGCTTTCCGCATGAAAGTTCATCGTCAGATACGGGTTTTCGAAATCGCCGACGATACCGAGGCGCTGGAACTCGCCGCCCTGGATGGCGATCCACTTTTCGGCATAGGCGCGGCATTCGCGGCGGAATTCGATCATCGCCGACGGCTCGGTCAGGTCAGGCTTGGCCTTGCCCTTGGCGCGGTAGTTTTCTTCCTCGATCTTCCATTCGATCGGCAGGCCGTGGCAATCCCAGCCGGGAACGTAGTTGGAGTCGTAACCGCGCATCTGGAAGGAGCGGGTGATGACGTCCTTGAGGATCTTGTTCAGCGCGTGGCCGATATGGATGTTGCCGTTGGCATAGGGCGGGCCGTCGTGCAGGACGAATTTTTCGCGGCCGGCGGCGGAGGCGCGCAGCTTCTTGTAAAGGTCCATCTGCTGCCAGCGGGCAACGAGTTCCGGCTCCTTCTGCGGCAGGCCGGCGCGCATGGGGAAATCCGTCTCGGGCAGGTAGAGGGTCTTCGAGTAATCGATCTTTTCGGCTGTGTCGGTCATGTGTGACAATCGTTTCTGGCGGCCCGAACAAGGGCACGCGGATATGAAATCTGTGGTGACGGAAAGCGCTCGCGCAAGCCAAGCGCCGAAAACCCGGACCTTCCGGCCGCTCAGCGCGCGCGGAAGACCGGGCCGATAATTCGTATCGAATGCGCCAGCCGGAATTTACTCATTGCGCCGGTTCATAGGCGCTTTTCAGCGGAAAAGGAAGAGGGATTTCAGTCTCTCAGCCTCACGAAAAGCCGCAGGCCGGATGCCTGCCGCTTCGCTCCAACGAGATTCAGGAACTACGCTCAGGCTCTCGCAGCTCCCCGTGCCGGCGCTGGCAGATTGACGATGACGGCAACGAGGGCGTTCACTGTCTCACCGTTCCAGAACCCTTGTCCATGTCGAGATTGCCTTTCGACGCCTGGGCACGGTCAATGCGCGGGCGATCGCTTGGCAAACGCCTGGGACAGGCGATGGCTGCAGTTTTGCTGGTCCCAATGCAAAAAAATCCCAAAACCCCTGTCGAATTCCCCGTTGCCCGAACGTCTTTGACTCGCAGGCATGGGAAATTCATCATGCCTATCAAACCCGCCCGCAAGGAGTGATGTGGATATGAGCAGTTCCTATCGTTGGGTAATCGTCGCGGCCGGCGCACTGATGACGTGCGTTGCTCTCGGCGCCATGTTTTCTCTCGCAATCTTCCAGCAACCAATCGCCGACGCGACCGGCTGGTCGCATGCCGGCATCGCCAGCGCCATGACGCTGAATTTCATCGTCATGGGCGTAGGCGGCTTCTTCTGGGGTGCTGCCAGCGACCGATACGGACCGCGCCCGGTGGTGCTGATCGGCTCCGTCATCCTCGGGCTGGCGCTGATGCTTGCCAGCCGCGCGGAAACGCTTCTGCAGTTCCAGCTGACCTACGGCGTGCTGGTCGGGCTTTCGGCCAGTGCCTTTTTCGCGCCGATGATCGCCGCGACGACGGAGTGGTTCGACGAGAACCGCGGCCTTGCCGTCTCGCTGGTTTCGGCAGGCATGGGTGTTGCGCCGATGACGATCTCGCCCTTCGCGCGCTGGCTGATCACCACCTATGAATGGCGCCCGGCGATGATGATCATCGGTATCGGAGCGCTCATCCTGATGATACCGGCAGCACTTCTCGTGCGTCGGCGGCCGTCGCCACCGCAGGATGCGCATGAGGCCATAGTGTCAGCCGATGGCAGCGCCCCCAATCTGTGGAAGGTTTTCCGCTCCCCGCAGTTCATCGTGCTCGGGCTGACCTTTTTCGCCTGCTGTGCCGCCCATTCCGGACCGATCTTCCATATGGTGAGCTACGCAACGTTCTGCGGCGTTGCGCCGATGGCTGCCGTCAGCATCTACAGTGTCGAGGGTCTTGCCGGTCTCGGCGGGCGTCTGCTCTATGGCACGCTGGCCGACCGGATCGGCGTGAAGCCGGTCATCATCGCAGGCCTGCTGGTGCAGGCGGCGGCCCTTGCCACCTATCTTGCCGTCAGCAAGCTCGGGGAGTTCTATGCGCTCGCCGTCATCTTCGGCAGCGCCTATGGCGGGGTGATGCCGCTCTATGCCGTGCTGGCGCGTGAATATTTCGGCCCGCGCGTCATCGGCACGGTGTTCGGGGCGGCGACAATGCTCTCCAGCATCGGCATGGCCTTCGGCCCGCTGATCGGCGGCTGGATCTACGATACCTATGCCAACTATTCGTGGCTCTTCATCGGCTCCGCGCTGGTCGGGCTCGGTGCGGCGGCAATTGCACTCGCTTTCCCGCCTTTGCCGCGCCGGAAATCACAGCCCGCGCTCGGCACGGCCTGAGGTCAATCGAAACAGAGCTTGCGGTCGAGCTCGCCGAGCGGTCTCACTCCTGCCAGCAGTGCCCTCGCCTCCTCCTCGTCGCGCTTGATCTGCGCGACGAGCGGATCGAGCCCATCGAATTTTAGTTCGGGGCGCAGATAGCCGAAGAAGGAGACCGAACAGGTCTGGCCGTAGAGATCACCGCTGAAATCGAAAAGATAGGTTTCGAGCAACGGCACGCCGTTTTCTGTCACCGTTGGACGCCGGCCGTAGCTTGCCACCGCATCATAGAGCCCGCCGTTTTCGAGGCGGAAACGAACGGCGTAAATGCCGGCTGCAAGTTCCGCTTCCGGCGGCAACTGCATGTTGGCGGTCGGGAAGCCGAGCTGGCGGCCGAGCTTCTCTCCGTCGATGACCTTCGACTGGACCGTATAATGATAGCCGAGCATGGCGGCGACCGAGGAGACATCGCCTTCCTTCAGCAGCGCGCGGATATGGCTCGATGAGACGACATCGGTATTCTCGTCGCGGAAGGCGTCGATCAGTGTGACGCCGAAACCATACCTGTTACCGGCATCCATCAGGAAGGCAGGCCCACCTTCGCGGCCGCGGCCGAAATGGAAATCGAAGCCGGTCACCACCTCGGACGCGCCAAGCCAGTCCTTCAGGATGGAATGGATGAACTCTTCCGCCGAGCGCTGCGAGAACTCGTAATCGAAGGGATATTCGATGACCGCGTTGAAGCCGAGCTCTTCCAGGATGCGCGCCTTGAACGGTGCGGGCGTCAGGCGGAAGACCGGCGCATCCGGCTTGAAGACGGTGCGCGGATGCGGCTCGAAGGTCAGTACCAGGGCGGGGATACCGCGCTCTTTTGCGATATCGAGAGCCCGGTTCAGCACCGATTGATGGCCGCGATGGACGCCGTCGAAATTGCCGATGGCGATGACACCGCCCTTCAAATGCTCGGGCAGCGGATCACGGGTTTCATTGCGGTGGAAAACGGTCATCGGCTTCAATTCTCTTATGCGAGGCGCGGCATCCACCACTTCGGCGCTGCCTTTTCCCGTTCGAGATAGGCGTGCAGGATCGCCTCGTCGGTCTCACCGTGCAGCGTATATTCCTTAGCGTGAATACCGCCGCTGATGTAAAGAAGGTCGAGGCCATAATTCAAGGCGCCGCGAACATCCGTCGGCATGCCGTCGCCGATCGCCAGCACACGGTTAACAGGGAAATCACCACGGACCTCGCGGGCAGCGGCAAGTGTGGCCTCATAGATCGGCCGGTGTGGCTTGCCTGCGATCCGGGTGGAGCCTCCGAGTTGCTCATAATAGGCGGCCATGGCGCCGGCGCAGGGAATGATGCGGTGACCGCGCTCGACCACGAGGTCGGGATTGGCGCAGATCATCGGCACGTTGCGGGCTTTGAAATCCAGCAGCATGTCCGTGTAGTCCTCGGGCGTCTGCGTCTCGTCGTCGAAAAAGCCGGTGCAGACGACGGAAGTGGCGTCGCCGGCGGCAGCGCGCTCGATATCGAGGCCTTCAAGGATCGGATTGTCGCGCTCCGGGCCGAGCAGGAAGACCTGCCGTGGGCCTTCGGCAATCAGCGCGCGGGTGACATCGCCTGAGGTGACGATGCGATCATAGGCGTCGTCGGGTACGCCGATCTGGCGGAGCTGCTCGACGACCTGCCAGGAGACGCGCGGCGAATTGGTGATGAGAACGACAGTGAGGCCAGCGGCACGGGCGGCCTGGAGCGCTTCCCCGGCCTTCGGAAAGGGATCGACGCCGTTGTGCACGACGCCCCAGACATCGCAGAGCACCGCATCGTATCGATCGGTGATTTCGGAGAAGTTCGCAATCCGGTTTGCCATTCCGCTTTCCTGCTTCGCTTTCAGT
Source organism: Rhizobium sp. KNZ14-9A (assembly GCF_056755015.1). NCBI lineage: Bacteria > Pseudomonadati > Pseudomonadota > Alphaproteobacteria > Hyphomicrobiales > Rhizobiaceae > Rhizobium > Rhizobium sp. KNZ14-9A. The sequence continues at coordinate 3,057,168 of NZ_JBPGXB010000002.1, forward strand.
CACCGGTGACATTGCAAAGGCGGGCTTCAATGGCAAGGCATTTTCTGCGTCAGGCGAAGAACGCCGGAGGTTCAAAAGCTGGACGTGAGCGAAGCTCGGTAACCACGCCGGACAAATCCCGCCTGTCTCCACAATTCCGGCACAAAAATCCGTGATGGCTCTTCTTGACTCCTTCTGGAGCCATCCCTAAATGCACGGCGGTAGCACTCACGGGAGTTGAGTGCTAACACCTTCATTGTGGACCAACCCGGTCCGCGAATGTCATTTGATCGAGGGATTAGCAATGGCAAGCACCAATTTCCGCCCGCTTCACGATCGCGTCGTCGTCCGTCGCGTTGAATCCGAAGCGAAGACCAAGGGTGGCATCATCATCCCGGACACCGCCAAGGAAAAGCCGCAGGAAGGCGAAATCGTCGCTGTCGGTTCCGGCGCTCGTGACGAATCCGGCAAGGTCGTTCCGCTGGACGTCAAGGCCGGCGACCGCATTCTGTTCGGCAAGTGGTCGGGCACGGAAGTCAAGATCGACGGCGAAGACCTTCTGATCATGAAGGAAGCCGACATCATGGGCATTATCGGCTAATCGGCCGATTGTCTTTCATCGAAATCGCTGACACCCCTTTTCAGGAGTTCTCAAAATGGCAGCTAAAGAAGTAAAGTTCGGCCGCAGCGCGCGCGAAAAGATGCTGCGCGGCGTCGACGTCCTCGCTGACGCAGTGAAGGTCACGCTTGGTCCGAAGGGCCGCAACGTCGTTATCGACAAGTCCTTCGGCGCTCCACGCATCACCAAGGACGGTGTTTCTGTCGCCAAGGAAATCGAACTCGAAGACAAGTTCGAAAACATGGGCGCCCAGATGGTCCGCGAAGTTGCTTCGAAGACCAACGACATTGCCGGCGACGGCACCACGACCGCCACGGTTCTCGCACAGGCCATCGTTCGCGAAGGCAACAAGGCCGTTGCAGCCGGCATGAACCCGATGGACCTGAAGCGCGGCATCGACCTCGCCGTTGCTGAAGTCGTCAAGGATCTCCAGGCCAAGGCCAAGAAGATCTCCACGTCGGAAGAAGTTGCCCAGGTCGGCACGATCTCCGCAAACGGCGACAAGCAGGTCGGTCTCGACATTGCTGAAGCCATGCAGAAGGTCGGCAACGAAGGTGTTATCACCGTCGAAGAAGCCAAGACCGCTGAAACCGAGCTCGAAGTCGTCGAAGGCATGCAGTTCGACCGCGGCTACCTGAGCCCGTACTTCGTCACCAACCCGGAAAAGATGGTTGCTGACCTCGAAGACGCCTTCATCCTGCTGCACGAAAAGAAGCTCTCGAACCTGCAGTCCATGCTCCCGGTTCTCGAAGCTGTCGTTCAGACCGGCAAGCCGCTCCTCATCATCGCTGAAGACGTCGAAGGCGAAGCTCTTGCGACCCTCGTCGTCAACAAGCTGCGCGGCGGCCTGAAGATTGCCGCTGTCAAGGCTCCGGGCTTCGGCGATCGCCGCAAGGCCATGCTGGAAGACATCGCTATCCTCACGGGCGGCACTGTCATCTCCGAAGACCTCGGCATCAAGCTCGAGTCTGTCACCCTCGACATGCTCGGCCGCACCAAGAAGGTCTCGATCTCCAAGGAAAACACCACGATCGTCGACGGCGCCGGCGCCAAGTCCGACATCGAAGGCCGTGTTGCCCAGATCAAGGCCCAGATCGAAGAAACCACCTCTGACTACGACCGCGAAAAGCTGCAGGAACGTCTTGCCAAGCTCGCTGGCGGCGTTGCCGTCATCCGCGTCGGCGGTTCGACGGAAGTCGAAGTGAAGGAAAAGAAGGACCGCATCGACGACGCTCTCAACGCGACGCGCGCTGCTGTTCAGGAAGGTATCGTCCCGGGCGGCGGTATTGCTCTCCTGCGCTCCTCCACGAAGATCAAGGCCAAGGGTGAAAACCAGGATCAGGAAGCCGGCGTCAACATCGTTCGCCGCGCCCTGCAGTCGCTGGTCCGCCAGATCGCAGAAAACGCTGGTGACGAAGCTTCGATCGTTGTCGGCAAGGTCCTCGACAAGAACGAAGACAACTACGGCTACAACGCCCAGACGTCCGAATATGGCGACATGATCGCCATGGGCATCGTCGACCCGGTCAAGGTTGTCCGTACGGCTCTGCAGAACGCAGCTTCGGTTGCTTCGCTGCTGATCACCACGGAAGCCATGATCGCCGAGCTGCCGAAGAAGGACGCTCCGGCAATGCCAGGCGGCATGGGCGGCATGGGCGGTATGGACATGATGTGATAGGCCAACGGCCTTTCACAGCATCGTCCACGAAACCGCCCATCATCATCCAAGATGGTTCAGCGCGTCGAGCGCGCTGAACTGGCGGTATGGACATGATGTGATGGGCGTAAGCCATCCCTGATATCCATTCCGGTCTCCGGAATAGAAAGGGCGGTCTTCGGGCCGCCCTTTTTTATTCAGTCGATTCGAAAATAACCGCGGCTTAAGCTACGACTTAAGGCGCGGTTTTTGGTCCGAAACTTTCGCGAGGCTTGCGCACTTCGCATTTTCCCCTTCAATGAAATTCGGTCTCAGAGCTGTCTAAGTTACGAAAACCGCATGCGATGGTGTGTGTGAAACCGTTTCCACAACGCATAAATGAGACTTTTGAACACAAAACTAGCGGATAACGCGCAATCCGGGCAAAATCCAATCATAACGTCAACCTAACGCCCCGGAAAAAGCCGTTGCCGTTTGCGCAAAAGCTCCTATAAATCCGCGCTGCAATTGACGTTCGCCCCGGAACAATTCTCGCCACAGACGAGAACGGACACGCCAAAGGCCATGCGTGAACATTCGGGATTCCGAAGGTCTCCGCGAACATACGAGATTAAATCTTGCGGGAGACATTCGAGCGGCGACCATCAAATGCGCAGCCGAACAGCTGTTCCCGCAAGGTGAAAGCACAGGCATGATGCCTGGCGCTATGTGATCCTGTTTCTTTGTGTTTGCCGAGCGTGTGGCAGGGGAGCCACACCCAAACTGGGGAACGCCTTGTTTAAGATCGCCAAAGCCAATGCTGCCGCACCCTTGATGCCCGGCTCGCTGGACTACAACAATCATAATCACGACATGTTGGCGCAGTTTTCCGTCTCCGAAAGCTGGATCGGGGACTTTTCGACTGGAGTCATCAGGCTCGGCGAGTGGAGCGCGATGCTGCACGGTCTCTCGGCGCAGGAATGCGGCCTGTTGAGCCTGGTGCGCTGTTACGATCCCAAGGACCGCAACCACGTTCTGCAGCTCTTCGAGCAGGCTGCGACGCTTTCCTCATCCTTCTGCTTTTCGACGACCATCATCATGCCGAACGGCTTTCGCCAGCCGCTCTTCTGCATGGGCGAATCCAACGGGCTGGAAGAAAAGTACAGCGGCAGCATGGTCGGCGTTTTCGTCTTCCCGCGCTTCAAGCTGGAAGGTGCCAGCCAGATCGCCAGCCGGCAGTAAGCGCGCTTTAAACGTGGGCTTGCTCCTCGTGCTGCCGACAGGATCAATCCGGAGAGCCTCATGGGCAGGGAAAGCGCATCTCCGACCGATGCGGGTCACATCTTTCCCGGGATACGATGGGAGGATGCCGCCAGCGAAAGTTCCGGCTGGTCGCCGACTGGCCTTGCCGCACTTTCCCTTAGATTGAGTGAGAGCGAATCCACCGCATTCATGATCGTCCAGGCGGGACGGCTGGTCTATCAGTGGGGCGATCTTACGCTCAAATCCAGCGTCGCCTCGGTGCGGAAAAGCCTGATCAACGTGTTATACGGCATCTTCATCGCCGAGGGCCGGATCAACGCGAATGCGACGCTCGCAGATCTTGATATTGACGACACCGAGCCCCTGACGCCGGCAGAGCGGCAGGCAACCGTCATGAACCTGCTGATGGCCCGATCCGGTGTCTATCTGCCTTCGGTCTACGACACGGAGAAGGGACGCCCGGCGAGAGGAAGCCATCCGCCGGGAACGCACTGGTTCTACAATAACTGGGATTTCAACGTCCTCGGCACGATCATCCAGCGCGCGACAGACCAAAATCTGTTTGACGCCTTCGTGTCGCGGCTCGTCCTTCCGCTCCAGATGGAAGATTATGCGCCGGGAGACGGCTGGTTCCAGCATGGTCCTCAATCATTGCACCCGGTCTATAAGATCAGTATGTCGGCCCGCGATCTTGCGCGGGTTGGGCTGCTTTATCTGCGTTCCGGCTGCTGGGGAGACAAGCAGATCGTTCTCGAAAGCTGGGTCAGCGACAGCACCGCCATTCATTCGGAAGTCGGCGCCGGGCATGGTTATGGCTATCTCTGGTGGGCCACAGAAGCGCACGCCGGGGGCGACAGCATGGCGACACACGTGCCGATGTTCTACGCCAGTGGATGGGGTGGTCAGTATCTGATCGTGCTGCCGACGCTCGATCTTGTCATCGTTCACAGATCCGCCTCGTCCAAAGGGAGCGGCAGCGGTGCCAGCCATGTCCAGATGGGCGCAGTATTGCGCCTCGCGCTAGCTGCGATGAATGGGCAAGGTTAGGCCGACCCAAGACCGGCCTAACGTTCAATCCAAAATCAGGCCAAAGCTCAGGCCGGCTTGACCGGAATGTTGAGGCCCTTCTCGCTCGCCGGGCGGGCGATGCAGCGCTGCAGCCAGTCCATGACGGCGGGGAATTTCGCATAGTCCAGCACTTCACGGCCGCCATAGAAGATATCGGCGCCGCGGATCCACGGGAAGGTGGTGATGTCGGCGATGGTGTATTCGTCGCCCGTGATCCACTGGCGGCCCTGCAGGCGGCTTTCCAGCACGCCCAGCAGGCGCTTGGCCTCGTCGCGGTAGCGCTCCACCGGGTAGGAATTGTTGGCGACCTTGTCGGCGGCGAATTTGTAGAAATGGCCAAACTGGCCGAACATCGGCCCAATGCCGGCCATCTGGAAAAAGACCCACTGGATGGTTTCATAGCGGCCCGCGGCATCAGCCGGGATCAGCTTGCCGGTCTTTTCCGCCAGATAGAGCAGGATGGCGCCGGATTCGAAGAGCCCGATCGGCTTTCCATCCGGGCCATTGGGATCTACGATCGCGGGGATACGGCCGTTTGGGTTCAGCGATACGAATTCCGCCGTCTTCTGATCCGTCGTCGCGAAGGACACATAATGGGGCTCATAGGGCAGAGCGAGCTCCTCCAGCGCCACTGAAATCTTCACGCCATTCGGCGTCTGAAGCGAAAAAAGCTGGATAATGTCGGGGTTTTTCGCCGGCCAGCGGCTGGTGATCGGAAATGCGGAAAGATCTGCCATCGGTTTCTCCTTGGGTGAGGCGGCGACCATAAAAGACAGCCGCCATGCAAGGCAAGCCAACCGATCGTTTCATATTAGTGAACAAACTGTCCGCTGACGTTTATCTTTCCCCAACGTCAGAAAAAGGCGAAATAGAGGGCATCCGAGGTCCAACACGGTGCCGGGGCATCAAGACCTCAAGAGCCATTCAACGGAGCAACGTTCATGTCGAATACGAATAACGCCCTCATCCTTCTCGCCCGCATTCTTCTGTCTTTCATGTTCATCCTTGCCGGCTTCGGCAAGGTGACCGATGCTGCCGGTACTGCCGGCATGATCGCCGGGGCCGGCCTGCCGGCAGCAACCCTCCTGGCCTATGTCGCAGGCCTCTTCGAACTGCTGGCCGGCCTTGCGGTTCTCACGGGCTTCCAGGTCCGTATTGTCGGCTGGCTGCTCGCCGGCTTCTGTGTCTTCACGGCCGTTGTCTTCCATCTGCCCTACGCAAGTGGCGCCGAACTCGTGAATATCCTCAACCAGATCATGGTCATGAAGAACATCACACTGGCCGGCGCGTACATCCTGCTCGCCACCGTCGGTGCCGGTGCCTATTCGATCGACGCACGCCGCGGCCTGCAGGCCGTTGCCGCCCGCTAATTCCATTTCCTCCCAAACACAAAAACCCGCCGTCTCTCCTGACGGCGGGTTTTGCATGTTCAATAACGTGATCAGAGAACCGAGCGGACAGCCTCGACGATCGCCGTCACCGTGGGCGTATCGGCATGGGCATCCTTGCGGGCGCGCACGAGGCAGGCTTCCGAGCGCAGGATGACGCCATCGGAGAGCACCTTGAGGTGATTGGCGCGCAGTGTGGAGCCGGTAGAGGTGATATCAACGATGATATCGGCCGAGCCCGAGGCAGGAGCACCTTCCGTCGCACCGAGGCTTTCGACGATGCGATAGAGCTGGATGCCGTGCTGGCTGGAGAAGAACTGCTGGGTCAGGCGCCAGTATTTCGTGGCGATTGCCAGACGGCGGCCATGACGGGCGCGGAAATCGGCAGCGACGTCGACGAGATCGGCCATCGTATCGACATCCAGCCAGATTTCCGGCACGGCGACGACGACATCGGCATGGCCGAAGCCGAGCCGGGCACAGAACTCCACCCGCTTGTCGGCCTCCGCCAGTCCCTCGCGCACGAGGTCTTCGCCGGTGACGCCGAAATCGATGGAGCCGTTGCCGAGTTCGCGGGAAATTTCCGAGGCCGAGAGGAAGGCGATTTCCACATCGTCCCAGCCTTCGACGCGGCCGCGATAGGAGCGGTCATTGCCGACGGCATAAATTTTCAGGCCAGCGCGCTCGAAGATATCAGAGCAGTCGTCCTTCATGCGGCCCTTGGAGGGAAGCGCAATGGTGATTGTCATGCGGCTGCCCTTTCGGTTTCGATACGGTCGAGCCAGAGGGAGAAACCGACGGCGGGAATACGGTCCTTGGCACCGAGGAAGGTCATCAGCCTGTCGAAACGACCGCCACCGGCCAGAACCGCCGACGAGCCCTCGACCATCACCTCGAAGACGAGGCCGGTATAATAATCAAGCGGGCGGCCGAAAGCGGCGCGGTATTCGATGAGCGAGAGATCGACGCCGGCATTGGAGAGTGCAGCGACACGGCCATCGAAGCGGGCCAACGCATTGCCGAGCTTCAGCCCCGCCGCGTCGGCGAAATGCGAGAGTGCTGCCGAAGCATTGACCAGCGGTACGTTGAGCGACAGGAACTTTTCCAGCACCTGGAAGGCCGCATCATCGAGACGGGTCTCGGAGAGGACGAGCTTTTCCTTGAGCCGCCGGGCGATCTCCTGCGGCGAGCGGCTGGCATTGGTGGAATAGCCGGTCGCCTGCATCGTCTCGTCGATATAGGAAATCAGCGCCGTTTCATCCTCGAGGCCGACAAGGCCTGCGACATGATCGTCGAGGCCGGTGACGAATTGCGGGCTCACGAGACCCGCCAGCAGGCTCTCAAGCTGGATCATATTGCCGAAGGCATGGATCAGCCGCTTCTGCCAACCGAGCGGCAGGCCAAGAGCCTGCACGACGGCCTCGAATACGGCCTGATCGCCGATCGTGACGGCGAGCTGCCGGCCTGGTAGCAGGCGAGAGAGAATGCCGACGGCATCGCCGATTGCGCGGGCATCAGCGCTGGCGAGATTGATATCGCCGAGATCTTCGATGCCGGCCTGATAGAACTCGTTGCTGCCGTCGCGGCGCTGGCGGAAGACTTCGCCGAGATAGGAATAGCGCTTCGGCGTGCCCGTTGCGCTCTCGATATGGCGGAGACACACGGGGATGGTGAATTCCGGGCGCAGGCAGAGGCTGGCGCCGGTTTCGCTTTCCGTCATGAAGATACGCCGGCGAAGATCTTCGCCGGCGATATCGAGAAAGGGTTCGGCCGGCTGGATGACCGGTGTGTCGATACGCTCCGCCTTGCGGGCGGAAAATTCGTCCAGAAGCTCGCCGGAGAAATCAGGAAGGTTGATCAGGGCCATATCAGCCCGCCCTCTTCCGGTCCTCCGCCTGGGCGGCGAGGATTTCCTTCACCTTGGCGATCAGATCGGCTTCCGCAACGGTTTCCTGTGCCACGCGCGCCTCGCGCCACGTCGTATTGTCCTCGATCTCGCCGGAGAGGCGCTTGCCTTCGATCAGATCCTTGATCTGCACGACGCCCTGCGCACGCTCGTCACCGCCCTGAATGATGGCGATCGGGCAACCGCGGCGGTCGGCATATTTCAGCTGATTGCCGAATTTCTTCCAGTTGCCCTGGAACATCTCGGCGCGGATGCCGGCGGCACGAAGCTCCTGCGTGAAGCGCTGGTAGCGGCCCATCGCCCCGACATCGCCGTCCATGACGGTGACCAGCACCGGCTCGATAATATCCTGCTGGCCGAGCTTGCCGAGGTTCTTCAGCGCCGTCATCAGGCGCGAGACGCCGATCGAGAAGCCAGTGGCCGGCACCGGCTGGCCCATGAAGCGGGAGACGAGACCGTCATAGCGGCCGCCGCCGCCGACGGAGCCGAAGACAACCTTTTCGCCCTTTTCATTGGTGACGTCGAAGAGCAGTTCAGCCTCATAGACCGGACCGGTATAATATTCGAGGCCGCGGACAACAGAGGGATCGATCTTGATGCGGTCGGACTGATAGCCGGCGCTGGTGACGAGCGCGCCGATGAAATTCAGCTCCTCGACGCCTTCGACGCCCTTCCCGGTGCCGGCGACTAGCTCTGCCAGCTGGGCGGCACTTTCAGCATAATCCTTGATGCCGACGAAGAAGAGAACCTTCTCGATCTGGCTCTGGTCAAGGCCGGCACCCTTGGTGAAGTCGCCGGATTCATCCTTGCGGCCGGGGCCGAGCAACAGGGCCACACCTTCCGGGCCGAACTTGTCGAGCTTGTCGATCGCGCGCAGCACATTGAGGCGCTGGCCGGCCTTGTCGTCGCCGCCGAGGCCGATCGCTTCCAGCACGCCGTCCAGAACCTTGCGGTTGTTGACGCGGATGACATAGTCGCCGCGCTTGATGCCGAGAGCTTCCAGCGTATCGGACATCATCATGCACATTTCGGCATCGGCCTGAACGCCCGGTGCGCCGACAGTATCGGCATCGAACTGCATAAACTGGCGGAAGCGGCCCGGACCCGGCTTCTCGTTGCGGAAAACGTAGCCGGCGCGATAGGTGCGGTAGGGAAGCTGGATCTCGTTGAAATTCTCGGCGACATGACGGGCGAGCGGCGCCGTCAGGTCGTAACGCAGCGACATCCACTGCTCGTCATCGTCCTGCAGCGAGAAGACGCCCTCGTTCGGGCGGTCGCTGTCCGGCAGGAACTTGCCGAGCGCATCGGTATATTCAAGCAGCGGCGTTTCGACCGGATCGAAACCATAATGCTCGTAGACCTCGCGGATCTTCGCGGTCATTTCGTTGACGGCGCGGAGATCGGCTGCTGAGCGGTCGACGAAGCCGCGCGGAAGGCGGGCCCTGAGCTTTTGCGGTTTCTTCTGCTTGTCGTTCATTTCGGGGAAATTCCACATATGTGACAGTGGCGGTTTCCTAGCGGATTGGGCGGGTAGCGGCAAGGGCAAGGGCCTTGATGTGGCGACCAGAATCAATGGATCGATGCGGAAAGGACCCGATATCAGGATATAGCCATGATCGCGGAAGCGCTTCAGTATCTCGCCACAGCAGCGCTTACGGGCAGCGCGCACCGCCGCTTCGTGCGCTATTCGGTCAATCTGTGGTCGCGCGCCGGCCGCTGCAGCCGCGAATGGGCGGCCCATGAGGCCAACAGCAAGAAGGCCATTTCCGCCGCGATATCAGGCCTGTCGCAGCGGCGGACCGCTGTCGTGCTCGGCTCCGGATTGCTCCGGGACGTGCCGATCGAGGATCTGGCTGAGAGCTTCGATACGGTGGTGCTCGTCGATCTCGTGCATCTCGCATCCGTGCGCCTGCGGCTGAGTGGCAAGCGCTATCGGAACGTGCGGCTGATCGAACGCGATCTCTCCGGCTATGACGATCTCAAGGTAGGACAAGATCCCGAGCCGCTCGGCTTCCTGCGCAGCGTGCCCTATCTCGATTTCGTCGTTTCCGCCAACCTGCTCTCGCAGATCGGCCGGGGCGTCAAACGACAATATGAAGCAGAGGCTCCATCCGGGATGCCTGAATATACCGTCGAGCGGCTGATAGCGGCGCATATCGAGGGGCTGGCAGTGCAGCCCTGCCGCACCTGCCTGGTGACCGATATCTCCTACGTGGTCATCGACCGGACCGGCAAAGTACATGAGGAAGCCGACCTGCTGCATGGCGTGGCGCCGCCCGAGGCGAAGGCCGGCTGGGACTGGCCCGTCGCACCGTTTGGCGAAGAAAGCCGTGACTACCAGATCGTTCACAAGGTCATTGCTGCCTGGTGAGCGGCTTGGCTTTTCGCCTGGGCTTGCCTATGTTTCTCGCATGCGCGCTTTGGCTCTCATGACGATGTTTTTCGGCTGGCTGGTCTACAGCACCCTATCCGCATGGGCAGGCTGTCCAACCTGCGCATCGATGAACACTGCGGTTCAGGCCGAAGCCAGCGTGACGCATCATCACATGGAGGGCATGGCCATGCCCGATATGGCGGCTAAGGCCGATTCTGCGAAAGACCCTTGCTCCACAGGCGTTGCCCATATGCCGCTTTGCGCCGCCTGCATGGTGCTGCCGCCGGCCGATCTGCTTGCCGATGGCGGCAAGCATGTTTTCGCCTATCCGTCTCCTGCGCTCGACCGGGCGCTCAGGGACAACAGGCCCACACCACAGGCGCCGCCTCCCCGCTTCGTCTGACGATCCCTTTTTGCAGAACGGCAGCGATGCGCTGCCATCAGACCCTATTGTCAGACAGAGGAAGGAATACTCATGTCTCTGAAAATCATCGCCCTTTCCGCCAGCATCGCCTTTGCTGCGCCGGCCTTTGCCGAGGATATGCCGACCATGGACATGTCCAAGCACATGGGCGGCCACGGCCCATCCAGCCAGGCTTTCACGGAGGCCAATGACAGGATGCACAAGGATATGATGATCAAACTGAGCGGCGATACCGATGTGGATTTCGTCCGCAGCATGATCCCTCACCATCAGGGAGCGATCGACATGGCAAAGATCGAGCTGCAGTACGGAAAGGATCCGGAAATCCGCAAACTTGCCGAGAGTGTCGTCAAGGCGCAGGAGGCTGAAATCGCCGAGATGAATGCCTGGCTGAAGGCGCACGCCAAATAAGTCGGCAGCAAAGAATAAGGGCCGCCGTCGGAACGGCGGCCCTCTTCAATCAGTCCTTTGCTTGATCAGGCTTTGGGCTCGAAATCGACCGGGCGGCGGCCGGCGGCCTGGCGGGAAAGCATCCAGCCCGGATATTCCGGAGCAAGGGCGCTGACCTCATCGAGTTTTTTGATCTCCTCTGCATCGAGCTTCAGCGTGACGGCAGCAAGGTTCTGGTCGAGCTGATCGACGCGCTTGGCGCCGATGATGACGGTCGTGACGAAGGGCTTCGCGAGGATATAGGCAAGCGCCACCGTGGCGACGCTGACGCCATGCTTTTCGGCGATTTCGCGCATGACGGCGACACAAGCCCAGGCCCGATCCTTGTCGACAGGCGGGAAGTCGAAATTGGCGCGGCGGCCTTCACCATTGCCCGGTGCGCCCGGACCATACTTGCCCGAGAGCAGGCCGCCAGCGAGCGGCGACCAGACCATGAGGCCGAGCTTTTCTTCCTGCAGCAGCGGCACGATATCACGTTCGAGGTCACGGCCGGCAATCGAATAATAGGCCTGGACGGTCTCAAAACGGGCATAGTCCTTACGCTCGGAAATGCCGAGCGCCTTGGCGATGCGCCATGCCTGCCAGTTGGACACGCCGACGTAGCGGACCAGGCCGCGGGAGACGAGATCGTCGAGCGCGCGAAGCGTCTCGTCGATCGGCGTGACCGGATCGGTGGCATGGATCTGGTAGAGATCGATATGATCCGTCTGCAAGCGCTTGAGGCTTGCCTCGACGGAATCCATGATATGGCCGCGCGAGGCGCCGCGGTCGTTCGGCTTGTCGCCCATAACGCCATAGACCTTGGTGGCGATGACGACATCCTTGCGCGGCACGCCAAGGTTCTTCAGTGCCTGGCCGAGCAGCCGCTCGGATTCACCAAACGAATAGACGTCTGCGGTATCGATGAAATTGACGCCGGCATCCAGTGAACGCTGGACGATCTCATCGGCCGCCTTCTGGTCGACATCGGCAATGGCGCCCCAGGGGGTGCCTTGCTTGGCCTCACCGAATGTCATGGTTCCAAGGCAGATTTCAGATACGAAAAGTCCGGTATTTCCGAGTTGATTGTAACGCATGTCGAGAAATTCCCTTGTGTCTGCCGCAATAGGGGCTTGCGGACTGCTGAACTCTATTTTTTGATTATTGGCCTGCGCGTAACAGGCACAGCCGGGGCTGGCTGCAAGGTGAGGCACTTTTCATGTAGGTCGCCGGCCCGCGTTTTTCAACGGAACACGGCCCCGTGGAGACGCCCTTGTCTCGACACAGGCTGGGAATAGATTGCCCGCCTATATCGACAGGGCGTATTTCTAGAGGTGTGTATATGACCGCCCGACCATTGACGACGATCGGTTTCGATGCCGATGACACACTCTGGCAGAACGAACATTATTACAGACTGACGGAAGAGCATTTTACCCGGCTTCTCGCTGATTTCGCCGAGGGCGCGAAGATTTCCGAGCGGCTTCTCGAAGCCGAAAAACGCAACCTCGCCCATTATGGTTTCGGCATCAAAGGCTTCACGCTGTCGATGATCGAAACGGCGATCGAAATCACCGAGGGCAAGGTGCCCGCGAGTGTGATCGCCAAGATCCTCGATACCGGACGCGACCTTCTGTCCCATCCGGTCGAAACCCTGCCGCACGTGCGCGACACGCTGGAAACGCTTGCCGGAAAATATCTGCTGGTGGTGATCACCAAGGGTGATCTCTTCGATCAGGAGCGCAAGCTCGCCCAGTCCGGACTTGGCGACTACTTCGATGCTGTCGAGATCGTCTCCGACAAGACGGCGGTCACCTATCGGCGCATCTTCTCCAAGGTCGGCGACGGGCCGGAGCGGGCGATGATGGTTGGCAATTCGCTGAAGTCCGATATCGTGCCGGCCATTGCCGCCGGCAGCTACGGTGTCTTCGTGCCCCACGAGCTCACCTGGGTCCTGGAGCGGGTCGAGGAGCCGAAAGACGCGCCGCGCTTCCGCAGGATTGTCCATCTCGGCGAATTGCGCGGGCTGATCGACGGGCTTGGCTAAAGCATCCTTACGCAATTCCAGACGCAAAACCGCTGCACAGTTTTGCTAAAATTGCTCTCGGTTATTACCGCTTCGGAAAAAGCGACGGCCGCTCCTCCTGTTGAGGCGCCGGCTTCACCGGCTGAGGAGCCGCGGCGAGCGGTTCGATCAGGATGCTGTAGGGCGCGCCCAGCCCGCGGCGCGGCGAGACCTTGGAATAGTAAGGGCGCAGCAGCCAGGTAGCGTTTTCCTTGACGGTCGTCTCGTAGCTGGTGCCGTCCTCGTCCGTCCCGAAAAAGGCTTCGTCATCGGGTTTCGACAGATCGAAGATCGCGAGATAGGCGAATTTGCTCTTTGTCTCGAAGCTGATCTTCACATGCTGGCCGACGCGCACGGGCAGCGTATAGACGTGGCTGTTGCCGAACTTGGTCCAACCCTTCAATTGCATGGTCACGGCGGGGAACTGCAGCTTTTCGATTTTCTCGCCCGGGTCGAGTTGCGGCGTCTGCGCAATGGCTGCGGAGGCGGACAGGAAAAGTGCTGTGGCAAACACAAGAAGCGGCTTCATGGGCGCGCCAATGCTGCGCGCATTGCCTCCACTTCAGCGCGACAGAAGCAGCCCTCGAGATGATCGTTGACGAGACCCATAGCCTGCATGAAGGCATAAACTGTGGTCGGTCCGACAAAGGTCCAGCCGCGCTTCTTCAAATCCTTGGAAATCCTGACTGACGTGGCGGTGGTCGGATTGGCGACGATATGCTGGCGGTCGACGACGGCAGGCCGATCTTCCTGGCGCGGCTCATAGTTCCAGAAGTAGCGGGCGAGAGTGCCGAATTCGCTCCTGAGATCGATTGCGCGACGCGCATTGTTGATCGTCGATACGATCTTGCCGCGATGGCGGATGATGCCGGCGTCAGCAAGGCAGCGAGCGATATCCTCGTCGCCGAAGCGCGCCACCTTCTCGAAATCGAAGCCGGCGAAAGCGGCGCGGAAATTCTCGCGCTTGCGCAGGATCGTCAGCCAGGAAAGACCGGACTGAAAGCCTTCGAGACAGATCTTTTCGAAGAGCCTGATGTCATCGGTGACCGGCCTGCCCCACTCCTCATCGTGGTAGCGCAGGTAGTCGGGCAGATTCGCATGCCAGTGGCAGCGGCTCTTGCCATCCTCGCCGATGATGATGCCGGTTTCGCTCATATTTTCTTCTCGTTTTGCGGCTGTGAATCCGGCTTTACCATTTGCAAACCTTCTTTCCAAACCGAACGGTAACCCTGACGAAAAGTTTATTCCGTCCGTCGCCTTTTAATGAATCCGTATTTACCATTCGCTGGCGAACGCGGTGGCAGCATGACCGCAGGCGGACAATTCCGCCAGCGCATTTTCGGTCATTTGTAGAGAGTTCGTCCGATGATGAAACCCCTTGTCCTTGCCGCAACCATGCTCGGCATTCTGTCCACGGCCGCCCTTGCAGACGACCGCTACGCCTCCCGTCCGCCCGTGGTGTTGAGCCCCGATCTCACCGCCCCCTGGATCAACCAGCTCGGCGGCGGTTCGGTTCGTCCCGTCGTCTACCAGCGGCCGGTCGTCGTACAGCAGCGCGGCCTTTTCCAGCGCCGGACGTACATCCAGCGCGCGCCGCAGCCGGCACCGCAGACCGTGTCGGCCATCCGTCCCGGCGTCCCCGTCATCCGTGGGCAGGTCGAGCCGCAGTTCCTGCCGCAGATCGTCGATTACGATACGAAGGAAAGGCCCGGCACGCTTATCATCGACACCAACAACCGCTTCCTCTACCTCGTCGTGGATGGCGGCAAGGCCCGCCGCTACGGCGTCGGCGTCGGCAAGCCCGGCTTCGAATGGGCAGGCGCCCACAAGATCACCCGCAAGGCGGAGTGGCCGGATTGGACGCCGCCCTCGGAAATGGTGAGCCGCGAAGCCGCCAAGGGCCATTATCTTCCCGCCCGCATGGATGGCGGCCCGGAAAATCCGCTCGGCGCCCGCGCCATGTATCTCGGTTCCACGCTCTACCGCATTCACGGCACCAATGCGCCCTGGACGATCGGCAGCGCCGTCTCCTCCGGCTGTATCCGCATGCGCAACGAGGACGTGGTCGACCTTTATGATCGCGTCAATATCGGCACCCGCGTCATCGTGATGTAAAGGCCAAATAACGCCAGCGGACGGCAAGAACAGCCGCCCGCTTGACAACAAAAAACCGTGTCCCTCACCTCTCCGACTTGAAATTCAAACCGATTTGACTAGCCTCTACGCGGTCTGAAGGAGAGGGTATCGAAAATGAAGCAGTTTTTTAGGCTCGCGGCGGCGGCTGCCGTCGCGCTGTCCTGTACAGTTGTGACCGTCAGCGCGGAACCGGTCATGACGGCTACGGACGCCGTGCGCGGCGTCAAGCAGACCCGTGAGATCAAGCCACAGTTCCGCAAACGTGTCGTCCGTCTTGCCACCAGCGAAAAGCCCGGCACCATTATCGTCGACACCAACAACAAGTTTCTCTACCTCGTCGAAGGCAATAACCGCGCCACGCGCTACGGCATCGGCGTCGGCCGCGACGGTTTCGGCTGGTCGGGTGTCGTGACGGTCGGCCGCATGGCCGAGTGGCCGAGCTGGACGCCGCCGGCTGAGATGCGCGCCCGCGAGGCCCGCGAAGGTCACAATCTTCCCGCCGTTCAGCCCGGCGGCCCGGATAATCCGCTCGGTGCGCGCGCCATGTATCTCTACAAGGGCGGCCGCGACACGATCTTCCGCATTCACGGCACGAACCAGCCCTGGACGATCGGCCTCAACATGTCCTCGGGCTGCATCCGCATGATGAATAACGACGTCTCGCATCTTTACAGCCGCGTCTCCGTCGGCACCAAGGTCATCGTCGTCGGCCCCGGCAACAAGCAGGGCAATGTCGCCTTCCAGGACAAGGGCATCGATATCCTGCGCACCATGTTCGGCGGTTGAGCCACACTTTCAACAAAAAATAAAGGCGCACCTCGTGCGCCTTTATGTTTGTTAAGATTGTGACACAGAACTCTGCCACAGAATTGACCTGATCACCTTTCGGTACTTCGGGGATATTCAATGGCATATGCATTGCGTCTTTCCACCATGCTTCTGGCAGGCATTACGTTTTCCGTACTTGCGTCGGTGGCTGGCACGGCTTCGGCCGAAGATCTGGAATTTTCTATCTATGGCGGCTACCAGACGGCACCGCACAGCCACGTCGATGTTTCCGACGGCACCTCCTTCAGCGCCGGCTGGGAGGGCAAGTCGTTCGGCAGCCCGCCCTATTACGGCGGCCGCGTCACCTGGTGGCTGGGCGACTTCAACCTGCCGAACTGGGGCGTGTCGCTCGACTATACCCATGACAAGGTCTATGCCGATGACGAGACCATGGCACGTTCGCCGGGCTGGACGCATTTCGAATTCACCGACGGCCTGAACCTCCTGACGGTCAACGGCCTCTATCGCTTCAAGGACCCGGCCCGCCGCTGGACCCCCTATCTCGGCGCCGGTGTCGGGGTAAACATTCCGCATGTCGAAGTCACCCGTCCGCAGGGCACGACCTTCGACTATGAATTCGGCGGCGTGACTTTCCAGGCGCAGGCTGGCGTCGACTTCCGCGTCACCGACAACTGGTCGACCTTCGTGGAATACAAGGGCACCTATTCGCGCGTCGACGTTCCGATCGACAGCGGCGACCGCCTGAAGACGAACATCGTCACCAACGCCGTCAATGTCGGTATTTCCTACCACTGGTAATCTGGAGCAATTCCAGCAAAAGCGTACAGCGGTCTTGCGTCCGGAATTATGTAAAAACAAAGAGATAGAGCTGCGGGACTATTTGGTGCCGCAGCTCACCTTGCCTTCGACGACGAAGAAGCTTGTGCTGCCTTCGATGCGCAAAGCATAAGTGCCGCTGAAATTCGGCGAAGCCTTGCCGTGCTCGCCGGCGAGAACCGCGAGATCTAGAGACTCGCTTTCAGCGTCAGTACCGTCCGTCGTGAAAACTTCCAGGCGCAGATCGCCATCGCGCGACCAGCGGTTTGTCAAATCCTTCGATTCGAGGATCCGCTTGCCGAAGTTTTTGGATTTATTGGCGTCCTTGAGCATCAGCGCGCCACGGAAATGGATCAGCTTGTGACCGCCTCCATCTTCAAAAGCGCTTTCGAGCGTGAAGCGCACATCCTTGTCGTCTGCAGAACAGAAATAGCGACTGTCGGCGCGCGCCGCACCAGCCGCGCCGAGCAATACGGCAAGCACCGTCAATCCACGCCACATAGCCAGAACTCCTGAGATCGGCCCTTGAGATCGGCCAATGAATCGATGCTCTCAGGCTAGCGGCAAATCCCTTAATTTTTCAGGCACAGCACCGCCATAAGCCCAGTCCAGAAGCTCGACGGTGTGCAGGATCGGCGTGGCCATGCCTGAACCGATCTGGGTGATACAGCCGATATTGCCGGTGGCGATGATAGTGGCCTTGGTCGCCTCGATATTCTTGACCTTGCGGGCCTTGAGGGTAGCGGAAATATCCGGCTGCAGGATGTTGTAGGTGCCGGCCGAGCCGCAGCAGAGATGGCCCTCGGCCGGATCGCGAACGGTAAAACCTGCCGCCTTGAGCAGATGCTTTGGCGCCATGGTGATCTTCTGCCCATGCTGCATGGAACAGGCTGAGTGATAGGCAACGGTGATGCCTTTCGGCATGTGGGCGGGCAGATCGAGGCCGGCCAGATATTCTGTGACGTCCTTGGCAAGGGCAGAAACCTGCGCCGCCTTGCCGGCATAGGCCGGGTCAAGGCGCAGCATGTGGCCATAGTCCTTGATGGTCGTGCCGCAGCCGGAGGCGGTGATGATGATCGCGTCGAGGCCGCCAGCCTCGATCTCGCGGGTCCAGACATCGACATTGACACGGGCCGAGGCGAGAGCCTGCTCTTCGCGCCCCATATGATGGACGAGAGCGCCGCAGCAGGCCTCGCCCTCGGGGACAACCACCTCCACGCCCAATCGTGTCAGCAGCCGGATGGTCGCCTCGTTGATGGCGGGATCGAGAACGGGCTGGGCGCAGCCGGTGAGGATCGCGACGCGGCCGCGGCGTTCGGCCTGCGGCTCATGCCGGCCAGGCCGGGCAAAAGGCGACGGCGCCGGAATGCTTGATGGCGCAAGCGCCAGCATGGCTGCAAACGGCTTCAGTGCTGCCCCGCGCATCAAGCCGGCAAAGGGACGACCGATGCGCGCAAGCGCAAGTGCTGCACGAAAACGGCCGGGATAGGGCAGCACCGCCGCCAGAATGGCGCGCGTCAGCCGGTTCATGAACGGCCGCTTATAGGTCTTTTCGATGTGAACCCGGGCATGGTCGACGAGATGCATATAGTCGACGCCGGAAGGACAGGTCGTGGTGCAGGCAAGGCAGGAGAGACAGCGGTCGATATGGGTGACGACCTGCGTATCCGCCGCGCGACCGTTTTCCAGCATGTCCTTGATGAGATAGATGCGACCGCGCGGGCTGTCGAGTTCGTTGCCGAGCGTAACATAGGTTGGACAGGTGGCGGTGCAAAAGCCGCAGTGGACGCATTTGCGCAGGATCTGCTCGGATTCGGCCACATGCGGATCGGCAAGCTGGGCAAGGGTGAAGTTGGTCTGCATTTCAGTGTCCCGCCATCTTCCCCGGGTTGAAGATCCCCGACGGATCGAACTTTTCTTTCACGCGGCGCGAAAGCAGTGCCACTGCGTCTTCCTCGGGATGGAAGGCTGACGTCGCCGCTCTTGCCTGAGCCGAGGCGCGGATGAGCGTCGCATGGCCGCCACCGAGCGCCTTGATGAAGCGGCGGACCAGATCAGCTTCCGGATCGGCTTCCATGCGCGTCCAGACTAGACCACCCTGCCAATCGTAGAAAGCATCGACACCGGCTTCCAGCCGCAGGGCCGCAACAAGCTGATGGCCAATGCCCGGTGCGACCGAAGCACGCCAAACAGGTCGGGCGGTGCCATCGGCATAGGGCGCCACATCGCGGACTTCCTGCCAGAGCTGGCGGCTGGCGGCCCGATCCAGGCTCGCGACCTGCCCGAAGGGCGCCATCGCCGACAGAAGCTTTGCCACGCGCGATTCCACCGAGCCGGGTAGGCCTTCGATGCGCAGCACCGTCGCCTCGCCCTCGGGCAGGTTGCCGCCGATAAATTTCCAGGTCACCGTCAAAGGCAGGTGAGCAGCACCCGAGGCCTCCACCGGCAAAGCCATGGCCGCTGCCATAGCATTTGCGGCCTCGGCATCGTTGAGACCGGAGATGACGACAGTCTCCTCCGTCTTCGCACGCGGCGGCACACGGAAAGTCACCTCGGTCAGGAAGCCGAGCGTTCCGTGCGAGCCGGCGAGCAGCTTGACCAGATCGAGGCCCGTGACATTTTTCATCACGCGGCCACCTGCCTTGATGATCTCGCCTTTACCGTTGACGAAGCGGATGCCGAGCAGGCTGTCACGAGCAGCCCCCGCCACGAAGCGGCGCGGGCCGGAGACATTGGCGGCAAAGACGCCGCCGATCGTCGGTTCGCCCGAGGTGCCCATCACGGCGCGATGATCCATGGGTTCGAAAGCCAGCATCTGGTTGTTTTCGGCAAGGGCCGCCTCGACTTCGGCGATTGGTGTACCCGCCTTTGCTGTCATCACCATCTCACCGGGATTGTAGGAGACGATGCCGGACAGGCCAGTCGAGCGCAGGCGATCCTCCGCGTCGACCGCATTACCGAAACCAGAACGCGTATCGCCGCCGCTGATGGCGAGCGCACGACTCTCTTGCGCATGCGCGCGGATGATTGCTGCGGCTTCTTCTTCGCTTGCAGGCACCAGATCGATCATGCGGTAGGACGCCCCTCGAGCGGGAAGACCTTGGAAGGGTTCAGCAGCCATTGCGGATCGAAGGCGGCGCGCGCCGCCATCTGCTGGGCAAGATCGGCCTCGGAATATTGATGACGCATCAGATCGCGTTTCTCGATGCCGACGCCATGCTCGCCGGTCAGGCAGCCGCCGGCGTCGACGCAGAGCTTCAGGATATCGTCGCCGGCCGCTTCGGCCTTGGCGGCATCCTCGGGGTCATTGGCATTGAAGAGGATCAGTGGGTGCATGTTGCCGTCGCCGGCATGGAAGACATTGGCAACGCGCAGGCCGTAACCGGCGACGATCTCGGACGTCCGCTGCAGCACATGCGAAAGCTGGCTCAGCGGCACGGTACCATCCATGCAGATGTAATCGGCAATGCGGCCGGTGGCGCCGAAGGCGGACTTGCGCCCTTTCCAGATCAGCGCCGCCTCGGTTGCCGACTGGCATTCGCGCACCGTCTTGACGCAGTGTTTGCGGGCGATGTCGACGATGCTTTTCAGCATATCGTCCATTTCCGCTTCCGATCCCTCGACCTCGACGATCAGGAGCGCGCCGACATCAAGCGGGTAGCCGGCATGGGCGAAGGCTTCGCAAATCTCGATCGCCGGCTTGTCCATGAATTCGATGGCGACGGGAATGATGCCGGCGGCGATGACGTCGGCGACACAGCGGCCTGCCTCCTCGGAGCTTTCGAAACCGAAAAGCACCGGCCGGGCGCCTTCCGGCTTGGCGATCAGGCGTACCGTCGCTTCGGTGACGATACCGAGCTGGCCCTCATGACCGCAGACGAGGCCGAGCAGATCGTAGCCCGCCGCGTCCAGAGCCTTGCCGCCGAGCTCGATCACCGTGCCGTCGGTCAGCACCATCTTGACGCCGAGCAGGTTGTTGGTCGTGACACCATATTTCAGACAATGCGCACCACCGGAATTCATGCCGATATTGCCGCCGATCGTGCAGGCCAGCTGCGAGCTCGGGTCGGGCGCATAGAAGAAACCGTCCGCCGAGACGGCTTCGGAAATGTTGAGATTGGTGACCCCGGCCTGAACCACGGCGCAGCGATTGGCGAAGTCGATCTCCAGGATGCGGTTCATCTTCGACAGGCCGAGCACGACGGCATCTTCCTGCGGGATGGCGCCGCCCGAAAGCGAGGTGCCGGCTCCACGAGGGACGACCGGAATGCCGTAGCGATGACAGTATTTCATGATGGCTGCCACCTCCGCGGTCGAGCGCGGCAAGGCAACGGCGAGCGGCAGGCGGCGGTAGGATACGAATGCATCGGTCTCGAAGGGCACGAGTTCGCGCGCTTCGTGGATCAGGCATTCCGGCGGCAGGAGATCGACGAGATCGGCAACAATTTCCTTGCGGCGCGCAAGAACGTCGGGGCGCGGAGCGAGGAACGAAATGGCGTCGGACATGGCGTTCTCCCTCGGCCAACATGACGGAAACCAGTGACAAATCCTCCTTGTAACCGGTTCTTTCGGCTTAGCACTTTCCCGAAACCGGCGCAAATGTTAAGCACTTATGCCAAAAGGGAAAAAGTTATAAAAGCTTATGACCAATCTGGGTGATCTCGAAATCTTTGCCAAGGTCGTTTCAACCGGCAGCATGTCGCTCGCCGGCCGCGCGCTCGGCTTTTCCCCTGCCGTCGTCTCCAAGCGCATCAAGCGGCTGGAGGACCGGCTCGGCACACGGCTCCTGCAGCGCACGACACGGCAGATTTCGCTCACCGAATCCGGCCAGGGTTTTTACGATCGCGTTCTCGGCATCCTGGCAGGGCTCGAGGAGGCGGAATTCTATATTTCCGGGCGTTCGGCGCAGATGCACGGCACGCTTAAGATCTCGGCGCCCACCTCCTTCGGCCGCATGCATATCGCCCCGCATCTCAAGGCTTTCATGGAAGCCCATCCGGAGCTGGCGATCAATCTGGTGCTGACCGACGAGTTCAGCGATATCGTCGGCGGCGGCTTCGATCTCGCCATCCGGATCGCGGAGCTGACCGATTCCAGCCTTGTCGCCCGTCGGCTGGCGCCTGTGCGCCGAGTGCTCTGCGCCTCGCCCGATTATGTCGCTGCCCATGGCATGCCCAAACATATCGAAGAATTGAAGCAGCACCGCTGTCTGCCGGCCCATAACAATGATGTCTGGCGGCTGGACGGGCCGGATGGGGCCTTCAGCCTGCGGCCCGAAGGCATGCTGATCACCAATTCCAGTGAGGTGATCCGCGAAACAGTCATTGCCGGCCTCGGCATTGCGCTGCGTTCCACCTGGGACATCGGCGAAGAGCTGAAGAACGGCAAGCTCGTGCAGGTGCTGCCGGCCTACGAGGGTTCGCACAACGTTACGCTCTCGGCGGTCTACCCAAGCCGGCAGTTTCTGCCGGCCAAGGTTCGGTTGTTCATCGATTTTCTGGCCGAGCTCTACGGCCCGGTTCCCTATTGGGAGCGCTGAGGCCGGGCGAGCAGGCGACTAATCCGCCAGCTGCTCGATGACGAGATCGAGCAGCGCCCGAAGCCGCGCCAGCCGTCTCATATCGCGATGATAGCCGACCCAGGTATCGCGGCCGGGCGGCGCTTCGCCGAGATCGACGGGCTCGATGGCTGGGATGGCATCGCCGAGCGGGCACGGCAGGACGGCAAGGCCGGCGCCGTTGGCGCAGAGGGTCGCCTGCACATCTCTGTTATTGCTGCGCATGGCGATATCAGCCCTCGGCAGCAGACGCTTCAGCCAGCCGACATCGGGCATGCCGCCGAAGGCCTCATCCATGGTGACGAGCCGGGCGCCGGCCCCATCACCGGCCTCGGGATGTGGCAGGCCGCGGCGGATATAGAGGCGGTAATCGATATGCAGCAGCTTGCGGGATATGACCTCCGTCTCGGTGAATGGGGCGATGCGGAAGACGATATCGGCCTCGCGGCGCGCGAGGCTCATGAGGCGGCTGTCGGTCAGGAGTTCGATGACGACTTTCGGATAGGCGGCCGAGAACTCCGCCAAGACCGGTGAAAGCACATGCGCGCCGAACCAGTCGGACGAGGACAGGCGCAGCAGGCCGTCGAGCTGCTTGTTCTGGCCGGCAAGCTCGCGCTCCAGGCCGAGCGCTTCCTCTTCCATACGTTCTGCATGGGCAAAGACGGTCGTACCCTCATCCGTCAGGATGAAACCATCGGCGGTACGCTGAAAGAGCGTCTGGCCGAGCGAGACTTCGAGTGCACGCAGCCGCCGGCCCATGGTCGGCTGCGTCAAGCCGAGGCTGCGGGCGGCAGCACCCAGCGTTCCGAGCCGCGCGATGGCGAGAAAGAGTTTGAGATCGCTCCATTCCAAGGGTTTAGCCTCAAACAAAAATGCATGATCTACATGCGTTATCTTTGATTTTCATTCAGAATTCAATGCGGCATTCTGCGTCCAACAGATCAAGGAGAAGTTCCATGAGCAGCATGAAAGCAGCGCTTGTCGAAGCGCAGAATGCCGAATTCACCATTGCCGACATTGCAAAGCCCGTCGCGGAAGCCGGTCAGATTCTCGTACGCATCAAGGCCACTGCGCTCAATCCGCTGGATACGAAGATCCGGGCCGGCGAGGCCGCCCATGCACGCCATCCCCTGCCTGCCATTCTCGGCATCGACATGGCAGGGATCGTCGAGGCGGTCGGCCCTGGCGTGACCAGTTTTCGCGTCGGTGACGAAATCTATGGCATGACGGGTGGTGTCGGCGGGTTGCAGGGATCGCTGGCGGAATTTGCCGCCGTCGATGCCGATCTCGTTGCCTTGAAGCCGCGCAATCTCACCCTGCGCCAGGCGGCCGCCCTGCCGTTGATCGCCATCACCGCCTGGGAAGGTCTGGAAGAACGCACTCAGGTGAAGGCCGGGCAGAAGGTGCTGGTCATCGGTGGTGGTGGCGGCGTCGGCCATATCGCTGTGCAGATGGCAGTCGCTGCCGGTGCCGAGGTCTATGCCGTCGATAGCAGTTCGAAGGCCGCATACATCCTCAGTATTGGTGCAACGCCGATCGACTATACGAAGGAGACGACTGAAGATTTTGTCGCCCGATATACCGACGGGAAAGGATTCGACATCGTCTACGATACGATCGGCGGAAGGGGCCTCGATGCTGCCTTCCAGGCCGTCGCCAAGTTCGGCCATGTTGTCAGCAACCTCGGCTGGGGCACGCATTCGCTGGCGCCGCTTTCCTTCAAGGGCGCCAGCTATTCCGGCGTCTTCACGCTGGCACCGCTGCTGACCGGCGAAGACCGCGCCCACCATGGCGAAGTCCTCAAGCAGGTCGCACAGCGTGTCGAAGCCGGAATGATGATGCCAAATCTCGATCCGCGGCAGTTTTCGCTCGCAGACGTGGGAGAAGCCTATCGGCTGCTCGAAAGCCGTCAGGCCGAAGGCAAGGTCGTCGTGGAAATCTGACGCTCTGTCCGTTCGTTTCCCGCAATTGCGGACGCAAAATCGCTACGCACTTTTACTGGAATTGCTTTCTTGCTTACGCAATTCCACACGCAAAACCGCTATACACTTTTGCTGAATTGCTTTAGCGCGCCAGATCGAGATAGGCGCTCGCGACCATTGCGTCGATATCCGCGGGCACCGGCACGATGCAGGATTCGGCGCCGACACTGCGCTTTGCGACCCGCTCCAGGCAGCGGGCCTGCAGGGTGAAGCCGAGGTCCATGGATTCGACAGAGTTGCCGAGCGGGCGTGGGCCGGCGAGATTGGCCATATGACCGCCGCCGAGCACGTGGAAGGACCGACCGTCCTTCAGGTGGAAGGTCTCGATAAAATCGGCCTCGTACCGATCGATATCAACGACATCGGGATGGCTGCGGAAGGCTGCGACATCGATCTCATGCGGGAAATGCCCCCCGTTCATGAGGATCGCACCGTCCTTGATCAGCGGCAGATCGGTGACAGTGACGATGCCGGGAAAACCCGTGACGGTGGCGATCACGTCCGCCGAGCGGATCGCCTGTTCGCGGAGCGGCGTGATGAAGCCGTCCAGATGCGCCTCCAGGCTGGTAACAGGATCGATATCGACGACGCTTACCGTCGAGAAGGCGTTGCGGAAGGCGGCCGCCGTGCCCTTGCCGCAGGCGCCGTAACCGAAGACGGTCACACGCTTGCCATTGGTGGAGCGGTTGGTGAAGCGCATGTAGCTTTCGAACAGGCTCTGGCCGACGGCATGCCTGTTTTCGGCGAATTGCTTGATCGGGCTGTCGTTGATGACGAGGATCGGCATGGCGAGCCGGTCGCGCATCGGCAGCAGGCGGGTTCGGCCGGAGGTCGTTTCTTCCGTGCCGCCGAGCAGATTGGCGTAGGGCCTCTCGGCTGCGATCGCGAAGAGATCACCACCATTGTCCAGCAAGAGATCGGGCTTTTCGGCAACGACGGCTTCAAGGCTCCGGTGATGGGCGACGGGATCGGTCGTCTGGGTTGCGAAGACAGTGATGCCCTGCGCGCGCAGGAATTCCACGGTTGCCGGCTGTGTACTGTTCAGGTTGCCGGTGCAGATCAGGCGCGCCCCACCGGCCCGCAGGGTCATCAGCAGAGCGACCGTCTTCGGTTCCAGATGGATGCCGGTGCCGATCGAAAGGCCGGCAAAGGGGCGCGTCTTTTCGAATTCCGTAGCCGTTGCCTTCAGCAGGCGGCAGCTATTCCCGATCCAGTCTATGCGTGTCGCAGGTTTTTCCATCTCATGCCCTTTCGTTCCTGTCTGTTCTAGCGAGGCAAAGATAGGGCGGGCATGGAGATATTTCTGATGAAAGGGCAGAAAAACTGCCCTTTCAGGACGCGCCGCCCGAGCGCCGCAGCCAGTTGCGGAGCGCTGCGAAGGCCGGCCGTTTCGCATCCGATGTCCGGCAGCAGAGGCTGTAACCAGCCGGCCGGCGGATGAAGCCGTAAGGGGCGGCCAGAATGCCGCGGGCGAGATCGTCCTCGATCGAAGCTTTCGGCGCCAGCGCAACGCCGAGGCCCGCACGGGCAGCGCCCACTGCCAGAAGAAGATCCTCAAATTCTCGAAGACGGGAAAAGGCAACAGGGGGCGTACCGCTTTCTGCAAACCATTCTGTCCAGAGTTTCGGCGCGCTGCGGCTGACAAGGATGTTTGCTTCCGCCAAGGCCGCGGCGTCGCCTGCAAGTCTGCCGGCCATTGCGGGCGTTGCAACCGGGCCGAATTCATCCTCCATGAAGCGTGTTTCGGTGATACCGGCAGAAGATCTGATCTCGCCGCCCATGATCACGGCGTCGAAATCCGGATGTTGCGACAAGGGTTCGACTACCGTCATCGGCACGATATCGATCTCGATATTGCCAAGGCTTGCCTGCATGTCGGCCGCTCGCGGCATCAGCCACCAGATGGCGAAAGCCGACGGCACGCCAAGGCGGATGCGCTGCCTGCCCGCCTCTTCGAATTCATCGGCGGCGCGTTTCAATATGGTCAGGGCAGCACCGGCAGCCTCGGCAAAGGCGCTTGCCTTCTCGGTCGGAACCAGCCTGCGGCCGTCACGCACGAAGAGCTTGCTGGCGAGGTGATCTTCGAGCGTCGATATCTGCTGGCGCACGGCGCCGCGCACCACGCCCAGCTCTTCGGCCGCCTTCAAAATGCTACAGTGACGACAGACAGCTTCAAAGGCGCGGATCGCGTTGAGGGGTGGGAGTCGCATGGTTACCACATTGTAGAAAATCACGATGGATCAGAAGATCTCGCCATTGAATGAAAAGCAAGGTCGGGCCATATTGTACAGCTGTGCAAAACGACGCATTCGGGACAGGAAATGGCGAGATTTCCGAACCTGCCTGGTCTCGATTTTTCCTATGTACAGTGGATAAAATAGTTTTTCGGTTCGTTTTGCACGTATGGATCGCGCAAGCTTTTCATATCATACTAATATAATAACGACTCAGCCTAACGAACGTAAAGGTGACCCGACAATTGACCCTTCTTGCCCGCCTGGCTTCTGATGTGCAACTCATGTTTCGGCGTCCGCCGCGACAGCAATATGCTGCGCTCTGTTACCGGGTCAAAAAGAAGACGGGTGAGCTCGAAGTTCTGCTGATGACCAGCCGCGATACCGGGCGCTGGGTGATCCCCAAGGGCTGGCCGATGAACCGCAAATGTGCCTATGAAGTTGCGGCACAGGAAGCCCTGGAAGAGGCTGGCGTACGCGGCACGGTGGAGACCGAAACGCTCGGCGACTATACCTACCCCAAAGTTTTGCGCGACGGCATGAAGGTGACCTGCAAGGTCCAGGTCTATGCCCTCGAAGTGACTGGTGTGGCGAAGAATTTCAAAGAAAAGGGCGAGCGGACCGTCGAGTGGGTTTCCTGCGACGAAGCGGTCAAGCGCGTCCAGGAACCCGAACTGCGTAACCTGTTCCTCGCCTTTAAACGGCGCATGGCTGAAAAACTTTCTGGCGGCATTCCGAAACAAATTCCGGCGGAATAAGTCTTGCCATCTTGTGCCGCTAGAAAAGGCGGCGCAAAAGCAGGACTTAGCCAGGAAACAGAATGCCGCAACGCAACGCCGTCCTTACGAAACGCACGCTTGATAAGGATCTCGACAAGGTCACCCATGTCGAGGATGCGGCCAAATATGTCTCGCGACGGCTGGTGGCGCCCGGGCTTGGCTTGATCTTTCTCGGCCTGGCGATGCTTTTTGCCGGTGTCTATGTGTTTGACAGGCCCGGCGCGGTGCTGGTGATTGCGGCTGCAGCACTTGCCGCCTACATGGCGATGAATATCGGCGCCAATGACGTGACCAACAATGTCGGCGCAGCGGTTGGTGCACGCGCCATCACCATGAAACAGGCGCTCATCATCGCCGCGATCTTCGAGGTGCTGGGCGCGACGATTGCCGGCGGCGAGGTCGTCAAGACAATTTCGTCCAGTATAGTCGATACGGTTCAGGTCCCGCCGGCAACACTCGGCTGGATCATGATGGCGGCGCTCACGGCTGCCGCACTCTGGATCAACCTCGCCACCTGGATGAATGCGCCGGTTTCGACGACGCATGCGATCGTCGGTGCTGTGATCGGTGCCGGCGTGGGAGCGGTCGGATTCGAGCCGGTCAATTGGCGGGTCATGCTGGAAATCACCGCGAGCTGGATAACCTCGCCGTTGATCGGCGGGCTGGTCGCCGCGGGGCTCCTCTATCTGGTCAAGACCCTCATCCTCTATCGCGAGGACAAGATCGCCGCCGCCAGGCAATGGGTTCCCATCATGATCGCCGTGATGGCCGGCGGTTTCATGGCCTATATGGTGCTGCAGCTCGCGCCGCGGGGCCGATACTCGTCGCTGACGATCCTCCTGATCGGCATCGGGATCGGTCTCGTCAGCTGGCTCGTGGTGCGGCCGGTCGTCTTGCGGCAGGCAGAGAATCTCGAAAACCGCAACAGCTCGCTTCGCACACTGTTCCACTTTCCGCTGATCGGTTCGGCCGCCCTGCTCTCTTTCGCGCATGGCGCAAACGATGTCTCCAATGCGGTCGGTCCGCTTTCGGCGATCGTTCACTCTGCCGGTATTGCCGACAACAGCATGATCGGCCACCCGCCGCTCTGGGTGATGCTGATCGGCGCCTTTGGAATCTCGGTCGGCCTTTTGCTTTTCGGGCCGCGCCTTATCCGGCTCGTCGGTGAGGAGATCACCAAGCTCAATCCGACGCGCGCCTATTGTGTAGCGCTCTCGACCGCCTTCACGGTCATCGTCGCCTCCTGGCTCGGCCTGCCGGTGAGCACCACCCATATCGCCGTCGGCTCGGTGTTCGGCGTCGGCTTTTTCCGCGAGTGGTACACGCGCAATTCGAAGCGCCGTATCGAATTCATACGCCGCAAGACTGAAAGCTTCGAGATCGACGAACCGGAGCCGAACGTTCATGAAGCCCGACGGCGTTATCTGGTTCGCCGGTCGCATTTCATGACGATCGTCGGGGCGTGGGTCATTACAGTGCCGGTCTCGGCCGCGCTTGCGGCGGTGATTTATTGGGCTATGTTCGCGCTCTTCATGTGAGTCAGGGTCTTAAGATGCGCGCCAATTTCCGCATGCAGCGGCTTTTCATCAATGCTCCCTTGTCAACAGGTGCCGCCGTCGAGGCCAATTCGGAGCAGTTCAACTATCTCGCCAATGTCCTGCGCATGGAAGAGGGTGCGGAAATTCTGCTCTTCAACGGCCGCGACGGCGAATGGAAGGCGAGCCTCACCTTCCCCACCCGCAAGCGCATCCTGCTCACGGCGACGGAAGAGACCAGGCTGCAGCCTGCCCCATCCGACCTGCACTATCTCTTTGCGCCGCTGAAGGTCGGTCGCATGGATTATCTGGTGCAGAAGGCGGTGGAAATGGGCGCCGGTTTTTTGCAGCCGGTCATGACCCAGCATGTGCAAGGCAAGATCACCAATCTCGACAAGATCCGCGCCAATGTCATCGAAGCGGCGGAACAGTGCGGCATCCTGGGCATTCCCGATGTGGCCGAGCCCGTGCGGCTTGCCGATCTGCTCGACCGCTGGCCTGCGGACCGGCGCATCATCTATTGCGATGAGGGCGACGCAGGGCAGAACCCGCTGCCGCTGCTTTCTAAAGTGACTGAACGGAAGATTGCGCTGCTGGTCGGCCCTGAAGGCGGCTTTTCGGAGGAGGAACGAACGCGCCTGCACAGCCTCGATTTCGTGACCGCTATCCCCCTCGGGCCGCGCATCCTGCGCGCCGACACGGCAGCGGTCGCGGCTATGGCAGTGATACAGGCTGCCATCGGCGACTGGAATTAACCGCCGGAGGCCGATTGAAAGGAAAGTGCTGCTATTTTTTTGATGACCTGTTGAAACAATTTCACTTGCAACTTAGCTGGCTTGGGCACTAATCACCCTTCCAATTGCCCCGGCCCCGGCGCCTTCCCGAATACAGGTACTTTCATGGCTCGCGACACCACCGACCAGACGCCGATCTCTTCGGTTCAGGAGCTGACCGACTATCTTGCCGCCGGCAATAAGCCGAAGGACCGGTTCCGCATCGGCACGGAACATGAGAAGTTCGTCTTCTTCCGCAAAGACAACAGCCCGGTTCCCTATTTCGGCGAAGCCAGCATTTCGGCGCTGCTGAAGGGCCTGCAGGCCAAGAGCGGCTGGGAGCCGATCACGGACGGCGACAATATCATCGGTCTTGGCGAGCAGAGCGGCATGGGCGCCATCTCGATCGAGCCCGGCGGCCAGTTCGAGCTCTCGGGCGCACCGCTTGAAAACATTCACCAGACCTGCAAGGAATCCAACCAGCATCTGGCGCAGGTGCGCGAGATCGCAGAGCCCATGGGCATCGGTTTCCTCGGCATCGGCGGCAGCCCGAAATGGACCTATGCGGAAACCCCGCATATGCCGAAGTCGCGCTACGAAATCATGACCAGCTACATGCCCGACGTGGGCACCCGTGGTCTCGACATGATGTATCGCACCTGTACGATCCAGGTGAACCTCGATTTCTCCTCGGAAGACGATATGCGCCGCAAGATGCGCGTCTCGATGAAGCTGCAATCGCTGGCGACCGCGCTCTTCGCTTCCTCTCCCTTCACCGAAGGCAAGCCGAACGGCATGCTCTCCTGGCGCGGCGATGTCTGGCGCGACGTGGACAACAGGCGCAGCGGCCTCCTGGACTTCACCTTCCGCGACGATTTCGGCTTCAAGGATTATGCCGAATGGGCGCTCGACGTACCCATGTATTTCGTCATGCGCGACGGGCACTATCACAGGGCGACCCACGTCACATTCCGCCAGTTCATGAACGGCGCGCTGAAAGGCGAGATCGCCGCCTATGAGCCGACGATGGGCGACTGGACGAATCATCTTTCGACGCTCTTCCCGGATGTGCGCCTGAAGCGCTTCCTGGAAATGCGCGGCGCGGATGGCGGGCCGTGGCGGCGCATCTGTGCCCTACCGGCCTTCTGGGTCGGCCTGCTCTATGATGACGCCGCTCTCCAGGCCGCCGACGAACTGACCAAGGACTGGGGTTTTGCAGAAGTGAATACGCTGCGCAACGCGGTGCCGGAAGAAGGTCTCAAGGCCGAGTTCCGCGGACATGCGCTGATCGACACGGCGCGCGAGGTCGTCAATATTTCCCGCGCCGGCCTGAAAGCACGCAACAGGCTGAATGGCGACGGCGTCGACGAGAGCATCTTCCTGGCACCACTCGACGAGGTTCTGGCCAAGAAGGCGACGCTCGCAGAGGATCTGCTGGCGCTCTATCACGGCCGCTGGAACGACTCGGTCGAGCCGGTCTTCCAGGAATATCAATACTAAGAGGCAAGCCGCCCCTTCCAAAAAGCCGTTTGCACAATCCCATTTCGAGCTATAGTGGCGCGAATATGCGCCGCTATTCCGGGAAAGGGACTTTCATGCTGCCACTCTTCGACATGATGATGCAGGCGCAGAACGGGGCGGCGATGGACGCCGTTGCCAAGCAGTTCAACCTCGCGCAGGAACAGGCAACAAAGGCGATGGCCGCACTGACGCCGGCCTTTTCCGCCGGCCTCAAGCGCAGCACCAGCAACCCCTATGATTTCGTCGGCCTTATGCAGGCCGTGGCGTCGGGCAATTATGCCAAATATTTCGAGGACATGAACAGGGCCTTTACCCCTGAAGGCATTTCCGACGGCAACAATATCCTCGCCCAGCTTTTCGGCTCCAAAGAGGTCTCGCGCGCCATTGCCGCGCAGGCGGCGCAGATGACCGGCATCGGCCAGGAAATCTACAAGCAGATGCTGCCGGTCATGGCGGGCACGCTGATGGGCGGGTTGTTTAAGCAATCGATGGGGCAGATGGCGACACCGGTCAATCCCTTCGTCAATACCGCCATGGGCGAGACGATCCAGCAATGGCTTGAGAGCACCGGTTTTGCGCCGAAGCCGAAGGCAGCACCCGAGCCCAGCATTTTCGATAATCCGTTCACACAGGCCATGCAGCTGATGTTCAGCGTGCCGAAACCGGAAGCGGCGCCGCAGCCTGCCAATCCTTTCCTCGACAACCCCTTTGCCAAGGCATTCCAGGAAATGATGGCCGGTTTCCAGCAACCGACAGCGAAGGCTCCGGAGCCGCCGAAGGAAGAACCGAAAGCCGGCGACAGCTATACTGAGATGCTGAACGCCATGTTCGACAGCGGTCTCGAAGTGCAGAAAAGCTATCAGAAGAACCTTGAAGCCATCTTCGAGGCCTATCGGCCCAAATCCGCGCCCTCCCCCGAAGATCCCGCTCCCGCCGCCAAGAAATAAAAAAACCCGGAGATGGCTTGGGAAAGCCGATCACCGGGTTAAGCAGCAGGGCTATTGGCTATCACCCTGCGGGGAAACGCGTGCGTTCAGTCCCTGTAGGGGCGCATGACCGCAATACGCCAGCGGCGCTTGGCCGCCTGCGTCAGATGCTCCGACGGATCTTCAAAGAAGGTCGAAGCGAGAAATGCAGAGGTCACATCGGCCCGCGTCAGGCCGATATCCTGCAGTTGATAATCATCGAGATCGTGCAGCCCATTCACCTGCGAGCGATTGCGCACAATGCGAAGGGCGGTTGCCAGCGGCGCAAGGCCAGCCATAAGACGCTGCATGAACGTCGGGGCGAGCTTGCCGCAGTCGAGTTCTAGTGTCTGTTCATGAGTGCGCATCGAACTCTCCTTTCTTCGGGGCGCAGAACAGCCCGCCCCGCCTGCGAGGTCGTGCAGGAAGGGTCAGCTGGTCACAGGCTGGACAGGCAGGGTGTCTGTCCTTCACTTTGCTTGATTTGCATCCCGAAGATGCCAAAGACCTATTGATCAGTCCAACGAATGTTTCTAATGATTAACATCAGAGATCTTTATGGATGGACAAGATCATGTCGGCGCCGCTTGATATCGACCAATTGCAGACTTTCATCGCAATCGTGGACTCCGGCAGCTTCACCAAGGCGGCCGACAAGGTCTACAAGACACAGTCCGCCGTCTCCATGCAGATGCGGCGCCTGGAAGAACGCATCGGCAAGCAGCTCTTCATCAAGGACGGCCGCGGCAACCGGCTGACGGTCGAAGGCGAAAAGCTGCTCAATTACGCGCGCCGCATCATCCGCCTGAACAATGAGGCGATCGCCGCCTTCGACGACAACAGGCTGGAAGGCACGTTGCGCATCGGCACGCCCGATGATTATGCCGATCGCTATATGCCCGAGATCATCGGCCGCTTTGCCAAGACACATCCGAATGTCGAGCTCTATATCGTCTGCGAACCTTCGGTCGACCTTGCCGAACGCATGCACAAGGGCGAGCTCGATATCGCACTTGTGACCCACAATCCGCGCGAGCGCATTTCGGATGTGGTGCGGACAGAGCCGCTCTGCTGGGTGAGCTCGGCCAACCATCCGATCCGCGACGATGCGCCGGTGCCGCTTGCCGTCGGCCGGCGCGACTGCCAGTGGCGCCAGCTCGCCTGCTCGGCGCTCGATGCCGTCGGGCGCGAATATCAGGTTCTGTTCACCAGCTGGTCCTGCACCGTGGTCGCCTCCGCGGTGCTCGCCGGCATGGCGGTCTCGGTCATGCCGGAATCAGCACTTCGGACAGGCATGAAGGTCTTGAGCCAGGCAGACGGCTTCCCGGCGCTGCCGCCAGTGCAGATCGGCATCATGAAGCGGCCCGGCGTTTCATTGTCGCTGATGAACGCGATTACGGCACATATCACCGCCTGCCTCGACAATATCACGCCGACCGTCATCGAAGATGGGCTGGAGCAGGATGGGAAGACAGGCTACGCCCGTCACTATCCGCGGCTCAAGGCGGCGGCGAGCATGATGCCGAGCTGGTAGGTCGTCTCAAGCTGCCGAAGCGGAGGTCGGAGCAAATAGGGAAGCGCGGACCACGCGCTTCCACTCATCGAGAATGCGCTCGCCAAAGCCATCCTCGCTCAAGACCGCAAGGCGGATCGCCGCGCCGATCAGGTGGCTGAAAAGGTAAGTGCGCGCTTTCATCTGCTCATCGCAGAATTCCGGCGCCAGACGGCGCACGGCCTCCTGGAAGATCTCGGCGACCTGGCCGCTATGCTCGATGTTCAGGCGCAGGAGATCCTGATCTGTCTCCGTGCCCATCCAGACGCCGAGATAGGCGGCATCGTTGCGGTATTCGGCATAATACCAGTCGATCATCGCCGAGATCAGGTCGAGCGCTTCATCGAGGGATCGAACATCCGCGAACATCTCCGCCGTCTTCTGCTGGATCGCCTGCGCATGGCGGTCGAACAGCGCTTTGACGATCGCCGCCTTTTCCGGGAAATACTGATAGACCGAACCGATCGGAACTTTTGCGGCGACGGCAAGTTCGGTCATCCGCATGGCGCTGACGCCCTTTTCGGCGATGATGGTGGCTGCCGCGTTGAGGATGAGATCCAGCCGCTGGATGCTTCGCTCCTGTTTCGGCTTCCTGCGAAGAGCAATACGATCCGAAATGTCCGCGCCCATGTGGTTCCCATCTGTCTCGTTATTGAGCGGCGGAAATGATGTCTCATACCGGCGCGTCGGGCGGATATGACATGCAGGTATTCATCCGTCGTAAAGGGAAATGGTCGGATTTTAGGCAATGGCAAGAGCGCAGGGGCAAAGGGGCGTTACGCCCCGTTTTGGCCTGTGTAAAAGACACTCTTAACACTTCATTCAGCAAGGCAGGCTGAGCACTTGTCACCCTGCCTTTTTCGCCTTGCGGCGCACTATCCAGGCCCGGGTCAGGCGAGGTTCTGCTTCAGAAACTCGACCGTGCGGCCCCAGGCGAGATCGGCTGCCGCCTTGTCATAGCGGGCAGCGGATGTGTCGTTGTTGAAGGCGTGGTTGACCCCCTCATAGACGTAGATCTCAAATTTTTTACCATTCTCCTCGAGCGCCTTCTTGTAAGAGTCGATGCCGGCATTGATGCGATCGTCGAGGCCGGCATAGTGGAGCAGCAGCGCCGCCTTGATGTTGGGAACGTCAGAGGCCGGCGGCTGTGCACCGTAATAGGCCACGCCTGCCTTTAGCTCGGGTGACTTGACCGCGAGGTTGTTGACCGCGCCGCCGCCCCAGCAAAAGCCGATCGCGCCGACATTGCCGTTCGCAGCCTCGAGCTTGGAGAGGTAGACGACGGTCGCCTCGCCGTTCGCGACGGTTGTGGCCGCATCGAGCTTGCTGAACATATCGCGCGCCTGATCCTCGTTTTCAGGTGTGCCACCCTGCGGCGAAAGGAAATCCGGCGCGAGCGCCACGAAGCCTTCGAGCGCCATGCGGCGGGCGACATCGCGGATATGCGGATTGAGGCCGCGGTTCTCATGGATGACGATGACGGCGCCGAGTTTGCCGGACGCATTCTTCGGCTGCACCAGATAACCCTTCATGTCGCCGCCGCTGCCGGGATAGGTAATATCCTTAGCGGTCAGGCGATCGTCGTTTTCAGCGACGACCTCGGCGGCTGCCTTGTTGGCGGCCAAGAGCGGCGCGATTGCCGCGGCAGCGGTTGCCGTGCCGGCAAGCTTCGTGAGCTTGTCCATGAAGCTGCGGCGATCCAGCGTCAGGTGCGTATATTCATCATAGGCATTGATCATTGCCTGCGTAATGACGGGCTTTTCCATAACAGTCCTCCTCAGTTCCCACCCCATGCCCAATCGGCAAGGGGGAACTTAGGTCAGCAGCCGGTAACGCAGGAACAAAACTGTGTTACCGGCTTATCTGGAGGAAATCGCCCGGATCAGGAGAACAGCATCCAGCCGGCAAGCCAGGCCCACATGGCCCCCAGCACGACAAAACCGGCGGCAAAAAGCGGGCTGCGATAGCGCAGATCGTTGCTGGTGATATGCACATAGGCATGGACATACCGCAGGGCGACGAAAAGCCAGGCAAGCACGACGGCCACCAGATTATCCGCCTCGGTGATATAAAGAAGAATGCTGCAGGCATAGAAGAGCACCGGCAGCTCGAACTGGTTGGCGAGGTTGTTCTTGACGAAAAGGCATTCGGGCGGTTCGTCACGGTTCTCGCGATAGCCGGATTTCTTCATCCGCCCCTCACGAACCGCCTTGCCACGGCGCAGACCAAGCACTCCGTAAAGGATGTAGACCAACAGGACGTGGGCAAGCAGAGGCCAGAACATCTCAAAGCCGGTCATCATCATTCCTCTTACTTCGGCGACGGCGGGAGCAGTAGCGGAAAGACCGGACAGATACCAGAGCCATGACGGCCCGCCGTGGAGCGGGCCGTCTTCAGGGTCAGACTTGAGCGATACCGCCATCGACGAAGATTTCGGCACCGGTGATGAAGCTCGAATCCTCTGACGCGAGGAAGAGCGCCGCAGCGGCGATTTCTTCGGGGCGGCCGACGCGACCCATCGGAACCTGTGATGCCATATAGTCCAGCAGGCCCTGCTGCTGTGCCTTGTCCTGGCCCGCAAGTTCAACGAGACCTGTCGTTTCGGTCGGACCAGGGCTCAGCGTGTTGATGCGGATGCCGCGGTCCTTCAGGTCGAGGATCCAGTTACGGGAGAAGTTGCGGATCGCTGCCTTGGAGGCGGCATAGACGCTGAAGGCCGGCGTGCCCGATACCCCCGCCGTGGAGCCGGTCAGGATGACAGAGGAACCGTGTCCGAGCAGCGGCAGCGCCTTCTGCACCGTAAACAGCACGCCCTTCACATTACGACCGAAGGTATCGTCATACTGTTCTTCGGTGATTGCGCCGAGCGGCGCAAACGAGCCGCCACCGGCATTGACGAAGAGTACGTCGATGCGACCGGCCTCTGCCTTCACCTGCTGATAGAGGCGATCGAGATCGGCAAGCTTTGCCGAGTCCGCCTGGATGCCGATGACATTGCCGCCGATCTCGGCGACAGCCGCATCAAGAACCTCCTTGCGGCGGCCGGTGATGAAGAGGCGTGCGCCTTCCGTTGCGAAGCGCTTTGCGGTGGCAAGGCCGATGCCCGACGTGGCGCCTGTGATGACCGCGATCTTTCCGTTCAGTCTCCGTGTCCCATTCAGTGTCTGGTTCATTGTCGTCGTCTCCTGTTCTGTTCGACTGAACTGAAGATGTGGACGGGCCTTTTGTTTCTGAATAGAAAGAAATGAAAGATATCATTGCAGGAATGAAATGATGGGTTTTCCGGATTTCGAGGGCCTCGCCATGTTCGCCAAAGTGGCGGAGGAGCGCTCCTTCGCCCGCGCGGCCAAGACGCTCGGCGTTTCCGTACCGACGGTGTCGCGGGCGGTCAGCCGGCTGGAGGACCGGCTCGGTGCGCGGCTCTTCAACCGCACTTCCCGGCAGCTGGCACTCACCGATTTCGGGCTGCGGCTCGTCGACCGCGCCCAACGCCTCTATGCGGAGGCGGAAGCGGCCGAGAATGCGGCGCGCGAACTTTCCAGCCAGCCCCGCGGGCTGATCCGTCTCGCCGTACCGATGGTCTTCGGGCGGCAATGGCTGGCGCCGATCCTGCCTGACTTCTTCGAACTCTATCCCGATATCTCCATCGACATGCATATGAGTGATGCCGTGGTCGATCTCGTGGGCGAAGGCTTCGATGCGGCACTGCGTATCGCGGTGCTGCCCGATTCCTCCCTCGTGGCGAAGAGGCTGACACCTGTCGCGCCGTTCATTCTCGCAGCCCCCTCCTATCTCGAAAGATACGGCTGTCCACGGCACCCGCGAGACCTCGCGGCCCATCATTGCCTCGGTTACGCCTACCGGCCGCGGCAGGATGTCTGGCGCTTCAGCAACAAGGCGGGGGAAGAGGAGATCGTGGTGCCGACCGGACCGCTGAGGGCAACCAATTCGGAGGCGTTGATCCCGATGGCATTGCGCGGTCTCGGCATCGTCGAACTGCCGGAATTCATGGCTTACGAATACCTGAGCGACGGACGCCTGAAGGCGATCCTGACGGACTGGACCTTGCCAAAGGGCGCCCTTTATTTCGTTACGCCGTCAGCGCGTGCCCGGCCGGCGAAGGTGGAAGCACTCGGAGATTTCCTCGCGTCAAAGCTTTCACAGCCGGTGTGGCGCTGGCCGCGATAAGCAATTCCAGCAAAAGTGTGCAGCGGTTTTGCGTCCGGAATTGCGCAAAAGGAACTGCTGCAAGCATTCAGTTTTCGCGCGTTTGGTGGAGAATTGCGCCTCTCGCGATCAGAATGGCGCAGATCGCAAGGCTTGCGAATTTCAGCTTCGTCATCCACGGCAGGATCTGCGCGGCAAAGCCTGCCGCAACACTGTCGCTGAAGGCAACAAGGCTTGAGATGTTTTCTGCGTAATCGGCGAAGCCGTAAATGAAGGGCAGGACATAAGTAATCCGGCCGAGCAGGCGGGGCGCTTGCCGGCCGCGCCATGTCTCGATCGGGCCGAGCCGCAGGAAAATCAGGAATAGAAGGGCTGTCAGCAGAGCCGGAAAGATCAGCTCCGGGCCGAAATACATGGCTCGGAGAATGCGGCTTGCCGTCACGTTCTGATCGAGCAGCGTCTGCATATGGAAGACGGCGGACTCGTCATAGCCTACAAAATAGGTATCGAGCACCGCCTGCCCCGTCTCATGCTGGAAGGGCACGGTGTAGCCGAAGGTGGTCCAGCCGAGGACGATGAGGCAGAGGGCTGCGAGCAGCGCGATGATCCAGAGCGGAATCGAGCTGCCCGCCTTCATTATCAGACGCCGACGCCCGGATAGTTCGGGCTTTCGCGGGTGATCGTCACATCATGCGGATGACTTTCGCGCAGGCCGGCGCTGGAGATACGCACGAAGGTGGCGCGCTCCTGGAACTCCTTGATGTCCTTGCCGCCGACATAGCCCATGGCAGCCTTGAGGCCGCCCGCGAGCTGATGCAGGACGCCGGAGACCGGGCCCTTGTATGGCACCTGTCCCTCGATGCCCTCAGGCACGAGCTTCAGCGTGTCGCGCACTTCCGCCTGGAAGTAGCGGTCTGCCGAACCACGCGCCATGGCACCGACGGAGCCCATGCCGCGATAGGCTTTGAAGGAGCGGCCCTGGTAGAGATAGACTTCGCCGGGGCTTTCATCGGTACCGGCAAGCAGCGAGCCGATCATGACGGCGGATGCACCGGACGCGATGGCCTTGGCCACGTCGCCCGAGAACTTGATGCCGCCATCGGCGATGACCGGAATGCCCTGCGCATTCGCCGCCTCGACCGCCGACATGATCGCAGCAAGCTGCGGAACACCGACGCCGGCGACGACACGCGTCGTGCAGATCGAGCCCGGACCAATACCGACCTTGACGGCGTCAGCGCCGGAATCGATCAGCGCCTTGGTGCCGTCATAGGTCGCGACATTGCCGGCCATGATGCGAACGGAGTTGGAGAGCTTCTTGACGCGGGCAACGGCTTCCAGAACGCGAGCCGAATGACCATGGGCCGTATCGACGACGAGCAGGTCGACGCCGGCATCGATCAGCCGTTCGGCACGCTCGAAACCATCGTCACCGACGCCGACGGCAGCGGCAGCACGCAGGCGGCCCTGCGCATCCTTGGAGGCGTTCGGGTTCAGTTGTGCCTTTTCGATATCCTTGACGGTGATCAGGCCGACGCAACGGCCCTCACCATCGACGACCAGCAGCTTCTCGATGCGGTGAGAGTGCAGCAGGCGCTTGGCCTCCTGCTGATCTACGTTTTCCTTGACCGTCACCAGATTCTGATGGGTCATGAGTTCGTAGATCTTCTGGGTCGGGTCGGATGCAAAGCGGACGTCGCGGTTGGTGACGATGCCGACGAGGCGGCCGGATTTCTCGACAACCGGGATGCCGGAGATGCCGTGCATCTTCATCAGCGCTAGGGCATCGGCGAGCGTAGCGTCCGGGCCGATGGTCACGGGATTGACGACCATGCCGCTTTCGAACTTCTTGACCTGACGAACCTGCTCGGCCTGCTCAACGGGAGTGAGGTTCTTATGAATGACCCCAAGGCCGCCGGCCTGCGCCATCGCAATCGCCAGACGGCCTTCGGTGACCGTGTCCATCGCTGCTGATATGATCGGGATATTCAGCTCGAAGTCGGGTGCGAGGCGCGTTGCGACACTCGTCTGACCCGGCAGGACTTCGGAATGACCGGGTTGCAGCAGCACGTCATCGAAGGTGAGTGCGTCGAGTCCGGTTGGCGTTTCAATGATGCGAGCCATGGCCAAATTCCTTCAAGAAAGAAAAATGCGTTCCACCCGGTACGAATCGTCCGCACCGGCGGTGTGCATGAGTTTATGGAAGTTGGCGAGGGCTGGTAACACGTCTATGACAGGAAGGAAATAGCAAAAAAGCCCGGCACGTGGCCGGGCTTGGTATGGCAGCCATGCGTCTCGTTCAAATGTCGAACTGATAGGTCTTCGGCACGAAGCGGTAACCGGTCTCCTGCTTTTCGACAAAACCGACTGACGGGAACGGCATGTGGTAGCCAAGGAAGGCGATCTTCTCGGTGGCGATCATGTCGAACACCTTCTTGCGGGTTGCGGCCGCCTGCGCCTTGTCCATGTCGAAACGCACCTCCCAGTCCGGACGCTGCAGCGACAGGATGTAATGGTTTGCCGTATCACCCGTCATGACCAGCCGCTTGCCCTCGGATTCGACATGAAAGACCATGTGGCCGGGCGTATGGCCGGTTGCGAGCATCGCGGTCAGACCGGGCGCGATCGTATCACCTTCCTTGACGAAGGTCGCCTTTTCGGCGAGCGGCACGACATTGGCGAGCACCGCCTTGTGGCCGCCTTCGGCAGGCGTGCCTTCCCGCGCCTTATCCGACCAGAAATCGTATTCGGCCTGGCCGATGACATAGCGGGCATTCTTGAAGGCCGGAGCACCACCTTCCATCAGACCGCCAATATGGTCCCCGTGCAGGTGCGTCAGGGCCACGACGGTGACGTCGTCAGGTGAATAACCTGCCGCCTTCAGCCCGGCGGTGAAATGGCCCAAGCCGCGTTCGCGGCCGGCCGCACCGAAGCCGGTATCGACGACGATGACGTCGGAACCCGTATCGACTACCGCGGGTGCATAGCTGTTTGCGAACTTGTCGGTCGGCAGGAAATTGGCGGCGAGAAGCGCCTGGACGGTTTGCGGGTCCTGGTTGGAACCGAAGGTCTCATAGGGCTTTTCGAGCACGTTGAAACCGTCGCGGACGGCAGTGAACTTGAAGGAGCCGAGCTTGAACTGATTGATCTGCGGCTGCGGGGTAACTTCCATATTGCCTGTTTCTCCAGTTGCGGCCGCATAGGCCGTTCCTCTCAGGATGACCGGCGCGGCGAGCAGACCGAGGCCTGCGGCAAAAAGCGCGCGTCGCTTTATTCCATGAAAAATCGTCATATATCCATCCTCGACACTGTGCGGTGCGTCGCCGCACGACCCCCGATATTCCAGCCGGATTGATACAGGATTTCTGGCCCCGGCCGGGTAAGCATATGTCAATCTTGAGAGGCGAAAGTGTCGGGCAAGTCGTCTCACGCAGTCGTGATCCAAACGTGTAATGGAAACCGATTGAGGGATTGGCACAGCCCATAACTGGGACTACACAGCACGGGCTTCCCAAGCCCCATCCGCATCCATCAAGGCATTCGCCTATGAACCGCATCGTCCCGCTGATCCTTGCCGTTGCTCTCTTCATGGAACAGATGGACTCGACTGTAATCGCAACGGCCTTGCCGGCGATTGCGGCCGATCTGCATGTCGGACCGATCACGCTGAAACTGGCGCTGACCTCTTATATGGTGGCGCTTGCAGTGTTCATTCCGATCAGCGGCTGGATGGCGGACCGGTTCGGCGCAAAGAATATATTCCGGCTGGCGATCTGTGTTTTCGTCGTCGGCTCCATCTTCTGTGCCTTCTCCTCCAATCTCATCGAATTTGTCTTTGCGCGCTTCCTGCAGGGCATGGGCGGCGCGATGATGACGCCCGTTGGACGCCTCGTGCTGGTACGGACGACGCAGAAGAGCGAACTGGTCTCAGCCATGGCACTGCTGACGATCCCGGCCCTCGTCGGCCCGCTTGCCGGCCCGCCGCTTGGCGGCTTCATCACCACCTATTTCAGCTGGCACTGGATCTTCCTGATCAACGTGCCTGTCGGCATCATCGGCGTGTGGCTTGCGACAATCTACCTGCCGGAAATAGAGGCGACAGCCCCGCCGAAGCTCGATTTCAATGGTTTTATCCTGACCAGCCTTGCGGCTGCAGGCGTCGTCTTCGGCCTGTCGGTCGTCAGCCTTCCGGCCCTGCCGCCGATCATCGGTATTACGGCCACCGCCATCGGCATCATCTGCGGCGTGCTCTATGTGCGCCACGCCAGGCGCTACCCGACGCCGATCCTCGACCTCAACCTGTTCAAGAATTCGACCTTCCGCGCTTCGACGAGCGGCGGCACATTGTTTCGCATCTGTGTTGGCGCCATGCCATTTCTGACGCCGCTGATGCTGCAGCTCGGATTTGGCCTTACGCCCTTTCAATCGGGCCTCATTACGTTTGCCGGCGCGATCGGGGCCATCACCACGAAGTTCATCGCTCGGCGCGTCTATAAGGCGATCGGCTTCCGCACCACGCTTCTCTGCGCCGGTGCGGTGACGACGGTCGTGACCGCTGTGACCGGCCTCTTCACGCCGGAGACGCCACATCTTGTCATCATCGGTGTGCTGCTGCTTGGCGGCTTCTCCCGCTCCTTCATGTTCACCGGCGTCAATGCGCTGGCCTTTGCAGATATCGACGATGCGCAGGCAAGCCAGGCGACATCCATGGCCTCGGTGATGCAGCAGATCAGCCTGGCGCTCGGTGTTGCCCTTGCCGCCTCGATCCTGGAAACCTCCATCTATTTCCGGGGAGCCGAGCTGCAGGTGATCGATTTCCACATCGCTTTCTTCGTGATTGCCGGCCTGACGGTGCTTGCCACCATCCCCTTTGCCCGCATGGCCAAGGATGCCGGCGCTTCCGTCTCCGGCCACCGCGCCAAGCACCTGGCACCCGCGACGATCGCAGCCGAGCAGCAGCCGGTCAAATAAGGCAAAAGGCCCAGATCCACGTTTGATCTGGGCCTCTTCGTAGGTATCGGAATTGTAGCCGGCCTCAAAAGCCAAACGCACCCCGCCACTTGTCGATCCAAGCCCCCAAGTCGTTCGTGGCTTTGCCAAAATTGCTGTTGTTCAGAGCTGCGGATGCCGCCTTCAAGGCGTCGGTATCGGTTCCATCCGAGCTGTTGATGACCTCCGCCGCCTCGATCACCGCGGAATGGGCCGCCTGCAATCCTGCCATAAGGGTATTACTGGTGCTGTTTCCATTCTTGTCTTCGATGTTCGAGATGATCTTGCCACCGTTTCCAAGCTTGAAGCCGATCACGAATTCGCCGTCACCGAACTTGGATCTGTTGTCCCGGATCAGGCGCTGAATGGCGTTGGCCATCGCATTGTCATCGCTGATGCTGGGATTCTTCGCCTTTTCGGCTTTAACCAGCGAGGCAAATTTGTCCCCATCGTCATTGATGAGCTTCTTGATGACGTCGGTAACACCGGCATCGCTGGTTTTGAAGTCGTCCGAATCCAGGAAATCGAGCGCGCTCGACACAATCCCGTCGTTGCTCTCTTTGACGTCGAGCAACGCGCTGTTGATTGTCGATGAGGCCTGGGTCTTTACGGCGCTTGTTTGACTGGAAACGCCGTTAGCGATGGCTGCGATACTGTCGGCAGCCGATTTCCCGGCTTGCTGTTTGTTGGGAAGCAAGGATGCGTTCGTCTGCTGCAGGATGAGCAGTGCCGCGTGGTTCGCTGAAGAGATCGCGGTCATTATCGTTCCTCTGGTGCCAGAACTTCCTCCATCGGAA
This sequence comes from Rhizobium sp. KNZ14-9A, assembly GCF_056755015.1. Classification (NCBI taxonomy): domain Bacteria; kingdom Pseudomonadati; phylum Pseudomonadota; class Alphaproteobacteria; order Hyphomicrobiales; family Rhizobiaceae; genus Rhizobium; species Rhizobium sp. KNZ14-9A. The sequence goes on from NZ_JBPGXB010000002.1 coordinate 3,100,911, forward strand.
TTCTCAACACGGAAGGGCTTGCGGCATCATGCGTGAGCGACTGAAATGCAAAATACTCGATAACACAACTTTGGATTTTACGAATTAACAAAAAACTAACCTCGCGTGCAAGATCTTGAAGCCAGTAGTGGTAACCGGACGATACAATCTCGGGCGTGTTTCAACCTTAAATTCTCATAGCGCACATTAGGATTGGCTATTTAGCGCCAGACCGGCAGTTATGATCCCGCCGTCGCTTATTCATAATCAATGACTTAGGGCATATTTTGCCACATGGTTGCGTCACTGGATTTCCTCTTTTCTTGATGTGAGAAGAGAAAAAGAGAGTTAGGGCCTCCAGAACTGGCGGGTAGCAAGAGAGAGCGCCTCGTCCAAGCCATTGAAAATGAATAAGTTTTTTTCGAAGCATCTGATAACGTCAGGAACGATGCGCCAGACGCATGTTTGCCGGCACACGGTCTCACCAAACTTTCTTATTCACAATCAATAACTTAGCGAAAAAGAAACTAGCCGCTCAGTCAAAGGGCGGTTCTTCCGCCTTCTCGCAGACGGCGCATAGCTTGTTGCCGTCGAGATCCCTGACATAGGCTGCGTAGAAATGCGCGTGATAGGAGCGCAGTCCCGGTTCGCCTTCATCGATAGCGCCGGCAGCAATTGCTGCCGCATGGAAGGCATCGACCGCCGCCCGCGTTTCCGCCTCGAAGGCGATCATGGAGCCGTTCCCATTCGTCGCCCGACGCCTGTTGAAAGGGGTTACGACCCAGAAACGGCAGCGTGTGTCGCCATCGGCGGCATAGCCGATCTCCTCCTCCGAATTGCGCTGGCGCCGGTAGCCGAGCACCGGCAGAACGGCATCATAGAAATGCCGGGCGCGATAGAGATCGTTGGTTCCGAGTGTAACGTAAAGAAGCATGGGATCGGTGGGTATCCAGTCCTGGGAAATCATCATCCGCAGGACTGGCGCAAAGATCAAGCGTCCTCTGGCTCCGCCTCGACCTTGCGGCCTTTGAAACCCTTCGCCAGCAGGAACATCTCCACCGATTCGGCGCGCGATGAGGCGGGTTTGACGTGCACGACCTGACGGAAGTGCTGCTTCAGCATGGCAAGCAGATCCCGCTCCGTGCCGCCCTGGAAGGTCTTTGCGAGGAAGTGTCCACCCTCGCCCAGCACTTCGATCGCGAAGTGGGCTGCGACCTCACAAAGGTGCATGGTGCGCAGGTGATCGGTGCGGTGATGGCCGGTCGTGGGTGCCGCCATATCCGAGAGCACCAGATCCGGCGTGCCGCCAACGGCTTCCATCAGCTTTTCCGGAGCTGTGGGATCAAGGAAATCGAGCTGCAGTACCGTGACGCCGGGTAGCTGCGTCATTTCCAGAAAGTCGATTGCTGCAACGCGGACATCCTCGTCCGTCGACCCCGTCACCTTCGCGGCGATCTGTGACCAGCTTCCGGGAGCGGCCCCGAGGTCAATGATGCGCCTAGCGCCCTTCAGGATGTGGTGCTTCTCATCGATCTCCAGCAGCTTGAAAGCCGCGCGGGCTCGATAGCCCTCGAGCTGGGCACGCTGCACATAGGGATCGTTGATATGGCGCTCCAGCCACTGGCGCGAAGAGGCCTTCATCTTCTTTTTCTTGACGCGCTGGCCGAGCTTGCGGCCGGTGCGGTTTCCCGCGATCGTTGGCTTGGTCATGCCTACCCCTTGTTTCCCCGCTGGCCGCGGCGGTTGCGATGCCGCCGCCAGACGCCGTCATCGGCCATCATGTCGGTGAGCAGGCCTTCCCTCAAGCCACGATCGGCAACACGCATGCGCGGGCTCGGCCAACGGCGGCGGATCGCCTCCAGAATGGCACAGCCCGCAAGTACCAGGTCAGCGCGATCCGGCCCGATGCAGGGATTGGCGGCGCGGCTTTCGAAATTCCAGGAAAGTAGCTTTGCCTGCATGGCGGAGACTTCGTCATCGGACAGCCATATGCCATCGACCTTGCGGCGGTCATAACGCGGCAAGTCGAGATGCACGCCGGCAAGCGTCGTCACCGTGCCCGAGGTGCCGATCAGATGGAAATCGCCATCCTCGGCAATCTCGATCTCCGGGCAATCGAAACTCGACAGCATGCCCGCAACCTCGCTCACCATGCCCTCGAAAACATCAGGCGTCACATCGCGGCCGCCATGGCGCTCCGAGAGAGTGACGACGCCGACGGGCAGCGAGGTCCAGTGGGTGATGTGATTGGCAAGGCGGGCGAAGCGGTTATCACCGATGCGGATGACGGCAATTTCCGAGGACCCGCCGCCGATATCGAAAAGCACGACTGAGCGCGCCTCGCGCCCGACCAGCGAGGAGCAACCGGAAACGGCAAGCCGCGCTTCGGTTTCCCGATCGATGATTTCAAGCTCCAGTCCAGTCTCGACCACGACGCGCTGCAGGAATTCCTCGCCATTGGCCGCCTGACGGCAGGCCTCGGTCGCAATCAGCCGCATGCGGCGGATCTCGCGGCTCCGGAGCTTGGAGGCGCAGATTCTGAGCGCATCGACAGCCCTCTCCATCGCCTCGTCGGACAACCTGCCGCTGGCGGCAAGCCCTTCGCCAAGGCGTACGATGCGGGAAAAGGCATCGACGACGCGGAACTGGCCGGGACGCGTCGGCTGAGCGATCAGCAGGCGGCAATTGTTGGTGCCGAGATCGAGCGCGGCATAGAGCTCGTCCGGCCAGGGATGTTCGCCCCCTGCCCGTTCGTCTTCATGACCTGGCTGACGGCTCCTGCGATTTGCCGCTTCGGCATCCTGCACCTCGCGCAGCACAGGGCGCGACGGCGCTTCAGCGCGATGTTCGGTCCTTGCAGATGGAGGCGCTTGCACAGGAGCCAGCGGCCTGCCCTGCAGACCCCGCTTGCTGCGATGCTTGCGTCGGTTACGTCGGCTGGAGGGCGAATCGCCCTCGGGGCGCGGACCATGGCCGTGAGCGACAGCCTGAACTACAGGCTGCAACTGGACGACAGTATCGGGCTGAGATGCGCCACGCCCTCCACGACGGCGGCGTTTCCGCTTGCGGGCCGGGCTTTCCGTGTCTTCCTTCGGGCGCGCTGCCTCCCCGGCATGGCCGGAGAGATCATGCGAAGCGGGATGAGCAGCGCTGCGGGATTGCCCGCCACGCTTGCCCTTGCGGCGCCTGGACTTCTTGCCGTCCTTGCGCCCTGCCGCCGACGCCCCGTCAAATTGCGGCCTTGCGCCGCCTTCGGGGTCTTCCACGTTCGTTTTCCATCGCGCCGCGCAAGTCCAGAAAGGTATGCAGCAGGCGCTCATTCGATTTTTGCGTTGGCGCGAAGATATCAGCGACCGATGAAATCACCAAATTCTTTTTGATTCCAGATTTTAGCCACCCGATTTTCACGCCGCGTGGAGGGATCGAATTTTTTCAAAACGGGTATTTGCAATCCGCCCGGTTTTGGTTATAAGCGCCGCACAGCAGCCAAGCCATGCTTCGGCAGCGTCTGCTGGGGAATAGTTCAATGGTAGAACGACGGACTCTGACTCCGTTAATCTTGGTTCGAGTCCAGGTTCCCCAGCCAAATTTTCTGCTAAGATCCCCTTAGATTTCGCTGCATTTGTAGATTTGTGCAATCGGCGAAACGCTTATGGTTTTCCGGCGACGACGCAATCTTACAGTCACATAAAAAATGACTGAGGATCCTCCTCCATTGCTCATCGCCCAAGTCCAGTCATTCACCGATCACCTCCGCAACCGCTGACATCATCCAGCCTTTTACGGCGTCACAGGCAGCAGACTTCCGATGCCGCGGCCAAACGAGATGGAAGTTGGATCCCGGCCGTATTTTCCCATGTCCCGGCAATACGCCCTCGCAGTCTTGACACTATCGAAGTTCATTATTTATAACCATCTGGTTGGAAATAAAATGGATGGTTTCATGGGCAGGAAGCGGGTTATTGATCAACAGGCTGTTCTCGATGCCGCCGAACGCGTCGTCGGGCGCGACGGCGCCGCAAATCTGACGATCGACGCCGTCGCGAAGGAAGCGGGCGTCAACAAGGCAAGCGTACTCTACGACCACAGGTCCAAGCAGGCGCTGATCGAAGCCGTCGTCGACCGTGCCTTCGAGCGCGACAACGCCCGTCATGTCGGGATGGAGGAACGGATCGACGACCCCAAGAATCGAGCCATCCGCGGCCGAATCCTCGCGGCCGCCGGACCGCCACCGGAGGAATTCCGGGCAGTTGCCCTCAACCTCAGCGCCGCTCTGGCACTGGATGCGGGACTGCGAGGGAAGATGCAGGACAACCAGGCGCGGACGATCGCCCGCATTCACGAGACATCGCAATGGCCGCGCGGGGCGTTGCTGGCCTATCTGGCGCTTGAAGGGCTGAAATTCCTCGAGCATCTCGATTTCCACCATTTCACGCGCGAAGAGCGCGACAGGGTTCTTCGCGAAATCAACTGGCTCGTCACAACCGATCCAGGAGAGGTCGATCTCACCGTCAATCCGGCGAACTGACCCTCCCAAACACATCAGGTAAATGGCATGACCGACAGCAGTATTGCCGCACAAGCCGCGGCCACGGGCAAACTCGTCCCGTTCCAACGCATATTCCTGACAGGAGGAAGCGGCTATGTCGGCCGCAACCTGATCCGCCATTTCATTGCCCGCGGGGTCGCGGTCACAACACTGGTGCGCAGCGACGTGTCGGCTGAACGCGTCCAGGCGCTGGGCGCAACCTTGTTCCGAGGCGACATCTTTGATGGTGGTCTCGCGACCGGAATGGCCGGTTGCGATGCCCTGATCCATGCCGCTGCCGATACCGACCATGGCCCTGCCAAGGAGAGGCAGCGGCGCGTAAACGAGGATGGCACGCGCGCCGTTCTCGATGCCACCCGCGCCGCCGGCATCCGCAAAGTGATCCATCTCAGCACGGAATCCGTTCTCGCCACTGGCAAGCCGCTGGTCAACGTGAACGAAACCATGCCTCTACCCGTGAAGCCGGCGGGCGGGTATTCCCGCACAAAAGCGGCGGCGGAGCGCATTGCGCTTGCCGCCACCGGGTCTGACCTTGCCGTCGTGGTCCTGCGCCCGCGTTTCGTCTGGGGCCGCGACGATACGACAGCACTTCCCGCACTCACGGAAGCGGTTCGCTCCGGCAAATTTGCCTGGATCAGCGGCGGCAGATATCTGACCTCGACCACCCACATCGCCAATCTTTGTGCAGCCGTCGAGTTGGCGCTCCTCCATGGACGCAGCGGCGAGGTCTACTTCATCTCGGATGGGGAGCCCGTGCAATTCCGGACTATCGTATCGGCACTGCTGGAAACACAGGGACTGGCTGTCCCCGATAAGACAGTTCCGCGCACAGTCGTCCGGAGCGTGGCCGCGATCGGCGACCTGCTAGCCACGATCTCTGGCGGCAGAATCGTTCCGCCGCTGACGCTGCAGTCCTATGCCACCTCAGCCGTTGAGGTTTCGCTCGATATCAGCAAAGCCCGGCATGAACTTAGGTATTCTCCGGTGATCTCGCGGGAACAGGGACTGGAAGAGCTACGATCAGCTCAGCACTGATAGGCCTCGAGGCGGGGGGCGCCGTCCGGCTTGCCAGCCTTGATCCAGTCCACCTTGCCACGAAGAAATGACAAGGCCGCATCCAGGGCGGCCTTTCGCTCCTCCAGCCTTTCGATCTGGGACTGCAGGACCTCGGTCGTCCGTTCCGGCGAGTGCTCCCCCGCGCGATATTCCTCGTTGAGCGCCAGTATCTCGCCGAGAGAATATCCCAGTGTCTGCTGCAGGCGGATCATCCTGGCAGCCGTAACGTCTTCCGACCGGAACATCTGGTACGGGTTCGATCCGCCCTTGGAACTACGATCGGGCTTCAACAGCCCCTTGGCGATGTAGAAGCGGATCGTATCGACCGGAAGATTAGTGGCTCTGGCAAATTCCGAGATCAGCATGATTCAACCCTTGACCATGGACTATACTCAATACTTATAAGAGGTGCTTGTCGAAATGTGGAGATCCAATATGACAAGCGAAATCACAATCATCCCTCAGGTCCAGCTTGGCCAAGATGGCCCCTTGATCGGCGCCCAGGGGCTGGGTTGCATGGGCATGAGCGAATTCTACGGCCCGACGGACGAGATCGAATCCCGTGCCACGCTCGAGTGCGCGCTGGAACTTGGTGTGACCATGTTCGATAGCGCCGACATGTATGGTGTCGGTGCGAACGAGGAATTCCTGGCACCCTTCATTGCCGCCAACCGCGACAAGGTCGTCATCGCCACCAAGTTCGGCTACACGCGCACGCCCGAGAACCCGAATGACTGGAGCATCGACAACCGCCCCGAGTTCATCCGGGCCGCCGTAGACCGCTCGCTTAAGCGGCTCGGTGTGGATGTCATCGATCTCTACTACATGCATCGCCGGATCGATGCCGTGCCGCTGGAGGATTCCATCGGTGCGATGGCCGATCTTGTTGAGACAGGAAAAGTGAAATGGCTCGGCCTGTCCGCGGTCAGTGCCGCCGAGCTGCGCGCCGCTCATGTCATTCATCCGATCGCGGCGCTACAATCGGAATGGTCGATCTTCACTCGCGATATCGAAACGGATGTACTGCCGACTGCCGGCGAACTTGGCGTTACTATCGTGCCCTATTCGCCTTTGGGCCGCGGAATGCTGACCGGACAGGCGTTCGCGGGCGCACTGGCGGGTGACGACGCCCGCCAGAACTTCCCGCGCTTTTCTGCTGAAAACCGTGAGGCCAACATGCGGCTAGTTGCCAAGATCGAGGAGATCGCGGCTGGCAAGGATACCACGCCCGCCCAGCTCGCACTGGCGTGGCTTTATGCCCAGTCCGGCACACTGAACGCAAAGACGGTTCCGATCCCCGGAACACGCAAGCGCAACCGGTTGGTAGAAAACGTTGCCGCGGCCTCGATCAGCCTCTCGACGGAGGAAATGGCTATGCTGGAGCCGCTTGCTGCAGCGGTGCAGGGTGTTGCTGTATGAGGCATTTCGATATGTGGTCAAGGGGTCGCGCACTCGACCCGAAGCGGAAATTGTTGCCGCTTAATCCTCCAGTTGACTGGATCCCCGGTAGCAAAACCTCAACCTTCCCCCCGTAGAATCACCCCAACTCTTTGGAGGCAATTCGAGCCATGAAGACCTTTTCTGCGATATTGCTGGCGGCACTTCTCATTCCGGCGACGGCCCAGAGCGAGACGGCCCGGGGGAGCGAGACGGAATGGATGGGCGATGCGCGGCAGTGGTCTGTCGGGTTCGTCGCGGAAAAACCGTCCTATTGCCGGCTGGTTTGGAACAATGAGCTCGGAAAGACGCTCGAATTCCGCCAGAACCTCGACACCGTCATGTGGCTCGTCTCGAAAGACGGCTGGGATATTCCCGAGGGCACCACGACCAAGGTAACGCTTGTCGGATATTCCGGCACCAAGGCTGTTCCGGCCGAGGCCTTCGACAGCAAGACGCTTCGCATCCTGCCGGCCTCTGAGAAGACGGGTGTGGCGCAGATCAAGAAGATGCTCAAGAATTCCTTTATCGGCACGCCGGATATGGAACTGGATTTTGCCGGAAATGAAGAGCCTTGGATCGTGCCGCTGTCGCGGCTGCAACAGATGTATACGACCTACGTCAATTGCCTAAACCGCCTCGTCCCCGCCAATCAGGCCAGCCAGGTTTCGGACAAGACCCAGCCGTTCTAACGCGTGTTGCGACCTTTCAGATTCGCTTGCCGCGATTTACCTCCTCATTTGCGCATGTCGTAATCGCAAAACCGCCGAACACTTTTGCGCGACATGCTTTCGGCTCCCGCTTTGTGCGTCGCCACGCCGCAGCGCTACGCCACAAATTCGGCCTGCGCCACAATGATGATCCTAGCCGTGCCCGCTGCACTTCATTCGCGCGGGCAATTGGATTTGTGTTCTTCCCGTTCAGGAGGCCATTGTGCAGAGGCTTCGTATCGCATTTCTCATGAGCGCCGTGGCAATCGCCGCCGCCGAGTTTGTCGGCCCGGCGGAGGCTCAGACCGTCGCCCACAAATCAACCGATACCCATGTGCTCGTCGTGCGACTGCCGGATGGTTCGCTCGAGCACATTCGTTATGCCGGTGACCAACCGCCGCAAATCCGGTTCGACAGTCAGCCGGATTCCCGCCTTTTCGATCCGTTCTGGCCTTCCGCTCCCTTTGCCGATCTGGATCTGATATCCGCGGCGATGGACCGCGAGGCTGCTGCGATGATGCAACAGGCCGACAGCATGATGCAGGCGTCGCCGGGAAATCTGACTGATGTCGGCCTCAAGAGGCTGCCGGCCGGCATGCAGGGCTATTCGATGGTTTCGACCATGTCCGGCAACGGCGTCTGCACCCGCAGCGTCCGTTATTTCAGCGGCGCTGACGGCAAGCCGCAAATCGAGAGCAGCACGTCAGGGAATTGCTCAGCCGGCAAGGCGGCGGGCGCACCGTTGCCCATCAAGGCGCCGCGGCCGGCCCTGAAGCCGAAAACCTCTGGTGTCATCGAGGTCAACGCCCGGCCGCCGGTAACAGATGGCAGCGTATCACAGGCAAATCTCCGGCTTGCGAGCGCGGTGAACTGATGGATTACGGCCCCGATGTCGTCAGTTGCAATCAGACGGAAATCTTGCTCCGTACCGCGTCGGCGATCTCAGTCATGCGGTCGACCGGCGCGTGGCCGATGAGCATGAAGGCGTGGGTGGCGTTCGCCCAGTAGACCACATTCATGCCCTTGCGGCCTTCGATATCTGGGGCCTTGGGGCCGCCGTCGGAGGCGACGATGCAGAGCGCCATGGGGCCGGTTTCGGGATCCAGATAGGCGATCTGGGCGAGCGGCTTGCCATCATATTGCAGGATCTGGGCGCGCTTGAAATCGATATCCGGCAGGGCGACCTGCTCTGGCGAGAGCTGGAGGCGGAGGTCGCCATCCAGACTGGCGAGCTGCGCTGCCTGCACATCTCTGGGCGGGACGGGACCGGCGAGCGTCTCCGGCGTATAGAGCGAGATATATTCGGCAACGACGGCGCGCCATTCGCTGTTTTCGTCCTTGCCCGAGAGCCCCGTGCCGAGACCGATCACGGCGCGGTCGACGGCGATGCCGGCAACCACCGAAGCAGCAAGCGCGCCGAGAAAGCCTCGACAACTCACGAAGGCAGCCGGTCTTGCAGGCTGGACGGCGGGAATGGCCGACAGCATGGCTTCGAGCTTTGCCCGCGGAGCGGCGTCGAGCAGCGGGGCAAAGGCTTGCTTGTAAGGCAGGCTTGCACGCGCCAGGAATTCCAGCCGTTCGGCGACAGCTTCGTCGGCCTCGACCGTAGCCTCGATGCGGGCGGCCTCTTCGGGCCCAAGTTCACCATCGATGAAGGCGGTCAGTTCCTCGTCGGAGGGCATTATGTGCTTCGTGCTCATTCAAATCCCCCTGCCGATACGGTTTCGGAGAGCTTCGCGCGGGCGGCTGCCAGCCGGCTCATCACGGTGCCGATCGGAACATCCAGTATGGCGGCGACCTCGCGATAGGAAAGCCCTTCCACATAGGCGAGGAAAACCGCCGATCGCTGCGCGTCCGGCAGCGCATTCACCTGTTTCAAAACCTGGTTCGCCATGACATGCGTTTCGGTGTCATGGGCGCCATCGAAACTCAGCGTCTCATCGGCATCGACGAATCCCTGCCCCTGGCGGACGCGGCGGGCACGGATCTCATTCAGCCAGATCGAATGCAGGATCGAAAACAGCCAGCGGTCGAGCCGCGTGCCTGCGACAAACTGATCGGCCCGTTCCAGCGCGCGAACGCAGGTCGCCTGCACGAGATCATCGGCCACATCACGCTGATGCGAAAGAACGAGGCCATAGCGCCACAGACGGGCGAGATGTTCCGTCAGGCCGCTCCTGATATCCGCTTCGCTCGCGATGGCCGCCTCCGCGCGTATTGGCTGTTTCGGAATCGCCGGCCGGGCCAGCGATTCCGTTCTGGCGCGACTATAGGCAGGAAATGTGGTGTGCGCGACCGACATCCGGAAATACCCTTCAATCAACCCTATCTCTCTCCTGCCTCACGCAGGTGTGCAGCTTTGTTTCACGCAATTCCGGACGCAAAACCGCTGCACACTTTTGCTGGAATTGCTTTAGATCTTCGACGGATCGAGGATGGCGGCGTTGAGATCCTGATATTCCTCGCAGCCGGTGCCGCAGATCGCCTTGATGGTGGTCAGCTGCTCCTTGGCGAGATTGAGCTCACCCTTGATGACATAGGCTTCGCCGAGATATTCGCGGACCTTGGCATATTGCGGATCGAGCTTCACCGACTGCAGATAGTAGGAGATACCCTCATCCGTGCGGCCGAGCTTGCGCGTGGCGTAACCGCGATAGTTCAGCCATTCGGCATTGTTCTGATCCTTGACGGTGTCGAGCATGGCGAGCGCTTCTTCATAGCGGCCGGCCTTGGCGAGCGAGTAGGCGTAATCGGTACGGTTTTCGTCCGTCACGTTGGCGCTCTGCTGTTTGACGCACTTCTTTGCCTTCTTGTCATAGATCTCGCCCTTCTTGCAGACCGGCATGGTGCTGCTATCGTCGCCAATGGCGAAGACGGGACCGGAAAGGACAGATGCGGCAATGCAGCTGCCGAGCACGAGAGAAGCGATGCGAACAGTCTTGGTCGTCATGGGATAACTCCTCGAAAAATGACGTTGCGAGGAGTGAACACCGCTGTTGGCAGGTTTATTCGGCCGGCTTTCGCGTTTTTTCGATCACTGCTTCGTGAAGAGTAGCGTACTGAATAAACCTTCACGCCCGCGTGTTTTCCGCTCGTTCCGCCGGGAACGACAAGGAGCATACCGTGACTCAATCCGTCAGACTTTTAAGTCTCGCCACTGCAGTGCCTGACCATATCATCACCCAGAGCCAAGCCGCCGAGGCCTCCGCGCGCCTCTTTGCCGATCGCTTCAAGGAATTCCGCCACCTCGCGCGCGTGTTCGACAATGCCGGTATCGGAAAGCGGCATGCCGCCCGTCCCCTCTCCTGGTTTGAAGAGACGCATGGCTGGCAGGACAGGATGGAGGCCTATGAGGAGGTTGCCGGTTCGCTGTTCGTCGCGACGGCAACGCGCGCGCTTGGTCAGGCCGGGCTGACAGCCGATCAGGTCGATTGCGTGGTAACGGTTTCCTCCACCGGAATCACCACGCCGAGCCTCGATGCGAGGCTCGCCGGCCGGCTTGGCTTTCGCGCGGATATCGAGCGTGTACCCGTCTTCGGGCTTGGCTGTGCTGCCGGCGTTTCCGGCTTTGGCATCGCTTCGCGGTTGGCGCGCAGCCGCCCGGGTGCCGTCGTGCTCTTCGTCGCCATAGAGCTTTGCACGCTGGCCTTCCGTCTGGATGAGCTGACGAAACCGAACATCATCGCCACCGCCCTCTTCGGTGACGGGGCTGCAGCCTGCGTGCTACGATCAGGCCAAGGCGGTATGGCGGAAGTGGAATCGGCGGGCGATCACCTGTTTCCCGATACGCTCGACATCATGGGCTGGAAGATCGATGAAACCGGGCTCGGCATCCTGCTGGCGCAATCGCTGCCGCCCTTTGCGGAAAAGGAGCTCGGCCCGGCAATCGATGGCATCCTGGCGCGCAGCGGGCTCAAGCGCGATGATATCGACCGTTTCATCTGTCATCCCGGCGGCACGAAGGTGTTGGCGGCAATGGAGAGCACGCTTTCCATGGTGCCTGATACGCTCGACATCGAGCGGTCGGTGCTTGCAGATTACGGCAATATGTCCTCGCCGACAGTGCTCTTCGTTCTGGAGCGCGCTTTCAGCAGAGGTCTGCCGGACCGGGCGGCGATGATCGCCATGGGGCCGGGCTTTACGGCAAGCTGCGTGACATTGCGGAGGGTCGCATGATGTGGCCTTCCATCGCATTGCTGACCTTCGTGACCGCCCAGCGGCTTTCGGAACTGGTCATCGCGCGCCGCAACACGATGGCGCTCTTCGCAAGGGGGGGGCGCGAGATCGCGCCCGATCATTACCCCTACATGGTGGCGCTCCATACGGGCTGGCTCGCCGGGCTATGGATGCTGGCGACGGGACAGCCGATCCAGCTCTTCTGGTTCGGTCTTTTCATGCTGTTGCAGGTGCTGCGGCTGTGGGTGCTGACCACACTTGGGGAGCGCTGGACGACGCGTATCATCATCCTGCCCGGTGCACCGCTCGTCGAAGGCGGCCCCTACCGCTTCTTCAAACATCCGAACTACATGATCGTCATCGGTGAGATCGCCGCCCTGCCGCTTGCCCTCGGCATGCCGCTTTATGCGCTCGTCTTTTCTCTCCTCAATGCCGCCGTCCTGACTGTTCGCATCAGGGCCGAAAATGCCGCACTCAAAAGCGCAATGATTTTGAAATGAAATGCGATTTTTCGTTTGCGCCGCAGCATTGAGATGGGCATTTTAGGGCCTAAAACATAGCGGAATGCAGGGGAAAATGACGAAAAACGCAATCGTGCTCGGCGCCGGTATCGTCGGGGTTTCGACGGCCATTCATCTTCAACGCCGCGGCTGGCAGGTTACGCTCATCGACCGCAAGGAGCCGGGTAACGAAACCTCCTTCGGCAATGCCGGCCTGATCCAGCGCGAAGGCGTCATGCCCTACGGTTTTCCCCAGCAGCTCGGCCTGCTGCTGCGCTATGCTCTGAACAACCGCATCGATGCGCATTATCACCTGAAGGCGCTGCCGAGCCAGCTCGCCTTCCTCGCCCGCTACTGGTGGAACTCCAATCCGAAGCGGCACGAGATGATCACCAAGGCCTATGCGCCGCTGATCGAGAATTCGATCACCGAGCACAAGGACCTGATCGAGGCGTCGCATGCCGAAGCGCTGATCCGCAGGGATGGCTGGATGAAGATCTTCCGCACCGAGGCCAAGCGTGACGAAGCCTTTGTGGAAGCTGCCCTCTGGAAGGATCAGTTCGGTGTCAGCTATGAGAGCCTGAATTCGGCCGATATCGCTCGATTGGAGCCTAATATTATCGGGGATTTCGTCGGTGGCCTGCGCTGGGTCGATCCCTGGTCGGTTCTCGATCCGCATGCATTGACGCGTGCCTATCGCAGCTATTTTGAAAGCCTCGGTGGGCGATTTGTGACCGGCGATGCGGCGTCGCTCGGGCCGGCCGGATCGGGCTGGAAGATCATGACGTCGGAGGGGTCGCTGGAGGCCGATGATGTCGTGTTGGCACTCGGCCCCTGGGCGGCGGTCGCGACGCGCCGCCTCGGCTATTCCTTTCCGCTCGGCGTCAAGCGCGGCTATCACATGCATTACGGCGTGCAGGGCAATGCTGTGCTCAACAACTGGACGCTCGATTCCGAGCGCGGCTATTTCCTGGCGCCGATGAACAAGGGCGTGCGCCTGACAACGGGGGCGGAATTCGCAACGCTCGATGCGCCGAAGACGCCGGTGCAGCTCGACCGGGCCGAAGCCGTGGCGCGCACGATATTCCCGCTGGGTGAGAGACTGGATCCGGAACCGTGGATGGGCGCGCGACCCTGCACGCCCGACATGATGCCGATCATAGGCAAGGCGCCGCGCCATCAGGGCCTGTGGTTTGCCTTCGGCCATGCCCATCACGGGCTGACGCTCGGGCCGGTGACGGGACGTGTGCTGGCGGAACTGATGAGCGGCGAAACGCCGTTCATCAATATCTCGGCCTATTCGCCCAGCCGGTTCAACCCTTAGAGCCTTTCCTGGCTAGATTGCAGCATTCTGCCGGAGCAGGTTTTCGTAAGGGCAAAGGCGATTGGCGAAGGGCATACCTCCAGGTACGTCCGAGCCGATCGCCTTTGATCCTGGCGGAAAGATGCCCGGCCCTTCGGGTTGGCTGAAACGGGCCGGCTGATCGACCGGCCGGCTTGGCCGTAGATCTGGGCTACGACGCGCGCCGGCCGGTCGACCATCCGACTCCGTTTGAGCCAACAAAATGCTGCAATCTAGCCAGGAAAGGCTCTAACTCCGAGAGCGGCGAGAGCCTTCAGGGCTTTTGCCGCGATATCGTCGATTGTGTCCTCGATATCGACGGTGACGACACCGGGCTCGCCGGTCGGCACTTCCAGCGTCTGCAGCTGGCTTTCCAGGAGCGAGGTCGGCATGAAATGGCCCTTGCGGTGACCCATGCGCTCGGTCAGCAGTTCTTTCGAACCTTCGAGATAGACGAAATAGAGGTTGCCGCCAGCAGCGGCTCGCAGGCGGTCGCGGTAGCTGCGCTTCAGCGCCGAGCAGGAGACGATGATGCCCTTGCCCTTGGTAAGCGACGCCTTCATCTCCTTGCCGATCCGGTCGAGCCAGGGCATCCGGTCCTCGTCGGAGAGCGGAATGCCCTTCGACATTTTCTCGACATTGGCAGCGGGATGCAGCGCATCGCCTTCGACAAACGGCAGGCCGAGGCCTGCCGCTATCTTTTCGCCGATCGAAGATTTGCCGGAACCGCTGACGCCCATGACGATGATTGCATGGAGGCTTCCGTTATTCTCGGTCATCGTTCATCTCGATCATCGTTGCAGCGTGGACTGTCTACGGATTTATGAAGCCGCAGAGACGGCAGCGGCCTTGCGTGCAAGACGTGCCTTGATCGTATCGACATCCGCCCGCGGGGTCGCCGCAAACAGGGTCTTGGTATAGTTGTGCTGCGGATCGCTGAAAACCTGCTCCCGCGTGCCGTATTCGACTGCCTCGCCGAAATACATCACCATGACCTCGTCTGCCATATAGCGAACGACCGAAAGGTCGTGGCTGATGAAGACGTAGGTCAGGTTCAACTCGTCCTGCAGGTCGGCGAGCAGGTTGAGCACCTGCGCCTGCACCGACAGATCGAGTGCGGAGACCGGTTCATCGAGAACCAGGAGCCGCGGGTTCAGCATCAGCGCGCGGGCAATGGCGATACGCTGGCGCTGGCCGCCCGAGAACATATGCGGAAAGCGGTTGAAGTGAACGTCCTGCAGGCCGACCTTCTTCAGCATCGCCATTGCCAGGTCGCGCCGCTCGGCAGCCGGCGTATTGGTGTTGATGATCAGCGGTTCCATCAGGATGTCGCCGATCTTCTTGCGCGGGTTCAGCGATCCGTAGGGATTCTGGAAGACGATCTGCACTTTGCGACGGATTTCCGGCGTCAGATCGCCCTTGAAGATATCGACCTTCTTGCCATCGATGAAAAGCTCGCCTGCCGTGGCAGGGTCGATCATTGTTATGATGCGCGCAAGCGTGGACTTGCCGCAGCCGCTTTCGCCGACGATCGCCAGCGTCTTGCCCTCTTCCACGCTGAAGCTCACGCCCTTGACGGCATGGACCGTTCGCGCCTTCTTGAACATGCCGCCCGGTAGGTAATAGTCGCGGACGATGTTCTTTCCTTCGAGAACTGGCGTCATCAGGCCGCTCCCTCCACAGTCTTGTTCGGATTGAAAAGCTCGCCGATGGTCGGCAGCCGGTCGCCCGTCGCGTTTTCCGGAAGGGCGGCGAGCAGTGCCCGCGTGTAATCGCTCTTCGGGGATTCGAAGAGGGACAGCACGTCGGCCTCTTCCATCTTGCGGCCCTTGTACTGGACGATCACCCGGTCGGCCGTTTCGGCGACCACACCCATATTGTGCGTGATCATGATCAGGCCCATGCGATGTTCGGTCTGCAGGCGCATCAGCAGATCGAGGATCTGCTTCTGGATAGTCACGTCGAGCGCGGTGGTCGGCTCGTCGGCGATCAGGAGCTTCGGGTTGCAGGCAATCGCGATGGCGATCATGACGCGCTGGCACTGGCCGCCCGACATCTGATGCGGGAAGTGGTTGAGCCGCTCGGCAGGATCGGGAATGCCAACCGCCTGGAAAAGCTCGATTGCGCGCTTGCGCCGCGCCGCCTTGTCGAGACCGAGGTGAATTCTCAGCACCTCTTCGATCTGGAAGCCCACGGTGAAGCAGGGATTGAGGCTCGCGATCGGCTCCTGGAAGATCATCGACATATCCTTGCCGATGATTTCGCGCCGCTTGGCGCCGGACATGCCGAGCAGGTTCTGGCCGTCAAAAACCATCTTGTCGGCCGTCACCTTTGCCGTCCAGGGCAGAAGGCCCATGGCAGCGAGCATCGAGACCGACTTGCCGGAGCCGGATTCGCCGACAATCGCCAGAATCTCACCCGCGTCGACCTTCAGCGAAACGCCGTCGACGGCGCGGAAAGGACCGGTCGACGTCTGGAATTCGACGACGAGATTTTCAATTTCAAGAAGCGCCATCTCAGGACCTCTTCATCTTGGGGTCGAGCGCATCACGCAGGCCGTCGCCCATCAGGTTGATGGCGAGAACGGTGATGAGAATCGCAAGACCTGGAAATGTAACAACCCACCAGGCGCGCGATATGAACTCGCGGGATTCGGCAAGCATCGTGCCCCATTCAGGTGTCGGCGGCTGAGCGCCCATGCCGAGGAAGCCGAGGGCGGCTGCATCGAGGATCGCGGCGGAGAAGGCAAGCGTTGCCTGGACGATCAGCGGTCCGAGGCAATTCGGCAGGATCGTCTTGAACATCAGCCGGAAGGTGCCGGCACCGGCGACGCGGGAGGCCACCACATATTCCTTTTCACGCTCGCCCATCACGGCGGCGCGTGTCAGGCGCACGAAATGCGGCTGGTTGACGATCGAGATCGCGATCATGGCATTGAGCAGGCCGGGACCCAGCACCGCGACGAGCACGAGGGCCAGAAGCAGCGACGGAAAGGCCAGGATGATATCCATGAGGCGCATGATGACGATATCGACACGGCCACGGAAATAGCCGGCAACGAGGCCGATCAGCACGCCCGCGACCACCGACAGCGTGACGACCACGACACCGATGAACAGCGAAAACCGTGCGCCGAAGATCAGGCGCGAAAGGATATCGCGACCGACGGCATCGGTTCCGAGCGGATAGGAGAAGCTGCCGCCATCCATCCAGAAGGGGACAGACAGGAGAAGCTGGCGGTTTTGCTCGGTCGGCGCGTGCGGCGAGACGAGCGGCGCAAAGATCGCCATGAGAAGAATGATGGCGAAGACGAAGAGGCCGATGACGGCGCCCTTGTTTCGGGAGAAGTAGTACCAGAATTCCGTGAGGGCGGAGGGCTGGTCGGATTTTGCAGTAACCGTGCTCATGGACCGCTCCTAGTGCCTGATACGCGGATTGATGAAGCCGTAGGTCAGGTCGACGATCAGGTTCACCAGCATGATAATGCCGGCGATCAGGAGAAGACCACCCTGAACGACTGCATAGTCGCGCTTGAAGACCGCATCGACCATCCACTTGCCGATGCCCGGCCAGGAGAAGATCGTTTCGGTAAGAATGGCGCCTGCGAGCAGTACGCCGACCTGCAGGCCGATCGTGGTGATGACCGGGATCATAGCGTTTCTGAGCGCATGAATACCGACGACACGCAGCGGCGCCAGACCCTTGGAGCGGGCCGTGCGCACGTAATCCTCGCCCAGCACTTCGAGCATCGCCGAGCGGGTCTGGCGGGCGATAACCGCAAGCGGAATGGTGGCAAGCACCACGGTCGGCAGAATGAGATAGCTGACGGCCGAGGCGAAGGCGCCCTTCTGGCCGGAGAGCAAACTGTCGATCAGCATGAAGCCGGTGACAGGTTTGAAGAAATACATCAGCGAGATGCGGCCGGAGACAGGCGTCCAGCCGAGATAGCCGGAGAAGAAGATGATGAGCAGCAGGCCCCACCAGAAGATCGGCATCGAATAGCCGATAAGGGCAACGCCCATCACGCTCTGATCGAACCATGTTCCGCGCTTGACGGCCGCGAAGACGCCGGCCGGCACGCCGAGAAGGATTGCCACCAGGATGGCGCAGAGCGAAAGCTCAAGCGTTGCCGGGAAGAGCGTAAAGAATTCGCCGAGAACCGCACGTTTGGTAACGATCGAGGTACCGAGATCGCCGTGCAGCACTTTTCCGAGATAATCGAAGTATTGCACGTACATGGGCCGGTCGAAACCGAGATCGTGCATGATCTGGGCGTGACGTTCGGGTGCCATGGTTCGTTCGCCCGACAACAGCATGACGGGATCGCCAGGAAGCAGGCGGATGAACGAGAAGGCAATGAGCGAAACGCCGAGGAAGGTCGGTATCAGGACTGCGAGGCGCCCGATGAGAAATCGCAACATAGCAAGGTTGTCCAATAGTTTCCGGCGGTCAGGTGGAGACCTGACCGCCGGTCGAGCCCGGTTTCAGCCGGGCAGTTTATCATTTTTCTTATTCGGCGATATCAACGCCGTCGAAGCGGTGGATGCCGAGCGGATCCATATGGAAGCCCGATACCTTCTTGCTGACCGGGACGAAGACCAGCGAGTGGTCGAGCGGAGCCCAGGGAGCTTCCTTCTTGAAGATTTCCTGTGCTTCTTCGTAGAACTTCGTGCGGGCAGCAACGTCAGCCGTTTCCTTGGCCTTCGTCATCAGAGCGTCATAGTCCTTGTTGCACCACTGAGCGCGGTTGTTGCCGCCCACAGCGTCGCAGCCGAGCAGCGTGTCCATGAAGTTGTCCGGGTCGCCGTTGTCGCCGGTCCAGCCGATGATGACAGCGCCATCGCGCTTCACGTCGGAGGAGAGCTTCAGGTATTCGGCCCATTCATGGGTGACGATCTCGACCTTGACGCCGACCTTGGCAAAGTCTGCCTGCATCAGTTCGGCGGCGCGGCGAGCGTTCAACATGTACGGACGCGAAACCGGCATTGCCCAGATCTTCATCGACAGATCCTTGACGCCAGCGGCTGCGAGAGCCTTCTTGGCGCCTTCCGGATCGTACTTGTCGTCCTGGATCTTGTCGTTATAGGACCACATTGTCGGCGGGATCGGGTTCTTGGCAACCTGGGCAGCGCCCTGGAAGACGGCGTCGATGATTGCCTGCTTGTTGATCGCCATGTTCAGCGCGCGGCGGACTTCCGGCTTGTCGAACGGCGCCTGCTGGGTGTTGTAGGCGAGGAAGCCGACGTTCAGGCCAGCCTGTTCCATAACCGTGAGGTTCGGATCCTTCTTGAGCTCGGCAACGTCAGCAGCATTCGGATACGGGACGAGGTGGCACTCGCCGGCCTTCAGCTTCTGGGCGCGGACAGCGGCGTCCGGGGTGATCGCGAAGACGAGATCGTCGATCTTTTCCTTACCCTTGAAGTAGGTTTCGTTGGCCTTGTAGCGGATGACGGCATCCGTCTGATAGGCAACGAAGGTGTACGGACCGGTGCCGAGCGGCTGCTGGTTCAGCTGGGCCATCTTGCCGTCAGCGGCGAGCTTGTCGGCATATTCCTTGGAAACGACGGATGCGAAGTCCATCGCGAGGTCGGCCAGGAACGGAGCTTCCGGATGGTTCAGCGTGAACTTGACGGTCAGATCGTCAACCTTCTCGACCGACTTGATGAGGTCAGGGAAGCCCATGCCGGCGGCATATTCGTAAGAACCGCCTTCGACATACTTGTTCCACGGATTGTCCGACTTGATCTGGCGCTCGAACGAGAAAACCACGTCGTCGGCGGTGAGATCACGCGAGGGGGTGAAGAAATCGGTGGTCTGGAACTTCACGCCGGGATGCAGCTTGAAGGTATATTCCTTGCCATCGGGGGAAACCGTCCAGCTGTCGGCAACACCCGGCTCGATCTCCGTACCGCCATGCTTGAATTCAACGAGGCGGCTGTAGACCGTACGTGAAGACGCGTCGAAGGTCGTGCCTGACGTGTAGAGGCTCGGATCGAAGCCTTCCGGCGATCCTTCGGCGCAATAGACAAGCGTCTTGGAATACGCGGCGGTGGCCATGACCGAAGCCAGGGCTGTCGCTGCGAGCAGGACAGAGAACTTTTTCATGATATCGTTTCCCAGGTTTGTTCTTTTTTGATCTTTAGAGATCGGGCGCTCATTACCCCGATCAGCGGGCCGATGGAACGATATTTATTTGCTGAACGCAACGGCATCCGCAGAAAATTTTTCCAGAAAAGCAATTTTAGAAATTTTCGGTCAAAAATAGGCCAAAATTTGCAAGATTGAGGCACGTTCAACCGCATTTTTGTCGCTTTTGGTACAATTTGGCGTCGCGGAAGGCGTTGAGAACGGTTTCAACGGGCTCTGATATATCAACAATCCGTGAGTGCAAATGAAAAACCACGGCTATCGAAAACAGCCGTGGTTCATGACGATATCAGAATATTCAAGTATCAGGCGGCCGGTGCCGGAACGACGGGCTTGCGATAGTGCTGTTCGCCGGTGAGGCCCAGCAGAAAGTTGATCTGCGGCCGCGCCTTTACCAAGTCATCGATCGAATATTCGGTCAGCACGTCGAAGAAGGCGTTCAGCGCCTTACGCAGCGCCGAATTCAGGCCGCAACTATCGACCAGCGGGCACTCGACCACACCATCTTCAAAGCATTCCGCCATGGCGAAGCTGTCTTCGGTGACCCTTACCACATCAAAAAGGCTGATATCAGTCGCCGGCTTGCCAAGGCGCACACCGCCGTTGCGGCCGCGCACCGTCTCGACAAGGCCCGCCTTGTTGAGAGGCTGCAGAATCTTGAAAAGGAAGAGCTCGGAAACACCGTATGCTCTGGCAATCTCCGGAATCCGGCTCAAATGTCCATCATTGGCTGCACAATACATCAACATGCGAACCGCATAGTTGGTCTGCTTCGTCAACCGCATGCCGATCTCCTAAATCATTCGTGAACCGTATATAGTGGCTTTCACAGTTTTGAACAATTCCAAAATATGAAATTCACATTCACGTTTCCCGCGACTGCTCGCCGCAGCGTTTAAAACGAAAACGGGCCCTTCTCGGACCCGCTTCCAAAATGGCGAAGGTTATTCGGATCACTTCATCGTCGGCATGACGAATTCGGCGCCGCCCTTGATGCCGGATGGCCAGCGGGCGGTAACGGTCTTGGTCCGGGTCCAGAACTTGATGGAATCCGTGCCATGCTGGTTGAGGTCGCCGAAGCTCGAAGCCTTCCAGCCGCCGAAGGAGTGGTAGGCGAGCGGCACCGGGATCGGAACATTGATGCCGATCATGCCGATGTTGATGCGGGAGGCGAAGTCGCGGGCAGCGTCGCCGTCGCGGGTGTAGATCGCGACGCCGTTGCCGTATTCATGCTTCATCGGCAGGGAGAGCGCTTCTTCATAGTTGTGGGCGCGAACGACGGACAGAACCGGCCCGAAGATCTCGGTCTTGTAGATTTCCATCTCAGGCGTGACATTGTCGAACAGGCAGCCGCCGACGAAATAGCCGTCCTCATAACCCTGAAGCTTGAAATCGCGGCCATCGACGACAAGCTTTGCGCCCTCTTCGATACCCTTGTTGATCAGGCCCTGGATGCGGTTATAGGCATCCTTTGTGACAACAGGACCCATGTCCGCCTTGTCATCGGTGTAGGGACCGATGCGCAGGGATTCGATCTTCGGGACCAGCTTCTCGACGAGGCGGTTTGCCGTTTCCTCGCCGACCGGCACGGCAACCGAGACGGCCATGCAGCGCTCGCCAGCCGAACCGTAGCCGGCGCCCATCAGGGCGTTGACGGCCTGGTCCATATCGGCATCCGGCATGATGATCATGTGGTTCTTGGCGCCGCCGAAACACTGGGCGCGCTTGCCGTTCATCGCAGCCGTCCCATAGACGTAGCGGGCAATCGGCGTGGAGCCGACGAAGGAGACGGCGCCGATATCGGGATCGGTGAGGATCGCATCGACGGCCGTCTTGTCGCCGTTGACGACGTTGAGGATGCCAGCCGGCAGGCCGGCCTCGATCATCAGTTCGGCAAGACGGATCGGAAGGGACGGGTCGCGTTCGGATGGCTTCAGGATGAAGGCGTTGCCGCAGGCGATTGCCGGAGCAAACATCCACATCGGGATCATGCCCGGGAAGTTGAAAGGCGTGATGCCGGCGCCGATGCCGACCGGCTGGCGCAGCGAATACATGTCGATCGCCGGGCCGGCGCCTTCCGTGAATTCACCCTTGGCAAGATGCGGGATGCCGCAGACGAATTCGCAGACTTCGAGGCCGCGGATGACATCGCCCTTGGAATCCTCGACCGTCTTGCCGTGCTCGCTGGAAAGCAGCGTCGCAAGCTCATCCATGTGCTGGTTCAGGAGATCGACGAACTTGAAAAAGACGCGGGCGCGGCGCTGCGGGTTGGTGGCCGCCCATTTCGGCTGAGCGGCCTTGGCGTTTTCGACGGCGGCGCGCAGCTCCTCGACGCTTGCGAGCGCGACCTTTGCCTGCACTTCTCCGGTCGCCGGGTTGAAGACGTCGCTGGTGCGGCCGCTGGTGCCGGCGACCTTCTTGCCGCCGATGAAATGACCAATCTCACGCATGGGTGTTCCTCCTGATCTCTTTTGGATGGCGCAACAATCGCACTTCAATTTGCACAAATCAATGCGCTGTAATAAGCAACCGTTGTGCGTATATTATAGCTCGATCGCTGTGACCGGTGCTCCTGCTTCAAAACTGGCACGGCACGCGGACAAGTCAAAGGGAGGTCGAACCGATGAGCGGGAAACCTGTCGTCAGAATGGCAGAACTGGAGATCGATCCAGGCATGCTCGAAGCTTATCGCGCGCTGCTGACCGAGGAAATCGAAGCATCCGTCGCGCTGGAAGACGGTGTCCTTTCCCTGAATGCCGTTTCCATCAGAGATTATCCGAATAAGATCCGTATCCTCGAGGTCTATGCCAACAGGGAAGCATACGAGGCTCATCTGCAGACGCCGCATTTCCTGAAATACAAAACCGAGACATCAGGCATGGTGACAGCGCTGACGCTTATCGACGTCGAACCCATCGTCAT
The DNA here is from genome assembly GCF_056755015.1 of Rhizobium sp. KNZ14-9A. Classification (NCBI taxonomy): domain Bacteria; kingdom Pseudomonadati; phylum Pseudomonadota; class Alphaproteobacteria; order Hyphomicrobiales; family Rhizobiaceae; genus Rhizobium; species Rhizobium sp. KNZ14-9A. The sequence goes on from NZ_JBPGXB010000002.1 coordinate 3,123,729, forward strand.
GCGTTCAAAGCCATGAACTGGGATGACGTTCGCATTTTCCTGGCCGTCGCCCGCACAGGGCAGATCCTCGCTGCGTCGAAGAGGCTGGGGCTCAATCACGCCACGCTCTCGCGCAGGTTGACCTCACTCGAAGAGGCACTGAAAACACGGCTTTTCATACGCCGGACGAATGGCTGCGAGCTGACCGCTGAAGGCGCAGTCTTTCTTGCCTCGGCTGAGCGGATGGAAACGGAGATGCTTGCCGCGCAGGCCAATCTCGGCCACACCGACACGGCCATTGCCGGAACGGTGCGCATCGGCGCGCCCGATGGGTTTGGTGTTTCCTTTCTTGCGCCGCGCATGGGCCGGCTGATCGAACGATATCCGGAGCTGAAGATCCAGCTCGTGCCGGTGCCGCGTTCCTTCTCGCTGTCGCAGCGTGAAGCGGATATCGCCATCACGCTGGAGCGTCCGGAACAGGGGCGGCTCGTCTCGTCCAAGCTGACCGACTATACGCTCGGTCTCTACGCGTCGCGGGATTATCTGGCGCAGCGTGGAAAGCCCGAAGATGTCGATGCCTTGAAGGCCCATCCGCGCATCGGCTACGTCGAAGACCTGATCTTCACTGCCTCCCTGAATTTCTCTGGCGAGGTGATGCGCAGCTGGGATGCGGGGTTCGAGATCTCGACGGCGATCGGCCAGACCGAGGCCGTACGTTCCGGCGCCGGCATCGGCATCCTGCACGATTATATCGCCCGGCAATACCAAGAACTGGTGCGCATCCTGCCGGAGGTTTCCATCCGCCGCGCCTACTGGACGACCTACCACGAAAGTGCGCGCGATCTGGTGCGCGTGCGCAGCGTCATCGATTTCCTGCAGGAACTCGTCGATGAGGAAAGGCAGATCTTCCTGTAATACATATGTTTTTCGCAATTCCGGACACAAAACCGCTGCACACTTTTGCTGGAATTGCTCTAGAGATGCTTTGCCGGTTCCTCGTTCTCATCAGGGTTGGGAAGCGGCGTTTCATCCGGCAGGCGATCCGGTTCCGGTTCCTTGACCGGCGGCTCCGGCTTCCAGCCCGGTGAAGGCATAGGCGGCTGGTCGGGAATAGGTTCGTTCGGGACGGACATGGCCGGCTCCTTACGATTGCGATATTGGATTATTTGTCGTGCCTGACGGTTTCGGCAGCGCGCACCGGCATGCTATCGATGATGGCGAAGAGTTCGCCTGATGTGATCGGCTCACTGGCCTTCAGCTTCACGGTGCCATCCTTGCCAAGCAGGAAGGCGGCAAATTCGCCCGTGTCGGGCATATCCAGTTCCTGTCGGAGCGCCTCGCCGTCCAGCCCGTCGCCGCTTCCGAAGAGCGGCTTTATGCTCGATCCGGCAAGCTTGAGAATGACCATATCCCGCTCCTCAAGAGCGGCGCGATCGGCAAGCAACTGGTTTTCCTGGCGGGCCGCGCGGGAATTGTCCTGGTCGGCAATCACAATGAAGACGCGGTTTTTCCACTGAAACTGTTCGAGACTGGCGACAGCCGCGTAAGCCGCATTCGTCTCATCGATCTTCGTTGCGCCGTAAAGAAGGGTCTTGGACATACACATACTCCCGTCAACCGTTGAACGGCGCGGGAGCACAAGAGTTCCAATCATGTTCCTTAAAAGGGGACGACGGCCGATCAGAAAATGCTGATCGGCCTTGTCGCCTCATCAGATATGCAAAAAGGCAGAAACTGGAACCTGCAGTGCTGCAGCAATACGCCTCAGCTTTGCCGGATCGGCGCTTTCACCATTTTCGATTTCGAGGATTTCCCCGTTGGCCAGACCGCAGGTGACTGCGAGGTCTTCAATGCTGTAGCCAACCGCACTGCGTGCGTCCCTAACCGCAGCTGCCACGTCAATCGGGGAAACAGCGGTCGATTCCTCTATATTCTGAACAGAAATGGACATCAAATTCTCCTTAATGCCTCGGTGGACTGTCCCTACCCCCAGGCGGCAAGCCGCCAGCATTTCGCAACGCAACGAAGACATTGGGCAATTGCTGCATCGCACCGCACATAAATAGGTAAACTAATGTTAACGGCAATAGCAAAATGCGAGCAGGCATCATTTTGACATCAAAAAGCGCTGATGCCGTGCATTGCCGAACGGGAAAACCAACTTATGGGAGAGAATGGTACGGTTGGGGGGTCTCGAACCTCCGACCTCAGGTGCCACAAACCTGCGCTCTAACCAACTGAGCTACAACCGCACAATGTCACGCTCTGCGCGACGGGGGTCACATACGAGGACTTGAACTTTAATTCAAGCCCCGATTTGCGCTCAATATACAAAAAGGCTGAACATGCGGTCCAGCCTTTATTATCTATCGAGCCTGGTAGATCAGGCAACCTTGAAGGATGCCATGGCCTTTTCAGCAGCTTCCTTGGAAGGCTTTGCAACATTTTCGGCAACCTGCTTGGTGGTTTCCTGCAGCGACTTCGCCTGCTCGACGGTCAGTTCAGCCTGCTTACGCAGGAAAGAGGTCTGCAGTTCGAAGAATTCGGCGACGGACTTGACGCCGAGAAGCGCTTCCATGTGCGAGAGCGAGCTTTCAGCATTGACGCGGAGCGCGTCGATCGCCTTGAGGCCGATTTCAACGCTGCCAGCCTGTGCGGTCTGGACCGTTGCTTCCAGCGTCTTGCCGGCTTCTTCGCCTGCGGACTTCAGCTTGGCGTAGGCTTCCTTGGACTGCTGAGCACCCTTTTCGGCGAAGTCACGGAAGGACTCGGCCAGCTTGCTCGGGTCGAAAGAGGCAATTGAAAAAACGTCGTCTGTCTTTATGGTAGCCATCGGATCGTGTTCCTTTAGGATGGGCAGATCTCATGCCCGCGATAAATTGGATAAATCTTATATAGGGCATTTTATTGTGCATTGCAACATCGTTGTGCGGCGCACAATGCGTTAACCTTGCCGGCCGAAAGCTCCTTGCTCTTCTGGACCGGTCGCAGACCTGCAGTTATTAATAAGCAGTTAATTTGAAGAGGCCGAAAGCGACAGGTTCGATCATGCCCGCAGTCCAGTATCCGTTCATCGACATTGCCGTGCATGCGCGGGTTCGTGAACGATTTTCGCGTGGCGAGGCCATGGTTCTGTTCTCGGGCGACCTTTCCCACTTGCTGTGGGCAAACGGTGCCGGCGCCGAGCTGTTTGGCCATGCTGCGGTCTATGACCTGCTTGATCAGGGCGTCAGCCACGCCGACATCACCTTCCGCCAGCTCGAGGCGACTGCCCGCCAGCTTGGCGAAGTCGGTGACCAGAAGACTTTTATCATCCGCATCGCCAAGGGTTTCCAGCGCGTTCAGGCTCCGGCTTCGTCGGAGCTCATCCGTCTCGCTTCTGGCGAGAAAGCCATCCTGTTTTCCGTTCCGGTCTCCACACGTCCGCTGACGGCTGGCGCAAGTGCTGCGCAGATGCTGCAGGGCCTCGATGACCCAGATACGCATATGGCAGTGATAGGGGCCGAGGGCGAAGTCATTGCCGCATCGCCAGGTTTCGCCTTGCTCGGCATCACGCAGCAAGCGGCAAGGACGCTCATCACGCTTGCCGGCGCCCATCCAGACCGGCTGGTGAAGCGCCCGGTTGCGACCGGCCGCGGCCACTTGCCGGCTGCCGTCGGCAAACTCAACGACGAGCCCGCACTCCATCTTCTCTTCGCCGTGGAAACGTCGATCGGTCATCTCGATCCCATCGAGCCCTCCGCCAAGGTGGAAGAGCCTGCGCCGCAGGAAACTGCACCTGCGGAAGCCGCAGCGGATGAAATCGCTGATGTTACCGCACCCGTGGCTGGCTTTACCGAAGCCGAAGCGATCGACGCCGTTTCCGGCATCGAAGAAGTCGAGGAAACTCTGGAGGAAATCATCGGCGAGGCCGAGGAGCCGGTTGAAGTCAGCGAACCGGCCGAGGTCGAAGCCCGTTTCGAGCCGTCGGCAGATGAGAGCATTTCCGAGCCCGAAGCAGCGGTCGTCGAAGACTCTGGCGAGCAGCCGATGGATCAGCCGAGCAAAACTTTTGCCTCAACGGAAGAGACCGTTGAGACAAGCGCAGAGGCTCCGGTTGTGGAGCAGGTTGAGCCGGCCACTTCCGTCGCCGAAAACTTCGCGGCAACACCGGTGGTCCCGGAGGAGCCTGAAAGCGCACCGAAGAGCAGCTTCGTCTTCAAGCCGAACAGCCGCGCCACCCGATTCGTTTGGAAGATCGATGCGGAAGGCCGCTTCAGCGAAGTTTCGCATGAATTCGCCGAGGCTGTCGGCCCGCATGCGAGCAACATCATCGGCAGCGCTTTCTCCGACGTTGCCGCCCTCTTCAACCTCGATCCGGAATCAAAGCTCTCCGAGGCCTTAGCGCGACGCGATACCTGGTCAGGCAAGACGATCTACTGGCCGATCGAGGGCACGAGCCTCGTCGTGCCTGTCGATCTCGCCGCCCTGCCGACCTATACGCGCAACCGCGACTTCGATGGTTTCCGCGGCTTCGGCGTGGTGCGCCTGTCGGACGCGCAGGAAGATCCTCTCGCACTCGGACTGACGCTCGGGCCTGACGGCATCGGTCATGATGCCTCCTATCTTGGCCCGGTCAATGAAACCGCGCCGGAAGGGGCTCAACTGCCGCAAGAGGAATCTGAAGAAATTGCCGAGGCTGAGCCGCAGGCCGAAGATGCAGTGAATCCAGAGCCTGATGTCGAAGAAGACACCGGACCGGACGTGGAAGCAGCGACAGAAGTAACCACTTCGGAAGAAACGGCCGCAGCGGAACCTGTCGCCGAGGAGCAATCCGCCGCTGAGTCTGATGTTGCCGAGCAGCGGGAAGAGCCGCCGGCGCTACGCCTTTCCGAAACGCCGAGCCGCCGCTTCACCGACAAGATCGTGCAGTTGCACAGTGCCAGTAGCGGTCTGACGGCTGCCGAGCAGGCGAATTTCCGCGAGATCGCCAAGCGCCTCGAAGCCTTCGGCGCGCGCAGCGAAGAGCCGGTCGCCACCCCACAGCCGGAACCTGATGTTGAACAGTCTTCGGTGATCGAAGACGTTGTTGCCGAAACTGCTGTTGTCGAGCAGGCAGCACCGCAGGAAGCGATCTACGAAGCCGCGGCAGAACCGCTGCCGGAGGAGGCTGCTGCGCAAGTCGAAGAAACATCGGCTGCTGAAGCGGAAGACGACGTGACCGAAGGTCTGCAGGAGACGGTCAGCCAGATCGCAGTTCTGACCAGCTTCATTCCGCCGCGCGTGAAGATGACGGACGGGCTCTCGGCTGCGACCGTCGATCTGCTGCCCGTTGCCGTGCTGATCCATGCCGGCGACCAGCTGATCCACGGCAATCCGGAATTCCTACGGCTGACGGGCTACGATTCCGTCGAAGCCCTCACCGAAGTGGGCGGCATCGATGCCCTGCTGCAGCGCCACGACCTCGAAAACGGTTCGGGCACTATGATGCTCGTCAAAGCCGACGACAGGCTGGTGCCGGTCACGGCCCGTCTGCAATCGGTTCGCTGGGAAGATTCTAACGCCCTGATGCTGGCGCTGATGCCGGTCGAAAACCGGGAAGAAGGCAGGGGCGAGGTTATCAGGCTCGACCAACGCTCCGACCGGATGGTGGAAAAGGTCGCCAAGCTGCAGGTCGAGGTGGAGGAGCTGCGCTCGATCCTGGAGACGGCAACCGACGGCGTCGTCGTTATCGGCACGGAAGGCGATATCCGCTCGATGAACCGCTCGGCAAGCGCCCTCTTTAACTATGACGAACAGGAAACACGCGGCAAACCCTTCGTCATGCTGTTTGCGCATGAGAGCCAGAGGGCGGTGCTCGACTATCTGCATGGGCTTTCCGGCCACGGTGTGGCAAGCGTGCTGAACGACGGACGCGAGGTGATCGGCCGCGAGGCCGCCGGCGGATTCGTGCCGCTGTTCATGACCATGGGCCGTCTGACCTCATCCAACGGCTATTGCGCCGTCATCCGCGACATCACCCAGTGGAAGCGCACCGAAGACGAGTTGCGCAATGCCAAGGGTGCGGCCGAAACCGCCAACGCCCACAAGACGGATTTCCTGGCGCGCGTCAGCCATGAGATCCGCACTCCGCTCAACGCCATCATCGGCTTTTCCGACATGATGGCGAGCGAGCGCTTCGGGCCGATCGGCCATCCGCGCTATATCGAATATGCCAACGATATCGGCCGTTCCGGCCGGCACGTCCTCGACATCGTTAACGACCTGCTCGATATTTCCAAGATCGAAGCGGGCGAGATGGATCTCGATTTCGCTTCCGTCGGCCTCAACGAAGCGATCTCGGAAGCGGTGGCACTGGTGCAGCCGCAGGCAAACAGCCAGCGGGTCATCATCCGCACCGCCCTTTCGCAGTCGGTGCCCGATGTCGTGGCCGATCTTCGCTCGATCAAGCAGATCGCGCTGAACATCCTGTCGAACGCTATCCGCTTCACGCCGTCAGGCGGGCAGATCGTCGTTTCCACTTCCTATGAGGCGAACGGCAGCGTCGCGATGCGGGTGCGCGATACCGGCATCGGCATGACGCGCAGCGAGCTCGACCAGGCGATGAAGCCATTCCGCCAGGTATCGTCCACGCAGTCACGCCATCGCGGCGACGGCACCGGTCTCGGTCTGCCGCTGACCAAGGCAATGGTCGATGCCAACAGGGCGATTTTCTCGATCAATTCTGCGCCGAACGAAGGCACGCTGGTGGAAATCACCTTCCCATCGCAACGCGTGCTGGCGGGCTAAAGCATCGATCTCCGCGCAATTCCGGCGCAAAACCACTGGACACTTTTGCCGGAATTACTCGCCAAAGAAAAGGCAGCCAATGGCTGCCTTCGAGAGTTGGTGCTGGTAAAACAAGAGCTTAGTCGATCAACGTCATGTTTCGGGAACCGCAGTTCCAGACCATCTCTTCATGTATGGTCTCCAAGTTGGCTTCACCTTTGACAAACCTTTCTTAACGAAAGGTTTCCAAAACGCGGAATTGATCAACGGCAAAAGCTTGTAGTTTAGCAGCCACTATCAGACCTTTAGCTCTTCCAGTCCGGCGAAAAGCTTGAGTGCCTCGGGGTTGGCGAGCGCCTCCTGATTTTTCACCGGCCGGCCGTGAACGACCTCGCGCACGGCAAGTTCGACGATCTTGCCGGACTTGGTGCGCGGGATATCGGCGACCGCGATGATCTTGGCCGGCACGTGGCGGGGAGAAGCGCCGACACGGATGCGGGTCTTGATCGCCTTGATCAGATCCTCGCTCAAGGTGACGCCGGCCGCCAGGCGGACGAAGAGCACGACGCGCACGTCGTCATCCCAGTCCTGGCCGATGCAGAGCGCTTCGGCCACTTCGTCCATCTGCTCGACCTGATTGTAGATTTCCGCCGTGCCGATGCGCACGCCGCCAGGATTGAGCGTCGCATCCGAACGACCGTGAATGATCAGGCCGCCATGTTCGGTCCATTCGGCAAAATCGCCGTGGCACCAGACATTGTCGAAGCGCTCGAAATAGGCGGCGCGGTACTTGGCGCCATCAGGATCGTTCCAGAACATGACCGGCATTGACGGGAAGGCCTTGGTGCAGACCAGTTCGCCCTTTTCCTGACGGACCGGCTTGCCTTCGTCATTCCAGACGTCGACGGCAAGGCCGAGGCCAGCTCCCTGGATCTCGCCGCGCCAGACGGGTTGCAGCGGATTGCCGAGCACGAAGCAGGACACGATATCCGTGCCACCGGAAATCGAGGCAAGCTGGACGTCTTCCTTGATACCTTCATAGACGAAGGCGAAACCTTCAGGCGACAGCGGCGAACCGGTGGAGGTGATCAGCCGCAAGCTCGACAGATCATGGCTCGTGCGCGGCGTCAGTCCACTCTTGCGCACTGCGTCGATATATTTGGCCGAGGTCCCGAAGATCGCGAATTCCTCCTCGGCCGCATAGTCAAAGAGCACATTGCCATTAGGCGCGAAAGGCGATCCGTCGAAAAGGCAGAGCGTGGCGCCGGAGGCAAGGCCGCTCGCCAGCCAGTTCCACATCATCCAGCCGCAGGTGGTGAAGTAGAAAAGCTTGTCCCCCGGCTGCAGTCCGCAATGCAGGCGATGCTCTTTCAGATGCTGAAGCAGCGTGCCGCCGGCAGAATGCACGATGCATTTCGGTACGCCTGTTGTGCCCGAAGAAAACAGAATATAGGCCGGATGGGCGAAAGGCAGCTGCACGAACTCGATCGGCTTCGGCGCATAGGGAGCAACGAATTCTGAAAGCGTCTTGCCGCCGGCGGTTTCGCGCGCGACCTCTTCGGCGTTGCCGGCATAATGGACCACCAGCGTCGGCACACCGAGGCTCTTGGCGACGTTCGCCACCTTTAACTTCACGTCCTGCAGCTTGCCATTATACCAATAGGCATCGCAGGCGATGAAAAGCTTCGGCGCGATCTGCCCGAAACGATCGAGCACGCCTTGCTCGCCGAAGTCCGGAGAACAGGACGACCAGATGGCGCCGATCGAGGTTGCCGCCAGCATGGTAGCTATCGTTTCCGGCATATTGGGCATCATGGCCGCGACACGGTCACCTTCCCCAATGCCGAGCGCGCGAAAGCCCTGCTGGAGCTGTGATACAAGCGCGCGCAGGCGATCCCACGACCAGCGGTCTTCGACCTTGTCCTCACCGCGGAAAATGATGGCATCGCCCTGCCCGCTTCCGCTCAGCAGATTTTCGGCGAAGTTCAGGCGCGCCTCGGGAAAGAAGCGCGCTTCCAGCATGCGGTCGCCGTTAACGAGAATATCCGCGCCGCGCTCTCCCTTCACGCCGCAGAAATCCCACAAGGCCGACCAGAAGCTCTCCCGATCGGCGATCGACCAGGCATGCAGATCCTCAAAACCTTTCAAGGCGAGACCGAAGTCTCCATTGCAGCGCTGCATAAAGGCATGGATCGGGCTATTTTCGATCCCATCTTCCGTGGGCTTCCAAAGCGGCTGATTTTCCTGCATTCAATCCTCCTCCCCAATGCGGAACTTATAGCATGCTGCATTGCATTATAAAGTGTGCAGCGACGCGATCCGCCGCGCGTGGGATTTGCATATGCCCGGTATTTCATATATCCGGCAAAATCAGAAAATAACGGGTAACCGGCTGAAGTTCCGGCGGAGCTCATGGGTACGTCAAGACAAGGCAGATGGCGAAAAAGGATCGGCCCCGTCTCGCGCTGGCTGCCGGCATTTGCCCGTATCTCCACCATCCTATTGTTAATCGGGCTTGCCTTCTTCCTCGCGCTCAGGATCGCCGCTCCCTATCTTATTTCCACCGGCTTCGTGCGCTCCGGCATCGAGGATGCCCTATCGAAATGGACGGGCTATCACGCCGAGATCAAGGGCAACCCCGTCCTCGAATTCTGGCCGACGCCACGCATTACGCTAAACGACGTCACCATCCGCCAACCGCGCGAAAGCGGCGACAAACTGCTCGGCCGCATCGAGAGCCTTTCAGCCGATTTCAGCCTGATCGATGCGCTGCGCGGCCGCACTCGCTTCCACGAATTTCACCTGCTGCGGCCCAGCCTCGCGCTGACGCGCGATGAGAATGGCCTGATCGACTGGAGCTATACCGGCCTTCTGGCACGAGCCATCGTTGGCGTGCGGGATGACAACGGCACCGAGGTTCTCGATCCGAAGCTCGACGCCGACATCGGTGCCGTGACGGTGGAGGATGGCACGCTGACCCTGACCGATACGCAGACAGGCAATGTCTACCACTTCGACAGCGTCGCAGCCGATATCGCCTGGCCGAAGCTGTCGAGGGCCATTTCAGCCGTCCTCATTGCCCGGTTCAACGGCGAGGACCTGAAGGTCGATTTTGCCTCTGCCGCGCCGCTGCTGGTCTTCGGCGGCAAGAATGCCGAGATGAAGGCCTCGATCGCTTCCAACCTGATGACCGCGCGTTTCCAGGGTGTCGGCAGCATGGTGAGCCTCTCCTCGGTCTCAGGCAACATCAACGCCAGTTTTCCGGATGTGCAGGCCCTCCTGAAATGGTCCGGCAGATCTATCCCGGGGATCGAGTCGCTGAAGAGCGCGTCGATGACCTCGGATGTAACGTCGGTATCCAACGGTTTCCGCTTCAACAATGTCAGTATGGCGCTGAACGATGCGAGCGCCACCGGTGTGATGGATTTCACCGTCGCACCCGGCAAGCGGCCGAAGATCGGCGGGACGCTTGCCTTCGACCAGATGAACCTTAAGCCATTCCTCGATGCCTTCGCGCTCAGACTTGCCGCCGGCGGCCTTGGCGACTTGCTGCTACCGAGCCCTCTCGGACCGCTGCAACTTCTTGATCTCGATGTGCGGCTTTCCGCGCGACAGGCGCAGATGGGTATCTTTTCACTTGCGGATGTCGGCGCCAGCGTGATCGTCGCCGGCGAGGAAGCGAAGTTCGATATTGGCGACAGCCAGTTCGAGGGCGGCGAAATGACGGCCCATCTGGAGGCGACCCGTCGCGATTTCGATGGTGGCGGCAAATTGCAGCTTTCGATCCGCAACGCGGATTTCAATGCGCTTGCCGAAAAATTGCAGCTCAAGGGGCCGCTGCCGCATGCGACGGGATCTCTCGATCTTTCGCTGGAGACGCCGAAGGCGATCTGGACGACGGGACTTGCCGATGTGACCGGCAAGCTCAGATTCTGGACAGCGGCGGGTTCCATTCCCGGCGTCGATGTCTATGCACTTCGTACGCAGGCAGCGCAGAAGCCGTTCTTCGCGCTGAGCTCCACTGGAAACGGATCCTTCGCCTTCAGTAAGCTCGATCTTCAGGCCGACTTTGCCAATGGCACAGCGGAAATCCACAATGCGCGATTTGCCGGCTCCGATCAGACGCTGACGCTATCAGGCGTCATCACTTATCAGTCGAACGGGCTTGCGCTCTCCGGCGCGCTGGAAGCGACCGATCCGGCAAAAGCGGCCGATCTGCCGCGCCTGCCCTTCTTCATCGGCGGCTCGTGGCCGAACCCGGTCATTTCGCCGGTGCCGCTGTTCAACGTACCGACGAAAACCCAGCCTTAGCGCCTTTCCTGGTCAGTTCTAGAGCATTTCCGGACGCAAAACCGCTACAGGTTTTCTCTGGAATTGCTCTTAAGCTGTCGCCGCCGCGGCCCTCTCATCGCGCTCGCGCTGCACTTCGCGGCGCTTGGTGACGACAGATGCACAGATGACGCCTATCGCCACGATGGCGATCAGAATGGTGCAGACCGCATTGATTTCCGGCGTCACGCCGAGACGCACCTGGCTGTAGATCTTCATCGGCAGCGTGGTTGCGCCCGGTCCTGACGTGAAGCTCGCAATCACGAGGTCGTCGAGCGACAGGGTGAAGGCCAGGACCCAGCCAGAAAAGACGGCTGGCGAGATGATCGGCAGCGTCACCTCGAAGAAGGTCCTGACCGGCGGGGCGCCGAGATCCTGGGCGGCCTCCTCGATCGACTGGTCGAAACTCAGAAGCCGTGACTGCACGACGACTGCGACGAAGCACATGGTCAGCGTCGTATGCGCCAGTGTGATGGTCCAGAAGCCGCGGTCAAGGCCGATTGCCACGAAGAGGAGCAACAGCGACAGGCCGGTGATGACTTCGGGCATGACGAGCGGCGCGTAGACCAATCCTGAAAAGAGGATGCGGCCGCGGAAGCGCGTGAAGCGCACCAGGGTGATCGCCGCCATGGTGCCGAGGATCGTAGCGAATGTCGCCGACAGCAGGCCGACGCGGATCGTCACCCAGGCCGCATCGAGCAGGGCCTGGTTGGAGAGCAGCGAGACATACCATTTGGTCGAAAAACCGCCCCAGACGGTGACGAGCTTCGATTCATTGAAAGAGAAGATCACCAGAAGCACGATCGGCAGATAGAGAAAGGCGAAGCCGAGCACGACGGAGGTGATGTTAAAGCGGGTCCATCTGAACATGGCTTATTTCCCTGCCTCGTCGGCTTTTGCCTGAACATTCTGGAAGAAGACGATCGGGATCACGAGGATGAGAAGCAGGATCGTCGCCACCGCCGAAGAAACGGGCCAGTCGCGATTGGAATTGAATTCGTTCCAGATCGTCTTGCCGATCATCAGCGTCTGCGAGCCGCCAAGCAGGTCGGGGATAACGAATTCGCCGACGGCCGGGATGAAGACCAGCATGCAGCCGGCGATGACGCCCGGGATCGACAGCGGGAAGGTGACGCGCCAGAAAGCCTGGATCGGCGTGCAGCCGAGATCCTGTGCCGCCTCGATCAGCGTGCCGTCCATCTTCTCCAGCGCCGAGTAGAGAGGCAGCACCATGAAGGGCAGATAGGAATAGACGATACCGATATAGACGGCTGTATTGGTATTGAGGATGATCAGCGGATTGTCGATGAGGTGCAGCGACGTCAGGAACTGGTTCAAGAGCCCTTCCGGCTTCAGGATGGCAATCCAGGCATAGACGCGGATCAGAAAGCTTGTCCAGAAGGGCAAGATCACCAGCATCAGGAGCGTCGGGCGAATGCTGCGGGGCGCCTGCGCCATGCCATAGGCAACCGGATAGGCGATCAAAAGCGTCAGGAAAGTGGAGATCCCGGCGATCACCACACTCGAAATATAGGCATTGAAATAGAGCGGGTCGTCGGTCAGGTAGCCGTAATTGTCGAGGGAGAAGCTCGAGACCTTGTCCCAGAAACCGCCCCAGCCATCAGCGAGAGCGAAGACCGGCTCATAAGGCGGCATGGCGATCGCCGTTGCCGACAGCGAGATGCGGAAGACGATGAAGAACGGCGCCAGGAAGAAGAGCAGCAGCCAAGCATAGGGAATGATGATGACAAGGCGGTTGTAGAAGCGTGAAGTGAAGGTCCGCATGGTCTCAATCCTTCAGCAGCACGCCGCTGTCCTCGTCGAAGGAGACCCAGACTTCCTGATCGTAGGTGAAGGGGTCATCGACGGCGCGCTGTGCGTTGAGGGAAGAAGCCTTGACGACATTGCCGTTCGGCAGTCTGACGTGGAAGACCGTCATGTCGCCGAGATAGCCGATGTCCCAGAGCTCGCCCTTGGCGGCATTGGTCGAGGCATTCCCGGGTGCCGCGCGGGTGACGCGGAGCTTTTCCGGGCGGATGGCGAAACCGAGCGTGCTACCAACGGTCGGGGCGTCGGTCGAGGCCGTGCGGACCGTGAAGCCGCTGTCGACGGCGATTTCGACCGCGCCATTTGAGGCCGTTGTCACCTTGCCGTCGAAAATGTTCACGTCGCCGATGAAATCAGCAACGAAGCGGCAATTCGGTGCTTCGTAGATCTCGGCCGGCGTGGCGACCTGCACCACCTTGCCGTGGCTCATGACTGCAATTCGGTCGGCCATTGTCATGGCTTCTTCCTGATCGTGCGTGACGACGACGAAGGTGAGGCCGAGGCTCTGCTGCAGGTCCATCAATTCGAACTGGGTTTCCTCGCGCAGCTTCTTGTCGAGCGCGCCGAGCGGCTCATCGAGCAGCAACACCTTGGGGCGCTTGGCGAGAGAACGGGCAAGCGCCACGCGCTGGCGCTGCCCGCCGGAAAGCTGGTTGGGCTTGCGGGAAGCGAACTGCTCGAGCTTCACGAGCTTCAGCATCTGCGAGACACGCTCGACCATCTCGTCCTTCGGCATGCCATCCTGCTTGAGGCCGAAGGCAATATTCTTCTCGACCGTCATGTGCGGGAAAAGAGCGTAGGACTGGAACATCATGTTGACCGGCCGCTTGTAGGGCGGCGTGCCCGAAAGATCGGTGCCGTCGAGAATAATTTCGCCCGATGTCGGCTGTTCGAAACCGGCCAGCATGCGCAGCAGCGTGGACTTGCCGCAGCCGGATGCGCCGAGCAGCGCAAAGAATTCGCGGTGATAGATATTCAGCGACAGATCGTTGACGGCGGTAAAATCGCCGAAGCGCTTGGTGACATTCTTGAAGGCAATGAACGGCTTTGCGGATGGATCAGTCCAAGGTGCGAATGCGCGGCGGATATTGCCAAGAGATTTCATATTATTCCCCGAAAATACAAGGTTTCAGCCGGCCTCCACCCGGGCCGGGAATGGAAAGGCCCGGACGTTTCCGTCCGGGCCGAAATCTCGGTTACTGGCCGGTGACGACCTTGGTCCAGATTCGTGTCACCAGACGCTGCGTCTTCGGATCGAGCGGCGGCACGGTGAAGAGCTTGGCCATGATCTCCGGCGTCGGATAGATCGCCGTGTCGTCGATCACCTCCTTGTCGAGAAACTGCTGCGAGGCCTTGTTGCCGTTAGCGTAGAAGACGAAGTTGGATGCCTTGGCGGCGACTTCAGGCTTCATCATGTAGTTGATGAACTCATGCGCCTCTTCGACATGCGGCGCATCCTTCGGAATGCCGAAGACATCGAAGAAGATCTGCGCACCCTGGCTCGGAACAGAATAGTCGACATTTACGCCGGCCTTTGCCTCGGCTGCGCGATCCCGGGCCTGGAAGACATCGCCCGAAAAGCCGAGCGCGATGCAAATATCGCCGTTGGCGAGCGCGCTGATATATTCAGAGGAGTGGAACTTGCGAACGAAGGGACGAACTGCAAGCAGGACTTCCTGCGCCTTGTTCAGGTCTTCCGGCTTCTTGCTGTTCGGATCGAGGCCGAGATAGGCAAGAACGGACGGAATGACGTCTGTCGGCGAATCCAGCATATAGATGCCGCAATCCTTGAGCTTTGCAGCCTTGGCCGGATCGAAAAGCGCATCCCAGTTGGGCTTTTCATCCGTACCGAGTGCAGCCTTCACCTTGTCGACGTTATAGCCGATGCCGGTCGTGCCCCACATATAGTCGACGGAGTATTCGTTACCCGGATCGAAGGTGGCGACGCCCTTCGTCACGACGTCCCACATGTTCGACAGGTTCGGCAGCTTGGACTTGTCGAGCTTCTGATAGACGCCGGCCGCGATCTGGCGCTGCATGAAGGACACGGTCGGAACGACGACATCGTAACCGGTGCCGCCGGCAAGCAGTTTGGTTTCCAGCGTCTCATTGGAATCGAAGGTGTCGTAGACGACCTTGATGCCGGTTTCCTTGGTGAAGTCCTCGAGGATCGAGCTGTCGATATAATCGGACCAGTTGTAGACGTTGACCACACGCTCCTGGGCGAAGGCCGGCGGCGCGGCAAAGAGAGCGACAACGGCCACTGCCGTCAGGTAGGCGATTCTTGACCTCATGATATCTCCTGTTTTTTAAAGGTATCGCGCCCCCGGACACCTCTTATTCCCTCTGGTTTTGCTGCAGACTAGAAAGGATTTCCGGAGCCTACAAGCGCAAAATCCTGCAGTGTCAATGATTTCACAATCACTGAAAATCGAAGCTTCCAAGGCCGGCAGATGTCTCGTCCAGAGCAAGTGGACGTGTCAGCGGCGGCTCGGCCCGGGAAAGGCATCCGCGCCTTTCACAAAGGCGGCAGGCAGGGCCGACTGCAACCGGCAAAGCATCGCCTCGGCCGTAGACCAGACTGTCGCGCAGGGAGGCATCGCAGCCGATCAACATAGCCGTGCGCCGCACCCGCTCGCCGAACTCCACCACCGGCCCTTCGAGCGTGCGCGCAATCGTCAGGAAAGCCGAACCATCAGGCATGGCGACCGTCTCGGCCAACACCCTGCCCGGCTCAAGAAAGACGGCGTGGACATTGAGCTTCGGACAGTTGCCGCCAAAGCGCGCCTGCGGAAAGCCCTGGGCGCCTGTCCTGCGAATGACATGGCCCGCAGCATCGCTCTCCATCATGAAGAAGGGAATGCCGGCAGCGCTAGGACGCTGCAGCATGACGAGGCGCGACGCAGCCTGGCCGAAGGAGACAGCGAAACGGGCGCGGATGAGATCGATGTCGTATCGGCTATTCTGTGCGGCAAGAAGAAAGGCCCCATAAGGCATCAGCAAGGCAAGCGCCGCGCTGCGAGCCAGTTCGAAGCGGGCGATGCGCCGCGCTTCGTCGGATGACAGCGGCAGTTCCTCAAGCGCGGCCTCGATCTCGGACCGCAGGGCGAGCCTTGCTACTTCGATGGCTATTTCCTGTGCCTGATCGGCCCCCGAAAGGCGCTCGGACAGGAAAAGGCGCATCGAGTGACGGTCAAAGCGGCGACGCAGATCCGGCATGACATGAACGGGCAGGATTCGAGTGGCGATACCGCGCTCGTTCTTCAGCCAGTCCTTCAGGTTACCGCCGGCCGCAAGTCCGTTGGCGAAACTTTCCGCCGCCGCCTCGATGTTAGCGAAATAGGCGGGACGGCGTTCCAGCACCTCCCTCACCTCGTCCAGAGGCAGGCGGCCGGGAGCGACCGGTGCACGGCCCTCGCCCGCCATCAGGGCCGTCAGGTCGGAAAGCCGGGCAGCCTGCTCGCGATAGGCGCGGTAGAGCTTGATCATACCGCTCGCCGCATTGGGAGCGGCATCGGCCACTTCGACAAGCTCCTGATCCCCCGGCAGTTCACCCGACAACAACGGATCGGCGAACACCTCCTTCAACTGGCCAAGGCCGCCGGCGGTTTCGCCCTGCAGTTCCTCAAGATCGATGCGGTAGACGGAAGAGAGCTTGAGCAGCAGTTGCACCGTCAATGGGCGCTGATTGCGTTCGATCAGATTCAGGTAGGAGGGGGAGATTTCGAGCGCCTGGGCCATGGCGGTCTGCGTCAACGCCAGCGCATTGCGGATGCGCCTGACTTTCGGCCCCGCAAATATCTTCCGTTCCGCCATGTCACATCCTTTACACTCTTGGATTTACAAGTTTTTACAAAATTACAAAACAACCCTGTAAATTCCTCTCATCCTAACCTCTTTCCTTGCCTGAAATCAAAGGTTTTTCTGGATAAATCGTTTGGTTTTGTAAATTCTGTAAGTGCTCAAGCGTTGGAAGTCAAAGAGGAGATTGGCATGACAGATTTTTACAAACTCATTCGCAATGCCCCTGATGGCCGTTTCGACGGTATCGAGCGGCCCTATTCCGTCGCCGATGTCGAGCGTCTGCGCGGCTCCGTCGCGCTCCGCTACACGCTGGCCGAAATGGGGGCTGCACGCCTCTGGCGGCTTCTGCATGAGGATAATTTCGTCAATGCGCTCGGCGCGCTCTCCGGCAACCAGGCCATGCAGATGGTACGCGCCGGGCTGAAGGCGATCTATCTTTCCGGCTGGCAGGTCGCCGCCGACGCCAATACCGCATCGGCCATGTATCCGGATCAATCGCTCTATCCCGCCAATGCCGGACCGGAGCTTGCCAAACGCATCAACCGCACGCTCCAGCGCGCCGATCAGATCGAGACGGCAGAAGGCGGGGAACTTTCAGTCGAGACCTGGTTTGCGCCCATCGTCGCCGACGCCGAGGCCGGTTTCGGTGGGCCGCTCAATGCTTTCGAGATCATGAAAGCCTATATCGAGGCGGGAGCGGCCGGCGTTCACTTCGAGGATCAGTTGGCCTCAGAGAAGAAATGCGGCCATCTCGGCGGCAAGGTGCTGATCCCCACCGCCGCTCATATCCGCAATCTCGATGCGGCGCGGCTTGCCGCCGATGTCATGGGAGTGCCGACGCTCGTCATCGCCCGTACCGATGCTGAAGCGGCCAAGCTTCTGACCTCTGACATTGACGAGCGCGACCAGCCTTTCGTCGATTATGATGCCGGACGGACGGTCGAGGGCTTCTATCAGGTGCGCAACGGGCTGGAACCCTGCATTGCGCGTGCCGTCGCCTATGCATCGCATTGCGACCTCATCTGGTGCGAAACATCGAAGCCGGATCTGGAGCAGGCGCGCCGCTTTGCCGAAGGCGTCCACAAGGTGTATCCCGGCAAGCTGCTTGCCTATAATTGCTCGCCGTCCTTCAACTGGAAGAAAAACCTCGACGATGCGACGATCGCCAAGTTCCAGCGCGAACTCGGTGCCATGGGCTACAAGTTCCAGTTCATCACACTCGCCGGATTCCACCAGCTGAACTACGGCATGTATGAGCTCGCCAGCGGCTATCGCGAGCGGCAGATGGAGGCCTATTGCGAGCTTCAGCAGGCGGAATTCGCTGCCGAGACGCGCGGCTATACTGCCACCAAACATCAGCGTGAAGTCGGCACCGGCTATTTCGACGCCGTGTCACTGGCGATATCAGGCGGCCGCGCCTCGACGACGGCCATGACGGAATCGACCGAACACGCCCAGTTTAAACCGGCTGCCGAGTAGAGGAGGAAACGACATGGCATCGATTGCGCGCGTCCGCGAACGGACGGAAGAGCAGGCAAGCAGCATGACGGACGACCAGCAGACGGTGATCCGTATGCTTGCCAATGATCTGCACAGGCTGAACCAGTCCGTGATGAAGGCGGTCGAGGCTGGTGTTTCGGTGGAGCTGGTACGCTCCGCCCGGCATCATGGCGGTGACGGCAACTGGGGAGATCTGCTGATCCCCGTCATCGTCGCAAACAGAAATTGAGGGTAGGGTCCGGTGGTAAAGACCACCGGACCTACGCTATTTGACGCAATTGTCAGCACAGCGGAGTCGCGGCATAATTGAGCATATCTTCGAACGGAACTGCATATGCCCGGTTCGCCGCACGCAAAACTCGAAGTTCTGACCGATCTGATCTATGGCGCGCTCTTCGGCGAGACGTCGTGGCAAGCCTTTCTCGATGCTCTGGCCGCGACGATGCCCGATGCCAAGTCGACGCTGTTTTTCCACGATGCCGTCGCGCGCACCGGCGGTCTCTCCCTCTCCTCTGGTCTCGCGGAAAAGGAATCCGAGGCCTATAACCGTTATTATGCGGCCATCAATCCGTGGATGCCGCGCGCCGCCACCCGGCCGATCGGCCTTGGCGTGATCGCCGATCAGATGCTGCCGCGCGATCAGCTTCTGAAGACGGAATTCTACAGCGATTACCTTCGCTGGATCGGCTGCGAAAGCAGCGTCGGCGTGACGATCATGCGGGAACGCGGACGCTCCTTCAATCTTTCGACGCTGACCTCGTCTTCCGATCCGGATTTCAATCGCACGAATGCAGAACTGCTCAGCGACCTGGCACCGCATCTGCGCCGCGCCTTCGATTTCATTCGCCGCGAGCACAGCGATCCCCATAACAACGAAAACGGATTGGCGCTCTTCGACGCGATCGGCGTCGGTATCGTGTACATCGGCGAAGATCAGAATATCCGCTCGATCAACAGCGAGGCGGAGCGGATGATTGCCGAGGGCGAAGCGATCGGCGTGACCTCGACCGGGCGGATCATGATCAATGACAGCGAGCTTGCCTCCCGCCTGTCGGCTCTGCTGCGCCACCGCTTGCAGGCATTTTCGCCGGCAAGCACGCTGATCAGGATGAAGGACACCAGCTTCAAATGCACGTTGGTGAGGATGCAGTCGGATTTCATCACCGAATTTCTCGAGGGACCGACGGTGGCGATGATCATCGAGCGGCCGAGCCTGCCATTGCGCCCCGATCTCAATGACGCCCTGCTCCGTATCGACCAACTGACGGCGGCAGAAATGCGGATTGCGGCCGGCATCACCGCGGGCCTGTCGCTGCGCGAAGTCGCGCGGACGAACGATGTCAGCTACGAGACCGCACGCTCGCATCTGAAGAACATCTATTCGAAGCTCGGGGTGAACAGCCAGGTGGGGCTCGTGCGCCGGCTGATGCCATAGAGCCAGATTATCCGCGACTGGCGCGCTTGCCGGCGAAGAGGTCGGTATAGCTTTTCAAAAGCTTCGTCATTCGGTCGGCAACCGTGCGGATTTCCGGGCGGTGGCGGTCTTCGGCATTCATGACGATCCACTGGCGGTGACGCAGCTCCGGCAGCTCACCGCCGCACCGTTCCAGCTCGGGATCGAGATCGCCGACGAAACAGGGCAGTACCGTCTTTCCCGCGCCCGCACGCACCAGATCCGGCAGGGAGCGAGGGCGGTTGACGGTCGCGACGATGGCGGATGCAGCATTCTGATAAGGCCAGCGCAGATAGGCGGAGATCGCATCCTCTGCGCCGACAGCGATCCATCTGGTGTCGTCCTGGCTGGCATTGCGTCTGATGTAGACGGCATAGGCGACTTCGCCGAGCAGACGGGCCGCGAGATTGCTTTCCTCCGGTTCGAAGGCGCGGATGCCGATATCGCTTTCCCGGTAATTCAGGTTCGCGCGGGCCTCGCCGATCGTCAAGGAAATGCCGAACGTGTCCCCGGGCATACGGATCGCTGAAAAATTCTCCGTCAGCAGCCAGGAGATCCATGTGCCGGCAGCGATCCTGACGGTGGCCCCACCTTCGGACGATTGCCGCCATGCTTCGACTTTGCGGGCGGCCGCCTCCATCTCCTGCAGATGATCGACGAGGGTTTGCCCATCAGCGGTCAGGCGGTAGCCTGTCTGGCTGCGGTGAAAGAGTGTGCGGCCGAGTTCCTGCTCCAGATCGAGCATGCGCCGGCCGATCGTCGCTGGGCTCAAAGCAGTGGCAGTGCTGGCGCCCGTCAGGCCGCCGGTGCGGGCGACCTGCAGGAAAAGCTGATAGGAGTCCCAATTGCTGTTTTTCATGAGTGAAAAACATAATGGGATTTCGCCCGTTCAAAAAGCGAATTTTGATGTGTAGATCAATTGATGTCCAGAAACGAGAGGACATCACGATGATCGATAATTTCATAATCGCAGACATTGCCGGCCGAATGCAGCGAGCAAGCTTGCTGCAGCGAACAAGACGCGACCGGATAAAGGAAGAGGATGCCTTCTATAACAACGCAGGAAGCAGCTTCCTGGTGCGATTTGCAGCCTGGCTGACGCTGCCGGCAGACGAGGCCGCCGCTCGCACGAAGGTGCGGCCCGACGAAGACGAATTCGGATGTCAGGCCGCCTGTCTCACGCGGCCATGACCGGCAGCGCCTTCGGCGAGGCGGAACTGCTCTATGAGCGCCATCAGCATGTCGGCCTCTTCCGCTAGCTGCCTGCTTGCCTGCGTGGTTTCGGCTACCATGGAGGCATTCTTCTGCGTCATCTGGTCCATGGCGTTGACGGAACTGTTGACGTCCTGAAGGGCGGCCGACTGGTCGCGGCTTGCCGTGGCGATGGTTTCGACGTGGCCGCTGATTGCGATGATCTCGTGGCTGATCGAGGCGAGCACGCTGCCTGTCTTCTGTACGAGTTCGGAACCGGCATTTACCTCGCGGGTCGACTGTTCGATCAGCACCTTGATTTCCTTGGCGGCAGTGGCCGAGCGCTGGGCAAGCTCGCGGACTTCCTGAGCCACGACGGCAAAGCCCTTGCCAGCCTCACCGGCGCGCGCCGCCTCGACACCGGCATTCAGCGCCAGCAGGTTGGTCTGGAAGGCGATGTCGTCGATGACGACGATGATCTGTTCGATACGCTGCGAGGCGTCTTCAATGCGGCCCATGGCGGCAACGGCATCACCGACGACGGTGCCGGAACTGTCGGCCGTCCGTTTGGTCGCGGCAACGACATTGTTTGCCTCATGGGCGCGTTCGGCCGACGAGCGGACCGTAACGGTGATTTCTTCGACAGCAGCGGCCGTTTCCTCGAGGCTTGCAGCCTGGGATTCCGTGCGCCTGGAGAGTTCGTCAGCCGAGGCGGAGACCGAACCGCTGTTGCGCTGGATGGAAGCGGCACTCGCCCGAATGCGCGTCAACGTATCCTGAAGGCGTTCGAGCGAAGTGTTGAAATCCATGCGGAGCTGTTCGAGCCGGCCGACAAAGGGTGTTTCGATGGTCTGCGAGACATCGCCCTGTGACAGGCGTCCGAGACCGGCGGCAAGCTGATTGACGGCAAAATCGATCTGGCCGTCGAGTGTGCGCTTCTCCGCATCGTTGCGGCTGCGCTCGGCATCGTTCAGGGCACGCTGTTCGGCGGCCTGCGTTTCCAGTTCCTGGCGAGCGACTGCGCTGTCGCGGAAGAGAGCGAGCGCACGGCCGATGTCGCCGAATTCGTTCTTCTTTTCGACGCAGGGGACGGCGCTAACGAGGTCGCCCGATGAAATGGCGCGCACGCTCGACGTCAGCGCCTGCATCGGCCTGACGGAACGGCGGATCGCATAGAAAGCGAGCACGCCGACGAGCAGCATCACCACGGCACCGACGCTAAGAACCAGCGTCTGCAGTTCGTTCATACGCTGATAATAGACTTCCATGGGTATGCCGATGAAGAGGATGCCGATCGTGGCACCCGAGGGATTCTTGACCGGGAAATAACCCGTCATGAATTTGCGGCTGAAGAGGTCTGCCGGACCGTAATAGGCGTTGCCCTGCGCCAGTACCGGCTGGGCGGGATGATCTGCGGCGAGCTTGGTGCCAACGGCACGGTCGCCATTTTCTTTCTTCACATTAGTGGAGACGCGGACGTAATCGCCTCCCTGCTTTTCGAAAATGGTGGCAACGCCGGCAATCGACTGCGCCGTGCGGTCAACCAGCGAATAATCGCCAAAGGCGGGGATCTTGTCTTCGGTCACGCCTGACAGCGCGTTGTCCTTTACATCGATGCGGACATCGGCATCGCTTGCGCCGTAGAGAACCGCCATCGAGCGGCTTGCATCCTTCGCGTCGGATACTGCGCTGTCCATGACGTAGCTGCCGAGATTGTAATAGGTCACGCCGACAATCGCTGCGGTGCTGCCGGCAAGCAGAAGCAGCGTGATCGCAACGATCTGGCGCACGATGGATGTCGAAAAGAAACGCGGCATCTGGAACCTCTGGCGAACACAACCTCTATGATTTTCATAAGAATGCGTTAGGGAAAATTTTCTCTTAACGCAGGGTTCGCGCTGAGCCTTTTACTTGTCTTTTTTCAAATCTAGTATGATTTCATGAATGCATTATCTGCAAGAAGGGCAGGAATTTTTCAATCCACCCGTCTCCTCACAACCTTTGCGTGATTTATTTTACGCACAAAAATGGCCCCGGAGACGGGGCCATTTGCGTTGCGGATGGGAAGGCTGAAATCAGGCGGCGCGGTACATGTGCATGTCGCTGTCGCCGTCGATCTTGAACTGCTGCACGAGATGCAGCAGCGCATCCGCCTCGTTTGCGAGTTCGCGGCTCGCGGCAGTGGTCTCTTCTACCATTGCCGCGTTCTGCTGGGTCATCTGGTCCATCTGGTTGACTGTGGAGTTGACCTCCTGCAGCGCGCTCGACTGGTCGTGGCTTGCGCGGGCGATCATTTCGACATGCTGGCTGATCGTGACGATCTGGGCGCTGATCTTGGCGAGAACCGTGCCGGTTTCCTGGACGAACTGCGAACCGGAATTGACCTCATTCGTCGACTTGTTGATGAGGCCCTTGATCTCCTGTGCGGCAGCGGCAGAGCGCTGGGCCAGCTCGCGGACCTCCATGGCGACGACTGCGAAGCCCTTGCCTGCTTCACCGGCGCGGGCGGCTTCGATACCGGCGTTCAGAGCGAGCAGGTTGGTCTGGAAGGCGATCTCATCGATGACGCCGATGATCTGCTCGATCTGGCGCGAGGCATCCTCGATGCGGCCCATGGCGTCGATCGCGTTGTTGACGACGACGGCGGAGTCGTCGGCGCTGCGCTTGGCCTGGCGGACGATCTGATCGGCATCCTTGGCGCGCTCGGCGGAGGAGCGGACAGTGACGGTGATCTGGTCGACGGCGGCAGCCGTTTCTTCCAGCGATGCAGCCTGCTGCTCGGTACGCTTGGCGAGATCCTCGGAGGACTGGGCCATCTGATTGCCGTTGCCCTGGATCATCTGAACGTTGTCGCGGATCTGGCTCATCGTGGCCTGCAGGCGCATCATCGAACCGTTGAAGTCCTGACGGAGCTGTTCGAGACGGCCGATGAAGGGTCTATCGATCGTCGTCGAAATATCGCCCTGCGACATGCGCTCGAGACCGGCGGCGAGCTCATTGACGGCATACTCGATCTGGCGGTCCATCTCGCGCTTTTCGGCATCGTTGCGCTGGCGCTCATGCTCGGCGGCCTGACGCTCTTCGTCGCTCTGTTCCTCGATACGGATCTTGGAGAGGGCATTTTCCTTGAAGATGCCAAGCGCCCGGGCAATGTCGCCGATTTCGTCGGAACGCTTCTCGCCGGAGATGTTGGTGTCGAGCGCACCTTCGGCGATGCGGCGCATGGCGGCAGTGATCTGGGCGATCGGCCGCTGCAGCGTCAGCACCAGCGCGATGCCGCCGATGATAGAGACCAGGATGCCGAGCGCGGTCGTGCCGACGGAGATACTGTTGGCCTGGTCGCGCTCGGTGCCGGCAGTCTGCTTCTGCTCTTCCGCGAAGCTGGTCAGCTGGCCCCAGACGCCGTCGAGCTGCTGTCGCGCAGCGGCATAATCGGTCGTACGCTGATTGATCACATCGACGAGGCTCTGCGCACCCTTATCCATCGAAGCGAGAGCTGGCGTAATCGCGTCGACAATGTCGCCGGCGAAATTCATGCCTTTGGCGCTTGCCTGAAGGGTGTTCAGCATGGTGTTGAGCGTGGCGATTTCCTGGTTCAGGCGAACGCGATTTTCCTTGCTCGGCTTGGCGTTGAAATCGGCGAGCACGAGCTGCAGCGAATAGATGGAGCTTTCAAGGCGCCGTGTATCCTCCAACACGGAGTTGGTCTGGGCGATGCGGCTGTCGAGCTCCACGAAAGTCGTTGTTGCCTCGCGCATCATCTGCGTGGCGGTGAGCTGTGTGTAAGTCGACATCTGGCGGAAGCGGGAAACGAGACGACCAAGGTTGGCAACGCCATCATCCGTGCCGGCCTCCGGCGCCGTCGCCTGAGCCTTCAGGTCGCTGACGGTCTGCGCCATCGACTGTGTCATGCTCTTCTGGTTCTGCGGCACGGAGATTTCAATCATGCGCTGCGCCTTGGCGATCGCAGGCAGCGCATCGGTCACGACCTTCAGCTTGTCAGTAGACGTCTGCGCCTTGTTGAAATCGTTCATGACGGTTGCCAGCGTATCGCCGCCCTTAAGCAGACGGTCGGCTGCGCGCAGCGTCGACGTTGCATTGCCTTCATCAGTGCGGATGTTTTCTTCCAGCTGCTTGGCGTCGTAGCTGACGTTGAAGCGGTTGGTAATCATCACCTTCTGCGCATCGTCGATCTGCTTGCGAAGGGCAACTTCCTGCTCGTGCAGGGTCCAGAGCTTGCCGACGGTATCCGAAATGCCGTTCGTGCCCTCGATGGCAGCCTGCAGGTTTTCATGACCGGCATTGTCGCCGATCTGCGCCATGGTGGCGTCAAGCGTCTGCCCCTGGGTTTTGATATCTGTATGGAGATTGTCGCGCGCCTGCTCGTTGGTTGTCTGCAGGAAGTCGTCCATCGAGGCGTAGAGATCCTTGAACCCGCTCAGCGACTGGAGAACGCTGTTGGAAATCTCCATCCGGCCCTGCAGCAGACCGGAGGCATAAAGACCGGTCAGACCGACGGCGGAAATGGTGATGACGAATGGCAGTACAAAAATCAGAACCTTGGTCTGAATCTTGAAACGAGAAAGAATCTTGTCAATGAACATGGCGCGCCGTGCCTTTCATACACCACTCCTCCCGCCGGCAGCCTTCTGGCGCCAGCCGGGTGCATATCGAGCTGATCTACTAACAGTTGGGAAAACCCTGGAACGGGCGGCAATCATTGCCAGTTCATTTCCGGGCGAGGCCGGAAACACCCAAATATTCGTCTACAATGTGTCAGATTATATATTAATTTTCGGATAAGCGGTGAGAGGGCGTTAGCCGTGATCGCACAATAGTTGCAAATTGCACGCCGCGGATTCGCGATATATCAAGTCGCGAGACCGAAAACTTCCATTTCAAGCTGCGAAAAGATCAGATGAAGTGGGAAAGAAGAACAGCAATGCTGGCGGCGGTTGCGCCGGCTGCGAGCATCAGATAGCGCAGCGTTACGAGCTTCGTATCAGGCTTTACCTGGGCAATTGCGATGGCGCGGGCGCGTCGAGTGTTTCTGTTCATTGCGAAACCTCACTTCTATCTAAGCATAACAATCCAACAAAACGGCTTGCCGGTAAAGCTTAATTTAGGAACGGCTTTGCCAACCTGCCATTGAGACAGGATGGCGCAGCCCATCTTAAGAAGTCTTGAATCGGCTAGAAGGTTTCACGTCTACAAATATTAGCGTTTACAATGCCTCACCGGCGGCAAAACCGGAGGCCCAGGCCCACTGGAAATTATAGCCGCCGAGCCAGCCGGTCACATCCACACATTCACCGATGAAATAGAGACCGGGAACGGCCTTGGCCTGCAGGCTGCGGGAATCGAGCGCCGTCGTATCGATGCCGCCGAGCGTGACTTCCGCCGTACGATAACCTTCGGAGCCGGAGGGCCTGACAGACCAATTCTGCACAGCCTCGGCAAGTCGGGTCAGCAGTTTGTCGGAGAGGTCGGCCATGTTGCCGCTGACCGCTTCGCGTTCGACGATATATTGCGCCAAGCGCTTTGGCAGGATTTCACCAAGCGCGGTCTGTGCGGACTGGCGCCCGTTTACCTGTTTCGCTTTCTTCAGATGCGCGGCGATATCGACATCCGGCTCGATGTCGATGGTGATGGCATCACCTTCCCGCCAGTAGGAGGAAATCTGCAGGATGGCGGGGCCGCTGAGACCACGGTGGGTGAAGAGCAACGCTTCGCGAAAGGCAGTCTTGCCGTGACGGATCTCTGCGGGCGCAGAGATGCCTGACAGAGGCGCGATGCTTTCGAGCAAGATCGGATCGAGCGTCAGAGGCACAAGGCCGGCGCGCGTTTCGGTAACGGCCAAGCCGAACTGCTCGGCAATGCGATAGGCAAAGCCGGTTGCTCCCATCTTCGGAATGGACTTTCCCCCCGTTGCGATGACCAGGGAAGCGGCGTCGAAGACCCCTTCGGAGGTCGAGACACGGAAGCCGCTTTCGGTCTTTTCAACTCCTGATATTTCGACACCGAGATGCCAGGCAGCACCTGCCGCACGCATCTCGTCGAGCAGCATGAAGATGATGTCCTTGGCGCTGTTGTCGCAGAAAAGCTGGCCAAGCGTCTTCTCATGCCAGGCGATCCCGTGACGTTCGACCATGGCGATGAAATCGGCCGGCGTGAAACGGGCAAGCGCCGACTTGCAGAAATGCGGATTGGCGGAGAGGAAGTTCTTCGGGCCGGCATTGATATTGGTGAAGTTGCAGCGGCCGCCGCCGGAGATGCGGATCTTTTCGCCCGGTGCGCGGGCGTGATCCAGCACGGTGACGGAATGACCACGCTGTCCGGCGCGGATGGCGCACATCATGCCCGCGGCACCCGCCCCGATGACGATCACATCGCTCTTGTGCCGCAAAATCTATTTTCCCTGCTGAAATCGCGTCTTCTTTTTCCATCAGAGGGCGAAAGTCAACGCCTTCCACCCCCTCGCCAATTGCCAAACTCCGGTTATGATGGCGTTACGATCAACGCAAACCGGTGTGTCATGTCCCCAAAAAAGACGACGCTGAAGCCTGCCAGAAACGTACCCGCCTCGAAGAAATCCCCTCCTGATCCCGGATCTCTGCGCGGTGTTGCGAACTGGAAGGAAGCAGCGCAGTGGCTGAGGGCACGCGGTATCGAAGACATCGAATGCATCACGCCGGACCTTGCCGGCGTGCCGCGCGGCAAGATGATGCCGTCCTCCAAATTCACCTCCAACACATCGCTTGCACTGCCTTCGGCGATCTACCGCCACACGATATCAGGCGAATATCCTGAGGAGACCGAAAGCTTTCGCTACGAGCCACGCGACAGCGACCTGAAGCTCGTGCCCGACCTTTCCACCCTGTCCGTCGTGCCTTGGGAAACCGACCCGACCGCGCAGGTCATCTGCGACATTGTCAATTCCGACGGACAGGAAGTTCCCTACACGCCGCGCAACGTATTGAAGCGCATTCTCAGCCTCTATGCCGAGCGCGGCTGGAAGCCGATCGTGGCGCCGGAAATCGAATTCTATCTCGTCGCCACGAATGACGACCCGGACTATCCGCTGCATCCGCCCAAGGGACGTTCGGGTCGTTCGATTCTCGGCGGCCAGGGCTATTCGATCGCCGGCATCAACGAGTTCGACGAGTTGATCGACGACATCTACCACTTCTCGGAAAAGCAGGGCCTCGAGATCGATACGCTGATCCACGAGGAAGGACCGGCGCAGCTCGAAATCAACCTCCGTCACGGCAATCCGATCGAGCTTGCCGACCAGGTGTTTCTCTTCAAGCGTACGATCCGCGAGGCGGCGCTGAAGCACGATATCTACGCCACCTTCATGGCAAAGCCGATGCAGGGCCAGCCGGGTTCGGCAATGCATATCCACCAGTCCGTGGTGGACATCAACACCGGCAAGAACGTCTTCTCGAACAATGATGGTTCGGCCTCGAAGGAATTCTTCCACTTCATCGGCGGTATGCAGAAATACGTGCCGAGCGCGCTTGCCATGCTGGCGCCATACGTGAATTCCTACCGCCGCCTGCAGCCGGATATGTCCTGCCCCGTCAACAATGCCTGGGGTTACGACAACCGCACGACGGCCTTCCGCGTGCCGGTCTCCGATCCGCAGGCGCGGCGCGTGGAAAACCGCCTGCCGAGCTCGGATGCCAATCCCTATCTGGCGCTCGCCGCTTCGCTTGCCTCCGGTCTGCTCGGCATCACTAAGGAAATCGAGCCGACGGCGCCGACCGAGGATGCGGCCAATGAGGGCTCGATCGACCTGCCGCGCGGCCTTCTGGAAGCCGTGGCACTGCTTGAAGACGAACCGGCATTCGAGGAAGTCTTCGGCAAGGAGTTCATCGGGCTCTATGCCGGCGTGAAGCGGGGCGAGTTCGAAACTTTCATGCAGGTGATCAGCCCCTGGGAGCGGGAATTCCTCCTTCTGAACGTGTGAGGGTTCGCCATGACGAAAGAGACATGGCAGAGCCCCATCGCGCCTGGCCTGTCCTGGTATCAGGCGACAGTCGGCGAGCGGCCGGATTATCCGGCGCTCGACGGCTCGAGGCAGTGTGACGTCGCCATTATCGGCGGCGGCTATACGGGCCTTCAGGCCGCCTATAATCTCGCCAGGGCCGGCGTCTCGGTGACGCTCATCGAGGGCAGCAGGCTCGGCGACGGCGCTTCCGGGCGCAATGGCGGCCAGCTCGGCACTGGCCAGCGCTGGTGGCCGGAAGAGATGGAGGAGAAGATCGGCTATGAGCGCTCCAAGGCGCTCTTCGACCTTGCCGAAGATGCCAAGCGGCACCTCATGGATTTTGCGACCGAGCACCAGATCGATATGGATTATGTGCCCGGTCAGCTCAGCGTCGCCCACAAGGAAAGCTACAAGCGGTACTACTACGAGAATGCGGAAATCGCGGCCTTCCGTTACGACTATCCGCATCTGCGTTTCATGGACCGCGAGGAGACGCAGGAGCGGCTTGGCTCCAAACGCTTCTATTGCGGGGTACGCGACGTCGGCACTGGCCATATCCATCCGCTGAAGCTGCTGATCGGCCTTGGCAGGGTGGCAGCCAATGCCGGGGCCGATATTTTCGAAATGACCAGGGCAAAGTCGATCGAAGAGCGCAGCGGCAAGGTCGTTATCGAAACCGAACGCGGCACGATCACTGCCAACAGGGCGCTGATCGCCTGCAATGGACATATCGGCAATCTGGAGCCAATCACGGCAAGCCATGTGATGCCGATCCGTTCCTTCATCGGCGCTACGGTGCCTCTCGACCAGTTTCCCAATGTCATCCCCGGCGGCGAAGCGGTGGCGGATTCGCGTTTCGTCGTGCGCTATTTCCGCAAAATGAAGGACGGACGGCTGCTCTTCGGCGGACGCGAGGCCTATACGGCGGACAATCCGCGTGACATTTCGCAGCATATCCGCCGGCAGATCGCCGAAATCTATCCCGCATTGAAAGATATCGAGATCACTCACGCCTGGGGCGGCTCGGTCGGCATCACCATGCCCCGCCAGCCATTCGTGCGCGAGGTCATGCCCGGCGTGACCTCGATCGGCGGTTATTCCGGCCACGGCGTCATGCTGTCAAATTACTGCGGCAAGCTTTACGCAGAAATGGTGCTGGGAAAATCGGCCGATCTCGATCTCTTCAAGGCGCTCGATATCCCTGCCTTTCCGGGCGGCGCGCGCATGCGGGCGCCGCTGCTTTTCCTTGCCTTGTCGTGGTTCGCCCTCCGCGACAAGTTTTAGTTCGATTGCGGATTTCCTCTGCGGGTAATTCGCTTTAAAACCGATGACGGACAGATTCATTGCACCGCACACTGGCTTTTTTAAATCGATTAGATTAAAACGGCCACCAACCAAGCCTGATTGAGAGACAAGCTCATGAGCAGCCAAATCATTCCCGTTGAGCCTTTTGATTATGTCGTCTTTGGCGGCAGCGGCGACCTTGCCGAACGCAAGCTTCTGCCCGCGCTGTATCATCGCCAGATCGAGGGCCAGTTCTCGGAACCGACCCGTGTCATCGGCGCTTCGCGCAGCCCGCTTTCGCATGAGGAATACCGCAAGTTCGCCAAGGACGCGCTCAAGGAACACCTGAAGAAGGGCGAATATGACGAGGCGGAAGTCGAAAAGTTCTGCTCCCGTCTCTTCTATGTTTCCGTCGATGCCCGCACGGACAGCGGCTGGGATCAGCTGAAGAAGCTGCTCGACGAGGGCAAGGACCGGGTTCGCGCCTTTTACCTCGCTGTCGCTCCAGGCATCTTCGGCGACATCTCGCAGAAGATCCACGACCACAAGCTGATCACCAAGTCGACCCGCATCGTCGTCGAAAAGCCGATCGGCCGTGACCTCGCCTCGGCCTTGCAGCTCAACGACAGTATCGGCCGCGCCTTCAAGGAAGAGCAGATCTTCCGCATCGACCACTATCTCGGCAAGGAGACGGTGCAGAACCTGATGGCGCTGCGCTTTGCCAACGCGCTCTATGAGCCGCTGTGGAACGCCAACTATATCGACCACATTCAGATCACCGTTGCCGAAGCCGTCGGCCTCGAAGGCCGCGCCGGTTACTACGACACGGCCGGCGCACTGCGCGACATGGTGCAGAACCACATCCTGCAGCTCCTCTGCCTGACCGCGATGGAAGTTCCTTCCTCGATGGATTCGGAAGCCGTTCGCGACGAAAAGCTTAAAGTTCTGCGCGCGCTGAAGCCAATCAACGCCTCCAACGTCGAGCAGGCCACGGTTCGCGGCCAGTACCGCGCCGGCGCTTCCGGCAGCGGCCCGGTCAAGGGCTATCTCGAAGAGCTGGAAGGCGGCGTTTCCAACACGGAAACCTTCGTCGCCATCAAGGCCGAGATCAACAACTGGCGCTGGGCAGGCGTTCCCTTCTACATCCGTACCGGCAAGCGTCTTGCCGGGCGCATGTCGGAAATCGTCATCACCTTCAAGCCGATCCCGCATGCGATCTTCGATCAGGCCGCCGGCCGTATCAGCCAGAACCAGCTGATCATCCGCCTGCAGCCGGATGAAGGTGTCAAGCAGTCGCTGATGATCAAGGATCCTGGTCCGGGCGGCATGCGTCTGCGCAATGTCTCGCTCGATATGAGCTTCGCCCAAGCCTTCAATGTCCGCAATCCTGACGCCTACGAGCGTTTGCTGATGGACGTCATCCGTTCCAACCAGACGCTGTTCATGCGCCGCGACGAAGTCGAAGCCGCATGGCAGTGGGTCGATCCGATCCTCAAGGGTTGGGAATCGACCGGCCAGCAGGTGCAGGGCTACACGGCCGGCACCTGGGGTCCGAGCCAGGCCATCGCGCTCATCGAACGCGACGGCCGCACCTGGCACGACGACATCTAGTCCGAGGTCTGAAGATATGGCATCGACATTGCATTCCTTCGCAAACGCCGCCGAACTCGCCACCAACCTTGCAGACAAGGTTTCCAGAGCGCTTACGGCAGCCATCGCAGCCCGCGGAGAAGCGAGCATCGCCGTTTCCGGCGGTTCCACGCCGAAAGCCTTCTTCCAGGCGCTTTCGGCGCGCGACATCGACTGGGCCAAGGTGACGATCACACTCGTCGACGAACGCTTCGTGCCAGCCGATAATCCGCGCTCGAACCATCTGCTCGTCGATGCCAATCTTCTCCAGAACAAGGCTAAAGCGGCGCGTTTCGTGCCGCTTTACCAGCCGGCCGCCTCCGTCGAGGAGGCCGCAAACCTTGCAACGACAAAGAGCGCCGAGATCGGCATCCCGTTCGATGTCGTCATTCTCGGCATGGGCGGCGATGGCCATACGGCCTCGTTCTTCCCGGGCGGCAACAATCTGAGCGTCGCGCTCGACGCGAAGACGCCACGCGGCATCATCACCATGGATGCAGAAGGGGCAGGCGAACCGCGCCTGACTTTCACCTTCTCCGCTCTTGAGGATGCCAAACTGCTCATTCTCCACATTGAGGGCGAAGGCAAAAAAGACGTTCTCGCCAAGGCGGAAGGCAACGGCGAAGAGGCAGAAATGCCGATCCGCGCCATTCTGCGCCGGGCCACTTCCCCGGTCGAGATCTACTGGGCTCCCTGATACGGCCTGAAGGGCCGCCGGAGCCGGCGAGCAGATAGAAACGAACCAGAACAAGGCAGGGATTTTCCATGTCCGCTCACGCACGCATTGCTGCGATCACGAATCGCATTGTCGAACGCTCGAAGCCGACCCGCGAGCGCTATCTGGAACGCCTGCGCGCTGCCGCCTCAAAGGGCGTCAACCGTTCCGTTCTCGGCTGCGCCAACCTCGCCCACGGCTTCGCCGTCTGTTCCCCGCCGAGAAGGATGCACTTGCGGGTGACCGCGTGCCCAATCTCGGCATCATCACCGCCTATAACGATATGCTCTCGGCCCACCAGCCGTTCGAGACCTATCCGGCGATCATCCGCGAGGCGGCAGCGCAAGCCGGTGGTATCGCACAGGTCGCCGGCGGTGTACCGGCCATGTGCGACGGCGTCACCCAGGGCCAGCCGGGCATGGAGCTTTCGCTCTTTTCGCGCGATCTGATCGCCATGGCGGCCGGTGTCGGCCTGTCGCATAACATGTTCGATGCTGCGCTCTTCCTTGGCGTCTGCGACAAGATCGTACCCGGTCTCATGATCGCTGCCCTCTCCTTCGGCCACCTGCCGTCGATCTTCATTCCAGCCGGACCGATGACGACAGGCTTGGCGAACGACGAGAAGTCGCGCGTGCGCCAGCTCTTTGCCGAGGGCAAGGTCGGCCGCGCCGAGCTGCTGGAAGCCGAATCCAAGTCCTATCACGGCCCAGGCACCTGCACCTTCTACGGTACGGCCAATTCCAACCAGATGCTGATGGAGATCATGGGCTTCCATATGCCCGGCTCCTCCTTCATCAACCCCGGCACGCCATTGCGCGAAGCGCTGACCCGAGAGGCCGCCAAGCGGGCGCTCGCCATTACCGCGCTCGGCAACGAATTCACGCCGGCTGGCGAAATGATCGACGAACGCTCGGTCGTCAACGGCGTCGTCGGCCTGCATGCGACGGGCGGCTCGACGAACCACACGATGCACCTTGTCGCCATGGCGCGCGCCGGCGGCATCGTGCTGACCTGGCAGGATATTGCCGAGCTTTCGGAATTGGTGCCGCTGCTGGCCCGCGTCTATCCGAACGGGCTTGCGGATGTGAACCATTTCCAGGCAGCCGGTGGCATGGGCTTCCTCATCAAGGAACTCCTGAAGCAGGGCCTCGTGCATGACGATGTGCGCACCGTGTTCGGTCACGGGCTGCAGGCCTATACGGTCGATGCGCAGCTCGGCGATAACGGCGCTGTCGTGCGCCAGCGCTCGCCGGAAAAGAGCCACGATCCGAAGGTGCTTGCCAGCATCGAGACGCCATTCCAGGCGAATGGCGGCTTGAAGATGCTGCGCGGCAATCTCGGCAAGGCTGTCATCAAGATTTCCGCCGTCAAGCCCGAGCGCCACATCATCGAAGCACCGGCAGTCATCTTCCACAGCCAGCAGGAGCTGCAGGACGCTTTCAAGGAAGGCAAGCTCAACCGCGACTTCATTGCCGTTGTGCGCTTCCAGGGCCCGAAGGCCAATGGCATGCCGGAGTTGCACAAGCTGACCCCACCACTCGGCGTGCTGCAGGATCGCGGCTTCCGCGTGGCGCTCTTGACCGACGGGCGCATGTCCGGCGCATCCGGCAAGGTGCCGGCGGCAATCCACGTCACACCGGAAGCGGTCGACGGCGGCCCGATCGCCCGCATCAAGGATGGCGACATCATCCGTCTCGACGCAATCAGGGGCACGCTGGAGGTTCTGGTCGACGCTGCCGACATGGCCGAGCGCGAACCTGTAACCATCGATCTCTCGGATAATGAATTCGGCATGGGCCGCGAGCTTTTCGCGCCGTTCCGCCACGCGGTCGGCCCCTCCGACCAGGGTGCTAGCGTGCTTTTCCACACCCACTGACATCGTCATCGATATATAAGAAAAACCCGCGGCCGGAACCGCGGGTTTTTCATATCCAGCGAGACGCGAAACTGTTACGCGCGGATATCGAGGACGTAATCCTTGTGAGCCGGGTGCGTGCTGTAGACGAAGATCTTGTTCAGCTCCTTCTGCGTCAGCAGGCGCAGGAAGCGAACTTCAATCGTGTTGTTCGGGAAGGTCTTCATCAGCAGGCAGCCCACCTTGGTGATGCGGGCATCCGGAATATCCAGATAGAACTGCTTCGGCAGGGTATACTGCGTGAGGATCGCCAGGATTGCGCTGCTCATCGAGATACGGACGATATCGCAGCGGCGCGAGGCGGCATGCATGACGCCCTTTTCCGTATATTCGATGCGCGCGGCGTTCATCGTATCTTCCATCTTGAACCGCGCTTCGCGGTCGTACATGAAAGATTCTTCCTTCGCCAGGAAGTGCGATTTCGGAGGTGTTGGATTCGATGCGGCCATAGCCCTGGTTCCCTCAGTCGTAATGGGAAAAAGGCTAGCACCGCATATTTAACAGAAAGTAAGAATCCTTCCCCTGCACAGCCTCAAGAAGAAGGATTCCACCAAAAATGGATGGTCATTTCCTATAGGTGTGGCCCGACGCATCGAAGAGGTGCAGCTTCTGCCAATCGGCGACGAAATGCATCTTCTGACCCCTCTTCACATCATAGATGCCGGGCAGCTTGACGATGATCGGCTCACCCTGAACCAGGCCTTCGATATAGAGCAGAGTCACTTCACCGAGCTGCTCGACGATCGAAACTTCGCCCTCGAAGAGATAGTCCTCATTAGGGCTTGCAATGCGCAGATCTTCGGGGCGAACGCCGAAGCTTGCCTGCTTGCCCTTCTCGGATGCGGCCGTTGCGATATCGAGTGTCACCGATTTGCCGCCCGTCAGCGTCACCGTCGTGCTTTCGCCGGCGTCGGTGATCGTTGCAGGAATGATGTTCATGGCCGGAGAGCCGATGAACTTGGCAACGAAAAGGTTTGCCGGGCGCTCGTAGAGCTCCAGCGGCGCACCCACCTGCTCGATATTGCCGGCAGAGAGGACGACGATTCGGTCTGCCAGCGTCATCGCCTCGACCTGGTCGTGCGTGACATAGATCATCGTCGTATCGGCCATCTGTTCGTTCAGGCGGGCGATCTCGATGCGGGTTGCGACGCGCAGTGCCGCGTCGAGGTTCGATAGCGGCTCGTCAAAGAGGAAGACCTTTGGATTGCGGCAGATGGCGCGGCCGATCGCCACGCGCTGGCGCTGGCCGCCCGAGAGCGCCTTGGGGAGGCGGTCGAGATATTTTGTGAGCTGCAGACTTTCGGCCGCAGCCCGCACGCGGCGGTCGATCTCCTGCTTGTTCTCGCCGGCGATCTTCATGCCGAAGGCCATGTTGTCGAAAACAGTCATGTGCGGATAGAGCGCGTAGGACTGGAACACCATGGCGATGCCGCGCTTGGAGGGCGGCACGTCATTGACGAGCATGCCGTCGATGTACATCTCCCCGCCGGTGATGTTTTCCAGCCCGGCGATCATCCGCAGAAGCGTGGACTTGCCGCAGCCGGAGGGGCCGACGAAAACGATGAATTCGCCCTGGTTGATCTCCAGGTCGATGCCGTGGAGCACATCCACGGAGCCATAGGATTTGCGGATATCCTTAAGCGTCAGTCCAGTCATTTTCCTCTCCCCTCCTGATCCTTAAGCGAGGCGGGCGAAATACGCCCCCCAGGCCGGAATATCGATCTTGTCGCCGTAATTGTTGCTGGTAAAGCCGTGGCCCGTCAGAGCCTGCCATTCGCCCGCCGGCAGGGTCACATTGGTTTCCGCCGGTCCCATGTTGAAGATGCAGAGCAGCGTCTCGTTTCCGAACTCGCGCGTGAAGATCAGCGCGTCATCCTGCGGATCCTCGAACTCGATTTCGCCCTTGGCGAAAGCCGGGTACTGCTTGCGGAAGGCGATGAAGCGGCGGTAGTGCTCCAGCACGGAATTCTCGTCGCCCTGCTGCACACTGACGGCGCGCAGGATGTGCTCGACCGGCACCGGCAGCCAGGGCTTGACCGTCGAGAAACCACCCTGGGCAACCTGGCTGTCCCAGACCATCGGCGTGCGGCAACCATCCCGGCCCTTGAACTCGGGCCAGAACTGGATGCCGTAGGGATCCTGCAGGTCCTGATAGGCGAGATCGGCTTCGGTGAGGGCAAGCTCCTCGCCCTGATAGAGGCAGACAGAACCGCGCAGCGTCATAAGCAACGAGGCATAGAGCTTGGCAAACGCATCGTGATCGGCAACCAGCGAACCCCAGCGGCTGACATGGCGCATCACGTCATGGTTTGAGAAGGCCCAACAAGCCCAGCCATCGGGAGCCGCGGCACCAAAATCCTTCATGACTTCCTCGACGCGCTCAGGTGTAAGCGGATCGGGCGCCAGGAATTCGAAGGCGTAGCACATGTGCATCTTGTCATTGCCCGACGTATATTCGCCGACGATTTCGAGACCGCGCTGGCTGTCGCCCACCTCGCCGACGGCGGCGATTGCCGGGAACTCTTCCAGCACCGCACGGAAGCGCTTCAGGAATTCGAGGTTTTCCGGGCGGTTCTTGTCGTAGAGATGCTCCTGGAAATTATAGGGGTTCACGGCAGGC
The DNA here is from genome assembly GCF_056755015.1 of Rhizobium sp. KNZ14-9A. Classification (NCBI taxonomy): domain Bacteria; kingdom Pseudomonadati; phylum Pseudomonadota; class Alphaproteobacteria; order Hyphomicrobiales; family Rhizobiaceae; genus Rhizobium; species Rhizobium sp. KNZ14-9A. The sequence goes on from NZ_JBPGXB010000002.1 coordinate 3,160,715, forward strand.
GCGGTGGAGGCATTGCGGCGTTCGGGAGCAAGCGCCGGGTTGTCGCGCAACAGCTTGTCGTGGAAGTAGAAGTTGATGGTGTCGAGGCGGAAGCCGTCGACGCCGCGCTTCAGCCAGAAACGGACGACATCGAGCAGGCGGTCCTGAACCTCGGGGTTATGCAGGTTCATGTCCGGCTGCGAGGTCAGGAAGTTGTGCATGTAATATTGCATGCGTGTCGGATCCCACGCCCATGCGGAGCCGCCGAAGATCGACAGCCAGTTGTTCGGCGGTGTGCCGTCCGGCTTGGCATCAGCCCAGACATACCAATCGGCCTTGGCATTGGTCTTGCTCGAGCGGCTTTCGACGAACCAGGGATGCTGGTCGGAAGAGTGCGAGATGACGAGGTCGATCATCACCTTGATGCCGAGACGGTGGGCTTCCGCAATCAGCGTATCGAAATCGATCAGCGTACCGAAGATCGCATCGACGTTTTCGTAGTCCGAAACGTCGTAGCCAAAATCGCGCATCGGCGAGGTGAAGAAGGGCGAAATCCAGATCGCGTCGGCACCGAGGCTTGCGATATGCGGCAGGCGGGCGGTGATGCCCTTCAGGTCGCCTATGCCGTCGCCGTTCGAATCCTGGTAGGAGCGCGGATAGATCTGATAGATCACCGCGCCGCGCCACCAGTCCTTGTCGGCGGTCAGAATGGATTGGGAAGCCACACTCATGGAATATCCTGTTTGAAATTACGTCTTGGGATGGATCAGCCTCCCTTGACCGACCCCGCCAGCAGGCCGCGCACCAGATAGCGCTGCAGCGAGAAGAAGACGAGCAGCGGTATGATGATGGTGACGAATGCGGACGCCGTCAGGATTTCCCAGTTGCCGCCGCGCGAGCCGAGCAGCGCGTTCAGCGCTCCTGTCAGCACGAGGTGGTCCTTGTCGGTGCCGAGGAAGACCATGGCAACGAGCAGGTCGTTCCACACCCAAAGGAACTGGAAGATCGCGAAGGAGGCGAGCGCGGGGAAGGACAGAGGCAAAACGATACGAGTGAAGATCTCGAAGTCGCTCGCGCCATCGACGCGGGCGGATTCGATGATCTCCTTGGGCAGGCCGGCAATATAGGCGCGCAAGAGATAGATGGCGAGCGGCATGCCGAAGGCCGTGTGCGCCAGCCAGATGCCGGGATAGGTCTTCGACGGCTGGCCGATCATCGTGCCGATCTCATTGTAGAGACGCAGCAGCGGGATGAGCGACATCTGCAGCGGCACGACGATGAGGCCGACGACGAGCGCAATCAGCAGCGCGCGACCAGGGAATTCCATCCAGCTCAGCGCGTAGGCGGCGAAGGCGGCAATCAGGATCGGGATGATGGTCGCCGGAATGGTCACCGTCAGCGAGTTGATGAAGGACTGGCCGATGCCCTCACTCGCCAGAACGGTCTTATAGTTCGCGAGCGTGAATTCCGGCGGAGCCGATGCCGCGAGATAGATACGCCGCGGACGTTCATCGGGCGCGAAGGTGACATTCTTCATGTAGCGGTAGCTGCCATCGCTGTTGATGAGCAGGCTTTCGCCGTCACCGAGATCGGCGGTCTGACCGGCTTCGAAGGCCGAAGGCTGCTGCACACGTATGCCGAAGGCCTTGACCGAGCGGCCCGGCTGGTCGGCCAGCACATTGCCCGTGATGACGTAGATATCGCCTTCCTGCTTCTGCTGGTCGGGTGAGCCGAGGCGGGCGGCCACCGTCTGCGTGGAGCCGGCAAAGGCGGTCCACCAGCCGGAAACGGTGATCTGGTCCCTGTCGCGGAGCGCGCTGACGAAGATGCCGAGTGTGGGCACGAGCCAGACAATGACAATGACGAGAACACAGAAATGGACGAAAAGACGGGCGGGACCGATCTTGAAGTAGCTTGCAGCTCTCGTCATCTCAGCGTCCCTTCAGTTCGGCATTGGCGCGGCGCACGTTCCACACCATGATCGGCGTGACGGCGAGCATGATGATGATGGCGATGACGGCACTTCGGCCGGAATCGCCGCCGCCGCGGAACAACCAGTTGAACATCAGGTTCGCCAGCACCATGGTCTGCCACTGACCGTTGGTCATGGTGAGCACGATATCGAAGACCTTGAGAACAAGGATAGTGATTGTCGTCCAGACGACGGCGATCGTACCCCAGATCTGCGGCACCATGATGCGCCAGAAGATCTGCCAGCCGTTGGCGCCGTCGATGACAGCAGCCTCGATCGTCTCTTCCGGGATGCCGCGCAGTGCGGCCGAGAGGATGACCATGGCAAAGCCGGTCTGGATCCAGATCAGGATCACCATCAGGAAGAAGTTGTTCCAGAAGGGAACGGAGATCCAGACCTGCGGCGTGCCGCCGAATGTCTGCACGATGGCGTTCAGGAGGCCGATCTGCACATCGTTGCCGCCGCGATACTCATAGATGAACTTCCAGATGACGGAAGCGCCGACGAAGGAGATCGCCATCGGCATGAAGACGATGCTCTTGGCGATATTGCCCCACCAGATGCGGTCGGTCATGACGGCGATGACGAGGCCAAAGAAGGTGCAGGCAGCGGGCACGACGGCGAGCCAGAGGATATTGTTGAAGATCGACTGACGGAATTCACGGTCGTTCAAGGCCCACAAGTAATTGGTCGCGCCGACGAACTCGTTGCCCGACCGGTCGTAGAAGGACAGGATGAAAGTCGCGACGACAGGATAGACGAGATAGACGATCAGCAGGAAAAGTGCTGGGAAAAGAAACAGCCAGGGGCGGATCATCGCGCGCCGATTCAGATTCCGCGAGGCCTGACGGATATCACCGTCCCGCACCGGCAAGGCGAGATCGAGGATCTTGTTCGAGAAAAAGAAATAGGCCGAGCATGCGAAAACGGCTACAACCACGACGCCCAAAGCGGACACTATCTGCGACAGCATTTCGTCCCTCCCCTGCTTCCCTGTCTTATTCTGAAGGGTTAACGCCGGATATCGTCAATAGAGCTGATGTGTTTGACCACAGGATCCGGCTCGACCGGGCTCCCCCTCTGGAACCCGGCCTCTCATTCCGGTGATGCCGCCGGTTACCCGGCGGCATGAATTGTCAGGAGATTACTTGATGCCGTCCCAGGCGCTCTGGATTTCGGCTGCGGCGTCCTGAGCGGACTTGCCGCCGACGAAGTCGACCATGCCGGTCCAGAAGGCGCCGGCGCCAATCTTGCCGGGCATCAGGTCCGAACCGTCAAACCTGAAGGTGGTGGCCGAGGTCAGGATCTCGCCTTCCTTCTTCATCTGTTCGTTGGCGTAAGCATCAACGTTGACGCCCTTGTACGGGGTCAGGAAGCTCGACTGTGCCATCCAGAGCTCATGAGCAACCGGCGTCTTCAGGAAGTCGACGAAAGCGCGGGCCGTCGGAGAATCCTTAGCGATGGTAACGAGCGTGCCTGCACCGAGAACCGGCTTGCCGAGATCGGCATGTGCGGCATAGGTCGGCATGTAGAAGAAGTCTGCATCAGTGCCAAGCTTCGTGCCTTCAGGAAAGAAGGACGGGATGAACGAAGCCTGGTGATGCAGGTAGCATTTCGGCGGAACGGCGAAGAGGCCCTTCGGGCTGTCGCGGAAGTCGGTCGAAGCAACTGCTGCAACACCACCATCGACATACTTTTCGTTCTTGGCGAACTTGCCGAATTCATCGATGGCAGCAACGACGGCCGGATCGGTGAACTTCACTTCATTGGTGGTCCACTTGTCGTAGACGTCAGGCTTCTGCGTGCGCAGCATGATATCTTCGACCCAGTCGGTCGCCGGCCAGCCGGTCGCACCGCCAGAACCCAGACCAATGCACCAGGGAACGCCGCCATCCTTCACGATCTGGTCAGTCAGGGCGTGCAGCTCTTCCATCGTTGTCGGGACCTTGTAGCCGGCTTCCTGGAAGTTTTCCGGCACGTACCAGACCAGCGACTTCACGTCGGCCTTGTAGGGGAATGCATAGAAGGCTTCCTTGCCATCCTTGCCCTTGTAGGTGCCGTAGCCGACCCAGCTGTCGCCGGCGCCGTAATTGTCCCTGACCCACTTGGACGTGTCGTCACCGAGCGGTGTCAGATAGCCCTTGCCAGCGAGATCGGCCAGCAGGCCTGGCTGCGGCAGGATGGCGATATTCGGCGGGGAGCCTGCCTGCGTATCGATGACGATCTGCTGCTCGTAGTTTTCAGAGGAGGAATACTTGGCGTCGATGCCGGTGGCCTCGACGAAGTAAGCGAGAATGCTCTGGAAGAAGGCTTCGTCTTCACCGCGCCAGGGGCCGAAGATCGTCAGCTGCTGTCCCTTCAGGTCGGCATGGGCAGACTTGAAGTCATCATAGCTCTTCCAGTTGAACTTGGAATCCTGGCCGGGCGGGAATTTCAGATCCGCGGCGGACGCAGCGCCGGCAAAAAGCGCCGCAAGTGCAACGCCCATCAAGAATGACTTTTTCATGTGATCAACCTCCCATCACAATCCGATAGCGCAGAATTTCATTCAAAGGAAATCTCAAAGCGCTTTGACAACGCAACTCATTCACTTTCAGCAGAATGAAGTCAAGCCATTTCGCGAAAACACCGGGAATACCCGCCACTATACCGCATTGCAGCAAGCTTAATGGGGAATATGGAGCGATTTTTCTTGAGTCAAGCGCAGCAGATGCTACATATTTGAAAGCGCTTTGGAAGCCATTGGGAGGCGGCGGCCACTATTTGACGGCCACAGGGCAGGCCGGGAGGAAGCATAGCAGGTGAATCTCAAACAGCTATCGGAATTGCTGGGGCTTTCGCAGACAACTGTGAGCCGCGCGCTTAACGGCTATCCCGAGGTCAACGAGGATACCCGGGAACGCGTGCTCCGGGCAGTCAAGGAAACCGGATACCGGCCGAACAAGGCGGCCCAGCGGCTTGCGACCGGCAAGGCCGGTTCGATTGGCCTCGTCATGCCGACGGCACCCGGCCATCAGTCGGATGTGCATTTCGGCGAATTCCTGACCGGCCTCGGCGAGGAAGCGGTGCGCCACGACTTTCACTTCGTCATCATGCCGGCGGACCCGGATGATGAGGTCGCAGCGCTGCGGCGCCTCGCGATCAGCGGCAATGTGGATGCGCTCTTCGTGGCCTATATGCGCGGCCACGACCCGCGGCTCGCCATGCTGAAATCGCTTTCCATGCCCTTCGTGGTGCATGGGCGCTCCTTTGGTTCAGAGCCGGACTATCCCTATCTCGACATCGACAACGAGGCGGCTTTTTACGATGCGGCGAGGCTTCTCCTGCAGCTCGGCCATACGCGCTTTGCGCTGATGAACGGGCCGGCGCATCTCGACTTCGCCATTCGCCGCAGGAACGGCCTCATTGCAGCGCTTGGCGAACGCGGGCTGGAGCTTGCGGAGGACTGCACGAGCCATACGGTCATGACGGATGAGGAAGGACTGATCGCCATGGAGCGCTTCCTGCAGCTTCCGGATCGACCAACCGCTATTTTATGCTCCAGCACGGTGCTTGCACTCGGCGCGATCCGGGCCGTCAATCAAGCTGGGCTGAAACTCGGCGAGGAAATATCGCTGATCGCCCATGACGATGTGCTGCCGCTCTTGAAGCCGGAGAATTTCTCCGTGCCGCTGACGACTACACGCTCGTCGCTGAGGGCCGCCGGCGTGCGCATCGCACAGCGGCTCATAGGTACCGTCAAGCAGGCGGGTCCCTTCCCCGATCAGGAACTCTGGAAGACCGAGCTGATCGTCAGGGCCTCGACAGGCCCTGTCCCGCAAATCTGATCAGCCGCTTATTTTAGCGCAATTCCGGACGCAAAACCGCTGCACACTTTTGCTGGAATTGCTCTTATCAGAATATCGGCGGCGTCAGCCCTGCCGAGCGATGGGCGGCAATCACGGTATTGGCCATCAGCATGGCGATCGTCATCGGACCGACGCCACCCGGCACCGGGGTGATGACGGCGGCAACCGGAGAAACCTCCGCAAAGGCGACATCGCCGACGAGGCGGGTCTTGCCCTCGCCGCGCTCGGGTGCCGCGATGCGGTTGATGCCGACGTCGATGACGGTGGCACCGGGCTTGACCCAGTCGGCCCTGACCATTTCCGGACGGCCGACGGCGGCCACCAGAATATCGGCGTTGCGGCAGACTTCGGCGAGGTTCTTCGTGCGCGAATGGGCAATGGTGACCGTCGCATTGGCATTCAGCAGAAGCTGCGCCATCGGCTTGCCGAACAGGTTGGAGCGGCCGATGACGACGGCATTGAGGCCGGAAAGATCCTCACCATGGGTGCGGCGCACGAAAACCATGGCGCCGGCCGGCGTGCAGGAAACGAGGCCGGTCTTCAGATCGCCGGTCGCAAGTTTACCGGCATTGACGACGCTCAAGCCATCGACATCCTTTTGCGGCAGGATCGACTGGATGATCGGCTCGCTGTCGAGATGTTTCGGCAATGGCAGCTGCACGAGAATGCCATGGATCGACGGATCAGCGTTGAGCGAAGCAACGAGCGCTGCAAGCTCCTCCTGCCTGGTCTCGGCTGGCAGTGTGTGCTGGACGGATTTGAAGCCGCATTCCTTGGCCATGCGGCTCTTGGAGCTGACATAGGTGTGGCTCGCCGGATCATCGCCGACAATGACGACGGCAAGGCCCGTCTGGACGCCTTTGGCGGCTTCTAGCGCAGCATTTGCCGATTTCACGGTTTCGATTACGGAAGCGGCAACCTGCTTGCCGTCGATTACTGTCGTCACGCGTCTTCTCCGCCCAATTTCGCGCCAGTCTATTCGCCCGCGGCGGGAATGATTTCCCGATAACGCCCTATCCCGTTTAAAAACGGCAAATGCAAGAGCAATCTGTGGTCGGGCGTTTGCTTACCGTGAGACCTGATAGGCATGCAAGCGATCGCGCAGGCTGGCGATCTGCGAGCGCAGCGCATCGACTTCCTCAGCCGCCTGCGGGACCAGCGCCGGCTCTGGTGTCTGCGCCAACGCCGGGACCGGCGCAAGTTTGGGCACAGGGGTGACGATTGGAGCCTCGACGGAAACTTGGACCCGCACCTGTTCGGGCTGCCGGCGGAAGAAACGCGGCACGAAAGCGAAGCCGAGGCCCACCGCCAAACCGGCAAGGCCGCCAACCAAGGCGCTGAAACCAAAATTACTGCCGCCGGAAACCGGCAGTACAAGAGCGGGCTTGCGAACAGTCACCCGACCATCACCAATAGCGCCTGTCGTGGAGACCTCCTCTTCCAGGCGCGAGCGGGCGGCAAACGCCTTTTCCCGCAGCTCGGTCAGCTTGGCGAGATCGACGCCAGTATCGCGGCTCTGGGCAATCAGCGCGTTGCGGCGATCGCTGAGCTGTCTGCGCGCATCGACGGCAGCCTTGGCTGCTGCATTTGCGTTCTGGGCGAGGCGCGCCAATTCCTTGCCGATATTATCTTTCAAACCATCGACTTCGGACTGCTGTTGGAGCAGGCGCGGATGGCGCGGTCCGAGGTCTGCCGAAAGCTGTGCCAACGCGGTCTTGGCGATCGCGTATCTGTCGCGCAGATCCTGAAGGGCGGGCGAGATCATATCCGGAGCGAGCGAGCCTTCCAGCACGTCCGCGAGCTTGGCGGCCTTCAGCTTGTCGGCCTGCTCCTTGGCAGTCAGGATATTATCGTCGGCATTCTTCAGATCGGCATCGAGCCCGGCGATCTGGCGCTGCAACCGCGTCGCGACCTTGACATTGCCCTCGCCGTTCTTCTGACCGAAGGCCGTGAGCTCTGCTTGAGCCTGATCATTTTCCTTCTTCAAGGCCATGGCCGTCTCGGCCGCTTTGCCTGCGGCGCTGCCACCGGTCACCGCATCGGACAGTCGCATGGCGATGCGCGTCGATTTGTCGCCATCGCCTGTCGTTACCATTAGACGGATCGTGCCAGTGCGGTCGTCGGGAATAATCGCTACGGCAGATTTCAGCGCGGCCTCTGCGCGCGATGCCGGATCGGCGGCCGCGCCACTGCCGGAGAGAAGATCGAAGGCGACACCAAGTGCATTGGCGCTATTACCGGCAAATTCCGGATCGCGGTCCAGCTTCAGTGCCGCAACGGCAGAGGTGATGACAGGTACCGAAGACAGTCTTTTGACGGTATCCCCGACGAGGGCAGCCCGGTTACCTGCGCCCGCATCCACGGCAAGCATCGTTTCTGCGGTGTAAAGCGCGGGTGGGGATGGCATCAGGATAGGGGTGGTGGCGCCGCCAAATGAGAGGGCAGCCATGATGAGAGCGTTCCTGATCCAGTTCGGGCGCCGTATTTCGCGCGAAACCGTCGAAATGGGCGCTCTCTCAGCGGGAGCAACGCGTTGAACCTGGACGAACTGCGTCGTCGGCTCTGGCACAGGACGAGAGGGTTCAGCTGCGGAAGCAGAGGCGATATCGTTTGCAGCCTGAAGGCGCGAACCGAGGATCGTTTCGATCCGGTCCACCAGCGGTTCGGTCTGCCGCGCTTTCGCACGCTGTTCGTCGAGCAGCCGGCCTATAGCGTGCAACAGTTCAGCTTCAGAAGGAAGGATCTCCGGCGTATGGGTGCTCTTTTCGGCATGACTTTGCCGCCGGCCGCGCGAAGAGGTAGTTGCGCGATCATGGAAACTGTTTTTCGCCCTGGAATCGTGCATTGGCGTCACATCTCATGCGCATGATGGCCGAGTTCGCTCAACCGCGCTGACGCGGAGGATTAAGCTACTCTAAATATACATGGCAAAGAAATGGTTAACCGGAACCTGCAGAAATCTGTAATCAGCCGGCTTTCTTCATCTGCTCGATTCTCTTCTGTTCGCCTGCAACATGCGCCCGTTCATCCGGCTGACTGAGGATGCGCGCACGCCGGCTGAATCGATACTGGAAGACCCGGAAGAGAAAGACCGGAATACCGAGAATATAGCGGCGCCAGAGGCGCGTCGGCTCCTGTACCAGGCGGTAGGCCCATTCCAGACGCATCACGCGCACGGTCTTCGGGGCGCGTGGCACAGTGCCCGAAACGAAATCGAAAAGTGCACCGACCGTCAGAACGAGACGTGCGTGATCGGCGCGGATATTCTGGTGGACCCACTTTTCCTGCAGTGGCGTGCCCATGCCAACGATCAGGATATCGAGCTTCTGGCGCTCCACCTCGGCGATAACGGATTCGGGATTGGCCTTGTCGAAAAAGCCGTCGGAGATCACGAAGAACTCGTGCCAGGGCGCGTGCCTCGAAAAGTTCTCGGCCGCCTTCTCAACAACCGCGCGCGCGCCACCGATAAGGCCGATACGACGCGGCGTTTCCATGAAAGTCAGGAAGGCGGGCACGAAATCGGTGCCGTTCAGATTGGCGGGAAACGGCGAACCATGCGTGACCTGGGATGCGATATTGAGACCGATACCGTCAGGCAGAACGAGGTTGTGCGACATGATCTGATAGTACTCATCGTCGCGCAGGGCCGTCAGCATGTTGTGGGCGTTGACGAAGCAAACCACGGTCTGCCCGACGGGAATGGAAGCCAGTTCGTTGATGAAAACCAGCGCGTCGTCCCAGCCGAGATCGCAGACCGGCAGATCGAAAATCGTCCGCCGCGATGCAAGCACCGCGAAGTTTGCAATCAGATTCATTCCAACCTCCTGCCGAGGGTGCGTCATGCGCCCGACATCCCGGAAAATAAGCCTACGTTTCCGCAGCGGAGGTCTTGTGAGGACCAGCAGCGTCCTGCCTGAAGCGATCTCCACCAACCCCGTGGCGGCCATCCTCCCAAGCTTGTGCCGCGTTTATACCAACTCGGTTTCAAACAACCCTTAGGAAAAAGCCTTGGATTTTCCTACGCGCATAAGTAGTTTATTAACCAAGGCAAGAACGCAGAAACGGCGCCTTTCGGCGCCGTTTTTTAACTGGTCGGTCGATGGTGATCAGTGACCGGCGGATGGAGCCGGCGTTTCGGATGCAGGCGCGGTCTCGATGATCTTGACCGGCGCGCCGACCTTCTGCGGCTTGCCGCCGGAAGTGTCCTTCACGTCTTCCTTCGAAAGGTAGTCGAGCTGTTCCAGCATGACTTCGGCCACATATTCGCCGCCGAGGCGCTCGTTCATGCCCTTCTTGATCTCTTCGCGGAAAGCTCCGGGGTCGAAGGCCTTGATGTTGGAAACATCGATCATCTTGTTACCGACGAGCAGGCTGAAGAGCTCGTCGGTCGTCATCTCCGTGATCGGCAGGTTGAGGCCTGCGATCATATCCTTGTGCATCATGAAGGAGATGCGACCGAGGAAATAACCGTTGACCGCACCGTTGGCGATGACGGGCACAGTGATCGTCTCGCCCTTCACAAGTTCGAGCGCGCTTTGCTTGTTATTCGATTCAACCGGCGCCGGCGCAGTCGCCATGTTCACCGAGAAATAGACCGATGCCAAGGTGACGGCGCAGACCCAGACGCCTGTGAGGACGAGCTTGATCATCAGGCATCCCGCGCGACAAACTGTTCCTGGGAATAGGTGCCGTCAGCATCGGCATCCTGCACGGCATTCTTCAGAAGATCGGCAACGGCGCGAACCGCCTCCAGATGCGCTTCGACGCGACGGGCGTTCAGCGTAAGCTTCTTCTTCAGACCGTGAAGCTGGTCCAGATGCGAAGCGGCAAGTTCGGCCGGATCGGTGTCGCGGAAAAGCATCGAGAGCTCGTACAGGCACCGGCTCTTATGCGCGTTGGAGACCTTGAGATCGAACTGCGGATCGCTGCCGATCCGGGTGTTCTCATTGTCGATTATCATTTCGAGGCGTCCGAGAACGGATTTGATCCTGTATTCGTTCGAAACTATTTCCATTTTATCCTCGATTATGCGTCGCTTGTTGCGGACTTATTGTCGGCAGTCGGAGTGCCGAAGGTCTTGCGCTGAAATTCGTCGATCATGCTCATCGCTGTCTTGCGATCGTCTTCATCCGTGGAGGCATTGACGATCTTGCCTTCCTGGCGATGGAGCTGCTCGGCATACATCTGCTTGGCGATGCCGATGCCGTCGCCCTTGGCCATGACGTTGCCAAGCTGCTCGGCCATCATGCCCTTCCAGATGTCGCCCGTTGCGCCCTTGCCGAAGACATTCTCGGCATCGCTCGGCAGCATGGACTTCACGAAGTTCTGCAGAACCATGGCCTCGAACTTCCGGTAGGTTTCCGGCACTTCCTCGGTCTTTGTACGGTTCTGAATGTTGTTCAGGCCGCTCTTCTGCTTGACGTGGTCGAGAATGTCGACTGCGGAAGAAAAGCCGTTACCGCTGTCGGCCAGGCTTGTCGCAGCAAAGGCGGCGCGGTTGGCCTTCAGCTTTTCCTGGGCAGCCTGAACTTCCATGGGGTCGGCCGCCTTGACGACGTCCATCACCAGATCGCTGGGGGGTGAAATAGCCACGTTACAATCCTCTAATGTAAGATCGTGGCGATTATTATTTTTGAAGCTTGCTGGAGGCTGGCGTTGCGAATTGCTGATCGATTACGTCGTAGACAGCGTTGTCATCTGCCTCGCGACGCTCTGCCTGGAGGGCATCGAGCATGTTTTCTTCAAGCCGGTCACCTTTGGCACGCTCGCGCGTCAGGCGCATTTCGTGCACCTGCTGCATGCCGGTCAACTGCTGGTCCTTGATGCTCAGCCTGCCGAATTGGTCGGCGTAACTCTGCGAAAAAGCACGATGGATGGGGTCCAGCGAACCGAGCGCAAGAATGGCGACATCCATGGCCGCATTGACTTCGGCGCGCTGGCGGCCGGTTTCTGCGAGATCGTATTCCGCCATCTTTTCAAGATGCCGTTGCACCGCAACCAGGCGCTTGAGCTTGTCGGAACGCTTCTTCTCGATCATCGCCCCTCACCTTCCCACATATAGTGCGGCGAAGGATTGGCCGAATTGGCTGATCATTGCCGCGATCGAGAAATAGAGCAGGAAGAGGCCGCCCATCAACAGATAAGGCGTGGAGATGAAGTAGACCGGAATCTGCGGCGCGAGCTTGTTGATGAAGCCGATCGAGATGTTGAAGATCAGCCCGTAAATCAGATAGGGGCTCGCCAGCCGCAGCATGATGTAGGTGGTCTGCTCCAGCGTATCAGTGAAGGTGATGAGCGTGGAACGCATCTGCATCAACCCGCCGAAGGGCATGGTCGTGTAGGAATCGATCAGCGCGCGGAAGACGATGTGATGGAAGTCCATGATGAAGAGAACCATCAGGCCGGCCATCGTAATGAAGGCCGTCAGGCTGATTTCGGCCGAGTCTTCGACGACATCGCTCGTGCTCGGCTGCGTGTAGCCAACCATCATGGAGACGATCGAGGCGGCGAATTGCAGGCCGAGCGTATAGAGCCGGGCGAGCATGCCGTACATGACACCGATCAGCGATTCGCTGAAAATCAGGCCGATATAGGTGCCGGAACTGGTGTGAACGGACGGATAGACCGTATCCCAGAGCACCGGCAGCACTGCAAGCGAAAGTCCGGCGGCGATGAAGACGCGCAATTGCTCCGGAACACGGGCGGAAGAAAAACCCGGAAGGGTCAGCACACAGCCACCGATCCGGCAGAAAACCAGAAACAGCGCCAGAACTGTCCCTTGCGGGTCTGAAATCATGAAATCGAGCCCAAAATCTTGATTTCGATGCCCTTGGCCAGTTCCACATGCGAGAGGACGGGAAGCGTTGCGAAGAGTCGCTCGATGATCATGCGGACATAGGAGCGCGTTTCCGGCGACGTGACAAGGGCGAATGGCAGGCCTCTATCCATGAATTCACGGATAACCTTCGTGGCCTGCTCGCTGAACTCTTCCAGAGTGCGCGGGTCGATGTCGAATTCGACGACTTCGCCCTTTGCATCGCGCTTGAGAGCTTGATGGAAGGCGAGATCCCACTTGCTGCCGAGCCGCAGCACGCGCAGCACGCCATTGTCCGCCAAGTCGCCGCAGAGCTGCTGGGCCATGCGGATGCGGACGTGCTCGACGATCTGCTCCGTCTTTCTGACATGCGGGGCAAGTTCGGCAACCGCTTCCAGAATGAGGTGCAGGTTGCGGATCGAGACGCGCTCGGCAAGAAGCAGCTTCAGCACCGCCTGCAGGCCAGAATAGGACATGTGCGACGAGCAGATCTCGTCTGCGAGCTTCTTATATTCGGGGTCGAGACGATCGATCAGGATCTTCACGTCCTTGTAGGAGAGAAGCTGCGGCAGGTTGTTTCTGATAACCTCGCTCATATGCGTCAGCACGACCGAGACGTTGTCGATCGGCTGGAAGCCTTCGCGCTTCAAATCCTCGGCGAAGTTTTCGAGGATCGAAACCGCCGGCATGCCGAATGCGGGTTCGCGGATTTCATCACCCGGAATGCTCGGCTTCCGGCCAGCGCCGGTGACGACGAGAACTTCGCCGACACGCAGAAGGTTCGAAGCAACGGTCGTGCCGTGGATGCGGATCTGGTACGACTTTTCGGGGATGCCGATATCGTCCGTCACCTTGATTTCCGGTACGACGAAACCGTACTGGGTCGCAAACTTCTTGCGCATCTTGCCGACGCGGAAGGCGAGCTCCTGATGGGCGCCCAGCAGGCGGGTCGAAACCATCTTGCCGAGAGCAAGCTCGATTTCGGACGTGCGGAGAACCGACTTCACCGAGTCCTTTTCGAGCTCCTTGCTCTGGACGACTTTCTTTTCCTCTGCATCGCGGCGAAGCTTGTTCTCCGCTTCGACCTGACGCGGAATGAACCAGGCGCCGAAGGCGAGAAGACCGCCGAGGATCACGAAGGGGACAAATGGCAGGCCCGGCATCAGGGCCAGGACGAACATCAGCACGGCCGAGACGGAGAGCGCGCGGGGATAGCCGCTCAGCTGATTGACGACCGCCTGATCGGTGGAGCCGGTGGTGCCGCCGCGCGAAACGAGAAGGCCGGCGGCGAGCGAGACGATGAGGGCCGGCATCTGCGAGACGAGGCCGTCACCAACCGACAGCTTGACGAAGACGTCGGCCGCTTCGCCGATCGGCATGCCATGGCGGAAATAACCGATGATGATGCCGCCGAAGACGTTAATGGCGGTAATGAGAAGACCCGCGACCGCGTCACCGCGAACGAATTTCGACGCACCGTCCATGGCACCGAAGAAGGAGCTTTCTTCTTCCAGTTCCTTGCGGCGGCGCTGGGCTTCCTTCTCGTCGATGATGCCAGCCGAAAGGTCGGCATCGATCGACATCTGTTTGCCGGGGATGGCATCCAGGGTGAAACGTGCGCCGACTTCCGCGATACGCGTCGCACCTTTGGTGATGACGATGAAGTTGATGGTGATGAGGATCAGGAAGACGATCAGACCGATGACAAAGTCACCGGACATGACCAGACTTGCGAAGCCGGCGATGACGCCGCCCGCAGCATCGTGCCCCTCGTTGCCGTGCGAAAGGATGACACGCGTCGTCGCAATGTTCAGCGCCAGTCGCGTCATCGTCGCGATCAGAAGAATGGTCGGGAAGGACGAGAAATCGAGAGGTTTCTGGATCCACAGCGCGACCATGAGGATCAGCACCGAGAATGCGATCGAGAAGGCCAGTCCCATGTCGATCAGGAACGGCGGGATCGGCAGGAAGAGGATGCAGATGATGCCGATGATGCCCATGGCAAAGCCGACATCACGCAGGCTCGGAGCGACTTTCGGAAGGGGTAGTGAAGGTGGTTGCGCCATAGCGATTCCGTCTCTTCATGAGAGGAGGCGGACCTCAGAATCCGCCCAGTTCGGATCGACAGTTAAATGGCGAAGCTTGCGCGAAGTTGGCTCAGAAGCCGGACTGGATTCGCGAGAAGACCAGATTGGTAAAAATGGAAATCTGAGAGCCCACGAAAGGGGCAGAAATACCGACCGTCACCAGAACGGCGACGATCTTCGGGACGAAGGTGAGTGTCGCTTCCTGCACCTGTGTGAGCGCCTGGATCAGCGCAATCACGAGACCGACAACCATTGCCGCAATGACCGCAGGCCCCGCCGCAACGAGAACGGTCCAGATCGCAGCCTGGAACAGGTCGAGTGCATCAGCTTCATTCATCGTCAGGCAACCTCATATCGCCTTGAAAGCAGCCAGCCCGGCCTTAACCGGACTGGTATTTTGGGCATCATCCAAACGAACGTGCGCCAGACCCCACCCGTTTCGTCGGCACTCAGGTATTATCCGAACCGCTATCGTCGCCCGAACCGTTGGTCGGCGCCGAATCAGAAACGGATATGCCAGCCTGGATGAGAATTTTACCGCCATTGTCCAGCGTTGCAACAAGGCCGTCCGAATAAACCTTGACGGATGCGACCTGGCCTACGGTCTTGCCGTCGGCGCTCGTCATGTATTTGCCGATATAGCTGCTCGCCTGGGTCAGGCTGGAGCTGGTCAGCAGCGTGTCGAGCTTCGTGTTCGTCTGGATCGTCTGCTCGACCTGCGAGAAGCTCGCAAGCTGCGACATCTGCTCGCTCGCATCCATCGGATCGGTCGGATCCTGGTTCTTCATCTGCGCGACAAGCAACTGAAGGAAGTTGTCGTAGTTAAGCGTGGCCTTCTGCTGGGCGGCATTGGACGAGCCATACGTGCTGCTGCCTCCACCTACGCCCTGAGTTCCGTCTACCGCCATGGTGCGATCTCCCTGCGAATCTGCTCGACCATTGTCGGGGGCAGCTCGTGATTGTTGAGGATGCCGTCTTCGATCGCGTAGAGACCGCGGATCGCCTTCAGCGCGTCGAAGGCGCGGCCAGTCGAAACGAGTGCATCGATACGCTTCAGCTCAGCGAGGATTTCCTCGTTCTTGAAGCATGTGAGCAGCATCGTGACCGACTTGCGGAACATCGCCGTCGAATGTTCCTTGCCCTCGGGATTGATGAGGATCATCTGGGCAATGAAGTAGAGCTGGCGCAGCGGCGTGGTCGCGCCTTCCGGCTGAAGCACATGGTTTTCGAGAAGGAACGTCACATCATTCAGGAATTCCAGTGCGACTTTACGGTCGACACGCAGGACAGCGCCGTTGATGAAGATTCTTTCTCCGGCTTTCAGAGAAATGCGAAGTGTACTTTTCATTTAAGTCCATCCCTGATGATGGTGGTAACGTCGATGATGCCCTGGTAGTTATTCGACTGACGTTTTCTAATTCTGTCGCATTCTTTCAATATCCAGATCGCAATCGAGATGAGGTTCGCCCTGAGCTCGACTTCCAACTGGTTGTCTGGATGCTTCAAATCCTCAATGAAGCTGATCCACACCCTTCGTGTATAGAAGAGAGCTTCAATAGACTCCCGGCTGTACTTCTCTTTGTCGCGCGCCACCGAAAGCAGTTCGATCGAACGTTCGAGAACCTGCCATTCCCGCTCTTTCGCGTCGGCAACCGAGTCTTGCATGACCTCGGCATAAGAGAACTGATACATTCATGCATCCTTCTTTATATTGCGCGCCTTTGCTCATCAAAGGTAGTTCACGAGACTCAACTGCTGGATCTTCGATACGATCGTGTAGGCGGTTTCGAGCTGGGTTTCCAAAGTCTTGACAAGCGTCGAGGCCTCATAGGGATCGACGCCCTGGATATCGACGAGCTTGGTCTGCATGATATTTGCCTGGGCATCGAGGGCGTCATTCGCCTTCTCGACACGCTCCTGTGACAGACCGAGCTGACTACCCTGAGTGACGATCCCCGAGGTGGCTCGGGTCGTGTAGGTGATTGCCTTTGAAGAAACCGCGCTCATCGCGTCCGTGCTGAGGCTCTGCCCCATCAGCGCAGAGGTCACCACCGTCGCCAGAGCGAAGTAACGCATGCCTTCGGAATTGGCGTTGGTCGAGGATTCAACAACTTCCGAATTGCTGATACGACTCGTCATATTCTGGCTGGATGCCTTCGACCAGCCAGTAGTCGGGTCCGTCCAGGCCGCTTCGCTGAACATCGGCTCGACCTTGGTCTCGATGAAGGTCTTCATCTCGTCGCCGGTAAGTTGGTTAACCGGCTTCGGTGTCGGCAGGCTTGCCGCATAGGCATTCAGAGCTGTAACGATCGCCGCCGAAGTCGCAGTGGTTTTATCCGTCAGCGGCTGGATGTCGGTGTTGATGCCGGCAAAAAGATATTCGCCGTTCACCATCGAGTTCGACGTATCCATCATCGTAGAAAGCGCGCTCGTGGCCGACTGGATTGCGACCGTGATGCTGCCCGGATCGTGGCTGCTCTGAAGTGCAGTCAGCTTGGAGAGGAAGCTGTCGCCCGCCTTCTTCATTTTATCGAGCCCGGTTTGAGCCGATTCCATACGGGCGTCGACGAGAGCATTGCTCAGCTTGATCGATTTGATGCGGTCGACTTCGCGCGTAAAATCGATGCTCTTGGCTGCGTAACCACCAAGCGACACACCAATATCGGCGTAGGTGCCGGTGGTCGCTTCCATCGTCGCCTTCGTCATCTGGTTCTGCGCCTGACGGATCGTCAATCGCATGGCGTTTTGGATGGCCGAACTTGAAATAAATGAGCTCTTCATGGCTTAACTCGCAATATCCAGCAATGCTTTCAACATTTCGTCAACGGCGTTCAAAATCTTGGTCGCCGCCTTGTAGGACTGTTCTATGTCGAGAAGGAGCGTCAGTTCCTCGTCGAGATTGACGCCCGTTTCATTGGAATAAGCTTCATCGGTTCGTGCTGCGGCAGCCTGGGTATTTTCCGCCGCCGTCGTCGCGTTGCTGCGGTTCTGCTCGAGCCAGCCGATAGAATTGGTGGCGAAGGTCAGGATGCTGACATTCGAGTCGAGACCGGTCTTTGCATCGAATGCAATCCCCGAATCCATCGACGTATAAAGACGGTCGAGTTCCGCGGTATAACCGCTCGAACCCGTCGGGTTCGCAGCCGTGCTGGACGCATTGATGTTTCCATCACGCAACCGCATCGGATCACCGCCCTTGGAGGTGACGACGCGGTCGTTGATCGCGATCGTTCCGGCGATGCCTTTGATGATGGTACCAGCCGGCGGAACCCCGCCTGCAGTGCCAGTCGTCGGGTTTGTCCAGACGAAGAGGCCAGGATTGCCATCCTCCTGGTAAAGGTTCACAAGGCCGCGAGCGACTTCGTCGAGCTGGTTCTGGAAAGTCGGTGCGATATCGTCGCGGATCTGCAGAAGCGAAGCCAGGCTGCCCTGCGCACTTGTCGTCGAGCCCGAGCCCATATTGACGGCCACACCGTCGACATAGACCTTATTGCCGGTGGTGCTTGCCGCATAGGACTGTGTCGGCTCGAAGCTGACCGTGCGCGGGATCGTCTCGAACAGCGTCGTGCCGTCAGCTGTATAGAGCACCATGTCGTTGTTAGCGCGTGTCGCTGTCGACACGCCAACGATCTGGTTAATCTGCTTGAGGACCTTTTCCCGCTCATCGAGAGCGCTCGAAGGATCCTCGTTGGATGATGTCGCCTTCTTGACTGCATTGTTGGCAGTTTCGAACTGCTTCAGCAGGCTGTTCAGCGAGTCGACCTGATTCTTGATCTGCTTGTCTGCATCGGCACGCTGCTGCTGCACCGCCTTGGAGGCATTGTTCAGCGAGGTCACGACGTCCTGCGCCGCCGTAATCGCACCCTGGGCGGCAATAAGGTCGCCCGGGGTGGCGCGGAAGGTGCCGAGCTTGTCGCGGAAGGTGCGCAGGGCAACTTCAGGCGACGTTTCGTTATCGTTGCCACCCATGATCGACTTCAGATCTTCGAGGCCGCTCAGCAGAGTTTGCTGGGCGCTGTCCTGTGAGGACGCCTTGAGATACTGTTTCAGCAGCGCATCTTCCTGTGCGCGGCTGATCTTGACCACCTGGGCGCCGTTCAGCGAGGTGGTGAGCATCGCCTGCCGGCGCACATAGTCCTTGTTGCCGGCGTTCGAGATATTGTTCGATACGACGCTGCTCTGCGCGCCCGTATTGTTGAATATGCTCTGCGCGGTGTTAAGTGCTGAAGTGAGCGACATGGCCTACCCGTTACCCTTATTAACGCTTGAGGTTGACGAGAACGTCCATGAGATCGGAACCCGTCTGAAACACCTTGGAGTTGGCGGTGTAGCTGCGCTGAGATTCGATCATCTCGGTCAGTTCGCCGGCGAGATCGACGTTCGAGCCTTCGAGGGCGCCCGACTGGATCTTGCCCAAGCCGCTGGTCTGCGGGAAACCGGTGACGGTCACGCCCGACTTGCCGTTGGCCGAGTAGACGTTGCCCGACATCAGCGTCAGCAGGTCCGGGCTCGGTACGTTGGCGAGCGGAATCTGGAAAACCGGCTTGGTGCTGCCATCATCATACTTGGAGTAGACGATACCGTCAGCATCGATCGTGATATCGACCGGCGAATTCGCGCCCTGACCGTCGACGTTACCAGTGCCCGAGAAGTTGTCGCCGACCTGAGAGAGATCGAGCTTCATGCTGATGGTGAGGCCCGTCTTCGGATCGACGATGTTCGTCGTCGATGGGGCCGCGGGGACCGTCATCTGGCCTTTGTCATTGAACTGGATCGAGGTGACATTCACGGCCGCCGAGGAATAGGGGAACGAGCTCGTGCCCGTCGTCGCCTTATCGGCATTGCGAAAGACTGCCATTTCCCACTGGGTCGTGCCGGCTGCGGCCGGCGGCGATGCGGGATTGGGAACCTTCGTGTAGTAGATGTCGTACATCACCTTACTGCCGAGCTTGTCGTAGGTGACCATCGAGTACTTCTGCGTGTCGGAAGTCGCCGTAGCGGCGTTTGCGCTTGGCAGGTTGGCCGCAGTCGCCTCAATCTTTGCGCCGGGCTTCAGGTTGCCGGTCCATGTACCGTTCGCGGTCGGAACCGCCGCCAACTTCTGATCGCCGAGAACGTTGATCGGAACGAGGCCATCAAAGCCGTTGACGACGACCGCTGGAGCCGAAGAGCCCCATGGATAGCCCATGAGCGTGAAGCCGGCCGAGTTGACGAGGTTGCCGCTGTCGTCCTTCGTGAAGTCACCGGCGCGGGTCAGGACGGGAACACCGTCGGCGCCTTGGACGATGAAGAAGCCGTCACCGGAAATGGCAAGGTCGTAACCGGAGGTCGTGTAGGAAATATCGCCCTGGTCGGAAACGGCCTGACGAACCGTCGTCGTCACACCGCCCGAGTTGTAGTTACCGGAGCCCGATGGCAGGACCAGCGACGAGAACGCGGTCGAAACTGCCTTGTAGCCGCTGGTGTTCACGTTCGCGATGTTATCCGAGACCGTGCTGAGGCGGTTTGCCTGCGCGTTCATCCCCGATACTGCCGTCTTCATGCTGCCGAAAATGCTCATCTGAAAACCTCGTTTTACCTGCTAATTGCAACAGTATTTGGCGGGCCTTGCGTGAAGCTGTCTGTAATGCCCAATCGCCGATCGAAATATTTCGGCCTTCCCGCGCGGCATGGCCCGCGCCGAAAAATTAATTCCAATCAATGCAATAGCCAAGGAAGCGCTTGGAATCGACCGGGTCGACACCGAGCTTCTTACGCAACTTCTTGCGCAGCTTGGAGATGTGGCTTTCGACGACGTTTTCTTCGACTTCCTCGTCGAAAATGCCGTAGATCGCATTGAAGATCTGGGTCTTGGTGACGCGACGGCCGCGATTGGCAATCAAGTATTCGAGAATGCGGCGCTCGCGGCGCGGCAAAGCGAAGGTTTCGCCGTGAATTTCCGGATCGCGCCCATCGGAGAAGACACGGATGGCACCGATGTCGGTGTGGTTGGCGATCGCCTTCAGGCGACGGCGGATTGCGGCGGCACGCGCGAGAATCTCACGCGGATGCACCGGTTTGCGTACAACGTCGTCCACGCCGCAATCAAAAAGGGCAAGTGTGTTTTCGAGCGATGGCTGGTCGCTGACCGCGATCACGGGCGCCATCGAGCGATCTCTGATCGCACGCGGCAACTCCATGGCGCGCTGCCCCTGGCCGATCAGGAATGCCTCGACCGCAGCGATATCAGAATCAGCCGCCGTCTGCACCCATTCGCCGAATTCATTGGGATCAAAGCCGGTTGAGGGAATTCCCTCCCGACCAAACAAAGAAGTGTAACCATCCTTCACGAGCTCACGCTCATCAACCACTACGATCATTCGTCCGCCTCCGAATCAGTGTGGCACATCGATGATCTATGGATACGAATCGCGCGAATCAGCGGCTACTCGTGAAAGTTAATGGCGGAAATTAATAATTGATTAAGAATTGGGTACCGATTTGATCTACATATAGTGGGTCAATAACATTATGCACACAAAAATTTCGTGGAAAAGTTAACGCCTGCTTAATTACGTCTTGCAAGCAGGAATCGCGCCGGATTCTTGCCACACTTTGACACAGTTCGGTCATAATTGATGAATTCAATTATTAATTGAATTAATTTCCGCAGAAATTACTCGCATTGGGAGTCCACTTGCCGTAGCCGGTGGCGACCAGATTTGCGATGACGCGGCAGACATACTGCTTCTGCGCCGGATTATTGTTCGGTCCTGCGTGGTATCTCGCTACCGCCATGGTCCATGTTTCGTGACGATCGTGCAGGTTGCGCAGGAACTTCGCGGCATATTCCACGTTGCGGTGAGGGTCGAACATTTCCTCCACGGAGCTGAAGTTCTCGCCGTGGAAATAGTGATTGATCTGCATACATCCGATATCGATGAGCTTCGCGCCGCCCCTGCTGGCGGTGTCGAATTGCAGCAACGCGGCCTGCTCGGAGGCTGGAAACAGAGCCTTCCCCTCGACGTTCATCGCATAGGGATAGAGCGATCCCTTGCGCCCAGTCTCCGTTAGCCCGACCGAATAGAGAATTCCCTCAGGGATCCCATATTTGGCCGCAGCAGACTGAATCTCACGCTCACAGGCCCCGGTCGAAGCGGATGCGCTAGAGGTAAACGCTGCCAGAGCGGCTGCCACCAGCGTCGGCAGCAGAAGTGTTCTCAACACCGTTCCCGCCCGCACCATTGAAGCCTCCATCCGTCTGCCGCGCTGTCTGGTTCTGGCGCTCGCGCGCCTCGCCGCCCTGGCCTTGCTGGGCGAGCGACTGTTGCTGCTGCTGTGAAGTCTGTCCCTGGCTGTTTGCCTGGTTACCGGCATCAGTTCGCTCCACTGGGGCCATGCTGATGGTCACATTATCGACCGCATAGCCCTGGCTGCGCAGCGCCTCGAGGATCTTGCCGTGATCTTCCTTGAGCTGGCGATAGGCCGCGCCGGTCTCGACCTTGAGATCGACGTTCAGCGTATCGCCCGACAGACGCATCGTAGCCGTGACGAGGCCAAGATCGATCGGGCTCATCTGGATCTTGAGGGTGTTTACCACCTTGCCGGTGCTTGTCCATTCGGCGGCGTTCGACAAGGCGGAGCTCGGCTGCATGGCCTGCGCCCATTCCTTGTTACCCGAAAGCGCCGCTGTCACGTTTGCGGAATTCGGGTTCTGAACCAGACCGAGATAGCGGCGTGATTCCAGAACGGAGACATTTTCGACGCTCGACTTTGCCGACTTTTCGGAGCCCGGCTGTTCGGCGCCGATCTGCATGTCCATCGTCTGCCCACGGCCATCGGCGCGGCTGATCCTGAACGTCTTGCCTTCGACGCCTTCAGCATTCTCCGTTCCCGGCACATGCGCGTCGCTGCCATGCGGGGCAACGGCTGCCAATGCATCCGACACATGCGCATCAGCCTTGGTACCGTTTACGCCTTCGGCCTTGGCGTCTTTCTTGCCGGCCGTAGTGTCGTCCGCCTTCGCGACGGCATGATGAGCGGAAGCCTGCAGGACAGCCGCGGCATCACCGGGCTCCTTGTTCAGCAGGCCGAGAACATCGGTGATATCGCCGTCGCCTGCTTCCGTGTCCGCGTCTGCATCGACAGTGATGTCGCCATTGAGGGTGCTGGTCTTGGTCTGCTTGGCAGGCTTGCCCACTGCCTGGGCAGCGGTCTCGGCTGCCTGATCCTTGGCGCCCGGCTTGCCCAGTCCAAAGACAGCCGTGTTCTTGCCCTGGTCCTTTTCGGACTTCACAGGCATCTTGCCGGCATTTGCGATGGTTTCGGACTGCGCGTCCACCTGTCCCTTGAGCGAGGCGTCATTCAGATCGATCAGCGGCTTCGGATTGCGGCCGCGCAGGTTGCGCGCTACGGCCTCCGCGCTGTCGTTGGCAGCCTGCTGGTCGGATGTATCGACGGCATCGGCATCCTGATCGTTGTTGCCAGCCTTGGAGAGGGCGTCCGAGAAGCCACCGTTCTGATCCGCAGCCTCGCCTTTGCCGGCTCCCCGACCGGATCTTACGGACGCAGACGCATCCGTGCCGGGCGCTCCGCCCGAGACGCTGATATCCATCATCATCTTACTTGCCTTCTTGGGCCAGGAGACCGTCGATTTCGTCGAGCTTGGATCGATTGGTCGTCACGAAAGAGGTGAATGAAGGGTCGACATCCTGGCTTCTCGTGCCAGCAGAAGCCGCGCCTTCGACAACAGGTTCCGGAGCAGCAGTTGGCGCTCCTTCCGGTTGCGCAGCCGTGGCGGCTGCAGCCTGTTCAGAAGTGATTTCTTGATTAGTATTATTAGGGGTCGAGCCTTGTGTCAGGCTTGCCGGATCCGGAGCCCGCAATATCTGCTCGGCGACGGATCGTGCGGCAGCTTGCAGCGCCTGGTCCTGTGGCGAGAGCGATGCGCCGGAGATATTGGCGATATATTTGGCAGCCTGGTCAATATCGTCGGTGGGGACGTTCGCCATGCCGTTATAGAAATCGGCGAGCGGTCCAAAAGGATTGTCCGTCCCCTCGCCCAGCGACTGAACGCGCTGGGCAGCCATACGGGCGAGCTGGGGCTTTCCGGCAATCGCAGCGGCGCGCGCGACGCGCAGATAGACCTCGCGCTGGCGCGGCGCATCCATGAAGGACAGGATATCGACGACCGTCTGCGGCTGGACATCGTGATCGTGGCTGACGATCAACTTCACGAAGAGATCGGCGAACTGGCTGGCATAGGGCGAATGGAGGAAGCGGCGGATATAGCGTTGCGAATAGGCGACCCCCTTGTCGACCTGCCCGGTTTCGACGCAGATGGCTACCGAGCGGCGTAGTGCCGCCTCCTCCACGATCGTGCCGGGTGCATTGAGCCGCGCCCTGTCATACAGCGTAAGGGCATCCACTGGCTTCGTGGCGATCAGCACATTCCCGCCGATCAGCGCCAGATATGGGCCGATCTTCTTGCCCTCATATTCCTTGGCGGTCTCTTCCAGCGTCTTGGAAACGAGCAGACCCTTGCCGCTCAGATATTTCCGCAACACGTCGGTGACGCGATTATCGAAGTATCCGTTGACGTCATGGGCGACGAGATATTCCAGCGTCTGAGGATTGCCGCCGCTCATCACATAGATCAGCGCGGCATCGACATTGCGATCGTCATCGTAGACGGACGGATCGACGTTGCGCAGGCGCTGATCAATCTTGCCAAGCATAAAGCGCTGCATTTCACCGGCGGAATGATCGCCTGCTACAACCGAGTCCTGAACGAACTGCAGGGAGCGCAGCATCTTATACGGCGCGAGATCGTCCGCATCCGCGGCATGACCGACGGCGGGCGACATCATCGCCAGGCCGAAGACCGCATATCTGAAATAGCGATGCTGCCTGCGCGTCATACGACTATCCTTGATCTGCCTGCACGAGAATCTCGATCCGGCGGTTTGACGCGTTGTAGGGGTCCTCGGGCAGCTTCAGGCGACGGTCGGCGAAGCCGGAAACCTGGGAAATACGCTTCTCATCGAGGCCACCGCGAACGAGCATGTAATAAGCGCTCTGGGCACGGTCCATCGACAGACGCCAGTTCTCGTTGAGACCGCCCTTGAACTGCCGCCCGTCCGTGTGACCGCGAATGGCAACGGCTCCGCCCCTCTCCTTCAATATCTCGCCGATCTTCTGCATCGCCAGGACCATTTCTTGGCGCGGCAAGGCAGAGCCGATATTGAACATGGAGTCGTCGTTCTGATCGGAGATGCTCACCAGCAGCCCGCCCTCGGACGCCGTCACCGTCAGGCCCTCGGCGAGCTTGCCGGCCACGCCCGCGATCTGCTGGATAATCTCCTGCTGTAGTTCCTCGGCCTGCTGCTTCTCTTCGGCCTGCTTGGCCTCTTCCTTTTTGTCGGCATCCTTGGTCTTGTCCGCCTGCTTGTCTTTGGTCTTATCCGCCTTCTTGTCTGCCTGTTTCTCTGTCGAAGCGGCGACGGCAGCGCTGTTGGCGTCCTTGCTCAGCAGAGTGGAGGGCTGGGTATTTTCGGCCTTGGCGAGTTCATTCGGTTCGGCCTGCGAATCGAGCGGCGAAGGCTGCTGCGGCTTGCCGGCGGTGGTAACTTCGACCTGCTTGGTCCAGAAATCCGGATCGAAGGGGTCGCGGTAGGCTTCGCCGCCATCGGCGCCAGTCGCCGGGCCTGAATCCGCCGCACCGCCATCACCCTTGGCGCTGACATTTGCTTGCTGGCCAACTTCCTGGGCAATCTCGGCGAGAACCGAATAGGGGTTCTCGAAGAAATCGGCTTCCGAATAATTGGTCTTGTCACCGGAGGTCGAGGTCTGGTCCTCACCGTCAGCGGCAGATTTGCCCTGGTTCGGATTCTCTTCCTTATTCTTCGATTTTTCCTGGTTCTGCTCACCCTCGGCCTGGTCGACGGGCTTCTTCAAGCCCTTCTCCGTCGGCTTTTCATCGGAAAGCTTGATCGGGTTGAAATAGGTCGCGATCGAAGCCTTGGTTTCCTCGTTGGCGGCGTTGACGAGCCACATGACGAGGAAGAAGGCCATCATTGCTGTCATGAAGTCGGCATAGGCAATTTTCCACGCACCGCCATGAGCGCCGTCGTGATCCCCACCGCCATGTTTCTTGACGATGATGATCTCGTTCTTGCCGTGGTGATGGTTTTCGCCGTCGCTCATTCGGAAACTTTCTTCAAGCTAGCCGCCCAGGCGGAAATACGGGTAACGAGCACGGTTTCACCAATCTCGGCAGCAAGGTCGACGTCATCAGCCTCATGATGGCGGACCAATGCGGCATGCTCTCCAAGTTCGTCCCTGAGGATATCGAAAAGCTTGGCCGGACCGCGCACGACGATCGGCGCCGCCGCGCCGTCGAGGATCGCCTCCCGCAGCAGGACGGCAAGATTTTCGGTCGCTTTTTTGCGAGCGCTTCGGTCATGATCGGCGTGATGGCTGCCGCGGTCACTTCGCTGACGAGCGTGGCAATCTCTTCGGCCATGTCGCGGATACGCGAAGCGATCACGGCGGCCGCTTCGATCTCGTAGCGAAGTTTCAGCTCCTCAAGTTCACGCACATGCGCTTCGGCCGCGGCCTGGGCTTCGCCTTCGTATTTTTCGCTCAGTTCCACGGTTGCTGCCGCGACGCCTTCGGAATAGGCCTCGCGCCGCTCCGCATCGACGTCGATTTCGGGCTCCTGCGGCAGATCCGCAAATGCGGAGGCGGTTTCGGCGGCGAAATCATCCACATCGATGATCGGTGCCGAGGGACTCGGCTCACCGAAATCCTTCAAATACCGGGAAAGCATAATGCTCATAAAAAACCGTCCAGTATTCGGGAGGCACGCGGCATGCCTCCGCTTGAAAATGACCATCGTCCTTGCCGGCATGCCGTTCCGGAGCGGGAGAGGCTCAGGGCCTGTCGCCAGCATGGATTCGGACGCTGCCTTCATGCCGGAAACTAGAAACCCAAACTTGCGCGAGGATGAATGGTGCCGCCCTTGTGCCGATCATTATTCGAGCAGGATGAGAATCTTGCTGGCGGACGTATTGAGAATGGAGATCGCTTCAACGGCCATCTGCTTCTGGGTTTCGATGGCCTTCTGGCGGGTCGAGGCCTCGTCCATATCGGTGTCGACGAGGGCGCCGACGCTCTTGTCAACAGCGTCGGACAGGTCTGCGGTATAGTCGATCTGATCGTCGATGCGGGCCTTCATTATGCCAATCCCTGCTGCCGAATTCGTAAGCTGCTTGAGCATGGCGTCCGTGGCCGTCAGCATATCGGTGAGCTGCGAGTCGGTGGTCGACTTGCTGATGGAGATTTCCGTACCGGTCGCCGGCGTCGCGGAGTTCACGTTCAGGAGATAGTAATTGCGGACCGGCGTGCCGTCAGCATTGCCGTTGACCGCCTTGGTGAACAGGCCGCCATTGGCATTGTTCCTGTCTATCAGGATGGTCTGGGACGACGGAAAGTCGATGGTCTGCGCCTGATACTCGCCTGTCGGGGCGCGCACGAAGCTGCCAATGATCTTCCACTGCGGGGGCGCCGCAGGCTCGCCGTTCAAAAGCCAGTTCTCGCCGGCGAAGGACGTTCCTTCGACCATCGTCTGGAGCTGGTTCTTGTATTCGGTGATTTCCGCATTGATCTTGTCCTTGTCGGCGCCGGGCTCGCGCGCGGCAACCAGCTTGGCTCTGAGATCGCCGAGGAGATCGATGGCGGAGTTCATCGCCGTATAGGTCGAATCAACCTTTGCGGCGCCGAGGCCAAGGGCATCGCCAATGGTGCCCAGATTGGTACTGTCGCCGCGCATGACGCTCGCGATCGACCAATAGGTCGCATCGTCGGCCGCAGTCGCAACCCGCTTCGCCGTAGAAATCTGCTGCTGTACGTCGGTTGATTCTTTAGTGATGCTGCGCAGCACTGCAAGCGCACTCACCGCGGCCGCGTTGGTAATCTTGACGGTCATCGACATGGTCTCGGAAAGGTGAAGGGGCAGGCCGGTTCTTGCCGGCAGCGACTGAACTGGCTTCATGCCGCCGGCGGGTCCCCCACACCGGTGCGTCGCAAACAAATCAACTCCCGGCAACGTTAACCCGATATCAACCACTTCCGCAAGAGCAGAACGGGGATTGAAGCAGCAGCGCCGTTATTCTCTTAACCTATTGAAACAAAAAGAAAACCGCACCATTTCGGCGCGGTTTCCAGGCTGCCGCGAATTGGCGGCACAAGGTTTGGTCCAGCTTCGACGCTGGCTTAGCTGCGGAAGAGCGTGAGGACGTTCTGAGCGCTGGAGTTTGCAATCGAGAGCGACTGGATCGCCAGCTGCTGCTGTGTCTGCAGTGCCGTGAGCCTGCTCGATTCCTCTTCCATATCGGCGTCCACGAGACGGCCGACACCGGAGTCGATCGAGTCGCCGAGGGCCGCGACGAAGTTTTCCTGCAGCTCGATGCGGTTGGAGATGGAGCCGAGCTGAGAAGCTGCCTTCGTCATTGCCTCCAAGCCCGCTTCGATTGCCGTCAGTGCCATAGCAATTTCCGGCTGGCCAAAGGAGGTGATGTTCATGGTGTAGATCGAGCCGATCGTGCCGTTGGAGGTGCCGATAATGCCGGTGCTCGAATCGATAGTGCCCGTCGTGGTCATGCCGAACAGGACGTTGCCGTTGGAAGACGAGTCCAGGACATAGTCGGTCGTCTTGACCGAGACATTGCCGTTGCCGTCGCGGACGAAGGTTGAAACGACGCTCTTGGTCGTGTTGCCGGCAACCCAGTTTTCACCGGAGAAGGAAGCCGACTGGGAGATGCTCATGAGCTGAGCCTGGAGCTGGCTGATTTCTTCCTGGACCTTGGTCTTGTCGACACCCTTTTCAGTTGCGGCGACGATCTTGGACTTGATTTCGCTGACGACATCGATGGCGTTGTCCATAGCCGTGTAGGCCGTATCGACCTTTGCAGCGCCGAGGCCGAGGGCGTCGGAAACAGCCGAGAGGGCCTTGTTGTCCGAACGCATGGTCGTTGCGATGGACCAATAAGCTGCGTTGTCTGCTGCCTTTTCAACGCGATAGCCGGAAGATACGCGAGCTTGAGTATCCTGAAGATTGTTGCTTATACCGCGGAGGGTCTGGAGGGCGGCCATAGCCGCGACGTTCGTCAAAATGCTTGTCATGAAATGATTGCCCCTTGCTGGCAGGCGTTAATAAAAGGGACATTCCGGAATAGCGCCCGGGAACGACGATCAGCCTTCATGCCTGTTAACCCGTTCTTAAATTTGGTTAACTCGCCGTCTCGTTGAGACGCAGATGACAGCAATATGGTTAATCAATCGTTAACGGAAATTAAAAAAAGCCGCGCTCCATCGAAGCGCGGCTCGATTTCCATGGGACCCGCCGGTCACCCGGCGGGTTATGTTTCGCGATCCTATTAGCCGCGGAAGAGCGACAGGATGTTCTGCGAAGAGGAGTTGGCGATCGAGAGAGACTGGATCGCGAGCTGCTGCTGCGTCTGGAGAGCAGAGAGCTTGGAGGACTCTTCTTCCATGTTGGCGTCGACCAGGCGGCCGATACCGGAGTTGATCGAGTCAGACAGCGAGTTGACGAAATCGTCCTGCATGTTGATGCGGGTCGAGATCGAACCAAGCTTTGCACCGGCAGAGGTCATGGCCTTCAGGGCGTTTTCGACGTTGGTCAGAGCTTGACCGAGGTCGCCGAGGGTCATGTTGGTGATGTCGAGCGAGTAGACCGAGCCGGCCGAGCCGTTGGCAGTGCCGAGGATACCCGTGGAGGTGTCGACCTGGCCACCGCTCATGCCGAACATAACGTTACCGGCCGAGCCGTTGTTCAGGACGTAATCGGTCATCTTGACGGATACGCCGTTCGAGCCGTCACGAACGAAGGAGGAAACAACGCTCTTCGTGCCGTTGGCGCCAGCAACCCAGTTTTCACCGGAGAAGGAAGCCGACTGAGCGATGCTGACCAGCTGGTCCTGCAGCTGGTCGATTTCTTCCTGAACCTTCTTCTTGTCGACGCCGTTTTCGGTAGCGGCAACGATCTTCGCCTTGATTTCGCCGACGACGTCGATAGCGCTGTCCATCGCGGTGTAGGCAGTGTCAACCTTGGCAGCGCCGAGGCCGAGCGCGTCAGAAACAGCCGAGAGGGCCTTGTTGTCCGAACGCATGGTCGTTGCGATCGACCAGTAAGCGGCGTTGTCAGCAGCCTTGCCGATGCGGAAACCGGAGGAAACATGGTCCTGGGTCTTCTGCAGGCCCTGGTTGATGCCACGCAGCGTCTGGAGAGCTGCCATTGCTGCGTTATTGGTGTTGATGCTCGTCATAGTTTTCTTGCCCCTTTTGGCAGATTTGAAGAAGGGACATTCCGGATTTGGGCCGGCCCACAGCGATCAGCTTCATGCCTGTTAACCATTCTCGTTAGGGTTAACTCGCCGTTTCGATGGCCTTAGAAAACAGCAAGATGGTTAAGGAAAACTAAATTCAAAAGGGAAATTTCGCAAAAATATCTGATACTTAGAAAGGTTTTCATTAACCGAAAATTAAAACATTCGAGGCCGGGGGTTACCCGGCCTCGACGTTTTTCGCGATGTGGCTGGACCGCTCTTAGCGGAAGAGCGACAGGATGTTCTGCGAAGAGGAGTTGGCGATCGAGAGAGACTGGATCGCGAGCTGCTGCTGCGTCTGGAGAGCAGAGAGCTTGGAGGACTCTTCTTCCATGTTGGCGTCGACCAGGCGGCCGATACCGGAGTCGAGCGAGTTGGACAGAGCGTTTACGAAATCGTCCTGCATGTTGATGCGGGTCGAGATCGAACCAAGCTTTGCACCGGCAGAGGTCATGGCCTTCAGGGCGTTTTCGACGTTGGTCAGAGCTTGACCGAGGTCACCAATGGTCATGTTGGTGATGTCGAGCGAGTAGACCGAGCCGGCCGAGCCGTTGGCAGTGCCGAGGATACCCGTGGAGGTGTCGACCTGGCCACCGCTCATGCCGAACATGACGTTACCGGCCGAGCCGTTGTTCAGGACGTAATCGGTCATCTTGACGGATACGCCGTTCGAGCCATCACGAACGAAGGAGGAAACAACACTCTTCGTGCCGTTGGCGCCAGCAACCCAGTTTTCACCGGAGAAGGAAGCCGACTGAGCGATGCTGACCAGCTGGTCCTGCAGCTGGTCGATTTCTTCCTGAACCTTCTTCTTGTCGACGCCGTTTTCGGTAGCGGCAACGATCTTTGCCTTGATTTCGCCGACGACGTCGATAGCGCTGTCCATCGCGGTGTAGGCAGTGTCAACCTTGGCAGCGCCGAGGCCGAGCGCGTCAGAAACAGCGCCGAGGGCCTTGTTGTCCGAACGCATGGTCGTTGCGATCGACCAGTAAGCGGCGTTGTCGGAAGCCTTGCCAACGCGGTAACCCGTGGAAACGTGGTTCTGCGTGCTGTTGAGGCCCTGGTTGATGCCACGCAGCGTCTGGAGAGCGGCCTGGGCGGAATTGTTCGTGTTAATGCTCGTCATAAGTGTGTCCCCTAGAAAACTAGATACAAAAAAGGAGGACATACCGGACTATGAATACCGGCGATGACGGACCAGCTTCATGCTACTCGGTGCCTTTGTCTCTTGGCCCAAACCCGTCATGTCCAGCGCAATCTCGCAGCCAATGCTTGCCAACTTCTTAAAAGCGGAGTTCCTCGCCAAGCCGCTCCAGTTGTATAGTTAACGTTGTTTGAATTCTATTTTGACGTGTCGGCGTTTCTCGGAAAGCGAGCATTCAACCGCACCGGTTTCAAGCAAGCTTCGAATGCCAGTATGGCAGAAGCCGGGATAGTATCGGAGGGTAACCTGCATTCTGCGGGAGCCTGACTGCTTATCCCGTCGATCACATTTCATGCCGGAACATTTCCTCACGGAGTTAGGTTTTGAACAGCAAAGTTTCGTTCTCGGCGGCATCCCGGGATTATCAGGCGGGCCGCTATACACAGTCCCTCGCGACGCTCAACCAGCTCATCGATACCCAGAAGGATGCCAAGACTTACGCTCTCCTGGCCAAGAACCTGCTGCAACTCGGCTTCAAATCCGACGCGGCCAAGGCTTATGGCCTAGCGGCCGACTGCGCACCCCAAGGCGCCTTCGAATTCCTGAAGACTGCCGCAAAGCTGCACCTGGAGGCCGGCAACGAGGACGACGCCCTGCTGATCGCGATGCGCAATCTCGGCAAGGCGCAGGAGGATGCGGAACTCGCGTTCATTATCACGACGATCTATGTACGCCGGCAGCGGCGGGATCTGCTGCGCCCTTTCAAGAAGATCCTGTCCGAAAGCATGAACCCGGATCATATGCGTCTCGCCGCGCTGCTGCTCAGCGACGACCTCATGGACGAGACGAACCAGCAGCTCGCCCGCAACCTCTTCCGGCGCTTCCCGGGCAACCTCGCCTTCCGTTTTCTGTATCTCGTCTGCGTGCGCGAATTCAACGAATTCGATGAGGCGAACAAACATCAGGCGCCTATCGACGCCGCCCTTGCCAAGGGCGAGGTCGATACGCTGAGGAAGGACAACCCGTTCTATCATCTGCATTGGTGCGGCAACGAGGATTTCAATCGTTATGCGACGATCGGCACGCAGCCGCTGGACCCGGTGCGCGTGGGTTATCGACGCGGTCTGCCGCATATCTGGTCCGACAAGATCCGCATCGGCTATATGTCCTCGGACTTGTGGGACGGTCACGCGACGATGAAGCTGCTGCAGCGGGTTCTCGAGCTTCATGATCGCAACCGGTTCGAAATTACGCTCTTCGATCACACGCAACCCGAGTTTCTGGAGAAGAACGTCACCGATCGCAGCCGGTGGGGCAAGATCGTCGATACATACGGCCTGTCGGACGCAGCTGTCCTGAATGCCGTTCGCGCCGAGAACATCGACATCATGGTCGACCTCAAGGGCCACACCTCAGGAAGCCGCGCCTCGTCCTTCAATCAGCCGCTGGCGCCGATCCAGGTGGCGTGGCTGGGTTTCCCCGGCAGCACGCTCAATGTCGACCTCGACTATGTCATCGGCGATCACTCGGTGCTGCCTGACATCGCCAAGCCCTTCTATCACGAGAAATTCCTGCGCATGCCGGAAAGCTACCAGCCGAACGACCCGGCTAACCGTCCCCGGCCAAAGCCGGTGACGCGCGAGGAGCTCGGCCTTCCGGAAGACGCCTTCATTTTCGCCTCGTTCAACGGTAACCGAAAGATCACTTCCGAGGTGGTCGATAGCTGGTGCAGGATCCTCAAGCGCGCACCAAACAGCGTGCTCTGGCTGATGGCAAATACGCCTCGCAACAAGGACAATCTGCTGCAACGCTTCCAGGCCAACGGTATCTCAGCGAAGCGGATCATCTTCTGCCCGCGTGCGCCCTATGAGCTGCATATCAGCCGCCAGCAGGCAGCCGATCTCGGTATTGATACTTTCCCGGTCAACGGTCACACCACCACCTCGGAACAGCTATGGGGTGGTCTGCCGGTGCTGACGATGAAAGGCACTAATTTCGCCTCACGCGTCAGCGAAAGCCTGCTGAGGGCCATCGATCTGCCGGAACTCGTCGCCGACGACCTCCAGGCCTATGAGGATCTCGCCGTCGAGCTCGCGCTCAATCCGGGACGCGTCGCCGACTATAAGAGCCACCTGAAGGAAAAGCGCTTTATCGCGCCGCTCTTCGATGCCGAACGTTTCTGCCATCATCTGGAGCGCGGCTACGAACTGATGATCGAGCGGAGGAAAAACGGCCTCACCCCTGATCATATCGACGTTCCGGCCCTGCCGCCGCGCACCGAGCCTTTCGGCTCGAACGATTGAGGCGATCGCCTTTTGCAAATAACAAAACCCGCCGGAGCGATCCGGCGGGTTTTGCATTTGAGAGAGAAGCAATGCAGCGGGCTGTTGGTAAAGCAGTCCTTACCCGTCAGCTGAAGGAGCGCACCAGACTGCCTACCAGCAGGTTCCAGCCGTCGATCAACACGAAGAACAGGATCTTGAACGGCAGCGAGATCGAGGTCGGTGGCAGCATCATCATACCCATCGCCATGGTAATCGTTGCAACGATCAGGTCGATGACGAGGAAGGGCAGGACGATGAGGAAGCCGATTTCGAAACCGCGCCGGATCTCCGAGATCATAAAGGCGGGAAGGAGGATGCGGTAGTCGATCGGCTCGGTCGTCTGGATATTCTGGCCGCGCTCGCGGGCCAGATCGGCAAAGAGCGCCAGATCCTTGTCGCGGGTATTGGCAGACATGAAGGTGCGGAACGGCTCGGCAATTCGCTGAACCGCGGTCGCCTCATCGATCTGATTGGCAAGCAGCGGCTGAACGCCGTCCTGCCAGGCCTTATCGAAGGTCGGCGACATGACGTAGAAGGTCATGAACAGCGAAAGCGAGAGAAGGATCATGTTCGAGGGGGTCGACGACAGGCCCATACCCGAACGCAGGATCGAAAAGGCAATGATGAAGCGCGGGAAGCTCGTCACCATGATGAGGATACCCGGCGCAACCGAAAGCACGGTCAGCAGGCCGAATGTCCTGATGATCCAGGCGGCGACAGAGCCGTCGACCGGGATATTCAACAGATCAGTCGGCAGCTGCTGGGCTACCGCCAGTTCCGGCACCGCCATCATGGCGGCAAGGAAAACTATAAGTCGAATCATTCGATGACAAAGGTCCTGAACATGACCTTCGATACGCGCCCTTGAGAGCGAAGGTCAACACGTTCCTGGATGTCATCCTTGAGATATTGAAAGCCGCGCGGCCCTTCGATCTGCTGAAGGGAAATGGTCCTGACATAAGCGAGGATATCCTGGTGAATATCCTCGGCGACCTTGACATCCGGCGGCCCGTTGAACATCAGCGCCACCTCGAGTCGGATCCAGTTTTCCGAGGGATAAGCGAGGTTCGAGGTAACCGGATCGAGCAGCACAATGTTGTTGGCTTCGTTCGCGATTTTCGGAAGACCGCCCTCGGCCTTCTTCTTGGCCTCGGCCTCTTTCGCCTGTTCAGCCTCCGCGGCGCTGCGGATGTTCGGGGCCACCATGTTGCCGACCGCCCAGCCGCCGCCGGCGCCGACGAGCGTCAGCACGGCAAGGCCGATGATCGTCATCACCATGCCGCTCGACTTCTTTTTGCCTTCGCCTGTTTCGTTGTCTGCCATCTTGGTTCAGCCTCAAAGCGGCGAGAAGAGATCGACGGCCTGCTGGCCGCGCGGCGGCTGCTGCACTTCCATCAGGCGGCCACGGCCACCATAGGAAATGCGGGCTTCGGCGATCTTGTCGTAGGAGATCTGGTTGTCGGAATTGACGTCCTGCGGACGTACGATACCGGCGACGTTGAGGATACGCAGTTCCTGGTTCAGGCGAACTTCCTGCGAACCGCTGATAACCAGGTTGCCGTTTTCGAGAATGCCGGTGACAACAGCGGCAACCAGAAGGTTGAGCTTGTCCGTGCGCTCGATCTTGCCCTTGCCGTCCGTGCTCGTGTCGGAGCCGTAGGTCAGATCCGTCTTGGACTGCGGCGTCCAGCCGAAGATCTGGGCGTTGACATCCCAGTTCATGCCGCTGGAATTGGTGCGGCTGCGGTTGGTCTCGTTGTCGAAGGACCCCTTGTCGTTGATCTGGATATCGACCGTCAGGATGTCGCCGACGTTGAGCGCGCGCGCATCCTTGAAGAGCGCGGCCTGCGAATCGCTCCACAGCGAATAACCTTGGGCGACGGCACGCGGCTGCTTCGGATAGAGCGCCATCTGCGGCGTCTGGCCGTAGGCGAGACCGCTGCCGATCGGGCTCATGGCAGGCGCGCGGCCGATCTCGTTGACTGCCGTGGACTGGCAGCCGGCAAGGAGGGCGACGGCGGCGATCACAGCCGGTAAACGCTTATTCATGAAGGATCCTTCGAGGTATTGGGATCAGACGCACTAGCTATAATGCCGGCGATGGTTGCGGCCTTGGTGGAATCCATCTCGTTCAGGATCAGGCTGGACTGGCGCGGCCCGAGCCGCATGATGACGGCGGCGGCCAGTTCGGGCCTGACGTCCTGCAGCTGCAGGGCTGCAGCATCCGGCTTCATCTTCTTGTAGATATCGGTCAGGCCGGCCTCGGCCTGTTTGAGGAAATCATCGCGCCGCTTCAGCCAGTCCTGGTATTCGGCCTTGCGCTTGTCCATCTCGGCAACGCGGCTGTCGATATCAGCGCGCAGCTTCTCGAGCTCCTGTTTCTGCAGGAGATAGCGCTGATCACGGGCCGGATCGGCAATATTCGTGCAGAACTGCTTGACCTCGTCCGTCGAGGTGATGTCGCCTGCCGGCGCCACTTCCTGGGCGAAGGCGCCGGGAATGGAAAGCAGCACGAGGCCTGCGGCCGGCAATGCCAGCCGGCGCAACAGTTCGACGATCGGGTTCCGGTTCGTGATCTTGCTCATTGCAGCACAAGCTCCGCCTGCAGGGCGCCTGCAGATTTAATGCCCTGGAGAATGGCGATGATGCCATCCGGTTTGACGCCGATATTGTTTAGACCGGCAACGAGGGTGCGCAGATCAGGACCGTCGATGATCGCAACCCGTCCGCCCGTTTTCTGCGCCTGGATATCCGTCTGCGGCTGGACAGCGGTCTCGCCGCGCGAGAAGGGCTCCGGCTGGATGATCTGCGGCGTTTCGGTTACCTGCACGGTCAACGTGCCGTAGCTGACGGCGACCGGCGAGACACGGACATCGGAGCCGATGACGATCGTGCCGGTGCGTTCGTTGATGACGACCTTGGCCGGCGTGTCGGTTTCGACCACGAGGTTTTCGATATCGGCCATCAGGCGCGTAAGATCGGCCTCGCGCGGCTTCTCGATGACGACTTCCTGCGAATCCTTGGCTTCCGCGACCGGACCACCGAAGCGTGCCTTGGCGTAGCCGTTGACGATATCAGCAATGCGGATCGCGGTGGAAAAGTCCGGGTTGCGGAGCTGCAGGACGAGATTGACCGAATCCTTGAAGCGGGACGGCAATTCGCGCTCGATGATGGCACCGCCGGGGACGCGGCCGGCCGTTGTCACACCCTCAGTCACGGTCGCGGCCTGTCCCTGCGCCTGAAAGCCGGTGACGATGGCGGCGCCCTGCGCAACGGC
Organism: Rhizobium sp. KNZ14-9A; assembly: GCF_056755015.1. NCBI lineage: Bacteria > Pseudomonadati > Pseudomonadota > Alphaproteobacteria > Hyphomicrobiales > Rhizobiaceae > Rhizobium > Rhizobium sp. KNZ14-9A. The sequence goes on from NZ_JBPGXB010000002.1 coordinate 3,197,546, forward strand.
ATAGATCTGGCCGTCAGCGCCCGACAGCGAAGTCATGACGAGCGTGCCGCCGCGTAGCGAAGTCGCATCGCCGAGCGAGCTGACCGTCACATCGATTCGGCTGCCGGGGCTTGCGAAGGGCGGCAGGTTGGCGGTGACCATGACGGCCGCCGTATTCTTGGCGTTCGACTGGCTGCCCTGCGTGGAGATGCCGAGGTTCTGCAGCATCGCGCGCATGGACTGCTCGGTGAAAGGCGAAGCACGGAAACCGTCACCGGTTCCCTGCAGGCCGACGATCAGACCGTAGCCGATGAGCTGGTTGTCGCGGCCGGCCTGAAGCGAGGCAATATCCTTGATGCGGGACGTCAGCGCCCATGCAGGCGCGACATCGGTCAGGCTCATCGCCAGAACCGCAACCAAGCTCAGGATACGAAAGAAGAACTTCATTTTGCCCTCACATGGACCGTACCGTCAGCGAGCACGGTGCCGCTGACGATGACGCCGGAATCCATATTGCGTGCACGGATCATCTGGCCGGTCGCACCATCTTCAAGAGGCGAGCCGGCAGCGGAAATGGTCATCTGGCCAAGCTGGAAGACCAGGCGGATATTGGAACCGCGCGTGACCGTATAGGGCTCGCGCAGGGCGGAGATCGAAATCGTCCGCCCCGGCAGGAGCGTGCGCTTGGAAACCAGACCCTCGACCTGGGAGACCGACTTTGCATAGTCTCCGGCGAGGTTGGGATTGGTGACCTCGACTTCCTGAAGCTGAGCGCTCGAAATCGTGTCGCCGGGATAGATGATCGTCGTGGGGACGACGGCATAACCCATGCCGGCATCCGCTGCTGCCGGCATGACCATGCCGGCGATTGCGATCGTGGCCGCAGCCACCCATCCTTGGATGTGTCCTGCCCGGCGAAACATCATGTTCGGCCCTTCCCTCTTACTTCAGGTTCTTGCTGACGATGGATGCCATTTCATCAGCTGTCGTGATCACCTTGGAATTCATTTCATAAGCGCGCTGGGCCGATATCAGCTCGGTGATTTCCTTGACCGGATCGACGTTCGAGGATTCAAGGTAGCCCTGCTTGAGGTAACCCATATTATCTTCGTCAGGATTGCCGATGACCGCTTCGCCGGATGCCGGCGTTTCCTGGAAGAGGTTGTCGCCAATCGGCTGCAGGCCTGCCTCGTTGACGAAGTCGGCGAGCGTAAGCTGGCCGAGCGTGGTCGGAGTGGTCTGGCCGGGCAGCTTGGCGGTGATTTCGCCGGAGCGGCTGATCGTCAGCTCGGTGGAGCCCTGCGGGATAGTGACGCCGGGGATGACTTCATAACCGTCGATGTTGACGAGCTGGCCCTGATCGTTCTTGTTGAGCGCACCGGCACGGCTATAGAGCGTCGTACCGTCCGTCGACTGGATCTGGAAGAATCCCTTGCCGACGATTGCGACGTCGAGGTCGTTGCCGGTCTGGGTCAATTCGCCCTGGAGATGCAGGTTGCGCACGGCCGAGGTCTGGACGCCGAGACCGATATTGGCGCCTTCGGGAACGACAGCCTGGTTGGCGCGGTTGGCAACACCCTTGGCGCGTTCGGTCTGATAGAGAAGGTCGGTGAACTCGGCGCGGGCGCGCTTGAAACCGGTCGTATTGATGTTCGCGATGTTGTTCGCGATGACTTCCAGGTTGGTCTGCTGGGCATCCATGCCCGTTGCTGCGATGGCGAGCGCTCTCATGTGTTCGTCCTCAAATCAGTTACATCTGCATCTTGGTGACTTCGAGGAAGGCCGAGACGACCTTGTCGCGAATGGCGATTGCAGTCTGGAGCGTCTGCTCCGCCTGCAGCATGGAATCGACGACTTCGCGCGTGGAAGCCGTGCCCTTGATGCCGGCAAAGGACATGTTTTCGGCGCCCTTAAGGCTGCTGACGGCTTCGGTCGCCATGTTGCCCATGACGGAGGCGAAGCTCAGGCCGTTGGATACGCCGGCCGCGGCAGACGAGGTCGCGGTCGAGGAGGAGGCGGAATTTTCGGTATCGATGGCGCCGAGGGCTCGGGTCATCGAGAGATTGCTTACATTCTGTACGCTGCTGATCATTATTGTCCGCTCTTCAGGAGATCGATCGTCGAGGAAATGAGGTCGCGAGTTTGCTTGATCGTCTGCAGATTGGCGTCATAGGAACGGTTGGCTTCGCGCATGTCGGCCATCTCGATCAGGATGTTGACGTTCGGCATCTTGACGATGCCCTTCTCGTCCGCGGCCGGGTTGCTCGGATCGTATTCCTTGGTGAAATCGCCTTCGTCCGTACCGATCTTCTTGACGTTGACGGTCTCGACGCCGCTGGTGCGATCCATCTGCTGGCCGAAGGTGATGGTCTTGCGGCGATAGGGATCGGCGCCAGGTGTGTCGCCAGTCGAACGGGCGTTGGCGATGTTTTCCGAGACGATACGCAGACGTGTCGACTGCGACTCGAGCCCGGAACCTGCGATTTTCATTGCTGCTGAAAGCGGATCCATGCGTCTACTTCCTTACGGTCATCAACATCATTCGATGAAAGGAACTGACAAGCGAGGTGTTCAGGTCGTACTGACGCTTGATCTCGCCCGATTTGGAGAGTTCTTCGGCCACACCGACGGTGTTGCCGGATTCCTGAACGCCGATTTCCTGGTCGAGCGCGGCGTCCTTCACGTCGATATCGCCGCTCGTGCTGAAATCGTTGCCGCTCAGATGCATCGGATTGGTGCGCGCCATGGTGACGTCCGACTGGTCGAGCACTGCCTGAAAAGGCGTCACGTCCTTCGCACGGAACTTCGGCGTGTTTGCATTCGCGATGTTGCCGGCAACAACCTCCTGACGAATCGTCAGCCATTCCGCCTGCTTTGAAGCCAAGTCGAAAAGTTGAATCGGTTGCATGAGAACTCTCCGTTTTTACTACGCCGAACCTAGGGCGGTAATCTTGCGTGGGACTTACGGTAAATGCAGGCTTTACAAGCCATTCTTCGAGATTACTTGCAGACAGTGACCAACCGCCGCCCGGCCGTTTCTCCGACAGAGCCTCGCAGCGATTCGTCTTTTTGCCTGAACTAGTTGTTCTGGTAGATCTCACCCTTGGAAGTAACGATTACCCACTTGCCGTCGCGCTGTTCCAATGTGGCAAGGCGGCTTTCGTCAGGCAGGATCGAGCCGACGCGCACGACATACATGCCCGAGGGATCTTCAATGAGCGCCCGACCGTTGGCCACGTGCAGCAGACGGAAAGAACCCTTGCCCGGGAAAGGCTGATCCTCCATCGAAGCGTCGCCGTTGCGCTCCTTGCCGAGCTCGGAAACGGTTGCCGTCGTCATATTGTCGATCGGCGGGACTTTCTTGCCTTCATCGTTCTTGTTGACCATGGCGAGCGGTGAAACGCTGAAGACGTTGCGCGCCGGCCAGTTCGGCAATTCACGAGAGGCATTGCTATCGGCGACGCTGATGCCGAACTTGTCCGCGTTGAAGAAGACATACCAGGGGAAGAAGGCGGAAGCGCCGGCAAGTGCCAAACCCAAAAAGGTCAGCGCGCGGTCGAGCAGCACTCCCTTGTTGCGCTCTTTCAGTGCGGCGATCCGTTCGTCTTCGAAATCGGCCATGATCAGGCCCTCCTTTGAATAGGCGCACTCGGAGTCGGTACGCCGGCGGCGGCCTTGAGAGCACCGGCAAGATCGGCGAAGGCATCAAGCGATTCGCGGTCTCCCGGAGATTGTTTCAGGACGTCATAGATGATCGGTACCTGCTTGACCGCCATGTCGAGATCGGCATCGGCGCCGGGACGGTAGCCGCCGATAAGGCGCAGGTCCCGTGTTTCCTCGAAGCGGTGGATCAGCACCTTGAGGCGGGAAACCAGCTTTTCCTGATCCGGAGTCCAGGCCTTGCGGGCAAGACGCGAGATGGATGCGAGCGGATCGATTGGCGGGTAGCGCCCCTCCTCCGCCAGGCTTCGCTGGAGAACGATGTGACCGTCGAGAATACCGCGGGTGGAGTCGGCGATCGGGTCGTTATGATTGTCGCCATCGACGAGGATGGAGATGATCGCGGTGATGGTGCCGGCGCCCTCCGGACCGGGACCGGCGCGCTCCAGAAGACGCGGCAGCTCGGTGAAGACGGAAGCCGGATAGCCGCGCGCGATCGGCGGCTCGCCCGAGGCGGTCGCCACCTCGCGAATGGCATGGGCGAAGCGCGTCACGCTATCGACGATGAAGAGAACGTTTTCGCCCTTGTCGCGGAAGTGCTCAGCGATCGTGACCGCCGTCAGCGGCGCCATCTTGCGCAGCATCGGGCTCTCGTCGCTGGTGGCGACGACGGCAATCGCCTTCTTCATATTGCTGCCGAGCGTATCCTCGATGAATTCGCGGACTTCGCGACCGCGTTCGCCGACCAGCGCGATCACCACCTTGTCGAAGGCGTCGGCGCGGGCCAACATCGACAGCAGCGTCGACTTGCCGACGCCGGAGCCGGCGAAAATGCCGAGACGCTGGCCGAGGCAGAGCGGCGAGAAGATATCGATCGCGCGCACGCCGGTCTTGAAGCCGTTTTCGACGCGCTGGCGCGTCATCGAAGGCGGCGCGGTATTTGAGATCGAACGGCGATCCAGGCCTTCGGTGATCGGGCCGAGACCGTCGATCGGCTCGCAGAGGGAATTGATGGTGCGGCCGCACCAGCTGTCCGACGGCGAGATGCGGAAGGCACCCTTGCGGATGACGATGTCATGGATGCCGATCGGCTCGCCCGGTTCGATCGGGCAGACGTAAACCAGGTCCGGCTCTACCCTGACCACTTCGCCAAGATGGACACCCGTCGCGGATTTATGCGCCACGAACTCGCCAAGCCGAACATGCCGGGAAAGGCCGCGGACGGTATAGTGGCCGGCGGCGATGGTATGCACGCGACCGCCATGGGTCACGGAGAATTCCGGCGACGTGTAACGCTTTGCAAGGTCGCCGAGATGTGTGAGCTTCGGCGAGAGAGCGTCCTCGGTCAACAGGGTGGTGTTCATGCTTCACACCCTGCCTCAGCGGCTGCCGCCCAGCGTCTGAACCGCTTCTTTGAAGGAGTCTTCGCTGTCGCGCATCAGCGACGATACGCTATCGAAAGCGCGATTCACCTCGATCAGCTGCGTCATCTCGTGCATCGCATTGACGTTGGAATTTTCCAGATAGCCCTGCTCGACACCGACATTGAAGCGGTCGACGACGGCGCGCGGCTGCTCGGTCGTCATGATGCCGCTGTTTTCGTAGCGCAGGTAACCCTTGCTGATATCGGCTTCGAAGAGGCCGAGTGAACCGACCTGGCGGTCATTCTGATAGATGATGCCATCAGTGCCGACCTTCGGCTCGCCGCCGGCGGTGTTGAGCACGACCGGTGCACCGCCTGCATCGAGAACCGGATAGCCGCGGATGGAAACCAGTTCGCCGGTATCACGCATCGTGAAGCGACCGTCCCTTGTCAGAACGCGGCCGGCGGGCGTATCGAGAGAGAACCAGGCATCGCCCTTGACGGCGAAGTCGAGCATGTTGCCGGTGTGCTGCATTTCGCCATGAGTGGTGTCCAGGTAGTCGTTGCCCTGGGAGACGAAGGCGACCTTGGTGTTCGTCTTGTTCTCGTTGTTCGCCAACATTTCATCGAACTTTACCTCGGTGCCGCGAAAACCGGTCGTGTTCACGTTGGCCATATTGTCGGCGATCGTCGTCAGGCGTTTCTCGAGAGCCATCTGCGACGACAGGGAAACGTAAAGACCGGATTGCATGTCGGTAAGCTCCACATTGGCGATAAACGGGACGAAACACCGGGCTCCTTTTAGTTCGGCCACGGGTTCCGCTGAGCGGCATCTCAGACATGGGCGCGCATAGGCCCACTCGTCACGTTCAATATGAAGGCAAATCCTTGCGCGAAGCTGGTAGCGCAAATGAATGCGCAAAAGCCGCGTTCATCAGCCTCACGCAAGGCACAAACCCTATCCGTCGCAAAGAAAAGCAACGTTCAGATTGGGCTGACGATGAATATTATTATCGGATTTGTAGTTGTCTGCGGCTGTATCGTCGGTAGCTTCATGGCCATGGGCGGCGAAGTCGATGCTCTTTTTCAGCCCTTCGAATTCCTGATCATCGGCGGCGCCGGCCTCGGCAGCTTCATCATGGCCAACCCCATGAAGGTGGTGAAGGACTCCGGCAAGGCGCTCGGAGAGGCCTTCAAGCACTCTGTTCCCAAAGAGCGCAACTATCTCGATACGCTCGGCGTGCTCTATTCGCTGATGCGCGACCTGCGTACGAAGTCGCGCAACGAAATCGAAGCGCATATCGACAATCCGGCGGAATCGACGATCTTCCAGCAGGCTCCGACGGTTCTAAAGAACAAGGAACTGACGGCCTTCATCTGCGACTACGTGCGTCTGATCATCATCGGCAACGCCCGCTCCCACGAGATCGAGGCGCTGATGGACGAAGAAATCAACACCATCCTTCATGACAAGATGAAGCCTTACCACGCGATCCAGATCATGGGCGATTCGTTCCCCGCTATCGGTATCGTCGCGGCGGTTCTCGGCGTCATCAAGGCCATGGCGCATATCAACGACTCGCCGGAAGTGCTCGGCCACCTCATCGGTTCGGCGCTCGTCGGCACATTCCTCGGCATTCTGCTTTCCTACTGCGTCTGCTCACCGCTCGTCTCGCAGATCAAGGTCGTCCGCTCCAAGCAGCACCGCCTCTACGTCGTCGTCAAGCAGACCCTGCTTGCCTACATGAACGGCTCGGTGCCGCAGGTCGCCCTCGAATATGGCCGCAAGACGATCTCGGCGTATGAACGCCCGTCGATCGACGCAGTGGAACAGGAAATGATGAACCCAGGTGGCGAAAACAAGGCAGCTTAAATGACTATGAGCAATGCTTCGCATGACAACCCGACAATGGATCCCGTCCTCCTTGCCAAATTGACCGGCGGTCTCGGCGACAAGGGCAGGGTTGCCAAGCTCTGCAGTTCCTTCAGCGATATCTACAGCGAATTCCTTCCTGATATCCTGAAGAGCGAAACCGGCCTCGACGTGACAGTCGGCTATCTCGGCTGCGAGATCGGCTACAAGAATCATCTGATCGACGATCTCAGCTCCAACATGACACTGGTCGATGCGACGCTGCGCAATTGGTCTCAGAACATCACCATCGCCTGTGGCAACAGTTTCATCATTACCCTGATGGAACATCTGCTTGGCGCTGCTGCCGAAACGATCGAGGAGCCGGCCGACCGGCTTCTCTCCGTTATCGAGATCGACCTCGCCGGCATGGTGTTCGACAAGATCTCCAAGGTGCTGCGTTCTGCCGTCAACGCGCCTGGCGGATTCGAGCCCAGCCTGTCGGCTCCCTTCGCTCTTGAAGCACGCATCCGTCCGCCGGAAGACCGTCCGGATGAATTCGCGGCGGCAATCAACATGTCGATCACGCTTGCCGGCATCACTTCCGAATTCAGCCTGATCGTCCCCCAGGCAGCGCTGCTCAAGACCAAGGTCTCTGCCCCGAAGCCGAAGAAGCAGCCGAGCAAGTCGCCGGAGTGGACGGAGCAGATCGGCGACCAGGTTCGCCGGTCGCAGGTGACCCTCGAAGCGAAGATCCGCCTGCAGGATTTGACGCTCAGAACGATTTCCAAACTGATGGCCGGCGACGTCATTCCTTTCCGCGACAGCGGCGACGTACGCGTCGAAGTCAGCGCCAACAGCCGAGAATTGTATGTGTGCGAGTTCGGGCGTTCAGGCGACAACTACATGGTGCGAGTGAAAGACACCATGAATTCGGATGATGAGCTGATCCGGCACTTAATGAATTAATCGGTTCTCTCGCTCTCAGGGCCACAAAGGCAGTTTGAGGCAAGTTTCAACTGGAATAGTGATTTCATGGCTACGAAGAAGACACAGCAGAATAGTGACCTCTCCCTGGACATGCCGGGCAATGAAGCCGATCTGGATCAGGCTATCGACGATCTGCGCGGCGTGCTGAAGAAAGATTCGGACGGCGACCTTCCGCAGTTCGGCGACGACCTGCAGAACGATGCTTTCGCAGCGGGAACGGACCTTTCGCCGTTCGGTGGTGATGCCGGCGAAACCTCCTTCGGCGGTGCCGATTTTGCAGGCGGCGATTTCGGGGGCGGTGATTTCGGCGACAATGCTGCCGGCATGGGCGCAGCAGGCTTTCCCAGCCTTGACGCCGCGCCGAGCTTCGGCGGCAATTCCTTCCAGTCCGCTCCGGCACCGCTCGGGAGCGCACTGAACTCGAACTTCGACCTGATCATGGACATCCCTATCGATGTCCAGATCGTGCTCGGGACGAGCCGCATGCAGGTTTCCGGCCTGATGAACCTCACCGAGGGTGCTACCATCGCGCTCGACAAGAAGATCGGCGAGCCGGTCGAGATAATGGTGAATGGCCGCAGGATTGCACGCGGCGAGATTACGGTTCTTGATAACGACGACACGCGATTCGGTGTAAAACTGATAGAAGTTTTGAGCACGAAAAAAGCCTGATCCCTGTGCGGGACGGAGAGGTTAGACCATGATGGACTTTGACGATTTCGGCGGCGCACTTGCCGGGAAACCGTTGACCCAGGCTGAAAAGGCGGCGGCAGTTCTTCTCGCTATGGGGAAGGGGGTCGCCGGCCGACTGCTGAAATATTTCACGCAGGCCGAGTTGCAGACCATCATCGGATCTGCCCAGGCGCTTCGCGCCATCCCGCCGGACGAGCTGCTTCAGCTCGTCGGCGAATTCGAAGATCTCTTCACCGAAGGCGCCGGTCTGATGGACAACGCCAAGGCGATCGAGGCCATCCTCGAGGAAGGGCTGACGCCTGACGAAGTCGACAGCCTGCTTGGCCGCCGTACTGCCTTCCAGGCCTACGAAACTTCCATCTGGGACCGTCTCGCCGAGGCGGAACCTGCCTTCGTCGCCCAGTTTCTGCTGCGGGAACATCCACAGACCGTTGCCTATATCCTGTCCATGATGCCGTCGTCCTTCGGCGCGAAGGTGCTGCTGCAGCTTCCCGACAACCGCCGCGCCGACATTATGAACCGCACGGTCAACATGAAGGGCGTCAGCCCGAAGGCCGCGCAGATCATCGAAAACCAGGTGATGACGCTGCTTGCCGAGATCGACGCGGAACGCAACGCATCGGGCTCCACCAAGGTCGCCGACCTAATGAACGAAATGGACAAACCGCAGGTCGACACGCTGCTCACCTCGCTCGAATCGATCAACCGCGAGGCGGTCAACAAGGTTCGTCCGAAGATCTTCCTTTTCGAAGACCTCATGTTGATGCCGCAGCGCAGCCGCGTGATGCTGCTCAACGATATCTCGTCCGACGTTCTCACCGTCGCACTGCGCGGCGCATCGGCCGAAATCCGCGAATTGGTCCTTTCCTCCATCAGCCCGCGCCAGCGCCGCATGATCGAATCGGATCTGCAGAGCGGCATGGCCGGCGTCAATCCACGCGAGATCGCGATTGCGCGGCGCGCCGTCGCGCAGGAAGCGATTCGCCTGGCCAATGCCGGCCAGATCGAGCTCAAGGAAAAGGAAGGCGGCCCGGCCGCCGCCTAAACGATCGCAGTTGTTGACAAGCCCCCTCGCCCACAAGGCGGCGGTTGATCAGCAGCACGCACAAGACTACCCTTCGGTGAAATGGGCCGCGCTCCAGTCGCGGCCTTTTTCTTTGACGGAGGGCCGCAGACTTGGCCGATGAAGACAAGGACAGCAAAACAGAAGCCCCTACCGCGAAAAAGCGGTCTGATGCTGCCGAAAAAGGTAATACCCCCCACTCGCGTGAAATCTCGATCTTCACGACGATTCTGGCGACCTTCATCTATCTCGTCTTCTTCCTTCCCGACGCGACGTCACACATGGCCGAGACCCTGCGTGACGTCTTCGAGCAGCCAGATCAGTGGAAGATCGAGACCGGACCTGACGTCATCTCGCTCTTTGCGAAGCTCGGCTGGGCTATGGCTGCGCTTCTGGCCCCTGCCTTCATCATGTTCATTGTGTTCGGCATCGCCTCGTCCGTCTTTCAGAACCTGCCGACGCCGGTTCTCGAACGCATCCGTCCGCAGGCCTCGCGTATTTCACTGATCAAGGGATGGTCGCGGCTCTTCAGCCTTCAAGGCCTCGTCGAATTCGGTAAGTCGCTGTTCAAGGTGGTGGTGGTCGGAGTGATTCTCTTCTTCGTCCTCAGAAGCGAATATTTCGGCTCGATCGATGCGATGTTCTCCGATCCGCAGACGATCATGGTTCGTATGATGACGGCGATGCGCAAGATCATCATCGTCATGCTGGTCGCCACCGCGATCGTTGCGATCGCCGACGTCTTCTGGACGCGTTATCATTGGTTCACCGAACTGAAGATGACGAAGCACGAGATAAAGGAAGAAAATAAGCAGTCGCAGGGCGACCCCTTCGTCAAGAGCAGGCAGCGCTCAGTCATGCGTGACCGCGCCCGCCGACGCATGATCGCCAGTGTCCAGCGTGCCACCCTCGTCATCGCCAACCCGACGCACTATGCCGTAGCGCTGCGCTACGTACGCGAAGAAAACGATGCACCGGTCGTCCTTGCCAAGGGCCAGGACCTTATTGCGTTAAAAATCAGAGAGATCGCCGAGAAGAACGACATCCCTGTCTTCGAGGATCCACCTCTCGCACGCTCCATGTTTGCGCAAGTCTCGGTGGATAGTGTCATACCGTCAGTCTTCTATAAGGCCGTCGCGGAACTCATTCATCGGGTTTACGCCGCGGAGGCCAAGAACAAACGGGTAAGATAAGTCGAATGAAAAAATGCCCCTACTCTGCCCAGCGTGAAAAAATCCTTGCAGAAGCGATCAGCCCGGTCGCAACCGAGCTCAGGCTTCTGGACGCATCCGATCTCATTTCTCTGCTGCGTTTCGAGTATTACGGCAATCTCGCCGACCTCGTCGCTTCCGCAGCGGAACTGTTTTTCCATCCCGGCACTGTCAACTTCGGCCTGGGGGGAAATTATACGCTGGAATGGGGCGGCAAGCCCGAAGTTGTGCTCGATCTCGAAATCAAGCCGCGCGGCGTGACCGTCTATGCGCAGCTGACACTCGCCGAAGATCATGCCGGCATCGAGATCAATCATATTTCCTTCCAGAACGCCTCCAGCGATCCGGACACAAACACGGCTTTTCTCCAAAGAAGCCTGCACGAAGCGCGCTATATCGTGGCAAAGCCGCAGGCGCTCGCCGGCTAAAGCATTTCCGTTTGAGAATATCAGGCCCGGCCCGCAAGGCGCCGGGCTTTGCCGTTCTCAGAGCCCTAGCTGATGTAGCCGAGACGTATTGCCTTCGCGATCGCCTGAATACGGTTGACCGAATTGAGTTTGATGGTCGCCGAGCCGAGATAAGCGTTCACCGTGTGGACGGACAGGCCGAGCTTGTCGGCGATTTCTTCGCTGATACGGCCGTCGCCCGCAAGCTGAAGGCAGGCGATCTCACGTTCGCTCAGCGCTTCGGTCGCCGCCGCACGCCGCTCATCGAGCGACAGCAGGTCCATCATGACATTGCAGCACCGGCCATGCAGCTCGATGATCGTATCGCTCGACGGATCGATATCGTCGCCGGTGAAAAGCACGAAGCCATTGCCGATGGCGCCAAGGCGCACTGGAAATGCGAGACCGGAGAAAGGCACCATGCCGTCTTTCAGCCTCACCATGAAGGGAGAGAAGTCGGCAGGACCAGGAGCTGCACGATCGTGGCTGCCGGCCCAGAACAAGGGCAGCAGCGAGCGATCGATATGGTCGAGCAGAGCCTCGCCATGGGCATCGACGAAACCCTTGCCGAAGCCGGCATTCGAGGGACTCCAGTTTTCCAGCTCGCAGATCAGTCGCTGCTTTGCCGGTATGCCGGAGCCGGTGACACGAAAAACGGCGAAGCCTTGCGCATCCGCGAGCTTCTGCATGGCAATCAGGCGCGGGAAAAGGTCAGACCGGCTGGAAATCCTGTTCACACGTACCATGCGCATCTGGTCCGTGTTGCCTAGCGCCCTGCCTGGATGATGGCCCATAATTTCCCTCAGACGAGATTGTTGCGAACGGCGAAGGCTATCGCCTCGGAACGCGTCTTCGTTGCAGTCTTCCGCATCACGCTGGTGATATAATTATTGATGGTATTCCGGGAGATGCCGAGGATCATGGCGATCTCGTCGCTTGTCTTGCCTTCCGCAATCCAGAAGAGGCACTCGAGCTCCCGGTCGGTCAGTTCGAAATCGCGATCGACCTTCGTGCCCCCGCACCGAAGGAAGCTTGCGAAATAGCCTGCAAGCAGGCCTACGTCGCGGAGACGTTCCGGCGAAAGAACGAAACCTTCCCTGAACAAGAACATCAGCACCAGGCGAGAGCGGCCGACATTCAAGGTCAGCGAGCAATATTGGCGGCTCGCACCATGCGGCACATCGGCGCTGTCCGGCAGGAGTGCGAAGCCCGGCTGCAGCACCTGCATGCACTTCTCGAATTCAGTCGAGCGCGCATAACCCACGACCAGGTCATTGGCGACCTCCTTCACCAGATCGAAAGGCCAGTCGGACGAAACGATAAAGTCCAGACCGCTTTCCTGGATGAGATCGCAGCGCGCCATCAGATAGTGCATGGCGCCGACATACTCGGTCAGCGCCAGCAAGCCGGCATGCAATTTACCGGTTTCGGCGATGACGCGAAGGCGATCGATCAGTTCGTCGCGCGGCAAAAGATCCGGCACATTGGCGCCGACGAAGTTCGCCATCTGCTGCTCGCCTTTATTCGCCTGAAATATGTCCATATCCATTGGCAGTAACCTGCGGCTGAGAAACTGTCGGTTCTCGCAAAGAAGTTCGGTTTTTGTGAAAGGGATTCAAACACATGCCCCACGCGAATCCCACTTCGAATCACTTAAGGGTAAGCCAACCATCGTAAATCACCATCTCCGACTTCTGGGGATTTACTTTTGCGACCTTCCATGCGGTGATTCGATCACCACTCCACTCTCGCGAAGATGTATAAAACTAGGATGATTCTGGCATTGGCCGCAATGTTTCTCACCTTATGCGCGAGTGACACTGAGCGGAATTATCGGTCTGAATGACGTAATTATCACAGTTCCGGCCAAGGAAGTGCCGCAACGGAAAGCCCCGGTAGAAGCAGATTTCAAACGCGCGAAAGCAACGACCTGTTGTTCTACTGGAGACATACTTGCGCCATCCGCCTTATGCACGGCTTGAGCATCATGCGAAGGGCGTCATCCCGCTGCCTGGCGATCTCTACATCAGAACTCTCTGCAATAGAGTAACCGGCTCCTTACGAGCCGGTCACGAGTTCCGGTAACGTTCTTGTTACCGGCCGATGTATCCACAGACGAGAAAGAAAAAGGCCGGTTTCCCGGCCTTTTCATTATGCAGCTTCGTCGATGGCCCATTTCCTGAGAATCTTCGCGGCGCGCTCCTCGTTGATCTCCACCATACGGGCGAGCTTGCGTTCCGGACCTTCCTTGACGCGGCGGTTGAAGTTGCCGTCGTCGTCGCCGAGACTGAGCAGATCCTCGGTGCTGTCGAAGCCGAAGTCGGAGCCGAAGCCATCCATCAGCGCGCCGCCCGCAGAAGCGCCTGCCGGTGCGAAGTCCGGCAGTTCCAGGCCAGCCGATTCCGGAGTGGCGTCGCCGAAAACTGCGGCGGATGAACCCGAGCCGTTGACGGTGCGGATGAGAGGACGCACACCCAGCCAGACCACCACGAAGGCGACCGCGACGAAGGCCAGCGAGTTGATGATGCCGGCGAGATTGCGGCTCAGCATGTCCATGACATGGACGCCGTTGTTGGCATCGTCAAGGAGCTGGTTTTCGAGGAAGTCCATTGCGGTGACGGTGACGACGTCACCGCGGTTGGTATCGAGGCCAGCGGCCGAGGCGACGATGCTTTTCATCTCTGCGAGATAGGCGTCGATCTTGGCCTGGTCTGCCGGTTCGCCCACCATCTTGGCGATGCGGCCCTTGTTGACGACGACGGCGACCGAGAGCTTTTCGACCCGGTAGCTGTTGCGCGTCGTGGCCGTGGTCTTGCTGTTGATTTCGTAGTTGGTCTGCTCTTCGCGCTTGTCGGACTTGTCCTGCGACTGCGGGCCGGTCGCGCCACCAGCGTCAGGTGCAGCCTGCGGAATGTTCTGCTCGACCGTCGTCGCGTTGTCAGCCTGGTTCTGCTGCGACTGCTGGGCTTCTTTGGTGGAGCGGACCGAGCGCTCGACCTTGGATTCCGGATCGTAGGTGGTTTCCTGGATCTGTTGGGCGTCGGTGTTCAGATTGGCAGTTACGCTGGAGCGGAAGTTATCCATGCCGAGGAAGGGGGCGAGCGCCTTATCGATGTTCGATTCGACTTCCTGCTGGACGTTCTGGACGATATTGAGCGAGCGGTTCAGCGTACCGTTGGAGGCGTCATCGCCGGAGGCGAGAAGCTGGCCGGCGGAATCGAGGATCGTCACGTCAGCGACATCAAGCCCCGGCACGGCCGAGGCGACGAGGTGGCGGATCGAGGTGGCGGCGTTTCGCCCTGTCGCGGCACTGGCGCGAATCATGACGGAGGCCGTCGGCTTCTGTTCGGCCTTCCGGAAATTGCCGACCTCGGGCATGACGATGTGAACGCGTGCGGCGGTGATGCCCGAGATCGATTGAATGGTGCGGGCGATTTCACCTTCGAGGGCGCGGACGCGGGTCACTTCCTGCATGAAGGAGGTGAGGCCGAGCGAACCGACATTATCGAAGAGCTCGTAACCGGCATTCGCGCTGTTCGGCAGGCCGCGTTCGGCAAGCAGTAGCCGGGCCTTGCCCGTCATGCCCGCTGGTACGGTGATGCTGGAGCCGTCCGTTCCAACCTGGAAATCGACGTTGCTTTCGGCGAGCGCCATGCTGATCTGGTTAAGATCAGGCGTGTCCAGGCCGACATAAAGCGTTTCCTGGGCCGGTTTGTTGACGAAAATTGCGGCCGCCAGGATGATTGCGATGGAAGCGGCGCCGACCCCACCAAGGATCATCAAACGCGTCCGCCCAAGCGAACCAAAGTTCTTAATAATCTGAACTAATTGATTTAACAGATTCATTCTGTTCTCGCACGATCCGTCAAAGACAAAGCAGGCTTATTGCCTCATTTGACGAATAGACGCCGAAACTTGTGCGAGCGTTTCGTTCAGCGCATGCAGGAATGAATTACAATATCAGAAGAAATCGAAGTCGCCGGCCGCCTTGCTGAGCGGCTGGGAGTGGCCGTGACGGGTACCGCCGCCGAGGGCTTTCTGCATTTCGGCAAGCTTGACGAGGCTCAGCGCTGTTGCGACATCGATCGACCAGTTCTGCGGAATTTCACCGGTGATGGTGTCGATGAATTCGGCCAGACCGCGCGATTTCTGCACGGCGAGATCGATGCCCTGCATCACCTTCATGCTATCAGGGGAATTCAGGATTTCCGAGCCGCCCAGTTCGATCAGCTGAGGCTCGATCCGTTCCATCAGGTAGGCAACGTCGTGAAGCTCGGAGACAATGCGCATCAATATGTCGCTCAGCGCCTCGACCGGCGCCGGCGGCTCGATGATCGGTGTAAAACTCATATAAAAATCCTCGCCATCAAAAGAATTCGATACTGGTCTCGGCGGGCTTCTGCGGAGCGGCGGGACGCTGCTCGAGAGCGACGGTTTTCTGCGTTTCGGCGCCGGTCAGGGGGTATTGCCGGGCACGGCCGGACACCGGCCAATATTCGATCTTGCGTCCATGCTCACCGCCGGTGCTGGAGCTGACCACCGGAATGCCTTCATCCCGAAGAAACTGCACGGCGAAGGCGGCGTTCTGCTCGCCGACATTCGAGAATGTCGAGATCGTCTTCGCTCCTCCGAAGATCTTGGCCTCCAGCCGGTCGCGTCGCGCGCCCTTTTTCAGGAGGCCGTTGATCAACAGTTCCATGAGATGCACGCCGTATCGCGTGGCATCGCCGCCGGTCATCGGGGTGTTGCCTGTCCCCGGCAGCAGGAAGTGGTTCATGCCGCCGACACCGGCGACGGGATCTCTGAGGCAGGCTGCCACGCACGAGCCAAGGATGGTCGTGAGCACCGCATCCGGGTCGCTCAGGACCTTATATTCACCCTGAATGATGTGCACGCGGCGGGCCGCACCCTCAGTGATCATTTCAGGGCTCCAAACACGGCTTCGATAGCCGCTTTCATCTTTTCGATGGTGAAGGGCTTGGCCAGAACGTTGTTTGCGCCGAGCTGCGCTGCTTTGGTCACCAGCGCACGGTCGCCCTGTGCGGTGAGGATGATAAAGGCCGCCTTCTTGGTGTTCGGATTGCTGCGGACTGCCTGCAGGAAGCCGATGCCGTCCATCTTCGGCATGTTGAAGTCCGAGATCACGAGGTGGTGGGGTTGCTCCGCCATGATCTTCATACCCTGCTCGCCGTCGCCGGCAGAGGTGATCTGCTTGAAGCCGAGCTGCGTCAGCGCGTCGCTGAGTAGCAGGCGGCTCGTAACCTGATCGTCAACGATCAGAACTTTGATTTTCTCCGCGATCGACATTATTCGGTCCCTTCCTTTCGGGCGGCTGTCATTTTCAATATTTCTTCGCCGATGGCAGCAAGCGGGAGCTGCTGTTCAACTGCGCCAAGTTCGTAGGCAACTCTTGGCATTCCGTAAACAACGCAGGTTTTTTCGTTCTGACCGAGCGTTCTGGCCCCTGCATGTCGCATTTTTAACAACCCGGCGGCCCCGTCGCGACCCATGCCGGTGAGGATCACGCCGACGGCATTGCGTCCGGCGAGTTCGGCAACCGAATCGAAGAGCACATCGACCGATGGACGATGGCCATTGACCGGCCCCCGCTCGACCAGCCGGCAACAGGGCGCCGATGTATTGGAGACCTGCAGGTGACGCTCGCCGCCAGGCGCAAGATAGACCTTGCCGATCTCGAGACGGGCGCCATCGGTCGCTTCTTCCACGACCGGCGCACAGAGGCGGTTCAGCCGTTCGGAAAAGCTCTTGGTGAAGGTCGGCGGCATATGCTGGGTGATGACGGTCGGCGGGCAGTTCGCCGGGAATTTCTGCAGCACGGCGATCAGGGCTTCCACGCCACCGGTCGAAGAACCGATCGCCACGATCTTGCGGCCGACGCGGAAATCGGCAACTGCGAGCGGCGTGACGGCGGCAGACTTGGCCGGCTTGGCGAAATTGCGCTGCGTGCGGGCGGCGGCCTTTACCTTCTCGACGAGGTCGCCGAAGGGGCGCGGCTCGCCCGGCTGCGGCTTGCCGACGCAATCGAAGGCACCGATTTCAAGGGCTGCGAGCGTCGCCTCCGCGCCGCGATGCGTCATGGTCGAAACCATGATGACGGGCATGGGCCGAAGGCGCATGATCTTTTCGAGGAAGTCGAGGCCGTTCATGTTCGGCATTTCGATATCCAGCGTTAAGACATCGGGGTTCAGCCGCTTGATCGCCTCGCGCGCCTCCAGAGCGTCGCCGGCCTGGCCTATGACGTTGACTTCGGGATCCGAACTCAAGACGGCCGAGATCAGGCCGCGCATGGTCGGCGAGTCGTCAACGACGAGAACTCTTGCCGGAGCGCTCATGCCTTCCTCCCGATACCCTTGGTCGTATAGCGATAGGTGGTGATGCCGATATTGTCGAAGACGTGCTTGGCCTCGCCCGAGACGCGCTCGGAATGGCCGATATAGAGATGGCCACCCTCCGGCAGCAGGCCGGCAAAGCGCTGCCAGATCTTCATCTGGGTCGGCTCGTCAAAGTAGATTACGACATTGCGGCAGAAGATGACGTCGAACTTGCCCTTGAACGGCCACTGGGCCATCAGGTTCAGTTCGTTGTAGGTGATGAGGCGCTTCACGCGGTCGTCGACCTGGAACTTGCGGCGTCCCTGCATCTCGACCTCGGTAAACCATTGCTTACGCATGGCAGGCGAGACGGTTTCCAGCGCGTTTTCGTCGTAGGCGCCGGCCCGGGCGATCGCCAGGATCTTCGGGTCGATGTCGGTCGCGAGAATCTTGAAGTCGTAGTCGGCAGCGTTCGGCATCATTGACAGAACGGTCAGCGCGATCGAATAGGGCTCCTGCCCATCCGAGGACGCAGCAGACCAGATGCGGACACGGCCGCCGGCGCGCGCGCGGTTCAGAAGATCGGGCAGCACATGGTCGCGCAAGTGTTCGAAATGATGGTTTTCGCGGAAGAAACGCGTGAAGTTTGTCGTCAGGTGTGACAGCATCTCGCGCCGGGCGGCAGCACCTGCCGGAGAAGCGACAAGCTCGCAATATTCGCGAAACCCCGAAAGGCCTAGATTGCGGATGTGCTTCGACAGACGAGAGTAGACCAGCGAGGCCTTCGTCTCATTGAGATAGATTCCGGCATCCGCATAGATCATGGCGGCGATTTCCGAGAGATCGCGGCGCGTCAGCGGGTATTCCCCGCTCGCCAGAACCTCGTCAGCACCAGACTGCCTCTGATCTTTTACGCCAAGTGCGTTCATGCGGCTTCGCTTTCGGTGTCGGGGAACAGGGCTTCGAGTTCGATCAGGCAGATCATTCGCTTTTCGATGGAGAGAATGCCGCGGGCGAACTGACGCTGCAGGTCTGAGGAGATCTCGGGCGTGGGCTGGATGTCATCTTCATTGACGGTCAGAATGTCGGAAACAGCGTCGACCAGCAGGCCCACCGTTTTGCGGCGGACCTGGGCGACGATGATGACGTGGCGGGCGGTCGGATCGACCGGCTTCATGCCGAGCCGGCCCGACAGATCGATGATCGGCAACACCGCGCCACGCAGGTTTATGACGCCAATCATATAAGATGGCGAATGCGGCATCGCGGTTGCCGGGGTCCAACCTCGGATTTCGCGGACTGCCATGATGTTCACGCAGAATTCCTGATCGCCGATGCGAAATGCGATAAGCTCGTTTCCGCCCAGGGTCAGATTTTTTGCCGTGTACGACATTGACTCTTATCCTACTGCCGCCAGAGACATTTCCGCCTTGAGGGACTGACCGCGCGAGGCGCCGACAACCGCGTCCACGTCCAGGATGAGGGCCACGCGGCCGTCGCCGAGAATGGTTGCAGCGGCGATGCCCGGAACGTGAGTGTAGTTCGCCTCGAGGCTCTTGATAACGACCTGGCGCTGGCCCTGGATCGCGTCGACCATGAGCGCGCGCTGACCGCCGCCTTCGGATTCGACGAGAAGGGCAACACCTTCGACCGGATTGGCCTGGGTTGCGCGGAAGTTCAGGATGCGACCGACATCGACCAGCGGGCAGAAGGAATTGCGGATCGAGATCAAGCGGTGGTTGGCGCCAAAGGAATGGATCGCGGCGGCTTCCGGCTGCAGGGTTTCGACGATTGCCGTCAGCGGCACGACCAGGGTCTGGCCGGCGACCGTGACCACCATACCGTCGAGAACGGCGAGCGTCAGCGGCAGGCTCATCGTGAAGACCGAGCCCTGGCCCGGCCTCGAGGTGATGTTGATGCGGCCGCCGAGCGCCTGGATCGAGCGCTTGACGACGTCCATGCCGACACCGCGACCTGAGATGTCGGAGATCTTGTCGGCCGTAGAGAAGCCCGGCAGGAAGATCAGGTTATCGATTTCCTCATCCGACAGGTTGGCGTCAGGCGAGATCAGCTCGTTGGCGATTGCCTTCTGGCGGACCTTTTCGCGGTTGATGCCGGCGCCATCGTCGGCAAGCTCGATCAGGATGCGACCCGAACGATGTTTTGCCGTCAGGCGGACGGTGCCTTCGGTGTTCTTGCCGGCGGCGGCACGCTTTTCAGGCGTTTCGATACCGTGGTCGACGGCGTTGCGGATCATGTGCGTCAGCGGCTCGGCCAGCTTGTCGATGACCGTCTTGTCCACTTCGGTGTTTTCACCTTCGGTGATCAGGCGGATCGACTTGCCGGTCATGTCGGCGATTTCGCGAACGATACGCGACATGCGCTGGAAGACCGGCTTCACAGGCTGGGCGCGGATCGCCATGACCGAGTCCTGGATCTCGCGGGTGAGCTGCTGCAGCTCTTCGAGGCCCATGTTGATCGATGACGTGCCGGTCGTGTCGTTTTCGATGACGCTCTGAGAGAGCATCGCCTGGTTGATGACAAGCTCGCCGACGAGGTTGATCAGGCGGTCGACGCGATCGAGATCGACGCGGATCGTCTGGCCGGCACCGGCAGCGGCGTTGTTCTGGGCTGCGGCACTTGCCGCTGCGGCGGCGGCTGCGGCAGCCGATTCCTTCTTTTCGACGCGGGCAGCGGCAGCAGCCATCTGCGCTACATTGGTCGCCGTTTCAGCGGCAGCAACGGCAGCAGCCGTGTCGTCGGCCTTGGTCTCGGCTGCGGCCGGCGCTTCGGAGGCCCCGCCATCGTCCAAGATCGAGAGATCGAACGGAACCGGGATCATCGGCAGTTCTTCGTTGGTCTCGCCCGGCTTGCTGTCTTCTGCCGGCTTCACGGTCAGATCGCAATCCCATTCGGCGAATTCGAAGACCGTGCGGATGGCATCTTCGCCCTTGTCCGTCTTGATCGTGATGTTCCAGAAGAAGTAAGCGCCTTCCGGATCGAGCTCCTCAAGGCCCGGCAGAGCATCAACGTTGCAATAGATGCTCATCTCGCCGAGGCGGGAGAGATCACGCAGCAGAAGGGTGGCGTCGTTACCCTTTGAATAGAGTTCGAAGCGCGGCTTGAAGGTGATTTCATAGGCCGGCAGATCTATCGGCTTCTCTTCGCCACCGAAATCGTCGAAGGAGAAGGGGACTGGCTGGAAGCCGCTATCATCGGTCGGCTTGGGAGCCGGGGCTGCAGCAACCGGAGCAGGAGCGGCCTTTGGGGCCGGCTTCGGCGCGGGCGCCTCGGAACCTGCCGCGGGAGACGGCAGCTCGCCATGGGCAAGCGCTTCCAGTTCCTTGACGAGGCCGCGGCTTCTGCTTTCATCGACGCTGCCGCCATCGCGGGCAGCATTGGTCAAGTCGGCGAGCACGTCGGCCGACTTCAGCATGACCTTCAGGACGTCCTGGTTGGGCTCAAGCTTGTTGGAACGAACGCAATCAAGTGTGGTCTCAAAGACGTGGGCGAAGGCGACGAGGTCATCCAGGCCAAAGGCGCCGGCGCCGCCCTTGATCGAATGCACCGCGCGGAAGACCGCATTGACGGTTTCCGGGTCGCGATCGCCATCATTCATTTTCAGGAGACCGGATTCCAGTTCGGCGAGCTGTTCCTCGCACTCCTGGAAAAAGATCTCTTTGATTTCGTTCATATCCATAGGAGCAAATCCTGGGCTTTAAGCGGTTACACGCTCGATGGCATCGATCAGCTTGGCGGGGTCGAAGGGCTTGACGATCCAGCCGGTGGCACCAGCCTGGCGGGCGCGGTTCTTCTTTTCCGCATCGCTTTCGGTGGTCAGCACCAGGATCGGGATCGCACGGTACTTCTCGTTGCGACGGACACCTTCGATGAAGCCGAAGCCATCGAGGCGCGGCATGTTGATGTCGGTGACGATAACATCAGGATTGGACTCTTCGAGAACTTCGAGGCCCTCAACGCCGTCTTCAGCCTGGATCGTCTCGAAACCTGCATTGTTCAGCGTTACGAGAAGCATGTTTCGGATGGTGCGGGAATCGTCCACCGTCAGTACTTTCTTCTTCATTGCCGGATCTCCTTGGCAAGCAGATGGTCGATATTGACGCCAACCAGCTGCATGGTTTTTTGAAATGCGTCGGACACCTTCGAGAAGGTGATCGACTGCTTGTCCTGGTCCCAGGTCTTCTCGGCGGCCATCAGAACCTGGGCGCAAAGAGCGCCGATGCGTTCGACTGCCGAAGCATCGATCGCAAGAGGGTTTCCTCGCATGGAGAGAAGCTTGTCGCGCAATGCGGAAGCCTCATTGAGATCAAGAACCGCTGGCAACTCCAGCGTCTTGGCACTCTTCTTTGCTGCCATCAGCTTTTCCTTGTCCCCTTGTCCCCAACCCGCGAAAGCGAGCCGGCGTCATAATCCGATAGGTTAGTAAACATTCCGCCCACCTCCGGCACTTGCGAGAGGCTGAAGCATGCTGAAATCGTCATTTTCGTAATCATCTTCGACCACTTCCGGGCGAGGTGCGATCGCAACCGTCCGGGAGGCAGAAACACGCACCTGATGAGGCCGGATTGCATAGGCATTTTCCCGCGCAATGCGGAATTCGCGGATCGTCTGGCCGAGTTCCAGAATGACCGTATGAAGATGATCGGCGCCTTCGGCTGAACGTTCCGCAAAGCCGGCATTGTCGGCGACTTCGCCGCCGAGGCCCTTAACGTCTGCGGTCACGGCTTCGAGACCGGCGGCGTGTTCACCCGTCTCGCCTGCGATGCCAGCGATTGCGGCATTGATGTCGGTCACCTGACGGACGATGCTGGCAATCGAATCCTGTGTGCGGCCGACCATCTGCACACCGGCATCCACCTGTGTCTTGGTGGTGGTCACGAGCGTCTTGATTTCACGGGCAGCTTCTGCGGAGCGCTGGGCGAGCGCCCGCACTTCCTGCGCCACGACGGCAAAGCCGCGGCCGGATTCGCCGGCGCGGGCAGCTTCGATGCCGGCGTTCAAAGCGAGCAGGTTCGTCTGGAAGGCAATCTCGTCGATCGCACCGATAATTTGGCCGATCTTCTCCGCAGACTGTTCGATATCAGCCATGGCGCTGATCGCGCGGCCGACGACCTCACCGCTTTCCTCGACGGCCGCACGCGTCGCGGCAGCAGCCTGTTCGGCGGCTCGGCTGCCGGCTGCACCCTCGCGGACCCGCTCGGCGATGCCGGCAAGGGCGGCGGCGGAAAGCTGCAGCCGCCCTGCCTGACCGGAAGCGTTGCCGGCGAAGCGACGGGATGCGCCGGCGAGCGATTGCGTTGCGGCTTCCGCCTTCGCATTGCGTTCTGCAATTGCGGCAAATTCCGTCTGGAGGTTGTCGAGTGCGGCGTTCAGCGCGGCGGCAATGTCGGTGTGAGCGCCATCGACCGGTGCGCGCTGCGTCAAGTCGCGGGCTGACAGGCCTTCGATGACATCGCTGAAGATGCGGGCGACTTCCGCTTCACCTTCGGCACGCTGATCGGCGAGTGCGCGCTGCTGCGTGGAGCGCAGCGCATTGAAGCGCAGCGAGACGGCGATTTCGACGTCGACCATGACAATGCGGATGATTGATGTCATCAGGTCGGTGATCTCGCGAGCGCGCCGCTTGGCCGACGGCAGTACCGGGCGGCCGGCCAGTTCATCGGCCAGACCGGAAATCACGTGTTCCAGCATGACGCCGTGGCCGGCCACGTGCCAGCGAGGGTCGAGGCCGATCTTGCTTTCGGTATCGGAGAGAACCTTGACGCGTTCTGCATAGAGGCTGTCGAATCGCGCATCCGTGAGCACGTCCCAGTGCGACGACTGCAGGTCGTGGAGACGCTCGATCTGACGCTCGCTCTCGAAATTGCGCGAGGCATCCGGGAAGGACTGGAAACGATGGAAGAGATCGCGCAGGCCGGCCTTGAGATGGGCTTCGAGGGCGGGCCGGTTACGGCGAACCATCTCGCACTGGTCGGTGTCGAGGCCGGCAAAGCGCAGGCGGTCGCGCAGGCTGCCTGCCTGTGCTCCACGAGCCTGATCTGATGGCATATCCTGCCTCAACGCCTATCCCCAACCACTTTCCGGGCGAACCCGGCCAAAAACCTTCGCAGTTTCCGATGAATGCGATACGCGGAGATGCCCTTCGCCACCGGTCGCAACCGGGGGACTGAAGCCTCCTGATCAGCAATTCTGTTTCGGAGCTGCCTGAAGAAGATGGATACCGGATCGACCCGGTACGGCGGTACGGCGTCATGCCTGGTGGGAACGAGTGCATCTTCCCATTCCGACGTGTAACCCAATGTTTATGGTTAATTCCTTGCTTGAAGGTTAATAAGCCATTCCCGCCTGTAGCTTTTGAGACAATTGGGGAGAGTTCACATAGTAAATACTGGCGCAGAGTTGCATCGCTGCTACAAGGCACACGCAAGCTTTATGTTATAGACCCGTTTTATAGAGCCTGACATGACGTCAATAAGGAAAGAGAAATGATAGTTCTCGGAATGGGTTCCTGCCTGATCGCCCTCTCGATCGCCGCAGCCGTTGCCCTCCTCGATCTGATCGCGACACACCGCGACAACCGCACGCTTCGCGTCTTCTGAGAGGCCACTGCGCCTTAAATCTCCCTTTACCTTTCCCGTTGGCAGCCCGGCACCGTTGGTGTATCGACACGCGCTCCTGTGTCAGCGGAAGTAAGGGATTATGTCAGCTCGGACCGGCCTCCTCATCATTCTGGCGTTTACGATCTTCCGCATCGTGACGCTGCATTTCGATACGACGGACCTGTTCGTCGATGAGGCGCAGTACTGGTTCTGGTCGCAAAATCTCGATTTCGGCTATTATTCCAAGCCGCCGATGATTGCCTGGGTTCTCAGGATCTTCACCGAGCTTGCCGGCTCCAGCGACATTTACTGGCTGCGGCTTCCCGGCCCCCTCTTCCACATGGCGACCGCGCTGGTGCTGATGAAAATGGCGAAGCGCTTCATCGGGCCTGAGATCGAAGGCTGGGTCGGCGCAACCTATATCACGCTGCCGGCGGTTGCGCTTTCTTCGGTGTTCTTCTCCACCGACGTCATCCTGCTCTTCTTCATAGCCATTGCGCTCATTGCCTATTTCGAACTGACGCAGCGCCGCTCCGTCGGGTTCGCACTTCTCATGGGTGTCGGTGTCGGGCTGGCGTTTCTTACGAAATATGCCGTGCTCTTCCTTGTGCCCGGCGGAGCGATTGCGCTGCTGCTCATTCCGTCGGCGCGTATTTCGGTGCGCGATTTCATCATCGCGGTCGTCACCTCCGCGGTCATCGCGTTCCCGAACCTTTGGTGGAACCTCCAGCACAACAATACGACGGTGCGCCACACGCAGGATATCGCCCACTGGAACGATCTCGGCAGCAATATCCGCGGGGGGCTGGAATTCTTCTCCGCGCAGTTCGGCGTCGTCGGCCCGATTGTCTTCTTCGCCATGCTCTGGGCCGTCTGGAATATGATCCGCGGCCGCAGTGAACCGCGTGAGAAGATGCTCGTCTGGCTCTCGATCCCGGTCGTGCTGCTCATTACCCTGCAGGCGACCGTCGCCAAGGCCTATGCCAATTGGGGCGTCACGGCCTATGTGGCAGGTATCGTGCTGGCGGTCTGGCTGCTTCACCGCCTGTGGCCGAAAGGTCTCAGAACCTCGCTCACCATCAATGGCGTTGCGTGCCTGCTCTTCCCCTTCGCAACGATCTTCGCACATCAACTGGTGCTGCCAAACGGCAAGGAAGTCATGCAGCGCTATCTCGGCCGGGCCGAAGTAAGCAGGGAGGCTGCCAATCTTGCCGCGCAGGCCGGCGCCGGCATCATCGTCACCGACAACAGGGACATGGTCGCCGATCTCTTCCACACGCTGAGAGCCGCACCCTACAAGATATATGCCCGTCCGCCGGCCGATCTGCCGGACAGCTATTACGAACAGGAATTCGCCCTCCCGGCCGATACCAGCGGGCAGGTTCTGTTCCTGACCTCCAAGCCGCTGAGTTGCGCGAACGAAACGCCGGAAATGCTGAAAAGCTGGCAGCCGGAAAAAGGCAACTACAGAGGCGATACGATCTATGTCTATAAGGTCGGTGCGGCCTGCCTGATGCAGCCCTAAGGCAGCTCAGTTCACCGGGCCGGGCAGGCAGAGGCCGGTTCCGCAGCCTTCTATTTCGATAAATTTTACGCCACCCTCCTCGAAGGCAAGGCGCAGCTGCGCCTCCGTCGCACGATGGATTTCGTGGTGACGGCCTTCATAGTCGCGTATCGTGCTACGGGAGACGGCAGCCTTCTCGGCGAGGTCCGCCTGCGTCCAATCAAGCAGACCACGAGCCGCGCGGCACAAAGCGGGCGTCAGGATTGTTTCTTTTGCACCTTGACCCATAATTTCAAACCACCCATATTGGTCAATATAAATCATATATGTCATGTTTTGAGCAGGATTTCCAGATCGGGAGAGAGCGATGCCCCACGATACGCCTTTGATTTCAACAATCGTCGGCGGCCTTGTGCTGGCATTTATCCTGGGCGCGCTCGCCAATCGCCTGCGGCTGCCGCCTCTCGTAGGATATCTTGTCGCAGGCGTTCTCGTCGGTCCGCACACACCGGGTTTCGTTGCCGATCAGAGCCTTGCGCCTGAGCTTGCAGAAATCGGCGTCATCCTGCTGATGTTCGGCGTCGGCCTGCATTTCTCACTCAAGGACCTGCTTTCCGTGCGCGGCATCGCGGTGCCTGGTGCGGTTGTGCAGATCGGCTTTGCCACGCTGCTCGGCTGGGGTCTTGGGGCTTTCATGGGATGGCCGACGGGCGGCAGTCTCGTCTTCGGCCTAGCGCTTTCCGTCGCCTCCACGGTCGTGCTGCTGAAAGCCCTGCAGGAGCGGCGTCTCGTCGAGACAGAGCGTGGGCGCATCGCCGTCGGCTGGCTGATCGTCGAAGACCTTGCCATGGTGCTTGCGCTGGTGCTCATCCCGGCGGCCGCCAGCATCACCGGCGATGGTCATGGCCCGGTCGAGCCTCTCTCGGCGGGCCTCAACCGGATTTTCGGCCTCGATCTCGGCGTCGGCGGCATCATCGCCATGACGCTGGTTAAAGTGGCGCTGTTCGTCGCCCTGATGCTGGTCTTCGGCCGTAAGCTCATTCCCTGGACCATGCACCGCATCGCTCATACCGGTTCGCGTGAACTCTTCCGCCTCGGCGTGTTGGCAATTGCTCTTGGTGTCGCCTTCGGTGCGTCCAAGCTTTTCGGCGTATCGCTGGCGCTCGGCGCCTTCTTTGCCGGCATGGTTCTCGCCGAAAGCGAGCTCAGCCATCGAGCCGCCCAGGAAAGCCTGCCGCTTCGCGATGCCTTCGCGGTGCTCTTCTTTGTCTCCGTCGGCATGCTCTTCGATCCGAACATCCTGATCGAGCGACCGCTGCCGGTGCTTGCGACGGTCTTCATCATCGTGATCGGCAAGTCGATCGCAGCCTTCCTGATCGTCCTGCTTTTCAAGAAGCCGGTCAGTACGGCGCTGACGATCTCGGCGAGCCTCGGGCAGATCGGCGAATTTTCCTTCATTCTCGCCGCCCTCGGCGTCGATCTCGGCTTGCTGCCGGAGGAAGGGCGCGACCTTATCCTTGCCGGCGCGATCATCTCGATCATCATCAACCCGCTGCTCTTCTTCGTCTGCGACCGCATCCGGCCACTGCTGGAAAGCCCGAAGCGCGAGGAACCGGCCACTGAGACCGCTCCGGCCACTGAGGTTTCGCCGGCACCGGAAGAGGCTGTGGCCGACAGCGACGAGGTCCATCCGACAGCGCTGAACCGCCATGCGATCCTTATTGGTTACGGCCGTGTCGGCAGCATCGTCGGCCAAAACCTCAAATCATCAGGCACGCCCTTCCTCGTCATCGAGGATTCAGACAAGCGCATCATTGAATTGCGCGCGCAAGGCGTCGAAGTCATCCCCGGCAACGCCGTTTCTCGCGAAACACTTGATCTCGCCAACATCGCCGGCGCCCGCAGCCTTGTCATCGCCATCCCAAACGCCTTCGAGGCCTGCAGCATCGCCGAGCAGGGCCGCACCATCAATCCATCGATCCTGATCGTTGCACGCGCCCATTCCGACGCCGAAGTGGACGAACTGCGGCAATACGGCGCCGACACGGTGATCATGGGAGAGCGGGAAATTGCGCTTGGCATGGTTGACCGGCTCGCCCAAGTGCATCATGACAGTGCACCCTATGAAGACGGACCTTCGGCTGGTACAATCGTGCCGTCGGTGGAGTATCCGCCGGAAAAAGAATGAGAGATTGCCGCGCCTTTGAGCCGATCTGGGAGTGAAATCGCCGATACAGGGGAGATGGTGCTGGAACAGCGCCGTCTGGCAAGCCGTATTGCCGCCTCCGTCGTCGTTGCGATCTTTGCTTATCTCGGCCTGCTTTTCGGCGGCAATATCGTCATCGGCCCGTCCGCAACACCGAACAGCCTTTCCTCTTCCAGCCGGGATTCGCAGCCGACGCAGGTTACGGCGCGAGACGCCATCCGCGGCCTGCTGATCAGTGATCGCAAGGCCGCACCGAAACAATCGCTCCAGGATACCGGCCCGGCGGCGCTTACCATTGTTCCTGCATTGCAGTTCGCCGACTGGCGCGCTGCCACGGGGGCGGCTGAATTCGAAGCCCCGCTGCTCATTGCGGCAGCCCGGGCCCACCAGCCGCGCGCACCGCCGCAAGCTGCCTGAATCACACGCCTTCGGGCGCTTCTGATCCATAGACATGCCGCAGCGCGGTTGCGCCGGCCCAAGCATTATCCAAGGATTTAAAACATGCGCAATTCACCATGGCTGGTGTTCACCTATACGGTGATCATCGTGTTCGGCCTGTTGATCGCCCTGCCGAATGCGCTGCCGCAGAGCGTGCTGCAGCGCATCCCCTCCTGGCTGCCGCACAGCCAGGTTTCTCTCGGTCTCGACCTTCGCGGTGGTTCACACCTCGTGCTCGAAGTCGATGAAGCCGACCTCACCAAGGAGCGCCTGAATTCGCTCCTGCAGGACGCACGCCGTGTGCTGCGCGAAAAGAACATCCAGCCGAAGTCGGTTGTCCGCAACAATAACAACATCGTTGTTTCGCTCGCCGATCCGTCGCAAAGCGATGCGGCCGTCACCCAGCTTCGCACGCTCGGCAATG
This sequence comes from Rhizobium sp. KNZ14-9A, assembly GCF_056755015.1. Lineage (NCBI taxonomy): Bacteria > Pseudomonadati > Pseudomonadota > Alphaproteobacteria > Hyphomicrobiales > Rhizobiaceae > Rhizobium > Rhizobium sp. KNZ14-9A. The sequence continues at coordinate 3,226,327 of NZ_JBPGXB010000002.1, forward strand.
TGATCGCCAGCGGCATCAGTGCCGGCCAGTCCGATCTTGCAGTCACAGCCGATGGCGGCAACATCACTATCGGCTTCTCCCCGGCCGGTATTTCGACAAACGTCGACAATGCCGTCACGCAGAGCCTTGAAGTCATCCGCCAGCGCGTCGACCAGGTCGGCGTTGCCGAGCCGACGATCCAGCGTATCGGCGCCAACCGCATTCTCGTGCAGCTTCCGGGCGCGCAGGATCCGTCCCGCCTTCGCGAACTGCTCGGCTCCACCGCCAAGATGTCCTTCCACATGCTCGCCCCGAACGGCCAGGCCGGCCCGGGTGTGACGATCATGAAGGACGACGAGGGCAACAGCTACCCGGTTCTCGACCGCGTCGAGATTTCCGGCGACCGCCTCTCGGATGCCCGCGTCAGCTTCGACCAGAGCCAGCAGCCGGTCGTCACCTTCCGCTTCGACAGCGCCGGTGCGACACGTTTTGCCGATATTACCCGCCAGAACGTCGGTAATCCCTTCGCGATCGTTCTCGACGACAAGGTGCTGAGTGCGCCCGTCATCCGCGAGCCGATCACCGGCGGTTCGGGCCAGATCTCCGGCAACTTCTCGACCGACAGTGCAAATACGCTCGCCGCCATGCTGCGTGCCGGCGCCCTGCCCGCCAAGCTGACCGTCATCGAAGAACGCACCGTCGGCGCCGATCTCGGCGCGGATGCGATCCGGATGGGCCTCTATGCCGGCGTCGTCGGCTTCGCGCTCGTCGCCGCCTTCATCTTCGTGCTCTACGGCACCTGGGGTATTCTGGCCAACACCGCGCTTCTCATCCACACGATCCTGACCTTCTCGGCGCTGACGCTGGTCGGCGCGACGCTGACGCTGCCCGGCATCGCCGGTGTCGTGCTCGGCATCGGTCTTGCGGTCGACGCGAACGTCCTGATCAACGAACGCATCCGTGAAGAAACCCGCAAGGGCAAGAGCGCCTTTGCGGCAATCGACACCGGCTTCCGTCGCGCCTATTCGACCATCATCGACGGCAACATGACGGCGCTGATTGCCGCAGCCGTCCTGTTCTGGTTCGGATCCGGCCCGGTTCGCGGCTTTGCCGTGACCATGGCGCTCGGCCTGATCATCTCGATGTTCACCTCGGTCGCTTTCGTGCGCGTCACTATGATCGAGATCACCCGCCGCCGGAAGATGAAGGTCCTGAACATCAAGCCGCTGTTCCCCTTCTTCAGCCCCTACGACAAGCATATCCAGTTCATGAAGGCGCGCTTCTTCGGCGTGACCGTATCCGCGCTGCTGTCGATCGCCTCGATCGCCCTCTTCATCTATCCGGGCCTCAACTACGGCGTCGACTTCCGTGGTGGTATCCAGATGTCGGTGAAGACGCAGGATGCAGCCGATCTCGGCCGTTTCCGCGAAGGTCTGAACGGCCTTGGCATCGGCGAAGTGGCCTTGCAGTCTTTCGGCGACAACAACACCATGCTTGTGCGCGCACAGCGTCAGGACGGTGGTGAAGAAGCACAGACGGCAGCCGTGACCAAGCTCAAGGCCGAGATCGTCAAGATCGACCCGTCGGCAACCGTCACCGGCACCGATGTCATCGGTCCGAAGGTCAGCGGCGAGCTTGCCTGGGCAGGTATCCTGTCCGTAGTGATCGCCAGCCTCGCGATGCTGTTCTACATCTGGTACCGCTTCGAATGGCCTTTCGCCGTCGGCGCCATCGTCACGCTCGTGCTCGACGTGACGAAGGTGATCGGCTTCTTCGCGCTGACGGGTCTCGACTTCAACCTGACGGCTATCGCCGCCATCCTGACGCTCGTCGGCTACTCGGTGAACGATAAGGTCGTCGTCTACGACCGTATGCGTGAAAACATGCGCCTCTACAAGTCGATGCCGCTGCGCGAAATCATCGACAAGTCGATCAACGAGACGTTGGCCCGAAGCCTCTACACCAATGCGACAGCCTTCCTCTCGCTCCTGCCGATGGCAATCTGGGGCGGTAGTGCGGTGGAAAGCTTTGCGGTGCCGATGGCTTTCGGCATTCTCGTCGCCGCCGCTTCCTCGGTCTTCATCGCAGCACCGATCCTGCTCTTCCTCGGCGACTGGCGCCGCCGCCATGCCAAGGCAGTGGCAGCTTCGAACGATGCAGCCGTGGAAATCATTCCGCCGGATGCAGGCCAGCCGCGCAAAACGGCAGGCTAAACCGTCGATATTTAAGGTGGACTTGGAGAGGGCGCCGGTTGCACAGCCGGCGCCCTCTTTCTATGTTCGGTTCAAAGAGATCGGGAGCACCGCCACATGTCTTCCAACCCGACGGCGAAAAAGCCGGAAGCCGGTTCCACCGGGGATCAGGAGGAGCGCATCAAACGCTTCCTCGCGACCGCCTCGCATGACCTGCAATCGCCGCTCCGCCATATCGCCATGTATGCGGAAATGCTGCTCGACGATCTGGAGCCGACGCTCGACAGCGAACAGCTGCAGAGCCTCAGGATGATCATGGACAAGGCCCAGACGGCGCAGAGGCTGACCAAGGCATTGATGAGCCTTGCGGGAACGACGCCGCAGATTACCATCGGTGACGTGCACCTCACCGACGTTGCGCAAGAGGCCTGGAAGCAGTCGCTGGAGGAATTTCCGGTGAACGGCGCGGCACTTGATGCGGACAATCTGCCTCTCATCCGCAGCGATGCCGCACTTCTGATCATTGTTCTGAGGCACCTCTTCTCCAATGCGTTGACATATCATGGCGCCGCTGCGCCCCACGTCACCGTGACGGCCGCACGGGAAGGTGCGGACTGGCGCATCATCGTTGCTGATAACGGCTGCGGCATCGAACCTGCCTATCGGGAGAAGATCTTCGATGCCTTCTGGAAGCTGCCGAAAGCAGGCAGCGTGCCCGGACCGGGGCTTGGCCTGACGACCACGAGGGACCTGCTCGGCGCGTTCGGCGGCGATATCAGGCTCGACCATTCCGATGAGAGCGGCAGCCGCTTTGCGATCCGCCTGCCGGCTTAGGGCGCAGTGCGTCCATTCGGACGCACAAAGGACGCTCTAACTCTTTGAATCTACGCATCAGGCTTTCCGGTCAGATGCTGTAATCATCCTTCCAGAAATCCGGGACATCATAGGTCACGTATTCCCGGATGATGTGCTGTAGCGTCTGGACGTCGATCTCATCTTTGCCGATGCGGAAATCGACGCCGTAATCGGGGAATTCCTGGAAATAGTTACCAGATATATCGGTCGAGACGACACCGATCGGGCCGGTATAGCCGATGCCCCTGAGTTCAGGTACGGTCTCGCGAAAATCCGCATTCGGCAACAGGCGGTTGTCGAGAAGGATGAGATCGAAGCGAGCGACCTTTATCTTGTCCAGCGCATCGCCGATCGATTGAGAATATTCGACATCGACACGCGGTTCGGAGAGATCGGCGATCTTCTTTTTGAGCGAACGGAATTCGATAAACTCGTCATCGACGAACAATACCCTTACCGCATTCCTGCGCGTTGCTTCCGCACTCATCGTTTCAGCTTTCCCCGAAATGAACCCCGCTCACGAAACCAGACCGTTTCGCAACGCGATCGCCACCATATGAACGCGGTTGACGGCATCGAGCTTCCGGACTGCGGCGGTGATATGGGAATTGACCGTATGTTCCGAAAGACCGAGGATTATGGCGATCTCCGCAGAGGTCTTGCCTTCGCTCGTCCATTTGACGATTTCGGTTTCGCGCTGCGTGAGCCGACCGGATATTTCCTGCGTCAGGATTTCCTCGTACAGCTTGTCGAAGATGCGCATGGCATCGAGCAGAATATCCGCCACCTCGCCCTGGTCCGGCTCCGGACGCTGGCCGGCGAGCACCAGGCAGTAGCGACGTCCTTCCGGCGTAAACAGTGGAATGAAAAGGAATGTGTTGCCGCTGAACTCATTGAAGACGAGGTCTGGCGGGTAGCCTTCTATCGCCGCACTCTTTCCATGCACCGGCGTCGTCAAAAACTGCGCCGTCCGCGCCTTGGCAGTTCCGAGCGCTTCCTTGAGAGTTTTGACAAAGAGGCTCATGCGTCGTTCGGCGACATTGGTGATGACGACATCGCGTTCGCCGAAAGGAGTTGCAGCCTCTGAGATGCGCGCCAGGGTAAAATTGTCGAAATTGTAATGCTGTGCGGCCGCCTTCAGCAGGCGAAAAAAATCCGTGCGATTGATAGCCCGGCTAAGTTCCGGACCGGCATGAAAGGGAACTGCGGCAGCACTGGTCATTCCCACTCTTCCTCCTCCCCAATTCTCATTCCGACGATCCCGAAATCTTGGGATATACGTCTTAAACGCGAACAGCTACAAAAATTGCGAGATGGTTGATGATCGATAACGAAATGGGGATTTTCGATATCGCAGGCGGAGACATCTCAACTACAGGTGATGCGTAGGACAGTTTACTCGAATAGTAGCTCTTACCTAGGTATCCCAATCTCTCCGTATTCAACATCCATGGATGCGGAAGACAGTGCCAGAAGTAAGCGCGGGAGAGCCGGTCGGGCCATCAGCTAAGGGGTTGGCTGACGTTCGTGGCGGCGAACAGGGATCGGACGGCTCTCTCAGTGCTTTTTGGTTTTCTTCTCTTCGGTTGCAGTTTGAAATGCACTGCCAGGCTTGTCAATTGTGCTTTCTTGCTGGCGTCGCGCACTTTTTGCATGCAAATAAATTGCACTTGCCGCAATCACCACTTGCCGGTGATCCTGGCAAAGTCCAGCGGCTTCTCAAGGTAGAAATCGGCACCGGCGGCAAGTGCCCGTTCTCGGTCCTCCACCGCATCCGAACCGCTGCACACGCCGAGTTGCATGGTGGAAAAGCGATCATCCTGTCGCAGCCGCGCGATCAACCCGCTGCCGCTGTCGAGAGGCATGTAGAGATCGGCGATCAGTATATCCGGCACGCCTTCGCCTCTTTCCAGACGCTCCTCAAGCGCCCCGAATGCAGCCTGTGCGGTGGGAAAACAGAATAGATCAACATCCACCTGTTGTTTCTTTCGGATATAGTCGAGATAGAAGAGATCATCCCTGCTATCGTCGACGTAAAACAAGATCGACATCTGGCACCACAATCCGGATATTGTTTCTGATGTTCTGCACTGTCCTTCACTGAGACATTAACGCCACTTCACTAAAATTCGATATCGACCTTTAGGGATTTACTGTCGAAAAAGCATATTTTGCGCAACAATCTGCCTATTGAGTATTCGTAGATTTCGGAAAAGATGGCTCGCCAACAAGGACATGGCGGAGAGGTGATGCAGGTGCGGGATACTGCTACATCAGGACGAGACGGGGCGGAAAGCGGTCGCTACCGCATGGTCGCGCTCCTCATCGGCTACCTGGTGGTCCTGCTCGGCCTGACGGCGCTGACCGGGTGGCTGCTGGAGGTCGAAATCATCATCTCGATCGTGCCCGGCTTTCCGTCCATGGCATTCAATACCGCCATCTGCTTCGTGCTGTCGGGTATCGGGCTTGCCACGTCGATGGAGACAGGCAAGCCTAACCGCATCGTGCCCGTCATTACTTGCGGCCTTGCCGCCCTGCTTTCCGCGGTGCGCCTGACAGAGATCATCACGCTCGGCCGCACGATACATAATGTCGATGTGTTCCTGACGCAGTTTTTCATCTCTCCAACCTTTGTCGAACAGATCGGCGGCGGCATGGGCCCGAACACAGCGCTGATCTTCCTGATCACCAATCTTTCCATTCTCTTTGCGCTCTATGGGAAGGAGCCGCGCGGCCAGCTTGTACAGGAACTCACCAGCTATATCGCGATCACACTCGGCATGATCGCACTTGCCGGATACGTCACAGATGCCGAACAGGGATATCGCTGGGGTCCCTATGCCGCGATGGCCTTGCCTACGGCTATCGGTCTGGTGGCTTTCGGTTGCGGGCTTCTCGCCAGATCCTGGTGGATGTTGCCAACCAACAGGGCACAGATCCCCCTCTGGATACCGGCATCGATCTGTTTTACCGGCCTCATCGTCGATCTCTATACGCCGCTTGGCGTGGCAAACGGTATTCTCTATGTCCCGCTCGTGCTGACGGCGCTCTGGTTCGGTAATCGCAACGCGCCGATGTTATTCGCCTTCGTCTGCACGGTCCTGATCCTGCTTGGCTTTTTCGCCGTCAACCATGCTGAGAATGATTACTGGCGGGAAGCCACCAATCGCTCGATCACGGCAGCAACGCTCTGGCTGATTGCCATTTTCGTCTTCTATTTCATGCGCAACAGCCAGCATCTGGAAACCGAGCGCATCCGCTTCAGCGCGCTGGTGCGCAATACGCCTGACGCCGTGATCTCCATCGACGAGGTGGGGCGGATCATGAGCTTCAATCCAGCCGCCGAGACCATGTTCGGTTACACGCCGCAGGAAGTGATCGGCAACAATATCAAGATGCTGATGCCGGAACCCTATCATTCCGAACATGACGCCTATCTCGGCAATTACCGGCGTACCGGTGAGGAACGCATCATCGGCACGACGCGCATGGTCTCCGGCCGGCGCAAGAACGGCGTGGTCTTCCCAATCGACCTCTCGGTCAGCGCTGTCGTCGGCGGCTCGGGCAAGACCTTCGTCGGCATCGTGCGCGATATCAGCGAGCGTATGCGGCAGGAGGAGCGGATGAAGACGACGCTTGCGCAGCTCGAGGCATATACGGCCGATCTCGAACGCTCCAACCACGATCTCGATGAGTTCGCCTATATCGCCTCGCATGATCTCAAGGAACCGCTGCGCGGCCTGCACAATCATTCGCGTTTCCTGCTGGAAGATTATGAGGAGAAGCTCGACGAAGACGGCGTGCGCCGGCTTAACCGGCTTGTCCGGCTCAGTCAGCGCATGGAAAAGCTCGTCAACGATCTTCTCTATTTCTCGCGCATCGGTCGCCAGCAGCTCGCGGTCAAAAGAACCGATATCGGTTCGATCATCCGCGACGTCGTCGCCACCATGGAGCTTTTTCTGGAGGAGCGGCATGCGAAGGTCGTCATCGACGGGATGCTGCCGGAGGTCGTCTGCGATGCCCCGCGGCTAACCGAGGTATTCCGCAACCTCGTCACCAATGCCATCAAATACAACGACAAACCCGTGCCGCTCATCAGCGTCGGCTATCTGGAACGCTATGCCGGCAAGGACGGGACGACGGCCCGCAACGTCTTCTACGTGAAGGACAACGGCAAGGGCATACCCCAAGAATTCCACGAGGATATTTTCCGCATTTTCAAACGGCTTGAAAAATCGCAGGATTCCGAGGACGGCACCGGCGCAGGGCTCACCTTCGTGCGCAAGATCATTGGGCGTCACAATGGTGAGATATGGCTGGAGTCGGACGTCGGCATCGGCACGACATTTTACTTTACTTTGGGAAGGAAGCGCGAGGGCCAGAATGCTGCAGCGTGACACGCAACCGATCCTCATCGTCGAGGACAGCGAAGACGATTTCGAAGCAACGATGCGGGCCTTCAAGCGCACCAATCTGCGCAACCCCATCCGCTGGGCAGCCTCCGGTCAGGAAGCGCTCGACGTGCTCGCCACCATGGCGCCGAAGCCCGGCCTCATCCTGCTCGACCTCAATATGCCGGGTCTCGACGGGCGCAAGACACTTGAGGCGATCAAGTCCAATGCGCATTGGCGCAAGATCCCGGTCGTGATCCTCACGACATCGGACGACGAGCGCGACATCGAGGGCTGCTATGCGCTCGGCGCCAACACTTATGTACAGAAACCGGTCGATCTCGACGGACTGTTCGCCGCTATCCAGCGGCTCAAGGAATACTGGTTCGAAATCGCAATCCTGCCCCTAGAGGACTGACGTTTGGCGGAAGACTGCTGCGTTCTCATCATCGATGACAATATAGACGACCGGGAAGTCTATCGCCGCATGCTGGCGCGGGTCTCCGGCACGAACTATACCGTGATCGAGGCCGAGAGCGGCGACGAGGGTCTCGCCCTCAACAGCCAGAGGCACCCTCACTGTATTTTGCTCGACTATTCGCTTCCCGGCCGCGACGGCCTTGGCGTGCTCTCGGAAATCCTCGCCCAAGATGCGGCCGCGAATGTGGTGATGCTGACCGGCCAGGGCAACGAAACCGTCGCAGTTGAAGTGATGAAAAGCGGTGCGCGCGACTATCTCACCAAGGATGCGCTATCGCCCGAGACGCTGCATCGCTGCATCCAGAATGCCGTGATGCATGGTGTACTGGAAGCAAAGCTTGAGCAGAAGCGGCAGTCGCTCGAAATCTTCACCCGCGCCATGGCGCATGATCTCAAAGAGCCGCTGCGAACGATCAAATCTTTCAGCCGCATCCTGCACGGCTCGGCCGAACTGCCGGCCGAGGACCGCGAACTTCTCGATTATATCCTCAGCGCCGCCGATCACATGGAAGACCTGATCGTCAAGGTCTCAGGCTTCACGAAGCTGGAGGTTTCGAGCGAGCTCGAGCTCAAGCCGGTCTCGCTGTCGGCCGTGCTCGATCAGGTGGAGCACAATCTGCATCAGCAGATCGAAAGCCGGCAGGCGATCATCATCCGCGGTCGGCTGCCGGAGGTGATGGGCGATGCGACGCTGCTGATCCAGCTTTTACAGAACCTCGTCTCCAATGCGATCCGCTATTGTGAAGATACCGTTCCGGAAGTGCGCGTTTCGGCCATAGCAGACAGGGGGATATGCCGCCTGACGGTCGGTGACAACGGGCCCGGAATCGACCCCAATCATCGTGAGCTGATCTTCCAACCCTTCAAGCGCCTCGTCGGCCGCGGCATCGAAGGCACAGGGCTCGGGCTTGCCATATGCCGTCGCATCGCGCAGCTGCATGGCGGATCGATCTGGTGCGAGGCGAAGACCGGCAGTGGTGCGACCTTCCTGCTCGAAGTACCGCTCGCGAAGATATCAGGCGATCAGCCGGTCACCAGCGAACAGCCACAGGCGGCAAAAGCATCCGACCATACGAGCGAAAGCCGCGGCAGGCTCGCCGAAGTGCTGCTGGTGGAAGACAGCCCGGCCGATATCCAGCTTCTGAAGATCAAGTTGATGCGGCGCGAGAAGGTGAACTTCAACCTGCATGTGGCGACCAACGGCCGCGAGGCGATGCGGCTTCTGGAGCAGCGCGCCGGTATTCCGGACGAGCCGCAGATCGACTTGATGCTGCTCGATATCAACATGCCGATCATGGATGGTTTCGAGGTGCTGAACGCGCTCTCAGCCGATCACCGGCTGAACCGGATTCCGGTCTGTGTGCTCAGTACCTCAAGCGACGAAAGTGACATGCAACGGGCAAAAGACCTCGGCGCACTCGCCTATATGGTCAAGCCGCCGACACTGCAACAACTCGAAGAAGCACTGGAGGAGGTCGACACGCTTGAGCTCCTGCCGCGCGGTGACGCACTTGTGCTTTTTGCGGAACAAAATTAGAGAAAAGGTCATTGGCAACGGTATGACGCTAGCAACGACCCTCATACTCGCGCTCCTGGCCTCGCCTTTTCAATTCGGGCTTTCATCCATGGCTTCAGGCATACACCATATCACGCTGATCACCCGCAAGGTGCAGGCGAATGTGGATTTCTACGCCGGATTCCTCGGCATGCGGCTCGTCAAACAGACGGCCGGTTTCGAGGACGCCACACAGCTTCACCTCTTCTATGGCGATGCAGAGGGCAGTCCGGGCTCGCTCGTCACCTTCCTCGTCTGGGAGGACGGAGCACCCGGCCGGGCTGGCTACGGTCAGATCAGCGAAATGTCGCTGGCGATCGATCCGAACAGTATCGGTTACTGGCTGACGCGTGCCATGCGCTTCGGCTTCCGCTCGGAAGGCCCCGCGGATGAATTCGGCGAGCCAGTGCTGCGGTTGAAGGATCCTGACAATGTCATCGTCAAGCTTGCCGGCGCCAAGGATCTGAAATCGCCGGCTGCCTGGGACGGCGACGATGTGCCGATCGAGCATGCCGTACAGCGCGTGCGCGGTGCGACCATGCTGACCGAAAAGCCGAACGAGAGCCGCCATTTCATCGAAAGCCATTTCGGGTACAGGTTCCAGGCAAATCGCGGCACGATCGACCGCCTCGTCTCGCAGTCGGGCGATATCATCGACGTGCGCGATGCGCGTGGCTTCTGGTCCGGCGCGCCGGGTACCGGCACGGTCGACCATGTCGCTTTCCGCGCAGATGACGACGCAGCCGTTCTGGCCGTTCACAAGGCGCTCGAAAAGGAAAATGCATCGGCGACCAACCTGCACGATCGCAAATACTTCCGCTCGCTCTATGCCCGCGAGCCCGGCGGCACGCTGATAGAGCTTGCCACCAACCAGCCGGGCATGCTGGTGGATGAGCCGAAAGCTACACTCGGGACCAAGCTCTTCATTCCGCCGAAGGATTCGATCACCAATCTCAGCGACCTGAAGGTCGTATTGCCGCAGTTTTCGATGCCCGGCCAGCCGCGCATCAATTATCGCGACCTGCCCTTCGTCCATCGTTTCTATACCCCGCCCGATCCAGACGGCAGCGTCTTCGTGCTGCTGCACGGCTCCGGCGGCAACGAGACGACGCTGATGCCGCTGCTGAACAAGGTCGCGCCACGTGCCACCCTTCTCGGCGTCCGTGGGCGCGCGACCGAGGAAGGTTTTCCGCGCTGGTACAAGCGCATCACGCCTTTCTCCTTCGACCAGGACGACATCAAGAACGAAGCCGAAGCCTTCGCCGCATTCATCGAAGGCGCGGTCAAATCCTATGGTCTCGATCCGAAGAAGGTTGTCTATGTCGGCTACTCCAACGGCGCTAACCTTCTGAATTCGCTGCTCTACCTGCACCCGAACCTGGTGCACAAGGCTGTGCTTCTGCGCTCCATGCCGGTGCTCAGCGCCTATCCGCATGCCGACTTGAAGGGCACGGACCTGCTTGTCATCAGCGGCAAGATGGATGCCTACGGCAAATATGCGAGCGAGCTGGAAGAGCGGCTGAAGACGTCGGGTGCGACCGTCGATTCCGACGTCATCCCCGGCGGTCACGATCTCGGCGATGCCGACGTGCCGATCATTCAGAAATGGCTGCTGCAGGAAAATAAGCTGCAGGAAACTCAATAACCTACGAGTGGAAGCTGTCGGGGCATGAGATCGGAACGGCAGCCGGCGTCAGCGGTGCGTTGGGATCGATCGCATAAAGCCTTGCAAAGCCGGCGTCTTCTACAAGGCGGGTACCCGCCGGCATCACGTCGCCAACATTCTGATCGACGACATCGGCGTTGACGACCAGGATGAAATCGAACTTGCTGCGCCAGTCGACAAGATAGGGCGTGAAGCTGGCGGCGTCCGCCATCAGGCCGGGACAAGAAAGCACACCGGTCGAAAAGAGATTTCCTTCCGGCACCGATTTCTCCCACCAGGCGGGAAGCACGGCGAGCGGTTGCTTGCCCCGCGCGCTGAAGAGTGTCGGAACGAAAGCATGCGCCAGTGGAACGGCCAATGTCGGCAGATGCCGGAACGTATCCTCGGTGAACGCGTAATGCCGCTGATCGAGTTTTATCTCCGCAAAGGCCGGATCGTGCTGCAGCGGCAGGATCGCAGCGCCCGAGGGAACGACTTCAAGCACCTTCTCGACGCTCGCAACATCGGCCTGACCCCGCCACCAGTTGAAACCGATCCAGGCGGTCCGGCCAAAGACAGCGACATTCAAGGCGAGGAACAGGATGATAGCCTGACGCCGACCGACCTTTTGAAAGGGGCAAATCATTACCATGCCGACGAGGGCGGCCATGATGGGAAAGCGCCAGCTTATCCAACCGGTGCCAAAGGCATGCCGTGGCGAAAGGATGGATAGGACAAGAAGGCCTGCCGCAGTGATAACAAGCCCGGCATGAACGCGCATGTTTTTTGCGGCAATCGCCCTGCTGCAAACGAGTAGAATCGGCACAAGGAAAATTACGTCGACGAGCGCAACATAGGTCCAGACGGCCGACAGCAGATTGAGAACAAGCAGCGCCGGGCCGTCGTTCCAAGCTGCCAGGATGCTGCCTGCATGACTGCCTGGGAGGTCGGCAGCGGTCAGCGCCAACGCAAGCGGTGGAAACAGGCAGGCGATCATTGCGGCCGCAAGCCTGCCGGTAAGGTGCAGGACCGCCGAACGAGATTTGAGGACATCAAAGCGCCAGGAAAATTCCAGTCCGCAGACGATCGCCAGAAAAAAGCCTACAGAGAATATATGGACGACAGTGAGCAGCAGCGATACGGCCACCCGCCATAAGAAGAGCCTGACTGCAGACCCGGACTCCAGGCGGTGGTCCAGCGTTGCAAACAACAATGCAAGGCCGAGGCCTATCTGGAAATTGATGAAACCGCCGACCAGCGTGGCGCACCAGGCGAGATAGAGCATGCCGATCTGCCAATAGTAGCTGCCGCCGAACAGGCGCCGATGCAGCACGATGGCGCCTAGTGGTGGCAGGACAATCGCCAGGAACAGCAGGACGCGGGCGAGCAGTGAGACGCCGATGACGGGACCGATGAAGCGGGCGAGCAGATCAATGCCGACATTGGTGAAAGTGCGGTTCCACTCGATCGCGTAGATTTCGGGGAAAGGTGCTTCCTTTATGCCGCCGGCGAGCAGCCACATGCGGGCATAGTGGTTCGCATAATCGAGGAGCGGCGGAAATTTGAAGAGAGCGACAAGGATGGCGGCAAGGGCCATGAAGACCAGCAAGGGCGCAGTCGAAGCCTGCCGCGCAGCGAATTCCTGCGGCTTTTCCGCCTTTTGAACTTCAGCTGAAAATACCTGATCAAGGTTCGCCATGGCCGATCCTGCCCAAACTCCGGGACAGATCTATCAGCCAATGGTCAAGCTTCCTTTAAACGGGATTAGCCACGCCTTGCGACCGTGATACCGGCAAGAACAATCAGGCCGCCCAAGGCCTGCATTGCCGTGATCAATTCGTTGAGCAGCGCCCAGGCGAGGATGGCCGCCACGACCGGCTGAAGAAGCAGCGTCAGCGAGGAGAAGGCTGCCGGCAGATAGGCAAGCGCATAGGCGATCGCCACTTGCCCGCCGGCATGGCTGACGAAGGCAAGGCTGAAAACCACCGACCAGCCGTAAAGGCTTGCCGGCAGCATGTGGCCTTCGAAGAAGAACGCAAGCGGGAAGACGCCGACTGCGGCAGAGGCTGTGCTCCACAGCATGATACGGATCGTATCGAAACGACTGCGCAGCGCGCCGATCGCCAGGATGTAGCAGGCATAGAAGAAGGCGGCGATCATGGCGACGCCATCACCGCGCAGGTCGCCATTTCCAAAGGCAGCAGGCCCGCCCTTCAGCACAACCACGCCGGCCAATGCCAGGATGAGGCCGAGCACGAAGACGCGGGTAACCTTGGTGCCGAAGAACAGAAAGCCGATGGCGGTCACGAAGACCGGCGCAAGGTTTGCGAGCAGTGTCGCATTGGCAACCGAGGTCATGGTGATCGACAGATGCCAGGCCGACAGATCAAGCGCCAACACGGCGCCCGGCAGGATTAGCATACCATAATCGGCAAGGCTCTTCGGCCTGGGGCCGGTATCCTTGCGCAGAAGCGAGAAGATGAAGATCGGGATCAGCGCCAATGCCACACGCCAGAAGGCCGTTGCCATCGGCCCGACCTCGGAAAGCCGCACGAAGATCGGCGATCCACCGATCGCCGCGCCGCCGATAATAAGGGCGAACAGCGGTAGGCGGCTGGAAGATGGAGTTTCGGAAACGGGGGAAGCGGCCTGCGACATGATCTCGATGCTCTCTGCGCGGCTGATCTCACAAGCCGCGACTGACACAGCGACTATCAGGAGTCGCGCCGCGAAGACAGTCAGAGAGCGACAGATCGATCAGAAATAGGTCGCCAATTATCCCGCGGCTGCGGCTTTCAGCTTGTCTGTGATCTCGCGGGCAACGAAGAGCGTATGTTCGGTGATCTGCGGCAACCCCATCAATTCACCGAAGGTTCCACGCGCAAGCGGACCGGAAATGAGCAACGAGGGGATCACCTGACCATCCGCTCCGAGCGCTTCGGAACGCTCGGAGCAAGCAAGTCCGAGACCAGTCGGATCGAGGACGAGATAGCCTTCGCGCTCGAGTTCACCCAGCCACGGCTGCGTCTGCAAAATGCCACCATGTGCAGGACCGGTCGTGACGATGACGGCATCAAACGTCCGTTCCAATCTTTCGCGGGCATGCCGCGGCTGCAGGGTGACGCGGATTGTTTCACCCTCGACCTTGGCATCGGCAACAGATGCCGCAAGCACTTCCAGCCGGCCGGCCTCGATTGCTGAATCGAGCACCGCCTCCACCTGCGGGGCGATGCGGAAACGGTGAACATCCCAGTAGGACCTGAGATGCCGGACGATGCGCCGCCGTTCGGCGACCGGCAAAGCGCGCCAGAGATCGTGCCCCTGGGAGCGCACCTGATCGATAACGGCATGCCAGCTCAAGCCCTGTCCGGCCGCCTGGAGAATGGTCAGCCGGATCTTGCGCAACAGCGCGACTGCCGAGGATGCGGGATCGGCGATGAAATCGCCGAAGGGTTCCTGCGGAACCGCGGCATGGCCGCGAGAGCGCAGGCCGCGGCGAGAAATCGCCACAACAGGACCCTCATGGCCGTTTCGCGCAAGCGAAGCGATCACGTCTGCCCCCGTCAGCCCGTTGCCGATGACGAGAACTCTGTCCTGCGGCCGCACGACCTCAAGGGAACCTGGTTTCGTGGTATCGGCAACGAAACGAGGATGGCTTGAGAGAATAGCGGCAAGCCTGCCCGGTGCGACCGGCGGCGGATGACTGGTGGCGATGGCAACGATACCGGCTTCCATCAGCCCGCCCTTGTCGTCGAGGATCACCCAGCCATCACGATCGCGACGGATGGCCGTCACTGTGGCGCGGCGATGAGTGATGGCGCCTGACTTCAGGAAGGGCTTCAAAAGCGAGCCGACATAATCGCCGAACACGCGCCGGCGCGGGAAAAGCTGGCCGTTCTCGCGCGCAGCTTCGGGATCGTCGCGCACGGCATTGTTCGCCTCGATCCAGCGCTGGAACTCTTCCGGATCATCCGGCTGCAGGCTCATCTTGGCGGCCGGCACATTGATGCGGTGCGCCGGATCGGCGGTGTCATAGGCAAGGCCGCGGCCCAGCATGGGGCGCGGCTCGAAGACCACGATATCGGGTGCATCGTCGCCGGCAAGCTTCAGCAAATGATAGGCGACACCCGCCCCGGAAACGCCGCCGCCGATGATGGCGACGAGCCGCCGCTGGGATTTCTGTTCGTTCGAAGGCTCTGTCTGGAACTGCATCTCAGCCGGCGTCATTTCAATCGATGCCGGAGCATAGGTGGAGCACGAAGGCCATGCAATGCTCCGGTCCTATTGTCTATAATTTTCATGCAGAAACCTGCGGCGACCTGATCAGCCGGAGATCGTGGTTGCGAATTCCGGAGTGCCTCTGATGGTGTTGCTGACGGTGCAGATTTCGTCTTCGGCCATATGTGCGATCTTGCGGCGCGTTTCCTCGTCGATATCGCCCTTGATGGAGAAGATGATGTTGAACTTGGCGACGCGCGACAGCCCTTCCACCGCCTTTTCGCCGGTCACATCAGCGGTGATCTCGGTGATCTTGTCGAGAATGCCGAGCTGGCTTGCCGCCATTCGGGCACTCAGCACGAGACAGGCCGAAAGCGAGGAATAGAGCAGGTCGAGCGGGTTGAAGCCCGGCTGTGATGGACTGGTGACGATATCGATCTCACCGCCGGTGACCGACGTAACGTGCGGGAAACCGGTGCGACCGAGAACGGCATTTGCACCTGTGGGACGGGGACGCGCCTTGAGATCGGCCATTTTGAAATCCTCTATCGAATATAGCTTTCAGATAGTGTCTTGGCCACAAACCCGCAATGCGGCGATTTTGATTTTCGTTGCACCGCTCAGCGGAACCTTTCCACTGGTCAGCGGTTTTTTCACCTGAACAACTTCACGAAGAGGCAGGACTTTCCCATGCCCGGCATCCGCAAGATCGATCGCAAGCACAGCAGTATGGATGCGCGCGACCGGCTGATCGTCGCGCTCTATGCCCAGCTCAAGGCCGAGCGGGAGACACGTGAGACGCTGGAATGGGCAATCCGCAACGGTGCGGTATCCAAGGAAGTACTGGAGGCGATCGCCGCCGATCCGGTTCCTGTCGTCACCAGCGAGGATATAGCATCGCTTGAAAAGATCATTGCGCTTGACGAGCGGCGCAGCCGCTCGTCCCGGCAATGAATGACCAGAACGGCTGACAAGGAGGAAAGCACATGGCCGACATCACCTATCAGATCGTTCCGCATGACAATGGCTGGGCCTACAAGCTCGGTGATACATTGTCTGAACCCTACGCCACGGCAGAACAGGCGATGGATCGCGCAAGAAACGCAGCCGCGCGCCAGAAGATCGGCAAGGGCGATGCGCTGCTCGCCTATCCGGCGCCGGATGGAAGCGGCTGGAAATTCCAGCAGATCGAAACCGACAAAAGCAACAGCAGGCTCTGAACGGAGGAAGCGATGGCGGGACGCGCAAGCTGGAAGGGCCATCTAAAGGTCGGCGACCTTGCTTGCGCCGTTGGCCTTTATACCGCCGTTTCCTCTTCCGACCGCGTCTCTTTCAACATCGTCAACCGCAGGACCGGTCATCGCGTCGAGCGGCAGTTCGTCGACAGCGAAACCGGCAAACCGGTGGAGCGCGACGATCAGGTCAAGGGCTATCGGATGGAGAGCGGCGACTACATCCTCATCGAAGGCGATGAGATCTCGGAGATCATGCCCGAAAGCGACAAGGTGCTTGACGTGAAGGGATTCATTCCCTTCGATGGGATCGACAAGCTCTACTTCGACCGCCCCTACTATCTGGCACCAGTCGACGAGCATGACGCGGAAGCCCTCGCATTGATTGCCAGAGGCATGCTTGACGGCAAGGTGGCAGCCCTTGCCGAAGCCGTGCTCTTCCGCCGCAACCGCACGCTGCTCATCCGCGCGCATGACGACCACATCATCGCGACCATGCTGAACTTCGACTATGAAGTGCGCTCGGCAAGCTCCGTCTTCAAGGACATTCCCGATATCAAGTTCGACAAGGAGATGCTGGAGCTTGCCGGCCATATCATCGGTACCAAAGAGGGCCGTTTCGACCCGAGTGAATATCACGACCGCTACGAGGCCGCGCTTGTCGAGCTGGTGAAGGCCAAGATCGAAGGCCGCGTGCCACCGAAACGCAAGCGCGAGCCGGAGCGCAAGGTAGTCGATCTCATGGAGGCGCTGCGCCAAAGTGCGAAAATGGGTGGCAAGGCGCCGGCGACGAAGACTGCCGCACGCAAGACCTCTGATAGAACCAGCAGAAAAGCGAGCTGATCATGGCGCTCGAAACCTATCAGGCCAAACGCGATTTCAAGATCACATCGGAGCCGCGCGGCCGGAAAGGCCGGGCGACAGGCAACAGTTTCGTCGTCCAGAAGCACGACGCCACCCGCCTGCACTATGATTTCCGCCTTGAGATGGATGGCGTGCTGAAAAGCTGGGCCGTCACCAAGGGACCGAGCCTTAACCCCGAAGACAAGCGCCTTGCCGTCCATGTCGAGGATCATCCTCTCTCCTATGGCGATTTCGAAGGCATCATTCCAAAGGGCCAGTATGGCGGCGGCACGGTCATCGTCTGGGATCGCGGCAGCTGGACGCCGCTCGGCGATCCACGCAAGGCCTATCGCAAGGGGCACATGGAATTCGAACTCGACGGCGAGAAGCTGAAGGGGCGCTGGCATCTGGTGCGCATGCATGGAAAACCCGGCGAGAAGCGCGAGAACTGGCTGCTCATCAAGGGCGACGACGAGGAAGCCCGCCGTGAGGGTGAAGCCGATATCCTCGAAGAGCGCCCCGAATCCGCCAAAACCGGTCGGCAACTCGAAGAGGTGGCGAAGAATCCCAACGCCACCTGGCACTCCAGACCGGAGGGTGGCAAGGCCGTTGCCGCAAAGGCCAAGGCGCCAGCCAGAAAGGCAAAATCCTCTGCGCCGCAAGAGCAGGATTGGCCAAAGGGCGCGAAAAAAGCTGATATGCCCGACTTCATCGAGATGGCGCTCGCCAAACTGAAGCCCAAGCCACCGGCCGGTGAGGGCTGGATCCACGAGATCAAGTTCGACGGTTACCGGCTACAGGTGAAGATTGAGAATGGGCGGGTGACGATGCTCACACGCGGCGGTCTCGACTGGACGGAGAAATTCGGCAAGGACCTTGTCGATGCCTTTGCATCCTTACCGGTCGAAACGGCCGTCATCGATGGTGAACTCGTCGTCGAGCGCGATAACGGCGCGTCGGACTTCTCTTCCCTGCAGCACGACCTCAGCGAAGGTCGTTACGACCGCTTCGTCTTCTATGCTTTCGACCTGCTCCATCTCGACGGATACAGCCTGCTCGATGTAAGCCTCCTCGAACGCAAACGTCTGCTGGAGACGGTGGTTCCCAAAGATAGCAGCAAGCTGCGTTACAGCACGCATTTCAACGAGAACGGCGGGCTGGTGCTGGATCACGCCTGCCGGCTCAGCCTCGAAGGCGTCGTCTCCAAGCAGCGCGACAGCAAATATATTTCCGGCCGCAACGGTGAATGGATCAAGTCGAAATGCTCGCAGCGGCAGGAATTCGTCATCGGCGGCTATGTGCCCTCGACCGCGATGAAGAATGCCATCGGCTCGCTCGCCATGGGTTATTACGAGGATGGCGCGCTAAAGCATGTCGGCCGCGTCGGCACTGGTTTCACGGTCGCGACGGCGCAGATGCTTTACGAGCGGCTTTCTGCGATGGAGATGAAGCAGAATTCCTTCGACGACACGCTGACCGCCGAGGAACGGCGCGGCCTGCATTACGTCAAGCCGCAGCTCGTTGCCGAAGTGGAGTTCCGCGCATGGTCGGCGGATGGTAATCTCCGCCACGCGGCCTTCCGCGGATTGCGGGAGGACAAGCCGGCAAAGGACGTTGTGCGCGAGATGGAAAAGACGACCACGAAAAACCTGCCGAAATTGGCGGTGCCGCTCACTCATCCCGACCGCATCTACTGGCCGGATGAGGGCGTCACCAAGGAAGGCCTCGCCAATTATTATGCGCAGGTCTGGCACCTCATGGCGCCCTATGTGGTCAACCGGCCGCTTGCCCTGCTGCGCCTGCCCGACGGGATTTCCGGCCATCAACGGTTTTTCCAGAAACATGCCTGGAAAGGCATGAACGACCATATCGAGGAAATTACCGACCCCAAAGACAAGGGTGGAGAGAAGCTACTGCGCATTACCGATTTCGACGGTCTCGTGGCGCTGGTGCAATCTGCCGTGCTGGAAATCCATCCCTGGGGCACGACGACGGATAATTGGGAAAAACCCGATATGATCACCATGGACCTCGATCCCGCCGAGGATGTGCCATGGGAAAATGTGATAGCCGCCGCTTACGAATTGAAGGTACGCATCGAAGGTGAAGGCCTTGCAGCCTTTGTCAAAACATCCGGCGGCAAAGGCCTGCATGTGGTGACGCCGCTTGAGCCGAAGGCCGGTTGGGCGGATGTGAAGGGCTTTGCCAAATGGCTGGCAGACAGCATGTCGCAAGATGATCCCGAGCGCTATCTTGCAACCGCAACCAAGGCGAAGCGCAGCGGCAAGATCTTCATCGACTATCTCCGGAACGGCCGCGGCAACACCGCCGTTGCCGCCTATTCCGCGCGCGCTCGCCCGGGTGCGGCCGTTTCCATGCCGCTGGAATGGAGTGAACTGACCACCGAAATCGGCCCCGCCTATTTCACCGTCGATAATACGCCGGCGCGGCTCGATGCGCTTAGCAAGGACCCTTGGGATGGGTTCTTTGCGGCGGCAAAGCCATTGCAGAAGCGGAAGCGATAGGGCTTCACTTCCAACCCTGCGGACTTTTCAAGATTATCGCGACTTCCCGCTACCGCCTTCAGCGGCCAGGCTCTTCTTCAGCGCATCCATGATGTTGATGACATTGCCCGTCGATTTCACCGGCGCAGGCTTGCGAGCCGGGGCAGCCTTCTTGAGGTTCTTTTCCTTGCTGCGGATCAACGCTTTCAGCCGCTTCTGAACCGGATCCTGTACCATCGAAGGGCTCCATTCCTTCGTCTCTTCTTTGACCAGCTTTTTCATCAGGGTCAGCAACTCGCTATCGACCTTCGCCTTCATATCGAGTTCGGCCGCCGGTTCGCGCACCTCGTCTCCATAACGCAGCGTCCAGAGAATGATGCCCTTGCCTTGCGGTTCCAGGAGCACCGCACGCTCTCGCCGGTAAAGCACCAGCCGAGCGATGCCGACGACATCGTTGGCTTTCATCGCCTCGCGGATCACACAGAAGGCCTCAATGCCGACCTTGTCTTCCGGCGCCAGGAAATGTGGCTTGTCGTACCAGATCCAGTCGATCGACCCGCGCGGCACGAAAGTATCGATATCGATTGTGCGCGTGCTTTCCAGCCCCACCTCTTCGATCTCCTCGTCCTCGAGCAGAACATAGTCGTCCTCGCCACGCGGATAGCCTTTCATCTGATCCCTCTCGGCAACGGGCTTGTGTGTGACGCTATCGACATAGCGGCTTTCGACGCGGTTTTTCGTTGCGCGATTCAATACATGAAACCGCACCTTGCTCGACTCCGACGTCGCCGGCGTCAGTGAAACGGACGCGGTGACAAGCGAGAGCTTGAGGTAACCTTTCCAGAACGTTTGACGGGCCATGGGCCATAAACGGAAATGGTCGCGAGAGGTTCCGTCCGTTGCCTGTTGGAGCGAAAATTCCGGCGACGTTCCAACGGAATGCAATACCTAAGAGCCCCGGTTGCTATCACATATTCGTTTCGACAATTTCCTGACACGATTTTCGTACCAACTGGTTCGATGTCGTTGTCAGCAGGCAAACAAATGCAAAAAGATGATGTCTCCCGAGCCAAGAAAGTCGCTTTCGTCCTCACGCTGTTTTTTGGCGTGATGATATCCTACGCGAAGTTTGCCGGACTGTTTCCGCCGCCCAATTTGAGCGACGAAACAAAATACGGACCGCCGGGCTGGTTCTCAAGCTTCGACCTCGGACGTTCGCCATTCTCTCGTCCGCCGGAATTCGGGCCGGTTGAGGAACCGCACGACATTTCCGTTTGACGTTGTGGTGCGGAGCTTCGCAGCCGATGCGAGCCGAAGCCGGCCGTCGAACGTCAACGCAAAGGGTCGGGAGTTTGCATGGGCATCATCCCGCAGCTCGTTCGGCACGGTCTCTCAAATCATGGAAGCCCTCTCGGACCTCGACTCTCAGCTTGAGTTAGTACCTGGGGAGTGGCCCGCAGATCGATGGTGTTAGGCTTCTGCCCTGGCTGCCAGGAAAACCAGATAGCGATCGGGCGCCGATAATGCTTGTTGAGGGCATCCACTGCTTCCCTCTCGAAGAGCGTCCGTTCTTTCGGACTGTCGGTAATATTCCGCTTTTCGTAGATCACAGTATCCTCCCCATTGTTGCGATCCAATTTCGGATCATGCGCAAAAATGCGCCTATCCGAAACGGACTAAGGTCCGAGGGTTACGCGGGATTGTGCAGAGGAGGTGAAGATGGCGCAGGGTTCAGTGTACGGCGCGCTACACCAGTCAGGTTAGATCCGCGACCAGTTGGAAACACTTTCTCCCCTGAGGATCGATATCTGCTTCCTGCATGATGATGAGCCTCAAAAGGCGGGCCGCTCATGAAGTCGTGAAGTCGCGCCTACCGAGCGCACAAAGGTGGATACACCGCATTCTACAATGCCATGTATGTTTGGATAGAAATGCTTCAGAGATTGAATGGTGCCCAGGACCGGAATCGAACCAGTGACACGCGGATTTTCAATCCGCTGCTCTACCAACTGAGCTACCTGGGCTAGCCATGCTTCTTAGGAAACATCCTGCTTGAGAATGTCAGGGCCTTGGTTCGCCCCGGAAGCGAGCGGGGTTATAGCATCTTGTTCGCCCATGGCAAGCATCAAATGATAGTTTTTTGAAGGTCCTGCGGATTTTGGCGATTTGCGAGGAAAAATAAAGGCTTCGCGGTGGAAAACCTGCTCTGCTCCTTTGTCTTCACGCAATTGCGGACGCAAAAACCGCTGCACATTTTTGCTGGTATTGCTCTAGTTTTCCTCGTCGGGATAATCCGCCTTCGTCTCGTCGTCGGCCACGGGGATGGCGTAGGAGCCCGTCAGCCAGCGTGACAGGTCCACTTCGCGGCAGCGGTTGGAACAGAAGGGATAGTGTTCGCGGTTCGACGGTTTGCCGCATTCCGGGCAGGGGCGCGTCTTGCGCAGCGGCTTGACCTTGTCGTCGGTCTTCATTTCATCAGACATGGTTTCCTCCTACAGCATCGGCCGAAAATCGTTCCGATTTTCGGAAAGCCTGATGCGTAGATTCAACAAGGTTGAGCGTCCTTTGTGCGTCCGAATGGACGCACGGCGCTCTAGCGGGAGATCAGCCCTCGGGCCAGCGGCTGTGGACATCAAAGCCCTCGCCGGTCAGAAGCAGAATGGTCTCATAAAGCGGCAGCCCCACGACATTGGTGTAGGAGCCCACCATTTTCTGCACGAAGGTACCAGCCAGCCCCTGGATGCCGTAGGCGCCGGCCTTGCCGCGCCATTGGCCCGAGGCAATGTAGTTTTCGATCTCGAAGCTCGACAGGCGCTTAAAGCGCACTTTCGTCTCGACGATCTTCTGGCGCGCCTTGCGGTCGGGCGTGATCAGGCAGATGCCGGTATAGACAACGTGGTTGCGGCCGGAGAGCAGGTGCAGCGAGTTTGACGCCTCATCGGCAAATTCCGCCTTGCCGAGAATGCGGCGACCGACAGCGACCACCGTATCGGCGGACAGGATATAGCTGCCCTTCCAGGTGATGTCGCCCTTGATGGCGGCAAGTGCCGCTTCCGCCTTTTCGCCTGAGAGGCGGCGAGCGAGCGAGCGTGGATGCTCCGACTTCTTCGGTGCCTCGTCGATATCCATCGGCATCAGGCGCGAAGGCTCGATGCCGGCCTGATTGAGCAGATCGACGCGGCGGGGCGAGCCCGAGGCCAGAATGAGCTTGTATTTCAGCGCCATGGAACCTCGACCATCGGCAGGCGGGAGCGGAAACTCCGGGGAGCTTCGCAGACCAAGCTTACTTGAAGCGGTAGGTGATGCGGCCCTTCGTCAGGTCGTAGGGCGTCATTTCGACCAGAACCTTGTCGCCGGCGAGAACGCGGATACGGTTCTTGCGCATGCGGCCGGCGGTGTGGGCAATGATCTCATGCTCGTTTTCGAGCTTCACGCGGAATGTCGCATTCGGCAGAAGTTCGGTCACGATACCCGGGAATTCGAGGACTTCTTCTTTCGGCATATAAGGGTTTTCTTCCTGTGTGTTGGGTAAGGCGGCGCTGGGCGCCTCAAAATTTGCGCGGAAACTACACAATCAACGGGGATTTGTGAACCTCGTAGATCGGGCTTTCTATCTTTTGTTTCACGCCGATTGCGCGGCGATGCCATTTCTCTTGAGTAGCCGGCTTTCGATGAGGCCGGCGATGTGATCGCGAACCTCTCGATAGCTGTCCAATATCTGCTCGCGCGTTCCGGTCGCGACCGTCGGATCCATGGTCGGCCAGTAGACCACGTCAACGGCGCTGGAGCGGGTCAGCTCGAGTGCTGCGTGATGGGCCTGCTGTGAGAGCGTGATGATGAGGTCGAAATAATCGTCCTCAAGCTCCTCCAGCGTCTGCGGCTGGCGGCGGCCGAGCGACAGGCCAATTTCTTCCAGCGCCACATCGACGAAAGGATCGCGTTCGCCGGCGCGAACGCCGGCAGACCTTATATAGGTATTTCCAGGCAGAATGCTACGGGCGATCACTTCGGCCATCGGCGAGCGGATGACATTCAGCCCGCACATGAAGAGGATGGCGCCCGGCCGCTTTCCGTCCTCCGTTTCGACGTGCGGCTCCATCGCCGTCATCCGCGCCAATAGAGTACGCAGACCAGCGTGAAGAGACGCCGGGCGGTGTCGAAATCGACATCGATCTTACCCGAGAGACGGTCCTTCAGCGTTTGTGAGCCCTCGTTGTGAATGCCGCGTCTGCCCATGTCGATCGCCTCGATGCGGCTCGGCGAGGCCGAGCGGATCGCCTCGTAATAGCTCTCGCAGATCATGAAATAGTCTTTCACGATCCGGCGGAAGGGCGTCAGTGACAGGATATGGGTTGCAACATTCTCGCCGTTTTCCGTGGTGATGGAAAAGACCAACTTGGAATCGACCAGCGAGATGTTCAGCCGATAGGGCCCGCCGGCATGGCCGACGGGTGTGAAGGAATTCTCCTCGATCAGGTCGAAGATCGCCACTGCCCGCTCATGCTCGACATCAGGAGTCGAACGGCCGATCGTATCGTCAAGGACAACGTCGCAGAGCCGAAAGTCGTCCTTCACCATTCCCTCACCTTTCGAGGTTCAGGCGGATCGCGACCGATCGCGCATGGGCATCGAGGCCTTCGGAAACGGCAAGCGCAATCGCTGCCGGGCCAAGATCACGGAGCTGCTGCGGACCGAGCCGCAGGATCGAGGTGCGCTTGACGAAATCGAGAACCGAAAGGCCGGAGGAGAAGCGGGCGGAACGCGCCGTCGGCAGCACGTGATTGGAGCCGCCGACATAATCGCCGATCACTTCGGGCGTGTGGGCGCCGATGAAGATCGCGCCGGCATTGCGGATCTTGTCCACAAAGGCATCGGGATCGGCGACGGCGAGTTCCAGATGTTCAGCGGCGATACGGTTTGCGAGCGGAATGGCATCCTTGAGATCAGAGACAAGGATGATTGCGCCAAAATCGCGCCAGCTAGCCGCAGCAGTCTCTGCACGGTTCAGCGTCTTCAGCTGCCGTTCGACGGCCGCTTCGACCGCCTTGCCGAATTCCTCGTCGTCGGTGATCAGGATGGCCTGCGAGCTCTCGTCATGCTCGGCCTGGGCGAGCAGATCAGCGGCAACCCAATCGGGATTGTTGTCCTTGTCGGCGATGACGAGCACTTCTGACGGGCCGGCGATCATATCGATACCCACAGTGCCGAAGACCTGGCGCTTGGCGGCGGCCACATAGGCATTGCCGGGGCCAGTAATCTTGGCAACTGGGGCGATCGTTTCCGTGCCATAGGCAAGGGCAGCAATCGCCTGCGCGCCGCCGACGCGGTAGATTTCGTTGACGCCGGCAAGTTTGGCCGCGGCCAGCACTGCCGGATTGACCGAACCGCCCGTCGCCGGCACGGCGATAACAATGCGATCGACCCCTGCAACCCTCGCCGGTACGGCGTTCATCAGGACCGAGCTCGGATAGCTCGCCGTACCGCCGGGCACATAGAGGCCGACGGCTTCGATTGCCGTCCAGCGCGAGCCGAGGCCCACGCCCATATTGTCTTCGTAGATATCGTCCTTCGGAAGCTGACGACGGTGATGGGATTCGATGCGGAGTGCGGCAACCTTCAAGGCGCCGAGAACTTCCGAGGGGACGACCTCGACGGCATTGTCGATTTCTTCCTCGGTGACGCGCATCGGTACGGTGGCGTAGTCGATGCTGTCGAACTTCTTCGAATATTCGGCGAGAGCGACATCGCCGCGTGTGCGCACGTCATCGATAATAGCGCGTACCACGGCGTTGACGTCTTCGGAGACTTCCCGCTTGGTGGTCAGAAAAGCCGCGAAACGCTGCTCAAAACCATCGGATGCCTGAGTGAGCCAGATTGCCAAGGCGGTATTCCTTCTCTGATCGAAACTGTTGGGCTCAGGTGCCGGGGTGGCGCGGCTTAGAAGTCGTTTCCCAGGCGCCGCCGATATCGGCAAGCTGCGCTTCGATGCATTCGACATCGAGGGCGATAGAGGCCGTGCCGGACAGCGAAAGCTCCAGCGTGCCTTCCGGCCCCTCGCCCTTCTGCTCGAAACGCAAGGCCAGCAGCGACAGCACGTCGTCACGCCGAGCACGGTCGATGCCGATCGAGCGGACGGAAAGCACGCGCTTGAAAACGAGAGCAGCGCGGCGGCGTTCGAAACCCTTGCGCTTGCGGGCGGCCTCTTCCCAGACGAAGCGGTTGGCGGCGAGCGAAAACTGCTTGTCGCGCGGCGACCAGTCGATATCGGCTACCTTGAGGACGCTGTCCTGCATATGTGCGGAAATGACGGCCAAGTCTTCGCTATCGAGCGCAACAAGCTTCAGGTCGGTCATCCAGCCTCTATCCCATGTCTTTCAGCCGCACCTGCGGCGATCTGTCAGACAAGGGAGATAAGGCGCTCAGACCAAATACGCAACCGGGATAAAGGGCGCATAAGCGCCCTTTTCTTACTCGCTGACGCGCTCAACGATGGCGCCGCAGCGGGTCAGCTTTTCTTCCAACCGCTCAAAGCCACGATCGAGGTGATAGACGCGGGAAACCGTGGTCTCGCCTTCGGCGGCAAGCCCGGCAATAACGAGCGAAACGGAAGCGCGAAGATCGGTCGCCATGACCGGGGCGCCCTTCAGCCGCTGGACACCTTCAATCTTCGCCGTCTGGCCTGAAAGAGAGATCTTTGCGCCAAGGCGGGCAAGCTCCTGCACATGCATGAAGCGGTTTTCGAAGATGGTTTCCGTGACATGCGAGATGCCGGAAGAGCGGGTCATCAGCGCCATGAACTGCGCCTGCAGGTCGGTCGGGAAGCCCGGGAAGGGATCCGTGACGATATCGACCGGCTGGATGCCGGCGCCGTTACGCTTGATGCGCATGCCATTGTTGGTCGACGAGATGTCCGCGCCGGCGCGGCGCAGTGTTTCCAGCGCCGTTTCCAGCAGGGCAATATCGGTATTTTCGAGTACGACATCGCCGCCGGCCATGGCAACGGCCATAGCATAGGTGCCGGTTTCGATACGGTCAGGCAGGACGCGGTGGCGCGCGCCCGAGAGCGAGGTGACGCCTTCGATCGTGATGGTCGAGGTGCCCGCGCCGGAAATCTTCGCGCCCATGGCATTCAGGCAGTTGGCAAGGTCGACGACTTCGGGCTCGCGTGCGGCATTGCCGATTACGGTCGTGCCGCGGGCAAGGGTTGCCGCCATCATCAGCACATGCGTGGCGCCAACGGATACCTTCGGGAAGGTATAATGTGTGCCAATGAGGCCGCCCTGCGGTGCCTTGGCGTTGATATAACCGCCATCGATTTCCATCGTCGCGCCGAGCGCGGTCAGACCGTCGATGAAGAGATCGACCGGACGCGTGCCGATCGCGCAGCCGCCCGGCAGCGAAACGCGGCAATGACCTTCGCGGGCCAGGAGCGGACCGATGACCCAGAAGGAAGCACGCATCTTCGAGACCAGTTCGTAGGGAGCGGTCGTATCGACGATGGTACGGCAGGTGAAATGGATCGTGCGGGCGTAGGAATCTTCCTGACGCTCGCGACGGCCGTTGACGGCGACATCGACGCCGTGATTGCCGAGGATGCGCATCAGCAATTCGACATCGGCAAGGTGGGGCACGTTTTCGAGCGTCAGCGTATCGCTCGTCAGCAGCGAGGCGATCATCAGCGGCAGCGCGGCATTCTTGGCGCCGGAAATCGGAATGATGCCGTTAAGCTCATTGCCGCCGACAATTCTGATACGATCCATGTGCACTTACGGGCGAGGCCCGCCTTTCCTCAAAAGTTTTGCCTGTGGGGGCAAGGCAAGAAGTGGGGGTCTTTAGAGCAAATCCCCGCACGCTTCAATTCGTCGCGGACCGAACATTACGATTTGTCCATTTTTGCGGCAGGCATTTTTGCGGCGGGCAGCCCATTCGTCTCGTCCGCCTGGCCGGATCGGCGCGCGCGCACTTGCTGTTTGCGTCTTGAAAGATTTTCTCTCAGCTTTTCGGCAGCCCGTTCGCGGCGCAATGCCGCTTGGGCTTCCATGGCCGCTTTCCGGCTCTGCCGGGCCTTCTCAGTCTCTTCGTTCATCCCCCAGAACTACCCGAATTCGCGCCATTCCAAAAGTGGGCGGGACGTTATTCCCAGATAAGTTGGAATTTGCGGCTTGCACTCCTGCCGAAGCTGTGGCAATAGCCGCCCCGTTCACGCGAATTGAGCGTTTCCGCTTCTCGCGTCTGGTCCTGCTGCCGTAGCTCAGTGGTAGAGCACACCCTTGGTAAGGGTGAGGTCGGTGGTTCAATCCCACTCGGCAGCACCAGTTTTCTCCTTTAGCATTATCCCCCGCGCCAATCGGCGCCATTGCTGCCGGCAAAAATCTCGCTAGAATATTAGCATTCTGAATGCCTTTGCGGAGGAACCCGAAGGCTTCATTCAATGTTTCTATCGAGACATGCTGGAGGAGCGTCGATGGCAACTGAACGATGGAATAGTCCGATCAAGGTAGGTTTCGAAGAGGCGGGAGCACGCACGGTTAACGGACCGTTTGACGCGCTGACCTGCCTGACCGATCTCTGGCCTGCCGTACGCGGACTGAAATATCTCAAGGCACGCAGCGCCTGCCGCGCCGCACTCGATGGAAGAAAGACCGTCGAAGAGGCCCGCGCGGAGTTTATGGCGGCGGCCGAGGAAGCAAAGCTTAAAGTGCATTAAGCTTTCGGCGGCGGTATTGGACAATAAAAGTCCGATCTGTTCCGAAACGAAGCAATGCTTAATTTTCACTTAACCCTGCCCGGAGCTCGCGCAGGGCTTTGTCTCGAAAGACATTGCGCCATTCATCTGTTCATCAATAGAACGACGCCAGCCATCATGATGATGGTTAGAGGCTCGTCACCTTCTGCGGGAGACTGCAGACGAGCCTCGTTCGAAAGAAACTTCGAATATTCTATCAGCAATCCGAAGTATCCTCATCCTCCACCTGAATATATCCTACACCGATGATTGTGCCATCTGCGGCACGGATGAAGGACGGCAGGTAATGCGGTTCGGCGGGCTTGCAGACGGCGGCGCTGGTATATTCGTTCAGCGCTATTTCGTCTTTCGGCAGCGCCGAATAGTTCATATCGGTTTCGAGTGAGGCATGGGCGGAGCCGGCAAAAGCGCCGCATCCCAGAAGCAGAGCTGCGGCCCACAGGCGTATCAGCGTTTGCATTATTGTCTCCCGTATTGAAATCAGCTTTTCAACACGCGGGACAGGGAGTTGGTTCCTTGGAAATTCCTGTGCTGATCGTGATTTATCTCACCAGCAGGCGGCAATGCACGTAACCGCTTCCGACAATGTCCTCGGCGATTGCCAATGCCCGCTCGCTATCACCCCATTGGCTCACGAAACCTTCGAGAATGACGGTGGGGCCGATGGTGGAGACGATGATTTCGGTCGCATCGAGATCGGCTGCGGCGTGCAGGGCGCTTTCCACGGACGCGCGCATGGCGGCCGTGTTGTGGCCCTTCATCCAGGCTTCCTCGTGGGGTGGCGAGCCGTGAAACCGCAGCACCATGACCGTTCCTGACATTACCTAATAGGGGTTAACGCAAGAAGACGACGTTTGTTGCCATACGCAGCCGGCTGGATGCATAGTCGCCGTGATGGTGGTGCTCCGATACTCCTGTCCCCGTCGGCAGAAGCCCCATGCAATTGCGGCCGAGGAAAATGTTGATGAAAGCGCTTGTGTCTGCCCTGCTTGCTACGACCCTTTTGGCTGTACCCTTGCTGGCCGGCTGCTCCGCCGCGGACGCGCCTGCGCTGGAACCCATTCCCGGCAGCATCACCTATGGCGGGCAGCCGCGCACGAAGCTGACGAAATCGCCGATCGGCAGCGCCGTCCACAACGACTTCTACGATCAGCAGGGCCAGCGCGTCTACGAAACCTATATTCTCCAGCCCGACCGCAGCCTGAAGCTGGTGCGGCGCCAGATCGTGCCGGACTTTCCGTAATAGTGCATGGCGACCCGCGCCTGCTTGACAGTGGCGCCAATCGAGAACATCCAAGGAACATCTGATTTTATTCGCGGGCGTTGATTCTCCCGCGAAGCCTAACCGGACGGCTGGATGTATCTCGAAAGACTCAATCCCCAGCAGCGCATGGCCGTGGAGCACGGCACACTCACAGACGGCAGCCATGTGGCCGGGCCGCTGTTGGTCATCGCCGGGGCCGGATCAGGCAAGACCAATACGCTCGCGCATCGTGTTGCACACCTCATTCTCAAGGGTGCGGATCCGCGCCGTATCCTGCTGATGACCTTTTCCCGCCGGGCGGCAGCCGAAATGGGCCGGCGCGTCGAGCGTATCTGCGGCGAGGTTCTCGGCAAGAATTCCGGCATCATGGCGGATGCGCTCGCCTGGAGCGGCACGTTTCACGGCATCGGCGCGCGGCTCTTGCGCGACTATGCCGAACAGATCGGCATCGACCCGGCCTTCTCCATTCATGACCGGGAAGACAGCGCCGACCTGATGAACCTCGTGCGCCACGATCTCGGCTTCTCCAAGACGGAAAGCCGGTTTCCGACGAAGGGCACCTGCCTTGCCATCTATTCCCGTGCCGTAAACTCCGAAACGGAACTGCCGCTGGTGCTGCGCGACGCCTTCCCCTGGTGCGCCACCTGGGAAAAGCAGCTTCGTGAGCTTTTTGCCTGTTACGTCGAGTCGAAACAGAGCCAGAATGTGCTCGATTACGACGACCTGCTGCTCTACTGGGCACAGATGGTGGCCGAACCCATGATCGCCGAGGATATTGGCAGCCGCTTCGACCATGTGCTGGTCGACGAGTATCAGGACACCAACAGGCTTCAGTCTTCGATCCTGCTTGCCCTCAAGCCTGATGGCCAGGGCCTGACCGTTGTCGGCGACGATGCGCAGTCGATCTATTCCTTCCGCGCAGCCACAGTGCGCAACATTCTCGATTTTCCGGCGTCCTTCAGCCCGGCTGCCAATATCGTCACGCTCGACCGCAACTACCGGTCGACGCAGCCGATTCTTGCCGCCGCCAACGCGGTGATCGATCTTGCTTCCGAGCGTTTCACCAAGAACCTCTGGACGGAGCGGGAATCGCCGGAACGGCCACGGCTGGTGACGGTGCGCGACGAGAACGATCAGGCGCGCTACGTGGCCGACAAGGTTCTCGACAACCGCGAGGAGGGCGTGAAGCTGAAAAGCCAGGCCGTGCTCTTCCGCGCCTCGCATCACAGCGGCCCACTTGAGGTGGAACTTACCCGCCGCAACATTCCTTTCGTGAAGTTTGGTGGGCTGAAATTCCTCGACAGTGCGCATGTGAAGGACATGCTGGCAGCGCTGCGCTTTGCCCAGAACCCGCGCGACCGTGTGGCTGGTTTCCGCTTGATGCAGATCCTTCCGGGTGTTGGCCCGTCCACCGCGCAGAAGGTGCTGGACCAGATGGCTGACGATGCAAGCCCGATCGCAGCGCTTGCCGTCATGCCCGCACCGCCGCGCTCGGGCGAGGAATGGACCTCCTTCGTTTCCACCATGCAGGAGCTGAAGACCGGCAAGGCTGGCTGGCCGGCCGAGATCGAGCTGGTACGGCGATGGTATGAGCCGCATCTGGAACGGCTGCATGAGGATGCGAGCGCGCGGCTTGCCGATCTCGTGCAACTCGAGCAGATCGCCGGTGGTTATGCCTCGCGTGAGCGATTCCTGACGGAGCTCACACTCGATCCGCCCGATGCGACTTCGGATCAGGCAGGCGTGCCGCTGCTCGACGAGGACTATCTCATCCTCTCGACCATCCATTCGGCCAAGGGGCAGGAATGGACCAAGGTCTTCATGCTGAACGTCATTGACGGCTGCATCCCTTCAGATCTCGCAGTCGGCACGACGGCAGAAATCGAGGAGGAGCGGCGATTGCTCTATGTGGCGATGACCCGCGCCAAGGACAGTCTCGATCTCGTCGTGCCGCAGCGCTTCTTCACTTATGGTCAGAATTCGCAGGGCGACCGGCATGTCTATGCGTCGCGCAGCCGCTTCATTCCAGCCACGCTGCTGCAATTCTTCGAGGTCTGCGGCTGGCCGCAGGTCAAGACCGATACGGCAGCCGCCCAGCAGGCGCGGCAAGTGCGTATTGATGTCGGCGCGCGTATGCGCGGCATGTGGCGTTGAAACCTCTCCTGACCAGCAGGGTTAGAGCAAAAGGGGCGGCTTTGCCGGCTCGAAGAAGCGGCCGATCATCTCATCATTGACCAGGGCGATCGTCGGCGGCGACCATTTCGGATTGCGGTCCTTGTCGATGACGGCTGCACGGACGCCCTCGTAGAAATCCGGACCATGCAGGATGTGCATGCAGGCGCCGAGCTCGCGGGCAAGACATTCGCCGAGCGTGCGGCTCTGGCGGCCGGCTCTCAGCAGCCGCAAGGCAAGTTTGAGACTGGTCGGCGAACGTGTGAGCATCACACGGCGGGTTTCGGCAGCGAATTCACCCTCCTCCGCACCCAGTGCGGATGCGATGTCCTCGACGCGGTTGAAGTGAAAAGCACGGTCGATCATCGCGGCATTGGCCTGCAATCTGCCCTCGCCCGGCTGTTCTGAGAGATCGCCTAGCGCTGCGTCCACATCGTCCGACGAACTTCCCGCAGGCAGGTTCGTCAGACGCTGTACCGCCCCTTCGAGACGCGAGGAAAGCATATAGAAATCGGCAAGCCCGGTATGGATCGCATCGGCGGCATTGATATCGAGCCCGGTCAGGGCCATCCACGTACCGCTTTCGCCCGGCGTGCGGGGCAACAGCCATGTGGCGCCGATATCGGGAAAATAGCCGATGCCGGTTTCCGGCATGGCAAGGCGGGTGCGCTCAGTGACGATGCGATGGCGGCCATGGCTGGAAAGGCCGACGCCGCCACCCATGGTGATACCGTCCATCAGCGCCACATAGGGCTTCGGATAGGTGGCGATCCTGTGGTTGAGGCGGAATTCCTCGCGCCAGAAGGTTTCCGCGAGACCATCGCCGGCGCGGCCACTCAGGTGGATGGCGCGGATATCGCCGCCGGCGCAGAAGCCACGCTCGCCTTCACCCATGACGATAATGGTGGCGACGTTTCCGTCGGCGGCGAACTCATCAAGCGCGGCGGTAATCGCGCGCACCATGGGGATCGTCAGGCTGTTCAGCGCCTTTGGGCGGTTCAGCCGGATGAGGCCTGCCGTGCCCCGTCGCTCGACAATGACTTCGCTCTGATTACTGTTATCCATGATCCACCTCGCTCCTGACCCATGAATAAACCGGGTCGGGTCGGGGTTCCAGTGGCTCGCTGATCAATCAGGCCGAGAGGGACTGCGAAACGGCGACATCGCGCCGCACCGCGTAATCGATCGCCAGTTCCAGCGGCAGCGGCCGCGAGAAATAATAGCCCTGCGCCAATCTTACGCCGATGCCTTTCAGTGACTCGGCCACATCCTCGCTTTCGACACCCTCGGCCACGGAGGCGATGCCGAGGTTCTGGCAGAGATTGGCGACAGAGCGCGTGATGTTCATGCAGCGCGCATCGCGATCGAAATTCATCACAAAGGCCTTGTCGATCTTCAGCTTGTCGAAGGCCAGGCGATGGATGTGGCTCAAGCTCGAATAGCCCGTGCCGAAATCGTCAAGCGCAATCGAGATGCCGGCTGCACGCAGCATGCCGATCACCTGATCGGCAGTGTCGAAGTCGGACAGGAGTGCCGTCTCGGTGATCTCGAACTCGATACGTTTCGGATCGACGCCGGCGCGGCTGATCATCGCGAGCAATGCCATCGATGTTTCATGATCGCAGATGTCGCGGGCCGACAGGTTGAAGGAGACGCGCAGATGCGCCGGCATGATCTTCAGTGCGTCGAGCGCCTGGCAGAAGAGAATGCGTGTCATGCGGCCGATCACCGCCGTGCGTTCGGCGGCCGGAATGAAGGCATCCGGACTGATGCGGCCGAAGCGGGCGCTATCCCAGCGCGCAAGGGCCTCAAAACCGACGACGCGGCCGCTGCGCAGCTCCACGATCGGCTGATATTCGAGCTTCAACTCCTTGGCGAAATTGTCAGCCTGCAGCTCCAGCTCGATCAGATAGCGTTGCGTCAGGATCTTTTCGTGTTCCGGAGAGAAGAATTCCACACCGCCGATGCGCTTGCTCTTGACCTGGTAGAGAGCGAAATCCGCTTTCTCGTAGAGATCTTCGGCCGTGTACTCGCCCGCCTCAGGATAGACGATGCCGCAGGAACCGGAAACGCGTACCGAACCATCGGGAATCTCGAAAGGTTCGCGTACGGCCGCACAGAGCGCCACTCCAAGGTCAGAGACGGCCCTGAGCGTCATGTCGGAGGGGAAGATGATGCCGAATTCATCGCCGCCAAGGCGCGAGACGATACCCTGATCGCCCAACAGCGAGACGAAGCGGCGTGCTGTCTCCTTCAGCACGAGATCACCAGCCGCATGGCCGAAGACGTCATTGACCGGCTTGAAGCCATCAAGATCGACGATGCCGATGACAGGCGGTGAAGACGGATCCTTCAATAGCATCCTTTCAAGCGACAGGAAGAAGCTGCGGCGATTGGCAAGGCCGGTCAACTGGTCCTGGAGCGCGTTGCGGCTGTTGACGAGGTTCAGTTCCTCGGCTTCGGCCTGTTTCTGCTTGAGCTCTTCGGCAAGCCGCACCAGGTGCGCGAAATTCTGGAAGTAGCTGTTGATGACACGCAGGAAGGGCAGCACCAGGAACAAGCCGCTGACCGCCGTTGCGACGAAAACCGGATTGCCGGAAAAGAGGAAGGTCACGATCATGGCTGTGAAAGTGATGACCGTGGTGATTGCCGCGGCGAGCGGCAGATGCATCAGGCAAAAGACGCAGGAAATGCCGGTTACGACCAGGAAATAGGCGATCTGGCCCTGCTGCGAGGCATCGCCATACTGATAGAGCGCGATAGCCCAGCCGCCGAAGCCGATCGTGAGGATAACCGCGCCGACCAGCGTCACCTTCATCAGCCGCAGCGCACGCTCCGGCGTGACGTTTTCCTTGCCTGATATCTCCCACCAGCAGAGGCGGAAGACGCAGACGATGCTGAGACCGACGGGGATGTAGAGCGAAAGCCAAAGAGGCGCCGACTTGATGTGGGTGATGGCCACAGCCAGCGCATTGATGACGAGGAGAACGTACAGAATCGGAATCTGTGATGACAAAGCTTCGAACTGCGCCACCAGAAACTTCGGATTATCTTTTTGCAGCCGTAGTGACGCTATGAAGTTCTTCATGATCCCTTTTCCCTTGGCGGAAACGAGCCAGAGAAAGCTTGATTATTCCTTATTCACGTAACGTCAGGCCACCCGCACTGCGCCGGGATGGTAAATGTTCGGTTGCATTTCAGAAAGAAGCCGCAGCCAGTGCGCGATGAATGCTGTGCAGATCGTCGACGCTCCTGTTCATCAGGAAGAGTTCCCAATCGAGCGAGCTGCGGACGATGGTTTCCAGCGAGTTGTGTTTCGGTGTCCAGTCCAGCACGCGACGGGCAAGGGTCGCATCGGCGACGACGCTTGCTGCGTCGCCCGGCCGGCGTGGCGCCATGTTGATCTTGAACGAGTGACCGTTCAAGCGGGTGACCATGTTCAACACATCGAGCACGGAATAGCCGTTGCCATAGCCGCAGTTGGCGACAAGTGGCCCCCTGCCCTGGCGCAGATGCTGGAGCGCCTTCAAATGCGCTGCCGTCAAATCGCTCACATGGATGTAGTCGCGCACACCGGTGCCGTCATGGGTCGGGTAGTCGAAGCCGTAGACGGCGATGCTGTCGCGCTTTCCGAGTGCGGCCTCACAGGCGACCTTGATGAGGTGGGTCGCGCCCGAGGTCGACTGGCCGGTGCGCAGCTGCGGATCGGCGCCTGCAACGTTGAAATAACGCAGCGCCACATAGCTGAAGTCATAGGCGGCAGAGGCGTCACGAAGCATCATTTCAGTCATCAGCTTCGACTGGCCGTATGGATTTTCCGGATTGAGCGGCGCCGTCTCCTTCACGGGCGCGGAGCCCTTCTGCTGACCGTAGACAGCGGCTGTCGACGAGAAGACGAAGTTACGGATGCCCGCCTTGATCGCAGCACTCAGCAGGACACGTGTCTTGCCGGAATTGTTGTCGTAATAAGAAAGCGGGTCAGAGACCGAGGCCGGCACGACGGCGGAGCCGGCGAAATGAATGATCGCCTCGATATCGTTTTCGATGAAGATCTTCTTCAGCACATCCGGATCGGCGACATCGCCGAGATAGAAGCGCGCCGCCGGCGCCACGGCCCAGCGAAAACCGGTGGAGAGCCGGTCGAGCACGACCACATCTTCCCCGGCATCGAGCAGCGTCCAAACCATGTGGCTGCCGATATATCCAGCCCCACCTGTCACCAGAACCGCCATGTCTGCATTCCCTGTTTTATCTTTTTCGGGAGCATCAGAACGGCTTTTTCCTTTCCGATTTTGTTATCAAACGGCCTCGGAAAGCCTTTGCGGCCGGTATGTTTGGAGATGTGGTTAGAGGCGGATTTCAGGTGTTTCTACAATTTTATCGAACAGCCGGTTTCGGGACAAAACCGCCTTTTGCCGCCCCTTATTCCGGGCGCGTTGACAAGGCGTTCACGGCAAGTCAAAGTAGGTGCATGAACAACTTTGCGTTCCAGGCTATGACGATGGGCATGACGACCACCCTTTGCGGTGGGGGCGTCGGCTTGTGACCTGAAACTGTTCACTACCACCGACCCAACCCCGCCGGACACGCGCGGGGTTTTGTGTTTCTGCCCCGATGTCCGCCCCATGCAAAGGACTTCTCGTGGCACAAGATCTTCTCTCAATGCCGGTTCGTAACCCGCTTCTCCAAAACAGGGAGCGGCAACGATGAGACTCTACCTGTCATCCTACCGGCTCGGCGCCAGCGCCTTCCGGCTGAGGAAACTTCTCAATGGCGGACGGCGCGCCGCCGTCATCCAGAACGCGCTGGACTTCATTCCGGCCGAGGCCCGGCGTGCCTACGAGGCCAATATCTACGATCCCAAGGAAGAACTTGCCGATTGGGGGATCGAGGCGGAAGAAGTGGATTTGCGAGACTATTTTGGGCAACCGCACGCGCTGAAAAAGGCGCTCGCCGGCTTCGACCTCGTCTGGGGCGTCGGCGGCAATGCCTTTCTTCTGCGGCGGGCCATGCGGCAGAGCGGCTTCGATCGCATCATCGGAGAATTGCTACGCGAGGATGCGATCGCCTATGGCGGCTTCAGCGCCGGGTCGGTCGTTGCAACGCCCTCGCTAAAGGGCATCGACATCATGGACGATCCGCAGCAGCTTGCACCGGATTACGACGAAGCAATCCTGTGGGACGGTCTCGGGCTCGTCGATTTCTCCATCGTCCCGCATTACCGCTCGGCGCATGATGAGGCCGAAGCTGCCGAAAAGACCGTCCACTTCCTTGAAGAAGCCGGCACGCCCTTTCAGCCGCTGAGAGACGGCGAAGTCATCATCGTCGAGGGCCGGAATGTGACGCTGCTACCGGTGCTGCCGGAAGCGATGCGTCGCTCCGCCTAAAGCGTGCCGCGATCTTTCAGATTCGCTTGTCATGCTTTAGGCCTCTGTTTTTCGCATGTCGTTATCGCAAAACCGCTGCACACTTTTGCGCGACATGCTTTAGAGCTTCAGGATATAGTCGCAAAGCCGCTCGGCCGCGACTGTCACCTGCGCCGGATCGCGCAGGAAACAGGCGCGCAGAAAAAGCTCGCCGCCGGGTCCGAAGGCCGTGCCAGGAGCAAGGCCGACGCCGGTCTTGTCGACGATGTCGATCGCAGCCTTGCGGCTGTCGGTGACGCCGTCGATCTTGAGGAAGGCGTAAAGCGCGCCATCGGGCTTCAGTGTTTCGACCCGATTGGTGGCGATCAGTGCATCACAGAGGATATCGCGGGAGCGGGTTGCCTTGTCGATATTCGACTGCACGAAGGCGTCACCCTCGTTGAGGGCAGCGACTGCGCCCTTCTGCATGAACTGTGCGACGCCCGAGGTCGAATACTGGATCAGGTTTTCGAGCACCTGCCCGGTTTCCGGCGGGGCAACAATCCAGCCGACGCGCCAGCCGGTCATGGACCAATTCTTGGAGAAGGAGTTGACGAAGATGATCTTGTCGCCGGGCTCCATGACGTCGAGGAAAGACGGCGCGCGGCCACCAGCATAGAAATAACGCGCATAGATCTCATCGGCCATGATCCAGAGATCATGCTTGCGGGCCAGCGTCAGGATATCCGCCAGATCCCTCTTCGTCGCGGTCCAGCCGGTCGGGTTTGATGGGGTATTGATGAAGAGGCCGCGGGTCCTCGGCGTGATCGCCGCTTCGATGCGATTGAGGTCGACAGCCCAGGTGCCGCCTTCGAACTGCAGCTCGACGCCGACCGAACGGGCGCCGGCGATTTCCAGGGCGGCAGCGATATTTGGCCAGGCCGGCGTAAGATAGACAAGTTCGTCACCAGGCGAAGTGAGCGCCTGGACGGCGATCTGGATTGCCTGCATGCCGGAGCCGGTGACGTAGAAGTGCTCGACTGGAAGGCGGATGCCGAAATGCCTGAAGTAATAATCCGACAGCGCCTGGCGCAGTTCGGGAATGCCGCGCTGCCAGGTATAGAAGGTCTCGCCGGCGGCGAGCGCCTGCATGGCCGCCTGATTGATGAAATTGGGGGTGGGAAGATCGCCCTCGCCGACCCAGAGCGGCAAGAGGCCCTCACGGCCACGGGCATAATTGACGACTTCGACGATCCCGCTTTCTGGCGCTGCAATGGCGCGCGGGCTGAGGCTGCTTATAATCGACATGCATATCTCCAGTTCACGCCTTCATAGCGGATTTGCGGACGCAAATCCTATGACAATGCGTGATGGCATATCGATTTTCGTGATGGATGAGCCCGGCCGGAGCGAACGGGCTTAGGACCGGATCAGACGGCTGGGCGCTTGGCGAGAAGATCGCGGATTTCAGTCAGCAGCGCGACATCGGCCGGCGGCGGCGGAACCTCCGCGGGTGCTTCCTTCGCCTTGCGCTCGACCTGCTCGCGCAGGATGTTCACAGCCTTGATCATCAGGAAAATGATCACGGCGAGGATGAGGAAATTGATGAGGACCGTGATGAAATTGCCGTACGCGAAAACGGCCCCGCGGCTACGAGCAAGTGCAAGGGTTGGCTGCCCAAAGGCCTCCTTCGACAGCGGAATGTAGTAGTTGGAGAAGTCGAAACCGCCGAAGATCGCACCGACGATCGGCATGATCATGTCTTCGACCAGCGACTTGACGATGCCGCCGAAGGCGCCGCCTATGATAACACCGACTGCGAGATCCATGACATTGCCGCGGGCGATGAAAGCTTTGAACTCATTGAGCATCCGATCTGTCTCCCCTTGATGCATTTTCAAAGACATGCCGTTGTTTTCATTAGCTACACCTTCATCTCAATTAATCAATCGGCAATTGGAAATATTCGGACACTGCCCCCATCCGCGTAGAACTTAAGACCAAGGCCGCGGGAATTTTCAAACTTGCTGAATTGCCCTAATCTCGGACTGTTCCGGGAGGACGGCGGATTGTCCGTCGGCGGAGGGTCAATGCTTCCAGGCTGGGTCATATTTGCGTTTGCCTTGGGTTATCTTCTGCTGCTTTTCGCAGTAGCGAGCTACGGTGACCGCCGGAGCCGGAAATTCGGCGTGCCGGAAGGCGGCCGGCCTGTGGTCTATGCGCTGAGCCTGGCGATCTACTGCACCTCCTGGACCTATTTCGGCGGCGTCGGCCTTGCGGCTCATCATGGGCTGGAATTTGCCGGCATCTATATCGGGCCGATCCTCGTCTTCACCCTCGGCATGCCGCTTTTGAAGCGCATCATCGAACTCGCCAAGGCCGAGAAGCTTACATCCGTCGCCGATTTCATTGCCGCGCGCTACGGCAAGAATTCCACCGTTGCAACCATCGTGGCGCTGATCTGCCTCATCGGCACCATCCCCTATATCGCGCTGCAGCTGAAATCCATTTCAGCGACGGTCACGGCCATGGTCAATCCGTCCGACTATGGCATCGGCAGCGGCAACCTCTACTTCCTCGACCTTCCGCTGATCGTCACGCTGGTGCTTGCCTGCTTCGCAATCATGTTCGGCACCCGCCACACCGATGCGACGGAACATCAGGACGGGCTCATCCTTGCAGTATCGATGGAATCGATGGTGAAGCTCGTTGCCTTCCTGACGGCGGGCATCTGCGTCATCTGGGTCCTGTTCGACGGGCCAAGCGACCTGTGGCAGAAAGGATCGGAGAACGCTCTGGTCACCGCCGCACTCGACTATCAGACACCGCTCAGCCGATGGATCACGCTGACGCTGCTTTCGGCCTTCGCCATTATCATGCTGCCGCGGCAGTTCCATGTCACAGTCGTCGAAAACCGCACGGCAAAGCAGCTCCGGCTCGCGGGCTTTCTGTTCCCGCTTTATCTGATCGCCATCAATCTCTTCGTGCTGCCGGTTGCGATCGGCGGGCTGCTGACCTTCGGCGGCAACGGCAACGCAGACCTTTACGTGCTCTCTCTGCCGCTTGTGGGGCAAATGCCTGTTGTCTCGCTGATCACCTTCATCGGCGGATTTTCGGCGGCGACCGCCATGGTGATCGTCGATTCCGTGGCGCTTTCCATCATGGTGTCGAACGACATCGTCATGCCGTTCTTCCTGCGCCGGAAGCTCGCGGGCCTTGCGAGCCAGCGCGACGACTTCGCAAAAAGCCTGCTCAATATCCGCCGCAGCGCCATCTTCGCCGTGCTGCTGCTTGGCTACGCCTATTACCGTTCGACCGACAGCACGGCAGGGCTCGCCTCGATCGGCCTGCTCTCCTTTGCCGCCATCGCGCAGATTGCGCCCGCCCTCTTCGGCGGCATGATCTGGCGGCGGGCGAATGCGCGCGGCGCCATCCTCGGCCTCTCGTCCGGCTTCATCATCTGGGTCTACCTGCTGTTCCTGCCCTCATTCGGAGGCCCGGATTATTCCTATGTAGCGAGCAGTTTCCTCGGCTTCATCTTTCCCGGTACAACGCTCTTCACCGGCCCGGATGCCGATCCGCTCGTCAATGCGACGGCAATGAGCCTGCTCGTCAATACCGCCACTTTCATCGTCGGCTCGTTGACGCGCAACGCCAAGCCGCTGGAACGCATCCAGGCCGGCATCTTCGTCAAGCGGCATTCGCGCTCGCAATTTGCCACGCGGGGCTGGAAGACCCGCATCAGCGTCGGAGATCTCAAGACGGCGATCGCCCGCTATCTCGGCGAGGAGCGCATGCAGCGCTCGCTTGCGACTTACGAGCAGACGTCAGGACGCAAGCTGGAGGACGACCAGCCGGCGGATATGGCGCTCATCCATTTCACCGAGCAGCTTCTCGGCAGCGCTATCGGCTCCTCCTCGGCTCGGCTCGTGCTGTCGTTGATCCTGCAAAAAATCGAGGATGCTTCCTCGGACACGGCCTGGCTGCTCGATCAGGCGAGCGAAGCACTTCAATATAATCAGGACATGCTGCAGACGGCGCTCTCGCAGATGGATCAGGGCATTGCCGTCTTCGACAGTTCCAATCGGCTGACGATCTGGAATCGCCGCTTCCGGCAATTGCTGGACTTGCCGGAAAATGCCGGCCAGGTGGGTTTTCCGCTATCGGAAATCGTCAGTATCCTCAGCCAGCGCGGCGATATCGCGCCGGGCGACCAGGGCCAAGCGGTGCGGCATTTCCTGACGCTCGACAAGCCCTTCCCGCTGGTGCTCGGCGGCGGCGAGCGCATCATCGAAGTGCGTTCCAACGCCATGCCGGACAAGGGCATCGTCGCGACCTTCACCGACATCACCCAGCGTGTGGCCGCCGACCGGGCGCTGAAACAGGCAAACGAGACGCTGGAGCAGCGTGTCGTCGAGCGCACCGCGGAACTGACCCGCGTCAACAAGGAGCTCGCGGAGGCGCGTGCAGCGGCCGAGGAGGCCAATATCGGTAAGACGCGCTTCTTTGCTGCCGCCGGCCACGATATTCTGCAGCCACTCAATGCGGCCCGGCTCTATTCTTCCGCGCTCGTCGAACGCATGGCGCAATCGGAAAACAGCCCGATCGTGCGCAATATCGATTCCGCGCTGGAATCGGTCGAATCCATTCTCGGCGCCGTGCTCGATATTTCCCGGCTGGATACCGGCGCCATGCGCCCGCGGCTGGCTTCCGTGCCGCTTTCAGATCTACTCGAGCGCATT
The DNA here is from genome assembly GCF_056755015.1 of Rhizobium sp. KNZ14-9A. Lineage (NCBI taxonomy): Bacteria > Pseudomonadati > Pseudomonadota > Alphaproteobacteria > Hyphomicrobiales > Rhizobiaceae > Rhizobium > Rhizobium sp. KNZ14-9A. The sequence continues at coordinate 3,268,490 of NZ_JBPGXB010000002.1, forward strand.
GAGACCGATTTTGCACCGATCGCCCGCGAGAAGAAACTGAAGCTCAAGGTCATGCCGACCTCGCTGCGGGTGCGCTCCGATCCGAACCTGCTGCGCCGTCTCGTACAGAACCTCGTTTCCAATGCCATCAAATATACTGTCAGCGGCAAGGTGCTGGTCGGGGTAAGACGACGTGGCAATCAAGTGATGATCCAGGTGATGGATTCCGGCATCGGCATACCGCCTTCGAAATTCCGGACAGTGTTCAAGGAATTCGCGCGGCTGGATGAGGGTGCCAAGACCGCATCGGGCCTCGGGCTCGGCCTCTCCATCGTCGACCGCATCGCCCGCGTGCTCAATCACAAGGTCGAGCTTCATTCAACGCATGGCAAGGGCACGGAATTCCGCATTCTCATGCCGCTCGATATCTCGAAGAGCGCGGACGCAGCAACAGCCGTCGTTCCCGTCGACCGCACGGCCCAGCCGCTAAAAGGATTGCGCATCCTCTGCATCGACAACGAAACCAAGATCCTCGAAGGCATGCGGCTGCTGATCGACGGATGGGGCTGCGATACGCAGGCGGCGGATTCGCTTTCCGTTGTCCAGGCGCTCTCGATGCGTCAGCCGCCCGATCTTGTCATTGCCGACTATCATCTTGCCGACGGGACCGGGGTCGAAGCGATCCGGCATCTGCGGCAGCATTTCGGTGTCGATATTCCGGCCTTGCTCGTCACTGCCGACAGGACGCCGGAGGTGCGCGCCGAGGCGGAGAAGCATGGCATTGCCGTTCAGCACAAGCCGGTGCGGCCGGCGGCACTTCGCGCCTATATCACCCAGATTTCCGGCCTGAAGCGCACCGCCGCGGAGTGAAGATCAGGCTGCCTTGCGCCGGCCGAAGACGTGGCCGACAAGCTCCTGGACGGGGGCGGCGGTCGGGGCATCGCCGAACAGGATACGGTACATGATGGGGGCGACTACGCGATCCATCACTGCATCGACATCGGGGAACGCCTCGCCCCTCTCCTTCGCCCGACCGGCAATCGCCTCGATCTGCTGACGGGTGAAGTTGCAACATTTGTTGGCATTGTCGCCGGTCTGGGCGGAGAGCACATCGCGGATATATTCACGGCCAGGACCGGAAGACATTTCTTCGGCATATTGCTCGGCCCAGGCCTCCAGATCACCGGCGCCGGTACCGGTATCGGCCGGCTCCATATCGGGGCGCAGGCGCTCCACCGCAACGTCGGCCAGCAATTCCTGCAGGTCACCCCAGCGGCGATAGATGGTGGAAGGCGTCACGCCTGCACGCGCAGCGATCAGCGGCACGGTGATCTCTGCACGGCTCATCTCTACGAGGAGGTCACGCACCGCGGCATGCACGGAAGCCTGGACACGCGCGCTTCTGCCACCCGGACGGATATTCTCTTTCACTGCCATTTCGAACCAACCTTATCCGCCTGAAGTGTGCTGCGATCTTTCAGATTCGCCTAGCACGCTTCAGGCCCTTTTTACGCAATTCCGGGTGCAAAACCGCGGCCAACAGTTCAGAAACTTTCATGCACTCATAAACGCAAATTATTTGCTTTTAGGCCTTACATCTCCTAGATAGAGCTAACGCAATAACTTAGCCTTAAGGAGCTTATATGGTCGCCGCTTCCGAATCCATCAAGAATTCGTCGCCCATGGGCTTCCACGCTCTGACGCTTGCGATCTTCTTCGGCGCATCAGCAGCGCCGACGCCTCTCTATCGTATCTATCAGGAGAGCTTTGCCGTTTCTCCCATCCTGATCACCGTGATCTTCGCAGTCTACGCCTTCGCACTGCTCGCAGCCCTGCTGATTGCCGGCTCCATCTCCGATCATCTCGGACGGCGGCCCGTCATTTTCGGCGCACTGGTGCTCGAAATCATCGCCATGGCGCTGTTTTCCATTGCCAGCGGGCCGGAATGGCTGATCGCAGCTCGTATCGTACAGGGGCTTGCGACCGGCATCGCCGGCGCTTCGCTGGGTGCCGCCCTTGTCGATATCGACCGGGCAAAGGGGCAGATCGTCAACTCGCTCGCACCGCTTTCCGGCATGGCGATCGGCGCCATCGGCACCAGCGCGCTGATCCAGTATGGACCCGAGCCGCTGCATCTCGTCTATGCCCTGCTGCTTGCTGCCTTTGCCGTGCAGGCCGTTGCGCTGTGGCTGACGCGAGAGACAGGCGGCACGCGGCCCGGTGTCTTCAACTCGCTGAAGCCGACGATTTTCATTCCGCAGCAGGTGAAGAAGCCGCTGTCGCTGGTGACGCCGATCAATATCGCCAACTGGACGCTCGGCGGCTTCTACCTGTCGCTTGTGCCATCCCTGGTCGCTTCGACCACCGGCAGCCGCGCGCCGCTGACGGGTGGCGCGGTCGTGGCAGCGCTGATGCTGTCGGGCGCAATCGCCGTCTTCCTGCGCCGCAACCGCAGCCCGAAAGCCAATCTCATCTTCGGAGTCGCCTCCCAAACATTGGGCATCGCAACGGTCGTCGCAGGCGTGCATCTTGCCAATGTCCCGCTACTGCTCGTCGGCACGCTTTTGACGGGCGCCGGTTTCGGCACCAATTTCCTCGGCTCAATCGGCACGATCATGCCACTTGCCAAGCCGGAAGAACGGGCCGGCCTGCTTTCGGCCTTCTATATTCAGAGCTATCTCGCCTTCAGCCTGCCGGCAATCCTTGCCGGCTTCCTCGTCAAGTCAATCGGCTACGGCATGACCACAGACATCTACGCAACCGCCATCGTCCTCGTCAGCCTTGCCGGGCTGATGGTGATGCGCGCGACAAAGGAGGCGGCGACGGCTTAAGGCGTGTCGCGATCCTTCAGATCTGCCACGCTTTAAGCTCTTGTTTTCGCAAGTCGCTATCGCAAGATCGCGCACATTTTTGCGCGACATGCTATATGCCATCGCAGGATGCGATCAGCGCCAGCCGAGTGCCGGCGCGACGTATTTCAGGATCGATTCGATGACGTGGGCATTGTATTCCACGCCGAGCTGGTTGGGGACGGTAAGCAGGAGCGTATCGGCCTCGGCGATCGCCTCGTCCTTCTTAAGCTCCTCAATGAGAGCATCGGGCTCGGCGGCATAGGAACGGCCGAAGATTGCCCTCGTATTCTCGTCGATGAAACCGACCTTGTCCTGCCCTTCATTGCCATAGCCGAAATAGGAGCGGTCGCGATCGTTCACCAGCGCGAAGATGCTGCGGCTCACGGAAACGCGCGGCTCACGCTGATGGCCGGCTTCCTTCCAGGCCTCGCGATAAGCACGGATCTGCTTGGCCTGCTGGATATGGAAGGCTTCGCCCGTCTCGTCATCCTTCAGCGTCGAACTCTGCAGGTTCATGCCAAGCTTGGCGGCCCAGACTGCCGTAGCGTTCGAGCCTGCGCCCCACCAGATGCGCTCACGCAGACCAGCCGAATGCGGCTCGAGCCGCAGCAGGCCGGGGGGATTGGGGAACATCGGCCGCGGATTGGGCTCGGCGAAGCCTTCGCCCCGCAGCACTTCCAGGAAGACCTCGGCATGGCGGCGGCCCATATCGGCATCGCTCTGGCCTTCCGGCGGGTTGTAGCCGAAATAGCGCCAGCCATCGATGACCTGCTCGGGCGAGCCGCGGCTGATGCCCAGTTGCAGGCGTCCGCGGGAAATCAGATCGGCCGCGCCGGCATCTTCAGCCATGTAGAGCGGGTTCTCGTAGCGCATGTCGATGACCGCGGTACCGATCTCGATGCGGCTGGTCCGGGCGCCGACGGCCGCGAGCAGCGGGTATGGCGAAGCAAGCTGACGAGCAAAATGGTGGACGCGGAAATAGGCGCCGTCCAGGCCAAGCTCCTCGGCGGCAACGGCAAGATCGATCGACTGCAGCAGCGTATCGCCTGCCGAGCGCGTCTGGGATTGCGGCGAGGGCGTCCAATGCCCGAACGAGAGAAAACCGATCTTCTTCATGATTCCATCGCTTAAACTGAAGTGTGCCCCGCACGCTTCTTGTCATGATTCCTGACAGGCATATAGGCGCTCGCAGGAGATTTCTGAACCGGATGACTGATCAAATGCGAATTCGGCGCCGCGCAGTTGCGGCACAGAACGCGGTCTATCGGGAAACCTCGTAAAAGCAGGGGAAAAATTTGTTCCCGGCCATACTCTTAAGACAATTCTTAATTAGTCATATAAATTGCCGTCCGCTAAATTGTGAAGGGAAAGCAATGAATACAGATAGTTTTGAAAAGAAAGCCGACCTGCTGCTGGTCATGGCGAACGCTCATCGACTGCGGATGCTGAAGACGCTTGCCGAGCGCGAGGTGGCGGTCAACAACCTCGCCGATATTATCGGAATCAGCCAATCGGCACTCTCTCAACACCTTGCCAAGCTCCGCAGCAGAGACCTCGTCAAAACGCGGCGCGATGCGCAGACGATCTACTACTCGGTCAAATCCGAGAAGGTCCATGTGATCCTTGAGATGCTGAGCGAAATGTTCGACGAGGGCCAGACAACGGATCGCCGGCTGGCGGGTTAGGAGACTTCGTATCGCCTGCATTCCCCACCGTCACCGGTTAACTGCTCTAGCCTGGCTGCTACGCCGGGCATGAACATTCTTTATTTCTCCACGAGCTTCGCCAATTGCTCGGCGACCGTGCCCCAGCCGTCGTAGAAGCCCAACTCCACATGCGTGTTGCGGGTGTCCTTGTCCTTATGCATGACGACGGCGTTGTAATCGGTGCCTTCGGGATGGTCGGCGAAGGTGATGATGGCTGTCATGAAAGGGGTCGGCGCGGGGCGCCAGCCGCCGAGGAGCGCATTGGTGAAAATGAGGCGCCGGCCTTCCTGAACATCGAGGAAACAGGCGCTGAGATGCGGCTCGAAGGGGCCGCCATCCTCACTCATCTCGGTTACGAGGGCGCCGCCGGGTTTGATTTCCATGGCGGCGACACGGCAGAGCGCCGGCGCTGGGATCCACCATTTTTCGAATTTTGCCGGCGTGGTCCAGGCGCTCCAGACAGTGGCCACCGGTGCCTTGATGATGCGCGAAATGGTCAGATCGAGATCCGGATTCAGTTGAGTGTTCACCGGGACATTCATTAGGGTTTTTCCTCCTTCGATTGCGTGGCAGTAACGAAAGCTTCGAGCCTGTCCGTGCGGGCTTCCCAGATGGCGCGCTGAGCCGAAAGCCAGCCTTCGACCATCGCGAAACGCTTCTTTTCAAGCGTGCAGGTGCGCACGCGGCCCTGCTTTCTCGTTTCGATCAGGCCTGTCTCTTCCAGAAGGTGGATGTGTTTCATGAAGGACGGCAAGGCCATGTCGAAAGGCTTTGCAAGGTCGCTGATGCTAGCCGGACCGGTGCCCAACCGACCGATGACGGCGCGGCGCGTGGGATCGGCCAGTGCCAGGAAGATGCTGTCGAGTTGATGTGAATAGTAATCCATAAGGCTAAGTATCAGGATCCGATACTTAGCGCAATGGCTAAGTGTTTTGAGTTGGCTTTTCGTGCGTTTGCAGCAGGATTCGCCGCTCAAGCCCAGCCAGAGATGGAGGGAATGTGAGAGCGCCGCCCGCGGCCCTTACGAGCCGCGGCGCCTCACCAATTATGCAGCCTTGTCAGCGGCCGGATAGGGATCGAAACGGCTGTAGAAGGTTTCGCCCTTGGCGGCCATGTCCTTCAAGAGCGGCGTCGGCTTGAAGTGGTCGCCATAGCTGGAGGCCAGCTTTTCGGCGAGCTCCACGAAGGCCTTTGTGCCCATGCCGTCGATATAGCTGAGCGCACCGCCCGTGTAGGGCGCGAAGCCGAAGCCGAGGATGGAGCCGACGTCGGCTTCGCGGGGATCGGTGACGATGCCCTCTTCCATGGTACGGGCGGCTTCGAGCGCGATCGTGACCAGGAAGCGCTGCTTCAGGGTGTTGACGTCGCTCTCATCGGCCGGCTTCTGCGGATAGAGGGTCTTCAGCTCCGGCCAGAGGAATTTCTTGGCGGGCTTGGCCGGATACTCATAGAAACCCTTGCCGTTCTTGCGGCCGCGGCGGTCGAGCTCGTCCACCAGCTTATTGATGAGCGCAAGGTGGCGCTCGTCGACGGCCTTGGGGCCGAGATCGGCGACCGTTGCCTTGAGGATCTTCTGCGAGAGATCGATCGCTACTTCATCATTCAGCGACAGTGGGCCGACCGGCATGCCGGCCATCTTGGCTGCATTCTCGATCATCGCCGCCGGCACGCCTTCGATCAGCATGTCATAGGCTTCGTGGATATAGCGGAAGACGCAGCGGTTGACGAAGAAGCCCCTGACATCGTTGACGACGATAGGCGTCTTCTTGATGGCGGCGACATAGTCCAAGGCCACAGCAAGCGCCCGGTCACCGGTATTCTTGCCGAGGATAACCTCGGTCAGCATCATCTTTTCGACCGGCGAGAAGAAATGCACGCCGATGAACTGTTCCGGGCGCTTGGAACTTTCCGCGAGCCCCGTGATTGGTAGCGTCGAGGTATTGGAGGCGAAGATGGTGGTTTCCGGGATGACAGCTTCGACCTGTTCGATAACGGCCTTCTTGACGGCGCGGTCCTCGAAAACGGCTTCGATGACGAGATCGGCATCTTTCAAATGGGCGTAGTCGGCGGAGGGTGTAAGGCGGGCGAGAAGTGCTGCACCCTCTTCCTGCGTAAGACGACCCTTACCGACGGAATCCTTGACGAGGCCTTCGCCAACGCCCCTGCCCTTTGTGGCAGCCTCGATATCGCGGTCGATCAGCACGACCTCGAAGCCAGCGGCGGCCGTGACATAGGCGATCGAGGCGCCCATGAAGCCGGCGCCGACGACGCCGACCTTCTTGAGTTCCATCTTCGGCACACCGGCCGGGCGGCGGGCGCCCTTGTTGAGCTCCTGCATGGAGATGAAGAGCGAACGGATCATAGAGAAGGCTTCGGTGGTCTGCAGCACCTGCGTGAAATAACGCTGCTCGATCTTCAGCGCGGTGTCGAAGGGAACCTGCAGGCCTTCATAGACGCATTTCAGGATGGCGAGCGCGCCGGGATAATTGCCTGATGTTTCGCGGCGCAGGATCGCCGGCGCTGCCGGCCAGAGCTGGGCTGCCGCAGGCGTCCAGATGCCGCCGCCGGGCACCTTGAAGCCCTTTTCGTCCCACGGGGCGACGGGCTTCAGGCCATCCTTGATCATCTGCTTGGCAGCCGGAATGAGCTGATCCGGCTCGACCACCTGATGGACGAGGTTCATGGCCTTGGCGCGCGAGGCGTTCAGCGACTGGCCCGTCGTCATCATCTGCAAGGCGGACTGGGCATCGGTCAGGCGCGAGATGCGCTGCGTGCCGCCGGCGCCTGGGAAAATGCCAACCTTGACTTCCGGCAGGGCGATCTTGACGCTCTTGGTGTTGGAGGCCACGCGGCCATGGCAGGCGAGCGACATTTCCAGTGCGCCGCCCATGCAAGTGCCGTTGATGGCGGAAACCCAGGGCCTGCCGCAGGTTTCGAGCTTGCGGAACAGGCCGGTCATGCGGCCGACCAGATCGAAGAGTTTCTGTGCCGCACCGTCAGGATTTGCGGCTTTCTCCTGCTGGTAGAGTGTGAACATGGACTTGATCATCGAGAGATCGGCACCGCCCGAGAAGGAGGACTTGCCCGAGGTGATGACCACGCCCTTGACGGCGCTGTCGGCGACCGTCGCATCGATGATGGCATCGAGCTCGTTCATCACCTCTTCGGTGAAGACGTTCATCGACTTGCCGGGCATGTCCCAGGTGACCAGGGCAATACCGTCCGCATCGGTCTCGACGGTGAAGTTGGTGTAGCTCATCGTCTCTCTCCCTTAAACGCGTTCGATGATGGTTGCCGTGCCCATGCCGGCGCCGATGCAGAGGGTGACCAGAGCGGTATTGAGATCGCGGCGCTCCAGTTCGTCCAGTACGGTGCCGAGGATCATGGCGCCGGTCGCGCCGAGCGGATGGCCCATGGCGATTGCCCCGCCATTGACGTTGATCTGGTCGTGCGGGATGTCGAAAGCCTGCATGTAGCGCAGCACGACGGCGGCGAAGGCTTCGTTCAATTCGAAGAGGTCGATATCGGCAAGCGTCATACCCGTGCGCTTCAGGAGCTTTTCGGTGACATCAACCGGGCCGGTGAGCATCAGCGCCGGGTCGGAGCCGATATTGGCGAAGGCCTTGATGCGGGCGCGGGGCTTCAGGCCCATGCTCTCGCCACCGGCTTTAGAGCCGAGGAGAACGGCAGCGGCGCCATCGACGATGCCGGAGGAATTGCCGGCATGGTGGACATAGTTGACGCGCTCGACTTCCGGATGGGCCTGGATGGCGACGGCCTCGAAGCCGCCCATTTCGCCGGGCATCTGGAAGGAGGGATTGAGGGAGGCGAGCGCCTGCATATCTGTGCCGGGGCGCATGTGCTCGTCATGGGCAAGGATGGTCAGGCCATTCTGATCCTTTACCGGGATGACGGAATTCTTGAACCAGCCGTTGTTCCAGGCGTTTGCCGCGCGCTTCTGGCTTTCGACGGCATAGGCGTCGACGTCGTCACGGGAGAAGCCGTATTTGGTGGCAATGAGATCGGCCGAAACGCCCTGTGGCATGAAATAGGCCGGGAAATTGACGGAGGGATCCATGAACCAGGCACCACCGGACATGCCGAGGCCGACGCGGGACATGCTTTCGACGCCGCCGGCGATGACGATATCGTCAGCGCCCTGCGCGATCTTGCCGGCGCCGAAATTCACGGCATCGAGGCCGGAGGCGCAGAAGCGGGAGATCTGCATGCCGGGTGCTTTCGTCGAATATCCGGCCTCGAAGGCAGCAGCTTTGGGGATGACGGCGCCGGCATCCATGACCGGATCGACGCAGCCCATGATGATGTCGTCGACAATTTCGGTGTTAAGACCGTTGCGGTCGCGGATCGCCTCCAGCGTCTTTGCCGCCAGGCGCACGGAGGGCACTTCGTGGAGCGAGCCATCCTTCTTGCCGCGGCCGCGGGGCGTGCGGACGTGGTCGTAAATGAAAACCTCGGTCATTGTCTCATCTCCCTGGCGGCGCGGACGCGCCTTTGAAATCTGCGAAGACTACCCAGCCCTTCGCTTAAACTCAGGGCGTTCGGCGCTCGAAACGATCCACTGGATCGTTTCGTCGGCTGTGCCGACCGCTTCTTACCCCCAACCCTCCCCACAAGGGGAGGGAGAAATGGCTCAAAACGCTTCGGCGGCGAGTTCCATCATCGTGTCGGCGCCGGTTTCGATGCGGGCCCTGCGCAATGCGGTTTCCGGCATCACGCGCTCCATGAAGAATTTCGCCGTGATCAGCTTGTTCTTCAGATAGTCCTCCCTGGCGTCGCCGGCGGCAAGGCGTTCATTGGCGGCTCTTGCCATGCGCGCCCACATATAGCCGAGAACGACGAGGCCGAAGAGGTGCATGTAATCGGTGGAGCCGGCACCGGCATTGTCTGGCTTGGCCATGGCATTCTGCATGAACCACATGGTCGCACCCTGCACGTCGTTCAAGCCCTTTTTCAGGTGCTTGGTGAAGAAGCTCAGTTGTTCGTCATTGCGGTTTTCCTCGCAGAAATCGCCGATCTCCTTGAAGAGCGCCATGGCGGCGCGGCCGCCGTTCAGCGCCAATTTGCGGCCGACGAGATCGAGCGCCTGGATGCCGTTCGCCCCCTCATAGATCATGGCGATGCGGGCATCGCGCACATACTGGCTCATGCCGTGCTCTTCGATATAGCCGTGACCGCCGAAGACCTGCTGGGCCATGACGGCATGATCGAAGCCCTTGTCGGTCATCACGCCCTTCAGGATCGGGGTGACGAGGCCGAGAATATCGTCGGCCGTCTGGCGCTCCTTCTCGTCGGTGGCGCGATGGGCGATATCAGACTTGAGCGCGGTCCAGAGCAGGAAGGCGCGGCCGGCTTCATTGAAGGCGCGGATGGTCATCAGCGAGCGGCGGATATCGGGATGGACGATGATGGGATCGGCCTTCTTGTCCGGCGCCTTCACGCCAGACAGCGAGCGGCCCTGGATGCGATCGCGGGCGTAATTGGCGGCGTTCTGATAGGCGATCTCGGAAATGGCGATGCCCTGCAGGCCGACCATCAGGCGGGCCTCGTTCATCATCACGAACATGGCGTTGAGGCCGCGGTTTTCGGCGCCGATCAGGAAGCCAGTCGCCTCGTCGTAGTTCATGACGCAGGTGGCGTTGCCGTGGATGCCCATCTTGTGTTCGATGGCACCGCAGGAGACGGCATTGCGGGCGCCCGGCGCGCCGTCCTTGCCGACAAGGAATTTCGGAACGATGAAGAGCGAGATGCCCTTGGTGCCCTCAGGCGCGCCTTCGATGCGAGCCAGCACCAGGTGGATGATGTTGTCGGCCAGGTCATGCTCGCCGGCAGAGATGAAGATCTTCTGGCCTGATATCCTGTAGCTGCCATCCGCCTGCGGTACTGCCTTGGTACGCAGCATGCCGAGATCGGTGCCGCAATGCGGCTCGGTGAGATTCATGGTGCCGGACCAGCTGCCGTCCACCATCTTCGGCAGGTATGTGCTCTTCTGCTCGTCGGTGCCGTGGACGAGGATCGCAGCGATAGCGCCCTGCGTCAGACCCGGATACATCATCAGCGACATATTGGCGGCCGAGGTATATTCGCCAACGGCAGCGTGCAACGTGTAGGGCAAACCCTGGCCACCGAATTCCTCCGGCACGGCAAGGCCGATCCAGCCGCCTTCGCGATAGGCCTGATAGGCTTGCCTGAAACCTTTCGGCGTCGAGACCGTGCCATCGTCGTGGCGCAGGCAGCCTTCCTGATCACCGGAATAATTGAGGGGGAACAGGGCTTCTTCGGCTACCTTCGCCGCCTCGCCCAGAATGGCCTCCACCATGTCAGGCGTGGTATCGGCAAAACCCGGGAGATTGTTGTAGCGCTCCAGACCCAGCACATCGTTGAGCACGAAGAGCGTGTCGTTCACCGGGGCCTTGTAGATTGGCATCGTTCGAATTCCTCCAATTCGGCAACCGGATCGCTCCGGCCTTGAGACTCTCTTACAAAATATTGACGTTTGCGTAAACGTCAAATTCCGGATGCGCGCAATTTTGTGAAGTGCGTGGAGAGGGCCAACCATGCAGCGCCATTTCGCCTCAGCGGGAATAGTGCGTTGCTTCTCCGGCTAAGCGCGCTACACTCCTCTTGCGACTTTGGAGAAGCCTGGGAGGAGCTGTTTCATGAAGAGAGCGTGGCCTGCGGAGTTCAATTCCATTTTCGATACGGCGGAGGAAGTGACCATCGAGCCCATAACAGTCGAGCCGGTCAACGGCGAACGGCTTGTTGCGCATGACGAGCCTCCGGTTCTGCGCAAGGCGCTGAGAGTGCGTATTCCCATGGAAACCTACGAACGCATCTGGCCGCTGGCAGAGATGCGGTTCCGGCCGGGCGAAGGTCCCTACGCCGGCAAGGCGGTGACACTGATCGCCACCAACCCGCACTATCATCCCTGGCACCCTGCCGATGGCGGCAGCGAGGAGAAAGTCAGCGATAGCGGGCGGCATTACAAGATCGATTATCTGATCGTGCATTTCCTCTTAGATGAGGTGCGCGAAACCGTAGCAGCCTGAGCTAACCGCTTGAAGGCAGGACAGCTCCCGGAATAGGCTTGCGCAAGCAAAGTCCATTCGGGGAGCCAGGCCTTGAGCGATTTCGATATCATACGGCGCCGTGCAGAAGAGAGAAAAGGCGGAGCCGATGCGCTGAAAGCGATGCTGCCGGCCATGCCTGATCATGAGGCGCTGCGCGCTCTGCCCGATGACCGCATTCTTTCTCAGATGACCCGGCGCATCTTCTACAGCGGCTTCGTGCACAAGGTCATCGACAATAAATGGCAGGGCTTCGAAGAGGCTTTCGATGGCTTCGATCCTGCCGCCCTCAACATCGCTCCCGACGAATTTTGGCATGATCTGACTGGTGATGACCGCATCGTCAAGAACGGCGCGAAGATCATGTCGGTACGCGCCAATGCGGCCTTCGTGCGCGAGCTTGCGAACGAGGCCGGCAGCGCCGGCGCCTTCTTCGCCGATTGGCCGCGTGAGGATCATATCGGCCTGCTCGAATTGCTCACCAAGCGCGGCAGCCGGCTGGGCGGAGCCACGGGTCAATATTTCCTGCGCGGCATCGGCCGCGACTGCTTCATCATGACCACTGATGTGCTGGCCTGCCTGAGGGATGCGGGCGTGCCGCTGACTTTATCAGGAACCGGCAAGAAGGACCAGCAGCTGATCCAGCAGACCTTCAACCGCTGGGCGGCGGAAACGGGCCTGCCGCTTGCCTATCTCTCGCGCATCTGCGGGCTTTCGATTGACACGCCCGAACAATGAAATATTTCCGGCCAGCGGTTTTTTGACGGGCAGCGACTGCCTACCTCTCCAAAAGGCTCATCCTGAAGGAGAAGATCATGGCCGAGTTTCCCTATCGCAGCGCGCTGATCGTCGGCGCCGGTTCCGGCATCAGCGGCTCGCTTGCCCGCATGCTTTCAGAGCGCGGCGTGAAAGTGGGCCTTGCGGCGCGCAATATCGGCAAGCTCGGGCCGTTGATTGAGGAAACCGGAGCCAAGGCCTTCGCCACCGATGCCGCACAACCGGCGGCGGTTTCGGCGCTGTTCGAGCGCGTGGATGCAGAGATCGGCGAGCCTGATATTGTGGTCTACAATGCCAGCGGCCGGGTGCGCGGGCCGATTGCCGAAATGGATCCTATTGAGGTGGAACAGGCAATCGCCACAAGCGCCTTCGGCGGCTTCCTCGTAACCCAGCAGGCGGCAAAACGCATGATCCCGCGGGGACGTGGCGCGATCCTGCTGACGGGGGCGACGGCCAGCATCAAGGGCTATGCGCAATCGGCGCCCTTCGCCATGGGAAAATTCGCTCTGCGCGGGCTGGCCCAAAGTGCCGCCCGTGAACTCGGGCCGCTCGGCATCCATGTGGCGCATTTCATCATCGATGGCGGGGTACGATCGGCAGTGAGACCCGACCGGGAAGACAAGCCTGATGGTACGCTTTCGCCCGATGCGATCGCGCAGTCCTATATCGGCGTGCTGCTGCAGCACCGCAGCGCCTGGTCGCAGGAGGTGGAACTGCGGCCCTGGACGGAAAGTTTCTGATCCGGCCGGCGCGGCATATGCGCTTTCCCGAAGGCGCTGAAACCGGTAGGATCTGACTGGCTTCGAAAGCTCGGGAGGGAACGATGCTGCGCCTGGACCATGTGACGATCGATACCCGCAATGCGCCTGTCATGATGGGCTTTCTGGAAAGCATTCTCGGCGTGAAGGAAGGCTATCGGCCACCCTTTTCCACGCCGGGCCACTGGCTTTATCTCGACGACCAGCCGGTGATCCATCTGAGCCTGACGGAGCGCGAAGGCGACTTTTCGCCCGGCATCTTCAACCATGTGGCCTTCAGCCTCTTCGAATTCGAACCGGCGCTCGCTCGCATCAAGGCGAGCGGCTATCGCCACGAATATTACGATATTCCGGAAACCGATCTCGGCCAGGTCTTCGTCTATGGCCCCGAAGGCGTGAAGATCGAGCTGCAGTACAAACGGCCGATCTGACGATTTCCATCAGTGGAAACGCGCCAAAAAAGCAAAAGTTAAAAAATTCTCATCCGGGTTAACGAGTTCTTTACCACGTTTCGTAAAAGGTGCTCGGTGAGCATTGGCGATCTGCATTCCTTTTCTTTGTCTCGCGTTTCAGGAGTGCCGCCAAAAAGTCTATCCAGCTTGAGGAAAGTCTAATTGACTATTTCCTTATGGATGGCGCTCTCCGACGTGTGCCCCGGTACGCTTCGGAACAAGCAATGATCGGGCCCAGATCGGGCAATCGAAGCGAGCAAGAACATGAACGGATCGCGATCACATTCTTCCCGGCATTCCGACAGGACCTCGCTCGACGCGTTGAACCGCACCATCGAAGGGCTGGAGGCGCGGATCGAGGGCCTGATGGGCAGCGGGCGCGAACAGCGGCCCCGCAATCCGACGCCCGAACGCGATCCCTACGCCAGTCCCTATGCGCCGCGCGCGGCCGATCCGCTTGCGGAAATCCGCCAGCGCCAGCGCGCGCTCGACGCTACCAGAGAGAACCGCGAGCGCGCCTATACGCGCGAAGCGGCACCGGCCCTTCTGCGTGAACCGGCTCTCGCGCCTGCCCCGCAGCGCTCTCCGGCGCCGCAGCCGGCGGCACCCGCCTTCCGCGCCTCCGACGATACGATGACCGAAATCGCCCAGGCGCTCGTCAATCTGCGGCAGGACCTGAAGCGCGATATTTCCGAAGGTGTCACGCGCGAGATGAATGCGCTACGCACGGAACTGCGCGAGATCAAGACCGGCGCGCAGGACCGGCATTTCGCCGACGACATCCGCGCCGACATGGGTCGTCTGTCACAGAGCATTGCGCAGCTCACCAGCCGCTCGGCCGGACCGGAGGCTACCGGCCTGCGCAACGAATTCGAGGAGCTGCGTTCGCTGATGGACGGGCTGGCGCGCGAAGATTCGATGCGCCACATGGAACAGCGCTGGGACAATGTGGAAAACCGCCTGGCAGAGCTCGACACGGCCGGACTGCAGGGAGAGCTCGTGTCGCTCGCCTACCGGCTTGACGACATCAAGCGGCATCTCGGCGGCATGGGCGAAAGTCCGGCCGTTCGTGCGCTGGAAGACAAACTCATCGCGATTGCTTCGGCCGTCGAGCAATTCGGCAACATGATCCAGCCGCACGACCGGATCATGTCCGAACAGTTCGCCGCCATGGACACGCGGCTCGACGAAATCAGCCGCGCGATCGCCGCCAGTGGACGCACTGCCACGGGTAACGACCCGGCACTGATGCAGCGGCTGGAAAACCGCCTTTCCGCACTTGGCGACCAGATCGAGCTGATGGGACGCGCCGCTATGAGCCGGCCCGGTCCAGCCGACGACATGGCAGGCCGGCTGGAAGCGCTGACGGCGCGCGTTGAAGACCTCGCCAATACCGAAGCGACTTCACGTCTCGACGAGCGGCTTGAGCACCTTTCCTATCTGCTCGAACGCACGCAGAAGGCCGCGCCGCAGCCGGACCTGACCGGCACGCTTTCCGACATCTCCCGCAAGATCGATGCGCTGGAAAGTGGCTCGGTCAATGATGCGCTCGCCAAGCGGCTCGACTATCTCGCACGCCGCATCGACGAGATGGAAATCCGCCCCGCCCCGGCACCTGTTATCGACGACAGCGCCTTTCAGCGTCTCGAAGGGCGGCTCAGCGACATCGCCGCGCGGCTCGAAGAAAGCACGGCGGCCGCGCCGACTGACACGCGCGCGCTGAAGAACCTCGAAGATCAGATCGCCAATCTCTCCGAACTCTTGAGCGCACCACGCGAAAGCGCCGAAGTGTCGGCAAATCTCGACCGCCGCATGGGCGCGATCGAGGATTATATCGCGACGAACGACGAATATATCATCGAGGCAGCGCGGCAGGCGGCAGAAGCGGTGGTCGATGCTTATTCGCGCAATGGCGGAGCGCAGGGCGCTGCGCCTGCAGCAGCCGACATGTCGGCCCTGGTCGCGCTTGCCGAAGATCTGCGGCATCTCGAAGATCTGAGCCGCGACGGCGAAGAACGCACCCACAAGACCTTCCAAGCTCTGCACGAGACTTTGGTGCATATTGCCGACCGGCTGGATACGATGGAAGAGCGGGTTCGCCCGGCCGCCCGGATACCGGCGGCGGAAGTCGATTTCGACGTCGATCCCTACGCACTGGTCGATGCAGCCCGGGAGCCGGCTAAAGCTCCGGTGATGCAGGCGCCGAAGGCTTCGCCTGTGCTGCGCACGGCCGCCATCGCCGAAGAGGCGGCGCCGCGTATGCCGGAAGCGGCATTGGCCGACAGCACCAGCGCGATCGCCATCGACGCTACCAGCCAGCTGGAAAAGCCAGTCGTTCCCGCCAAAGGCAGCCTGCTCGCAAGCCTTGGCCGCAAGCTGATGCCAGCGCGCAAGACGGAAGAAAAGGCGGTCACCGAGCGCACAGTCATCGATCCCGCTCCGTCGATCGATCCCGTCGACGTGGTACCGACTGAGGCGGCAAACGAGCTGCTGGAACCGGGCTCGGGCGCACCTGATGTGAAGAAGATCCTGGAGCGCGTGCGCGCCAGCCAGAACGCCCAGCGCGGCAAGCCGGCCACCGAAAACGATCGGGCCGACTATATAGCCGCTGCGCGCCGCGCCGCGCAGGCTGCCGCCATGGAGATCGACAGCAACGCAAAGCCTGCGACGCGCGCCGAGCGCCGTGCCGCCAAGCCTGAAAAAGCCGGCAAGGGCGGCGCTTTCTCGCGCTTCCGCCGGCCGATCCTGCTGGCAGTCGGCGCCGTACTGCTCGCCATCATGGCCTTCCCGCTTGCCCGGACGCTGATGACGGGCGAAAAGGCCCCGCCGCCGGCTGAAGTCTCGGCCCTGACCGGTGCGACCGAAACGCCCCAAGCCAACATGGCGGCCCCTGCGCCGATTGCGCCGGAAGTAACCGCGCCGGAAATCGGCGCTCAGGTGCCGGCGATGACGCCGGAGACAACATCTCCCGAGGCGGCCGCTCCCCCAGAGCCGCAGCCGGCGAGACCCGACCACCTGACCGATGCAGCGCCGCTTGACGGCGAAGGAGCCGAATCCTTCGACCAGGCACCGGCACAGGAGACGTCCGGCTTCGTTCCGAACGCGCCCGCCGCACCGGCAGCAACGACGCTGGCAGCTCCTGCTGCTGCCTCCATCATCGTTCCAGACACGATCCAGCCGCAGCCGCTCGCCGACGCGGCACGCAACGGCGATGCGCTGGCGCTTTTCGAGATCGGGGCGCGCTACACCGAAGGCCGCAACGGCCTTGCCGCCGACCAGAAGCAGGCCGCGAGCTGGTACCAGCTTTCCGCCGACAAGGGCTTTGCGCCGGCGCAGTACCGTCTCGGCAGCATGTATGAGAAGGGCAATGGCGTCGCTCGCGACGTGCAGAAGGCCAAGGCCCTCTACGAACAGGCTGCAGCCCAGGGCAATGCCAGCGCCATGCACAATCTCGCCGTACTCTACGCCTCCGGCGCGCTCGGCCGGCAGGATTATGCGACGGCCGCCTCATGGTTCCAGAAGGCAGCCGACCTCGGCATCACCGACAGCCAGTTCAACCTCGCCATCCTCTGTGCCCGCGGCAATGGCGTGCCGGCGGATCTGGAAGAATCCTACAAGTGGTTTGCGATCGCCGCCAGGGCCGGTGACAAGGACGCCGCTCAGAAGCGCGACGAAGTGGCGAATGCCATGAAGCCGGACCAGCTCGAACGCGCCCGTGCCAAGGCCGACCTCTGGAAGCCGCAGCCGCTCGACAACAAGGCGAACGGCATCGAGATTCCG
Source organism: Rhizobium sp. KNZ14-9A (assembly GCF_056755015.1). Taxonomy (NCBI): domain Bacteria; kingdom Pseudomonadati; phylum Pseudomonadota; class Alphaproteobacteria; order Hyphomicrobiales; family Rhizobiaceae; genus Rhizobium; species Rhizobium sp. KNZ14-9A. Next base: position 3,285,879 of record NZ_JBPGXB010000002.1, read on the forward strand.
GACGCATGGGCGAGCGGCGCTGCGCCGAAGACGGCAACCGTCGACATGAAGAAGGCCATCCGCAACATCCAGGCGATCCTCAACAATAACGGATTCGACGCCGGCCCGCCGGACGGAGAGATGGGCGCCAAGACGGTGACCGCCATCAAGAACTTCCAGAAGTCGATCGGCCAGGAGCCGACCGGCAAGGTCAATGACGAGACGGTGAAGGCGCTTCTGGAGCGCAACAAGCCAGGCGCCAAGGCCATCTAAGACAACCCGGCGGCACCCTGCCGCAGGGCTTTGCACCTTTCGCGCCGACCGTCACAAAACCTGAAAAAAGCCGGATTATGCGGGACATATCGGGACTCGCATCCAGCTGACCATGGCTTTTTTCCTTCGAAAGCCTCTGGCAACGATTTGACAGTAGGATGCGCCATTCGAATGGGGACATGAGAGTGCCGCCCCGGCAGGAGCGGCAATAATCGGGGTCGGCTGTGACAATCTATCTGCCCATCGCAGAATTGTCGGTGAACATCTTCATCATTCTCGGCATGGGGGCTGCCGTCGGTTTCCTGTCCGGCATGTTCGGCGTTGGCGGCGGCTTCCTGATCACGCCCCTCCTGATCTTCTACAACATCCCCCCGGTCGTCGCCGTCGCGACAGGCGCCAACCAGGTGGTGGCTTCCTCGATATCGGGGGCGATCACACATTTCCGGCGCGGTACGCTGGATGTGAAGCTCGGTACGGTGCTGCTTGTCGGCGGTCTTTCGGGCGCGACGGTCGGCATCTGGATTTTCTCGTTGCTGCGCGCCATCGGTCAGCTCGACCTCTTCATCTCCCTGCTTTACGTCGTCTTCCTCGGTACGGTCGGCGGGCTGATGCTTTGGGAAAGCGTCAACGCCATGCGCCGTGCCGCCCGTAACGAAGCGCCTGCCCCACGGCGACCGGGCCATCAGCACTGGGTGCACAAGCTGCCGCTGAAGGTGCGATTCAAGAAATCGAAGATCTATCTCTCGGTGATCCCGATCGTGACACTCGGATTTTCGATCGGCATCCTCACCTCTGTGATGGGTGTCGGCGGCGGCTTCATCATGGTGCCGGCGATGATCTACCTGCTGCGCATCCCGACCAATGTGGTCGTCGGGACCTCGCTCTTCCAGATCATCTTCGTGACCGCCTATACGACGATCGTGCAGGCGGCGACCAACTATTCGGTCGATATCGTGCTCGCCTTCTTCCTGATGCTCGCCGGCGTCATCGGTGCGCAGTATGGCGTGCGCGTCGGCCAGCGGCTGCGTGGCGAACAGTTGCGCGCTCTGCTCGGCCTGCTGGTTCTTGCCGTCGGCCTGCGCCTTGCAGTCGCACTGGTCGTGACACCGGAAGACATCTATTCGGTGGTCATGGGAATGGGGAACTGATGCTTCGGCTCCTCCTGCTCCTTGCCCTTCTCATGCCTGTCGCCGCCTGGGCACAGGTGCTGCTGCCCGGACAGGGAACGACGCGGGCAGAGCGCGAGGGGCTGGAAATCGGCACTTCCACCAGCGAAATCGCCATTACCTCCGATTTCCGCGGCGCGGATCTGACGATTTTCGGCGCGGTGACGAATACCGACGACCTGCTGCTCGCCATCGGCCAGTATGATGTCATCGTGGTTCTAGAAGGCCCGCGCGAAGACGCCACGGTGCGCAAGAAGGAGCGGGTCTTCGGCATCTGGATCAATACCTCGTCAATGACCTTTGCCGACGTACCGCATTCCTATTCGATGTCGAGTTCGCGCTCCATCGATGACATCACGACGCCGCTCGACCTGACCGGAGAGGGTATCGGCATCGACCATATTCCGCTGCGGCCGATCGATTTTGCCGGCAACTTCAACAGTCTCAACGAATTCCGCACCGCCTTCAGGCGTCTGCAGCAGTCGGGCGGGCTTTACGAGCGCGATCCGAGCGGCGTTCGTTTCGTCTCCTCCAACCTCTTCAAGGCAAGCCTGCGGCTGCCGGCCAATATTCCGAACGGCGTGCATACGGTGCGTGCCTATCTGTTTAAGAGCGGGAAGTTCGTAACGCAGAAATCGCAGCCGCTGCGCGTCATCAAGACGGGCATCGAGCAGACGATTACCGACGCGGCGCATGAGCAACCGATTTTCTACGGCTGCTTTGCGGTGCTGCTGGCCGTGCTGACGGGATGGGGCGCCAGCCTGATTTTCCGCAAGGATTGATCGGGCGGAGTTCCGCCGTGGCGGCGATGACTTTCAAATGGCTTTTATCAAACGTTCGGGGACGGTGACGTGCCCGGTGGGCGGACGCTTGTCCCGATACCCGCCACAGCCACCCTTCAAACTCTTCTTGCTTAAGACCGCTTGCATTTTGCTACCAGTCAAGCTAGCTTCAAAACCAGTTGTTTATAGCAACTGGTTTTGAAGAGCATAGTCCAAGGAGGATGAGATGAGGAAGCTTGTTGTCTGGAACCTGATGACGCTGGACGGTTACTTCGAAGGGACGAAGCCGTGGGACATCGAGTTCCACAATCTGGCCTGGGGGCCGGAGCTCGAAAAATATGCCGAGCAGTTCGGCGAGGAAGGCGACCTTTTGGTCTTCGGCCGCAAGACCTATGAGGGCATGGCAGCCTACTGGCCGAGCGCGGAGAGCGAAGACAAGATCAAGGCCTATATGAACGGCATCGCCAAGATCGCCGTCTCGCGGACCATGGAAAAGGCGGACTGGAACAATACGCGCGTCGTCAATGATCCGGTATCGGAACTGAAGCGGCTGAAGGAAGAGGATGGCAAGACGATCTTCATCTTCGGCAGCGCCGAACTTGCCGATACCATGCTGAAGGCGGGGTTGGTGGATGAAATTCGCATCTGCCTCGTGCCCGTTATTCTCGGCCGCGGTAATCCGCATTTCAAGCCTGCGGACGCACAGCGGGCCCTGAAACTGCTCGACTCGTCCGTGACGAAGAGCGGCGCAGTGATCCTGCGCTACGAGCCCGTCAGGGCAGTCTGATCACTTGCCTTTACCGGCTGCAGCCACCAAGGTTGCGGCCGCTTCGCCCGCTGTTTCCATATAGGTGGGATCGCGATGCAGGAGTACGGCGGCAAAGGAGCCGTCAAGCAGCAAAACGACCTGGCGGGCGAGCTTTGGCGCCTCGACAGGATGCTGCTCCTCGAAGAGAGCAGCGAGCCATTGCTCGACATTCTTCTTATGCGCGGCACCAACCTTGATGGCGGGATGGCCGGGCATATTGGCAAGTTCAGCCGAGGTCCTGAGATAACCGCAGCCCTTCCATTTCGGATGCCGGGCGGAGCGAGCCAGATTGTCGAATATACCCTTCACCTTCGCCGCCAGATCCCCATCCGTTTCCGCAAACCAGCGCCGATAGACCGCAAGATTGGGCTGGTCTCGGGTTTCCAGATAGGCGGCGATCAGGTCGTCCTTGCTGTCGAAATGATAATAGAGGGTCCGCTTCGTGACATCAGCTTTCTCCGCCACGGCATCGACGCTCACGGCCCGGATGCCTTCGCTGTAGAACAGTTTGGCCGCAGCGGCGACGATGCGTTCGCGTGTGTCGGAAGCGGATTTGACCATGTCGGCAATGTATACCGACTAGTGAGTATCCTCAATATCAGCTGTCGCCTACTGTCCCCCAAGTGCAGGCAAGGGAGAGATATATGCCGGCTGCAAGAAAACCCAGGAAGAGCGACCTTGCGCGGGAGGCGGAAGCTGTCGCGATCGGCTGCCGTGACGGCGTGGAACTTCGCGGCCATCTCTGGAGTGCAATCAGCGACCGCAACAATGGCAGCGTCGTCATCAATCCGGCAACCGGCGTCGCGGCACACTATTATCACTACTATGCGCGCTTTCTTGCCGAACACGGCTTTGACGTGCTGACCTATGATTATCGCGGCATCGGCCTGTCGCGCCCGGAACGGTTACGCGGCTGCGGCTATCGCTGGCGGGACTGGGGTGAACGGGATTTCGATGCGGCGCTGCTTTTCATGGATGGCCAGCGGCCCGGCCAGCCGCTTTTCGTCGTCGGACACAGTATCGGCGGCTTTCTGCCCGGCCTTTCGGCGCATGCCGACCGCATCACGCGCATGCTTGCAGTCGGTGCGCAATATGGGAACTGGCGAGATTATTCCCCCGCGCACCGCTGGCGACTGCTCCTGAAATGGCATCTTTTCATGCCAGCGGCGACCTTGCTGTTCGGCTATTTTCCGGGGCGGCGTCTCGGCTGGCTCGAGGATCTTCCGAAGAGCGTTGCGCTCGACTGGGCGTTCCAGCGGGGGTGGATCGATCCTCATCCATCGGCTGCCGAAAGAGCCGGTGCGTCGAAGCCCTTTGAGAATTTTCACGCACCAATCCTGAGCCTCACCGTCACCGATGATGAGATTGCGACTGTCCACGCTATCAGGCGCGGTCTTTCCCATTATCGCAACGCAAAGGTGGAAGAAGTGCTGCTGATGCCTGAAGATCTTGGATTTCCGAAGATCGGACATTTCGATCTTTTCCACGCCCGCCACGCCGCCGGCTTCTGGCTCGACACTCTGCTCTGGCTGCGGGACGGCACCAATCCCTGGCCTGGTAAAAAGCCATCGGAACATCTCGTATTCGCATAAAAACCGCTCTTTAACGTTTACGAGTTAGTAATCTCTCGGAAACGAGAGGTTTGTAGCATGCGTACTCGTATCGTGCTCGCGGTCATCGGGCTGGCCCTGCTTGCCGGCTGCGCGACAGCGCCCCGCCAGACGAGAAATATCTGCGCCGTCTTCGATCAGAAGGATGGTCTCTTCACAAGCTGGCAGGGTGCTGCGGAGCGTGCGGAGAAGAAATACGGTGTGCCGGTGCCAATCCTGATGGCGACCATGTATGTCGAATCCGGCTTCCAGCCTTATGCGCGGCCGCCGCGCACGAAACTCTTCGGTTTCATTCCCTGGACGCGGCCTTCGACGGCCTATGGCTATTCGCAGGCGCTGAACGGGACCTGGGACCACTACCAGTCCGAAACCGGCAACTGGGCCGCAACGCGTACCAACTTCGCCGACGCGATCGATTTCATCGGCTGGTACCACTACAGCAACAGCCAGGCGACGGGTATTCCGCTCAACGACGCCTATGGTCTCTACCTTGCCTATTATTCCGGTCCGACGGGATACAAGCGCGGCGACTGGCGCAACAATGGTCAGCTGCAGCAGACGGCGCAGAAGTTTGCGCGGATGGCCGGGACCTATCAGCAGCAATTGCAGGGATGCAATTGAGTTATTCCCTTCTCCCAGTGGGAAAGGGGGAGGTGTCAGCCCCGCAAATTGTCGTACCGGACCGAATAGATCCTGTCACGCCCGAGCAGATGAGCAATCAGCGACGCCTTGTCGAAGAGACCCTTCATAGCCTTGTGGCCGAGGTCGAGACCACCGCTCATGACGCCGAAGGCGGGCATCAGCAGGCGGGCGCCGTCCGTGGCGAAGCAGGGACGGCGAACGGATTTTTCGCGGCGGCGGACGGTGGCTGCGGGATGCAGATGGCCGGCGATTTCACCCTTCTGCAAGCCATCGCGCGGCTCATGACGGAAGGTCAGGCCGGCATAATATAGCTCGTCCGAACAGGTGCCCGGCAGGTCGACGGTGCCGTCAGGGTCGTGATTGCCGTTGATCCAGATCCATTCGCGGCCGCGGGCCATTTCGACGATCAGGGTGCGGAAGGCATCCGGCAGGTGCCGCGAGCCGACACGGTCGTGAAAATTGTCGCCGAGCGAAATGACGATTTTCGGGTCGTAGCGGGAGATGACGGCTGCGAGCACGGTGAGCGTCACCAGCGTATCGTAAGGCGGCAACATCATGCCGCGGCGGGCAAAGGCCGCCCCTTTTTCCAGATGCAGGTCGGAGACGACGAGAATGCCGGCATCCGGCAGATAGAGCGCGCCAAGCGGATCGCAGACGGCCGCAACACCGTGAATGGCGGTTTCGACGCCCGGTATTGCGGCAAGGCCAGTCATGTCGCGCGCGAGCGCCAGGCGGTTCATCACTTCAGTCATTCCAAGTTTCAGGCCAAGTTCTTATGCCATCGCCTCGGCGATCAGATCGTCGGCGGCTTCGGCAAGCAGGGCGTCATGAGCCTGACCCGGTACCGATTCCCGGCCGATTTCCAGCATGACCGGCACGGCGAGCGGCGAAATATGATCCAGCGCCCGGTGGGTGATGTGGCCCTTGATTCGCCTCAGCATATCGCCAAGGCGGGAAATATCCAAAAGACCGGTCGAAGCATCTTGCCGTGTTGCCTGCAGCAGGATGTGATCGGGCTCGTGGGTGCGCAGCACATCATAGATCAGGTCGGCGGAGACGGTGATCTGCCGGCCGGTCTTTTCCTTTCCCGGATGGCGCCGCTCGATCAAACCTGCGATCACGGCACAATTGCGGAAGGTGCGCTTCAGAAGGAAGGATTCATTCAGCCAGGATTCCAGATCGTCGCCCAGCATGTCCTCATCGAAGAGATCGGAAAGACTGAGGCGGCCGTTGGCGATCATCAGGCCGAGATCTTCAAGCCCCCAGATGGCAAGGGAATAATCCGTTGCGACGAAACCGAGGGGTTTAGCCCCTGTCCTGTCCAGACGGCGGGTAAGCAGCATGCCGAGCGTCTGATGTGCGAGCCGACCTTCGAAGGGATAGATGACCATGTAACCGCGGCTGCCGCGCGGGAAGGTTTCGATCAACAGCTCGTCGCGTTTCGGCAGGAGAGATTTTTCTTTCTGCAGTGAGAGCCAGTCTCGCACCTGATCCGGCAGGCGGTGCCAGCGGTCGGGATCATCGAGCATCGAGCGGACCTGATCGGCAAGGTAGGTCGAGAGCGGGAACTTGCCGCCGGCATAGGAAGGGATTTTCGGATCGAAGGAATAGGCCTGGCTCACCAGCGCCTCGTTTTCCCGGATGCCTTCGAAGCGGAGCACCTTGCCGGAGAAGATGAAAGTATCGCCCGGGGCGAGCTGTTCGAGGAAATATTCCTCGACCTTGCCTAGCACTGCACCCGGACGGCCAAGCCTGCCGCCGTCGCCGCGTTTGGCCATGCGGATGTTCAGCATCGGATCCTCGACAATGGTGCCGAGGTTCAGGCGATATTGCTGGGCGACCTGCGGATTGGAGACACGCCAGCGGCCTTCCTTGGTCTTGCGGATGCGGGCATAACGCTCATAGGTGCGCAGGGCGTAGCCGCCGGTCGCGACGAAGTCGACGACACGCTCGAATGTCTCCCATGGAAGATCGGCATAGGGCGAGGCGCTGGTGATCTCATCATAGAGTTCCAGCATGTCGAAGGGTTCGGCGCAGGCCATGCCGAGCACGTGCTGGGCAAGCACATCGAGTCCACCGCGGCCGACGGGGGGCGTATCTTGCGCGCCGATGTAATTCGCATCGAGCGCTGCCTGGCACTCCATGACCTCGAAACGGTTGGCGGGAACGAGGATCGCCTTCGACGGCTCGTCCATGCGGTGGTTGGCGCGGCCGATACGCTGGGCAAGGCGCGAGGCGCCCTTGGGCGCACCAACATGGATGACGAGGTCGACATCGCCCCAGTCGATGCCGAGATCAAGCGTGGAGGTGGCGACAACGGCGCGCAGCCGGTTGGCAGCCATGGCGGCCTCGACCTTGCGGCGCTGGGCAACATCGAGGGAACCATGATGGAGCGCGATCGGCAGATTTTCCTCGTTGACCGTCCAGAGCTCCTGAAAGAGCATTTCGGCCTGCGAGCGGGTATTGACGAAAAGCAGCGTCGTCTTGTGATCGATGAGCTGTCGATAGACATCCGGGATCGCATATTTGGCGGCATGGCCGGACCAGGGGATGCGCTCCTCTGTATCGAGAATGGAGATATCGGGCTTGGCACCGCCTTCGACAAGCACGAGGCCGGCGTGGTTTTCCTTGCCCTCCTGCTGCGCCACCAGCCATTTCTGCAGATCCAGGGGTTCGGCCACGGTGGCTGAAAGACCGATGGTCTTCAGATCGGGCGCCAGCCGGCGCAGCCGGGCAAGGCCGAGCGAGAGCATATGGCCGCGCTTGGAGGTGACGAGCGAATGAAGCTCGTCGAAGATGACGTATTTCAGGTCCTTGAAGAAGCGCTCGGCTTCGCGGTTTGCCAGAAGCAGGGCGACCTGCTCCGGTGTCGTCAGCAATATATCCGGCGGGTTCAGCTTCTGGCGCTGACGCTTGGCATTCGGCGTGTCGCCGGTGCGGTTCTCGATCGAGATCGGCAGGCCCATTTCGGTGACGGGCTTCGTCAGGTTGCGCTCGATATCGACGGCCAGCGCCTTCAGCGGCGAGATGTAGAGCGTGTGGATGCCGGTAAAGGCGGAACCCGGCGGGATCTTGCCGCGGCGCGTGAGGTCGGTCAGCGACGGCAGGAACCCGGCGAGCGTCTTGCCGGCACCGGTCGGCGCAATCAGCAGCGTGCTCTCGCCGGCTTCGGCACGGGCCAGCAATTCAAGCTGGTGGGCGCGCGGGCGCCAGCCCTTTTCCGCAAACCAGCGGAGAAAGGGTGTAGGCAAGGCAAGGCTGGTCTCGGCATCGATCTGATCCACGGGGCAAATGTAGTTCAAACGCGGGCGAATAGAAGCGGTATTGACTCCCCAGCATAATCGTGGATAAATAATATCCATGATTAAAGGAGATCGGCTGTGAAGCTTGGTGACGGCGTCGAACAGAGCATTCATTGCACGGCGGTACTATCAGGGCTTTCGGCGGGCGGCGTGCTATCGGCCGCAGCCCTCGCCGAGTATCACGGCGTATCGACGAGCTATCTGCTGAAGCACCTGCAGGCGCTTTCGGGAGCCGGAATTCTGGAGACAGTGCCGGGGCCGAAGGGCGGCTACCGGCTGGCGAAGAAGCCGGAAGACATTTCGCTGCTCGATATCGTGCTCGCGGTCGAAGGCCCGGCGCCGGCCTTCCGCTGCGCCGAGATCCGCCAGCGCGGACCGAATCCGCTGCCGCAGCGCTATTTCACCAAGCCCTGCCAGGTCACGGCGGCAATGCTCAGAGCCGAGCGCGCCTATCGCGCCGAACTCGCGAGCACCAGCATCGCCGACATTCTGACAGAGCTTTCCGCTGATGATGACGGCGGGATCGCAGCCAGAGGCTGCGCCTTCATGGAAATGCATGAAAGAAAAGTGGCTCGCTGAGCCCCTAACACAAACCCCAACCCAAGGAGAAATACCATGCAAGCACGTTTCAACTTCGGCAAAGCCGCTCCGGATGCCTATAAGGCCGTCGTCGCTCTGGAGCAGTATGTGCAGGAATCCGGACTGGATAAGCGCTTCATTCACCTGATCAAGCTTCGTGCCTCGCAGATCAATGGCTGCGCCTATTGCGTCGACATGCATTCGAAGGAAGCGCGCCATCACGGGCTTTCCGAACAGTGGATCAACCTGATGTGCGTCTGGCGGGAATCGCCGGTTTACGACGCCCGCGAACGCGCGCTGCTCGGCTGGGTCGATGCGGTGACGAAGATTGCAGAGACTGGTGCGCCGGATGCCGATTACGAAGCCCTGAAGGCGCATTTCTCTGAAGAAGAAATGACCAAGATCACGGTTGCGATCGGCACTATCAATATCTGGAACCGGCTTGCTGTCGGCTTCCGCAGCCAGCATCCGATCGATGCGCCGCAGAACGCAGCCTGATAGATTCTGCCTATAGGGAATTCATCCCAGCGACCGACCCGAAGGTTTCGGGTCGGTTGATTATATGGTCACCCGTGATCCGTCGTGGCCCGTGCGGCAACGGCTCCAGGCCATTTGCCCGAGAGGTCGACGCTGTTGAATATGTCGCGAACGACCTTGGCGATTTCCTCTGCAGAAGAACCCTTGGCATATTCTTCCTGCATGCGGCGTCTGACAAGCTTTTCCAAATCTGACATAGCTCACCTCATCATATCCGGCGCGAGGAGAAGTGTCGCGCCAGGACCGATCACGGGCAAGTTACGTTTTGTTTAGAATGGCTTACGGATTTGTAAGGTTAGAACTGCCCCAAAGCGTGTCGCGATCCTTCAGATTCGCCTACCACGCCTTAGGCTCTTGTCTTCGCATGTCGTTATCGCAAAACCGCTGCACAGTTTTGTGCGACATGCTTTAGAGCGCGATGTAGCGGTCGGCCCTGTGGTTGACGGCGACGAAGAGGTTGAGGACCACGGCACCGAGCACGGAATAGAAGACGACCGGTGGCGTGGTGACGAAAAAGGCGGCGGCCAGCACGCACATATCGATCACAAGCTGCACGAGGCCGGCGCGGATGCCGAAACGCTCCTGCATATAGATGCCGAGAATGCCGACGCCGCCGAGGCTGGCGCGATGGCGATAGAGCGCCAGAAGGCCGTAGCCAAGCAGCAGACCACCAAGAAGAGCCGCCCAGGCCGGATGAATGGCGGCGATCTCCATAACCTTCGGCTGCAGGCTAGTGAGAAGCGAGGTCAGGCCGATAGCGATGAACGTCTTGATCGTGAAGGCCGTGCCAAGGCGCTTCCACGAGAGATAGAAGAAGGGCAGGTTGAGCAGGAAGAAGGCGAGGCCGAAATTCACGCCGAAAGCATAGTGCAGCAGGAAGGCAATGCCGGCGGTGCTGCCGGTGAGAAGGCCGGCACTGGCGAGCACATAAAGGCCGAGCGCGGAAACGAGGCTGCCGGAGAATATGCCTTGCACATCCTCGACCGGCGTGTGGCGCGTCGCAGTGGTGTTCCAGAAACCGAGGGCACTGATGAGCTGGCTCATGACGCGATCTCCAATAGCGGCGGCTCCGGACAGGCCGGAGGAAGAGGAAATGTAAGGGTGGATGCGGCGCGTGCTGCGCTTTGGGGGCGCGTCGCTTCTCGCGGAATGGCCGGATTATCAGGCCTTGCAAGGTTGCGTGCAAGCGAAATACGTAAGTAATGCTGACCTATTTTAAAATCGCAAGAAATATGCGTTCAGTCGGTCTTGCGCGTAAGGAACAGAATGCCGGAAACCGGTTTGCCGCCATCTTTGCGAATGGTGGTTTTGACGATGTCGAGGATTTCGAGACCGTGCGCCGCTGCCAGCCCTTCGACATAGGATTGGGAGTGGGCATAACGCAGTGACGGCGCCAGGCTGAAGCCATCGCCTTCGCCGCCATCCTCGACCGAAAAGACAAAATCGGCGCCCGCTATGGCGAGGTCGTCGAGGATCGCAAAGACGCTTTCCAGATTGCCGAGATACATCAGCACGTCGGCGGCGGTGACGAGATCGGCGCGGTGCCGCGCGCCATCGGTAAAGAGACCGGAGGCTTCGGACGCCAGCGACAGGTCTGCCTGGGCGAGGTGGTCGTAGATATGCTTTTCGGCAGCCTTCGCCAGCATGTTCTGCGACAGGTCGAAACCTTCGAGCTCCGTGACTTGGGCGCGGATTTCAGGACCGAGCAGGCCCGTACCGCAGCCGAGATCAACGGCACGCCGATAGTGCCTTCCGGTCGACGCGACGAGCGCCGCAAGTTTCTGCGGAACGGAATAGTCCAGCTTCTCGACGAGCGAGGTCTCGAAACGATCGGCATAATCGTCGAAGAGGCGTTCAACATAGCGGCTTGGCGGCTGGGCCGGCGTCTCAGTGTCGCCGAGCAGAGCAAGCTTGAGGCTCGAGCCGAAAACATCCTCGGGATCGAGTTCCAGCGTACGGCGATAGGCTTCGACGGCGGCATCCGTTTTGCCCACCTTTTCCTGGTAGGTGGCGAGGCGGTACCAACCTGCAGCCCATGCCGGTACCAGTTCCAGCGCCTGTTCCATCAGCTCGGCGGCGGCATCCGGCTCGCCGCCCTCATCCAGCATCCTGGCGTAATCGGCACGGCGGTCGGCGATGACATCGCCGGATGAGAGCTGGCTTGGCTGCATGATTAGACCCTTTGGCTGGCGGCATTTGGCTTCGGCCACAAAAAAACTCAAGTCCTATTTCAGAGGCGGTGCTGTCTTGGCGGAAAAGGCTTGCGGGCGAATCGCCGCGACCGTATCTCAAGGCAAACAGGAGATGGCGCATGTCCGATCAGGTGAACAGGTTCCTCGGCGATTCCATTGGCCGCACGATCATCAAACTTTTGGTGGTGTCGCTGATCGTCGGCTTCGTCATGGCCATCTTTGGGCTGACCCCCTGGGAACTTATCTACAACTTCCGTGATTTCGTGATCCATCTATGGCGGCAGGGCTTCTCTGCGCTTGGCCGCGTCGGCGACTATCTGATCCTGGGTGCGACCATCGTCATCCCGATCTTCATCATCATCCGTCTTTTCAGCTATCGCAAATAACATGAGCTCAATCATCCTTTCACGCCGCGGCCTGCTGCAGCTTTCAGGTCTTGCACTGGTGGCCGGCATTGCCGGCTGCACGACGACCCCGAAACTTGCGACCACGCCTTCCAATGCCGCAGACGAGACGGCTTCTGCATTACCGCTCGTCAACCAGCTTCGCGCCAAGAACGGCCTGCCGCCGCTCAGCGTCGATCCGCATGCAAGTGCCGCCGCGATCTTCCAGGCCAAACGCATGGCAAGTGCGGGCAGGATGAAGCATCTGATGGGCATGACGGACAGTTTCGGCGCCCGCGTGAAGGCGAGCGGTGTTGCCCTGCCGGCCGCCGAAAACATCGCGTCGGGCCAGCAGAGCGTCGATGCGGTCGTCACCGCCTGGATCAACTCTCCCCACCATCTGGAAAATATGCTCGGGCGCTATAGCGGTATCGGCGTTGCCGTTGCACATAATACGTCTTCCAAGAACCTGCCCTATTGGGCCATGGTGCTTTCCAGCTGAGGCGATTCCGCCTCTCTCCCCAAGAGGCGGATATGGATACCGGCAGCAGCAGAAATACATTGGCATTCGACGTGACGCACCGGCTGGTGCTGTCGATCGCCATTCCGATGACGCTCGGCTTCATGACCACGCCGCTGCTCGGCATCACCAATACCGCCGTCGTCGGCCATATGGGCGATCCGGAAGCGCTGGCGGGGCTGGCGATCGGCGCCATGCTGTTCGACCTCATCATGGGCAGCTTCAATTTCCTGCGTGCCTCGACCACCGGCCTGACGGCGCAGGCGCTCGGGCGGCGTGACGCGCATGAGCAGCAGGCCGTGTTCTGGCGGGCGATCGTCTCGGCGCTCGGCTCCGGCCTGGCACTTCTCGTGCTATCACCGCTGTTGATCCTGATCGGGCTGAAGCTGATGGGGGCGGAGGGTCGGATTGCCGAGGCGACCAGCACCTATTTCTCGATCCGCATTCTCGCCGCACCGGCAGCGCTTGCCAATTACGCCCTTCTCGGCTTCGTCCTCGGCCGCGGTCAGGGTCGGACAGGGCTGCTGCTGCAGGCGCTGATCAACGGCATCAATATCCTGCTTTCCATCTATCTCGGGCTTTCGCTCGACTGGGGCGTTTCAGGCGTCGCCTGGGGCACGATGGCGGGCGAAACGGCGGGCGCGCTTGCCGGTCTTTTCATCGTGCTGCGCAGTTTCAACAAAGCGTATCGGCCAAGTCGGATGGAGGTCTTTTCGCGGAGCAAGCTCGCCGAACTCTTCGCGCTGAACCGCGACATCCTGATCCGCACCTTCGTGCTGATCGGCTCATTCGCGATCATGACCCGCATCGGCACCAGCTTCGGCGCCATAACACTGGCGGCCAATGCCGTGCTGATGAACTTCTTCCTGCTGTCGGGCTATTATCTCGACGGCCTTGCCAATGCCGCCGAGCAGATCACCGGCCGGGCGATCGGCGCGCAATACCGGCCCGCCTTCGACCGCGGTTTGAGACTCACGATCCTCTGGTCCTTCGGGCTGGCGGCGATCATTTCCGGCTTCTTCTATTTTGCCGGCCCAACTCTGATTTCAGTGTTGACCAATTCGCCCGAGGTCCAGGCAGCGGCCGAGACCTACCTGCCTTGGGCAGCGGTCACGGGGCTGACGGGTGCGCTTGCCTTCCTGATGGACGGCGTCTTCATCGGCGCGACATGGTCCGTCGACATGCGCAACCGGATGCTGATGTCCTTTGCAGGATATCTCGCCATGCTCGCCGTCTTCGTGCCGCTCTTCGGCAATCATGGCCTATGGCTGGCGATGAATGCCTTCCTGCTGTTTCGCGGTTTCTTCTTGGCAGTGCTGGTGAAGCCACGCGCGGCTCAGACGTTCCGAGCCGCCCAGTAATCGACGCGGCTGTCCCTGAGATCGCGGATCGAGGCAACCTTTTCACGGTCGAGCAGCTTCGACAGGCCGCGAACAATCGTGCCGGGAAGGCCCGGGCCTTCATAGACCATGCAGGAATAGAGCTGCACGAGATCGGCCCCGGCTCTGACCTTTTCCAGCGCCGTTTCGGCCGAGGACACGCCGCCGACACCAATGATCGGCAGGGACGGACCGACGCGCTTGCGCATCTTGGCGAGCACAGCGGTGGATTTCTCGAACAGCGGCACGCCGGAGAGGCCGCCGGTCTCCTTCGCCTGGAGCTGATCCTTCAAGCCGTCGCGGGAGAGCGTCGTGTTCGAGACGATGAGACCATCCAGCGCATGCGACAGCGCCTCCGCGGCAATGTCATCCATGCCCTCTTCGGTAAGATCAGGGGCGATCTTCAGGAAGACCGGGATTTTCCGGCCGGCCTTTTCGGCCTCCTCGTCGCGTGCCGTCAGCACGGCCGACAGGAGAGCAGCGAGGCTTTCGCGCGCCTGCAGATCGCGCAGGCCCGGCGTGTTGGGCGAGGAAATATTGGCGGTGAAATAGCGGGCGACCGAATAGAAGCGGCGGATGCCGGCGACATAGTCGGCGATCCGGTCCTCGCTATCCTTGTTAGCGCCGATATTGACGCCGACGATGCCCGCACGACCGATCTGCGTAAGACGGCGGAAGGCCGCTTCATGGCCTTCATTGTTGAAGCCAAGGCGGTTGATGACGCCTTCATCCTCCACCAGGCGGAAGATGCGCGGGCGCGGATTGCCCAATTGCGGCTTCGGTGTAACGGTGCCGATCTCAGTGAAGCCGAAACCGAGCTTCAGCAGTGCCTCCGGCACTTCCGCGTTCTTGTCATAGCCTGCCGCCATACCGAGCGGATTGGCAAAGTCGAGACCAGCAACGGTCTGGCGCAGTCGCGGATCCGGCGCGATGCGGCAGGCGGGCACGACGCCCGATTTCAGCGCCGCGATCGACATGCCGTGCGCGGTTTCCGGATCGAAGAGGAAGAGGCCCCGGCGGGCGATGCGCTTGAAAGGATCGATCACGGGGCAAGCTCCGGAAAGATGTGGAGGCCGGCATCGTCAAGCGATAAAGGCGCTTCCCAGAGGACGGCCGAAAGCGGCAGATCGGCATAAAGATGCGGGAAGAGCGCACCGCCCCGCGAGGGTTCGAAGACCAGCCTGTCACCGAAATTGCGGCCATCGATGGCGACGAGGACAAGGCCGGTCTGGCCGGCAAAATGCAGCGCTGCGGTCTGCTTGACCTGATCTGCCGTCGAGAAATGGATGAAGCCATCCTTGATATCGATGCCGGCGCCATGAAAAACGCCGGTTTGTCTGGCTTCCTGCCAGAGCGCCTCCGGCACGATCTTGTAAAGGGTCGGTGTCGCGGTCATGATGATCCCGTTGGTGGCCTTTTTGAGAAGGGGGCTGGCCTTCCTGATGAGGGCTTTGCCCCAAAGAGACGGCGATGTCCACGCCTGCGGGCGCAAAAACGGACAGGCACCAGGCTTTGCGGAGGATGAGACGATGAAGGCATTTGCAATCATGCTTGCCGCCGGTCTTCTGCCGCTTGCGGCATTGGCGGCGGAGCCAGACGCAGCCCGCTTCCAGCTCGAGCGCAGCGGCGACCATTTCGTGCGCCTCGACCGGCAGACGGGAGCGATGTCGCTCTGCACCGAAAATGACGGGGCGCTGGTCTGCCGCATGGCGGCCGATGAACGCGCCGCCTATGAGGACGAACTCGACCGGCTTGCCGATCGGGTGAGCGCGCTGGAGAAGAATACAGCCGCCCGGCCCGCCTTGCCGACGGATGCGGAAGTCGACCGCTCGATCGGCATCATGGAGCGGATGATGCGCAGTTTCATGGGTATAGTTCGGGAATTCCAGGCGGAAGACAAGGCCAATCCCCTTCCGCAGCGGAGTTGATCTGGTTATATTCATATAAATGGAGAGTCATGTTCGTGCGGGGGAGCCGGACAGGACTGATGGGATCGAGCTCTTGGGAGGGAGTTTTCGATGCAGGAACAGACCATCATCATCGCTGACGACCACCCGCTTTTCCGCGACGCGTTGCGGCAGGCGGTGACCGGTATGGAAGGACGGCAGGCGATCGTCGAAGCCGGGGATTTCTCTGCGGCAAGAACGGCTGCGGGCGAGCACCCGGATGCGGACCTGATGCTGCTCGATCTTGCCATGCCTGGAGTCAGCGGTTTTTCCGGCCTGATGGCGCTGCGCTCCGAATTCGTCAGCCTGCCGATCGTCATCATCTCGGCAACCGATGACACCACGACGATCCGCCGGGCGCTGGAGCTCGGCGCTTCCGGTTTCATTTCGAAATCCTCAGGCATCGAGGATATCCGCCGCGGCATCCTGACAGTGCTCGCGGGCGACATTGCCACGCCGGAGAGCTATCGCGATGGACAGGAACAGGACCCCGATGTCGCCGACCTCATCCATCGCCTGCACACGCTGACACCGCAGCAGAGCCGGGTGCTGACCATGCTCGGCGAAGGACTCCTAAACAAGCAGATCGCCTACGAGCTCGGCGTTTCCGAAGCGACGATCAAGGCGCATGTCTCGGCAATCCTCCTGAAGCTCAACGTCGACAGCCGCACGCAGGCAGTCATCCAGCTCGGCAAGATCAATATGGCCATGGTCGCCTGAGCTTGCGCCCTACAGCATCCACCCGAAAATCGGAATCGATTTTCGGAAAGCCTGATGCGCAGATTTAAACAGTTAGAGCGTCCTTTGTGCGTCCGAATGGACGCACGGCGCTCTAAAGAGACAGGATTTTATTCCTCATTTTCACTTTACTCGGGGAAGTGCCTCGGTTAATCTGCCGGCGATAGAAAGCGGCCGGATGGACCGCGGAACCGGACGCATATGCTGTCACATGACCAGATCTGGGGGGCGATCGACAGGCTTGCCGAAGGGCATGACCTGACGCCGTCCGGTCTTGCGCGGCGGGCGGGGCTCGATCCGACCTCCTTCAACAAATCCAAGCGGCTCTCGGCAGACGGGCGTCTGCGCTGGCCTTCGACGGAATCCATCGCCAAGGTGCTGGAGGCGACGGGGGCGAGCATGGAGCAGTTCCTTGGCTTCATGCGGCCGGCGGGTGCCGCCGCCGCCAGCCTGCCGGACAGTATTTTTGCCTCACAGGGAAGCTCCATTCCCCTGCTCGGCTTTGCACAGGCGGGCGCTGGCGGCTTTTTCGACGATGGCGGTTTTCCTGCGGGCCAAGGCTGGGATGTGGTGGAATTTCCGGCTGGCCCCTCGCAGAAGGCTGGCGTCTATGCGCTCGAGGTACAGGGCGAAAGCATGATGCCGCTCTATCGCGACGGCGATGTGCTGATCGTGGAGCCCGGTGCGCAGGTGCGCCGCAACGACCGCGTCGTCGTCAAGACACGCGAGGGCGAGGTCATGGCCAAGGTGCTTCTGCGCCAGAGCCCGCGCTCCATCGAACTTTTGTCGCTCAATCCCGAACATCCTAACCGGACGATCGAGCTTTCCGACGTCGAATGGATTGCCCGCATCATCTGGGCCAGCCAATAGGAAAATAATCATGCGCCCTGCAGCCTTCATCACAGGTATCGCGGGGATGGCGACTGTGGTTGGCCTGCTCTTGGCCGGGCAAGCGCGGCTCAATGGAAGCGAGGGCCTGTCATCCAACGCCGATGCCGGAAGCGTAGCCGCAGTGCTGCCCGATGCGACCGCCGATGTGGCAAAACCGCCTGTATCGATCACAGACGAAGATGCTGAATTGATCGCTCGGGCAACGGAGCCTGCGCCAACCGAGCCGGCGGCGGCTCCATCCGGAAACACAGCAGAGGCCTCTTCCGAAAATGCGCCAGCGGATGCAATGGCGCAAAGCGCTCCTGCGCCGACAGAGACGCCATCAACTGCGCCTGCTGGAAAGGACAGCGTGGAACTGCTGCGGCCGACGGTGGAGAGCGCCGGCATCCTCTCCTTCGGCAAACGCAGGCTGCAGATTGCCAATGTCATCGAGACGCCCGCCGACAAGAGCTGCGGCTCGGATGGCAAACAGTGGCCATGCGGCATGATGGCGAAGACGGCGCTGCGGCTTTACCTGCGCAACCGCACGATCGATTGCGACCTGCCTTCCGATGCGTGGGAGGACATGGCGAGTGCGGCCTGCCGGCTGGGGCAGCAGGATATCGGCACATGGCTGGTTGAAAACGGCTGGGTGGAGGCGCAGCCGGGTTCACGGCTTGCCGCTGCCGGCGAAAAAGCAAAACAGGCAAAGCAAGGCATTCACGGCGAGGATCCGCGCCGCAGGCCGGCGGCTACACCCCGGCCCGAAACGGCCGCTCCCTTGTAATAAAGACCGCCAATTCCTAATCTCCGCTCATCGAAGAGGGAATCAGACATGAACAAGCCGCTTTCCGCCCATGACGCGCTGATCTATGTGATGGTGATGGCATCCGCCGTCGACAGCACCATGAATGACCGGGAAATGGAGAGGATCGGTCAGCTCATCGGCTTCCTGCCGGTTTTCCGCGATTTCGACGACGACAATCTGATTTCCATCGCCCGCGACTGCGCCTCGCTGCTGGCAGGCCCCGAAGGGCTTGACGTCGTGCTGGAGACCGTTCGCGATACGCTGCCTGCCCGTCTCTATGACACGGCCTACGCCTTGGCGGTCGAAGTCGCCTCGGCCGACCTTTCCGTCAAGGCCGAAGAACTGCGGCTGCTCAGCCTGCTGCGCGACCGCCTCGGCCTCGACAAGCTGACCTGCGCCGCCATCGAACGCAGCGCGATCGCCCGCTTCCGCAAGGGGTAAACCTTTCTGCTTTTTTTACGCAATTCCGCACGCAAAACCGCTGCACACGTTTGCTGGAATTGCTCTAGTACAGCCCGTAAGGGAAATAACGCAGATAGATTTCCTGCAGGCGGCCATTGCGCGAGAGCGTTGCCAGCGCATGGTCGATCGCCGCCATCAGCACGCTGTCGTTCTGGCGCAGCATGATCGTCATTCCCTCGCCCAGGAAATGCTCGGACATATAGGGACCGTCGAACAGGGCGCAGCATTTGCCCGAAGCTGACGAAGCGACCCAGAAGGAAAGCTGCAGCGCATCGGCAAAGGCAGCATCGATCTTGCGTTCCTTCAAGGCCGTCAGCAGCGCTTCCTTATTGTCGAAGGGCTGAGCTTTGATGGCGGGGAAGAAGGCAGCAAGCATCGCCTCATGCACGGTACCCTTGACGACGCCGACGGAATGGCCGGCGAGGCCGGTAGCCGTCGTTCCGGCCACGGAGGCGCCCACGTTGCGGACGAAGCGGGCCGGCAGCATCAGATAAGGGCGGGAGAAGAGGAACTCGCGGCGCAGCTCGGGCGTGACGGCAAGGCCGGCAATGACGGCGTCGCCCTGTAGGCCGGCGAGCGCTTTCTGCAGGTCGGCAAAGGGCAGCGCCTGGATCTGGCACTTGTCGGCGATCTCCAGCTCGGTGCAGATCTCGCGGGCGAGATCGACGTTGAAGCCGGAGAGCTTGCCGTTCTGGTCGGTGAAATTGAAGGGCGGGAAGTCCACCGAGGTCAGGAAACGCAGGCGCACGAGCGAGGAGAGATCGGGCTTCGCCAGGCGCTCGCGAGAATCGAAAAGCAGCGGCACGGACAGGCCCGACTGCTGCGCAAAAGCGGAAAAAGCCGAAAGCAGTACAACCGAAAATAGGCAAAGGACGAAAATCCCTCTGAGAGCCAGAAACGCCGGTCTAAATTGCACCATGATAACCTGCCTCGGGAATAAGAGCGGCGCTTGGCCACAGGCCGAGATGTAACAGAATCACGCCCATCGGGGAATATAGCCTGGCGGGCGGCAGACGGCGATCGGACAGAATTGCGATACGTGCAGGCCTTCAAAGCAAGGCTTCGGAAGACACGGCTCTGCGCCAGCCACACAAGAAATTCCGCATAAATTGCATTTTTTGAACACCCAAGCGCAAATGACAACCATGCCCTCAAAATTTACGGGCAATCCTGCGAGCCCGTTAGCGCGGAATTAAGCAATATCCGATCTTATTTGTTACCGACGACACCGACCTCACCGGCCGACCGCATGATGCGCATGTCGAACCTCTCAAGGTATCTCCCACACCGCAATACCGAAGAATTGTTCTGCAACAAATGATTTCAAAAGCACCGGGTTCGCAACACACCCGGTCAATCGGGTGACATTTCCATGCTGAAACATCTGAAAATCCGCACAAAAGTCATATCGGTCGTGGCGCTCCTGGGGCTGATCACCATGGCCGGATTGGTCTATGTCATGTCCGAGTTCCGCCAAGCGGACGCGACTTACAGCGCCTTCATCGATCATGAGGCGCTGGCTTCCATGCAGAGTGCGCGCGCCAGCGCATCGGTCGTCGCCTCGGTGCTGCAGGTGAGCCTGCTTGCCGAGATGAAGCCCGATACGCCGGCATTCCAAACGGCGCTCGCTACACCGAGCAAGCTGCCGCAGGCACGCGACCGCATGAAGCAGGCGCTGGCGCTTGTGCCCAGCCGAAAGGCGGCGATCGATGAAATCCAGGCCAGCATCGATGAAATCGAAACGCTGGCGAACAAGATCATCGAGCAGAGCAAGGCCAAAGACAGCGCCGGCGCCCTGGCGAATGTCGCCCTGATCAATGCCAAGCTCAACGCGCTGACGCCGAAGATGATCGCCAACAACGATGCGATGATGGCGATGCTCAACGACGGCGGCGACGCTCTTTCGGCTGCCGTCCATGGGCGGATCGTCTTCTGTTTCATTTTGATCGGCATCGCGGTTCTCGCCGCCGTCGGCATCAGCGTGGCCGTGGCGCAGATCGGCATCGCCGGCCCCATGATGCAGCTGCGCCTGCGCATGACGCGGCTTGCCGAAGGCGATACCGCAAGCGAGATCAGCGGTCTCGACCGCGGCGACGAGGTCGGCCAGATGGCAAAGGCCGTCTCGATCTTCCGCGACAACGCGATCGAGCGTGCCCAGATCGAGGCGCGCGCCGAAGCCGACCGCAGCCTCAGCGACAACGAGCGCCGTGAACGCGAAACGCAGAAGGCCGCGGAGGCCGCCGATCTCGAGCGTGCGGTCAATGCTCTCGGAGACGGCCTGCGCCGGCTCTCGGCGGGCGACCTCCTCTCACATATCGAAACGCCTTTCGTCGCTCATCTCGACGCGCTGCGCCAGGACTTCAACAATTCGGTCGAGAAGCTCAACGAAACCCTGCACGCAGTCGGCTCCAACGCCCGTGCCATCAGTGCCGGCGCCAACGAGATCCGGTCTTCTGCCGACGAGCTTTCGAAGCGTACCGAACAGCAGGCCGCTTCCGTCGAAGAAACGGCAGCAGCCCTCGAAGAGATCACCATAACGGTGAAGGACGCGGCAAAGCGTGCCGAAGAGGCAAGCCAGCTCGTCGCCCGCACCCGCCTTGGCGCCGAGAAATCCGGCGACGTCGTCCGCAAGGCGGTTGCTGCCATGCATCAGATCGAGCAGTCCTCCGTCGAGATCGGTAATATCATCGGCGTCATCGACGATATCGCCTTCCAGACGAACTTGCTGGCGCTGAACGCCGGTGTCGAAGCAGCGCGTGCCGGTGAAGCCGGCAAGGGTTTTGCGGTCGTCGCACAGGAAGTGCGTGAACTCGCCCAGCGCTCTGCAAACGCTGCCAAGGAAATCAAGGCGCTGATCACCACGTCAGGCACACATGTGCAGACCGGCGTCTCGCTGGTCGGCGAAACGGGCAAGGCGCTCGATGCGATCGTCTACGAGGTGCAGGAAATCAACCAGCACGTCCATGCGATCGCTGAAGCTGCCCGCGAGCAGTCGACCGGCCTGCAGGAGATCAATACAGCCGTCAATACCATGGATCAGGGCACGCAGCAGAATGCCGCCATGGTCGAGGAATCCACCGCGGCAAGCCATAGCCTTGCCACGGAAGCGACGGCGCTCAACAACCTGCTTGGCCAGTTCCGCCTGACAGGCACCGGCGGCTTCGTTGCAAGCGCACCAATCTCGACGGCACCGGCCGCGCCGCGT
This sequence comes from Rhizobium sp. KNZ14-9A, assembly GCF_056755015.1. Taxonomy (NCBI): domain Bacteria; kingdom Pseudomonadati; phylum Pseudomonadota; class Alphaproteobacteria; order Hyphomicrobiales; family Rhizobiaceae; genus Rhizobium; species Rhizobium sp. KNZ14-9A. The sequence goes on from NZ_JBPGXB010000002.1 coordinate 3,308,060, forward strand.
GCTGCCGCCCGGCCGGCTGCCAGAGCCCCGGTCCGCGTTGCCGAAAGCACCGCACGCCCGAAGGCTTCGCCGGCCCGCGCCCTCGGCCAGAAGCTCGCCAGCGCTTTCGGTGCGAACAGCGCAGCCCCCGCTAGCAGCCAGGAAGCCGATTGGACGGAATTCTGAGCAAAAGACATGATTGAATGAGGATGGGCGGCTTCGGCCGCCCATTTTCGTTTCAGGTCCTTCAGGCTGGTGGACGCCAGCCGACTTCGACAAGAAGATTGCCGGGCGCGGTGCAGTAGAAGAGCCAGCTGCCGCGAATGGCGGTCGGTGGTGCTGAGACAGCGGCATCATCTGTCACCAGACGGCCATGAAGCCGATCGACATCCAATCTTTCGGTGAGGATGAAGCCGATATGATAGGTCTGCCGCTGCAGCTCCACCTGATCGGCACCGCCGAATTTCGGCAGCGGGCGGCTCAAGACGATCTCCGTTCCCTGGTCGTCATGAAGGATCGCCCGGCCGATCCGTTCGTTCATCTCCCGCAATTCCAGACTGAAATAACGCAGGAAGAAATCCGCCGTAGCGGCAATATCGGGCACGTAGAAATCAAGATGGTTCAAACGCATGAATGTCTCCTTTGAGAATAAAATCCCGGAGGAGTGCGTCTTTTAACGCTCCGCATGCCGCCGGGACCCCGCATTCGCATGCGGGCCACGTCGCGGGTTCTCGTGTGAAACACGGAGCAGAGCTTCCGATGATGGAAGGGACCGGGCTTACCTCATCCGATCCTGCCTTTTTCGACATTGCCGCTCTAGCAGATCGCACCGAGAGCGGCAATATGGTCGGTCGAGCGGTTTCAGAGGAGCGAAGTCAGACCGATGGCGACCTTTACCAAAGCTCTTCTCGAAGGATTGAAGACACGCGTACCGTTTGTATCGTGAGCTTTCCGGGATTTGCGGTACAATAGCACCGTGCTGCGGAATGAAAGGCTTCCAATATGAAACTGATCGCACTTGGCCTCATCGGCGCGCTGGCGCTCGCTGGCTGCACGACTGTCGAATATACCGGTCCCGGCATCGAGCCCATTCCCGGCAGCATCACCTATAACGGCCAGCCGCGCACGAAACTCACCAAATCACCTATTGGCTCGACCTTCCCGCACAATTTCATCGACCAGTACGGCAGGCAGGTCGAAGAGACCTATATCATCCGCCCGGATCGCACGCTGGCGATCGCTCACCGCCAGTACCGGCCGATCAACATTTTCGGAAGAGATTGAGAGGAATAGCTGGAGCGGGTGAAGGGAATCGAACCCTCGTATTCAGCTTGGGAAGCTGCTGCTCTACCATTGAGCTACACCCGCCTGATGGCTTGAGACTTCCAACAGATAGCCGCCGCTGTCAAGTGACGGCGCCATCGGGCATCAAATCCGAAAATGCTTAGACAGTTTGAGGCCCTGGGCCTGATAGTTGGAGCCGAGGCCTGAACCGTAGAGGCTCGACGGCTGTTCCTGCATGTGCTCGTAGATCAGGCGGCCGACGATCTGGCCGTCTTCCAAGATGAAGGGCACTTCGTGGCTGCGCACTTCCAGTACCGCACGGCTGCCGCGCCCGCCGGCCGGCGCATGGCCGAAGCCTGGATCGAAGAAGCCGGCATAGTGGACGCGGAACTCACCGACGAGCGGATCGAAGGGGGTCATTTCCGCCGCATAATGCGGGGGAACGTGCACGGCCTCACGCGAGACGAGGATGTAGAACTCATCCGGATCGAGGATCAACTCGGTGCGGCCGCGGCTGTAGAGTGGTTCCCAGAAATCGTAGATATCGTGCTGGGCCTTCTTGTCGACGTCGACGACGGCCGTGTGGTGTTTGCCGCGATAGCCGATCAAGCCTTCCTCGTCGCCCGTCAGATCGATCGACAGCGCAATGCCGCCGCCGGATACGTTCGGCTGCTTGGCAGCGACGAGCGTTTCCGTTGCGTGCAACTTCAAAAGCTCCGGCTCGCCCAGAACCGAATGGCCGACGCGGAAGCGGATCTGTGACAGGCGCGAGCCGCGGCGCACGACGATGGGGAAGGTGCGCGGGCTGATTTCGAGATAGAGCGGGCCGGAATAGCCTGATGGGATCTTGTCGAATTCCTGCGCGTAATCGGTGATGACGCGCGTGAAGATATCGAGGCGGCCGGTCGAGCTCTTCGGATTGGCCGAGGCCGACATGTCGGCCGGCAGATCGAGGCGCTCCATGAGCGGCACGATGTAGACGCAGCCCGTCTCCAGCACCGCGCCTTCGCTGAGGTCTATGACATGCAGGCTCAGTCGGTCGAGCTTGTCTGAGACGAGATGGGACGGGCCGGGCATGAAGCTGGCGCGCACCCGAAAAGCCTTGGCGCCCAGCCGCAGATCCAAGCTGGCGGGCTGGATCTGGTCGCGGTCCAGCTCGCGCTCGCTTTGAAGACGCCCCGTCTCAAACAGCGCTGCAATTGCGCGGTCGGCCAAAATTCCAGTTTCGCGAGCCATCATGCTCCATCCATAATTTGCAGCCGACAAAACCAAAGTCGGGGAATTGACGCAAGCTTAGAACGGCAGTATTGCAAATTTATCCCGTGGTGATTTGGCCGGTCGGCTTGCAGCCACGTTAAATAAGTGGCTAAAAAGACCGGGTTGAAAACCGGTCTGCATTTGCGGCCGGTTTTTTTGTTGTTTGAAAGTGGTGATGGCATGAGCAAGACCTGGCGCCCGGCAACCCAACTCGTCCACGGCGGAACGCTCCGCTCGCAATATGGCGAGACATCCGAGGCAATCTATCTCACGCAGGGTTTCGTCTACGATACGTCGGAAGCGGCGGAAGCGCGCTTCAAGGGCGAGACCGAAGGTTTCATCTATGCGCGCTACGGCAGCCCCACCAATGACATGTTCGAAAAGCGCATGTGCATGCTGGAAGGCGCCGAAGACGCCCGCGCCACCGCTTCCGGCATGGCTGCAGTCACCGCCGCCATTCTCTGCCAGCTGAAGGCCGGCGATCATATCGTTGCCGCCCGTGCCCTCTTCGGCTCCTGCCGCTGGGTCGTCGAGACGCTGGCGCCGAAATACGGCATCGACTGCACGCTGATCGACGGTCGCGACCTCGGAAACTGGGAAAAGGCTGTTACCCCGAAGACCAAGGTGTTCTTCCTGGAAAGCCCGACCAACCCGACGCTGGAAGTGATCGACATCGCCGGTGTCGCCAAGCTCGCCAACCAGATCGGCGCGAAGGTCGTCGTCGACAACGTCTTTGCGACGCCGCTCTTCCAGAAGCCGCTGGAACTCGGCGCCCATATCGTCGTCTATTCCGCGACCAAGCATATCGACGGCCAGGGCCGCTGCCTCGGTGGCGTCGTTCTCTCCGACAAGGAATGGATCGACGAGAACCTGCACGACTACTTCCGCCATACCGGTCCGGCCATGTCGCCCTTCAACGCTTGGACGCTCCTGAAGGGCATCGAGACGCTGCCGCTGCGCGTCAAGCAGCAGACGCAGAATGCAACGAAGATCGCGGATTTCCTGGCCGATCAGGGCAAGGTCGCCAAGGTCATCTATCCCGGCCGCAAAGACCATCCGCAGGCCGATATCATCGCCAAACAGATGTCCGGTGGGTCGACGCTCGTCTGCTTCGAGCTCAAAGGTGGCAAGGAAGCTGCCTTCGCGCTGCAGAACGCGCTTGAGATCGTCAAGATTTCCAACAATCTCGGCGACTCAAAGAGCCTGATCACGCATCCGGCCACGACCACGCACAAGAACCTGACGGACGAAGCTCGCGCCGAACTCGGCATCTCGCCTGGTACTGTGCGCCTGTCGGCCGGCATCGAGGATACGGACGATCTGATAGAAGATTTCGCCCGCGCTCTGGCGAAGGTTTCGGCCTGACCATCAAGGCACGGCCGTCGGCAGACGCTGCGGCCGTCGCATTTGCCTTGAAATTAACACTGAGAGTTAGGCTTAATGAACGAAAGGCGGTCCAACCGGGGGTGGTGAGGCCGCGATCACTGTACCGTTTCTTGACGGCAGAGGCCTCTTATAAGATACGGGTAACATATCCTGACTAAGGTGTAAGGCATGTATCGCGCCCTCACACGAGATATCGAAGTCGTTGTCGAGCCGTTTTATCTGGAGGAGCAATCCGATCCGGATGACGATCGCTATGTCTGGGGTTACCGTGTGGTCATCAGCAACAATTCCGGCATCGCCGTACGTCTCGTCAACCGCTACTGGAACATTACCGACCAGAACGGGCAGATCGACGAGGTCAGCGGCCCCGGCGTCGTCGGCGAGCAGCCGCGGCTGCAGCCAGGTGACACCTATGAATATTCGTCGGGCTGCCCGCTGGATACGCCGTCCGGCCTGATGTTCGGCCACTACCAGATGGAGACGGACGAAGGCGAGACGTTCGATGTCGACATACCCGCCTTCTCTTTGGATTCACCCGGCCTGCTCAGGGTATTGAACTAGAGCCTGCCCCATTCTCCGCGCACTCACTCCGCCGCCGCAACTTCCTGCACCGGGAAGCGGTAGGTCGTGGAGCAGAATTCGCAGGTGACCGAGATCTCGCCATTTTCCTGGCTCGCCTCGATTTCCTCGGCGCTGAAGCCCTTCAGCACGCCGCCGATCTTTTCCCGTGAACAGCTGCAACGATCGAAGACGGCGCGCGGATCGTAGACGCGCACGCCGCGTTCGTGAAAGAGGCGAAAGAGCAGGCGTTCGGTGCCAACGAGCGGATCGGTCAGTTCATCGGCATCCACGGTTTCAACGAGCGAACGGGCTTCCGTCCAGGCATCATCCTCAACATGGGCGCGCGCAGCCGTGTCGCCATCACCGCCATGAAGATCGGGCCGGCGCATACGCTCCGGCGCTTCCGGCAGGAATTGGGCGACGAGGCCCCCTGCCCGCCAGCGGTGACGCGGCTTACCGTTCTCGTCGCGGTCGAAGAGCTCGGCTGCGGCAAGGCGCACGCGCGTCGGGATCTGCTCCGACTGGCGGAAATAGACACCTGCAATGTCTTCCAGCGAGGTACCGTCAAGTGCCACGATACCCTGATAGGGCTGGCTGAACTTGCCCTGATCAATGGTGAAGGCGAGAACGCCCTTGCCGAGAAGCTGTTCCGGCTCCGTTTCGCCAGCCGCGATCGCCTTATCGAGCAAGGCCTGGTCGAAGCGAGCGTAGGCCCGGACATTTTCCGGCGTGGAGAAATCGGCAACCAAGAGATCGACGGGACCGTCGCTCTTGGTCTGGACAGTGAATTTGCCCTCGAACTTCAGCGAGGTGCCGAGCAGCACCGTGAGCACCACCACCTCCGCCAGAAGGCGGGCGACGGGCGTGGGATAATGGTGGCGTTCGAGGATTGAATCCAGCATTGGGCCGAGCTGGACAGCGCGACCGCGCACATCCAGCCCTTCCACCTGGAAGGGGACGACATGATCATCGCCGGCGAAATCGAACTCGCCGAGGGCGGCGGCAGCTTCTGCCATGGCTTTCACTCCTGTTTTGTCAGAGCAGCCGGCCAGCGCACCGGCTGCTTGCGCAGCCGCGAGTTTGGAACTCGCGACATCCGATTATGGTTCAGATCGCGCCCAGGCACCAAGCAAGAATCGACTTCTGCGCATGAAGACGGTTTTCCGCTTCATCGAAGACCACGGATTGCGGGCCATCGATCACTTCGTCCGTCACCTCCTCACCGCGGTGAGCGGGGAGGCAGTGCATGAACAATGCGTCTTTGCCGGCCTGCGCCATCAAATGCGCATTGACCTGATAAGGCTGGAAGACATTGTGACCGCGAGCCCGATGTTCCTGATTCATGGAGACCCAGGTATCGGTCACCACGCAATCGACGCCGGCGACCGCACGGTCAGCATCATGGTAAAGCATGATTTCGGCGCCCTCATTGCGGGCCCAGTTCAGATAGTGATCCTTCGGCTCGGAACCAAGGGGTACTGCCATGTTCATGCGGTAGCCGAAACGGGCAGCCCCCTCCACCAGGGAATGCAGCACGTTGTTGCCGTCACCCGTCCAGGCGATCGTCTTGCCCTTGATTGGGCCGCGATGCTCTTCAAAGGTCATGATATCGGCCATGATTTGGCAGGGATGGGTATCATCCGTCAGCGCGTTGATGACCGGCACGGTCGCATGCTCAGCGAGCTCCAGCATACGGTTGTGGTCGGTCGTGCGGATCATGATCGCGTCGACATAGCGCGACAGAACCTTGGCGGTGTCGCCGATCGTTTCGGCGCGGCCGAGCTGCATTTCAGTGCCCGATAAGAACAAGGTCTCGCCGCCGAGCTGGCGCATGCCGACATCGAAGGAGACGCGGGTTCGCGTGGACGGCTTCTCGAAGATCATGGCGAGCATCTTGCCGGCGAGCGGCTTGTCGGCCGTGCCGGCCTTGAAAGCCTGCTTTCGCAGCTTGGCATCGTCCATGATGGTTCTGAGGTCGGATCCGGTGACGGCGGAAAGATCGAGGAAGTGTTTGGGGGAAGCCATTGTTCGTTACCTGCTACGCCCGCCGGCGGGCGGGGCATTGTCCTATCAAGCGGTCTTCTTGACCTTGGCGGCACGGATGTTTTCGGCAGCGCGTTCGAGACGGGAAAGACCCTCGCGCGCCTCCTCGGCGGTTACGACCAGCGGCGGCAGCAGGCGGATGACATTATCGCCTGCCGGGATCGCCAGAAGATGGGCTGCGCGGATTTCCTTCAGCAGCTCTGCCGAGGGAATGGCAGCCTTGACGCCGAGCAACAGCCCTTCGCCCCTGATATCTTCGATCACGTCGGGATAGCGATCCTTGAGCGATGCAAGGCCCTGGCGGAAGACGAGAGTGACATCACGCACATGCTGCAGGAAGCCCTCGGCCAGGATGACATCGAGCACCGCGTTACCGACAGCCATGGCCAGCGGGTTGCCGCCATAGGTGGAACCATGCGTGCCCGCCTTCATGCCGGAAGCGGCCTCTTCCGTCGCAAGGCAGGCGCCGAGCGGAAAACCGCCGCCGATGCCCTTGGCAACCGCCATGATGTCGGGCGTTATACCCGACCATTCATGAGCGAAGAGCTTGCCGGTACGGCCCACGCCGGTCTGCACCTCGTCGAGGATCAGCAGCAGGCCATGCTCATCGCACAGCTGGCGGAGCGCTTTCATGAATTCGGACGTTGCCGGGCGGACACCGCCCTCGCCCTGCACCGGCTCGATGAGGATGCCGGCGGTCTTGTCGGTAATAGCGGCACGGACAGCCTCGACATCGCCAAAGGGCACCTGATCGAAACCAGGGGTCTTCGGGCCGAAACCTTCGAGATATTTCTCCTGGCCGCCGGCGGCGATGGTCGCCAGCGTACGGCCGTGGAAGGCGCCATCGAAGGTGATGATGTGGAAGCGCTCCGGATGCCCCTTGGAGAACTGATAGCGGCGCGCAGTCTTGATGGCGCACTCGAGAGCCTCGGCGCCTGAATTGGTGAAGAACACCTTGTCGGCGAAAGTGGCATCCGTCAGACGCTTGGCAAGCTTCTCCTGCCCCGGCACTTCATAAATATTGGAGAGATGCCAGACCTTGTCGGCCTGATCCTTGAGAGCGGCCACAACGTGCGGATTGCCATGCCCCACGGAGGTAACGGCAACGCCCGCTCCGAAATCCAGATATCGCTCGCCCGTTTCGGTGATCAGCCACACGCCTTCGCCTCGCTCGAACCGCAGCGGGGCACGAGAATAGGTATCATAAAGCGGCGAGGCTTCAGCCATGGCGCAATCTCCTGGTCAGGCTCTAAGGCAACGGACTCCGGCTAAGAAAACCAGGCCCGAAAAATCAAAAATGCCGCCTTGCGGCGGCAGGGAGCACTATTTACTTTTCGCACTGCAATGTCAACAAAACTGAAGATTTAGCACATGCGTCAAGCCTCAAATCAGACTTGCAGGTCTATCAACAGCTAATGTTGCAGAAATGACTCTCCGGGGAAGCAAGTTGGGGAAAACCCTGAATTCGGATTCATCGGATTCACGCGAACTCTTGTCACAGAGTCAGGCTCACACTAGGTTAAAGTTCAATTACTAGACTGCATGCGGCGGAACTAGTCACCAAAATTGATCAGGCGTTTCTTGCTTCGGAGACTTCCGAGGCAACGGTGAGGGATTCTGCCATCACCAACGCGAAAGGTGGAGACAGGGCAATGAACTGGACAGACGAGCGTGTCGAGAAGCTCAAGAAGCTTTGGTCAGAGGGGCTGAGCGCCAGCCAGATCGCTGCGCAGCTTGGCGGAGTGAGTAGAAACGCTGTTATCGGCAAGGTTCACCGGCTCAGTCTTCCCGGCCGCGCCAAGGCCGGCGGCACGGCAACCGCTGCGCGCGCAACGAAGCGCAATACGTCGGCTCCACGCGCCCCGAACTATGCGTCTCGCATCACCACCCGCACCGTTACCCGCCAGCAGGGCGCAACGATGCTGAAGGAAGAGATCGAGATCGAAACGGTCGAGGAAATGGAATACGTGCCGGCCAAGAATGTGGTCGTGCCGATTTCACGCCGCCTTGGCCTGACGGAACTGACGGAGCGCACCTGCAAGTGGCCGGTCGGCGATCCGCTGAAGGACGACTTCTACTTCTGCGGCTGCGACTCCCCGGATTCCTCACCCTATTGCAACTATCACCAGCGCCTCGCCTACCAGCCGGTCAGCGAACGCCGCAAGGCTGTCCGGGTCGCCTGACCGCGCCTTCTCAACAGATGCAGCATCCGCCGCCCCTCTTCGCTGACGCGCAGAGGGGCGTATTTTTTAGTCGGCACAGGAGGGCTGGAAAACCGCTCCTGACCACGACTATCTGCCGGAGGCCGATCTCCGCCGGTCGTTCACCATGCCTGACAATGCGAAGTTATGTGGCCAACGCCACCAATGCGTTTCAGCCCTAAACTGGCATAGAATGGTGGTCCTGGCGCTGTAACGCGATTTTCTGATACAGATGCCGTATTCCCGTGGAGTAGCATAGCGCAAACAGTCACTCAGGGGTGCCAATGGAGATCGATCCAAAGCGGATGACAATGGGGTTCGTCGGGACGGGCACGATTACCGAGGCCGTCGTCACCGGATTGGGCAAGACAGCGTTTCGCGACACACCGGTAGTGCTGTCACCGCGCAACGCAAGCGTCGCCGCCCGCCTTGCGGCGGCAAACCGGAATGTGTCGATCGCTTTGGGGAACCAGGATGTTCTCGACCGATCCGATCTCGTATTTGTGGCCGTGAGGCCGCAAATTGCCGAGGAGGTCATCCGCTCGCTCCGATTTCGGCCGGGCCACCATGTCATCAGCTTCGTCGCGGCCACGCCAATGGATCAACTGCTGGCGTGGATCGATCAGCCAGTTCGCCTGAGCCTGGCAATTCCACTTCCGTACATCGCAGATCTTCAGGGCGCGACTGCGATCTACCCGCCCGACGAGGTTTCCCACGCCCTCTTTTCGGCGCTCGGAACGGCGATCCAGGTTGAAAACAGACCTGAGTTCGAACTTCTCGCGGTGGCGAGCTGCCTGATGGCCACCTATTTCGGCATCCTGGACGAGACGTCGACCTGGCTGCAGAGCCAAGGGCTTTCGAGAACGGCTGGCGACGCCTACCTCCGTCAATTGTTTTCCGGCCTCGCCCATGCTGCCCGTTCGAAACCTGTCGCGAGTTTTGATGAACTCATCGGCGAGCATTCGACCAAGGGCGGATTGAATGAACAGGTGCTCGAAGACTTTCGCGATTTCGGTGGCACTGCGGCTCTGCAAAAGGCTCTTGATCGAGTTCTCGCACGCATTCGTCTGTAGAAAGCAGGTTCTCTCGAGGTCCGCTTTCGGCGCCTGGTGTCGGCTTTCATAAGAAGCTAGGGGTGTCAGATAGACAAGCGGGCCGCCCGGCGAAACCGAGCGACCCGTTCGTGACCTCCGATCACTCGGATCAGGCTTCCATGGAATATCCCGCGCCGCGGACGGTGCGGATGACATCCTGCATGTTGGAGAAGTTCAGCGCCTTGCGCAGGCGGCCGACATGGACGTCGACGGTACGTTCGTCCACGTAGATATCGTGGCCCCAGACGCCATCCAGAAGCTGCGAGCGGGAGAAGACCCTGCCCGGCGACGACATCAGGAATTCGAGCAAGCGGAATTCGGTCGGGCCGAGGCGGACTTCGCGGCTCTTGCGATGAACGCGATGGGTTTCGCGATCGAGCTCGATATCACCACACTTCAGAACGGTGGAGAGAACCTCCGGACGGGCGCGACGCAGCATCGCCTTGACGCGAGCAACAAGTTCCGGCGTGGAGAAGGGCTTGACGACATAGTCGTCCGCGCCGGTCGAGAGACCGCGAACGCGTTCGCTCTCTTCGCCGCGTGCCGTCAGCATGATGATCGGCAGACGCTCGGTCTCCGGCCGCATGCGCAGCCGGCGGCAGAGCTCGATGCCGGAAACGCCCGGCAGCATCCAGTCAAGGATGAGCAGGTCCGGCGTGCGCTCCTGAAGCCGGATTTCGGCCTCGTCGCCACGGAGGATCGTATCCACCTCGAAACCTTCAGCCTCGAGGTTGTAGCGGAGAAGCACGCTCAGCGCCTCTTCATCTTCAACAACTGCAACTCTTGGGATCATGCGTGTCAGTCTCCTAATGCATGATCCTTAAACCGGGGGTGATTTAAGCAAGGGACCATGCAGAAACTTGGAATTGGCTGCGACCTTTGCGCGCCCCAGCGCAGGGCGCGCACGCAATTGGCAGGTCCGGATTACTCCGTCACCGCACCGACGGTATTGGAGCTGTCGTCCTTCGGACGCTCACCTTCCGGCTGGGCGCCGGTTGCCATGTAGTAGATCGTCTCGGCGATGTTGGTCGCATGGTCACCGATACGCTCGATGTTCTTGGCGCAGAAGAGAAGATGCGTGCAGCTCGTGATGTTGCGCGGATCTTCCATCATGTAGGTGAGGAGTTCGCGGAACAGCGAGGTGTACATCGCGTCGATCTCGTCGTCGCGCTCGCGGATGGACTTGGCCTTGTCCGCAGAACGCGTCGTATAGACGTCGAGCACTTCCTTGAGCTGGACGAGCGCCAGTTCGGAGAGATGCTCGAGACCGCGGGCGAGCTTGCGCGGAACGCCGGTGCTTTGGACGGCGATGACGCGCTTTGCGGTGTTCTTGCCGAGGTCGCCGACACGCTCGAGGTCGGCAGCGATGCGGATCGAACCCATGATCTCGCGAAGGTCGGAGGCCATCGGCTGGCGACGGGCGATCGTGACGATCGCCTTGTCGTTGATTTCGCGTTCCGCGTGATCAAGGATCACGTCGTCGGAAATGACCTTCTGGGCGAGCGCAGTGTCGCCGTTGACCAGCGCACGGACGGCCTCGCCGACCATCTGTTCGGCAAGACCACCCATCTCGGAAATGCGCCGGGACAGGAATTTCAGATCGTCATCGTAAGCGGAAAAAATATGTGTCGATGCCATGGGGCTTTGTCCTCGAAAATCGGGAAGGCTTCACATCGCCAAAATCAGCCGAACCGGCCCATGATATAGTCCTGGGTGCGCGGATCGTCGGGATTGGTGAACATCTTGTCGGTGTCGTTTTCCTCGACCAGGTTGCCGAGGTGGAACATTGCCGTACGCTGTGATACGCGCGCGGCCTGCTGCATGGAATGCGTCACGATGACGATCGTGTAGTTTTCACGCAGCTCATGGATCAGCTCTTCGACCTTTGCAGTCGCGATCGGGTCGAGCGCCGAGCAGGGCTCGTCCATCAGGATGACTTCCGGGCTGACGGCAACGGCGCGTGCGATGCACAGACGCTGCTGCTGACCACCGGACAGGCCGGTGCCGGATTCATGCACGCGATCCTTGACCTCATTCCAGAGGCCGGCGCGCTGCAGGCTCGTCTCGACGATCTGGTCGAGGTCGGCCTTGGACTTGGCAAGGCCATGGATGCGCGGTCCGTAGGAGACGTTTTCATAGATCGTCTTCGGGAACGGATTCGGCTTCTGGAACACCATGCCGACGCGGGCGCGAAGTTCGACCACGTCGATGTCGGGATCGTAGATATCGTCGCTGTCGAGCGTGATCTTGCCGGTGACGCGGCAGCCATCGATCGTATCGTTCATGCGGTTCAGCGACCGCAGGAAGGTGGACTTGCCGCAGCCCGACGGGCCGATCAGGGCGGTCACGGTGTTTTCGCGGACGTTCAGATTGACATCGAAAAGCGCGCGCTTCTCGCCGTAATAAACGGAGACATCCTGTCCGATCATCTTATACGGGACGTTGCTCATTTTCTGGTCCAGCGCCTTCTCGACTGCAGCTTCCGTCAACATGTTCATGATCTCTACTCCGTTTACCAGCGGCGCTCAAAGCGACGACGCAAGAGGATAGCTCCCATGTTCATGACGATCAGGAACAGGAGCAGGACGATAATGGCACCCGAGGTTCTTTCCACGAATGCGCGCTCGGCTTCGTTGGCCCACATGTAGACCTGAACCGGAAGTGCCGTGGAGGGATCGAGTGGACTGCTCGGCGCCTGGGCGACGAAGGCGACCATGCCGATCAGCAGCAGCGGCGCAGTTTCGCCGAGTGCGTGGGCAAGGCCGATGATCGTGCCGGTCAGGATGCCGGGCATTGCAAGCGGCAGCACGTGGTGAAACACCATCTGCATCTTCGAGGCGCCGAGGCCGAGGGCAGCCGCGCGGATCGACGGCGGCACGGCACGGAGTGCTGCACGCGTCGCGATGATGATCGTCGGCAGCGTCATCAGCGTCAGCACCAGACCACCGACCAGCGGCGCCGAACGCGGCAGGCCGGCGAAGTTGATGAAGACCGACAGGCCGAGCAGACCGTAGACGATCGACGGAACGGCGGCGAGGTTGTTGATATTGACCTCGATCAGGTCCGTCAGCTTGTTCTTCGGCGCGAATTCCTCAAGGTAAATCGAGGCGGCGACGCCGATCGGCAGCGAAAGCACGAGAACGATCAGCATCAGGTAAAGCGAGCCGATGAGGGCGACGCCGAGACCTGCGGCTTCCGGACGGCTGGAATTGCCGTTGACGAAGAGGCCGGTGTTGAACGTCTTGTTGAGAGCACCGCTCGCCTTCAGCTCATTCATCCAGGCAACCTGCTTGTCGTTGACCTTGCGGTTCTTCTCATCGACCGAAAGATTGATCTGGCCTTTGTTGGCGCTGTCGATATTGGCATCTGCAAGCACTGTAACATTGACGGTCTTGCCAATGATCGACGGGTCGGCAACGACCATGTCGCGCAGCTGAATGGGCGCACCCTTGGACAGCATGCTGGACGCATCGCGCACGTCAGGACGGCTTGCGGCATTGATGCCGAGCTGCTTGACGATCGCGTCGCGCAGCAGAACCGGATAGTTGGCAGCGACCAGCACCGAAGGGTCGGTCGCACGCTTGTTGTCCGGGTCGATCGTCTTCTCGGTGAATTCGATCGGCAGCGTGATCGACGTCTGCAGGAAGGCCGTATAGCCGTTGCTGATGACCGTCCAAAGCAGAATGAAGAGGAAGACGAGGCCGAATGCTATGGCTGCGATGCCATAGGCCTGGAACCGGCGCTCGGCAGCGTAGCGACGCTTGATGCCGATATCGCGACGCGCGGGCGCCTTGGAAACGGTGACGCCGGCGACGGGGGAAACAATATTCGTCATTCGTACTGCTCCCGATATTTGCGCACGATGTAGAGCGCGTAGATGTTGAGGCAAAGCGTGATGCAGAACAGCGTGATGCCAAGTGCGAAGGCAACCAGCGTCTGCGGCGAGGTGAACTCAAGGTCGCCGGTCAGCTGGTTGACGATCTTGACGGTCACTGTCGTCATCGGCTCAAAGGGATTGATCTGGATACGGGCGGCGACACCGGCGGCCAGAACCACGATCATGGTTTCGCCGATGGCGCGCGAAGCGGTCATCAGCAGCGCGCCGACGATACCGGGAAGGGCTGCGGGCAAGACCACCTTCTTGATGGTTTCGGAGCGTGTGGCGCCGAGACCGAGCGAGCCGTCACGCAGTGCCCGCGGAACTGCGGTGATGATATCGTCCGACAGCGAGGAAACGTAAGGGATCAACATGATGCCCATGACGATGCCTGCGGTGATGACGCTCTGTGCCTGGATGAAGTTCGTATAGCTGCCGCTCAAAAGACCGCTGATCTGCGCCGAGAAATCACGCAGGAACGGCCCGACGGTGACGAGTGCAAAGAAGCCATAGACGATCGTCGGAATGCCGGCGAGCACTTCGAGAAGCGGCTTGGCGATCGAGCGCACTCTCGAAGAAGCATACTCGGCCATGTAGATGGCGGCAAAGAGGCCGACCGGCACGGCGACCAGCATGGCGACCAGGCCGATATAGAGCGTGCCGAGCAGGAGTGGGATGAGCCCGAACTGGCCGAAGGAGGAGCTGCCCGCACCGGCAAAACGCGGATCCCAGACCGTTCCGAAGAAGAAGTCGACGAAGGGAACGGCTGCGAAGAAGCGGCTCGCTTCTGTCAGCATCGAGAGCACGATGCCGATCGTCGTCAGAATGGCGATGGAGGATGCAACGAGCAGCGCCCAGAGCATAACGCGCTCGACACGGTTGCGGGCACGGAAGCGCGGAGCAACGGAGCGCAGCGCATAGAAAGCACCTGCGACAGATATGAGCAGCACGATCGCCGTCATGATGACGCGGCTCGTCATGCTCTCCGAGTTCAGGGTCTTTGCGGCAGCGATCATGTAGGGCTGCGGCTCGCCGGCGAGCGGTACGCCCTTCTCGCTGAGCTTTGCCTGCAGACCCGCAGGATTGCTCGACAAGGAGGAAACCTCATCCGAGGTCAGCAGGTTCATGCCGCGGGCAACCGTGGCGACCATGCTGTAGGCGAGGTCCTGCTGGACGGCCGGTTGCGCCTTCACGTCATCAGGAAAGGCGCCGCGAACGGAGGAAGAGATGATGCCCGGGCTGATAGCCAGCCAGGCAAACAGAACGATCAGGGAAGGCAGAACAGCCCAGATCGCGGCATAGGAGCCATAATAGGCCGGCCGCGAATGCAGGGCAGAAGACCTGCCTCCGGAAAGCGCCATCGCGCGGCTGCGCGCAGCCACATAGGCAACGGCGCCGATCACTACCAGGCACAAGAGTATGATGGATGTGCTCATTCGTTACGTCCCCAGGCCCACAGCCCCCAAAGAGCCAGGCAGCTCCAGGAGCGTGCCATCGGCTTCAATATCATGGAGAAGAAGTTCATCCGCCCGGCACCCCAATGGAGCCGGGCGGATAAGGTGATGCCGGCGCGACGCCCCCGAGCGTCGCGCCGGCAAAGTCACTACATGGTCTTGCCGGCCTCTACGGCCTTACGGATCGCTTCGCGCTCTGCATCCGGAGCAGCAACGAGACCGTATTCGACGAGCGGGCTGTCAGGGCCGATCATCTGGTCGGATACGAAGAAGTTGACATATTCCTTCAGGCCCGGAACGGCGCCCAGATGTGCCTTCTTGACATAGAAGAACAGCGGACGGGAAACCGGGTAGGTGCCGTTAGCGATGGTTTCCGTCGACGGAACGATGCCGCTCATGGTCGCAACCTTGAGCTTGTCAGCGTTGTTTTCGTAGAAGGAGAGACCGAATACGCCAACGCCGGTCTTGTTGGCAGCGATGCGTGCCAGCGTTTCCGGATAGTCGCCGTCGATGTCGACAGCAGCGCCGTCCTTGCGAACCGCGACGCAAGCCTTGCCCTGGGCAGCCTTGTCGGCGATTTCCTTGGCGATGACTTCCTGAGCGCCGGAAGCCTTGCAGCCGGCGGCGAGAACGTTCTGTTCGAAGACTTCGCGCGTGCCGTGCTTTTCGCCCGGGATATAGGCGGCGATATCAACAGCCGGAAGCTTCGGGTTGACTTCAGACCACTTCTTGTAGGGGTTGGCGACGAGCTTGCCGTCAACGACAACCTGGGCAGCGAGGGCCTTGTAGATGTCGGCCGGAACGTAGGCAACGTCCGGGTTGGAAGAGTCGGTTGCGAAGACGATGCCGTCATAACCGATCTTGACTTCCTGGATGTCCGTTACGCCGGCTGCCTTGCAGGCTTCCGCTTCATTCTTGTTGATCGGACGCGAGGCGTTGGCAACGTCGATCGTGTCTTCACCGACGCCCTTGCAGAATTCCTTCAGACCAGCGCCCGTGCCGCCGGATTCGACGACCGGCGTCTTGAAGTTGGTGAAGGTTTCGCCGAAGGACTCGGCGACGATCTTTGCGTACGGCAGGACGGTGGACGAACCAGCAACCTGAATCTGGTCGCGAGCAACTGCAACGCCAGCGAAAGCGGCGGTTGCAGCAAGCGCGGCAACAGTAAGTTTAAAGGTGTTCATTTGAATCTCCCGGCATTTGGGCTTGTGTGAGTGCGGCCTCAAAGAGGCCCTCGCATTGCCTTTTTTCATCGGCAGGACTCTCTTAGCGCCTTAAGCACCGTCCTTTTATGTCAGATCGATGAAACATTTATGACAAGATAAATTCTTGATTTTAAATGCAAAAATATGACGTCGAAAAATTGCGTGCGACATGTTGCGTCAGAAGCGCACGGTAAACTCCGTTCCCTTGCCCACCTCTGATTTTACGATCAGCCGTGCACGGTGGCGCGTCAGAATATGCTTGACGATGGCAAGCCCGAGCCCCGTGCCCTTCTTGGAACGGCTGTCTTCGATGCTGACGCGATAGAAGCGCTCCGTCAAGCGCGGTACATGTTCGGCCGGAATGCCTGGCCCCCTGTCGACGACGCTGACTTCAACCGGCTGGCCCGATCCATTCTTCAGCCAGACATCGACGACTTCGCCTTCCTGGCCGTATTTGCAGGCATTTTCCATCAGGTTCTCGAAGACCTGAACGAGCTCGTCGCGGTCTCCCAGCACTTCGACCTTGCCGTCGGGCAGGTGCAGGTTGATCGAGACGCCGACATCCTTCGCAAGCGGCACGAGCGAATCCCTGACGTGGCCGAGAAGCGGCACGAGATCCACTTTCTCATCGGGGGCGATATGCGACTTGAGCTCAAGCCTGGAAAGAGACAGAAGGTCGTCGACGAGCCTGCTCATACGCGTCGTCTGGTCGAACATGATGCCGAGGAAACGTGCCTGCGCCTTCGGATCGTTCTTAGCCGGACCCTGGATCGTCTCGATGAAGCCGCGCAGCGAGGCAAGCGGCGTGCGCAGCTCATGGCTGGCATTGGCGACGAAATCCGAGCGCATGCGATCGATGCGGCGTATTTCGGAAATATCCCGGAAGGAGAGGATATAATAGCGCTCGTTGCGGCCGTCGTCGTCCTTGAATTCGACAGGAGCGCTGCGAACGATATAGACGCGCTCCGAAGGCAGCCGTTCGGAATGTTCGATCTGGTTCGGGGCGTTGGTGGCGATGGTTTCGCGCACCATGTCCAAGACGCCGGGAGAGCGCAGCCGCGCCGATATATGGGAGCCGAGCGCCACCTCGCCGAAGGCCTTTTCGGCCGCGCGGTTCTGAAACAGTACAGAGGCATCTTCCGAGAGCACCATGACCGGGATATCGAGGCCGGCCAGCGTGGCGGAGACTTCCGGCAGGCGGCTTGGGAGCACTTCAGGCTCGGGTTCGATCGGCTCGGCGACATCGGGTCTGATGACCGGCGCCTCGTTGAAGAGCGAGGTGAAGATCATCACCAGCAGCAGGGCGAGCACGATCCATTTGTTCATGCCTGCGGCAAGCGCGACAAGCGCGCTCAGCAGCGTCGCCAGCAAAACCGGGCGCTCGCGCCGGATGCGCGCCAACAGGCTTTTTGTCCACGGCATCTCGTCTTCCAAACTGCCCCTCACGGCATCGATTCGTTTTTCTTTATATTCAAACTCTGCCTGATAGCCGCGTTTCATGACAGAAGTTTTCCATTTGAGAAACTTGCGCGAAAAGCCGCAGCGCGCGTCACCGAATTGCGCTTTGCTTACGCAGAGGATTTGATTTTCAATGATAAATATGTTCGCCTGCTGAAAAATGAAATCATCAAGCGCAGGAGGAGACGATGGCCGAAGACGTCGAAAGCAGAGTTGTGGAGCTGGAGATCAGGGGCAAGAGACGCGTCTTCGATATCGATGATCCCGTGCTGCCCGACTGGGCGGATGAGCATGCGCTGGAATCCGGCGACTACCCCTACAAGAAGAAGCTGAAGGACGACGAATATCTCGACGAGCTCAGGAAGCTGCAGGCCGAGCTCGTGAAGGTGCAGTTCTGGCTGCAGGCAACGGGCAAGCGGGTGATGGCGCTCTTCGAAGGGCGCGACGCGGCCGGCAAGGGCGGCGCGATCCAGGCATCCTCGGCGCACATGAACCCGCGCCTTGCCCGCGTGGTGGCGCTCGCCAAGCCTACGGAGCGGGAACAGGGTCAATGGTACTTCCAGCGCTATATCGCGCAGTTTCCGACATCGGGCGAATTCGTGCTCTTCGACCGTTCCTGGTACAATCGCGCCGGCGTGGAGCCGGTCATGGGCTTCTGCACGCCGAAACAATACGAGGACTTTCTCAATCAGGCGCCGCAGGTGGAAAAGGTCATTGCCCACGAAGGCATATTCTTCTTCAAGTTCTATCTGGATATCGGCCGGGAAATGCAGATCAAGCGGTTCCATGACCGGCGGCACGATCCGCTCGCTGTCTGGAAGCTCTCCTCGATGGATATAGCCGCATTGACCAAATGGGACGACTACAGCGAGAAGCGCGACCGCATGCTGAAGGAAACCCACACGGAGTTTGCGCCCTGGACCGTGATCCACGCCAATGACAAACACCGGGCGAGGCTCAACCTCATTCGCCACATGCTGAAAACCATCGACTATGACGGCAAGGACAAGGACGCGATCGGTGCGCTTGATGATAAGATCATCGGCTCGGGTCCCGGCTTCCTGAAATAGACTTCCTGAGGTAATCGCGCCGCTTACTGGCCCGGCAGTATCCGCACGGCAAAGAGATTGATGCCACGGGCCTTGCCGTCGACATCGCTGTTGATCATCAGCCGGCCCGGAGAATTCGGTGCCAGGGAGCGGTCGAAGCGCACCTGCAGCAGCGCGTCCGATTTTTCACGCGTGACGTTGAAACGATGGCGGGCGCAATTGCCGAGCGACTGGAAATCGCACTCAACGGTGATCTGCGTAGGCTCGTCCGTGGTCGACTGCAGGGTCAGCGCGATGGTCGAGGACTTGCCGGCGAGTTGCTGCAGGACATTGGCCGGAATGGTGATGGAAACATTGCCATCCGTATTGCCGCTCTGGGAGGTCAGGCGGACGGCCGGGCCTTCGGTTTCCGTGACATTTTCGGTGCGGGCACGCGGGCCGCTCTCGATCTTGTCGGCATCGGCGGGCTTGAAGACCTCGATCCAGTCTGCCGAGAAGCTGTTTTGCGGGTCGATCGCGACCGGCTGGTCGCCATCCGAGGGGGCGCTGTTGCCGGCACTCTCCTCGCCGTCGAAATCTTCCGGCTGCGTGCTGGCGGGCGGATTGGCGACGCTGGTATCGCGCTCAGCCGCCGTCATCAGCAGGCCGGAACTATAGACCCACCAGGCACCCGTGCCGATGAAGGCGAGCAGCACGCACCAGACGAGCAGGCGCGAGAAGAACTTGCGCGGCTTGCGGCGAACAGCGGCCCGTTCGGGGCGAAAATCCATGCCGCCGCGCTTCTCCGGCGTCGCGCGTGTCTCTCCGCGCATCTCTCCATCAGGTGCCGCCCCCAGCTGATCGGCGCTGCTGGCGTGAACATCATCCAGGCTTGCATCGTCCGTGCGCCGGGAAGTGGCGTTGTAGGCGCGCGTTTCGCCTGTAACGGCCAGATGGTCATCCTCGCCCTCGCGATAGATCGGTTCTTCCGCGCGATAGGCGGGCTCTTCCACGTGATGGGCGGGCTCCGGGATCTCCACAACGGGCGGAACCGGAACTTCCGGAGGCCCCTGCCGCGGGTGAAGGCGGGCGCGCTCTTCGTTCTCGATGGTGTGGATCGTGGTTTCGAGGCGGTGGCGGTGATGGGCCACCACTTCGGCATCGGTGATATCCTGCTTGCGCAGGCCGGCTTCCAGCGCCTGACGCGCGGACTGATAGATGCGTGCACGAACTTCCGCACTGTCGCGGTCGGAATTATCCAGCGCAGTTCTGATAGCCGTTTCTAGTCCGCTCACATCGGGCCCTTCACGTTTCGTGCCGGCATCAACACCAAAAGATTGAATGCCTGTCAAAATTCGGTAGCGGCAAGTGCGGCAAACCGCAAGCCTTGCAGCCCTTCCGGAGCGCATCGGCGGGGGATAAGCAGCCGCCGGGCGTTCCGAATTCTCCATTAGATATAGTGAAAATGGACAGGATTACGGAAAAGGCAGCAAGAAGAAGACCACACTCTTTTCCTTGGTCGCTCTTTTCCTCGGGCGATGGCTCTGCTAATCAATTGACGTTTTCGTAAACGTCAAAAAGCGGTGAAAGCATGACCCTGCCCCCGATCCTTAGGGATAATTTGAGACTGCCGGTCATCGGCTCGCCGCTTTTCATCGTCTCCCATCCGGCGCTGACACTGGCGCAATGCAAGGCCGGCGTGATCGGCGCATTTCCCGCCTTGAACGCGCGGCCGGAAAGCCAACTCGACGAGTGGCTGGCCATGATCACCGAAGATCTCGCCGCCCATAATGCCAGGCATCCGGAGCGGCCGGCAGCCCCCTTCGCGGTCAACCAGATCGTCCATATGTCGAACAAGCGGCTGGAGCACGATCTGATGCTCTGCGTGAAATACAAGGTGCCTGTCGTCATTTCCTCGCTCGGCGCCGTGCCGGAAGTAAATGCGGCGGTGCATTCCTACGGCGGTATCGTGCTCCACGACGTCATCAACAACCGCCATGCCAATTCGGCAATCCGTAAGGGTGCCGACGGACTGATCGCCGTTGCGGCGGGTGCGGGCGGACATGCGGGCACACTTTCTCCCTTCGCACTGGTGCAGGAGATCCGCTGTTGGTTCGACGGCCCGCTTCTGCTTGCCGGCTCGATTGCGACCGGCGGCGCCATTCTGGCCGCCCAGGCGATGGGCGCCGACATGGCCTATATCGGCACTCCCTTCATCGCGACCGAAGAGGCGCGCGCCTCCGATGCCTACAAGCAGGCGATCGTCGAGGGTGCCGCCGCCGATATCGTCTACTCGAACTATTTCACCGGCGTGCATGGCAACTACCTGAAGCCCTCCATTCGCGCGGCAGGCCTCGACCCTGACGATCTGCCTGAAGCCGATCCCTCGAAGATGGATTTCGAACAGGCGACGGGCGGCGCAAAGGCCTGGAAGGACATCTGGGGCAGCGGCCAGGGCATCGGTGCGATCAAGGCCGTGGAACCGGTGGCAAAGCTGGTCGACCGGCTGGAAGCGGAATATCGAGCCGCCCGCACCCGGCTGGCGCTGTGAAGTGCGAGCCTTTCCACAGGCTTCAGCTTTTTTGCCAAAGACATAAGTGGGTGCTTGAAATCTCCTGATAATGGCTGTATCAGCCCCATGCAAATCGCGGGCCGCATGCTTCGCCCGCCGGATTGCCGCTTTAGCTCAGTCGGTAGAGCACATCATTCGTAATGATGGGGTCACGTGTTCGAAGTCACGTAAGCGGCACCATTTTTTCTCGACGAAAATCAATTTGCGCCCGTTGAGCAAAGCTGCGCTGGGCGCCTCTCTTCTCGCTCCTGCCGGCGTATTCGGATCGCTTGATCATGCCGCCGACCTAGCCGTGCTTGAGCTGCAGCACCTTATCGATCGTTTCGTTATGCTGATGAACAGAAGGAGTTAGCATGCCCTTATGAAAGTCTGGGGATACCCGCCGGCGCATGCTTGTTGATGCCGATGGTCGAGCGGTAGTTTCAAGTCGAGGTTGTCACCATTGAAGGATTCCATCGCATGGACCTGACGATCGTTGAGACAGTGCTCGGCTTGGCGTCCACCGCGGTAGGTGTGACGAGCAAGGCCGCATCCACGGCGGACGCGATCAAGAACTTGTTTTCTTCGGAGAAGGCAGCGCCGGACAGCGGCGAGGCGATGAAGCTGGTCAACGCGCTCGCTAGTGAATTGACGACAGCAAATGTCATGAACGTCCAGCTCAGCGAGGCGTTGAAGCAGCTCAGCAACGAGCTGCGCAATGAAGATCAGTTCGAGAAAGAAAAGGGGCGGTACGAGCTTTTTACCACTCCTCACGGAAATCTGGTTTACAAGCTGCGAGCCGCCGCAGCCGATGGACAACCGGAGCACTACATTTGCCCCGCGTGCCTTGCAAAAGATCGTCTGATTGTATTCATTCAGGGTAGCGGAGACTATAAAACCTGTCAGGTCAATCGCGATCACCTTTACCAATTTGGCAGCACACCCGTCCGGCAGCCGAGACGTGATCAAAGTGGCCTTTGGTAAGAGCACACACCATGAACGCTGCCGACTGGATTGCCATATATGCTGCAATCGTCGCCACTGGTGCGCTCTCGCTCGAAGTGCGCCGCTGGTTTGAAAGTGGACCTAAAATCCACGTGCGAGCGAACGCCAATATGACGATGGTCGGCCTTGGGGGCATCGAGAAGGAGGGTCTTCTTCTTGTCAACGTGGTCAATAACGGTGATGCGCCGACCACAATCACCCACTTCTGCCTGCTGGAGTATCCCAATTTCTGGCGACGTTGGGGTGACAGAGCGAGCAAGTCCTTCATCGTTCCGCATCCGCAGCCTGAAGGTTATCCGCCGACAATTCCGCATGTCCTGAAAGTCGGAGAGCAATGGACCGGTATTGCCCATGATCGCAGCGATGTGACAGGTGACATCCAGACCGGCGTCATGTGGGCGGCGATCTACACGACAAACAGACGAAGACCATATCTCGCGCACATCAAGAAAAGAGTGCCAGACAAATTGAAAGACGCCCAGGAGATTTAGCTGCGCGCTCAGTGATTTTGCGGCGAGGAAGACGAGGGACACCGCCGCGTGGATGACGAAGCAGACGACGGAATTCTATTCTGATAGTTATTTGGGGCATATCAGGCGGTCGCCCTCGCGGATGATCTGCGCGTCGGCGGGCTCTTCCACAAAGATCGTGTCGGCCTCGCGCCGCAATGAAAGGCATCCCCGGTGGTGTCGTACGAACAATTCTAGAAGCTGGTCCGGTTCGGCCGTTTCCTGGAAGGGGACGCGGCGGGTAATCATGTCTTCAAGCGCCGGCGGCTCAAAGACCAGCCGGACACAATGCTGGTCGAAGATGGTCTTTCCGATCCACGCCTCCCAGCTCGGTCGCGCGCAGATACTCTGGAGCGCGGGCTTTATCTGTATTTCATAAAAAGGCGCTGTTGATGTCTCGTCGCTGATACTGGCTGTCAGGGGGCGGTCTGTGAACCGGTCATACAGCTCCCAAAAGCCCCATGCCAGAGCACCGGTTATCGCTGCGACGATCAAGCCAAAAATGATTTCCTTGAGATATCTTTGCACCGTCGCCCACATTGTTCCCGGCCTTATTGCGGAGGGATCGCACCACGGGGGACAAACCAGCTATCGTTAGTGCCCCCGCTCGAACGCACCTGGAGCCGCATCGTAGGTGAATCGGAGTTGACCCGCCCTTCGCTTCCGGCTGGTGAGACGCTGCAGGTCACTTCCAGTTCCTTGTCCTTGATCGAAAGATAAACAAACTCCCGACCGTTGGGATAATTCGGATCTCTTCCTATGATGACTTTGGGCTTCGGCGCGTCGGGGCTGGCAAATAGCGACAACGCGGTAAGGCAATTTCCAATGTCGGCGGCAGAATCCGCAAGTGCCTCCTTGAGCTGCCCGGAAATCTCGCTGATGTCGGGCTGGACGGCCGCGCGGGCGAGTGTGAGGCGGACGATGATTTCACTCACATCGCCGTTGCGCAGTTGCTGGAGTATTTCAGGGATGGGCGGGAGCGCCTCGGAAGCGCCGCCGGAACGCGGGCGCGCACCGATGGCGAAGACGCAGGTATGTTTGTCGGGGTCGGAAAAACTGCTGACATCCACATCCGAATAAACGACGGCCACCGCGTCGTCCTGAACCGTTTGCGGTTCGCAGCGATATGACGGATTGCCGGCATGGGCGACGCTCGCGGCGGCGCAAATTGCCGTGCCTGTCAGCACAGGAATCCACAGCTGTCTCATTGCAACCTCGAATTTCGGATAAGCCCGAAATGCACTCTCGTATAAGTTTTCTCTAAAGTCCACAGTGGAACCGGCACGAGGCGTGGCAGCAGGTATCCGCTCCGATCATCAAAAACCACCCCATCGATCCGCGGAGGGCGTGGAGGGGGTTAAAACGCATTTTCCAAGAGTAGCCGGAAGCTCCCTGCATTTCGCCGTATATAGGCCGGTAAAACCCGCTTCCGGCACTTTTCAGCAAAGAACCCCCTCCACCTCCTCCACCAGACGATAATCATTTAAAATCAATTGCTTAATCCGGATTATGTTACCCCCTCCACACACCCTCCACTTCTATAAACCCCCTCCAGAATCCGCCTTTGATGGAGGGGGCTCGAGGCCCGGAAGGGGTTGCGGTGGAGGGGGTTCGCTATCCACCGGGAAACAAAAAACCCGGCTCGATGGCCGGGTTGTTCGGGTGTCGGTGCGCGTCAGAAAGTCGAGCCGTAACCATATGCCGGCTCATACCTGTCGGGGCTCCATTCCTTCGCCTCCTCCGCATCGCCGCGAAGGTAAGCGGCCTTTTTGTCGCCGTCGCGAAAGCGAAGGCCGTTGTCCCTCTTCTCGAACCCAAGACCGACTATCGCGGCGCGCATATGGGCGTGATGAAGCTTCGTCAGCTTATTGATGGTTTCCGGGCCATCGAAGCCGACCAGCTTCCAAGCATCCGTAGCCTTGATCTTCAGCGGACCTTCCGGAATGCGCTCGCGGAGGATATCCAGCCACGGGCCGAAATCCGACGATTCATGCGCAACGCCAGCCGCTGCATTCCGCAATGCCTGACTATCCAGAGTCAGGTCCTCACCCGCCTCCTTCTCCGCAGCCTCCGCCCATAGCTGGTCTCGCACCGCCGCGATGCCGGCCGGATCAGCCGCTGTGGCGCGGACGATCCAGAAGCGGCGGTTGCCGGTGGTGTCGGTCAGGTAGCGGCTTTCGTTGGTGGTGCCGAAGAGGATGAATTGCCGGGGGCGTTTGCTCGTAAAGCGGCCATAGGAGAGCCTGGCGCTATCTATCATCGTGGGGATGAAGGATTTGACGCGGTTGGTGTCGCGGCGGCTGAGGCCGTCGAGTTCGGGCATTTCGAGGATCCAGTGGCCGGCGGTTTTTTCGATGGTCACTTTGGCGTCGGCGCCGATTTCGAGCTGGTCGGTGAACCAGTCGCGGTCATCGCAGAGCGCGAGGATCGCCGAGGATTTGCCGATGCCCTGGGGTCCCTCGACGACGAGCATGTAATCGAATTTGCAGCCCGGATGCCTGATGCGGCGAACGGCGGCGCAGAGGATCTTGCGGCCGAAGGCGCGGTTGAGCGGCGTGTCTTCGGCGCCGAAATAATCGACAAGCCAGGTGTCGATGCGCGGCTTTCGATCCCATTGAAGACGGGCGAGATAGTCGTGCACCGGATGATAGGCGCACCGCTCGCCGATCAGCACCAGCGCATCGAAAATGTTGTCCTTGGACGGCTCCCTGCCTTGGGCCGCGCGGGCGAGCTCGAAGCGAATTTCCGCCAGCCGCGCGTCGCTCATGCGAACGATGCCGCTGTTGCGATGGATTTCCAGTTCGCCCGACAGCAGGTTGAGCTTGATGAACCATTGGCGATCGACCAACCATTGTTCGAGTTCGATATCGAAGCGCTCGATGCCCATCAGGCGACCGAAGCGCCCGGGCGCAACCCCGGCAGGCGTGATCACCCGCGCCGGCTCATCGCCCCGGACGAACGCGCCCTCGACGACCTTGGCTGGGACCGGTGCGGGAAGCGCGCCCATGGAAGCCTGCACAGAAACTGCCCGCTTGAACGGCACGATGCGCCCCTCCTCCATTTCATCAGCGGGCTCCGGCCTCCAGTCGCGAAGCGTTGCGGCCATGAAGGCGTCGAGCTGGCTTTGCGTCCATCCGGCATCGACGGCATCGGCGCAGTCCCAGCCGCGGCAGGGGAAAAGGCCGACCCGCCAATCGTCGAAATTGTAGCGCTCGATATCCGAAGCGTCCCCCGCATCCGTGAAACCGACAAGGCGCACATGCGCGCCGAGCGCGGTCAGGCGGGCGGCGATCTCATCGGCGGCCGACAGGCCCGGGGTGTCGAAATCCGGCCAGATCAGCACGTCGCGGCCCGAGAGCGGCGACCAATCGGTGTGCCTGACACCCTGCGTCCCGCCCGCCCAGGAAACGACGGTTCGGCCGCTTGCCCGGTGCAGCCAGTCGCGGCACTTCTCGCCCTCGACGATCACCACTTGGCCGTCGTTACCGATCGTTTCCAGCCCGTAGATCGGCCGTGGCTTCGGGAATGGGAAACGCGACCAGGTTTCTCTCCCGTCGGCCAGGCGAACGAACATCACCATCGGCGTTTCCTTGCCGCCGTCAGGGAGATCGTGGCGCAGGACATAGCCTGACAGCGAGCCGTCGGCATGACGATAGGGAAAGACCATCGACGGCGTGAGGGCACCCCATTCGGATCGCTCACCCTTGCGTTTCGGATTGTAAAGCCTGAGGCGCACGCCTGCCTGGAGCAGACCGGCCGGCGGCGGAATGGGCACGATCCCCTCATAGATATCGGGCGCCCGGATAGGCCGGGCAGGAACATCAGGCCTGATGGTGTCGCCGCCGCCGAGAATGCGGATCGCTCCCTGAAGATCGCCGCCGCTTACCTCCTGCACGAAGTCCAGGACATCGCCTTTCCTGCCGCAGCCGAAGCAATGGAAGCGCTCGACGCCATCCTGGCCAACGAAGATCGTGAATGACGGCGTGTCTTCGGCGTGGAAGGGGCAGCATGTTGCGAATTCATGCCCGTTTCGGGTGAGCTTGCAGCCGTATTGCGCTGCTGTCGAAGACAGGGACACATCACGGCGCAGCCGTTCGACGCAACTGGAGACGCCCGTCCCCGACGACGGCGCGTATTGCGATATTCTATCCATCAGATGTCCGCATGAAATATGGAAGCCGGCGACTGGAGCTTTTCCGGCAAGACAAAGGCTTTCCGGTTTGCCGATCAGGAGGCCTTTTGCCGGAAGGTGGCACGCCTCAGGGACATTTCGTCCATCCAGGCGCCAACTTCGTCAGACCGCCAGAAATTGTTTTTCGAAACCTGTATGGGAGCGGGAAACTTGCCGTCTCTCACCCAGCGCCAGAGCGTCACGTTCGAAACCGGCGCAATCTTCTGAACGTCGCTGGTACTTAAAAGCGTGTAGGAGATTGCGTTGCCAGTCATGCTCATTCCTCTGTTTTTCAGACTGGAGGCAGTATGCGCGACGACGGTTGTTTATAATAAACGCAGTGCATTTCAATGCGATGCGCGCCGATGCCGTTACGGTATCGCTATCCGCTGTTTGAGACGACCGTTCGCGGTAACGATCCGGGCGGTCATTGCCGCTGCAGTTCAATACGGCTTGTCACCACGGATCGGCCTGAGGCGGGGTCCCGATCAACGGTTTGCAGACGAAGCCCGTTCTGCCCCAGCTTTTCGATCATCAAGTTTGCTTTTCGGTCGCCATTGGTGATGCGAGCCCAGGTGACATTGAAGTTGAGGACATCGCCTTTCCTGCTGCCGACAAGCATGGAAGGCTGGCCCGATGGTCCCGTGTAGTTGCCGGTGTAGCGTTGACCGGCCGCCTTTACATTTGCCGAAAAGGTTCTCGTGACGATGGCGAGCGCGCGACAACTGCCGTTCATGGACACTGCGGAAGCACTCGCGTTGGATTTCAGATTGCAGGATACATTGACCTTCGTGCCGCCGATCTTGGTCAGGACCATTCCGCCTCCATCCCAGTCGCCTGCCAGCGAGTTCAGAAAGTCGGCGTCGGCCGCATTCGCGTTGGCAGACAGACATGAAAGCGCGAGCAATGTTGCGATCAGAAGAGGACGCATGAGAACACCCAACGTTTCCCTGGGCTGACAACATTCGGCGTCAGAAATTGTTCCGCTGCGATCCGGAACTTGCGTTCTTACTCATGCCAATGATCGGCCACCCAAGGTGTCGGCAGGATATAGTGGCGCAGGTAGCGGAAGGGTTGCTTGCCGTCGCGTTTGCTGACGTCGAAGACGCCCTTGATATGATCGAGCCTCGTTTCGGCCCGGCCTCTCGGGCCGAATTTCCCTTCGATGGCGTTCTGCGGGTGGAAGCCGCGCGGGAAGAGGACGACGCGGGCGCTGGATGGCAGGTGCGGTGCGAGAAAATAGTTCAGCGGAAAGGCCCAGTGGCAATCCTGCCGGAAATGCAGAACCCAGTTGCGCGGGAAGAATTTTACGCCTCCGGGCGCATTGCGGGTGACGAAACGCTGTTCATACTGATACTCATCGGCCACTTTCTGCGGGTTGGCCCTGAACTTTTCCTGCAGCGGCAGAAGCTTGCCGACGGGAAAGCGAAAGAGCGAGCTCTGGCCGAGCCTTTCGAAAGGCGTTGTCTGGTTGCGGGCCATGACGACATCATCAGGCCCTCCAACTTTGAAAAAGTCATCAAGGGAGGCAACGACGACCAGATCGAGGTCCAGATAGAGGACCGGCCCGCTCAGGCTTCCGAGCTTCGGTCCCCAAAGCCTCGCCTTTGGCCAGATGCCCCTCGTATTGACGGGCATTTCGACATCCAGAGGCGGCAGATCCTCGCACAGGATGCGGGGATTGAGATTGTCCCGGCAGTCGGTGAAACATGTGAAGGTAAAGGGCGGCGTGATGTTGCGCGCCACCATCGCATAGAGCCGGTTGATGAAAGTCGGCCCGTATCTTGTACCCCAATTGATGCAAATTACCTGTTTAACGCCGCCGCTCGCAGCCAAAACATGCGTCATCATAGCTCGCCATTTCCGTACCCGGAACCGAAACCCTTCGCAGCCGCGATGGAGCGGTTCACAGGCCTGCATCAGGTTTCAATTGGGAATAACCTGGCGGAAATGCAATCCTGACATCCGAGAGCCCTGGCAGCCTGCCAGATCTCTTTTTCCGGCGGAAACCCACCGAAACTTCCTTCGCAGAATGCGTTGTATTTTAAATCTGCCAGGGCCGGAAGCGGTTTAAAGCGTCGACACAAAAGAAAGCATATCACTTACGCTTTACCTGCTATCAGCAGGAGCATAAAAGACTGCCGACACCACGCGTTGCACTTTGCCCCACTAGAGCGCCGTGCGTCCATTCGGACGCACAAAGGACGCTCTAACTGTTTAAATCTACGCATCAGGCTTTCCGAAAATCGATTCCGATTTTCGGGCCGATGCTGTAGCCGACAGCGGTTTTCCCGTATCACGGAGAAAGCCCGAGAGGTTCATCATGTCCGCTACATCGAAGCAATCCAACCGCACGCTCGTCGTTGCCACGATCATGCTCGCGACCTTCATGGTGGCGATCGAGGCCACGATCGTGGCGACCGCCATGCCGCGGATCGTCGGCCAGCTCGGCGGCTTCACCTATTACAGCTGGGTCTTTTCCGCCTTCCTGCTGGCGCAGTCGACGACGACGGTCATCTACGGCAAGCTTTCGGATATTTTTGGACGCAAGCCGGTGCTGATCGGCGGCATCCTCGTTTTCCTCGTCGGCTCGCTCTTCTGCGGACTTGCCTGGTCGATGGCCTCGCTCATCGTCTTCCGCCTGGTGCAGGGCCTTGGGGCCGGCGCGATCCAGCCGGTGACGATGACAATCATCGGCGACCTGTTCAAGCTGGAGGAACGCGGCAAGGTACAGGGCGTGATGGCGACAGTTTGGGCGACCTCGGCGGTCGTCGGACCGCTCGCCGGCGGCATCATCGTCGATACGATCTCCTGGGCCTGGATCTTCTGGATCAACCTGCCGATCGGCATCTTCTCGATCATCGCATTCATGATGTTCCTGAAAGAGGATGTGGCGCATAAGGATGCCAAGATCGATTATCTCGGCGCCATCCTGTTTTCGATTTCCATCATCGCGCTTTTGACGATCCTGACGGAAACGGATGCGCCGGCCTGGGTTCTCATTGCGCTGGCGAGCGTCTTCGTCGTGACCGGCATCCTGTTCGTGCTGCAGGAGAAGCGTACGCCGGAACCGATCATTTCGATCGCGCTCTGGAGCCGGCGGCTTGTCGCGACCAGCAATGCCTGCATGCTGCTTGCCGGCATGGCGCTGATCGGCCTTTCGACGATCCTGCCGATGTATGTACAGGGCGTGCTCGGCCGCTCGCCAATCGTCGCCGGTTTCACGCTCACCATGCTCGTCGTCGGCTGGCCGCTATCCGTGATGCTTTCCAGCCGGTTCTTCAGGGCATTCGGCATCCGCAACACGCTGCGGGTCGGCAGCTTCATGTTTCCCTTCGGGGCCTTCTTCCTTCTGTTCCTCACGCCGGAGAGCCATCCGGCCGTTGCAGGCGCCGGCTCCTTCTTCATGGGCTTCGGCATGGGGCTTATCAACCTCACCAGCATCGCGCTGGTGCAGGACAGCGTGGAGTGGTCGATGCGCGGCAGCGCCACAGCCTCGATCATCTTTGCCCGCAGTCTCGGCAATACGCTGGGTGCCACCGTGCTCGGCGCGATCTTGAATGCCGGCATCAATCACTATGCGACGGGGGATGCGGCAAACCGCCTGCACAATGTCCTGAACGAGTCGACCGGTCTTTCGGAGCTCGCGGGCGATCCGGCAGTGCGCGGTGTCTTCGATGCGGCGCTGCACTGGAGCTTCTGGGGTGTCGTAGTCGTGGCGGTGCTCACCTTTGCGACCACCTGGCTCATTCCGATCAGCCGCGGCGTGAAAGCCGGGGGCGCGAGCAGCACGGCCAGCGAAGCCGCGTCGCACTGATCAGGTGCCAAGTTTTCAGCCCGGAGCGCCTTCCGTGGAGCTCTGCGGGATGGATTGCAGCAGGGTCTGGCGAGCGGAGCGAAGGTGGATGCGACAGGCCGCCTCAATCTTCGCCTGATCGTTGGCTTCGAGCGCCGCTATATAATCGAGATGTTCATAGATCGCGCGTTCGTTGCGTTCGCGGGCGGCCGCCTTGTTCCACTGGTAGTGATAGTGGAAGATGATGGCGATCGCGTCATAGAAATCGGCGATGAAACGGTTCTTCGAGGCGCGGTGGATCAAGAGGTGGAAACGCTCGTCGAGTGCCGAGAATTCCTTGAAGCGGTTGTTGATGTCTGCGAGCACGGAGAGGTGCTCTTCCTTGATCGTCGCAAGATCGGCCCAGGCCTGATGGTCGGCAGGTAGCCTGCCGAATTCGGCGGCCGAATGCAGCTCGAACATTTCGCGCACATCGGCAAGTTCCAGCGCGAATTCACGGGTAAAGCCCTTCAGCGTCCAGTGGCTGTTCGGCCGTTTTTCGATCAGCCCGAAACGCGAGAAGCGGATGAGGAATTCGCGCACGCTGGTCGTGCCTGTGCCGATCTCGCGGGCAAGCTCCAGCTCGTTGATCTGCATGCCCGGAGCGGCTTCATCCGAAAGAATGCGCTGCATGAAGCTGCGCTCGATGATGTCATGCAGCGAATCCGTTTCCTCCGAGGGGAAGAAGTCGCGGTCGATCGGCTGGCGCAGCACGATCTTCTGGCGCTTGTTCCAGCGGATGATGCCCTCGTCGCTGAGACGGGTCAGAATGGCGCGCGCCGTGCTGCGGCTGACGCCGAGCTGGGCTGCGATTTCCGGCTCCGAAGGCAGCGCGGTATCCGTGCGCAATGCTGCCGCATACCGGTTGTAGGCTTCCTTGAAGACCGTATTCTGCCTTGCCATCAGACCTTGCTTTCTGCCCAAGCGATACGGGCTTTCCGCCCGAGCGACACGGCGATGATACCCGCCCACCAAGAACGGGCACAGCCGGACCAGGAGCCTCTTCAAGCGACCTCTATCTTATTTTCAGTCGCCTGCGGCTGTTTGCCTCCCTCGTCCACAGGATCAATATTCCCGTTGACTTGAAAATGTTTATTGTAGATAAAAAACAAAAGCAATGCGCATTCGTCTATGTAGCGGGCGTTTCGTCAGGGAGAAGAAATTGGACAGACAGCCTTGGATCATCCTGTCGGCCGGAGACAATGTCGCGGTCGCAACGGCACAGATCGCCGAGGGATCTGATATTGCGGGCGTCACGACGCGGCAGAAGATCGACCCCGGCCACAAGGTCGCCATAGCGGACATTCCGCTTGGCACGCCAGTCGTGAAATACGGACAGGCGATCGGCCGCACCACGGCTGATGTGAAAGCGGGCGACCATGTTCACAGCCACAATCTGCATTTCGAAAACGACCGCCTTGCAGCAACAGCCAATTCCGCTCCTGAAGAAGCAAGTGCCGAGGACAGGGCGCGTACCTTCATGGGTTACCGCCGCGCCGACGGACGGGCGGCGACGCGCAATTATATCGGCATCATCGCCAGCGTGAACTGTTCCACCACGGTCTGTCGGGCGATTGCCGACGAGGCCAACCGCACGATCCTGCCGCATTATGACGGCATCGACGGCTTCGTGCCGATCGTTCACGATCAGGGCTGCGGCATGAGCTCGACAGGTGACGGCA
Organism: Rhizobium sp. KNZ14-9A; assembly: GCF_056755015.1. NCBI lineage: Bacteria > Pseudomonadati > Pseudomonadota > Alphaproteobacteria > Hyphomicrobiales > Rhizobiaceae > Rhizobium > Rhizobium sp. KNZ14-9A. The sequence goes on from NZ_JBPGXB010000002.1 coordinate 3,340,640, forward strand.
TGAACGTGCTGCATCGGACGCTTGCCGGTTACACCCGCCATGTGAATTTCGGCGGCGTGCTGATGATCGGCCTCGGCTGCGAGGTCAACCAGCTGACCCTTTACGGCCAGAGCGGCGCCGGCGCCTCTAAGCGGCACTTCAACATTCAGGACGCCGGCGGCTCCCGCCGCGCAGTCGAGCGCGCCATGGGCGTGCTGCGCGAAATCGCCGCCGATGTCGGCCGTGAAAAGCGAGTTCCGATGTCGGTCAGTGAGATCATCATCGGTCTGCAATGCGGTGGTTCGGACGGTTTTTCGGGTATAACCGCCAATCCGGCGCTCGGTGTTGCAGCCGATCTGCTGGCAGCTGCCGGTGGTACGGCAATCCTTTCGGAAACCTCAGAGATCTATGGCGCGGAGCATCTGCTGCGCAGCCGCGCCGTCAGCGACGATGTCGCCAAAAAGCTCGATGAGAAGATCGCCTGGTGGGAAGACTATGTCGCCCTGCATGGCGCTTCGCTCGACAACAACCCGTCTCCGGGCAACAAGCGCGGCGGCCTGACGACCATTCTCGAAAAGTCGCTCGGCGCCGTCGCCAAGGGTGGCCGCTCGCCGCTGACCGCCGTCTATGGTTATGCCGAGCGCGTCACCGCACCTGGTCTCGTCTTCATGGATACGCCCGGCTATGACCCGGTTTCTGCCACCGGCCAGGTTGCCGGCGGCGCGAACATGATCGCCTTTACGACCGGCCGCGGCAGCTGCTTCGGCTGTCGCCCGGCGCCGTCGCTGAAGCTCGCCAGCAATTCGGCGCTCTTCACCTCGATGGAAGAGGATATGGACATCGATTGCGGCACTATCGTCACCGGTGACGCGACGATCAGCGGCAAGGGCCGCGAGATCTTCGAGTTGATCGTCGATACAGCCTCCGGCAAGAAGACGAAAAGTGAAATTTTCGGTTACGGCGATAACGAATTTGTTCCGTGGCATCTCGGCGCCACGCTCTAAATATGACTTATTGATATCAGGGTCTTCACAAGGAGGAATGATGAAGACGAGGAGGATTGGCAAGACGGCGCTTGAGGTGACCGAAATCAGCTTCGGCGCCGCTGCACTCGGCGGCCTTTACCGCGCCTGCCCGCGCGAGCAGGCAATGGAAACGCTGGAGACGGCATGGAACCACGGCATCCGCTATTATGACGTGGCGCCGTGGTATGGCCTTGGGCTCGGCGAACGTCGCGTCGGCGATTTCCTGCGCGACAAGCCGGAAGGTGACTATGTGCTGTCTACCAAGGTCGGCCGCCTGCTGCGCCCGGTGCCGACGGGCACCGTCCCTGATTATAGCTATGTCGATCCGCTCTCTTTCGATGCCGATTACGACTATTCCTATGATGGGATCATGCGCTCGGTCGATTTCAGCTATGCGCGTCTTGGCCTGAACCGCATCGACATTCTGTTCGTCCATGACATTGGCGCCTATACGCATGGCGCCGCCAGGAATGCCGTGCATCTGAAGAACTTCCTCGATAGCGGCATCAAGGCGCTGGAGCAGCTGAAATCCTCGGGCGCGATCAAGGCTTTCGGGCTTGGCGTCAACGAAGTGCCCGTCTGCCTCGACGTGATGCGCAACGCCGATATCGACACGATCCTGATGGCCGGGCGCTATACGCTGCTCGACCGGTCGGCGGTATCAGAACTGATCCCGCTCTGCCGGCAGAAGGGCACCTCGCTCGTCGTCGGCGGCGTCTTCAATTCCGGCATCCTCGCAACCGGCCCGGTGCCGGGATCGCATTTCGATTATATGCCGGCAACCGAGGAAGTGCTTGCCAAGGTGGGCGCAATGGAAGAGGTGGCCAAGCGCCACGGCCTGCCGCTTGCCGCCCCTGCCCTGCAGTTTCCGCTGCACGACCCCGTTGTCTCCTCGGTGCTGATCGGCACGGCGAGGCCCTCGAGCCTCGTGCGCAACATGGAAAATTTCGAGCCGCAGCTTCCCGCCGATATCTATCCCGAATTCGAACCCTATACGCTTGTCGCCGCGCCGCTCGGTGACGAAGCCGTGCGGGTCTAAGGAGACACCATGCTTAGAGGTATTCATCCGCTTCTCGGCCCCGATCTGCTCTATGCGCTGAAGAGCATGGGGCATGGCGACGATATCGTCATTGCCGATGCCAATTTCCCTGCGAGCAGCATGGGACCTGATGTCATCCGCGCCGATGGCGTCAGCGCGACAGCGATGGCCGAAGCGATCCTCACCCATATGCCGCTCGATACGTTCGTGCCGCAATCGGCATGGCGGATGGAAGTTGTGGGCGATCCGAAAGCCGTGCCTGATGTCTGCGCCGAATTTCAGCAGATCGTCACCCGGCGCGCCGGCGATTTTTCCATCGCATCCGTCGAACGCTTCGCCTTCTACGAGATGGCGCGGAAGGCCGCCTATATCGTCGCGACCACCGAGTTCCGGCTCTACGGCAACCTGATTTTGAAGAAGGGTGTCGTCCATCCGCACGAGGTGCAATTCGACTGAGACCGTATTTTAGGTCCTGATGTATTTAAAATAAAAACAATTGCTTGGCAGAGAATTTAGCGGGTAAAAAAGCGAATTGGGCACACTTGCAATTTGCCTGCGCCTCAGCTAGCTTCTGATCGTAAATGTTTTTTATCGATAAAAATCGTCCGCCTGCGTTCAGCGGTCCGGTTTCATTGGAGGAGAACGCACCCTGAGAGGAGAACCCTTATGAGCATCGTGAAATCCATTCTGTCTCGCCGCGCCTTTACGGCACTTGCAGGCGCCGCTGTCATTGCGACGGCAATGCCTGCCACGTCCTTTGCGGCCGAGGTGACGATCCCGATCATCGTCAAGGACACGACGTCCTTCTACTGGCAGATCGTTCTGGCCGGCGCGCGCAAGGCCGGCAAGGATCTCGGCGTCAACGTGCCGGAGCTCGGCGCCCAGGCCGAATCCGACATCAACGGCCAGATCAGCATTCTTGAGAACGCCGTTGCCGGCAAGCCGGCCGCCGTCGTGATCTCCCCGACCGAGTTCAAGGCGCTCGGCAAGCCGATCGATGAAGCCGCCAAGTCGGTTCCGATCATCGGCATCGACTCTGGCGCCGATTCCAAGGCATTCAAGTCGTTCCTGACGACCGACAACGTCCAGGGCGGCCGTATCGCTGCTGACGGTCTTGCCGCCGCCATCAAGGGCGCCACCGGCAAGGAAGAAGGCGAAGTCGTCATCCTGACCAACCTTCCCGGCGTCGGCTCGCTGGAACAGCGCCGTGAAGGCTTCCTGGATCAGGTGAAGACCAAGCATCCCGGCCTGAAGGTGATTGCCGACAAGTACGGCGACGGCCAGGCAACGACCGGCCTCAACATGATGACGGACCTGATCACGGCAAACCCGAACCTCGTCGGCGTCTTCGCCTCGAACCTCATCATGGCGCAGGGTGTGGGCCAGGCGATCGCCGAAAACAAGCTCGGCGACAAGATCAAGGTCATCGGCTTCGACAGCGACGACAAGACGGTCGGCTTCCTCAAGGATGGCGCCATCGCCGGCCTCGTCGTTCAGGACCCCTACCGCATGGGTTATGACGGCGTGAAGACCGCTCTTGCCGTCTCCAAGGGCGAGAAGGTCGCGGAAAATGTCGATACCGGCGCAAACCTCGTCACCAAGGCGAATATGGCTGAGCCGAAGATCGACGCGCTCTTGAACCCGAAGATCAAGTAAGACGACAGGCGGCCGCGCCGATTTCAAAAACCGGCGCGGCCTTTCTCATCCATGGTATGTTTCACCAGGGATGGAGCAGACGTGACAAGAGGAGGAGAGGTCCATGGTCGGACTGGAAGAGGTCAGTCATCGCCACGATGACAGCGCGACGCTGAAAGAAGCCAATCGAATTCCCGCCGGATCGCCCATCCTCGAACTGAAAGGCCTGCAGAAGAATTACGGTCACGTGCAGGCGCTGAAGCCTGCGACGCTGACCTTCCTTGCCGGTGAAATCCACGCCATCGTCGGCGAAAACGGCGCCGGCAAATCCACCCTCATCAAATTGCTCACCGGCGTCATCACACGCACGGCCGGCGAGGTGCTGTGGTGCGGCCATCCGGTGGGGCTGTCGACGCCGAACGAGGCGATCGCCCGCGGCATCAACGCCGTCCACCAGGAAGTCGTGCTCTGCCGGCACCTGACGGTGGCCGCCAATCTCTTCCTCGGCGACGAGGTTAACCGCTTCGGCATCATGCGCAAGAAGCAGATGGAGAAGATGGCGCAGGCCGTTCTCGACGATCTCGGCTTCGGCCTGCCGGCTGGCGCGCTTCTGAGCTCGCTGACGATCGGTCAGCAGCAGCTCGTCGCCACCGCGCGCGCGGCCATGCGCGGCACGCAGTTCCTGATCTTCGACGAGCCGACCGCCTATCTCACCCGCCAGGAATCCGCACAGCTCTTCAAGCTGATCCGCCGCCTGCAAGGCGAAGGCGTCACCATCGTCTATATCAGCCACCGCATGGAGGAAGTCTTCGAGCTTGCCGACCGTGTCTCGGTGCTGCGCGACGGCACGCATGTCGGCACGCGCCTCATCGGCGAAACCAATGACGCCGAGCTGATCGCGCTGATGATCAATCGCTCGATCGAGCAGATCTACCATAAGGAAGAGATTCCGATCGGAGAGACGATCCTCGACGTCAGGGGTCTTACTGGCCCGGGCTTCGAAGACGTGTCGCTGAGCGTCAAGGCAGGACAGATCGTTGGGCTCTATGGCCTGATCGGCGCCGGGCGCAGCGAATTTGCTCTCGGGCTCTACGGGCGCCAGCCGACAAGTGCGGGCGAAATCCACTGGATGGGCAAGCGCGTCGATATCAAGAACGAACGCACTGCGATGGAGCTCGGCATTGCGCTGGCTCCCGAAAGCCGGCGCGACCAGGGGCTCTGCCTCAACCTGCCGATCGGCCTCAACATCAACCTGCCGGTGTTCGGACGCCTCAGCCACGGCCCGGTCATCAATCACGCGCGCGAATCGACGAATGCCGACAAGCAGATCCGCGATCTCAGCATCAAGACGCCGAGCCGGCGCGTTCCGGCCTCCAGCATGTCGGGCGGCAACCAGCAGAAGATCGTCATCGGCAAGTGGCTGAGCCACGGCGCCCGGCTTTTCATTTTCGACGAGCCGACCGTCGGCGTCGACGTCGGCACCAAGGCGGAAATCTACCGGCTCTTCGCCAAGCTTCTGAAGGACGGGGCGGGCATCATCCTGATCTCCTCCTACCTGCCTGAGGTCTACGAACTGGCCGACCGGCTGCATGTCTTCCGCAGCGGCAAGCTTGTCGCGAGCCATGATTTCCACGCGGCGACGCATGAAGAAGTGCTCAGCGAAGCGATCGGTGTCTGAGCAAGAAGAATAAGAGGGAGAAAATTCATGACTGTAACCCCCACCGAAATCGTCGCGCCGCCGCCGCGCCGGAAGATGAACATCCTGTTCGGCCTGACGCTGATCGGGTTGCTGATCTTCCTCTGGGTCGTGCTCGGCTTCTCGACAGCCAGCTTCTGGACGCCGCTCAACATCTCCAACCTGCTGCGCCAAGGCGCGATGACGGCGATCCTGGCGCTCGGCCAGACCTTCGTCATCATCACCGCCGGCATCGACCTTTCTGTCGGCGCAATCGTCGGCTTCTGCACGGTCATCATCGCCTGGCTGCTGCAGGCGGGCGTACCGCTCTGGGCGGCAATCTTGCTGACGCTGGCAATCGGTGTCGCGATCGGCTCCTTCCATGGCTTCGGCATCGTGCATATGGGCCTGCCGCCGTTCATCATCACGCTGGCGACGCTGACATCGCTGCGCGGCATTGGCCTGCTGATCACCAACGGCTCTACGATCAGCATCACCGACGAGGGCTTCAGCAACTTCGCCCGCGCCGATTTCCTTGGCGTCCCAAGCCTGTTCTGGATGGTCATCCTGGTTGCGATCCCCTCCTTCGTCTTCCTGCATCTGAGCCGCTGGGGCCGCTATCTCTTCGCCGTCGGCTCGAATGCCGAAGCGGCGCGCCTTTCCGGCGTCAACGTCAAGGGGATGATCTACCTCGCCTACATCCTTTCGGCTTCGTTTGCGGCTTTCGTCGGCGTGTTGCTCGCCTCGCGTATCGCCATCGGTAACGCGACACAGGCCGACGGCTGGGAACTGCAGGCGATCGCCTCCTCGGTCATCGGCGGCACGTCGCTCTTCGGAGCCGTCGGTTCCGTGCATGGTCCGCTGATCGGCGCCTTCATTCTGGCGACCATCAACAACGGCGCAAATCTCCTGAACGTCAACTCGTTCTGGCAGCGCATCATCACCGGCCTGCTGATCATCGTCATCGTCTACTTCGACCAGCTTCGCCGGCGCCGGACGGGCTGAGCGAGATGCAAAACGAAGCCGGCCCAAAGGCCGGCTTTCTTCTTTTCAGCAATGCGAGAACTGTCATGAAAGCTGTCCTTTGCCGCGAACCCGGTGTCCTCGATCTCGTCGAGCGCCCCTCCCCCGAAAAACCTGATACCGGCTGGGTACGGCTTGCCGTCAGCCATGTCGGCATCTGCGGCACGGACTATCATATCTTCGAAGGCAAGCACCCCTTTCTCGAATATCCGCGCGTCATGGGACATGAGATCTCAGCGACGGTGCTGGAGACCGGCGACGGGGTGGCGATGGCCGTCGGTACGCCCGTCATCGTCAATCCCTATCTCTCCTGCGGAAGCTGTGTCGCCTGCCGGCAGGGCAAGCCCAATTGCTGCACCAATATCAAGGTTCTCGGCGTCCATACGGATGGTGCTTTCTGCGAGGAAATCGTAGTGCCCGCGGGCAATCTCTATGCCGCCAAGGGCCTCAGCCTCGAGGCCGCGGCGACCGTCGAATTCCTGGCCATTGGGGCGCATGCGGTACGCCGATCCATGGCGCCTGCAGGTTCCCGCTCGCTTGTCATCGGCGCAGGTCCGATCGGCCTAGGCGCGGCAATCTTCTCGCGTATTGCTGGTCATGACGTGACGCTGCTGGATACAAGTGCGGAACGGCTGCAGATGGCGTCGGAGCGCTTCGGCTTTACATCAGGGATCGTCGCCAATGATGGGACAGCCGATGTCGTGAAAGCCAGGACGGACGGCGATGGTTTTGACGTCGTCTTTGACGCGACAGGCTTTGGACCTTCGATAGAGAAGGCCTTCAGCTTTGTCGCCCATGGCGGCGCCCTGGTGCTGGTCAGCGTCGTGAAAGACGATATCCGCTTCTCCGATCCGGAATTCCACAAGCGGGAAATGATGGTCATCGGCAGCCGCAATGCGACGCGCGTCGACTTCGAACATGTCGCGGATTCGATCGCCAAGGGTCTCGTTCCGGTCGACAAGCTGATCACCCATCGCACGACGCTTGCCGATGCGCCGCGCGATCTCGCCCGCTGGGCGCATGAGAAGAGCGGACTCATCAAGGCCGTCATCAAGGTCGCCGCTTAAGCCGCGTCGACCGCAGCGCGCATCTGCCTGACGACCGCGACATCGGTGCGGTTCGAGCTCGGCACATCGAAGCCGAAAGAGACGGCGCGCGGATCGGCGCTGGCAACGGCAGAACTGCAGGAGCCGTGAACTTCGTGCGCGCCTGTTGCCCGCAGGATCTCGACGACATTGGCCGGTCGCACGCCACTGCCCGGCATGATGGAGATGCGGCCGGCAGCCTTGACGGAGATACGCTTCAGCGTTTCTAGCCCGTCCATCGCCTTCGGCACGCAGCCTGAGGTGAGGATGCGCTCGCAGCCAAGCTCGACCGCCTGTTCCAGCGCGGCATCCGGATCCGGCACGAGATCGAAAGCGCGATGCAGCGTCGAGCCGAGGCCGGACGCATGGGCCTTCAGGCGATGAATGAGCGGCATGTCGAGCGTGCCGTCCAGTCGGTTGGCGCCGATGACGACGCCGGCAAGGCCAGCGGCCCTGACAGCATCGATATCGGCAAGCATCGCCTTTTCGTCCGTCGCATCGAAGATGAAGGGGCCGGCATGCGGGCGGATCATTGCATAGACGGGGATCGGCGCTTCGGCGGCAATTCGCATCAGGCTCGGCAATGGCGTCAGCCCGCCAAGCTCCAGCGCCGAGCAGAGCTCGATGCGGCCAGCACCGCCCTCGATTGCAGCCACAAGGCCCTGAGCGCTATCGACGCATACTTCCAGCAAAACCGTCATATCCCGAATCCTTCTCGTTCCGCCATTTCGGCCAAAGTAGCCCATGCAGCCCATTTCACGAACGGCTTACCGCCGATAGCCGCCTTTCCCCCTTCTGACGCTCCCCATCGTAACGTCAGGCGCGGCGGCGTAGGGCTATGGTGAGTCAGCAACACATTGATTGTCGAATAGCGTAAACAACCCTCAAACCCCGATTGGGTCCGCGCATGCCGATGATTGCTGTTCTACAAAGACGCGCCAAATCATGGTTCCCAGATTGGTGGACTTCCGATTGACGTCCGCAGCGCCTCGGTGAAGGCTCGCACCTTGGCACTCGCCTGCGGCAGGGCGCGCAGGAGGTAGATCCCGGCCGGCGCAGCGTTCCAGGGTTCATCGCCCGGCCGCAACCGGACCAGTCTCCCTGCCTTGACGTCCGGTCCGACGACCCAGCTCGACAGGAATGCGATCCCCAGCCCCTCCTGGGCCGCCGCGCGCAGGGCTTCGAAATCGTCTGAACGGAACGTCACCATACCGTTCCCCGCATGGCCCGCCGGGCCGTCGAGCAGGTCCCGCCAACCCAGAAGATCAGCGCCATGCAGCTTGTCGATCAAACGGTGCGATGAGAGATCGGCGACGCTATCGGGCACACCCGCCCGTGCCAGATAGGCCGGGCTTGCGACCAACAGTCGGGTCAGAGGCGCAAGCCTCGTGGCGATCAGCGTGCTATCGGCCAGCGCCCCCATGCGGATGACCACGTCGAGACGCTCGAGAACCGGATCGGCCAGCCGCTCCGTCAGGTCGAGCTCGACCTTGAGCGCGGGGTGCTCAGTTTGCAGCGCTGCGACGACCGGCAAGACATAGCGCTTGCCAAAGGTCGGGAAGCAGGCGATCCGGAGTGTGCCGGAGACGGAACCGTCGAAGGCGGCGATCTCTGCGTGGGTGTCGGCCAGTTCGTCAAGAAGCAGCAGGGCCCGTTCGTGCAGCCGCCGGCCGGCATCCGTGAGCGTGAGGGCGCGGGTCGAGCGGACCAGCAGGGCAACGCCCAGATCCTCCTCCAGCGTGTCGATCTGGCGCACGATCGCCGAAGGCGTCACCGCGCGCCGACGGGCGGCGCCGGAAAAGCTCCCCGCCCTAACGACATCGACGAAAGTTGACAGGAACACGGCGAAATGGGGTCTCATCTTTGCGATCCAGGCAAAGCCGTTTGCAGCAGGCTACGGCTTATCGCTGTCTTTCAATAGACGCACAATCCCCATCGTGAGGTCGGCGAGTTCAACAGCATTCGACGTGACCAAAACAAGGTAAATCTCGTCGAAGGCCCCGCGCGTCTCATGAAGGCGTGGGACTGCAATATATACATAGGTATGTTCGATTTGACTCTGAATGACTGACCTAACACGAACGTATAATTTTCACGAAACGGTCCGGATAGCAGATTGTACCGGCAAAAACGGATGCTTCGCAGATCAAAAGTTCGAGACTGTCGCTGGATACGGACCGCAAGGGTGGCGCGCACCGGAGGTGTGGCTGGCTCGTCGTCCGTGGAAAGCAACGTCGTCATCTAATCCGTGACACTCGAAAGGAAAAACCATGAAGATACTGACCGACAAGATCCTCTCCCTGTCCGCCTATTCCGCCGAGATCGACATCCCGCTGGACAAGGTCGATATTGCCGACTGGCTCTTCACCCTGCCGGAAGCCGAATATCTACGCTGCTGCCCGCCCGACCACATCGGTGCCGGCACCACGACCACGGATGACGGCCGACCCATGTCGATTAACGTCGAGATGATCGGCACCGCGCTGGTCGTGCAGCATTACGTCGCCGAGGAAGCAACGCCGAGTTACTGCCGGATGAACTCGATCTCGGACGTGTTCACCCCGGTCGGGCGCACACAGGTCAACGTGATCTGGGAGCTGATCGCCGAGGGGATAGAGGGCGGACGCACCCGCTACACCAATCGCGTCACCTCGCACCCCACCGACGTTTTCATGGACTTCATTGCCGCGCACGGCCAGACCTTCGAACAGGCGGCGGCCGCCCGACAGGAAGCGGGCGGTGACCACAACCGCAGGGAGACGCCACTCTTCGCCGCCAGCATCGCCCGCCGGGCGCTCGGCAAGGTCGCCGCGAAATGAAGGCGATCGCGTTCGATGATTTCGGCAAGGCGGAGGTTCTCCGTCTTGCTGAGGCGCCGATGCCGCAACCTCGCCCCGGTGATCTTCTGGTCAAGGTGAAGGCAGCCGGTGTCAATCGCGCCGACCTTCTTCAACGCCAGGGCTATTACGGCAGGCAGAGTTATGGCGAGAGCGATCTGCTCGGGCTGGAAGTGGCCGGCGAGGTGGTCGCTGTCGGCAGCGATGTCGCCGATATCCTCCCCGGCGAGCGCGTGATGGCCATCGTCGGAGGGGGTGCCTATGCCGAATATGCCCGCGTCGACCGCGGCATGGCGGTACGTGTTCCCGATGGCCTTGACCTTATCGGCGCGGCGGCGGTGATGGAATCGTTCGTCACCGCGTGGGAGGCCGTCGTGCATCTTGGTGGTGCCGCCAAGGGCTTGGCCGTGCTCGTCCACGCCGCAGCGGGCGGCATCGGTTCCGCCGGCGTGGAGATTGCGCACGCCCTCAGTGCCAGGGTCTTCGCGACGGCCAATGCCGAGCGCCGGATTGATGTTTTGGGCTTGGGCGCAGAGGCCGTGTTTGATTACCGGTTGGAGGACTTCGAGCAGGGCGTTCGCGATGCCACCGGCGGAAGCGGGGTCGATGTAATCGTCGACTTCGTCGGTGGCGACTATCCCGCCCGCAACCTGCGCAGCCTCGCGCCGGGCGGGCGTCTCGTGCAGGTCGGCCTGCTGGGCGGGCAGGACGATACCGTCATCCCTCTCGCTCTCCTGCTCCACAATCACCTGCGCCTTATCGGCACCGTGATGAAGTCGCGCAGCGCGGTGGAGAAGCGCGCCATGGTTCAGCGCTTCGCCCAAGGAGCTCTGCCAATGTTCGCCGATGGCCGGCTAAAGCCGTTGGTCGGCAAAGTGTTCCCACTGTCCGAGGCAGCCGATGCGCATCGCTATATGGAAGCGGGTGGCAGATTCGGGAAGATCGTGTTGGATGTAGCTGCGTGAGGATGAGCTTTGAGAGTACGTCGCTGATGCTTGAACGCAGTGAGCGACCCCTCGCCAACAGTCAGGAGTTCTGTCATGGCGGACATCTCTACGCCGGCTACCGAACCGATGACCTCACGCTCAAACAGGCGGCTCTCGCCTCGGGCAAGGTGGACGAAGCACTGTTCGACAAGGTCGTCCAGCCGATCGAGATGGTCGGCGTCGGCCTCGGGGGCGCCTGATGGATGCCCAGCTCCGCGATCGACTTCCAGCACTCCATCTGCGTCCTGATCCCATATGTGGACGGCCCCCGACTCGCAAGATATTTCGAGATAATCTGATCGTATCGCTTGCGTCCATATGTCCGGCCTGTTGTTGCGTTCGCACATGAACGCTGGCCAAGATGGTTTCCGCAACACAGGTCCCAAGCATCAAGACGGCCTCTAGCTGCCAATGGGATCACCGGGGTATCCTGTGTTCCGGATCGATCGATCACACCATCTGCTCCTTATCCTGCAAGTGTTGACCTCGACAAAGGAGTAAGGATCACGGCCTCTTCGGTTCTTGCTCGCCGATCATCATGCCGCGCAGCCCTGTGGAGCAGACGCCGGTCTTGCGCTGTATGTCTCGCCGGAGACCATCAGCTTCCAGGCCATACGCGCCATCTTGTTGGCGAGTGCTACTGCTGCCACTTTAGGTGGCTTGCGCTTAAGCAATGCCGTAAGCCACCGAGAGGCATTACCAGATCGCCGTGCATGCTGAATGACAGCGGTTGCTCCAACCACCAAGGCTGCCCGCAGCGCTTCATCGCCGGCCCGCGTGATGCAACCAAGACGCAGCTTGCCGCCGGTCGAGTGATCCTTTGGCGTTAACCCTATCCAAGCTGCGAACTGGCGGCCAGATTTGAAGAGCTCTGGAGCAGGTGTCTTCATTATCAAAAGAGCCGAACTGATCGGGCCAATACCGGGAATGGTGTTGAGACGTATGCTGCGTTCGTCGTTACGCTGCCATGCCTTTAACTTCGCCTCCACGTCAGCAATGTTCTTTTCAAGTTGAGCGTATTCCTCGGCCTGGCTCATGAACAATTCCTGCGCGAGCTCTGGCACAGTTTTCTCAGCTTGCACCCTTTCGAGCAGCATCGGAATATGTGCCAGCCCCTTGGCTGCGGAGACACCAAACTCATTGGCGTAACCCCGTATAGCGTTGGCGAGTTGGGTGCGGTTGGCTATCAGGCGGGTACGGACGCTGATCAGCATGAGTGCCGCTTGTTCATCAACTGTCTTAACCGGAACGAACCGCATCGTTGGGCGGCTCATCGCCTCGCAGAGCCCTTCGGCATCGGCAGCGTCATTCTTGTTCCGCTTGACGTAGGGCTTGGCGAGTTGTGGCGCGATCATTTTTACCTCATGTCCAAATGAGGTGAGTAAGCGCGCCCAATGATGCGAACCACCACAGGCCTCGATCGCGACCAAAGTTGGCGGGCAGGTCGTGAAGAAGTCGATCATCTCCTTACGTCGCATTTTCTTACGCAAGACCGGTTTCTCTCCGGCATTCACGCCATGCAACTGAAAGACATGCTTTGACGTATCCATGCCAATACGAATAATCTTGTCCATGGGCGGCCCCTTCGATTGAGATCTTAACAGCTCATTCTGGCACATTTCGATGCCGTTCAGGGGCCGTCCACTCCAACATCAAGCTGGTTCGTGTTGTTGCCATTTTTGCCCTTCTGCGTAAACGGCAGGCAAGGGCTGAGCAATCAACGTGCCGAGCACTTTCCTGTCCTGTAGTCACACAATCGGCGGCGTTAGAGGGCTATAGCGTAGACGTAGTGCTCATCTTCATCGCGCGTGGCCCGCCGCAGCCTGTTTAAGCGAAGGCTTTGTTTTGCGCGACAGGCGCCGGGACAATTTTCGCCGCGGTCGCGATCAGCAGGTCACAAGCGTCAGCCGCGGCTTTCCGATGATTGAAGGCCACGTGATAAGACATGGGCATCGGCTCGGCGAGCTCGACGATGCGCACCCGGTCGGCAATCGGCATCGCGCTGACACGGCCGAGGAAGGAGACATAGCCGTGATTGGCGACGAGATCGACGATGACGGGCAGCGAATCCGCCGCAGTGATATCTCGATCGCGGAGGCGGCGATGCAGGGTGCGGTCATAGCCGAAGGTCATGGCGGCATGGCCGATGCCGGTGCGCGGACTCGGCGTGCAGATCGGATGGCTGGCCACAAGTTCCGTGGCGGTTGCTTCCACGCTGTCGAGTGGGGCGATCGCCACCATATCCGTGCGCAGCAATTCGCGATGACGGAAGCTTTCCAGGCCGAAGACGGAATCGAGGATCGCAACATCGATGCGCCCGGATTTCAGCGCCTCGCGCAGATCGTCGGCAGTCATCGAGACCAGCGATAGAGCATTCTTGTTGCGGCTGGCATTCCACTCGGCAACGAGGCTACCCAGGCAGCGCGCAACCCAGCTTTCCGAGCCTGTCGGGATAATGGCGCCGATGCGCAGTGAGCGAGCGGTGCGCTGATAGCGTTCGTCCGCAGCGGATTTCAGTTCGTTCCAGGCGAGGCTGATGGTCGAAAAGACGGTATAGGCGAAGCGGCCATCCTCCGTCAGCGCCGAGCCCTGGGCCTGACGCTCAAAGAGTCTGCCTCCAAAGAATTTCTCAAGATTGGCAATCTGCAATGAAAGCTGCGGCTGACCAAGGCGCAGACGACGGGCGGCTCTGTTGATGCTGCCCTGATCGGCAACCTCCAGGTAACGCTCCATGGTGACGAGCTTGACGGGGATGCGGGCGGCCCATTGTCCGTAAGCTTCCGGTTCACGATGACCAAGCTTGTCGCCGAGCTGCCCTGTTGCGGCAAGGATCGGCGCCAATCCCTCCAGAACTCTGCCTCCGGCAAGCAGAATGACCAGTTCGCCCGAGGAACGTTCGGCGAGCTTCAGGGCGAGTTCCGTCTCCAGGTTATCGATCGCTGCCGACGCGGTCGAGACGGAGATGTTGAAGCGACGCGCCGTTTCGCGCATGGAGCCGGAAGAGAGGACATGGCTTGCGATGAAGAGGGCGCCGAGATGCAAGGCTTTCTCCGGAAACTACTGAAAAGGCGGAGGATATGACGTGTTCGTGAAAAAAGATATCTCTGCCCATAGAGGTGCAGGCTATCGTTCACTCAATAAGAAATCCGGGCGGCGAAAGAACCGACTGAAAGCACCGGAACATCGTGGAAACACGCAAGGGGACAAAAACAAATCGCGCCGCCCTTGGAAAAGGGAATGCAATTCCGCGCACGGACCTGCATTCGCCGCCATAATCGCGTCGCGAGAGCGAATACTGGAGGGGGCTGCTTCGATTTTCGGGCATCGATTTTTCGGGCATGCACACTATTTCCATGACGCACGTATTTCCGGCATGATGGCCTGATGGCTGACCATGCCGGCTGGTTTTATGCGCGCAGGCTTCGCGTCCGGGGCTTTCGCGACGTTTAACGGTGTTCAACCAAGGGGATAATCATGCTGAAGAAATTCGCACTTGCCGTTTCGCTTGCCGCCTTTGCGGCCGGCGCGGCCCACGCCGCAGACGTCGTCGTTTCATCGAAGATCGACACGGAAGGCACGCTACTCGGCAACGTCATCGCGCTCGCGCTGGAAGCCAACGGCATCAAGACGCAGGACCGCATCGCACTCGGCGCAACGCCTGTCGTACGCAAGGCGATCACCGCAGGCGAAATCGACATCTACCCGGAATATACCGGCAATGCCGGCTTCTTCTTCAACAAGGCCGATGACGCCGCGTGGAAGAACCTCGAGCAGGGTTACCAGCTGGCGAAGAAGCTGGACTATGACGCCAACAAGATCGTCTGGCTGACGCCCTCGCCCGCCAACAACACCTGGGCGCTCGCCGTGCGCAATGACGTCGCCGGCCCGAACAACCTCAAGACCTTGTCCGACTTCGGCAAGTGGGTTTCGGGCGGCGGTGCCGCCAAGCTTGCAGCCTCCGCCGAATTCGTGAACTCCGCCGGCGCCTTGCCCGCCTTCCAAACGACCTATGGCTTCACGCTGAAGCCGGATCAGGAAGTCGTGCTTTCGGGCGGTGACACCGCTGCAACGATCAAGGCTGCGGCAGACCAGACCAACGGCGTCAACACCGCCATGGTCTACGGCACGGATGGTGCTATCGAAGCGGCCGAGCTGACGGTTCTCGAAGACGACAAGAGCGTGCAGCAGGTCTATGCACCGACCCCGATCATCCGCGAGGCCGTGCTGCAGGCAAACCCGAAGATCCAGGAAATCCTCACCCCGATCTTCCAGAGCCTGACAGCTGACGAACTGCGCAAGCTCAACGCCAAGATCCAGGTCGATGGCGAGCCGGCAAAGTCCGTTGCCGAAGCCTATCTGAAGGAAAAAGGTTTCCTGAAGTAATTGCCTAGTGCCTAATTCCTTAAATCGGAGCCGATTTAAGGATAAAATTAGGCAGCAGTTTAAAGTGCTACAGCGTCCTTTGCGCGTCTGAAAAGACGCGCGGCACTGTAGTGCCCGCCCGGTATTCGGGCGGGGCTTTTTCCGGACAGGGTTGGATCGATGGAAGAAACCTTAGCGGTCCGCAAGCTGGACCGGCTCGGCGTGGTACTGGTGGCAGGCGGCATTGTGGCGACGGCCCTTCTGCCTTTCATCTATGTGAAGGCAAACCGTATCGCCGCCGGCAAGCCGATGCTGCTGACGCAGCTTCTTCCCCAGCCTTCCGTCGTCATCCTGATGGTCCTCCTTGTTGCCACTGCCTTGGCGACGCTTTTCCTGCGCAACGCTTTCATTCGCCTGGGACTTGGCACGCTCTGCCTTGCCGCACTGATTGTTGCAATCGGCCTTGTGGCGACGGCTGCGACGCCACAAGGCAGCACCGTGGCGCGCATGACGCCCGGCGGCAGCTTCTGGGTGCTCCTCGGCGTCATCGGCCTCATCATCTCCGACGCGCTGGTGAAGATAAAGCTGACACCGTGGATGCGTGTTGCAGCACTGGCCGCTTACACAGCCTTGCTCGCCATCTGCCTCTCGTCCGGCCTGCTCGACAGCCTGTCGATCCTCCGGGAATTTTCGACACGCGCCGACCAGTTCTGGACCGAAGCCGTCTCTCACCTGCTCTTGGCGCTCGGTTCTCTCGCAATCGCCATCATTCTCGGGCTGCCACTCGGCATCCTCTGTTTCTGGGTACCGAAACTGCGGGCGATCGTGCTGCGGACGCTGAGCCTCATCCAGACCATTCCGAGCCTGGCACTCTTCGGCCTCCTGATGCTGCCGCTCGGCTATCTCTCGGCAAACGTGCCGCTTGCGGCCGATATCGGCATTCGCGGCATCGGCACCGCGCCGGCGCTGATCGCGCTCGTGCTCTATTCGCTGCTGCCGATCGTCGCCAATACGGTCGTCGGCCTCGAAGGTGTCGATCCCTCAGTGCGTGATGCTGCAGCCGGCATGGGACTGACACGCCAGCAGATTCTCACCGGCATCGACCTGCCGCTCGCCTTTCCCGTCATCCTCACCGGCATCCGCATCGTGCTGGTGCAGGCGATCGGCATGGTAACGATCGCCGCGCTGATCGGCGGCGGCGGCTTCGGCATCTTCATCTTCCAGGGGCTTGGCCAGACGGCCATGGACCTCGTCCTGCTCGGCGCCGTGCCGACCGTTTTCTTCGCCTTCTCCTCGGCCGTCATCCTCGATGCGGTCATCGAAAGCATTCAGGGGCCAGCCGCATGAGCAAGATCGAGATCAGAAACGTCACCAAGCGCTACGGCTCGGCAACCGTCGTCGACAATGTCTCCATGAGTGTCGAGAAGGGTTCGATCACCGTCATCGTCGGCACATCGGGCTCCGGCAAGTCGACGCTGATGCGAATGATCAACCGGCTGGTGCCGATCACCGAGGGACAGATCTTCGTCGGCGGGCAAAACATCATGGACGCGCCGGCGACCGAACTTCGCCGCAAGATCGGCTACGCCATCCAGGGACACGGCCTGTTTCCGCACCGGACTGTGGCGCAGAACATTGCAACCGTGCCGGAGCTTCTCGGCTGGGATACGGCCCGCATCGGCAGCCGTGTGGCGGAACTGCTCGGCCTCTTCAATCTCGACCCGGCGATCTTTGCCGAGAAATATCCGCACCAGCTATCCGGTGGCCAGCAGCAGCGCGTCGGCGTCGCCCGGGCGCTGGCAGCCGAGCCTGAACTGCTATTGATGGACGAGCCCTTCGGCGCGCTCGACCCCGTTATCCGCGGCAAGGCGCAGGACGATCTGCTGGCAATCCAGAAGCAGTTCGGCACCACGGTCGTCCTTGTCACGCATGACATGGACGAGGCCTTTCATCTCGGCAACCAGATCGCCGTCATGAGCGGCGGCAAGCTGCTGCAATGCTCGACGCCGGAGAAGATCCTGACGGAACCGGCCGATCCCTTCGTGCAGCAATTGACCGGCACCTCCGACCGGGCGCTGAAGCTGATGTCGCTCTCGCCACTGAAGGACAGTATGGAGCCCGCCAAGCCGGGCCTGCCCTATTCGCTGGCGCAATCTCTGAGCCTTCGCGATGCTCTCGCCGAAATGATCTGGCAGGGTGTCGACGAGGCCGCCGTGCAGGATGCGAACAAGGCGCCTGTCGGTTCGATCTCGATGGGTCGGCTGCTCGAACTGGGCCGCAAGGCATGAAGTTTCTCGTCGCCAACCTTTTTCGCGCGCTGGCGCTGGTGATGCTGCTCATCCTGATCTTCAGGACAGAGTGGCTCTCCTTCATGCTGGTGCCGCTGACCAACAACAATGCACCGCCGGTCTACATGCAGAACAGCCTCGCTTCGCTGGCACTCGGGCACCTGGAACTGGTCTTCATCTCGATTGTCGGCAGCGCGGTGCTTGCCGTGCTTGGGGGCATTTTCGTCACCCGCCCGAGCGGAGCAGATTTCCTGCCACTGTCGCGCGCCATTGCCAATGCCGGCCAGACCTTTCCGCCCGTGGCGGTGCTGGCGCTTGCCGTTCCCGCCACCGGCTTCGGCGCTGCGCCGACGCTGATTGCGCTCTTTCTCTACGGACTGCTGCCGATTTTCGAAAATACGGTCGCAGGCCTCAAGCAGGTGTCGCCGCAGGTGCTGGATGCTGCCGACGGGATGGGCATGAACGGGACGCAGCGTCTCTTCAAGGTTGAGCTGCCGCTGGCATTGCCGCTGATCCTCGAAGGGCTGAAGGTCGCAACCGTCATCAATATCGGCACGGCGACGATCGGCTCGACGGTTGCGGCAAAGGGTCTCGGCGAGGTCATCATTGCCGGCCTGATCTCCGACAACACCGCCTTCATCCTGCAGGGCGGCCTGATCGTCGGCCTGATGGCGGTTCTGATCTATGATGTCGTTGGCATGCTCGAAGGCGTCATCACGCGCAGAATGGGCTTGCGTCCGGCTTGAGAGGACGGCTACCAAGGCTGCCGGAGATATCAGCGATTAGGAGACCGCCTTGGCCAAGATGATCCATTCCATGATCCGCGTTCTGGACGAGGCGCGTTCGGTCGATTTTTACAGCAAGGTCTTCGGGCTCGCGGTTGCCGACCGTGTCGATTTCGAGACCTTCACGCTGATCTACATGAGCAATGAAGAGACCGGCTTCGAGCTGGAGCTGACGGTCAACAAGGGTCGCACGGCGCCCTATAATCTCGGCGATGCCTATGGCCATCTCGCTGTTTCCGTTCAGGAAGTGCAAATCGAACACAAGCGGCTGACGGATCTCGGGCTCAACCCCGGCAAGCTCGTGGAACTCAACCGCGACGGCAAGCTGTTCGGTCTTTTCTTCTTCATCACCGACCCAGACGGCTACAAGATCGAAGTGCTGCAGCGCTACGGCCGTTTTCAATAAAACATAAGAGGCTGAAATGATTGGGAGGAGAGACCTTCATAACGGCTGGACGCTTTCCTGTAACGATACAGGAAGAACCAGTCTGCCCGCTTCGATTCCAGCAACGGTGCCAGGCTGCGTGCATCTCGACCTGCTCGCAAACCGGCTGATCCCCGATCCCTATCTCGACATCAACGAGATCACCAATGACTGGATCGGCAAGACGGGATGGGTCTATCGGCTGGACTTCGAAGCCGAGCCTGATGCGGGCCAAGTGCAGGAACTCGTCTTCGACGGCGTTGATACGATTGCGACGATCCGCCTGAACGGCGAGGAGATCGGCCGCACCTTCAACATGCACCGCACCTATCGCTTCGACGTTTCGTCGCTGCTGCGGGAAGATACAAACGAGCTCAGCATCACCTTCCATTCCGCCTATGCCTATGGCGCGGAGATGGAGAAGCATTACGGCTATCGCCCGAACAACTATCCGGGACCGGGCAACCTGATGCGCAAGATGGCCTGCAATTTCGGCTGGGACTGGGGGCCGACGCTTGTGACGGCCGGACTCTGGAAGCCTGTGCGGCTGGAGAGCTGGGATCGGGCGCGGCTTGCCGATATCAGGGTTTCCGCCGCCCTTGCCGGTGGCGATGGGCTCGTCAAGATGCAAGCGCGGCTGGCAAGGCAAGGCGAGGCAGTGCCGACGACGCTTGTTGCAGAAATCGGTGGCGTCACGCAGACCGTTGCGATCGACGCCGATACGGACGAAGTGTCCTTCGAGGTTTGCGTGCCCTCACCGCAGCTCTGGTGGCCACATCATCTCGGCGCGCAGCCGCTCTACCCGCTGGAAATCCGGCTGGAGGATGCCAGCGGCGATTTACTCGACCTCTATTCGAAAGAGATCGGATTCCGTTCGCTGCGGCTCGACACCGCGCCGGACGCACATGGCTCCGCCTTTACCTTCGTCATCAACGACGTGCCGATCTTTGCCTGTGGCGCCAACTGGATACCGGACGATTGCTTCCCTTCGCGCGTGACGGCGGAACGCTATGCGGCGCGGATCGATGAGGCGAAGGCTGCCAATATCAATCTGCTGCGTGTGTGGGGCGGCGGTATCTTCGAGCGGGACGAGTTTTATGAGGCCTGCGACCGGGCCGGCATGCTGGTCTGGCAGGATTTTCTTTTTGCCTGCGCCTCCTATCCGGAGGAAGAGCCGCTTCGCAGCGAAATCGTCGCCGAGGTGCGGGACAATGTGGTGCGGCTGATGCCGCATGCATCGCTCATCATCTGGAACGGCAATAATGAGAATATCTGGGGTTTTGACGAGTGGGGCTGGCGGCCGATCATCAAGGACGGTGTCAGTTGGGGGCTCGGCTACTATCTCGATGTCCTGCCAAAGCTCTGTGCCGAACTCGATCCCGACCGGCCCTATTATCCCGGCAGCCCCTATTCGGGCTCCATGGAGATCGAGCCGAATGACGACCGGCACGGCTGCAAGCATATATGGGACGTGTGGAACGACGTCGGTTACGAAGTCTATCGTAACTACATTCCGCGCTTCTGCTCCGAATTCGGCTGGCAGGCGCCGCCGGCATGGGCGACGCTGCAGGAGAGCGTGCATGACGAACCGCTGACGCCGGAATCGCGTGGCGTCTTCCATCATCAGAAGGCGACGCAGGGCAATGACAAGCTCATCAAGGGCCTTGCCGGACACCTGCCCGTGCCGCAGACGATGGATGACTGGCATTTTGCGACCCAACTCAATCAGGCGCGCGCCATCCGCTTCGCAGTCGAGCACATGCGCTCGCATCGCGACATCTGCAAGGGCGCGGTCGTCTGGCAGTTCAATGATTGCTGGCCGGTCACCTCCTGGGCAGCGCTCGATTCCGCCGGGCGGCGCAAGCCGCTCTGGTATGCGATGCAACAGGCGTTCCACCCTCGCCTGCTGACGATCCAGCCGCGTGGCGAGAGCCTTTCGGCGGTCGCGGTTAATGAGCAGACACTGTTCTGGCGCTCGAAGATCAGCGGCAAGCGCATGCGGCTTGATGGTACGGTGCTGGCGGAATTTGAATTCTGGCGGCTGCTCTGCGACCGGTTCGAAGCGAAGGAATTTCCGTTGCCGCAGGATATCGCGACTTCAGGCGCGGCGGATGAAGAAGTCATCGTCGTGCAGATGCTGGACAAGCGCGCCTTCCACTATTTCGTCGAGGATATCGAGCTGAAGCTTCCGGTGCCAGACGTCAACATATCGCTGGCAAGATCGGACGATGGCTGGGATGTCACGGTGAGTGCAAAGAGCTTCCTGAAGGATCTTTGCCTGATGGCGGATCGGCTCGATCCTGCGGCGGTCGTGGATTCCATGCTGGTGACGTTGCTGCCGGGTGAAAGCCATGTCTTCCGTGTGACGGCCGACAAGTCCCTGTCGGCCGAAGATATCGTGGTTGGCACAGTGCTTCGCACTGCCAATGATCTCGTCAATAAAAACTGAAAGGCCCCGCTCTCGCGGGGCCTCTACCGGCTCGTCCTCACGGACGACGTTACATCCAGTAGGGCGGCACGCCATAATAATCATACACGCGGCGGCCATTATCGTTGTACCAGGTGTCATCGTCATCCGCGTAGCTCGGCGCGCCTTCGATCTGCTCCTTGGTGAGATCGATGCGATAGCCGTCCAGCTGGGTATCGTAGGTCAGCTTTTCCCACGGCAGCGGATAGTGGTCATTGCCGATGCCAAGGAAGCCGCCAAAGCTCAGAACGGCGTAAGCGACGCGACCGTCCTGCTTTCCGAGGATGAGACGTTCGATGGAACCGATGTGTTTGCCATCGGCGCCAAAGACACGGGTGCCTTCAACGCGATCGCTGGCGATCAGCGTCGGCGTATCCTTCACATTCGGGTCGCGGCGAGTGACGTCAGAATCCTGATTCAGCATTGTGCACCTCCTTTGTCGTTCCTCGTGGTTCTTCCACATCGAGAAAACGTGCCCTATGCTTCAAAGTTCCCCGTCACATGCTGTTCATATGCGACCACCGCGATATTGACGTTTACGTCAAGGTTATTGTAGCCTCAATCCGCTTGAACCGCTCAAGCAATGGCATAAGCTGCCTTGACGGAGGATGGAGGATCTTCCGATCGACCGGTGTCATCCGGTTTCGGCGGCCGAATGGGAGAGAGACACAATGAGCAGTATTTCCGTCCACCCAGGTGGTGCGAAACCGGAAAAACCATGGCTTGCCACCTATCCTGATATCGTTCCGGCTGAGATTCCCCCGTTGGAATTCGCCTCGCTTCCCGACCTCCTGGAAAAGAGCTGTGCCCGCTTTGCCGATCGCAGGGCCTTTTCGAGCATGGGCAGAACGATGACCTATCGCACGCTCGAGGCACAGACCCGCAAAGTGGCCGCCTGGCTGCAGAGCGTCGGCCTGCAGAAGGGCGACCGCGTGGCCGTGATGATGCCGAACGTTCTGCAAAACCCCGTCGCGGTCTATGGCATCCTGCGCGCCGGGCTCGTCGTCGTGAACGTCAACCCGCTCTATACGCCGCGCGAGCTTGAGCACCAGCTTAACGATTCCGGCGCCAAGGCGATCTTCGTTCTGGAAAACTTCGCGCGCACTGTCGAACAGGTCATCAACAAGACGGATCTTCGCCATGTCGTCGTCAGCTCTCTCGGCGAAATGCTCGGCCCAAAGGGGCATATCGTCAATTTCGTCGTCCGCCGGGTAAAAAAGCTCGTTCCGTCCTGGTCCATTCCGCAACACAAAAGTTTCAGGCAGGTGCTATCGGCGGGGGCGAACAGGACGCTTGCGCCCGTCGCGCTCACCGGCAGCGACATTGCCTTCCTGCAATATACGGGTGGAACGACAGGTATTGCCAAGGGTGCGATGCTGACGCATCAGAACCTGCTTGCCAACAAGATGCAGCTGCAGCTCTGGCTGAAATCCGCCTTCGACAAGAAGAAGCAGCCTGACGTACTGAACTTCCTCTGCGCGCTGCCGCTCTATCACATCTTCGCACTGACGGTGAATTCGCTGATGGGCATGTCGCTCGGCGCCCATAATGTGCTGATTGCCAATCCGCGCGACATTCCGGGGCTGGTGAAGGGATTCCAGAAGTCGAACATTCATATCTTCCCCGGCCTCAACACGCTCTTCAACGCGCTGCTCAACAACGCCGACTTCGCCAAGCTCGATTTCTCCTCCCTCGTCATGTCGCTCGGCGGCGGCATGGCCGTGCAGCGGCCGGTGGCCGAACGCTGGCTGAAGGTGACGGGCTCGCATGTCACCGAGGGTTACGGCCTCTCCGAGACCTCGCCTGTTGCGACCGCAAACCGCTTCGATTCACCCGAATTCACCGGCTCGATCGGCCTTCCCATCCCCTCGACGGAACTCGATATCCGCGACGAGGAAGGCAATTCGCTGCCGCTTGGCGAGATCGGCGAGATCTGCATTCGCGGCCCGCAGGTCATGGCCGGATATTGGAACAAGCCGGAGGAGACGGCGCGGGTGATGACGCCGGATGGTTATTTCCGGACCGGCGACATGGGCTTCATGGACGAGCGCGGCTATACCAAGATCGTCGACCGCAAGAAGGACATGATCCTCGTCTCCGGCTTCAACGTCTATCCGAACGAGATCGAGGAAGTGGCCGCCATGCATGCCGGCATTCTGGAAGCGGCTGCGGTCGGCGTGCCTGACGGGCATTCCGGCGAGGCGGTCAAGCTCTTCATCGTGCGCAAGGATCCTGCTCTCACCGAAGCCGATGTGAAGGCCCATTGCGCGGCCAATCTCACCAACTACAAGCGGCCGCGCTTCATCGAATTCCGCACCGAGCTGCCGAAGAGCCCCGTCGGCAAGATCCTGCGCAAGGACCTGCGCGGCTGAATTTGACGGTCTCATGAAATTGAGGGCCATCCGCTTGTCGCGGGTGGCTTTTTTCATATTTCGTCAGATGGCTGAACTTGATTTGACTGCGGGAAAGAGAATAGTTTCCGCAACCCTCTCCGCCTCCAAAGGAGTCTCCCATGAATGCCATCGTCGAACAACTGAAGAGCACCGCGGCTGCCACCAAGGCCACTGATCTGCGCGCCGCATTCGCTAATGATCCGAAGCGCTTCTCGCGCTTTTCCGTATCGCTTGACGACCTGCTGATGGATTTTTCCAAGACGGCCGTGAACGACGAGATCCTGAAGCTTCTGGTGAAGCTCGCCGAAGAAGGCGGCGTCGAGAAGAAGCGTGAGGAGATGTTCTCCGGCAAGGCGATCAACTTCACCGAAAACCGCGCCGTGCTGCATACCGCGCTCCGCAACCGCTCCAACACCCCTGTCCTGGTCGACGGCAAGGATGTCATGCCTGACGTCAACGCCGTGCTCGCTGCCATGGGCAAGTTTGCCGATGGTGTCCGCTCGGGCGCGCTGAAGGGCGCGACCGGCAAGAAGATCACCGACGTCATCAATATCGGCATCGGCGGCTCGGATCTCGGTCCGGTCATGGCGACACTGGCGCTCGCCCCCTTCCATGACGGCCCGCGCGCCCATTTCGTCTCCAATATCGACGGCGCCCATATCGCCGACATCCTGAAACTTGTGGAGCCGGAAACGACGCTGTTCATCGTCGCTTCCAAGACCTTCACAACGGTCGAGACGATGACCAATGCGCAGACGGCGCGCAAGTTCATCGCCAGCGCGCTTGGCGAAGCGGCCGTTCAGCACCATTTCGCCGCCGTCTCCACCGCCCTCGACAAGGTCTCCGCATTCGGTATCGAGAGCGAGCGTGTCTTCGGCTTCTGGGACTGGGTCGGCGGCCGCTACTCGATCTGGTCGGCGATCGGCCTGCCGCTGATGATCGCGATCGGTCCGGAGAATTTCGGCAAGTTCCTCGATGGCGCGCATGCCGTCGACAACCATTTCCGTAAGGCACCGATTACCGAGAACCTGCCTGTCCTGCTCGGCCTCATCGGCTTCTACCATCGCAATGTACTGGGTTACCCGACACGCGCCGTGCTCCCTTATGACCAGCGCCTGTCTCGCTTCCCGGCCTATCTGCAGCAGCTCGACATGGAATCGAACGGCAAGGGTGTGACCATCGACGGCACGCCTGTCGAAGGCAATTCCGGCCCGGTTGTCTGGGGCGAGCCTGGCACCAACGGCCAGCACGCCTTCTACCAGCTCATCCATCAGGGCACGAGCATCATCCCGGCCGAATTCATGATCGCTGCCAACGGCTTCGAGCCGGAGCTGCGCCATCAGCATCAGCTTCTGATGTCGAACGTTCTCGCCCAGTCGGAAGCGCTGATGAAGGGCCGCACCTTCGCGGAAGCCAAGAAGCAGCTGACCGACAAGGGCATGGAAGACAAGCAGGCCGATTTCATCGCCCCGCACCGCGTCTTTAACGGCAATCGCCCGTCGATCACCTTCGTCTACGACAAGCTGACGCCCTATGCACTCGGCCGCCTGATCGCACTCTATGAGCATCGCGTTTTCGTTGAAGGCGTGCTCTTCCGCATCAACTCCTTCGACCAGTGGGGTGTGGAGCTCGGCAAGGAGCTAGCGACCGGCCTGCTGCCCGTCGTCGAAGGCAAGGAAAGCGCTGCAGGTCACGACTCCTCGACTCAAGGGTTGGTCGCCGCGCTGGCAAAGCTCGCCAAGTAATTCGGCAATTGCGCTGCTATCGAAGCCCATCCGTCACGCGGGTGGGCTTTTTTATTTGACCCTGTCGAATTGCAGGGCATGTCGTCGTCTATAGAAGGACCGACAGAGGAGGAGCCCATGACCGCTGATGATGACGAACTGGTGAACTTCGAGGCAAACGGCGCACCGCCACTGCCGCCCTCGCATGAGCAAGGCCTCGTCGACCACGAAGGCGCGCGCATCTGGTACGCGAGCTACGGCGCAGGCCCGGCTGTCATCCTGCTGCATGGCGGCCTCGGCAATAGCGGCAATTGGGGTTATCAGGTTCCGGCATGCATCGAAGCCGGCCATCGGGTCGTGGTGATCGACAGTCGTGGGCATGGCCGCAGCACGCGTGACGATCGGCCCTATACCTATCAGCTGATGGCTTCGGACGTGCTAGCCGTCATGGATCACATCGGACTTCAGGAAGCAGCCCTCGTCGGCTGGAGCGACGGCGCCTGCACGGCGCTGATCCTCGCTGATCAGCAGCCGGACCGCGTCTGCGGCGTATTCTTCTTCGCCTGCAACATGGACCCCAGCGGTACCAAGGAATTCAAGGCAACGCCCGTCATCGAGCGCTGCTTCAGCCGCCACAGGAAGGACTATCAGGCGCTGTCGGAAACGCCGGACCAGTTCGAGGCCTTTGTCGCCGACGTGTCGAAGATGATGTCGACGGAGCCGAATTATACGGCCGAACAACTGGCAGGCATCAAGGTTCCGATTTCCATCGTGCTCGGCGAACACGACGAATTCATCAAGCCTGACCATGCCGATTATCTGGCAAGGACGATCCCGGATGCGGAATTCGTGCTGCTGCCCGGCGTCAGCCATTTTGCGCCGCTGCAGCAGCCGGACCTCTTCAATCGGGAGGTCCGTGCCTTTCTCGATCGGATCGAATGAGGCTCAGAGACGGCTTTCGTGCGCCCGGGTCCGATTGGCGTCGTCAGCAGAGGTTCCGGATGCGTTGACGCGCTTCAACCCTCGCCTTGGCACAATCGTGTGTGGGAGCTTGATTGCAGAAGCCAGGCCGAGCCTTGCCAGCAGCCGGATGAAATACCAGCCGAGATCCAACTGGCCCGGTTCGATGCCGAGCCGGGCGGAATCCGGAAAGGCGTGGTGGTTGCCGTGGAAACTCTCGCCGAAGGTCACCAGCCCGAAATGCGGCAGGTTATAGCCCTGCACCGCGACATCATCGACACTCCAGCCCTGATGGCCGTCGCGATGGGCGAAATGGCCGACCAGCCAGTGTCCGGTCAGCGACACCGATATCCGCAGGGCAATACCCCAGACCACCCACGGCAATCCGCCGAGCATGAAGAGCACGAGCGCCAGGGGAAGCTGCTGCGCCATCCATGTCGCCTCAAGGAACCGGTAGAAGCGATCGCGCTGCTCCCGCTCCCCGAGGACGAAACGCGGCGGATGGTTGAGCACCACTGCGCAATGCATCTGCCAGAAGGCATCGACGAAGAAGGACCGCCGATGGGCAAAGAGATCATGGCAGTCTCGCTGGCGTTGCGCCCAATCGCGAATATCGTGCGCATAGATCATGCCGAAAGGGCCGGACATGCCGACCAGCGTACCGAGATAGACGAGAAAGTGCTCGATCCAGATATGCGTGCTGAATGAGCGGTGAATCAGCAGCCGGTGCATGCCGACCGAATGACCGAGGCAGATCGTGATGGCGGTCAGGAGGGTGAAGACGGCGAGTGTGCTCCAGGTGAAGGTCAATGGCCCACCCACGATGGCAATCAAGGTCATGGCGGTAATCCAGATCGACTTTGCAGGCATCCAGACCACTCTGCCCTTCAGTGGATCGCTGTTGTCATCGATCATGCGTCCGGTGGAAATACTGTTCATGGCAAACTCCTTCCTCTCGGGCGCATCCAGCACTTGAACATCGTCCGCCAGTTCATTAATTAAGGAATTACCTAATTACTTTGTATCAACCGAGATAATTAAGCAATACGTTAATTGCTTAATTCATTAATGGATCGATGCAACGGAGCTGCAGCACGGAGACCGGACTTGGACGAAGAGACTTTCGATGATGCTGTAGAAGACGGTTCCGTCAGCGCCGCCCAGCGGGTATTCCACGCGCTCTCCAGCGCGCCACGCCGGAAGATTCTTGCCTATCTCTCGGCATCGGGCCTGACCGCCGGCGAGATTGCCGACCGCTTCAGCATGTCCAAGCCAGCCGTTTCACAGCATCTTTCCATTCTTGAGACCGCGGCGTTGATCCGGCGAGAGAAGCAGGGCCAGTTCGTCCACTATTCTCTGATCGAGAACAATCTCGTCAACACGCTCAACGGCTTCGTGCAGGAGGTCTGCCCGGTCGGTCGGCCGATTAAGAAGGAAAGCCAGGCGCGCGCCCGCGCGAAAGAACTGCCTTAAGCACCGGACAGATCCTGCGTTGGGCTGGGCGCAAGAAAAGGGTGTTGAGACGTTGAGGCACATCCTCTTCTCCGGCTCGGGGAGAAGAGGAATCGAGAGACTGCAGCTCCGGCCTCAAAGCCCGATCTCTTTCGCCCAGGGCGGATTAGCACCTGCGCGGGAGACGGTGACCGCGGCAGCCTTGGCGCCAAGCGCCAGGGCGTTTCGCAGGGCCTGCTCATCAAGATTGGCGACCTGCGCCTTGGTCAACAGGTTATCCATCTTCAGCGAGGCGAGAACGCCAGCATCGAAGGTGTCACCGGCGCCGACCGTATCGACCACAGTGACGCGCTCGCTCGGGACCGTGACTTTCCGATCTTTCGTGTAACCGGTGGCGCCTTCCGCACCCTTGGTGATGACGACGAGCCTGGCGCCATGGTTCAGCCAATGGGCGGCGAGCGCATCGTGGTCACCTTCCAGGCCGAACCATTCGAGGTCCTCGTCGGAGAATTTCACGATATCGGACTTGGCGGCCATGCGCTTGATGCGGGCCATATGCGCGGCCTTGTCCTTGATGAAACCGGGGCGGATGTTCGGGTCGAGCGAGATGACGCGCGTGGCGGCCTCGCGGTCGAGCAGGGCCTCGTAGGTTTCGCCGCAGGGGCTCGGGATCAGGCTGATCGCACCGAAATGCAAGGCTTCGCAATCATCGCCAAGGGTCGGCAGATCATCTGTGGTGATCATCCGGCCGGCCGTGCCTTCATCGTAGAAGGCATAGGTCGCCTGACCATTGACGAGCTTGACGAAGGCGATCGTCGAGGGGCGCGGCGTGATGGCGCAAGGGCTGTAATCGACATTGCTCGCCTTCAGCGTATCAAGCAGGATTTCGCCCATCATGTCATCGGCAATGCCGGTGAAGAAGGCCGTCGGGATACCCAGGCGGCCAAGCGCAATCGCGGTATTGAAGATCGCGCCGCCGGCATAGGGCGCAAAGCCCTTTTCGCCGAGAGTTGTATCCCTCGGCAGCATGTCGATCAGGGCTTCGCCGCAGCACAAAATCATCGAATTCCTCCCAACAGGACTTGCGCGTTTCTCAATCGATTAAGCGAGCTTTTGTCAAAAGGCTAGAGCGAAAGCTCACTTACGCCACCATTCCTTGCCGACCAGGCGAGCGGCGCATCGAGGAAGGCCTCGACTTCCTGCAGCGTCCTGTCGTCGAAGAGCTTCTGCTGCCTGGCGATTGCCAGAACCTCGCGCCAGGTGGCGATATAATGGAGCTGGACCTTGCCATTCTCAAAGCGCTGATGTGCCTCCGGGAAGATGCCGTAGAAGAAGAGCGCGATGCCGTGATCGACGACACCGCCGGCGGCTCTAATGGCATCGATGAAGGTGAACATGCTGCCGCCGGCCGTCGTCAGATCCTCGATGACGAGAACGCGGGCGCCGTCCTTCATCTCGCCTTCGATCTGCGCATTGCGGCCATGGCCCTTCGGCTTTTTGCGGACATAGATCATCGGCAGGCCGAGACGATCGGCAAGCAGTGCGGCAAAGGGAATGCCCGCGGTCTCACCGCCGGCGATGCAATCGAACTGCTCGAAACCGGCATCGCGCAGCAGGCTGCTGGCGGCAAAATCCATCACCGTCGAGCGGATGCGCGGGAAGGACAGGAGCTTGCGGCAATCGATATAGACGGGGCTCATGATGCCCGAGGCATACTTATAGGGCGTCTCGGCGTTGAAATGCACCGCCTTGATCTCCCAGAGCATCTTGGCCAGCAGCTCTGCCATAACGGCGCGATCAGGGAATGTGGTCTGGATCATGCGGCTTACTCCTTCGGCTGACGTTCCAGCGGCAATAGCAGCAAGAGCGGCCGGTTTCCAGATGGAAGGCAGCCCGTCAGCCGAGCAGACGGTCGATATCCGCAATCTGCATCTTCTTGAAGAGCGCGATCGCCTGCACGCCCTCTTCCTCATCCAGTGAAACAGCATAGCGGACGGCAGCCGCGAGAAGTTGCATCGTCAGCCGGGCGATGGCCAGAAGCTCCGTCTCGGTCCGCTCCGGCCATATCTGTTTTAGCACTGAAAGCAGGGCCTGCGCGTGAAATTCCATGTCTTCGGCATCGACTTCCTGAAGCAGCTTGTCCGTGTGGGTCGCGTGCCAGATATCGTGCATGACAGGCTCGCGGCGAAAGAAGGCATAATATTCATCGGCGATGACGCAGAGAGCCGTTCGCAGATTGTCGGCATCCGTCACCTTGGCCAATTCGTCGGCTACACATTGCCGGCCCTGCTCGTTGAAGCGCTCGGCGAGCGTGCGGATGATCGAGGTTTTGTCCGGGAAATACTGATAGAGGGCGCCAAAGGAAAGCTCAGCCTTTTCAACAATCTCGCTCATCTTCAGGGCATCACTGCCATTCTTTTCGATGAGGTCGGAGGCAACCGTCAGGATTTTTTCGAAGCGCTCGCGGCCGCGCTGCTGGCTCGGGATGCGGCGTGGCTGACCGGTCGACTCCTGCTGGCGCCTACGCCGTGCGATCACTTCTTCTACCATCTTCCGCTTCCTTCGACTGTTGACAAAGAAAATAAGAGAGTTTATCTCATTTTGCAAATGAGAGAGTTTCTCTTGTTTTAAACCGAGGAGGAGTTTCGATATGCAGAATACCGAAATCGTTCTGATCGGCGGATCGGGAAAAACCGGGGGTCGCATTGCCGACAGGCTGGAAAAGTTGGGACTTAACATGCGCAAGGCGTCCCGCTCCACGATACCGGCCTTCGACTGGGAGGATCGCGCGACCTGGCGCAGTGCGCTCACGGGTGCAACGAGCGCCTATGTCGCCTTCCAGCCGGACCTTTCCGTCTCCTGGGCGGCAGAGGCCATCGAAGTGCTTTCAAAGCTCGCAAGGGAGTGCGGGTTGCAGCATATCGTGCTGCTTTCCGGCCGCGGCGAAGAAGGGGCGCAGCGGAGCGAGGAAGCGCTCAAGGCAGCGGGGATCGACTACACGATTCTGCGCGCCTCCTGGTTCTGCCAGAATTTCAGCGAGGGCGCTTTCGTGGGGCCCCTCATTGCCGGCAGGCTGGAGCTGCCGGCTGGCGATATCAGGGAACCCTTCATCGATGCCGATGACATTGCCGATGCGGCAGTGGCAGCACTCACCGATATCAGGCATCGCAACAAGATCTATGAACTGACCGGCCCTCGCGCCCTGACCTTCCGCGAAGCCGTTGCCGAGATTGCCGCAGCCGCGGACCGTCCGATAGAATATGGGCAGGTATCGATGGCGGATTTCAAGGACGGGCTTGCCGCTGCAGGAATGCCCGAGCCGATCGTGGCACTTCTGGAAGAACTCTTCGGACAGGTGCTCGATGGGCGCAATTCTGAAGTGATGGGTGGTGTGACAGAGATACTCGGCCGCCCGGCAAGGGATTTCAGCCAATATGCGCGGGAGACCGCGGCAACCGGATTGTGGAGCGCCTGACCATGCAGATCGTTCTCGTCATTTCCCTCATTGCGGCAGCGATCGGCAGCGGCCTTGTCGCCGGCATCTTCTTTGCCTTCTCCACCTTCATCATAACAGCCTTTTCGCGCATCCCGGCCGAGCAGGGCATTGCTGCGATGAATTCCATCAACGTGACCATCGTGCGCTCGCCCTTCATGCTACTTTTCGTGCCGACGGCGATCCTCTGCGTCGTGATCGCAGTGCTCGCCTTCATAAACTGGCGCGGCGGCGCCTCTTCTATGATGCTGGCCGGCGCGGCACTCTATGTCATCGCGTCCTTCCTCTCGACCATCGTCTTCAACGTGCCGATGAACGACGCGCTGGCGAAAGTCAGCGGCAACGGGCCAGAAGCGGTGCAGCTCTGGATGACCTATCTCAGGGACTGGACCTGGTGGAACCATGTGCGCACCATCGCCTCGCTGCTGGCCTCGGTCGCGTTCGTCCGTGCGCTGATGCTGATCTGAAAAGGGCGGAGGCAATGCCCTCCGCCCTTCCTTTGTTTTCACGCAATTCCCGACGCAGAACCGCTGCACAGTTTTGCTGTAATTGCTCAGTTCTGTTGGCAGAAGGTGATGCGGTTGTTGAAGGGATCGATGACGCCCATTTCGAGGCCCCAGGGCGCTTCCTCGATGCCCGGGTTCATATAGCGGTAGTTCTTGGCGGCGAGTTCGGCCTGGTAGGCGCTGATATCCTTCACCCGCACGAAGGCTCGGGCGCCGGGGCTGGCATCGCCGGAATGCTCGCTCAGATGTAATTGCATGCTTTCACGCGAGACCTGGCAATAAAGCGGGGAGTTCTCGCCGAAACGGTGCTCCCAGTCGAGCGTGAAGCCCAGGAAGCCGCAATAAAATTCCATGGCTTTTTCGACCGAGAAGATGCGGAAGATCGGCACCGGTGGCTCGATGCCTACAGCCGATTTTACGCCTTTGGTGTCATCCAGTTTTGCGGAGAGAATATTCCACTGGTCGAAGCCGAATTGTCTGGCGACAATCTCCAGGGTTTCGCTATGGGTGAGGGAAATATCGCGGTCGGCAAGCGCCTGACGCAGGGTTTTTGCCATAAGCTTGGCATCGCGAAAATCGCGCATGGTTCATCCTTCTCCGTTGGCGGCAAACAGGAAGATCAGTGCCCGCGTCTGCTGACCCGTTCGCCATCGATTGCCAAGAGCAAGGATGTGAAACTGGATTTGGATGCCTTCACCATAATGCTTGCGCATCGCGGGGCGGCTGGCTGCATCCGGCCGGCTGTGAGCTTACGAAAGGTCAGGAGAAGGATCAAGAGGCCGATCGCGCATCCCCTGACGGTACCGAATGCAGGTGGCTGGCGAGTTCGACACGATTGCGGCCGGCGCGTTTTGCGACATAGAGCGCCTTGTCAGCCTCCCCCAGCATGGCATCGAAATCCAGCGGCTTGGAGCGACCAGGTGCAACACCGACACTGACGGTGCATTTCAGCACCTCATCGTCGATATAGATATCGCGCTCCTCGAAAGCCTTGCGGATGCGCTCAGCGGCAAGCTCGGCGCGGCCGGGCATGATTTCCTTCAGCACGAGCGCGAATTCCTCACCGCCGAGGCGGGCGGCCGTATCGCCGCTACGGCAATTGGCCGAGAGTTCGCCTGCAAAGACCTTCAGGACATGATCACCGGCCGCATGGCCATAGCGGTCGTTGACTGATTTGAAATGATCGATGTCGAAGACGATGACGGCGGTCGAAACGCCCATGGTGCGGACGCCATATTGATCGAACAGAGCGCGGCGGTTCAGCAGGCCGGTCAGCGGATCGGTGATCGCATCCATGCGGTGACGGGCGGCAAGCCGCCATTGATGCAGCGCCAGCGACAGGGCGCCGATGCCGGTCATGCCGGCAATGCATATGGCAAGGCTCAGGTCTTCCGCCCAATTGCTGGGGGCGGCCCCGAGCACCAGTTTGCCATCCCAGATCAACACGGCGGCACAGAGAACGAAGGAAATCGCCGTCAATGTGTAGAGGGCGGTAATGCCTGATATAGGCGCAGGTGCTTCGGCGCGGTCGAGCCAATATTGCCAGGCGGTCGCGAAGAGCAGGAAGGCGATAGCGAGATTATCGGCCATGAAGGCCAGACCATCCAGCCCGGCGATCATCGGCGGAACGGATGTGGCCATGGCGACAAGTGCACGGACGACGATGCCTGATATTGGGAGCCTGCCGGTGCGGAACTGATAGCCAGCGCCCCAGATGGTCGCGAAACCCGCGTGAAACAGCACGAAATTGCCGACACCAAGCATGCGCTCGGGCTGTTCTACATAGAAGGCATAGGCAAAAATGCCGGCGACAACGAGAACGAGGCCGAATGCGCCGGTGAGAAGAAAGGTTTCGGCCCGGCGCGCGAGCCAACTTCCCGTGAGCGTCACAGCAAGGCAGCTTGCTGAAACGCCAAGCGCCAGCAGCAATGAATTATAGTCAAGCATCATGCTTTAAATCTCCGCGGCTCTTGCCGCGCCGATAACGTTCTGAAATCTATCTCGTCATTGCTGACGAATGTCTTACGCATTCCGTTAAAAAAACATGGATTTCGCAGCCGGGCGTTATAAATTCAACATTCGGCAGCAACTATAAGAAGAATAATATTTAAGCCCGCAACGTCTTTTCTCAGGCTTTGATCTGCCAATGCAGTGCAAACATCGGATCGAAGACGGTAACCGGACCGGCGCCGGTCTCAATCCTGGCGGGGAAGACCACGGGTTCGGCCTGCCGCTCCAGCGTGATACGTTCCTCGTTGGGCGCCAGCCCATACCAGGCCGGGCCATTCAGGGAGGCAAAGGCCTCCAACCTGTCGAGCGCACTATCCTGCTCGAACACATGGGCAAGGCAGCTCATCGTATTGATCGAGGTATAGATCCCCGCGCAGCCGCAGGCGCATTCCTTGAGCGGGTCGACATGGGGCGCTGAATCCGTGCCGAGGAAGAACCTAGCATCGCCGCTCGTCGCCGCGGCCCGCAGCGCCAGCCTGTGGTTCTCGCGTTTTGCGACCGGCAGGCAGTAATAATGCGGGCGAATGCCGCCGACGAGGATGGCGTTGCGGTTGATGATCAGGTGATGGGTGGTGATAGAGCCCGCGAGATTGGCCTTGGCCGACTTGATGTAGTCGATGCCATCGGCGGTCGTGACATGTTCCATCGTCACCTTCAGCTCCGGCAGGCGCTTGCGCAGCGGGTCGAGCACCGTCTCGATGAAGACGGCCTCACGATCGAAGATATCGACATCAGGTGTCGTCACCTCGCCATGAACGCAGAGCGGCAGGCCGATCCTGGCCATGCGCTCCAGCACCGGCATGGCCTTTTCCATGTCGCGCACACCACCGTGTGAATTCGTCGTGGCGCCGGCGGGATAGAGTTTCACGGCGGTGATGAGGCCGCTCTTCTTTCCCTCTTCCACGTCATCGGGGCTCGTATTCTCGGTGAGATAGAGCGTCATCAGCGGCTGGAAGCGATGGCCAGCCGGAAGCGCCTTCATGATGCGCTCGCGATAGGCGGTCGCATCTGATGTCGTGACGACGGGTGGCACCAGGTTCGGCATGATGATGGCGCGCGCAAAGGTGCTGCTCGTATCCCCGATCACACCTTCCAGCATGGCGCCGTCGCGCAGATGCAGATGCCAGTCGTCAGGACGGCGGATTGTGATCGATTGCATGGGAGCCTCCGAAGCGATGCGGGTTTCGCCTCGATAGCATCAACACCGGTACGGAAACAACTGTTCAGGCCAGCGCGATTTCCAATGTGATGTCTGCAGGCCGGCGATTTTCGAGGATGAGGCGACCGTTCGGCAGGTCGTTGCCATAGACTTTGGCGCTCGCTTCTTCCTCAGTCAGCTTGTAGCCGCGCCAGCGATCCCAGAGGCGCTCTTCCAGCACCTCCATCGGCGGGGCGAGCATGATCGTGTAATCGAAGATACCGTCGAGTTCGGCCCATTTGCCCAGCGTGAAGAGCAGATAGTTGCCCTCGATGATGATGAAGCGGTCCTGGGGATCGATCGGCCGGGCGGAGGCGATGGCAAGCTCACGCGAACGGTCGAAGACGGGAACGAGGACCTCCTGATCGGCGGGACGCACGGCTTTGACGATATCGAGGAAGCCGCGCACATCGAAGGTTTCCGGAATGCCCTTGCGGGCCAGCAGACCACGCTCGATGAGAATGGCGTTGTCCATATGGAAGCCATCCATGGGAAGCACCGAGACACTCTCGCCCTTGGCCTTCAGGGCGCTGGCGACATTGTCGGCCATGGTGGATTTGCCGGCGCCGGGCGGCCCGGCGATCGCGATGAGAAAGCGCCTCGTGTTGCCGGCGCGGTTTAGAACCTCGCCGACAATTTCGTCTATTCTTGCATTCATGCAGCGACTGGCTCCGCAGGGACCGCCTTGGCGCCGGTCATGAAGGCGACGGCATCGGACATCGTGTATTCCTTGGGGTTGATGACCGTCAAGCGGCGCCCAAGGCGATGGATATGGATGCGGTCCGCCACCTCGAAGACATGCGGCATGTTATGCGAGATGAGCACGATCGGAATGCCGCGGGCGCGCACGTCGAGGATGAGTTCCAGCACTCGGCGGCTTTCCTTGACGCCGAGAGCGGCAGTCGGCTCGTCCATGATGATGACCTTTGAGCCGAAGGCAGCGGCACGGGCAACGGCCACGCCCTGACGCTGGCCGCCGGAGAGCGTTTCCACTGCCTGGTTGATATTCTGGATGGTCATCAGGCCGAGTTCGGAAAGCTTGCTGCGTGCCTGCTTTTCCATCGTCGGACGGTCGAGCATGCGGAACCAGGAGCCGAGCGGACCCGGTTTGCGGATCTCGCGGCCGAGGAACATATTGTCGGCGATCGACAGTGCCGGCGAAAGGGCGAGGTTCTGATAGACGGTTTCGATGCCCGCGTCGCGCGCTTCCATCGGCGATCTGAACTGTACCTGCCGGCCTTCCAGGGTGATCACCCCGTCATCGGGCGTGATTGCGCCCGATATCGCCTTGATGAGCGAGGATTTGCCGGCGCCGTTGTCGCCGATGACGGCAAGGATTTCGCCCGGATAGAGGTCGAAATCGGCGTTATCGAGCGCTGTCACACGTCCATAACGCTTGACGAGGCCGCGGGCGGTGAGAATGGGTTCGCCAGCCATGATCACACCGAAACCTTTCTGATCCACTGATCGATAGCGACGGCGGCAATGATCAGCACGCCTGTCAGCAGGACTTTCCATTGTGGGTCGGCGCCGAGCATGTTGAGCCCCATCGACACGACGCCGACGATCATGGTGCCGAAGAGCGTGCCGAGAATGGAGCCACGGCCGCCGAACAACGAGATGCCGCCGATAACAGTCGCGGTGATTGCCTGGAGGTTATAGTCCGTGACGGCCGAAGACGGAGAAATCGAGCCGTTGCGGCCGATCGAGACCCAGGCGGCGAAGGCAGCGATGACGCCGGATATAGTGTAAACGGTCAGCAGCACCTTCTTGGTCTGGATGCCGGAGAGCTTGGCAGCTTCCGGATCATCGCCGACGGCATAGACATGCCGGCCCCAGGCGGTGTGATTGAGGACATACCAGAGCAGCACGACGAGCAGCACCATGGCGATCACGCCGAGGGTCAGCACTGCGCTGCCAAGCTTGAAGCTTGTGGCGAAGAGATGGAGCAGCGGCGCCTGTTCGTCGACATCGGTATCGCGGATCGTCTCATTGGCGGAATAGATAAAATTCGTCGCCATGACGATATTCCACGTGCCGAGTGTCACGATGAACGGCGGCAGCTTCATGAAGGCGACGAGGAACCCGTTCAGCAATCCGCAGAGGCCACCGACGATGAGGCCGGCGATAACAGCGATCGGTGTCGGGATGCCATAGGTGATGGCCACATTGCCCATGATGACGGCCGAGATGACCATGATGACGCCGATCGACAGATCGATGCCGGCGGTCAGGATGACCAGCGTCTGGCCAGCTCCCAGAATACCGACGATGGCGATCTGCTGCAGGATGAGCGTCAGCGTATAGGACGAGAAGAACCGTCCGCCGATCGCCAATCCGAAGATAACGATCGACAATATCAGCACGATCAGCGGCACGGCGGCCGGTGTCGAGTGCAGAAAATGCTGCGCGCGCTTTATCAGCGAGACACTCTCGTGCTCGAACGAGGCGACGCTCTTGTCGCTTTCGTCGAGGACGCGTTCAAATTCCTGTGCTCCGGTCATTGTTCCTCCTTCGCAGCCGCGCGCCGAACTCACGCGAAAGCCGTCGCCGATCGTTTTCCGGTCTTTGTTCAGCCGGTTTGTCGGGCGACGGCATATGGTCCGCCCAAAACGGCCGGGGATCAAGCCCCGGCCACTCTGCACTTATTCAGGCAGGGCTTAGCCCCAGCACTTGTCCGTGCCTTCCTTCGTGTCGATCGACTTGACGCCGGAGACCGGCTTGTCGGTGACGAGGGAGACGCCGGTGTCGAAGAAGGACTTGCCTTCAGTCGGCTTCGGCTTTTCACCGCTGTCGGCGAACTTCTTGATCGCCTCGATGCCGAGCGACGCCATCAGCAGCGGATATTGCTGCGAGGTGGCGCCGATGACGCCTTCCTTGACCGACTTGACACCCGGGCAACCGCCGTCGACC
Organism: Rhizobium sp. KNZ14-9A; assembly: GCF_056755015.1. Classification (NCBI taxonomy): domain Bacteria; kingdom Pseudomonadati; phylum Pseudomonadota; class Alphaproteobacteria; order Hyphomicrobiales; family Rhizobiaceae; genus Rhizobium; species Rhizobium sp. KNZ14-9A. Next base: position 3,378,899 of record NZ_JBPGXB010000002.1, read on the forward strand.
GATACGATCAGCACGTTCTTTTCCATACCGACGGCCTTCAGTGCCTGATAGGCACCGACTGCAGCCGGTTCGTTGATCGTGTGGATGACGTTGATGCCAGGATCCTTCTGCAGAAGGTTTTCCATGGCCTTGCGGCCGCCTTCCTCGTTGCCGTTCGTCACGTCATGGCCGACGATGCGCTTATCATCTTCATCGCCGATCTTGTTCGGGTTCTTCGGGTCGATGCCGAAGCCGATCATGAAGCCCTGGTCGCGCAGAACGTCGACCGTCGGCTGCGACGGCGTCAGGTCGAGGAAGCCGACCTTGGCGTCCTTGGCCTTGTCGCCGAGCGTTTCCTTGGCCCACTGGCCGATCAGCTTGCCGGCGAGCAGGTTGTCGGTGGCGAAGGTGGCGTCGGCGGCATCGGCCGGCTCGAGCGGCGTGTCGAGCGCGATGACCAGCAGACCTGCATCACGCGCTTTCTTAACCGAAGAGACGATGCCCTTGGTGTCGGAAGCGGTGAGCAGGATGCCCTTTGCGCCGTCAGCAATGCAGCTTTCGATCGCCGCGACCTGGCTTTCGCTGTCGCCATCGATCTTGCCGGCATAGGACTTCAGCGAAACGCCGAGTTCCTTGGCCTTGGCCGTCGCCCCTTCCTTCATCTTGACGAAGAAGGGGTTGGTGTCGGTCTTGGTGATCAGGCATGCAGAAACATCTGCCGCCATCGCCGGAGCGGAAAAGGCGACGCCGAGCGCGAGAGCGCCGAAAGCGAGAACTGATTTCTTCATGAACTCCTCCCAGAGATTAGCCGGCCCGCCCCCAAGGCGGTGCCGGAATTCATGCACGGCGAGACTTGCGGAATGTGACATCAGCCCCCTCCAAAAGCCGTCCCGTGCCCTTGACGCTGGTAATTAAGAGCGAAAGAAAACTGCTTGTCAATAAATAAATCCAATTGAATTATTAATTCGATGTGGCATGCTGGCGGGAAATCGGGCATAGGCCGTTAATCGGGAGGAGTGGCCAATGTCGTCCTTGGATGGTCCGGATTCCATGCCGGCCCCACTGCCAATTCTGAATCCGTCCGGAGGCGCGAACCAGATCAGGGTGCGCGCCTATAACGAACGGCTCGTGCTGTCGCTGGTGCGCCTCTACGGCGCCCTGTCGAAGGCCGATATCGCACGTCGTAGCGGGCTGTCTGCCCAGACCGTCTCCGTCATCATGCGGGTGCTGGAGAAGGAAGGGCTGCTTTCGCGTGGCGAGCCCATCCGCGGTCGCGTCGGCCAGCCATCCATACCCATGCGGCTCAATCCGGATGCCGTCTATTCCTTCGGCGTGAAGATCGGCCGACGGAGCGCCGACCTCGTATTGATGGATTTCGTCGGCAGAATTCGGCTGCAGCTGCACAGAATCTATGCCTATCCCCTGCCCGACGAGATCCTGTCTTTCGTGACCCACGGGATCAAGGAGCTGGAAGGCAAGCTCGACGAGCGTGAGCGCAGCCGCATCGCCGGCCTCGGCATCGCGGCGCCCTTCGAGCTTTGGAACTGGGCCGATGAAGTAGGCGCACCCGAGGGCGCGATGGAGGTCTGGCGCGATTTCGACCTGCAGTCAGAAATCGCCACGCAGGTATCCTATCAGGTCTTCCTGCAGAACGACGCGACCAGCGCCTGCGGTGCAGAACTGGTGTTCGGCATCGGTCCGTCCTATCCGGATTTCGTCTATTTCTTCATCGGCTCCTTCATCGGTGGCGGGATCGTGCTGAATTCAGCGATCTTTTCCGGCAAGACGGGAACGGCAGGAGCCATCGGTCCGCTGCCTGTGCGCGGCAAGAACGGCGAGACACTGCAGCTTCTGGAGATCGCTTCCATCTTCGTGCTGGAAAACATGCTGCGCGAGCGCGACATAGATCCTTCGCCCCTCTGGTATTCAGCCGATGACTGGGTGGATTTCGGCGAGCCGATGGAGGCCTGGATCCAGGATACGGCCAAGGCGCTGGCACAGGCGATCGTGGCTGCCGCCTCGATCATCGACTTCAGTGCCGCTGTCATCGATGGCGGCTTTCCCGACTGGGTGCGCCGGCGCATCGTGCAGGCGACGATCTACGAAGCTGAAAAGCTCGACCTGCAAGGCGTCGTCATGCCCGATATCGTCGAAGGCGTGGTCGGCGCACAGGCGCGCGCCATCGGCGGCGCCAGCCTGCCGATCTTTGCGCGTTATCTCACAGACCAGAATGTGCTTTTCAAGGAGATCGACAATGCTGAAAGGGCTTGACCCGCTGCTGAGCCCGGACCTGCTCGCGACGTTGCGCGGCATGGGCCATGGCGATGAAATCGCCATCGTCGACGGCAACTATCCGGGTATCGAGCATGCGCGGCGGCTGATTCGGCTCGACGGGCACCATCTCATCCCGGTTCTTGATGCCGTTTTGAGCGTGCTGCCGATCGACGACTTTGTGGACGAAGCGATCTTCCGCTCGACCGTGAAGGCCGAGCGCGACAAGCTCGATCCGGTGCACGAGGAAATGATCGCCTGTTGCGCCAAGCACGAGCCGGATCGCGAGGTCATTCCACTCGTCGGGCAGGATTTCTATGGCCGCGTGCGGGCGGCCCATGCTGTCATCCAGACCAGTGAGCCGCGGCTCTATGCCAATATCATCCTGCGCAAGGGCGTAATCTATCCCTCGGCTGATGACGACCCCGTCAAGGCCGAAGTCGATCCCTTCGTCTATTGAGGTCTGCCGCAGAGCAATTCCAGACACAAAACCGCTGCGCGCTTTTGCTGGAATTGCTCTAGATCTCGCCGGCCGACGGCCCCCAGACATCCGTCAGCGCAAAGCCGAGGGGATGCGGATCGAAGGGGTCGAGTGCGACCTGCGACAGGCCGAAGGTGAAGCCGCGGCCGGTGATCGTCGGGATGACAGCCGGTTTGCCGGCGACTTCCGTCACTCCCTGCAGACCGACCTCGAATTCCGAGCCGATGATCGACTTCGACTTGAAGACATCGCCGACCTTGGCCTTTCCGCGGGCGTAGAGGGTCGCGAGATTGGCCGAATTGCCTGTACCGCAGGGCGACCGGTCGGCGCGTCCCGGCCACATGGTCGTGCAGGTGCGCACCGTGCCATCGGTCTCGATATCGCGGAACATGACATAGGCGACGCCCGAGATTGCCGGGATTTCCGGATGCACAACGTGGATATTGCGATTGATCAGCTCTTTGAGGATCATGCCGGCCTGCACCAGTGCTGCGGCATTGGCCTTCTCGATCGTCAGGTTGATCTGGCCGACATCGACCAGCGCATAGAAGATGCCGCCATAGCAGATGTCGGCCTTGATCTTTCCCCAATGCGGGGTGTCGATCTCGACATCAAGCTCGTGGACGAAGGACGGCACCATGGTGAGTTTCACCTTCTCGCAGCGACCGTCGCGGCAAGTGGCCGTCGCCTTCACCAGACCGGCTGCGGTTTCCAGCGTGACGATGGTTTCCGGCTCCTTCATCTCGACGATGCCGGATTCCAGGAGAGCGGTCGTGACACAAATGGAGTTCGAGCCGGAGCTCGCATGTGCCTGATCAGGCTGCAAGATGATGAAGGCCGCATCCGCGTCCGGATGCTTCGGCGGCAGCAACAGGTTGACGGAGCCGATCGGTGCACCGCGCGGCTCGAGGCAGAGGAAGCGGCGAAGCTCCTGCCCCTTGGGGTCGGTGTTCAGCCAGTGAAGCTGGGCGGCAACCGTCTCGCCCGGAATCTTCGGCACGCCGCCGATCGCCACCTTGCCGATTTCACCTTCGGCATGAACATCCAGAAGCTGGATCGTGCGCTTCCATCTCATCTTTCAAACTCCAAATCGGACGTGACGCGCGATGCCGCCATCGACGCGGATATTTTTGCGGGTGACGAAGGCCCCGGCCATGACCAGTCCTTAGTACCTGTTGATGCGGAATGGCTTGATATCAACTGACGTTTTAACGCCTGCCACCATATCCGCGATCAGCCGCGCTGTCGTTGCCGAATAGGTCAGGCCGAGATGGCCGTGGCCAGTGGCATAGAAGACGCCAGGCATTTTCGATGAGGGCGAGATGATCGGGATCGTATCCGGCAGCGCCGGGCGGTGCCCCATCCATTCGCTGGTGTCCTGAACCTTGAGATCGGGCAGGATGCGCTGCGCATGGCGCACGAGCACGCGCGGACGACGGAAATCGGGCGCGGCCGTCAGGCCGGCGAGCTCGACATTGCCGCCGACACGGATGCCGCCCGCCGTCGGCGTGACCATGAAGGCGCGATGCGGCCAGATGACCGAATAGCGCATGGAAATACCGGGTTGCATGATTTGCGTATGATAGCCGCGCTCGGTTTCAAGCGGAATCGGCTCGCCGAGGCCTTCCGCGAGAAAGCGCGTGTGGACGCCGGCTGCGAGGATAACCTTATCGGCTTCGATACGGCTGCCATTGTCGAGAAGGACAACGGTCTTGCCGTCAGCCTTGCGCTCCACGCCCTTTGCCTGACCTGAGACGAAAGTGGCGCCGGCAGCATTGGCGGCATCGGCAAGCTTGACGACGAGCTTATAGGGATCGCGGATCGACTTGTTGTCCGGCATCAGCACGGCTTTGGCGACTTTCGGCGACAGCGTCGGCTCGTAATACTGGATCGCACCATTGCTCAGCACTTCGAAATCCAGGCCGTAACGCCGCATCAGCTCGAGATGGCCGCGATCGGCATCGAATTCGGCTTCCGTCTCGTAGATCGCCAGGCAGCCTTCGTCGGTCATCAGCTCAGGCGCCCCGATGGCATCGAGCATGGCACGGAAATCGCCGAGCGCGATCCTGGAGAGGCTCATACCCGCATCCTCGATCTCCCTCAGGCGCGAGGGACGACCGGCAGCGAGGAAGCGCAGGAACCAGGGCAGGATTTTCGGCGCATAGCCTGGCCGCAGCCAGACCGGGCCTTCCGGATCGATCAACCAGCGCGGCAGCTTCTTCCAGGTCGACGGACCGGATCCGGCTGCAAAGTCGAGCGCGATGCTCGCCATATTGCCGTAGGAGGTTCCCCTGCCCGGCTCACCCTTGTCGATCAGCGTTACTTGAAAGCCGCGCCGCTGCAGTTCGAAAGCAATCGAAGCGCCGATCACACCGGCGCCGACGACGGCTACCGTCTTATTCGTTTCATTCGCCATGTCTTGTCCACCGCACGGCAGAGTCGATGCCGTTGGAGATGTGATATATCACAACGAAGCGAATGCCTATGATTTTTTACTGAGCATCTTCCGGCAGTCCGGCGCCGACGCTATCGCCCACGGAACCCACGGTATTGTTCATTGACTGGCCGAGACGGCGCACCTGGTCGTCATAGTTGCGGCGGGTGCGGGGATCGAAAATGGCGATAGGCGTGCTGACTGCAAGGCTGACCGCGCTGCCGGCGGTCTGGGCCGCGCCGATCGCGACAGCACCGACCGCCTCGCCAAGGCCGACCTCGGAATCGGTGATGGTCTGGCCGGCGATCAGCCGGTCACCGATGAGTTTCACCACTTCAGGGCTTTCGGCGAACTTGCCATGGTTCAGGCGATCGCCGGTCTTCAGCTTGGTAAGGTCAAGCACGGTGATGCCAGCCGCTTCCAGCTTGCTGCGATAGGGTTCGGCGGAAGGATCGATCTGGCCGAGGCGATCGACATTGCCGGAGATGCGGCGCGAAAGCGCCAGCGCCCGGTCATCCTGGGAGACGAAGATGGTGAAATGCGGCTTGTCCTTGCCGAGGCTCATAAACTGGCGGCCGAACACGTCGACATCGAGATCCGGTGAGGCAAGGATCACGTTGTTGATCTTGGAGGCAACGTGGCCGTCGCGGATCGCCATCTGGCGCAGGGCCTCAACCGTCAGCCACGTGCCCATGGAGTGGGCCATGACGGTGATGTCGCCAACGGCCGGATTGTTGGCCGTGCGCCGCAGCAGCTCTTCCAGCGCATCGCGCGAATAGTTGGTGCTTTCCTTGTCGTAGTTATAGTCGAAGATGCTGGCGCGCGAAGGCCAGGTGAAAACGACGGGCGCAACATCGGCATGCGAATCGTGGACGATCTGCGCGAAACGATAGACCGCGTCCTCGTAGCGGTTGTTGAAGCCATGAACGAAGATGAGGACACGCTTGCTCCCAGGCATATGCGTCTTCAGCCAGTTTTCACCAGCCTTCTCGCCATCGAGTGGATCAACCGCCACCGTCACGAAATTCTTGAGCGGGTCGGCAGGCAAGCGGGAGGGCCACTGCACCTGCCCGACCTTACGATTGGCTTCCGGCGGAATGGAGATATCGACAGCATTGACCATCAGGCCGGTGCCACGCTCGCCGGAGAAAAGAACGCCGGGATCCTTGTCCGCAGCGCGGGTTGTGGCAACCAGCAGATCGACGCGAGATGTGCCCGGAGGAACCGTGCCGGCCGCCTGCATGACACCGATCGGCCGCCCGCAGGATGCAAGACTAATACACAGGACGAGCAGGGCTGTGAGGGCTTTGCGCGAAACGCCGCATCCGCCGATCATGACTACTCCGCAGGTTCAGGCGTCATCGCGCCAAGCCACCGACATGCGCTTGCCGCGCGCCTCCAGATAGTCCGAGGCCAGCGAGAGAGTCAATTTTACGAAAGTTTGGGATAGGCATGACCCGGAAAAGAAAAGAGCCCGGCGCGGGAGGAGGTGCACCGGGCTCTTGATCCTGACTGACAACTGGGAGGAGGAGTGTTGTCAGTCCGATGAAGGAGCGCTGGGAGGAGGAGTGCGCTGCCTTCGTGATTATTAATACCCAATTCATTTGATGGGGAACAGCGAAAATACCGCAATGCAGCAATGCATTGGACGCAATGCTTGCCTCCCTGAGGTCACGTCTGCGCCTCATTTTGCGGCATCTTTGATCAGCTGGTCAAATTATTGGGCAAAATGCTCGCGCATGAAGTCGATATAGGCCTGATCGTCCAAGACAAAATGTCGGGACCGATGTCGCAGGACGCCCTCCCCGGGCCTGTGCCTCTATCATTCCGGCCACCGGCAAATGCCACCAACGCTGCGCCTTTCTCGATATCGCGCGGGAAATGACGGCGCGGCGCGAAACGAAAACGGCCGCGGCTGAAACCGCGGCCGTTTCACGACTGATTTTATGTTTATCAGGTAGCCTTGAAGAGCTTCTTGCCTTCGGCATCGAGGGCTTTGAATTCCTCGTCCGACAGCGTGATGTTTACGGCCGCGACGTTTTCTTCCAGATGCTTGACCTTGGAGGTGCCGGGAATCGGCAACATGACGGGGCTGCGCTTCAGGACCCAGTCCAGCGCGATCTGGCTCGGGGCGGCATTGTGCTTCTTGGCGATCGTGTCGAGCAGCGAGCCCGGCTTGGCGAGATCGCCGGCCGCCAGCGGATACCAGGGGATGAAGCCGATATTGTGCTTTGCGCAATAGTCGAGCACATCCTCGCTGGTGCGGTCGACGAGGTTGTAGCGGTTCTGGACCGTTGCGACCTTGAAGACCTTGGAAGCGGCTTCGATATCGGAGACCGAGACTTCGCTGAGGCCCGCATGACGGATCAGGCCGGAATCGAGCAGCGACTTGATGGTGTCGAATTGTTCCTTGGCCGGAACCTTGGGGTCGATGCGGTGCAGCTGCCAGAGATCGATCTGCTCGACGCCGAGATTGCGCAGGCTCTTGTGCACCTGCTGGATCAGATATTCCGGACGGCCGAGCGGCAGCCAGATATTCGGACCGTGGCGCGTGAGGCCGCCCTTGGTGGCGACGACGAGACCCTTCTTATAGGGGTGAAGCGCTTCCTTGATCAGCCATTCGGAAACGTCGGGACCATAGGAATCGGCCGTATCGATGAAGTTGATGCCGAGTTCCGGCAGACGTTTCAGTGTGCGGATCGATTCTGCATGATCCTTGGGATCGCCCCAGATGCCGTCGCCGGTAATGCGCATGGCGCCGAAACCGAGGCGGTTGACCTCCATATCGCCACCAATCTTGAAGGTGCCGGATTTCGCTGCGTTGTAATCAGTCATCGTATTTTCCTCTCTTGGTCAATCAAATCACTCAAAATCGGTGGAGCTGGAGACTTGCTCCCAGGCGTCGAATTCGCTCTTGAGAGAGCCCAGTTTCTCACGAACGAGGCTGATCGCGTCCCGCCCCAGCAAGAGATGGGCCGGCGGATTATCGGATGCAATGAGCGTCAGCATCGCGGCCGCGGCCTTTTTGGGGTCGCCCGGCTGGTTGCCGTTGCGTTCGAGCCGGCGCTGGCGCAAGGGCTCGAAGACCTCATCATAATCTTCGATCGAACGCTCCGCACGCACCATCGAGCGGCCGGCCCAATCAGTGCGGAAACCGCCGGGCTCGACAGCCGTCACATGGATGCCGAAGCTCTGACTTCCTTGCCGAGGCTTTCCGAAATGCCCTCGAGGGCAAACTTGCTGCCATGATAGAAAGCAATGCCTGGCATGGTGATGATCCCGCCCATCGAGGTGACATTGAGGATATGCCCACTGCGGCGCTTGCGCATATAGGGCAGTACCGCCTGCATGACAGCCACCGGACCGAAAACATTGACCTCGAACTGGTGGCGCAGATCTTCCATGCTCGATTCCTCGACGAGGCCTTCATGGCCATAGCCGGCATTGTTGACGAGAACGTCGATCGGGCCGATCTCTTTTTCGATTTCGGCGACGACAGGCGCGATCGCGGCGGTGTCGGTGACATCGAGTAGTTTGCCGAAAGCAAAGCCGGGCTTCAGCGCCTCGAATGCCTTGCGGGATTCTTCGTTGCGAAGAGTGCCGACCACCTTATGACCTTCGGTGAGGGCAGCCTCCGCAAGGGCGCGGCCGAAACCGGTGGAAACACCTGTAATGAAAAGGATCCTAGCCCTTGTTGTCATGGCCTTCACTCCGTCTGGCTGTTGGTGGAGGGGAAGTTAGGCCGCGGAGATAATTTCGATAAGCTCATTAAATGGCAATGACCTTTTTAGAAAAACTTATTAATCTCGGTCTTGAAAACGGAGAATGGAATGCGCCAGGACATGCTTGACGGCATGGTGACCTTTGTCGTTGTCGCCGAGGAAAAGAGCTTTTCGGCTGCCGCCATTAGGCTTGGCGTATCGCCGTCGGCCATCAGCCAGACGATCAGCAAGCTGGAGAGCCGATTGCGTCTGCCGCTCTTCAACCGCACCACCCGCAGCGTCAGCCTGACGGAAGCCGGCAGCCGCTATCTGGAGCGTGTGCTGCCTGCCCTCAATGAACTTGCTGCCGCCAGCAAGGATCTCGATGCGGATGTCGGCAAGCCGGCGGGCCTTTTACGGCTCAATGTGCTCCGTGCCGGCTACATGATCGCCATCCAGCCGCTGCTCCGTGATTTTCTGGATGCATATCCCGACATTCAGGTGGAGGTGAAGATGGAAGCCTCGATGAACGATATCGTCGCGGAAGGCTTCGACGCCGGCATCCGCTTCGGAGAGACGGTGGCAAAGGACATGGTGGCCATTCCGATCGGCCCGCCTATCAGCGCCCATGTCATCGCCTCGCCGGAATATCTCGGCCGCCGCGGAGTACCGAAACATCCACGCGACCTGCTGCATCACGATTGCATCGGCTTTCGTTTCGTGACGAGCGGCCAGGTCGAACGCTGGGAATTCGAGAAGGATGGCGAACGCATCGATATTACGCTCCATCCGCGGCTGATCCTCAACGATTCCGCTGCACTGACCCAAGCAGCACTCGATGGGATCGGCATTTCCTACATGATCAACGGCTATATCGAGCGCTTTCTCGATGACGGCAGGCTGGTTCGTATCCTTTCCGACTGGAGCCCGCCGCTGTCCGGCCTAACACTCTATTATCCGGATCGCCGGCGGGTGCCTGCAAAGCTGCGCGCGCTCATCGATTTCCTGAGAAAGCATCGATCCGAAGCGCCGCCGGCAACGGAAAGCGTGATTATCTAGCGTATAGAATTGCTTTAGAGGCGGGCTGTCGTCTCTTCGCCGAATTCGGCCAGCATCGTCCAGAGTTCGCCAAAGATCTCGCGTGCGAAGGCTTCCATTGAAACGCCCTCCATCGAAACACCCTGGGTGCGCTCTTGCCAGACCTCGCTGCCAACGCGCAGCACGCCGATGACGATTGCCGAAAGCAAACGCATGTGCGCCCGCGCTTCAAGATCGCCGCCCTTGCGGGTAATCAGCGCCTCGGTCAACTTCTGCTCCAGCTTGGCATATTTGAGCTGATCGCGGGCCTTGAGGGTCGGCGTGCAATGGATGAGTTCGCCAAGCGCCATGGCGCGCTCGTCAGCCGAAGCGGTCACAGTGACGATCAGGGCTTCCTCGACCGCCTTGACGTCAGACTCACCGGCCGGGCGGGCGGCAATCGCCGCCATCAACCGGTCAGCAAAGGAATCCTGCCAGGCGAAGACGACTTCTTCCTTCGAGGGGAAATAGTCAAAGAAACTGCGCTTCGAGACATCCGCTGCTTCGGTGATCTCTTCGATGGTCGTCGCGTCAAAGCCGCGCTTCAGAAAGAGGCTCATCGCTGCTTGCTCGATGCGCTCCCGGGTCTGGCGCCGCTTACGCTCGCGCCTGCCCTCGACGGCTTCAGGCAATTTCTTCTCTGTCATTTCCATCAGATGTTATTCAGTCATCCGCTTCGGAGAAAGCGGTGATCTCCATATCCACTCCGCTGCTGCGATATTTGAAGCGCTCACGCGAGAGCTCCAGCGGCTTGCGACGCGAAATCCGGTAGACGGAAGCCGGCGGCAGGTTGCGGACCGTGCCACCGATGCGCGTCGCCTTCAGGCCGAGGCGATCGAGGATCGGACGTGGCACAGGACAACGCGGTCCGTAGGTAAACTGATAAAAGGCGCCGCCGGCCCGCATATAGACGAAGGCGCCTGCCAGGATCGAGGCGATCTTGCGCGGCGACATGGAAAGCAGCGGCAGGCCGCTGACGACGGCGCCGACAGGTTCACCCTCGAAAATATTGGCCTGCGCCAGTTGGCCGGCGTCCATCTGCAGGATGCGCGCGTCGGGAAAACGCTTCTGAAGCGACCCGATGAATTCAGGACCATATTCGATAAGGGTGAGATCGGCTTCGCTGATGCCGCGCGCAAGCAGCGCGCGGGTAAAGACGCCGGTGCCCGGACCGAGCTCGATGATCGGACCATCCAGAGCGGCAATCTCGCTGGTCATGATCCGGGCGAGCGAGTCGCCGGAGGGTGCAATGGCCGCAACCCTCAGCGGGTTGCTCAGCCAGGAACGGAAAAAATGCAGGAAATCGGAGAATGCACTGTTCGCGATCATGATTATCCCACCTGTCTGAAATGCGATTGACTATCGATGCGACGATCTCTCGCAGCATGGCAATTCCATGGCAGCCTCGTCAATCCATCGTTTTCGCGCATGTCTTTTTCCAACAACATTTCGTGTATTTTTGTATCTATTGCATTTTTGCAGTTAATGCAATAATTCTCATCGCGTGATTTACCGATCGGTCCGCGCCGCCTCACACCGCAAAAGGAAATTTCCATGACTGACTGGACGACGACGAACATACCGGACCAGACGGGCCGCATCGCAGTCATTACCGGCGCGACCAGCGGCATCGGATATGAAACAGCCAAGGCGCTCGCCGGAGCCGGCGCCCGTGTGATCATCGCATCACGCAATGTGGAAAAGGGCAACGAGGTGCTCGCGAAGATCCGGGCGACGCATGCCGGGGCCGAGGTGAGCTTCGAACCGCTCGATCTTGCGAGCCTGACATCGGTCGCAAACTGCGCTGCTCGTCTCTCTGCCTCGCTGCCGCGCATCGACCTGCTCATCAACAATGCCGGTGTGATGGCGATCCCGACGCGCCACGTCACCGAGGATGGGTTCGAGATGCAGCTCGGCGCCAATTATATCGGCCATTTCGCCTGGAGCCTGCGGCTACTGCCCATGGTGCTCTCGGGAAAGGCACCGCGCGTCGTGACCGTGAGCAGCCTTGCGCACCGCTCCGGCAAGATCAATTTCGACGACCTGCAATGCGAGAAACGCTACGGCTACTGGTCAGCCTATGCGCAGTCCAAGCTCGCAACGCTGATGTTCAGCCTGGAACTCGACCGTATTGCCCGGGCGGAAGGCTGGAACCTGACGAGCACGGCGGCGCATCCCGGCTACGCCGTGACCGGCCTGCAGAGCACGGGCCCGCGCATGGGACGCACCGGCCCAAGCTGGAAGGAGCGTTTCGGCAAATTGCTGGAGCCTCTGCTTTCCCAGTCGGCTGCTGCCGGCGCACTGCCGACGCTGTTTGCCGCGACCTCACCGGATGCAAAGGGCGGCGTCATGTACGGCCCCGATGGTTTCTATGAGCTGAAGGGTTCGCCGAGGCTCGCAAAGATTGTTCACGCAGCGCAGGACAAGACGGTCTGGCGAAAGCTGTGGCAGGTCTCTGAAGATCTGACCGGTCTCTCCCTCAACACCGTGACCAAGGCTTCCCTGGAACGAAAAAGGCAGCCATGAAGGCTGCCCTCTTTTCGTGACAGGGATGTCAGTTCCCTCGCCTATGCCTGCAATCCGCCTTCAGTAGTTGCAGCCCGAGCTGCTGGTCGGGTTGAAGCGCAGGCCGCAAGCCATGTTGAGCGACTTCTTTCGGCCATACTGGTAAGATTCGGAGCTGCTGGAAGTACCATTGACCGAACCCGTGGTGTGGGGCTCATTGCGAGCGTTCGTGTTCTTCTGCTGCTTTACGACCTGCTGTTGCTGTTGCGCCGGGGCTGCGTTGGCAGATGCGAAAGCCGAAACGCTGATGATTGCGCCAAAGGCTACGGCCACGAGGCCGTTCTTCATGATATTGATCATTTCTTGTCTCCTTGGGAGGATGATTGGAATTTACGCCAAGGAGCTAGGAAGGGGATTTGTCATATTCTACTGTGCTGCAACAGCGATCACGGATACGTGAGTTTCGATTGCAAACACGAAAAAGGCGGCTTTTGGCCGCCTTTTTCTTTGCCGGCTCAATAGCCGTTGTCGCACGGCATGCTTCCGGGACCGATCGTGCCACTAAACGAGGGGTTGCACATAGTTTTCGGCTCGGGGCGGTTGACGGGTTCTCGGACAATCGAGCCCGTGGTGCCGGCTTCAACGCCGAACGCAGCAAGCGGATACCAGTAGCCGTCGGAGTGACGGCGAGTACCGGGGCGTTCCGTGCGGAATCCATGATAGCCATGCCAATAGCCGGCATGTGCTTTATATTGCACCATTTCTACATTCGAGGGGACCGGAATCCGGGCCTGCTGAACGGGCGCCGCCAGCGCGGGAACGGTAGACGAGAGGGCGAGAAGAGCGCTGAGCGCAAAGGCGGCTGGGGCTAGATTAAGCATTTTCATGATAAACCCTCCTTCTGGATTTACCTATGAAAAATGCGTTCTATACGCGCGAAGTTCCATCACGACACGCAGCTTCCTACACTTGTGATTGCAGGCGATCCGGCGTGACTGAAAGACACAAAAAATCAAAAGTTGCGATTTTGCAAAAGCCGCGAGAGCAGCGCCTGCGACAATTCATCAGCTGTGTGAATTCACCGTTCTCAATTCGCGTACAAAGGACGGTAGCCCTGGCTTGCGACACAGGAGACATATTGCCTGTGAGCCGCGCCGCTTGCATTGGTTTCCCGCTCCATCGCGTCGCGGTGCCCGGTCATCTGCGCACGCAGGTCATACTGCTTGTTTGCCTCATCATACATTGCGTTGGCATCGGACATACAGAGGCTGTGGGTGACACCAGGCGGATTGACGGGTGACGCGACCGGCACGAGCACCGGTGCATTGGCGCGGTCAATGCAGCCTGCCAGAGCAGCCATCATCGCGACGAGACCAACGACACCAACAATTCTCGTCATCATCCAACCCTCCGGCTTCTCGCCTGATACAATCCATTACTTCCGCAGATAGACGCCGAAGGTTGCGCGAAACTAGGCAGGAGGGTGCGGAGCTACGGTGTCGTGGCGCCTATCAAGCTTGCCGCGAGCTCAGAATGGGCGCTGCACTATCTGCACCAGAACTTCAAAATGACAGTTGTTCAGGAAGAAGGGCCTTTGATTGCGGTCCTTCGCATCCTCGGCAAATCAAGTCAGTGTTCGATCTGCGGGTGGGACTAACATTACCTTGCACGCCGTTTAAGAATAAAGGCGACGAGCGTGGTCGGCGCCGGAATTGCGGTCGCCGCAATCGCGCTCGCACGGAATTGTTTTACATCGTCGATGTGGTGGAGAGGCCGGCACTAATCAGGCCCAAGTTGGCCGAAGCCGATTTGCTTGCGACAAGAGCAACGGCGGGCGCAATGAAGAGCCTGCTGCCAAGTCATGTCGATGAACAATTGGAAAATGGCGCACCCGAAGAGATTCGAACTCCTGACCCCCAGATTCGTAGTCTGGTGCTCTATCCAGCTGAGCTACGGGTGCGTCTGCAGTGGCGGCCGTGCCGCTTGCGTGGGCGGTTCTCTAAAGGGTCTTTTCGGGCAATGCAAGAGCAATTCGAAAAAAATCGCGACTTTGGTTCGGCAAGGCTCCCCTGCGGAAATTGCATCACTTTTCGGCGTGCGACCGGCTGCGGTAATCTTCCAGTGAAACCGGGCGATCCGGAATTTCGATGCGGAACTGCGTGCCGACGGAAGGCTTTTCCACAAGTGCGATGGTGCCGCCGTGGGCTAGCACCAGCTCGCGAGCGATGGTGAGGCCAAGACCGGTGCCGCCGGAGCGCGCCGAGCCGCGGAAGGCCGCAAACAGGTTCTGGCGCGCCTTCAGCGGCATGCCGGGGCCTGTATCGTCCACCGTGATGCTGACGACGCTGCCGACGCGCTGGGCGGCGACCGTGATGCGCCGGACGATCCCAGCCCCCTGCTCGCCCGGCGAGGTCAGCGCCTGGAGCGCGTTGCGGCAGAGATTGTGGATGATGCGGAACAATTGCTCGCTATCAGCGTCCACTTCCAGATCCGGCCCCATCTGCTCGATGAACTCGACGCCGCTTTGCGGCTCGATGGCGAGAATATCCTTCACCTCCTGCACAAGCTCGTAAAGGAGGATGCGGCGGCGGCGCGGCGCCGATTCGGTCGCCTTGCCATAGGAGAGGACTTCGGTCGTGTAGCCGACGGCGCGATCGATGGTGCGCAGCAGCTTCGGCGCGAAGCTTTTCACCAAGGGATCGTCGACATCGACGAGGCGGTCAGACATGAGCTGGGCGGATGCCAGGATGTTGCGCATGTCGTGGTTGATCTTCGAGACCGCGAGGCCGAGTGCTGCAAGGTTTTTCTGCTGCTTCAGCGTCTTCTGCAGTTCGAGCTGCATGGATGTAAGATTGCGGCCGGCAACAGCCAGTTCGTCACGGCCGCCATCGCCGACATAGACATGCAACGGATTTTCGGGATCCGAGGCGAATTGCTGCATGCTGCCCGTCAGTCTGCGGATCGGGCGGATGAGAATGCGATTGATGGAGAAGAAAATCAGTGTCGCGGTAAAGAGCGAGATCAGGATCGACAGCAGCAGCACATTACGGGCATAGACGAACATCGCCTTACGCAGAGGCCGGTCTTTCATGACCACCTCGACGCCGGTATTGGTCTCGCCTACCGCACCATAGACGCGGATCATGCGGTTGCCGCCGAAGATCATCGTGTCCAGCGCGTCGCGCATCGCGGTCAATGGCGGGATGTTGCTGAGATCGTAGGATTCGTCGACCGAGGTCGGCATTTCGCTCATGGCAAGCAGGCGGGAGGTGCCGTCCTTGCGCAGCACAATCGCCTTGGTGCCCGTCGCCTCCAGCGTCTCCTTCTGCAGCGCGCGCGGCAGATCCACCGGCTGCAGGCCGTCGATGACGATTGCGGCGGCGGCGGCCGTATTCAGCCGATCCTCCAGCCAACGCACACGCATGCTCGCGATCGAGGGAAAGAAGATAAGGATTTCCGCCAGCATGATGAAGAAGACGGTGAGCCAGAGCAGCTTGCCGGAAAGGCGGCTGAACATGCCGGCACGCGGATAGGAACCCTTGGCAGCCTCACCGGCCACGATGTTTTCCGCCTTGGAAGTCTCGCCCTGGTCTTGAACCGGCATCTCGTCTTGTCCGTGCGGCGAAAGGCCGCCATCAGAATGAGCTCTTATATTAGACGAGAATGCTCCGCTTTCAAATCTTTGCGAGGAGCGGCAAGTCGTCACAAACAAAAACGCCGCCCGCAGGCGGCGTTCCGATCCCAGTCATAGAGGTTATCAGAATTCTTCCCAGCTCTGCTCCGCAACAGCGGCATTGCCGCTGAAGGCGCGGGCGACGCGGCCGATAGCGCGGCGCGCCGGAGAGGCGACTGGCTGGTGATGCTGCTGGCGGGCAACGGCAACCGACGCTTCGTTGGAAACCTTGAAGCGGGAGATGAGGCGCACGAGGCCATCGGCTTCGGCTGACAGCTTGTGGGTCGCAGCCGAGGTTTCTTCCACCATCGCGGCGTTCTGCTGGGTCACCTGGTCCATCTGGTTGACGGCGGTGTTGACTTCCTTGAGGCCGGTGGACTGTTCCTTTGCGGCAGTCGCGATCGAATGGATATGGTCGTTGATGGCGATGACCCGTGTCTCGATCTCCGAGAGCGCCTCGCCCGTCGCCTGAACCAGCTTGACGCCGACCTGCACTTCGTCGCCGGACTTGGTGATGAGCGCCTTAATATCCTTGGCGGCCGTTGCCGAGCGCTGGGCGAGCTCGCGCACTTCCTGTGCGACGACAGCGAAGCCCTTGCCGGCTTCACCAGCGCGTGCGGCCTCGACGCCGGCATTCAGCGCCAGCAGGTTGGTCTGGAAAGCGATCTCATCGATGACATTGATGATCTGACTGATTTCGCGGGAGGCCTGCTCGATACGACCCATGGCGTCGACGGCGTTGCGGACCACGACGCCGGAACGACCGGCATTGTCCTTCGCCTCGGAGACCATGACGGTCGCTTCCTGGGCACGTTCCGTCGAGTTCTGCACAACGGCGGTGATCTCGTCGAGAGCGGCGGAGGTTTCCTCCAGTGCGGCAGCCTGCTGTTCCGTGCGCTTGGAAAGATCGTCGCTGGCGTTCCTGAGTTCATTGGTATTGCCGTTGATCGCTTCGGTCGTCTCGCGCACTTCGCGCATGGTCGTCTGCAGCGTCACGAACGTGCTGTTGACGTTTTTCTGCAGTTCGGCAAATGCACCCTGGAACTGACCGCGCATGGTCTGCCTCAGGTCGCCTTCAGCAAGGCTTGCTATGACGCGGCGGGTTTCGTCGACGCCGGCATCGACGCTCGACAGCAGCGTGTTGATATTGCCGGCGAACTGGTTGAGGCTTTCGTCCTCATAATCCTTGTTGATGCGGTGGCTGAAATCGCCGGCAGCAGCAGCTGCAACAACGACGGACATGCTGGACTGCAGGTCGTCGCTCTTTGCACGCATTGCCGCTTCCTGGGCGTTCATGCGCTGGATGACGAGGCCGTTTTCCTTAAAGATGGCGACGGCAGCTGCCATTTCGCCGATTTCGTCCTTGCGACCGGCGAACGGCACTTCCGCCTGGAAATTGCCATCAGCGACTTCCTTGATCGCCTGCGTCACCTTCTTGATCGGCCGGCTCAGATGGCTGGTGCCGATGTAAAAGCCCATACCGACGCCGGCTGCGATACCGATGCCGGTAATGCTGAGCACCAGCATCAGGACCCAACTGCGGAAATCCTCGATCTGATCATTTACAGCCGTCAGCTCGGCCTTGTCGGTGCTGACGATCGCGTCGATCTCGGCCTGAAATGCCTTACGGTTGGCGCGGTTGGCGTCGTTGTTACCTTGCTCGTTGGCCGCCTGCGGGCTTACCTGTGTACCAAGACGGGCCGTCTCGCTGCGGAAGGTGCGAAATTCCTTGGCGCGGTCGACCAGCTTGACGAAGGTATCCTTCTCGCTGTCAGGCACAAGCGGCGCCCAACCGGCGATGACCTTGTCGATCTCATCCAGACCGGCCATCAGGCCCTTGGCGAAGGCCGGCGTCTGTTCCAGGCTCTTTGCAGCATAGATTCCGCGCGATTCCATGACGACGGCGGTGACGAAGCGGTTGAGACGTTCGCCTGCGTAGGCGCGGGCCGCAGCATGCTCATAAGCAGTCAGGTTCGCGTTGTACTCGCTCATCGCCGACAGCGCGGTGGCACCGATCAGAAGCGCAACGCCACCCATGACGGAGACAAGAAGATTGATTTTGCCGCGAATTTTCACTGAACGCTCCCTCGCTTCGCACAATGGCTGGAAAGCAAATTCCCAGCCGATGTACTGAAAGATCGGGTAAATTCGTTAATGTTGTATTTCGAATATTAACAATATCGACTACAAGAAATTACCCATATTTACTGTTGCGCGCATTATGCTTTGTCTCGGGCCGAGCATCTTCAAGGAATAAAAGTTGCGGCTGAGAGCTTTCGGAAGCTTATGGATGAAATATACAACCATATAGTGAAGAACCAAATTCGTTAACACCAGAGTGCGAAATCTTGCCATGCGCCCCGCAGCTCCAGGGAATCTGCCAGTCATAATTGACTTTGGCAGGCTTCATTTGTATAAGCCGCCGCACGTCCGGTCATTTCAGGTCTTTTATGACCTCGCCCGTTCGAAAAACCACGCTCCTTGCATTATGCAAATTCAAGAAGGGCCGCACTCCGCGGTGTTTAAATAAATGAAGCGTACCTATCAGCCCTCGAAGCTTGTTCGCAAGCGCCGCCACGGTTTCCGTGCGCGTATGGCCACTAAGGGCGGCCGCAAGGTCATCGTTGCTCGCCGCGCACGCGGCCGCAAGCGTCTTTCGGCCTAAGGCCGGAATTGCCCGATAGCAAATGACGGGCGACTTGAAGACCAAAGAAGACAAACAGATTGTCGGGCGGCTCTTGAGCCGCCCGCAATTTCTTGCAGTCCGCGAAGGCGAAAAGCGCCGCGGCCCTCTCTTCCTTCTCGAGGTCCTGAACCGCAAGGAAGAAGAACGCGAAGCCCGCGTCGGCTTCACAGTCACCAAAAAACACGGCAACGCGGTCGAAAGAAACCGCATGCGGCGGCGCCTTAAAGAGGCGGTGCGGCTTCATGCAGGGTTTGCAATGCAGCCCGGACACGACTATGTGGTTGTCGCCCGCAGGGACGTCTTGACAGCGTCCTTCGATGAACTGGCCGCGGAACTGAAAACCCGCGTGGAAACCAGGCCGAAACACCGGCGCCCGAAAGACGAGCGCCCCAGGAACGTATGATGCAAAACAACCGCAATTACTTCATTGCGATCGCTCTTTCGGTGCTGATCGTCCTTGGCTGGCAGTTCCTCTATATGAACCCACGCATCGAGGCTCAGCGTAAGGCTCAGGAAGCCCAGAAGGCACAGCAGCAGACCGAGCAGACGCAACAGCCTGCCGCCGGCGGCCAGAGCGCGCAGCCGAACGGCGCAGCTCCCACCGGTCAGGCCACGGCGACGGCGACCCGCGAGGAAGCTCTGGCGAAATCGCCGCGTGTTGCCATCGACACGGCTGCCCTTTCCGGCTCCATCAACCTCGCCGGCGCGCGCCTCGACGACCTGAGGCTGAAGGCCTATCACGAGACCGTCGACGACTCGAGCCCGATCATCACGCTGTTCTCGCCGGCTGAAACCAAGGACGGCTATTTCACCGAGTTCGGCTATATCGGCACTGATGCGACAGGCGCCGTTCCCGGCCCGTCTACCATCTGGACCGCACCCGAGGGTGCGAAGCTCACCGAGAAGACGCCGGTGACGCTGACCTATACCAATGACAAGGGTCTGACCTTTACCCGGACGATTTCCGTCGATGACCGTTACATGTTCACGGTCGTCGACAAGATCACCAATAGCGGAGACGCCGCCGTATCGCTGTCCAATTATGGGCGCGTGACGCGCTACAACAAGCCGACCACGCCTTCGGTCTACGTACTGCATGAGGGCTTCCTCGGCGTGCTCGGCGCCGGCAGCGGCATTTCCGAGAGCAAGTACACGGCGATCGAAAAGGAAAACCAGTCCAACCCGACGGTCACCGGCGGCTGGATCGGCATTACCGACAAGTATTGGGCTGCGGCTCTCATCCCGAGCCAGACCATTCCCTTCGATTCCCGCTTCTCGCATTTCACGGACGGTCAGCCGCGCTATCAAGCCGATTTCAAGGGTGAAGGCCTGTCGATCGCTCCTGGAGCGACGGTCGACGTCACAAACCTCGTCTTTGCCGGCGCCAAGGAAGTGCCTGTCGTCGATGAATATGAAGCGAAATATTCCATCCCGAATTTCGATCGCCTAATCGACTGGGGCTGGTTCTGGTTCCTCACGCAGCCGATGTTCAAGCTGATGGACTTCTTCTTCCGCTACTTCGGCAATTTCGGCGTGGCGATCCTCTGCACGACCATCGTCGTCAAGGCGCTGTTCTTCCCGCTCGCCAGCAAGCAGTACGCTTCGATGGCGAACATGAAGCGCATGCAGCCGAAGATGGAAGAGCTGAAGGCAAAATTCGGCGACGACCGCATGGGCCTGCAGCAGGCGACGATGCAGCTCTACAAGGAAGAGAAGATCAACCCGATCGCCGGCTGCTGGCCGGTGGCGCTGCAGATTCCGATCTTCTTCTCACTCTACAAGGTGATCTACATCACCATCGAGATGCGGCACGCGCCGTTCTTCGGCTGGATCCGCGATCTTTCGGCGCCCGACCCGACAACGATCGTCAACCTGTTCGGCCTGCTGCCTTTCGAGGCACCGGCCTTGCTGCATCTCGGCGTCTGGCCGCTGATCATGGGCGTCACCATGTTCGTGCAGATGCGCATGAACCCGACCCCGCCCGACCCGACGCAGGCAATGATCTTCAACTGGATGCCGCTGGTGTTCATGTTCATGCTGGCAAGCTTCCCGGCCGGCCTCGTCATCTACTGGGCCTGGAACAACACGCTCTCGGTGCTGCAGCAGTCGGTGATCATGAAGCGTCACGGCGTGAAGATCGAGCTCTTCGACAATCTGAAGGGCCTGTTCAAGCGAAAACCGGCGCCATCGAAATAATCGAAAAGCCCTGCTTCGGCGGGGCTTTTTGTTTCGAGCCGCAGAAGCGCTCAACCGTGCGAACCTTGACAATACGTCTTAAAAACATGAAGCCGGTTTCATTACCGAACCCGGAGATTGCAGAATTCATATGACTGAAATCGCAAAGCCGCTCTTCGGCCACCCCTGGATATTCATCCGCGGCGTGCCTTCCATGAAATTCCTTCCGCCGGAAGGCCCCTTGGAAGTCGCTTTCGCCGGCCGGTCGAATGTCGGCAAATCGTCGCTGATCAACGCGCTGGTCGGTCAGAAAGGTCTGGCGCGCACCTCCAATACGCCGGGCCGCACGCAGGAGCTCAACTACTTCGTTCCGGACGGCTATTCCGGCGAGGGCAACGACCTGCCGCCGATGGCGCTGGTCGATATGCCGGGCTATGGCTATGCACAGGCGCCGAAGGAGCAGGTGGATAACTGGACGAAGCTCGTCTTCGACTATTTGCGCGGCCGCTCGACGCTGAAACGCGTCTATGTGCTGATCGACAGCCGTCACGGCATCAAGAAGAACGACGATGACGTCCTGACGCTGCTCGACAAGGCGGCCGTCTCCTACCAGATCGTGCTGACCAAGACGGACAAGATCAAAGCGCCTGCCGTGCCAAAGCTGCTGGCCGAAACATCGGAGAAGATCCGCAAGCGTCCCGCTGCCTATCCGGCCGTGCTTTCCACCTCCTCGGAAAAGAACGAAGGATTGGACGAACTGCGGCAGGCGATTGCCGAAACGGTCGGCGTCAGCAACTGGAAATGAAAAGAGGCGCCCAGAAAGGCGCCTCTGACGGCCGGTATTTGAATTTACATCTTCGGCAGCAGAACTTCGTCGACGACGTGGATGACGCCGTTCGACTGTTTGACGTCGGCGATGGTGACGTGGGCGACACCGCCATTTTCATCCGTCAGCGTGATCTTGCCCATGCTTTCCTTTGCCTTGAGCACGCAGCCGCCGACCGTTTTGATGTCGTGCTCGCCGCCGTCGTCCTTGATCATCTTGGCGACGGTCTTCGACATGGCATCGGCGGCAACGACATGGCAGGTCAGAACCTTGACAAGCGTGCCCTTGTTTTCTGGCTTCAGCAACGTATCGACAGTGCCTTTCGGCAGGGCAGCGAAGGCTTCATTGGTCGGCGCGAAGACGGTGAATGGCCCCTTGCCTTCCAGCGTGCTGACGAGGCCGGCTGCCTTCACGGCAGCAACCAGGGTGGTGTGATCCTTGGAATTGACGGCATTCTCGACGATGTTCTTGTTCGCATACATCGCGGCGCCGCCGACCATCGGGTTCTTTGCCTGAGCGGCGAAGGCGATAGCGGAAAGGGCGGCGGTGAGCGCTGCGGCACGCAATGCGGACTTGATCATGGTTTTCTCCTCTGCACCCGGTCGCAGCCGCGGGCTTTATGCCCTGCGCTGCCCGGATATCAGCAACTACGGAAGGCGCTGCAGAAGAGTTTCAGAAAATGATTTTATTTTACGGCCTGCGGATCGAACCGCTGGCTATGACGGGGCCTGACGGCTGATGTGTGGGCGAACCGCCGAATGGCTCCAGGCTGACGGCCAGCGCCGCACCATCGGAAATCTGGCTGCGCATATCGGTCGGGATCAGCAATTCGCCGTTCATGCCCGGTTGGAAAACGCCGAGAGAATGGGGCGTCCCGCTACCCGGTACGAGCCAGAGCTCCAGAGATTTCTCCTCCGGCTTGCCGGCCGCAACCGGTATGATCTTCAGCCGGCCACTTTGGATATCGTAGGAAGCTGTCAGATTGACCTGATTGTTCTGTCCCGAGAGGTCCGCCACCAGCGGCGGCGATGCCGGAGGCTGGGGCACGAGACCGGAGGCAAAGGCGATGACGCCCAAGGTGACCGCAAGCGAGGCAAATGTCAGCGAGCGCCAGAAACCGGCGGAATTCCAGAGGCTGTGCGAAAAGCGCGGCTCACTTTCTGCATTGGCGAAGAGGCGCGCCTCGATCTGCTTGAAGGTCTCGCTGCTCGGAGCAGCCGTGCCGTATTCGTCGTTGAAGCTGGAGAGGTTGACCTCCCAGCGGGTGACGATGGCGGCAAACTGCCGATCGCGGCGCATGCGCTCCTCAACGATCCTCCGATCCTGAAGAGAGAGGACGCCCAGCACATACTCGCCGGCGAGAACCTCATCCCGGGAGCGGTCTCCCTTGCTTTTGTCGGGCGATGTCATCGTTCCATGCACTCTCTCAGTTTCAGCAGGCTGCGTCTTAGCCATGTCCGCATCGTATTCAGCGGGACACCAAACTGACCGGCCAGTTCCTGATAGCTTAGCCCTTCGACATAAGCCCGTTTCACCGCGACCGCACGATCAGCTTCCAACTCTTCCATGCAGGTGTCAATCCGCCTTCCTTCATCCTTAATCACGACTTGCGCTTCAGGATCGAGACCGGCATCGGCAAGATCGAGCGCTCTGTCGATTTCGTCGGCGACCGGCTTGCGTGCCCGCAACGCATCGATCGATTGATTGCGGGCAATTGCCGCAAGCCAGGCGACCGATGTCGAGGAGCCGGCCGTAAAGGCACCGGCGCGCTGCCATATCTTGATATAGACCTCCTGAAGCACCTCTTCCGCCTCGTTCCTGCTTCCAAGAATACGAAGGCAGATCGCCAGAAGTTTCGGACTGGTCTGGTTATAGAGTGCGGCGAAAGCCTTGCGGTCGCCGAGCGCTATGCGGCCGATTAAATCTGCAAAATCCCCAGTCATGTCGCCCTCGAATGAACGATTTCCGGTACGATAGTTTCAGTTCGATAGTTTCAATATGCGCTGGCAGGTTCCCAGGTCGGCCTTAGATACGAAAAACTATTGCGTGCCGGATTATTCCATCTGTCAAAAACTTGAGATAAAAGGCCGCGATCAATTCCGCGGGGTCCCACATGAACGAGTCCGAAAGCGAAATCCAGGCACGTCTTCTCGCGCAGGCGCTGCCCTTCATGCAGCGCTACGAAAACAAGACGATCGTCGTGAAGTACGGTGGCCATGCCATGGGCAATCCCGAGCTCGGCAAGGCTTTCGCCAGCGATATCGCACTTTTGAAGCAGTCCGGCGTCAATCCGATCGTCGTGCATGGCGGTGGTCCGCAGATCGGCGCGATGCTGACGAAGATGGGTATTGAATCCAAATTCGAGGGCGGCCTGCGTGTTACCGACCAGAAGACGGTCGAGATCGTCGAAATGGTTCTCGCCGGCTCGATCAACAAGGAAATCGTGGCGCTGATCAACCAGACCGGCGAATGGGCGATCGGCCTCTGCGGCAAGGACGGCAACATGGTCTTCGCCGAAAAGGCGCGAAAGACCGTCAAGGATCCCGATTCCAACATCGAGCGCGTGCTCGATCTCGGTTTCGTCGGCGAAGTTGTGGAAGTCGACCGCACGCTGCTCGACCTTCTCGCCCGCTCCGAGATGATCCCGGTCATCGCCCCGGTTGCTCCGGGCCGCGACGGCGCGACCTATAATATCAACGCCGACACCTTCGCCGGCGCCATCGCCGGCGCGCTGAACGCCACCCGCCTGCTGTTCCTGACGGATGTGCCCGGCGTGCTCGACAAGCAGGGCAAGCTCATCAAGGAGCTTTCCGTCGCCGAAGCGCATGCGCTGATTGCCGACGGCACGATTTCCGGCGGCATGATCCCGAAGGTTGAGACCTGCATCGACGCCATCAAGGCCGGCGTGCAGGGCGTCGTCATCCTGAACGGCAAGACGGCCCATTCCGTGCTGCTCGAAATCTTCACCGAGCACGGCGTCGGCACGCTGATCGTTCCCTGATTGAGAAAGGCGCCCTTCCGGGCGCCTTTTCTCATGCTTCGGCAAAGCTCGTCGAGAGCGTCAGATCTTCCCAGGCATCGATTTCAGCGCTCAGGCGCTTCAGCTTATCGCGGACGAGCGCCAAAGCATCGGCGCCGAGCAAGAGATGCACGGGCGGGTTTTCAGCCTCGACCAGCGCCAATACGGCGGCAGCCGCTTTGCGAGGATCGCCTGCCTGTTTGCCGCTCTTCTCCTCGCGTGCCCTGCGGATAGGATCGAAGAGCGAATCATAGTCGGCGATGCTCCTGTCGGTGCGGATCATCGATCGTCCAGCCCAGTCGGTGCGGAATGAGCCGGGAGCCACCGCGGTGACTGCGATGCCGAACGCTTTCACTTCCTTCGCCAAAACCTCGCTGATGCCTTCGAGCGCAAATTTGCTGCCGCAATAATAAGCGATGCCCGGCATGGTGATGAACCCGCCCATCGATGTGATGTTGATGATGTGACCGGCCCGCCGCTGGCGCATGAACGGCAGAACGGCCTTCATCGTTCCGACGGCGCCGAAGACGTTAACCTCGAATTGCCGGCGCATTTCCTCGATCGGCGATTCCTCTAAAGTCCCTTCATGTCCATAGCCGGCATTGTTGATGAGAACGTCCACCGGACCGATGGTTCTCTCGATACCAGCAACAGCCGGTCCGATTGCCTCTATGTCGGTAACGTCGAGGCGGACTGCCGTTGCGCGATCCGGTGCCAGGTTCTCGAACAGAGACGCGGCTTCCTCATTCCTCACGGTTCCCACTACGCGATGCCCCTTCTCCAATGCGGCCTGCGCAAAGGCATGGCCAAAGCCCGAACTGACACCGGTAATGAGAAACTGCTTTTCGATTGAACTCATCGTGAACTCCTGTCCTAGCGCAACCGCCACAAAGAGGCGGCGCGTTCCGTCATGTGGCGGCGCAGGAGAGGTAGTTCCAATATATTGCACAGGCGAATGCGATACTTTAAAAGTACCTCATGGAGCTTCGTCATCTTCGCTATTTCATTGCTGTCGCAGAAGAACTCAATTTCACGCGCGCTGCACGGAAGGTCGGCATCGGCCAGCCGCCACTCAGCAACCAGATACGTGATCTTGAAAACGAGATTGGCGCGCCCCTTTTCCGCCGCCTGTCGAACGGTGCGGAACTGACGGAGGCAGGCAGGGTTTTCCTGCCGGAGGCCCAAGCGATATTGCATCGGGCGGAACAGGCCAAACAATCCGCCATCCGGGCGGCGCGCGGCCAGAGCGGGCGGCTGCAGGTTGGCTTCACCGGCTCGGCGGTGTTCAATCCGCTCGTGCCCGCCATCGTGAACGCGTTTCGCGAGAAATATGCAGCCGTCGAATTCAGCCTGGAGGAAGCGCCTACCACGCAACTGCTGGAGCGGCTCGATGGGGAAGAGCTCGACGCCGTTTTTATCCGCCCGGGTAGTGGTGACGAGCTGCAGGCCCGATGTCAGCTGCTGGCCGAAGACCCCATGGTCATCGTGCTTCCAGCAAGGCACCCGCTGTCAGAGGCGCAGACATTGCGCCTCGACGCGCTGGCCGGAGAGAGCTTCGTTCTCTTTCCGCGCGAGGCGGGTGCCGGCTTCTTCGACGATATCATGGCCGCATGCCGGCGAGCGGGATTTGAACCACGGCTCGGCCAGTCGGCGCCGCAGATCACGTCGATCGCCAGCCTGATCGCAGTCGGTCTCGGCGTCTCGATCGTGCCGGCGGACATGGCGAAGATCAATGTTCCCGGCGTTCGCTACATTGCAATTGCGGGCGAAGCACCCGCAGCACGGTTGGCGCTCGCCACCCGGCGTGACGAGCGCTCTTCCATCATTCGTAACTTCATAGCTCAGGCCATCGCCACACAGAAAAGCTTCGCCAACAGCAATCAGATCCCCGAATAGATCGCGGCCGCGGCTTCCTTCAGCTTTTCCATCATGGCCCGATACGGTCCGGGGCCATAGCTGATGCGCGAAACCCCGAGCCTTGCGAGATCAGCCGGATCGGGCGCACCTGCCTTCATCATGATATTGACCGGCAGCGTGGATGCAGCGCAGACCTTTTCGATCAAGGCCGGTTCGATCAGGCCCGGCACGAAGAAGCCGCTGGCGCCTGCCGCCGCATAAGCCTTGCCACGCTCGATCGCCGCATCGACCAACCCTGCATGCCTGGAGCCATCGCCTTCCTGAAGGAAGAGATCCGTGCGGGCGTTGATGAAGAAATCGATGCCCCCTGCCTTGACCATTTCCCTGATCGCGCGGATGCGTGCTGCCTGCGCTTCGATGGGGTGAAGGCCGGTCTCGCCGACGCGCTGGTCCTCGAAGTTGATCCCAACGGCGCCGGCCTCGATGAGCTTTGCGACATTGGCCGCGGCGCCGGCGGGTTCCGTGGAATAGCCACCTTCGAAATCGACCGAGAGCGGCAGGTCGTTGACGGCCGTGATCGAGCGCGCCGTCTCGATAAGCACATCCATCGGCAGCTTCTGGCCGTCGCCATAACCATTGGCGGCCGCGACGGACCAGCTTCCGGTCGCAAGTGCCTTCGCACCGGCCTCCGTCACAGCCTTGGCCGTTCCGGCATCCCAGATGTTGTAGAGAATAACGGGATTGCCCTTGCGATGCAGCGTGCCGAAAAGCTCGGCCTTCTCAATCTGGTTCATGCTGTCCTCTCCATCTTATGCGCACTGATCTTTTCCTCGTGCCGAAGCAGCCATTGCTTGCGCCAGAGCCCGCCGCCATAACCCGTCAGTGAGCCGTCCGCGCCGAGGATGCGATGGCAGGGCACGATGATGGCGAGCTGGTTGGCGCCGTTGGCGCGGCCGACGGCACGCACCACCTCCGGCCTTTCCATTTCTCTAGCGAGATCGCCATAGGCGCGCGTCTGACCGACTGGAATTTCAATAAGCTTTGCCCAGACATGCTTTTCGAAGGGCGTACCGCCAAGCGCCAGCGGCGTCTTGAAGGTGGTTAGCCGCCCTTCGAAATACTCCCCGATTTCCGCCTCGATCTGGTCGATAACAGGCGTGCGGCCAATCGCGACCGAGGAGCGGACACGCTTCTGTAGCGCTTCGAGTTCGGTCGGCAAGGCCCTGCGGTCGTGAAATTCGAGGAGATGCAGATGCGTCTTGTCGGCGACTGCTATCATCGGCCCGAGCGGTGTATCGAACCAGTCGGCAAAGAGCAGTTCACGGTTCTGAGAGAGCGCCGGCCCCCTGCCGACTAGCCGCTGGAAAGCCGCTCGGAAGCCGCTTCCCGATTCATATCCCGCTTCGAATTGCACGTCGATGACGCGGGCGCCATCGGCCAGTTGCCGGGCCGCCTCACCCAGCCGGCGATAGCGGACGATATCGTGGAAGGTCATGCCGAGCGCCCGCTTGAAGGCGCGGCGCACCGTCGATGGATCATATCCCCGGCGCACAAGCTCATCTTCGGTCCAGCGCACCTCCGGTTCGCTGTCGAGCCGCGCCAGCAGCATGTCGACGATCGGCTCGCGGCCCGGCTGCTCCAGCGGCTTGCAGCGCTGGCACGGGCGGAAGCCCGAATGCATGCAGGCGGCGATCGTGTCGAAGAAGATGGTGTTTTCCCGCTTCGGCTTACGCGCCGGGCAGGTCAGACGGCAGAAGATGCCTGTCGTCTTCACGCAGACATAGGCCTGGCCCTCATAATCGGCGCTGCGCGCGATCAGGGCATCATAGAGCGTGTCATCATCGGGGCGTTCGAAAAGCATGTCCGCTTTCTAGCACTCCGCGCCTGTGTCGTCCGCCGAAAATCGGGCGTCTATTTTATTCTGCAGCGTCGAGGCTTTTCACATGCCGCTGCGGGCGCAGCATCAATTCCTCCTCCGCATCCTGGGGCGCGCCCCAGAATGTCTCAAGCGTCGGACCTTCCTTGAGATGGTGGCGGCGGAAGAGGAATTCGAAGATCTCGTGAAACCAGACGCGGCGACCCATATGGGTGTACCAGCGCATGGAATGACGCTGTTCCGGATCGCGATGAAAGAGGATGCGCAGCAGCGCCTTCGGCCGCGCCTGGACCGCGACCTCGATCAGCTTGACGCAGGCGACCAGCACGATCGGGTTGAGATACCGCATCTTCAGGACCTGATGCTTGTAGTCCCATTTGCGGATATCGGTCTCGATTACCTGCCGTTCGCGGGCGATACGGAAGAAGGGCGTCCAGCGATGCGGCGTCACATAGAGCGCTTGGATCTGATCAGGATCATAGGAGAGCAGCTGCCGGAAGCCGCGCCAGAGATCGCTCAGCCTCTCCTCCTCGAAACCGACGACCCAGGTCGCCATCGAAAGGATGTCATGCTGGCGCAGAAGGCGGATCGCCTCGCGATCGGTCGTCTTGGCGCCGCCCTTCTTGATCAGGGCAAGCGTCGCCTCATCGGTGTTTTCCATGCCGAGCAGCCAGCGCACGACACCCGCCTTTCGGTAGAGGTGGAGGATATCGGCATCGCGGACGATATCATCCGCTCGCGTCGAGCCGACGATCTGCACGGGCACATTCTCGGCGATCATCGCTTCGAGAAAAGCCAGCCAGGCTTTTCGCGAGGATGTCGGGTTCTCGTCGGCGAGATTGATGAGCTCGACGCCCTCTTCGCGATAGAGCCGTGCAATCTCGCGGGCGAAAAGTTCCGGCGAGCGGTGACGCCAGCGGGTCCAGAAACCGCGCTGGCCGCAATAATTGCAGAGATGCGGACAGCCGCGGGAAAACTGCATGACGACGGCGCGCTTGCCGCCCCAGTAGGTATAGTTGCGATGGTCGATCAGTTCCCAGCCGACGCGATAGGCATCGAGATCGGCGATAGCCTGTGCCGGCTGCGTTGCCAGGATTTCGCCGTGGCCATCGCGAAAGGCGATTCCGGGGATGGTCGCGAGCGGGCGGTTCGTCGCCAGGGCATCGGCTAGGCGCCGCATGGTTTCCTCGCCCTCGCCGCGCACCAGGATATCGAATGCCTCAGTCTCGGCCAGCACCTCCCGCCAATGATAGGTGGGGAACACGCCGCCATAGATGATAGAGATTTTGGGATCGCCGCGCTTGATAGCCTCTGCGATCACGCGGGCAGTCGGATGCGCCGACGTCGAGCCGGAATGGCCGATCAGCACAAGATCCGGACTGCCAGCCACCACCCTGCTGACAATGTCAGTAATGGTCATCGGCCCGAATTCGGCATCGATGAGGCTGACGATGTGACCATCGTCGATCAGCGGACCTGCAACAGAAAGAAGGCCGAGCGGTGGAAGATGATCATCTGGAATACGGCTGCCGATCGCGGTATGCGGTGGATTTATCAGAACAATCTTCATGCGACTTCACCCTTGCGGGTCCCCCTGTCTGACGCAGGCAGAGGTCACCAGCGATCAGTGGCGAAAGTCAGCCAAAATCTCTCTGAAGTTGTGAAAATCTGGCGGCATTTTTGGGAGAGCTTTGGCAGGTCGGACCTGCAAGCAAAAGCCTTTGGTTTCCCGCCGCGACCGTGCCATAAGGGCGGCTATGACAAAGATCGACCGCACGCCTACCAAGAACGATTTCGAGCATGTGACCGAATGGGTCTTCGACCTCGACAACACGCTCTATCCGCATCATGTCAATCTCTTCGCGCAGATCGACAAGAACATGACGGCCTATGTCTCTACGCTCCTGCAAATGGAGCAGGAAGAGGCCCGCAAGCTACAGAAGCAGTACTACTACGATCACGGCACGACGCTGCAGGGCCTGATGATCCATCACGGGGTCGATCCCAACGACTTTCTCGAAAAGGCGCATGCGATCGATTATTCGTCGCTGACCCCGCAGCCGGAGCTTGCCGAAGCCATCAAATCCCTGCCGGGCCGCAAGTTCATCTTCACCAATGGCAGCGTCCAGCATGCACAGGCGACGGCCGGCGCACTCGGTATCCTCGACCATTTCGACGACATCTTCGACATCGTCGCGGCCGACTATCTGCCGAAGCCGGCGCAGGCGACCTATGACAAGTTCACGGCGCTGAAGAAGGTCGAGACGGGCAAGGCTGCGATGTTCGAGGACCTGCCGCGCAATCTCACCGTACCGAAAGCGCTCGGTATGCAGACCGTTTTGCTCGTGCCGCGCAATCTGGAAGAAACTGTCGTCGAATGGTGGGAGAGAACGAGCGGCGAGGACGACCACATCGATTTCGTCACCAACGATCTCGCTGATTTCCTGAAGAAGATTACGACCTAACTTACCAAAATTTCATCCATCTTACAGATGTTTAACTGGGCCGTGGCAGGGTTCGGTCCTACCTTTCGTATCGAGGGACATCCTACGAAAGGACGCACTGACATGTACCGCAACAAGCTTATCCTGACGGCGCTTTCCTCTGTTCTTCTTCTCGGCGCAGCCGCCGGGGCCAGCTTCGCAGCACCAGGCGACCAGGCTGATCATCCAGGCCACCATGGAAAAATGGAGCATGGCATGATGAGCGGTCCGCGTGGCGCGGCCTTCCGCGAAATCCTCTTCGTGCGCATGCTGAAACAGTTCGACACGAACAAGGACGGGCAGATTACCAAGCAGGAGGCGACCGATGGCATGGAGAAGATCTTCGCCGCCATCGACACCAACCATGACGGCTCGCTGACGCCAGGCGAAATCCGCGCGTACCGCGAAGCACAGTTCAAGGCGCGTCGTGAAGCGGTCTCGGCCAAGCAGGGCGATGCGGATCAGAATGCGATGCCGCAGGCAGGCGACGACAAGGACCATGGCCGTCACGGCCACGACGGCCACCACTGGATGCATGACAATGCCCGCTTCATGGCAATCACCATGATGATGGGGCGTATCGACACCGACCAGAACGGCCAGATCAGCAAGCAGGAAGCGGAAACCGCCTTCAACAAGTTCTTCGATCGCATGGACCGCAACAAGGACGGCGTGATCTCGATCGATGACATGCCTGACCAGCCCTTCCTTTGAAGGGAATAACAAAGCGTTCCCTGGATATCGCGAGGGGTTTGCCCCTCACCCGAAGCCCTCTTCCCGTCCACGGGAGGAGGGGTTTTTCGTTTGTGCCGGGCGTAAAGCCGCTGACCAGTTTGGCTTGAATTGCTCTATTCGCGGTGTTCGTAAAAGTCCTGCACGATCTTCCAGGCCTCATCGGCAGTATCGACGAAGCTGATGAGGTTCACGTCCTCAGGCGCGATCGTCCCGAATTCGGCAAGCGCGTCGAAGTTGATGATGCTGTGCCAGAATTTCGAGCCGAAGAGCAACAGCGGGATGCGTTCCATGCGGCCCGTCTGGATCAGCGTCAGGCATTCGAAGAATTCGTCCAGCGTGCCGAAGCCGCCGGGGAAGACCGCGACCGCCTTGGCGCGCACCATGAAATGCATCTTGCGGATCGCGAAATAGTGGAAGTTGAAGCTGAGCTCGGGCGTCACATAGGCATTCGGCGCCTGCTCGTGCGGCAACACGATGTTGAGGCCGATCGAAGGTGCTCCCTCATCCGCTGCACCGCGGTTTCCCGCTTCCATGACGCCGGGGCCACCGCCGGTGACGACGACATATTCGTGGAAATCGAAGCCGGCTGCATAACGCGAGCAGAGGCGGGCGAATTTGCGAGCTTCGTCATAATAGACCGATGCGGCTTCGAGGTTTGCACGCTGGGTCTCGTTGCGGGCTGCCCAGGCGCTCTGGCCGGGGGCCGGAATGCGGGCGCCTCCGAACATGACGACGGTCGATTTGATGCCGCGCTCGGCCATCATCATCTCGACCTTCAGAAGTTCGAGCTGCAGGCGGATCGGTCGCAGTTCCTCGCGGCAGAGGAAATCCTCATCCACATAGGCAAGGCGATAGGCCGGCGAGAGCGTCTGCGGCGTCTTCGGAACCGCTTCCGCGCGCTGCCTGTCGCTCGAACTGCTCTTCAACGGATCCCAGACACCGTCCTTGCGTCGTCCGCCACCGTTTCTTGCCTTTGCCATATCGAAATGCCTTTCAGTATCACCGGCCACGAATGACCGGATATGTCGCTATAACGCCTTGAATCCAGATATGATCTTGTCCGAAAAATCATTCCATTTTACGGGTGCATGCTATAGATCGGGTGACAACCCGCCAATCGCAATTCCGGAGACCTGCCGTCTCCACGATAAAGATCGAAGTTTAAGGAATTCCCATGAGCGCCACCGACCTCGTATCCCTTGAAAAGACCATCGAAACCGCTTTCGACAATCGCGACAATGTGAACACGTCGACGAAAGGCGAAGTGCGCGATGCAGTCGAGGCCGCTCTAAACCTGCTCGACGGGGGCAAGGCACGCGTGGCCGAGCGCGGCACCGATGGCGTCTGGAAGGTCAATCAGTGGCTGAAGAAGGCCGTGCTGCTCTCCTTCCGCCTTAACGATATGGAAGTGGTCAAGGGCGGTCCCGGCCAGTCGACCTGGTGGGACAAGGTGCCCTCGAAATTCGAAGGCTGGGGCGAGAACCAGTTCCGCGCCGCCGGCTTCCGCGCCGTGCCTAGTGCGGTCGTGCGCCGCTCGGCCTATATCGCTCCGAACGCCATCCTGATGCCGTCCTTCGTCAACCTCGGCGCCTATGTCGGCGAAGGCACGATGGTCGACACCTGGGCCACCGTCGGCTCCTGCGCGCAGATCGGCAAGCATGTGCATCTCTCCGGCGGCGTCGGCATCGGCGGCGTTCTGGAGCCTATGCAGGCCGGACCGACGATCATCGAGGACAATTGCTTTATCGGTGCGCGTTCGGAAGTCGTCGAAGGCTGCATCGTGCGTGAAGGCTCGGTGCTCGGCATGGGCGTCTTCATCGGCAAGTCGACCAAGATCGTCGACCGCGCTACCGGCGAGATCAGCTATGGCGAAGTCCCGCCCTATTCGGTCGTCGTTGCGGGCTCGCTGCCATCAGACAAGACGATGGCAAACGGCCAGCAAGCGCCTAACCTCTATTGCGCCGTGATCGTCAAGCGTGTCGACGAGCAGACCCGTTCCAAGACGGGCATCAACGAACTGCTCCGAGATTGATGACAGCCCGATATTGATTCGGTAAACAATCGGCGTCTTTTAGGCGAGGCCGCCTCGCGCCTTGCCACGCCTTTGCCATTCCCACCGGATAATTCGACCGCCATGACCGCCACGAATCCTGTTGCCAATCTTCAGACCCTGATCCGCTGCCCATCCGTGACGCCGGCAGAAGGCGGCGCGCTTTCCGCGCTGGAAGCGATGCTTTCTCCGCTCGGTTTCAAGGTCGACCGAATGGTCGCGAAGGAAGATGGCACGCCTGATGTCGAGAACCTCTATGCCCGTCTCGGCACCGAGGGACAGCATCTGATGTTTGCAGGCCATACTGATGTCGTGCCAGCGGGCGATGAAGGTGCCTGGAAGCATCCGCCCTTTGCCGCCGAGATTGCCAATGGCGAGCTGTTCGGCCGTGGCGCAGTCGACATGAAGGGCGGCATTGCCTGTTTTGCCGCCGCCGTTGCCAGGCATGTCGAAAAGCATGGCGCGCCAAGGGGCTCGATTTCCTTCCTGATCACAGGCGACGAGGAAGGCCCGTCGATCAACGGGACGATCAAGCTGCTGCAGTGGGCGACTGAGCGCGGCGAGACATGGGATGCCTGCGTCGTCGGCGAGCCGACCAATCCGAACAAGCTCGGCGACATGATCAAAATCGGTCGGCGCGGTTCGCTGTCCGGCAAGATCGTCGTGCACGGCGTGCAGGGGCATGCGGCCTATCCGCATCTTGCCGACAATCCGGTGCGCGGCATGCTGCAACTCACCCAGGCGCTGATGGATCCGCCCTTCGACGCCGGCACGGACAATTTCCAGCCGTCCAACCTCGAAGTGACGACTATCGATGTCGGCAATCCGGCGACGAACGTCATCCCCGCCAGGGCTTCAGCGAGCTTCAACATTCGCTTCAACGACACCTGGACGGCAGATACGCTTCGGGCTGAAATCATCCGGCGCCTCGATACGGCAGCTACGGACGGTGCCTTGCGGCCGGGTCGCGAGCCGGTGAAATACGAGATCATCTGGGCCGACCGCCCGAGCCATGTTTTTCTGACGCGCAACAATGCGCTGATCGCCTCGCTGTCGTCGGCGGTCGAGACCGTTACCGGCGCATCGCCGGCGCTGTCGACGACGGGCGGCACATCGGATGCGCGCTTCATCAAGGATTATTGCCCGGTCGTGGAATTCGGCCTTGTCGGCCAGACCATGCACATGGTCGACGAACGGGTCGCCGTTGCGGATCTGGAGACGCTGACGGTGATCTACGAGACTTTCATCGAACGTTGGTTTGAAAATGCCGGGCTTTAGAGAGGTTCAGTATTATCTCGCCGGCATCTGGCTGCTGATCAAGCTCGATCCGCGCGGTTTCCGCTTCCTCGACATATCGGATCGCGGCGTCAACCGATCCTTCTGGGCAATCATCTGGTGCTTGCCGCCGACAGGCATTTCCTGGCTCTGGTGGCGCAATGCCTATCTGCGCTCCATGCCGCCGGAGACGGACGTCGGACTTCCCTTTTACTTCCGGCTTGGGCTCGTGGAGCTTGCGAACTGGTTCGTGCCGCTGGTCTTTGCCGGCCTGCTGCTGCTTGCCGTTCGTATGGGCGAGCGCTTTGCGCCTGTCGTCGTCAGCGTCAACTGGCTCGGCGTGCCGCTTGCCTATATCAACGGGCTACTGCTGGCGCTCGTCTTCTTCCTGCCGGGTTCGGTCGGCATCGTGTCGATGCTGCTTCTCATCTTCATGCTGGCACAGGTCTTCGTGCTGGCGCGCATCCTCAGGATGATCTGCCATGGTCATGCCCTTATGGTCGGCGCCCTGACGCTGGTGCTCCTGGTGCCATCGATGATGCTGTCGGAATATCTGCAGAACTTCCTCGGCATCTATCCGGCTTGATCTGCGTAGATTGACGACTTCGCCATCGCGTCGGCGGCGTCTTCAGATATTCGATGACTTCGGATTCTTCGCCGGATTAGTGGATCATGGCCAGCGTGTTGCGCGACGTGCCGCAGGCCGGATTACGATAGATCGTCACCATCATCGTTTTCATCCACCGGTTTGCGGCGATCGATGATCACCTGGGGATAATCCACCTGCATGAAATAGAGCCCGTCCGGTGGGGCCACGGGGCCGCAGGCCTTGCGGTCACGCGCCTCAAGTGCTGCCCGCACATCGTCAGGCGTCCACTTGCCTTCGCCTGCGAGCTTCAGAGTTCCCGCGAAGGAGCGGATCTGATTGTGCAGGAAACTCTGGGCGGTGGCACGGATCTCGATCAGTTCGCCATTACGGGTCACATCCAGCCGGTCGAGCGTGCGCACGGGGCTGTTTGCCTGGCAGTGAGCCGAACGGAAAGTTGAGAAATCATGCTTGCCGACGAGGATCTGGGCTGCGGCATGCATGACTTCATGATCGAGCGTCTTCGGCACCCACCATGCCTTGCCCGCCTCCAGCGCCAGCGGCGCGCGGCGGCTGATGATGCGGTAGAGATAATGCCGGCGGAGCGCGGAGAAGCGCGCGTCGAAGAATTCGCTCGCGGCCTCGACATCAAGGATCGCCACTTTCTCACCCGCAAGCTTCAGATGGGCATTCAGTGCATTCTGCAGCTTGAAGGGCGACCAGTCCTTCGAAAGATCGGCATGGATGACCTGCCCCATGGCGTGGACGCCGGAATCGGTGCGGCCCGCGCCGCGGACGGACACGGTATCGCCGCTTGCCGAGAAGATCGCCTTTTCGATCGCGCCCTGCACCGAGGGTCCGTTGTCCTGTCGCTGCCATCCGACATAGGGGCCGCCGTCATATTCGACGATCATGCGGTATCGCGGCATCAGACGAGCCTCGTGCCCGCAGTAAGCGGTGTTCCGCGCAGGAAGTCGGCAGCGGCGAGCGGTTTACCGCCGGCCTTCTGAAGTTTCGTGAGGCGGACGGCGCCCGCCCCGCAGGCAACCACGAGATCACCGGTCAGAAGCGCGCCGGCTGCTCCCTCACCCGCCGCAAGTTCGGAGCCGAGCACCTTGATGCGCTCCGCCTTGCCATTGCTCTCGAGCTCGAACCAGGCGCCCGGGAAAGGTGCGAGGCCGCGGATATGATTGTGAACGTCTTTGGCGTCGCGGCTGAAATCGATACGCGTTTCCGCCTTGTCGATCTTGGCGGCATAGAGCACGCCTTCGACCGGCTGCGGGGTCAGTGGCAGATCGTCCATCTCCAGCTTCACCATGGCCTCGGCCATGGCCTTCGCGCCTGTTTGCATCAGGCGGTCGTGCAGTTCGCCAGCCGTCATGTTCGGGCCGATCTCGACCTCACGAGTCAAGGCGACATCGCCTGTATCGAGGCCCTTGTCCATCTTCATGACCATCATGCCGGTCTTCTCGTCGCCGGCCATGATCGCCCGCTGGATGGGCGCAGCACCGCGCCAGCGCGGCAGCAGCGAGGCATGGCCATTGTAGCAGCCGTAGCGCGTGCCGGTCAGGATAGCCTCGGGCAGCAGCAGGCCATAGGCAACGACGACGCCGACATCGGCACCGAGCGCACGGAAGCGCTCACGCTCTTCAGGATCCTTAAAGTTGACCGGCGTGAAGACCGGGAGGCCGAGCAGCTCGGCCGCCTGGTGCACCGGCGATTTCTGGAGATCGAGCCCACGCCGTCCGCCCGGCCGCGGCGGCTGGGTATAGACGGCCACGATCTGATGGCCGGCTTCGACAAGCAGGCGCAGCGTCGGGACGGAGAAGTCGGGCGTTCCCATGAAAACGATACGAAGAGACATTCTATCTCGCCAATTGAGGATCAGCCGTCTTCAAACGGGTTTACGAGCTTGAGATCAAGCCCTTCGAAATCTTTTGTGTTGCGGGTTGCAAGCGTCGCACCGTGCACAAGGCAGATGGCCGCGATCATGGCGTCTTTCGTCTCCATTCTTCGACCCCGCTTTTCACGCGCCGCCCTGAGTGCACCGTAACGACGCGCTGCGGCAAGGGTGAACGGAATTATCCTGCCCGAAAAGGCCTCCTCAAGACGAAGATAGTCCTGCATCAGCGCCTCTCGCCGCTTGCCTTCTGGCAAGAGAGCCAAACCGTAGTGGATTTCTGCAACACTGATAGTCGTCAGATAAAGGTCGGCTCTGTCAAAGCTGTTCAACCAATGCAGCAATCGCTCGCTATATTTACGGCCTTCCAACTCGGAGATGATGTTCGTATCTAGAACGAAGCTCATTCGTGGAATTTCGGTGGAGCACGGTCCGCTTCATGCCGTGCAGTTTCTATCGCTGATAGCTCGTCATCGGTCCAGCGTTCAGCCCCGAGAAGACCACGCAGCCATTCTCCTGCCGGCTGCCGATCTTCGCGCAAGGTGCTGAGTGAGCGACGCAGATGAATGATCGCTTCCTCCGAAAGGCTGCGTCCGTTCTCCCGCGCGCGATCTTGAAGCTCGTGCTTCAGGGCATCATCCAAGTTTCGGATCAGAAGATCACCCATTAACAGCTCCTATGATATCATCGATATCATAAGGCGCGGCCGCAACATTTTCAATGCTGCAACTCAGAGCGCCTTGGACTTGGAAGCCTTGGTGAACTTCTTGATGACCATTTCGCGCTTCAGCCGCGAGATGTGATCGATGAAGAGCACGCCGTTCAGATGATCGATCTCATGCTGGAGACAGGTAGCGAGCAGACCGTCGGCCACCACACTCTGTTCCTTGCCTTCACGGTCGAGATATTTGACGGTGACCTGCGCCGGCCGCTCCACTTCCGCATAATAGTCGGGAATGGAAAGGCAGCCTTCCTCATAGACGGAACGGTCATCCGAGGAGCTGACGATCTCCGGATTGATGAAGACGAGCGGCTGTTTTTCCTCGCCTTCCTTCGAAAGATCGATGACGAGCATGCGGCGTGGAACGCCGACCTGGATTGCGGCAAGGCCGATGCCCGGTGCGTCATACATTGTTTCCAGCATATCGTCCGTAAGGCGCTGGAGATCGGCGTCGACCCGCTCGATCGGCTTGGAAACCTGACGGAGAACGGGATCGGGAAGAATGATGAGTGGCTTGATGGTCATGGCGTTCCCATAACCCATCTTTTCAAACTAGGGAATTATCCGCCGGGCAGGGATTGCGGTTTTTTGCAGCGCCTGCCCGGATTTTGCCTGGATTATTCAGGCTGCGCGGCGGGCGGTACCGGCAACCTGCCGACCTTCAGCACGAGCGCGGAAACGCTGCAGCAGTTCGATGAGGTTCTCGACCCCATCCTTCAGCCTGCGGGTTTCGGCAGACGTACGCTCGACCATGCCGGAATTCTGCTGGGTGATCGTGTCCATGTTGCGGATCGCCACGCTCACCTCGTTGACGCCGGTCGCCTGATCGCGGGCGGCAGCCGCAATATCGGCGACGAAGCTGTTGATGATGTCGATACGGCTGATCATGTCGCTCAGCGCCTCACCGGTGCTGCTGACGATGTTGACGCCCTCGTTTACCTGCGTCGAGCTTTCGGAGATCAGATTCTTGATCGCTTTGGCGGCATCGGCCGTGCGCTGGGCAAGCTGACGGACTTCCTGTGCGACGACCGCAAAGCCCTTGCCGGCATCACCAGCACGCGCAGCTTCGACGCCGGCATTCAGTGCCAGCAGGTTGGTCTGGAAGGCGATCTCGTCGATGACGCCGATGATCTTGGCGATTTCGGTGGAGGACTTCTCGATACCCGCCATGGCCGAAACGGCGCTGGTGACGAGTTCGCCGGAATTCTTGGCTTTCTCCTGCGTTTCGCGCACGGCGCCGGACGCCTTTTCGGCGTTGGCGGCGGTCTGGCTGACGCTGACGGAGAGCTGTTGCAGCGCAGCCGAGCTCTCTTCGACGCCAGCTGCCTGCTGCGCGGTGCGCAAGGCGAGATCGTCCGTCGCCTTGGACATCACATCGGCACCTTCGAGAATGTGGCCGGACGTGGTGCGGACAGACGTGAAAGATTCGCGAAGAGCGTTGACGGCCCTGTTATAGTCTTCAGCCATTTGGCGAAAATTCCCGGGCAGATCGGCAGGAAGGGTCGCTTCGAGATCGCCACGCGACAGTGCTTCAAGGCCGCGGCGCAGATGTTCCAGTGCCAGCGCTTGATCGGCTTCTGAGCGGGCGCGTTCTTCTTCCAACGCGTGGCGCTTTTCCTCGAGCGCTTCCAGATAGACGGAGATGGAATAATCCATGTCGAGCATCGCCGCCTTGATGACGGCGGTCAGCTTTTCGGCAAGCGCCTTTCCCTGCTGACGGGCAAAGAGCGATGGCCACTGCTTTTCCATGAGGCCACGGACGAGCTCCGACATGACAAGCGCATAGCCGCCGATATACCAGCGCGGCTCCAGGCCGATGCGGGCATGGGTGCGGCCGACGGCAGTAACACCATTCACATAGCTTTCGTCGAAATTGCCGCCCGAAAGATTGCCCCAATGTTCCTGCTGGCGCTTCTTGGCGTGGCCCATATGGGCCTTGTTGGAGAAGAAGCCTGCGACCGCCGGGGTCTTTGCGAGCTTGCTGTAGAACTTGTCGAGTGCGCCGCCGAGAAGCTCCGAGATCGCCGGCCGTAGCTCCCGCAGGTTCTTGCGCGCCTCATCGTCAAGCTCAATGAAGTCAAGGCGCTGCCTGAGGGCATTGTCGGTCTGGTGGGAAGTCATGGGGGATCTCTATCTGGCGAATGCGGAGGGAAATTGCAGCGCCAGATTTGGTGAATATGGTTTAGCAATCGTTAAGTGCGCGACCGATTTTTCTTCCGTTACAGTAAATTAGCGTCGTTAGCATTAGTAATACGGCGTGGATTGTTCACGTTTTGATCTGGATATTGCCGCTTATTTTGTTATGGTGCGGCATGACCGTGACATCCGACTCACTCACCATTTCCCTGCCGATACTGAGCCCCGGCGTGCTTGCACTTGCCGGCGGCGCACTCGCCGTTCTCATTCTCGTGACAATCGTGTTTGCCTTGCGCAATGCGGGCATCCGTCGCGAGGAAGCTGAAGAGGCCAATCTTCGCGCCGCGGAAAGCGAGGCGCGCATGGCAGAACTTCTGAAAATACAGGCGGAGATGCAGGGACGCATCTCGACCATGACGGAAGTCTTCGGTGCACGGCAGGCCGAACTCAATCAGGCGATCAACCAGCGGCTCGACGGCATGTCACAGCGCATGAGTTCGACGCTGACCGAGCAGACGAAATCAACGCATGACAACCTGCAGAAGCTGCAGGAGCGCCTTGCGGTGATTGATGTCGCCCAGAACAATATCCAGACGCTCGCCAAGGATGTCGTCGGACTGCAGGCCATTCTCTCCAACAAGCAGACGCGTGGGGCTTTCGGCCAATCGCGCATGGAAACGATCGTCGCAGATGGTCTACCGATGGGCGCCTATGCCTTCCAGCAGACGCTTTCCAACGGCTCGCGACCCGACTGCACGATCAGGATGCCGAATGGCGCACCACCGCTCGTCATCGATGCCAAATTTCCGCTCGAGGCGTGGAACGCGATCCGCGATGCAAGCGGCGCGGACGCCGGTAAGCTTGCTGGTCAGCAGTTTCGCCGTGACATGGAAGTTCACATCAAGGATATTTCCGAGAAATATCTGATCCAAGGCGAGACGCAGGAGACGGCTTTCCTCTTCGTTCCCTCGGAATCGATCTTCGCTGAAATTCACGAAAATTTCGAAGGGATCGTGCAGAAGGCGCACCGCGCACGCATCGTTATCGTCTCGCCTTCGCTCTTGATGCTGTCAATCCAGGTCATTCAGGCCGTGCTCAAAGACCAGCGCATGCGGGCGCAGGCGCATGTCATCCAGGGAGAAGTCGCCCTCCTCATGGACGATCTCGGCCGGCTCGACGAGCGCGTACGCAAGCTGCAGGGACATTTTTCCCAGACGCAGCGCGACGTGGACCAGATCATTACCTCAGCGGACAAGCTCACCAAGCGCGGCGCGAAGATCGAGGCGCTGGAATTCGAAGCAGGCGGCGACGGCAAGCCAACCCGCGAGAACGAGCCGTCGGCGAAATCCGTCGAAAGCCGAACCGGGTTGCTCAAGCTCAGGGTGGTTGACGAGGAGTGATCGCTTCGGCAGTGTCGCGGCCCGAAGCAAGGGACGGACATGCCATGATCACAGTTTTCGGCTCCATCAATATGGACCTTATCGCCACGACCAAGCGCCTGCCGAAGCCCGGCGAAACAGTTGCCGGCAACAGCTTTGCAACGGCTGCCGGTGGCAAAGGCGCCAATCAGGCGCTCGCCGCCCGGCGAGCAGGCCGCTATGTCCATATGGCGGGCGCTGTCGGCAAGGATGCCTTTGCCGAGGGCGCCCTTGAACTGCTCGACGGCGCAGGCACCGACCTTTCCCGCGTCAGCCATGTCGAGGGGCCGACGGGCACAGCTCTCATTCTTGTCGGCGGCGACGGCGAGAACATGATCGCGGTCATTCCCGGCGCGAACGGCAAGGTGAGCGGCGACAACGCCGAGGCTGCCGTCAACGCCATGAACGAGGGCGATATACTCATGCTGCAGCTCGAAATTCCTGTCGAGGCGGTCGAGCACGCGCTTGCTGCCTCTCGCGCCAAGGGCATCACCAGCATTCTCAATCTTGCCCCGCTCATTCCGGATGCGCCGCGACTCGGCCGGCTGGCCGATATCGTCATTGCCAATGAAACCGAGTTCGAGCGGCTGGCGGGACAGGAAAACATGAGTGCCGGTGACCGCGAGGCGGCGTTGGAGCGCCTGCATGCCGAGACCGGCCAGACGCTGATCGTCACGCTCGGCGGCGATGGCGTCATCGCGATCCGGGATGGCCAGATTTCCCGGGCGCAGGGCCTCGTCATCGAACCCGTCGATACTGTCGGCGCCGGCGATACGTTCTGCGGTTACTTCGCAGCAAGCCTCGATGAGGGGCTGGATTTCAACTCGGCGCTGCGCCGTGCAGCGGTCGCCGGCTCACTTGCCTGCCTGAAGCCGGGGGCACAACCCTCCATTCCGCTCGCAGCCGAAGTCGCAGACAGAATATAGTCCAGTCCAGCCGCGAACAATCGATAGAAAGCCACCCCTAGTTTTGGGGTGGCTTTCCGGATTTGCTGCCGAAACATAGCGAATTTCATTCAAATTTAAGAGGTTTCTGGCGATCCTTCGGGCGATCGCCACCTCGTTCATCTTCGAGGCGGTCAACCCCATGGCTGCTCCATGATAGAGCGTGCCTTACCCGCTGTGCCGGAGAATGGCCCTTCGGTGCGTCCTTGCCCCAAGGAATCTATGTTCATTTTCAGAATGAAATCGCTTGCGGCGAAGCTCATCGTCATTACCGGTGCCGCCATTGCACTGGTGCTTGTCGTTTCGAACCTCTTCCTCATCGACCAGACCCGTAACCGCGTCCAGACCCTGACGCTGGATCAGGCCAACTCGGAAGCCAAGTCGATCGCCAACGAGATTGCAGCCAATGTCGGCGAGCTTGCGAGCGCTGCTCGCACCATGTCGGGCGTCGTCGGACGCGGACATGAAGGCAAGATCCTCGATCGCAAGGGTATCATCAGCATTCTGAAGGCCAATCTCGAACAGAACGCTTTCGCCTTCGGCAGCTGGTTCTGCGAGCAGCTTGGCGCCTTCGACGGCAAGACCACGGAAATCGCCAACAACAATGACGAAGGCACCAACAAGGTCGGCGCCTTTACGCCTTACTGGTCGAAGAACAGGACTGGCGACATCCAGTTCTCGACCTTCGACAACGATTACACCGCCGAATGGTGGAAGCTTGCTGCCGACAGCGGCAAGGGCGCGATCACGGCGCCCTACCTCGCAGAAGGCACCGACGTCCCGACGCTGCTGACTTCGATTGCCTATCCGGTCATGTCCGGTGGCAAGATGATCGGTGTGGAAGGCGTCGATATTTCGCTGAAATCGCTTACCGACAAGGTGCAGGCGCTGCGCCCCTTCGGCTCCGGCCGTGTGACGCTGATCGCCCAGAACGGCAACTGGATCGTCGCTCCGACCCCCGACCTGATGTCGAAGCCCTATGGCGACAATCCTGGCTCGGCTGACGTAAAGGCTGCGCTTTCGTCCATGAAGGTCAGCCTCGTCAAGAACCTCAGCTTCGACGGCCTCGATCCCTTCGACCGCGTCGTCTATCCCTTCGCAGTTCCCGGTCTGAACGCCAACTGGGTTGTGCTGGTTGACGTCCCGCACACGGCGATGAATGCTCCGGTCCAGGACCAGACCTTCATGATGGTCATCAATGGCATCATCGTGCTCGGCGCCGTGCTGCTTGCCCTCTACTTCGCCGTCCGCTCGCTTGTTCAGCGTCCGCTCGCTGGCCTCGTTTCCAGCGTCAAGGCACTGAGCGACGGAAAATATGACGAAACGGTCGCCGGTCAGAACCGCGCCGACGAAATCGGCTCTGTCGCCAAGGCTCTCGAAGGCTTCCGCTTCGCGCTTGCCGATACGCGGCGTCTCGAA
Source organism: Rhizobium sp. KNZ14-9A (assembly GCF_056755015.1). Lineage (NCBI taxonomy): Bacteria > Pseudomonadati > Pseudomonadota > Alphaproteobacteria > Hyphomicrobiales > Rhizobiaceae > Rhizobium > Rhizobium sp. KNZ14-9A. Next base: position 3,423,126 of record NZ_JBPGXB010000002.1, read on the forward strand.
ACCGAGGCTGACAACCAGCGCCTTGCCGCCGAAACCGAACGCGGTCGCTCGGAATTGGAACGCCAACAATCGGTCAATCTGCAGCGTCACATCGTTTCGATCGTCGGTGCAGGCCTTTCCGAACTGTCGCAGGGCAATCTCGGCCACCGCATTACAGAGGAATTCCCCGGCGAATACGGCAAGCTGAAGCAGGACTTCAATGCTGCTCTCGCAAGCCTCGAGGAAACCATCAACACGATGAGCCTCAGTGTCGTCAATATCGGCTCCGGTACGGGCGAGATCAGTAACAGCGCCTCCGACCTTGCCAAACGCACCGAGCAGCAGGCGGCAAGTCTGGAAGAGACGGCAGCGGCGCTCAACGAGCTGACCGCCCAGGTCAATTCCAGCGCCGAGAACGCCCGCACCGCAGCTGACAACGTCAATCTCGCCTGCGAAGACGCCGAGAAATCAGGAGAAGTGGTGCAGAAGGCGATTGCCTCCATGCACGGTATCGAACAGTCCTCGACGGAAGTTTCGCGCATCATCGGTGTTATCGACGAGATCGCCTTCCAGACGAATCTTCTGGCTCTGAACGCCGGTGTCGAAGCGGCCCGCGCCGGTGAAGCAGGCAAGGGCTTTGCAGTCGTCGCACAGGAAGTCCGGGAGCTCGCTCAGCGTTCGGCGAATGCCGCCAAGGAGATCAAGACACTCATCAACACCTCGGCCGCCCAAGTCAAGGAAGGCGTCGATCTCGTCGGCCGCGCCGGCGACACGCTGCACAAGATTGCCGAGCAGGTGATGGGCATCAACGGCCTTATCCGTCAGATCTCGGCCTCGGCCAGCGAACAGGCCATCGGCCTGAAGGAGATCAACCAGGCCGTGAACCAGATGGACCAGGTCACGCAGCAGAACGCCGCGATGGTGGAAGAAACCACTGCTGCCAGCGTGACGCTGAACGACGAGGCCCAGACGTTGAAGAGGTTGGTCACCCGCTTCCGCGTCTCCGGGCAGGGAAATGCCGCGGCAACACTGCGCTCCACCGCACAGCAGATGCGCGCACCGGCTGCGCCGGCACCACGCGCGGCCGCTCCGGCACCGCGCCGAGCCGTTGCCCAGTCTCGCGGCTCAGCGGCTGTTGCCCAGGATAATTGGGAAGAGTTCTGATCGCTGATCGCATGACAAGAAAAAGGCGCCTGAGCGATCAGGCGCCTTTCTTGCATTCCGGGTAGATCGTCGACCGTCAGGCAGCGTTCGACGTCTGCTCTTCATTGAGGAAGGCATAAATCGCCGAAGCGGAATCGGTCGCGCGCAGCTTGGCGACCAGATCATGGTCGCGCAGGACACGGGCGATGCGCGAAAGCGCCTTGAGGTGATCAGCACCGGCGCCTTCCGGCGCCAGAAGCAGAAACACCAGATCGACTGGCTGGTCGTCCAGCGCTTCGAAATCGACGGGCTGTTCCAGCCGGGCGAAGATACCGACGATGGAGTGGATATTGACGAGCTTGCCGTGGGGGATGGCGATGCCGTTGCCGACACCGGTCGAGCCCAAGCGTTCGCGCTGCAGGATCACATCGAAGATTTCCCGTTCGGAAAGCCCCGTAGTCCTGGAGGCTTTTGCTGCCAATTCCTGAAGCAACTGTTTCTTGGAATTTACCCTGAGGGCGGCAATGATCGCATCCTGGTGCAGCAAATCTGCCAATGCCATTTCTTTTTCCTTCTGTCGCCGAGAGCACGGGTCCGGGGGAGCGGCGCCCTGCGCCGCTCCCCCGCCCTGATCTCAGCCTTTGATATTGGCCGAATCGATCCAGCCAATATTTCCGTCGTGACGACGGTAAACGATGTTGAGCTGTTCCTTGCCGGGGCTGCGGAACAGGAGAAGCGGCTCGTCGGTCATGTCGAGCGCCATGACGGCGGTTGCAACAGACATCGTCTTGAGCTGCTTGGTGCTTTCGGCGACGATGGCCGGAGCGAAATCGTCCGGAACCTCGTCTTCATGATCGGGAACCGCATCCATGACGGTGTAGGCGACTTCTGCAAAGCCGTTACCGTTCAGATGATTTCCGGCGTGGTGATCCTTGAGCTTCCGCTTGTAGCGGCGCAGCCGCTTCTCGATACGCTCGGATGCCGCATCAAAGGCAATCTGCGGATCCATGGCCTCGCCTGCCGCATGCAGCACGACGCCGCTATCGAGATGAAGCTTGCAATCGGCGGAAAAACGAGAGTTCGACTTTTCCACGATCACCTGACCGGAATATCCCCCGTCGAAGTATTTCGTGACGGCCAAACCAATTTGGTCCTCGATCTTTTGACGGAAGGAGTCACCAATTTCCATATGTTTACCGGATACACGCACACTCATGGAGTTTCCCTTCTTATGGTAGTTTGCGAGTATCAGTTTACGCCAAGCCTTAACCTCATCCAAGCACTTCGCGCAATCTCAAGCAAGATGAGCTCAAGTCTGCGTGTCCCTGGTGCCTTGAGGATGATGGGGATAATGCCCGGATGCCCTTCGCTGCTCCGATTGCGGCGGGCTTCTAGCGACAGCCTCCCGGAAAGTCAATAGCCCGGCACAGCGAGGTCTAGCATACGCGGAAAACGTGCATTGAAAATCCCATGAAATTGGGATGTCTCCGCCATCAACGGTTCCAGGCGGCGATCATTGGCTCGCCCCAACGTTGCAAGTCAGAAACCGGCGACCTTGGCCAGTGCGCGCTTTTCCCTGCGGCGCTGGACGGAAGAGGCGATGTTCATCGCCTCGCGGTATTTGGCGACCGTACGACGAGCGAGATCGATGCCGCCCTTTTTGAGCATATCGACGATATCATCATCGGAGAGTACCGCATCCGGGCTTTCCTGCAGGATCAGCGTGCGGATCTTGTGGCGAACTGCTTCAGCCGAATGACTGTCACCGCCCTCGACGGCGCTAATCGAAACCGTGAAAAAGTATTTCAGTTCGAAGAGGCCGCGCGGCGTCAGCATGTATTTATTCGACGTGACACGGCTGACCGTCGATTCATGCATCTTGATCGCCTCGGCCACCGTCTTCAGGTTCAGCGGCCGCAGATGATCGACGCCGTGCAAGAGGAAGGCATCCTGCTGGCGCACGATCTCGCTTGCGACCTTCATGATGGTCTTGGCGCGCTGATCCAGGCTGCGCGTCAGCCAGTTGGCGGTCTGCAGACATTCGGAGAGGAAGGCGTGATCCTCGCCGTTCTTCGCGACGCGCGAAAAATAGGACTGATTGACGAGGACCCGCGGCAGCGTATCCGGGTTGAGCTCGACCAGCCAGGCGCCATCCGAGGAGGGGCGGACCACGACGTCAGGCATGATCGCCTCTGAAACGCCAGCCTCGAAACCGCTGCCGGGCTTCGGATTGAGTTGGCGGATTTCGGCGAGCATGTCGAGCAGGTCTTCCTCATCGACGCCGCAGAGGCGTTTCAGGGTGACGAAGTCGCGGCGCGCCAGCAATTCGAGATTTTCGACCAGCGCCTGCATGGCGGGATCGAAACGATCCTTCTGGCGAAGCTGGATCGCCAGGCATTCGGCAAGGCTACGGGCGAACACGCCGGGCGGATCGAGCGTCTGCAGCGCTGAGAGCACGCGCTCGATGTCGTCTGCATCGGTACCGAGACGCTCGCCGGCTTCCGCGACATCGGCCTGCAGATAGCCGGCATCGTCGAGCTGATCGACCAGATTCTGGGCAATCAGGCGATCGGCCATATCGGGCAATATGAAGGGTATCTGCTGGGCAAGGTGGTCGCGCAAAGAGACCTGACCGGCGACGAACTCATCGAGATCGTAATTGCTGTCAGCACCTTCGGCGCTGCCCGGCATGGATTTCCACTGGCTGATGAGTTCGGGGGCGTCGAGGCGCTGCGGTGCGCCGTCATCGGGGAAGACATTGGTGTAATTGGCATCCAGCTCGTCACTCAGCCGGCTTGAGCTCCCATTATCGTACCAGTCGCCGGACAGCGTTTCGCCGCGATCCTCATATTCGCCGTCCCCCGCATCATCCGTTTGCTGCGGGTATGGTTCGTCCGCAGCCTCGCCGCGTTCCCCGGCCTCGCCCTCGTCCGACGGAAGTTCCAGAAGTGGGTTCTTCTCCACTTCCTGGGCGATGAACTGAGTGAGTTCGACATGCGTCATCTGCAGCAACTGGATGGATTGCATCAGTTGCGGTGTCATCACCAGGGACTGGTTCTGTCGCAGAAAAAGATTGGCAGACAGGGCCATGGCGGACGCGAAACTCCCTCGACTCCTCCAGGAAACCGCGTCTGATGAAGATTTCAGGCCACGGAATTCCGAGTTGGCCCAAAAATTGCTTTTTTATCCTACTTGGTCAAGCGGAACCTATGCCGCAGCCGCAATTTTCTGTCGTGCAGGACCGGTTCAGAGACTGAAATTGTCGCCCAAGTAAAGCCGGCGCACTTCCGGATTGTTGACGATGTCGTTCGCGCGTCCGTGGGTCAGCACTTCGCCAGCATGGATAATATAAGCCCGGTCGATCAGCCCCAACGTCTCACGCACATTGTGGTCGGTGATGAGAACGCCGATGCCGCGTGCCGTCAAATGATGCACGAGGTTCTGAATATCGGCAACCGAGATCGGATCGACACCTGCAAAGGGCTCGTCGAGCAGCATGAAGGTCGGGTCGGTCGCAAGTGCGCGGGCAATTTCTAGGCGTCGGCGTTCACCGCCCGAGAGAGCCACGGCGGCACTCTTGCGGAGCTTCGCGATGTGAAACTCCTCAAGCAGTTCGTCGAGCTTGTGCTCACGCGCCGCCTTGTCCTTTTCATGGACCTCGAGAACGGCGCGGATATTCTCCTCCACCGTCAGGCCGCGAAAGATCGAGGCTTCCTGCGGGAGGTAGCCGACGCCGAGGCGCGAGCGACGATACATAGGCATCGTCGTCACGTCGTTGCCGTCGATTTCGATCGTTCCCTCATCAACAGGCACGAGGCCGGTGATCATGTAGAAACAGGTCGTCTTACCGGCACCGTTAGGCCCCAGCAGACCCACAGCCTCACCACGCCGCACGACTAGCGAGACGCCATTGACGACACGCCGCGTCGCATAGGTCTTGGTCAGACCGCGTGCGATCAGCGTTCCCTGATAACGAGCCTTGTCGACAGGAGCCGCGGCTTCCGTCGCGGCTCTGCCGGACTTGGTGGATAAGGAGAATAGCTTCACGTGAAAGGTCGACTTCTCAGTTCTGCTTTGGCTGCTGACTCGGCTGCGATTTTGGATCGAGCTGAATCTGGACACGACCACCGCAGCTTTCAAGCTCCGCCTGACCGGTCGCCATGTGAACCGTGAGCTGGCAGCCGGTAAACACGTTCGGGCCATCGGTCAGCACGACCTTCTTGCCCGTGAGGATAAAGACCTGCGAGGTCATATCGAAATTGCCATCATCGGCGGTCGCCGTCTGCGTGCCCGACGTCAGGTAAACCTTGTCGGTCACCAGGATCTTATCGATATCGGCACTACCCGAGGCAAGCGAGCTCGACTGTTCTGCAGCGACCGGAGCCGTCTCGGCAGCAGGTGCCGGCTTGGTGGCAGCATCGCCCGCTGCCGGCTGCTTCGCCTTGTCCTTGTAATAGACCGTCATCTTGCCGGCCTGCAACGTCGTCGTGCCCTGAACAACCTTGACGTCGCCAGTGAAGAGCGCCGTGTGTTCCTGGTCATGGATTTCCAGCTTGTTGCTTTCAATCTGGATCGGCTGATCGCTGGAAAGCTTCATGCCAGGCATCGTCGTCGACTGGGCGGCCGCGCCCGCGACCGACAGGACGAAGGCAAGCGCGCCTGTGATAAAAGCTACGCCCGTCTTGCGAGTTGAAATGCGACAATCTTTTGTCATGTGACCCGGCTCTTTAGGTGCCCTGTTTATGGATGGTGGATGAATCAACATTCATGCGAACGTTCCCCTCGAATGTGATCACGCGCCCCTTATCGGTTATATTCATCGACCGCGCAACAATCGAAGCATTGTCCTTGGTAATTCTGACGGGATCATCCGTCGTCATGTTTCCACCCTTGATATCAAGGTGTGCAGACTGAAAATTCGCAACGAGACCGCTGCTCAGAACAAGCGTGAACGGCGCCGTCATATGCAGATTGTCTGTGGCGCGATTGAAATCTGCCGTCGCCGCGGTCACGCGGGCCATCAGGCCGTCATTCATCGGCACGGCGGCCTTGATCGTCTCCAGCGTGATGAGATCTGGATTGCGAATATCCTGCAGTGCGCGTTCGGCGAGCATCGAATAGTTGATGCCGTCGGAGTTGCGGCCGGCGATTGCCGGCTTTTCCATCACGACCTTGCCGTTCTCGATTTTGGCGCCCTCGATCTTAATGGTTTCCGGCAGGTAAGTGCGGATCACCGAGACGGCGATGAAGATGAGGGAAATGATGAGGGCTGCGCCCGGCAGCAAGAACTTCAGGCGGCGGACACGCGCGGAATGGAACCGGGCAAGGCCATAGGCACTGTCCTTTGGCCCCGCGTATGCGGGCTTCCCGTTGTTCCTGAGGGTATCGAGCATATGCCTGGTCCGTGTGTGATGATCGTGCCGCTTATATAGCAATGCCGGGCGCCAATCACAGTTCGTTTCGCATTATTACATTGGCTTGCCAATATGGATTTTTTTCTGCAACAAGCAACTAAACCGAAAATAGCAGGTTCCCGAGGCATTTTCTCGCGGCAGCGTGCGCCTTATCTCCCCAGCGGCGGAGTACCGCCGTTGGGTTTCGTCTCTGGAGGTTGGAATGGACAGCTCGATCATCGCAGACCGCCGGCTGCTGCGCCGCAGGCTTGGCTTCTGGCGCCTTGCCGCGGTCGTGCTGCTCGTCGCGCTCGGCTTTGCGCTTTATAATTTTGCCTTCAGCGAAGGCAGCACCGCGCGGCCCCATATCGCCCATGTGACGATCTCCGGCCTGATCACCGATGATGACGAGTTGCTCGAGCGACTGGAAAAGATCAAGGACAATGATCAGGTCAAGGCAGTCGTGATCTCGATCTCCTCGCCGGGCGGCACGACCTATGGCGGCGAAAAGATCTTCAAGGCGATCCGGGCGATTGCGGAAAAGAAGCCCGTCGTCTCCGACGTCAGGACGCTTGCAGCCTCCGCAGGCTATATGATTGCGACGGCCGGCGATACGATCATCGCGGGCGAAAGCTCGATCACCGGCTCGATCGGCGTCATCTTCCAGTACCCGCAGATCCAGCCACTGCTCGACAAGCTCGGCGTCTCGCTGCAGGAGATCAAATCCTCTCCGCTCAAGGCCGAGCCCTCGCCGTTCCACGACACCAGTGAAGAAGCCAAGGCCATGATCCGCAACATGGTTCTCGACAGTTACGACTGGTTCGTCAACCTCGTTGCCGACCGGCGCAAATTGCCGCATGACGAAGTGCTGAAGCTTGCCGACGGAACGATCTACACGGGCCGGCAAGCGCTGAAGGTGAAACTCATCGATGCGGTCGGTGGACAGCCGGAAATTCGCGCCTATCTGACCTCCCGAAACGTCAGCGACAAACTGCCGGTCGTCGACTGGGACAAGAAGAGCAATACGCCCTTCTTACTCGCTGGAGCTGTTTCCCGGTTGATTACGATCCTTGGTTATGGTGATCTTGTCAAAAGTCAGGATCTCAACGGCATCCTGCCCCCAAAGTTGCTTCTTGACGGGCTGCTTTCAGTTTGGCAGGTTGGCCAGGATTGAACAAGAAATCAATAATTTAAGGGGGCGACCGTGATCAAGTCCGAATTGGTGCAGATTGTTGCGGCACGCAATCCGCATCTCTACCACCGCGATGTTGAAAATATCGTCAATGCGGTCCTCGACGAGATCACTGATGCGCTTGCCGCCGGCAACCGCGTCGAACTGCGCGGCTTCGGTGCATTTTCCGTAAAGAACCGCCCTTCCCGTTCCGGCCGCAACCCGCGCACCGGCGATACGGTCTTCGTCGAGGAGAAGTGGGTCCCTTTCTTCAAGACCGGCAAGGAACTGCGCGAGCGCCTGAACCCCGGACAAGCCGACGAAGAGGATTGATCCTCGGCATCAGGCATCAAACCGCACTTGAACTTCTCTGCCGCACTTCTATTCTGGCGTCAACGAAGCTTGCCTTCGCTAACAGGTGCGGAGACCGACATGACCAAGAAGATCATCAATCTTTTGATTTTGCTGCCGCTTGGCGTCATCCTGATCATCTTCTGCGTCGCTAACCGGCAGAGTGTAACGCTTGCCTTCAATCCGTTCCGGCCGGAGGATCAGGTTCTTTCCCTGGCCGCGCCTTTCTTCGTTTTCCTGCTGATCGCTTTCATCATCGGCATGCTGGTGGGCTCTGCTGCGACCTGGTTCAACCAGGGCAAGCACCGCAAGCGCGCACGCGTCGAAGCCAAGGAGGCTATCCGCTGGCAGGGCGAAGCAGATCGTCACAAGACGCGCGCAGAAGAGATCGTCGGGCAATTGCCCTCGCGATGACTGCCGCTATTCCACTGGCGCCGGAGTGAAACTCAGCTCTTCATAATCGCCTTCGGGTGAGGCACCTCTGCCGGTGACCTGAAAGCCATGTGCCAGATAGAAGGCCTTGGCGTCGCGGTTGTTGACGAGGCATTTCAGCCGATAGTTATGCTCTGGCCAGCCCGGGAGCGATTGCAGCAGGGCGGTTCCCGCGCCTTTGCCCTGGAATTCAGGCAGGATATAGAGCATGTGGATGAAATCATCCGCCGCCCAGATCGAGATAAAACCGGCGATCTTCCCGTCGAGTCCCTCGCAGACGGAAACGACCTCGCCGTTGGTATGAGCGGCAAAATCCTCCCGATGAAACTTGCCGGGATCAACCCAGGTGAAGGTCTGGCGCCGGACAGACAGGTAGATGTCGGCAAGCTGCGTCACGTCTTCGGCGCAATTGGGTCGGATTTTCCAGGTCATCGGTCTTGCGTAAAAGGGATTAAGGAGGATGCCAAGCCCATGTGCCTAGCCTGCGGCCTTTTCGATGACGGCCGCATTGAAGCTCCCCCAGAAGCGTCGCGCGAGCTTTTCCAGCGTGGTGCGGATCAGCCGGCCGCCGAGCTCGGCAATCCGGCCACCCGTATCGCCGTCCGCACTATAACGCAGCAGGGTGTGCAGCCCCTCATCCACCAAGGTGACATCGGCTTCGCCCCTTGCAAAGCCAGCAATGCCGCCCCGCCCTTCCGCGGCGATGGTGTAACTGCGCGGCGCATCGACATTCGAAAGCTTGATCTCGCCGTGGAACGTCACAGAAAACAGGCCGAAGCCGACTTTGACGGTTGCGAGGAATTGCGTGGGCGACAGCTTTTCCACGCTCTGGCAGCCGGGAATGCATTGCCTGATGATATTCGGATCGTTTATGGCCGCCCATACAACATCCCGCCGCGCGGCGATGCGTTCCTCCCCGATCAGATCCATCAGCAATTCCCCATTTCCATGGTCTGACCATATCATAACGGGAAAGCGCTTTGCCAAGGTCGGACGGGATGCTATTTGCACTGGCTCAATTGAATTTAAGACGCGGAAGACCACGTTGAAACAAAGAGAACGCCGGCCTGGCGCGAGGGTAGCGACAGGCCCTTCGGGCGGACGCCGCTCCGATGCGCGGCCTGCAAAGCCGGAGAAGACGAAGGCGGCACCAGCGCGCGAACAGCGCCCGCCGGCAGCCGTTCCAGCGGTAATAGAACGCCCGCTGACGGCGCGCCACGGCGAGCTGCCTGCAGAGCGCGTGCCTGTCATCCTGGAATCGACGGGTGCCGGCGATTTCCATCTGATCGACAGCGGCAACGGTCAGAAGCTTGAACAATACGGCCCCTATCGGGTCGTGCGGCCGGAGGGACAGGCACTTTGGCAGCCGTCGCTGCCCGCCCATGTCTGGGAGAAGGTCGATGCTGCCTTCACCGGCGATACGGATGAAGAAGGCACCGGCCGCTGGCGTTTTCCGAAGGAAGCGCTTGGCGAAACCTGGCCGCTCAACCTGCTCGGCGTCGATTTCTTCGGCCGCTTCACCTCTTTCCGGCATGTCGGGGTCTTTCCAGAGCAGATCGTTCACTGGAGCTGGATGAAACAACAGGTGGAAAGCGCCGGACGGCCGCTGAAGGTGCTGAACCTTTTCGGTTATACGGGCGTTGCCTCGCTGGTCGCCGCGGCTGCCGGTGCGGAAGTCACCCATGTCGATGCCTCGAAGAAGGCGATCGGCTGGGCGCGTGAAAACCAGGCGTTGGGACGCATGGAAAAGCTGCCGATCCGCTGGATCTGCGAGGATGCGATGAAATTCATCCTGCGTGAGGAACGGCGCGGCAGTCAGTACGACATTATCCTCACCGACCCACCGAAATTCGGCCGCGGTCCGAATGGCGAGGTCTGGCACCTTTTCGAGCACCTGCCGTTGATGCTGGATATCTGCCGCGAGATCCTGTCACCGAAGGCCGTTGGCCTCGTGCTGACGGCTTATTCGATCCGCGCGAGCTTCTATTCCATTCACGAGTTGATGCGCGAGACGATGCGCGGGGCCGGCGGCGTGGTCGAATCCGGCGAACTCGTCATCCGCGAGGCCGGTCTCGACGGCAAGACGCCGGGCCGCGCACTCTCTACCTCTCTCTTTTCCCGCTGGGTGCCAAAATGAACGAATTCCACGATCGCGGCCCCCGCAAGGTCGGACAGGTGAAGGAAGTCACCTCGCTTGCCAATCCGATCATCAAAGACATCAAGGCGCTGACCAACAAGAAGTCGCGCGAAGAGAGCGGCACCTTCATGGCTGAAGGGCTGAAGCTCGTCATCGATGCAATTGAGCTCGGCTGGACGATCCGCACGCTTGTCTACGCCAAAGCTGCCAAGGGCAAACCGCTCGTCGAGCAGATGGCAGCAAAGACCGTAGCCTCCGGCGGGCTCGTGCTTGAAGTTAACGAGAAGGTGATCTCCTCGATCACCCGGCGCGACAATCCGCAGATGGTGGTCGGCATTTTCGAAACACGCTGGACGAAGCTGAGGGATGTCAAGCCGAAGGATGGCGAAACCTGGGTAGCGCTCGACCGCGTGCGCGATCCCGGCAATCTCGGAACAATCATCCGCACGGCCGATGCGGCCGGCGCTTCCGGCGTCATCCTTGTCGGCGAGACGACCGATCCCTTCTCGCTGGAAACAGTGCGGGCCACCATGGGCTCGGTCTTTGCCGTTCCGGTTGCCCATGCGACGGCAGAGGAATTCACCGCCTGGAAGAAGCATGCTGGTGTTTCCGTCGTTGCGACCCACCTTGCCGGCTCGGTCGATTACCGCACGATCGATTACAAGAAAAAACCGGTCGTGCTGTTGATGGGCAACGAGCAATCCGGCCTGCCGGACCAGCTTGCCAACGAAGCCGATGCGCTTGCCCGCATTCCGCAGCAGGGCCGCGCCGATTCCCTCAATCTCGCCGTTGCCACCGCCGTCATGCTTTTCGAGGCACGCCGCCATCTCCTCTCACTGTCCGAGGGCAAATGACCGATCTTGCGACCGCACGCCCGGCGCTCTTTTCGCGACCGCTGCCGATCCTGATCTTCATCGTGATCGCCGTCATCCTCGACCAGATCGTCAAGATCGCCGTCGATCATTACCTGCCGCTGCAGGAAGCCATTCCCGTCATTCCGATGCTGGCGCTCTACCGCACCTACAATCTCGGCGTCGCCTTCTCGATGCTGTCGGGCATGGACGGCTGGTTCATCGTGGGGATGCGTCTGATCATCGTCGCCTTCGTGCTTTATCTCTGGCATCGCACCGCGAAGGACCGCTGGCTGGCGCATCTTGGTTATGCGCTCATCATTGCGGGGGCGATCGGCAATCTCATCGACCGTTTCGCCTATGGCCACGTGATCGACTACATCCTCTTCCACACAGAAACCTGGTCTTTCGCCGTATTCAATCTCGCTGACAGTTTCATCACTGTCGGCGCCGGCTGCGTCATTCTCGATGAGATGCTGCAGAAGCCGAAAAAGGCGGATCACTAAATTTTTAGCGGATTCCTGAAAACATTCGGAACGGGCAATATGTTAGCTGAACTGCATGCAGAGTATGGCGCAGCTACAGGAACGATTGTCCGCCGCATTCGGCGGAGCCGCCGTTAGGGCCTATCGAGGCCGGACGGCGGGTGAATTGACGTCGCCGGCTACCCTTCGCTCCGTGCATCCATTGCTCTTTCATTGGCTCGGCGGAGCAGGTCTCATTTCGGCGATCCTGCTGCTATTGCTTTCTCATTGGGGCGGTCCGCTCATGGCAGTCCTCGGCCTCATCCTGATCGCCGCGATTGCAGGCTATCTTGCCCTTCTTTTCAGGAACGGAAACCGGCCCGGCGGCCGTAGCCCGGAGACGACGGAACGCGTCGATGCAACCGGCCTGCTCGGCACGGTCCATGACGTGCTCGGCGATATCGTCGTCACCCGCATGATGGACCGGCGCATCATCAGCACCAACGAGACGTTCCGCAGCCTCACCGGGCGCGCCAAACCCGAAGGCCAGACCTGTGAGGAGATCGGCCTTGCCTTCCGTCCTGGCCCGCAGCCGCATCGATACGATGTGGAGATTTCGACACCGGCAGGACAGCGCATCTTTCTCTGGCACGATGTCGTGACCCGTGATCCGGCAAACGGACGCCTGCTTCTGCAGAGCATCGCGCGCGACGTGACCGAAGAGCGGCTTGCCGCCGAAAGCCGCGAGGAGGCACGGCAGAAGGCAGAATATAACAGCGCCGCCAAATCGCGGCTGCTCGCCACGGTTAGCCACGAAATCCGCACGCCTCTGTCAGGCATTCTCGGCATGGCGCATCTGATTTCTGAAACGAAGCTGACGCAGGAACAGCAGAACTATCTGACCAGCATCCGCCAGTCCGGCCACGCGCTGACGCAGCTGGTCGAGGATCTGCTCGACTTCTCCACTATCGAGGTCGGCCGTTTCGAACTCCGCCCGAGATCGGAATCGCTGCGCAAGCTGGTCGAAAGCGTCGTGGAAATGCTGGCGCACCGCGCCCATGAAAAGGGTATCGAGATCGGCGCTACGGTCTCTGCCGATGTGCCGGAGCTGATGAGCTTCGATCCGGCGCGGCTGCGGCAGGTGCTTTTCAATGTCATCGGCAATGCGGTGAAATTCACGCAGACCGGCGGCGTCTTCATCCGTGTCTCCAGGGCGGCTGGCGAGCTGTCGATTACCGTCAACGATACCGGGCCTGGCATGACGGCGGAGGAACAGGCGCGCATATTCGGGGAATTCGAACAGGGCGGCTCGCTTGCCCAGAAGAGCAACGGCACAGGCCTCGGCCTTGCAATCTCCGCCCGCATCATGCGTGAATTCGACGGTTCGCTGACAGTTGCAAGCGAGAGGGGCAAGGGCAGCCAGTTCACCATTCGCTTCCCCGTCGAACTTTCGGAAGAGGATAAAGCCACCAGGAATGCACTGCTGGCGGGAAACAGCATCGTGCTGCTTGCCCCGGCGGGTGCAGCGCGCACGGCGATTGCCGAGACGATCACGACGCTCGGCGGGCGCTGCCACCTCGTCGCTGGCGGCGAGGCGGCGCGCGAGAGCCTGCTGGCCCTCGCCCGCAGCGGCGACCGGCCGACCGATATCATCGTCGATCACCGCATGTCCGAGGAATTCTCGCTGCATATCGCCGATCGCACGGAGATCGCGGCACTCGGCCTGCGCAAGGTGCTGCTCGTCAATCCGGAAGAGCGTAACTCCTATTCGCTCGACCTCTTCGATGCGTGGCTGATCCGGCCGCTGCGCGAGCAGTCGCTGATCGACGTGCTGCGCGGACGCATGCGTGGCATGGAGAAGCGCGATGTTCTGAACGACAACCAGCCCGGCCTCGGCCCGTCCATTGCAGAACGGACGGCGGTGGGCAACGGCCTTTCCGTCCTCCTGGGCGAGGACGATCCGATCAACGCCATGCTGGTACGCGTCATGCTGGAAAAAGGCGGCCACTCCGTCAGGCATGTGGATGATTTCGAAACTCTGCTCGATTGTGCGCTTGGTGACGACAGGCCCGATATTATCATCAGCGATCTCTCCATGCCCGGCGGCAACGGTATCGACATGCTCGGACGCCTGCGCGGGCACGAACGAAGGCTCGATCTTCAGCCGGTTCCGGTCATCGTTTTGACTGCGGACAAGAGCGACGAATCGCGGCGACAGGTCTTGCTCAACGGCGCCAATCGCGTCATGGTGAAACCGGTGGATCCGGTCAGGCTGCTCACCGAAGTACAGGCGGTTGTTGCTCTTTCAGCCCGCCGGGCTGAGGCGCGCTAAAGCTGGGGAAAACGGCACGTTTCTTGCGTGCACAAATTCGGTATGTCACTTTCCTGTCGTACATAAGTGTTTTATGGCGTGTGATAGGCCGGAGACGGGAGAATCGCCATGTCTGTTGACATCCTTAATTGTGACGCCACTGCCGAGGCCGCTCGGCCATCGACGGCCGCACCGAAGGAAGGCGATATTCTCGGCCGCATCGGCAATTTAGAGACCCGCCTTGCCCGCAGCGCGCGTGAGATCGGTGCCTCGCAGGCCGTGCGCTACCGCGTTTTCGTCGAGGAAATGAAGGCTCAGCTGCCAGCGGACGCCATGCGCCGCGAGCGGGACTTCGATGCCTATGACGCCTTCTGCGACCATCTCCTCGTTCTCGACCGCTCGATCGAGGGCGATGCCGAAGACCAGATCGTCGGTACCTACCGCCTGCTCAGACAGGACGTCGCCATGGCCAATGGCGGTTTTTACTCGGCTTCGGAATTTGCGATCAACGAGCTCATTGCCCGCCACCCCGACAAGCGCTTCATGGAGCTCGGTCGCTCCTGCGTTTTGCCGGAATACCGCACCAAGCGCATCGTCGAACTGCTCTGGCAGGGCAATTGGGCTTACGCGCTGAAGCACGGCATGAGCGCCATGTTCGGCTGCGCTTCCTTCCCGGGTGTTCAACCGGAGAGTCATGCGCTGGCTCTCTCCTTCCTCTATCACAACGTACTCGCCAAGGATGAATGGGCCGTCGGCGCGCTGCCGCATCTGGCGCGCGACATGGATCTGATGCCGGCTGAAGGTGTCAACCCGAAAAGGGCGCTGATGGCGCTGCCTCCGCTCATCAAGGGTTACCTGCGCCTCGGCGCAATGGTCGGCTCCCACGCTGTCGTCGATCAGGCGTTCAACACGACCGACGTGCTGATCGTGCTGCCGATATCAAGCATTTCCGACCGGTATCTCAATTATTACGGTGCGGATGCAGGCCGTTTTGCAAGCTGATGGCTGCCGCTTGACGGCGGTGCCTCGCCAATTCATTCTCTTTCGGCGTTTTCAGTAGGGCGCATCGGCAATGGTGCCGGCTGGGCTATGCCCGCCTACAACATCAAAACCTTGCGCCATGCCGAATTTCGAAAATCTCAGGAAGAAAGCTAAGCGGTTCAAACGGTGGCATCAGGATCGTTATTATCCTGTTGCAGCGGAAATCCGCTATTGGCTTGCCCGCTACCGCCATCTCAGTGACCGGCAAATCCTCGAGCTTGAGTTCAAGCTTGCGGATGCGCAGGAACTGGTGGCGGCGCAGCAGGGATTCGAAAGCTGGGCGGCGCTGAAAAAGGGTCTCGCCGACATGAGTGCAACAGCCGAACAAAAATCCACATCCCAACCGACGCTGCTCGATGCCCAGCCGCAGCTTTTCGTGAGCGATATCCAGGCCGCCTGCGATTTCTACACACAGAAGCTCGGCTTCGCCCTCGCCTTCATTTATGGCGAACCGCCCTTTTATGCGCAGGTCGTTCGCGGTGCGGCGAGGCTCAATCTCCGGCACGTTGACATGCCGGCCTTCCATCCGGAGCTTCGCCAGCGCGAGAGGGATATCCTCTCGGCGACGATTACGCTTGATGACGTGAAGGCGCTTTTTCTCGAATACACCGCAAACGGCGTTCCGTTTCATCAGCCGCTGAGGCTGGAACCCTGGGGCGCGCGAACATTCATCGTATGCGATCCGGATGGAAATCTGATCGCTTTTGCAGGCTAAGCTCGTCTGAGGCGGACCACACTAGCGGTCCGCCTCTATTACTTATCAGGAACCGGCAGCATAGGCCGCAATCGCAGCCATGTTGACGATATCGCTGTCCTTGGCGCCCATCGAGGTGATCTGCACCGCCTTGTCGAGGCCGACGAGGATGGGTCCGATGACCGTCGAGCCGCCGAGTTCCTGCAGCATCTTCGTCGAGATCGATGCCGAGTGGAATGCCGGCATGACGAGGACGTTGGCCGGACCGGAGAGGCGGCAGAAAGGATATTGTTCCATCACCTTACGGTTCAGGGCAACGTCGGCGGCCATTTCGCCATCATACTCGAAATCGACGCGACGCTTGTCGAGGATCTTCACAGCTTCGCGGACGCGCTCGGAACGCTCCCCCGAGGGATGGCCGAAGGTGGAATAGGCGAGCAACGCGACGCGCGGCTGGTAGCCCATGCGACGCGCGAGACCTGCGGCCTCCTCGGCAATATCGGCAAGCTCCTCGGCCGTCGGCATATCGTGAACCGCAGTGTCGGCAACGAAGACCGTGCGGCCGCGGCAAAGCGCGATCGACACGCCGATCACTCGATGGCCCGGCTTATGGTCGATGCAGCGGCGCACATCTTCGAGTGCCGTCGAATAGTTGCGGGTGATGCCCGTCACCATGCCATCGGCATCGCCAAGCGCCACCATGGTGGCAGCAAAATGGTTGCGGTCATTATGGATCAGGCGCTGCGCGTCGCGGTGCAAATAGCCCTTCCGCTGCAGGCGGGCATAGAGATAATCGATATAGGCCTCGACGCGGGTCGAGATACGGGCGTTGACGATCTCGAGGCCTGGACGATTGAGGTCGATGCCTGCGCGTTCGGCCGTTGCACGGATCAGATCCTCGCGGCCGAGCAGGATCGCGGTGCCAAGCTGCTGATTGGCGTAAGACATGGCGGCGCGCATCACCTGCTCTTCTTCGGCCTCGGCAAAGACCACGCGCTTCGGATGGCGGCGCACGCGCTCATAGAGGCTGGCAAGCGTGGAGGCGATCGGGTCGCGGCGGGCCGACAGTTCTCGCTTGTAGCCGGCCATGTCGGTGATGATCTTGCGGGCGACGCCGCTTTCGATCGCCGCTTCGGCAACGGCGGCCGGAATGGCGGATATCAGGCGCGGATCGAAGGGAACCGGGATGATGTATTGCGCACCAAAACGCGGACGATTGCCCTGATAGGCAGCCGCAACATCATCGGGCACGTCTTCACGGGCAAGGCTGGCGAGTGCCTTCACAGCGGCAATCTTCATCGCATCATTGATGGTCGAGGCGCGGACATCGAGGGCGCCGCGGAAGATATAGGGAAAGCCCAGCACGTTGTTGACCTGGTTCGGATAGTCCGAACGGCCGGTCGCCATAATGGCGTCATCACGAACACGAGCAACTTCCTCGGGCGTAATTTCCGGGTCGGGGTTGGCCATGGCGAAGATGACTGGCCGGTCGGCCATGGAGCGGATCATCTCCTCGGAGAAGGCGCCCTTCTGCGACAGGCCGAAAACGACGTCTGCGCCCTTCATGGCTTCTTCGAGCGTGCGGGTATCGGTCTTTGCCGCATGCGCCGATTTCCACTGGTTCATGCCTTCGGTACGACCCTGATAGATGACGCCCTTGGTATCGCAGAGGATGATGTTCTCAGGCGCAAAGCCCATCGACTTGATGAGCTCTACGCAGGCGATGGCGGCGGCGCCCGCGCCGTTGCAGACGAGCTTGGTGGTCTTGAGATCGCGGCCGGTCAGTTCCAGCGCGTTGATAAGGCCGGCGGCGGCAATGATCGCGGTGCCGTGCTGATCGTCATGGAAAACAGGAATATCCATCAGTTCGCGCAGTCGGCTTTCGATGACGAAACAGTCCGGCGCCTTGATGTCTTCCAGATTGATGCCACCGAAGGACGGCCCGAGGAAACGCACGCAGTTGATGAATTCGTCGACATTTTCCGTATCGACTTCAAGGTCGATGGAATCGACATCGGCGAAACGCTTGAAGAGTACGGACTTGCCTTCCATGACCGGCTTGGAGGCAAGCGCGCCGAGATTGCCGAGACCGAGAATGGCCGTGCCATTGGAAATGACGGCAACCATATTGCCGCGGGTCGTATAATCATAGGCCGTGGCCGGATCGGTGGCGATGGCTTTGACCGGCACCGCGACACCGGGAGAATAGGCCAGCGAGAGGTCGCGCTGCGTCGCCATCGGCTTGGTCGGGTTGATCTCCAGCTTGCCGGGCCGACCCATCGCGTGAAATTCGAGCGCTTCCTGATCGGTAACAGAGGTCACCGGCCGTTCTTTCTTCTCCATCTGGGACATGCCTCCTCCAAACGTCTGTGGGTGACGTTTTCCTCTTCCCCAATTGCTGTTGTCATCTATAGCGGCGCGCGGATAGGGTTGGCACCTGTTTTTTTGGGAAAAACTGCACCTCCGTGAACGCACGAATAGACATCAGAAACGAAGCCTTCTCGGCAGCCGAGCTCGCGACTGAAGAAAGCCGCGCCTCGGCGACGCCGATGATGGAACAGTTTATCGAGATCAAGGCGAACAATCCGGATTCGCTGCTCTTCTATCGCATGGGCGATTTCTACGAGCTGTTCTTCGAGGATGCGCTCGAGGCTTCGCGCGCGCTCGGCATCACGCTCACCAAGCGCGGCCAGCATATGGGGCAGGATATTGCGATGTGCGGCGTGCCTGTGCATGCGGCCGACGATTATCTGCAGAAGCTGATTGCGCTCGGCTATCGCGTCGCCGTCTGCGAGCAGGTGGAAGACCCGGCGGAAGCCAAGAAGCGGGGGGCGAAATCCGTCGTCAAGCGCGATGTCGTCCGCCTCGTCACACCGGGCACTATTACCGAGGAGAAGCTGCTTTCGCCCTCGGAATCGAACTATCTGATGACTCTGTCGCGTATCCGCGGTTCTTCCGAGCCGGTGCTGGCGCTTGCCTGGATCGATATTTCCACCGGCGTCTTCCGGTTGGCGGAAACCGATGCATCGCGACTGCTCGCCGATATCCTGCGCATCGATCCGCGCGAACTCATCGTACCGGATACGATGTTTTATGACGGCGAACTGAAATCGGTCTTCGATGTACTCGGCCGCACCGCCGTTCCACAACCGGCTGTGCTTTTCGACAGCGCGACGGCAGAAACCCGTATAGCGCGCTACTTCGACGTTTCGACGCTCGACGGTTTTGGAAGTTTCTCGCGCGCCGAGCTTGCAGCCGCGGCAGCCGCCATCGCCTATGTGGAGAAGACGCAGATTGCCGAACGGCCGCCGCTCGGCAGACCGGAACGGGAGAGCGGCGCCTCGACGCTGTTCATCGATCCGGCCACTCGCGCCAATCTGGAACTTGTGCGCACACTCTCCGGTGATCGCAACGGTGCGCTGCTGAAGGCGATCGACCGCACGACCACCGGTGGCGGAGCGCGGCTGCTTGCCGAAAGACTGATGTCGCCGCTCACCGATCCCGCCCGCGTCAACGAGCGCCTGGATTCGATAAGCTTCCTGATGCAGGAACCCTCGCTCTGTGGCGACCTGCGCGATGCACTGAAACACGTACCCGACATGCCGCGGGCGCTCTCGCGCCTGGCGCTCGACCGCGGCGGTCCGCGTGATCTCTGGGCGATCCGCCAGGGACTCGGCGCTGCCACGCATATCGCCGATCTGCTGGGAAGCGCGATGCTGCCGGAGGAGTTGGAACAGGCGCGTACGGGACTGCAGGCTCTACCGTGCGAGCTCGAAACCTTGCTTGCCGAAAACCTCGCCGAGGAACTGCCGCTCTTAAAACGCGATGGCGGCTTCCTGCGCGACGGCGCCAATGCCGGCCTCGACGAGGTTCGGGCGCTGCGCGACCAGTCGCGCCGGGTCATTGCAGGCCTGCAGCTGCAATATGCCGAAGAGACCGGCATCAAATCGCTGAAGATCAAGCACAACAATATCCTCGGTTACTTCATCGAGGTCACCGCCGGCAATGCCGGACCGATGACCGATACGGCGGAGGCGAAGGCCCGCTTCATCCACCGCCAGACGATGGCAAATGCCATGCGGTTCACCACGACGGAGCTTGCCGATCTCGAAAGCCGCATCGCTAACGCCGCCGACCGCGCGCTGCAGATCGAGCTCGAAGCTTTCGACCGGATGGCGGAAGCGACCGTTGCCGAGGCTGAAGCGATCAAGGCTGGCGCACGGGCGCTTGCCGTCATCGATGTCGCTGCAGGTCTGGCACTCCTTGCCGAAGAGCAGGCCTATTGCCGGCCGCTGGTCGACGGCTCGAAGATGTTTGCGATCGAGGGTGGGCGCCATCCCGTCGTCGAACAGGCACTGCGGCGCCAGTCCATCGGTCCTTTCGTCGCCAATAATTGCGATCTGTCGCCCGTCTCCGATGGTAAGGATGGCGCGATCTGGCTGCTGACCGGCCCGAACATGGGCGGTAAATCGACGTTCCTGCGCCAGAATGCGCTGATCGCCATTCTTGCGCAGATGGGCTCCTTCGTGCCGGCGACGTCAGCGCATATCGGCATCGTCGACCGGCTGTTCTCGCGCGTCGGCGCATCCGACGATCTGGCGCGCGGGCGTTCCACCTTCATGGTGGAGATGGTCGAGACTGCGGCGATCCTCAATCAGGCGAGCGAGCACTCGCTGGTCATTCTCGACGAGATTGGCCGGGGTACTGCGACCTTCGACGGTCTTTCCATCGCCTGGGCTGCTGTCGAGCATCTGCATGAAGCCAACCGCTGCCGCGGGCTTTTCGCGACGCATTTCCATGAGCTGACCGTGCTTTCCGAAAAGCTTGCCCGGCTATCGAACGCAACGATGCGCGTGAAGGAATGGGACGGCGACGTGATCTTCCTGCATGAGGTCGGTCCAGGGGCAGCCGACCGGTCCTACGGCATTCAGGTCGCGCGGCTCGCCGGCCTGCCGGCCTCGGTCGTGGCGCGGGCGCGGGACGTGCTGACCCGTCTTGAGGATGCCGACCGCAAGAACCCGGCAAGCCAGCTGATCGACGACTTGCCGCTCTTCCAGGTCGCAGTGCGCCGCGAGGAGGCGACCCGCGGGCCGTCCAAGGTCGAGGAGGCCCTGAAGGCGATGAGCCTCGACGATATGACACCGCGCGAGGCGCTCGATGCGCTCTACGATCTCAAGAAAAAGATGAAGTAGGAATTCCCCGATGTTCATGGAAAAACTGCTTCAGGAAACCCAGCGCCTCTCCGTCATCGTCTCGATGCTGGAGATTATGAAACAATCTGATGGTAATCTGGAGGCGCGCGGCTGGAATACGCCGATCGGCATGGCGAAGATTACCGGCTCCTGCTTGAAGATCGGCGAGCTCAGCAGTGCAATCATTGACGCCGGATACCGCGAATGCGACAAGGCGACGCTCAATGGCATCATGAGTGAAACGCGGCAGGTTCTCGATACGCTGCTGACGCAGGCTTCAGCCTAAGGACTTGCGGCAAAGCGTCCGCGGCCGACGGCTTGCCAACACCATTTCGCCAAATTTAAAGGTTCATGGAATATGGAGACCTGTGTCAATCCGCGGGCAAAGAGGCTATAGCGCATGCAGATCAAACAAGAGGCGCGCCATGAGCAAGCGACCCGGACCGAAGAGGTAAGCCCCCGGCCGATGGCGACGCACGACATCGATTTCTCCGAAATCCTCGATGTGGAATTGCTGCAGGGGCAATGTGATGCCATTGCCGAAGCCAACCGCAACCGTCCCGACGTGCTGCGGAACGATCTTCTTGCCGCTCTGAAGAAAGCCAGCGTCGAAGGACGCAAGAAGGCGCGCGAACTGCTTGACGCCCAGGGCGGCGGGCTTGATTGTGCCCACCGCATTTCCTGGCTGCAGGACCAGATCATCACCATTCTCTACAATTTCGCCACGGCGCATGTCTTTCCGAAGCAGAAGGACAAATTCGCGGTCACCGCAGTCGGCGGCTACGGGCGCGACACACTGGCACCGGGTTCCGATATCGATCTGCTCTTCCTCTTCCTGCCGAAGCCAGCGGAAGAGACGCATAAAGCCGTCGAGTTCATGCTCTATATGCTGTGGGACATGGGCTTCAAGGTCGGCCACGCGACCCGCACCATCGAGGAATGTATCGCGCTTTCCAAATCCGACATGACGATCCGCACCGCCATCCTGGAGATGCGCTACATCTGCGGCCTGAAGTCGCTAGAGACGGAGCTGGAAGCCCGCTTCGACAAGGAAATCGTCACCGGCACGGGGCCGGAATTCATTGCCGCCAAGCTTGCCGAACGCGACGAACGCCACCGCAAGGCCGGCGACACGCGCTATCTCGTCGAGCCGAACGTCAAGGAGGGCAAGGGTGGCCTTCGCGACTTGCATACGCTCTTCTGGATTTCGAAATATTATTATCATGTTCGCGACCCGGCGGATCTGGTGCCGCTCGGCGTGCTGTCGAAGCAGGAATACCGGCTTCTGGAGAAGGCCGACGACTTTCTCTGGGCCGTGCGCTGCCACATGCATTTCCTGACCGGGAAAGCGGAGGAACGTCTTTCCTTCGATATCCAGCGCGAGATCGCCGAGGCGCTCGGCTATCATTCCCGCCCCGGCCTTTCGGCCGTCGAGCGTTTCATGAAACACTACTTCCTGGTGGCTAAAGATGTCGGCGACCTGACGCGCATCCTCTGCGCCGCGCTCGAAGACCAGCAGGCGAAGTCAATCCCCGGTCTGACGGGCGTCATCAACCGCTTTACCCACCGCAATCGCAAGATCCCCGGCAGCGTCGAGTTCGTCGAAGATCGTGGCCGCATTACGCTTGCCAATCCCGATGTCTTCAAGCGCGATCCGGTCAGCATCATCCGCCTGTTCCATGTGGCCGATATCAACGGGCTGGAATTCCATCCCGATGCGCTGAAGCGCGTCACGCGTTCGCTCGGCCTCATCAACAACGACCTGCGCGAGAATGACGAGGCCAACCGGCTTTTCCTGTCGATCCTCACCTCCAAGCGCGACCCCGCCCTCATCCTGCGGCGCATGAACGAGGCTGGCGTGCTTGGCCGGTTCATTCCCGAATTCGGCAAGATCGTCGCGATGATGCAGTTCAACATGTATCATCACTACACAGTCGACGAGCACCTGATCCGCGCCATCGATGTTCTCTCGGAGATCGACAAAGGCAAGGCGGAGGAGCTGCATCCGCTCGCCAACAAGTTGATGCCGCATATCGAGGATCGCGAGGCGCTTTATGTCGCCGTACTGCTGCACGATATCGCCAAGGGCCGCCAGGAAGACCATTCGATCGCCGGCGCGCGCGTCGCCCGCAAGCTCAGTGCCCGCTTTGGCCTGTCGCAGAAGCAGACCGAGATCGTCGTCTGGCTGATCGAAGAACATCTGACGATGTCGATGGTCGCCCAGACGCGCGACCTGACGGACCGCAAGACGATCACCGACTTTGCCGACCGTGTTCAGTCTCTCGACCGCCTGAAGATGCTGATGATCCTGACGATCTGCGACATCCGCGCCGTCGGGCCGGGTGTGTGGAACGGCTGGAAGGGCCAGTTGCTGCGCACGCTCTATTACGAGACGGAACTGCTGCTTGCCGGCGGCTTCTCGGAAGTGTCCCGCAAGGAGCGCGCCCAGGCTGCCGCCGAAGCGCTTTATGCGGCGCTTGCCGACTGGCCACAGAAGGATCGCCGCACCTACGCCAAGCTGCATTACCAGCCCTATCTGCTCTCCGTGCCGCTGGAAGACCAGATCCGCCATGCGCATTTCATCCGCCAGGCGGACAAAGCCGGCCAGGCGCTGGCAACCACAGTGCGCACCGACAGCTTCCACGCGATCACCGAAATTACCGTTCTCTCGCCCGACCATCCGCGCCTGCTCGCCGTCATTGCCGGGGCCTGTGCGGCAGCCGGCGCCAACATCGTCGATGCGCAGATCTTCACGACCTCGGATGGCCGGGCGCTCGATACGATCCATGTCAGCCGCGAGTTTCCGAACGACGAGGACGAGCTTCGCCGCGCCGGCACGATCGGCCGGATGATCGAGGACGTGCTGTCAGGCCGCAAGCGCCTTCCCGATGTGATCGCCACCCGCGCGAAGAACCGCAAGAAGAGCAAGGCCTTCATCATTCCGCCGTCGGTGGCGATCACCAATAGCCTGTCGAACAAGTTCACGGTCATCGAGGTGGAATGCCTCGATCGGCCCGGCCTGCTGTCGGAAATGACTGCCGTCCTGTCCGATCTGTCGCTCGACATCCAGTCGGCCCGCATCACCACCTTCGGTGAAAAAGTGATCGATACTTTCTACGTCACCGATCTTGTCGGCCAGAAGATCTCCGGTGATAGCAAGCGCGCCAATATCACTGCCCGTATGAAAGCGGTCATGGCCGAGGAGCAGGACGAACTGCGCGAACGCATGCCATCAGGGATCATCGCCCCTGCCGCTACCGCCGCCGAAAAGAAAGCCGATTTCCCCGCATGAGCCTCGTCAAGAAATTCGCCACGGTCGGCGGCGCCACGCTCGGAAGCCGCATCTTCGGTTTTGCCCGCGAAACGCTGATGGCCGCCGCTCTCGGCACCGGGCCGATGGCCGACGTTTTCTATGCCGCCTTCCGTTTCCCTAACCTCTTCCGCCGGCTCTTTGCCGAAGGCGCTTTCAACGCCGCCTTCGTGCCGCTCTTCGCCAAGGAGATCGAGGCGAACGGCACTGATGGTGCTAAGCGCTTTTCGGAAGAAGTCTTCGGTGTCCTGTTCTCCGTCCTGCTGCTCATCACCATCGTGATGGAGCTTTCCATGCCGCTGCTTGTGCGCTTCGTCATCGCGCCGGGTTTTGCTGATGACCCCGAGAAATTCGACATCACCATCCGCATGGCGGCAGTGATGTTCCCTTATCTCATGTGCATGTCTCTGACGGCGATGATGAGCGGCATGCTGAATTCGCTGCATCACTTCTTCGCCGCGGCCGTCGCGCCTATCTTCCTCAATGTGGTGATGATCGGCGCGCTGTTCTACGCGCTCTATACCGGCGCCGAACCGTTGACGACGGCCTGGTATCTTTCCTGGGGCGTGCTGGCAGCCGGCGTTCTGCAGCTCGCCGTCGTCTATCTCGGTGTCCTGCATGCCGGCATGAGCATCGGCTTCCGCTTCCCGAAGATGACACCGAACGTCAAGCGGCTGCTGATCCTTGCCGTTCCCGCGGCCGTCACAGGCGGTATTACGCAGATCAACCAGCTCATCGGCCAGGCAATCGCCTCTTCGCGCGAAGGCGCTATTGCAGCCCTGCAATATGCCGACCGAATCTACCAGCTTCCCCTCGGCGTCGTCGGCGTCGCCGTCGGTGTGGTGCTGCTGCCCGAACTCGCCCGCGCACTCAAGGGCGGGGCGTTGCGCGAAGCGGGCTATCTGCAGAACCGCTCGATCGAATTCGTGCTGTTCATGACGATTCCTGCCGCCTTCGCGCTCTGGATTCTCTCCGACGAGATCATCCGCGTGCTCTATGAGCGTGGCGCCTTCCACCAGGAGAACACGTTCATCGTCGGCTCGATTCTCGCCATCTACGGCATCGGCCTGCCGGCTTTCGTGCTGATCAAAGCACTGCAGCCGGGCTTTTATGCCCGCGAGGACACCAAGACGCCCATGCGTTTCTCTGCGGTTGCCGTCGCGGTCAACTGTGCAACGGCGCTGACGCTCTTTCCCTATATCGGCGCGCCCGGCATCGCGGTGGCCGAAGCCACGGCCGGCTGGATCAGCACCGTCCTGCTCTTCACGACACTTCTGCGCCGCGGCCATCTCACATGGGAATGGGCGCTTGCCAAACGCGCCGTCCTGCTGGTCGTCGCCTCTGCCGTCATGGGCGCGGTCATCTTCTACCTCAAGCAGCACTGGGCGCCCTGGCTTGCCTCGGGCGCACCGCTTCTGACCAAGGTCGGCACGCTTGGTCTGCTGATTGCGATTTCGATGGTCGTCTATTTCGCGACCGCCTTCCTGATCGGCGGGGCGGACCTCGGCATGATCCGACGCAACCTCAACCGCAAGCCGGCGCCGGCGAAAGATGCCTAGCGCCCTTTTTTCGCAATTCCGGACGCGAAGCCGCTGCGCAGTTTTGCTGGAATTGCTTTAGCAATCCACCCATCGTCGCTGCGGCCCGACATCGACGTGGACGATGCCATTGCAATAGGTGCCGATCCCTCCGATGCCCGGTGCGGTTTTCGCAGCGGCGACGATCGTGCGCTCTGACACGCCGGGAATCCGGATATCAGCCGCAAGGCATTTCCCGTGCATGGAACCGTGGCGGCGGGGATGTGGCCGGAAGCCCGAAGTTATCATCGGCCGTCGTCCGGTCTTTGCCGCGATATGCGACAAGACCACCCGCAATCGCTCCGGGAAACAGCCGGCGCGAACGCTGACGGTCTGCATCGTGTAAGCAATACGCATCTCGTATTTGGGAAGTTGACTGGTCTGCCGTCGATTATCTTGACCGACGGCCGTCGTTGCTGATTGTAGGGCGAAAAGGCCTGCCATGGCGAGCAAACTAGCGTTCTGCATGGTCCCTCCGATCGGTTGTCCCGACGGCCCCTTGGGCCGTCAGCCCGGCGAGAGGATTTTCAGTTCAAAGAAAGCTTTTCTGTGAAATTTTATACTCAGTTTTAGCTAAACACACTGATCAATTTGGCGTAAAACCGGGCACTTTTCTGCATATAGATGGAATAAACGTCCGAATCTGGAGATCTCATGATCCAATCCCTGTTTCTCGTCACCCTCGTTGTCGATGATTATGACCGCGCCAAAGCCTTCTATTGTGAGGTCCTCGGCTTCGAATGCCTTCAAGACGAAGTACAGCCGGAAGGCAAGCGCTGGCTCGTCGTCAAGCCAAAGGGCGGGGATGGCGCGGCCTTTCTACTGGCGCAGGCGGCAAATGAAGCGCAGCGAGCTGCTGTCGGAAATCAGACCGGCGGGCGTGTCGGCTTCTTCCTCAAGACCGACGATTTTGGGCGCGATCACACAGCGATGCTTGATGCCGGCGTTCACTTTCTGGAGGAACCGCGACATGAGGTTTACGGCACCGTTGCGGTCTTTTCGGATCCTTACGGCAACACCTTCGACCTCATTCAACACGCTGCGCCCACCGCCTCTTGATTGCGACCGGGAGCGCGTGCATAAGCGCCCGCGTTAGCAACATGGGCCTTTGGCCCTGGGGCCCTCCACCAGCCTAATCGAGGACAACATCATGGGCGAATTCAAGAAGCTCGTATTCTCCGGCGTTCAGCCGACGGGCAATCTGCATCTCGGCAATTATCTCGGCGCGATCCGCCGCTTCGTGCAGCTCCAGGACGGCAACGACTGCATCTATTGCGTCGTCGATCTTCATGCGCTGACCGCACAGCTCGTCCACGAGGACATGCTGTCGCAGACGCGCTCGATCGCAGCCGCCTTCATCGCTTCCGGCATCGACGCTGAAAAGCATATCGTCTTCAATCAGTCCGCCGTACCGCAGCACGCCGAACTCGCCTGGATCTTCAATTGTGTCGCCCGCCTCGGCTGGATGAACCGCATGACGCAGTTCAAGGACAAGGCCGGCAAGGACCGCGAGCAGGCCTCGCTCGGTCTCTACGCCTATCCGAGCCTGATGGCTGCCGACATTCTCGTCTACCGCGCCACGCATGTGCCCGTCGGCGAGGATCAGAAGCAGCACCTCGAGCTGACGCGCGACATCGCGATGAAGTTCAATCTCGATTACGCCTCGCATATCCACAAGACGAATTACGGGATCGACATCACCGTCGGCAACGAGCCGGTACATGCCTATTTCCCGATGGTCGAACCGCTGATCGGCGGACCGGCACCGCGCGTCATGTCGCTGCGCGACGGCACGAAGAAGATGTCGAAGTCCGATCCGTCGGATCTTTCGCGCATCAACCTGATGGACGATGAGGAGGCGATCTCCAAGAAAATCCGCAAGGCCAAGACCGATCCGGATGGCTTGCCGAGCGAAATCGCCGGTCTCGAAAACCGGCCGGAGGCTGAAAACCTCGTCTCGATCTATGCCGCACTCGCCGACAAGACGAGGGAACAGGTGCTCGCTGAATTTGGCGGCCAGCAGTTCTCCGTCTTCAAGCCGGCGCTGATTGATCTCGCTGTCCAGGTGCTGTCGCCGATAACAGGCGAAATGCGCCGCCTGATGAACGACACGAGCCATATCGACGCGATTCTGCGCAACGGCAATGAACGCGCAAGGGCACGCGCCGACGTGACGATGCGCGAACTTCGCGAGATCATCGGCTTCCTCTACTAGTCCGATCGACATGCAGAGCTCCCGTGCAAAACGGGGGCTTGCAAATTTTTGGTCTCAGGTGTCAGAGTTCGCATCATGGTATCAAAGCGACTCTCACGGCTCGAAGGTCATCGCCGCAAATTTATGGCGGTGATAGACGGGACACCCGAATGCCAACGCGCCGTCCACTATGCCGGACGGCGCGCCAAGAATTCCAATGGCGGCCTCGTTCTGCTCTATGTGATCCCGGAAGGCGATTTTCAGCAATGGCTTGGCGTCGAGGAGATCATGCGGGCGGAAGCCCGCGAGGAGGCGGAAGCCACTGTCGCCAAGATCGCACAAATCGTGCGCGAGACGATTGGCATCGAACCGGAGATCGTCATCCGCGAGGGCAATTCGGCTGAGCAGATCAATGCGGTGATCGAGGAAGACAGGGACGTCGCCATCCTCGTGCTTGCCGCAGGCTCCGCTAAGGAGGGACCGGGACCGCTGGTTTCGTCCGTCGCAGGACGTGGAGCTGCCTTTCCCATTCCCGTCACCGTGCTTCCCGACACGCTGACGAATGAAGAAATCGACGCCCTCTGTTAAGCCATTTCTTGAGTATCAGTCTCTTGAATCGGTCGGGCAATAGGCTTATTTTCTTTTGAAGAATTCTAAAGACGGCAGAGGCCACGGCCCGCCGCATGGAGAGCGAGATGTTCATTCAGACCGAAGCCACGCCGAACCCAGCAACGCAGAAGTTCCTTCCCGGCAAGGTCGTAATGGAAAACGGAACGGCCGAATTCCGCAATGCCGATGAAGCCCAGGCTTCGCCGCTCGCCGCCCGTCTTTTCGAGATTCCGGGCGTGACCGGCGTCTATTTCGGTTACGATTTCATCTCCGTCTCCAAGGACGATGCCGAGTGGCAGCATCTGAAGCCGGCTATTCTCGGCTCGATCATGGAGCATTTCATGTCCGGCAAGCCGGTCATGGGCGATGCCTCCATTCTCTCGGAAGACATTGATGCCGGCGATGAATTCTTCGATGAAGGTGACGAATCGATCGTGCTCACCATCAAGGAACTGCTGGAGACCCGTGTGCGTCCGGCTGTTGCCCAGGATGGCGGCGACATCACCTTCCGCGGCTTCAAGGACGGCAAGGTTTACCTGAATATGAAGGGTTCCTGCTCCGGCTGCCCGTCTTCGACGGCAACGCTGAAGCACGGCGTCCAGAACCTGCTGCGCCATTTCGTTCCGGAAGTGCAGGAAGTGATTGCCGCTTAAAATGTAAGATTCGTCCGGCCGTTCATCTAGGGTTCGGCCAGACGGAATTATGGATAGGCGACAATAGTTTATTCGGAAATTGATGGCATGATTGTTCTGGCGCTCGACACGGCAGGTGTGGATTGCGCTGCCGCCATTTATGATAGCGGCAGGAATACGGTGCTGGGGGAGGCATCGGACATGATCGGCAAGGGGCATGCTGAACATCTGATGGGTATCGTCGACCGCGCGCTGGATCAGGCGGGCGTCGCACTTTCGGATGTCGACCGCCTTGCGGTCACCATCGGCCCCGGCTCCTTTACCGGTATCCGCGTCGGTGTTGCCGCAGCCCGCGGCTTTGCGCTTTCCCTCAATATTCCCGCCGTCGGCATCACCACGCTGGAAGTGATGGCGGCCGCCCAGCGCGAAAAGACTCCTGGTCACGCAGTGCTCGCGGCGATGGATGCCAAGCGGGACGAAATCTATCTCCAGTCTTTTGCAGCCGACGGCTCACCGCTTGATGAGCCCCGTGCGGTCAGCATTGCCGAAGCGCAGGTTTTCGCTGCCGGTTTCGACGGCGAGATCACCGGTTCGGCAACCCCGGTCCTGAAGCCGGATGCAACGGGCGAATACGCCAACTCCTTCCCGATCTCCATCGTGGCGCGTCTCGGTGCTGCCGCG
The DNA here is from genome assembly GCF_056755015.1 of Rhizobium sp. KNZ14-9A. Classification (NCBI taxonomy): domain Bacteria; kingdom Pseudomonadati; phylum Pseudomonadota; class Alphaproteobacteria; order Hyphomicrobiales; family Rhizobiaceae; genus Rhizobium; species Rhizobium sp. KNZ14-9A. The sequence continues at coordinate 3,453,288 of NZ_JBPGXB010000002.1, forward strand.
AACCCGAATACCGGAAAGCCGAAGCCCCTTTATCTGCGCGGACCCGATGCCAAACCGCAGGCCGGGTATGCGATTGCAAGAGTATGACGATGCTGGAAGCCTATCTGACGCTGAAACCGGAATTCGAAATCGTCGCCATGGAGCCGGAGGATTGCCTCGACGTTTCCGTCCTGCATGGCGAGCGCTTCGCCCGCCCTTGGGGTGACGGCGAATTTCACAGCCTGCTTTCGCAGAACACCGTCTTCGGCTTTGTCGCCCGCCAGACCAATGCCATCCTGAAAAAGACGCTGCCGGGCTTCATCCTGGCACGCGAGGTGGCGGGCGAGGCGGAAATCCTGACGGTCGCCGTGCAGGCGAAGGTCGCGCGTTCCGGCCTCGGCTGGCGGCTGATGCAGGCCGCCATGCGCGAAGCACGCCTTCGTGGCGGCGAAAGCATGTTCCTGGAAGTCGATAACGGCAATACCGCCGCCCTCGGCCTTTACCGCAAGCTTGGCTTCGAGGTGGCTGGTGAGCGCAAGGGCTATTATAAGGATGCCAATGGGGCTACCTCCACGGCGCTTGTCATGAAGCGCGTTCTTCGGTAGTTCCCTTCTCGGCAGGAATAGCGAGAAGGCAGCCATGACTGAGGTAGCCAAAACCCTTGAGGAGCTTTGCGCTGAACGCGGCATGCGCATGACCGAGCAGCGCCGGGTGATCGCGCGCATTCTCGAGGACTCCGAAGATCACCCCGATGTCGAGGAACTCTATCGCCGCTCCGTCAAGGTCGATGCCAAGATTTCGATTTCGACGGTCTATCGTACGGTGAAGCTATTCGAAGATGCAGGTATCATCGCCCGCCACGATTTCCGTGACGGCCGTTCCCGCTACGAGACGGTGCCTGAAGAGCATCACGACCATCTGATCGATCTGAAGACAGGCGTCGTCATCGAGTTCCGTTCGCCGGAGATCGAGGCGCTGCAGGAGCGGATCGCCCGCGAGCATGGCTTCAAGCTGGTGGATCACCGCCTGGAACTCTACGGCATCCCGCTGAAGAAAGACGAAATCTGATATCATGGCAGTCCGGGAGCGCCGCATTTGATCGTCTGGCTGCGCATCGCCTTCGCCATTACCGTCATCATTGTCGTCAGCATCCTGCTCATGCCGCTACAGGTGCTGGCGCTGCGTTTCGACTGGAAACTCAGGCGTACCCTGCCCCGGCGCTGGCATCGTATCGTCTGCTATTGTCTCGGCATCCGCATTCAGGTGCGCGGCACGCTTGAGAGCCGCCGGCCGCTGATGCTCTGTTCCAACCATTCTTCGTGGATGGACATCATGGTCATGTCGGCCGTGGCCGACGTCGCCTTCATCGCCAAGATCGAGGTGCGCGACTGGCCGATTTTCGGCACGCTCGCCAAGCTGCAGAAAAGCGTCTTCGTGGTGCGGGAGGAAAAGCGCCGCACCGGCCATCAGGCGAGCGAGATCGCCGGCCGCATGGCAGACGGTGAAATCGTCGTGCTTTTTCCCGAGGGAACGACCTCGGATGGTAATCGACTGCTGGAGGTCAAATCGTCGCTCTTCGGCGCTGCCGCAATGGCCGTGCCCCATTCCCCGACCGGCGGCGTCATGGTCCAGCCGGTTTCTATCGCCTATACGCAGGTGCATGGTATCGCCATGGGCCGCTATCACCGCCCGCTTGCGGCATGGCCCGGCGATATCGAGCTCCTACCGCATCTGACCGACATCATGAAATGCGGCGCGATCGATGCCGAAGTCTCCTTCGGCGAGACGATCGAATATGGCGAAAAGACCAATCGCAAGGAAGTCAGCGCGACGATCGCTGCCCGCATCCGCAACCTGCTGAACCGCAGCCTGCGCGGCCGCGCGATCGACTGATCCGAGATACCCTTTTCTCCCGCGTCAAAAACCACTAGATAACGGGCCATGACCCAGGACAGCGCCCTTCTTCAGGCCCCGGAGGCTTCTCTCCGCGATGGCTCCAACAGCCGCAAGGTTTTCATCAAGACCTATGGCTGCCAGATGAACGTCTACGACTCGACGCGCATGAGCGATGCTCTTGCCCGCGACGGCTATGAGACGACCGAAGATATGGAAGAGGCCGACCTCGTCTTGCTCAACACCTGCCACATCCGCGAGAAGGCGGCTGAGAAGGTCTATTCCGCGCTTGGGCGCCTGCGCGAGATGAAGAAGCGCAAGGCCGCCGACGGCCGCGAGATGATGATCGGTGTTGCCGGTTGCGTAGCGCAGGCGGAAGGCGAGGAAATCCTGCGCCGTGCGCCGGCTGTCGATGTGGTCATCGGCCCACAGACCTATCACCGCCTGCCGGAGGCGCTGCGCCGCGCCAAGGAAGGCCACCGCGTCATCGATACGGAATATGCAATCGAGGACAAGTTCGAGCACCTGCCGATCGCCGAGGCACCGAAGATCCGTGCCCGTGGCGTGACCGCCTTCCTGACGGTTCAGGAAGGCTGCGACAAGTTCTGCACCTTCTGCGTCGTGCCCTATACGCGCGGCTCCGAAGTGTCGCGGCCAGTCGCACAAATCGTCGAGGAGGCGATGAAGCTCGTTGATGGCGGCGTGCGCGAAATCACCCTGCTTGGGCAGAACGTCAATGCCTGGCATGGCGTCGGCCCGAAGGGCGAAGAGTGGAGCCTTGGCGACCTGCTCTACCGGCTTGCAGAAATCCCCCGCCTTGCGCGGCTTCGCTATACGACCAGCCATCCGCGCGACATGGACGATCGTCTGATCGAGGCCCATCGCGACCTTCGCACGCTGATGCCTTATCTGCACCTTCCGGTTCAGGCCGGTTCGGACCGCATTCTAAAGGCCATGAACCGCCGGCACACGGCGGCCGAATATCTTTCCCTCATCGAGCGCATCCGCAAAGCCCGCCCCGATATCGCACTCTCAGGCGACTTCATTACCGGCTTTCCGGGGGAGACAGACCGGGAATTTGAGGATACACTAAAACTCGTTGAGGAGGTTCGTTATGCACAGGCCTTCTCGTTCAAATATTCGACGCGGCCCGGTACGCCCGGAGCGGAATTGAAGGACCAGGTGCCGGAAGACATCAAGGCAGAACGGCTGGAACGCCTGCAGGCGCTGCTTCTTAAGCAGACGCAGGAATTCAACGAGTCTTGCATCGGCAAGGAAATCGATCTTCTCCTGGAAAAGCCCGGCCGTATGCCCGGCCAACTTATTGGCCGCTCACCGTGGCTGCAGTCCGTGAATGTTGATGCAAAAGCATCGCAAATCGGTGACATTATTAAAGTGCGAATCACAGGAACCGGAACCAACAGCCTGTTTGCCGAACGCGCAGAGGCTGAGGTCTAACCCAAGGAGCTCGACCGCTTGAACGGACAGGAATTGGTTTCCACTTCACCGCGCCACCCACGCATTGCGAGCGACGCCAATCACTTCGTCCTGACGTTCGAGAACAACCGGTTCGCCAGCGAACTTTTCGGACAGTTCGATCAGAATCTGAAGCTGCTGGAACAGCGGCTCCATATCGATGCGCGGGCGCGCGGCAACTCCGTTGTCATCACCGGCGATGTGCTGGCCACCAATCAGGCGCGGCGCACACTCGATTACCTCTATGAAAAACTCCAGAAAGGCGGCAGTGTGGAGCGTTCAGACGTTGAAGGCGCAATTCGCATGGCGGTTGCCGCCGACGACCAGCTCACATTACCGACGATGGAGAAAAAAGCCAAATTGACGATGGCGCAGATTTCGACGCGCAAGAAGACGATCATCGCGCGCACGCCGACACAGGATGCCTATATGCGGGCGCTCGAGCGCTCAGAGATGGTGTTCGGCGTTGGTCCGGCCGGTACCGGCAAGACCTATCTCGCCGTCGCCCATGCGGCCCAGCTGCTGGAGCGCGGCGCGGTCGAAAAGATCATTCTCTCCAGACCGGCCGTCGAAGCCGGCGAACGCCTGGGCTTCCTGCCGGGTGATATGAAGGAGAAGGTCGATCCCTATCTGCGCCCGCTTTATGACGCGCTCTACGACATGATGCCCGGCGATAAGGTGGAACGGGCGATTACCGCCGGCGTCATCGAAATCGCGCCGCTTGCCTTCATGCGTGGACGAACGCTCGCCAATGCCGCTGTCATCCTCGACGAGGCTCAGAATACCACGGCGATGCAGATGAAGATGTTCCTGACGCGTCTCGGCGAAAATTCGCGCATGATCATCACCGGCGACCCGAGCCAGATCGACCTGCCGCGTGGCGTCAAATCCGGCCTTGTGGAAGCGCTGCACCTCCTGAACGATGTCGAGGGTATTTCGATCGTGCGCTTCAAGGATGTCGACGTCGTTCGCCATCCGCTCGTCGGCCGCATCGTCAAGGCCTATGACGCGACCTATACCGCAGCAAACGAAGAGGCCATCCGGCAGGACTGATGGCCGAGCTCGACATACAGATCAGCATCGAGGACACGGGCTGGCCCGCCGAAGATGTATTGCATGCTCTTGGCGAACGCGTGTTGGGTGCGGCTGTCACTTACCTGCGGGAAGAGGAACAGCAACCCTTCCCGAAGATGCCGCCGGAAGTTTCGCTCGTCTTCACCGACGATGCCTCCATCCAGGACATCAATGCGGAATGGCGCGGCAAGGACAAGCCGACCAACGTGCTGTCGTTTCCGGCCTTTCCGGTCAAACCCGGCAAAATGCCCGGTCCGATGCTCGGCGACATCATCATTGCCCTGGAAACGGTCGAGCGCGAGGCGCAAGAGCTCGAAAAGAGCTTTGACGATCATCTGACCCATCTTATGGTGCATGGTTTCTTGCATCTGCTCGGCTACGACCATATGAATAATGACGAAGCCGAAATTATGGAGGGGCTGGAGACTCGCATTTTGGCAGTACTCGGCCTATCTGACCCCTACGAGGGTCAAGACCTTAAAATGGAACCATGAGCGACTTTTCAACGAAGCCGGCGTCAGACGCCAGGGACTCCGAGCAATCCTCCTCTTCCGATGAGGGTGGCAGTAGTCGACACCGACCGCAATCCTTCTGGTCACGCGCCGCGCGCATCTTGAGACCGCAACAAGGCTCGCGCCTGCGCGAAGACATCGCCGACGCGCTGATGACCGACCCGGCTGCAGCCGACGCCTTTTCGCCCGACGAGCGGGCGATGCTCCACAATATCCTGCGCTTCCGCGAAGTGCGCGTTGCCGACGTGATGGTGCCGCGCGCCGATATCGAGGCGGTCGACCAGAACATCACGATCGGCGAACTGATGATCCTCTTCGAGGAAAGCGGCCGTTCGCGCATGCCGGTCTATGCCGAAACGCTCGACGACCCGCGCGGCATGGTGCATATCCGCGATCTTCTTTCCTACGTCGCCAAGCAGGCGCGCAACAAGCGCCGCAGTGGCACAAAGCCTGCGGCAAGCACGCCCGCAATCGAGGTCTCTCCGGAAAATATCCAGAAGGCGCCGCGCTCGGCCAAGCCGAACTTCGATCTCGGACGCGTCGACCTGCAGAAGACGCTCGCCGAAACCGGCATCATCAGACAGATCCTCTTCGTGCCGCCTTCCATGCTGGCATCCGATCTTCTGCGCCGCATGCAGGTGAACCGCACACAGATGGCGCTGGTCATCGACGAATATGGCGGCACTGACGGCCTCGCCTCGCACGAAGATATTGTGGAGATGGTGATCGGCGATATCGACGACGAACATGACGATGAGGAAGTCATGTTCAAACGCATTTCGGAGGACGTCTTCGTTGCCGACGCCCGCGTCGAGCTCGAGGAGATTGCCGAAGCCATCGGTCCGGATTTCGACATCAGTGAGCAGATCGATGAGGTCGATACGCTGGGCGGCCTGATCTTCTCGGCACTGGGGCGCATCCCCGTGCGCGGAGAAGTCGTTCAGGCCTTGTCGGATTTCGAATTCCACATCCTCGATGCCGATCCGCGCCGCATCAAGCGGGTGCGCATCACCCGCAAGCGCCAGGCAATCCGCCGCCGCGCCAAGGCGGATGGTGACGGGCCGCCCTTCGGCGACGGAAACGATGATCGGTCGGCGGAATCGACCGCAAACTGACCTTTCCGTAAGACGACAAGCGCGCGCTTTTTTGAAAGACTGCGATTGGATTGATTCGCGGCTTTGATGGGAGTGCGCATGGAGCGGCTTGCGGACAGGATTATCCTCGTCTGGGGTTTCAAACGGTCATTGCTTGCGATCGCAGCAGGCGCCTTTGGCGTCCTGGCGCTGCCTCCCATCGGCTTCTTCGCGGCAATGTTCGTTTCCTTCACGCTGCTCGTCTGGCTGATCGACGGAGCGGCCGCCTCGCCGGAAAGCAGCCTTCCCGGCAGGCTCTGGCCGGCATTTGCCACGGGCTGGCTGTTCGGCTTCGGCTATTTCGTTGCCGGGCTCTGGTGGCTTGGGCATGCACTGCTGATCGATTCAGAGGAGTTTGCCTGGGCTCTGCCGCTCGCGATCCTCGGCCTTCCGGCCTGCCTTGCAATCTTCTACGGCTTGGCTGCGGCGCTTGCCCGTATCTTCTGGTCCGATGGCCTGGGGCGGATCGCGGCACTTGCTGCCAGCTTCGGCCTGCTTGAGTGGGTACGCAGCTTCATCTTCACCGGTTTTCCGTGGAACGCCATCGGCTATGCCATGATGCCCATGCCTGTCATGATGCAGTCCGCGCATGTGATCGGCACCATGGGGGTGACGGCTCTCTCGGTCTTCGTCTTTTCTGCCCCTGCCCTACTCGGAACGCGGCAGGGAGCGAAACTCGGCGTCAGCCTCGCGGCAATCCTCTTTGCGGCGCATCTCGGTTACGGCGCCTATATCCTTTATCTCACGCCGAAGCCCGCGGCGTTACCCGAGGACAAGCGGCCTGTGGTTCGCCTGGTCCAGCCGGCGATCGATCAATCCGTCAAGATGGACAATGATGCGGATCGCGAGGCGATCTTCGAGACACATCTCAAGCTTTCGACGGAGCCTCCCAAGGAAGGTGGCAAGAAACCTGATATCATCGTATGGCCGGAAACCTCGATCCCCTTCATCCTCACCGACAACAAGGATGCGCTGACGCGGATTGCCGATACGCTCGACGACGACCAGATCCTGATCGCAGGCGCCGTGCGCGCCGAAGAACTCGGCCCCGGCTATCCCACCCGCTATTATAATTCGATCTATGTGATCGACGGGCGGGGGCAGATCGTCGCCGCCTCCGACAAGGTGCATCTCGTTCCCTTCGGCGAATATCTTCCCTTCGAGGACATGCTCAACGAACTCGGCATCCAGAATGTGGTGGAGATGCCGGGCGGTTTTTCGGCGGCCGCCAGCCGTCATTTGCTCGAGCTTCCGAGCGGGCTGAAATTCTACCCGCTCGTCTGCTACGAGATCATCTTCCCGGACGAAATGACCGGCGACATCGGCCAAGCGAGCGCCATTCTCAACATCACGAATGATAGCTGGTTCGGCTCAACACCGGGTCCCTACCAGCATTTTCAGCAGGCACGCGTACGAGCGGTTGAGACCGGTTTGCCGCTGATTCGTGATGCGAATAGTGGAATTTCGGCGGTTGTAGACGCGCGCGGCGAAATCGTTTCAGGTCTAAAATTGGACGAAATTGGCTTTATTGATGCAACTCTCGATGGATTCGGAAAAAATACCAGAAGCCCACACCCCCGCCAAACGTACTTCTGGTTGACTGAAACGTTACTGATGATCATTGCGCTAATTTCACGCAGGGGTTTTATTTTCAGGTTGAATTGACCGAAAACCCCTAAAATTGCATAGTGGTCGCAATCGGCGTTAGTAACGTATGCTTCAAGGTGGGTTATCGCGACTTGCAACGTGGCGTTACGGAATGAGGTCAGGGCATGCCGGTTAGAACAGAGTTGAATTTTTCTTTGCTAGGGCACGACCATGATTGAAAATAAGAAGAAGCCGAATCCTATCGACATCCATGTCGGTAGCCGCATCCGGCTTCGCCGTACTATGTTGGGCATGAGCCAGGAGAAGCTTGGCGAAAGCCTCGGCATCACCTTTCAGCAAATCCAGAAATACGAGAAAGGTACCAACCGCGTTGGTGCCAGCCGCCTCCAGAACATTTCAAGCATCCTCAACGTTCCCGTTTCCTTCTTCTTCGAAGACGCTCCCGGCGAACATTCCGGTGCCTTGACCGGCATGTCGGAAGCCTCGAGTTCGAACTACGTCGTCGATTTCCTCTCCTCTTCGGAAGGACTCCAGCTCAACCGCGCATTTGTGAAGATCACCGATCCCAAGGTTCGTCGCAAAGTCGTCGAACTGGTGAAGGCACTGGCGGCGGAAGCCGACTCCGACTGAGCGTTCCCCACGCTCTGAAAGCTTAAGGCGGCTCAAAAGGCCGCCTTTTTGCGTTTTTGGGGCAAAATTTGTCATTTCGCCGCAGATATAAAGATATATTTATGTCCTTCTGTGCTTGTCATCGGGGCACGAAGTGAGTACCTACTAGACCGCTTTTATTCTTTGAGGGGAATCCCGGAATGCGCGCGAACTATCTCTTTACCAGCGAATCTGTTGCCGAAGGTCACCCGGACAAGGTGTGTGACCGCATCTCCGACGAGATCGTCGATCTGGTCTACCGCGAAGCGGCAAAGACCGGCATCAATCCGTGGGGCGTGCGCATTGCCTGCGAAACCCTCGCGACGACCAACCGCGTCGTCATCGCCGGTGAAGTTCGCCTGCCGCCGAGCCTGATGAAGAAGGACAAGGACGGCAAGGACGTCATCAACCCGTCGAAGTTCAAAGCTGCGGCTCGTCGCGCCATCAAGGACATCGGTTACGAACAGGACGGCTTCCACTGGAAGAAGGCCAAGATCGATGTGCTGCTGCATTCGCAGTCGGCCGACATCGCCCAGGGCGTGGACAGCGCCGCCGACCAGCAGGGCGACGAAGGCGCCGGCGACCAGGGCATCATGTTCGGCTACGCCTGCAAGGAAACGCCGGATCTCATGCCGGCGCCGATCTACTATTCCCACAAGATCCTTCAGCTGCTCGCTGTCGCCCGCAAGAAGGGTGAGGGCGAAGTCGCCAAGCTCGGCCCCGACGCCAAGAGCCAGGTGACCGTACGCTATGTCGACGGCAAGCCGGCTGAAGCCACCTCGATCGTTCTTTCCACTCAGCACCTGGACGACAGCTGGGATTCGAAGAAGGTTCGCAGCGTCGTCGAGCCCTATATCCGCGAAGCTCTCGGCGACCTGAAGATCGCCGACGATTGCAAGTGGTACATCAACCCCACCGGCAAGTTCGTCATCGGCGGCCCGGATGGTGACGCCGGCCTCACTGGCCGCAAGATCATCGTCGACACCTATGGCGGTGCTGCTCCGCATGGCGGTGGCGCATTCTCCGGCAAGGACACGACGAAGGTCGACCGTTCGGCTGCCTATGCTGCCCGCTACCTCGCCAAGAACGTCGTAGCTGCCGGCCTTGCCGACCGTTGCACGATCCAGCTCTCCTACGCCATCGGTGTTGCCCAGCCGCTGTCGATCTATGTCGACCTGCACGGCACCGGCAAGGGTGTGACCGAAGATCAGGTCGAAGCCGCGATCCGCCAGAACATGGACCTGTCGCCGTCGGGCATCCGCCGCCACCTCGACCTCAACAAGCCGATCTATGCCAAGACCTCCGCTTACGGCCATTTCGGCCGCAAGGCTGGCCGCGACGGCTCGTTCTCCTGGGAGCGCACGGATCTCGTGAAGGGTCTCAAGGACGCGGTCAAGACCAAGGCTGCTGCATGACGGATATGGAACGCCGGGGCCGGGCGACCGAAGCGTTTTTCGGTCGCCGCAAGGGAAAAGCCCTGCGTGAACAGCAGGCCGATCGGCTTGCTACACTGCTTCCGGCATTCATCATCGATCTCTCGGCGGCTCCCCCGAAGCCGCCGAAGGACATTTTCGCTGATCCGGTCGAGAAAATGCGGCTGGAGATCGGCTTCGGCGGTGGAGAACATCTCATCCACCGCGCGCTGGAAACGCCTTCGACGGGCTTTATCGGCGTCGAGCCTTTTGTAAACTCCATGCAGAAGCTGCTTGCACGCGTCGACGAAACGGGTGCGCGCAACGTGCGTGTCTATAACGATGACGCGACGCAGCTTCTCGACTGGCTTCCCGATCATTGCCTCGATCAGATCGACCTGCTCTATCCGGACCCCTGGCCGAAGCGGAAGCACTGGAAGCGTCGCTTCGTCTCCAAGACCAATCTCGACCGTTTTCACCGGGTGCTGAAGCCAGGCGGGCTGTTCTGCTTCGCCTCAGACATCGACACCTATGTGAACTGGACGCTGCTGAAATGCCGCGACCATGGCGGCTTCGAATGGATGGCGCAGAATGCCGCCGACTGGCTGACGCCCTATGAGGGCTGGCCGAGCACCCGCTATGAAGCCAAGGCTCGCCGCGAAGGTCGCTCCTCGGCCTATCTCACCTTCAAGCGTGTCTGACCTACCTAGGTGTGAGCTTTCAGGGCAGATCAGCCATCACGACATCCTCGACGCCTTCGACGGCTTGGCCGATGACGGAGCCGTCGGGCGCGATGATGGCTGTGCAGCCATAGCCGAACCACCGGTCTGGGCCTTCGTCGACTGCGCCTACGGCGTCGCAACACATGTACCAGCGCTTCGTCCGCCGCGCGCAGGAGCGCATATGCTCCAGTGATTCCTCGCGCCAGATCTCGGCCTTGAGGGGCCGCAGTACCATATTGATCGGGCAGCAGATCAGATCCGCGCCCTGTGCAACGAGCCTGTCAGCGGCATCGGGATAGTTGGTGTCGTTACAGATATTGATGCCGAAGGTGCGGCCGGCGCGGCTCCAGACAGGGAAGTCCGTTCCCGGAGCACAGCCGCTCTCGATGGGGTAAGCCTTGGCATAGGTGCCACGCAGCACGCCGGCTTCGATCACGACAGCACTGTTGAAGACCGCTTCGCCACGGCGTTCGAAACAGCCTATGACGGCGGTCGCCTTTGTCGGCGCGAGCTTTTCAAGGATCGAAAGGAATGCCGGACTGTCGAGCGATAGCGCACGGCCCTCAACCAGGCTCTGCCGGTAGCTATGTCCCTGGAGATAGGATTCGGAAAAGAGGACAAGATCGACGCCATGCGCATCGGCCCAGAGCAAATCGCACAATATCGCATCGGCCGCGGCCTCTGCGTCGTCGAAAATAGGAAAACGCTGGAAGGCGGCTATACGCATGAGCAAGGGACTAGCATGAGTCCCTCGCATCGCCCATTATCATTCTTCACACATGCATTCTGACGGCCGGCCTTGCGGCAGCCCGGTCATGATCAATGCAGGCTGACTGTCTTCAGCTCGTCTTCGGCAGCCTTGAAGAAGGTGCTGGAGCGGTTATCCGTCAGCAGGATCGGTGTGCCATCAGCGCCGAACAATGCCCAGAGATCAACGCTTGGATCGATATCCGGCGCCTCGGGGAAGCACTTGGCAACCTCTTCATTGCGTATTTTCCGGATATAGGCGACCTCGCCATTGCCGATGCCGGCAAGTTCGGACTTGGTCAGACGCGACGTAGCTTCTTTCATCAACATTCCTGTTCCTCCGAGAGAAGGGACCAACGGTTCAACAAACCGTTGTGCTACTGTGAAACCGAAATGTTAATTTTCTTGATCATGCGCGCCGGTTCCGGGCGAATTAGATCTACCGAGAGCAGACCGTTCTTGAGGCTTGCGCCTAAGACCTGCATGCCATCCGCGAGAACGAAGGTCCGCTGGAACTGTCTCGCCGCAATGCCACGATAGAGATAATCGCGCTCGCCCTGATCGACCTGGCGGCCACGGATCAGAAGTTGGTTTTCCTCAGTCGACACATCGAGCTCTTCTTCACTGAAACCGGCGACTGCAAGCGTGATGCGAAGCCGCTCAGGCGCGTCGTGGCCTGCGGCGATGCGTTCGATATTATAGGGTGGATAACCATCGCTCGCCTTGGAAATCCGCTCGAGCGTCTTTTCCATGGCATCGAAGCCCAGAAGCAGTGGGCTGGCGAAAGGGGTGATGCGGCTCATCTTCCAAAGTCCTTGATGCAAGCGACCTCTCCGGACCTCAACATGCAGCATCCGGGTACCGTTAATATGGGAACGACGGTTGCCCCCTGCAAGGCGTGATGGCCGCCGGCCGGGCCTCCCATATTTTAAGGCAAAGCTTCGTAAGACCGTTTCCTTGACAAAGGACGCAGCGCCCCGCATCAAAACATGCCCCGGCGCACTGTGTTGATTTGCGACGGGAGCGTGAAGACAATGAAAAGGTGCATGCTAGAGCGACGCGCACCAGAGGATGGAACTACCCGGATGGCAGAACCGAGAAAGATCATTATCGACACCGACCCCGGCCAGGACGATGCCGCCACGATCATGCTGGCCTTCGGCAGCCCGGGAGAGCTTGATGTGTTGGGCATCACCACTGTCGCCGGTAACGTGCCGCTGTCTCTGACAAGCCGCAATGCGCGCATCATCTGCGAGCTTTGCGAGCGGACCGATATCAAGGTCTTTGCCGGGGCCGACCGGCCGATCGCCCGCAAGCTCGTCACCGCCGAGCACGTGCATGGCAAGACAGGTCTCGACGGCCCTACTCTTCCTGAGCCGACGATGCCGCTGCAGGCACAGCATTCCGTCGACTTCATCATCGAAACGCTGCGACACGAGCCGGAAGGCACAGTTACGCTCTGCACGCTCGGACCGCTGACCAATATCGGCCTGGCCTTCCAGAAAGCGCCCGACATCGTGCCGCGTATCCGCGAACTTGTCATGATGGGCGGCGGTTTCTTTGAAGGCGGCAACATCACGCCAGCTGCTGAATTCAACATCTATGTCGATCCGGAAGCCGCCGATATCGTGTTCCGCTCCGGCGTGCCCGTCGTCATGATGCCGCTCGACGTCACGCATCAGCTTCTGACCCGCAAGGACCGCGTGAAGCGCATGGCCGAAATCGGCACGGCGCCCGCCAAGGCGATGGTGGAGATGCTGGAATTCTTCGAGCGCTTCGACATCGAAAAATACGGTTCGGACGGCGGCCCGCTGCACGACCCGACGACAGTCGCCTACCTGCTGAAGCCTGAGCTCTTCAAGGGCCGGGACTGCAATGTCGAGATCGAGGTAGCTTCGGAGCTGACCGTCGGCATGACCGTTGTCGACTGGTGGCATGTGACCGAGCGCAAGCGCAATGCGAAGGTCATGCGCTACGTCGATGCCGACGGCTTTTTCGATCTGCTGATCGAGCGCTTCGCGCGGATTTAGCCCATCAAGTCAGACAGAAATAGAAAAGGCCGCTGACGCGGCCTTTTTCAATTCCCTCAGGCGTCCTTCTCGTCCAGCACCGAGTTGGCCTCGGCTTCCACGAGTTTTGGACCACCCTTGGCGACGCCGACCATGGCCGGGCGCAGCACGCGCTCACCGATGGAGAAACCGGCCTGTACGACCTGCACGACCGTATTGTTCGGCACTTCGGTATTCGGCACTTCGAACATCGCCTGATGGAAGTTCGGGTCGAACTTCTGGCCGACCGGCTCCAGCTTACGAACGCCGTGGCGCTCGAGAGCCGAGAGCATGGAACGCTCGGTCATCTCGACACCCTCGATCAGCGTCGTCAGGCCAGCGTCGGCAGCAGCCTTGACCTCGGGCGGAATGGCGTCGATCGCACGGCGCAGATTGTCCGAGACGGCCAGCATGTCGCGGGCGAAGCCTGCGACGGAATAGGACTTGGCGTCCTTGACCTCGCGCTCTGTACGGCGTCGCAGATTATCCATTTCAGCGGCAAGCCGCAGATAGCGGTCGCGCAATTCGGTATTCTCGGCCTTCAGAAGCTCAAGCGCATCCGGTTCGCCTGCAGCTGCTTCCTTCACGGCTTCATTCTCGACGTTTGCGGCGGCGTCGGCTGTGGCTTCCGCCGCAGCCGCGTCAGGTCCGTTCTTCGTCGTTTCATCAGTCATGACGGTCTCCGGTTCGTGTATTCTCAGATGCGCCCGATATCGATGTTTGGCCGGAAAAAATCAAGTCTGCGTGACGAAGAAGCTAAAATTCCGCCGGTTTCGCGCAAGGGATCAGAGAGATCCGCGCGAAAGGCGCGACACGAGCTGGGCCGTATAGTCCACCATCGGCACAATGCGGGAATAATTGAGCCGCGTAGGACCGATCACGCCCACCGCGCCGACGATGCGGTCGTCGTCATCGCGATAAGGAGCAACGATGAGCGAGGAGCCGGAAAGCGAGAAGAGCTTGTTTTCCGAACCGATGAAAATGCGCACACCCGGCCCGCTTTCGGCAAGGTTCAGGAGTTCGATCAAGCTGTCCTTTTTCTCGAGGTCATCGAAGAGCAGGCGCAGCCGGTCAAGATCTTCCGCCCCACCTACGCCTTCCAGCAGGTTTGCGCGGCCGCGGATGATGAGCTGTGCCGGCTTGGTCTCGTCCGAGCTACCGGCCCATACGGCGATGCCGCGCTCCACGAGATCCCGCGACAGCGCATCGAGCTCGTGGCGAACTTCATCTTTCAGCCGGCTCAATTGCAGGCGCAATTCCGGCAGCGTCTGGCCGGTCATGTGCGCGTTGAGAAAATTGGCGGCTTCGGTGAGCTGCGAGGAGGTAACGCCCGCAGGCAGTTCGATGATGCGGTTTTCTATCTGATCATGATCGCCGACAAGCACGGCCAGCGCCTTGGTAGGCTCCAGGCGGATGAACTCGACATGTTTCAGAACCGGGTCGCTCTTGGACGTGATAACGAGGCCAGCGCCGCGCGAAATGCCCGAGAGCATGCGGCTTGCCTCGTTCATCATTGATTCCACCGGATTGTCGCGGCTTCCGGCCCGGACCTGGCGGTCGATGCTGGCACGCTCCTCGACGGAGAGATCGCCGACCTGCATGAAGGCATCGACGAAGAAGCGCAGCCCGATCTGGGTCGGCAGGCGGCCGGCGCTGACATGCGGAGAATAGATAAGCCCGAGCTCTTCCAGATCGCTCATGACATTGCGAACGGAGGCAGGCGACAGAGACATGGGCAGAAGACGCGAGAGATTGCGGGAGCCTAAGGGCTCGCCATGCTCCAGGTAGCCTTCGACGATGCGCCGGAAAATTTCCTTCGACCGTTCATCCAGCGCAGCCACGGCATCCGAAATTGATGTCGACCTGTAGCTCATGAACTTTTCGCACCCGCACTGAATGATGTCAGGGAAATATAGCCATTCTGTCCCCCGTGGCAAAAGGGAATTTGCAAATGCACGCAGCCAATCGTAGAAGCGGGCGACGATACAATGCATGCATGACATTGCCCGAGACGCGCTTACGCTTTTCGGCATCATGTTTCAGGAGAAGAGAATGCGGCCTTCAGGCAGAAAAACAGACCAGATGCGCAAGGTCTCCTTCGAGCGCAATTTTTCCAAGCATGCGGAAGGTTCCTGCCTGGTAAAGTTCGGCGACACACACGTGCTCTGCACGGCAAGCCTCGAAGACAAGACCCCGCCGTGGCTGCGCAACACCGGCAAGGGCTGGGTCACCGCCGAATATGGCATGCTGCCGCGCGCAACCGGCGAACGCATGAAGCGCGAAGCTGCTGCCGGCAAGCAGGGCGGCCGCACGCAGGAAATCCAGCGCCTCATCGGCCGCTCGCTGCGTGCCGTGGTCGATCTGACCGCGCTCGGCGAACGCCAGATCACGCTCGACTGCGATGTCATCCAGGCGGATGGCGGCACGCGCACGGCCTCGATCACCGGCGGCTGGATTGCGCTGTACGACTGCCTGCGTTGGATGGAAACCCGCAACATGATCAAGGCCGACCGCGTGCTGAAGGATCATGTCGCGGCGATCTCCTGCGGTATCTTCGCCAACCAGCCGGTCATCGACCTCGATTATCTCGAGGATTCCTCGGCCGAGACCGATGCCAATTTCGTCATGACGGGCGCCGGCGGCATTGTGGAGATTCAAGGCACGGCAGAAGGCACGCCTTTCACCGAGGAAGAATTCTCCTCGCTGATGGGCCTTGCGAAAGCAGGCATTGCCGAACTGGTGGATCTGCAGAAGCAGGCGATCGCCTGAGGCCTATTCAAGCCTCGCTATTGAATTTCCTTGTCCCTGCTCCCGGGGGCAGGGCCGGACAAGGGGCGGGCAATGGCGCAACCCATCGAAGGCATTCTTGAGACCGCGCTCTACGCAACCGATCTTGATGCGGCCGAAGGCTTCTACGGAACTGTGCTGGGCCTTGAGAAGATCGCACGTTCGGGCAACCGCCATGTATTTTTCCGCTGCGGACCGGGCGTGCTCCTGATCTTCAACCCGGAGGAAACGGTGAAGCCACCGGCACCTGACAGCCTGCAGGTTCCGCCACATGGCACCATCGGAAAAGGCCACGCCTGCTTCAGGGTTTCGGGAGATAATCTCGATGCGATGGCGGAGAAGCTGAAAGCTGCCGGCATCGGCATCGAATCCGAGGTTCACTGGCCGCAGGGCGGCCGATCGATTTATTTCCGCGATCCTGATGGCAATAGCCTGGAATGCGCGGAGGCGAAAATCTGGGGCATGGGATAAGGATACTTTATGCGTAAGCTTGAAACCAAGACTATTGTCGTCGCCAGCCATAATCAGGGCAAGATCCGCGAAATCCAGGATCTGATCGGGCCGCTTGGCTTCACCGCCAAATCGGCTGCCGAGCTCAATTTCATCGAGCCCAAGGAAACAGGGACGACCTTCGAGGAAAATGCCACGATCAAGGCAATCGCCTCGGCCAAGGCCTCCGGCATGCCCGCGCTTTCTGACGATTCCGGACTCGTCGTCGATGCCCTCGGCGGTGATCCCGGCGTCTACACGGCCGACTGGGCGGAGACAGGCAACGGCCCCCGTGATTTCAACATGGCCATGGAAAAGGTCGAGAAGGCACTGGAAAAGGCAGGTGCCACGAAGCCGGAGCAGCGCAGCGCGCGTTTCGTCAGCGTGCTCTGCCTTGCCTGGCCGGATGGCCACACGGAGCTTTTCCGCGGCGAAGTGGAAGGCACCGTTGCCTGGCCGCCGCGTGGAACGCAGGGTTTCGGCTATGATCCGGTCTTCCAGCCAGAAGGCTATGATGTGACCTTCGGCGAGATGAGTGCGGAGGAAAAGCATGGCTGGAATATCGGCAAGCCGCAGGCGCTGTCGCACCGCGCTCGCGCCTTCAAGCTCTTTGTCGAAACCTGCCTGGAAGCATAAGGCCAAGCTTAGAACATGATCGATTCGCCTGCGCTGATGTCCGACGCAAAGCTTCTGCCTGATACCGGCGAACCCGGTTTCGGGATCTATGTGCATTGGCCTTTTTGTGCGGCGAAGTGTCCCTATTGCGATTTCAACAGCCATGTCCGCCATCAGCCGGTCGATCAGGAGCGCTACGTCGCAGCTTTCCTAAAGGAGATCGCCACGGCCCGCCAGATGAGCGGGCCGAAGACGGTGACCAGCGTATTCCTCGGCGGCGGCACGCCCTCGTTGATGAAGCCGGAAACGGTCGACGCGATCATGAACGGCATTTCTCGACACTGGCATGTGCCCGACGGTATCGAGATCACGATGGAAGCCAACCCCTCGAGCGTTGAGGCCGAACGCTTCCGCGGCTATCGCGCAGCCGGAGTCAACCGCGTCTCGCTCGGTGTGCAGGCGCTGAACGATCGCGATCTCAAATTCCTCGGACGACTGCATGACGTTGCCGACGCGCTGAAGGCGATCAGGCTGGCGCGCGACATCTTCCCGCGCATGTCCTTCGATCTGATCTATGCCAGGCCGAACCAGACGGTTGAGGAATGGGAGAGCGAGCTGAAAGAAGCGATCTCCTATGCAGTCGATCACCTTTCGCTCTACCAGCTTACCATCGAGGAAGGCACGCCCTTCTACGGCCTCCACAAGGCCGGAAAGCTGATCGTGCCCGATGGGGACCAGTCCGCCGCACTCTATGAGGCCACGCAGGAAATCACCGAGCGTGAAGGATTGCCGGCCTATGAGGTATCCAACCATGCCCGGCCCGGCGCCGAGAGCCGCCACAACCTCACCTACTGGCGCTATGGCGATTATGCCGGCATTGGCCCCGGCGCACATGGGCGCCTGACGCGCGGGCCAGAAAAGATCGCGACCGCTACGGAGCGCAAGCCGGAAGCCTGGCTGGACCTCGTCGAAAGCGACGGGCACGGTATCATCGAGCAAGAGCGCCTCGGTTTCGATGAGCAGGCCGATGAATTGCTGCTGATGGGTCTGCGCCTGAAGGAAGGCGTCGATCTCGCCCGCTGGCAGCAGCTTTCCGGCCGCGACCTCGATCCGAAGCGCGAAGAGTTTTTACTGGAACACCGCTTCATCGAACGGATCGGCAATTCGCGGCTGCGCTGCACTCCGTCAGGCATGTTGATCCTTGATTCCGTTGTCGCGGACCTCGCCTGCTAGAGCATTCCCGTTATTCTTCGAAACACGGGAATGCTCTATCTCTGTTTTTACGCAGTTCCGGGCACAAAACCGCAGCACAGTTTTGCTGAAATTGCTCTAGGCCGCGTCAAGCAGCGCGCCTCTTTCTGAAATTGAAGAGCCTTCCATCGATCGCCGCAAGGCCGATCGCGATTAAGGCCATGCCAATCAGATGCTTGAACTGCAGCTGCTCGCCGAGTGCTGCAGCGCCAAGCAGGATCGCGCTGACGGGGATCAGAAAGGTGACAAGCATCAGATTCGTAGCGCCCGCCGTCGCCAGGATGCGGAAGAAGAGCACATAGGCCACGGCAGTCGAAAGGATCGCAAGGCCTGATAGCGCCAGCCAAGTTTCGGCGGAGGGCATGACGAGCGTCCAGGGCTGGTCAACAATCAGCGCGATCGGCAGCATCAGCACGGTGGAAGCAGTCACCTGCCCGGCTGCCGGAATGAGTGGCGCAAGGCCCATCCGGCGGAACCGCCGTCCCCAGATGCCAGCCAGCGAATAGGAGAAGGCCGCACCGAGAACCGCGAGCTGGGCAAGCACGTTCGAGCCGAGATCCTTCAAGGCTTCAAAACCGATCATGTAGGCCACGCCGGCAAACCCGACGATCACGCCGAAGAGACGGTTTGCCGTCAGCTTTTCATCCGCCGTCAGCACATGGGCAACGACCACGGCAAAGAGCGGCGTCGTGGCGTTGAGGATCGAGGCGAGGCCGCTCGCAATATGTGTCTGGCCCCAGACGATCAGGCAGAAGGGAATCATATTGTTCAGAAGCCCCATGCCAAAGAAAGCGATCCAGCTCTGCCTGTCGCGCGGCATGGTGTGGCCCATGGCGCGCACGATCAGATTGAGTGCGATAGCGGCAAGCAGCACGCGCCCGGTCACGATGGTGAAAGGTGGCAGCGCCTTTACGAGAATGCCGTTGAAGAAGAAGGAGCCGCCCCAGAGAAGCGACAGCACGATCAGCATCGCCCATTCTGCAGCTCCCATGGACTTTTGAATGGACATGACAATCTCCTTTGTCGATTTTTGCTAAAGTGTTCTTCCCGACTCACCCGTCTCGATTTGCCAGATGTATCAGTTTTTATTAGTATTCCCTGCATCTGACAAACGAGCATTTCTGACTACATGATTGAGTTGAGCTAAAGCATGATCGATCCTCTGCCCTCACTGTCAGCCCTGCGCGCCTTTGAGGCGACGGCGCGTCATCTAAGCATGACGCAGGCGGCGCACGAGTTGCACGTCACGCCTGGCGCCGTCAGTCTGCAGATCCGCGATCTCGAAGCCTCGCTTGGCGTGTCGCTGTTCGAGCGGCGAACCCGGCAGATTCTGCTGACGGCGGAAGGCCGGGACTATTTCGCGACACTGCGCACCGCCTTCCAGCTCGTACGCGAGGCGACGGCATCGCTGACCGCACGGCGGCGCGGCAATGCGCTGACGCTCACCTGTACGGCAGGTTTTGCAACACACTGGCTACTGCCACGGCTTCAGCGGTTCGAGGACATGCATCCTGATATCGATGTGCGCATCAGCGCCTCCCATCGCATGTTCGATTTCGAGCGCGACGGGATCGATCTCGCCATCCGCCATGGGCTTGGGGGTTATGAGGGATTGATCAGCGAACGGCTGGTGGATGACGAACTGGTGCCGATCTGCACGCCGGCGCTCGCGGCGACCCTTGGCGCCGATCCTTCGCCCGATCTGCTCGCAGGATATCAGCTCATCCATGACGTCTACCGCCGCGACTGGCAGCTCTGGCTGGCCGCAGCGGGCGCCACCAAGGTGGATGCCTCCCGTGGCCCGATCTTCAGTGATGGCAACGGCGCCTTCGAGGCTATGAAATCGGGTTTCGGCGTGGCGCTGATGCGCCGTTCATTCATTGAGAAGGAACTTGCCGAAGGCCGACTCGTCGCTCCGTTTCCGCTGGGGCTGACAAGCAAGCTTGCCTACCATCTCGTCTATCCGGGCACAGCGCTGGAACGGCCGGCGGTCGCGGCCTTCCGGCGCTGGCTGCTTTCGGAGGCGAGAACTTAGAGCCTTTCCGTTTTTCTTCGAAATACGGAAAGGCTCTATCTTTTTGTTCTAACGCAATTCCGGACGCAAAACCGCTGCACACTTTTGCTGGAATTGCTCTAATCCCTGCTGGTAGCACCCGCCTTGAACAAGCTGCCCGTCGGTGTCTTAAGGAACATGTCCAGCGGAATGTGCTCCTGATGCAGGAAGCCATTGGCCGGCAGCAGCCCGTCGCGGACCATTTCAATGACCGCAACCACCGAGGCCGACGTCGTCCAGGCGATTGCCGTACGCCGGGCGCCGGCAATCTCGATCGGATAATAGGCGCGGACAAATTCCTTTCGGCGCAAGGAGCCGTTGATCGTGCCTTCGGCCGCGACATGCACATAGACGACATCATCATCGACCGGCGGCTTGGCGTTGGTCAGGATTTCGCCGGCGAGCTGGCGTTTGTCACGCATCAGAAGCTCATGGAAGAAGAAATTCATCAGTTCCATGTGGCCAGGATAACGCATCGTCTTGTAATCGAGATTATCGACCTTGCCGAGCATGGTGTCGCACATGGTGCCGAGGCCGCCCGAGGTCGTAAAGGCCTCCAGCTTGACGCCGCCGACATAGATCGTTTCGTGCCATTCCATCGGCGAGACGAGCTTACGAACCCCGCCCTCGATGACCTCGCAATCGTTCAGATATTCATTGACCACACCTTCCGGCGACCAGTTGAAGGCATAGCCCAGAAGCCCGGTCGGATGCTGTGGCAGAGCGCCGACGCGCATGCGGATCGAGCGGCAGCGGTCGAAGCCATCGGCAAGGCTTGCGCCGACGATGCCGACGAAGCCAGGCGCTAGGCCGCATTGCGGCGCCATCAGACCGCGAGCGGTTTTGGAAAGCTCGATGATGAAATTGGTGGCCGGCACGTCCTCGGTCAGATCGAAATAGTGGATGCCGGCAAGATGGGCAGCCCGCGCCAGCTCTATATTCAGATGATAGGGCAGGCAGGACAGGACCGCCTCGACGCTCGACAGCAGCTCGCCGATGACAGAGGTATCCGTGATATCGCCGGCCCGGCATTTGAAGGGCAGGTCGCCCACGGGCAGTTGTGCATCGACGCCGATGACCTCGAAGCCGCCCTCATGCAAAAGCGTCGCCGCCAGCCGTCCGACCTTGCCGAGGCCGATCACGGCAATCCGTTCAAAACTCATTGATGTCCTCCCGAGCGCCGACGTTCTTCACCGGCGCATTTTTCTCACGTTGGGGCTGTATAGAATAAAAAGCTTATAAAAGAAAACAGCCGGGATTGCTCCCGGCTGCTGAAACGCGATGGCTGCGCACCGCTTATTCGTTGATGAGGCGCTTCAAAAGCTCGATCTCATGCGACAGCTTCGTGTCTCCCGAGATCAGTTCCTCGATCTTGCGCACGGCATGCAGAACCGTTGTGTGATCGCGTCCACCGAAGCGGCGTCCGATCTCCGGGAAGGAACGCGGCGTCAATGTCTTCGCAAGATACATGGCGATCTGGCGTGGCTTGACGATGACACGCGTGCGGCGGTTCGAGACCAGTTCCTGTCGCGAGACGTTGTAGTGACGCGCGACGATACGCTGGATATCCTCGATACGCACACGGCGCGGCTCGCCGGAACCGACGAGATGGGCCAGAAGCTCATCCACGCGCTCGATCGAGAGGTTCGGCTCGAAGGAGCGGCGGAAGATCAACTGGTTGAAGGCGCCTTCCAGTTCGCGGCCGCTTGCCGTGATGTTGCGGGCAACATGCTGCAGCAGATCGGTCGAGATTTCCAGCGATGGATCCTCCAGACGGGCAACCGCAAGGCGACGATTCAGGATTTCGAGACGCATCTCGTAGTCGGGACCATCGAGTTCGATCGCAACACCACCCTGCAGACGCGAACGGACGCGTGGATCAAGCGATTCCAGCTCCCACGGCGCTCGGTCGCCGGCGACGACAACCTGCTTGGCGCTGTCGAGCAGCATGTTCAGCAGGTGGCAGAACTCGTGCTGTATCATCTTGCCCTGCAGGAACTGCATGTCGTCGATGATCAGAAGGTCGATGTTACGCAGCGAGTCCTTCAGTGTCAGTGCATCATTGTCGCGGATCGCTGTCGCGAAACGCCACATGAAGTATTCCGCTGTGAGATAGACAACGCGCAGGCCACGCGGGTTCTGCACCGCTGCATTGGCGATCGCCTGCAGCAGATGGGTCTTGCCGAGGCCGACGGTCGCATGGACGAAGAGCGGGTTGAAGCGCACAGCGCCCTGACCTGCTTCCGCAATGGTCTTTGCGGCGGCGAGCGCCACACGGTTGGAGCTGCCCTCAACGAACGTGTCGAAGGTGAAGCGGGAATCCAGCGGCGAGCCAAAGAGCGGCGAACCGACACTTGCCGGGCGTGCCGCAGCGGCGGCCGATACAGCCTGCTGGACGATCTGCCCCGCCGGCTGGGCAGATGCCGGGCGGCGAAGCTGGGTGGGCTGGGTGACCGGCTCGACGGAGACTGCATCGTCCAGCGCCTTCGTGCCGGCGCGCGTTGCCGTGCGCACAAGGATCTCGACTTTCAGGATTTCGGGGTCTTCAGCCTGGAACAGGCCAACAATGAGATCGAGATACCGGTTGTTGATCCACGACTTCAGAAAGGTCGTGGGAACGGTGAGACGGACGACACTCTTGGAAACCGAATGAAGCTTGAGCCGTGCAAACCAACTTGCATAAACGTCAGGACCAACTTGTGCCTTCAGACGCGCGCTGACGCGTTCGAAGAGAACACCATGCTTCATCTCGCCCTTTTCTTCCGTTGCGCTCAGGTGAATGGAACCGAAAGACTGCTGTGCAGCTTCCCCGTTATCCAGTGCACCCGTCGTCATCGAATTCATCTGCATAATGCCGCCTTTCATTTCCTCGGGCGGTCATTCGTTGACAGCCGCCCGATCATTCCCCGCTTTGACAAAGCCGGCGGCATCTTCATGAGCCGCTCTCGCATGCCGGTTCACTCAAACACTGTCCCTTTCGGGACTGACACAGAAACCCTGCGGTGGTCGCGGTCATGCGACAACCGTCTCAAAGCCTCTATGTCAGGCTGGCGGCCGATCCTCGTTTTTCGCCCGCAAGCCCGAACGCAATGCTACACTTTCCCCTGCCCTTCTCCTGGCCTCACGCAAAACGTGTAGCCGCGGAGCGCACAAAACGTCCCCGTCCCGTGACAGCCACGTCACGGTACAATGCCGTCGAGTGCGTGAGAAAACGGAAGCTGTCCGCTCCGTTGCAAATGACACAGAGCCATCATCCTGCCGACTTGGCAGTTTGGACTGACTTCTGCAGGTGATGTCCGCGCCCTTTGCTGGACGCCATTTAGGCAGGATCAAAAGGCAAGATCAACGATGAATTTTACGCAAAATTAAGACGCGGCCATTGACTCCGGCGGGGCCTTTAGGGCGTCACACCAACGTCAAAAAAGAATCGCTTTTGAATCAAGGAGATTCCCCGACCGGGTTATTTTGGACACGCATAAAAAGAAAAAAGAAAAAATCTTCTTGACTCATTTGAGGCCACGGGTTGCGTGACCAGAGTCGCAAGCCTTAAAAAGATCCTTGCGTAAGCTATTGTTTTAAAACAATTTTTCCTGTCATGCCCCTGACACGAAATCGTCGCAGGATTAACCATACCCACGGCGGGCGGCGGAATCGAAAAAGCCCGGTAAAATTACCGGGCTAATCATAACGAGCAATTCGTTAATGAGATGTTTAGGCGTTCGCAGAAGCCGAAAGGGCCTTCACACGAGCAGCGAGGCGCGAGACCTTGCGGGATGCCGTGTTGGCATGCACGACGCCCTTGCTTGCGGCGCGCGCCAGCTCGGGCTCAGCGGCGATGAAGGCTTCCTTTGCCTTGGCGGCATCACCAGCGGCGAGTGCCTCTTCGACCTGGCGAACGTAGGTACGAACGCGCGAACGGCGAGCCTTGTTGACTGCGGTGCGGCGTGCGATCTTGCGGGTCGCCTTTTTCGCCGAAGTTGTATTGGCCATGGATGCCTCTCTCAAGAATTCGAACAAAACTCCGCCATTGCCGCGCTGGCCCTGCGGCCACTCAATTCAGCAATGCGGGAGCATTAGCGGAAAACCTGACCGGCTTTCCGAACCGTGGGCGGGCATATAACGCTAAAGCCGCGCCACGTCAACGCGCATTTTCAAGGAAAAGCCCCTTTCCCGCCGCCGTCCGCTCACCTGTTCTTGAAGGCCGGTTTGCGCTTCTCGATGAAGGCGGCCATGCCCTCTTTCTGGTCCTCGGTCGCAAAGAGGCTCTGGAACAGACGGCGCTCGAAACGCAGGCCCTCTTCCAGCGTCGTCTCGAAGGCGCGGCTGACCGCCTCCTTGGCCATCAGCACCGAGGGGCGCGACAGCGATGCGATCCTGGTAGCGGCCTCCATCGCTTCGTCCAGAAGCCGCTCAGGGGCCACCACACGCGAAACGAGTCCCGCGCGCTCGGCTTCCGCCGCATCCATCATCCGGCCGGTCAGGATCAGGTCCATCGCCTTGGCCTTGCCAACCGCCCGCGTCAGGCGCTGCGAGCCGCCGATGCCAGGAATGACGCCGAGTGTGATCTCCGGCTGGCCGAACTTTGCAGTCTCGGAAGCAATGATGAAGTCGCAGAGCATGGCAAGCTCGCACCCACCACCGAGCGCAAAGCCGCTGACGGCGGCGATGATCGGCTTGCGGGCCTTGGCGATCTCGTCCCAGCCGCTGATGAAATCGCTCTTATAGACTTCGGCGAAATCGAGCGGCTGCATTTCCTTGATATCGGCGCCCGCGGCAAAGGCTCGCTCGGAACCGGTCAGCACGATCGCGCCGATGGCATCATCCGCATGAAAGGCCGCATAGGCCAATTTCAATTCCTTGAGCACGGTCGAATTCAAGGCGTTCAGCGCCTGCGGCCGGTTCAGTGTGATCAGGCCGACATTGCCGCGGGTTTCGACAACAAGGGTTTCATAGGCCATGGCGCTCTCCTATTTCTGGCAGGTGGCGCAATAGAAGGTGGAACGGCCAGCCTGCACGATGCGCGAGACCGTACCGCCACAGCCCGGCGTGCGGCAAGCAAGACCTTCGCGATCATAGACGGAAAAGGAATGCTGGAAGTAGCCGAGCGAGCCATCCGTCTGGATATGGTCGCGCAGCGACGATCCGCCGGCGGCGATCGCATCGGCGATGACATCGCGGATGGAGGTCACAAGCAGGTTCAGCGCCTGCTTCGGCTTGCCCGTCTTCGTCACCAGCGTGCCGGCAGCGCGCACGGGCGACAGATGCGCCCGCCACAATGCCTCGCAGACATATATATTGCCGAGCCCGGCGATGGTCTTCTGGTCCAGGAGCGCGCTCTTTAGTGGCTGGGCCTTGCCGTCGAAACGCTTGGCCAGATAGGCGGCTGACAGTTCGTTGCCGGTCGGCTCCGGCCCCAGGCCGAACAGGAAAGGGTTGGCATCGAGCTCGGAACGGTCGGCAATATCCATGAAGCCGAAGCGGCGCGGGTCATTGTAGATAACGCGGCGCGGGCCACCCTCGCCGTCCAGATGGAAGATGGCGTGATCGTGTTTCTCGTCCTTGGAGCGCTCGTGGTGAAAATCGCCCGGCGTGGCAGTCAGTGGCCCCTGTTCGATCCGGAAGGAGCCGGACATGCCGAGATGGGAAATGATCGTCTTGCCGCTGTCGAGATCAATGAGCAGGTACTTGGCGCGCCGTCCGAGGCCGATGATCTTGCGGCCGGACACCTGCCGCTCGAAATCCTGAGGAAAGGGAAACCGCAGGTCGCCGCGGCGCAATTCCAGCCTCTGAATGCGCGCGCCTTCCATTGCCGGCGTCAGGCCACGCTTCACGGTTTCGACTTCTGGCAATTCCGGCATCTTAACCCATCTATATCTAACGTGTTTCAACCGCCCGCGATGTGCGCTATAGCGCCAACGTGCCGCGGGCGGACCGTGGCCCACAGATAGCGCCGCAGCCACGCTTTCGCTATGGTCGCCGCGCCGAATTCTTGATGTGAACGGAGTAGCTTGATGTCAGACAGCCGGACCTCCGCCGATGGCGGCATGGAAACGTCCTACGGCTTCCGCGAAGTACCGAACGGTGAAAAGCAGGGCCTCGTCAACGAGGTCTTCCACAAGGTCGCCAAACGCTACGACATCATGAACGACGTCATGTCCATGGGCATGCATCGCGCCTGGAAGGATGCGATGATTACGGCGCTGAACCCTCGCAAGGAGCCGGGCTACAAGGTGCTCGACGTGGCCGGTGGCACTGGCGACATCGCCTTCCGCATCGTTGAAGCCTCGAACCGCCAGGCACATGCGACCGTGCTCGACATCAACGGCTCGATGCTTGGCGTCGGCGCCGAGCGGGCGGAAAAGAAGAAGCTTTCGGACAATCTTACCTTCGTGGAAGCCAATGCCGAGGACCTTCCTTTCGAGGCAAACAGCTTCGATGCCTATACGATCGCCTTCGGCATCCGCAACGTGCCGCGGATCGAGGTGGCGCTCTCGGAAGCCTATCGCGTCTTGAAACGCGGCGGCCGTCTATTAGTACTCGAATTTTCGGAAGTGGAACTGCCGCTTCTCGACAAGGTCTATGAGGCCTGGTCGTTCAATGCCATTCCGAAGTTCGGCAAGGCGATCACCGGTGATGCCGAGCCTTACCAGTATCTCGTGGAATCGATCCGCAAGTTCCCGAACCAGGAGAATTTCGCGGCGATGATCCGCACCGCCGGCTTCTCGCGCGTGACCTATACCAATTATACCGGCGGCATAGCAGCGCTGCATTCCGGCTGGAAGCTCTGATCCGCATGAGTGCT
The DNA here is from genome assembly GCF_056755015.1 of Rhizobium sp. KNZ14-9A. Classification (NCBI taxonomy): domain Bacteria; kingdom Pseudomonadati; phylum Pseudomonadota; class Alphaproteobacteria; order Hyphomicrobiales; family Rhizobiaceae; genus Rhizobium; species Rhizobium sp. KNZ14-9A. The sequence continues at coordinate 3,480,537 of NZ_JBPGXB010000002.1, forward strand.
TTCGGGGCATATTTCAGGCTCGTAAGGGTCGGCTGGATTCTGGTGCGTGAAGGCGTCATTTCGGCGCTGCCTTCGGAAGGCCTGCCGCCATCCGTGAGCCTGGCAAAATCCTTTGTCGGCATGTTTGCGCGCAATCGCAGCAAGTATCAGAAGCGCAGCGACCGGCTGGCGCAGGCCGTCGAGCGGCTTGGTCCATCCTATGTGAAGATCGGCCAGTTCCTTGCGACGCGCCCTGATGTCGTCGGCGTCGAGTTTGCAGACGACCTGTCACAGCTTCAAGACCGGATGGCCTTTTTCCCGGCGGCAGCCGCCAAGGCCAATATCGAAGGCTCGCTCGGGCGATCGATCACTGATCTCTACGCGAGCTTCGGCGATCCGATTGCAGCGGCCTCCATTGCGCAGGTGCATCCAGCCGAGGTCGATACGCCGAGAGGACCCAAGAAGGTCGCCGTAAAGGTCGTGCGGCCCGGTGTCCGGGCGCGGTTTGCCCATGATATCGAGGCGATGTATCTCGTCGCCCATATGCAGGAACGCTTCATGCCGGCCAGCCGACGCCTGCGGCCGGTCGAGGTGACGAAAACCCTGGAACAGACCACCAAGGTAGAGATGGACCTGCGCCTTGAGGCGGCTGCCCTTTCTGAGATTGCCGAGAATACCGAAAAGGATCCTGGCTTCCGCGTGCCGAAGGTTGACTGGGAGCGCACCGGCCGCGACGTCATCACCATGGAGTGGATCGACGGCGTCAAAATGTCCGATGTCGAAGGGCTGCGGGCTGCCGGCCACGATCTCAATGAGCTTGCGGACACGCTGATCCAGTCATTCCTGCGCCATACGCTGCGCGACGGCTTCTTCCATGCCGACATGCATCCGGGCAACCTCTTCGTCGATTCCGACGGCATGATCGTCGCTGTCGACATGGGCATTGTCGGGCGTCTCGGGAAGAAGGAGCGCCGCTTCCTTGCCGAAATCCTCTACGGCTTCATCACCCGCGACTATATCCGGGTGGCGGAAGTGCATTTTGAGGCGGGCTATGTGCCCGGTCACCACAATGTCGAGAGTTTTGCCCAGGCGATCCGGGCGATCGGCGAACCGATCCACGGTCAGCCTGCCGAGACGATCTCGATGGGCAAGCTGCTGACGCTGCTTTTCGAGGTCACCGAACTTTTCGACATGCAGACGCGGCCCGAGCTCGTCATGCTGCAGAAGACGATGGTCGTCGTCGAAGGCGTCTCGCGCATGCTCAATCCGCGCTTCAACATGTGGAAGGCGTCCGAGCCGGTCGTCGGCGACTGGATCAAGAACAATCTCGGCCCCAAGCGCATCGTCACCGATCTCAAGGATGGGCTGAAGGCGGCCGTGAAGCTCGCAGAAGCCGCGCCCGAAATCGCCGCCCAGACAGAAAAGTTCCACCATCAGCTTCTGCATATGAGCGAACACGGGTTGCGCTTCGATGAGCAGACGGCCGACGCCATCGGCAAGGCGGAAGCACGCCACAACCGCTCGGCCAAAGCGGCCCTCTGGATCATTGCGCTCACGCTTCTCTATATTGCCTGGATACTGAGCTGATCGGGAAGCAACAAAAGCATGATGTGTTCGGCATTTGGGATATCCCGCCAGACGTGAGGCTCGCTTAGTCTCGCCTCCATGGAGATGAGCACATGAAGCATGAACGCCCCGGAATCGAACTGAGCGGCCAGCCCTTCAGCTTTGCCGAGATGATGAGGATCGGCTCCGGCAAGGTTGCGCTTTCGGCCTCGGAGATCGGTATGCAGCGCGTGAAGATCGCGCGTTCGATCGTCGAGGATGCCATCGAATCCGGCATGCCGGTTTACGGCGCGACCACGGGCGTGGGCGCCATGAAGGATGTCGAATGGTCGCCCGAAGATCTCGAGGTCTTCAATCTCGGCCTCGTGCGCGCCCACCACTTCGGCACCGGCACACCTTTTTCCTGCAATGTCGTGCGCAATGCCATGGCGATGCGCGTCAACACGGCCCTGACCGGCCAGGTCGGCTGCACGCCCGATCTCATCGACGCCTATATGCGCATGCTGAAGGCAGATCTCATTCCGGTCGTGCGCCGCACTGGCTCGATCGGCTGTGCCGATATCGGCCTGATGGGCCAGATCGGCGCAGTGCTGACGGGCGTCGGCGAAGCGATCTATCGCGGCAACCGCATGCAGGCCGCTGAAGCCTTCCAGGCCGCCGGCATGGAGCCGGTGAGGATGGCGCCGCGCGACAGCCTCGCCTCGCTCAGCGTCAATGCCGTCAGTTTTGCCGCCGCCGCCGAAACGACACGCAATGCCGCCGCATCAATCCGTGTGCTGCTGGCAACCGGCATGATGGCCTCAGGTGCGCTTGGCGCATCGCGCGATCCCTGGCGGGCCGTGCGCCATGTCGGCACCGCACGAGAGGCGCTGATCGGCGCCTGGCTGTGCAATGCCTCGGACGAATGGGAATGGCCGGTCGCGACCCACGTGCAAGATGCGCTCAGTCTCCGCATGATCGCCCAAGTCTTTGGTGCCGTTATCGAGAACCTGCTTTCGACGGGCCATAAGATTCTCGCCGCCACCGGCCGCTCCGACGACAATCCCGTCGTCGTTGAGGGACGGGTGATGACATCTGGCGGATCGCTGCCGCTCGACGTGACCATCCTGCTGGAATCGGCGGCACTCTGCATGGCGCATGCAGCGCGCAACGCCTTCAACCGCTGTGTCCTGCTCGGCAACGGGCAGCGGCGCGGCCTGCCGGTCAATCTCGTGCCTCCGGGCCGCATCGCCACCGGCTTCGGACCAATCATCAAGCTTGCGGGCGAAATCTTTTCGCGCGTACTCTCCATGTCGAACCCGGTTTCGGCGCAATCGCTCGTCGTTGCGGCGGGCCTTGAGGACGAGGCAGCCTTCCTGCCACTCGTCATCGAACGCTTCGACCGGCAGATGCGGGCGCTGAAGCGTCTCGCCGCACTGGAAGCCCTGCTTTCGGCACAAGCGATCGATATTATCGGCGATACGCCGAAGGGCGTTGCTGGCATGCTCTATGAGGTCGTGCGCAAACATGCGGCCTTCTATACGGTCGACCGGCCGCTTTCGGCCGAGGTCGAGGCGATCGAAGAGGAACTCGGCTCGGATGCATTTCTCTCCAAGCTGATCGAGCAGGTACCGATTGCCTCCTTCGACGATTTCTTTGCACTTGGGTCGCTCGAGCGCATCGAGGAACGGCTGACGCGGGAACCGGCCATCATCTGAATTTCGACCTATCGAGGGAGACGCGGCATGGATTTCGATCTCGTTCTGCAGGGCACGGTGGTGCTGCCGGAGCGCATTGTCGAGGGCGGGTATGTCGCCGTTTACGACGGAAAGATCGCCGAAGTCGGTATCGGCGTTCCGCCTGCGGCCAAAGAACGGCACATGCTCGGCAAGGCACTGATCCTGCCGGGCGCCATCGATGCTCAGGTCCACTCGCTCTCCCAGAAGGACCAGGAGGATTTCATCTGGTCGACTCGCTCGGCCGCTGCCGGCGGCATCACCACCATCGTCGACATGCCTTATGATGAGGGCAATCTCGTCTGCTCGGCTGCTGCGGTGAAGAAGAAGGTCGATCATGCCGGCCCGCAGGCGCGGGTCGATTTCGCACTTTACGGTACCGTCGATCCCGAAGAAGGTGCTGCCCGCATCGCCGAGATGGTGGAGGCAGGCGTTGCCGCCTTCAAGTTCTCGACCTTCGGCACCGATCCCAAACGTTTCCCGCGCATTCCGCCCGCCCTGCTCGACGCCTGCTTTGCGGCCATCGCCCCGACCGGGCTAACGGCCGGCGTGCACAACGAGGATGACGAGGCGGTCCGCACCTATATGGAACAGGTGAAGGCAAGCGGCGTTACCGACTGGCGCGCCCATGGCCTGTCGCGCCCGCCGATCACCGAGCTGCTTGCCATGCACACGATCTTCGAGACCGGCGCCAATACCGGCTGCCCGTCCCATGTCGTGCATTGCTCGCTCGGGCGCGGTTACGACATCGCGCGGGCCTATCGCCGCGACGGCTTCGAAGCGACCGTGGAATGCTGCATTCATTACCTGACGCTCGATGAAGAAAACGATGTGAAGCGGCTCGGCGGCAAGGCGAAGATCAATCCGCCGGTGCGGCCGCGCGCCGAAGTGGAGACGCTCTGGCGCAGGGTCGCCGAAGGCAATGTCTGGCTGGTGTCGACCGATCACGTGAGCTGGTCGGAAAACCGCAAGACCAATCCCGACATGCTGGCGAATGCATCAGGTGTTCCGGGTCTGGAAGTCATGGTGCCGCTTTTCGTCAAGGGCGCGCTGGAACGTGGCATCCCCCTGACTTGGGCAGCGAAGCTTATGGCCGAAAATCCGGCGAAGCACTTCCGTCTCGACCATATCAAGGGCGCACTGACGCCGGGCAAGGATGCCGACATCGTCGTGCTGGAGCCGAAAGAGACGGTCTATGATGCTTCGGCCAGCGGCAACAATGTCGTTGGCTGGAGTCCCTACAATGGAATCCGCCTGCCGTGGACGGTTTCGGCCGCCTGGCTGCGGGGAGAGAAGATCACCGAGGAGGCCAAGGTTCTGGCCGAGCCCGGCGCCGGCCGCTTCGTGCGCCCGCTTGCGCGACAGGTGCTGGCATGAGCCGCAACCTGCCCGTCAACGCCGGCCGGATCTCCGCCGATATCGAAGCCCTCTCCACCATCACCGAGCCGGGGCATCCCTGGACACGACGGGCTTTTTCGCCGCTTTTCCTCGAAGGCCGCGCCTATCTTGAGGCACGCATGCGGGCGATCGGTCTCGATACCCGCATCGACCCATCAGGTAATCTGATCGGCCGGCGCGAAGGCGCAAAGCCAGGCTCGGGCATCATCATGCTCGGCTCGCATTCCGACACTGTCCCCGACGGTGGGCGATTCGATGGTATTGCCGGTGTTGCGGCGGCACTCGAAGTTGCGCGGGCGCTGCGCGAACAGGAGATCCATCTCGACCATGATCTGGAGATCGTCGATTTCCTGGCCGAGGAGGTCAGCATTTTCGGCGTTTCCTGCATCGGCAGCCGTGGCATGACCGGCCAATTGCCGCAAGCATGGCTCTCTCGCACAATCGAAGGTCGCGATCTCGCCGAAGCGATTGCCGAGGTCGGCGGATCGCCGGGTGTGCTTACTCATGAGAACAAGCCCGATATTGCCGGTTTTCTGGAACTGCATATCGAGCAAGGTCCTGTGCTTGAAAACGAGCGCAAGGATATAGGCATCGTCACGGCGATCTCGGGCATCACCCGCATCGAAATCACCGTCGAGGGTCGGGCCGACCATGCCGGCACGACGCCGATGGATACGCGTGCCGATGCGCTGGTTGCCGCTTCGCAGATCGTGCTCGATATCCGCAATGCCGCAAACGAGCTTGCCAAGACGCCCGGCCATTTTGCAGCGACCGTCGGCGAATTCCGCATCGAGCCGAATGCCGCCAATGTCGTGCCGTCGCGTGTCGTGTTGCTGATCGACGGGCGGGCCGAAATCCGCGCCGACATGGAAGCCTTCTGCCGCTGGCTGGACGGCCATACGGAAAAGCTCGCTCTGGCCTTTGGCGTGACGATCGCGCCCCCGAACCGCATCTCCGACAATTTTCCGACACCGAGCGACAAGGGCCTGCTCTCGACTCTGGAACGGGCCTGCGAGACTGTCGGCGCCAAACACCGCTTCATGGCCTCGGGTGCGGGTCACGATACGGCCTGGATCGCCCGCGTGGCGCCGGCTGCGATGATCTTCGTGCCTTGCCGGGAAGGCCGCAGCCACTCCCCGGATGAATGGGCTGAAAATGACGACATAGCGCTCGGGGCGGCCGTGCTTTTCGAGGCGGTGCGCGAGATGGACAGGACACTTACGACGGAGAAGGATAATGGGACGCATACTGGTTGAGAAGGACGTGGAAGCCGCCGTCAAGGGCGGTTCCGTCTATGCCGCCGGCGGTGGTGGCTGGGCCGATCACGGCCGCATGCTCGGTTATGCCGCCGTTAATGTCGGCAAGCCCGAACTCGTCTCCATTGAGGAACTCGGCGACAACGACTGGATCGCGACGGCCGCGGCTATCGGCGCACCGGCCTCGACCACGCCCTGGGAAATGCAGGGCATCGACTATGTGAAAGCCGTGCAGCTTCTGCAGGAGGCGCTCGGCGAAAAGCTCTCCGGTCTCATCATCGGCCAGAACGGCAAATCCTCGACACTGAACGGCTGGCTGCCTTCGGCCATCCTCGGCACCAAGGTCGTGGATGCCGTCGGCGATATCCGCGCCCATCCGACCGGCGACATGGGATCGATCGGCATGGCAGGGTCGCCGGAACAGATGATCCAGACCGCCGTTGGCGGCAACCGGGCTGAAAACCGCTATATCGAGCTGGTCGTCAAAGGCGCGACGGCGAAGATCTCGCCGGTGCTGCGGGCGGCGGCCGACCAGTCCGGCGGCTTCATTGCCAGCTGCCGCAATCCGTTGCGCGCCTCCTATGTCCGCAAGAATGCCGCGCTCGGCGGCATCTCGATGGCGCTGAAGCTCGGCGAAGCGATCATTGAAGCGGAAAAGAAAGGCGGATCGGCGATCATCGATGCGATCTGCAAGACGACGGGCGGCCATATCCTCGCCGAGGGTACAATCACCGAGAAGGATGTGGTCTATACCAAGGAGGCCTTCGACATCGGCACGATCACGGTCGGCGCCGGTGACAAGGCCGTGACCCTGCATGTGATGAACGAATATATGGCGGTCGACGATGCCGACGGCAGGCGCGTCGCAACCTTCCCCGCCGTCATCACCACGCTTTCCGAGGAGGGCGAGCCGCTCTCCGTCGGGCAGCTCAAGGGTGGCATGCATGTGTTTATCCTGCACGTGCCGAAGGACATCATTCCGCTGTCGGCCAGCGTGCTCGATCCGACCGTCTATCCGTCTGTCGAAAAGGCGATGGGCATCGAGATAGCACGCTATGCACTGGAGATGAGGGCCTGAGCCATGGCGCGCGATCCCGGCCTGGAAGAACTGATGCGCGAGGAACTCGGCGACCGACCGGGGCTTACCGAAAAATCCATGTTCGGCGGCTGGGCCTTTATGCTCAACGGCAACCTGCTCTGCTGCGCGCGTCAGGATGGCATGTTGCTGCGTCTCGGCAAGGGAAATGACGATTGGGCACTGGCTCTGCCGGGCGTGATCCAGATGCTGTCGGGCGAGCGGATCATGCATGGTTGGGTGCGGGCCAATGCCGATATCTATGGCGACGATGCCATGCGGCGGCGGCTCATCGACGCCGCACTTGCCTATGTGGGGCCGATGCCTGCCAAGTGAATGAACCGGTGCGCTTGCGCCGATGACGAAAAGACGAGGAACCCAAGATGCCGAAGGCCAATCCACGCCATCCGAAATTTCCAATTCCCGGTGGGCCGGAGCTGCGCGCCAAGGGCTGGCGGCAGGAAGCGCTGCTGCGGCTTCTGGAAAACGTGCTCTCGGTCGGTGAAGACCCCGACAATCTCGTGGTCTATGCTGCGCTCGGCAAGGCAGCGCGCAACTGGCCGGCGCATCGCGGCATCGTCAAGGCACTCACTGAAATGGATGAGGACCAGACGCTGCTCATCCAGTCCGGCAAGCCGATCGGTCTCGTGAAGACCCATGCCAAGGCGCCGCTCGTCATCATGGCGAACTGCAACATCGTCGGCCAGTGGGCGAAGGCCGAGGTCTTCTACGAGCTGCAGCGCAAGGGCCTGATCTGCTGGGGCGGTCTGACCGCTGGCGCCTGGCAATATATCGGCAGCCAGGGCGTCATTCAGGGTACCTATGAGATCTTCATGCGCATTGCCGAGCGCCGTTTCGGTGGCGACCTTCATGGCCGTTTCGTGCTGACGGCCGGGCTTGGCGGCATGGGCGGCGCGCAGCCGCTTGCCGGCCGTATGGCGGGTGCAGCAATCCTCTGCGTCGACATCGATCCGGAACGCGCCCGCAAGCGCCAGCAGATCGGTTACCTGCAGGAGATTGCGCCCGATCTCGACAGCGCGCTTGCGATGATCGATGCCGCGGTCAAGGAAAAGCGGGCGCTCTCCGTCGGTCTCGTCGGCAATGCGGCCGAGATCTATCCGGAAATTGCCCGACGCGGCATCGTGCCCGATGTCGTCACCGACCAGACCTCGGCGCATGATCTCGTCTATGGCTATGTACCGAAGGGCATGAGTATCGATCAGGTGAAGGGCCTGCGCGATGACGGCCAGGGCCAGCTGATGGCCGCCAGCCGCGCCTCGATCGTCGAACATGTCACCGCGATGCTGGAATTCCAGAAGCGCGGTGCCGAGGTCTTCGACAACGGCAATCTCATCCGCACCCAGGCGCGCGAGGGCGGCGTTGCCAATGCCTTCGACATTCCGATCTTCACGGAAGCCTATCTGCGACCGCTCTTTGCCCGTGCCATCGGCCCGTTCCGGTGGATGGCACTTTCGGGCGAGGAGAGCGATATCGCCCGCATCGACGATCTGCTGCTCGAGATGTTTCCCGACAACAAGATCATCACCAACTGGATCCGGCTGGCGCGCGAGCATATTCCCTTCGAGGGACTGCCGGCCCGTATCGCCTGGCTCGGCCACGGCGAGCGAACGGCGCTGGCGCGGCGAGTCAACGAACTGGTCGCCAATGGCGAGCTCAAGGGTCCAGTCGCCTTCTCGCGGGACCATCTCGATGCTGGCGCCATGGCGCATCCGAACATCATGACCGAGCGGATGAAGGATGGTTCGGATGCCATCGCCGACTGGCCGCTCATCGATGCGATGATGCTCTGCTCCTCGATGGCCGATCTCGTCGTCGTCCATTCCGGCGGCGGCGGTTACGCCGGTTACATGACGAGCTGCGGCGTCACGGTCGTGGCCGACGGCTCGGAAGCCGCCGACGAGCGCTTAGACCATGCGCTGACCAACGATACGGCGCTCGGCGTCATGCGTTATGCCGATGCCGGTTATGACGAAGCGCTGGACGAGGTGGCGAAGAAGGACGTGCCCTATATCCGGCTTGGCTGATCGCCGTCGTCACAGATGCCGCGTTTCGGCCGGCGCGGCGTCATAGCGATCGTGCATGCCATCAAAATAGGCGACCGGGGCGGCGGCAAGCTCTTCGGCACTGGCATCATCGAGGCAACTGAGGGCGATGGCGATGAAGGGGCCGATCGTCTCGTTGTCGTTACGGGCAAAGGAAGCCACGCCGCAATTCTCGCAGAAAAGGTGATGGATAGAGCCGGAGCCGAAAAGATATTCACGCAACCCATCCCTGCCCGAGACCAGCCGGAAGTCAGCGGGCTGAACGATTGCCAGCCAGCTGCGTTTCTTGCGGCAAACAGAGCAATTGCACTTGAAAGTGCCAGCCGAAAGGTCGAGCCCGGCCTCATAGGCGACGGCACCGCAATGGCAGCTTCCATGATAGATCTTCTTCACAATACTCCTCCGACTCTTATTTAACCTACAAGTTAAATTAATCGTCACAGGCCGGAAGTCAAGACGGCCGTCGAGCGAGCCGGCGTGCGGCGAGTGCTGACAGGAGAGCGAATGCCATCATGACCAGCGTGAAGATCACGATCGCCGCCCATCCCTCCATCGCCCAGAACCAGCCGCCGGCCGAGCCCATGACGCTGGAGCCAATGTAATAGGCAAGCATGTAAAGCGAGGAGGCGTGGCCCTTGGTGCCGGCGGCGAGTTTACCGACCAGACCACTTGCCACCGAATGGCTCATGAAGAAGCCGCTGGTCAGCACGACGATGCCGAGGATGATGAACGGCAGGGAGGCCGACAGCGTCAGAGCGCAGCCTGCGGAAGTGATGACGATGCCGGCCAGGAGCACGGTAAAATGGCCGAGCCGATCGCCCAGAATGCCACCGACGGAGGAGGCGCCGATACCGAACAAGTACACCGTGAAGATCAGGCCGAGTTCGGTCTGGTTCAGCTCGTAGGGCGGCGCGACGAGGCGGAAGCCGGCGTAATTGTAGATCGTCACGAAGGAGCCCATCGCAAAGAAGGCGATGGCGAAGATGAAGGGCAGAGCCGGATTGCTCAGATGCCCCATCCATGCCTTCAAATGGAATTGCGGATCGAAGCCGGCGCGGCGAACGAAATTGCGCGAGGGCGGCAGCAGCGCGATAAAGCCGATCGCGGCGGCAAGGCCGATGGTGCCGATCAGGAACAGAGCCGGCCGCCAGGAGAAATATTCGGCGAAAATGCCCGTCAGCACCCGCCCCGACATGCCGCCGAAGGCCGTGCCGCCGACATAGAGGCCCATGGTGGCGCCAAGGCCGCGCGGGTCGATTTCCTCCGCGAGATAGGCCATGGCAACGGCCGGAACACCGCCGAGCACGAAGCCCTGCAGCGCGCGAATGACCAACATCAGATGCCAGTTCGGCGCAAAGGCGGTGGCGATCGTCAATACGGCGGCGCCGATCAGCGAGATCGACATGAGGCTGCGTCGGCCAAGCCCTTCAGATACGGCAGCAGCGCAGACGATGGCGATCGCCAGGAAACCGGTGGAGAGCGACAGAGCCAGCGAACTTTCGGCAGGGCTGACGGAAAATTCCTGCGCGAAAATCGGCAACAGCGGCTGCACGCAATAGAGCAACGAGAAGGTGGCAAAGCCCGAGAGGAAGAGAGCCAGGCTGGCGCGGCGATAGGCCCCGGTGCCGCGGGTCAGATATTCCTTGGACTGTTTCCTGTCGGCCGTTTTCAGGTCGGCAACGTCTTGGATTGCAGTGTCGGACATTATCAATTCCTTCCTGCCCTCCGATCTAGCCAGGACGCCTCCATTTGTCCAATATATGAAACTGGCAATCCTGATAGGTTTTGGAGATAGCGATGGAGCTGCGGCATCTGAGGTATTTCTGGCAGTGGCCGAAGAGGGTAATTTCACGCGGGCGGCCGCGCGCCTCGGCATCGGCCAGCCGCCGCTCAGTCAGCAGATCCGTGATCTCGAAAACGAAATCGGGGCGATGCTCTTTCATCGCGTGCCGCACGGGGCGGAGCTGACGGCAGCCGGTACGGCCTTCCTGCCGGAAGCCAAGGCGTCGCTTGCGGCTGCCGAAAAGGCGCGGATTGCGGCGCAGAGCGCCAATCGTGGCGAGACTGGCCGATTGTCGCTAGGCTTCACCGCCTCTTCGGCCTTCAATCCCATCGTCAGCACCACGATCCGCCGCTTTCAGGCCCGATGGCCGGATGTGCAGCTGTCGCTGACGGAGATGAATACGCTCGGCCTGATGCAGAAGCTGGAACGCGGTGAACTCGATGCGACCTTCATGCGACCCGGCCTCGACGATCCCGATGGCATCAGGCTGAAGCGCCTGCCGGATGAGCCGATGGTCGTCGCCCTGCCGGCCAGCCACCCGCTGGCCAAGCAGAAGGTGCTGCCGCTTGCCTTGTTGGCGAAGGAACCTTTCATCCTGTTCCCGCGCCTTGTCGGCCTCAGTCTCTATGACGACGTGGTGCGCGCCTGCCGCGAGGCGGGTTTCGACTTGAAGGTCGCTCAGGAGGCGCCGCAGATCTCTTCGGTTGTCAACCTCGTTGCCGCCGATCTCGGTGTCTCGATCGTGCCTGCCTCGATTTCGCAGATCAAACTTTCCGGTGTCGCCTATCGCCCGATCGAGGGGCCGCCGGCCGTGGCGCGGCTGGCACTCGCGGTACTGCGCAGCCAGCGCTCTCCGGTGACCGAAAATCTCTTGGGGCTTTTAAATTAGCAGTCCGGATCCCAATAGGGCGGATCACCGAAGGTCTTTTTCAGATGATCGGCGATGGCGCGCAGCTTGGCGGAGGGGTTTCGGCCTTCGGGATGGGCCATGTAGATGAATTCCGGCTCCGGCTTTGCGCCGACATCGATCTCTATCAGGCGGCCATCGCGAACAGAGGGGCCGGCAATGAAGGCCGGCAGGAGTGCGATGCCGAGACCTTCGATCGCCGCATCATGCAGCATGTCGCCATTGTTGATGCCGAGGCCGAGCATCGCGCGGATGATGACGGTGCCCTCCTCCGTCTGGAAGCGCCAGTCGGCGGCGCCGCGGTTGGTATAGAAGACGCCGCGATGATCGTTGAGATCGGACAATGAGGCAGGCTTGCCATGACGCTCGATATAATCGGGCGAGGCGACCAGCAGCCTGCGGCTGCGAGCGAGCTTCCACGCGACGAGCCTTGTATCGGCGATGGCGCCGTGGCGGATGATGGCATCATAGCCGTCCGAAGCCGGATCGACACGCCTGTCATCCATGTCGAGCGTCAGCGCGATCTGCGGATGCGCCTTTAAAAACGGATAGAGGGCAGGCCCGAGATGCAGGCGACCGAAGGTGACGGGGGCTGCAATGCGCAACGGGCCTGAAAGCGTGCCGCGGCGCTCGGCCATATCGGCCACGGCGTCTTCCATCTCGCGGACGATGCGCCCAGCGCGCTCCAAAAAGGCGGCTCCATCCTCCGTCAAGGTCAGCTTGCGTGTGGTGCGATGGACGAGCATGGCGCCCAATGTCTTTTCGAGCTCCGCCAGCCTTTCGCTGACGACCGATTTCGACAGACGCAGCCGCCGCGCGGCTTCGCTCACCGAGCCCGCCTCGACTACGGCAACAAAAGCCGCGATCCCTTCGATTTTCATCATCGTTCGGCTTTTCCGAATTCGAACTCCGCGATCAGGAGACTAATCCGAACGAAAGAAGAATGCCATCTTCCAGTCATCGAAACGGGACGGCAATGCCGATCCAACCCAAATTCAGGAGATGGACAATGAATCGTCTGATCAACAAAGTTGCAATCGTCACGGGCGCAAGCTCCGGCATCGGGCGCGTTACCGCCAAGCTCTTTGCCGCCGAAGGCGGCAAGGTCGTCGTCGGTGCCCGCCGCCAGGCCGAGCTTGAAAGCCTCGTTGCCGAAATCAAGGCTGCTGGTGGTGCCGCCGTTGCCGTTGCCGGCGATGTCCGCTCGGAAGACTATCACAAGGCACTGGTCGCAGCCGCCGTTGAAAATTACGGCAAGCTCGACATCGCCTTCAACAATGCCGGCACGCTCGGCGAAGCCGGCCCAAGCACGGAAGTCTCCGAGGCAGGCTTCAGCGATGCGCTGGCGATCAACCTGACGGCTTCCTTTCTTGCCGCCAAGCACCAGATCGCCGAAATGGTCAAGAATGGTGGTGGCTCGGTCGTCTTCACCTCGACCTTCGTCGGCTACAGCTTTGCCTTCCCCGGCGTTGCTGCCTATGCCGCCAGCAAGTCCGGCCTCATCGGCCTGACGCAGGCGCTCGCCGCCGAATACGGCCCGCAGAACGTCCGCGTCAACGCGATCCTGCCAGGTGCTGTCGATACGGACATGTATCGCGAAATGAATGATACGTCGGACAAGCAGGCCTTTATTACCAACCTGCATGCGCTGAAGCGCGTCGCAGCGCCGGAAGAGCTCGCTCGGTCGGTGCTGTACCTCGCCTCCGATGACGCAAGCTTTGTTACCGGCACTGCCACGCTGGTCGACGGCGGTGCCTCGATCACCCGCACCTGATGACTAAAGCGCGATTATCCGCCACAGATTGATGATCCCTCCTGAAACGAGCAGATTATCGCGCCGACCTGCTTCCTGCACTCGCTCAGCATCAAAAGCGCCCAGCGCCAAACGGACACAGAAGGAATACGACAATGACTCGTCTCGCAAACAAAACAGCCCTGATCACCGGCGGCACCAGCGGCATCGGCCTTGAAACCGCGCGCCAGTTCATCGCCGAAGGCGCACGTGTGGCCATTACCGGCAGCAGTGCAAAGAGCGTGGAAGCCGCTCGCGCCGAACTCGGCGACAAGGTTCTCGTCATCCAGGCCGATGCCGGCAATGTCGCCGGTCAGGCCGCCGTCGCCGAAACGGTGAGGAACGCCTTCGGCACGCTGGACATCCTCTTCGTCAATGCCGGCATTGCCGAATTCGGCCCCGTCGAGGGTTGGAGCGAAGCCGCTTTCGACAAGTCTTTCGCGATCAATGTCAAAGGGCCCTACTTCCTGATCCAGGCCTTGCTACCGATCTTCTCGAAGAAGGCTTCGATCGTGCTCAATACCTCGATCAATGCCCATATCGGTATGCCGAATTCGAGCGTCTACTCGCTGACGAAGGGTGCGCTGCTGACGCTTGCCAAGACGTTGTCTGGCGAACTGATCGGTCGCGGCATCCGTGTCAACGCCATCAGCCCCGGCCCGATCGCCACGCCGCTCTATGGCAAGCTCGGCATGTCGGAAGCCGATTCCAAGGCGATGGCCTCCCAGATTCAGTCGCAAATCCCGGTCGGCCGCTTCGGTGATGTCAGCGAAGTCGCCAAGACCATCGTCTTCTTCGCCTCGGATGAGGCTGCCTATATCGTCGGCAGCGAACTGATCATCGACGGCGGCATGAGCAACCTCTAAGCCCCCTTGATATCAGGGGTGTCGACCAATGGCCGCGGTTTCTTTTGACTGCGGCCTTTCGCTTACGCGCCGGCGACGAGGCGGCGGATCACTGTTTCGATGCTGGTCGTGCCCTTCAACGATTTCTCACGTCCGGCCTCAAAGTCGATCCAGCCTTCGTTGAAGCCGTCGAGCATGCGCATGCGAGGCTCGGGGTTCTTCATGCCCTGGGCACGGAACAGCTCTTCCCAGCTTTCCTTCGGCACGACTTCCGCCGTCACCGGCTTGCCGAGCACCTTGGCGAAGGCGGCGGCAATCATGGCCGGGCTGACGCGTTCCTGCGCTTCCAATTCCGCCACGCGCGCACCCTGCCAGTTCTCGCGGAGCATCTTCGTACCGAGCACGCCGATATCATCCACGGCAATCATCGGCACGGCACGGTCGAGCGGCTGAAGGAAGCTCGGGATGACGCCGGTTTCGCGTGCGGGCGCTACATCCCAGGCGGCGTTTTCCATGAACCAGGCGGCGCGCAGGAAAGCGACCGGGATGGAGAGTGTCGAAAGCTCCTTCTCGACGATGCCGAGTTGGCTCAACAGGTTCGGCTGCATGGCCTGTGCGCCGACCGTCGACAGGCAGACGAGCTTTCCGGGCCTTGCAGCCTCAAGCGCGGTCTTCAGTGTTGCCAGCATGCCTTTCGCCTCCGGGAAGCCCGGTGCGGGATCAAAAAGCGGTGGGATGACGAGAAAAACACCTTCCGCGCCTCTGAACGCTGATGTCAGCGATACAGCGTCGTTCATATCGGCGACAGCGATCTCGCAGCCCCGCTCTTTCCAGCCGGCGGCCTTTTCCGGATTTCTCACGACGGCACGGACCTTGGCGCCATTCTTCAGCAGATGATCGGCAACGGCGGCGCCGACCTGGCCTGTCATTCCGGTTACAGCAAACATGGGGTAACTCCTTTATTTGGGTTGGCCCACTATGCTGCCGCACAATCTTTGACTGAAGTGCGCTTACGTCATAGGATTGATGACATCAAAGCAGTAATTTCGACTCGTTTTGCCAAGCCCGTCTCCGCTATGTCGCAGGCAGGCTCTTGTTTCCGCCCGCGATAGGGCATATCGGCTAGGCGATATTTCTTCGCGACCGCTCCACATCCCTTTCCTGCCGGAGCCCAGTCCCATCTCTTCGGAGTTTCACATGCTGATCGGCATCCTCTGCGGTCTGGCCACCTGTGCGCTATGGGGGCTAAGCTTTGTCGCCCCGCGCGTCGTCGCGCCCTATACGGCGATCGACCTGACCGTGGCACGCTACGGGCTTTTTGCCGTCGTCAGCCTTATCCTGATGATCAATCCGCGCTTTCGTCCGGTGGGTTTGCGGCGGTCGCTTGTTCTGACCGGCATTGCGCTCGGCAGCATCGGTTATGTCGGTTATTTCATGAGTATTTCCTATGCCGTGCGTTACGCAGGCACTGCCATTCCACCGCTCGTCATCGGCACGATGCCCGTACTGCTTGCCATCATCGCCAATCTCAAGGACCGGTCCATCGACTGGAGAACACTGGCAATACCGCTGATCCTGATAGCTGCCGGCATCGGCTGGGTGAATGTCTCGATCTTCGCCACGACATCAGCCAGCGATCAGCCGGAGATCCTGCTCGGCATCGTCGCCGCGCTGATCGGCCTGGCGCTCTGGGTCGCCTATGGCATGATGAGCGCTGCGGTCATGCAGTCGCAGGATGCGCCAAGCGCCATACACTGGACCGCCTTGCAGGGGATCGGCGCCGGCATCGGCGCACTCGTCCTTCTGCCCTTCACCTCGCTCGGGGACACTGTCAGCTTCACCGGAACGCAGACCTTTCACTTCGTGCTATGGGCGACAATCATGGGCATTGCCGGCTCGTGGCTTGCCACGCTGTGCTGGATGATCGCCGCGCGCCTTCTGCCGCTGGCGCTTGCCGCCCAGCTGATCGTCGCGGAAACCGTCTTCGGGCTGTTTTACGGCTTTCTGTTCGAACAGCGCATGCCGACCGTGCCCGAAGCCGGCGGTGCGGTCCTCCAGCTGATCGGCGTCGGCATGGCGATTGCGATCTTCACGCCGAAGCGGGTCAAACAAGCCTGAGTGCCGCGATTGCATGTTTTCTGCCAAAGGCTTAGGGTTTTTCCCAGTCAAAGAAGCGGCGGGAAAAAACCATGGCTCTCAGCGGCAAACGCATCCTCCTCATCATCTCGGGCGGCATCGCCGCCTATAAGAGCCTCGATCTTATCCGACGCCTGCGGGAGCGCGGCGCTTCCGTGCGGCCGATCATGACGAAGGGTTCGCAGGAATTCGTGACCTCGCTTGCCGTCGGCGCGCTCGCGGCCGACCATGTCTTTACCGATCTCTTTTCGCGGCAGGACGAGCAGGATGTCGGCCATATCCGGCTGGCGCGCGACTGCGATTTGGTGCTGATCGCGCCCGCCACCGCCGATCTCATGGCGAAGATGGCGCATGGGCTTGCCGATGACCTCGCTTCCACGGTGCTGCTCGCCACCGACCGGCCGGTGCTTGCCGCCCCTGCCATGAACCCGAAAATGTGGGCGCATCCGGCGACGAAACGCAATATCGAGACATTGCGGCGTGACGGCATCCGCTTCATCGGTCCTGTCGCCGGCGAGATGGCGGAAAGCCGCGAGACCGGCACGGGCCGTATGGCCGAACCGCTGGAAATAGCCGCAGCTGCCGACGCCCTGCTCGATGATGGTCCGAAACCGCTTGCCGGCAAAAGAGCGATCGTCACCTCAGGTCCGACGCACGAGCCGATCGACCCGGTGCGCTACATCGCCAACCGCTCCTCCGGCCGGCAAGGTCATGCCATTGCCGCAGCGCTGGCGCAACTCGGCGCCGATGTGACGCTGGTGTCCGGCCCGGTAACCATTCCTGATCCTGCGAGCGTCAGGATGGTGCATGTCGAGCGAGCCGAAGAGATGCGCGATGCTGTGCTCGCTGCCCTTCCCGCCGATGTCGCCGTCATGGTGGCTGCGGTCGCCGACTGGCGGGTGGCTTCGGCCGCCGACCAGAAGCTCAAGAAGCATCCAGGCGAATCCATTCCGACGCTGGCGCTGACGGAGAACCCGGATATTCTCAAGACCGTCGGCCATCACACGACGCGGCCTAAACTGGTGATCGGCTTTGCAGCAGAGACGCAGGATGTCGAGGCCAATGCCAAGCTGAAGCTGGAGCGCAAGGGTGCTGACGTGATCGTCGCCAATGACGTATCGCCTTCAACCGGCATCATGGGGGGCACGCGCAACAGCGTAAAACTCATCCGCCGCGACGGCATCGAGCAATGGCCCGATCTTTCCAAGGACGAGGTGGCGGAACGGCTGGCGGCGATGATCGCCGAACGACTTAAGCAGGAATAGAGACAGGCTCTGGCCTTGCGGACGCGCGCTTTTCAGGCCGGAAGGACGTGATCTCAAGACCATCGGCGCTGACAATCACAGCACTGCCATCGGGTATTTCCTGCCAGGCATCACCATCGTCATTCAGCGGCTCGGACACGAGGCAATAGCCCTCGGCAAGCGGCGAGGCATAGAGTGTCGGCGCCTTGCGGTCGGTGGCATAGCGGACCGCGTAAAGAGACTTGCCGTCCGAGAAGGCCGCGGTGAAGCGCAGCAGCACGGAGCCGAGAATATTTTCCGCCAGGCCTTCGACGAAGGCGATGGTCTGGGCCACAGCGGCGATCGGCGCATCCCGCAGGCCGAACTGCAGAGCGAGCAGGAACAGAAGCTCGGAATCCGTCGTGCCACTGCGGGCGTTGAAGAGCTCGTCATCCAGCATGGTCTCCATCGGCCGACGCAGCCGCTCGAAGCCGGAGATCTGGCCGTTATGCATAAAAGACCAGGTTTCATGCGTGAAAGGATGGCAGTTGTCGCGCCGTGTGCCGCCGCCGGTCGCTGCCCGCACATGGGCGAGGAACAGCGGTGAACGGATCTGCCGCGCCAGGCTCTTCAGATTACAGTCGGACCATGCCGGTAAGATATCGCGATAGCGGCCCGGCTCAGGCCGGTCACCATACCAGGCGATGCCGAAACCATCGCCATTCGTTGCCGTCTTGGCGCGGGTGGCACAATGGGATTGCTCGATCAGGGAATGGGCGGGCGAAGACACCAGCTCCTCCAGATAGAGGGGGTCTCCGCGATAGGCAGCCCAGCGACACATGCTCTTGCTCCGGCCCACCGCCTGCTGCGGCAGGAATGCTGAAAACATCTTGGATAGTCTGATGCTACGGCTAACAACGACTTAACGACCACCCGATTTGCAAGGCGAAGATGACAAATTCTTGACGCCGACCGAGATCACTTTCCGCAAAAACGATATGGATTTGCGTGATCGCAGCGGCAGAAAATCAGGTAATTGAATGAGATAACCAGACGTCGGCTAAAAAACAGCCATGCGTTTTCCTCTTGCATCTCGGAGGAATCGGGCTACTTTTGATCCATCGTCAACTTAACGAAAGGAAGGTGATCCAATGTCTAATGAGTTTTCGGACCTCGTAACAGGCATGGAAGTGGTGATGAAAGCGAGGCAGCCCTCGCTCTAAACCCCACCTTCCTAGGGCCGCATCAGACGGTCCGGGCCAGTCACAGGCCAAACCTCATGGAAAGGGTCGCGAAAGCGGCCCTTTTTTATTGCTTTCTTTGCCCCGTTGACGCTCGAGCGGAAGAGCATTATTCATAAAGTCATCTGATGACTTTATGAATAATGCTCTTGCAACCTCTCAACAAGACCAATCTTGCCGACACGGCCACTGAAGCGATCCGCAACGAGATACTCGCCAAACGCTGGGCTGTCGGCGAGAAACTGCCGAATGAGGCCTCGCTTTCGGCCATGCTGTCGGTCAGTCGCGGCACTGTGCGCGAGGCCGTGCGCGTTCTCGTCTCGCAAGGCTTTTTGGAAACACGGCAGGGCTCCGGCACCTACGTGCTTTCGACAACCGATAGCAGCCGACCGCTCACCATGGCGCGGCGCGCCAGCCTGCGCGACCAGTTCGAGGCGCGCTGCGCGCTCGATGTCGAAGGCGCGCGGCTCGTCGCCATCCGCAAGACACCCGGCATCATCGCCGGGCTTCGCGCATTGCTTGACGAACGTGGCAATTATGAAGGCGGCGATCCGGCAGGTTTCATCGAACGCGACCTTGCCTTCCACAAGGCCGTCATCGCCGCCTCCAACAACCGGGCGATGATCGAGATCTATGATTTCTTCTCCACCTCGATCGCGGAGACGATTGCCGCCACACTCGACAAGGCGATTCCCGAGCCTGACATGCAGGCGCACCAGTCGATCGTCGACGCCATCGAAACCGGCAGCCCTGACAAGGCCGATGCAGCCGTGCGCGGCTTCATGGCACCCATCCTTTCCGCGCTCGACCGGATGCTTCTTTCATGAGGATGCCCATACAGAATGTCACATCCTCGTTCGACGCCGTCGACGAGACGATGATCGATGCCGAAAACGACAGCCTGCCTGTACCATTGCCGCCGCAGAAGCAGAGCCCGACGGCTCGCTTCCTGCTCGGTGCCAGCCTCGTACTGATCGCCTTCAATCTGCGACCCGTGTTTTCCAGCGCTTCCGCCCTGCTGCCGGAAATTCGTACCGAACTCGGCCTGTCGCCGCTCGGCGCCAGTCTGCTGACGACCCTGCCCGTCGTCTGCCTTGGCGCCTTCTCGCCGCTGGCGCCGCGACTTGCCCAGCGCATCGGCTCGGAGCGGACACTGCTCGGCGTGCTCCTGCTGCTGACGCTCGGTACGGCGCTGCGCGGTCTTTCCTCCGTTCCCTTGCTCTTTTTCGGCACCGCGCTTGCCGGTGCTGCGATCGCCGTCGGCAACGTGTTGCTGCCCGGACTGGTGAAGCGCGACTTCGCCGCGAATACGGCTCTGATGACCGGCTTCTATACGATGGCGCTCTGCGCGGGCGCTGCCAGTGCCGCCGGCCTGACACTACCGATCGAACATGCGCTCGGCAGCTCGCTGGAAGGCGCGCTCGCCATCTGGGCACTGCCTGCCCTCGTCGTCGGGCTGATCTGGCTGCCGCAGGTCTTTGCGAGCAGTCGACAGGCGCGGCGCAGCGGTTTCCGTGTCGAAGGTCTGTGGCGGGACAAGCTCGCCTGGCAGGTCACGCTTTTCATGGGCCTGCAATCGGCGCTCGCCTATTGCGTCTTCGGCTGGCTGGTGCCGATCCTGCGTGAACGCGGTCTTGACGGTGTTGTGGCCGGCGGCATCGTCTCGGTCTCCGTCATGGTACAGGCCGCCGCCTGTCTCATCGTGCCGCATATCGCGGTACGCGGTAGGGATCAGCGCCTCATCAACGTGACGCTCTGTGCCTTCGCCGTCGTCGCACTTCTCGGCCTGCTCTTTGCGCCGCTTTCCACCGTCTGGGTCTGGGCCGTGCTACAGGGTATCGGTCAGGGCGGGCTGATCGCCGCGGCGATGACAGCCATCGTGCTGCGTTCGCGCGATCCGCATGTCGCCGCTCACCTTTCCGGCATGGCGCAATGCGTGGGCTATCTGCTTGCCGCCATCGGCCCGTTCATCGTCGGTTTGATCCGCGGCTGGACGGGAAGCTTTGCCTGGTGCGCAGTGCTTTTCGTCGCGCTCGGGCTTGGTGCCGCCTTCAATGGGTGGCGGGCCGGTCGAGCGCTGCATGTGAATGCACGCACGATCGAGAAGGACGAATGAGCCAGGCTCACTTGCGTATCACCATCTCTTGATCTCCATCGAAGGAATGCGGCTGCTACCCTATCTCAGCCGCATTCTGGTCCACCGGAGGAAAATCCTTGCGCTTCCGATCCCTGCTTCTGTTCGCCGCGCTGACCGCTACGCTCGCACCCGCCTTCTCCTTTGCGCAGGAGGCTGGCGAACGCGGTGCCCCTGCAGCACAGGGTTCGTCCCGAGAGGGCGTCCTCAAGCTGCTGCCAGGCGATTCCGTTACCGAGCACGAGTTGACGACGGCCGATGGACGCAAGATCGTCTATACGGCCACGGCAGGCACACTTGATCTCTTCGGTCAGGATGGCGGGCAGAACGCTGCGATCTTCTACACCGCCTATGTTGCCAAGGATGCCGGGCCGGACCGGCCGGTCACCTTCGCCTTCAATGGCGGGCCTGGTGCGGCTTCCGCCTTCCTGCATCTCGGCCTTGTGGGGCCGAAGATACTCGACTTCGGGCCCGATGGCCGCGACGGCGCCAATGCGAAGCTCGTCGATAACACGCATAGCTGGCTCGATTTTACCGATCTCGTGCTGATCGATCCAATCGGCACCGGCTGGAGCCGCACGGTGAAGGCCGACGACGCCTCGAACTACTATAATGTCGGCGCCGACGCGCAGTCGATGGCGAAGACGATCGCCCTCTACGTGGCGCATAATAACCGCGGCAATTCACCGAAATATCTGCTCGGCGAAAGCTATGGCGGCTTCCGCGCCGCCAAGGTCGCTTCGGCCCTGCAGCAGAGCCAGGGCATCATCATCGCCGGCACCGTCATGCTCTCACCGCTGCTCGAAGGTCAGCTGATGTTCAATGCCGACCAGTTCGCGCTGGGTGCTGCGCTGGAATTTCCCTCATTGGCAGCCGCCGAAGCCGACCGGCGCAAAAGCTTCAGCGAATCCGGCCAGCGCGATGCCGAGAGTTTCGCGCTTGGCGAATATCTCACGACGCTTGCCGGCCCGACGCCGACGGGCGATGCGGCAACAGCCTTCTACAACAAGATCTCCGGTCTTACGGGCATTCCGCAGGATGTCGTTACCCGCAATCGCGGCTTCCTCGGCGATGCTTACGCCAAGCATTCCGGCAAGCAGGCGGGAGAGGTGATGAGCCCATACGACGCTGCCTTCGCCACGCCGGACCCTTATCCGGAATCCGATTACGACCGAGGCGACGATGCGATCCTTGACGGCTTTACCCGCGCCTATGGCGGCGCCTTCGCCGACTACGCCCGCAACGAGCTCGGCTTCAAGACCGAGATGACCTATACGCTGCTCGAAAATGATGTCAGCCAGCGCTGGGAGTGGGGCAGCGGCCGTGGCGGCGGTTCACGTTTCCAGGCGAGCGCCACCGATGATATCAGGCAGATGCTCGCCTCCAACCCATCTTTCCATCTGCTGATCGCTCATGGCTACAACGATCTCGTGACGCCCTACGGCGTCAGCCGTTATGTGGTGGATCACTTGCCGCCGTCCCTAGCGGGAAATCGTGTATCGCTGAAGCTCTATCGCGGCGGGCATATGTTCTACACGACCGCCGGCCAACGCGCCGCATTCACGGCGGATGCAAAGGCCTTTTATGCCGAGCATCCCGCCAACCCGCCGGCGGATTGAAGACGATCAAGGGTTGCCGGAGGGGCGTGCTGACCTATTTCTCCGGCATGGCAAACAGCAATCAGCTACCAGAAGCTCCGCCATCCGGCAGCGCTTCCCGGCAGGACGAAACCCTCTCCACACTCTCTTCCTATCTTCAAAACGGCGCACTCTTCCTCGATATCGACGGCACGCTCCTCGATCTTGCGCCGACGCCGGATGAGATATTCGTGCCGCCGTCGCTTCCTGCGCAGCTCGACACGCTGTCGCAGAGGCTCGGCGGGGCACTGGCTCTGGTGACCGGGCGAGGTCTTACCTATGCCGACCGTCTCTTCACCCCCTATCAGTTTCCCATCGCCGGACTACACGGAGCCGAACGCCGCAACCCCGACGGCAGCATCTTCAAGGTGGAGCCAACGGCCGAGTTCGAGAGGCTGAAGATTGAACTTCGGGCAGAAACGGCGGGCTGGACCGGCATCCTCATCGAGGACAAGGGCGCGGCCGTCGCCGCCCATTTCCGTCTTGCGCCGGCGCGGCAGGCGGAACTGACGGAACTGATGCAGCGTTTCCTGAACCGTGCAGGACCGGATTGGGCCCTGCAGCACGGCAAGATGGTTCTCGAAATCCGGCCCGCCAGAGCCAACAAGGGCGATGCATTGGAAAGCTTTCTCGCAACTCCAGCCTTCCGCGGTCGTCATCCGATCGCCATCGGTGACGATGTCACAGATGAGGCGATGTTCGGCATGGCGAACCGGCTTGGCGGTTACTCCATCCGCGTCGGCCCGCCGTCTGCAGGCACTGCCGCCCGCGGCACTCTGCCTTCCGCGGAAGCGGTCCGCGAGATCGTCGCGCGTTTTGCCGGCTGATTGTTTTTTTGCAGTTATTTCTAATGAAAGGAATTTGCCATGAGCCGCCTTGTCGTCGTTTCAAACCGCGTGCCCGTTCCGGAGAAGAAAGGGGCGGCGTCTGCCGGCGGGCTCGCTGTGGCACTAGAGGCCGCCCTCGGGAAACGGGGGGGCGTCTGGATGGGCTGGTCGGGCAACGTCAACGACGAAGGCGAACCCGGTCCACTTGCGATCGAGCAGCGCGGCAACATCACCTATGCGCTGACCGACCTGACATCCAAGGATGTCGACGAATATTACTTCGGCTTCGCCAACCGCATGCTCTGGCCGATCTGTCATTACCGGCTGGATCTCGCAGAATACGGGCGCACGGAGATGGCCGGCTATTTCCGCGTCAACCGCTTCTTTGCCCATCGGCTGGCGCCGCTGATCAAGCCTGATGACATCATCTGGGTCCACGATTATCACCTGATCCCGCTTGCCGCCGAACTTCGGCAGATGGGCCTCAAGAACAAGATCGGCTTCTTCCTGCATATTCCCTGGCCGCCGGCCGACGTACTCTTCGCCATGCCCGTCCATGAGGAAATCATGCGGGGGCTTGCCGCCTACGATCTCGTCGGCTTTCAGACCGATCACGACCTTGAAAATTTTGCGGGCTGCCTGCGCCGCGAGGAGATGGGCGACATGATCAGCGAAGGGCGTTTTGTCGCCGGCGAGCGCACGTTCCGCGGTGGCGCCTATCCGATCGCCATCGAGACGGCCGCCTTCGCCGAATTCGCCAGGAAGGCCGGCACGCACAGCATGGTGCTGAAGGCACGCCATAGTATCGAAGACCGCAGCCTTATTATCGGCGTGGACAGACTGGATTATTCCAAGGGCATTACCCAGCGTATCGATGCCTTCGAGCATTTCGTCACCAACAATCCGGCACATCAGCGCCAGGTCACCTATCTGCAAATCACACCAAAATCGCGCTCTGAAGTGCCTGAATACGAGGCAATGCAGCGCACGGTCGCAGAACAGGCCGGCCGCGTGAACGGTGCACTCGGCACGGTCGACTGGGTGCCGATCCGCTATATCAACCGCTCGGTGAGCCGGCCGGTGCTTGCCGGCCTCTATCGGCTCGCCAAAGTCGGGCTCGTGACGCCGTTGCGCGACGGCATGAACCTCGTCGCCAAGGAATATGTTGCCGCACAGAACCCTGATGATCCGGGCGTGCTGGTCCTCTCCCGTTTTGCCGGCGCGGCGCGCGAGCTGAACGGCGCGCTGCTTGTCAATCCTTACGACATCGTCGGTACGTCCAATGCGCTGGCGCGCGGCCTCAACATGCCGCTCGAGGAGCGCCGCGACCGCTGGCAGCGGATGATGGACCATCTGCTGGAGCACGACGTCTCGCGCTGGTGCGATGACTTCCTCGGCGATCTCGCCGCCTGAGCAATTTGACGGGCGCGGCACCATGGGCCGCTCCCTCTGGAAGAACAGCACTATAGCAGTTGGGATGCAGCGCTTCGGCACTTCAGGCCGGCAACGGGTTCTCCGGCCAGTCCGCCGTCATGTTCGCCTGGACAGGCCGCTCCAGATAGGTGGAAAGCGCAACATAGCTTTTGGTAGCCGTCACGCCGGGAACGGCATGAACTTGCGAGAGAAAGGCTTCCAGTGCGCGCGGGCTTTCGGTCCGCACCTTGAAGATGACACTGGCGTCGCCGGCAACCGAATGCATCTCCTCTACCTCGGGAAAGCGGCAAAGCTGCATCAGCCTTTCGCTTTTGCCCCAGCCCACAGCCTCGACATGCACGAAGGCCAGCAGCGGCTTGCCAAGCGCCGTGCCATCGAGCGCAGCGTGCGCGCCTTTCATGACGCCGGACCGGCGCAGCCGCTTGACGCGCTCATGCACGGCGGGCGGCGACAGATTGACGGCTTTGCCAAGCGCCGCATAGCTCTGCAGGGCATCCTCTGCCAGCGCGCCTAATATTTTTCGGTCGAAAAGGTCCAGTTGCTCGGGCTCTCGCCTGCGGCGTCGAATGCCATTCATTTCTTTTATCATTCGGAAAACTCGCCTTATCGCCGAAGAATATTCGGTGATAATAGCGCCAAGCTTTCAGATACTCGAGGGAGGGACTTTCAAATGGAACTGGTGAAGCACAGTCCGAGCAGCGGCATCTACGCGGCAACGTCAGATTATGTCCATGCGATGGAGGTCAGGAATCCCGCCCGCTTTCTGTTCGTGAGCGGCACAATGGGCCTCCACGCGGAGGGTGCGCCGGGCAGAGATCTGTCGGCCCAGCTCGATCTCATCTGGTCGAACCTGCGGGCAATTCTTGCGGATGCAGATATGGACGTCGGCAATATCGTGCGGCTGACCAGCTATTTACGGGATGCTGACTATGCCGAAGCAAACCAAAATGCGCGGCTGGCCGCGCTCGGCGATCATATCGTACCGACCACCGCCATCGTCGTTCAAACGCTTCAGAAAGACTGGCTGGTGGAAATCGAAATCATCGCTGCCGCGTGAAATGCCGCCTTGTCTGGACAAGGCGGCACCATGGGATGTTCAGGCAGCCTGGCGCAGCAAGCCGAGCGCTTCTTCCAGATCGATTTCTCCCAGAAAGCGACCGGTGCTTTCCGCCTTTTCCTGATGCTCGATCGCATGCGCGAAGCGAACGGCCGGCTCCTGCAGCATGCGCTGATAGAGGTCATTCAGCGCAGGAAACTGGCTGATATCGACGACCTTGTGAAAGTCGTTCCAGCGGGCGATGCCAGTGAAATAGGCATCCGCAATGCCGGGCCTGTTGCCGAGCAGGCATTTCCGGCCGGCAAGCAGCCCCTCCAGCGTGCGGTGCGCCTTTTCCACCTTGGCCGTGCCGTAGGCGACGAGAACGCCTTTTTCGGCCGGTTCCAGTTCATGCTCGACAGCGTACCAAAGCGGGCTGAAAGCATTGAAGAAGCTGGTGTTCAAATAGGCGAGCATCTGGTTCAGGCGATCGAAATCGGCGGTGCCCTGCGCAAAGCCCAATCCTTTATCGATCGATTGCGCGCCTATGTAATTCAGGATCGCCATGCTTTCGCTGATCAACCGGCCATCGGGCAGCAGCAATGACGGCGTTTCGCCGACGGTGTTGATGCGCCTGTATTCGTCACAGGAGACGACTTCCGGCATCTGAACGCGGCAGAGACGGTACGGCAGGCCAGACCATTCCAGCGCAACGATCGAACCAAAGGAACAACCTTCCGGCACGCCGTAAAACAATATCAGGGACATTATCGGGTCCTTTCCATAGGAATTATTGACCCGGCCAATATGATTTCGTGGACGATGAGGCAGTAGATGGCGATAATGCATCTTAAAGTCCACAAGTATGGAAGATGAATGTGACCGCCTTCAACCTCAACGACCTCCATCTCTTCGTGCAAGCGGTGGAAAGCGGCAGCTTCACGGCGGCAGGACACCATCTCGGCATTCCGAAATCGACAATCAGCAAGCGCGTGGCGGAACTGGAGGAGAGGCTCGGCGTGCGGCTGATCCAGCGCACGTCGCGCAGCTTTGCGCTGACGGATATCGGCAGGGATTTCTTCGACCATGCGCAGGCGTCAATCATCGAAGCGGAAATGGCCGAGAGTATCGTGCGCAACCGCCTGGGAGAACCGAGCGGTATCGTCAGGCTGACCGCAGCGGTGCCGACGGCACAATTCACGCTTGCCGACCATATGGCCGAACTGACAGCACGCTATCCAAAGCTGAAGGTATCACTGCATGTAACGGATCGCTTTGTCGATATCGTTCAGGAAGGCTTCGACATTGCGCTGCGCAGCCACCGCTTTCCACTCGGGGATTCGACGCTCGTGCAGCGCCGGATCGCGGCTCACCCGTTCCTGCTCGTCGCTTCGCCCGATTACATAGCGCAATATGGGAAGCCCGAGCGGGCCGAGGACATCGCCGGCCACAGGGCAATCATGCCCAGTCTCTCCGAGGAGCAGTGGCGTCTCACCTCGGATAACGGCGCTGAGACTGTGGTAACGCCTCGGCCCATCATGGCGGCAGACGAGCCGATGGTGCTGCTGAAAGCGGCTGCGGCCGGCATGGGCATCACCATTCTGCCGACATCGGTCTGCAACGACGCTTTGAAGGACGGCCAACTCGTGCGTCTGCTTCCCGGCTGGACAGCAGGCAGTATCACCACGACGATCCTGATGCCGCACCGACGAGGGCAATTACCCTCCGTGCGCGCGGTCGTCGAGTTCCTTGCCGAACGGCTGGCGGGGTGATCAGGCGGCCTTGGCCGCGTGATATTCCTTGATCGCCACCATCTTGATCGCCGGATAGCGCTCCGCCTCGTAGCGCAGCGAGAAACCATCCTGCGCCAGGAAGACAGGGTCGCCATCGAGATCTCGGGCGATATCGCCGCGCTTGACGGTGAGGAACTTGTCGAGTTCAGCAACCTGGTCGGACGAAATCCAGCGGCAAACGGAGAAGCGCGACATTTCGAAGGAGACCGGCAGGCCATATTCGGCCATCAGGCGCTCCTTCAGGACGTCAAGCTGCAGCGCGCCGACGACACCGACGATGGCAGGCGAACCGTCCTCCGGCTGGAAGAGCTGAACGACACCTTCTTCAGCCATCTGCTGCAGGGCTTCCTTCAGCTTCTTGGCCTTCATGGCGTCTTCCAGGCGCACACGGCGCAGGATTTCCGGCGAGAAATTCGGCACGCCCTGGAAAACCAGGCTTTCGCCTTCCGTCAGCGTATCGCCGATGCGCAGCGTGCCATGGTTCGGAATGCCTACCACATCACCGGCAAAGGCCGTATCGGCGAGCTGGCGCTGCGAGGCGAAGAAGAACTGCGGCGCGGTGAGGCCAAGCTGCTTGCCGGTACGTGCTAGCCGCGCCTTCATGCCGCGCTCCAGTTTGCCGGAGCAGATGCGGGCGAAGGCGATACGGTCGCGATGGTTCGGGTCCATGTTCGCTTGAATCTTGAAGACGAAGGCCGTCATCCTGTCTTCGGCGGCATGCACGGTGCGGATATCGGCCACCTGGTCACGCGGTGGCGGAGCAAAATCACCGAGCGCGTTGATGAGGTCGCGCACACCGAAATTGCGCAGGGCCGAACCGAAGAAAACCGGCGTCATATGACCTTCGAGGAAAGATTCCCGATCGAAGGGACGGCAGGCCTCGATTGCCAACTCGACTTCTTCGATGAAGGCATCCCGCTCGTTTTCCGGCAGGCGATCGGCAACACTCTGCGGACCATTGACGGCGGTGACGGCGATTTCCGTATCGGAGCCGCGAACGGTGTTTTCCTTCAGGTGATAGGAACCGCAGAAGGTCTTGGCGCGACCGATCGGCCAGGTGACAGGGGCCGTATCAAGCGCCAGCTTTTCCTCGACCTCATCCAGGATCTCGAAGGGATCGCGGCTTTCGCGGTCCATCTTGTTGATGAAGGTGATGATCGGAATGTCGCGCATGCGGCAGACTTCGAAAAGCTTCAGCGTGCGCGGCTCGATACCCTTGGCGGCGTCGATGACCATGACGGCGGCATCGACTGCCGTGAGCGTACGGTAGGTATCGTCGGCGAAGTCTTCGTGACCGGGCGTGTCGAGAATGTTGAAGACATTGCCTTCATATTCGAAGGTCATGACCGAGGTGACGACCGAGATGCCGCGTTCGCGCTCGATCTTCATCCAGTCCGAGCGGGTCTGAATGCGGTCCTTCTTCGCCTTCACTTCACCGGCGAGCTGAATGGCGCCGCCGAACAGCAGCAGCTTTTCGGTGAGCGTCGTCTTACCCGCGTCCGGGTGCGCGATAATAGCGAATGTGCGGCGGCGGGAGACCGCCTCGGCGAGACTTTCGGCCATAATGTAAATCCTGTGGAATTGCCGCGTATCTAGCGATTAAAGCGCGCCATTGCAATTGACCTTGCGGCACGAGGCACGAAGTAATGCCGCATGACCATTCACACAGATACTCGCCCCACCCTCAATTTGATCCGCCTGCCGAACGGCCAGGGCCTGGATCTGCCCGCCTATGAAACGCGTGGTGCAGCCGGCATGGACCTGCGCGCGGCGATCGACGAGGACAAGCCGCTGGTGCTGGCGCCTGGCAAACGCGCGCTCGTTCCAACGGGCTTCGTCTTTGAAATCCCTGAGGGTTTCGAGGGCCAGGTGCGCCCGCGCTCCGGCCTTGCAGCCAAGAACGGCGTCACCTGCCTCAATGCGCCCGGCACCGTCGACTGCGACTATCGCGGCGAAGTGAAGGTCATTCTCATCAATCATGGCGAGGAGGATTTCACCATCACGCGCGGCATGCGCATCGCGCAGATGGTGATTGCACCATTCATCCAGATCCGCATCGCCGAAGTCTCGGAAACGACCGAAACCGCGCGCGGCGCCGGTGGCTTCGGCTCGACCGGGGTATGAGCGTCGCCGATTCAGACGGGCTTACCTTCCGACAGGATTATTTCAGCGATCCGGCGGCCTGGAGCGCTCTCGTTTCTCTTCTCGATGATACGTTCGGCATCGATATCGATCCGCTGCGCGAACTTGGCGGCCCAGACCCGGCCAGTATGCCGTTCGGCTGGTTTACGGATGAAGGCCTGCTCGCCGCCAATCTCTCCGCCTTCGCCATGCCTTTTGTCCTCAACGGCAGGCTCGTCAATGCCGCCGCCTTTCAGTCCGGCGCAGTCCGTCCGCCATGGCGCGGCCGCGGCCTTTACCGCGATGTGACGGGCAAGGCGCTTGCCTGGTGTGAGGCGCGGGATTTCGAGGCCATCATCCTCTACACGGACAAGCCGACGCTTTATGAGCCCTACGGCTTCCGCTCGCTTCCGCTTCACAAGTATGTCGGCGCTGCACCAATGTCTGAAGCTGCCGCCACCTCACGGCCTGTTCAGCCGCCCGATGCCGATGATCTCGCCCTGCTTCAGGGCCTGCTGAAGAACCGCAAGCCAGTTTCGGAGACGCTTGCTGTCGCCAGCAGCTCTGCGATGTTCCTCATCAACACGCAGCTCGATTCCGACGTCCGCTTGAGCTATCTGGAAGAGAGCGAGGCCGTCATCGCATGGAAGATGCCGGCACCCGGCCACGTCGTTCTCCTCGATGTGGTCGCGCGTGAAATCCCGTCCCTCGCCGCCATCCTTGCCGGTCTCGGCATCCAGGCAACGTCAGTCGAAACGCTGTTCCGGCCGGACAGGCTCGGCTGGTCCGGCGAGGCGACGCCTTACGGAGGCGGAACACGGCTCATGCTGCGTGGACTGGAGGAGATGAGCCTCGATCATCCCGCAATGCTGTCGCCAATGGCGGATTTCTGAGGCTATTTTTTCCGTATCAGGGGCGGCAGGCGTCGCTTGACCGGCGAGGATTTGATCATCGAGGTATTGGTTTCCGCGCGCTCGGCGACCTTGTCGAGAATGTTGTCAAGCTCTCCCATGGAGCGGACGACGAGGCGGGCGATGAAACAATCGTCTCCAGTCACCTTATCACATTCGATGAATTCCGGCGTGTCCTGGATAATACGCTCGACGATGTGGAGCTGGCCGGGCAGCGGGCGCACCCGCACGATCGCCTGCAAGGGATAACCGATCGCCGCCGGATCAAGATCGATGGTGAAGAGCGTCACGACGCCGCGATCCTCGAGCCGACGCAGACGCTCTGCCGCGCTCGGCGAAGAAAGTCCTACAGCCTGGGCGAGCTCTTTTAGGGAAATACGCGAATTTCCTGCCAACGCCTCTATCATTGCGCGGTCAATATCGTCGACTGCCTGCATCTCGTTAGCCAACATGGCAAAAACTCCTAACAAGATTAGGTTTATCCAGCCTTTCCCTTTTTCAGCTTATAGAAAATGCTGCGATGCCGCAATACAATTTCCCGCTAACGAATGGAGATGGCGATGCAGAGTGACATCAGAAGAGGCACAGCAGAGATGACGGCAGCGATGCTGATCTCGGGAACGATCGGCTGGTTCGTCGTCATGTCAGGTCAGCCGGTCAGTGGCGTGGTCTTCTGGCGCTGCTTCTTCGGCGCACTGACCCTGCTTGTGGTTTGCACTGCGCTCGGCCTCCTGAGGCCCGGCATCATCAGCCTGCGGTCGCTCGCTATCGCTGTCTTCGGCGGCATAGCGATCGTCTCCAACTGGCTGCTGCTGTTCGCCTCCTATTCGCACGCCTCGATCTCGATCGCCACGACGGTTTACAACACCCAGCCCTTCATGCTGCTTGCGCTCGGCGCACTCTTTCTGGGGGAGAAGATCACAGGCACCAAGCTCTTCTGGCTCGGGCTTTCCTTTGCCGGCATGGCCGCTATCGTCGAGGCGAAGCCAAATACCGACGCCGTCTCCGGCAGCTACGGTCTCGGCATCCTGATGGCGTTGGGTGCCGCCTTCTTCTATGCACTTGCCGCGCTTGCCGCCAAATGGCTGAAAGGCACGCCGCCGCATCTGATCGCGCTGATCCAGGTTTCCACCGGCATCGTCATGCTGGCACCGATGACCGATTTTTCGAACCTTCCCGCCAATACCAGTTCCTGGATGATCCTGGTCGCTGTCGGCGTCGTCCACACCGGTCTCATGTATGTGCTGCTTTATGGCGCGATCCAGAAGCTGCCGACGCATCTGACAGGCGCTTTGTCTTTCATCTATCCGGTCGCCGCGATCCTGGTCGACCGCTTCGCTTTCGGCCACACATTGCAGCCGATGCAGATTGCCGGGGCGGCAGTTATTCTGCTCGCCGCCGCCGGCATGAATCTGGGCTGGTCGCCGGCGAGACTTATTCGCCTGCCGGCGGCCGGACGCTGAGCCATTACTTCGGCTTACTTGTTACTTCGCTTGGCGCGTCGTTTCGAACAGGAACCAGGTACGGCGCTCGCTCTGGTCGATCCAGTTTTCGATCAGGCTTGCGGTCGCGACATCGTTATGCTCGTCGCAGACTTCGTGCACTTGGCGCAGGATTGAAACGAGGTGAAGGTTGTCTTCGCGCAGCTCGGAGAGCATATCCTCGGGGGTGACGTAGTCAGCATCATTGTCCGGAATGCGCTGCTGGCGGGCGATCTGGCCGATCGAGCGCAGCGTCGTGCCGCCGATCTTGCGGGCGCGCTCGGCAACCTCGTCCGTCATATCGAAGATCTGTTCCGCCTGCTCATCGAGCATCAGGTGGTAATCGCGGAAGTGCGGGCCAGACATGTGCCAATGGAAGTTCTTGGTCTTCACATAAAGCGCAAACACATCGGCGAGCAGCGCGGTCAACGCGGCCGAAATATCGGTGATCGCGTTGGTCGGCAGGTCGGAAGGGGTCTTGAGCGGTGAACGTCTGCGGGCTTCGGCTGAGGTAGTCGACATGCATTCTCTCCTTGGTGATGAAAACCTTCTGCGCCGACAGCCTCGGGAAGCCGCGGCGGGCCGTGTCTGCGGCCGCTTGCAAGGGGAAAATAGCAAGGCAGGATCGCTTTCCAAGTAGATCATGGTTCAGCCGACCTATTCTTTATGGTTATGGACAGATCAGCGCCAGGCGATTGATGAGGCCTGCCTTGCGCGCCTATAGAGAGGCTGCGCAAGTCAGTGGATACGAAGATGGGCCTTACCGTCCTGATCGCCTATGCTGGAGCCTTGTTCATCGCCGCCGCAATTCCCGGCCCGGGGATCACGGCAATCGTGGCGCGTGCACTCGGTTCGAACTTCCGCGAGACCTTCTTCATGGGTCTCGGCCTCGTGCTCGGCGACATGACCTATCTCACCGCTGTCATCCTCGGTCTTGCCTTCGTGGCGCAGACCTTCACTGAGATCTTCCTCGTCATCAAGATCGCCGGTGCTCTCTATCTCGGATACATCGCCTGGAAGCTCTGGACTGCCGGCCTGCTGCCGCAGGATATCGCCGCGAAGAAATCCAGCAGTGCCGGCATGTCCTTCCTGTCCGGCCTGCTTGTGACACTCGGCAATCCGAAGACCATGTTGTTCTACGTGGCGCTGGTGCCGACCTTGATCGATCTCGGCAGCATCGGCATGCGCGAGTATCTCATCCTGCTCGCCGTCACTTTCGTGGTGCTTATGATCGTGCTCATCCCCTACATGATGCTTGCGTCGCGCGCCCGCACGATGCTGAAGCAGCCGCGTGCATTGCAGGCGCTGAACCGCGTCGCCGCAAGCATCCTGGCGGGCACGGCAGCCTTCATCGCCACGCGTGCAGCCTGAAATAAACATTCGGCAACGGACGGTTCTCAAAGGATTTTTTCTCCGGCTCAAGCGGCCGGCGGGTGAAGCCACTCTGGTCTCATCACCACTTTGACCCTATTCTCTCCACAGATTTCAGAATGGATTTCAAAGGGAGAGCACCATGTCGCACAAACCGGGCCGCGGCCGCATCTATTCCTCGATAACGGACACAATCGGCGACACGCCGCTCGTTCGCCTCAATAAACTCGCCAAGGAAAAGGGCGTGGTGGCCAACATCCTTGCCAAGCTGGAATTCTTTAACCCAATCGCCTCGGTGAAGGACCGTATCGGCGTTGCTATGATCGATAGCCTGGAAACGCAGGGCAAGATCTCGCCCGGCAAGACCGTGCTGATCGAGCCGACCTCGGGCAATACGGGTATCGCGCTCGCTTTCGCCGCCGCCGCCAAGGGTTACCGGCTGATCCTTACCATGCCGGAAACCATGTCCGTCGAGCGCCGCAAGATGCTGGCGCTGCTCGGCGCCGAGTTGGTGCTGACCGAAGGACCGAAGGGCATGAAGGGGGCGATCGCCAAGGCGGAGGAACTCGCCGCCTCGCTGCCCGACGCCGTCATCCCACAGCAGTTCGAAAACCCGGCCAACCCGGAGATCCACCGCCAAACGACCGCTGAAGAAATCTGGAACGATACAGATGGCACGGTCGATATCTTCGTTGCCGGCATCGGCACCGGCGGCACGATTACCGGCGTCGGCCAGGTACTGAAGAGCCGCAAGCCGGATATCCGGGTTGTGGCCGTCGAGCCGGCGGACTCGCCGGTACTGTCAGGCGGCACGCCCGGCCCGCACAAGATCCAAGGCATCGGCGCCGGCTTCGCCCCAAAGATCCTCGACACGAGCATCTATGACGAGGTCGTCACCGTGAGCAATGACGAGGCCTTCCAGCAGGCGCGGCTGGTCGCCAAGCTCGAAGGCGTGCCGGTCGGCATCTCCTCGGGTGCAGCATTGACGGCCGCTATCGAGGTCGGCCGCCGTCCGGAAAACGCCGGCAAGAACATCGTCGTCATCATTCCGTCCTTCGCGGAACGGTATCTTTCGACGGCATTGTTTGAAGGCCTTGGAAGCTGATCGAACCTTCCCGGGTTCTTCCTCTCACCCGGTACCTGGGGCGCTTCGGCGCCCCTTTTATCATGCCGCAGCGGTAAGCCTCTCGCCGGCAACACGGTAGGAAATCGCCTCCGCGAGATGAATGCGGCCGACCATTTCCTTGCCGTCGAGATCGGCAAGCGTGCGGGCGACCTTGAGGACTCGGTGGTAGCCACGCGCCGAAAACTTCATCTTGTCCGCGGCATCTCGCAACAGCTGCAATCCTGCGGCATCCGGCTCTGCGAATTTCTCGATCATTGCGGTCGAACATCCGGCATTGGTGGAAATACCCACAGCGCCTGCAGCAGCATAGCGTTCACGCTGGATGTCACGGGCACGCGCAACGCGCCGGGCAACATCGGCACTCGCTTCGGCTACCGTCGGCCGGATGAGATCGGCGGCGGAAACGGCCGGCACGTCGATGCGGATATCGATGCGGTCCATCAGCGGGCCGGAGATGCGGGCCTGATAATCCGTCATGCAGCGCGGTCCTCGGGCACAGGTGTGGCCGGGCTCGCCCGCCATGCCGCAGCGGCACGGGTTCATGGCCGCAATGAGCTGGATCCGCGCCGGATAGGAGACGCGGTGATTGGCACGCGCGATGACGCATTCGCCGCTTTCGAGCGGCTGACGCAGGGCATCAAGTACCTGTGGTGCGAATTCCGGGAATTCATCGAGGAAAAGCACGCCATGATGGGCAAGCGAGGCTTCGCCCGGCCGGGCACGCAGGCCACCGCCGATGAGGGCGGCCATCGTCGCCGAATGGTGCGGCGTGCGGTAGGGCCGGCGGTCGGAGAGCTTGCCGCCCGACAACTGGCCGGCGATAGAATGGATCATCGAGACTTCCAGCAATTCCGCAGCCGAAAGCGGCGGCAGGATGGAGGGCAGTCTCGAAGCCAGCATCGACTTGCCAGAGCCGGGCGGCCCGACCATCAGAAGGTTATGGCCGCCGGCAGCAGCCACCTCCAGCGCCCGCTTGGCGCTTTCCTGTCCCTTGATCTCGGCGAGATCAGGCAGATTGGCGGCATTCGGGCGAATGGACGGTTCCGGGCGCGAAAGGATCTGCGTGCCGCGGAAATGATTGGCGAGTGCGATCAGGCTGCGCGGCGCCAGAATGTCGACCCCAGACCCTGCCCATGCGGCTTCCGAGCCACTCTCGGCCGGGCAGATCAGGCCTTTTCCACTCGCGTTGGCACCGATTGCGGCCGGCAGAGCGCCAGCGATTGCGGCAATTGTACCGTCGAGATTGAGTTCGCCGACGACGACATAGTCGGACAAAGCATCCGCCGGGATGGCGCCGAGCGCAGCCATCAGGCCAAGTGCGATGGGGAGATCGAAATGGAATCCTTCTTTGGGAAGATCGGCGGGCGCAAGATTGACCGTCACACGCTTGGATGGCAGCGCTAGGCCGGAAGCGTGCAAGGCTGCCTGCACCCGCTCGCGACTTTCCGCCACCGCTTTGTCAGGAAGCCCGACGATCTGGATTCCCATTTTACCGGGAGCGACCATGACCTGGACCTCGACCGGCACACCTTCAATGCCCTGAAATGCAACCGTGCTGACGCGCGCGACCATGCCCCTGCCCCGTAACCCTGAACCCCAACCTATGAAGGCGGTCACAATCTGGCATGGAATCTGGAATAAAACAAGAACGATAAGCGAACGAATTCAGCTATCCGCTGCAATCAAATTGCAGCAGGTTGCAAAGCCGGAACGAAGGCGATCAAAGGCGGAACACTTGGAGCATTTCCGCTTTTCTTCGAAACACGAAAATTCTCTATCTCTTTGTTTTTACAAAAAAATCTCTGCTTAGTTTTGCCGCAATTCCGAACGCAAACCACTATGCACTTTTGCTGGTATTGCTTTAGCCGCGCTTGCGCTCGATCGCATCCCACAACAGGCTTGCGATATCGGCGCCACCGAACTTCTTCACTTCCCGGATGCCTGTCGGCGAGGTTACGTTGATCTCTGTCATATAATCGCCGATCACATCGATACCGACGAGCAGGAAGCCGCGTTCGCGCAGAGCCGGGCCGATGCGTTCGCAGATTTCCTTTTCGCGCGCCGTCAGTTCGGTCGGCTCGGCGCGGCCGCCGACATGCATGTTGGAGCGACTGTCATGCTCGGCCGGGACGCGATTGATGGCGCCGGCAAATTCGCCGTCGACGAGGATGATGCGCTTGTCGCCCTTGCGCACGTCAGGCAGGTACTGCTGAGCGATGAAAGGCTCGCGGAAGAGCTGGCCGAACATTTCGAGCAGCGAGGACAGGTTGCGATCGTCTTTGGTGGAATGGAAAACGCCGGCGCCGCCATTGCCGTAGAGCGGCTTCAGGATGATATCGCCCATCTCGTCGCGGAAGCGGCGGATCTCGCCCGGATCCTTGGTGATCAGGGTCTTCGGCATCAGGTCGGAAAATTCGGTGACGAAGATCTTTTCCGGTGAGTTGCGCACCCAGGCCGGATCATTGACGACGAGCGTCTTCGGATGGATGCGCTCCAGCAGATGCGTCGAGGTGATGTAGGACATGTCGAAAGGCGGGTCCTGGCGCAGCAGGACAACGTCCATGGTCGACAGGTCGATGCGCTCAGGGGCGCCGAGTTCATAGTGA
Organism: Rhizobium sp. KNZ14-9A; assembly: GCF_056755015.1. Lineage (NCBI taxonomy): Bacteria > Pseudomonadati > Pseudomonadota > Alphaproteobacteria > Hyphomicrobiales > Rhizobiaceae > Rhizobium > Rhizobium sp. KNZ14-9A. The sequence goes on from NZ_JBPGXB010000002.1 coordinate 3,517,993, forward strand.
TCGCCCTTGACCTCGCGCAGCACCATCGGCTCGACGGCGGCAAAGAGCTTGTCATCGCGGAAGCTCAGGCGATCGGGCGTGTAATGGAAGAGCTTGTAGCCACGCGCCTGAGCCTCAATGCTCATGGCGAAGGTGGAATCGCCCGCGATATTGATGCCGGAGACATGGTCCATCTGGACCGCTACGTTCTTGATCTTGGCCATTTCCGTCCCTTGAGCTGATGCCGCCCAGATGTAGGTCGGTCAGGCATCAAACGCAACGGCAATCAATGGCTTCGCGCGCCTCCGCCGGCGCAATTTTCAGGCCGCGATGCCGGTGCCACCCCCGTTGCGCAAGAGGTTGCGCAGGCGATAGGCAATGGCGAGCGGCTTCGGGAAAGGCTTGCGCAGGAAGGCGACCTTGCGGACATAATTGTCGACCCGCCAGTTCGCCCAGGTGCCGCCGGCAAAGAAAACGACGTCGCCCACTTGCAGCGTGCGTTCCAGACCATCTTCGGTGGTGACGTGCACCTCGCCTTCGAGGATCATGACCGTCTCGTCCCAGCCGAAACGCCAGCGGAATTCGCCTGATGTGCAATCCCAGATCGCCGTCAGCGATGCTTCGTCATGGCCGCGGGAATGTTCTGCCGTGCGCGCCTGCGGATTGCCGCTGATGACCCAGTCCGGATTGATCGGCGTCGACTTCAGCACCATGCGGTCGCTTGCCTGTGCGACGAACGATTTGCCGGCCGTCTTCAACGCGGCGTAAGGCACGGACCGCGCAGCCATGGCGACGGCGGTTGCAAGCATCATCTTCAAGGCCATGAATTACCCCCAGTTTGCTACCCCTAGCTGAGCCGTGGATAACAAAAGAATCGTAAAAGCCCGTTCAAGCAGACGCTAAAATTTTAACGAAAGCTTATTCGTCAGTTTTTAGCCGCCTGCGGAATTTAGCGAACCCCTAGAAAGCATCGGGGAAATGACGAGGCAGTTTTCCCGGCAATATCGCAACGATATCATAACGCTGTGAGAGCCGGGCATAGTCCCGCTGGCGGGCGAGCCAGAGATCGCTCGCAGCCCGGATGCGTTTTTGCGAGGCGTAGGACACGGCATCCACCGCGCCCATTTCGTCAGCGCGCGCCTTGACCTCGACAAAGACGGCCAGGTCTCCCTTGCGAGCGATAATATCGATCTCGCCGAGCTTCGTTTTGTAGCGCATGGCGAGGATGCGATAGCCTTTCAGCATCAGGAAAATGGCGGCAATATATTCTGCCGCCGAGCCGCGACGCAGCGCCTTTCTCCTGCGGAGCGTGGCTTCGCCGTCAGCCATTCGCCGCCTTCATGTCGAGAAGCTTCTGATAGAGCACCTTGCGCGGCAGGCCGGTCAAGCGGGCAGCTTCGGTCGCGGCCCCGGCGGTTGGCAGCGATTTTGAGAGATCGGCGAGAATGGCGTCGACATCCGCCGCGGTTGCCGGCTCGTCCTTCGGCGGGCCGATGACGAGAACGATCTCACCCTTCACATTGTCATGCTCTTCATAATAAGTGGCGAGCTCGGAGAGCGTGCCGCGGCGGAATTCCTCGTAGGTCTTGGTCAGTTCGCGGCAGACCGACGCCTCGCGTTCAGCACCGAGCATATCGGCAGCGGCCACCAGCGTTGCGCCGATGCGATGGGGCGATTCAAAGAAGATCAGTGTGGCCGGTGCGTTTGCGAATTCTGCGAGACGGTCGCGACGGGCCTTGTCCTTGGTCGGCAGGAAACCGGCAAATAGAAAAGCATCGTTCGGCAGCCCTGAGCCGACGAGGGCCGCAAGCGGTGCGGAAGCGCCGGGAATGGGAATGACGCGGTAACCTGCTTCGATCGCCTGCTGCGCCAGGCGATAGCCGGGATCGGAGACGAGCGGCGTGCCGGCATCGGAAACCAGCGCCACCGACTTGCCGGCTTCGAGCGCCTGCAGGAGCCGCGGCCCGGCCTCATCGGCATTGTGTTCATGATAGGCAAAGGGGCGGTTCTGAATGCCGTAGCGATCGAGCAGGACGCGGGTAACGCGTGTATCCTCGCAGGCGAGGACATCCGCACCGGCAAGCGTTTCCAGCGCCCGCAGCGTGATATCGCCGAGATTGCCGATCGGCGTTGCGACGAGATAGAGAGCCGGTTCGAGCGGGCGCGCCGGCACCGCGATATTGTGCAGGCGAAAGCCGCGCCGGGCGCCAGTTTCCGCTGTCGTCTCTTCCGTCATGTCATTCGCTTTCATTCCGCCGGCCTCTTCCCTTTATGGGCGAGCGGTGTGGCTTCGACAAGGGCCGCAATTTCTGTGAGCATTGCACTGCAAAACGGCATTTGCGGGCTTGCGGGCAGCCATGCCTCTTGCAATCGCCGGCAAAGTTCTGCCATTTTGCCCGTCCACTCCCCTCTCCCAAAAGGGGAAAGCAGTGACGCGGCGCTTCCGGGCGCCCGGACAATAAAGGTCGAAAGCGGTAGCATCCCATGCGTATTACTATTGAGCGGTCAAACCTTTTGAAGTCGCTGAACCACGTGCACCGCGTGGTCGAACGCCGCAACACGATCCCGATCCTGTCCAACGTGCTGCTGAAGGCCGATGGGCAGAGCCTCGACATGAAGGCGACCGACCTCGATCTGGAAATCACCGAAGCGACGCCTGCCAATGTCGAGCAGGCCGGCGCCACCACCGTTCCCGCCCATCTTCTTTACGACATCGTCCGCAAGCTTCCCGATGGCGCGGAAGTGCTGCTTGCCACCTCCCAGGATGGCGGCTCGATGACCGTTCAGTCCGGACGTTCGAAGTTCTCGCTGCAGTGCCTGCCGGAATCCGACTTCCCGGATCTGACCGCCGGCACCTTCACGCATTCCTTCAAGCTGAAGGCAAGCGATCTGAAGATGCTGATCGACCGCACGCAGTTTGCGATTTCGACCGAGGAAACCCGCTACTATCTGAACGGCATCTTCTTCCACACGATCGAGAGCAGCGGCGACCTGAAGCTGCGCGCCGTTGCGACCGACGGCCACCGTCTGGCCCGCGCGGATGTCGATGCCCCCTCCGGCTCGGAAGGCATGCCCGGCATCATCATTCCGCGCAAGACGGTTGGCGAATTGCAGAAGCTGGTCGATACGCCTGACGCGATCGTCACCGTCGAAGTTTCCGATGCCAAGATCCGGGTCACCCTCAGTTCCATCGTCATGACCTCGAAGCTGATCGACGGCACCTTCCCGGACTATCAGCGCGTCATCCCGACCAATAACGACAAGGAAATGCGTGTCGACTGCACGAGCTTCGCCCAGGCCGTCGACCGCGTTTCGACCATTTCATCCGAGCGCGGTCGCGCCGTGAAGCTCGCGCTCTCCGATGGTCAGCTTCTGCTCACCGTCAACAATCCGGATTCCGGCAGCGCGACGGAAGAAGTTGCCGTCGGCTACGACACCGATCCAATGGAAATCGGCTTCAATGCCAAGTACCTGCTCGACATCACCGCGCAGCTTTCCGGCGACGAGGCGATCTTCCTTCTGGCCGATGCGGGTTCGCCGACACTTGTGCGTGACACCGCCGGCGATGACGCGCTTTACGTGCTGATGCCGATGCGCGTTTAAACGCGCGTCGCTTTTGCAGTTGAAACTTTCCTGATCGCGACATCGCCTCTTGTTTTTGCTTCACCCTCCTGCAATTAAGGGAAAGTTGACCGGCAGGCATGGGAGGACGGCATGGCATTACGGCTCAAGGAACGGCTCGGCAGGAAGTTTGACGAGGAGATCCGCTTCTTCAAGGGCATGATGCAGGGGCCGAAGACCGTCGGCTCCATCGTTCCGACTTCCTCGATCACTGCCCGCAAGATGGCAAGCGTCGCAAATCCGCATTCGGACCTGCCCGTGCTTGAACTTGGTCCCGGCACCGGCGCCATCACCAAGGCGATCCTTGCCCATGGCGTGAAGCCGGAAAAGCTCGTCGCTATCGAATATTCGACGGACTTCTACGAACACCTTATGCGGCTTTACCCCGGCGTGAGCTTCATCAACGGCGATGCCTTCGATCTCGACAAAACGCTCGGCTCACTCAAGGATCAGGAATTCGATTCCGTTATTTCGGGTATACCGCTCCTGAACTTCCCCATGCAGGCGCGTATTGCGCTCTTGGAAAGCCTGCTCGACCGCATGCCGGCTGGTCGGCCGATGGTGCAGATCTCTTATGGCGCAGTTTCGCCGATCGTTGCCAATGCCGATCGCTACAGCATTCATCATTTTGATTTCATCGTGCGCAATATTCCTCCTGCTCAACTCTGGATCTATCGGCGCGGATAAATGTTTGGACTTTATATCACCCACCCTCAGGTCAAGATCGACCCGCAGGTTCCCGTTCCCAAGTGGGGTCTTTCCGAGATCGGCGCCGAACGCGCCCGCAAGGCTGCCTCGAGCGACTGGGCGAAGCGGCTGACCCGCATCGTCTCCAGCGATGAGACGAAGGCGATCGAGACGGCGGAAATCCTTGCTGCGGCCTCAGGCGTGAAAATCGAGATCGTGCATGGCATGCACGAGAACGACCGCTCCGCCACTGGTTTCCTGCCGCCCGACAAATTCGAGGAGGCGGCCAACTGGTTCTTCGCCCACCCGCTGGAGAGCTTCAGAGGCTGGGAGCGGGCCGCCGATGCGCAGGCCCGCATCGTCTCCGCCGTCGAGACCGTCCTATCCTCGCATGAGGCAAATGCGCCGATCGCCTTCGTCGGGCATGGTGGCGTCGGAACGCTGCTCAAGTGCCATCTGATGGGCGCACCGATTGCGCGTGATCGCGACCAGCCAGGCGGTGGTGGCAATCTCTATGCTTTCGGCCTTGCGGATCGGCGCTTATCATGCGACTGGACACCCATTGAAGACTGGCGGGGATGATTGAGATGGACGCACGCGAGCGGTTGATCGTCGGGCTTGATGTTCCAACGATTGGCGAAGCGGAAAAGATTGTTTCCACGCTCGGCGACGACATTCTCTTCTACAAGATCGGCTACCAGCTTGTCTTTGCCGGCGGGCTGGAATTTGCCCGCGATCTCGCTGCCAGCGGTAAGAAGATCTTCCTCGACATGAAACTGCTCGACATCGACAATACGGTCGCGTCCGGCGTCGAGAACATCGTCAAGATGGGCATGTCGATGCTGACGCTGCATGCCTATCCGAAAGCGATGAAGGCCGCCGTCGAAGCGGCCAAGGGCTCCAGCCTCTGTCTGCTTGGCGTTACGGTGCTGACCTCGATGGACGCCGATGACCTCGTCGAGGCCGGCTATCAGTACGATCCGAAAACATTGGTCGCGCGGCGTGCTGAACAGGCGCGCATTGCCGGGATGGGCGGTATCGTCTGCTCTGCCGAGGAGTCAGCCAGCGTCCGCGAGATTGTCGGACCTGACATGGCGATCGTCACCCCGGGCATCCGCCCGACAGGCGCCGAGAAGGGCGATCAGAAGCGGGTGATGACGCCTTCGGATGCACTGAGGGCCGGTTCCACCCATCTCGTCGTCGCCCGGCCGATCGTCAAGGCGCCAGAGCCGCGGGAAGCGGCTCGCGCAATCCTCAATGAAATGGTCGCCGCGCTCTGGCCGGCGAACCGCTGACACATCCGCTGAAGGGGAGATAAAAATGCCCAAGGGATACTGGATTGCTCGCGTCGATGTGCGCGACCTCGAGCGCTACAAGGATTACGTTGCAACCGCAAAGCCTGCCTTCGAGAAGTACGGCGCGAACTTCCTCGCCCGCGGCGGCGCGATCACCGAGCTTGAAGGCAAGGCGCGCGCCCGCAACGTCGTTATCGAATTTCCCTCGATGCAGCATGCCGTCGACTGCTATAATTCGCCGGAATACCAGGCCGCCGCAAAAATCCGCCATGAGGTGGCTGATGCGGAAATGGTCGTGGTCGAAGGTGTCTGAGCCAGTTTCGAACGGGTAAGAACTGCGGCGCGATGGCCCTTTTCGTCGCGTCGGTATTCGGCTAAGACGAAAACAATCACAGCATTCCAAAGCCTTTCGAGGAGCCTGCCATGACCCTTGCCAACCTGCCGCCGCTCGTTACCGTGTTCGGAGGGTCCGGCTTCATCGGCAGACATGTCGTGCGTGTGCTCGCCAAGCGCGGCTATCGCATCCGCGTTGCCGTGCGCCGCCCTGACCTTGCCGGCTTCCTGCAGCCGCTCGGCAATGTCGGCCAGATCTCTTTGGTCCAGGCCAACCTGCGCTACCGCAACTCGATCGACCGGGCTGTCGAGGGCGCCGACCATGTCATCAACTGCGTTGGTATTCTCTTCGAGAGCGGCCGCAACACCTTCGACGCCGTGCAGGAGTTCGGCGGTCGTGCTGTGGCGGAAGCCGCCCGCAATGCCGGCGCAACGTTGACCCACATTTCCGCCATTGGCGCCAACGCCGGTTCAAACTCAAACTACGGCCGTACCAAAGGCCGCGCGGAAGCCGCCATCCTGTCGATCAAGCCGGACGCGGTGATCTTCCGTCCGTCGGTCGTCTTCGGCCCGGAGGACAGCTTCTTCAACAAGTTCGCCGATATGGCGCGTACGTTCCCGCTCCTTCCGCTCGTCGGCGGCGGCAAGACGAAGTTCCAGCCCGTGTATGTCGAGGATGTCGCCGAGGCCGTTGCCCGTGCCGTCGACGGCAAGGTCGAAGGCGGCAAGATCTATGAGCTCGGCGGTCCTGAGGTCCTGACCTTCCGCGAATGTCTCGAAACCATACTCAAGGTTACGGTACGCAAGAATCGGCTCGTTTCCCTGCCCTTCAGCATCGCATCGCTGATCGGCAGCATCGCCTCGCTCGTGCCGTTCATCGCGCCGCCGATCACGCCGGACCAGGTCAAGCTTCTCAAGCACGACAACGTCGTTTCCAAGGAAGCCGAAGCCGAGGGCCGCACGCTGAAGGGCCTTGGCATCACGCCGACGATGGCGACTTCGGTGCTCGACTCCTACCTCGTGCAGTATCGTCCCCACGGCCAGTATACCGGCTCCGGCAAGGCTGCCTGATCAATCGATAGAAGACAATTCAAACGCCGTTCGCGAGCTTTCGCGGGCGGCGTTTTCCATTTTCGCGAGGCGCCAATCCGACGCAAGCCTGGCGTGTTACGCTGCATCTCATGTTGTGTGACGTTGCATAAAAGACGCATAGGAAATTTAGTGAAGTTAACACCAAATTTAGCAGGAACATTTATTGCTATTTGCTATTCCACTGACTAAACACCCCCGCGCGTCTCCAGACAGACTCAAGGCGCCTCGCAGGCGTGCGGCAATCACTGTGAAAGGCTATTTCTGATGGGTAAGTCAATCGCGCTTCTTTTTGCGTGTGCGGCGCTGGTAATCCTCGCAGGCTCCTTCATTGCGCCGGGCTCCGTCGCAGCGGTGAAGGGCGGTTGCTCGCCAGCCTACGGCGTCGATCCCTGCTCGACGGCCTCCATTACCCACTAAAAGAAAGCCGGTCCTTTCGAACCGGCTTTAATTTTATCCCGGTGCGAGCGACAAATATTCGATGGCTCGCTGGTTTAGCGACTCAGGCGATCATGCCGGTCATCGCCATGCCGAGCAGCACAATACCCAAAATGATGCGATAGATTGCGAAGACCGTAAAACGGTTGCTCCTGATGTAGGCCAGCAACCACTTGACGGCGATGAAAGCGACGATCGTCGAAACGACGAAGGCAATGCCGAGCGCTGTCCAATCCTCATTCGCCGCACCGCCATCCTCGAAAGTTTTCAGCAGCGAGAAGGCGCTTGCCGCGTACATGGTCGGAATGCCGACGAGGAAGGCGAATTCAGTTGCCGCTGCGCGGTTAGCCGTGCCGGCCAGCATGGCGACGAAGATCGTGGCACCCGAGCGGGACGTTCCGGGGAAGACGCCGGCAACGACCTGGGCAATGCCCACAAGAATGGCGACGAGCCAGGTGATGTGAGTGCTCGGCGGGCGGCGGGCGGCAGCCCATTCGGCAAAGATCATCCAGATACCGCCGATGATCAGCGCCCAGGCAACCGGCGTTGCGTTCTCAGGCAGTTCGAAACCGAGCTTCTTGACCAACAGTCCGAGAACCGCCGTTATCAGAAAGGCGACAATCAGCTTAAAGGCATAATCGCGGTTTTGCGGATCGCGCCAGCCAAGCAGCAGATCGAGCAGACGACGCCAGTAGATAATCGTAACGGCGAGGATCGCTCCTGCCTGAATGACGATGTTGAAGGTGTCGCTACGGGCGCCGAGCCACTGCTCCGCAATGATCAGATGGCCGGTGCTCGAAATCGGCAGGAACTCTGTGATCCCTTCTATAATGCCCAGAATTATAGAGTTTATGTAGTCCATAAAGTGTCTCCGGTTTGGGGTTCGGTCGGACTGGAATGGCGGTCAGGCTATATTGCACTGCACAATCATCATTCGCCAGAGCGGGAGGCAAGAAAAGGCGAGCGGGGAGTTGCGATCGTTCAGGCAGCCATGTTTTGTCCCTTGTCAGGCAGGTGTGACCCGATTCGCTTGTATTGAAGGGGCCAAGCTCCTATAGCTTCAACTAATGAGTCATGACTAGGGCGGTATAATCGGCGCGCCCCTGAACCCATGCACAACAATCAAAAGTCCGAGTATCGATGCCCACGCTTTATCATCATCCCATGTCGTCCGCGTCTCGCTTCGTCAGGCTCATTCTCGCGGAATATGGCTATCAGGCAGAGCTGATCGAAGAACAGACCTGGGAGAAACGCCGCGACTTCCTGGCGCTCAACCCGGCTGGCACGCTGCCCGTCTATGTGGACGACAGCATGCGTGCACTCTGCGGCGCGACGGTGATTTCGGAATATCTCGACGAGACGCATGGCGTGCTGAAGCGCGACCGCAGGCTGCTCGCCGAGGATCCGTTCCAGCGCGCGGAAATCCGTCGCCTGACGGAATGGTTCATGCAAAAGATGGAAAACGACGTCACCAAGCCGCTGGCGCGCGAGCGCGTCTACAAGCTGCAAATGACGGCCGACCAGGGCGGCGGCGCCCCGGATTCCAAGATGTTACGCACGGCACGCGCGAATATCCGCCAACACATGCGTTATCTCACCTGGCTCGCCGGCTCGCGCCAATGGCTCGCCGGCGAGCGGATGAGCTATGCCGATCTTGCCGCTGCAGCCTCGATCTCTATTCTCGATTATCTCGGCGAGATCGACTGGTCGGAATCGCCGCTCGCCAAGGACTGGTACCAGCGGCTGAAATCGCGCCCCTCCTTCCGTCCGCTGCTCACCGAGCGCGTGCGCGGTCTGACGCCGGTTTCCCATTACGCCGACCTGGATTTCTGACGAGGGCGTTTGATGCCCGAACCGAAAACCGAAGATATTAAGGAGCGGAAGCGCCGCGACAATTTGACCGCCTTCCTGAAGAGGGAATCGGCCGCTCTCGGCTTCGATCTCTGTCGTGTCACCCGTCCGGATTCGATCCCTGACGCAAAGCAGCGACTCGGCCAATTCATCGATGCCGGCCGGCATGGAACAATGGAATGGATGGCGGAAACGCGCGAGCGCCGCGGCGATCCACGCACGCTCTGGAGCGATGTGCGCTCTGTTGCCGTCTTCGGCCTCAACTACGGGCCGGACGAGGATCCTCGCGGCATTCTCGACAGGAAGGATAGGGCGGCAATCTCCGTCTACGCCCGCAACCGCGACTATCATGACGTCATGAAGGGCCGACTGAAAGAGATCGCCACGCGCTTCGCAGCCAAGGCTGGCGCAGACGTGAAGGTCTTCGTCGATACCGCACCCGTCATGGAAAAGCCGCTGGCCGCGGCGGCCGGTCTCGGCTGGCAGGGCAAACACACCAATCTCGTCAGCCGCGAGCATGGCTCCTGGCTTTTCCTCGGCTCGATTTTCACGACTGCCGATCTCAATATAGATGCCTCGGAGGCCGATCATTGCGGCTCCTGCCGCGCCTGCCTCGATGCCTGCCCGACCGCTGCCTTTCCTGCGCCCTACCAGATCGATGCGCGCCGCTGCATTTCGTATCTGACGATCGAGCATAAGGGGCCGATCGATCCCGAGTTCAGGCCGCTGATCGGCAACCGCATCTACGGCTGCGACGATTGTCTTGCCGCATGCCCCTGGAACAAGTTCGCAAACGAAGCGTCGGAAATGAAGCTGAAGGCGCGTGAGGATCTGAAGGAACCTTCGATCGTCTTCCTTTTGACCCTCGACGACCCAACCTTCCGTACGTTCTTCAGCGGTTCTCCGGTCAAGCGCATCGGGCGTGACCGCTTCATTCGTAATGTGCTGATCGCTGCCGGCAATTCCGGCGATCGTAGCCTGATCGAGCAATGTCGTGCGCTCGCCGCCGATGCCTCTCCCGTCGTGCGCGGCATGGCAGTTTGGGCACTGTCGCGGCTCATGGAGGCTGGTGAATTCGAAGCCTTTGCCGCACAAAGGGAAAATGAGTCGGACGAAGAAGTCCTCAACGAATGGCGACTGGCGGGGGTAAGCTGATGCATGTGATGATCTTTGGCTGCGGTTATTCCGGTACGGCGATCGCCAAAGCCTTTGGTGACAGCGGCATGCGCATCTCCGGGACGACCCGTTCGGAGGAAAAAGCGGAAGAGCTGCAGAGATCCGGGATCGAAGCCTTCATCTTCGACGGCGAAACCCTGAGCGACGATCTGCGTGCGGCGATGGCCGGCGTTACGCATCTCGTGCAGTCGATAGCTCCGCGCGATGCCGATCCGCTGCTTGCATTGCTCGGCAAAGACAGCACGGTGCTTCTGCCGAAGCTGCAATGGATCGGCTATCTCTCCACGGTCGGCGTCTATGGCGACCACAAAGGCTCCTGGGTGACCGAGGAAACCCCTTGTGTGCCGGTCTCCGGCCGCTCCAAGGAACGTCTGGACGCTGAGGACGCCTGGCTTGCGCTCGGACATGCCCGCGACGTACCGGCCGCAATATTGCGTCTTTCCGGCATTTACGGACCAGGACGCAACGCCTTCATTAATCTGGATCGCGGCACGGCGCGCCGCATCATCAAGAAGGACCAGGTCTTCAACCGCATCCGCGTGGAGGACATCGGCGCTTCCACCCGCTTTTTGTCAGAGCATGCGCTCGGTGGCATCTATAATGTCACCGACGACCAGCCCGGCCCGCCGCAGGATGTCATCGTCGAAGCCGCCCGCCTGATGGGCGTCGCACCGCCGCCAGAGCAATCTTTCGAGACGGCCGAGATGACGCCCATGGCCCGCTCCTTTTATGGAGAGAACAAGCGGGTTTCCAATGCCAAACTGAAGGCCACGGGCTTCCGTTTTGCCTTCCCGAACTATCCGATGTCGCTCGCCCAGCTCTGGCAAAATGAGGGGTGGCGGGGCTGACGATACCCTCCCATTCGGGTGAGAGGGCTATAATTCAAAAAGAGTAGAAATTTCCTACTTTCTTATTTTAGCGACGCGAATTTCGCTCCGCATTATGGTTAACGGCCTCTAAATTTGCGCAAATGTGGCAGCAAATATGGCGGTGTGAGCAAAAAATTTTTGTGACTTCCAGCGGCCATCAAATGTTTACCGTTTTCCCGAAAAAATCGTTCGGATTTTAGCTGATTTCATTAGGTTTTTTCCGCAACTCGTCAAAGCGGTGTCCTGCTACCGCAATGTTACCGGAATCACAAATGTTACAAGCTGTAACGTTCCGTGATCGCGATCGGCGCTTTTTCGCCACTTTTCCCCGGATTGAAGCCCCACCGCCTGTGAAGGCGCAAGTTCAATAGTTGAGGGACAATCCGTTTTGAAGAAAATCTGCCGTTCTCTAATCACTACCGCAGCCATTGCAGCCTGCTCTTTCATCCTCCCGGCGGAAGGATTTGCTGCTAACGGATGTGGCGGTGCTTCGTGGTACGCACTTCGCTCCAAAACTGCTTCCGGGGAACGCATGAACCCGGCCATCTATACTGCCGCCCATCGCTCTCTGGCGTTCGGCACCAAGGTGAAGGTCACCAACCGCAACAACGGCCGCAGCGTCGTCGTTCGCATCAATGATCGTGGCCCGTTCATCCGCGGTCGCGTACTCGACCTGTCACGCGCTGCTGCCCAGAATATCGGCATGGTCTCTACAGGTACTGCGAAGGTTTGCTACGAAGTCATGAGCTGAGGCTACGTCCTCCGCAAAATCCCTGCGCCGGATGCGGCGCTTGCTCTTGCCGTCAATCGCGGGTAACCACGCGGTTGAGACTTGTAAACAATCTGCCCCGCCATCAGGCTTCCTGAGGCTCTTTCCGCGCGGATCGTTCACTAGCCAAGGCAACAGGAGAAGTTTGAATGCGTTTGGGCGGCCGCCTCGAAGGGGCGATTTCGGTTCTGGCTGATATCGATGCCCGTAAAAGGCCTGTCGCCGATGCGCTGAAGGACTGGGGCCTCGCTCACCGTTTCGCCGGTTCCGGCGACAGGGCGGCGATCGGCAACATTGTCTACGATGCGCTGCGCATGCGACTGTCCCATGCCTATCTGATGGACGACGACAGCGCCGTTGCCATTGCCCATGCCGTCATGTTCCGCCAATGGGGTTTCACGCCGGAAACGCTGGCCGCCGAACTTGCTGACGACAAGTTCGCGCCGACGCCGCTTTCGGCCGACGCACTCGCGGCCTTTACGAGCCGCTCTCTTTCCGACGCAGCCCCGCATGTTCAGGGCGATATTCCAGAATGGGTGCAATCCTCCTTCGAACAGGCTTTCGGCGGCGAATGGCTTTCCGAGGCCCAGGCGCTCGCTGGACGCCCGACGCTTGATCTGCGTGCCAATATCCTGAAGGCCACCCGCGAAAAGGCCGTCAAGGCGCTGGAACGCGCCGGCGCCAATGAGGCGAAGATCGCACGCTACGGCATCCGGATTCCCGCCGGCGAGGGTGCCTCACGTTTGCCCAACGTGACGGCCGAGCTTTCATTCCAGAAAGGCTGGTTTGAAGTTCAGGACGAGGGATCGCAGATCGTTGCGGATCTGGTTTTGCCTGGGGATGGCGAGCAGGTGCTGGATTATTGTGCCGGCGGCGGCGGCAAGACGCTCGCCATGGCGGCTGCGATGCATAACAAGGGCCAGGTCCATGCCTATGATGCCGACCGCAAGCGGCTTGCGCCGATCATCGAGCGGCTGAAGCGCGCCGGAACACGCAATGTCCAGGTCCATGACGATATCAGAGGCCTGACCAGCCTGCGCGACCGCTGCGATAAGGTGCTGGTCGACGCGCCCTGCACCGGCACAGGCACGTGGCGCCGGCGCCCGGATACGAAATGGCGACTGACGGCCAAGAACCTCGACGAGCGCACTGCCCAGCAGCAGGACGCGCTGACGCAGGCGCGCAGCTTCGTGCGCCCCGGCGGCGAACTGATCTACGTTACCTGCTCGGTGCTACCGCAGGAGAACGAAGAACAGGTGCGGCGCTTTGCCACCGACAACAGCGACTTCGAAATCGTCAGCGCCCTGCCCGCCTGGGACAGCCTGTTCGGCAAGGATGGGACGCGCCCACGCTCTTCCGACGGCAAGACGATCACGCTGACGCCGGCCTCGACGGATACGGACGGCTTCTTCTTCTGCCGCCTCAAAAGAACAGGCTGAGCCTTACGGCGACGGCGCCCGCAGCGGATATTGATGCCGCGGTGGGATGAAGTGATGCACGACGGCGATCGCGACCAGCAGGACGCCGCCGAACAGGACGACTGCAAAAAGCGTCAATCCGCCGAGATGCGAGCCGAGAGCAACAAGCGGCACGGCGCCTGCCGGCGGATGCGTGACCCTCAGCGCCAGCATGCCGGCGATTGCGATACCGACGGCGATTGCCGCGACCCACCAGAGACCCGGAAAGAAGAAAGCGGCTGCGGCGCCGACCGCCGCAGCAAGAACGTAACCACCAATGACATTTGCCGGCTGGGCGAGCGGGCTCTTCGGCTGCCCAAAGATCAGCACTGCCGTTGCGCCGAAGGGCGCAATCAGCAGCGGAATGCCTGTCGTAACAGCAAGGATGCCGACCGAAACCATGCCGATGACGGCACCAATTCCGGACTTCAGATGCGCATGGAACGCGCCCTTCGGCTCGTGGCGATGAATGAAATGCCTGATGTGATGACGCATGAAGGCCGGTCGGATGAGGTGTTCAGGAGGATCGGATGAAGGATTAAGCAGGGTGCGCAATTAATAGCGCGTGTCTTGCTGAATTTTCAAGCAAATGCTTTTCAGATAGACAGGCTGCTTGCGGAAATCCATCCTTAAAACCATTCCAAACTAGAGTGTTTGACACCAGTTTGCTTTTGGGCGAAGAGACGAATGCCGGATTCAGACGGAAATCCGTCACAGGAGAGGATTATGAAGCTCAACCGCACATTCCGAGCAGCTGCGCTGGCGATTGCCCCCGCCGCCCTGCTCGCCCTTCCCGCGTATGCGGCAACCGACGCAGCCGCTGTCGTGAAGCATTACGCCGAGGTCGCGCATGCCAAGTATGAAGATTCGCTGACAACAGCCAAGGCGCTCGACGCGGCCATCGACGCGTTTCTGAAGTCGCCTGATGATGCGACGCTGAAGGCCGCCAGGGATGCCTGGATCAAGGCACGTGTTCCCTATCAGCAGACCGAAGTCTATCGTTTCGGCAACCCTGTTGTCGACGACTGGGAAGGCAAGGTCAACGCATGGCCGCTCGACGAAGGCCTGATCGACTACGTCGATCCCTCCTATGGTACGGAAAGCGACGAGAACTCCCTCTATGTCGCAAACGTCATCGCCAACAAGACGATCAAGATTGACGGCAAGGATGTCGACGCCTCCAAGCTGACGCCGGAATTCCTCTCCGGTACGCTTGCCGAGGCCGGCGGTATCGAAGCCAACGTCGCGACCGGCTACCACGCCATAGAATTCCTGCTCTGGGGCCAGGATCTGCATGGCACGGGACCAGGCGCCGGCGAGCGTCCTGCTACTGACTATGATCTCAAGAATTGCACGCACGGCAATTGCGACCGTCGCGCCGAATATCTGAAGTCGGCTTCCACGCTGCTTGTTTCCGACCTGCAGGAAATGACCGATGACTGGGCGCCGGGTGGCGAAGCGACGAAGCACGTCGAAGCCGATCCGAAGGCTGGCCTCGTCGCCATCCTGACGGGTATGGGTTCGCTCTCCTATGGTGAACTGGCCGGCGAGCGCATGAAGCTCGGCCTGCTGCTGCACGATCCGGAAGAGGAGCATGATTGCTTCTCGGACAATACCTACAATTCGCATCTGAACGACGCGATCGGCATCGCTGCTGCCTATACGGGCGAATATACCCGCGTCGACGGCACCAAGCTGACCGGCCCGTCACTGCACGACCTCGTTGCCGCCAAGGATAAAGCTCTGGACGCCGAGATGACCGGCAAGCTCAACAAGACGCTGGATGCCATGCACGCCATGGCCAAGCGCGGCGAGACGGTCGAGAAGTACGATCAGATGATCGGCGAGGGCAACAAGGAAGGCAACGCCGTCGTTCAGGCCGCCATCGACGGTCTCATCGACCAGACGAAGTCGGTCCAGCGCGTTATTGCCGCACTTGACCTCGGCACCGTCGAGCTTGAAGGTTCTGACAGCCTGGATAATCCTAACGCTGTCTTCAAATAAGCAAAAAGGCGGGCCGCTCCGAAACCGGAGTGGCCCGGACCCTTGAAATGTCGCATAACCCGGCCAGACGTCTTTTTGTCAGCGCAGCTTTCTGCGCTCTGCTCGCCGGACTTCCCGTCGCTATTGCCGGTAGTTTCGATCTTCCGACTGGACGTACCGATCTTTCCGATGCGGATTTGAAGCGCGTCGTCGATGTCACGCGGCCGACCGGCGATTTCACCAAGGCCGAACCCTACGAGGCGATGCAGGCGGGTGCGGCAACCTCTATCGATCCGGTCACCGAAGACAGTTTCTCGCACATCTCGGCCAATATCCCTTTCGAGGAAGAGCAGAATTTTCGGCTCGGCAATGCGCTCTTCCGCAAGCTCTGGGTTTCCGCGCCCTCCTCGACGCAGGCATCCGATGGGCTTGGTCCGCTCTTCAATGCCCGCTCCTGCATGAGTTGTCATGCCAATGACGGCCGCGGCAAGCCGCCTGAGAGAGGTCCGAGCGCTACCTCGATGGTCCTGCGCGTGGCCCGTGCGGCAAAGACACTTGAGGAAGAAAAAGCGATCGCCGACGCCGATGTCGTCAATTTCCCCGATCCTGTTTACGGCCACCAGCTTCAGGATCTCGCCGTTCCAGGACTTGCCGCCGAGGGCAAGGTCGCGGTCACCTACACCGAAGAGACGATCACGCTTGCCGGCGGCGAAACGGTGAAGCTGCGCAAGCCGGCCTATTCCGTCAGAGACCTCGCCTACGGCCCGCTCGACCCGGCGACAACGATCTCGGCGCGCGTCGCCCCGCCGATGATCGGCCTCGGGCTGATCGAAGCAATTTCCGAGGCCGATATTCTGGCCCATGCCGACCCTGATGATCTCGATCATGATGGCATTTCCGGTAGGGCCGCGATCGTGCGCGATCATCGCACCGGCCAGATCGCACTCGGCCGTTTCGGTTGGAAAGCGCAAAATGCCACAGTTCGAGACCAGAGTGCGGATGCCTTCTCCACCGATATCGGCATCTCGACGCCGGATGCGCCGAACGCTGATGGCGACTGCACCGCGGCCGAGACAAAGTGCCTCGCCATGCCTGATGGCGTGCAAAAACGGCTCGGCAATGAGGAGGCACCAGGACCGGTGCTCGATCTCGTTACCTTCTATTCCGAGAACCTCGCCGTGCCGGCGCGCCGAAAAGCAAGTTTTGCCGGGACCCTGCGCGGCAAGCAGCTTTTCTACGAATCCGGCTGTATTTCCTGCCACGTGCCGAAGTTCGTCACCCGCCGCGACACGGCTGAGAAGGCCCAATCCTTCCAGCTCATCTGGCCCTATTCCGATTTCCTGCTGCACAACATGGGCGATGGCCTGGCCGACGGACAGCAAGTAGGGCTGGCCGGTGGACGTGAATGGCGCACGCCGCCGCTATGGGGTATAGGACTGACCCGGACTGTCAGCGGACACAGCTTCTTCCTGCATGACGGCCGCGCCAGAAATCTCACCGAAGCAATTCTCTGGCATGGCGGCGAAGCTGAAAAAGCCCGTAGCGCATTCTCCTCGCTGTCAAAAGACGATAGAGAGGCCCTGATTACATTCCTGGAGTCACTTTGATGCGCCCCTGGCACACCCTGCTTTGCCTCGCTTTGACCGGCCTTGCCACATCGGCTGCCGCCCAGAGCGCCGCACCACCCGCTTCGGGCCTCAACGAGGATGCTGTGCCTTCAGTCATGCAGCGCGCTGTCGACGAGGTCATCCGCCCCGGCTATCGCAATATGCAGCAATCATCCGCGCGCCTGACGACGGCCATGAACGATCTCTGCGCCTCCGGGACGCAGCAGACGCTCGACCGCGCCAAGTCAGCATTCGCCGATGTGATCCGTTACTGGTCGACGATCGAGATCGTGCAGACCGGCCCGGTCATCCAAGACAATCTCTTCGAACACATCCTCTTCTATCCCGATCGCAAGGGCGTCGGCCTCAAGCAGGTTCAGGCGCTGATCGCCAAGGCCGATCCGAAGGACGCGACCGTCGATGCCATTGCCGGCAAGAGTGTGGCGCTGCAGGGCCTGACCGCACTCGAATATGTGCTATATGGCAACGGCTCCGACGACCTCATCAAGCAGAAGGGCGGCTTCCGCTGCCTCTACGGCCAGGCCGTCGCCGGTAATATCCAGCGCGAGGCCGGCGAGGTGGTCGCCGCCTGGGAGAAGCCTGACGGTGTGCAGGCGAGCTGGAAACATCCCGGCCCGCAGAGCGACGATTTCATGGAGAACAAGGAAGCCGTCACCGCGCTGCTCGGCATCCTCGTCCACGGCGCCGAGAATG
The DNA here is from genome assembly GCF_056755015.1 of Rhizobium sp. KNZ14-9A. Classification (NCBI taxonomy): domain Bacteria; kingdom Pseudomonadati; phylum Pseudomonadota; class Alphaproteobacteria; order Hyphomicrobiales; family Rhizobiaceae; genus Rhizobium; species Rhizobium sp. KNZ14-9A. Next base: position 3,535,861 of record NZ_JBPGXB010000002.1, read on the forward strand.
TCCGCGACCAGCGGTTGGAGCAGTTCTACAAGGGCAAGGATACGCCCGCTCGCCCGCGCATGGCGATTTACTGGCGTTCGAAGAACACCTGGAAATCGATGGCCGCCAATCTCGAGGGCATCCGTACGCTCTGGCAGAAGGCCGGCATGGCCGAACTGCTGCCGCCAGAGAAGAAGGCGGTTGCCGATTCAATCGACGCTAAGCTGAAGACGATCATCGACGGCGTCTCGAAGCTGAACCCGGATATCGAAGTCGCGGTCAGCGATGCGGAAAGGGCCAAGCTCGATACGTTGCTGACCGAAAGCCGCGATCTCATCACCACGATCAGCGATCAGTATGGAGCGGCAATCGGCCTGTCGGCCGGCTTCTCCTTCTCGGACGGAGACTGAGCCGATGTGGCGCAGCGCCGCCATCGACCGACGCGGCTTCATCAAGGCCGCCGGTATCGGCTTTCTGGCAGCGCTGAAACCTGAAGCGCTGCTGGCGCTCACCCGCGCCGATGCTGTCTACGCCTCCGGTATCCGCGCCGCCAACGGCTCCTTTGCCGTGGCGACGGTCACCGAGCATGGGGAGATCGTCGATCAGGTGCCGCTGCCCGCTCGCGCCCATGGCATGGCCCATAGCAGCGCAACAGGGCGCACCGTCGCCTTCGCCCGCCGGCCGGGCACCTTCGCTATGATCTTCGCCCCCTGGAACAAGGGCGAACCCGTCGTCATCACCTCGCCGGAGGGCCGGCATTTCTACGGCCACGGCGCTTTTTCCCCGGATGGCCGGCTGCTCTATGCCAGCGAGAACGACTTCGACAATGGTAGGGGCATGATCGGCCTCTATGATGCGACGAACCGCTTTGTCCGTATCGGCGAATATGAGACCTATGGCGTCGGCCCGCATGACATGACGGTTTCCGATGACGGCCGCATGCTCGTTGTTGCCAATGGCGGCATCGAGACACATCCGGATTTCGGCCGCACAAAGCTCAATCTCGGCAATATGCAGCCGTCGCTGGCGCTTATCGATGCGGCAACCGGCGCGCTGATCGAAAAACATACCCTGCCGCCGCAATGGTCATCCGTCTCGACACGCCATGTCGATGTCGATGCCGGTGGCCGCATCTGGTTCGCCTGCCAATATGAAGGCCACCGCAAGGACCTGCCGCCACTCGTCGGCCATTTCGCCAAGGGCGAAGACTTGAGCTTCATCGACCTGCCTGAGGAGACGACCCGACGACTTGCCAATTATGTCGGAGCGATCGCAGTCAACCGAAAGGAAGGTCTGGTCGGCGTCACCTCGCCGATCGGCGGCGCGTCCGTCACCATCGATGCGAAAACGGGCAAGGTGCTGCGTGAGGACAGCGTTCACGACGCCGCCGGCATTGCGCCTGCGCCCGGCGGCTTTGCCGTCTCCTCCTATGACGGCGATTTCCTTGCAGCCCATAGCGATGTCGCCTGGGACCAGCATATCGTGCGGATCGCTCAGCCGGAGCTGGTGCGGTAGTCTTTCCATTCCTTTTCAGTGACGTCGGCGGCCGCCCGCGCCGCCTCATAGAGCCAGTCCTCACCGCGCGAGCGCAGGTCATTGCGAATTGCCGCAGCACTTGCCGCGTCATCTGAATGGCAGTTGGCGATCTCGAAGCCCATCAGTTCCAGCATGGCGCCGTCCAGGAGCGTCTTCGCATCGTTCTCGATCTCGATCTTGCGGCTGTTCGGCGAAAGCCGGCGAACGAGAATGCGGCCCGACACTGCGAAATGAGGATCTGGGCTGCGCATCCGCCCGGCGGCAATGACACCGGTTCTGATGACGTGATCTCCTGATCTTGCCAGCGACCAGGCCGAGGGCACAAGCGCCTTGGCTTCACGCAGCACGGGCCCACCGCGCCACTCCTTCACATAGGCGACGAAACGTGGCCGCCCCAGGCTGCCCGTTCCCTTCTTCTTGACTGGTAGGGGCGTAAAGCTTCCCGCGCACCTCGGCAGGGCGTTCCTCAGCGCATCAACGAAGCGGCCGGGGGCCGGCTTTTCGTCGGGTTTACGCTTGTCCCATTTCTCCCAGAACTCCTTCCGCTCATCTTCCGAAAGCAGCAGCTTGTCGCGCAGCCAGGGATGATCGCGCTCCAGGATGATGGGATTCGCATGCTCAAGGCCGCGCACATATCCGGCGAGAATGAGCTCGGCGATCGCCCTGCCGGAAACCCCGGCGTCCGGCTGAGCGAGAATGGCGCTTGCCACCAGCCGCACGAGATCCAGCCCGTAGGGCATGATCGCTGCATCGTCGAAATCATTGGCGCCCCACACTAGCCGCCCCTCGATATCCCGCCAGGTGCCGAAGTTCTCCAGATGCGTATCGCCGATCGACAGCACTTGCGGCATGTCCGCAAGATCCGGCCTGACGTCGTAGATGATCTCCGCCCAGCGCCAGTAGGTAGCGCGCAAGAAGGAGAATGCCTCCTCGCCCATCTTACGGTGCTTCTCGTCGATACCCTCCTGTACGATCTCGCCCTGCAGCTCGTGTGCCAGCCACGCCTCGTAATCGCTCATAGATTGAGAAAATCTCTTCATCGGCTCGCCCTCAGGTTTGATTGATCATAATCCTGCGGAGCCTTATTCAGAAGAGGTTTTGGGACGATCCCAAGACGGACGCGACGCGGCTCACCATGCTGAGATGAACCGCGCCGATCAATGTGATCATACGGGAAGCGGAGCTTCGGCGTTTACGAGATCTGCCTTGCGAAGCTCCCGCCAGAAATCACCTGGGACCACCTCGTCGAGTGCGGCCCGATCCTCCGCAATGCGGTCCGGTTTGCTTGCGCCGGGGATGACGGCGGCGACTGCGGGATTAGCGAGCGAGAATTGCAGCCCGGCCGCTTTCATGCTGATGCCGTAACGATCGGCGATTGACTTGATACGCGCGACCTTGTCGAGGATCGCCGGTGTGGCGGGCGCATATTCGAAGTTCGGACCGCCGACCAAAGCGCCGGAACTGTAGGGGCCGCCGACGACGATGCCGAGACCACGTTCTGCAACCATCGGCATCACGCGCTGCAACGCCCGCTCATGATCAAGCAGCGTGTAGCGGCCGGCCAGCAGAAAACCATCCGGCCGCGGTTCTTGCAGGGCCAGCAGCAGTTCGATCGGTTCCACGCGATTGACGCCAAGACCCCAGGCCTTGATGACCCCTTCGTCGCGCAGACGATCCAGTGCCTTGAAGGCGCCCTTGCGTGCGCTTTCGAAGATAGCCAGCCACTCGTCACCGTAAAAATCCTGTGCCACATCGTGGACCCAGGCGATTTCGATATGGTCGGTCTTCAAGCGTTTCAGGCTGTCCTCGATCGAGCGCAGGGTCGCATCTTCCGAGTAATCGTTGACGATCTTGTTGGGGCGGCCGTATTTGAAGACTTCGCCCTTCTCGCCGAGATCGCGGGTGCTGACGTCTTCGATCTCATCAAGGATCACACGCCCAACCTTGGTGCTGATCGCATATTGATCCCTGGGCTTACCAGCGAGCGCCTCGCCCATGCGGAGTTCAGCAAGTCCTGCGCCATAGAAGGGCGCGTTGTCGAAATAGCGGATACCATCGTTCCAGGCGGCTTCCACGGTTGCCAGTGCTTCCTGCTCCGGAATATCACGGAACATGTTGCCAAGCGGAGCGGCGCCGAAGCCGAGCTTGCCCGGGAGAATGTCTTTGAGTGCCATTGTCTAGTCCTCGAGATAGTTGTGAACGTTCATCGACCTGTCAGGCAATCTGTACGGGATCGAGCACCAGCGCCCTGCGTTCGGCGAGGTCATTGATGACAGCGAAATAATCCCGGAAATGCGGCGTCTCGCGATGGGCGGCCACGGCGGCGTTGTCCGCGTAAAGCTCATCCAAGATCAAGATGTCAGCATTGGCCTGATCTTGCCAGATATCCCAGCGCATATTACCGGGTTCTGCCCTGCTGGGGCCGATCATGCCGGTGAGAAGCGCCTTCAATTCATCGGTCTTGCCTGGTCGGGCGGTCAGGATCGCCACGATCTTTATGGGATTGGACATGATTGCTTTTCCTTCCTCAGATCGGGTTCCCGCGGGATACGGAATGGTCGCACCCCACGGATTTCTTCAGATCATGCCATGGCTAGCGAACGTTCGAGCGCTGCCACGAATTTTCCTGCGAGCGCACGGTCCGAGCGCGGATTCTGGCCGGTTATGAGCTCACGGTCTTCAACCACGTGCGGCTCGAAGTCGGTCGCTGTCGTGATGACCTTGCCGCCGGCGGTCTGCAGCGCGTCGGCCACGTTGAAATAGAGCTTGGCGTGCAGGATGTAGTCCTCGACGACCTTTTCTTCGCTGTTGGAAAAGACGGTCATCCTGTATCCAACGTATTGCCAGTCTTTGGCCCATTCCGCGGCCTTGGCGGGTACTCCGGCAATCAGAGCGGCACGGAACTCGCGGGCATGCGGCATCGCGGCTGCGACAGCTATCGGGCCGTGGCAGAGAAGTGCGGTCGGCTTCGAGCGCTCATGGAAATGGCGCAGGACTTCACCCATATCCGGATCCTGCATCAGATCGACTACCGGCGCCTGACCGCCCGGCACAAAGACACCGGCGTAATTGTCGAGACCCTCTTCAACGATGGAACGCAGCGTGCGAACCTCATTCATGGCAGGGTCATTTGCATAGAAGGTCTTGGCGCGTTCGTAGGCAGCCTTGTCGCCGCCGAAATGATCCGGCGTGTCCGAGGCCTCGTCGATATGGGGCTTGGTGCCGTCAGGCGTTGCCAGAACGATTTCGTAGCCAGCCTCGACGATTGCCAGTGCCGGCACGACAGTCTCGTTGAGATACTGGCCAGTGGCTCCCGTGCGGCCGCCCTGGATTTCGATGCGGGTAGCGTTGGAGCCGATCAGAAGTACTTTTGCCTTGCTCATTGTCATCTCCGTTTGCCGTGGTTGGCATCCTTTTGGATGGCCTGATCATGCTCCGGGACGACATATTCCAGAAGTTTATTTCTATGATCTTAGATATTCATGTGACATTATAAGTCATGCGATATGACCTCAATCTGCTACCCGTCTTCATCACGCTGATGGAGGAGCGCAGCGTCACCCGCGCCGCCGATCGGCTGGGAATTACGCAGCCGGCGCTCTCCAATGCTTTGGCCCGTCTGCGCGAGGTGATGCAGGATCAGCTCTTCATCCGTGAGCGATACGGCATTCAGCCGACGCCTATGGCGTTGGAACTGGCGCCAGTCATTGCCGCGGCATTGGCAAGGATCGATGACGCCATCCTCGGCCAACAGGATTTTGATCCAAGGCAGGCCGAACGGCTGATGACGATTGCGCCGAACAGCTATGTGGAGTTCGTGCTGGTGCCGGCGATCGTCGCGCGGCTTCGCGAGGTTGCGCCGGGCATCCGGCTTCGCCTCACGCCTTTCGGCACAGATCTCGGCGAGACAGGTGTGATGTCCGGCACCACGGCAATGGTGTTCGGCCGCATCATCGATCCGCCTGACAATCTGGTCGTGCAGCATCTGATGGACGAAGGCCTTGCCTGCGTGGTGCGTGCTGATCACCCTGAGATCGGGGGCAGCATTTCCCTAGAGCAGTATGAGCACATGCGGCACGTCAACGTACTTCCGCCCGGGCGGCTGCGCGTCGGCCTGTTTACAGCACTGGAACAACAGGGGATCAAGCGCGAGGTTGCAGTCTCCGTTACCCATTTTCTGGCGGTGCCGGAAATGATTGCGGTGACGGATTATTGCGCGACACTGCCGAACAGGATCTGCCAGCGTCTCGCCGCAGACCCTCGTCTGAAAGTCCTACCGACGCCTGTCGATCTCGGCACATTCCCGGTCGAGATGGCCTGGCATGTCCGCTACCGCAACGATCCCGCGCATCGCTGGCTGCGGACACTGATCAGCGACATCGTCAAAGAAGCCCCGGACGCGAAGTAGTTGGGACGAATAATTCCTTATTCCCGCAAGCAACACAGCTCGGCGCCGCGTGATCGAAAACTTGTATCGAGAGACAAAACCGTCGTCAGCCGGATTGAAACCTTGTCGAATCCAGCCGGCCATGCCACTTTCGCGATCGCAAGAGGGACCATGATGAACGACACCGACAGGGGCGATTTCCGCGAGCGGATCAGCCAGAGTTTTTCCCGCCAAGCGGCCATGCACACCATCGGCGCGGAGTTGACGCGTGTCGAGCACGGCATGGTGGAAATCGAGCTTCCCTTCGACGTCAAACTGACACAGCAGCACGGCATTTTGCACGCGGGCATCATTTCCGCAGCGCTCAATTCGGCCTGCGGTTTTGCGGCCTATAGTGTCATCGATGCCGAAGCCTCGATCCTCACGATCGAGTTCAAGGTCAACCTCATGTCGCCGGGGCGCGGCGAACGCTTCCTCTTCAGAGGCGAGATCACCAAGCCCGGCTCCAACATCATCGTCGCCGATGGGCGAGGTTATGCGATCAGCGACGGGCCTGCCAAGCTCATCGCGTCCATGACCGGGACGATGATGGTCATTCGCGGAAGAGAGGGAATTACGGGATGAAATTCGAACTGAAGTCGGTCGCAGGCAAGTCCATCCTGTTCGTCATGGCCGCGGAGGCCGAATATGGCCCGTTCCTGCGCTCGCGCATCGAACCGCTGATGACCGGCGTCGGCCCGGTCGAGGCGGCAATCGCGATCACCAAGTCGCTCTCCCGTCTCGATGCATCAGACGACCTGCCCGATCTCGTGGTTTCGCTCGGCTCGGCCGGTTCGGCACGCCTGCAGCAGACCGAAGTCTATCAGGTCACCTCCGTTTCCTACCGTGACATGGATGCCTCGCCGCTCGGCTTCGAAAAGGGCAAGACGCCCTTCCTCGACCTGCCGGCGGACCTCGACCTGCCGCTGCGCATTCCCGGCATTCCCGAAGCCACACTTTCGACCGGCGGCAATGTCGTTTCCGGTACCGCCTATGCCAATATCTCAGCCGACATGGTCGACATGGAAACCTATGCGGTGCTGCGCGCCTGCCAAGGCTACAAACTGCCGCTGATCGGCCTTCGCGGCATTTCCGACGGTGCGGTCGAGCTGCAGCATATTTCCGGCTGGACCGAATATCTGCATATCGTCGACCGCAAGCTTTCCTATGCCGTGGACAGCCTTTTCACCGCCCTGGAGGACGGCGTTTTCTGGTTCTGAGGGCTGAAAACAGGGACAATCGGGACAATAAAACCCGGCTGCGGCCGAATTCCCGCATTGCAAGAAGAGGCGCTTTTCATTAAAGGCTCGCCATGACCCAGACAGCACATCCCGACAGCGTTCTCATCGTCGATTTCGGCAGCCAGGTGACCCAGCTCATCGCACGACGCGTGCGTGAAGCCGGCGTCTATTGCGAGATCGTTCCCTTCCAGTCCGCCGAAGAAGGCTTCAAGCGCCTCCAGCCGAAAGCCGTGATCCTGTCCGGCAGCCCGGCTTCGACGGTCGATGAAGGATCGCCGAGGGCACCGCAGATCATCTTCGACAGCGGCCTCCCGGTGTTCGGCATCTGCTACGGCCAGCAGACGATGTGCATGCAGCTGGGCGGCTTGGTGGAAAGCGGTCATCACCGCGAATTCGGCCGCGCCTTCCTGGAAGTCGACGAGGACTGCGTCCTCTTCGAAGACCTCTGGTCCAAGGGTTCGCGCCATCAGGTCTGGATGAGCCATGGCGACCGCGTGACGAAGCTGCCCGACGGTTTCAAAGTCGTGGCGACATCCTCCAACGCGCCTTACGCCTTCATCGCCGACGAGAAGCGCAAATATTACGGCGTGCAGTTCCATCCTGAGGTCGTGCATACGCCCGATGGCGCCAAGCTGATCGCGAACTTCATCCACAACATCGCCGGTATCAAGGGCGATTGGACCATGTCGGCGTACCGTCAGAAGGCGGTCGAGGACATTCGCCGCCAAGTCGGTGACAAGCGCGTCATCTGCGCCCTTTCGGGCGGCGTCGACTCCTCAGTCGCGGCTCTGCTCATTCACGAGGCTGTTGGTGACCAGCTAACCTGCATACTCGTCGACCATGGCCTGATGCGTAAGGACGAGGCCGCAGGCGTGGTCGCAATGTTCCGCGAGCACTACAACCTGCACCTGATCCACGTCGATGCCTCCGACCGCTTCATCGGCGAGCTCGAAGGCGTTTCCGACCCGGAAACCAAGCGCAAGATCATCGGACGCCTGTTCATCGAGACATTCGAGGACGAGGCAAAGAAGCTCGGCGGCGCTGATTTCCTCGGCCAGGGCACACTCTATCCCGATGTGATCGAGTCCGTTTCCTTCACCGGCGGCCCCTCGGTCACCATCAAGTCGCACCACAATGTCGGCGGTCTGCCGGAGCGCATGAAGATGCAGCTCGTCGAGCCGCTGCGCGAACTCTTCAAGGATGAAGTGCGCGCGCTCGGCAAGGAACTCGGCCTGCCAGACAGCTTCATCGGTCGCCATCCCTTCCCGGGGCCGGGCCTTGCCATCCGCTGCCCGGGCGGCATCACGCGTGAAAAGCTCGAGATCCTGCGCGAAGCCGATGCGATCTATCTCGACGAGATCCGCAAGGCTGGCCTCTACGACGCGATCTGGCAGGCCTTTGCCGTGCTGCTGCCCGTCCAGACCGTCGGCGTCATGGGCGACGGCCGCACCTACGAATTCGTCTGTGCGCTGCGCGCCGTCACCTCGGTCGACGGCATGACCGCGGATTTCTATCACTACGACATGGAATTCCTCGGCCGCGCCGCGACCCGCATCATCAATGAAGTGCGCGGTATCAACCGTGTCGTTTATGATGTGACGAGCAAGCCGCCCGGCACGATCGAGTGGGAGTGACGGAAAGTACCGTGGAGTAGTATCGGATAGCGCAGTCGATAAATTCTAGGCGACCCCGAGATCTGCAGCTCTGTCGGGCGTCTCCTCGCTCTTCGAGCGGCGGTCATACGCCGTCAGGCCCGGCCCAACCTCGCGAGTTTTTGGCCCTCAAATATTTGGCCACGCGCCGCTCGAAGAAGTTAGCGCGCGACCAGTCGTCGGCGTCGATCACACGGTCGTAGATCGACTACTGCTCCTTCTTGAACAAATCCTGGAAGATGAGCTGGCCCCAGGTGCGGCCGCGTGCGTGCACCAGCGCGCCACCCTCTTTGAGCTTTCCCAGCTTGACGGGTGCGAACCCGAGTTGTTTGGCCAAGGCCGCCACGGGAGCGATCGCGTCCTCGTCGTCGCTCGACAGAAAGACCACCCGATGACCGCCGCCCTGGACGATCGGATCGGCAGCCAGGGTGGCCGCAATCAGGTGATTGAAACCTTTCACGAACTTGGCGCCGGTGAACGCCTTCGCAGCGAAGGCGGAGGACAGGAGACCGTCCAGCTCCTCAAGGGGAACCAAGGCGTTCATCGCGTCGATGACCGTCTTGCCTTTCCAGCTCGGCAGGATCTTCGCAACCTCGCGATGTTCCCCAAACGGGACCGCCAAGATGATCGTGTCGGCCTCGAGTGCATCCCGCAGCGACTTGGCGACGACCGTGGGTCCAATCGCCCGAGCCTGCGGCGCCAACGCCTCAGGCGTCCGGCGGCTCGCGACTGCCACCTCGATGTTTTTACGGGCGAAGGCCCGGGCGAGGGCCTGGCCTATCTTACCGAATCCTACAATCGCATAGCTCATAATGTTTCTCCGATCTGTGTTGACATCGATTCCCCGGCCCTCAACGGCACTGGGTTATCCGTTTGGCTGCATGGCGACCTTCGCGTAGGCGTCCCGCGGTGAACGACTTCGTGCGGCCGGCCCGGCCGTTCAGCGCCGAAGTCGTTCCACAATTCCCGCGATCCGGCGCGATTTCAGATGGCCGAGAAGCCGCCGTCGACAGACAACTCCACCCCATTCACGAAGCTTGAATCGTCTGAAGCAAGAAACAGCGCGACCGCCGCAATTTCCTCAGGACGACCCATTTTTCCCCGCGGGATCAGCGATTCGAACATCTGCTTCGCCTCCTCGGTGAGGACTTGGTCCTGCATCGGTGTGGCGATCGGCCCCGGATGCAGCACGTTCACCCGGATATTCCTACCCTTCAGCTCGTTGAGCCACCCGCGTGCGAATGCGTGCAACGCCGCCTTGCTCGCCGCATACACGCTGTAACCAGGAAAACCTTTCACCGAAGCAACTGATCCGGTCATGAAGATCGATCCGCCATCGTTGAACAGCGGCAACGCCTTTTGCACCGTGAACAGCGTGCCGCGCGTATTCAGGCCGAAGGTCGCATCGAAATGCTGCTCGGTAATCTCGCCCAGTGGGACGGCTTCGCCCGTGCCGGCGCTAGCATACAGGACGTCGATCCTGCCCTTTTCCCGCTTGACCGTGTCGAACAGACGGTCGAGGTCGTCGAGATTGGACGCATCGCCGCGCACGCCGGTCACGTTCCGGCCGATCAGATTGACGGCCTCGTCCAGCGACTCCTGTCTCCGGCCTGTGATGAAAACATAGGCGCCTTCTTCAACGAACCGCTTGGCGCTCGCCAGCGCCATGCCGCTCGATCCACCCGTGATGACTGCAACCTTACCCTCAAGCTTTCCCATGACTTTTCCTTTCAGACTCCGTATTTGGTCCTTCGGGGAGAACCCCGAGACCCTCGAAATGGGTCTGCGGGCGTCGGGCGTTGAGTGCGGAAGCGCGCATATCGGTGGTGCGAAATCGATCCGGCTGGATGACTGACGCCAGCCCGCATATCGGTGTCCGCCGTTCGGAATTGCGCCGCGCTTGTCGGCATGGGCTATGACGACCGCCCGTGCTACTCACATACGAGATGCTGTTCGACGTATTGGACACGGGCTTTGGAAGGCGCACCCCAGCGGTGCTGGATTGCACCATGATCGACTGGGATGACGTTCGCTACTTTCTTGCCGTCGCGCGCGGAGGCTCGGTGCGGGCCGCCGCCGGGCGCCTTGGGGTGAACCACTCGACCGTGCTGCGGCGCGTCGCCCAACTGGAGGAACGGCTCGGGGCCCAGATGTTCGAAAAGCTGCCTTCGGGCTACCGCCTGACGGCTGCAGGGGAGGAGGTCCTAGAGCTCGCTGACCAGATGGAGGCGTCGTCGCACCAGCTGGAGACGCGCGTCTTTGGCCGCGACCAGAGCGTGCGTGGGCTTCTGCGGGTAACACTGGCACCGCCCCTCGCGACACACCTGCTCATGCCGGACTTCTCCGATTTCGCGCGTCTGTATCCGGACATCGAGATGGAAATCTTGTCGTCCGGCGAGCTGGTAAATCTGACCAACCGAGAAGCCGACGCCGCGATCCGCGTCGTCTACGACCGCAAAACTCTGCCGCTCAATCTCCATGGCCTGAAGGGACCGGATATATTCGGCGGTATTTATATGTCCCGCGATCTGCTAGCCGCGTGGCGTGCGGGCGCGCCTGATCCCATCCGGTGGATCGTCATAAGTGTTCATGGAATTCCGGATTGGGCCAGCGAGGGTGAGGTTCGCACCACGGGGGTTCCGTTCAGGACCACTGACGGCGAGGCGCAGATCGTTGCTGTACGGCAAGGGCTCGGGATTACGACCCTGCCGTGCTTCGTCGGAGATGCCGACCCGCTACTGGTGAGAGTGCCGGGTACCGACCTGCACATGTACGGAACGCTCTTCCTTCTCACACAGGGGGAGACACGCAAGACGAAGCGCGTGCGGCTCTTCACGGAGTTCGTATCCCGCAGGCTTGCCACGTACGCTTCGCTTCTCGCCGGGCTGTCCCTATCGCGCGACTGACGCGCGGCGGGTCGCCGGCGACGCTTGAAGCGGCGTCGTTCAATCCGCGAATGTTACGCCGTATCGCAACCGACGCGAGGGCCAGACTACCGACGGCGACGGACTTCACCATCGCTGACGGTCTTTTTTGCCGGGCTGGAGATGCCACTTTTGCGGAGAACTCCGAGGCGCGGCTGCCCTATCGCCCGCTCCTCACTGATTGCACCCAGAAAAAATCAACCTCAGACAGCATGGCCAAACAGCGCCACGCAAGGTTGCTGTTTGACCTTTTCATCTCATCACTGTGAAAGTCGCTGTTCCTTAAAGCCCGAGACGCGTCTCTCCCAGGGATGACTGCCGCCAACTCATCAACCCGAGGTAATCGATGCCAATCATTACATTTGCCAATACGAAAGGAGGGGCCGGCAAGACGACGGTCGCTCTTGTTCTTGCCACAGAACTGGCTCGCCGTGGCCATCGCGTTTCCGTTCTGGATGCCGATCCCCAGCAGTGGGCCAGCCGCTGGCACCGTCTGACCGGTGACGCAGCCGAATTCGCCGTCATCTCCGGTGTCAGCGAAGATACGATCGAACAGCAGATCAAGGACCTCAAGAAGCGCGGCGGTTATATCGTTATCGACTTGCCAGCCGGTCTGAGCCCGCTGATGGCGAAGGCCATCGGCTTTTCCGATCATGTAATGGTTCCGGTGCAGGGCTGCGCCATGGACGCCGTCGGCGGCGCGCAGGTGCTTGAGATCATGAAGCAGCTTGCTGCCCAGCATGATATCCGCATCCCGCATTCGGTCGTGCTGACGCGCATCAGTTCGATCATCACCACGCGTGCATTGCTGGCGGTCAAAGGTCTGCTCGCAAAGCAGCATGTCAATGTCATCGACACGGCGCTGATCGAGCGCGCCGCCTATCGCGACATGTTCGTTTCAGGCGGCAGCCTCTATACCATGGATCCTGCCCGTGTCAGCAATCTCGACAAGGCGCAAGACAATGCCCGCTTGTTGGCAGACGATGTTCTTCGTCTCGCACCGCCGAAAGCAGCCCGCGCCAAGTCTTCCAAAAAGGCGGCTGAGGTCCTTAAGAACGCCGCGTAACGCATTCCTCAGCGCTTGATTGACGCCAGCAAACGGCTGCCGCAAAGGTAGCCGTTTCTGTTTTGAATATCCTCACAAAGCTCTTTGTTCATGTTTTGTTCTTGACTGAAATGCCAATCTCGGTATGCTCCTCCTTGTCGAAACAAGGAGGCGGGCGATGTAGTCCGTAGTTCAAATGCCTCATTTTCCACTCGATCCGAATAGCGCAGGCCCCCAGAAGAAATCCAATCTTGGCGGGGAATTTCACGACAGGATTTTCTTCGCGCTTCGCCCAACCATCGAAGCTGCATCCGAGGCGCTGGACATCGCGCAAGTGTATCGCAATAGACATGCTCTGACCGGACCCTCGCGGCCGAACGCAGTGCTTCATGTCACGCTGAACGGCATCGGCGCCTACCGTCGGCTCCCGGATGATATCGTGTTCGGCGCTGAACAAGTTGCCGCGGCAGTGCGTGCCCAGCCGTTCGAAATTGTGCTCGACGAAGCCATGAGCTTCAAGCATCCCGGCCAGCCGCAAGCCTTCGTCATCTGCGGCAGGCAAGAAAACGAAGGCCTGCTGGATCTTCGCAACCAAATTCAAGAAGGTCTCTACGAGGCTGGACTACCCTATAATGTCGGCGGACATCTGACGCCGCACATGACAATGCTCTATGATCGCAAGACTGTTCTGCCTGAAAAGCTTGACCGACCCGTACGCTGGACAGTCCAGGAGTTCCTGTTGATCCACAGCATCTACGGGAAGAGCGAGCATCACGTCATCAACCGCTGGCCTCTGCTCGGCTGAGCTGCGCTTGCACCGCGGGTGGGGATTCGCATAAAACTCCCCACTCAATATGTACATGCGGAGCAAGACAGTGGACCTTTCAGAGATCATCATCCCGGGCGATACGCCCGGCATCGAATGGCGGTTGCCCGTCATGCGTTTCAAGGGAAGCGATCCGGCGGCGCCCAAGGTCTATATCCAGGCCGCATTGCATTCCAATGAACTGCCGGGAACCGCGCTTGCGCATTTTCTCTGCCTTCAACTCAGGCAAGCCGAAAACGAAGGACGGATCGCCGGCGATATCACGCTCGTGCCGCAGGCAAATCCGATCGGGGCGGCGCAATCGCATTTCGGCGAGCTGCAGGGCCGGTTCGATTTGGGATCGCGGACCAATTTCAATCGGGACTTCCCGCTGATCTCGGTTCGCGACCGGGAGGAGTTGCTTGACGGTCTTGATTATTATCCGGCTACGGATCGATTGAAGCGAGAGCTGATTCATATGGCGCTCGGAGCCGATCTGGTGCTCGATCTGCATTGCGATGATGAATCGCTGCAATATGCCTATATCGACGAAGCCTTCTGGCCGGAAGCAGCGGACCTTGCCAATGCGCTCGACATGGAAGCGGTGCTGCTTTCGGATGGCGAAAGCTCCGCCTTCGAGGAAGCCGTCGGTTTTGCCTGGAAATATGAGGTGCCGGGCGAGCGCAAGGCCAAGCTTCCGGGCAAGCTTTCGGTGACGGTGGAACTGCGCGGTCGCCGCGAAGTCTATCCCGATATGGCCGAGAAAGATGCCGAAGGCCTGCTGCAGTTCCTGATCGGGCGCGGTGTTGTCAACGGCGGGGCAGCCGGAGACAAGACCTTCTCCGGACCAGCCGTGCCGCTCGACAATGTCGAGATCGTGCGTGCGCCGCAGGGCGGTACCGTGCTCTTCCACCGCAATATCGGCGAGCGTGTCTCGGAAGGAGAGCTTCTGGCGACGATCGTCACCCGGCCCGGTTTTGCCGAGGGCGATATCGACATCCGGGCGCCGCAGGACGGGCTATTTCTTACCCGCACTTCCGACCGGCTGGTGCGCCGGCGCGGTGACCTGATGAAGATTGCCGCCGACAAGCCGAGCAAGGCAACGCGAAAGGCCGGCACGCTGGAAGACTGAACCAGCGTTCTTTTCCACACGCGGATGTAAGGCTCCGGGCAACTGTCACACAGGCTTCAAGAAAATCCGCCAAGCCGTTGCAGACATGTTGCGAAGGAGCTTTCATGCCGCATTACGACATTGCGATCGTCGGCGCGGGAATTGTCGGGCTGGCGCATGCGCTGGCGGCGGCAAAGCGCGGCAAACGGGTCGTCGTTGTTGACCGCGACGCACAGGCAAATGGCGCCTCGGTGCGCAATTTCGGCTTTGTGACGGTGACCGGCCAGCAGGCCGGCGACTGCTGGGACAAGGCACGCCGGGCACGCGATATCTGGGCCGATATTGTCGATGACGCAGGCGTCGACGTCCTGCAGCGCGGGCTGCTCCTTGCCGCAAGGCTCGACGAATCCGAAGCCGTGATCGACGCCTTCCTGCGCACAGAGATGGGCGAAGGCTGCGAAAGACTGACGATCGAGGAGGCACGGCGGCTTGTGCCGGCACTGCGACCGGAAGCGGGGCGCTTCACACTCTATAGCCCCCATGAACTGCGGGTCGAATCCCGCACGGCCGTTCCACTGCTCGCCCGCTATCTCGAAATCAAATATGGCATCGAGTTCCGCCGCTCGACAGCAGTGAGCGCCGTCGAGCCGCCGCGGATCGAGACGTCAACCGGCCTGATCGAGGCGGAGACGGTGGTTGTTTGCCCCGGCGACGATTTCAAGAGCCTGTTTGCGGATCGGATCGCTGCATATAACGTCACACGCTGCAAGCTGCAGATGATGCGTGTCGTGCCGGCGCAACGGGTCTCGCTCAGCACCGCCGTCATGTCCGATCTCGGGCTCGGGCGTTATCTCGGTTATGCCGAGTTGCCTGAAGCGACTGCCCTGAAGGCGCGGCTTGACCGGGAGTTCAAGCCGGAGCGGGAAAACGGCATCCACCTGATCGTCACCCAATCGGAAGACGGATCGCTGATCGTCGGAGACAGCCACCATTACTCCGAAACGCCCGATCCCTTCGGCCTTGAGCGCATCGACCGGCTGACCCTCGACGAGATGGACGCCGTGCTCAACCTGCCGGGCCGCTTCATCGCCGAACGCTGGGTCGGCACCTATGCCTCCTCCCCGGACCGCTGGCGGTTCACCGACAAGCCTTCCGATGCGCTGCGTATCGTCGTGGTGACGGCAGGCTGCGGTGCCTCGACCGCCTTCGGCATCGGCGAAGAAACCATCGAGGATCTTTACGGGAGCGCAGCATGACGCAATTCAAGGCAGTGGTCTTCGACTGGGCCGGCACAGTCATCGATTTCGGCTCCTTCGCACCGATGGGTGCCTTTGTAGACACCTTCGGCAAGTTCGGCGTCGAGGTGACGATCGCCGACGCACGCAAGCCGATGGGGCTCCCGAAGCGTGCGCATATCGCCGCGATGCTGGCCGAACCGCATATCGCCGCCCGATGGCAGGCGGTGCAAGGCGCGCTTCCGGACGAGGCGGCCATCGACCGCGTTTACGAACTCTTCGTGCCGCTCAACAAAGCTGTCGTGACCGATTACTGCGCGCTGGTGCCTGGCGCGATCAAGACGATCGAATACCTGCGCGAGCGGCAGATGAAGATCGGCTCGACGACAGGCTATACGCGCTCGATCATGGAGCGCGTGCTGCCGCTTGCCGCTGAACAGGGTTATGCACCCGACAATCTGATCTGTGCCGACGATCTGCCGCTTGGCCGACCGACGCCGATCGGCATGTATAAATGCTTCCTCGACCTGATGGTCTATCCGGCCTCTGCGGTCCTGAAGGTCGATGATACTGAACCCGGCATTGCCGAGGGTGCCGCGGCAGGCTGCGTTACCGTTGGCGTGACGCTCTCCGGCAACGAGGCGGGTCTGACGCCTGAAGAGGTGGATGCACTTTCGCCGGAGGCGCGAGCCGAGTTGCACAAGCGGATCGGCGAGAAGCTGATTGCTGCCGGCGCCGACTACGTCATCGAGACCGTGGCCGACCTGCCAGCACTCATCGAAGAGCTCGAGGGATAAAGGCCAGACGGCGTTTGCAGCGCTTATCCAGCGTGATATCTCCCTTGGAAAACAGGGAGATCGAACCGGCATGGCCATCACCATCTACGGTATCAAGAACTGCGACACGATGAAGAAGGCCCGTAGCTGGCTGGACGAACGCGGCGTCGCCTACGACTTTCACGATTACAAGGCCGTCGGCATCAACCGGGCGCACCTGGAACGATGGATCGACGATGCAGGCTGGGAAACGGTGCTGAACCGCGCCGGCACGACCTTCCGCAAGCTGCCGGACGCCGCGCGCGAAAATCTCGACCGTGAAAAAGCGATCGCCCTGATGCTCGACCAACCATCAATGATCAAGCGGCCGGTACTGGAAACCGGCGACAAACTGCTGATCGGCTTCAAGCCAGAGATTTACGCGCGGACATTCGAGGGCTGAGCCATGTCCAAGACCACCCGCGCCACCCAGTTTCTCACGCAGGCTGGCGTCACCTTTACGGTTCATGCCTATGACTATGATCCAAACGCCGAGCGCGTCGGGCTGCAGGCGGCCGAAGCGCTGGGCGAGGAGCCGCACCGCGTGTTGAAGACGCTGATGGCTGAGGTGGACGGAAAGCCGGTCTGTGTGGTCGTGCCCTCCGACCGCGAGGTCAGCATGAAGAAGCTCGCCAGTGCCTTCCATGGCAAATCGGCCAATATGATGAAGCCGGCCGACGCCGAGCGGCTGACGGGATATCATGTCGGCGGCATCAGCCCTTTCGGGCAGAAGAAGATCGTACCAACGGCGATCGAGGAAGCCGCCCTTGCCGAACCGCTCGTCTATATCAATGGCGGGCAACGCGGGCTGCAGGTACGGCTCGATCCGACGGAGGCGTTGACGGCACTGAAGGCCGCCGCCGCACCGCTGATCGCCTGATCAGAGGAAGCGGTCCAGCAAGACGGCAATCGTCTTCGCCTCGCCTTCGGCAAGCTTGCAGCCGATATGAGTTTCGATCGCTTTGCCATAGACGGTCCACATGCGCTCCCGAAGCTGCCGGCCGGCATCAGTGATCACCACCCAGCGGCCGCGCCCATCCTGTGCGAAGACCTCGCGACCGACTAGGCCCTCTCTTTCCAGCCGGTCGATCAGGCGGGAAAGATTATACTGCGCCAACAATGTCCGCTCCTCGATCTCATAGGGGCGCAGCTTTCCTGATTGCGAGCGTGCCAATTCCCAAAGCACATCGTACCAGGCAAGCGGCGGCATGCCGGCCGCCTTAAGATCGGCTTCGATCACGCCAAGCAGCCGCTCGCGGGCGCGCATGAGGCGCGTCCAGGCTGAGACGACGGCTTCGCTCGGCTTCTTCATATTCGCAGACATAAATGCAATTACATCTATCTTGAATCTCATCGCAAGCGATATTAGATGCATTTACATGCATATTAACCGACCGATCCTTTGCAAACCACCAGGAGACTTTCATGAGCAGGCTCACCCTCATCAGTCATCACCTCTGCCCCTACGTGCAGCGCGCCGCGATCACGCTCCTCGAAAAGGGCGTGCCATTCGAGCGCATCAACATCGATCTTGCCGACAAGCCGGATTGGTTCCTGAAAATCTCACCCCTCGGCAAGGTGCCACTGCTCCGGATACAAGAGGACGATGGCCGCGAAGAGGTGTTGTTCGAAAGCAGCGTCATCTGCGAATATCTGGAGGAAACGCAGGCGGGTGCTGCCCTGCATCCCACCGACGCGCTGACCCGCGCCCGCCATCGCGGATGGATGGAATTCGGCTCTTCCGTACTTTCCGATCTCTGGGGCTATGAGACGGCGCAGGATGCTGCGCAACTGGAGGCCAAGCACAAGGCGCTTGTCGCCAAATTCGCGACGCTCGAGGGCGCGCTGGCGGACGGACCCTATTTCGCCGGGGCTAACTTCGGCCTCGTCGACGCGGTCTTTGGGCCGATCTTTCGGTACTTCGATCTGTTCGATACGCTCGGCGACAGCCCCATCTTTGACGGGCTCGAGCGGGTCAAGCGCTGGCGCAAGGCGCTGTCCGAGCGGGCAAGTGTCCGGGGCGCCGTTGGCGAAGACTATCCGCAGCGCCTGATGGAATTCCTCGAGAAGCATGACTCGATCCTGCTCAGGCTGCCCGCCGCTGCTTGACGCGCACGCACAAGCGGCCGGACATGCATCCGGCCGCTTTCAAATCGGATTCGGCGCGCTTCATTTTCGCCGTAAAGGGGTCTAAGTCTTTCACCTCCCGTCGCAGATATCAGAAGGCAGGTTGACCCATGACGTTTATGCCCCAGAGCCACAGCTCCGTCGATCCCGGCAAACTCGAGAAACTTGCGGAAGTCGCCATCAAGGTGGGCCTGCAGCTTCAGCAAGGGCAGGATCTCGTCATTACCGCACCCGTCGTGGCGCTGCCGCTGGTGCGATTGATCACCAAACACGCCTATCTCTCGGGCGCTGGCTTGGTTTCGACCTTCTATTCCGACGAGGAGACGACGCTTGCCCGTTATCAGTATGGCAGCGACGAAAGCTTCGATCGGGCTTCCGGCTGGCTTTATGACGGCATGGCGAAAGCCTACGAAAAGGGTGCCGCCCGCCTCGCCATTGCTGGCGACAATCCGATGTTGCTCTCGGAGCAGGATCCCAGCAAGGTCGGCCGCGCCAATCGCGCCAATTCCACGGCCTATAAGCCGGCGCTGGAGAAGATCTCCAACTTCGACATCAACTGGAACATCGTCTCCTACCCCAACCCCTCCTGGGCGAAAGTCGTCTTCCCCGACGATCCGGAAGCGATCGCCGTTGCCAAACTCGCCAAGGCGATCTTTGCGGCGTCGCGCGTCGACGTGCCTGATCCGATTACCGCCTGGTCCGAGCACAATGCCAATCTGCGCAAGCGCTCGTCCTGGCTGAACGGAGAGCGTTTCGCCTCGCTGCATTTCACCGGGCCAGGCACGGATCTGACCGTCGGCCTCGCAGACGGCCATGAATGGCATGGCGGCGCCTCGACGGCGAAGAACGGCATTACCTGCAATCCGAATATCCCGACCGAGGAAGTCTTCACCACGCCGCATGCACTGCGCGTGGAAGGCCACGTGTCCAGCACCAAACCGCTCTCACATCAGGGCACGCTGATCGACAATATCCGGGTCCGCTTCGAAGGCGGCCGTATCATCGAGGCCAAGGCCTCGCGCGGCGAGGAAGTGTTGAACAAGGTACTCGATACGGATGAAGGCGCGCGCCGGCTCGGTGAAGTTGCGCTGGTGCCGCATTCCTCGCCGATCTCGGCAAGCGGCATCCTCTTCTACAACACACTGTTCGACGAGAATGCCTCCTGCCATATCGCACTCGGCCAGTGCTATTCGAAGTGCTTCCTCGACGGCGCTTCGCTGAGCCAGGAGCAGATCAAGGCGCAGGGTGGCAATTCGAGCCTGATCCACATCGACTGGATGATCGGCTCCGACAAGGTCGATATTGACGGTATCAAGCCTGATGGCTCGCGGGTGCCGGTAATGCGACAGGGCGAGTGGGCGTAACAACGCCCGCCTTCGGCATCAGGCTGCGCTGGCTGAGCCAGACGCTGACCAGCACCATGGCAAAGCCTGAAAGCTGGGTTGGTGTAAGGCTCTGGCCGAGTGCCAGCCAACCGAGCAGGGTGGCGACAACGGGGCTCAGGAAGCCGAGCGACGCTGCGGCCGATGGCTCTATGCGCGAGAGGCCGCGGAACCACAGCAGATAGGTGAAGGCAGCACCGATGAGGCCAAGATAGGCAATGCCGAGGATATTGGCTGTCGTCGGCACAGGAAGCGCTGGTTCCAGGAAAAAGGCCACGGGCACGAGCAGAATGCCACCTGCGGTCAATTGCCAGGACGTAAAGGTGAGGCTGGAAACTGGCGGCTGCCAATGCCGGCTCAGCACCGTGCCGAAGGCCATGGAGACCGCACCGGCGAGACCTGCGGTAACACCAACGGGATCAAGCGCTGCCTTCGGTGTCAGCACCAGAAGTGCCACACCTACCATTCCGATCAGGCCGGCAATAACGGCAATGAAGCGGATCGGCTTGCCGAGAAAGAGACGCGAGAGCGCAATGACGATCAGCGGCTGCACGGCGCCGACCGTTGCGGCCACGCCGCCCGGCAGGCGATAGGCCGAAACGAAGAGCATCGCCCAGAAGAACGAGAAGTTCAGTGCGCCGAGAATGAAGGCGCGGCCCCACCAGATGCCGGTCGGCAATTTCCGGACAATCAGCAGCAGAAGCAGCCCTGCCGGCAGCGCCCGTAGCATCGCGACCGTCAGCGGGTAGCCCTGCGGAAGGAAGGATGTGGTGACGAAATAGGTGCTGCCCCAGATGGCGGGCGCAATCGCAGTCATCAGCAGATCGGCGACGTATCTGGTATTTGTCTTCATTTCAAGAATCTCTACTTCAAGATAAAATCAAGATAGCGTGTTTTATCTTGACGTCAAGATACCTGCTGATATCGATGCAGCATGGACAAGGAGAAATCAGATCACGTCGACAGGATCCTGGCTCAGTGGCGGCGCGAGCGGCCGGAGCTGGATGTCGAACCCATGGGGATCTTCGGCCGGCTGAAGCGGCTGACGACGCATATCGGCCGCGAAGTAGAAGCGGTTCTGCTCAAGCACGGCCTCTCCTCCTCCGCTTTCGATGTGCTGGCCACGCTTCGCCGCTCCGGCGCGCCCTACCGGCTGTCGCCCGGAGAGCTGCTCGGCATGACGATGGTGAGTTCCGGCACGATGACGAACCGGATCGATCAGCTGGAGAAGGCCGGCTTCGTCGAGCGCCTGTTTAACCCCGAAGACCGGCGCAGCGTGCTGATTGCGCTGACCGAGAAGGGTCTGGCAACGGTGGAAGAAGCGGTCGGCGCGCATGTCGCAAACCAGCAACGGCTGACGCGCAACCTGACGGCCGATGACAAAGCCGAGCTCGACCGGCTGCTCAAAAAATTCCTGTCGGATTTCGAATAATCAGACGGCGGCGAGCGCCTTGCGGACGCGCTCCAGATACGCCTTGCGCCTGGCATCCGTCGCACGGTCCATGTCGTGCAGGCTCAGCATCCGGAACTTCAACCGCTTGGCGCAGAAATTGGCGATGCCGCGCTTCAGCAGGCGACGGACGGGATTGCCCATGTAGACATGCACCAGCCACCAGGGCGAACCAGTTGTCGTCAGCGCGTAGAGCAGCTTGATATTGGTGAGCCGCGGCACGATACGGCCGCCGGCAGCATCATGGGTGAAGGCGACACCCGGCGCAAAGACGCGATCGATGAAACCCTTCAATATGGCCGGGAAGTTGAACCACCACTGCGGAAAAACCAGAATGAGACCGTCAGCCGCTTTCAGCCGTGCAACGATACCGGCGACGGCGGACGTATCGTAAGGCACATCGAAATAGCCGCCCCGCTCTGCCTTGGACAGCCGCGGGTCAAAATCCTCTGCATAGAGATCCAGAAGATCGACAGTATGGCCCGAGGCTTCGAGTGCCTCGCGGGCGGTCCGCGCCACAGAAGCGGCGAAGCTTTCCGGCAGCGGATGGGCGAGAACCAGCAGAATGTGCATTGCTAGAACAGGCTTCCCTGTTTCGGTGGCTCGCCGGCCCTGACCGTGCGCTTCCTGGCCCCTGATGGCGCAGCGCCGCCTTCCGTCGTCATGGCGCCGACGCGGCCGTCGGCGAACTCAATGGCGATGCCCATGCCGGCAGAGAGTACTGATGCCTGCGAGACCGGCCTGTTTTCCTCATCACGGATGACGGCATAGCCGCGCTTCAGCACGTTCTTGTAGGAGAGAGACTGAAGAATGCGGTCCTGCGCGGAAAGCTCGGCGCGGGCACGCGTCAGCTGATGACGGATTGCCGTATCGGCATGACGCGACAGATTGCCGAGGCGCTCACGACCGCGGTCGGTCTGTGTCTTCAGCCGAGCCGGAAGCGAGGCGAAGATAGCCTCTGCGCGTTCGATGCGGGACTTCGAGCGGTCGAGCAGGCGCTCGACGGTACGTTCGGCCCGGGCCATGCGTTCGTTCAGAAGCTGACGACGCTCTGTGATGCGGTTGGACAGCACATCCGGCCGCAGATGCGAGGCGACGCGTTCGAAACCGCGGCGCTTGTTGATGGTGTTGAGCTCCAACCCGCGGCCAAGGCCAGCGGCCGCCTCATCGAAGCGGCGGCGGGGCAGCGCCAGAAGCTGATCGAGCGACGGCAGGGCGCGCATCAGAGCACGGACGGACTGGCGTCGCTGATCCATCTGTCGGCTCATGCAGCCCTGCAGGCGGGCAGTGAGACCTGCACCCTGGGCCTCAAGCTCGGCCTTGACGGGCACGGCCATTTCGGCAGCACCGGTCGGTGTCGGGGCGCGGACATCGGCGGCGTAATCGATCAGCGTCCAGTCGGTCTCGTGGCCGACAGCCGAGATCAACGGAATCCGGCTATCAGCTGCGGCCCGCACGACGATTTCGTCGTTGAAGCTCCAGAGATCTTCGAGACTGCCGCCGCCGCGGGCGACGATCAGCACATCTGGGCGTGGAACATCGCCGCCAGGCTCCAGGGCGTTGAAGCCGTTGATAGCGTTTGCCACCTCCTCGCCAGAGCCTTCGCCCTGAACCTTGACCGGCCAGACGATGACATGGACGGGGAAACGATCGGAGATACGATGCAGGATATCGCGGATGACGGCGCCCGTCGGCGAGGTCACGACGCCGATTACCTCAGGCATGAAAGGCAGGCGCTTCTTGCGTGAGGGATCGAAAAGGCCCTCGGCGCCCAACCTACGCTTGCGCTCCTCGATCAGCGCCATCAATGCGCCGGCACCGGCAGGCTCCAGCGTCTCGATGACGATCTGGTATTTGGATGAGCCGGGGAAGGTCGTGACCTTGCCGGTCGCGATCACCTCCATGCCCTCTTCCGGGCGGAACTTCAGGCGAGAAAAGGTGCCTTTCCAGATGACTGCATCGATGCGCGCGCGGTCGTCCTTCAGCGAGAAGTAAGCGTGGCCCGAGGAATGCGGGCCACGGTAACCCGAAATCTCGCCGCGCACACGCACCTGATCGAAGGCTGTCTCGACGGTCCGCTTGATGGAACCGGAGAGCTCCGAGACCGAATATTCCGCAAGGTTGGTAGGCGAATCGCCGTCAAAGACATTGCTCATCCCCCTTTCTATTTTGATCGCCCCCAAACGGAAAGGTCGGGGTAGGAGAAGGGCGAATTTTTATTCAAAAATCGGTGGGAGACCCAAGAAATAGGGATATCGCTACTCCAAAAAAAATCTTAGTATCATTCACGTTCGTAGGGAGTGGCGAACACCGACCCGAAAAATGAGCATGCTGGTGACAGTGAGTATTCCCCGCCGATGGAAGGCGCGGGAGCGATCGCTCCTTTCATCGCGCTATGCTCAACCATTATAGGTATCGGCTCGCCCTCTTTCCGAACAACCAGTCGATCAGACGCCGATCGAATTGTCAGCGTGATGCTGCTTCGTTCTACGTCGTTGCTGTTGCAGGGGAGTTCCGTTTACGTAAATGAGAAAGTAACGGAACTTTTCAGCCTGTAACAGAGTTGACTTGTATCGAAACGCATACCCGGCGCAAGCCGGAGGAAATGCCGTCAGGTGAACGCATCCGTAACCATGGCTGCAATTGCAGCTTTCATTAAGGATGGCCAATAAACTTTTGTTAGCGGAGGGCCCCTAGGCTCCTCGCAAACGACCTGAAGAAGAGGTGACGACATGATCATCCTGACAGCAACCACCCTGGGCCTCACCGCTGGCCTTATGCGCTCAGCCGGCGTCATTGCAATCGTCGCCATGCTGATCGCCGTAACCTTTGCCATCGCCGCGATTGTCTCCGGCGGTGCGGTTTCATTCCTGGCGCTTTTCTACACGATCATCGGTTACAATGCCGGCCTGCTGCTTTATCTCGGCGGCCTCTTTACCACCGATCGCCTGCGGGCTGTGCTCGTCCACTCCTGAAAGATAGGACGTCAGTCCGACGCCGGCCGGTAACGGAAGAACTGGACGCCGCTGCCCGCAGCTTTCGGCAGCGGGTCAAGATACGCAGGGATATTGCCCTTCCCCAGCTGCGCATAGAGCCCGTCGGGCTTCAATCTGGCGATTTCACTTGTCTGCAGATCATCCGGGCAGAAGGCAAGCACAGTGACGCCCGCTCCCTTCAGAAATGCCTCCGCCTCCTGCGGCTCGGCCAGACCGATATAAATCTCGGTCAGCATGCCGCCCTGGTTGCGATGATAGGGCGCCGACAAAACACGGTTGGCGGTGTAGCGCAGGATTGGCACACCCATCTCCGACGGCGCCGAGACGAGACCGGCAGGCAGGCCGCCGAGCGGCGCGAGCGCCTGCCGGGAGGAACATGAAGGCCTCTCTGCCTCGTCGGCATTCTTTGTCTTGTTGACCTGCATTTCGACGAGTGCGCCGCCGACGGCCCATACCGCCGGCACGCTTGCCAGAACCGTCACGATATAGACGAGGGCAGCTGCGGCATTTTCGCTGTCGCCGTTCGACATGCGGCGCACGTCAATGATCAGCAAGGCAAGCGGCAGGATAGACAGGAGGTTTGAGAAGACGGCTCCACGGACCTGAACCAGTGCGACGGCCCAACTGACACTCAACAGCGCCAGAAGGACGAGATGGACCTGCACGCGATCGCCCTGCACGGAGCGGAAAATGCAGACGGCGATCGCGAGCAGGCCAGGCGCATAGAATGCGCCGATGGAAAAGGGATCTGTCCGGCTGAGCGCGAGAATGGATTGCGCTTCCGAGACATTGCGCAGCCAGAGCTCGACCAGCATAGGATCGAGATCGGCAAAAGGATTGCGCAGGCATTCAGGCGCAATGACGATAGCCGAACCGAAAACGGCGGCGCCGACCGCCGCAAGCACGGCGAAACGCAAGCCGCGGCCAAGACGGCTGGCAAAGGCCGCGGAGGCGAGCAGCAGGCCGCCGCCAATCGTCGCCAGGCTGTAGAAGCCGAGCGAGAGATTGTCGCAAGTCACCGCCGAATAGCGCTGTGGCGGCACCGTCGCAAAGAGGAGGATGCTGATCGCAACAGCGAGGCTAAGGCCGAAAGCCCTGGTGGCGGCGGCGAGAGGCTCGCCTTCCCAGACCCAGAGAAATGCTACGACCAGGCAATAGATGGCAACGAAGGGCGTGGTTTCCGCACCGATCGCGATCGCCAATGCGGCTGACACGCCAGCGACGGCATAGTTCCACGCGCGCTGTTTTTCATCGAAGAGCATCGCCACCATGGTCGCGACAAGCGCGAGCTGGGCATTGTGATGATCAATGGCGCCGGGCGCAAAACGATTGCCGGTATAGATCGCCATGCCGGCAAAGCAGAAAGACAGGTGCATGCCGGCAAGGCCGCCGACACGCCGGCCGGCAAGGCCCATAGCAAGCATGGCAGGAAAAACGAGCGACAGGGGCCAGACCACGAGTGCGGCAGCTTCCGCAGCATCATGGCCGAGGAAGAGGCCGAAGAAGCGGATGAGCGCAGCGATCGGCAGGTCGATCAGCCGCGACCAGTGCATGAGCGTGCCTTCGCCGAGGCCGAGCCGATACTGCATCAGATCGAACCAGCCCTGCCCGTTCAGGAAATCCCTGACCTCCACCAAGCGCATGCCGTCGTCATTATCGGGGCCGACATAATCGACCGGACCTCCGGCATATTTCATGACGGTGATAATGCCGATCAGGATAACGGTGTAGATGAGAGCGGATGGCAGGAGACGCGTCAGCATCTGCCGGATACTGCCGACGAATCCAGTCCTGGCTGATGCGGATTGCGCCTTGGCGATCGGCTGCACTGCGTTCATCATGATAGCCAGGTCGTTGCGTGATGGGCAAACCTTAGCCTTGGCTTATCAAGAAAGTGTAAACCACAGGACGTGACAGCTTTCGTTTCTTATAGGGGCTTGTTAACGCTGCATGGCGTAAATTCGCCGCGGTTTCTTTGTAACGAGTGTAACCCAATGGCGCGATCGCTCAGCGAAAGTCCTGATATTGCCGTTCTGCTTCCCTGCTACAACGAAGCGGCGACGATCGGGGCTGTCGTCAGGGGTTTCCAGGCGGCACTGCCCGATGCGCATATCCATGTCTACGACAATAACTCCACCGATGGCACGGCGCTGCATGCCATGCTCGCCGGCGCGCATGTCGTGCGCGAGCGGCGCCAGGGCAAGGGCCATGTGGTGCGGCGGATGTTCGCCGATATCGATGCCGACATCTACATCATCGCCGACGGCGACGGGACCTATGCGCCTGAGGATGCCGAAGAGCTGGTGCGGACGCTGCTGACGGAACGGGCTGATATGGTGGTCGGCACGCGGCGCGGCGTGCATGACGATGCCGGCCGGCAGGGACATGCCCTCGGCAACCGGCTGTTCAACATCCTCTATCGCGCGATCTTCGGGCCTGACTTCACCGATATCTTGTCGGGTTACCGGGCCTTTTCACGCCGTTTCGTCAAGAGCTTCCCCGCGGTTTCCGGCGGCTTCGAGATCGAGACGGAAATGTCGGTGCATGCGTCGCGGCTGAAATTGCCTGTCAGTGAACTGGAACTGCATTACGGCAGGCGCCCGGAAGGCTCGCATTCGAAGCTCTCGACCTTCCGTGACGGCGGCAAGATCCTCTGGATGTTTGCCATGCTGATGAAAGAAACGCGGCCCTTCGCTTTCTTCGGCACGATCAGCGCCCTCTTCATGCTGGCAAGTCTCGGCTTCATGGGGCCGGTGTTGGCGGAATACTTTGCGACCGGCCTCGTCAGCCGCATGCCGACCTGGGTGCTTTCGACGGCACTGGCGATGATCTCCATCATGCTGTTTACTGCCGGTGTGATCCTCGATTCCGTTGCACGGGCGCGGGCCGAGCAGTTGCGCATCCATTATATGAGCCTGGCGGCGCCGGTCTCAGCAAAGGATAAGACCTTGCCCATAATGCTTGATGGCAAAAAGGCGGACGCGGCATGAAGAAGCTCATTCGCTTCGCGATCGCCGGTGGACTGGGCTTCATCGTCGATGCGAGCGTGCTTGCGCTGCTTCTGTACCTGACGCCGCTCGGTCCCTTCATTGCCCGGCTGATTGCCATTGCGCTCGCGATGGCGACGACATGGGCATTCAACCGGACTTTCACGTTCGACCGGTCAGGCCGGTCGCTGGCCGCAGAAGGCTTCCGCTATGGCTCGGTCGGCGTGACGGCCGCCCTCGTCAATTATGGGCTCTATTCGGCGCTGCTTCTGTCACTACCGGCGCTGCAGCCGCTTGTCGCGATGGTGCTCGCGACCGCAGCGTCGATGTTCTTCAGCTTCTTCGGCTATTCCCGCTTCGTCTTCCGCGGCAAAGCCGAGAAAAATTAAACGGCTTCCCAACCATCCTGCTCGCTGGCGCGGTAGATGGCGTCGATGACCTTCTGGTTGAGCTTGGAATCTTCCAGGGTAACGATCTCTTCCTTTTCGCCTGCAGCAGCGCGGGCAAAAGCTTCCGCCTGGCACCTGTACTGGCGGCTGTCCTGGAAGCGGATGATCTGGGATTCGTTATGACCACGATTGGTCACTTCGATCTCCTCAGGGCCCCAGCGATTGGCGTTGAAGGGCGACTTGACCTCGATATAGCCGTCGGTGCCGTGGAAGACCATGATCTGGCGGCCGGCCATCTGGGTGGAAATATAGAAGCTCAGCTCGAAATCGCCGAAATCGGCCTTCACGCTGGAATAGATATCGGTGCCGAACTCGGCATCGCGCTCGGTGATCGCCTGGATCCAGGACGGCTCTTTGCCGGTGGAGAAGCGGGTGCTGATGACGGGATAGACGCCGATGTCAGGCAGGCCGCCGCCACCAAGCGCCGGGATGTTGCGCATGTTGCCGGGGTCGCGGTTGTAATAGGTGAAGGCGCCCTGCACATGCCGAAGTTCGCCGATCGCACCATCTTGCAACAAGGAACGGACCTTCCGCCAGACCGGCGAATAGGCGACCATGAAGGCTTCGCTGATGATGACCTTGTTGCGGTTGCGGGCGGCGATGAGATCGTCGATCTCGGAGGCCTTGAGCGCAATCGGCTTTTCGCAGAGCACGTGCTTGCCGGCATCCGCAGCCTTGATCGACCATTCGATATGCTGGGAGGTCGGCAGCGGAATATAGACGGCATCGATCACGTCGGACGCCAGCATTTCCTCGTAGGAGCCGAAGGCATGCGGCACGGAGAAGCGGTCCGCCATGTCACGGGCGCGCGCAAAATCACGGCTGGCAATGGCGGTAATAACGCAGTTTTCCGCGTCCTGAATGGCGGGAACGACATTGTCCCGGCCGATCTTGGCCGTTGAAAGTATACCGAAACGCAACATGAAAGGTCCTCCTGAAATCCATCGGGCGCACCTTATTCAGCCCTCTCTTGCGGCGCAATGGCGCGACGGCCGATCACGGAAGTTTGGTTTCCTTCCAGGACACTCCGCGCTAGGTTACCGATGGACGGCGTTCTGCCGTTTCAGATTTCAATCACTTCAGCATTTTGGGAGAGCGCCATGGAAATGCGCCGGCTTGGAAAAACAGGTCTTTCGATCTCGCCGATCGTCTTCGGCGGCAATGTCTTCGGCTGGACGGCCGACGAGAAAACGTCCTTCGATATTCTGGACGGCTTCTTCGATGCGGGTCTCAACACGATCGACACCGCCGACGTCTATTCCGCCTGGGTGCCGGGCAATAAGGGCGGCGACTCTGAAGAGATCATCGGCAAGTGGCTGAAAAAGGGAAAGGTCTCCCGCGACAGGGCCGTGATCATCACCAAGGTCGGCTCCGACATGGGTCAGGGCAAGACGCTGAAGGCCAACTATATTCTGAAGGCAGTTGAGGACTCGCTGCGCCGGCTGCAGACTGACTATATCGACCTCTATCTGTCGCACTGGCCGGATGCCGATACGCCGCATGAGGAATCGCTTGGCGCCTATGCCAAGCTGCTCGAACAGGGCAAGATCCGCTCCGTGGGCTGCTCGAACTATGATGCGAGCCTGCTGCAGGCCTCCTTCGATGCCGCCGACAAGGCAGGCCTGCCGCGCTATCAGGCGCTGCAGCCGGAATATAACCTCTATGAGCGTTCGAGCTTTGAAGGCCCGGTTGCCGATCTCTGCGTGAAGGAGGATATCGGCGTCATCACCTATTTCAGCCTCGCAGCCGGCTTCCTGTCGGGCAAATACCGCAGCAAGGCGGATACGGAGGGCCGGGCCCGCGAAGGCCGCGTTTCCCAGTATCTCAATGACAAGGGCACGCGCATTCTCGCAGCACTCGACACGGTCTCGGCCGAGACGGGCGCCATGCCGGCGGAAATCTCTCTCGCCTGGCTCTTGCGCAAGAAGGGCGTGACGGCGCCGATCGCCAGTGCTACGAGCCTTTCGCAGCTTGAAAGCCTGGTGAAATCGGCCACGCTCAAGCTCTCCGACGAGGCAATGGCGCTGCTCGACGAGGCCGGTGCCTAAAACGAGGTGATGACGTGACCGTGACAATCCGCGATGCGAGACCCGAAGACGAGACGCGCTGGCGTGCTCTCTGGGCGGACTATCTCGCTTTCTACGAGGTCACCGTCGATGCCGATATTACCGATTCCACCTGGCGCCGGGTCTTCGATCCGGCGTCGGCAATCTTCATGCGAGTGGCGGAACTCGACGACGAAGTCGTGGGCTTTACACTCTGCCTGACGCATGAAGGCACATGGATCCGCGGTAGGGACTGCTATCTCGAAGACCTGTTCGTATCAGAAAATGTGCGCGGCAAGGGTGTCGGCCGGGCGTTGATGGACGACCTCGTAGCCCTCTGCAAGAAGAACGGCTGGTCGCGGCTCTACTGGCATACGAGCGAGCAGAACAAGACGGCCCGCGCGCTCTATGATACATACGTCAAGAGTGACGGCCACATCCGCTACCGCATCAATTTTTGAGTTGCGGAAAGCCCTCATACCATTCGGAATGATCACCTTCCCAATTGGCCATGCCCGGCTTGGTCAGGATGCCGCGCGGGCGCACATAGCTCTGGATCACCCGCTTCGGCCGCTCATGCCACTGGATGTTGAAGGCCCATAGTTTCGGGAAGAAGCAGAGCGAGGCATAAGGTAGGTGGTCATGGATCCACCAGGCGAGCCTCTGCCAATCGCTTTCGTCACTATAACGATCGACCACCCAGGGAACGGCGATGCAGGCGGCCGCTCCCATGCAGCCGTCGAAGTCGCGCATGTCCCAGATATGATGGGCGGCGGTGGCGGCATTGGTCGAGCAGTTCAGGTTGTTCTCATTGCCGAAGCGATTGACCGCAGGCGAGCGGTAGCCGGAGCGGACGTGAAGGCGCCCGAACGTCGCTTCCAGAGGCTCCAGCAATTCCTCGCAGAGACGCCGGCCCGTCTCGACGGCAAGATCGGGATCGTCGGGGATGTTCGGGATACGATAGAAATCGGCGATCTCTGAGTGGAGGAAATCGCGGAAGAAGAAATTCTTCGACAGGCGCACCCGGCCGAGATCCTCGAGCCCCTTCATCGATCCCGGTTTCTTCATGTGCGATCCTCTCCGATTGCTCCAGACATCATTGCCCGGAAAATGGAGCCGTTCCACCCGAAATGCGCCGGGAACAATTAGCGCGGTATTCGCTTCTAAGAGTGTCGCCGAAAGGGCGCGAATCCCCCAACGAAGGAACGGAACAATGGCCAAGGAAAAGACACTGGAAGATCTGTTTTACGATACGCTCAAGGACATCTATTTCGCCGAACGGCAGATATTGCGCGCCCTGCCGAAGATGGCGCGCGCTGCCCAGTCCCAGGAACTGAAGGCGGGTTTCGAGAAGCATCGCGAAGAAACCGAAGGTCATGTCGAGCGGCTGCAGCAGGTCTTCGAAATCATCGGCAAGCGCGCCCAGGGCAAGACCTGTGAGGCGATCCAGGGCATCATTGCCGAAGGCGAGGAAATCATCGAGGATTTCAAAGGTACTGCCGCGATTGATGCAGGCCTGATCTCCTCGGCTCAGGCCGTCGAGCATTATGAAATCGCTCGCTACGGGACACTGAAGACCTGGGCGCAGACGCTGGGCTTCAAGGAAGCCGTCACGCTTCTCGATCAGACGCTGCAGGAAGAAGGCAAGACCGACCAGCTTCTGACGAAGCTTGCAACGACTGCCGCGAACCAGAAAGCGTCTCGCGCAGCCTGATACTTGTCCTCATACCGGCAAGGAGAGCGGCCGGCGCCGGCCGCTCTCCTTCTCCCAGCCTTGCCTTCGCCGACGACCCCGCTATCATTTCCTTCAGAATGTGAGGCGAGGTGTCGATATGGCCGACAGGCAGGCAATCGAAGCGACGGTTCATCTCTATGTCGAGGGCATGGCCTTCGCCAATGAAGCAGCCCTGAAGAAAGCCTTTCACCCGAAGAGCTCGATCATCGGGCACTATCACAATGCGGTGGAATGGCTCTCGCGCGATGAATTCATCGCGGCAATCCTTGAGGAAGGGGCCGCACCACCCGGAACTCAGCCTTATATGGACATCGGCAGCATCGATATTTCCGGCGATGCTGCGACTGTGAAAGTGACCGACGATTTTGCCGGCATGCGCTTCACCGACTATCTGTCACTGTTGAAGATCGACGGACGCTGGACGATCGTCAGCAAGCTCTATCATCTTCACATATAAAAGACCGGCAGCTTGCGCCGCCGGTCTTCTCAAACTTTCTGTTAGCCGGATCAGCTTCTCAGGACGCCGCCGGTGAACTTGGCGACGCTGGCGACGATCTTCTGCGTCAGCGCTTCAAAATCCTCGTCGGTCAGCGTGCGGTCGGCCGGCTGGATCTGGACCTCGATCGCAACAGATTTCTTACCCTCGCCAACCGAGGCACCTTCGAAAATATCGAAGACGTTGACGCCAGTGATAAGCTTGCGATCGACGCCGGTGGCCGCCTTGATGATGGCGCCGGCTTCCACCGTCTTGTCGACGACGAATGCGAAGTCGCGCTTGACCGCCTGGAAGGGCGAAAGTTCGAGCGCCGGCTTGGTGCGGGTCGCCTTCTTCTTCGGCTCGGCCATGGCATCGAGATAGACTTCGAAGCCGCAGAGAGCACCGGACACATCAAGCTTTTCAAGCGTGGTCGGATGGAATTCGCCGAAATAGCCGAGGATCACCTTCGGACCCATCTTGATCGTGCCGGAACGGCCGGGGTGATACCATTCCGGACCACCCCGCTCGATCTGGATATTGCCCGTCGGCAGGCCGCAGGCTTCGATAACGGCAAGCGCATCGGCCTTGGCATCGAAGACATCGACCGGCTGGCCGCCGCCCTTTGCCGCATTCGACCACATGCGGCCGGCGCCGGAAAGCGATGCCGTGCCACGGCGGATGCCGCCGGCGACGCGCCGCTGGCCTTCCGGCGTGTCGTTTTCGTAGGTGCCAGAGACCTCGAAGATCGCCACATCGCCATAGCCCTTATCGGCATTGCGCTGGGCGGCCGTCAGCAGACCCGGCAGCAGCGAGGGGCGCATGTCCGACATTTCGGCTGCGATCGGATTGGCAAGCTTGAGGGCCGGAGAACCACCGCCGAAGAGCTTTGCCTGATCCTCCGGAATAAAAGACCAGGTGACGGCTTCCAGCATGCCGCGCGAGGCGAGCGCGCGCTTGGCGGAGCGGGTGCGGATCTGCAGCACCGTCAGGATGCGACCGTTGACAGCAGCATGACTTTCGAGCGGCGCTGGCTTGATGTTGTCGACGCCGTGGATGCGCATGACCTCTTCGACGAGATCGGCCTTGCCGTCCACGTCAGGACGCCAGGAGGGAACCGCCACGGAGACGCGTTCGCCGGAACCGGAAACCTTGAAGCCGAGACGGGTCAGGATCGTGTTGCTTTCGTCCGTCGAGACCTCGAGGCCGGTCAAACGCTTAACCTCCGAATAGGGGAAGTCGACGACCTTCGGCTCGTAACCCTTGTAGCCGACGATCTCGGCCTTTGCCGGGGCGCCGCCGCAAAGTTCCAGCACCAGTTCCGTCGTGCGTTCGAGGCCGGGAACCATGTATTCCGGATCGACGCCGCGTTCGAAACGGTAGCGCGCATCGGTGATGATGCCGAGCGCGCGGCCAGACTTGGCGATGTTCATCGGATCCCAGAGGGCGGATTCGATCAGCACGTCAACGGTTTTTTCATCACAGCCGGAATGTTCGCCACCCATGATGCCGCCGATCGATTCAATACCGTTCTCGTCGGCGATGACGACATTGTTCGGGCCGAGCTTATATTCGCGCTGGTCGAGCGCCAGCACGGTTTCGCCTTCCTTGGCGCGACGCACAGTCAGGTTGCCCTTGACCTTGGCGGCGTCGAAGACGTGCATCGGCCGGCCCTGGTCGAAGGTCATGTAGTTGGTGATATCGACGAGCGCATTGATCGGGCGCAGGCCGATGGCGAGCAGCCGCTGCTGCAGCCAGCGCGGGCTCGGACCATTCTTCACGCCGCGCACGAGCCGCAGGCCGAAGCCCGGGCAGAGTTTGGGATCATCGAGATCGAGCGTCAGCTTGACCGGCGTTTCGCCTTCGACGGCGAAGGACGGCGCAGGTCGCGTCTTCAGCGTGCCGAGGCCGGAGGCTGCAAGATCGCGGGCGATGCCATAGATCGAGGTGCAGTCCGGACGGTTCGGCGTCAGGTTGATCTCGATGACCGGATCGTCGAGATGCGAATATGCGGCGTAGCTCGTGCCCACGGGCGCATCTTCCGGAAGGTCGATGATGCCGTCGTGATTGTCGGAGATCTGCAGTTCCTTTTCCGAGCACATCATGCCGCGGCTTTCGACACCGCGGATATTGCCGACCGACAGCGTCACGTCGATGCCGGGAACATAGGTGCCAGGAGCAGCAAAGGCGCCGACGAGGCCTGCACGCGCATTCGGTGCGCCGCAGACGACCTGCACCGGAGCACCTTCACCGATATCGACCATCAGCACCTTCAGGCGATCGGCCTGCGGGTGTTTTTCGGCCGAGAGAACCTTGGCGATGACGAAGGGCTTGAAGGCCGCCTTGTCGTCGACATCTTCCACTTCCAGCCCGATCTCAGTCAGGCGGATGCAGATCTCATCGAGCGTGGCATCCGTTTCCAGATGATCCTTCAGCCAGGAAAGCGTGAATTTCATAGGTCTAATCCTCCCTTAAACGCTGAGACCGCCGAACAGCGTCGGCATGTCGAGCGGGCGGAAGCCATAGTGATTCATCCAGCGGACATCGGCATTGAAGAAGTCGCGCAGGTCGGGCATGCCGTATTTCAGCATGGCGATACGGTCGAGGCCCATGCCCCAGGCAAAGCCCTGATATTCGTCCGGATCGAGCCCGCCGTAACGCAGCACGTTCGGGTGGACCATGCCGCAGCCGAGGATTTCCATCCAGTCGGTGCCTTCGCCGAACTTGACGATCGGACCAGAGCGGTCGCACTGGATGTCGACCTCGAAGGAGGGCTCGGTGAAGGGGAAGAAGGACGGGCGGAAACGCATCGTCACGCTGTCGACCTCGAAGAAGGTCTTGCAGAACTCCTCCAGCACCCAGCGGATATTGCCGACATTGGCCTTCTTGTCGATGACCAGGCCTTCGACCTGATGGAACATCGGCGAATGCGTGGCATCGGAATCCTGGCGGTAGGTCTTGCCGGGGATGATGATGCGGATCGGCGGCTTCTGCGATTCCATCGTGCGAACCTGCACCGGCGAGGTATGCGTGCGCAGAACCTTGCGCTCGCCCTTCTCATCCGGATTGAAGAAGAAGGTGTCGTGCATCTCGCGGGCCGGATGTCCCTCGGGGAAGTTCAGAGCCGTGAAATTGTAATAGTCGGTCTCGATATCGGGGCCTTCGGCAATCGAGAAACCCATGTCACCGAAGATTGCGGTGATTTCGTCGACAATCTGGCTGATCGGATGGATGCGGCCGCGCTCGGCCGGTGAGGAACGGACCGGCAGACTGACGTCGACCGTTTCAGCCTTCAGGCGGGCGTTGATCGCAGCTTCCTTCAGCACCGATTTGCGGTCGGCAAGGGCGTCGGTTACTTCGTTCTTCAGTGCATTGATTGCTGCGCCGCGGGTCTGTCGCTCTTCCGGCGTCATGGCGCCGAGCGTCTTCAGCAGCTCAGAAATCGAGCCCTTCTTGCCGAGCGCGGAAACACGAACGGTTTCGAGCGCAGGCTCGTCATTGGCGGCGGCAATTTCGGCAAGCAGAGAGGATTTAAGCTGGTCGATATCTGACATTGTCTTCTTTCCGTCCAGATCAGGCGGCGTTCGAAAGGCGGGCGCGGCAAGGCCGCGCAAGCAGTACAAAGAAAGAAAAACCCGCGCTAGCCCAAACCAGCGCGGGTTTCCCAAAATTCAAAAAAGCGTCAAGCTTGGGAAGCGCTGGTTAACGAACCGCGCCTTCAAACTCGTTAGCCGTGCCGGTTTCCTTGAGGTACTCAAGGGCCTTCTTGGCGGCAGCAACCAGGGCACCGAATGCTTCCGGCTCATGGATTGCCATGTCGGAGAGAACCTTGCGGTCGACTTCGATGCCAGCCTTGTTCAGGCCGTCGATGAAGCGGCCGTAGGTCAGGCCGAATTCGCGGACGGCAGCGTTGATACGCTGGATCCAGAGGGCGCGGAAGTTGCGCTTGTTAACCTTGCGGTCGCGGTATGCGTACTGCTTGGCGCGGTCAACGGCAGCCTTGGCGGTACGGATGGTGTTCTTGCGGCGGCCGTAGAAACCCTTGGCCTGCTTCAGAACCTTCTTGTGCTTGGCGTGGGCGGTGACGCCTCTTTTTACACGTGCCATTTCATGATCTCCTTAATCTAACGCGTTACCGGAATAGTCTCAGAGACCGTTCGGCAGATAGTTCTTCACAACCTTGCGGCCATCGGGTTCTGCCAGAACCATGGTGCCGCGTGCATCGCGAATGAACTTGTTCGTGCGCTTGATCATGCCATGGCGCTTGCCAGCGGCAGCCGCCTTGACCTTGCCGGTGGCGGTGATCTTGAACCGCTTCTTGGCAGAGGACTTCGTCTTCATCTTGGGCATTTTGCTACTCCGTTCTGAGAGCTCCTCACCCGCTTCATCAAAGAAGCCCTTCTGCGAAAGCCCTGTTACGGTCTTCGCCAAAGGCGTGGGAGCGTTTGTTGTTGATCTGCGGGGCCAGTGACGAAACCTGCCCGCAAGCATTCGAAACTGCCACGGCATGCCCTGCCGGTCAGTTCGGACGCGCGCTTATAACCGCAGCGTCATGAAAGTGCAACGGGGCGGATGATGATTCTTGCACCCGCAAGAATCACAAAAGCCGCCCCGTCGGACGGCTTTGAGCGAAAGGATGCGGCACCGGTTACTTCGGCGCCAGCACCATCATCATCTGGCGGCCTTCGAGCTTCGGCTCGGCTTCGACCTTGGCAATCTCAAGCGTGTCGGCCTTGACCTGCTGGAGAAGCTTCATGCCGAGTTCCTGGTGGGCCATTTCGCGGCCACGGAACTTCAGCGTTACCTTCACCTTGTCACCTTCGTCAAAGAAGCGACCCATCGCCTTCATCTTCACTTCATAGTCATGAGTGTCGATGTTCGGACGCATCTTGATTTCTTTGACTTCAACCACCTTCTGCTTCTTGCGCGCTTCGGCGGCCTTCTTCTGGTTGGCATATTTCAGCTTGCCCAGATCGAGGATCTTGCACACCGGCGGCTCGACATTGGGAGAAATTTCGACGAGGTCGAGGCCGGCTTCTTCCGCCATTTTCAAGGCCTGGTCGGTAGGCACGACGCCCAGATTCTCACCGTTCGCCCCAATCAGCTGAACTTTGGGAATGCGGATTTCACGGTTCGAACGCGGTCCATCCTTTACGGGCGCGTCGGTTTTAAAGGGTCTGCGAATGGTCGTATTCTCCTCGCGTTGTTCGGAACGTTGCAGCTTCGTGTCCCAGTTCGAAAGGGGGCACAAACGGGTCACGCCATCACTGCAACGGATTCAATAACATCCTATAGCGGAAAAATCACCCGCTGTCAGCCTGCCAAGAATCTGTTTTATAGACCAAAATAATAGGAGTTCTGCCCAATGTCCGACGAGATGCCCATTCTTCAGCCGAAGTTCCTGACAGTCGGTGAAGACGAGGACGCACGGCAGATCGCCATGCTGCTGCGGCCGGCGCGGACAGGCGCCGACCTTCCCGCCCTCTTCTGGCTATCCGGCTACCGATCCGACATGAGCGGCAGCAAGGCCGTCGAGATCGACCGGCTGGCGGAGGAACTGGGTGCCGCCTGCATCCGCCTCGACTATTCCGGTCACGGGCTTTCCGGCGGTACCTTCACCGACGGCACGATCTCGCGGTGGCTGCAGGAGGCGCTCGCGGTGATCCGCGATACCGCCCCCAAACGGATGATCCTCATCGGCTCTTCGATGGGCGGCTGGATCGCACTCAGAGTGGCGCAGGAGCTTGCGAAAGACGGCGGTCCAAAGCTCGAAGGCATGGTGTTGATAGCGCCGGCGCCGGACTTCACCTCTGATCTCATCGAGCCGCACCTCAAGAAGAAGGAACGCTCCTCGCTGGAGGAGCGCGGCTATTTCGAGGAACGCTCGCAGTATAGCCCGGAGCCCAACATCTATACACGCGCCCTCATCGAGGACGGCCGCCAGAACCGGGTGCTGACCGGCATTATCGAAACAGGCTGCCCGATCCATATCCTGCAGGGCATGAAAGATGCTGACGTGCCCTATCTGCATGCGATGAAACTCGTGGAACATCTTCCTGCCGACGACGTGGTGCTGACCTTCATCCGCGACGGCGACCACAGGCTGTCGCGCCCCCAGGACATCGAGCGGCTGCGCAGCGCCGTCAAAGGCCTCATCCGATAGACTGAAGCCAGTCGTCCACCAAAGAATATGCAACTGCCCGAATAGAGGACTTTGGTTGAGCAAGTTATGCTCAGATATCCCTAAGGTTATGTTGCATTTTAACCATGTCTACGAGTTGCAAGGCCCTCCCAAGAAGTAACGATTGACTCCTTTCAGCCCTCTCCGTTAACTGTTTGTTAATAAATGAAGGGCGATGCAGGGAAGTAGGGCGTGCGGATCAAGGGTTTCCTCGTGGCCATTATGGCCGTGTTTGCAATGGCGCCGGCCGCTATTCCGGCTCCTAGCAAAAATGCCTCCATGGTGACCGGCAATGCGACATCGCAGCCGGTCGGTCATTACGACTTCTGTCAGACGCACCGCAGCGAATGCGGTGCCAACCGCAATACCGGTCCGCTCGCCATGACCGGCGCCAAGTGGGCCACGGTCCGTTCGGTCAACGCGACCGTCAACCGCACCATCACGCCGATGACCGACAAGGAAATCTACGGCAAGGACGAGGTCTGGGCCTATCCGACCACGGCTGGCGACTGCGAGGACTTCGCGCTTCTGAAGCGCCGTATCCTCATCCAGCGCGGCTTCTCACCTGCCGATCTGCTGATGACAGTTGTCCGCAAGCCTGATGGTGAAGGTCATGCGGTGCTGACGTTGCGTACTGCCGAGGGCGATTTCGTGCTCGACAACCTGGCTTCCGACGTCAAGCCGTGGTTTGCGACGCCCTATAGCTTCATCAAGCGCCAGTCGAGCTTCAATGCCGGTCGCTGGGTCACCATCGAGAATGGCCGCGACGTTCTGGTCGGCGCTCTGAAATAATTAATTTTGAGGGGACTGTGGGAAAGGCCGGCGAAAGCCGGCCTTTTTCATTTCTGAGCTATGCTTCACGCGTTCCCGATGAAAATACCGGCTGCGAGCACGAGGCTGCCGCCGACGACCACCTGGAAGGCGGCGCGCAGGAACGGCGTCTCCATATATTTGTTCTGGATGAAGGCGATCGCCCAGAGCTCGAAGAAAACGATGATGGCGGCGGTAATGGTCGCGGTCCAGAAGTCCGGGATCAGGTAGGGCAGTGCGTGGCCGAGACCGCCGAGCGCCGTCATGATGCCGCAGGCAAGGCCGCGCTTGATCGGCGAGCCGCGTCCCGAGATCTTGCCGTCGTCATGGGCGGCCTCCGTGAAGCCCATGGAGATGCCGGCACCGACCGAGGCCGACAGGCCGACGAGGAAGGTCTGCCAGGTATCCTGCGTGGCAAAAGCCGCAGCGAAGATCGGCGCCAGCGTCGAGACCGAACCATCCATCAGACCGGCAAGGCCCGGCTGCACATAGGTCAGGACGAACTGGCGGCGCGCGGTCTCATCCTCCTCCTTTTTTACATCGTCAGGCGTGTGCTTGTCGCCCAGCATGCGGGCGATGTCCTCATGGCCCTGTTCGGCGAGAGCGAGATCGCCAAGCAACTGACGGGTGGAGGCATCGGAGGTCTGCTTGATCGCCTCGACATAGAAGCGGTAGGCCTGCTCCTCCATCGCCTCGGCTTCCTGCCTGATGGCATCGAGAGACAGGTTGGCACGCAGCCAGTCCGGTTTGCGCTCATAAAAGCCCTCGACATGCTCGCGGCGGATCAGCGGGATGCGTTCACCGAAGCGCTGGCGGTGAATTTCGATCAGCGACTTTCGGTGCGTGTCCTCCACCTCCGCCATATCTTCAAACACCTTGGCGGAGGCCGGAAACTCCTGTCGCAAATGCTCCGCGTAGGCGAGATAGATGCGAGCATCATCTTCTTCCGAGGCGATGGCGAGCGCCAGGATTTCCTGCTCGGAGAGAGAGCGGAAGGAACGTTTCGGTGATCTGAAAAAACGGGCCAACATAAGGAATCTCCAGTAATTTAGAATTATTCTAAATCTAAAGAGGCAACCCGCGTGGGTCAAGATCAAAGCCCGGCGGGATTGACAGAATGCCGCGATCTGCCGATCGCGCTTTGCTGAGGCAGCACGTCAACCTATATGGAAGCTGCTGCAGCACGCGGCACCGGGGTTAAAGATGAATAGCGAGATACAGGGACGGGCCGCGCATGTTGCCGCGATCCGTGAAAAAGCCGAGGCTGAGATGAAGGCGATCGGCGTGGACGAGGCCTTCATTTCGAAGCTGGTGGAGACTTTCTACGGGCGGGTGCTCAGGCATCCCGAGCTCGGACCTGTCTTTGATGCGCGGCTTTCCGGCCGCTGGCCCGAACATATGCAGAAGATGAAGAGCTTCTGGTCGTCCGTCGCCTTCCGCAGCGGCGCCTATGGCGGCAAGCCGGTGCAGGCGCATCTCGGCGTTGCGAACATGACGCCGGAGCTTTTCCCGAAATGGCTTTCGCTGTTTTCGCAAACGCTCGACGATGTGGCACCGACGCCGGAAGCCAAGGAATGGTTCATGGCGACTGCGGAGCGGATCGCAAAGAGCCTGACGCTGTCGCTCTTCTACAATCCGGCGCTTGACGATCCCGCGAAGAAGATGGGCTGACGCTTTACTGCCTTGCCGAAAAGGTCGCGCCAGCGCTCGCGGCGACGACCAAAGCCGTTCCGGCCATCTGCAGAAGCGTCATAGGCTGTGCCAGAATGACGAAGCCTGCGAGGGCTGCAATGGCGGGTTCCAGGCTCATGAGGATGCCGAAGGAGGCCGTCGGCATGCGCCGCAGCGCGATCAGCTCCAGTGTGTAGGGCAGCAGTGGCACCAGAATGGCGAGGCCCGCCATTTCAATCAGGCCGTCGGCATCAAGCTTCGGCACCGTGCCAGCAAAGCCGAAGGGCGTTGCGACCACCGCGGCAACCATGAGCGACATGGAAAGTCCTTCAAGACCCTTGAAGCTTGCGCCGATCTTCTTCGTGAGCACGATATAGATCGCCCAGCCGGTTCCCGCACCAAATGCAAAGAGAACACCAAG
Organism: Rhizobium sp. KNZ14-9A; assembly: GCF_056755015.1. Lineage (NCBI taxonomy): Bacteria > Pseudomonadati > Pseudomonadota > Alphaproteobacteria > Hyphomicrobiales > Rhizobiaceae > Rhizobium > Rhizobium sp. KNZ14-9A. Next base: position 3,577,359 of record NZ_JBPGXB010000002.1, read on the forward strand.
GGGATCCCCAACCCAGCCTTCCCCGTCATGAGCGAGGGCCAGAACGCCGAAAGCGGCAACGAGCGGCCAGATGAGGCGCCGGCTCAATCCGTAGCCAATGGTCGCGACGGAAAGCGGTCCGAGAAAATCGATCGCGACGGCGAGACCGAGCGGAATGCGCTCGATCGACGAGAAAAAACTCATCGTCATCAGCGCCGTGGTCGTGCCGAGGACCAGGGCACTTGTCCACTGGGCGCGGCTGTAGCTGAAGATGCGCGGGCGCACGACGATTGCCAGGATGATGGCAGCGAAAGCGAGGCGCAGCCAAGTGGCGCCGACCGGCCCATAGGTGGCGATGGCGGAGGAGGACAGCGCCGCCCCGAACTGGATGGAGGACATGGACATGAGGCACATCAAGCCGCCGGCAGCCACACCGCCAAATGCAGCAGGCGTCTTCGCCGTCAGCGTGCCCGTTCCGGCAGTCGTTCTTTCTTCCATGTTCTTCTCCGATTGCGCGCTCTTCGTATGAGAGCAGCGCATGAGCGACAAATTCAAACTTCTGATAGGGACAGCAAAAGGCTTGATGCGATATCAGAGGCGGCCTGAGAGGATCACCTCTTCGGCGTCTTCGAAGCTCATACCGAAAACCTTCTTGCCGATCTCGAAGCTGAAGCCGTTGCGGGCGAAGGCAGAGAGCTCCTTTGCCTTTCGTTTTTCATCAAGCTCGACGCGGCGGAACGGGCCGAAGGCGCGTTTGCGGGCGAATATCGCCGCGGCATAGAGATCGTCAGCTTCTTCGAGTGCAACCTCCACCTTGTCGCTGGAGACGCCTTTGACCGCAAGCTTTTGGGCAATGGCGCGCTTCGACTTGCCGCTGCGCACGGCGGAACGCGTGCTGATTTCAGCATAGGCGCTATCGTCGATCGCCTTGTTGTCATAGGCAAATTTGACGGCGAAATCGGCGACAGCCTTGATCTGCGCTGCGCTGATGTCCTCGAATTTCTCCTTCGCCTTGCGGGTGATGGCGTCAAAGAGCTGCTTTTCCGTCATCATGCGCCGCTCGAGACGATAGATGGTCGAGTTGCGTGCCCAGCTCAGCATGCGGGGCGTCGGGATATCGGATGGAACGGTCTCGTCGGTCATCAGGAGGAGATCAGACTTCCAGACCCTTGAGCACATTGGCGACATTGAGGCCGATCTCCGGCACTCCGTAGCCGCCCTCCATGCAGGTGACGACCGGCAGGCCGGCGGCTGAGATCATCTCGCCCATGCGAATGAAGTCCTCCGATTTCAGCTTGAAGAAAGAGATCGGATCGCGCTCGAACGTATCGACGCCAAGCGCCACGACGATAGCTTCCGCACCGAAGGCCTTGATGCGGGAAAGCGCATCGGCAAGAGCTGCCGACCAGATATCGAAACTGGTGCCGGGCGCCATCGGGTAATTGCGGTTGGCGCCCTCGCCCTGCCCTTCGCCGGCTTCATCGGCATGACCGAGGAAATAGGGAAAGGCGTGGATGGGATCGCCATGCAGCGAGGCGGTGAAGACATCACTGCGACGATAGAAGAGATCCTGCGTCCCATTGCCGTGATGGAAATCGACATCGAGCACGGCAACCTTCCTGGCGCCGTGATCCAGCAGACGCTGGGCCGCGACGCCGGAATTGTTGATGAAGCAGTAGCCGCCGAAGAGATCGATACCGGCATGGTGGCCGGGCGGGCGGCAGAGCGCGAAGGCGAAGCGGTTGCCGGCATTCAGCCAGTCCGAGCCTGTCATCGCGCAGCGCATGGAGGCAACAGCTGCCTCGTAAGAGCCCTTGGTGATGGACGTGTCGGCGGCATTGGCATAATGGCCGATCGCGCCGACGATGTTTTCCGGTATGCGCTGGCTGGTGCGGCGGATGGGGAAGGAATTGGCGATCGCCTCGCCCTTATATCCTGCCGCCACCCAGCGATCCCACACTGTCGCCAGGAATTCCAGATAGGCCGGATCATGGACCTTGCGCGCCGTTTCGAGACCGTGCGGTTCGGGGGCGACGACATCCGAAAAGCCCGCCTCCCTCACCGCGGCGAGAATCCATTCCGCCCGGAACGGCGCCTCGAAAGGCGTCACGAGCTGGCCATCATGCAGCTCCGTCTTCGCATCACGCAGCTTGTGGTCTTCGGAATAGATGACGCGCACGAGTGTCCTCCGCAAATCAGTCTGTCAGACTCAAGCCTTACACAGGCCCGTCTAAAGAAAAAAGCGCTGAACACGCCTTGATCGCCACTGCAGATGACGCCACGTTCAACCCGATTTCAGAATGCGTCCCTTTTCCTCAAGAGATTAAGCCCGATGAAAATCCTGATGGTCGATGTCGATGGCGTGCTGGTTCACGGACGGCCGGCGGATGGTCTGCCGCTCTTCACTTATCTCGAGCGCGACCTAGGTCTGCCTGCGCCGTTGCTTCAACAGGAATTCTTCAAGCCTTACTGGGTCGGCATCGTCACCGGCCAGGAGCCGATCGAACCCCGCCTGACGGAGGTTCTCGGCCGGATCGCACCGCATCTTAACGCCCAGACCTTGCTCGACTACTGGTTCGAAAACGACTCCCGCCTCGACCGGCAGCTGCTCGACGATCTCGCCCGCCTAAAGGACAAGGGCACGCTTCTTTACCTCGCCACTAACCAGGAACACCAGCGCGCGGCTTACCTGCGTGACGTGCTGGGGCTCGGCGCGCTTTTCGACGGCATGTTCTATTCTGCCGCACTTGGCGCGCGAAAGCCTTTCAGCGATTTCTTCCGGCTTGCGACGCAAGACGTTGGCGCTGCCCCTGATGACATCGGCTTCATCGACGATGTCGAGGAGAATATCGTGGCGGCCAAGGATTTCGGCTGGAAGGCTCTGCATTGGACGCCGGCTTCAAGACTGGCCGACGCGATAGACACCTTTACACAACGCGATCAGGCCACGCGCTTGTAAAAGAAGGTGGTGGCGCACAGGCCACCTTCAGGCCAGAGCGCATAATCGGGAATGACGCCGACCCGCTCCCAGCCGAGACGTGGGTAGATGGCTTCAGCATCGCTGCCGGTTGCCGTGTCGAGGACGAGAATCGTCTTGCCGCGACGGGCCGCTTCCCGTTCGGCCATGTCCATCAGCAGGCGCGCCAAACCATGGCCGCGAGCGGAGCGGTGAACAAGCAGCTTCTTCAGATCGCCGCGGTGCGGCTGGTTCGGCATCTGCGAAGCGCCGACCTGGACGGTGCCGATTATTTTGTCATCCATTTCGGCGCCGAAGAGCAGAGTGGCGCCATCGGCCACGGCTTCGGCGACGCCGCGCCAATAGGGTTCAGCATCCGCAGGTGTATAGGGCTGCATGAAACCGACCGAGGCGCCGCCATTGACGCAATCGGCAAGCACGTCGCAGAGGTCGGGAATCGCCGCGTGTGCCTCGGCGGCGGAGAGAAGGCGGATGGTCGGCATGATAGGTCCCCTGTAAATGAGCGTGTGAATTAACGGTCGCCGCGGTCCAGCACGACACAATAGCGTGCCGGCGCGTGACCCGGATTGTGAAAGACATGGCCGTCGCCGACCGGCATGAAGAGACAGTCGCCCGGCTTGAGGCGATGGACGGTCTCGCCGACGGTCATTTCCAACTCACCATCGAAGAGCCAGACGTGCTGTGTCATGCCGCGGCTGGCGGCATGCGGCGGGAAGCTGACCCGTGCGCCAGCCGGAAATTCGACATCAACGATATCGACATCCGAGGCTGTGCCCGGCGGCGAGACGGCGCGGCGCATATAGCCGGTTTCCGGATCGCGCCAGATCTGCTGGTCCTGACGACGCGAGAGCGGCGACGCTTCCTGCCCTTCATCGGCAAAAAACTCTGAAAGCGACAGGCCGAGCGCGGCGCAGACCCTCGCCAACAGCGAGGCCGTTGGGCTCGCTTCTGCGCGCTCGATCCGGGAGATCATCGCGCGGCTCACGCCGGAAGCAGTAGCGAGATCATCCAGTGTCAGCCCCTTTTCGTCCGCAGCGTGCGAATGCGGAGGCCGATTGCCTGCTCGAGTTCCTGTTCCATTATCCGAATCCGAATTTCCACTATAAGAGAAATAGAGGATCCGATGATGGAATCAAGTCCCCGCGAGCCGCCTTGCTTTCACCATCGCGCCGTCGATATATGGCAGCGGCATTCACGAGCGGAGAGCAGCATGGACGGAACCACGCAAGGCACTGAGACGGCGGCAAGCTTCACGACATCCGCCTGGGACCGGATTAAGCCCATCATGGCCGAGATCGAGCGATTGCCGCTGCTGGAACGTCTCTCTGACGGTACGCTGCCGGCGGAGGTTTTCCGCCATTACATCCTGCAGGATGCGATCTACCTGAAGCACTATGCCCGCTGCCTTGCGATCGTCGCGGCCAAGGCGCCCGACAATGCGCAGGTGCTGCGCTTTCTCGGGTCGGCGCAGAAGGCGATCACCGTCGAGCAGGGTCTGCATGCGGGTTTCCTGACGCAGTTCGGGATTTCGAGCGCGGATGTGACGGCGGCAGAGCCCTCGCCCTCGTGCTTTGCCTATACGAATTTCCTGTTGGCGACGGCCTATCACAGCTCCTATGCGGTGGCACTTTCGGCGATCCTGCCCTGCTTCTGGATCTATTGGCATGTCGGGGAAGGCATCAAGAGCAGGCCGGCGATCGAGGGCAATGTGTTCCAGGCCTGGATCAACACCTATGGCGATCCGCAATTTGCAGCCGGCGCGCGCGAAGTGATCGCGCTGACTGACATTGCCGCCCGCGCCGCCTCGCCGGTGGAGCACCAGCAGATGATGGAGGTTTTCGTGCGCGCCTCCCAATATGAATGGATGTTCTGGGATTCGGCCTGGCGGCTGGAGACCTGGCCGGTCTGAGCCACACGCCACAGTCTGCAAAATAGGGTAAACCCCGGTATAATTACCGCTTTGCGGGCGATCTGCGCGCTGCTATATGGCGCGCATGAGCACCAATTCGACGACTCCGCTATCCCATATCCGCAACTTCTCGATCGTGGCCCACATCGACCACGGCAAATCGACGCTTGCTGACCGCCTGATCCAGACGACGGGCGGCCTCGCCGAGCGCGAAATGTCCGAGCAGGTGCTCGACAACATGGATATCGAGCGCGAGCGCGGCATCACCATCAAGGCACAGACCGTGCGCCTGCACTACCAGGCGAATAACGGCGAGAAATACATTCTCAACCTCATCGACACACCCGGCCACGTCGACTTCGCCTATGAAGTCTCTCGTTCGTTGTCGGCCTGCGAGGGTTCGCTGCTTGTCGTCGACGCCTCGCAGGGCGTGGAGGCGCAGACGCTCGCCAACGTCTACCAGGCGATCGACAACAACCATGAGATCGTAACCGTTCTCAACAAGATCGACCTGCCGGCCGCCGAACCCGACCGCATCAAGGAACAGATCGAGGAAGTGATCGGCATCGATGCGTCGGAAGCCGTGCTGATCTCGGCCAAGACCGGCCTCGGCATTCCCGATGTGCTGGAAGCGATCGTCCACAAGCTGCCGGCGCCGAAGAGCCCGGGCGGCGAAAAGGCGCCGCTGAAGGCGCTGCTCGTCGACAGCTGGTACGATACCTATCTCGGCGTCATGGTTCTGGTGCGCGTCATCGACGGTGTGCTGACCAAGGGCCAGACCGTGCGAATGATGGGCACGGATGCGAAATACCAGGTGGAGCGCGTCGGCGTGCTGACACCGAAGATGGTCAATGTCGACAGCCTCGGCCCCGGCGAAATCGGCTTCATCACCGCTTCGATCAAGGAAGTGGCCGATACCCGCGTCGGCGATACAATCACCGAGGACAAGCGGCCGACGGCTGAAGCGCTGCCGGGCTTCAAGCCGGCGCAGCCAGTGGTGTTCTGCGGTCTCTTCCCGGTCGACGCGGCCGATTTCGAGGATCTGCGCGCCGCCATGGGCAAGCTTCGCCTCAACGACGCTTCCTTCTCCTTCGAAATGGAATCGTCTGCTGCCCTCGGCTTCGGTTTCCGTTGCGGCTTCCTTGGCCTTCTGCATCTCGAAATCATCCAGGAACGGCTGGAGCGCGAGTTCGATCTCGACCTCATCGCAACCGCACCGTCCGTCGTCTACAAGATGTACATGACCGACGGCACGGAGCGCGAGCTGCACAACCCGGCCGACATGCCCGATGTCGTCAAGATCTCGGAAATCCACGAACCGTGGATCCGCGCGACGATCCTGACGCCGGACGATTATCTCGGCGGCATCCTGAAGCTCTGTCAGGACCGGCGCGGCATCCAGATCGAGCTCACCTATGTCGGTACGCGCGCGATGCTGACCTACGACCTGCCGCTCAACGAAGTCGTCTTCGATTTCTATGACCGGCTGAAATCAATCTCGAAGGGCTATGCCTCCTTCGACTACACGCTCACCGACCATCGCGAGGGCAACCTCGTGAAGATGTCGATTCTCGTTAACGGCGAGCCGGTCGACGCTCTGTCGATGATGGTGCACCGGACGGCCGCCGAAAAGCGCGGCCGCGACATGTGCGAGAAGCTCAAGGAGCTGATCCCGAAGCACATGTTCAAGATCCCGATCCAAGCCGCGATCGGCGGCAACGTGATTGCCCGCGAGACGATCTCGGCACTGCGCAAGGACGTGACCGCAAAATGCTACGGCGGCGACGCTACCCGCAAGCGCAAGCTGCTCGACAAGCAGAAGGCCGGCAAAAAGCGGATGCGCCAGTTCGGCAAGGTGGAAATCCCGCAGGAAGCATTTATTGCTGCGCTGAAGATGGGCGACGAGTAGGTTAAGCTATCCGGATTCAGCCCAAAATATGAACGAAAGGCTGGCCATCGAGCCAGCCTTTTGCGTCTTAAAGCCCGGCCACCCAGCGGTGCCATTCGTCCTCGCTGCCGCGGAAGACATTGAGGTCGATGCGGCCTTCGACACCATGCGACAGGCCCGAACCGGAATATTGCCAGAAGAGCCATTTGCGGTTCGGATAGACCTTCGAAGGATGCTCGGCGACTGCTCGCAGCCAGAAATGATAGTTCTGGAAGGCGCCTTCGAGATTGTCCGCGTAGAAATCCGGGGCCGTATAGATGATCGGGCGCTTACCGTAATGGCGCTCGATCTTTTCCATGAAGACCTGCATTTTTTCCAGGACACGGGCGCGCGAAAGCTTCACCTTGCAGCTCGATTCGCCGTTCCACTCCACGTCAATGACAGGCGGCAGCGCATCCGGATCACGCGGGACGTTACGGATGAACCAGTCAGCCTGTTCACCGGCCGTGCGGCACCAGTAGAAGAAGTGATAGGCGCCGCGCTTGATGCCGGCTTCCTTGGCGCGCCGCCAATTGGTCTTGAACATCGGGTCCAGATGGTCGCCGCCATCGGTCGCCTTGATGAAGGCGAAGTTGGCGCCGCGGGTCCTCAGTGTCTCCCAATCGATGTCCCCTTGCCAGCGCGAGACGTCGACGCCGTGGACGGCGAGCTTGCGCGGAGAGATCTTGCCGAAGTTGATCGGCTTGGCATCGCGGAAACCGTAGCCATAGACGCGCGAGCGGCCGCGCGTCGGCGGTTCGATGGCAGGTGCTGCCGCCATGGCAAATTCGACGGGGCGTTCGCTCGGAACCGGCATACCCGGCTGCGATGTGGCTGAAGGCGTCACTGCCGAGAAGGCGCGGGACTCCGGCACGGGCGCTTCCCAGGCGAGGCTTGCCTGCGGCATTGCATCGTCCGTTTCAGTTGCAGCGAGTGTTGCCTGCGGCACAGGTGCCGGCGGCGGGGTAACGGAAGCGGTGATTTCCTTCGAAGGCTTCGAAGTGACGCCGGCTGAAAGACTTTCCGGACCGGAAGCCGACGAGCAGCCCGCCAGAGCGAGGCAGGCAACGAGGATCGCTGGGATAGCCGTGGAACGCATGAGCACCGTTACGCAAAACAAGAACCAGGGCGCTTCTGCCATTCTGCGAAGACACCAATCCGGAATAGCTAACGGAAAATTATCAAAAAAGACTGAATCCGAACTTTCGGTCCGCTGATTCGGCAGCGGGCACATTGCAGCGCCTTTTGCGAGCGTCTAGATCCCTCAGATAAAAGGAGATTCCCATGACCGAGAAAGCCCGTGTGACGATCCTCTACTGCACCCAGTGCAACTGGCTGCTACGCGCCGCCTGGATGGCGCAGGAACTGCTGCAGACGTTTACAGACAGCCTTGGCGAGGTGGCGCTCATTCCCGGCACCGGCGGCAATTTCGAAATCCGCGTCAACGGCGATCTGATCTGGGAGCGCAAGCGCGACGGCGGTTTTCCGGGGCCGAAGGAACTCAAGCAGCGCGTGCGGGACATCATCGAGCCCGACCGCGACCTCGGCCATACCGACCGCGCTTCGCTGGAGAGCTGACGCTCAATTATAGGGCGAGTTGCAGGTCTTGTAGATGCCTTCATAGGTCAGGAAGCGATCGGTGCGCGGATTGTAGGACCGGTATTCGTTCCGGCACCATTGCTGATGGCGGGCCTGATTATCTGCCGAAGGCTGCACGCGTGGTGCCTGCGGCGGATCGTAGGTCAGCCGCGGCGGCAATTGTCCGGGCGGCTGGTAATATTTTGGACCGGCGGCATTCGGCGGGCGATAGTTCGGCTGCACGTAGGCTGGGCGATGCCACTGCTGCGGACCGAAGCCGAAGCAGCCACGATAATCGCAGATCGTCGACTGCGTATTGATAGGCCCAAGCGACGGCGAGGCGGCATTGGCCCCGGCCAACGGCACTGCGGCAAGAAAACCGGCAAGAAGAGCGGGGCGAAGGTCGAACATGGCGCGTTCCTTTCCAATATCCCCTTATATAGGGCGGAGAAACAGGCCATGCCATCCACTGAGCCGTGGCGTGCGACCACAGCTTCGTGAAGCTTTTTCACAGGCTGTCAGGAAAACTTTAAAAACCCTGTTGACAGCAAAGAGCGACCCCCGTACATGGCTCTCCGTCGCCCAGATGGCGGAATTGGTAGACGCGCCAGCTTCAGGTGCTGGTACCCGAAAGGGTGTGGAGGTTCGAGTCCTCTTCTGGGCACCATTCCCATTGATCTTTAATGAGATCAAACAGATACAGGTTCTTCCTGTTATCTGTGCCCACCGTTGTGGTGGTCGTTTTCTGCGTCTTTATTCACCGACAATAATTTGATCTCGAGCGACGCTTGGCACTGCCACATAAATGCCGATATGCCGCATTCTGATGGAATCATGCGCATTCAAGTTTACATCATCGCGTTTCTTCTCAGCGCCATCATGTGGGGCGTGACGTTCGATGCTGCGCGCAATGCTTATCGCGCCGCGCATACGGCTGGTTTGATGCCCAATCTGCACATCCAGCATAAGATCGACCGGATTCTTTAAGCGCCTCGATCCTGGCGAACGTCACTGCCGCTCGGCATCGTCACCATTTGCTTCCAACTCACCGACGAGAGCGCTGAAGCAGGTCGCGAACGCCTCTTCCAAAGTCACCTTGTGCGACCAGCCGGGAGGACCATGCGTGTAGGGGTCCATGATCTCCCCTTGATTGTAGGATCTTGCGCCCCAGGAGATGTTCAGTGTTCTGCCGCTTTCCTCTTCGATCACCGCCATAAGCTCCCGGAGCGTAAACTTCCGGCCGGAAACGAGGAAATACTCATCGGTGCGCTCCGCCATATCTGACAAAATGCGCCTGGCCGTAAGCCACATATCCAGTGCCGCATCGACGAGAAGATCGTGTCCCAGCAGGTGGTTAGGTGGCGGGAGGTAGCAAAGCCGATTGCCCGCGCGCTTTTCATAGCGCTGTAGCGGGTAATTGGGTTTGCGGGCGGCCATCAGTGTTTTCCGATAGGGTCGTGTTGTTGAAGACCAACCTGACGGAAAGACCACCGATGACCAATGGCATGATGAACGTACGGTCGCTGATGCCATGCTTGCGACACAGCTCCTTGGCTCCCATCCCGGCCTGGTGTTCTTTCAGGATAACTATGATTTGCTCTTCGCTGAATCGGCTCTTTCGCATTGTTTGTCTCCTCGTTCGAGGAACAGGCTAACGTCAACCGCGGACTTTTTCAGGGGAGCGGGTCAAAGCCCACCCCCTTGGAGAGAAGGGCGTCCCGCTGGCCGGACTAGTTCACCAACAATTTAGGAAGATTTAACCATAAATTGATAAAAAAATTTCAAGATAAACTAGAGCGAAACAAACCTGACATGACATCCGCAAGCGAGCAGATTGAACAGTTGAACGTGCAGAAGGAAATCCGCCGAAAGGCCTTTTCTGAAGGCATGAAACTGCGCCCGCAAACCCGGGTTCGGTTGAGCGAGGGGATTTTTAGCAAGGCCGAGAAGACCGACCAGATCTCGTTGGTGAACCTGAAGGCCATCGAACAGTTCGAGCCCGACACTATCTACATACTGAACAACAATGATATCGCTCAGGCTGGGCAGAAATACGTGGGCATGTTTGTCAACGAGCCGCGTGCCCATGTCTGCATCTGGGATTTCGACAATCATCATGACGTTGCGGCGTCCCTGAATTTTGCGGCTCTGTCCGACTTTTACGTGCCGTGCCATCCGCACCACAATGAGACTTACGCGCAGGTGACCAAGGCGATGGGAAGCCCCGTGAGTGCAGCGGTCATCCAGTGGTCACGCGCCTATCTGAGCGAACATCGCGATCGCCTCCTGGCCGCCACGCGTGATCCGGAACCCCTTGGGCGGCATATCCTCTATCCGCAATTCCCCGAGCGCAATGCGATGCTCCAGAGGCTGAACACGCATTTCAAACACGTCGGTCCGGTGGGGCGGACATATCATGACCGCACAGAGTTGGACCGGTTGGACGAATGGGCGGCCCATATGAGCCACTGGATCATCCCGACCCGCGGCGATCTGCCGATCCGTGTCTTTGATGCGCTGATCACCGGTGGGGTACCGATCCTTCCGGCCAGCCTGAGAGACCTTCCAGCCCTGGCTTCTTTGCAGGAGCATCTGTTCTACTTCGAGCCGAGAGATGTGGAGGCCCCGCAGGCCGTTGTGGAGGCGGCAAATGCACATTTCCGCAGGCAGGGCGAGGCCGGTGTGCTCGCGCGTCACGAGGCGGCCATGGCAGCCGGCCATTTGGACACGCGCGTTCAGGAAATCCTCGCGCAAATCTACAGACACCTCAATCGGGCCAATTGATCGCGACCGGGGCGCCCTCTGCTGCTACGGAGCGTTCAATGGCATCCAGGCTGCGCAGCACGTCCTCTGCCGCGTCAAGCGGAGAGGGGTTGTCGCGCACGCCACGGATCAAATCGACAAAGGCGCGCAGTTCGCGGGTTAGAGGAAGCTCTGGATCATAGGTAAGGGCGACACTGTTTCCGTCGCGGATGAGCGTGACTTTCTGCGCGGCTTTGTCATCAAAGATGAGGCGTCCCTTGGTGCCCGCGGCCGTGATCCGAAAGGCTGGATCAGGCGATAGCCAGCTGGCCTCAAGGTCGAAAGGTCGCCCTTCGTAGGACAATTGCGCAGCCACGCGAAGCGAGCGCGCTCCGCCTTCAAGCGACCGGGCCGTGGCGCGCTCTGCCGGAGTGCCGAAGATCTGTACTGCCAGCGAGAGCGGATGTGGCAACCAATCCCAGATCACCGACGTATCGTCGCGCGGTTTGCCATTGGCGCAGAGCGCAGTTGCCGATTGGATCGGGCCGATCTCCGGCAAGGCCGCACAAAAGGCCTCTGCGGCCGGGTTGAACCGGTGCAGGTGGCCCGCAAAGACGTGGCCGCGCGCTTCACCAGCCGCCGCCTTGAGGCGCAAGAAGTCCTCAAGGTTTGTGGCCAGAGGTTTTTCAATAAAGCACGGCACCCCCGCCTCTACGAAGGGGATGGCCGAGGACACGTGGTCTCTGCTCCTGTTGGCGATGATGACGCCGTCAACAGAAGCGCCGGGGCCGGTCAGCGGCACCCAGCGCACTTCGGGCAGGCTGTCCAGGGTGGCCCCAATGATGCGCGCCCAGGCACCCCGCCCGATGAGACCCAGTGTCACCAAGTATGGTTATCCGACCTTTTTGAGCACCGCTTCGGGCTCGAAATCGATATAGCTCTGCTGATGGCGAGCCCATTCGATGAAGCGCGCCAGACCGTCTTCGACATCCACCTCGGAGGTATAGCCAAAGGTTTCCCGCGCCTTGCTGATATCCGGGCAGCGGCGGTTGGGTTCTCCCGCCGGATAGGTGTCCGGATAGTCGATGCGGGTGAAGGAGGCGCCCGGCAGCAGCTTGGGATACATCTCCGCCAGCTTGACCATCGAGATTTCGTTGTCCGGGTTGCCGATGTTGTAGGCCTCGCCACGCTTGCCCGCGAGCAGCGTCATCAGGAAGCCGTAGATGGCGTCGGTGATGTAGCAGAAGGTGCGCGTTTGCAGGCCGGTGCCATGGACCGGGATCGTACGGCCATTGAGCGCCTGATAGGTGAACATCGGGATCACGCGGCGGTCGTTGTGGCCCATGCCGGGACCAAAGACGTTGAACGGGCGCACGATTTTTGTCGGCACGCCGTGGTGCTCGTTAAAGATCGAGCAGAGCGTCTCGCCCAGGCGTTTGGATTCGTCGTAGCAGGCGCGCGGCCCAACGGTCGAAACGTTGCCGTGGTAGTCTTCCTTGATCGGCACCGCGCGCGGGTCAGGATCGCCGTAGATCTCGGAGGAACTGAAGAACAGGAAGCCCTCGAGGTTCTTGTTGCGTGAAGCCAGATCCAAGAGGTTGCGGGTGCCATGCACCGCGCTCTCGATGGTCTCGAGCGGATAGCGCATATAGAAAACGGGTGAGGCGATGCCCGCAGCTTGGATGATGAAGTCGATATCTTCGCGCACGGGCAGCGGATGGGTCACATCGGCCCAGACCTGCATGATGTTGGGATCGCGCACGATGCTTTCATCGAGGTTCTTGGTGCCGGTGATGTAGTTATCCACCGAGATGACCGAGCAGGGCTTGTCCAGCACATCGTTATTCAGCTTCTGAAACACCTTGAGGAAGTGCTTCCCAAGGAAACCCGCACCCCCTGCCAGCAGGACAGTCTTTCCGGAAAACCGATGGGCATCAGCACCGAGGCGCTCGACAATACGTTGAATTTCTTTCGACATTTCTTTCCCCATTCCAGTGATCAGGAAGCTTTGAGCTCAACAAGCGGAATTGGCATGTAGTAGTCATACGCATTGCCAGTCTTTTTCCGAATGTCATCGATGTATTCGTAGGCGAAGACCACCAGCACTTCGGGCTGATAGGTCTCAAGTTCAGAGGCAGCCACAACCGGAATATGCGCGCCGGGCGAGGTGCGCCCCTGTTTCAGCGGGCTGTCATCAATCGTGAACGGCAGCAGTTCGCTGTCGATGCCACCAAAGTTGGTGATGGTCGAAAGCCGGGCAGGCGCGCCGTAGCCTGCCACCTTGATGCCCTCTTCCCGCCAGCGTTTCAGGCCAGCGACCAGCTTGTCGGTCAGATCGCGGCAGCGCTGGCCAAAATCTGTCAGTGCCACAGTGTTCAGCACCTTCAGCTCGGTCGCAATTAGCTCCTCCAACTCCGGGGCCTCGGTGCCGGCCGCGTCGCGCATCAATGTGAACCGAAGGGAGCCGCCGTGCTGGGCCACAGGCTCAACCCCGGTGATCACCATGCCGTGCTTGCCGAACAGCTCCTTCATCGACGAGATCGAGTAGTAGAAGATCCGGTCGAGGTAGAATCGCTCGAACTGCACCTGGCTGATCATGTTAAGGATATACTCGACTTCGATCACCAGCTTGCCGTCTTTGGCCAGCAGGATGTCCGCTGCGCGGATGAACTGAGCTGGTGCGTCGAGATGCGTGAAGACGCTGCTAGCGACGATCACATCCGCCGGGCCGTGGCTGTCCAGCACCTGCCGTGCCGAGGTTTCCTCGAAGAAGGCGCAGAGCGTTTCCAGCCCCTCGTCATTGGCGAGCTTGGAGACATTGACCGAAGGTTCGACCCCCAGTGCCCGAACTCCGAGACCTTTGAGTGGACGCAGCAACACGCCATCGTTGGAGCCCACATCGACGACGAATTTCGCCTCCTTCAGCTCCTCGGCGAGGGCTTCAAAATGGCGGACCAGGCCCCCATTGACCGAACTCAGGTAATAATAATCCTCGAACATGAGGGATCGCGGGACCATCTCGCCAAGTTGAACATTCTTGCAGGTCTCGCAAAAGAACACCTCGAGCGGGAAGAACTTCTCCTCCTGAAAATCACTCGGCTTTGGATATTTGTTCGCGAGGGGCTGGCGCCCCAAATCCAGAAACTTGTTCAAAATCTGCCCATGACACAGAGAACAACACTTTGACATTGGGAATCCTTGATCATTGGCTTTGTTAAACCACACCGAAGTCTTCAGCTTGAGGCGTAGAACGACAAAATGTTTCTAGAGATTTAAGCTTGTGGGAGGCTTTCGAGCGCCCCATCCAACTCTCGCAATATTTGCGCCTCGCTCGGAACACTCTGGGACAGAGATCCGCGCAGCCAGGAACGGTCATTGAGATAGTTGGCCATGAAGCCCTGCTTCGTGATTGCGAAGCTTGCCGGCGACAGGATGGCTTTCGTGGCAAGAAGGAAGCGATACAGGCCCATGAATACGTTCGCCCAATCCTCCTGGGCGCCGTCGCTGGTCATATCCGCGGCGAAGTAATTCAAGGGATAGTCGAAGAACATCGCCCTGTTCTTCTCGAGCGCCAGCAGGAAAGGCACGGCATAGAGATGCAGCGTGTTTCGGAAGGCAGCAAGCTTCCCGAGATTTTCGATGATGAAGCTGCTCCGGTACAGAAGGCCGACATGTCGGGGAACGTGGCCGAGGAAGTGCCTGCGAAACGCTTCCGGCTCGTCCATCAGCTTGGGATTGGTATAGAATGGCGGCGACAGCGTATATGTCAGCTCGGTCGCGAGCATGTCTGCCGATCTGTATTCGCAATGATTGAACAGAACGACATCGTGCTGCTGCCTGGCAGCGAGTTCCAGCAGATCGAGCGGATTCACCTGACCGCAGCTGAAAACGTCGCCATCGCCTATGCTGAAGATGAAGTCGTAGTTCCGAGCATGGTCGGCGTAAAAGTGAAACAGGTTGTCGTCGAAGCCGGACCCCTTGTTGGTTACATAGAGATCACAAAGCGGCTCGAGAATGTGTCTGGCGGCGTTGTCGAGTTCGGAGTCCGTCACCGCTGTCTCGAAGACGGCGGAGCCGGTATATTTGCTTCGCAGATCCATGATTTGGGAAAGCAGGCGTACCAGCTGGATATCGCGCCTATACGTTGTTATCAGGAGGCATATTTTCATGGTGTTAAGCTTTCCCGGGTGTTGTCCTAGTCAACTCGACTGGTTCTTTTGGTCCAGGCCTGCGTCAGTTCGCTGGTTCCGCACCACTCAATTGTCGCGCGTATTCAGGAAACTTTGATAGGTTTGCTTGAGACCGGTCATCAGCGGACGGGCATTGTTCCAGCCGAGTTCACGCAGACGGCGAAGATCGGCAAGTTTACGCGGCATCCCATCCGGCCGCGTGGTGTCGAAAGTGAGCGAACCATCGAAGCCGATCGTCTTGCTCACGAGGCGGGCAAGCTCGGCAATCGACAATTCCTCACCTGAACCGATATTGATCGGCACCGGACCGGAATAATTGCGCAGCAGGAAGATGACGGCCTCGGCAAGATCATCCACGTGCAGGAATTCCCGCAACGGAGTACCGCTGCCCCAGATCGTCAGGGATTGCGCACCATTCACCTTGGCCTCATGGGCCTTGCGGATCAGGGCTGGCAGCACATGGCTTGTTTCCAGGTCGTAATTGTCGCCGGGACCGTAGAGATTGGTGGGCTGAGCCGATATGAAATCGCGTCCCTGCTCCTGGCGATAAGCCTGGCAAAGCTTGATGCCGGCAATCTTGGCAATGGCATACCACTCGTTGGTCTTTTCGAGCGGACCGGTCAGCAGCGCTTCCTCGCGGATCGGCTGTTCGGCGTCTCGCGGATAGATGCAGGTGGAGCCGAGCAGCAGAAGCTTGCTCACGTCGGCGCGCGCGGCTGCTTCGATGATGTTGGCCTCAATCATGAGGTTGTCATAGAGAAAGGCGACCGGCGAGGCGCTGTTGGCGGCAATGCCGCCCACCCGTGCTGCCGCCACGATGACGACATCCGGCTTGTTGTCCATCACCCAACGCCGCGTCGCGGCCTGATCGGTGAGATCGACCTCACTGCGAGGTGCGGTCAGCACCTCGCAACTCAGCTGCGAGAGCACCCGGACCAGGGCCGAGCCGGCCATGCCGCGATGACCGGCGACCCAGATCCGTTTTCCCTCAATCTGAAAAACAGGGTTCATCCGTCAGTCCTTGTCTCGCTGATGAACCGAGTTTGCAGCATGTTCCCGGATATCGGAATTGACCATTTCCACGATCATTTCCTCAAGCGTCGTTGTGGCGCGCCATCCGAGTTCTCTCTCGGCCTTGCTGGGATCGCCAAGCAGGAGGTCGACCTCCGTCGGACGGAAATAGCGCGGATCGACTTCGATCAGGCAGCGATCGGTGCCGCGGATGTAACCGCGCTCATCCACGCCCTTACCGTGCCATTCTATATCCATGCCTGCGACCCGGAAAGCCGTATCCACAAACTCGCGCACGCTGACGGTACGCCCAGTCGCCAGCACGTAGTCATCCGGCTTATCCTGCTGCAATATCCGCCACATGCCCTCGACATAGTCACGGGCATGGCCCCAGTCACGCATGGAATCCAGATTGCCGAGATAGAGGCGATCCTGGTCGCCGGCGGCAATGGCAGCCACGGCGCGGGTGATCTTGCGGGTCACGAAGGTTTCACCGCGACGCGGGCTCTCGTGGTTGAAGAGAATGCCGTTCGAGGCGTGGATTCCGTAGGATTCGCGGTAGTTGACCGTGATCCAGTATGCGTAGAGCTTGGCGACACCATAGGGCGAACGCGGGTAGAAGGGAGTTGTCTCCTTCTGAGGCGTCTCCACCACCTTGCCGTAGAGCTCGGAGGTCGAGGCCTGATAGAAACGCGTCTTGTCCATGCGCAGGATACGCAGGGCTTCCAGGATGCGCAGCGTACCCATGCCGTCGGCGTTAGCCGTATATTCAGGCGTCTCGAAGCTCACATGGACGTGAGACTGGGCGGCCAGGTTATAGATCTCGTCCGGCTGCACTTCCTGAATCAGGCGGATCAGGTTGGTGGAATCGGTCATGTCGCCATAGTGCATCGTGAAGCGGCGATCGACCTCATGCACGTCTTCATAGAGGTGATCGACGCGCGCCGAGTTGAAACTCGATGATCGGCGCTTGATGCCGTGGACCTGATAACCCTTGGAGAGCAGCAGCTCCGCAAGATAGGAACCGTCCTGTCCGGTTACGCCCGTGATCAGAGCGCGCTTTGGAGCCGTATTCGTCATGTGTCTTCGCTCTTAGCAGGGGCGGGCAACAGAGGCGAAGGCGTCGGCCACGCGCGCAATGTCCGCTTCATTCAGATTATGGTGGTTCGGCAGATAGATGCCGTAGTCATGCACCTTGTCGGCGTTCGGAAGGACAAGCCGCGGATGGTCGCGGAGCCAGAAGGGATGGCGCGCGATGTTGCCGCAGATCAACGGCCGGCATTCAATGTCGAGCGCATTGATGTGCTTGTAGGTTTCCAGCCGGTTCTCGATGAAGGTGCCGTAGGCGAAGGACGACAGAACCTCCGTATCACCCGACTGGGAGAAGAAGTCCGGCAACGCCTTGCGGTAGAGGTCGAAATTGATGCGGCGGCGTTCGACGATCTGGTCAAGCTTCTTGAGCTGCGACCGGCCGAGGAATGCCTGGAGGTCGGTGGAGCGCAAGTTATAGCCGGCATGGTAGAAGGTGTAGAGATTCTTGAACTCATCGACGCCGTTCTGCTCCGCCAGAGATTGGCGCAGTTCGGGCTTGAGATCGCGGCTCCAGCCGTGCGAACGCAGAGAAAGCATCAGCTGATGCAGGTCGGCATCGTCGGTGACGACCATGCCACCCTCGATCGTCGAGATGTGGTGGCCGTAATAGAAGGAGAAACTGCCAGCAGCGCCGATCGCGCCCAGCTTGCGACCCTTGTAGGTCGAACCGAGGGCCTCGCAGGCATCTTCCAGCAGGATGACATCATAGCGCTGGCAAATATCGCGGATGGCATCCATGTCGCCGGCATGGCCGAGAACGTGGACGATGATCAGCAGTGCCGGCGGATCCGTGCGGCAAAGGTCTTCCAGATGATTGAGGTCGATGCCCAGCGACTTCGAATCGCAATCGCAGAGGCGTACATCGAAGCCGAGCTGGAGCAGTGGTGAAACCGTGGTGACCCAGCTGACGCCGGCAGCGATCGCCTTGTTATTGCGCAGGCGGCCTGCTTCCTTGAGCGCGGCGATCATCAACAGGTTCGCCGACGACCCGGAGTTGACATAAACCGCGTGGCGGCAGTCCATCCAGGCAGCGAATTCCTGCTCGAAGGCGAGCGTCTGCTCAGCCTTGGTCAGGCGGTTGCCTGCAAGCATCCACTCGGAGAGGGCCTCGAGTTCACCCTGATCGATGGTTTCCTCTGCAAGGCGGATTGGACGATCTTGAGTAACTAAGCGGATTGGACGCCCTACAGTCATTACGATGCCTCCCTGATACGCACAGCGCGCATCACTTTCATTTCGAGATAGTGGCGGGTTACTTCTGCATAAGCGGCGCGCAACCGTGCGGTCTTCTCGCCGGATGCAAAGGCGTCGATGGTGATAGACCCCTCGTGAAAGCGGAAGAAAGCGAGCGGTTCACGGACGTAGCCGACCGCTGGATAGCGCAGCATCGAAAGCAATGAGACGAAAGCATCCGGGCCGACGCCGCGATATTCGTTTATCTGAAGCGGCAACCGACCCGGATAAAGTGCATCGATGAGGATCTGTCGGCGATAGAGCGCCGCGCCGGGCGAGATCAGCGAGCCGAGAATCTGTCTTTCGATGGCATCGACCGGATAGGTGCCGGTTGCGGGCAGCCAGTCCATAAACTGGCGAAGCTTGATGGGCAGGCCAGGACCATCCGTCACGTCAGCGCCGCTGAAGGCGAAGCCGGTTTCCGGCGTGATGACCGCAAGGCACGCCTCGATGAAGGTTGGCGCGATCCAGTCGTCGTCATATTGCAGGTGAACGAATTCACCGCTGGCGTGCAACGCGCCTTCCAGCCAGCAGAAATGCGGCCCGAAATCGCGCTCGCGGCGGATGTAGAGGATGCGGTCACCGTAAGCCTCGGCAACTTTCGGCGTATCGTCGGTGGAGCCGTGGTCGACGACGATAACCTCGCACGCTTTCGTTTGGTTCAAGGCGCTGTCAATAGCGACAGGCAGCATTCCGGCTCTGTTAAAGGTCGGAATGACAATGGAAACAGTCTCAGACATCAGAGTCTCCTAGTAATTGTCTAAGCCTTGAGATATCGGCGACCAGGGTGTCGGAGCCGCCGGTCGCCCTGATATCGAGGAGCCGGGGGCTGAAACTCTGCACGAAATCGCGAATGGTTGTGCCACGCCCGGAGCCGACATTGACCGGCCCCGTCGCGGAAGAAAGGGCAAGGCGTACGACCAGTTCTGCGGCATCTTCTGCCGGCAGAAAATCCCTGACACTGTCACCGCCCGGAAGCGTGAAGGGTTGGCTCAGGTCCTCTTCTGCCAGCCGACGCTCGATGGATGGTCGAAGGAACGAGCCAGTTTGCGCTGGGTCATGAATCGAGAAAACACGCGCCGCACAAAAGGTGCGGCCGGATGCCTCGCAAATGTCGGACGCAACGCTCTCGGCCACCCATTTTGTCCGTCCGTAGAAAGAGGGTGGCGCCTTTTCGGCGTCCTCGGTTATCGGCAGATGGGACGGCGCATAGATATGGCTCGATGAGCAGTAGAGGAACGTGGCCGGGTGCCCCTCGAGCGCCGAGAGAAGATTGATCGTGCCGCCGACATTCACGGCATAGGCGCGGGCCGGGTCTGCCTTAACTGATGCCACCGGCACCAGGGCCGCCAGATGAACAACCTTATCGATCGGCTGCAGGGCAGCGATTGCCGCTCGGGTCGCATCCAGATTCGTCAGGTCCGCCTTGTTGGCGATCACATCTGCGCTTGGCGCAAACTGAGCGAAATGCCTGATAACATGCCTACCCAGGATGCCGCCCGCCCCGGTTATCAGGAAACGCATGGACGCCCCTCTCGATGGCCCGCGCAGCACCCTGCAGAGACCCTTCGGCTGGCAGAGGTCAGATCGCGCTTCTGCTGCATCCAATTTCCTTATTTCCCGTCGCCGCGCGTTCTTCGCGACACAACGAACACGTTCAAATGCCGATTTCAGATGACCGGGCGGCCGCCCCCAGGATTTCTAACCACGGCAATTGACGCGAATGCCCGGCTCATGCCATCTCCTTCGTGGTTAACACCAATGCCGCCTCTGCCATGCGCGAACCTTGCGCGAAAGGAATTGCCCGACATGCACTTTATTAAAGCAAGGACGCAGAGTGATAATGAGACGGCGCTGGTCACCGTGTTCTGTGCGGTATGGCACCGTCAAAACAACAAGTTCGAGCTGCTGAAGTCGCACTACATAAACCTGCGCCAACAAAGTGTCGGCGTGCGCATCATCTATATCTTCGACAATGGTGATATGCCGCCCGAATGGCTGGACGCGGACTGTTACGTCTTCTCTCAGCCACTCTCGATCTACGAGGCCTGGTCGGCGGCAGTGGCATTGAGCAATTCACTGTTCGTGATGAACCTCAATATGGACGACCGCCTGGCCACAAATGCGGTCGAGCTCCTGGTCGGAGCAGCTTGCGCTTCTTCCGCCGGAATGGTTGGAGGCGAGTGGCTGGTCTGCTTTGATAATTCCCATCTCGATGAGCCTTTCAAAGCGCCGATACTGACGGCATCCGAATTTGCGCCGGACTGGCCTCCGAAGCCGCGTGAACGCCTGAGGCTTGGATCGGGTACCGGTGAGCGCGGTACTTTCGGTCCGGCAACACTCTGGAGCCCGAAAATGGTCGGGAAATACTATCCGAGCTACTTTGGCGACGGATCCCTGATCAGATCGGTCGGCGATGCACTGTTCTGGCATGTGTTCCAGCAAAAGAACCTGAAAACCGTTCGCCTGCCGCTCTTGATTGGGAAATATTTCTCTTCGCCGTCCGATCAGGCGGAGTTTCGGGCCAACCAGGACAATGAGCTGTATCAGCGCTACGGTCTCTCCAACGTGTCCTTTGCCGACCGTATCCTTGGTGGCGAAGTGCCGCAATTGGCATTTCAGCCCGCTCGTTGAAGATTGATGCGGCCAAAAGATTGGTTGCAGTCGCCGTCAATTCATTGAACGGTGATCAAGCTATCTCGCCTTGCAGGCAATAACCTCGCGGGGACTCGCTGCGGTTTTCACCGCACCGGCTGATAATGGCCGCGCAACGGCACCCGGCTATCCATGGATACGACACCGTCGCGTTCGCAGACATACATCAGTGTCGGCATGCCGCCCGAGCGGAAGATCTGGTCATAGCGGCGGCGGATCTGCACCGTCTCGGTGTGGCAGTCGTACAACTCCTCCACCTTCTTGTCCGGCTGCGCCTTCACGCCCGGAAGATCCTTGTAGGGATAGAGCGGTTGCACGGCCTGCTTGCCGGAATTCTGCCAATCGATGGCAGAGGCGGGCGCAGCCGAAGCGCCGGCAACAAGCGACAACAGGAGAACCGCAGCGAACCGCATCACAACCTCTTTCACGGGCGTCTTTCGTTCAGTACCCGTGTTCAGGATGTAGGAAGATTGGAAGTCGCCATCAAGCGGAAGCGCGAGCAGGCTTGCGGAAATAGCTCCTGATGACGGGATGAGAGAAGAGGCCGGCGAGGATTGCAAAACCAGCGCCGACAGCAAAGCCGGCAAGCAAGCCACCAATCACGCCTGCGACCATGATGATTTTCTTACTCGGCCCATCTGCCTTAACAGGAACTTCGGCTGGTGAGACGACGCGGATATTGCTCTGGTTGAGGTTCTGCTCTTCGCTGGTCTCACCGGAACGCTTCAGAACTGATTCGTAAAGTTCACGGGCGGCCGTCGCCTTGCGCTGCAGTTCGTTCAGCTGCACCTGCTTGTCCGATGTCGTGGCTTGCAGGGCTTTCTGCACCGCCAGTTCCTTGGCGATATCGTCTTCGGCCTTCTTGGCCTGTTCATATTCGGCTCTTGCCGAGGTCGCGACCCGCTGCAACTCGCCCCTGATTTCTACCCCGATGCTGTCGAGCGAAGAGCGCGCGGCCTGAAGGCGCGGATGACGCGAACCCATCTGGCTCTGCAGGCTGCCGACGACAGCGGCCTGGGCGGAATATTGCTGCCGCAGGCTGACGAGCGGCGATGTGCCCGTGGCGCCATCCGTCTGGCTGCCGGCGACGATATCTTCGACGCGCAGACTTGCAGCGGCATCGGCACGGGCCTTGGCCTGAATAGTCTTTTCCTGGGCGGTAATGAGCAGCGTATTCAGGGACGAAAGGCGCTGATCGGAAATCAGGTTGCCCTCGGTCGCCGCCATGTCGTTGTCGGCGCGGAAGGTTTCGACCGCCTGTTCGGCTTCCTGCACCTTCTGGCGCAGATCGTCGAGGCGACCGCCGAGCGCTGAGGAGGTGGTCTCATAAAGGCCGGTCGATGCGCTGCTTTCCTCCTGCATGAAGGAGGTGACGACCTGATTTGCGAGCTTCGCGGATTTCTCAGGATCGTGCGTCGTCGCAGCAAGCGAGACCACATAGGTATTATTCTCACGCGTGATCAGCAGGGCCTTTTGAAGAGCGCCGATGATAGCGGCACCATCCGTCCTGCCGCCGGTGAATTCCGGATCCTGATCGAGCTTCATGGCGTCGGCTACGCGACGCAATACGTTGCCCGAGGTCAGCAGCTGAACCTGGCTATCGATCAGCGTCGAAATCATTTCCGGTGACGGGGCCGCGGTCTGCGCGCCGCTGTCGGCAAGTCCGATCTGACGCGGATCGAAATAGAGGGCGGCAACGGCAGTGAATTTTTGCTGAATGCGAGGCGCGATCACCGCGCCGGCAGCGGCACCGACGAGGCAAAGACCGGCAATAATCAGGCGCCTGCTCCAGATGGCGGCAACCGCGGATCTGATATCCAGCAATGGTCCGACGACATCAGGTGCTTGCTGGACCACGGGTTCAGGCGCTGATGAGGGTTCGGGGATGGCAGGAATATCGCGGCGTGGCGGCTCAGCGGGGCGGCTTTCCGACGCTGCAGGGCGAACCGGAAGAGGACCAGGCTCGGGAGTCGGTGGAGGCGGAACGAAATCGGTCGGCCGGATGATAGGGCTGCGCGCACGGGTGCCTTCAGGCGCAGGCTGAGACGACTCATAACTGCGCCAGGCAGGCAGGCGGCTCACCCTGTTCCCGTCATACTGATTCATAAACACCGCATCCGCCCGGCAGGAAAGGATGGCCGAGACAGAGCGACTTTAGAAATTCTTAGCTAACGGACCGTTAAGATGACGGCATTGAAGCCGACGTGGCGACCTGCCGCGACCCGCGAGGATAGCCATGAAACGGAAAAGACTGCTGCACAGGCTGCTGGTTGCCGCCGTCATGAGCATTTCGTCCACCGCCCATGCCGCGAGCGCACCACTTTGCTATTATGGCGTCAATCTCTCCGGCGCCGAATATGGCGAGCGCGGCGGCGTCTACGGCACGAACTACACCTACCCGACCGAAGAAACGATCCGCTATTTCGCCAAGAAGGGAATGACGATCATCCGCCTGCCCTTCCGCTGGGAGCGGCTGCAGCCGACGCTTGGCGCGCGGCTCGACGATGATGAACTGCAGCGTTTGAAGGATACGGTAGCGCTGGTTCGCAAGCACAAGATGAGCGTGCTGCTCGATCCGCATAATTTCGGCTACTATGACAAGGATCAGGTCGGCAAGCCGCCCGTAGCGAATGCAGCCTTTGCCGATTTCTGGGCTCGGCTTTCCGTCGAATTTGCCAACCAGGACGGCGTGCTCTTCGGGCTGATGAACGAGCCGCATGACATTCCCGCGACCGATTGGCTGAAAGCCGCCAACGCCGCGATCCGCGGCATTCGAGCGGTCGGCGCGCGCAATCTCATCCTCGTTCCCGGTACGGCCTGGAGCGGAGCTGCAAGCTGGGAAACCGATGTGATCGGCGGCGCGAACGGAACCGTCATGCTCGGCGTGCGTGATCCGCTCGATTTCTACGCCTATGAATTCCATCAGTATCTCGACGCGGATTCTTCGGGCACGCACGAGACCTGCGAGGGCGCAAAGGCCGCGACCGATGCCGTCAGCAATGTGACCGCCTGGCTGAAGAAGAACGGCAAACGCGGTTTCCTCGGTGAATTTGGCGCGTCTGCAAATGCGGATTGCCTCGATGGCCTGAAGACCATGTTCACCACCATGTCCGACAATAGCGATGCGTGGATCGGCTTCTCCTACTGGGCGGCTGGCGAATGGTGGCCGGCCAGCGAACCTTTCAACGTGCAGCCGCGTGACACGCCGGAGCGCCCGCAAATGCGTCTGCTTGAGCAAATGGTTGCCAAGCATGCGCCCGCCTGTGCAGCAGTAAAGCCTGCGGGGAAGTGACATGGCAGCAATCGGAGAGACAAGCACGAGATTCGAAACGGCTGCCGGTGCGGCGAGCCCGGCTTCGCGTCTCGATTACCCGATTCTGATCCTCGGGCTGCTCTCGGTTCTCTACAATGGCATCCTGGCCTTCATAAACCACAACGTCATGCCGCTTTCGATGACGCACGTGGCGGCCAGCGAAGGCCTGATCATGGCGAGCGCAATCATCTACATCCTGCACAAAGGGATCTATGAGGAAGACCTTCCGGCCTTCCTGTTCATGCTCTTCACGCTGATCGTGACGGTCTATGTCAGCGTGATCAACCGCATGGCCTTCATCGATCATTTCCGCAACGTGCTGATCATCTTCTGCTTCACGGGGCTTGGAGGCTGGTGCAACGAGCGGACGCTGAAGCTGATCTTCCGTGTGGCCTGTTTCATGGTGCTGCTTTTCTTGATCTTCGAGATCATCAGCGTGCCCTTCTATGTCAGTATCGTGCATCCCTCGGACTATTTCGCCAACACGCGCGGGCTGAAGCCGCTCAGTTTCAACACGACGGGCCTGTTCCAGAATGCACTCGGCTTTCCCGGCCGATTCTCATTCGGCATCATCGATCACCGCTCGTCCTCGATCTTTCTGGAGCAGGTGTCGCTCGCCAATTTCTGTGGCGTGATCGCGATCTACCTTATTTCGATGTGGGAACGGCTGACGCGGATCGACCGGGCGCTGGCCATTGCGACAGCGCTGCTGATCCTCACGACCAATGATACCCGCACGATGCTCATCTTCTGCATCTGCTGTATCGGCGGCTATTTCGTCTTTCCCAGAATCCCCAAGGCTTTCAATCTGGCGCTGATGCCGCTCATCGTTTGCGCCGGCTTTCTTGTCTACATGAAGGACCCCAATGCGATCGGCGACAATTTCACCGGGCGCATCAATCTGACGATGAAGAAACTGATGGATCTCGATCCACTGGCGATCCTCGGGCTTTCCGTCGATAAAGTCGCCGAATTCGCCGATAGCGGCTATGTCTACCTCGTCTATGGCGCAACGATCTTCGGCGTCATCGCCTTCTGGCTCTTCGTCTGCCTGTTTCCCGCGGGCACGACCCCGGCACAAAGGCGCTGCGCCCATTCACTTTCTCTTTTCATTTTTCTGAATATGATGATCGGGGGAACGGCAATCTTCTCGATGAAGATCGCCGGTCTCGTCTGGCTTGTCATCGGGTTCATGCGTTTCCGCGACACGCCACGTATCCGGCAGGGTCGTCCGGCAAATGTACTGAGTTGACGAAGCGGCTTGCCTGAAGGGCGATCCGCAGAGCCTGTGGGAGCAAGACACCAGATGCTTGTCCAGCTGCAATATCTGCGTGCCATCGCGGCGCTGATGGTCGTCTATTTCCACGCGATCCTGCAGCTTGCCAAGGTCAATCCCGCCATAGACGCGACCTCGTTCATCTATGGCGAAACGGGTGTCGATATCTTCTTCGTGCTCAGCGGCTTCGTGATGTGGCTGACGACAAGCGGACGAAACATGACGCCGGTCGATTTCGTCCGCAAGCGCGTCAAGAGGATCGTGCCGCTCTACTGGCTGGCGACGCTATTTTCGGCGGCTGTCGCGCTTATCGCACCGTCGCTTCTCAAGTCTACCGTTTTCGATCTGCCGCATCTCATGGCCTCGATGCTGTTCCTGCCCTGGATCAATCCGGTCGACCCGACGATGATCGCGCCCGTCATCGTGCCCGGCTGGACGCTGAATTATGAGATGTTCTTCTATTTCGTCTTCGCGCTGCTATTGCCGATCCGCGAGGACTATCGCCTGCCCGCCCTCTTCGGTGCCTTTGCAGCCATCCTGATCGTCTGCCACCTGCTGCCGGAAACGACAGCCACTAAATTCTATGGCGAACCCATCATCCTGGAATTCCTGGCCGGCGTGGCGCTCGGCTGGCTCTATGGCCAGAAGCTTCTGCTGCCGCAGCGCTGGGCCTGGGCTCTGCTTGCTGTCGGCTTCGCCTTCCTCTTCATCAACGAGGATCTGGTGCGGCCTGGAGACCGTTATTATGGCTGGGGCATACCGGCAATCTTCATCGTCTATAGCGCTATTTCCATCGACTTTTCGAAACTTCCCTTTGTGCGCTGGCTCAACTATCTCGGCGACGCCTCATACGAGATCTACATCACGCATGCCTTCACGCTGGCTTTCCTCCGGATCATCGCCAATCATTTCCCGGTCGGCGCGCTTCAGCAGCCTGTCATCTTCGTGATCCTCTGCCTCGCGCTCTCCTCCATCGTGGGAGCGATCATTCACGAAATCATCACGCCGCGCAGAAAAGTCCGGGTCGCCAGCCGGCCGGCCGTCTGACCTCAAACTATCAGAGGGCGAGGACGGGATTTCGAACGGCGCAGGCAGAACGGAATCCCGCGCGTCCTGTCATAAGCTTGCGGCCATGAAAGCAAATGCCGCAGGCATGAAGGTTCGGCTTGCAATTTATTGCAGAAATGAAAGCTTGCCGGCCTGTTCGCGGCCGGGGGTTTGATCTAAGGACGGCCCGGCGGCTTAAGAGAGGGAAGAGGACATGACGGACTACGTATTGACGGTAACCTGCAAGTCGACGCGCGGCGTCGTGGCGGCGATTTCGACCTATCTCGCCGAAAAGGGTTGCAACATCATCGATAGTTCGCAGTTCGACGACCTCGATACCGGCAAGTTCTTCATGCGCGTCAGCTTCATTTCCGAAGAGGGTGCAACGCTTGCCGAGATCCGCGAAGGCTTCAAGCCGATCTACGAGAAGTTCGGCATGGATGCGGAGGTACATGACGGGAGCGAGCGCCTGAAGGTGCTTCTGATGGTCTCCCGCTTCGGCCACTGTCTCAACGACCTGCTCTACCGCTGGAAGATCGGTGCGCTGCCGATCGACATCGTCGGCGTCGTCTCCAACCATTTCGAATACCAGAAAGTCGTGGTCAACCACGACATTCCCTTCCACCACATCAAGGTGACGAAGGAAAACAAGCCGCAGGCCGAAGCCCAGATCCTCGACATCGTCGAGCAGACCGGCACCGAACTCATCGTGCTTGCCCGCTACATGCAGGTGCTGTCGGATGCGATGTGCCGGAAGATGTCAGGCCGTATCATCAACATCCACCACTCCTTCCTGCCGAGCTTCAAGGGCGCCAACCCTTACAAACAGGCCTATGAGCGCGGCGTGAAGCTGATCGGCGCGACAGCGCATTACGTGACGGCCGATCTCGACGAAGGCCCGATCATCGAGCAGGACACTGCTCGCATCACCCATGCGCAGAGCGCCGAAGACTATGTCTCGATCGGCCGCGATGTCGAAAGCCAGGTGCTGGCGCGCGCCATCCATGCGCATATCCATCGCCGCGTCTTCCTCAACGGCAACCGCACGATCGTCTTCCCCGCCAGCCCCGGCAGCTATGCCTCCGAACGCATGGGTTGAGGCAAACAACGCACTTCCCCTAAATCCGCGGCTGGCGCAATCTTCCGTTGCTTGTCGGCAAGTGCTTGATTATCTGTTTCATTAGGTAATCGAATCATGCTGCGGAGGGGTGCCATGACCGACGAAGCGCTTGTTGACCGCATGGCGCTGCCGCGCCCCGATGTTACCGCTTCCGAAGCCACGGATATCCTTCTTTCCCACTACGGGCTTTCCGGCACGCTGTCCGAACTCGGCAGCCAGCAGGACCGCAACTACCGGCTCGACACGGAAGACGGCCGCTATGTGCTGAAGATCTGCCATGCCGCCTATGCGACCGAGGAACTCGAGGCGCAGAATGCGGCGATCCATCATTTACGCGCCAAGGCGGATGCGCCGCGTGTTCCAAACGTGATGGCGTCCACCGAAGGGCAGGAGATCGTTTCCGTCAACGTGCGGGAGCAGGATTACCAGGTCCGTTTGCTGGAATATCTCGAAGGCGAAGGCCTGACCCACCGCGCCTATCTGGCGCCCACCTCGGTCGCGGCGCTCGGTGCGCTCTGCGCGCGACTGGCTGAGGCGCTTGCCGATTTTAGCCATCCCGGGCTCGACCGCAGCCTGCAATGGGACCTGCGCCGCGCCGGGCCCGTGGCCGTGCAACTGCTTTCCTCCATTACCGACAGCGCCGCGCGCGACAGGATCGCCAAGACGATGGTCATGGCTGTGCGCCGCATCCAGCCGCTTGCGCCGTCGCTGCGGCTTCAGGCGGTTCATCACGACGTGACCGGTGATAATGTCGTCAGCCGCCCTGATGTGCATGGGCGGCCCGTTCCCGACGGCGTGATCGATTTCGGCGACATCATCCGCGGCTGGCTGGTCGGCGACCTTGCCGTGACCTGCGCCTCTCTGCTGCATCAGGCAGATGGCGATCCCTTTTACATCCTGCCGGCGGTGAAAGCCTATCACGAGATTTACCCGTTGATGGATGACGAGCTGAAGGCGCTCTGGCCGCTCATCGTGGCGCGCGCCGTCATTCTCGTCGCCAGCAGCGAGCAGCAGATCGCAATCGATCCCGATAATGACTATGTCAGAGGAAATCTGGAGGGCGAACGGCGCATTTTCGATACGGCGATGTCCGTACCGTTCGAACTGATGGAAGCGGCTATCCTGAAAGCGGCCGGTCTCGATATTGCCGGTGTCGATACGACGGACTGGCAGCCGCTCTTGCCGGAGATCGATCCTGCATCCATCGCCTATGTCGATCTCGGTGTGCAGAGCCCGCATTTTTCTGACGGTAACTGGCTGGCGACCGATATGGACTGGCGGCTTCTTGCCCGCGCGGCGGCGGAAACGGGAACCGCGGCGACGCGTTACGGCGAATATCGCCTGTCCCGCGCCGGCCTGCACCGTGCAAAAGCCCAGGCGACCTATGCCCTGCATATGGATATCTGCCTTGCAGCGGGCAGCCTCGTTGCCGCACCCTTTGCCGGTCGGATCACCTGGTACGACCAGCATCTGGTCCTCACAGGCGCCGATATGAAACTGCATATCGACGGCATCGAACTTTCAGTCGAGGACGGCAGCGAGGTCGCCGCCGGTCAGGGGCTCGGCACGGTCTCCGGCGAGACGTCCTCGCTCGGCGGATTGCGGCTGCAGCTTTGCAGCATCGCCGGCTTCGAGCCGCCACTCTTTTCGACACCGCAACAAGCCGAGGCGTGGTCCGCGCTCTGCCCCTCGCCTTCGGTGCTCCTCGGGCCGGGTGCCGATGCACCAAAACCCGAAACGGCAACGCTTCTCGAGCTGCGGCAGGCACATTTCGCCAGTCCGCAGAAGAATTATTACGCGCACCCGCCGCAGGTCGAGCGCGGCTGGAAGGAGCATCTCTTCGATATCGAGGGTCGCGCCTATCTCGACATGGTCAACAATGTCACGATCCTCGGCCATGGTCATCCGCGCATGGCGGAAGCGATCGGCCAGCAATGGCTGATGCTGAACACCAATTCGCGCTTCCACTATGCCGCCGTCGCGGAATTCTCCGAGAGCCTAGCATCGCTGGCGCCCGACGGCATGGATGCCGTCTTCCTCGTCAACAGCGGCTCGGAAGCCAACGACCTGGCGTTGCGGCTTGCCTGGACGCATAGCGGCCAACGCAACATGCTCTGCCTGCTGGAGGGCTATCACGGCTGGTCGGTGGCAAGCGATGCCGTCTCCACCTCTGTCGCCGACAATCCGCAGGCGCTGACGACACGGCCGGACTGGGTTCACGCCGTCGTCTCGCCCAATACCTATCGCGGCCAGTTCCGTGGGCCGGAAACCGCAGCGGATTATCTCGGCACGATAACACCGGTGCTGGAAGCCATCGATGCCAAGAGCGAAGGGCTGGCCGGCTTCATTGCCGAATCTGTCTATGGCAATGCCGGCGGCATTCCACTGCCCGACGGCTATCTCACGGAGGTCTACCGGCACGTGCGAGAGCGCGGCGGCCTCTGCATCGCCGACGAAGTGCAGGTGGGCTACGGGCGGCTCGGCCATTATTTCTGGGGTTTCGAGCAGCAAGGCGTCGTGCCCGATATCATCACCATCGCCAAGGGCATGGGTGACGGCCATCCGCTCGGCGCCGTCATCACGACGAAGGAGATCGCCGCTTCGCTGGAGAAGGAAGGTTATTTCTTCTCCTCGGCCGGCGGCAGCCCGGTCAGTTGCGTTGCCGGCATGACGGTTCTCGACGTCATGGCCGAGGAGCGGCTGCAGGACAATGCCCGGGAGGTGGGCGACCATCTGAAGGCGCGACTGGCGGCACTCATCGACAGCTATCCGATTGTCGGCGCCGTGCATGGAATGGGCCTCTATCTCGGCCTCGAATTCGTGCGCGACAGGACGACGCTGGAGCCGGCGACCGAAGAGACGGTGGCGATCTGCGACCGGCTGCTGGAACTCGGCGTCATCATGCAGCCGACAGGTGATCACCTGAATGTGTTGAAGATCAAGCCGCCGCTCTGCCTCACCGAACAAAGCGCCGATTTCTTCGCCGATATGCTGGAAAAGGTGCTTCGGGAAGGCTGGTAGACGAGGGCTCCAGCCGTTTACTAATTCGGTCTTTTCAAGGCTTTCCAAATTTTAACCAAACGCCCCATTGCCGGAATCAGATCGGCCTCCTATGTCTGCTTCGGCGATTACGAGACTACTCGGACCGTCACATGGGTTGCACGAAGACGTGATAGATTTCTTTCTGCAAACCGACGTGCGATGGAATGAAATTTTTCGGATCGCCGATATTTTGACACGTTTCGGAATATGTTTCTTATAGGCCATCGGCTATTCTCTACTAAGTTAGTAGATTAAAGAGATGGTCTTTCACCGGCCCCGGGCTCTACCGGGACCACGCAAGTGCAACGCCAATACAAGGAACGAGACATGATCGATTTCGCAATTCTCGCCAGAGTCCTTGGGCGATCTGTGCTTGGCAATGACCGTCCGGGCGCCCTCTCCCGCCCGAACTGTCGAATGTGACGTTCGTCCCCTTTCAACGGTAACAGACAAGTCAATTCGCCATAGCCAGCGCATCCGCGCGGCAGGAGTTCTACGCATGAAAAAAGAAGTTATCGAATATGCAGGCATCCCGGTCGGGATCGTCATTCCGGACGATGACCGGTTGAAGTTCATTGCCGTCAAGTTCCATGTCCATGACCTCGACGAGCAGCATTTCAGCTCGCCCGCCGAGGTGAAGCTGGCCATTCACGACCTGATGACCCGCCGCCACCCGAAGCCCCTTCATGCCTAACGCAGAACGCGGCTTTAATACTCAGAGGATTTCCGACCGGCCCGGCAAAACGGGCCGGTCTTGTCTTTTAAACGCATTTGACTTCCTATCGGCGCGCTTCCCTTCAAGACAGGAGCCAGCGCTTGTCCGATCTTCTCAACCTCCTCACCGATATCGAAGGCGTCTCCGTCGGCCACGCAACCGACCTCTCGCTTGGTTCTGGCGTCACGGCCATCGTCTTCGATGAAGCGGCAGTAGCTTCCGGCAGCGTGCTCGGCGGTGCGCCGGGCGGGCGCGATACAGCGCTGCTCGACCCTTCCATGGTCGTCGATGCTGTCGACGCCTTCGTGCTGTCGGGCGGATCGGCCTTCGGTCTCGACGCTGCGGGCGGCGTGCAAGCAGGCTTGCGAGAGATGGGACGTGGATTTCAGGTCGGCCCGGTTCGCATTCCGATCGTGCCCCAGGCGATCCTGATGGATCTGCTTAATGGCGGCGACAAGGATTGGGGCGTGCATTCGCCCTATCGCGAGATGGGCTATGAGGCCGTGAAAGCCGCCTGCAAGGGCGCGTTCGATCTCGGCACTGTTGGTGCGGGCACGGGGGCAACGACCGCGACCTTCAAGGGCGGGCTCGGCTCGGCAAGTGCGGTCAGCAGCGCCGGGCATCGCATCGCGGCCATCGTCGCCGTCAATGCCGTCGGTACGGCGACGATCGGCGAAGGCCCGCATTTCTGGGCCGCCCCCTTCGAGCAGAATGCAGAATTCGGCGGGCTCGGCTTGCCCAGCCTGATGGACCATAGCCTGCGGCTGAAGGGCGTGAAGACGACGGCCACGACGATCGGCGCCATCGTCACCGATGCATCGCTGATCAAGGCGGAGGCGCACCGGCTTTCCATCGCCGCCCATGACGGGCTGGCGCGTGCGGTGCTGCCCGCCCACCTGCCGCTCGACGGCGATACGATTTTTGCGGCCTCCACCGGCCGGCAGAAGCGCAACGACATGGCAAGCCTGATGGAATTGTGTCATCTGGCCGGGATCGTTATGGCGCGGGCGATCGCGCGCGGCGTCTACGAGGCGACGGCGCTTCCGGTGCCGGATGCGCTGATGGCATGGCGCGACCGCTATCCGGCCGGACGCTAGTTGCCTAGATTACATAAAAGAGCCTCACGGCGGAGAACGGGTGAATGCAGATTCGGGCGCTGATGTATTTCGACGAGCTGGTGCGAACCAACTCCATGCGCCAGGCCGCCGAAAACCTGAATGTCGCGCCGACGGCCATCAGCCGGCAGATCGAGAACCTCGAATACCACTTCGGCGCGCCCCTTGTGGAACGCAGCGCCCGCGGTGTGAAGCTGACGGCTGCCGGCGAGCTGCTGGCGGCGCGTGCCGGGCGCACCCTGCGCGAGCTCGACCATGTACAGCAGCTGATCGAGGATCTGAAAGGCCTGCAGCGCGGCCGTGTCAACATTTACGCAAACGGCGCGACCGTCGCTAATCTGCTTGCGCCTGCGCTGGCCGAGTTCAGCCTGAAATATCCCAAGCTGCGCTTTGCCGTGACGATCACCAGCGCACGGGCGGCCATCGAAGCCGTAAACAGCGCGGAAGCCGATATTGCGGTGACTCTGTTTGCGCCGCCGATGTCCGGCACCAAGGTGCGGCTGCGCTCGGAAATCGCCTACGACCTCATCACTTCACCGAGCCATCCAGCTGCGGCGCGTCCGGATATTCCCCTGAAGGAATTGGCCGATTACGCGCTGGCTCTGCCCGATCAATCCTTCGGCTTTCGCCAGGCCTTCGACGCGCTCTTCGACAAGGAAGGGCTGAGCCTCGATCCGGTTTTCGTGACGAGTTCGCTGGAGATGCTCAAAGAACTGGTGTTGAGCAACGCAGCGGTGACGCTGCTGCCGGCGCTGACCGTTCGCCGCGAGATCGAGGCCGGGCAGCTCTGCGCCATTCCCCTTGCCGGCAAGACCAGTATCCGCACGCATGTCGATCTCTGCGTGGCGCCCGATCGACAGCTTTCCTTTGCCGCAACCAAGCTTCTCGATTTCATCGAACGCTTCATGCGCGAGCAATCGAACCGCAAGACCGACAGCAAAGAGTAGAACTCGCGGACTTGCATCACGGCAAGAATTGCGGTGTAGCTTTTTCGGCTACGCTGAGCACACAAAATCGTCATTGTGTGTGCACTGCCGTAGTGTCACTCTACTCGCAAAAGGGATCCGTCCAGCAGCGGAACCAAACAGGGGAACAGGATGATCAAGGTTTCGCTCGCGCCGTCGGCGCGTCTCATGCGGCGTCTTTCCATGGGTGCGGCGCTTTCCGCCGGCATCATGATGCTGGCGCTGACGCCCGCCGAAGCCGCCAAGACCACACTCAATCTCGGGATGAGCGTCGAGCCAACCGGCCTTGACCCGACGATCGCTGCACCTGTCGCCATCGGCCAGGTGACCTGGCAGAACATTTTCGAAGGACTGGTCAGTATCGACGAGACCGGTAAAGTGCAGCCGCAGCTCGCCAAGAGCTGGGAAATTTCCCCCGATGGCCTGGCCTATACGTTCAAGCTGCAGAGCGGCGTGAAATTCCACGACGGCGAGGCTTTTGATTCGGCCGCCGCCAAGTTCGCTCTCGACCGCGCCCGCGGCAAGGATTCCGTCAATCCGCAGAAGCGCTTCTTCGCGTCGATCGCCTCCATCGATACGCCGGATGCCGAAACACTGGTGCTGCATCTTTCCAGCCCGACCGGCAGCCTGATCTACTGGCTCGGCTGGCCGGCTTCCGTCATGGTCGGACCGAAGTCTGCAGCCGACGACAAGACGACGCCTGTCGGTACCGGGCCGTTCAAATTCTCCACCTGGGCCAAGGGCGACCACGTGGAACTGATCAAGAATACCGATTACTGGAACAAGGTGGGTGCGGCCAAGCTCGACAAGGTCACCTTCCGCTTCATCAACGATCCGCAAGCACAGGCGGCAGCGCTGAAATCCGGCGATCTCGACGCCTTTCCGGAATTCGCAGCACCCGAGCTGATGAGCTCCTTCGATGGCGACGCGCGTCTCGCGACCAAGGTCGGCAATACCGAGCTCAAGGTCGTTGCCGGCATGAACAATGCCCGCAAGCCTTTCGACGACAAACGCGTGCGCCAGGCACTGATGATGGCAATCGACCGCCAGACCGTCATCGACGGTGCTTGGTCCGGCCTCGGCACGGCGATCGGCAGCCACTATACGCCGAACGATCCCGGTTATCAGGACATGACAGGCGTGCTGCCTTACAATGTCGAAAAGGCGAGGGCACTGCTTGCGGAGGCCGGTTATCCCAGTGGTTTCACCTTCACGATCAAATCGCCGCAGATGGCCTATGCTCCACGTAGCGCGCAGGTGATGCAGGCGATGTTTGCCGAAATCGGCGTGACTGTTAACATCGAGCCCACGGAATTTCCGGCAAAGTGGGTGAAGGATGTGATGACCAGCCGCGATTACGACATGACGATCGTTGCCCATGCCGAGCCGATGGACATCGATGTCTATTCGCGTGATCCCTATTACTTCAACTACAAGAACCCCGCCTTCAACGATCTCATGAAGAAGGTGCAGGAGACTACTGATACGGCCGAACAGGCCAAGATCTACGGCGAGGCACAGAAGATCCTCGCCGAGGAAGTGCCGGCGCTCTACCTCTTCGTCATGCCCAAGCTCGGCGTCTGGGACA
The DNA here is from genome assembly GCF_056755015.1 of Rhizobium sp. KNZ14-9A. NCBI lineage: Bacteria > Pseudomonadati > Pseudomonadota > Alphaproteobacteria > Hyphomicrobiales > Rhizobiaceae > Rhizobium > Rhizobium sp. KNZ14-9A. The sequence goes on from NZ_JBPGXB010000002.1 coordinate 3,612,833, forward strand.
AGAAGCTGAAGGGCCTGTGGGAGAACGAGCCGATCCCTTCCAACGTTCTCAGCAACGTTTCCTGGGAAGATTGAACAACCGAGTGCGGGCGGCGACTGACAGGGTGATGAAGACGATATGATCGCACTGCTTTCCCGCCGCCTCGCCGGCCTCGTCATCACTCTTCTCGTCGTGTCGCTGGTGATCTTCGCCGTCATGGATCTGCTGCCCGGTGATCCTGCTTCGATCATGCTCGGCACCTCGGCAAGCCCGGAGACACTGACGGCGCTGCGGCATGAGCTCGGCCTAGACCAGCCGCTTCTGTTTCGTTACGGCCAATGGCTTGCCGGTGTCTTCTCGGGCAATCTCGGACAATCCTACACCTATGGCGTTCCGGTCGCCGGGCTGATTATCGAGCGACTGGCCGTGACGCTGCCGCTCGCGCTGATCGCCATCATGCTCTCCGTGCTGATTGCCTTGCCGCTCGGCGTGCTGGCCGCGGCGCGGCGCGGCGGTATCGTCGATGCGATCGCCACGGTCTTCTCGCAGGTGAGCATCGCCGTGCCGGCCTTCTGGGTGGCGCTGCTGCTCATCATCCTGTTTTCCACTACGCTCGGTCTCATGCCGGCAGGCGGTTTTCCGGGATGGGACGCCGGGCTTCTGCCTGCATTGCAGGCGCTGGTGATGCCGGCCGTAGCGCTGGCTCTGCCGCAAGCCGGAGTGCTGACGCGCGTGACGCGATCTGCCGTGCTCGACACAATGCATGAGGATTTCGCCCGTACGGCCGTCGCCAAAGGATTGGCGCGCAGCACCGTGCTCTGGCGGCATATCGTGCCGAATGCACTGGTCCCGATCCTGACCATCCTAGGGCTGCAATTCACCTTTCTCGTCGCCGGCGCGGTGCTGGTCGAAAACGTCTTCAACCTTCCCGGCCTCGGGCGGCTTGCCTTTCAGGCGCTGTCGCAGCGCGACATCGTTGTCATGCAGGATGTCGTGCTGTTCTTCGCGGGCCTCGTCATCGTCATGAACTTCATCGTCGATCTCTCCTATCTCATGATCGATCCGCGCATGCGAAAGGCGGCATGATGGCACCCATCGTCTCCTCCGCCGTCGTTCCGCGACGCCGTAGCTTCAGGCTTAGCCGACGAAAGAACCTGATCGTCGGGACCATCATCGTCGGCTTTCTCGCTGCCATTGCCCTGCTGTCGCTCTTCTGGACGCCGCTGCCTCCGGCAAAGATGCAGATCATTCACAAGCTGCAGCCGCCGCTTGCCTTCGGCCTGCTTGGCACGGACCAGTTCGGCCGCGATGTGCTCTCCATGCTGATGGTCGGATGCTGGAATTCGCTGTCTATCGCCGTCAGCGCGGTCGCCATCGGTGGGACGCTTGGCTCGATCGCCGGCATTTCCGCGGCTGCGATCCGTGGCCCCTATGAGACGCTGATGATGCGCGCCTGCGACGTGATCTTCGCCCTACCTCCGATCCTTTCGGCCATGATCCTCGGCGCCTTTCTGGGACCGGGGCGCTTTACCGCCATCACGGCAATCGCGGTCTTCATGGTACCTGTCTTTGCCCGCGTGACGCTCGCTACCTCCTTGCAGGCCTGGAGCCGAGATTACGTTCTGGCGGCGCAGGCGATCGGCAACAGCCGCTTCACGATCTCGGTCCGACATGTGCTGCCGAACATCATAAGCCAGATCATTGTGCATGCAGCGATCCAGCTCGGCTTGGCGATTCTTACCGAGGCCGGCCTTTCCTTCCTCGGCCTCGGCATGGCGCCGCCGGCGCCGACCTGGGGGCGAATGCTGGCGGATGCCCAGACCTTCCTTTCGCTGGCCCCTTGGCTGGCGATTATGCCCGGCCTTGCGATCGCGCTCACCGTCTTCGGCTTCAACATGCTGGGCGACGGGCTGCGTGATCTTTTCGACCCGCGCGAAGCGAGCCGCTGATGTCCTCCCAAGACAAAACGCCCGAAAGACCAGACCATGCCAGATACCGATTTCACCATCCACGAACTCAGGCGGCGCTTCACTGACAAAAGCCTCTCGCCGCTCGAATACTGGCTTGCCCTCGAAAGGCATATCGACGCCTGGGAACCTTCGATCGCAGCGCTTTATCTCTACGATCCGCAGGCGGCGCGCGAGCAGGCGAAGGCATCGAGCGAACGCTGGATGAAAGGCGGAACACTCGGTCCACTGGACGGTATCCCGGTCACGCTGAAAGAGCTGATCGCGACCAAAGGCCAGCCAGTACCGCTTGGCACGAAAGCGATCGAACTGAAGCCCGCGGAAGCGGATGCCCCGGCGGCGGCTCGTCTGCGGGAGGACGGCGCAATCATCTTCGCCAAGACGACCTGCCCCGATTACGGCATGCTCTCTTCGGGCCTTTCCAGCTTTCATCCTCTGAGCCGCAATCCCTGGGACATTACGCAAAACCCCGGCGGTTCGAGCGCTGGCGCCTCGGCGGCAACCGCTGCCGGCTACGGGCCGCTGCATGTCGGCACCGATATTGGCGGCTCTGTGCGCCTGCCGGCGGGCTGGACTGGCGTCTTCGGCTTCAAGCCAAGCCATGGGCGCATTCCGGTCGATCCCTATTATGTCGGGCGCTGTGCGGGGCCGATGACCCGCACCGTGGAGGATGCCGCCTATTCGATGGCGACCCTTTCCCGTCCCGACTGGCGCGACGGCACCAGCCTGCCGCCGAATGACTTCGACTGGATGGACCTCGATATCGATGTCAGCGGCATGCGGATCGGGCTGATGCTCGATGCCGGCTGCGGTCTTGCGGTCGATGAAGATGTGAGGATAGCCGTCGAAGAAGCAGCTAGGCTCTTCGAGAAGGCCGGGGCAACGATCGTTCCAGCCGCACCGGTGCTGACGCGCGCCATGCTGGATGGGCTCGACACTTTCTGGCGCGCGCGTTTCTGGGGCGACATTGCCGGGCTCAGCGAGGAACGCCGCGAGAGTATTCTTCCCTATATCTACGAGTGGGCGAAGGGCGGTGCCGATGTCAGCGGCGTGGACGCCGTCAAGGGTTTCAATCAGACGATCGAGATGCGCAAGACCTGCGGCCGGCTTTTCACCGAGGTCGATGCGGTGTTGTCACCGACCAATCCGATCGTCTCCTATCCGGCCGAATGGCCCTCGCCGACCAACGATCCGAAGCTGCCCTTCGAGCATATCGCCTTCACGGTGCCGTGGAACATGTCGGACCAGCCGGCGTCATCGATCAATTGCGGCTTCTCGAAATCCGGCATGCCGATCGGCCTGCAGATCGTCGGGCCGCGCTTCGATGACATGCGGGTGCTCAGGCTCTCGAAAGCCTTCGAAAACTGGACGGGTGGCGTGAAAGACTGGCCAAAGCCGCCAGCGGCCTGACGATTGCAGGTAACGTCAGAACGGACGGCGATAGCCGGTCGGCTGCTCGTATAGCCAGCCGATGCGCTCGACGGCCGCCTCGAAATTCTCGCGCGCAACGGTCATCGTATGGCCGTTGGCATGGATGATGGTTTCGGGATCTTCGAAAATCGCAACATGCCCCTTCCAGAAGACTAGATCACCGCGGCGCACATCCGAGCGCTCGATCGGCTCGCCGAGGCCCGCCGCCTGCATGTCTGTATCCCGCGGCGCGCTTCTGCCGGTCATCTGCAGCGCAAGCTGGACGAGGCCGGAGCAATCGATACCGAGGCCTGAACGGCCGCCCCAGAGATAGGGCGTTTCCAGAAAGCGGGCGGCGATATCGACATAATCCTGGCCGTCCAAGGCACCCAGCGGCAGCAGGTGCTTCGAGAAGATCGCAGTGCCGTCATCGAGGACCAGATAGCGATTGCCACGCGCTTCCGCTTCGCCGGCAATATGAACGCGGCTACCCATGGAAAGCACCGTCTTATAGGGTTTACGCAATTCCGGTTCGGGATAGAGGAAGGTGCGCTGCGGAACGACGATGTGGGTCGAGGTCGTCGCTGCTTCTGCAATTGCGTCCTCGGGCAAGTAGCCGACATAGCCATCCGATGCGGCTTTGACCCAGCACCAGCCGTCAGCGCGATCGAATATCGTGATATCCTCGCCATAAAGCAGTTCCGTGTCGATGCCACGGGCAAAGTCCGGCTGGGGGCGCAAGGCAACGACCGGGACGCAGACACGGGCCGGCGTGCCGCTGACGAAACGCGTCGCTTCGACCTTGCCCTCGAGGCCGGCTTCCGCGAGATCCGGGCGATAGGCGTGGAGGCGGCGGTCGAGCATCGTCATGACATTCCTTTCAGATGGGCCTTTCAGATGGCCCTTTCAGTCGGGGGCCATTCAGACCGAAAGCTTGCGGCCCTGCTCGCGCACGAGGTCGCCGAGCTTTTCGAGATAGAGCGCACCGCCAACGGTGCGCTTGATGATGACGTTGCGCCGGTCGGCATCGTCGCGGACGCGATCGACGAGGCCCATTTCCCCCATCGTATCCAGCGCCCGGGTGATGACCGGCTTCGTCACGTTCAGCGTCGCAGCCAGTCCGCGCACGGTATGCGGCGGCGGCACCAGATAGATATGCAGCAGGATCGCCATCTGGCGCAACGTCAAATCTCTGTTGTCGTGACGAACCTGGTTGAGCGCCACACTGTGCCAGAGGCCAAGCGCCTGCGAGGCGGTCAGTTCAATCGGCACGGCCCCTCCGGAAATCGTTACGCTAACGTTTCATTTTCCGGCAGTTACAACGCGCAAGCAAGAGGCGGCACAAAATGCCGCCTCGCAAGGTGAATAAAATTTTAACGATCGGCTCAGCGGACGCTGTGGCGAATGTGATGGTATAGCGCGCGGATGGCCTGCGCCTCACCGCCACCCGGCGAATGCGCGCGCTCGTTCGGCGCCCAACCGTAGATATCGAAATGCGCCCAGCTCTTTGCTTTGCTGACGAAGCGCTTCAGGAAGAGTGCTGCGGTGATCGCACCGGCCATGCCGCCCGCCGGAGCATTGGTGATATCGGCAAACTTGGTGCGGATGTCCTTCTCGTAGCCGGCGTAAAGCGGCAGCCGCCAGAGCGGATCGTCCGTCTCGAGGCTTGCCTCCGTCAAGTCGTGAGCGAGGATCGCATCATCGGTGAAGAAGGGCGGCAGATCGGGGCCGAGGGCAACGCGAGCGGCACCCGTCAGGGTCGCCATGTCGATCAGCAGATCGGGTTCTTCCTCGTCGGCATAAGCGAGCGCATCGGCCAGAATCAGGCGGCCTTCGGCATCGGTATTGTCGATCTGGACCGTCAGGCCCTTGCGGCTCTTGTAGATATCGCCGGGGCGGAAGGCATTCGACGAGATGGAATTCTCGACGACCGGGATGATGACGCGCAAATCCACCTTCAGCTTGGCATCCATGATCATGAGCGCCAAGCCCATGACGTTCGCGGCACCGCCCATGTCCTTCTTCATCAGCAGCATGGAGGAAGCCGGCTTGATGTCGAGACCGCCTGTATCGAAGCAGACGCCCTTGCCGACCAGCGTCACCTTGCGGTGGCCCTTCTTGCCCCAGCGCAGCTCCAGAAGGCGCGGCGCATCGGCGCTGGCGCGGCCGACAGTGTGGACGAGCGGGAAGTTTTCCTTGAGCAGGTCGTCGCCAATGATGACCGACATCTCCGCCTTGTAGTGCTGGGCCAAGCCACGGAAGGCGGCTTCGAGCTGTTCCGGACCCATGTCGTTGGTCGGCGTGTTGATGAGGTCGCGGGCGAGGAAGACGCCGGCGAGCTGGCGCTTGATCTCGTTGCCGTCTGCATCGCGCGGGATCATCAGCGTCGCAGCCGGGGATTTTTCAGACTTGTAGCGGTCAAAGCGGTAGCTGCCGAGACCGAAGCCGAGCGCCAGGCGGTTGGCCGTCAGCGGTGCGGTCTCGATGTGCCAGTCGCCGGCCGGAAGTGCGCGGGCTAGCTTGCCGGTTATAAAAGGCTGTTCCGACGGATTACTGCCGAGCCCGAAGAGCGCGCCGCCGAGGTGACCCTCGGCGGTGGGGATCAGCAGCACCGAGCCGCTTTCCGCCTTGTAGCCGGCCTTGCCGGCCCAATCGAGCGCGATCGGATCGATCGTGCCGGTTTCGATATGGGCGGGCGTGACAGCGAAGATGGGCAGCGTCGACCCACCCTTGGTGTTGAAAGGCGTGGGTCTTTCGATGAACTGGAAGGGGGCCATGATTGTCCTTAAGCGGCGGGGCAGAATCATTTCTTAACGGTCTGTTAGGGTTAACAGACTATTGCTGGAGCGAAGATTGCGTCAAACCTTTCCCTGTTCCGCTTCGAGGTCAGGCGCCGATTTATTCAGGAACGCGCAATGCCCTTCTCGGCCTCTACCCCTTATAAGAAGCGTGTTTTTCAGGGAACCGTGGCTCTTCTCGCCATGCTCGCCCTCGGCGGCTGCTCGACGACATCAAAGGATCGGATGACAACCGGTTCGATCCCGAAACTCGACAGGCCAGTCGAGCAGATGGATGCCAACGAATTGCGGGCCGCCATCGACCGCGTCGGCCGGGCCTATGAGAAGAATCCGCGCGATCCCGTCAACGGCGTAAACTATGCCAATCTGCTGCGGATGAACGGACGCGACGCGCAAGCGCTTGCCGTCATGCAGCAGGTTGCCATCGCCAATCCCAGTGATCGCAACGTGCTTGCCGCCTACGGCAAGGCGCAGGCCGCTGCGGGGCAGCTTCAGCAGGCGCTGGATACGATCGGCAGGGCACAGACACCCGATCGGCCCGACTGGCGGCTGATCTCGGCGGAAGGCGCGATCCTCGATCAGATGGGCAAGCCAAGCGACGCACGCCAGCGCTACCGCGATGCGCTCGATATTCAGCCGAACGAGCCGTCGATCCTTTCCAACCTCGGCATGTCCTATCTTCTGACGGGCGATCTGCGCACGGCGGAAACCTATCTGCGCTCGGCCGCCGGCCAGCCTTCCGCCGACAGCCGCGTGCGCCAGAACCTCGCCCTCGTCGTCGGCCTGCAGGGCAGATTCCCCGAGGCAGAGCAGATTGCGCGGCGCGAGCTTTCGCCGCAGCAGGCCGATGCGAATGTCGCCTATCTGCGCGGCATGCTTTCCCAGCAGAATTCCTGGCAGAAGCTCGCGGCAAAAGACACGACGTCGTCTGCCGCCGCCAGTACCAACTGACCTATTTGCTGCTCAGTCCCGAGAGGATGAGACGCAGGCCAAGGCCGGCCATGACAGCGCCTGCCGCCCTGTCGATCCAGACCTTGGCGGCGATATAGAGCTTTCGCGGATGATGGGCCGAGAAGGCAAATGCCACAATCGCATACCATCCCGCCTCCACCAGGAAGACGCCCACCGGCAGCGCCAGCAAAAGCTCCGCCGGCACGGTTTTGGGCAGCAGTGCTGCAAAGATGCTGGCGTAGACAACAATCGTCTTCGGATTGCTCAACTGCGTCAACAGAGCAGCCGTAAAACTGCGTGCCGGCACGCTTTTGCCGGCGACATCGCCCGACAATACAAGCGGCTCGCTTGCTCCCTTCCAGATCGCGAAGGCGATGTAGAGCAGGTAGGCTCCGCCAGCGATCTTCAACACCAGATAGAGCCACTCGAATTGTGAAAGCAGCGCCGTCAAGCCGGCAAGCGCAAGGATAGCGAAGGTCACGCCGCCGATGCCCATGCCGAGTGCAGCGGCAAGTCCGTCAAAGCGGGAACGGGAAATGGCAATCCGCGAGACGACGACGAAACTCGGACCGGGGCTCATAGCGCCGATCATCAAAGCGCTGATGATGCTGATAAAGATGCCCAGAGAGGACATGGCAAAACTCCATTTTCACACAATTCCAGACGCAAAACCGCTGTATAGTTTTGCCGGTATTGCTCATGTGATCAAGGGTTGCCAAGCGGGTGGCGCGAAGTTCCGCCCTTATCGATGGGTCGCCATCCGTTTCGCCAGTCACGCGGAAAAGCGGGGTCATCGGATCTCTTGACGGCGGCAAGCGTCAGAACCTGTCGGCAACCTGGATGCCGGCGGGACCAAGGATGACGGCGATCAATACCGGCAGGAAGAAGAGGATCATCGGAACGGTCAGCTTCGGTGGCAGGGCAGCAGCCTTCTTTTCCGCCTCGTTCATACGTTCGTCGCGGCCTTCCTGCGCAAGCACGCGCAGCGCCGTCGCAATGGGCGTACCGTAGCGGTCCGCCTGCATCAGCGCCTGGGTGACCGAACGAACGAGATCGATCTGGGTGCGGGTTGCGAGATTCTCGAGTGCGGCGCGGCGATCCGGCAGGAAGGAGAGCTCAGCGGTCGTCAGCACCATTTCTTCGGCAAGCGGTGGCGATTGTTCGCCGAGCTCTTCGGAGACGCGACGCATGGCCGCTTCGATGGAAATGCCCGATTCCACGCAAATCAGCATCATGTCCAGCGCGTCCGGCCAGGCGCGCTTGATGGATAGCTGACGCTTGCCCATACGGTTGGAGATATAGATATTCGGTGCATAGAAGCCGATATAGGCGATGCCGATGACGATGAAGACCCGTATCGGCAGGCCCTTCTCCGCAAGGTTGCCGAGTCCGAACATCCAGAATGCGGCAACGGCCAGGAAGAGAAACGGCAGAAGAAAGCGCGCGACGAGGAAGGTGTTCAACGCGTTTTCCGAGCGAAAGCCAGCTGCGCGCAGCTTGTTCATCGTGTTGTCGTCGACGAGCGCCTTACGCAGGTTGAAACGCTCGACGATCTGGCGGACGGGCCGGTTGTTCTGGCTTCTGAGCGTGGCCTTGCCGCCGACGTCGGCATTCATACGGGCGCGCTCGCGGGCGCGGATCTGCTCGCGCTCGGTCGAGACAGCCTTCATGCGCTTGTTGAGATCGCCGCGCTCGAAAAAGGGAACGGCAAGCGTGTAGAAGGTGGCAAAGACGGCGATGGCGACGAGCACCGCGACGATCATGGCGGGGTCGGTCAATGTTGCGGCGAGTTCCTGCGACATGCTGCTTTGCTCCCGCTAGATATCGAAGTTGATCATATTGCGCATCACGAAGATGCCGATCGACATCCAGACCGCCGAAAAGCCCATGATGAAGTGGCCGCGCGGATCGGTGAACAGGATCATCATGTATTGCGGCGACGTCAGGTAGACGAGCGTGGCAACGATGAATGGAAGGGCGCCGATGATGACGGCAGATGCCTTGGCTTCCATCGACAGCGCCTTCACCTTGGCCTTCATCTTCTTGCGGTCGCGCAGCACCTTGGAGAGATTGCCGATCGCTTCCGACAGGTTGCCGCCGGCCTGCGACTGGATGGCGATGACGATCGCGAAGAAATTGACCTCCTGCAACGGCATCTGATTGGTCATGCGGGCACAGGCTTCGGGCACGCTGAGACCCACCTGCTGCGATTCGACGATACGGCGGAATTCGCCCTTGACGGGCTCGACCCCCTCGGTCGCAACGAGGCGGATCGCATCGTTCAGCGGGAGGCCGGAGCGGATGGAGCGGACGATGACGTCGAGCGCATTCGGAAATTCATCGAGGAACTTGTTCTGGCGGCGCGAGACGAGGAAGCCCAGCACCCAGCGCGGCAGACCAAGCCCTGCGGCCACGGGCACGCCAAGCATGATCGGTGTCGATGCGCCGACGATGAAAAGCACGACCAGCAGCACAAACGCGAAGAGCGCGCTGAAAAGATAGAAACGGACGGGCGTGATCGGCAGTCCCGCCTGCACCAGGCGGGATTTCAGCGACAGTGTCTTCTTGGTCTTTTCGTGCTGCCGCTTTTCGAGATCCTTCAGGCTGTCCTGCATCGATTTGCGGCGCTTCGACAGTTCCTGCACACGGTCGCGGGCGGCCTTGACCTTGGTACGATCGAGTTCGGCCGATTTGACGCGGTTGATGCGGCTTGCCGATTTCTTGTCGCTCTCGATACGAGAGAACAATACGGCATAGCTTACCGCGGCCGCCGCAACGGCTGCGAGAACGACAATTGCCAGCACTGTCGGATCGATGCCGAACATCTCAATCCTTCGATTTCGATTCCATCTCGTCGAGCGCGGCGGCGAGGCGTTTTTCTTCGTTGTAATAGCGGGCGCGATCCCAGAAATGCGGCTTGCCGATACCGGCGGACATATGGCGGCCAATCAGACGACCGCTGGCGTCCTCGCCTTCGATCTCGTAGCGCATCAGGTCCTGGGTGATGATGACGTCACCTTCCATCCCGACCACCTCGGTGATCTGGGTGATGCGACGCGAACCGTCGCGCAGGCGCTGCGCCTGGATGATGACATCAATCGAGGAGGAGATGATCTCGCGCACGGTCTTTGCGGGCAAGGTGAAGCCACCCATGGCGATCATCGATTCCATACGGCTCAAGCATTCGCGTGGGTTGTTGGCGTGGATCGTGCCCATGGAGCCATCGTGGCCGGTGTTCATGGCCTGCAGGAGGTCGAAAACCTCCGGTCCGCGCACTTCGCCGACGATGATGCGTTCGGGACGCATGCGCAGGCAGTTCTTGACCAGATCGCGCATGGTGATCTCGCCCTCGCCTTCGATGTTCGGCGGGCGGGTTTCGAGACGCACGACATGCGGTTGCTGGAGCTGCAGTTCGGCCGTATCCTCGCAGGTGATAACGCGCTCGTCGCGGTCGATGTAGTTCGTCAGGCAGTTCAGAAGCGTGGTCTTGCCGGAACCCGTACCGCCGGAGATGATGATGTTGCAGCGGACGCGGCCGATGATCTGCAGGATGGTCGCGCCTTCGGGCGTGATCGCGCCGAAGCGCACCAGCTGATCAAGCGTCAGCTTGTCCTTCTTGAATTTGCGGATGGTGAGTGCCGGGCCATCGATGGAAAGCGGTGGCGCAATGACGTTGACACGTGAGCCGTCAGGCAGGCGCGCGTCGCAGATCGGGCTCGATTCATCGACACGACGGCCGACCTGGCTGACGATGCGCTGGCAGATCGAAAGAAGCTGCGAATTGTCGCGGAAGCGGATTTCGGATTCGATAGTCTTGCCGCCGACTTCGATGAAGGTCTGACCCGCACCGTTGACCATGATGTCGGCAATGTCGTCGCGCGCCAGCAGCGGCTCCAGCGGACCGTAGCCCAGCACGTCATTGCAGATATCCTCGAGCAGTTCCTCCTGCTCGGAGATCGACATCGCAAAATTCTTGATGGTGATGATATCGTTGACGATATCGCGGATTTCCTCGCGCGCGCTTTCGCCGTCCAGCTTGGAAAGCTGCGAGAGGTCGATCGTATCGATCAGCGCGGAAAAAACCTGCGCCTTGGTATCGTAATATTCGTCCGTGCGGGCGGGGCGCTTGCGCTGCGGCGTCTGCATCGGCGGCGGCGCCACCTGCTGGCGGACAGGCTCGCGCGACGGCTCGACGAGCACTGCGGGACCGGATGAGGCTGCCGGGGCGGCAGCCGGCATCGGCGGCGGTGGAGCGGCGACACCGCCGACACCGGCCTTTCCGAAACCTTCATTTCCGCGTTTTCCGAACATTGATCCGATCCAATTCTACTCGTTCACTTACGCTTCAGAAGGCCGAGAAGGCCGCCCTTCCTGGATTTCTTGATTGCCACGCGACCGGTGACGATGTGCGAGATCTGCGAAAAAGTCTCCGACGTCGGAGATTTCGGATCGACCTCCGAAATCATCCGGCCACTGTTGGCGGCGTTTCCGAAGAGGGCGATATCGAAGGGAATGATGGCAATCGGTTCGACTTCCAGCGGCTCGCAGAAATCGGAAACCGAGATTTCCGGCCGCTTCGGCATACCGACCTGATTGAGAATGAGATGCGGCACCTTGTCGTTCGGGCGTATCTTACGGAGCGCATCAAGCATGTTCTTGGTGTTGCGCAGGTTGGCGAGATCGGGAACCGCGCAGATAACCACTTCGTCGGCGCTTGACAGTACCGTACGGGTCCAGTCCGACCAGGCATGCGGAACGTCGAGCACCGTTACAGGCGCGCTGCGCTGCAGCACATCCATCACCGGCTGGAAGGCTTGGCCCTCGAAATCATAGGCGCGGTCGAGAAGCGAGGGAGCGGCCAGCAGTGAAAGATGCTCCGAGCACTTGGTCAGCAGGCGATCGAGGAAAACCTCGTCAAGCCGCTCCGGCGCAAAGACGGCCTCGGCAATGCCCTGGGCCGGATCCTGATCGAAATCGATGTTCGCCGTGCCATAGGGCAGGTCGAGATCGGCCAGGATCGTCTCGGTCGAGAACAGGTTGGAGATGCCGAAGGCGCAATTATGGGCGATCGTCGAGGCCCCGACCCCGCCCTTGGCGCCAATGAAGGCGATGGAGCGGCCAAGCGGCTCGGCTTCCGGATCGACGAAAATCGCCGCCATCGCCCCCATGATGTCGGGCATGGCGACGGGTTGGACGATATATTCGGAAATGCCGTTGCGGATCAGATCGCGGTAGAGACCGATATCGTTGTAGTAGCCGACGATGATGACCTTGGTCGAGGGATCGCAGACGTAGGCGAGCGGTGCGAGCTCGGCAAGCAGGTTGGCCGGGTTCGCCCTGGTTTCAAGGATGATCAGGTTCGGCGTCGGTGCGCCTGAGAACATGTTTGCGGCGGCAGCCGTGCCGCCGCTGGTGATGCGCAGGCTGACCTTCGACATGCGCCGGTCATTGGCACAGCGTTCCATGACCCGCTGCAACCCCTCGCTTTCGCAAAAGGCATGAACGGAGATGCGCGGCAGCGGCCGCATGTTTTCCAACTCGCCCATGCGCATCGCCTCTTCGGCATGGCGGAGCTCGCTGGTGTTCTTGATCTCGTAATCGACGGTGCTCATTCTTCTGTCCCGCGGTATTCCTTGATCACCTCGTTACGCTGCTCTGCGTCGATCGGGGTCATGCCGCGGGGAGCGACGAAATCTCCCGGATTGGCGACCTGGGCGGCGAGGTTGTTCTGCGAGGCACAGCCGAAATTGTAGTAATTCTGGTTGGTGAAATCTGCCGAGATATCCTTCGGCCATTGGCCGCACTGGGTCGTTACCGCCGTCGTGCCAGTGAAGCTCAAGCGTATCGGCGCGGCGTCGAGAACGCCGGTTGCCGCATAAGACGTATTGATGATCTTGTTGCTGGCAATGCCACGCGAAGCAAGTTCGGCACGAACCTGGCTGCGCAGGGCGCGGGCCGCTCCTGCATTCGCCGACCCCTCGGGAGACAGGATGTAGACGGGGCCAGACGCGCGTGACACGTAGTTTTGCGCAAAGCCGCGGATCAACTCGCGCTGGGCGATCGTCAGGCGGCGATCGCTGGAGGCAACGGGAATATCAACCGTCTGTTCGGCTTCTGTCACGACGATGGGATGGCGCTCCCGGTAGTCATCGGGAATACCGCCGGTCGTCAGCTGATCACGCGGGCCGGCGCAGCCGGAAAGAATTGCAACGGCGAGTGATGCAGCCACGAGCAGAGGCTTCGTCGTGCGGGAATGTTTCGGGCTCCAATGGACCATCGCCTGATCTCTGTTCGTTTTCATCGGTTCAGACCGTGCCCCGCTCATTTGTAGATAAATCCGATGGAACCGTGGAACTGCGCATCGGCAACAGGCGCCTGAGAGCTGCCGTAAACCTTGTTGACGCGGTTCATGAAGAAGGCGGACGCATCATTCGTCGGGCTGAAATTGTCATCCGGCCTGTTAAGCTGATTGCGCGCCACCGGACGCACCAGATAGGGCGTCGCGATGATGACGAGTTCCGTTTCCTGGCGTTCGACCCCCTTCTGGCGGAAGAGCGTGCCGAGAAGCGGGATTTTCGAGACGCCGGGTGTCCCGTTCATCGTCTGGGAGATGTTGTCGCGGATGAGGCCCGCAAGAGCGATCGAGCCACCCGAGGGAAGCTCGACCGAGGTCTGTGCCGAGCGGCGCTGATAGGTCGGCGCAGCACCCGATACCGACGGCGCCGGCTCCGAGACGTTTGTGTTGATCTGCAGGCTGATGCGGCCGGATGAAAGGACCAGCGGCTTGAAGGCCAGATTGATGCCGTAGTCATAGGGAACGACGGTGACGTTGCCGTTATTGTCTGTCGTCGAGTAAAGAACCTGACCGCCGGAATTGAAAGTCGCAGCCTGGCCGGAAATCGCCGTCAACGTGGGTTCGGCCAGCGTGCGGACGACCTTGCCCTGTTCCAGCGCATTCAGATAGGTCGAAATATCATACTTGCCGATCGAGTTCTTGAAGAGTGCGGCGAGGCCGCCGCCAACGACGGATGTGGCGCTATCGGCGGACGGGCTGCCGAGCTGGGCGACTGTCATGCCCGAGGAATTGGTGACGAGATTGTCGAAGCCAAGCTGTTTCAAGACTTCACGGCGGACCTCGGCGATCGTGACCTTGAGCGTGACTTGGTCTTCGCCCTCGATCTTCAGGAGGTTGACGACCTGGGACTCCTGACGGCCTTCGTTAAACAGCGCAACCGAATTGTCTCCACCGCTGCCGGAAATACTTTCCGTGCGCGTCGTGGCCTCACCGCCTTTCAGGAAGGCCTTGGCGAGCGCTGCTGCCTGGGTGGCATCCTGAGGTGTACGAACGGTACCGGTCAGCACGATATTGTCGGAAACGATCTCGACCTTGATGGCGGAATCCGGGATGAAGCGGCGCAGATTGGTCTCGAGACCGGAGACGTCGCGCTCGATCTCGACATCGAGGCTGACGACCTCTTCGCCGCTGGCGCCGAATACGAAAATATTGGTCTGTCCGACCTTCTTGCCGAACAGGTAGATGCGCCGCGAGGTACGGGTCACGGCATCGGCCATAACCGGGTCGGAAACGAGAATATCGTGCGCGTCATCAGGCAGATCGACGACGACGGCCTTGTTGAGACCGAGCTTCACGCGGCGATGCGCGCCGGGGCCACCCTGCGATATGCGGATGAGGCTTTCCGACGCGGCATTGGCTTGTTCGACGCCCGAGGATGCGACGAAGGAGAGCGGCGCAACGCCTGTCGCTGCCATTGCCAGGGAAAGGCAGCCGGTCAGGAAAAGCCTGGTGCGCTGTGTTGAGTTGCCCATCTGCATTTCCCTTACTCCGGCTTCACTGAGCCGGTGGCATCCGTGACGATGGAGCCGGACTTGATGACTTGGATGAGTGCGCTGCCGTTATCGCCGCTGAGCAGATAATCTGCCGCGCTGGTGTCCTGCTCCCGCGCATCGGCGACGGAGCGCAAGGCAAGCGAAAGGCGATCGGCCATCTGCTGGGCGACGGCCAGAACCTTGGTCTGGTCGGGAGTCAGTTCCAGCGTTGCTGTCGTGCCGACCGCTGCCTTGGTGCCGTCTTCCTTTTCCTCGATCTGCTGGTCGATGGCGAGAACACGGACATTGCTCAGCACGGTTTCGGTTATGTATTTGTCCGTGCCCTGCCCTTTGCGCACCATGTTGACGTCGACGCGATCATTGGGGAGGATGAAGCCGCCCGCACCAGTCGCGACGGAAATCTCTGTCGCCACGGCGCGCTTGCCGGCTGGCAGCAGCGAGGACAGGATACGGCTGTTGGAATCGGCGACCTTTTCCGGGCGGATGGGTTCGCCCTCGAAGACGGGCAAGCGCACGACGGCGCCCTGCAGATCCTTGATCGCGTCCGGCCGATCGGTCTCGGTAATGAAGCCCTGGACAATGCCATTCTGGGGCCAGGCCATCCAGTGGACGGCGTTCTCATCCAGCCGCGCGCCGACAGGAAGATTGGCGCTGGAGACCAGGACGTTAACAGTCGGCTCCTTCTCGATGACGGATTGGACTTTCGTTACGACACCGCCACTACCGGCCATGTTCATCGCAAGAAGACCGGCAAGGCCGGCTGCCACCACGGCGACAGCTAAAATAATAAGGCGGGCCGGCTTCATCGATCATTCCTTAGGGCACAACGCGTTCGCCCCGCAGAATGCTCAGGAATTGGTGTAATTATAGTTAATGGAACACTTACATTTTAAGTTAACGACCGATTAAAATGCCGTCATTTCAGGCTTTCCAGTGCTGCGATGAACAGCGGCGAGGACGGAAAGGCCATGAAGCCGCCGATCGCGATGGCAATGCCATAGGGGATCTTCTTGGCCAGCAGGAGCGAATTGGGAACAGGCAGGCCGATAGCGAGGATGATGTTGGATTGCGACCTGACCAACAAAATCAGCAAAGTCAGGAGACCGCCGATCATCCCAACATCGGCCATCAGGAAAAGAAGAGATGAGCTGAAGCCGAACCAGAGTGCGGTCGCACTCAAAAGCTTGGCGTCTCCACCACCCATAACGTTGAGGGCAAAGAGAGCAAAGCAGACGCAAAAGACGACGGCTGCGCCGGCAAGATGCATGCCGATCACACCCCATCCGAGGCCGGATAACGGGGCCAGGATGAAGAACGAGGCAATGAGGATCAAGGAAACGCGGTTCGGGATCGTCATGGTGAACAGATCCGAGAATGCCGCCATGGCGAGGCAGAGTGGCAGTATCACAAAAACTGCAGCTGCTATCATATTCTCACCCGATCATGCAGGAGTCGAAAAGGCTCACCGCCGTTCAGCTGTGAGCCCGCTCCACGTGTCGGCCAGATCAAATCCAGCCCTTACCTACAGCATGCCTTGTGGCAAACCTTATTCCTGCGGTGCCGGAGTAGTAGGGAGCTTGGCCTTGGTGGCAGCGGCCTCCATCTGGCCGCCAAGGTTGTTGAACGTGTCGCCAATCTTGCCGCCGAGCGTGGTGGCGCCAGCAACGAGGGCTACGGAAATGAGGGCGGCGATCAGGCCGTATTCGATTGCGGTCGCGCCGGATTCATCCTTCAGAAAACGGCTAAAAAGCTTGGTCATGGTTACCTCTAACTCCAGTTGATGTTCAGCACGTCCGCCAACTGTTGCCGTTGATCGGATGGCTGCAACCTAGCGAATGGCCGTTTCCATCGACTTAATGAAATACGTTAACAAGGTGTAAACGAGACAACCGGCCCAGTCAGGGTAAGTAACTCCTTACGGCATTGCTTGCATTTCTAAGGAATTCCGGGAGCAAAGTGGCACAATAGCTTTCAAGCCATCCAGAAATGGCACGAATTTCTGCTGCCCGTCGATTTCATGCCTCATCGAAGCGTACCGAAACAATCCAGAGCGCCTCACTCATGAACATGACATGGAGAGCTTAAAGCTTCGTTCACCATTTTTTTCCATTCTATCTGCAATTAGCATTACGATCGTGAAAGAGGGCCAAAATGCCATCGAACGGCAAGACCGTTTTCTTTGCCTGGGTGATTGCGGCTCTTACGGCATCCGCGGCCTCCGCCCAGGAAGACATGCTGCGCGTCTATATGGATCACGCGCGCGTCCTGAAGCTCGACCGGCCGGTCAGCAAGGTCATCGTCGGCAATTCCAAGGTTGCCGATGCGACTGTCGCCGACGCCAAGACAATCGTATTGACGGGCCGCGCCTTCGGCACGACCAATATCGTGCTGCTCGATATCGATGGAAACGCCATTCTGGACGAACGCATTCTCGTCTCCATCGATGAAGGCAACACAGTGCGCGTCTTTCGCCAGACGGAGCGCTCGGTTCTTTCCTGCACGCCCAATTGCGAACAGCATTCACAGCAGGGTGGAGCGGCTTCCGGAAACTGATCAATATACGCTCAGCTCACGCCTATTCGTTAAAATAGTTGCTCCGGCCTGAAACGGAATATCAACGAACGCGCCTTAGTGTGGCGCCCGAAGAACATTTTCGGGGCCAGACTATGGCGATCAGTGAGCAGGAGACGGGCAAGGTGCGTGCGTCCCTCCGTTTATCCAGACTTCGCGCCCTGGCCCGCTCGCGTGACGGCTCCGCCGCGATCGAGTTTGCGCTGCTGGCCATTCCCTATTTCATCGTCATATTCGCCATCCTGGAAACCTTCATCGCCTTTGCGGCGGAGCAACTCGTCTCGAACGCCGTCGACACGATGAGCCGTCAGATACGGACGGGGCAGATCACATTCGATCCCACACGTCCCGGCTCTTTTACGCAGACGCAGTTCCGGCAGGCCTTCTGCGACGAGATCTCGATCATCATCCGCTGCTCGGCGACGGAGGCGGCGACACCCGGCAAGCTCTATCTGGATGTGCGGAGCTTCACGACCTTTGCCTCGATCCCGACGACGATCCCCCGAGTGTCTTCAGATAAATACTCCGATCTAAAGATCTCAGACTTCAAGTTCACGCCCGGCGGCCCCGGTTCGATCAACATGGTGCGGGCCTATTATCGCTGGTCCATCATCGTCGATCTCGTCCGTCCTTATGTCACCGGCCTTCGCCCAGTCGGCAGTTCCATGCCGAGCGAATATCTGATCGTCGCGGCGGCGGCTTTCCAGAATGAGCAATATCCATAATGGCGCGTCGCGGACTTCTCATGTCGCTGGCCTCGACGGCGCGGCGCTTCGTACGCGACCGGAAGGGCGTGGGCGCCATCGAGTTTGCAATCATCTTCCCGGTTCTGATCATGCTCTATCTCGGCGCATTCGAGATCACGCTCGGGCTCAACATCAGCAAGCGCACGACACGTGCCGCCGGCTCGATCGCCGATATCATTACCCAGCAGCAGAGCGTTACCAAAAGCTCGCTCACAGATATCGCCAAAGCCGCCCCGGCGATCTTTGCGCCTTATGACAGTTCCGGTCTCTCATTGAAGGTCACGGCAATCCAGATCGACGGCAGCGCCAATCCCACGGTTCTTTGGTCCTGGGCCCCAAGCGGTGCAGCACCCTATGCCAAGAACAGCGCGGTTTCCGATGTGCCGACGGAAATGAAGAAGGCAAACAGCTTCCTCATCCGCACCGAGCTCAGCACGCCCTATACGCTGCTCGTCTTTGCTCCCAGCTTCTTGCCGGCGGAGACGCGCACCATCACGATCAGCCGCAGCTATTTCTATCGCCAGCGGCAAAACGACAATATTCCCTGCGGCGATTGCTAAAGCGTGTCGCGATCCTTCGGATCCGCCTGCCAAACTTTAAGTTCCACACCTCAAATTTGCCAAGCGGTTCCCGTCATTATATGGCTGTGCGCCAGTCGGATCGTTCCAGCCATACGCTGACGACAGCAGTTAATACGGGTGAAAAATGGCGCGTGCCTTTCTCTTCGTTCTGGATTCCTTCGGTGTCGGCGGAGCGCCGGATGCGGCAGCCTATGGCGATGAAGGCGCCGATACGCTCGGCCATATCGCCGAATTCTGTGCGGCAGGTGCTGGCGACCGAGCCGGCCTGCGTTCCGGCCCCCTTGCACTCCCGAACATGTCGGCGCTCGGGCTGCTGCATATTGCGCGGGCGGCCTCCGGCCAGTTTCCCGCCGGCATGCCGTTGCCGGACAAGATCTACGGCCTCTATGGCGCTGCCAACGAAACCTCGCGCGGCAAGGACACGCCATCAGGTCACTGGGAAATCGCCGGAACGCCTGTTACCTTCGATTGGGGCTATTTTCCTGATAAGGGCGATGCCTTTCCGCAGGAATTGGTCGACGCGCTCTGCCGCGCAGCTGATGTGCCCGGCATTCTCGGCAACTGCCATGCCTCGGGAACCGAGATCATCGCCCGTTACGGCGAAGAGCATATGCTCAGCGGCAAGCCGATCTGCTACACTTCCTCGGATTCCGTGTTCCAGGTGGCCGCTCATGAGGTCTATTTCGGCCTCGACCGCCTGCTCAACTTCTGCCAGATCGCCCGCAGCCTTCTCGATCCCTACAATATCGGCCGCGTCATCGCGCGCCCCTTCATTGGCCAAAGCGCCGCGACCTTCCAGAGAACCGGCAACCGTCGCGACTTCTCGGTGCCGCCGCCAGAACCGACGCTGCTCGACCGGCTCGTCCAGCATGGCCGCAATGTGCACGCCATCGGCAAGATCGGCGATATCTTCGCCCATCACGGCGTTTCACGGGTCATCAAGGCTAACGGTAACGATGCCCTGATGGATGCTTCCCTTGCTGCAATAGACGAGGCGGAGGACGGCGATCTCGTCTTCACCAATTTCGTCGATTTCGACATGCTGTATGGCCATCGCCGCGACGTGCCGGGTTATGCGGCAGCCCTCGAAGCCTTCGACGCGCGCCTGACGGAAGTTCACCGGAAGCTGCGGGCCGGCGACCTCGTGATCCTGACCGCCGATCACGGCTGCGACCCGACCTGGCGCGGCACCGACCATACGCGCGAGCGCGTGCCTGTTATCGCCTACGGTCCCGGCATCAGATCGCGCTCGGTCGGCATACGCCGGACCTATGCCGATATCGGCGAGAGCGTTGCGCGGCATCTCGGTATTCCCTCGGGACAGTATGGGAGGAGTATTCTGTGACATCGCATTTGAGGAAGGTCGAGCTGCACTGCCATCTGGAGGGCGCTGCTCCCCCTGATCTGACCGAGGCTCAAGCGCGCAAATACAACATCGACATCAGCGCTCATCTGCAGGGCGGCGCCTATGTCTGGCATGATTTCGCGAGCTTTCTCAAATGTTACGACAAGGTTTCCGAGGTCTACAAGACCGAGGAAGACTACGCGCTGCTGACGGAAACCTATCTGGAAGAACTTGCCGGCATCGGTACGATCTACAGCGAGCTCATCGTTTCGCCCGACCACGGCAAGCGCATCGGCCTCGGTGCGGACGCCTATATATCAGGTGTTTGCGAAGGCATCCGCCGGGCGAAGGCAAAAAGCGGCATCGAGGCGCGGCTGATCGTGACCGGGGAACGGCATTTCGGTCCGGAAAGCGTGATCGGCGCTGCGGAATATGCGGCAAAGGCCAATAACCCGCTGATCACCGGCTTCAATCTCGCCGGCGAGGAGCGGATGGGTCGCGTTGCCGATTATGCGCGCGCCTTCGACATCGCCCGCGATGCGGGGCTCGGCCTTACCATCCATGCCGGTGAAGTTTGCGGCGCCTTCAGCGTTTCGGACGCATTGGATGAGGTGCGCCCTTCGCGTATCGGCCACGGTGTGCGGGCAATCGAGGATGCCGAACTCGTCAAGCGGCTTGCAGACCTCGGCACGGTACTGGAGGTCTGCCCCGGCTCGAATATCGCGCTCAAGGTTTTTCCGGATTTCGTCTCGCACCCGTTGGGCAGACTGAGAGATGCGGGCGTGAAGGTGACGATCAGCTCTGACGATCCGCCATTTTTCCACACATCGCTCAAGCGGGAATACGAG
Source organism: Rhizobium sp. KNZ14-9A (assembly GCF_056755015.1). Classification (NCBI taxonomy): domain Bacteria; kingdom Pseudomonadati; phylum Pseudomonadota; class Alphaproteobacteria; order Hyphomicrobiales; family Rhizobiaceae; genus Rhizobium; species Rhizobium sp. KNZ14-9A. Next base: position 3,633,877 of record NZ_JBPGXB010000002.1, read on the forward strand.
CTTGCCTCGGAGGCCTTCGCCTTCAGTGACGCTGAAATCAATGCTATGACGCGAACGGCCATCGAGGCAGCCTTCGTCGACGAAGAGACCCGCCAGGCGTTGCTTGCCCGTCTTTAACGGCGCGGGGTTGTTAATGCTCCAGGCGAATTCGCCTCCGCTCTTGCAGAGGAGACGATTTCCATGAAAGAAACAGCCGATAAGAACAAAGAATTGGAAGGTTTCCCTATGGACGGCGTCACAGTCATCGATCATCCGCTCGTGCAGCACAAACTCACCATCATGCGGCGCAAGGAAACCTCGACAGGCAGCTTCCGCCGGCTGTTGCGCGAGATCTCGACATTGCTTTGTTATGAGGTCACCCGCGATCTGGAGCTGACGATGGAGACGATCGAAACGCCGATCCAGCAGATGCAGTCGCCGATCCTCGAAGGCAAGAAGCTGGTTTTCGCCTCCATCCTGCGCGCCGGCAACGGTCTTCTGGAAGGCATGCTCGATCTCGTGCCGTCCGCCCGTGTTTCCCATATCGGCGTCTATCGCGACCATGAAACGCTGCAGCCCGTCGAATATTACTTCAAGGCGCCCGAGGATGTCGCCGAGCGCCTGATCATCGTGGTCGACCCGATGCTTGCGACCGGCAACTCCTCGATTGCGGCCATCGACAAGCTGAAGGAGCGCGGAGCACACAATATCCGCTTCCTCTGCCTGCTGGCCGCTCCCGAGGGTATCAAGAACTTCCGTACCGCCCACCCCGACGTTCCGGTCTTCACGGCGGCGATCGACAGCCATCTGAACGAGAAGGGCTATATCGTGCCCGGTCTCGGCGATGCCGGCGACCGGATGTACGGCACCAAATAGTTTCAGCTTCCTTTACCAATTCGAAAACCTTCCAAGGCCCGGCGGTTCGTTCCGGGCCTTTTTTGTGTCGCCGTTAGCAACTTTTCAGCACTTATGGCTTAGCTGCTTGAAGCGTGAGGTCCCGCATGAGGCGGGGTTTATACAGGAAGGATTTCTGTTTCATGCTCATGCGTACCGTCATATTTGCCAGCATCGCGGCTGCGCTGGCGACACAAGTGCCTTCTCTGCTCACCCGCACGACGCAGCAGCCCGGCAATACGATCTCCGCAAATTTCGTCTCGACCGAAGATAGTGCACCCGATACGTCGGCCACGATCGCCGATGGCGGCATGATCCGCCTGCAGGCCGATGCTCAGGGCCACTATACCGGCAATTTCAGGATCAACGGCAAGCCGGTACAGGGGCTGATCGATACCGGCGCCACCTATGTCGCGCTGAACGAAAGCCTCGCCCGCAGGCTCGGCTTTTCCGGCAACCAACTCGATTTCCGCTATGCCGTCAATACGGCAAACGGCCAGACCAAGGCAGCGCATGTGATGCTCGACCGCGTGGAAATCGGCGGCATTCGCGTTCGCAGCGTCGAAGCCTTCGTGCTGAAGGACGAGGCGCTGAGCGGCACGCTGGTCGGCATGAGCTTCCTGCAGAAGCTTGCCTCCTACTCCGTCGCCGACGGCTCACTCAGCCTCAAGCAGTAGAGCCTTTCCTGATCAGATACGGCCGGCGATGACAGGGGGAAGTTCCGGCTTCTCGTCGGCAATGCGATAGTTTGCGGCAAGTGCGACGACGGCCCCTTCGGCCGAAGCCTCGTCGGCAGCGTGAACGAGCGCTATCGGATCGCCCTCATTCACACGCGTTCCAAGCGGCAGCAGACCGGTGAAGCCGACACTGTGGTCGATCCTGTCAGCCGGATGGCGTCGCCCGCCGCCAAGGTCGATCACGCTCACGCCCACATCGCGGGCGTCGCAGGCCGCGAGCCAGCCGGTGCGCGATGCCGCAACAGGCCGCTCGATCGGTGCCTTACGCAGATAGGCATCCGGCCGTTCCAGAAGATCGGCCGGGCCGCCGAGCATATGCACCATGCGCGCGAAGATCTCCGCAGCCTTGCCGGAAGAGAGAGCATCCTGTGCCCTGCCCTCCGCCTCCATAAGCGAGCCCGCAATACCCGACTGCACGAGCATCTCGGCGGCAAAGGCAAGCACCACGGTTTCAAGGCGGGTACCGGTCTTTCGACCTGCCAGGAAATCGAGGCAGTTGCGCACTTCCACGGCATTGCCGGCGCTATCGGCAAGCGGCTGGTTCATGTCCGTGATCAGCGCAGATGTCTTCACGCCCGCGCCATTTGCTACTTCGACCAGCGAATGCGCCAGCACGATTGCCTGCTCCGGATCGGCCATGAAGGCGCCGTTACCTGTCTTGACGTCGAGCACCAATGTCTGAAGGCCGGCTGCAAGCTTCTTCGACAGGATCGAGGCGGTTATCAGCGGGATGGAATCGACGGTCGCCGTCACATCGCGCACGGCATAGAGCCGGCCATCGGCCGGCGCCAAGGCACCCGTCGGGCCGATGATGGCGCAGCCGACCTCCTTCACCACTTTGCGGAAGAGAGCGGCATCCGGGTTGATCGTATAGCCCGGAATGGATTCGAGCTTGTCCAGCGTTCCCCCGGTATGACCGAGGCCGCGGCCGGAAATCATCGGCACGGCCAGACCGCAGGCGGCAGCGATCGGGGCGAGCACCAGCGAGACGTTGTCGCCCACTCCCCCGGTCGAATGCTTGTCCGCGACTGGCCGATCGATGCCCTCCCAGGAGAGCATGTCGCCGGAGCGCGCCATGGCAAGCGTCAGCGCGACGGTCTCGGTGCGTGACATGCCCTTGAACCAGACCGCCATGGCAAAGGCGCCGATTTGGCCTTCCGACAGATTGCCGGCAGCCAGGGCTGCGATAAAGGCGTCGATATCATCGGTCGGCAGTTCGGCGCCGTTGCGCTTCTGGCGGATGATCTCCTGCGGGATCATCTCAATAGCTCGAGGCTGCCGCCGGCTTCGGCTCCGTGCCGCTGAGCACGGAGAGGATATTGTCGAGCAGGCCGGAGGCACCGAAACGGAACGTGGAGGGCATCGCCCAGTCCGGCGTCATGATGGTTTCCGCAAGGCTCAGATAAAGGGCAGCATCCGCAACGGTCGATATGCCGCCAGCCGGCTTGAAACCCACCTTGCGGCCGCTCTCTCTGATCGCGCGGATCATGATGTCGGCTGCTTCCAGCGTCGCGTTGACGGCAACTTTGCCGGTAGAGGTCTTGATGAAATCGGCGCCCGCTTCGATCGCCAGTTCCGAGGCACGGCGGATGAGGGCGGCATCCTTCAGCTCGCCGGTCTCGATGATGACCTTCAGGAGCACGGGTGCAACGCACTCGGCGCGCACGGCCGCGACCATATCGGTAACGGCCTTCTCGTTGCCTGCCATCAGCTTGCGATAGGGGATGACGAGATCGATCTCATCGGCGCCATCGGCGATCGCCTCACGCGTTTCGGCGGCGACATCAGCGATTTCCATGTCGCCGGAGGGAAAATTGACGACGGTCGCGATACGGACCGGGTGGCCCTTGCCGAGCAGGATGCGGGCATGGGCGACGAAACGCGGCCAGATGCAGATTGCGGCACTGTTGCCATAGGGTGTCTGCGCGCGGGCGCAAAGCGTATCGATCTGCTCCTGGGTGCAGTCGTCCTTCAGATTGGTAAGATCGAGAAGGGAAAGGGCGACAGCTGCCGTTTCGCGGCTGGAATGGCTATTCATATTCGCTTCCTCCACCGGCAATCAGTTTCCGGCAATCATTTCTTTGAGTATAGCGGCAAGACGGGCACCGCCAACCGGCGCCATGTCCTTGGTTTCCTCGTGGCTGAGCTCGTCTCCGGTCATGCCAGCCCCATAGTTGGTGATTACGGAGGCAGCCGCAACCCTCAAGCCCAGCATTCTTGCAATGATGACTTCAGGCACAGTCGACATGCCGACTGCATCGGCACCGAGAACACGGGCCATGCGGATTTCGGCCGGCGTCTCGAAGCTTGGGCCCGAGAACCACATGTAGACGCCGCTTGCGAGCGGGATATCAAGCGTCTTTGCTGCATCTCGCATGGCAGCCGAAAGCTCGGCGTCATAAGCATTGGTCATGCCGACGAAACGGTGGTCGCTCTCTTGCCCGATCAGCGGATTCATGCCGGAATAATTGATGTGATCGGCAATCTGCATGACCGAACCGGGCGGTATGTCCTCTTTCAGCGAACCCGCCGAATTGGTGAGAATCAGGGCCTCGACGCCGAGCGCCTGCAGAACCTCGATCGGCAGGCGCATGGCGTTGGCATCGCCCTTTTCATAATAGTGAACACGGCCGGAGAGCATGATGACCGGCACCGAGCCGAGATGACCGGCGACGACCTCTCCGGCATGGCCGGAGACGGCGCTGACCGGAAAACCCGGCAGATCCTTGTAGGGAATACGCACGACATCGGTGAGCTCACTGACCAGCGAGCCGAGGCCCGAGCCGAGCACGATGCCGTAGCGCGGTTTGAGCCCGCCGAGCAGAGCCGCGAGCAGATCGATGGTCGCGATCATCCGAGTTCCGTCTCAAAACTGAAGGGAAGAAGCTCTTCCATGGTCATGGTCTTCTTCACGCCGGCTTCGTCGCAAAGATAGATCTTCGTGTCCTTGGAGGCGAATTCCGAGATCTTCTGCCGGCAGCCGCCGCAGGGCGGGCAGAGCGGCAGTTTTTCGGCGATGACGGCCATTTCGACGATCTTCTTGGCGCCACCCATGATCATGGCGCTGATTGCCGTCGGCTCGGCGCACCAGCCCTGCGGGAAGGAGAGGTTTTCGATATTGGCGCCGGTATAGACTTTGCCATCCTCGGCGCGGATTGCCGCGCCGACGGGAAACTTGGAATAAGGAGCATGCGCGAAGGCCATGGCGCCGCGGGCGGCTTCGAACAGGTCGTGAGACATATCAACGCTCCTTCACATAGGGCACGCCGCCGGCCTTCGGCGGAATTGCAACGCCGATGAAGCCGGCGAGCAGAACACAGGTCAGGATATAGGGCAGAGCCTGGAAAACCTGTACCGGTACTTCGCCGATCAGCGGCACCTGTTTGCCCTGCATGAAATTCGCCAGCGCATCGAGGAAGCCGAAAAGCAGGCAGGCGAACATGACAGGCACCGGCCTCCACTTGGCGAAGACGAGAGCGGCGAGCGCGATATAGCCCTTGCCCGCCGACATGTCCTTGATGAAGGCAGCCGATTGGGCGATCGCCAGGTAGGTGCCGGCAAAGCCGCAGAGGATGCCGGCGCACATGACGGCGCGGTAACGCAGCCAGGAGACGGAAATGCCTGCCGTATCCACCGCTCCCGGATTTTCACCGACGGCGCGAAGACGCAGGCCAAAACGCGTGCGGTAGAGCACCCACCAGGAGAAGGGCACGGCGAGGAAGGCAAGGTAGGTGAGGATATTGTTGCCGGAGATCACGCCGGCATAGAGCGGGCCGATGATCGGCACCTCACGGATGGCATCGGCACCGGGGAGTATGATCGGCGCGAAACGGGCGTCGGGTGCCAGTTGCGGTGTGCGGCCGCCCTGCCCGAACCAGGCCTGGCCGAGCACGATGGTGATACCGGCGATGAAGAAGTTGATGGCGACCCCCGAGATGATCTGGTTGCCGCGATTGGTGATCGAGGCAAAGCCATGCACGAGGCTCAACGCCACCGAGCAGACCACGCCGGCACCGAGGCCTGCCCAGGCCGAGCCGGTGAGATAGGCGATGCAGGCGGCGGCGAAGGCCGAGCCCAGCATCTTGCCTTCTAGACCGATGTCGAAAATGCCGGCGCGCTCGGAAAACAGGCCGGCAAGTGCGGTGAAGATCAGCGGAATGGAGAGCCGGATCGTCGAGCTCAGAACATTGATGAAAACTTCATAATATTCCATCGTCTGTTCCTCAGGCTCGCTTGAACTGCTGGTAGATGAGCGCCATCGCCGGGCGGAACATATATTCCAGCGCGCCGGCAAACAGGATCACCAGACCCTGAATGACAAGGATCATCTCGCGGGTGATGTTGGGCATTTCGAAAGAAATCCAGTCGCCGCCCTGATAAAGGACGCCGAAAAGGATCGCGGCGAAGATAATACCGAGCGGGTGGTTTCGTCCCATCAGCGATACGGCGATGCCGACGAAGCCAGCGCCACCGACGAATTCCACCTGCAGACGGGCCGACGAGCCCATGACCGGGTTCAGCGCCATCATGCCGGCAAGCGCGCCAGAGAGCAGCATGGCGATGATGATGGTGCGCGCATGGGGCGTGCCGGCATAGGCGGCAGCTGTCGGGCTGATGCCCAGCGTGCGCATGTCAAAGCCGAGCTTGCTGCGCCAGACCAGCACCCAGACGAACCAGGCGGCAAACAGCGCGATGATGAAGGAGACGTTGAACGGGGCCGCACCGAGCTTGGCTCCGAACATCGTCATGACCCAGCCGAGCTTCGGAAGTTGTCCGCCTTCGAGGAAGGTGCGGGTTTCCGGCGCCATCTTGCCCGGCACGATCAGCACGTGCACCAGCAGATAGACCATGAGGGCGGCGGCGATATAATTGAACATGATCGTCGTGATGACGATGTGGCTGCCGCGCTTGGCCTGAAGAAAGGCGGGAATGAAGGCCCAGGCAGCGCCGAAAAGGCCGGCGCCGATAACGGCGATCGGCATCGTCACATACCAGGGCACATAATTGTCGAGCGCCAGCGCCACCAGCGCACAGCCAAGGCCGCCGATATAGGCCTGGCCTTCCGAGCCGATGTTGAAGAGGCCGGCATGGATGGCGACGGCAACCGAAAGGCCGGTGAAGATGAAGCTCGTTGCGTAATAGAGCGTGAAGCCGATGCCCTCGCCGCTGCCGAAGGCACCTTCGATGAGCAGCGAAAGCGCCGCCAGCGGGCTCTCGCCGATCAGCCAGACGACGAAGCCGGAGATCAGGAAGGCGACGATCAGATTCAATAGAGGGATCAGACCGTAATTGATCCATCTCGGTAGTGTTACGGAAGCAGTGCTCATCGAGGCCTCACGCGGCAATGCCGGCCATCATCAGGCCGAGGGTCTGTTCACCGGCATCGGGCGTCTTCTCGCCGACGACGTGGCCGGCGAACATGACAAGGATACGGTCTGAAAGGGCGCGGATTTCGTCGAGCTCGACGGAAACGAGCAGGATGGCCTTGCCCGCATCGCGCATCTCGATAATCCGGCGATGGATGAATTCGATGGCGCCGATATCGACGCCGCGGGTCGGCTGGCCGATGATCAGCATCTTCGGATCGCGCTCGATCTCGCGGGCGACGACGATCTTCTGCTGGTTGCCGCCGGAAAAATTCGCCGTCTTCAGCCGCGGGTTCGGCGGGCGAATATCGTATTTCTCGATCTTCTCCATGGCATCCTTGCGGATGGCTTCGAGATCGAGCAGCGGGCCACGACTGTAGGCCGGCCGGCGGTGATAACCGAGCACGGCATTTTCATATTCTTCGAATTTCAGGACGAGGCCCATATGGTGGCGGTCTTCGGGAATATGGGCGAGGCCAAGCTCGCGAAGACGGGCCGGATCGGCCTTGTCGATGGCCTGGCCGTCGAGCAGGATTTCGCCGGAGGCGGGCTTGCGGATGCCGGCGATCGCTTCCAGCAGTTCCGACTGGCCATTGCCGGCGACACCGGCAATGCCGACGATCTCGCCGGCGCGGACATCGAAGGAGACGTTGTCGACCATAGTCACGCCTCTGTTGTCCTTGACCGTCAGGTTGCGGACGGAAAGCATGACATCGGCAGGCTTTGCCTCGCCCTTCTGGACGCGCAGCAGAACACGGCGGCCAACCATGAGTTCGGCAAGCTCTTCGACCGTGGTCTCGCTGGTCTTGCGGGTGGCGACCATCTCGCCGCGGCGCATGACGGAGACAGTGTCGGTGATCGCCATGATCTCGCGCAGCTTGTGGGTGATGAGGACAACGGTCTTGCCCTCGTCGCGCAGCACGCCGAGGATGCGGAACAGGTGATCGGCCTCGGCCGGGGTCAGTACACCCGTCGGCTCATCGAGGATCAGGATCTCGGCGCCGCGATACATGGCTTTCAGGATTTCAACACGCTGCTGCAGGCCGACCGGGAGCTGCTCGATCAGCGCGTCCGGGTTGACCTCCAGGCCGTACTCGGTTTCCAGCCGCTTGAGTTCGGCGCGGGCCGATGCCACGCCCTTGGCCAGCAGCGCGCCGCCTTCGGCACCGAGCATGATGTTTTCGAGGACGGTGAAATTATCGACCAGCATGAAATGCTGGTGCACCATGCCGATGCCGGCAGCGATGGCCGCCTGGCTGTCCCTGATGGTGATGGGCTGGCCGTTGACGCGGATCTCGCCGCTGTCGGCCTGGTAAAAACCGTAGATGATGGACATCAGGGTCGATTTGCCAGCGCCGTTTTCCCCGATAATGCCATGGATCGAACCCTTGGCAACGGTCAGGTTGATGTCCTTGTTGGCGTGAACGGCGCCGAATTTCTTGTCGATGCCGACAAGTTCGATAGCAGGCTGGTCTGTCACAGCAGGCTCCAAATAAGAAAAGGGCGTATGGCGAAAATCCTTGTCCGCCATACGCCCGATCTCAGTTACGACTCACTTCGGGCAGGCGTTGTCCGTGGTGTAATCGTGGACCTTGACGGTGCCAGCAATGATGTCGGCCCTGGCCTTGTCGACGGCGGCCTGCATTTCCGGCGTGATCAGCGACTTGTTGTTCTCGTCCATCGCGGCGGCAACGCCGTCTTCCTTGACGCCGAGAGACTGGACGCCAGCCGTGAACTTGTCGTTCTTGGTGTCATTATAGGCGTTGTAGACGGCGAGATCGACGCGCTTGACCATCGAGGTCAGGACCGAACCCGGATGCAGGTGGTTCTGGTTGGAATCGACGCCGATCGACAGCTTCTTGTTGTCGGCTGCTGTCTGCAGAACGCCGAGACCGGTCGCACCGGCTGCTGCGTAAACGACGTCTGCGCCCTGGTCGATCTGGTTCTTGGCAAGCTCGCCGCCGCGAACCGGGTCGTTCCAGGCAGCACCGGTCGTGCCGGTCATGTTCTGGAAGACTTCGACGTCGGCCTTGACGGCGCGTGCGCCCTGCTCATAGCCGCATTCGAACTTGCGGATCAGCGGAATGTCCATGCCGCCGACGAAACCGACCTTGCCGGTCTTGGACGCCATGCCGGCGAGAACGCCGACGAGGTAGGAGCCTTCTTCTTCCTTGTAGAGGACGGAACGGACGTTCGGCTTGTCGACGACGGAGTCAACGATGATAAACTTGGTATCCGGGAATTCAGCGGCAACCTTCTCGACAGCCGAGGTCCAGGCGAAGGAAACGGCAACAACCGGGTTGAAGCCGCGGCTTGCGAAGTTGCGGATGGCCTGCTCGCCCTGGGTGTCGCCGGTCGGCTCGAAATCGCGATAGGCGATGCCGGTTTCCTTCTTGAACTTTTCAGCGCCGTTAAAGGCAGCTTCGTTGAAGGATTTATCGAACTTCCCTCCGGTGCCGTAAACGAGAGCCGGCTTGATGTCGGCGGCAAGCGCCGTCGTCGACATCGCTGCCACGGCAAGGAGGGTGAGAAGGGATTTTTTCATGAGTTTGCAGCCCTGTTGTTGCTATTTGTTTGGGGTCCTCCCGCAAGCCTTTTTCAGGCATGTCTGCGGAACCACCGACCTCCCCCCGGAGGCCTGGCTGCGTGCATCCTTGCATGGCTCAGCGAAAAATTCACCAGAAATTTTTCGGTTGGTAAAGATTTGCCATTATTGCCGAAAATCAGTCCTTTGGTGCTGAATTCTGGGCAAATCGACTGCTAAAATGCGAATTTTCTAACCAATGCCTTGGCGTCATCGGCACCATTATCTTCCCGTTCTGGTAGCTGCCGATTGCGCTCATCCACACCCTCCGGCCCCTGTTTGTCAGGCGGTAAAACGGCCTGCCACCGGCGGCTTCTTGTAGCCGATCATCCACAGCAGCAGCGACAGCACCAGAAGCACGGCAAAGGCCGGCTGCAGCATGAGCCATTGGAAGATGAAAGCGTAGAAACGCGGATGGACGTAATAGGAAACGGAGGACTGGAGCGCGACAAGCGTCGAGGGGCTGACATCCTCCCATGCATCCGACATCGGAGTCATGATCACTTGCGAGGATGCGACGGACTGGATCGAATCGATGGTACCGGCAATGACCGCAACTGCCAGCGCAAACAGACTGGCAAGACGCAACAAGAAACGCATCGATTCCTCCGACGACGGATAGGCCTGATTATACGGCGAGCCGCGCCATTCTCCACTCAGACCTAGAGATAGGTTGGCAACGGAGACGGCGCAATGGACGGCATTGCGCGTAGTTTTATCGGAAGAAGTCAAAAAACTGTTAGATTTGGGTTGATCGGTGAAAAATCATCGGTATATATCGCGCCGTTCCGACGATTTGCATCCTCTGCGGATGCGAACACCCAATAAGGACAGGTGGCCGAGTGGTTTAAGGCGCACGCCTGGAACGCGTGTGTACGTGAAAGCGTACCGTGGGTTCGAATCCCACCTTGTCCGCCATTTATCTCTTCTATGCCGCTGTTTTTGCATTGATATTCTAGGGCATGCCTATCTCGTCCCCACTTTGCTACGGGTGTTGGAGCGAACAAGGGTGAATTTGTGAAATCGTATCGCCTGCGCCATTGTCGCTGCTTTCGACTCTCGCAAATGAACGGCACCGGCAAACCTTCTGCTAAAGGATGATCCGGCGCAAAATGACTCCTTCCGGTTTTTTTGAGACTGCCGCCAGACCTAACCTCAAATTGGCGATTGAGGAGGACGACGATTATCGCCTAGCCGTGAATGCAATCCTGAGCGTGGATGCGTTTTACGGCATACTCTTTGAGTATCTGAAAGATACCAGTCACCTGATCATAGACGCGGTCCTGTCGCAGCCTTCGGACTCGCCGCGCGTTGCTCCGCAGCTCGCTTCTTTCTGATTTCCTCACGGAGGCGATCAAGTTCCTCAATCGCGTGGTCGATCTCATCTTCGCCCCGATCGATCTGCAAACGTTGCCCCAGCAACTGGGACGCGCCACTTGCAATGAGCCCCTGACAATGCGCCTATATGCGAGCTTTCTGCCGGCCCAGAAGGTATCACCATAATCGATAAGTTCGCGCTCCAGGTGGATCGCTGAAGCCAATGTAGCTGGCGAGGGCAGCCTGCCCGCGGCATCTCGATAATCGACAGCAGAATTCACGACATCAGCGCATTGGGAAAGAAGTTCCTCAGGCCTTCCGGCGCGGCGTACCACGCGGATAATATTCGCAGCGAGTTGGAGGAGCGCAGCATTAACCTGCTGCTGCGCATCGTTCGTCTCGATCTGCTGCGAAGTGTTCTGTGCGACAACAGACAGTTTTGGTTTCTCGGATTGACCAGTCATAGAGATTGCCGGTTTCCTGCATTCAGACCAGCATCGGACGTTGGGCGTGCATTGGCAAGTTATGCTTTAGAACACACGTCGAACCCAGAAATGAGGGAGCCGTGCCAGTTTCCGAGGATGTGAGCCAACACTAGTTTGATTGACATGCACGCGAGCAATGCCACTGTGTCGACGAACGCGAATTGGAGCCCGCCATGACCCCCGCTCGTTTCACCGAATGCCTTCTGCACATTCGCTGGACGCCAATCAATCTTGCTAGCGCGTTGCAATGCGATCTCTCATGGGTGGAAGCACTGGAAGCTGGGAGCGTCGAAGTGCCCGCCGGATTAGCTGCATGGCTGGAGACGCTTGCTCAGTGCCATGAGGCAACCCCAATTCCTACGACCTATCGCGGGCGGGACACGAGTGAAAGGAGAAGTGGATGGCAAAAGTCACTGTTTATCGCGCCAGAACCTACGACGTCACACATGACGAATATGAGCTTTCCAGCCGATACTGGACGCTTGAAAGCGCGGATAGTGCGAAACTCACGATTGATGAGACCCCAGCAGTTGACGTCGACGAAGCCGATGTGAGCCCCGAGGGATGTACCGATCGGGATTACGGCCCCAATCGACTTGGTGGTTTCCAGACAACCGTCCGTTCGTGAAAGCAGGCGACGATCTGCGGTGACCGAAGAATATCAGCCGAAATACAAATAGCGGGAGACGTGGCCTGGAGAAGGCAAGCAGGATTTCACAGGCTATGACGGGGGAAGACACCGTCGGCCGCATCCGGCTCGATGCTTTTGCAGTCTCGCGGACCGATCACGCCGGCGATGGCGCGGCGCTTTCCGTGCCCAAACCGATCGACAGACGGCTGTAAAAACAGCGAAAGTTCTGCGTCCATGTCTGTCATCGGCACCTCCAATCAAAGGTGCCAATCTCAAACCAAACTTGCCTCAATCTGCCAATGTAGTGCTAGCCACACCTGTAGCGCCCAAGAACTATTGACAGAATCATGGATATTCATACCTTGGCTCGACAAATTTGCTCAAGCGTGCCGATGATCACGTGTTGTCACAGCAAGCTAGCAGCAACCATGGCCGCTAATTTTAATCTAACTTCGGTGAAGTGATGAAAAAATAGTAATGATGCGGCACCACCTCCTTACAGACAACAAGCAACGCAAATAAAATATGCGAGTCTAGCGAAGATGTATTACGGCCTGAACGGTTTGGATGCGAAGATTGAAAAGTATGTCCCATATAATGATGGATTTTATGTGGAGTTAGGTGCGAATGATGGGGTTGATCAGTCCAACACTTTATATTTCGAGCGCCATAGAAACTGGAGGGGCGTATTAGTTGAACCGACACCTCATAACTATCTAAAGTGCCTTGCTAATCGAGCAGCTTATAATCATATTTTTTGCAATGCGTGCGTTTCATTTGATTACAAGGATCGCTTTGTCGAGATGGCATTTGCAAACCTTATGTCCGCTCCAATTGGACTTGAGTCTGATATAGCGGACCCAATGGCTCACGCTGAAATTGGGAAACAATTTTTAGCAAGCACTGATAGGATTTTCACATTTGGTGCAGTCGCTAAACCTTTGAACGAGCTTTTAATCACGTCTAACGCACCTAAAGAAATTGATCTCTTGTCTTTAGATGTAGAGGGCGCAGAAATAGAGGTTCTTAAGGGAATAGATCATGAGGTTTTCAGGTTCAAACATATGTGTATTGAGTGCAGGGATATTGCAAAGCTAACGATTTACTTGAATTCAATGGGATACGGGTTACAGGAACAGCTAAGTCCGCACGATTTTATGTTTGTGAATAAAGCTTCTTAATGGTTTCAGTTTCGACTGAAAGGATGTTTTTTATCCGAACCGCCGCGAGGCACGAACGGCTCGAAGAATGACCACTCTTGATCTGACATTAAACACCGGATCATGACTGCTCCTAGAAAGCAGTGTTGAATCACTTTCTTGCCGAGTTGGGAAGCTCTCATGTAAGAGCTTCCTCGACGCCCCTGGGGGGTCGAGGAAGGTCTAATCGGAAAGTCCGCGATGAAAGCCCCTTCGAGGTGGCAACCGAGGAGGCCCGGTCAGCACGAGGGATCGGGCCTCTGCCTTTTGCGAAATCTCCGACATTTTACGGATATCTTTCGGCCCCGGCTGTCACTGTCCAGCGGTGCGCCGAGCATGGCCGGTTACCACGGCGTAGGCATCGCGCCTCGGCCAGCGTAACGCGGAAAATAGCGCTGGCCGAAAGCATCGAAATGACGGCGCAACAAGGGGTAAGCGACAAGCTGACCCCATCTGGCGTCAGTAGCGTTGGCCGCTGTATTGCGGACAGACGATTCACAAACTGTGAGCTTCTATGTCTGCGCCTAGCTCTGGAACTAGAAACTTCCATATGATCGAGGCTGTTCCGGAACGGCTTGAGGGCGCCCCACGGCAATTTCGGCGCCGCTGGTCCGATGATTTTAAAGCGCGGGCTGTGGCTGAGGCAATGGAGCCCGGCGCAAGCGTCTCGGCCATTGCGCATCGCATCGGCATACATCCCTCGCAGCTATTTGGCTGGCGTCGTGATGCTCGTGACGGACAACGATCCTCCTCGCAAGATCGGGCTGGTCAGACGGAGACTGGGACGATTGGCACACGTGCGATGATCGAGCTTATCATCGGCGACGTCGTTATCCGGGCCGACGCAGATATCGGCGAAGCACACCTGCAGCGGGTGATCCGAGCGGTGCGGTCGGCATGATCCCGTCCGGCGTGAAGGTCTTTCTTGCGAGCCATCCCATCGACTTCCGAAAGGGGCCGGACAGCTTGCTTTCGCTGGTACGGGATGCTGGCAGTGATCCGTTCAACGGTGCACTTTATGTCTTTCGGGCCAAGAGAGCAGACCGAGTCAAGATCGTGTGGTGGGATGGCTCCGGCGTTTGCCTCTATGCGAAGCGGCTGGAAAAAGCCCAGTTCTGCTGGCCCCGGATCGGCCATCATCGCGTCCAGCTCAATCATGCCCAGCTTCTGGCTTTAGTCGACGGAATGGACTGGAAGCGGGTTCGATCCACGCCGGTGAAGCCTCCCGAGATTGTTGGGTAAAACCGCTGCGGCGAAGTGAATCAGGTCCCTGAAAGCATGGGCGGAGCGCGGCAAAATATGCTCTGATCATACCCATGACGCGGCCCGAGATTGAGCTCCCGGATGATGTAGAGGCTCTCAAAGCCATGGTTCTTGCTATGGCCGCAAAAGCAGCCCGCGTCGAGGCTTTGGAGAAGCAGGTTGACGATCTAGAGGCCCGCAACGCGGACGCCGATGAGCGCATCGAGCGGCTGACGCAGATCCTGAAGGCTTTCGATCGCGCCCGATTTGGCCGACGCTCGGAAAGGCTTGCATCATCCACCGTCGATGACGAGCAGCATGCCTTTGTCTTCGAAGAGATCGAGACCGGCATTGCGACGATCAAGGCTCAGGTCACGAAAGGCCGCGGTAGCGCGGACAGCAAACGCGCTCCGCGGCCACGCAAGGGCTTTGCGCCTCATCTTGAGCGCGTCGAGGTCGTGATCGAACCGGAAGAGCTTCCAGAACATGCAGGTAAGACCAAAATCCTGATTGGAGAAGACGTCTCCGAGCGGCTGGATGTCGTGGCAGCGAAGTTCCGTGTCATCGTCACCCGCCGGCCGAAGTATGCCTTTAGGAACGAGGATGGTGTCGTCCAGGCGGCGGCTCCGGCACATATCATCGAAGGTGGCATTCCGACGGAAGCACTTCTGGCCCAGATCGCCGTTTCCAAATATGCCGACGGGCTGCCACTCTATCGCCAGGAAGCCATCTACGCACGCGACAAGGTCGAACTCGACCGCAAGCTGATGGCTCAATGGATGGGCAAGCTGGGGTTCGAGCTCAATATCCTCGCCGACTACATCCTCGATGAGATCAAGAAGGCCGAACGGATCTTTGCCGACGAAACGACCTTGCCCACACTTGCACCTGGTTCCGGATCAGCGAAGACGGCATGGCTATGGGCGTATGCCAGGGATGACCGGACTTTTGGGGGCAGCGGTCCACCGATGGTAGCCTATCGCTTCGAGGACAGTCGAGCCACCGAGTGTGTCGCACGACACCTGAGCGGCTATCGTGGAATCCTGCAGGTCGACGGATATGCCGCTTATAACAAGCTCGTCCGGAAAGATGGAGGCAATGACAGCGCCATCCTGGCCGGCTGTTGGTCGCACAGCCGGAGAAAGTTCTACGAGTTGCATGTCGCAAAGAGCTCGAAGGTCGCTACAGACACCGTCGAGCGTATGGCGAGGTTATGGGAGATCGAGGAGCGTGTGCGCGGCCAAAGCCCTGAAGCTCGTGTCGCTGCACGCCAGGAGATCTCCGCAGCGATCGTCCGTGACCTCTTCACTCTCTGGCAGGCGACCCTGCCACGGGTCTCTGGAAAATCCAAACTCGCCGAAGCTCTGCGGTATGCCATCTCGCGTCGAGACATCTTCGAGCGCTTCCTGACCGACGGCCGCATCGAACTCGACTCCAACATAGTCGAGCGAGCAATCAGACCCCAAGCGATCACGAGAAAAAATAGTCTATTCGCTGGAAGCGACGGTGGCGGCCGGACTTGGGCGACCATCGCGACGCTCCTGCAAACGGCAAAGATGAATGCAGTCGATCCGCAAGCTTGGTTGACCCAGACGCTTGAGCGCCTTGCGAATGGATGGCCCAGCAGTGAAATCGACGCGCTCATGCCATGGAACTACGCCGCCTGAACGGCCCCGGCTTGTCGCTTACAACAAGGGTTGCGGCATGTCACACGTTTTTCACGCGACAGTGTACAACCCTACGATTAGGTTCTCACTTAAAACGTGTTCGCGGGCCGTATCGCTGGAGTACTGCGTAATGAAACTCGACACCTCGACCGAATTTGATCAAGTTATTCTCATCTTCCAGGATTCCGGCCGGCGCTTGACCGTTAGAACTGTCCAGGAGGCTGCCAACGCTTTGATGAAAGATTGGCCGTCGGACGATGGTGAGGAGTTTTTATCTGCGGTGAAAGCCTGTCTCGACGTTATGACCGGAAAAGCCAATAGCAGGGAGCTTCGAAGCGCTATCCTCCGAGCAGCTAACGAAGCTGGCGTGGCCTCGGTCGCCGTACTTCACTGAAATCTTCGCACGTATCGCGCCGCTCGTCGGCCGAACCGCATGGTCGCTTTTATCCGCGAAGCGATCGAAGAATATATTGCAGCGTCGCGTCGCTTCAGAATCGAATATGTAGGCGTAGCTGGCGACTCTAAGCGGCTCGATTTAGAACCCTTCTTCCATATTACAAACATAGACGCTGTGATCGCCGTGGTCGGTGATCCACCCGCGGTCATCTATCTGCTCGCTCTCTCCACTTCCCGAACGCACTTTAAGGTCTCTGCCTGTGCGCAGCAGGATATTGTCATGGAGTGTGGTTGCTTTTTCCGGGAAGGAAAAGCGGTAGTAATATGGTGACATACAGCCACCTCCAACCTCGCGGGCATAGATCGGCAAGCTGAACTGATTGTAGCGACTACCAAAGAATTCTCCGACGACGGCTACATCGATAGGCGGCATGTTTCCCGGAGTGCAAGCACTCGAAATCTTGCTCTCCATAGCCTTCAGACTTGCCCTAACCGCGTCAGAGACTGGTATGGTGATGTTGATTGCGTTTTCATCAGCGTAATAAGCTATTGTGCCTTCGTTGAAAGCGCACTCAAGCGGGTCCGGAAAGACTTGCTCCGCCCATTTATCTGCAGCGACACGCGACGTGGGGAGAAGAGCGGTTGTTGACAGCAGCAACGTTGCGACAACGCCTTGAATGGTCGAATAAAGCAACATGATCAAATGCCCCAACCTTGGTTTCAAGCTACACGTTACGCGGTATTTTTCAACCGAGTTTCCACAAGCTCGATGTCACTCAACAATGATGATGGGGTGATGGGGGTCAGGATGCTGGCGGAAGTACGATTTCTGCCTTGCTGGGTGAATCCGGAGATGATGGGACGGTGGCGGGGTCCAGCCCAAACTTCACTCCGCAGAATAAAAGCGTGACCAAAATAAAAAAGGAAAAGCCAGCCGACCCCATGAGTACGCCAAAGCATGGTCAAGTCCGGCATCTTGCCTGCATCCGTTGTGGCGGATGTCGTGCGCGGCGCGGTTGCGAGGCTGGATACGACCGATCATTTCGGCGCGGGTGCGGCCGTGCGCCACTATTTCGAAAGCTGGCTGTCGAAGTAGATAATCTTCGCTGGGTGCATAGGATGCATAGGCAGTTTTCAACTGCTCTATAGGAAATGTCAGATTCAATGCCTGTCATGTCACAGTCTGACATTTCCCACACGGCGTATGGAAAATCCTATGCAAGTTATGCATCCTATGCAGAGAGGTATTTGAAAGTCCCTCATCAGAGCGGGATTCTGGTTGGCTGCCGCGATGAACATCCATTTCGACGAGAGCATCCGTGCGGCTTGGCGTTGTCACGTAGGCAGCGCCTTTGCCTCAGCTTTTCCCCGCGTTTTCGACCTTCCAAAGAGCCGCGTTCACGCGGTTTTTCCCCGCACTGACGATCATCTGGCCGTTGACGATCCGACCGCAGTGTTTGCGCAGGAAGCCGCTGAAACGCGCGGTATTCAGCCGCCCGCGCTCGATGAACTCTGACAGGGCATCAATCAGCCCCTCGTGCCGGCGGTTGCCGATCGGATCGAAGGCTCCCTCGTCCACCATCCTGGCAATGTCGGCCGCGACCCAGGGCTTGCCGGCCGGCAGGGCTGAAATGATCGCCGATGTTCGTTCCTTCTCCGGGTCGTTGTCCCGGATCTTTACCGCATTGCCGAGCGGATCGGGCAGGCCGAGCCAGACGAGCGCGGAGCGGACGAGGTTTGACCAGTGCTCGAAGGAGCCGAGCGCCGGCGAGACCTTGTCGGCCTCTTTGGCGACGAATGCCCGCAGGAGCGTCAAGGCTGATATGACGATCTCCACCCGCTGCCGGCGTGCGTCCTCGATGACGTCGCTCTCGAAGACGCGCTCTTCCGGCCGCTCGACGCCGGCATCGAGATTGATCAGCACAACGCGCCGCGTCAGGTCGCCGGCAAAGCGCAAGCCGTTGCCTGTGGCGCAGAACATGACCGCCGTTGCCGAATCCAGCGAGACGGTCTTGCCGAGCGGGCGAATATTGACTTCCTCCTGGGACAGGACCTGGCAAAGGTGATCGGAGCGGAGCGCCACCGACAGATTGTCTAGATTGATGAAACTGTCGCCCTGCAGGAGCCGCGACTCCAGGACCTTGCGCAGCTCGTTATCGTCGCCCGCATAGGAGTTGACCGCTGCGGCCCGGCCGGTCGCCAGAATGGCGGCAACGTCCACCAGCTTGGATTTGCCGGTGCCGGGCGCCGTCGCATTCACCCCGAACAGCGGCGCGGTTTTCAGGCTGGGGCGGATGATCGCCGTCAGGATCATGGCGAGCGCTGCCGATTCATCGACGCCGCTGACGAAGGGGAAGCTCGCGACAAGCTTCCTGATGCTTTCCAGCGCTGTCACGGCTGCTGCCCTGTCCGGGCATTCGGGGATTTCGGGCCATGTCTTGTCCGATTCGAAGAGGATGCCGGATTGCCGGTCGAAGCCCTTGATGTTGATGATGGTGCCATCGCTGCGCATCATCGGCAGGGACACGACCGCCCTGATCTGCGGGAAAGGCCATTCCCCGTGTCGGGCAATGACGGATCTGGCGACCAGCGCCGGGCAGGACACAGGCCTATGGCCGAGCGTCACTCTCGCGTCGGGTTTCAGCCAGCGTATGTGTTTCGTCAGTATTTCGGTCATCGCATCCTCATCGGCGGGGACCAGCACCGTCTTTTCCTTCCCCGCAATGCGGACGGCGCGAAACAGGACCGTGTCGCGGGCATAGAGCGGCGCGCCGGCCTCGATCGCCAAGCGGCAGGCATTCGTCACCGCTTCCGAAAGATCGGCTTCATCGAAGAGCAGCGTCGGCCGGTCGTCTCCCTCTCTGGCCGGTGGCGGCATGTCACGGACGACTGCTTTGCGCCGCGACGCGCGGCCGACGCGCTCGACCGTTACAGGCTTTTCGTCCTGTGCAGCCGGTAGCGCGAAGGGGCGCACCGTGGCCTGCATGAAGGCGTCGATCTCGGCTCGTGTCCATCCATCGTCCAGCGCATCGGCGCAATCCCAGCCGCGACCGGGATAGAGGCCCGCCCGCCAGTCTTCGACGCGATAGGTCTCACGCTCGCTTGCGGCACCGATATCGGCAAAGCCGACGAGCCGGACACGGGAGCCGAGGCTCGTCAGCTGCGCGGCGATTTCATTTGCCGCCGCCATGCCCGGGGGATCGAAATCCGGCCAGATGAGCACGTCGCGGCCTGATAGCGGCGACCAATCGGTGTGCTTGACGCCCTGCGTTCCGCCCGCCCAGGAAACGACCGCCCGCCCGCTCGATTCATGCAGCCTGTCGCGGCACTTCTCGCCCTCGACGATCAGCACCTGTCGGTCGCCGATATCCTGCAAACCATAGATCGGCCGGGGCTTCGGGAACGGGAAGCGGCACCATGTTTCGGTCCCGTCCGGCAGACGGACAAACATCACCATCGGCGTTTCCTTAGCCCCATCGGCGAGATCATGGCGCAGCACATAGCCTGATAGAGAGCCGTCGGCATTGCGATAGGGAAAGACCATCGAGGGCGCGAATGAGCCCCATTCGGAGCGCTCGCCCTTGCGCTTGGGATTGTAGAGCCGCACGCGCTGGCCGGCCCGCAACAGATCCGCCGGCGGCGGGATCGGCGTTACGCCCTCATAGGGATCAGGCGCCTCGACCGTTTTCGGCCGAAGGTTCGGCCGGCTGCTGACGCCGCCGCCGAGGATGCGGATGGCTTCGGGCAGATCGACGCCCTTCACCTCGCGCACGAAATCAAGCACATCGCCCTTCCTGCCGCAGCCGAAGCAATGGAAGCGCTCGATACCGTCATTGCCTGTGAAGATCGTGAAGGACGGGGTGTCTTCCGCATGGAAGGGGCAGCAGGTTTCAAGCTCCTGCCCGTTGCGATCGAGCTTGTAGCCGTGTTGCGAGACGGTCAAAGCAAGCGACACGTCACGGCGCAGACATGCGATATCGTTCACGTCCATCTTCGACGGCGTGTATTCAGGTATTCGGAGCATGGCATTGTCCCGTTTCAGACGGTGCGGTTGGCGGTTTCGGCCGGCGCCTTGATGTGGCTCTCGATGAAAGCCTGCAGATCCGCAGGGCGAAACAGCGTGCGCCTTCCGACCTTCACAAAGCCAAGCTGGCCGGCCCTCATCTGCCGGTAGAGGGTGGGGCGACTAAGGCCGGTCACCTCGATGACTTCCTTGAAACTAAGCAGGATTTTCGGGCTGGCTTCCACGGTTTCTCTCCAGGTCAGATTGTGTCTGACCGGATTCGTAGAGGCAGAAAGTTGAGCGAAAGAAATAGCGCGGAGTGCTTGATGGCCTCGAGGCAGCCTTGCGCTTTCGGGCCTCTCCGCTCGCTGCCTGACATGGCCTCATTGGCGATGTGGCTCCGCGCGTCGCCTGCATCATCCACTTCCTGAAGACACCAAAAATGGACCGCGCCTTTAAACATTGCGTGCTTTCAGGCCCGCGCCCGGTAAGGCTTGGCAAAGCAAAAGCCGATAACAAAGGGGCGTGGCGTGATCCGGAGCGAGAGGGGTGGCAAGGGCTGCTGCCCGCCGGGGCGCGACCATCCGGGGACCTACCATGAAGAAACTCATCATTGCGGCCGCCTTTGCGGCATTCCTGCCTGTGATGGCCCAGGCGGAAACGCTGGAATTTCCGAGCGACGATCCGGTCGCGACCGTCACCATTCCCGACAACTGGGGACCGAAGGAAACGGAGACCGGCATAGACGCTTCGTCGGCCGATTCGGCGATCTATCTTTCGATCGATGTTGCCGATGAGAAGACCAGCGACAAGATCATCGACGAAGCCTTCGCCTTCCTGCAGAAGAACGGCGTGAGCATCGAGGAGAAGACCCAGAAGGAGTCCGAAGCCGAGATCAACGGCATGAAGATGAAGACCTTCGATTGGGATGGCACCGACAAGGAAGGCGCCGTCAATATCGGCGTCGCCGTGCTTTCGCCTGCTGAAGGCAAGCTGCTCCTGATCACCTACTGGGGCACTAAGGGCAAGCAGGACGCCCATGACGACGAGCTGATCGCCATCATCAGCTCGCTGAAGCCGGCCGGCTGATCTTGTCCGACGCGATGCGAGGCGCTGCCAGCAAGGCGGCGCCTTTTTCATGCGGGAACAAGTGCGCGCCGGCGCGGTTCCTTTCCCATGGCAAAAACAGGCACGATCCGCATCGGCATATCGGGATGGACCTATGCGCCCTGGCGCGGTGTCTTCTATCCCAATGGATTGGCTAGGAAGAGCGAGCTTGCCTATGCCTCCCGGCAATTTCCCTCCATAGAGATCAACGGCACGTTCTATGGGCTGCAGAAGCCGGATGTTTTCGCCCGCTGGCGTGACGAGACGCCGGATGGTTTCGTCTTTTCGGTCAAGGGATCGCGCTACATCACTCATCTGCGGCGCCTACGCGACATCGAAACGCCACTCGCCAATTTCCTCGCCTCCGGCCTGCTGCGGCTGGGGCCAAAACTCGGGCCGATCCTCTGGCAATTTCCGCCAAACCTGACATTCGATGCCGACCTGTTCGCGCGCTTTCTGGCAATGCTGCCTGGAGATACAGATGCTGCTGCCGAAATCGCGAAGCAGCATGACGAACGGCTTGATGGCCGTGCCTGGACGAAGAGCGAGACGACGCAGCCCATGCGCCACGCGCTGGAAATTCGCCACGACAGTTTCTGCACGCCCGAATTCATCGAATTGCTGCGTGAACACAAAGTCGGGCTGGTGATCGCCGATACCGTGGAATGGCCGTTGCTGATGGATGTGACGGCCGACTTCATCTATTGCCGACTGCACGGATCGGAACAGCTTTATGTCAGCGGCTATAGCGATGAGGCGCTTGATCGCTGGGCTGGACGCATCGATGCCTGGACGCACGGAATCGAGCCTGATGATGCCAGCCGTATCAAGCCGCCGCTGAAACGCTCGGCGAAGGGCCGCGATGTCTATGTCTATTTCGACAACGATGTGAAGGTACGCGCGCCGGCCGACGCCCGATCGCTCGCCGAGAGGCTCGGTGTCGCCCACCCGCCTGACGACAGTGTCATCGTCAATCAGAAACGCCGCGGCGGCAGGCTTGTGGTAGAAGAGCCGCGCCGGCATTGGCCGACGCCGCGTTCCGTTTCTTAGACCAGCACGGCCTGATCGGTCCGATCCTCGGCGCCAAAGAATTTCAGATAGCGCTCGACTTCGGCCGGTTCGCCGGTCGCCTTTTGCGGATTGTCCGAGAGCTTCACCGCCGGGCGGCCATTGGCGTCGCTCACCTTGCAGACGATGGAAATCGGCAGGAAGTCGGAACTGTCGTTCGGCGCGCAGCCGGCGAAGTCATTCGTCAGGTTCGTGCCCCAGCCGAAGCTCATGCGCACGCGTCCTTCGAAATGCTTGTAGGTGTCGATGATCGCATCGACATCGAGGCCATCGGAGAAGATCAGGAGTTTCTGGCGCGGGTCGCGGCCCATCTTCTTCCACCAGTCGATGATCTTTTCGCCGCCTTCGACCGGCGGGGCGCTGTCCGGGCGAAAGCCGGTCCAGTCGGCCACCCATTCCGGCGCGTCGCGCAGGAAGGCGGCCGTTCCGAAGGCGTCCGGCAGGACGATCAGCAGGTTGCCGCCATAGAGCTTGTTCCAGTCGCGCAGCACCTTGTAGGGCGCGTTCTTGAGCTGCTCGTCGGTCTCGGCAAGGGCTGCCGCCACCATCGGCAGCTCATGCGCATTGGTACCGACGGCTTCGAGATCGGAATCCATAGCCAGCAATACATTACTGGTGCCGGTAAATGCCGGACCGATTCCTTCCTTCAGCGCTTCCACGCACCAACGCTGCCAGAGGAAGCTGTGGCGGCGGCGGGTGCCGAAATCGGAAATGCGCAGGCCCGGCAATTCACGCAGCTTTTCTACCTTGGCCCACATCTTGGCCTTGGCGCGGGCATAGAGCACGTCAAGCGTGAAGGGACCCATCGTCTTCATGGCTGCGCGCGAGCGCAGCTCGTTGATGATGGCGAGGGCCGGGATTTCCCACATGGTCGTTTCCTTCCACGACCCATGGAAATCCAGCACATACTGGCCGTCTTTCTTGGAGAGCTCATATTCCGGCAGCTGGAAATTGGAGAGCCAGGCCAGGAATTCCGGCTCGAAGATCTGTGCGCGGCCATAGAAGCTGTTACCGGCGAGCCAGATCATCTCCTTCTTGGCGAGCCTGAGCGTGCGCGCATGATCGAGATGCTCGCGCAATTCGCCCTCGTCGATCTGTTCTGCAAGGCGCACGCGCTTGGTGCGGTTGATGAGCGTGAAAGAGGCATTGACCTCAGGATAGAGCTTCCAGATCATCTGCAGCATCAGAAGCTTGTAGAAATCCGTATCGATCAGACTGCGAACGATCGGATCGAGTTTCCAGGTATGATTGTAGACGCGCCTAGCGATATCGGTCCTGGCCATGAAACTCCTGCCTGTCCGTCAATCCGGTCAGGTGCGGCCCTGGAACGGCCAGCGCACAAACCGGCTCGTGCGCTTTCTTATCGAAAAATCGATCGGCAAAGTCCAGAAAAAACAACAGGCAACGTCCCGCAGCAGGAATGGCTGCGGGACGTGGTTTAAATGCCTGACATCCGCACGTTATTGTGCGGGTGCCGCGGGCTGAGCCGGGGCTGGGCTGGCGTTCTGCGCGGGAGCGGCTGGAACCTGCGACTGCATTGCCTGGCCCGGCTGCTGCGGAGCGACGTCATTGGCTTGCCTCTGGCCCCAGATCTCGACGGGGATCCAAATGAGGAAAGCCAGCACGAGGGCGGCCACCAGCACCGTCAGGATGCGACGACCCGTGCGGCCCTGCCTGGCCTTCAAAGGCGAAATCTGCTCTTCGGCGTGCAGCTTCTGATCGGACTTTTCCCAACGCGTTTCGGTGTGCGTCATGGTCGTCTCCTTCGGTTATCCGCGGGCGAGGCTCGCGGAACTTCGGATGAGAAACGAGGAGCCGTGCCGGATGGTTCCGAAGGGGATCTGGGCATGTCGTTATCGCAAGACCCCGCCATGCTCAGCGGCGTAGACAAATTCACCGAATGACGAAATTAGGATCTTTGTTGGCGCGCTGCCAATCGAGCCATCAAAGCCGTCGGAGCCAAATCGTATCCTGTTGCCCTCTCACCGGACCAGTTGAGCCCACAAAAGAGACCATCCTTGGGCTTGCTGCCGATCAAAATTTGTCCAAGCCGCCTAGGTCCATTGATGATGCGATCATGGGAGCCTCAAGTCCAAACCGAGCATACTGCTAAGGGCGAAGGCGACGAGCCCCACGCCTAGGAGCGCCAGCGCGAAGACTGCGGCCATCTTGCCGCCCGTGCGTAGTACCGCTCGCCTGTTTCCCTTCTCTCCTCGATCGTAATGCCACTTGATGGCGAAGAACATGGCCGTTCCTAAAGCGAAAACCTTAAACGTAACGAAGACTACAGGGACCCAATCCATTTTAAGGACTCTCATGTGCATCAGCTACGCGCCTTATGATCTCATCTCAGGCAAACGCATACTTCCTATTATGCAACGCAGATATGTAATAGCAGGTGGCAGTTTCCTGGCCTGTGTCGTGGGGTCGGGAATGACCGCTCAGGGCCGGAAACGGACATTGGCGGCGCTTGCTCAATAGTTCCGCGCTTTTGCGCGACGCGCGCTACAGCATCGGCCCGAAAATCGGAATCGATTTTCGGAAAGCCTGATACGTAAGATCAAAGAGTTAGAACGTCCTTTGTGCGTCCAAACGGACGCACGGCGCTCTAGTACCCCGCCTTGCGATCGACGACGAATTGCAGCGGCTCGCCGCGTTCGAAGCGGGCGATCTGGGTCTCGACATGACGGAAAAGCGCGTTCTCTTCGGAGATCGCAGCGTCATGCGGGGTGATGAAGACAGTCTCCAGATGCCAGAGCGGATCGTCCGCCGGCAGCGGTTCGACCTCGAAGACATCGAGCGAGGCGCCGCCGAGCACGCCGCCCTCGATCGCCGCAACGATATCGGCCTGGACCTGGCTCTTGCCGCGGCCTGCATTGATGAAAACCGGTTTGCCGAGCGCACCGCCCTGGCGGAGCCTGGCGAAGAAGGCCTTGTTGTACAGGCCCGTGGTGTCGGGCGTCAGCGGCAGCAGGCCGACGACGATATCGGTCTTCGACAGGAAGCCATCGAGCTCCGAGCCGTCGAAGGTTTCGATGCCTTCAACCTCTTTCTTCGAGCGCGACCAGCCGATCACGTTGAAGCCCATGACCCTGAGCTTGGCGACGGCATCCTGGCCGAGAATACCGAGGCCCATGACACCGACGGTGATTTCGGCGGCTTCCGGCGGGACGAGCTTGCCCCAGACCCTGTCGCGCTGGTCTTTGTCGTGCTCGCGCTGCAGGCGCAGGTGCATGAGGCATTGCATGACCACCCATTCGCTCATGCGCGTCGTCAGGCTGCGATCGACGAAGCGAACGATCGGGATGTCAGGCAGATCGGGAATGAACAGGATGCTATCGACCCCGGCGCCGCCGGAAAAGAGCACCTTCAGGTTCGGCGCGCGCTGGAAGATATCGGCATCCGGCTTCCAGAGCAGCGCGTAATCGACACCGGTCAGGTCGAGCGCCTTGTTCGCGGGATCGGCTGAATTGATGCTGCCGCGATCGGCAAAGGCGGTCTTGAGGATGCGGGCAACGGTATCAGGGTCGAACTTGAGATCGACGAGAATGGGAGGTCTTGCTGACATGATCTTCTTTACTGCTGCCCGTCTTTTACTGCTGAATTGCCGGCGTCGGCACCGCCTCGATGTTGAAGGCGGCGGCCATCAGCGCCCTGGTATAGTCATCCTTCGGCGCACGGAAGATATCCGCTGACGGCCCCTGTTCCACCACCTTGCCGAAGCGCATGACGATGACGTCATTGGCAAGCGCCTTGACCACTTTCAGGTCGTGGCTGATGAAGAGATAAGCAAGTTCGTGCTTCTTCTGCAGATCGCGCAAGAGATCCACCACCTGCGCCTGCACGCTCATATCCAGCGCCGAGGTCGGCTCATCGAGCATAACGAAGCGTGGCTTCAGAACCATGGCGCGTGCGATCGCGATGCGCTGGCGCTGGCCGCCGGAGAATTCGTGCGGGAAGCGCCAGCGGGTGAGCGGATCGAGGCCGACTTCTTCAAGCGCCCAGCAGACGCGCTGGTCGCGCTCTTCGGCCGAGAGCGAGCGCTCGTGCACTTTCAGGCCTTCGGCAACGATATCGCCGACGGACATGCGTGGGCTCAGCGAGCCATAGGGATCCTGGAAGACGACCTGAAGCTGATTGCGCAGCGGTCGCATATCGGTGAATGAATAGCTTGCTATATCTTTTCCGACGAAGGAAATGCGCCCCTTCGAGGAGATGAGACGCGTGAGCGCCAGCCCCAGCGTGGTCTTGCCGGAGCCGGATTCGCCGACGACCCCGAGCGTCTGCCCCGCTCTGAGCGTCAGGTCGATGCCGTCGACGGCCTTCACGTGATCGACGACCTTGCGCATGAAACCGGCCTTGATCGGAAACCAGACCTTGATGTCATTGCCTTCCATGACAACAGGCTTGGAGGCGTCGGTCACCGGCGGCTCGCCGCGCGGTTCGGAGGCAAGCAAATGGCGCGTATAGTCATGCTTCGGATCGGTGAAGACCTCTTCCACCGGTCCGGTCTCGACGATCTTGCCCTTGGTCATGACGCAGACGCGGTCGGCGAATTTGCGCACGATGCCGAGATCGTGGGTGATGAAGAGCATGGACATGCCGTGCTCGCCCTTCAGCTTGCGCAAGAGTTCGAGGATCTGCGCCTGGACCGTGACGTCGAGCGCGGTGGTCGGCTCGTCGGCGATCAGCAATTCGGGCCGATTGGCGAGCGCCATTGCGATCATCACACGCTGACGCTGGCCGCCCGAGAGTTCATGCGGATAGGCTTTCAGCCGTTTTTCCGGCTCGCGGATGCCGACCTGGTTCAGCAACTCCAGCACGCGGGTACGCGCCGCCTGCCCGGTCATACCCTGATGCAGTGCGAGGATTTCGGCAATCTGCTTTTCGATCGTATGGAGCGGATTGAGCGATGTCATCGGCTCCTGGAAGATCATGGTGATGTCGTTGCCGCGAACTTCGCGCAATTCGCGGTCGGAGGCCTTCAGCAGATCCTTGCCCTTGAAGAAGATCTCGCCGCTCGGATGGCTTGCCGAGGGATAGGGCAGAAGCCGCAGGATCGAATTTGCAGAGACCGACTTGCCGGAACCGGATTCGCCGACGAGAGCGACAACCTCGCCCTTATGGATATCAAAAGAGATGCGATCGACGGCAAGCGAGGTTTCGCCACCCTGATGGAAGGCGACCGAGAGATCGCGGACGGAGAGCAGCGTTTCACTCATTGGAACGTCTTTCTCGGATCGAAGGCATCGCGCACCGCTTCGCCGATGAAGATCAGCAGCGACAGCATGATCGACATGGTGAAGAAGGCCGTCAGCCCGAGCCATGGCGCCTGAAGATTGGCCTTGCCCTGGGCGATCAGTTCACCGAGCGAGGGAGAGCCCGGCGGCATGCCGAAGCCCAGGAAGTCGAGCGAGGTCAGCGTGGTGATCGAGCCTGAGAGGATGAAGGGCAGGAAGGTCAGCGTCGCGACCATCGCATTCGGCAGCATATGCCGCCACATGATGGTGCGGTTGTTGACGCCGAGGGCGCGAGCGGCCCGGACATATTCGAAATTGCGGGCGCGCAGGAACTCGGCACGCACGACGCCGACGAAGCCCACCCAGGAGAAGAGCAGCATGATGCCGAGCAGCACGAAGAAGCCGGGCGGCAGGATGGCGGCGATGATCAACAGAATGTAGAGCACCGGCATCGAGGACCATATCTCGATGAAACGCTGGAAAAACAGGTCGGTCCAGCCGCCGAAATAACCCTGAATGGCACCGGCCGTCACGCCGATGACGGCCGAGCAGATGGTGAGTACCAGGCCGAAGAGAACGGATATGCGGAAGCCATAGATGACGCGGGCAAATACATCGCGCGCCTGATCGTCCGTGCCGAGCCAGTTGAGATTGCCGAGCCTGCAGCCGGGATCATCGACGCCCTGCGGATAGGCCGAGCAACGCTCCTGCGCCGACATCAGCCAGAAGGGCGCGGTTGGGGCCGAATGCGGGATATTGGAATTGACCGACTGATAGGAGTAGCGGATCGGCGGCCAGATCATCCAGCCGTTGGCGTTGATCTCATCCGATATGACGGAGGAGCGGTAGTCCGTCTCGGCCAGGAAGCCGCCGAACTTCTCTTCGGGATAATCGACGATGACAGGGAAAAGGATCTCGCCCTTGTAGGAGGCGATGATCGGCCTGTCATTGGCGATGAATTCGGCAAAGAGGCTGAGCACGAAGAGGACGAGGAACAGCCAGAGCGACCAGTAGCCGCGCTTGTTGGCCTTGAAGTTCCGCCAGCGCCTGATGTTGGTGGGCGACAGCAGGCCTTTGCGGGGCGGGCGGACGGGTGCGGCCGTCGTCGGATTTGCGGCGACATCCATCAGACGTCCCTCCGCTCGAAATCGATGCGCGGATCGATCCAGGTATAGAGCAGGTCGGATATCAGGCCGACGAAGAGGCCGAGCAGCGAGAAGATGTAGAGCGTTGCAAAGACGATCGGATAATCGCGGTTGACGACCGAGAGGTAGCCGAGGCGCCCCAAGCCATCGAGGGAGAAGATATTCTCGATCAGCAGCGAGCCGGTGAAGAAGGCGGAGATGAAGGCGCTCGGGAAGCTTGCAATGACGATCAGCATGGCGTTGCGGAAGACATGACCATAGAGCACCTGCCGCTCGTTCAGGCCCTTGGCGCGCGCGGTGATGACATATTGCTTCTTGATCTCGTCGATGAAGGAATTCTTGGTCAGCAGCGTCGTCGTGGCAAAAGATGCCAGCGACAGCGAGATCAGCGGCAGCGTGAGGTGCCAGAAGTAGTCGAGCGGTTTCTGCCACCAGGCAAGCTGGTCGAAATTATCGGATACCAGGCCACGCAGCGGGAACCAGTCATAGAAGGAACCGCCGGCGAACAGTACGATCAGCAGGATGCCGAACAGGAAGCTCGGCACGGCATAACCGACGATGATGACGCCTGATGTCCAGACATCGAAGGAGGAGCCGTCCTTGACCGCTTTGCGGATGCCGAGCGGAATGGAGATGGCGTAGGAAAAGATCAGGATCCAGATGCCGAGCGAGATCGAGACCGGAAGTTTCTCGATAATCAGATTGAGCACGGTCGTGTTGCGGAAGAAGCTCTCGCCGAAATCGAAGCGGATGTAGTTCCACATCATCTCGCCGAAGCGGGTCAGCGGTGGTTTGTCGAAGCCGAACTGCTTTTCGAGCTTGGCGATCAGTTCCGGATCGAGGCCCTGCGCACCGCGATATTTCGAGCCGGCATCGTCTCCTCCACCGACCATGAGATCACCGCCGCCGGAGAGGCGTTGATCGGCACTGTCGGCCTGGCCGGTCAATTGGGAGATCACTTGCTCGACGGGGCCGCCGGGCGCGAATTGAACGACGACGAAGGAAATCGCCATGATGCCGATGATCGTCGGGATCATCAGAAGCAGGCGGCGAAGAATATAGGCTCCCATCAGTCTCGGGCCTCCGGGAATATCTTCGCCTGCATGCCGTCCAGTCTATTGCCGTTCAATCTGCCAGCCTTCCTTTGCCGGCTTGTGCCGGCATTCATGATTCGTCGATGCCATTTGGAGCGCAGGCCCCCTCGCATTGCAAGTCTGCTCATTTCGCCGAGGTGGACCACCAAGCATCGGGGAAGCCAAGGCCGTATGCCGGAAACTCTGCCGGACGCGTCACCGTATTCCAATAAGCAATCGAATAGGTGTCCCGGTAGAACAGCGGAATGACATAGTGATTGGCGAGCAGCACACGGTCCATAGCCTTGATGGCCGCAACCTGTTCATCTCTGTTGGGGGCAAAGATAATCATGCGAACAAGCGCATCGACGGCCGGATTGGCGATGCCGGCATAGTTGCGCGACCCTTGCTGATTGGCGGAACCCGATCCCCAGTAATCGGCCTGCTCGTTGCCGGGGTTCACGGTTTCGGCCCAGACATTCCAGATCATATCGAAATCGAAGCTGCGCGCACGGTTGGTATATTGCGCGGCATCGACTGTGCGGATCCGCGCATCGATACCGATCTTCTTCAAATTGGTGGCATAGGGCACCGCCCAGCGCTCAAGCAAGGGGCTCGACAACAATATCTCGAAGCTCATCGGCTGACCGCTCTTGGCATTGACCATCCGATTGCCCTTCAGCTCCCAGCCGGCTTCTTTCAGAAGGGAGATCGCCTTGCGAAGGTTGTCACGGCTTTTCTGCGGATCCCCGCCAACGGGATTGCTGTAGGGGGTCGTGAAGATGTCCGCGGGAACCTGATCCTTCAAGCCCTGAAGAATTTCCAGCTCCCTGCCTTGCGGAAGGCCGGACGAGGCAAGATCGGTGTTCCAGAAGTAGCTGTCGATCCGCTTGTAGCTGTTGTAGGCGACCGTGCGGTTCAATTCCTCGAAATCGAAGCCGTAATTCAACGCCTCGCGCACCCGCTCGTCCTTGAAGATGTCGCGCCGCATATTCGGCACCAGCGCCTGCATGATGCCGGTGGAGCGCAGGGGATTGGTAACCTCTTCCTTCTTGATGCGCCCTTCCTTCACGGCGGGGAAATCATATCCTGTTGCCCAACGCGCAGCAAAAGTCTCCTGCCAGTAATCGCTGTTGCCGGCACGGAACGCTTCGAACTCGACGTCCCGATCGCCATAATAGGTGTAGAGAATGTTGCGGAAATTGTTCTGACCAACGTTCACATTGAGGTCCTTGCCCCAATAGTCGTCCCGCAACTCGTAGCGGATCGTCGCACCAGCCGAGAAGGCGGCAATTTTGTATGGTCCCGAACCCATGACCGGCTCAAGCGTCGTCTTCGAAATGTCTCGCGGTTTGCCATCCGGTCCCGGTGCCTCCCACCAGTGTTTCGGCACGATCATCAATTGGCCGAGAATATTCGGCAGCTCGCGATTGTTCTTTTCATCGAAGGTGAATGTAACGTCCCGCTCGCCCGTCTTCTCGGCCTTGACCACGTGATGGTAGTAGTTCCCGGCAAGCGGGTTCAGCTCCTTGGTCTTGTCGAAGCTGAAAACGACGTCTTCGGGCGTGACCGGCTGGCCATCAGCCCATTTTGCTTCCTTGCGAAGGCGAAAGGTGGCGCTCGAAACGTCGGGCGGATAGGAAAGGCCTTCAGCAAGCAGACCATAGGAGACGAGGAGTTCGTCATCAGCTGGCTTCAGCAGGGTGTCGTAAACGAGCGACAAACCCACCGCTGTCTGGCCTTTTGCCAGCAAAGGATTGAAAGTGTCGAAAGTGCCGCTTGAAGACAGGCGCAGGTCGCCGCCTTTCGGGGCATCGGGATTGACGTAGTCGAAGCGGGTAAAGCCCGGCTTGTACTTCATCTCGCTGATGACCGAACTGCCGATTTTAAACTGCTGGTCCTGAGCCAATACAGTCATAGGTGCGAGCGCACCCGCCAATGCTACCAGCACACCGATTTTCGACCACGAAGCCACTATTCATTCTTCCCCTGTTATTAGTTTCGCCGACAATACGAGAAATGCAGGCGAAAAACAGGAAAGAGTTTGTTTTTTACCGGGCTCGCGAAATTTTGACCTTACCAATGGAGGTCAGGGCGTCACCTCCTCGAGGCGCTTGCGGAGCATGCGACGCAGCTCTCCAACCAGGCGCGGATCGCCCGAACCATCAGGGTCATTGGCGGCCGCGACGACGATGCGCAGCAGCTCCAGGACGAGGGCGCCCAGGAGATCGACATCGCGCTCGACCGACGGTTCAGCATTCTTCAGGAGTGCGGTGATGTTGGCACGAAGCTCCGCACGCGACTTCGCCTTTCGCTCCTTCGGCACGTCGCGTCGCGCGGCGAGAACCGGAAATTCCGGATGATCCTCGATGAACCGGCCGAGCCGCGTAAAGATCGCATCGCCGATTTCGGCAGCACTCTTCCCCCTGGTCTTCTCGGCGAGTTCGGCGAGCCCGCTGTTCAGATGCTGCAGGCGATCGATATGCAGCGCCTCGGCAAGCAGAGGCTTGGTCGGGAAGAACTGATAGAGCGAACCGATCGAAGAATTTGCCGCCGCGGCAATCTCCGTCATGGTTGCGGCGTCATAGCCTTTTTCGAGAAAGACCCTGGCTGCCGCTTCCAGCAGGATCGCAACGCGCTCATGGCCGCGCTGGCGTTTCGGCACACGGGTTTGCGGTTCGGGGCTTGATTTTTGTGAGGCTATCCTCGTATTTTTCATTGTGAGGATACCCTCATATTTCCTTCCCCCGGAGATTTCTCATGTCCCTTTATGATCCGAAGACCACCGCACTCATTTCCATCGACCTGCAAGGCTTCATCGTCGGCCGGCAGCTTGCGCCCCATCCCGCCCCGCAAGTGATCGAGAATACCGCCGCAATCGCCACCAGGCTGAAATCCGAAGGCGGGACGGTGATCCTCGTTACCGTCGGATTCTCCCCGGACTATGCCGATGCTGTCAACCAGCCGGTGGACGAGCCGACGGTTTTCCCGGAAGGTGGTCTTCCGGCGGCCGCGCTTGCGGCACCAGTGGAAATCGCTGCGCTCGCAGTCGACGTCCATATCGTCAAGCATCAGTGGAGCGCCTTCTACGGCACGGAACTGGACCTCCAGCTTCGCCGCCGCGGTATCAGGACCGTGATCCTGACCGGCATCGCCACGAATTTCGGCGTCGAGGCGACGATCCGCGATGCATTTGCTCATAATTATGCTGTCATCGCTGTCGAGGATGCGATGAGCACCTTCACCGCCGAAATGCATTCGCTTGCCTGTGAGCGCATCCTGCGGCGCCTGTCGCGCGTGCGCAAAACGGCCGAGGTTCTGGCCAACGCGTGATGCTGCGGCGATCCGTCCCCACGCCGCCTGCCAAAACATCGATTCACCAAAATTGCTTTTCACGATAGATTCGATTGCAAATCACTTTGGCGCAGCAAGGGAATGGCATGGCTTTCGGCTTGGCTCAGGTTTTCAGGACTTTCGGCAAACTGACATTCGATGTCAGGGCGTTTGGCAAGCTGACGCTTGCCGGCGCGATGGGCGCAAGCCTTATCGCCGGTGATGTCGGCGCACAGCAGAAGACGCCGAGCCCCGGCAGCGCCAAGGCGATTTTCGGCGCCGTGAAATTGCCGAC
The DNA here is from genome assembly GCF_056755015.1 of Rhizobium sp. KNZ14-9A. Classification (NCBI taxonomy): domain Bacteria; kingdom Pseudomonadati; phylum Pseudomonadota; class Alphaproteobacteria; order Hyphomicrobiales; family Rhizobiaceae; genus Rhizobium; species Rhizobium sp. KNZ14-9A. The sequence continues at coordinate 3,667,638 of NZ_JBPGXB010000002.1, forward strand.
GCAGGGGCCGGCGCAGCCGATCGGTTTCTATGCCAAGGGCTGCATGACCGGTGCGGAGGCGCTGCCGGCGGACGGGCCGACCTGGCAGGCGATGCGCCTTTCACGCAATCGGCGCTGGGGCAATCCGGTGATGATATCGCTTCTGGAAAAATTCTCGCAGGATGCGCGTGCCAAGATCGGCTGGCCGGGCATCCTGGTCGGCGACATTGCCCAGCCGCGCGGCGGGCCGATGTTCAACGGCCATGCGTCGCACCAGATCGGGCTGGATGCCGATGTCTGGTTTACACCCATGCCCTCGCAGCGCTTGAGCTACGAACAGCGGGAAGATCTGCCCTTCACCACCATGCTGCAGAAAGACAAGTTCCTGACCGTCGATCCGAAAGTATGGAGCGAGCAGCGGGCGGCACTCTTGATGCTGGCGGCAAGCTATCCGCAGGTCGAGCGCATCTTCGTCAATCCGGCAATCAAGAAGAAGATGTGCGACACCTGGACCGGCGACCGCACCAATCTCGGCAAACTGCGGCCCGAATACGGGCACGATTCGCATTTCCATATCCGCATCAAATGCCCTGTTGGAGCCAAGGGCTGTACAGGGCAGGCGCCGGTGGCTGGCGGTGACGGCTGCGACGAATCGCTTGCCTGGTGGTTCACCAAGGAACCTTGGGCGGCGCCGAAGCCGCCGCAACCCGGTGCAAAGCCGCCGAAGCCGCCGCGTGAGGTCATGGTCTCCGACCTGCCGAAGGCCTGCTCTGCCGTTGTCGATGCCCCGTCCATCGCCTCTACGGAAGCCGGGACCTATGGCGGCCCTTCCGCGGCGAGTGCTCTGACAGCAGCCCCGGCGGCTGCACCACCTGTCGATACCGGCAGCGCACTTCCTTCCGTCGGCCCGGTTCCGAACGACAAGCCGGTCGTGCAATAGGCTGAACAGGCCAAACAGGCTGGCGGGCGGCTGTCTTTCAAATCACAAACGCCTGGTGTAGAAGCGGTCAAATCGATTGAATTACTCGCGCGGAGAACCCGTTCATGGCCGGCGGCAAATGCCTTGCATTGATTGCGCATGACCAGAAGAAGGACGATATGGCGGCGTTTGCCCGCCGTAACAGGGATCTTCTCGCCCAATGGAAAATCGTCGCCACCGGCACGACGGGCGGGCGCGTGCTCGACGCCGCTCCCGACCTTCACGTGACCCGGCTGAAAAGCGGCCCGCTCGGCGGCGACCAGCAGATCGGCGCACTGATTTCCACCGGCGAGGTCAGCGCCCTGATCTTCTTCGTGGACCCGCTGACGCCGATGCCGCATGATGTCGACGTCAAGGCGCTGATGCGGCTTGCGATCGTCTACGACATTCCGATGGCACTGAACGAGTCTACAGCCGAAAAGCTTCTCCCTACCCTTAACGCCTGATCCCTCGGGCCTACAGCACGGAACCGGCCATGACTGCATCCTCTACTCCCTTGCCCTTTCCGATCCTGATCGGCGACATCGGTGGCACGAATGCCCGCTTCTCCATCCTGACGGATGCCTATGCGGAGCCGAAGCAGTTTCCCAATGTGCGCACCGCTGATTACGAGACGATCGACGAGGCGATCCAGAAGGGTGTGCTCGACAAGACCTCCGTACAGCCGCGCGCCGCGATCCTTGCCGTTGCCGGACCGATCAAGGCCGATGAAATCCCCCTGACCAACTGCCCCTGGGTGGTGCGGCCGAAGCGGATGATCGAGGGCCTCGGCCTTGTCGATGTGCTCGTCGTCAACGATTTTGAAGCACAGGCGCTGGCAATCGCGGCACTTTCCGACGACAATCGCGAACGTATCGGCAACGCTTCGGGTGACATGGTGGCCTCCCGCGTCGTTCTCGGACCCGGCACCGGCCTCGGGGTCGGTGGTCTGGTCCATACCCAGTCGACGTGGATTCCGGTTCCAGGCGAAGGCGGGCATGTCGACCTCGGGCCGCGCAGCAAACGCGACTATGAGATCTTCCCGCATGTCGAGACAATCGAGGGCCGCATTTCGGCCGAGCAGATCCTCTGCGGCCGCGGTATCGTCAACCTTTACCGCGCCATCTGCGCGGCCGACGGTGCCACGCCAACCATGAGCGACCCGGCGGACATCACGTCGCATGCGCTCGTCGGCAGCGACAAGGTCGCGGTCGAAACCGTTTCGCTGTTTGCCAGCTATCTCGGCCGCGTGGCGGGCGACATGGCGCTGGTATTCATGGCCCGCGGCGGCGTCTATCTTTCGGGCGGCATCTCTCAGAAGATCCTTCCGGCACTGAAAAAGCCGGAATTCCGGGCCGCATTCGAAGACAAGGCGCCGCATTCGGCCCTACTGCGTACGATCCCGACCTATGTCGTGACGCATCCGCTGGCAGCTCTTGCCGGGCTTTCTTCCTATGCACGCATGCCTGCAAACTTCGGCCTTTCGACGGATGGACGGCGCTGGCGGGCCTGAGCCTGAAGCATAGTTTCAAGGCGTTAGAGCGTCCTTTGTGCGCCCCGATGGGACGCACGGCGCTCTAGCCAAAGCCCCGTCAACTCTTTATAGAGCCCGCGCATATGCGTGCCGCGCCTGTGGCACGCAGCCCCGAGACAGGAAGCCTATTTTTGGAAGCCGCCGACAGCAGAAAGCCACATGTCAACAGCGATACCGTGACGGGCATCCTGAAGCGCATCATTGCGGAAAACGGCCGGGACCATCTCTGGGGCTATGTCTTTGCGATCTCCTGCCTTGTCGTCATAGCGCTTTCGACGGCATTCACGGCCTGGATCATGCGGGCGATCATTGACGAGGCCTTCGCCAACAGGCGTGCGGACGTCGTCTGGATCATCTGTCTTTCGATCTTCATCGCTTTCATGCTGCGCGGTTTTGCGAGCTACGGGCAAGGCGTTGCCCTTTCAAGGATCGGCAACGATATCGTTGCGCGCTATCAGCGACGGATCTATTCGCACCTGATGACGCTCTCCGTCGGCTACTTCAACGAGTCTCGCTCCGCCCATATCGCGGCCCAGGTGAGCCAGAACGTTACCGGTATCCGCGACGTATTGAACCTCACAATCACGTCGACCGTGCGTGACCTCCTCACCTTCGTCTCGCTGATCGGCGTCATGGTCGTTCAGGATCCGCTGCTGAGCCTTGCCGTCTTCATTCTGGCGCCGCCGCTGCTTTATGCGCTACGCTACGTTTCCAAGCGGCTGCGCTCGGCCACTCGCGAGGCCGTCGACCTCAACAGCCATGTTCTCGGCGCCATGCAGGAGACGATCCAGGGCATTTCCATCGTCAAGGCCTTCACGATGGAAGAGGCACTGGAGAAGAAGGTCAACAAGCTGATCGGCGCTGCCGAGGGCCGGGCAAACCGCATCGCGCGGCTTTCCGAGCGCACCTCGCCGCTGACGGAGAGCTTTGCGGGCTTTGCCGTCGCGAGCGTGCTTGCCTATGCCGCCTATCGCTCGATCTATCAGGGCGTGCCGCCGGGCGCCTTCTTCTCCTTCGTCACGGCACTGCTGCTCGCTTACGATCCGGCCCGACGTCTTGCCCGCCTGCAGGTGCAGATGGAGCGCGCCGTCGTCAACGCCCGGATGATCTACGAGTTGCTCGACATGGAAACGCGCCAGCGCGACCTGCCGGATGCCAAGCCACTTGTTGTCACCGAAGCAAAGATCGAATTCCGCAACGTCTCCTTTGCCTATGGCAATGAAAGCGTGCTTGACGGCGTGACGCTGACGGCCGAGGGCGGCAAGACGACGGCGCTCGTCGGTCCGTCCGGCGCCGGTAAGTCCACCGTCATCAGCCTCATTCCGCGCTTCTACGATCCGAAGGGCGGCGAGATCTTGATCGACGGACAGGATATCGCCCATATCACCAAGCGTTCGCTGCGCCAGCAGCTCGCCTATGTCTCGCAGCAGCCTTACCTCTTTGAAGGCACGATCCGCGACAATATCCGTTACGGCCGTCCGGAAGCCACGGACGAGGATATCGAGAAGGCAGCGCGGCTTGCCTATGCGCATGACTTCATCGTCGCGCAGTCACAGGGCTATGATACGCCCGTCGGCGAAAACGGCGTGACATTGTCCGGCGGCCAGCGCCAGCGGCTGTCGATCGCCCGCGCTTTGGTGCGCAACGCGCCGATCCTGCTTCTCGACGAGGCGACCTCGGCGCTCGATACGGAATCGGAAGCAGCCGTGCAGAAGGCGCTCGACGAAGCCATGACCGGCCGCACCGTCGTCGTTATCGCCCACCGGCTTTCGACCGTGGTGCGCGCCGACAAGATCATCGTGATGCAGCAGGGCCGCGTCGTCGAAGAAGGCAATCACGAGACGCTTGCGAAGGTCAGCGACGGACTTTACGCTCGCCTCAACAATCTGCAGAGGCCTTCGGCTTCTGATTCATACTGATCGGGATGACGGACTGACATGAGCGACGCTGCGATGAAACTGGTTGTGGTCGGAGCGGCAGGGCGCATGGGACAGACGCTCATCCGTCTCATCCATTCCATCGACGGCGCAACACTGCATGCAGCGGTCGCGCGGCCGGGCTCGCCCTTCGTCGGCAAGGATGCTGGTGAAATCGCCGGTCTCGGCGCCAATGGTGTCATCATCAGCGACGATCCCTTGGCAGCGTTCCTGCATGCCGAGGGCGTGCTGGACTTCACATCGCCCGCCACCAGTGTGGAATTTGCCGGACTGGCGGCGCAGGCGCGCATCGTTCATGTCGTCGGCACGACCGGCTGCTCCGATGAGCACAACGCAAAGATTGCGGCCGCCTCGCGCCATGCCCGCATCGTCCAGTCGGGCAATATGAGTCTCGGGGTCAACCTGCTCAGCGTTTTCGTACAGCAGGCGGCTCAGGCGCTCGATCCCGCCGACTGGGATATCGAAATTCTCGAAATGCATCACAAGCGCAAGGTCGATGCGCCCTCTGGAACCGCATTGCTGCTCGGCGAGGCAGCTGCGAAGGGCCGCAGCATCGATCTCGGCTCGAAATCCGTACGTGTGCGCGACGGCCATACCGGGCCGCGGGAAGCCGGCACGATCGGCTTTGCGACGCTGCGCGGCGGCTCAGTCATCGGCGAGCATTCGGTGCTCTTTGCCGGCGAAGGCGAGACCGTCACACTTTCGCATAGCGCAACCGACCGTTCGATTTTTGCGCGCGGCGCCATCAAGGCAGCCCTTTGGGCGCGCGACAAGAAACCGGGGCTCTATTCCATGCTCGACGTTCTCGGGCTTTCTTCCCATTGACCATTTCTCGGAGGCATTTTTCATGAGCGGTACCCTCGTCCTCGTTCGCCACGGCCAGAGCGACTGGAATCTCAAGAATCTCTTCACCGGCTGGAAGGACCCCGACCTGACCGAGCTCGGCATCCAGGAAGCCACGACCGGCGGCCAGGCGCTTGCCGACTACGGCATCAAGTTCGATATCGCCTTCACCTCCGCACTGGTGCGCGCGCAGCACACGCTGAAGCTTGTCCTCGACAAGGTCGGTCAGCCTAATCTCGAGACGATCCGCGACCAGGCACTCAACGAGCGCGACTACGGCGATCTCTCCGGCCTCAACAAGGACGACGCCCGCGCCAAGTGGGGCGAAGAGCAAGTGCATGTCTGGCGCCGCTCCTATGACGTTCCGCCTCCGGGCGGCGAAAGCCTGCGCGACACCGGCGCCCGCGTCTGGCCTTACTATCTGACGGAAATCCTTCCGCGCGTGCTGCGCGGCGAAAAGGTGCTGGTTGCCGCGCACGGCAATTCGCTGCGTTCGCTCGTCATGGTTCTCGACCGCCTCACCCGCGAGCAGGTTCTTTCGCTGAATCTGGCGACCGGCGTGCCCATGGTCTACAAGCTGAAGGCAGATTCCACCGTCGCTTCCAAGGAAGTGCTCGGCGACATGTCCGGCGCGCACTGAGTGTGATCAGGCATCGATAAGGTTTGAGGCCAGGCTCGCGCCCGGCCTTTTTCGTTTTCAGTTCTCGATGGTGAACTGGACGCGGTCTGCCGCGAAACGGCTGATCGAATATTGGACTGGCACGCCGTCCAGATCGGTATTCATCGCCTTGGTGATCAGCAGCACGGCACCCGGCGTCAGCTCCAGATCGGCGAGGTCGCCGGAATCGGCGTGGGCGGCGGTGATCTCGGTCGTGGCGCGCACATAGTCCGACAGGCCAAGTGCTGCGAAAGTCTTGGTGACGGACTCGGTCTGGCGATAGGTCTCGACGAGGCCGGGAAAGCGCGCTGCCGGAAACCAGCTCGTGCCGCGCGCGACAGGCCGCCTGTCCGCATCGCGCACTGTTTCCAGCCGGATGACCGGCGTGCCCGGTTCGATGCGAAGCCAGCGGGCCACTTCGGTATTGGCCGCCTCTTCCGCGTGGCCGAGCAGGAGCGAGTGCGTCTCGCGCGCCTGGTCGCCCAGACCATCGGTAAAGCGGGTGCGGCGGCTGATCGGAAAATTCAGGCGTTCCTTGCGCTCGATCAGTGTGCCGCGGCCCTGCACCGCACGCACGATGCCTTCCTGGGCGAGCGCGGCCAACGCGCTGCGGACCGTATGCCTGTTGACGCCGAACTGCAGCGCCAGAACGGTTTCCGGCGGCACCATGCCCGTTTCGTCATAGGCGCCGCTGCTGATCGCCTCGCGGATCCTGTCCGCGATCTGCCGCCAGAGCGCCACGCCAGTCTGCCGCTGCACCTGCTTCATGCCTGCCATTGCACCCCTGCCAGCTCATCTTCGACCCGAATTCATCTTCAGGCTCGGCCAATTTGGACGCGTCGTGTCACACGCTTGTCACCTCGCCGATTTAGGGATAGGTATAGCTTGTATGGTTGTCTATATCAATAGACATTTCGAGGAAAAAACGATGACGGCAGCAGAGAAGGCAGACGCTGCGGCGCAGACAGACAACGGACGCAAACGCACCGTCGATCTGCTGGCGCGCGCTGAGAGGCAAGAATTGCTGGCGGCGTGGGATGCGCTTGCCGAAAAGCCGGCGGCACAGCCGGTGCGCGGCCCGGAAACGGGTCTCGTCATGGTTCGCGGCCGCATCGGCGGCGGCGGCGCGCCCTTCAATCTCGGCGAGGTCACAGTGACGCGCGCGACAGTGCGCCTTGGCTCCGGCTCCGTCGGCCATGCGCAGGCGCTCGGCACCGACCGCGAGAAGGCACGGCTTTGCGCGATCTTCGATGCGCTCTGGCAGGAGGAGGCCACCAAGGGCTTCGTCGAGGACAGGCTGCTGTCGCCGATATCAAGCCGCATTGCCGCCGAGGCCGGTCTCAAGGCCGAGGAGACGGCTGCGACCCGCGTCGATTTCTTCACCATGGTGCGGGGAGACAACTGATGAGCGCCAAGACCGATGTTCTGACCGGCGGCTTTGCCGAGCCGGTATTCGAGGCCCAGAGCGTATTCAAGATGCTGATGGACGGCATGGCCCGGCCCGGCACGATCCAGACGGTCGCAGCCGATGTGACGGCGCCCGCGCCGCTTGGCATTGCCGCCGGCGCGATCGGCCTGACGCTCTGCGACCATGACACGCCCGTCTGGCTTTCGGCCGGACTTGCCAGATCGGCGATCCCGGAATGGCTTGGCTTCCACACCGGCGCACCGCTGACCACCGAAAAGGCCGAGGCGCGCTTCGCCTTCGTCGAGGCCGGCACGATGCTTTCCACCTTCGGCCTGTTTGCCGCCGGCACGCAGGAATATCCCGATCGCTCCACGACAGTGGTGATCGAGCTTGCCGATCTCGAAGGCGGGCGCCGCCTGGCGCTGATGGGGCCGGGCATCCAGAGCGTGACCGAGATCGCGCCTGTCGGCCTGCCGGAAACGTTCCTGCGCCTGTGGACTGAGAACCGCGCCCTCTTCCCGCGCGGCATCGACATCGTGCTGACGGCGGGCAAGCGTTTCCTCTGCCTGCCGCGCACCACAAAGATCACAGCAACGGAGATCTGAGCTCATGTATGTTGCCGTCAAGGGTGGCGAGGCCGCCATCGCCAATGCCCACCGCCTGCTCGCTGACCGCCGGCGTGGCGACCGCTCCGTGCCGGCGATCGGCATCGAGCAGATCGTCGAACAGCTTGCTCTCGCCGTCGATCGCGTCATGGCCGAAGCCTCGCTCTACGACCGCACGCTTGCCGCACTTGCCGTGCGCCAGTCGCGCGGCGACATGATCGAGGCGATCTTCCTGCTGCGCGCCTACCGCACGACGCTGCCGCGCTTCGGCTATTCGAAGCCGCTCGATACGGCCAATATGCAGATCGAACGGCGCATCTCCGCCACCTACAAGGACCTCCCGGGCGGCCAGCTACTCGGCCCGACTTTCGACTATACGCACCGCCTGCTCGACCCCTCGCTGCTCTCCGACGAGACCGTGGAAGAGCCGGCGCAGCGCGAGGCGGAAGCCGGCCGCGTCATGCGCGTCTCCGAAATCCTCGGCCAGGAAGGGCTGATCGAAAACGATGGCGAGCTCCCCGAAGACCACCAGACGGGCGACCTGACGCGCGAGCCGATGGAATTCCCGATGACCCGCGATCTTCGCCTGCAGGCGCTTGCCCGCGGCGACGAAGGCTTCCTTCTGGCGCTCGGCTATTCCACCCAGCGCGGCTACGGCCGCAACCACCCCTTCACCGGTGAAATCCGCATCGGCGAGGTCGAGGTGGAATTCGATGTGCCGGAACTCGGCTTTGCCGTCTCGCTCGGGCCGATCCAGCTCACCGAATGCCAGATGGTCAACCAGTTCAAAGGTTCGGCCAAGGCTCCGCCGCAGTTCACCCGCGGCTACGGCCTCGTCTTCGGCCAGAGCGAGCGCAAGGCCATGGCCATGTCGCTGGTGGATCGCGCATTGCGGGCTGAAGAGCTCGGCGAGGACATTACCGCGCCGGCACAGGACGAGGAATTCGTCATTTCCCATTCCGACAATGTGCAGGCGACCGGCTTCGTCGAGCACCTGAAGCTTCCGCACTATGTGGACTTCCAGGCTGAACTTGACCTCGTCCGCCGCATGCGCCGCGAATTCGAAGCCGCCCGCAACAGCGGCGAGACCCAAAAGGAGGCCGCCGAATGAGTGATCTCGCCACCTACAATTTCGCCTATCTCGACGAACAAACCAAGCGCATGATCCGCCGGACGATCCTGAAGGCGATCGCCATTCCCGGCTATCAGGTGCCCTTTGCTTCCCGCGAAATGCCGATGCCCTACGGCTGGGGCACCGGCGGTGTGCAGGTGACGGCCGCTATCATCGGACCTGACGACGTTCTCAAGGTCATCGACCAGGGTGCGGACGACACGACGAACGCCGTCTCCATCCGCGCCTTCTTCCAGAAGGTCGCCAATGTCGCCGTCACGACCCACACCAAGGACGCGACGATCATCCAGACGCGCCACCGCATCCCGGAGGAAAAGCTCGGAGCCGGCCAGGTTCTCGTCTACCAGGTGCCGATCCCGGAACCGCTGCGCTTCCTCGAACCGCGCGAGACCGAGACACGCAAAATGCATGCGCTGGAAGAATACGGCCTCATGCATGTGAAGCTCTACGAGGATATCGCCCGCAACGGCCGTATCGCCACGACCTATGCATATCCGGTCAAGGTCAACGGCCGCTATGTCATGGATCCCTCGCCGACGCCGAAATTCGACAATCCGAAGATGCACAAGTCCGAAGCGCTGCAACTGTTCGGCGCCGGCCGCGAAAAGCGCATCTATGCCGTGCCGCCCTATACCGACGTCGTCAGCCTTGATTTCGAAGACCATCCCTTCGAAATCCAGCGCTTCGGCAAGCCCTGCGCGCTCTGCGGCGCAGAGGACGTCTATCTCGACGAGGTGATCCTCGACGACAAGGGCGGGCGCATGTTCGTCTGCTCCGATACCGACCATTGCGAAGACCGCCGCGCGCACGGACATGCCGGCGAAATGCTGGCCCGGGAGGCTGCAGAATGACCGAAACACCGCTTCTCAAAGTCAACGACCTCTCGAAGTTCTACGGCAACCGCATCGGCTGCCGGAACGTCTCCTTCGAGCTGTGGCCTGGTGAAGTGCTCGCCATTGTCGGCGAATCCGGCTCGGGCAAGACGACGCTGCTGAACTGCATTTCCACCCGGCTGATGCCGACCACTGGCAGTGTCGAGTACCACATGCGTGACGGCACCTACCGCGACCTCTACCACATGAACGAGGCCGAGCGCCGCTTCCTGATGCGTACCGACTGGGGTTTCGTGCATCAGAACCCGGCTGACGGGCTGCGCATGACGGTTTCGGCCGGCGCCAATGTCGGCGAACGCCTGATGGCGATCGGCGACCGGCACTACGGCAAGATCCGCTCCACCGCCCTCGACTGGCTGGAGCGCGTCGAGATCGACGCCGACCGCATCGACGACCAGCCTCGCGCCTTTTCCGGCGGCATGCGCCAGCGCCTGCAGATCGCCCGCAATCTCGTCACCGGCCCACGCCTCGTCTTCATGGATGAGCCGACCGGCGGTCTCGACGTATCAGTGCAGGCACGTCTGCTCGATCTGGTGCGCGGTCTCGTCAACGATCTCGGCCTGTCGGCCATCATCGTCACGCATGATCTCGCCGTCGCCCGCCTTCTCTCCCATCGCATGATGGTGATGAAGGACGGCTTCGTCATCGAGCAGGGTCTGACCGACCGCGTGCTCGATGACCCGCGCGAGCCCTACACCCAGCTCCTCGTTTCCTCGATCCTGCAGGTTTAAGAACCATGGCAACGCCCCTCGTCGTTTCAGAAGTCGCCAAGAGCTTCATCATGCACCTGCGCGACGGCATCAAGCTGCCGGTCGTCTCGGATGTCTCCTTCTCGGTGGCGTCAGGCGAATGTGTCGTGCTCGGCGGCCCGTCGGGCATCGGCAAAAGCTCGCTGCTCAAGATGATCTACGGCAATTATGCCGTCGATACCGGCCAGATCCTCGTCAACCACAAGGGTAAGATCGTCGACCTCGCCGCCGCCGACCCGCGCACCATTCTCGACGTGCGGCGCCAGACGCTCGGCTATGTTAGCCAGTTCCTGCGCACCGTGCCACGCGTTGCGGCACTCGACGTCGTCGCCGAGCCGCTGCTCGCACGTGGTGAAGCTGCCGCCAGCGCCAGGGAAAAGGCCGCCGCCCTGCTGGAAAAACTCAACCTTCCGGAAGCGCTCTGGCAGCTGCCGCCCGCCACCTTCTCCGGCGGCGAGCAGCAGCGCGTCAACATTGCCCGCGGCTTCATCACCGATCACACGATTCTGCTGCTCGACGAGCCGACCGCCTCGCTCGACGCGAAGAACCGGGCCGTCGTCGTCGGCATGATCGAGGAAAAGAAGAAGGCCGGCGTCGCCCTGCTCGGTATCTTCCACGATGAGGAAGTGCGCGAGGCAGCCGCCGACCGCATTCTCGACGTTCAGCAATTCTCTCCGCGAAAGGCAATCGCAGCATGAGCCGCAAACTGGGCAACGAGCCCTATTTTCACGAGACCGCCTCCGTCTCCAATTCGACCTTCGGCCGCTATACGGAAGTTTCCGAGCGCTGCCGCATCAGCGAGGCGGAGTTCGGCGACTATTCCTACATCATGCAGGACGGCTCTATCTGGTGCGCGACGATCGGCAAGTTCGTCAACATCGCCGCCGCCGTGCGCATCAATGCCACCAACCATCCGACCTGGCGCGCGACGCTGCACCATTTCACCTACCGCGCCGTCGACTACTGGCCGGATGCCGACATGGAGACGGAATTCTTTGAATGGCGCCGCTCCAACCGCGTCGTGATCGGCAACGATGTCTGGATCGGCCATGGTGCTACGATCCTGCCGGGAGTGACTGTCGGCAACGGGGCTGTGATCGGCGCCGGTGCGGTCGTCTCCAAGGATGTCGCTCCCTACACGATCGTCGGCGGCGTGCCGGCCAAGCTCATCCGGGAGCGCTTTCCGAAGGAGATCGGCGAGCGCATGGACAGGCTTGCCTGGTGGGACTGGGAACACGGCCGGCTGCGCGAAGCACTGGCGGATTTCCGGGCGCTGGGCGCCGAAGACTTCCTCTCCCGGTACGGCTGCTGAGCCCAATATTGCGGTGCGGAGAATTGTGACAGGACTTACACAAAACTGACACGCGAGGTTCATCAAGCGGGACTAATGCGATCCCAGAAGCAAGCCTACAATGCGAAGGAAGAGCATGATGTTCGAGCTGAGGAATGTCACACGCCGGTTCGGAAAGAAGCTCGCTGTTGATTCCGTAACGCTGGACATTCCGCAAGGCCAGATGGTCGGCATCATCGGCCGTTCCGGCGCCGGCAAGTCCACGCTCCTGCGCATGATCAACCGCCTGCAGGAACCCTCCTCCGGCACCATCCATTTTGGTGGTGTCGAGGTTTCCGGCCTTCGCGGCCAGGCGCTGCGCAACTGGCAGCGCGACTGCGCGATGATCTTCCAGCAGTTCAACCTCGTGGCGCGCCTCGACGTACTCACCAACGTCATGCTCGGCCGCCTGAACCATCGCTCGACGATCCTCAGCCTGCTCAACGTCTTCACCCGTGAAGAGCGCATCCAGGCCATCGCAGCGCTCGAGCGCCTCGGCATCGAGCAGACGGCACTGCAGGCAGCCGGCACGCTTTCGGGCGGCCAGCAGCAGCGCGTCGCCATTGCCCGCGCGCTGATGCAGAACCCGAAGATGGTTCTGGCCGACGAGCCGATCGCTTCGCTCGACCCGCTGAACGCAAAAATCGTCATGGATGCGCTGCGTGACATCAACGAGCGTGAAGGCATCACCGTCGTAACCAACCTGCATACGCTCGATACGGCCCGCAACTACTGCGAACGCATCGTCGGCATGGCAGGCGGCCGTGTCGTCTTCGACGGCAAGCCCTCCGAACTGACCACCGAGGCCGTGAAGGAAATCTACGGTACGGACAAGGACGGCGCGGGCGTCGACGAAACGATGACCTCGACTGCAATCAACATCGCTCCGGAAGGAGCGGAAAACCAATCCGTCGGCAACCCACCGCTGGCGCTGGCCGGTCTGTGAGAGGGGCGGTCGCGATCGAATGCCCGCGTCAAGGGCGCACATCTTCTTAACAAGACGGCCGGGTTTCCGGTCAATCAGGAGAGAACCATGTTCAAGAAAGCACTCTTTGCCGCAACGGCGCTTCTGGCGCTCGCGACCGGCGCTGCAAATGCTGCCGACCTCAAGGAACTGCGCATCGGCATCCTCGGCGGCGAAAACGAAGCCGACCGTCTGCGCAACTATGCCTGCCTCGCGGACCACCTGAAGAAGGAATTGGGCTTCGAGAAGGTTTCGCTGTTCCCGGCCGCCGACTATGACGGCGTTATCCAGGGTCTGCTCGGCGGCACGCTCGACGTTGCCGGCCTCGGCGCTTCCGGTTACGCTGCCATCTATATCAAGGATCCGAAGGCTGTTTCGCCGATCCTGACGACGCAGCAGAAGGACGGCTCCACGGGTTACTACTCGATCGGTCTCGCTCTGAAGTCTTCCGGCATCAAGACCATCAAGGACGCCAAGGGCAAGAAGCTCGGCTACGCCGATCCGGACTCCACCTCGGGCTACCTCGTTCCGCTGACGCAGATCCCGAAGGACACCGGCGCGCCGAACGACAAGTTCTTCGCTTCCACGCAGTTCAACGGCGGCCACGAGAACAACCTGCTCGCTGCCTACGACGGCAAGGTTGACGTTGCAGTTGACGATAGCTCGGGCATCGGCGATTTCATGGACGGCTACACCTCCGGCACCTTCCACAAGGTCGTTGCCAAGGGCTCAGTCGATCCGAACAAGCTCGTTGAAGTCTGGCGCTCGCCGCTGATCCCGAACGGTCCGGTCGTTGTCCGCAACGCCCTCGGCGACGCGTGGATCAAGAAGATCTCCGATTTCTACCTGGCTCTGCCGAAGACCGATGAAAAGTGCTTCAACGCCATCGAAGGTGGCGATTTCACTGGCTACGTTCCGGTCAAGCACGACTTCTACAACGCTGTAGTTGACGTCCGCAAGGCTGCCATCGGCGGCTAATTCTCCATTCATGTCTGGGGCGGCCGGCGACGGCCGCCCTTTTCTTGCACAGGGGCTCGAGCGCTGATGACTGTTGCCGATATTCAACCAAATATGCAGAGCTCTAGCGAAATAGTCACAGCATGGGACCGGATGGTCGCCAAGCGGCGCTTCTATACGCTGATTGGGCTTGCAATCCTGCTTTTCGCTTTTGTCAGCTCCGTGCGTTTTGCCGACGAGAGCAATGCCGGGCACTTCTTCGAACGTCTCCCGCATCTCTTCGACTTCCTCAGCTGGCTCATTCCCAAAGACTGGAACGACGTCTGGCGCGCGCTGTTCGACATCCCCAGCGTCAATGACACCGGCGGTGAAGAATATAATTTCGCCAAAGGTCGCGTGTATGTCTGGGGCGATTTCTATATCCCCGAATATTTCGAACTGATGATCGTGACGATCAACATCGCGATCCTTTCGACCATCGTTGCCTTCGTCTTCGCTCTACCGCTCAGTTTCCTGGCCGCGCGCAACTTCGCCCCCTCGGGTGTGCTGCGCGTGTGCGTGAAGCGTCTGATGGAATTCTTGCGCGCCTTTCCCGAAATCGTCATCGCAGGGCTGTTTTCCGCCATTCTGTCGATCGGACCGGTAGCGGCCATCATCGCCATCACCCTTCATACGATCGGCGCTCTCGGCAAACTGTTCTACGAAGTGATCGAAAATGCCGACATGAAATCGGATGACGGCATGAAGGCGGTCGGGGCCAACTGGTTCGAGCGCGTCCGCTTCGCGGCGCTGCCGCAGGTACTGCCCAACCTCATGTCGTATATGCTGCTCCGCCTTGAGATCAACGTTCGCGCATCGACCATCATCGGCGCCGTCGGCGGCGGCGGCATCGGCGAAGAGCTGAAGCTCTCGATCTCCCGTGGTTTCGGCGCCAAGACGGTGGCGCTCGTCCTTCTGCTCTTTATAACGATCGTCGCAGTCGATCAGCTCTCGGCCTGGATCCGCCGCAAGCTTGTTGGCGATCATGCCTTCCTTCTCCAGCACTGAGGACGCCATGACCGTACTCGACGCCAACCGCATGCATGAGATCGAAACGCGCTATCCGGAATATTTCCAACGTTCCTTCAAGCAACGCTTCGGCGTGCTGATGATCGCGATCGGCACGCTTGTCTATTGCATCTACGCCGTCTGGTTCTTCCAGATGCCACGGCTGATCTCCGAGGCGCATTGGGAGCGTTTCGGCATCTATATGTCGCAGTGGGTCAGCTACGACGCCCAACCGGAATTCCGGATCGGCGACGGCGGCATTACCGTACGCTATCCGCGCTTCTCTCCCCTTGGCGATAATCCGAACCCTAGCTGGATCGTCAACAAACCGGACGGCAACGTCGTCGTTTCCCTCAGCGGCACGAACCGCCAGGTGGAAATCTCCAGGACGCAGGTTCTGCTGACTGCCCATGGCGTAACGGTGCCTGTCGACATCACCGGCGAGAACCCGCGCGTCGACGGTGCTGTGCCCGACTGGATGTCCGTCTACGACGACAACATCCTCGTTGATATGGGATTTTCGGGCGATGTCAGCATCGCGGCACATCGCATCAAGGTCCACAAGCGACTGCTCGGCTGGCCAAACTTCATCTTCGACACGCATTCGCCCTTCTTCGATAAGCCTGCAGGTGAAGTCGTCAGCATGATCATCTCCGGCCCACGGATCGAGCCGGATCAGTCCAACCTGTCGCTGGCCTTCGACAATATCTGGAACAACGGCGCGTGGCAGCACGGAGACGTCTGGACCAAGCTTTTCCAGACCATCGTCATGGCCTTCCTCGGCACGCTGCTCGGTGCGCTCGCGGCATTTCCGCTCGCCTTCCTGGCGGCGCGCAACATCACGCCAAACCGCGTGCTGAACCAAGGCCTCAAACGGTTCTTCGACTTCTTGCGCTCGGTCGATATGCTGATCTGGGCGCTGTTCCTGACGCGCGCCTTCGGCCCCGGTCCGCTTGCCGGTTCCGGTGCTATTTTCCTCACGGAAACCGGCACGCTCGGCAAGCTTTATTCCGAAGGACTCGAAAACATCGACAACAAGCCGCGCGAAGGCATCAAATCGACCGGCGCCTCCACGCTGCTCGTCCATCGCTTCGGGATCATTCCGCAGATCATTCCCGTCTTCGTCAGCCAAACCCTCTACCAGTGGGAATCGAATGTCCGCGGTGCGACCATTATCGGTGCCGTCGGCGCCGGCGGCATCGGGCTGAAGCTGTGGGAAGCGATGCGGACCAATTCCAATTGGCAGAATGTCGCCTACATGGTCATGCTCATCCTGATCGTCGTCTTTCTCTTCGACGCAGCCTCCAACGCAATGCGTCACCGGCTGATGGGAACGAAGCAGAGGCACTGATCGGATTTGTCGAAATGATGGTGGGCATTTCGGTCTCCATCATCATTCTGTCATGGAAATCTTTTAGCCGGAGCGTGCTTGCGGTTTGCCGCCAAATCACTGCACATTGCCCTCCCCGTTCGGACGATCTCCAGGATAAAAGCCTTGCGCTACGCTCTCTATTTTTCACCGTCCAAGGATGATCCCCTGACGGATGCAGCCTCCGTCTGGCTCGGCCGCAATGCCTTTACCGAGGAGACCTATCCTGCGCCCGAGTACGAGACGCTGCCGGCTCATGAACAATTCGAACTGACGGCCGATCCGCGCCGCTATGGCTTCCATGCGACGATCAAGGCGCCCTTCGAGCTTGCCTCCTCCGTGACCGAAAAGGACCTGATGGCGGTCGTCGAAGATTTCGCCGCCAACACGCCCGCCTTTGAAATCCCGGAGCTGGTGCTCGGCCAGCTTGGTCGCTTCTTCGCGCTTGTGCCGGGTTCGCTGCACCAACCGCTTCAGGATTTCGCGGCAAAGGTGGTAAAGTCTTTCGAACCATTCCGGGCGGCACTCTCCGAGGCCGATATTATCAGGCGCAAACCGGAAAGGCTCTCTGAGAGCCAGCGCAATAATCTCATGCGCTGGGGCTATCCATATGTCATGGATGACTTCGGCTTCCACATGACGCTGACCGGGCAGGTGCCGGAAGAGCGCGCGGAAGTGATGAAGGCGATCCTGACGGAGCGTTTCGCAGCTTTTACCGGCAGGCCGCTTCGCATTTCCGGCCTTGCCGTCTTTAGCGAGGAGGCGCGCGGCGCGCCTTTCAAAGTCCACACATGGCTGCCTCTTGCTGGCGCCAAAAGCTGAAAGATTTTCTGACATGAGCAAAGAAACCGTTCTCTCAAACGCCCGTATCGTTCTCGAGGACGATATTCTTTCGGGCTCCATTCTCATCCGTGACGGCAAGATCGCCGATATCTCGGGAGGCAGTTCGGTAGCCGGCGAAGACTTTGAGGGCGACTACGTCATTCCTGGCCTCGTCGAGCTGCACACAGACCATCTGGAAGGCCACTATTCGCCGCGTCCGGGCATCCGCTGGAACAAGACGGCGGCGATACAGGCCCATGACGCGCAGATCGTCACCTCGGGCATCACCACGGTCTTCGACTGCCTGCGCATGGGTGCTGATGAAGACGGCGGTTTCGAGCACGGCGAAATGCGCGAGATGGCCGATGCCATTCAGTCCGCCGAAAAGGAAGGGCGCCTGCGCGCCGAGCATCTCGTCCATCTGCGCTGCGAGGTTTCGGCCGACAACGTGCTGCAGCACTTCGCCGATTTCGAAAACGACCCTTATGTTCGTCTCGTCTCGCTGATGGATCATGCGCCCGGCCAGCGCCAGTTCCAGACAATGGACCAGTACGTCTTTTACTATCAGAAGAAGCGCGGTCTTTCCGATGAGGAGTTCGCCCGCTTCTGCGCCAGACGCATCGCCGAGTCCGATCGCAATTCGACGCCAAATCGTGACGCGATCTCCAAGGTCTGCGCCGAACGCGGAATCACCGTCGCAAGCCATGACGATGCCACATCTGCCCATGTCGATGAGGCGATTGAAAACGGCGTGCGCCTGGCCGAATTCCCGACCAGCATCGACGCAGCCCGGCTGTCGCATGAAAACGGCATGAGCGTGCTCATGGGCGCGCCGAACATCGTGCGCGGCAAATCGCACTCCGGCAATATCGCCGCGCGTGATCTGGCGCAGCTCGGCGTTCTCGACGTGCTTTCGTCCGACTATGTGCCGCTCAGCCTGCTGCATGCGCCCTTCATTCTTGCCGACGAGGTTGAGGGCATTACTTTGTCGAAGGCAATTGCAATGGTGACGGCAACGCCAGCACGCACCGTCAGCCTCAACGATCGCGGCCGCATCGAAACCGGCCTGCGTGCCGATCTCGTCCGCGTCCACCGCTCGCACGGCGTGCCGGTGACCCGTTCCGTCTGGCGTGAAGGACGCCGTGTCGCATGATGATGTCACACGAACCCCATCCGGGCGCCGGTGCCGAACGCGGCATCATGGTCGTCGTCGTCGGTCCGAGCGGGGCTGGCAAGGACACGCTGATGAACCTTGCGGCCCGGCATTTCGATCGCCGGGAGGACGTGCATTTTGCCCGCCGCGTCATCACCCGTGAAGGCGATGCCGGCGGGGAGGATCATCTCGCCGTTTCGGATGCGGGATTCGCATCGATGGAGCAGTCCGGTGCCTTTGCCGTCTGGTGGGAGGCGCATGGTCTCAAATACGCCATTCCGGCGGAGGTTTCCGTCGCACTTTCCAAGGGCCACATTGTCGTTGCGAACGGTTCGCGTTCGGCGCTGCACCGTTTCCAGGCCGCCTTCCCGCGGCTGAAGGTCATCAATGTGACGGCCCGCCCGGAAGTGCTGGCCAGCCGCCTGGAAGCGCGCGGCCGCGAGACGCACGAGGACATCATGGCCCGCCTCGCCCGCGGCCCGCTGACGGTGCGCGGCGATTACGATGTCGTGGAGCTCGACAACAGCGACTCGCTGGAAGAGGCCGAGCGCAAGATGATCGATCTCCTGGACGGCTTCCTGAAGGAAATCGTCTGAACAAGATGAGGAGATGAGAATGGCCATTCAGGTCATCGACTATGACCCGGAATGGCCGTCTCTCTTCCGTCAGATCGTCGGCGAGCTTGAGCCGTTTCTCGCCGATCTCACCCCCGTCTTTCATCATGTCGGCAGCACATCCGTCCCCGGACTGGCGGCCAAGCCGAAGATCGACCTGCACGCCGCCTTTGAGAATGCGGATGCGCTTCCCGAGGCGATCGAACGTGTGCAATCGCTCGGCGCCTACACCTTCCATGGCGACAAGTACCAGCAGCAGACCTGGACCTTCACCAGCGGCAAGGGCTCGTACGGCGCGCGACTCTACGTCTGCTCGACGGATAATGCCGTTTTGCGAGACCGGATCGCGTTTCGCGACTATCTGCGCTCGCACACGGAACGAGCGAATGCCTATGCCGCCCTCAAGATGACGCTCATGAGCGAGGCAAATGACGATTGGGATTGTTATACCGGCGGCAAGCGTGACTTTGTGCTCGAGACGCTGCGGCTGGCCTCTGAGGAGGGATAACCAGCCGCGCTCCGATTATTCGCCGTCGCCACGCCCCGAGACAATTTCACGCTTGCCGACATGGTTTGCCGGGCCGACCAGCCCTTCCTTCTCCATGCGCTCGACCAGCGAGGCGGCGCGGTTATAGCCGATGCCGAGACGGCGCTGGATGTAGGAGGTCGAGCACTTCTTGTCGCGCATGACGACCTTGACGGCCTGCTGGTAAAGCTCGTCGCCATCCTCGGCGCCCATGGCGCTCTTGTCGAAGGCGGCGCCGTCCTCTTCATCCTCGCCTTCTTCGTCCTCGCCGGCCGTGACCGTATCGAGATATTCCGGCCGGCCCTGCGTCTTCAGGTGTGCCACGACCTTTTCGACTTCCGCGTCGGAAACGAAGGGGCCGTGGACACGGGAGATGCGGCCGCCGCCCTGCATATGCAGCATGTCGCCCTGGCCGAGCAGCTGTTCGGCGCCTTGTTCGCCAAGGATCGTGCGGCTGTCGATCTTCGAGGTGACCTGGAAGGAAATGCGGGTCGGGAAGTTCGCCTTGATCGTGCCGGTGATGACATCGACCGAAGGACGCTGGGTTGCCATGATGAGATGGATGCCGGCGGCACGGGCCATCTGCGCCAGACGCTGGATCGCCCCTTCGATCTCCTTGCCGGCGACCATCATCAGGTCGGCCATTTCGTCGACGATGACGACGATATAGGGCATCGGCGCGAGGTCCAGCTCCTGTTGCTCCTCGATCGGCGCACCGGTCTGCCGGTCGAAGCCAACCTGGACCATGATATGGATGGTCTCGCCCTTTTCGCGGGCCAGGGAGACGCGGCCGTTGTAGCCGTCGATATTGCGCACGCCGAGGCGCGACATCTTGCGATAGCGCTCCTCCATCTCGCGTACCGCCCATTTCAGCGCCATGACGGCTTTCTTGGGATCGGTGACGACAGGCGTCAGCAGGTGGGGAATGCCGTCATAGACGGAGAGTTCCAGCATCTTGGGATCGACCATGATCAGGCGGCACTGTTCCGGCGTCATGCGGTAGAGCAGCGACAGGATCATGGTGTTGATGGCGACGGATTTGCCCGAGCCGGTGGTGCCGGCGACGAGCAGATGCGGCATCTTGGCGAGTTCGGCGATCACGGGCTCGCCACCGATGGTCTTGCCGAGGCCGAGGGCCAGCTTGTAGCCGCTCTTATCGAAATCGTCGCTTTCGATCATCTCGCGGAAATAGACGGTTTCGCGCGTCGCATTCGGCAGTTCGATGCCGATGACGTTGCGGCCGGGGACGACAGCAACACGGGCAGAGAGTGCCGACATGGAGCGGGCGATATCATCGGCAAGGCCGATG
Source organism: Rhizobium sp. KNZ14-9A (assembly GCF_056755015.1). Taxonomy (NCBI): domain Bacteria; kingdom Pseudomonadati; phylum Pseudomonadota; class Alphaproteobacteria; order Hyphomicrobiales; family Rhizobiaceae; genus Rhizobium; species Rhizobium sp. KNZ14-9A. The sequence continues at coordinate 3,688,425 of NZ_JBPGXB010000002.1, forward strand.
ACGCGGGATGATTTTACGCCCGGCGCCGGCTCGAATTCATAGAGGGTGACGACCGGACCGGGGCGGACATGGATGATCTCGCCTTTGATGCCGAAATCCTCCAGCACGCTTTCCAGGAGGCCGGCATTCTGCTCGAGCGTTTCCTGCGACATGATCTCGCCGAGCCGCTCCGGCGGCTCCTGCAACAGGGCGCGCGGCGGGAATTCGTAGCCCGATGCATCGACCTTCTCGACGGTCATGCGAGCCGGGCGAACCGGGGACAGCGCAGATGCGGCGATCTCGACACGCGACGCGGGCCGGACATCTGCCGGTGCCTGGTTCGACTGAACCACAGGCGGCTGAATTACTGGGGCCTGAACTACTGGGGCCTGAGCTATCGGAGCCTGAGCGACCGGTGTTGGAGCGACCGGAGCCTGCGCAACGCGCACTGCCGGAGGACGTGCGGGGCGGACTTGCGCGGGTGTAACCGGCAGCGTTGCGCGCGGTGCCACCGGCGCCGGATTATGCCGGCCCGGGCGCCACTCCATGATGCGGAAGCGCGAGGTGATCGATTCGGGTTCGGCCTGCTGCAATGCGATGACCGGGGTACGCGACGGACCGACATCCGTCTCCTCGAAGGCCATGACTTCCCAGAAGGCGAAATCCGAAATGGAGGAAAGCTCCGTCGCTGCGCGTAGCGTGGTTTCGACGGGAATTGCGGCAACGGGCTGCGGCTGAGGTTCCGGCGGCGGCGCGGCGATCGGTTCGGCCACTTCGGGCAGATAGATATCGAAGGGTACGTTCACCGTGATCGGCGCGCGCATCTGCGGTGCTGCTAAGGGTTGCGGCGCTGCTACGGCCTGCGAGGGAGGCACAACGATTTCCTCACGACCTGGCTCTTCCGGCGCGCGGCGCTTGCTGATCAGCGTTTCCGGCGTGCGGGTGAAGCGGACGTTCGGGGCGAGCGAGAAATTGCTCTGCCAGAGTGGCGGCACCGGCTTTTCGCCTTCATATTCCACGGGTGCATTTTCCACGGGATGTTCAGCCTCAAGTCCGGAGGAGAAATCTCCGGCATCCGTCAAATTGGTTCTAGGAAAACGCATGCGACAGTTACTCACTCACGCTTGGTAAATTCTGACATCCTTCCGGATAGGAAATGAAGGTTAATAAGTTCCTTCCAGCCGTCTCGTTCCGGGACGACCAAAAAGACGAAACCTCATTGGTTTCAGAGATTTGACTCTTCAGGAAAAATCTTTGGGGTAATCTGACGAAGCGCCTAAAGCGCGTCGCGATCTTTCAGATTCGCTTGCCGCACTTTAGGCTTTCGTTTTCGCATGTCGTTGGCGCAAAACCGCTACACACTTTTGCGCGACATGCTTTAGTGCGCTTCGTCCCAATTGGTGGCAGCGCGGGCGTCGACGCGAAGCGGCACACGCATTTCAAGCGCCGGCGAGGTGGCGTTTTCCATGACAGAGACGATGATCGGCATCGCCTTTTGGACATCCTCGTCTTCGACCTCGAAGATCAATTCATCGTGCACCTGCAAGAGCATGCGGGCCCGATCGGCAAGGCCGGCCTCGGCAAGCGCCGGCTCGATCTTGATCATGGCGCGGCGGATGACATCGGCGGCCGAGCCCTGGATCGGCGCATTGATGGCAGCACGTTCGTTGAAGGCGCGGACGGAAGGATTCGACGAGCGGATTTCCGGATAATTGATTCGGCGACCGAAGATCGTTTCGACATAGCCCTTGTCACGGGCCATCTGCTTGCGGCTTTCCATGTAATCGCGGATGCCGGGGAAGCGTTCGAAATATTTCTTGATGTAGTCGCCGGCTTCCGAACGCTCGATGGAAAGCTGGTTGGCAAGGCCGAAGGCCGAGATGCCGTAGATGATGCCGAAGTTGATGGCCTTGGCGCGGCGGCGCACTTCGCCCGGCATGCCCTCGACCGGCACGCCGAACATTTCGGAAGCGGTCATCGCATGGATGTCGATGCCGTCTTCGAAGGCGCGCACGAGCTGCGGGATTTCGGCGACATGGGCAAGCACGCGCAGCTCGATCTGGCTATAGTCGGCCGAGATCAGCTTGTGACCCGGCGACGAAATGAAGGCGGTGCGGATCTTGCGGCCTTCGGCGGTGCGCACCGGAATGTTCTGAAGGTTCGGCTCCGAGGAAGAAAGACGGCCTGTTGTCGTCGATGCCAGCGAATAGGAGGTGTGCACCCGCTTCGTTTCCGGATGGATGTAACCCGGAAGCGCATCCGTGTAGGTAGACTTCAGCTTGGTGAGCTGGCGCCAGTCGACGATCTTGCGGGGCAGCTCGAAGCCGGCTGCCGCCAGGTCTTCCAGCACGCTTGCCGAGGTCGACCACTGGCCGGTCTTGGTCTTGGTGCCACCGGCAAGACCCATCTTGCCGAACAGGATGTCGCCAAGCTGCTTGGGAGAGCCGATATTGAACCTCTCGCCGGCAAGCTGATAGATTTCATCCTCGTATCTGGCTGCACCCTGGGCCAGTTCGCCCGAGAGGCGCGAAAGGATCTGTCGGTCGACCGTGATGCCGCGCGCTTCCATCCGAGCCAGAACCGGCAGGAGCGGACGTTCGAGGCGCTCATAGACGCGCGTCAGCTGGGTCGCGGCAAGGCGCGGCTTCAGCACCATCCAGAGACGCAGCGTCACTTCGGCGTCTTCGGCGGCATAGTGTGTCGCGCGCTCGATATCGACGAGGTCGAAGGTAACGTTCGACTTGCCGGAGCCGGCGACATCCTTGTAGGCGATCGGCGTGTGGCCGAGGAACTTTTCCGACAGCGGGTCCATGCCATGCGCGCCGGTGCCGGCATCGAGCACGTAGGATATCAGCATCGTATCGTCGAAACTCTTCGTCTCGATGCCGTAACGCTTCATCAGCAGGTAGTCATACTTCAGGTTCTGCGCCACCTTGAGGATCGATTCATCCTCCAGCAGCGCCTTCAGCCGCGACAGCGCATCGCCCATCGGGATCTGGTTGTCGGCGAGACCGCCACCGAGCAGATCACCGACACCCGTCTTGTGGTTGATGGGCACATAGGCAGCGCGGATCCGCGTGCCGGTCGGATCGGCGGTGTTGTCGGCAATCGCCAGCGAGAAACCGACGAGCTCGGCCTGCATGGCGTCGAGCGAGGTCGTTTCCGTATCGAAGGCGACGAGGCCGGTATCCCTGGCATCGGCGATCCATTGGTCGAGGGTCGCAAGGTCGCGGATCGTCACATAGGAGGAATGGTCGAACGGCAGGCTCGCAAAGGCCTCCGCACGTGCCTTGGCAAGATCCGCAGGCGCAAACGTGCCTTCGACCGCGGTCTTCGCTTTCGCGCGCGGCGGAACGGCGACGGCTTCCCCACCTATGTCAGGCACAGCGCCGGCGACAGGCTTCGGCTCCTCGGCGTCGAGATCCGGGCCATGCGCATCCGCACCCCATTCGATCTTCACGAAGGCTGGCTCGATCTCACTGGCATCGCAATTGCAGAATTCCGCGACACGACGCGTCAGCGTCGTGAACTCCATGGTCTTCAGGAAACCGATCAGCTTGGGGCCATTCTGTGGTTCCAGGACGAGCGCGTCGAGATCGAGTTCCAGCGGTACGTCGGTGCGAAGCCGCACCAGCTCGCGGGAGAGCTTTGCCTTGTCGATGTTTTCGAGAATGGTCAGGCGGCGCTTTTCCTGCTTGATCTCATGGGCACGCTCGAGAAGCGTATCGAGATCGCCATATTCAGCGAGAAGCTGGGCGGCCGTCTTCGGGCCTATGCCGGGGATGCCGGGAACATTGTCGACGGAATCGCCGGTCATCGCCTGCAGGTCGATCATCTTTTCCGGCGGCACACCCCATTTCTCGATGACATCGGGGATGCTGATCTGCTTGTCCTTCATGCTGTCGTACATGTGGACATTCGAGGTGACGAGCTGCATCAGATCCTTGTCGGAGGAGACGATCGTCACATCGGCGCCGACAGCTTCGGCCTCGCGGGCATAGGTCGCGATAATATCGTCGGCCTCGAAACCTTCCGTCTCGATGCAAGGCAGATTGAAAGCGCGCGTCGCTTCGCGGATCAGGCCGAACTGCGGCACCAGCTCTTCGGGCGGCGCCGAACGGTTCGCCTTATAGGCGTCATAGAGATCCTTGCGGAAGGTCTTCGACGAGTAGTCGAAAATGACGGCAAGATGGGTGGGCGTGGCAGCCACATCGGTACCGCGTGCATCTCTCAGCAGCTTCCAAAGCATGTTGCAGAAACCGGAGACGGCGCCGACCGGCAGGCCGTCGGATTTGCGTGTCAGCGGGGGCAAAGCGTGAAAGGCCCGGAAGATGAAACCCGAACCGTCGATAAGGAAGAGGTGATCGCCTTTTTTCATGGCAGCATGGATAGCGCGGCGGCCTTTCAAGGTCCATATAAACTTGGGTGCGCAAAAAGATTCCGCCTCACCAAACTGTTACCAATTTGTAATAGGCGGTTTTTTCTCTTTCCCTTGAAAAACCACATTCTCAATCACAAATCACACCTACCGGCGTTTGATCGCGCCGCGGGTCTGATAGCCGGCTTGTCCCCCGCCGCGTCAGGCTTGGACAAAGGCCTCATCCCCCTCTCCGGGCCTTTGTCCCCATTTTCAAGCCGCCATGGCCATCCTCCAGGCCATGGCGGCTTTGTTTTTCAGCCAGGCGCTTCACCTCTCGAAAATTTAAGAGCTTGCCGCATATGTTTTGATGGATCGTATGCGATTTGTTGCATTGTCTACTGCACGATTTTGAGCCTAATTTACAATCATGGGATTTAATCGAATGGATTCCGGTGCCTACCTTGCCAGCCAGCTGGCCAAGGGTTTTGCCCGCTCGCTACATCAGCGCGCGGCAGGACTCGGTTTTTCTCCCGGCCAGTTCCCCATACTTCTGGAACTTTGGGCCGAAGACGGGCTCACCCAGAAGCAGCTTCTGGAGCGCGTCGATATCGAACAAGCGACGATGGCCAACACGCTCTCCCGCATGGTGCGCGACGGGCTGATCGAGCGGCGCCCACACCCAACCGACAAACGCGCCCAACTGATCTTCCTCTCCGAGAAAGCCAAGGCGATGGAGGCTGAGGCCATCGATACGGCACGCGAGGCCGATCTTGCGCTCTTCAAGGGCTTTCGAGTCTTCGAGCGGGAGCTGATGCTCGAATATATCCGGCGCCTCATCAACAACGCCAAGGCACTCTGAATCGCTCCGGGGCGGCGCGGTTGCGCTTGAGCTTTATTACCTGGGCCTCGGCATGCCGAAAATCTGCGCCCACTCTAGCTCAGCGACCTGCAGAGCCTGGCGAAACATCATGATGGGCGAGATGCTCGCTCATCTCTCCGGCGCGCCTGTGCTGGGTGAGGTCACGAACGACGAGAACATCGCAATGGCGCCCGCGATAGACGATCCGCCGCGTGACGACCTCGACACGGATCTCCCTCTCGTCCTTGGCAATCAGCAGCATTTCCCGGTGATCACTCTCCTGCCCAACATGGATGAGAGCCAGGACGGCAGAGGGAATGTTGCCAGTGAGTTCCGCAAGCTTCCAGCCAGACAGGGTCAGGAAGCGCTCATTGGTGTCGATGATCCTGCCTTCGCGCAGGATGACGAGGCCCTCCTGCGAAACGTTGGCAAGGCCGCGAAGATCGGTCAGATGGCTTTCGAGGAAGACTGCGCCGAAGGCCATGAGGATGAGGCCGGTTGCGACAACCATGACGATCACCGCAAGAACCTCGGGCTGGAGCGCCATCGCCGGCACCTCGCGCGTTGGGTCGGGCACCAGCGTAATGCTGCTCATCGAGATGAAATGCAGCGTGCAGATCGCCAGCACAAAGGCGCCGGAGGAGGCGGCGAAGCGTTTCATGCCTTTCAACTGGAAGAAGACGAGGAAGGCTACCGTCGCCAGAACCGCGCAGGAGCAGAAAGCAACGACCGACGTGAAGGCATCATAGACGATGACGGCCGGGGCCTCGATCGCCTGCATGCCAGTCATATGCATGGCCGTGATGCCAAGCGCCATCAGCAAGCCACTAAAAGCAAGGGAATAGCCGGTCCTGCCCTCCGACGCGATCAGTATGGCCACCCAGGAGCCGAAAATCGACAGGAATACCGAGAGAAAGGTAAGGCGCAGATCGTAGCTGATCGGCATGCCGCCATCATAAGCGAGCATCGCGATGAAATGCGTTGCCCATACACCCACGCCGCAGGCAAAGGCTGACGTGCCGATCCAGAGCTTTCGCTGGCCGACATCGCATTCCTGGGCACGGAAAAGAAGGAGCATGGTCGTCAGGCTGCCAACGAGGCAGACGATCACAGCGGCAACGACCAGCCGCCAGTCATGATTATCCCTGATGCAGGCAATAACCGAGAACATTCGCCACCTCGAAAGTCGACCTCTGCACGATGTTATTTAGATTGTGCTAAATAACCGTAAATTGCATTTAATGTCACTACTTTATCTATTGTAGCATTTGGTGCCAACATAACATCTTGAAATTTGACGCTCGAAACCGCAGCCGATTGGGTCTATCGTCCGGCCGAATTTCAGAAGGAGTTGGAAATGACCGAACTAAATCCCATCCTTGCGCGTGCCGACAAGAATCTCGATTCAAGCCTCGAAAAGCTGTTCGAGCTCTTGCGCATCAAGTCGATCTCGACCGATCCGGCCTATAAGGCCGAATGCCGCAAGGCAGCCGAGTGGCTGGTAGCCTATCTCAAGACGCTTGGCTTTGATGCCTCGGTTCGCGACACGCCCGGCCACCCTATGGTGGTCGCCCATCACGAAGGTGCCTCGGCTGATGCGCCCCACGTCTTGTTCTACGGTCACTATGACGTGCAGCCGGTCGATCCGATCGAGCTCTGGGAAAACGACCCCTTCGATCCGGCCATCAAGGATGCCGGCAACGGCCGCAAGATCCTGACCGGCCGCGGCACTGCCGACGACAAGGGCCAGCTGATGACCTTCGTCGAGGCCTGCCGCGCCTATAAGGAGATCAACGGCGCGCTTCCCTGCCGCGTCACCATTCTTTTCGAAGGCGAGGAAGAGTCCGGATCGCCGTCGCTGAAGCCGTTCCTCGAAGCCAATGCCACTGAGCTCAAGGCCGATTACGCCCTCGTCTGCGACACGAGCATGTGGGATCGCGATACGCCGGCAATCGCGGCCGCTCTTCGCGGCCTTGTCGGTGAAGAAATCGTGGTAACGGCCGCCGATCGCGACCTGCATTCCGGCCTGTTCGGGGGTGCCGCCGCCAACCCGATCCATATTCTCGTGGAGGCGCTTGCCGGCCTGCATGACGAAACCGGCCGCATTACACTCGAAGGCTTCTACAACGGTGTGGAGGAAACGCCCGCCAACATCAAGGCATCCTGGGGGGCGCTCGGCAAGTCGGCGGAAAACTTCCTCGGCGAAGTCGGCCTCTCCATTCCCTCGGGCGAAAAGGGCCGCTCAGTCCTGGAACTCACCTGGGCGCGCCCGACCGCCGAGGTCAACGGCATCTGGGGCGGCTATACCGGTGAAGGCTTCAAGACTGTCATTGCCGCAAAGGCATCGGCGAAAGTCTCCTTTCGCCTCGTCGGTACGCAGGATCCGGCAGCGATCCGTGAAAGCTTCCGCAACTACGTTCGCTCGAAGATCCCGGCCGACTGCTCGGTCGAGTTCCATCCGCATGGCGCCTCGCCGGCCATTCATCTTTCCTATGACTCGCCTGTTCTGACCAAGGCGCGCAACGCGCTTTCCGATGAATGGCCAAAGCCTGCCATTGTCATCGGCATGGGTGGCTCGATCCCGATCGTCGGAGATTTTCAGAAAATGCTCGGCATGGAATCCCTGCTCGTCGGCTTCGGCCTCTCCGACGACCGTATCCATTCACCGAACGAAAAGTACGAGCTCGCCTCCTACCACAAGGGCATCCGCTCCTGGGTGCGCATCCTTGCCGCACTGAAGGCTTGAAATAAAAAAGGCGTGCCCGCGGTCTGCGCGGCACGCCATCCGAAATCTGCAAACAAAAAGGCCGGGGCAAACCGGCCTTCCGTTATCCGCCTCATCTCAGTGCCAGTACATCCGTGGTCAAAGGAGAAGCGGATAGTGCACAGCCAGAGTGATCCCGAAAGGTTTACTGCCGGTAAACGGCTAGTTCAACCAGATCACGGAAACGATGCGACGATAACGCGCACAACATTTCCGGGCTGCGATTTCTGAAGCCTTATATCGGAAGCCGTCTTTCACATTTCAAGGCCCGCGGAAAACCTTGATCGCCGTCACCTTCAGCGTCGGCCTCTATTGGGATCGTTACTACCGCAATCGCGACTTCTACCGTAATCGCGACCGCGGGCGCCGCGGGCCGGATTACTATTATCGCGATCGCGGGCCTTATCGCCCCTAAAGAAAAGGACCCGACGTATCTGGTGATACGCCGGGCCTGATATCGATCGGCACGTGTTGAGGGGAGACGGCCGATCTGAGCGGGACGTGAGGGGTATGTCCCGCTCTCGATAAAACTGCTGCAAAGCCTATTGGTTCCCTCACCAGCCGGAAGAAGTGCGACGCTGGGTCGCCAGCAGATCACGCATCTCTGCATAAGGGCCAAGCAGCATCTTCAACCGGCTCTCCTCCACCCTGTCGAGGCGATAATGCTGCGCAAAGGCATGCACGCTCCAGACTTCGCGGAGGCGAGCTTCGTCCATCTTGTCGGGATCGATCGTCATTTTCTGCCTGATATTGCGCTCTGCTTCTTCGGAGAAGCGAAGTCGCGGCGATATATGTCAGTTTTGTGACACTCACAATGAATGGCAGCCATGTGGGGAAGTCATGGCTGGCTGACGGAAAAAATGCAGGCAGGGAGAGCACTTGGCCGTATTGGTATTGTTCTTAACAGCCCGTTAATTCGCCGCATTTACAATTCAATCGGATAAAACCGTTGCCTGGGGGCGCGGTCTTAGAGCAAGGGTTCAGCCGCTCCACGATGGTAGCCAGACGCAGATCAGACGACAGGATCGAACCGTCCTTCAACGGCCGTGGCGGCCGTGAGGAGGATGACGAATTTGCGCTCGATGCCGACGACCGCATCGACGGGCGACACGGCTCCAAGCGTCCATCGCGATCGCCCGCTCCTCGCCGCGCACCTGCAAAGCGCCGTCCCGAGCCGCGCGAGCGTGAAGGCGGTGGTCTGTTCGCGTTCCTGCGCAGGGTCGTCTACTGGTGTATCGTACTTGGCATCTGGGCTGGCATCGGTGTTGCCGGGCTCGTGTTCTATTATGGTTCGCGCATGCCGAGCGCCAGCACCTGGGCAATCCCGGAACGGCCGCCAAACGTCAAGATCACCGCCGTAGACGGCAGCGCGATCGCCAACCGCGGTGCGACCGGCGGCGAGGCGTTGTCGCTGGATAATATGTCGCCCTATATTCCAGAAGCGATCATCGCCATCGAAGACCGACGCTTCTATTCGCATTTCGGCGTCGATCCGTTCGGGCTCGCGCGTGCCTTCGTCAACAATGCGACCGGCCAGCCGATCCAGGGCGGTTCGACGCTGACGCAGCAGCTTGCCAAGAACCTGTTCCTCTCGCCCGAGCGCACGCTCGAGCGCAAGGTGCAGGAGGTACTGCTCTCCTTCTGGCTGGAACAGAAATACACCAAGGACCAGATCCTTGCGATGTATCTGAACCGCGTCTATTTCGGTTCGAATGCCTATGGCGTGGAAGCGGCGGCACGACGCTATTTCAACAAGTCGGCGCGCGATGTGAACCTCGGCGAAGCAGCCCTGCTTGCGGGCCTTGTGAAAGCGCCGTCCCGCCTTTCGCCGGCCCGTGATCCGGAGGCAGCAAATGCCCGCGCGCAGATCGTGCTGCAGGCGATGCGCGACCAGGGCTATATCAGCGACGGCGAGATCAAGACGGCAATGTCACAGACGCCGGCTTCTGCCCGCAGCTACTGGTCGGGCGCCGGACAATATGTCGCCGATATGGTGATGGACGAGCTGCAGGGGCTGGTCGGCGACGTGAAGGAAGACGTCATCGTCGACACGACCATCGACAAGAACCTCGAAAAGAAGGCCGAGCAGTCGCTGGTCGATGTGCTCGACAAGGAAGGCGGCAAGTTCGACGCGTCGCAGGCCGCCCTCGTCTCGATCGACGGTACGGGCGCGATCCGTGCGCTTGTCGGGGGCAGGGATTACGCGACGAGCCAGTTCAACCGCGCCGTCAAGGCCAAACGCCAGCCGGGCTCCTCCTTCAAGCCATTCGTCTATGCCGCCGCGCTCGAAAAGGGCCTGACGCCGGATTCCGTTTTCAACGACGCGCCGATCCGCATCGGCAACTGGACACCGGAGAATTACGAGAAGAAATATAATGGCGAAGTGACGCTCCGCACTGCGCTCGCAAAGTCGCTCAATACGGTGGCCGCCCAGCTTGTGATGTATGACGGCCCCGATCAGGTGATCAAACTCGCCCACCGCCTTGGTATCGAATCAGACCTGCAGCCCAATGCCTCGATCGCTCTCGGCACCTCGGAAGTGTCACTGATGGAGCTGACGGCCTCCTATGCAGCCTTCATGAACGGTGGCTACAAGGCAACCCCGCATGTGATCCGCCGGGTGACCACCACCGAAGGCAAGGTGCTCTACGAGAATACCTACGACAATCCGCCGCGCGTGCTTTCCGAGCAGATCGTCGCCGAAATGAACATGATGATGATGGGCGTCATCAACGGCGGTACAGGCTCGAGCGCCAAGCTTCCCGGCTGGCAGGCAGCAGGCAAGACCGGTACGACGCAGAATTCGCGCGATGCGCTGTTCGTCGGCTTCACCAGCAATCTGACGACGGGCGTGTGGTTCGGCAATGACGATGGCACGCCGATGAAGAAGGTGACCGGCGGCGGGCTCCCGGCCAAGGCCTGGAAGGATTTCATGGTCGCCGCGCATAAGGGGCTTTCGCCGGCACCGCTTTTCGGCATGGGCCAGACATTCTCCGATCCTGGAACCGATCCCGCCAACGGCCAGCCGATGGCGCAGGCGCAGCCGGCGCCCGAGCAGCCGTCTACGGTCGGAAGCATCATTTCCGGTGTCTTCGGCGGCAATGCCGACCTGAACCGCTATCCGCCGGCACCCGGACAGCGGCAGACGGCGATGCCGGTGAATGGCGGCCCTGTGCCGCCCGCCGATGTCGCCGGCGGCGGTTACGACGACATGGTGCCGCCCGGTGATGTCGGCGGACCGCAGGCAACATCAGGGGCGCAGCCACGTCGCACGACCCTGCTCGATCTCATCATGGGGCAATAGGAGACAGCAGACAGTATTGAGACCGGATAAGACGCCTTGCGGGAGCACGTCCCGCGCAAGGCTCGGCATGCAAGATTTGCACGGTTTGAAGGTGCAAAGCAGACCCTTTTCCGGCTACTGTAAAAATTGAACGCAACACATTCGTTTTGCTGGATTCCAGGCCATTTCTCGCCTTGCAGTCCAGAAAACCGCTCCTTATATACGCCGCATCACCGCAATCACGATTGCGTAATCTTAGTAGACCCATCCCGTAAGGGGCTGTCAGGGAAATGCCTTACCGGGGTTCCGACAGCTTGCTTCAAGGAGAGAATGACATGGCAAAAGTAATTGGTATCGACCTTGGAACGACAAATTCCTGCGTCGCGGTCATGGACGGCAAGGACGCAAAGGTCATCGAGAACGCGGAAGGCGCGCGTACGACCCCTTCCATGGTGGCATTTTCCGATGACGGCGAACGCCTCGTCGGTCAGCCGGCCAAGCGCCAGGCGGTCACCAACCCCACGAACACACTCTTCGCCGTAAAGCGCCTCATCGGCCGCCGCTACGAAGATCCGACCGTCGAGAAGGACAAGCACCTCGTTCCCTTCACGATCGTCAAGGGCGACAATGGCGACGCCTGGGTCGAAGCCAACGGCAAGGGCTACTCGCCTGCACAGATTTCCGCGATGATCCTTCAGAAGATGAAGGAAACCGCCGAATCCTATCTCGGTGAAAAGGTCGAAAAGGCCGTTATCACTGTTCCCGCATATTTCAACGACGCGCAGCGCCAGGCAACCAAGGATGCCGGCCGCATTGCAGGTCTTGAAGTGCTCCGCATCATCAACGAGCCGACTGCTGCTGCTCTCGCCTATGGCCTTGACAAGAAGGACGGCAAGACGATCGCCGTCTACGACCTTGGCGGCGGCACCTTCGATATCTCGATCCTCGAAATCGGCGACGGTGTCTTCGAAGTGAAGTCCACCAACGGCGATACCTTCCTCGGCGGTGAAGACTTCGACATGCGTCTCGTCGAATATCTCGTTGCCGAGTTCAAGAAGGACAACGGCATCGACCTGAAGAACGACAAGCTCGCCCTGCAGCGCCTCAAGGAAGCTGCTGAAAAGGCCAAGATCGAGCTGTCCTCTTCGCAGCAGACCGAAATCAACCTGCCGTTCATCACGGCTGATGCTTCCGGCCCGAAGCACCTGACACTGAAGCTGACCCGCGCCAAGCTCGAAAGCCTGGTCGACGATCTCGTTCAGCGCACGATCGCTCCGTGCAAGGCAGCCCTCAAGGATGCTGGCGTCACCGCTGCCGAAATCGACGAAGTCGTTCTCGTCGGGGGCATGAGCCGCATGCCGAAGGTTCAGGAAGTCGTCAAGCAGCTGTTCGGCAAGGAACCGCACAAGGGCGTCAACCCGGATGAAGTCGTCGCTCTCGGCGCTGCCATCCAGGCCGGCGTTCTCCAGGGCGACGTCAAGGACGTTCTGCTTCTCGACGTAACCCCGCTGTCTCTCGGCATCGAAACGCTCGGCGGCGTCTTCACCCGTCTGATCGAACGCAACACGACGATCCCGACGAAGAAGAGCCAGACCTTCTCGACCGCCGACGACAACCAGCAGGCCGTCACCATCCGCGTCTCGCAGGGCGAGCGTGAAATGGCTGCCGACAACAAGCTGCTCGGCCAGTTCGACCTCGTCGGCCTGCCGCCGGCACCGCGCGGCGTTCCGCAGATCGAAGTCACCTTCGACATCGACGCGAACGGCATCGTGCAGGTTTCGGCCAAGGACAAGGGCACCGGCAAGGAACAGCAGATCCGCATCCAGGCCTCCGGTGGTCTCTCCGACGCCGACATCGAAAAGATGGTCAAGGATGCCGAATCGCACGCTGCCGAAGACAAGAAGCGCCGCGAGGGTGTGGAAGCCAAGAACCAGGCCGAAAGCCTGATTCATTCCACGGAGAAGTCGCTCAAGGATTATGGTGACAAGGTTTCGGAAGCCGACCGCACCGCGATCTCCGATGCGATTGCCGCTCTGAAGTCCGCGACCGAAGCAACTGAAGCTGACGCCGAAGACATCAAGGCCAAGACCCAGACCCTCATGGAAGTTTCCATGAAGCTCGGCCAGGCGATCTATGAAGCCCAGCAGACCGAAGGCGGCGCGACCGATGCTTCGGCTGAGGATGACAATGTCGTCGATGCCGACTACGAAGAAGTCAAGGACGACGACCGCAAGAAGTCCGCTTAATCGGCGGACTGGCGGCCTACGCTAGACGATAGACATCCGGCTGCTCACCATGGCAGCCGGAAATCCATTTCCGGGGCTTAAATTGGCAAAAGCGGACTTTTACGAAACTCTGGGTGTAGCCAAGACGGCGGATGAAAAAGAGCTGAAAAGCGCCTTCCGCAAGCTGGCGATGAAATTCCATCCGGACAAGAACCCGGATGATAAAGATGCCGAACGCAAGTTCAAGGAAATCAACGAAGCCTACGAAACGCTGAAGGATCCGCAGAAGCGCGCGGCCTACGATCGTTATGGCCATGCGGCCTTCGAGCACGGCGGCATGGGCGGTCCCGGCGGCTTCGGCGGCGGCGCCGGATTTGCCGGTGGCGGCTTCTCCGACATCTTCGAGGACATTTTCGGCGAGATGATGGGTGGAGGCCGCGGACGGCAGCGCTCTTCTGGCGGTCGCGAACGCGGCGCTGATCTTCGCTACAATATGGAAATCTCGCTGGAAGAGGCCTTTTCCGGCAAGACGGCACAGATCCGCGTTCCGACGTCGATTACCTGCGACGTCTGTTCGGGCTCCGGCGCAAAACCGGGCACGCAGCCGAAAACCTGCGGCACCTGCCAGGGTTCGGGCCGTGTGCGCGCAGCGCAAGGCTTCTTCTCAGTCGAACGCACCTGCCCGACCTGCCATGGCCGCGGCCAGATCATTCCCGATCCATGCCCGAAGTGCCACGGCCAGGGCCGTGTGACCGAAGAGCGTTCGCTCTCGGTCAACATCCCTGCCGGCATCGAGGACGGCACCCGCATTCGCCTGCAGGGCGAAGGCGAGGCCGGTACGCGTGGCGGCCCGGCGGGCGATCTCTATATCTTCCTGTCGGTGAAGCCGCATGAGTTCTATCAGCGCGACGGAGCCGATCTCTATTGCGCCGTGCCGATCTCCATGACGACGGCAGCGCTCGGCGGTACCTTCGATGTGGCGACGCTCGACGGCACCAAGTCGCGCGTCACGGTTCCCGAAGGCACACAGGCCGGTAAGCAATTCCGCCTGAAGGGCAAGGGCATGCCGGTGCTGCGTTCCAGCCAGACGGGTGATCTCTACATCCAGATCCAGATCGAGACGCCGCAGAAGCTTTCCAAGCGCCAGCGTGAGCTTCTGCAGGAATTCGAGCAGCTCTCCTCCAAGGAGAACAATCCGGAATCGACGGGCTTCTTTGCCCGGATGAAGGAATTCTTCGAGGGCTGAGCTCGATATCCTTCAAGGTTACAAAAGCCGGAGGTTCCGCCTCCGGCTTTTTCATGCGCGCTCCAATTCGAGACATCTGTTTCAAGCCGGGACGCGCGTCTGCCCGCAGATGTCTTGTGTTAACGCACAGATCCGATGACGCTTGCAAGTTACTGAAATCCATACTGTCTTTGGCCCGCAGTCCGGGACTAACAGAGGGTATCTCCATGTCGGCAACGAACTTTTCAAATTCTCTGTCCGAAGATGTCGATGCGTTGGCAGGTGCGCTCTATTCGTGGTGTGCCGAACGCAACATCAAGCTTCGCAGCCAGCAGGGCCTTTCGATCGCCAGCATCGCGATCGACCTTTATCATGCCGGCCATCAGACGCAGGACGCCCTGCTCGTCGCGCTGCACGAGCGCGAGCTTCACTGAGATCCCGTCGATTTCAAGGATATGTGCGACGCATCAAGCCGCGTTTTCGGTTGCCTGACCGCACATGAGGTTGAGGATCGTCTTGACCGCCTGCTTGCCCGCAATCGAGCTCAACCTGTCAAAGCTGACCGCCAGCTCATAGGCCTCGGGGCTCAACTCGACGCGGTTGGTAAACTGGGAAATTCCCGTACCTTCAAATAGCTCGGAAATATCGACCCCCAGGAAGACCGCTATCTGATGCAGCTTGCTGGCAGAGACGCGGTTCGTCCCCTTCTCGTATTTCTGGATCTGCTGGAATGTAAGGCCAAGCGCTTCGCCGAGCTCCAGTTGAGAAACACGTCGGCGGGCGCGAAGCTGTCTCACGTTGCTGCCGACAATGATATCAATCGGATCTGGCACTGCTGCACTCTCTCCCGGTAAACCCTTAATTTACCATATAGCGTCAGCTGAATATCTCAACCCGGAAGTTGCAATTTTCAACCGACTTTTTTTGGGCATTAGGCCGCCCAAATAACTGTTCGCTGCGCGGATTTACAACTTCTAATCCTTGTTTGATGACTTGGCGGCGATGTCGCGAAAAGTTGAACACCCTGTAGTTGACTTCATTGCATGAGACGATAGTTACGGAACCCCTATAGTACCTGTCAGACAAGAGGCTTCGAATACTGCATGACATCCGCTCCCACCGGGAAATCTGATGCCGACAGTATCGTCATCAATATGCGCCGCCAGAAACTGACGCTGATGATCGATTCATTGAAATCGCTGCGCGGCTCGATCGAAGACCGGCCGGATCTCCGCTATTGGATCGAAAAGGCGATTGCGGAGGCCGAGGCACAGCTCGATCCGCCCGCCCCTCGCAGGCATTGACAGCCGAAACGGCTCTCAGCCTTGATATCCCTGACACTTCGGCTTAGAGCCTTTCCTAGTCAGATTGAATCATTCTGACTAGGAAAGGCTCTCACTGTCAGCCTTGATGTTTCCGGATATCCGATGCCGCACAAGGTTGCCCTTTCCCGTCTGAAACTGACCGACTTTCGCAATTATGCGTCGGCCTCGCTTGCGCTCGACGGGCGGCACGTGGTGCTGACTGGGGACAACGGCGCCGGCAAGACCAACCTGATGGAGGCGGTCTCCTTCCTGTCACCGGGACGCGGGCTGCGCCGCGCCGCCTATGGCGATATTACCCGTGTCGGTGCTGTGGGCGGATTTTCGATCTTTGCCAAGCTCGAAGGCATGGAAGGCGATGTCGAGATCGGTACGGGGATCGATGCCAGCGACGAGGCGATGGCGCGCAGGCTGCGCATCAACGGAACCACGGCCAAGACGGTTGACGAGTTGACCGACCATCTGCGCGTGCTCTGGCTTACGCCGGCAATGGACGGGCTCTTTACCGGCGGCTCTTCCGACCGCAGGCGGTTCCTCGACAGGCTGGTCCTGTCGCTCGACCCTGAGCATGGCAGGCGGGCGAGCGACTTCGAGCGCGCCATGCGCAGCCGCAACAAGTTGCTCGACGAAGGCCGCTTCGATCCGTCCTGGCTTTCCGGCATCGAGGAGCAGATGGCAAGCCTCGGTATTGCCATGGCGCTCGCCCGCCAGGAAATGCTCGGCCTGCTGACACGGCTCATCGAGGAAAGCCGCGAGACTTCGCCCTTCCCGTCAGCATCTCTGCAGCTCTCGGGCTTCATGGATGGCCAGTTCTCCCGACCCTCAGTCGATCTGGAAGATGAGTATGCGGCAACACTCGCCGCCAACCGTTACCGCGATGCCGGCGCCGGACGCACGCTGGAGGGGCCGCATCGCGCCGATCTCATCGTGCATCATCGTGAGAAGCAGATGGAAGCGGCGCGCTGCTCCACCGGCGAGCAGAAAGCCCTGCTGGTGGGCCTTGTCCTTGCCCATGCGCGGCTAGTCGGCAACCTTACTGGCCATGCGCCGGTTCTGCTCCTGGACGAGATTGCCGCCCATCTCGACGAGGGACGTCGCGCCGCCCTGTTCGACCTCATAGACGGGCTTGGCGGCCAGGCATTCATGACAGGAACGGACCATCAGATGTTTGCGGCACTTGCCGAGCGGGCACAGTTTTTCACGGTTGCCGACGGAAGGGTTTTCGAATGAGCGATAGCGCTTCTCCCCGCGGTTCGAGGCGTGTTAGCATTACGCCCATGGACCCCCTCAGCCCGGACGAAATCGCACGCTATCATCGCCACATACTGCTGCCGGAAATCGGCGGCGCGGGACAGCAGAAGCTGAAGGCCGCCCGCGTGCTTGTCATCGGCGCCGGAGGGCTCGGGGCGCCGATCCTGCAATATCTGGCGGCCGCAGGCGTCGGCACGCTCGGCATTGCCGATGACGACCGTGTTTCGCTCTCCAACCTGCAGCGGCAGGTGATCCACGATTCCGGCACGATCGGCGAAATGAAGACGGAAAGCGCGGCCATTGCGATCGCTCGGCTGAACCCGCATATCAAGGTCATCCGTTTCACTGAGCGTCTTTCTGCCGATACGGCGCGTTTGCACCTCTCCGGCTTCGATCTCCTGATCGACGGCTCGGATAATTTCGATACGCGCTATATGGCCGCCGATGCAGCAGAAGAAGCGCGTATCCCGCTCGTGACCGGCGCCGTCGGCCGCTTCGACGGGTCGCTGACGGTGCTGAAACCCTATGAGGCTGCAGAAGACGGCACGCAGAACCCTGGATATCGCGATCTCTTTCCCGAAGTACCGCCGTCCGGATTGATCCCCGCCTGCGCGGAGGCCGGTATCATTGGCGCACTGACGGGCGTGATTGGCACGATGATGGCCATGGAGGCGATCAAGCTCATTACCGGTGCCGGCGAACCGCTGATTGGCCGCTTGCTGCTCTATGACGCCCTGTCTGCCCGTTTCGATACGATCCGCTACAAGCGCCGGCGCGCGAGGCAGAGCAGGACCGCATGACGCCTTTTCGCATCGATGAGAGTTTTGCTCGCTGGGGCGAGCTGCTCGATCTCATTCTCGCATCCTTCGCCTATATGGAAGGCCGCATCGATCCGCCCTCCTCAGCAACTCGCCTGACGATGGAATCGCTGGTGGAAAAGGCAAAGGCAGAAATCGCCTATGTCGTAGAGGATGCGGGGCAGCTCGCCGGCTGCATTTTCCTGCGCCCGGAGAAGGATTGCCTCTATGTCGGAAAACTCGCGGTTCTGCCATCCGCGCAAGGCAAGGGCATCGGCCGGCGACTGCTTGATATCGCCGAAGAGACGGCGCTCGATCTCGGCCTTCCGGCATTGAGGCTCGAGACACGGATAGAGCTCGTCGGCAATCACGCGACCTTCGCTGCCTGGGGCTTTGAAAGGACCGCAGAGAAATCCCATCCCGGTTTTACGCGCGTGACGTTTATCGAGATGAAGAAAGCGCTCGCCGGCTAATCTGGCCTAAAGATGGGAGCGCTCCGGTCGTCACCGGCCCGGCAGCACCCGATTCGGTGGGCGATGGCCGTCGATGAAGGCGCGGATGTTGATGATGACCTTGTCGCCCATCTCCGCACGTCCCTCGATCGTTGCCGAGCTCATATGCGGCAACAGCACGACCTTGCCCTCATTGGCGAGCTTCACCAGCTTCGGATTGACGACAGGTTCGTTCTCGAAAACATCGAGCCCGGCGCCAGCGATCTTTCCTTCCCGCAGGCATTTGATGAGAGCAGCCTCGTCGATCACGTCACCGCGAGAAGTGTTGACGAGATAGGCGGTCGGCTGAAGCAGCGCCAGGCGCCTTGCCGACAAGAGATGGAAGGTTGCGGGCGTCGAGGGGCAATTGACCGAGACGATGTCGACGCGGGCAAGCATCTGGTCGAGGCTTTCCCAATAGGTCGCCTCCAGCTCATCCTCGGTCGCCGGATTGACGCGTTTGCGGTTGTGATAATGGATCGACAGGCCGAAGGCCTTGGCGCGTCGCGCAACGGCCGTGCCGATACGGCCCATGCCGACGATGCCGATTCGCTTTCCATGGATGCGTCGCCCGAGCATCCATGTCGGAGACCAGCCGGCCCATTCGCCGGGCCTGTCGGTCAGCACGCGCGCACCTTCGCCGATTCGTCGCGGCACGGCGAGGATCAGCGCCATGGTCATGTCGGCGGTGTCATCGGTCAGTACGTTCGGCGTGTTGGTAACGGTGATGCCTTTTCGGGCGGCGGCCTCGACATCGATATGGTCGGTACCGTTGGAAAAGCTGGCGATCAGTTTCATCTGCGGCCCGGCTTGTTCGATGAGAGCTGCGTCGATCCGGTCGGTCACGGTCGGAACCAGCACGTCGCAGGTCCTGACGGCTTCGACGAGTTCGGGCACGGATCGCGGCGTATCGTCGATATTCAACTCGGCATCGAAAAGCTCGCGCATGCGGGTTTCGACGACATCAGGCAGCTTGCGGGTTATGTAGACCTTCGGTTTTTTCTTCGTCGTCATAGCGGCTTGCAGTGCCTTGTTTAGAGGTCTTTAACCAAGATGGGCGATCATTTTCCCGTTCCGGGCATTTTCTACCAGACCCGCACGCGAAGACAAACAAAACTCGTGTGGCGGCCGGGGAATCCCGGAAAGCGAGCAGGCGCGGCCTGCTGCGAATTCGAGCCAACGGAAGCTTCCATGCGTCGCACAGTTATGAAGTCCTGCCTCGTTCTGGCGGTTGCCTTTGCCGTATCGGCGGGCACCATCGAATTTGCACAAGCCCAGGCGGCCAAGGGGCCGAGCGGCCTGCCGCTGCCGCGCTTCGTGACGCTGAAGTCCAAACGCGTGAACCTGCGCATCGGACCGGGAACAGATTATGCGGTTTCCTGGATGTATCTGAAGACGGGTTTGCCGGTCGAAATCATCCAGGAATACGACAACTGGCGCCGTATCCGCGATGCCGACGGCACGGAGGGTTGGGTCAATCAGTCGCTGCTGTCAGGCCAGCGGGCCGCAATCGCGGCACCGTGGATGAAGGGAAAAGGCAAGGGCGTCTATGTGAACCTGCGCCGTGAGTCACAGCCGTCCGCCAGCATCGTTGCCAAGCTGGAGCCTGGGGTGATGATCTCGATCGGCGAGTGCAATGGCGAATGGTGCTTCGCAAAGACCGACGGCGCCGAAGGCTGGGTGGCGCAGTCGGAAATCTGGGGTGCCTATCCGGGCGAGGCCTTTAAATAAGGCCCGCCTCCTTTGCAGCTTCGGAGAGCGACTTCATCGGCCGCGGGCCGATCTGCTGGATGACGATGCCGGCGGCAAGGCAGCCGAGCTTGCCGCAATCTTCCAGCGTGCGGCCCTGCGTGTAGCCGTAGAGGAAGCCTGAGGCGAAGAGATCGCCGGCGCCCGTCGTATCGACCACTTCATTGATCTTGATCGCATCGACGTAATGGCGCTCGTTGCCCTTCAGGATCACGGCACCGTCCTCGCTCATGGTCACGGCGGCGATCTTGCAATCCTTGGCGATCTTGTTCAGCGCTTCCTCAAAATCGTCGGTCTCGTAAAGCGACAGGATCTCCTGGCGGTTGGCGAAGACGATATCGACCTTGCCCGAGCGCATCAGGTCCAGGAATTCGCTGCGGTAACGATCGACGCAGAAGCTGTCTGAGAGCGTCATCGACATTTCGCGACCGTTCTCGTGGGCGATGCGGGCGCAATCGAGGATCGCTTCCTTGGCACGCGGCGGATCCCAGAGATAACCTTCGAAATAGGTCACCTTGGCTTGCGCCACCACATCCGCTTCGACATCCTCAGGCCCGAGTTCGACGCAAGCGCCGAGATAGGTGTTCATCGAGCGTTCGCCGTCATCGGTGACGAAAATCATCGAGCGTGCGGTCGGCGGAAATTTTCCCTTGGCCTCGGTCCGGTAGTGAACTCCCTGAGCACGGATATCATGCGCGAAGATCTCGCCGAGCTGGTCTTCTGCGACCTTGCCGAAATAGGCGGCCTTGCCGCCGAGGCTTGCAACGCCTGCGGCCGTATTGCCGGCGCTGCCGCCAGAAGCTTCGAGTGCCGGTCCCATGCGAGAGTAGAGCAGTCCGGCGCGATCGGCATCGATGAGGTTCATCGCTGCCTTGGTGATCTTGTTGTCAATGAGAAACTGGTCGTCGCAACGGGCGATAATATCGACGATTGCGTTGCCGACCGTCAGAACATCGAATTTGGTCATGAAATGGGAAGTCCCGGATTTGTGATAGCCGGTAATCGGTCTTAGCGAAATTTGCTGGTATTGGAAGGATAAACAGCACACCGCCTTCCAAGTCTTCGCAAAACTGCCGTTTATTCGTCATGCCGCTGTCACCATGCTTACCTAAAAACAGCATCAGGAAGACCGGCATGCAGGTATCTCGTATGGCCGGGGTATGGGAGGGATGATCCCTTCAATCTTACCGGGACGACGCTGACCACGGATGAACTGGCAGTATCGCAACCGGCTATCCGGCAGGACCGGATGCGGAAAAGCGGGCTTAGCCCGCTTTTTTTGTTGCGCCGCGAAGGATATTGCATCCAAGGCATTTGTCATGGCTGGCGATTAGCTGCTAGACCTCGGCGATCCCCGCGCAGAGCAGCAGTCTATGTCAGCCATCATCTTCGACGTTCTTCCGATCTTCCTTCTCATTCTCATCGGCTGGCTGATTGTCCGTACAGGGTTGCTGACGGCTGAGGTCGGCGATGCCTTGAGCGAGTTCGTTTTTAAGATCGCCGTGCCGCTGCTGCTTTTCCGCACCATCGCCGAGGCCGATTTCCATGGCGCGTCGCCGTTTCGGCTCTGGATCGTCTATTTTGCCGGTGTCGCGGTGACATGGACGGCCGGGCACATCGTTGCCACGCGCTTCTTCGGGCGCGATGAGCGGATCGGCGTGCTTGCCGGCGTGTCCTCCGCTTTCGCCAACAACATCTTCATCGGCCTGCCGCTGGTCGAGCGTACCGTGGGCAGCGAAGGGCTTGTTGCCCTTTCCATCCTGCTTGCCGTGCATCTGCCGATCATGATGGTGGCCGGCACAATCATGATGGAACATGCCGAACGCAAAATCTCCGGCAAGAGCGACCGCAGCATGACCCTGGTACTGAAGCAGATCGGCCTGAATCTGCTACACAATCCGTTGGTCATCGGCATTGCCGCCGGCACGGTCTTTCACGTCTCGGGACTGACCATGCCGGCAACGGTCAGCTCCGTCGTTGGACAGATTGCCGGCACGGCTGGTCCGGCGGCATTGATTTCGCTCGGTATGGCGCTGCAGAAATACGGTGTCTCCGGCAATGTCGGAATCGCCAGCGTGACCTCCGCCTTCAAGCTGCTGCTGCTGCCTGGCTGCGTGTGGGCAGCAAGCCATCTTTTCGGCCTCAACAACGAGTGGGCGGCGGCTCTGGTGCTGACCTCATCGGTGCCGACGGGGGTGAATGCCTGGCTGATCGCCAACCGCTTCGGCGTCGGTCACAGCCTTGCCGCCTCGACGATTACAGTGACCACGGCGCTCGGCGCGATCACCGTTTCCTTCTGGGCCTATATTCTCGGTGCCTGAGGCAATAAAAAAGCCCGGCTTGTGACCGGGCTTCTTCTCGAAAAAATTCGTCGCTTCTTACTGCGTTGCAGTCGGAGCATTCGGATCCGGCAGCGGAGCCGGTGAATCTGCCAGCGTGTGCAGATAGAGAATGACGTTGGCGCGGTCCTGATCCTTCGGCAGGCCTGCAAAGCCCATGGCGGTACCCGGGACGTCTTTCTTCGGTGCCAGCAGGAACTTGTTGAGGTTTTCGAAGGTCCAATGCTCGCTGCTGCCCTTGGAGAAGTCCTTCATGGCGGAGGAATATGCAAAGCCTTCATGCGAAGCGATCGGCCGATCTACGACACCAAAGAGATTCGGGCCGACTTTGTTCGGTCCGCCTTTGGTGCCGTCATGACAGGCCTGACACTTCTTGAATACGGTCTCGCCGGCCTTGGCGTCGGCGCTGGCAAGAAGCTGCGCGATCGGAACAGCAACGGCAGCAGGTGCGCCTTCACCGCCGGCGGCGGGTGCCTCCTCGGCGACGATGGCAAAACCTTCCTTCTCCGGCGCCTCGGAATGGAAGATCCCCTCGGACGCGATGGAGACAGACATCAGAACGAAGATCGTTCCTAGCAGCGCTCCCACGGCCGTATTGACGTATGAATTCATCTGCAATGCTCCCCTTGCAGCCGGCAGACCAGAAACCGGACCATCTTGAAATTGCGCGGAACCTATGTCTTTTGGCTATTCGTTGCAACTGTCTAAATGGTCTTGTGCGTGAGACTTTTTGCCACTTTTCAGCCCGGATTAGAAGGCCCGAACAATGACTGATTTAAAATTAGATGAGGTGCTGGTGCTGATCCCCGCACGCATGGCCTCCACCCGGCTTCCCGGCAAGCCGCTGGCCGATATTTGCGGTCTGCCAATGATCGTGCAGGTGGCGAAACGAGCACAGGAAGCGGCGATTGGCCGGGTGGTTATTGCCGTCGACGACCAGCAGGTGTTCGATGCTGTCGCCGCCGCCGGCTTTGAAGTGGTCATGACACGCCAAGACCATCAGTCTGGCTCTGACCGCATTTTCGAGGCGCTGAACAAGGTCGATCCAGACGCGAAAGCCAAAATCGTCGTGAACGTCCAAGGCGACCTGCCGACGATCGAGCCGGAAACCGTGCGTGCGGCTTTACGTCCTCTCGAGAACGAGGCCGTCGATATTGGAACTCTGACGACCGAAATCGACAACGAGGAAGACAAGACCGCGCCGCACATTGTGAAAGTCGTCGGTTCACCGCTCTCCGCCAGCCGTCTGCGTGCGCTTTACTTCACCCGCACGACCGCGCCTTACGGCAAAGGGCCGCTCTATCACCATATCGGGCTCTATGCCTACCGACGCGCGGCACTCGAGCGTTTTGTCTCGCTTGGCCCATCGACGCTGGAAAAGCGCGAATCGTTGGAGCAGTTGCGGGCACTCGAAGCCGGCATGCGCATCGATGTCGAGATCGTTGACACGGTTCCGCTTGGTGTCGATACTCCGGCCGACCTCGAAAAGGCGCGGCGCATTCTCTCCGCAAAGGCCAACTGACGGATTTTCCTCATGAACATCAAGACCAACAGGATCGCCTTCCAGGGCGAATTCGGCGCCAATTCCGACATGGCGAGCCGCGACATGTTTCCGACCATGGAACCGTTACCCTGCCAGACCTTCGAGGATGCCTTCACGGCGGTCGACAATGGTGACGCCGATATCGGTATGATCCCGATCGAAAACACGATCGCCGGGCGTGTGGCTGACATCCATCACCTCCTGCCGGAATCGCGCCTGCACATTATCGGCGAATATTTCATGCCGATCCGCTTTCAGCTCATGGTTCTGCCGGGCGTGACGAAGGACGAGATCCGCACTGTGCACAGCCATATCCATGCGCTCGGTCAGTGCCGCAAGATCGTGCGCGCCAATGGCTGGAAGCCTGTGATCGCCGGCGACACGGCAGGGGCCGCCAAGCTCGTCAAGGAAACCGGCGACCGCTCGATGGCGGCGCTCGCGCCGCGCCTTGCCGCCGACCTCTACGGCCTCGATATCATCGCCGAGAATGTCGAGGATACGGAAAACAATGTGACGCGCTTCGTTGTACTGTCACGTGATGAGGAATGGGCAGAACGCGCTGCCAGTGACGAAAAGATCGTCACCACCTTCGTCTTCAACGTCCGCAATATTCCGGCAGCGCTCTACAAGGCGCTCGGCGGTTTTGCGACGAACAACATCAACATGACGAAGCTCGAAAGCTATCAGCTCGGCGGCAAGTTCGTGGCGACGCAGTTCTACGCTGATATCGAGGGCCACCCGAACGACGCGCATGTGCGACGGGCACTGGAGGAACTGCGTTTCTTCTCCGAGAAGGTGCGCATCCTCGGCGTCTACAAGGGCCATGCAATGCGGGGACTTCTGTAAGGATTACCCAAAGCCTCTCCGACAACTGACCGGAGAGGCCTTATGCATACCTTGATTTATTTATCCGGCTCACAAACACGCAAGCGATGCCCGTCCGGATCCAGCACGACGAAGGTCGGACCGAAGTCGAGTTCGGTCAGATCCTGAGCGAAGGGCAGGCCACGGCCCCGCCAGTCTTCGTAATGCCTGGCGACGGCATTTTCTCCATCGACCATGAAGGCGACCTCACCGCGGTTACCGATGGCCGAGGGTTGCGGTTCGACGCTGCTGCGGCGCCAGAGGCCGAGGGTGAAGCCGCCATCGAGCGGAAAGGCGACGAAATTCGGCGCCTCCACCGCCGGCTCGCGGCTCAGAATATTGCGATAGAAGGCGGCGCTTTCAGCGGGGTCCTTGACATAGAGGATAATAAGATTGGGGCTGGCCATTTCAGTTCTCCACTGGGTTGAAAGATGCCCGGCCGAGATCTGCTGCCATTTTATGGCAGCAGATCTCCGATTGCAGCGCTGCAGACAGCGCCGCTTTCGTTACCGGGAGGAATATCAATGAGGCCGGCGTGCGGCCTTAACGGAAGAGATCGTCGCCGACGCGCCAGTCCTGTCCGTCCATGATGCCGAGATCGCGCTTGTGCCAGTGCGGCATCGTCTCGAGATCAAGGCGCGGACGGCGTGCTGACGCTCCTGTGAACCTGTCGGCAAACAAGCGCACCAGACGCGAACGAAGGGTTTTTCCGGCTTTGACTGAAGTACGACGGCCGGCATATTGAACGACTTGAGGCATTCCCATGATCAGTACTCCTTCCTGCTGGACTGGTACTGACAATAGCGCATCCTGCTGACAGTTTATGGCAGTAGCGTTAGTGCTCGATCGGAGTATCCTGGGTGTCCCGCCATTCCTTCAGGAGAACGGTGCGACGACGCGGATACCGCGTGTCATGGATCGTCATGTCGATGATACGATCGGTGCGGAAATGACGGAAATCCTGGCGTAGTTCGCACCAGGCCATTATGATGCGCACATGCTCGAAATAGCCGAGCGCGAAAGGCCAGACACGGCGGCGGGAGACACGCCCCTGTTCGTCGCCATAATGCAGTTCAAGGATGCGCTCCAGGCGGATTGCCTTGCGGATGGCCGAAACATCCGCCTTATCCTCATCCTGCCGTTTGCGGCCGACAAAAAGTGTAGCCGAATCGACCATATCGCGCATGTCGGGCGGCAGCACGGCGGCGATCTTCGCCAGCGCATCAGCGCCGGCATTGGCCAGGCGCGGCTCGGCGGCGCGCGCCACCCAACGCGAGCCAAGCACCAGTGCTTCCAGCTCCTCCTCGGAAAACATCATCGGCGGCAACATGAAGCCGGGTTTCAGCACATAGCCTATGCCGGCCTCGCCCTCGATCATGGCGCCTTGCGCCTGAAGGCTCGCAATATCGCGGTAGAGCGTGCGAAGGCTGACACCGGTTTCTTCGGCCAATACGGTGCCGGTGACCGGCCGCCGATAGCGCCGGAGCGTCTGAAGCAGGGTCAGCAGCCGTTCTGAGCGGGCGACCATGATTATGCCCTCATGCAGACAGGCCGGACCGGCTGACGATCATCCGTGCTCTCCGACCTTTTGTTCAGCGTTTCCACTCGACCCAATCGCGCATCAGGCGATGGGCAATCGCACCCTTCGGCGGCGGCGCCTTGCCGTTGGCGCCAGGACGCTCCAGCATTTCGATGGTTTCTTCGCGGGTGAACCAGCGGCAATCCTCAAGCTCAGCCTCATCGCGGTGGATATCGCACGACTTCGCCTCGGCATAACAGCCGATCATCAGCGAATGCGGCATCGGCCAGGGCTGGGAGGCATGATAACGGATACGGCCGGTCTTGATGCCGGATTCTTCCAGCGTTTCACGGCGAACGGCATTTTCGATCGTCTCGCCGGGCTCCAGGAAGCCCGCCAGACAGGAGTACATGCCGGGCGCGAAATGCGGGCTGCGGCCGAGCAGGCAAAGATCACGCTCCTCATCGATCGTCAGCATGATGACGACGGGATCGGTGCGCGGGAAGATCATGTGCTCGCAGGCCGTGCAGACCCGCTTGTAGCCGCCGATGCGGATTTCCATGACGGAGCCGCAGCGGCCGCAAAACTGGTTGTCACCGTTCCAGCGGATGAGGCTTGCTGCCTGGGAGAACTCGCCGAGCAGCATCTCGTCGACGAGCTCGTCACGGAAGAGCGAGCGTCCGTCGACCGGCTTGTACTGGCTCGCCATATCCTCGACATCGATGCCGACGGGCACGGCAAGGCGCGGCTCGCCGGTTTTGCGATAGCCGAGCAGCACGGTTTCGTCCCAATTCGGTTTCAGCTCCTGCAGCTCGTAGCGTGCGAAGAGCGGATCGAGCACCTGGCCATCGTGCTTGAGCACCAACTTGTCCTTGGCGAAGGCGAAAATATGCGTGCCTTCGCGGGCGAGCGCCTTTTCGACAGAGCCTTCATCGCGATGTTCGCTGTCGCGGTGCAGGTCGTTTGCGGCAAAGGCGGTGAGATTGCTGGGTTCCGGATGCGGCAGGTCCGAATCGAAAAGCGAATGACTCATGGTGAAAGGGCTTCCCGCAGCTTAGCTATGAATTCGTCTCTTGCTGCGTCCTTGTAAGGCTCGGCCTTGCCGAAACCCCAGACAGGACCCGGCCAGTTCGCGTCACCTTCAGAACGCGCAATGACATGAACATGAAGCTGGCGGACGATATTGCCAAGAGCCCCGACATTGATTTTCGTGGCACCGGTAACCTTCTTGAGTGCTGCGGAGACGAGCTCGATCTCGAAGGTCAGCAGCACCTGATCGAGCGGCGTCAGCTCGAAGATCTCTGTAATATCCGCCCGGCGCGGCACCAGGATCAGCCAGGGCCAGCGAGCATCCTTCGATAGCCTGACGTCACACAGGCCAGTCAGCAGGATACTGGTACTGTCGTTTTCGAGCCTGGGGTCGAGCACGAAATCGCTCAAAGGCATTCTCCTCATGTTTTCCAATGGACTAGCAGTTTTTTCGGAGCTTGGCTTGCTTTTGATGAGGAATTTGCCGATATGTGCATCCGGGAGGTTGGTGGTGGACGAGCCACTCGCCAACCGGGTCAGGTCCGGAAGGAAGCAGCCCTAACGAGCCCGGCACGGGTCATCGTGCCAGCCTCCCACCTTCTCTTCCAAGAAGCCCGGCCTTCCGGGCGCAAGCAGGGCGATGAGCGACACCGAGCGACAATCACAAGATGCCGCCTCGACGGGCACCGGATACCGGGTGCTGGCACGCAAATACCGCCCCAAGGATTTCACGGACCTGATGGTCGGCCAGGAGCCGATGGTCCGTACGCTCACCAACGCCTTCGAGACCGGTCGCATCGCGCAGGCCTATATGCTGACCGGCGTTCGCGGCGTGGGCAAGACGACGACGGCGCGCATTCTGGCCCGCGCCTTGAACTACAAGACGGCTGAGATCGACAAGCCGACGATCGACCTTCGCGTGCCGGGCGAACATTGCCAGGCGATCATGGAAGGCCGCCATGTCGACGTGATCGAGATGGACGCTGCCTCGCATACCGGCATCGACGATATCAGAGAGATTATCGAGCAGGTGCGCTACCGGCCGGTTTCTGCCCGCTTCAAGGTCTATATCATCGACGAAGTGCACATGCTTTCGACGCAAGCCTTCAACGGGTTGTTGAAGACGCTCGAGGAGCCGCCGGAGCATGTGAAATTCATCTTCGCGACGACGGAAATCCGCAAGGTTCCGATCACCGTTCTCTCGCGCTGCCAGCGCTTCGACCTGCGCCGCATCAGCGCTTCCGATCTCGTCGGCCTGTTTTCGACCATCGCCGCCAAGGAAGGCATCGAGGCGGAACCGGATGCGCTGGCGATGATCGCGCGCGCTGCGGAAGGCTCTGCCCGTGACGGCCTGTCGCTGATGGACCAGGCGATCGCGCATGGCGGCGGCGTGGTGCAAGCCGAGGCCGTGCGCGGCATGCTCGGCCTTGCCGATCGCGCCCGCATCGTCGACCTCTTCCAGCATATCGTGCGCGGCGATGTCGCAAGCGCCCTCAATGAATTCCAGAGCCAGTACGAAGCGGGCGCCAACCCGGTCGTGGTGCTGACGGATCTCGCCGACTTCACGCATCTGGTGACGCGGCTGAAATATGTGCCCGATGCCGCAAACGACCCATCGCTCAGCGAAGTGGAGCGCACCAAGGCTGCGGAATTTGCGCAAGGTGTCGCGGTTACCACGCTCTCGCGCATCTGGCAGATGCTGCTGAAGGGCATTCCAGAGACGGAAAACTCTTCGCGCACGGCGGGTGCAGCCGAGATGGTGCTGATCCGGCTCGCGCATGCAGCACATCTGCCGGCACCTGAGGATGCGGCGCGGCGGCTTGCGGAATTTTCCAACGAAAACGGTGCACCACGCCCGTCCTCGCCTGTGCCTTCGGGCAATGGCGGCGGCACGCGCGTGCCCTACCAGACGAATGTGACGGCACGGGCTCCCGAGCCCGCCCCACGGCCACAGCCCTCGGGGCCAACCGCCATGCTGCGCGCCGTGCCCAATCTGGAGCCGCAGAGTATCGGCCGCGTCGAGACGAAGCCGGTGGAAGCGCCGAAGCCGCTCGTGCCGGTCAATTCGATCAGCGATATCGTTGATCTCGCAGCTGAAAAACGCGACGTCAAACTCAAGGCATTGGTGCGCAACTTCGTGCGGCCCGTACGGATCGAGCCTGGCCGTCTGGACGTGAACCTCACCGAGGGCACACCCGGCACGCTGCTCAACGAGCTTGCCGTCAAGCTCAAGGAATGGACAGGCATCCACTGGATCGTCAGCACCAGCCGCGAAGAAGGCGGGCCGACGATGGTGGAGGCGGAAGCTAAGGCGCAGGAACAGCGCGTCAGCGATGCGCGTCAGGACCCTGATGTCGCGGCAATTCTTGCCCAGTTTCCGGGTGCCAAGATCATCGACGTACGCGTGCGGGCGCCGACGCCGGAGGAAGAGGCGGAGGAGGTCAACCCGCCTGCCGCCGCCGAATCCGAAGAAGGCGATATCCTGCCCGGCGACGACATAGAATTCTAGTTTCAAGAAGGAGAAGACGATGCGCGACATCATGGGCATGATGGGCAAAGTCAAGGAAATGCAGGCCAAGATGGAGCAGATGCAGGCGGAAATCGCCGAGCTGACCGCCGAAGGCAAGGCAGGCGGCGGGCTCGTCACCGTTATCATCTCCGGCAAAGGCGAATTGAAGAGCCTGAAGATCGACCCTTCCCTCTTCAAGGAAGACGATGTCGAGATCCTCGAAGACCTGATCGTTGCCGCCCACAAGGATGCCAAGGACAAAGCGGAAGCCATCGCTGCCGAAAAGACCAAGGCGCTGACGGCCGGCCTGCCGATCCCGCCCGGTTTCAAGCTGCCTTTCTGATTTCGTCGACTGGTCCGGTAATGACTGGCCCCGGAAGAAGAGACGGGAGATGATGACCTTGACGACGCTGCTGGTTTTCGCCGGCGCTCTTTTCATTGCCGCCGGCACACCCGGACCGAGCGTTGCGGCGCTTGTCGCCCGGGTCATCTCGAAAGGCACGCGCGACGTGCTGCCTTTCCTGTTCGGCATGTGGGCCGGGGATGCGATCTGGCTGACCTGCGCCATTGCCGGCCTCTCGGCGATCGCCGAAAGTTTCTACCACGTCTTCGTCGTCGTTAAATGGTTGGGCGTGCTCTATCTTCTTTATCTCGCCTGGCGGATGTGGTTCGCCAAAGCCGAGGTCGAGGAAGAAGAGTTGCCGCAGGAACGTTCGCGTGGTCGGATGTTTCTGACCGGCCTAGCGATTGCGCTCGGCAATCCGAAGATCATGATGTTCTATGTGGCCCTTCTGCCGTCGATCATCGACATTCCCTCGGTATCGCTTGCCGGTTGGGCCGAACTCGTCGTCACGCTGTTCGTCGTTCTGGCTGTCGTCGATTTCAGCTGGATGTTCCTCGCCGCAAAGGCGCGCGGTTTCCTGAAAAGCCGGCGTGCGGTGCGGATCGCCAACCGGGTGAGCGCGGGAACGATGGCGGGGGCTGCCGTCACGATCGCCATGCGCTGAGTTATGGCTGTTCTTCCAGTTCGGCTCGCAGCTTGTAGTGAACAGGCGCCGCCAGATAGCGGTTGCGATCTGCGGCGGAAAGCTGGCGCCCGAAGGTTTCCATCATTTCCGGCATGGTCACTGTGGCGCCGGAAAAGGGCCTATATTCGACCGACATTCCAGCTTCCACGATTCCCTTTGATATCACGCGGCAATAGATGCCGGGGCGTGCCGCCCTGGTGTAGCGCTTGACGAATTTCGGATCGTTCATCCTGGCAGCGAACGTGGCGCAAGGGATGCGGCAGGATGTGACTTCGAGGATCAGTTCGCCGGCGATAAAGCGGTCGCCGACCGAGACATCGCGGTTATCAAGCCCTTCGATGACGAGATTCTCGCCGAAGGTGCCGGGCTCGACAGGGTGGCCGAGTTCGTTCGCCCACCAGTCGAGGCTGACCGAACCCTCCAGATAGACAGCCTGATCGACGCCGCCGTGATGTTTCCTGTTGCAGATCGCATCGCCCACGAGGCCTTCGGCATCGATCATGACGCCGCCGGCGACGGCATGTTTGAAGATACCGGTCTTGTAGCTCTTGCCGGGTAGGCGTTCTGCTGCACCCTTGCAGACTGCGAGGATTTTCATCGGTCTGGCGATCCTTCGGCGATTCCGTTTTCGTTCCATATCAGTTAAGAACGGCGCATGGCAAAGCGAGTCACCGGCCCCGAAATCGAAAAACTGATCCAGCTTCTGGCGAAAGTGCCGGGCCTCGGGCCGCGCTCGGCGCGGCGGGCGGCGCTGCATCTCATCAAGAAGAAGGATCAGCTTCTCGGTCCTCTCTCACATGCGATGGGCGAGGCCTATGACAAGGTGAAAATCTGCTCGCACTGCGGCAATGTCGATACGGTCGATCCCTGTACGGTCTGCACCGATGCGCAGCGCGACCAATCCGTGATCATTGTCGTCGAGGACGTCTCGGATCTCTGGGCGCTGGAGCGCGCGGGCGCACTGAACGCCGCATATCATGTGCTTGGCGGCACGCTCTCGCCGCTTGACGGCGTCGGCCCTGACGATCTCAATATCCGCGGGCTGATCAACCGCGTCGGCGAGGGCGGTATCAAGGAAATCATCATCGCTGTGAATGCGACCGTCGAAGGGCAGACGACAGCGCATTACATCACCGACCAGCTCGCAGATCTCAATGTGAAAATCACGCGGCTGGCGCATGGCGTGCCTGTGGGGGGCGAGCTCGACTATCTCGACGAGGGTACGCTGACGGCTGCGCTTCGAGCGCGCACAGCAATTTAGGGGGATATATGAACTTCTTCGGCCGGCTTCTTTCAACAGGCGCCGCCCTGCTGGCGCTTTCCTCCATCCCCTCTTACGCCGCACCTTCGAAAGCCGATGTCGAAGCGCAATTCGAAAAATGGGTGCAGGCCGATCTCTGGCCGGAAGCGAAAAAGAACGGCATTTCGGAGAAGACCTTCCGCGCGGCCTTTTCAGGCGTTGAACTGGATTGGACCCTGACCGATCTTGCCCCTCCCGGCTTTCCGCCGCCGAAGGAGCAGAGGCAAACTCAGGCCGAGTTTTCCTCACCAGGCCCCTATTTCAACGAGGATCGGCTGAAGCGGCTTGCGATGACCGGGCGCGGCTTTGCCTCACAATATGCCTCGACGCTCCGCCGCATTGAAAAGACCTATGGCGTGCCGGGCTCGATCGTGCTGGCAATCTGGGGACGCGAGACCGGCTTCGGCGCGGCGAAGATCCCGAATTCCGCCGTCGAGATTCTGGCGACCAAGGCCTTCATGTCGACGCGCAAGGAGATGTTCCGCATGGAGCTGATCGCTGCGCTGCATATTCTCGACGGCGGTGACGTAACACCTGCCGATTTCAAGGGATCGTCGGCAGGCGCGCTCGGCCAACCGCAGTTCATGCCGACGAGCTACCTGAAATATGCCGTCGATTTCGACGGCGACGGTCACCGCAATATCTGGACCTCGGTTCCCGACACGCTCGCCTCGATTGCCAATTTCCTCGTGAAAAAGGGCTGGCAGCGCGACCGCGACTGGGGCTTCGAAGTGACGATCCCCGACCCAGTCTCCTGCGCGCAGGAAGGGCCTGATCTTGCCAAGCCGCTCTCCCACTGGGGGTCGCTCGGCATCAAACGTATTTCCGGCAAGGGTTTTCCATCCGGCGAGTTGAAAGCGCAAGGCATGATGCTGGTGCCTGCGGGGCGTGATGGGCCGGAATTCATCGTCACGCCGAACTTCTATATCATCAAGGAATACAACAACTCCGACCTCTATGCCCTCTATATCGGCAATCTTGCCGACCGCATCGCCTCCGGTTCCGGTTCCTTCCAGGGGCAATGGGGCGATGTAGGCAAGATGCTGCGCTCGGATGTCGCCGCCATGCAGCGCGCACTGGAACGGCAGGGGTACGATGTCGGCGGTTCGGATGGATTGCCCGGCTACAAGACACGGCGCGCGATCGGCCAGTGGCAGGAAAAGAACGGCATGAAACCGACTTGCTTTCCCGAGGCATCGATGAAGGGCAAGCTCAAGTAAGAGGCGTGCGCGCCAGGCGGATGCTTTACAGGTTGCGCTTCAACCCCTCATGGCTCGTCACGAAACCGAGCTTTTCATAAAACCGGATCGAATCCGCACGCGTCTTGTCGGATGTGAGTTGCACGAGACCGCAACCACGTTCCGCGCAGCGGGCGATCGCCCATTCGATGAATTGCGAGCCCAACCCGGAGCCGCGATGGCTCTTCGCAATGCGCACGCTTTCGATCTGGCCCCGCCACATGCCCGTTCGCGAAAGGCCGGGAAGAAAGCTCAGCTGCAAGCAGCCGACGACCCTGTCTGTCTCGTCGATTGCAACAGCCAGCAACTGGTTGGGATCTGCCTCGATTGCGGCGAAGGCTGCGAGATAGCGTATATCGACGGGATCCGAGACGACCTCCCGTGTGCTGCCGAGATCATCATCGGCGAGCAGCCGGATGATGTCGGCGAGATCGGATTGTCGTGCGCTTCGGAAGACGTGCATGGCTGACCTCAATGGTGCAGATCGATCGGTGCCTTGTGGAAGACGTCATCGACGGGCGGAATGGCCTGCCGTTCGATCATGCGATGAACGTTCGGCAGGTCCTCGCCGCAGTGCAGGGCGCGAAGCCGGTCGGTATTTTCGGCATCGGCCTGCGTTCGGCGCTGGTTGTGCCTGATATATTCGACCCAGGTCGGCGTGTGATAGGTTTCCGTCCAGAGGCCGGGATTTTCGAGATCGCGCATCAGAGCCCAGTTGCGGGCGCCATCGCGGATGCGGATGCGGCGGCGTTCAACCATCAGCGTCATGAATTCGGCCAAGTCGCTATCGGCGATCTGGTAAGCGACCTGGATGACGATCGGGCCGCTGCGCGGCGTGATATCGAGACCGAGCGCGGGCTCGATAAAGCGGTTCAGCGGATCGAGATTGAGCGAGGCGAAAGCCGGCATGGAAAAGCGCAGGCCGATCACGACTCCAAGCAGCAGGACCGCAGCCGACATCAGCAGTGCATTCGAAAGACCATACCGGTCGGCGGCAACACCCCAGAGCCAGCTTCCACCGGCAATACCGCCGAAGGTGACGGTCTGGTAAAGCGACAAAGCGCGGCCGACCACCCAGCGCGGCGTCGAAAGCTGGACGATGATGTTGAAGAGCGAAAGCGCCGAAACCCAGCAGGCACCGGCTACAAGCAACCCGGCCGAGGTGAGCACGGCACTTGGGCTGAGAGCTGCGATCACGGCGCTGAGTGCAAAGCCTGTAAAGGCCAAGCGGATGATCGTCTCGCTGGAGAACATCTCGCGCAGACTGGTGCTCAGTATGGCACCACCGATCGCGCCGACGCCGAAGGCGCCGAGCATGAAGCCATAGGTCAGCGGCCCGCCAGAGACGAGATCGAGCGCGACGACCGGCAGCAGCGCCTGGATAGAACTTGCACCGATACCGAATACCAGCCCTCTGAGGAGGATCTTTTCGAGGTTGGGCGACATGGAGACATAACGCATGCCGGCAAAAATGGCGCTGCCAAGTGTTTCGCGCGGCAGCGTCGACGCAGGCGTGCTGGGCCGCCAGCGAAACAGCACATAGAGGAGCGCAATGTAGCTCAGCGCGTTCACTGCAAAGGCCGCAGCGGCACCGGCAGCCGCCACGATGGCGCCACCGATCGCCGGACCGACACTGCGGGTAATGTTGAAGCCCATACTGTTCAGCGTAACCGCGCCCGGCAAATCGGCGCGCGGCACCATGTCGCCAACAGAGGCCTGCCAGGAGGGATTGTTGAGCGCCGTGCCGCAGCCGATGAGAAACGTAAAGAAGAGCAGCAGTGCGGGGGTAATCCAGCCGAGAATGGCGCAAGCCGTCAACACGATCGAGACCACGAACATCGCGGATTGCGCCGTCAGCATGATCCGGCGCCGGTCATAATTGTCGGCGAGAGCGCCCGAGATCAGCGAGAACAGCATGATCGGCAGCGCCGTCGAGGTCTGGACCAGCGCAACCATGTCCTCGGACGAGGTGATGACCGTCATCATCCAGGCGGCACCGACAGCCTGAATCAGGCCACCGAAGTTCGAGGCGAGGCTTGCAAACCAGATGGTGCGGTAGGTCTCATGCCGCAAAGGCGCAAATGTCGAAGACGTATAGGCCACGCTTCCCCCCGCTTTTATCGTTGTGCCTCAATAGCAATATATGCGGAAGATGAGTGCTCGCCATAGGTTAGCTCGCACTTGCAGGGGCGGAGGAGGCGGAATCGGCGTCGACCTTGCAATTTCCAAAAAACGGGACTATATGGCACTCAAATTCTTGATCGTTCGATGAAGAGTGGGCCGCAAGGACCCGCTCTTTTTTATTAGCGCGATCACCCCGAATGCCAGAAATCGCAGGGAGCGCACCGCTTGTCGGATCTGACAAACGCAGACAATCAACATGAGCCGCGGCTGATTACCGAGACCGGGCTTGACCAGCGTCTTGCCGACATTATCGAACCCGTACTCGTCGACATCGGCTTCCGCCTCATTCGCGTTCGCATGCTCAACCAGAATGGCATGACGATGCAGGTCATGGCCGAGAAGAACGATGGCACGATGAGCGTCGAAGACTGCGAGCAGGTCTCCATGGCGATTTCTCCGGTGCTCGATGTGGAAGATCCGATCGATAAAGAGTATCATCTAGAAGTGTCTTCGCCGGGTATCGACCGCCCTCTGGTGCGGAAATCCGATTTTACTCGCTGGCAGGGCCACCTCGTAAAGTGCGAAACGTCGATCATGATCGGCAATCGCAAACGCTTCCGCGGCAAGATCGTCGAAGCGGACGCCGACGGGTTTACGATCGAACGCGATCAGGTTGCCTATGGCGAGGAGCAGAAGGTCGTCATCCCCTTCACTGCGCTCAGCGATGCCAAACTCATTCTGACCGACGATCTGATCCGGGATGCACTGCGCGCCGACAAGCTGGCAAAGGCGCAGGCTGCGAACCAGAACGAAGCGGACGACGAAGAATAACCGATCAACGCAAGCTCCAGGGACGGGAACCCGGGTAGTCAAGGACGGAGAAACACAACAATGGCAGTCAGTGCAAACCGGCTCGAACTTCTGCAGATCGCAGATGCTGTGGCGCGCGAAAAGGTCATCGACCGCGAGATCGTGCTTGCCGCGATGGCCGATGCCATCCAGAAGGCGGCGCGTTCCCGTTACGGTACCGAATCCAATATCCGCGCCGACATCAACCCGAAGACCGGCGAAATCCGTCTTCAGCGCCTGCTCGAAGTCGTCGAGAAGGCCGAAGATTATTCCACGCAGATCCCGCTGGAACTGGCCCGCGACCGCAATCCGGACGCCGCCATTGGCGACTTCATCGCCGATCCGCTGCCGCCGATGGATTTCGGCCGCATCGCCGCACAGTCGGCCAAGCAGGTTATCGTGCAGAAGGTGCGCGAAGCCGAGCGTGACCGCCAGTTCGACGAATTCAAGGATCGTGTCGGCGAAATCGTCAACGGAACGGTCAAGCGCGTCGAATATGGCAATGTCATCGTCGACCTCGGCCGCGGTGAAGGCATCATCCGCCGTGACGAAATGATCCCGCGCGAGAATGTTCGCTATGGCGATCGCGTCCGTGCGTACGTATATGATGTCCGTCGCGAGCAGCGCGGCCCGCAGATCTTCCTGTCGCGCACGCATCCGCAGTTCATGGTGAAGCTCTTCACCATGGAAGTGCCGGAAATTTACGACGGCATCATCCAGGTGAAGTCGGTTGCCCGCGACCCGGGTTCGCGCGCCAAGATCGCCGTGATCTCGAACAACTCTTCGATCGATCCGGTCGGCGCCTGCGTCGGTATGCGTGGTTCGCGCGTCCAGGCCGTCGTCGGCGAGCTCCAGGGCGAGAAGATCGACATCATTCCCTGGTCGCAGGACCCGGCGACCTTCGTCGTCAATGCCCTGCAGCCGGCCGAAGTCGCAAAGGTCGTTCTCGACGAAGATGCTGAACGCATCGAAGTGGTCGTTCCGGATGAGCAGCTTTCGCTCGCCATCGGCCGCCGCGGCCAGAACGTCCGTCTGGCTTCGCAGCTGACGGGTTGGGACATCGACATCATGACGGAAGCCGAAGAGTCCGAGCGCCGTCAGAAGGAATTCAACGAGCGCACCAACCTCTTCATGGACGCGCTCGATGTCGACGAGATGGTCGGCCAGGTTCTGGCTTCGGAAGGCTTCGCCGCTGTTGAGGAACTGGCTTATGTCGATCTCGACGAAATCTCGTCGATCGACGGTTTCGACGAAGACACCGCGCAGGAAATCCAGACCCGCGCCCGCGAATTCCTCGAGAAGCTCGAGGCGGAAATGGACGAGAAGCGCAAGGCTCTCGGCGTTGCCGACGAGCTGCGCCAGATCGACGGCATAACTGCCCAGATGATGGTCGCGCTCGGCGAAGACGGTATTAAGACGATCGAGGACTTCGCAGGCTGCGCGGCCGACGATCTCGTTGGCTGGACCGAACGCAAGAATGGCGAAACGAAGAAGTTCGAGGGCCTGTTCTCGAAGTTCGACATTTCGCGTGTAGAAGCCGAACAGATGGTTGTGCAGGCCCGCCTGCTCGCCGGCTGGATTACTGAAGAAGACCTTGCGAAGGACGCTGAGGCTGTCGAAGCCGATGCGACCGAGCAGGACGCATAATGACACTGACGCCGGACACATCTCCTGAGGACGATGATCTTGCAGGTTACGACGTGAACGGCCGCATGTGCATCGCAACACGCGAAAGCGGATCGCCGGATGAGCTGATCCGCTTCGTGGCCGCCCCTGACGGGACGGTGGTGCCGGATCTGAAGCGCACGCTGCCGGGACGCGGCTGCTGGGTGAAGATCGACCGGTCGCTGGTCGAGAGGGCGGTGGCGAAGAAGCTCTTCGCCCGCGCTCTCAAGGCCGATGTCAAGGCAGCCGACGACCTCGCCGAGCGGGTGGAGCGGCTGTTTCTGCAGCAGCTTCTGCAGATGATGAATATGGCGCGCAAGGCGGGCCAGCTCGTCACTGGCTCGGCCAAGGTGGATGCCGCAATACGCAGCGGGGCTGCGCTTGCAGTGTTCCATTCGACGGATGCAGCCGCCGATGGCGTGAGAAAAATAGACCAGGCTCGCAAGGCCTGGCACCTCGGAATGGAAACCGAGGAAGAAATACCTTCCTTCCGTCTCTTCTCGGAGAGCGAAATGGAAGGGGTGATGGGCCAGAATGCTTTTATCCATGCCGCAGTGCTTGCAGGGCAGGCGGGTGAAGGTGTAGTGAAGCGCGCAAAGATGCTCGAACAGTACCGTAACGGCGGTCAGTCCCGGGCACCGGGCGGCGCTGGCCAGCAAAAACAATGATGCGGTCACCGGCGGAAGCCGGCCGCAATATCATTGATCGATTGTATGTGATTGACAGGGTCTGATGGCTTCATCGTTCCCTGTCCGAAGGAACGGGAACGAATGACCGATAGCAACGACGACAAGACAATCAGCGCAACGGGGAAGAAAACCCTCACCCTGAAACCATCAGGAATGAGCCAGGGTACCGTTCGCCAGGATATGGGTCGCGGTCGCACCAAGGCGGTCGTCGTCGAGACCCGCAAGCGGCGCCCGATGCGCCCTGAAGACGAAAAGCCGATGACACCTGCTCCCGTAGCTCCGGTGCGCACGCCTGAACCGGCGCCGGCGCCTGTGCAGGCGCGCCCGCAGCAGTCGGCTCCGGCCCCGCGCATTCAACAGCCTGGTGGCCAGAACAACCAGCGCCCGCAGCAGACAAGCCAGCGTCCGCAGCAATCCTACCAGCCGCAGCGTCAGCAGGATCGTCCACGTCCCGTGGTGCTGAACCACCTTTCGCCTGAGGAAATGGATGCCCGTCGCCGCGCGCTTGCCGATGCGCAAGCCCGTGACGCGCAGGACGCCATCCGTCGTGCTGAGGAAGAAAAGCGCCGCGCGGCAGAAGAGGCCGTACGCCAGGCCGCCGAAGCGGAGGAAGCCAAGCTGCGCGCCGCAGAAGAGGCCGTACGCCAGGCGGAGGCCGCAGCAGCAGCCCTGGCCGAACCACCTGCCGCTCCTGCAGTGGAAGCACGTGTTGAAACTCCTCGTCCGCAGCAGCCGGCAGCCGCGCCGGCCGCTCGCCGTCCGGAAACCGCTCCGTCGCCCTCAACCGCCCGGCCTGCGCCAGGCGCACCGGCAGGTGTGCGTGGTCGCCGTAATGAAGGCGAAGAGGAAGACCGCGGTGCTTCGCGCAGCGGTCCGGTCCGTGGCCGCCCGGTTCGTCCGGAGCCCGCAAAGCCGGTGACAACCCGCCCGAAGAGCGAGGAAGACCGCCGCCGCGGCAAGCTGACCGTTACCACCGCAAACGTCGATGACGACGGCAATGCACGCGGGCGTTCGCTTTCGGCCATGCGCCGCCGGCAGGAAAAGTTCCGCCGCAGCCAGATGCAGGAGACGCGCGAGAAGATCACCCGCGAGGTCGTACTGCCCGAAACCATCACCATTCAGGAACTGTCGCAGCGCATGTCTGAACGTGCCGTTGACGTCATCAAGTACCTGATGAAGGAAGGCCAGATGATGAAGCCGGGCGACGTCATCGACGCCGACCTCGCTGAACTCATTGCCGGTGAATTCGGCCATACGGTCAGGCGCGTATCCGAATCCGACGTCGAACTCGGCATCTTCAATGTGTCCGACGAGCAGGGCGAACTGGTTTCGCGCCCGCCTGTCGTCACCATCATGGGCCACGTCGACCACGGCAAGACCTCGCTGCTCGACGCTATCCGCCATGCCAACGTGGTCTCCGGCGAAGCCGGTGGCATCACGCAGCATATCGGCGCCTATCAGGTGGAACAGAACGGCCAGAAGATCACCTTCATCGATACTCCCGGCCACGCAGCCTTTACGGCGATGCGTGCCCGCGGTGCGCAGGCTACCGATATCGCGATCCTTGTGGTCGCGGCTGACGATAGCGTGATGCCGCAGACGATCGAATCCATCAACCACGCCAAGGCGGCCGGTGTTCCGATCATCGTGGCGATCAACAAGGTCGACAAGCACGAGGCCGATCCGCAGAAGGTTCGCAACCAGCTTCTGCAGCACGAAGTCTTCGTAGAATCCATGGGCGGTGAAGTGCTCGACGTCGAAGTTTCGGCCAAGACCGGCAAGAACCTCGATAAGCTGCTCGAAGCGATCCTGCTGCAGGCCGAAATTCTCGACCTTAAGGCCAATCCGAACAGGACGGCTGAAGGTACTGTCATCGAAGCCCAGCTCGACCGCGGTCGTGGTGCGGTTGCGACAGTGCTTGTCCAGAAGGGCACACTGCGTCCGGGTCAGATCATCGTTGCCGGTGACGTCTGGGGCCGCGTGCGCGCCCTGGTCACCGATAAGGGCGACCATGTGAAGGAAGCCCGTCCCGCGACCCCGGTCGAGGTTCTCGGTCTTTCCGGCACGCCGCAGGCAGGTGACAAGTTTGCCGTCGTCGAGAATGAAAGCCGCGCCCGCGAAATCTCGGAGTATCGTCAGCGTCTCGCCCGCGACAAGGCGGCTGCCCGCCTGTCGGGACAGCGCGGTTCGCTGGAACAGATGATGACGCAGCTCCAGAGCACCGGCGTGAAGGAATTCCCGCTGGTCATCAAGGGCGACGTGCAGGGCTCGATCGAAGCGATTGCCGGCGCATTGGACAAGCTCGGTACCGACGAGGTTCGTGCCCGCATCGTTCATTCGGGCGCAGGCGGTATCACCGAGTCCGACATCTCGCTTGCCGAAGCATCGAACGC
Source organism: Rhizobium sp. KNZ14-9A (assembly GCF_056755015.1). Classification (NCBI taxonomy): domain Bacteria; kingdom Pseudomonadati; phylum Pseudomonadota; class Alphaproteobacteria; order Hyphomicrobiales; family Rhizobiaceae; genus Rhizobium; species Rhizobium sp. KNZ14-9A. Next base: position 3,729,819 of record NZ_JBPGXB010000002.1, read on the forward strand.
TGCCATCATCGGCTTCAACGTGCGTGCGAATGCGCAGGCACGCCAGTTCGCCGAACGTGAGGGGATCGAGATCCGCTACTACAACATCATCTACGACCTCGTGGATGACGTGAAGGCAGCGATGTCGGGTCTTCTTTCGCCGGAACGTCGCGAGACCTTCATCGGCAATGCCGAGATCCTGGAGGTGTTCAACATCACCAAGGTCGGCAAGGTCGCGGGTTGCCGCGTCGTCGAAGGCAAGGTCGAGCGTGGCGCGGGTGTCCGCCTCATCCGCGACAACGTCGTCGTGCACGAAGGCAAGCTCAAGACCCTCAAGCGCTTCAAGGACGAAGTCTCTGAAGTACCGATGGGCCAGGAGTGCGGTATGGCCTTCGAGAACTACGAAGACATGCGTGTCGGCGACGTCATCGAGTGCTTCCGCGTCGAGCACATCACGCGCACGCTCTGATCGGGCGACGATTGAAATCTTGGACGGGCGCCGGATCATCCAGTCCGGCGCCCGATCCTTTTGGGATAAAGAACAATGGCAACAAGACCCACATCCTCGGCACCGTCGCAGCGCATGCTGCGCGTCGGCGAGCAGGTTCGCGCAGCAATCACCCAGGTGCTGCAGCGTGGCGAAGTGCGCGACGACATCATCGAGGCGACCGTGATCTCGATCTCCGAAGTGCGCATGTCGCCCGACCTCAAGATCGCGACGGCCTATGTGACGCCGCTCGGCGTTTCCGACCATACGATCGTCATCGACGCGTTGAACCGCAATGCGAAGTTCATCCGCGGCCGGCTCGGACCGCAGCTCCGGCAGATGAAATACATGCCGGAAGTGCGCTTCCGCGACGATACCAGCTTCGACAATTACAAGAAGATCGACGACCTGCTGCGCTCGCCCGAAGTGAGCCGCGATCTCGACAATGACGACGAATAACAGAAGAAACTGATGTCCAAACCACGCAAACCCAAGGGCCGCCCGATTTCCGGCTGGCTGATCCTCGACAAGCCGGTGGATTTCGGCTCGACGGAAGCCGTTTCCAAAATCAAGTGGCTCTTCAAGGCGCAGAAGTGCGGCCATGCAGGCACACTCGATCCATTGGCATCGGGCATGCTGCCGATCGCGCTCGGCGATGCCACCAAGACCGTTCCCTATGTGATGGACGGCCGCAAGATTTACGAATTCACGGTGAGCTGGGGTGAGGAACGGGCGACCGACGACCTCGAGGGCGAGGTTACGCAGAACTCCGACAAGCGCCCGAGCGAACAGCAGATCCGCGATATCCTGCCGAAATATATCGGCACGATCAGCCAGGTTCCGCCACAGTTTTCCGCGATCAAGATCGCCGGTGAACGCGCCTACGATCTGGCGCGCGACGGCGAGGCGGTCGAGATCCCCTCACGCGAGGTCGAGATTCATCGCCTCACGCTTCTCGCCTGCCCGGATGACAATACCGCGCATTTCGAGGTGGAATGCGGCAAGGGCACCTATGTGCGGGCGCTTGCCCGCGATTTCGGCCGCGAACTCGGCTGCTACGGTCATGTTTCCGGCCTGCGCAGAACTTTCGTCGCGCCCTTTGCGGAAGAGACGATGGTGCCGCTTGCAAAGCTCACTGCGCTCGAAGAGATCGAAGACATGGATGAGCGTCTTGCCGCCCTCGACGCACTGCTGATCGATACCTGCGAAGCGCTGTCGGCCCTGCCGCACCTTGTTGTCAGCGATGATCAGGCGCACCGGCTGAAAATGGGCAACCCTATCCTGGTGCGCGGCCGCGACGCGCCGGTTGCCGAAAGCGAGGCCTATGCGACGGCCCGGGGCAGGCTGATCGCGATCGGCGAGATCGGACAGGGTGAATTCCGGCCGAAGCGCGTTTTCGCCTGAAAGTTGCAAATAGCGGCATTGCCAGAAATAGGCGATGCGATATGTTTCCCGGCGGGCCATAACGGCCCGTCATAGGGGGAAGAATATGCGCAAAATCGCTTTGGGAATACTGACGTTCTTTTCGTTGTTTCTCACGGTTACGATCGCTCAATCTGGCGAGCGCTGGGCCGAACTTCCGGCCTTTCCTTCCATGTCGGCGCCGAAGGCGAGCGGCATGGCAGAAGTCAACGACATCAGGATGTATTACGCCGAATATGGCGAGGGCGACCCGATCCTCTTCATCCACGGCGGGCTTGGAAATGCCGATGTCTGGGGCCATCAGGTCGCCGATTTCGCCAAGGATCACCTTGTCATTGTCGCTGACAGCCGCGGGCATGGGCGCTCGACGCGCAGCCAGCAGCCCTTCGGCTATGATCTGATGACATCGGATTATGTAGCACTTCTCGACTATCTGAAAATCGACAAGGTGACGCTGGTCGGCTGGTCAGACGGCGGCATCATCGGCATCGACATGGCGATGAAACATCCGGAGAAGCTCACGCGCGTCATCGCCCAGGCGGCAAATGTCACGACCGACGGCGTGAAGTCCGACGTCATGAGCAACAAGACCTTCAACGACTACATCAATGTCGCCGGCGAATATTACAAAAAGCTGTCGCCGACGCCGAACGAATACGACGCCTTCGTCAAACAAATCTCGGAAATGTGGGCGACACAGCCTGCCTGGACGGCAGCGGATCTCGGAAAGATCACGGTGCCGATCACGCTCGCCATCGGCGATCATGACGAGGCCGTAAAGCTCGACCATACAGAGATGATGGCGAAGGAAATTCCAGGCGCAAAACTCGTCATCCTGAAGGATGCCAGCCATTTCGCCATGCTGCAGGATCCCGAAGGATACGACGCGATGATCCGGGACGCCATGGCGGGGCGCTGAAACCGCTACTGGTGCCCTCTTTCCAACGCTGCTTATTTGGTTTATAGGCAGCGCCAGCATCTGGGTATCCCCGATTGCATTCGCGGCCAAGGCTGGACGACATCCCGGCTTTTGGCGACTTAAACTCCTCTCAACGAAAGGATTGTCCGATGTCGATCACTGCTGAGCGCAAGGCTGCGCTGATCAAGGAATATGCGACCACCGAGGGCGACACTGGTTCGCCGGAAGTACAGGTTGCGATCCTCACCGAGCGCATCAACAACCTGACCGAACACTTCAAGGACCACAAGAAGGATAACCATTCCCGCCGTGGTCTGCTGACGCTCGTTTCCAGCCGCCGCTCGCTTCTTGACTATCTCAAGAAGAAGGACGAAGGCCGCTACACCAAGCTGATCAACGGCCTGGGTATCCGCCGCTAATGATTTTTCGGCGGGCGAAGCGCTTCGCCCGCCGATTGTTTTTCCGGGAGTGCGTCTCCCGATGACATTTTCCAGGCGCGCGCTATCTGTGTGAATGGAAAGACGGCAGTTCCGGATGGGCCGGATCTGCCAAACCAACCGTTGACCTGTCATGGGGCAGGATTGCCGGATGCTTTCGGCCAGAGTTTCACAAGAGCTTTGGCCCGATTTCCCGAGGGAAATCGTCCGCTCGAAGCTTCCCGTTGTCTTGCCCGTGATGCGTCACACTGATTGTGGTCGACGCTATGCTGCTCCTCACGGAGACGGCGCGTTGGCTGCATTGAAGGACAAGACATGTTCGATACACATAAAGTAGAAATCGAGTGGGCAGGCCGCCCGCTCAAGCTTGAGACCGGCAAGATCGCCCGTCAGGCTGACGGCGCTGTACTCGCCACCTACGGCGAAACCGTGGTTCTCGCGACCGTCGTTTCCGCCAAGGCGCCGAAGCCCGGCCAGGACTTCTTCCCGCTGACGGTCAACTATCAGGAAAAGACCTATGCAGCCGGCAAGATCCCCGGCGGCTATTTCAAGCGCGAAGGTCGCCCGAGCGAAAACGAAACCCTCGTTTCCCGCCTGATCGACCGCCCGATCCGTCCGCTCTTCCCGGAAGGCTACAAGAACGACACGCAGGTCGTCGTCACCGTCATCCAACACGACCTCGAGAACAACCCGGACATCCTGTCCATGGTTGCAACCTCCGCTGCGCTGACGCTATCAGGCGTTCCCTTCATGGGCCCGGTCGGCGGCGCACGCGTCGGCTACATCAATGGCGAATACGTTCTCAACCCGCATCTCGACGAGATGGATGAATCGAGCCTCGACCTTGTCGTCGCCGGCACTTACGATGCCGTCCTGATGGTCGAATCCGAAGCCAAGGAGCTTCCGGAAGACGTCATGCTCGGCGCCGTCATGTTCGGCCACAAGGGCTTCCAGCCGGTTCTCGACGCGATCATCAAGCTCGCTGAAGTTGCCGCCAAGGAACCGCGTGACTTCCAGCCGGAAGACTACTCCGCTCTCGAATCCGAAATGCTCGGCCTTGCCGAAGGTGAACTTCGCGAAGCCTACAAGATCACCCAGAAGGCCGACCGCTACGCCGCCGTCGACGCCGTCAAGGCGAAGGTGAAGGCGCACTTCCTCCCGGAAGAGGGCGAAGCCCGCTACACGGCCGAAGAAGTCGGCGCGATCTTCAAGCACCTGCAGGCCAAGATCGTCCGCTGGAACATCCTCGACACCAAGAGCCGCATCGATGGTCGCGACCTCGAAACCGTTCGTCCGATCGTATCCGAAGTCGGCCTTCTGCCGCGCACGCATGGTTCGGCGCTCTTTACCCGCGGTGAAACGCAGGCGATCGTGGTTGCCACGCTCGGCACCGGCGAAGACGAGCAGTATGTCGACAGCCTGACGGGCATGTACAAGGAGCGCTTCCTGCTCCATTACAACTTCCCTCCCTACTCGGTTGGCGAAACCGGCCGCATGGGCTCCCCGGGTCGCCGTGAAATCGGTCATGGCAAGCTCGCATGGCGCGCAATTCGCCCGATGCTGCCTTCCGCCGAACAGTTCCCCTACACGCTGCGCGTCGTCTCCGAGATCACCGAGTCGAATGGCTCGTCCTCGATGGCTACCGTCTGCGGCACTTCGCTCGCTCTGATGGACGCAGGCGTTCCGCTTGCCAAGCCGGTTGCCGGTATCGCCATGGGCCTGATCCTCGAAGGCGATCGCTTCGCCGTCCTCTCCGACATTCTCGGTGACGAAGATCACCTCGGCGACATGGACTTCAAGGTGGCAGGTACTGCTGACGGCATCACCTCGCTGCAGATGGACATCAAGATCGCCGGTATCACCGAAGAGATCATGAAGGTCGCTCTTGGCCAGGCCCAGGGTGGTCGCGCCCACATTCTCGGCGAAATGGCGAAGGCCATCACCGAAAGCCGTGGCCAGCTCGGCGAATTCGCTCCGCGCATCGAAGTCATGAATATTCCGGTCGACAAGATCCGCGAAGTCATCGGCTCCGGCGGCAAGGTCATCCGCGAAATCGTCGAAAAGACCGGCGCGAAGATCAATATCGAGGACGACGGTACCGTCAAGATCGCCTCCTCCTCGGGCAAGGAAATCGAAGCGGCCCGCAAGTGGATCCACTCGATCGTCGCCGAGCCGGAAATCGGCCAGATCTACGAAGGCACTGTTGTCAAGACCGCCGATTTCGGCGCCTTCGTCAACTTCTTCGGCGCCCGTGACGGTCTCGTCCACATCTCGCAGCTTGCTTCCGAGCGTGTCGCGAAGACCCAGGACGTCGTCAAGGAAGGCGATAAGGTCTGGGTCAAGCTGCTCGGCTTCGACGAACGCGGCAAGGTTCGCCTGTCCATGAAGGTCGTCGACCAGGCCACCGGCCAGGAAATCCCGGCTGCTGAAAAGGGCGACAAGAAGAAGGATGAAGCGGCCGAATAAGCCGCGCCTTCTCCGCTGATATCCGGGCGCGGGACTGTTTCCGCGCCCTTTTTGTATTCGACCTTTGCGCAATTGCGGACGAAAACCGCTGCGCAGTTTCCTGGAATTGCTCCAGATGACGGGACCAGATCATGAGCCGCGAGACGCTGAAAACCCTTTTCCACCCCTTTGCCAGCGAAACCGTCGCGCCGCCAGGCGAAGGCGAGCGCGTGCTCTTCCTCGGCGCAGAGGCGGGCTTCGCCCTGCCTGAGGGCTTTGCCGCGTCCCTGGAGGCCGTACAGGGCTTCAAGCCGCTCTACAGGCAGCTTCTGGCGCAGCGCATCGAGGCGAAGCCGGAGATCGACGGTGAAGACTATGACGCAGCGCTCGTGCTCTGCACCAAGCACAAGGGCGAAAACGAAGCCAATATCGCCGCTGCCCTTTCCCGCGTGAAGGCCGGTGGGCTGATCGTCGTCGCCGGCGGCAAGGAAGACGGCATCCAGCCGCTGCGCAAGCGTGTGGAAGGTTTCGGCCTCGATACCGAGCATATGCCGAAATATCATGGCGTCGCCTTCTGGTTCGGCCGGCCGGCCGATGTCAGCGAGATCGTTGCGAAGTTCGGCAAGTCGCCGGTTCGCGTCGACGGCCGCTTCATTGCCTCGCCCGGCATGTTCTCGCATGACCGGCTTGACGCCGGTTCGCAGCTTCTCGCCTCGCGCCTGCCGACCGATTTTACCGGCGATGCGGCCGATTTCGGCGCCGGCTGGGGCTATCTCTCCGCCGAACTTGCACAGAAGTCTCCTAACCTTGCCCGCCTTGACCTCTACGAGGCCAACTACGAGGCCCTGGAGGTCGCCAAGGCCAATCTGGCGGAGAACTGCCCGGACGCGCCTGTGCGCTTCTTCTGGCACGATCTGGCGGGCGAGCAGGTGCGAGACAAATACGATCTCGTCATCATGAACCCGCCCTTTCATGAGGGCCATGCGGCTGAGCCCTCACTCGGACAGGCAATGATCAAAACGGCGGCCTCTTCGCTGCGCGGCGGCGGGCGGCTGATGCTGGTGGCTAATCGCGGCCTGCCTTATGAGCCGGTGCTTGCGGAGCATTTCAAGGATAGCGGCGAAACCTGCCGCAATGCCCGCTTCAAAGTGTTGTGGGCACGTAAATAAAAAAGGCGGCCGATGGCCGCCTTTTCTTTTTAAGCCTTGTCCGGCCTTACTCGACGTCTGCCTTGCGCAGCGTCTCCAGTGTCGGCATGGAGGTGATGTTGTAGCCGGCATCCACGAAGTGGATTTCGCCCGTCACGCCCATCGAGAGATCCGAAAGCAGGTACAGCGCGGAGCTGCCGACGTGATCGATAGTCACGGTCTTGCGCAGCGGTGCATTGCGCTGGTTCCACGACAGGATGGCACGGGCATCGGAAATGCCAGCGCCGGCGAGCGTGCGGATCGGGCCTGCCGAGATAGCGTTGACGCGGATGCCGCGCGGACCGTAATCGGCAGCCAGATAGCGCACGGAAGCTTCCAGAGCAGCCTTAGCGACGCCCATGACGTTGTAGTTCGGGATGACGCGCGTGGAGCCGTTATAGGTCAGCGTCAGCATGGTGCCGCCATCTTCCATCAGCGGCGCACAGCGCTTGGCGATTTCCGTGAAGGAGAAACAGGAGATGACCATAGTGCGGCTGAAGTTCTCGCGCGTCGTATCGGCGTAGAGGCCCTTCAGTTCATTCTTGTCGGAAAAGCCGATGGCATGGACGATGAAATCCAGCTTGCCCCAGCGCTCCTTGATCGTGTCGATGACCGTGTCGACCGAAGCGATGTCCTCGACATCGCAAGGCAGAAGAAAATCGGAATTGACTTCGGCTGCAAGCGGCTTGACGCGCTTGCCAAGCGCATCTCCCTGGAAAGTGAAAGCCAGCTCGGCGCCCTGGGCAGCGAGCGCCTTCGAAATTCCCCAGGCGATAGAATGGTTGTTTGCGACGCCCATGATGAGGCCGCGCTTACCCTGCATAATTCCGGTCATTGTTATTATCCGTTGTAGCGCTGGAACACGAGCGTGGCGTTGGTGCCGCCGAAGCCGAAGGAATTGGAGAGGGCAATGTCGATCTTGGCATTGTCGATACGCTTGCGGACGATCGGCACGCCTTCGAATTCCGGATCGAGTTCCTTAATATGCGCGCTTTCGCCGATGAAGCCTTCCTGCATCATCAGCAGCGAATAGATCGATTCCTGCACACCGGCGGCACCGAGCGAATGGCCCGTGAGTGACTTGGTGGACTGGATGTGCGGCAGCTTCTCGCCGAAAACCGCGCGGATGGCGCCGATTTCCTTGCTGTCGCCGACCGGCGTCGACGTGCCGTGCGTGTTGATGTAGTCGACATCGCCCTTCACGGTTGCCAACGCCTGACGCATGCAGCGGATGGCACCCTCGCCCGAGGGAGCGACCATGTCATAGCCATCGGAGGTTGCGCCGTAGCCGATGATTTCGGCATAGATCTTGGCACCGCGCGCCTTGGCATGTTCCAGCTCCTCGAGGACGAGCACACCAGCGCCGCCGGCGATGACGAAGCCGTCACGGCTGACGTCATAGGCTCGAGAAGCGGTATCCGGCGTGTCGTTGTACTTGGAGGACATGGCGCCCATGGCATCGAAGAGGTTCGACATGGTCCAGTCGAGATCTTCGTGGCCGCCGGCAAACATCAAGTCCTGCTTGCCCCACTGGATCATTTCAACGGCGTTGCCGATGCAGTGCGCTGACGTGGAGCAGGCAGACGAGATCGAATAGTTGACACCGTGGATCTTGAACCAGGTGGCAAGCGTTGCGGACGCGGTGGACGACATGGCCTTCGGCACGGCGAAGGGGCCGATGCGCTTCGGGCTGTTATTCTTGACGGTGATCTCGGCTGCTTCGATGAGCGTGCGCGTGGACGGACCGCCGGAACCCATGATGATGCCGACGCGCTCGTTTTCGCTGTAGTCCTTGTCTTCCAGGCCGGAATCGGCGATCGCCTGCTTCATGGCGACATGGTTCCAGGCGCCGCCCTGCGAGAGGAAGCGCATGGCGCGACGATCGACCAGTTCGGCGAGCTTGTCGGCGCCGAGCTTGGGGCTGCCCCAGACCTGGCACTTGAAGCCGTGTTCGGCGAAATCGCTGGAGAAGGAAATACCGGACTTTGCCTGGCGCAGGGATTCGGTGACTTCGGCCGCGTCGTTTCCGATCGAAGACACGACACCTAGACCCGTGACAACTACCCGTCTCATCTGATCAAACCCTTGTTGTTTTCGTGAGCCGCTCGAAACGCGGTTTTCAGGCCGTCTTGTCTTTCGAGAGACCGACGCGAAGATCGGTCGCCTGATAAATGGTTTCGCCATCCGCCTTCAGCCAGCCATCGGCAGTGCCGAGCACCAGACGGCCGCGCATGACGCGCTTGAAGTCGATACCGTATTCAATCAGCTTCGTGTGCGGGCGGACCATGCCCTTGAACTTCACTTCGCCGGTCGAGAGCGCCATGCCGCGGCCCTGTTCCCCGAGCCAACCCAGATAGAAGCCGGTCAGCTGCCACATGCCGTCAAGGCCAAGGCAGCCGGGCATGATCGGGTTGCCTTCGAAATGGCAGGGGAAATACCAGTCGTCAGGGCGAACATCGTATTCGGCCCGCAGATAGCCCTTGTCGAAGGCGCCGCCCGTTTCAGAGATATCCGTGATGCGATGAACCATCAGCATAGGCGGCAAAGGCAGCTGCGCATTGCCAGGCCCGAACAGCTCGCCATGTGCGCAGGCGATAAGTTCTTCATACGAGTAGCTGGACTGTCTGGTCGTCATAAATCTCTGTTTCCCCCCGCGTTCTTGGCGATGGATGTGTGTCTTTAGTCCAAGTTCACTAGAAAATGAAGCGCAAGCATGGCGGCTTCATTTCTTCGTTCCGGACCGGGCCTGAGCCAGTATTTGGTGGTCGCATACAGGAAGGCCAAGGCCGCGACCAGACCTAATTGCGTCAAAAGCCCGTTTTTGCGGCCTTTCGAAGGCTCTTGTCCCCATTGAACTATTGAAAGGCTTTTGCGCAAAAGTTATATCGCTTTGAACAAACATGATTGCTTTTCGCCAGAATAACCGGAGTTGGTGTTAATGACGGGTGAAACCCCGATCGCCATTGAGGTCAGGCTGCGTAGCGCAGGCCTGCGTCCCACCCGCCAGCGCGTCGCGCTTGGCGACCTCCTGTTTGCCAAGGGCGACCGGCACTTGACCGTCGAGGAACTGCACGAGGAAGCAGTCACCGCTGGCGTGCCGGTTTCGCTCGCGACGGTCTACAACACGCTGCATCAGTTCACAGAAGCCGGCCTTATCCGCGTTCTCGCCGTCGAGAGTGCCAAAACCTATTTCGACACCAATGTCTCCGATCACCATCACTTTTTCGTCGAAGGCGAAAACGAGGTGCTCGATATTCCGATCAGCAATCTGACGATCGCCAATCTGCCGTTGCCGCCCGAGGGCATGGAAATCGCCCATGTCGACGTGGTGATCCGTCTGCGGCAGAAGCAGGGCTGACTTTTACATCACATCGTCAGGATGTCGGCCAGGCATGTGCTTGTAGGTCGGGAATGTCCAGCCGAACCACAGGGCGCCGCCGCGCACTGCGAAGGCTGCTGCGACACCACAAGCCGATGCGATATAGAGCTCGGCGCCAAGCGCATTGACGCCGGTAAAGACGCCCGATCCCACCAGGGCCGCCGTCACGTAAATTTCCGGGCGCAGCAGCACGGATGGTTCGTTTGCCAGGAGATCGCGCAGGATGCCGCCGAAGGTCGCCGTCAGGGCGCCAGTGACAATGGCGATCGTCGGCGAGCCGGTCGCGGCCAGCCCCTTGGCGGCGCCGAGCACGCAATAGGCGGCAAGACCGACCGCATCGAGCCAGATCAGCAGGCGATAGCGCGATTCCAGGAGATGGGCGGTAAAGAAGACGACGACACCCGCAATGCAGCAGATGACGATATAGAACGGGTTCAACACCCAGAAGACCGGCACGCGGCCGAGAATGATATCGCGCACGGTACCGCCGCCCGTCCCCGTCACGATCGCGAAAAACAGGAAGCCGATCAGGTCGAGCTGCTTGCGCGAGGCGGCCAGCGCGCCGGTTGCGGCAAAGAGGGCAATGCCGGCGTAATCGAGATAGACGAGCAATGACATCGAGGCCTCCAGACCGGCGGAACGAGGCACACTGAATCATTGCGGCAAGGGCGGCGCAAGGCGGCGCGTACAGAATGGAAGGCCAGAGAGCCTTTATCCATAAGAGGAAAGCCGTGAAGACGCTGTTGCCTGTACTCCTGAACATCGTTCTGCTGCTGGTCATGCCGGTCGCGGCTTTCGCACAGCAATCGCTGATCTCCGACCCGGAGATCTATGAGAAGAAGCATTTCCAGGAACAATGCACGGAAGCATCCTTCGGTGACGGTTTCCTCATCCGCCAGGATATCAACAATGACGGCCTCATGGACGTGGTCGTCAACGAGGGCGAACTCACCTGCGACGGCCAGAAGGGTCCGCAGTGCAACGAAGACGGCTGCACCTATAATTTTTATCTGCAGGTGGCCGAAGGCGGCTACTTCATGATCGCGACGGCGCAGATCTTTGGCTACGACTTCGTCCAGCGTTTCGGCAATATGGTGCTCGCCATGAAAATGAACCCGCGCTTCTGCGATCGCACCGGCGGCGACCCTTGCATCGTCACCACCCGCGTGCGGGGTACGAAATTCGTCACCATCTCCAAGAAATAAGCCTCAGATCGGAAAGAACGCCGAGGCGAGGCCGTACCGTTCGCGAAGAGTGGTCCCAGGTTCTCTGCGTTCAGGCTCGGCTGGGTGGTGACGGCGGTTATCTGGCACGCGCCGAATGCGGGCCGGAGGCTCCGATCTTTTGATTGAACCGACGCTGCAGTGGGCGCGGAATAAACAGGGCGACAATCGCCAGCGCCATCGCGAAAACGGAGACCAGCCACAGCGCCTGCGCGCCCACAAGACGCGTCATGAGGGCCCCGCTGATGGCACCGAGCACCATGCCGCCCCATGGCACGATCTGGATGGTCCAGTCGAGGCGCCGGTCGCCAATGATCCAGCGGCCTATGCCGCGACCGAAACGCGACAGCGCGCCGGTCACATAGGTCAGGCCGATCGGCAGCCCCTCTATATGCTCGACCGCTGCATTCACCATGCCCATTGCGAGAACGATCGTATAGAAACGTGTCATCAACAGATCCTGCAGCGTCATCATAGAGGCTAGTGCCAGCATGAGGCTGACGCAGCAGAGCACGACGAAGATGCGCCGCTCCGCGCGATGCGCAACGACAATGCCGGCGGCATTGCCGAGCACGAAGACGATGATGGCCGACACAAGCACGGCGGCATGCCTGACATCGCCGCTGCTCAGCGCCAATGCCGCCCGCGTCGTATTGCCGGTCATGAAGGATACGAAGTCCCCGGTCAGAAGCAGGCCTGTCGCATCCGTCATTCCCGCAAGGAAGGAAATCGAGCCAACCAGCGCCAGTCCGGTCGCGGTCCTGCGGGTTCTGATGATGCGGCGGCGTCTTGCTCGTGTCATGGGTTCGGGTCCGGGAAGCGCCGAATCGGCTGGCCTCAACGCAGGATATAAGAACCTGATTTCAGCCGTCAGCAAAAGTGGCAACCAGACAGCTTTTGACAAATGTCAGTTATGCTGACCTGAAGTGCTTACTGAACTGCATTTGGAGAGATTTGGTGGAGCTAAGCGGGATCGAACCGCTGACCTCTTGCATGCCATGCAAGCGCTCTCCCAGCTGAGCTATAGCCCCATCAGGGTGGTCCGGCTTGCGCCGGTCCTGGGATACTCCGAAGGCGATCCCTTTGGAGTGGCGGCTTATTACTTGCGGTTTTCGCAGATGGCAAGCCTAAAAAATCCGGCCCGGGAAATTTTTGTCATCCGGGCCGGTATTCGTTCGCTCAGACTTCGTCTTCGTCGCCGGTGACGCCGATGATATCGCTCATGTCGTCATCTTCGTCATCTTCATCGGCTTCGAGGAAGGTATCGTCGTCATCGCCTTCGATTTCGACATCGTCATCGCCGATATCGGGGATATCGTCGCCGGAAGCACTGTCATCGGCGTCTTCGAGCGAAACCAGTTCGACTTCGGTGTTTTCGGTATCGACTTCTGCAACCTCGTCCTCATCCTGAACTTCAGCAATTGCCGAGGTTTCTTCGAAGAAGGACAGGGGGTAGGATTTACCGGTGTAGGGGGAGACGATCGGGTCCCGGTTCAAGTCGTAGAACTTCTTGCCGGTTTCCGGATCGGTGCGCTTGGTTCCAAGTTCCGCTTTCGCCACTATAAGCCTCGTGAGAATGGCCGAATGCGAGATTCGGCAAATGCCGTCAAACCGGCGTTCTATTCGGAATTTATAAGCCGGTCCCCTTAATCGCTACGGCTTCCCATGTCAAAGCCAAACTGCAGAAGGTACTTCAGGCTTTTGCCCGGCATTCCGGATGACCGCTCGGCAAGTTTGTGCTAACCAGCCGCGATTGCAGCAATGCCGACCGGAAAAACATGCCGGCGCCGAGCTGTGAGTGGCGCGAATATATTGCCTTTGCAAGGGATTAACCCATGTCGCAGGGTTCCGCATCGAAGCCGGCCGTCGCCCGCAGATCCTCCGGGCTTTCCGGAATCATCCGTATTCCCGGCGACAAGTCGATCTCGCATCGCGTGCTGATACTCGGCGGGCTGGCATCGGGGGAAACGCGCGTTACCGGGCTTCTCGAAGGTGAGGATGTGCTCAATACCGGCAAGGCAATGCAGGTTATGGGCGCCGTGATCCGCAAGGAGGGCGACGCGTGGATCATCAACGGAACAGGCAACGGCGCATTGCTTGCACCGGAGGTTCCGCTCGATTTTGGCAATTCCGGCACCGGCGCGCGCCTGACCATGGGCCTTGCAGGCGTCTATGATTTCGATACCGTCTTTACCGGTGACGCCTCGCTTTCCCGGCGGCCGATGGGCCGCGTGCTCGATCCGTTGCGCCGCATGGGCGTGCAGGTGAAGGCGGTGGAGGGCGACCGCCTGCCCGTCATGCTGCGCGGGCCGGAAACGCCGGCTCCGATCCGCTACACCCTGCCCGTCGCCTCGGCGCAGGTGAAATCGGCGGTGCTGCTGGCCGGTCTCAATGTACCGGGTGTGACGACGGTTATCGAGCCGGCGATCACGCGTGACCATACCGAAAAGATGCTGGCTGGCTTCGGCGCGGAACTGTCAATCAAGACCGACAGGGACGGCACGCGGACGATCCGGCTGCAAGGCCGCGGCAAGCTGACCGGCCAGACGATCGACGTGCCTGGCGACCCCTCCTCCGCCGCGTTCCCGCTGGTGGCGGCTTTGCTGGTGCCGGGCTCGGACGTCACCATTTCCAATGTGCTGATGAGCCCGACGCGGACGGGACTGATCCTGACGTTGCAGGAGATGGGCGCCGATATCGAGATCCTCGATCCGCGGCTTGCGGGCGGCGAAGATGTCGCGGACCTGCGCGTGCGCCACTCCGAGTTGACCGGTGTCACCGTTCCGACAGATCGGGCACCGTCGATGATCGATGAATATCCGGTTCTTGCCGTTGCCGCCGCCTTTGCCAAGGGCCGAACGGTGATGAACGGCCTGCAGGAACTGCGGGTCAAGGAGTTGGACCGGCTCTCGACTGTGGCGGAAGGGCTGAAGCTCAACGGGGTCGAATGCGAAGAAGGCAAGGACTGGCTTTCCGTCACCGGCCGGCCGGATGGCAAGGGGCTCGGCAATGCTGCCGGCGAGCAGGTCATCACGCATCTCGACCATCGTATCGCCATGAGCTTCCTTGTCATGGGGCTGGCTTCGGAGCATCCTGTCGGTATCGACGACAGCAGTATGATTGCAACCAGCTTTCCGCAGTTCATGGATCTGATGAAGAGCCTCGGGGCGAAGATCGAGCAGGCCTGATATGTACCAGCCACCACATTTCTGCGAAGACGATCTCAATGTGCAGCATGCGCTGATCCGTGCGCATCCGCTTGGCCTGCTGATCACGGCGGCGGCTTCCGGGCTGATCGCCAATTCCGTGCCCTTCCATCTCGACGCCGGCGCATCAGAGAAGGGAACGCTGCGGCTGCATCTGGCGCGGGCAAATGGGCAGTGGCGGGACATTGCTGCAGGTGCGCCGGTGCTTGCCGTCTTCCAGGGCGCGGATTCCTATGTCACACCGTCTTGGTACCAGACCAAGGCCGAGACCGGCAAAGTGGTGCCGACCTGGAACTATGCGATCGTGCAGGCACGCGGACTGGCACGGGTGATCGAGGATGCTGGCTGGCTGCTTGCGCAGATCAATGCAATTACCGGCGAACATGAGGGCCAGCGTGAGAAACCATGGTCGGTCGGCGATGCGCCAGAGGAATTTATCCGTGCGCAGCTCAAGGGCATTATCGGCGTCGAAATCGAAATCGCCGAGATCGAAGGCAAATGGAAGGTGAGCCAGAACCGGCCGGTCGCCGACCGCGAGGGTGTTGCAAAGGGCCTCGACGAGATGGCAGAGCAAGCCGAAATGCAGGAACTGGTACGCCGTTACGGCGGCCTCGGCACGGAATGACTTCATGACCGGCAGCTTCATCATCGCCATTGACGGCCCTGCCGCGGCAGGCAAGGGCACGCTTTCGCGCAGGATCGCGGAGCAGTACGGCTTTCACCATCTCGACACCGGCCTCACCTACCGGGCGACCGCCAAGGCGCTGATCGATGCCGGGCTCCCGCTCAATGACGAGACGGTCGCTGAAAAGATGGCGCTCGAGGTTGAACTCGCGGGTCTCGATCGCGATATATTGTCGAGACATGAGATTGGCGAAGCCGCCTCGAAAATTGCGGTGATGCCGGCGGTTCGCCGGGCGCTCGTTGAGGCGCAGCGGCGGTTTTCCGAGAAGCTGCCGGGGACAGTTCTCGACGGGCGCGATATTGGCACCGTCGTCTGCCCCGCGGCACCTGTGAAGCTCTATGTGACGGCGTCGCCAGAAGTGCGCGCAACACGCCGTTACGACGAGATCATCAGCAAGGGCGGCGTAGCGGATTTCGAGGCGATTTTCGAAGACGTCAAGCGACGCGACGATCGCGACATGAACAGGGCGGACAGCCCGATGAAACCGGCAGTCGATGCGCACTTGCTTGACACGTCGGAAATGAGTATAGAGGCCGCGTTTCAAGCCGCTAAGTCGTTTATCGACGTCGCCTTGAGCCGAAATGCCTAATCAAGCGGTTTTCCGCGCTTCGTGCGCGGGACGCTCATGCGAAAGCAAGCCTGAAATTCCGTCCACGCGCCGGATTGCCTTCTTGAAAGAAGGCGGACTGGGTTCAGGCCCATTCAACTCGAACCAACCGGCGCATACGTGAGCCTTGAAGCTATCGAAGGCCACGCAGGAGATTTTATGTCAGTAGCTACTCCCTCTCGCGAGGATTTCGCGGCCCTTCTCGAAGAGTCCTTTGCCAAGAACGATCTGGCTGAAGGCTATGTTACCAAGGGTATCGTCACGGGCATCGAAAAGGATGTCGCCGTTGTTGACGTTGGCCTGAAGGTCGAAGGCCGCATCGCGCTCAAGGAATTCGGCGCACGTGCCAAGGACGGTTCGCTGAAGGTCGGCGACGAAGTCGAAGTATACGTCGAGCGCATCGAAAACGCGCTTGGCGAAGCTGTTCTGTCGCGCGAGAAGGCTCGCCGCGAAGAAAGCTGGATCAAGCTCGAAGCCAAGTTCGAAGCTGGCGAGCGCGTCGAAGGCGTTATCTTCAACCAGGTCAAGGGTGGCTTCACGGTCGACCTCGACGGTGCGATCGCCTTCCTTCCGCGTTCTCAGGTCGACATCCGTCCGATCCGCGACGTTACGCCCCTCATGCACAACCCGCAGCCCTTCGAAATCCTCAAGATGGACAAGCGCCGCGGCAACATCGTGGTTTCGCG
Organism: Rhizobium sp. KNZ14-9A; assembly: GCF_056755015.1. NCBI lineage: Bacteria > Pseudomonadati > Pseudomonadota > Alphaproteobacteria > Hyphomicrobiales > Rhizobiaceae > Rhizobium > Rhizobium sp. KNZ14-9A. The sequence goes on from NZ_JBPGXB010000002.1 coordinate 3,746,481, forward strand.
CCGTACGGTTCTGGAAGAATCCCGTGCCGAGCAGCGTTCTGAAATCGTTCAGAACCTCGAAGAAGGCCAGGTTGTTGACGGCGTCGTCAAGAACATCACCGATTACGGTGCGTTCGTTGACCTCGGCGGCATCGACGGCCTGCTGCACGTCACCGACATGGCATGGCGCCGTGTGAACCATCCGTCGGAAATCCTGAACATCGGCCAGCAGGTCAAGGTTCAGATCATCCGCATCAACCAGGAAACCCACCGTATCTCGCTTGGCATGAAGCAGCTCGAGTCCGATCCGTGGGATGGCATCCAGGCCAAGTATCCGGAAGGCAAGAAGATTTCCGGTACCGTTACGAACATCACCGACTACGGTGCGTTCGTCGAGCTGGAGCCGGGCATTGAAGGCCTGATCCACATCTCGGAAATGTCCTGGACCAAGAAGAACGTTCACCCCGGCAAGATCCTGTCCACGAGCCAGGAAGTCGAAGTCGTCGTTCTCGAAGTCGATCCGTCCAAGCGCCGTATTTCGCTCGGCCTCAAGCAGACGCTGGAAAACCCGTGGGCAGCATTCGCCCGCAGCCATCCGGCCGGCACTGAAGTCGAAGGCGAAGTCAAGAACAAGACCGAATTCGGCCTGTTCATCGGCCTCGACGGCGATGTCGACGGCATGGTTCACCTCTCTGACCTCGACTGGAACCGTCCGGGCGAACAGGTCATCGAGGAGTTCAACAAGGGCGACGTCGTCAAGGCAGTCGTTCTCGACGTCGACGTCGAGAAGGAACGCATCTCGCTCGGCATCAAGCAGCTCGGCAAGGATGCAGTCGGCGAAGCAGCAGCTTCCGGCGACCTGCGCAAGAATGCAGTCGTTTCCTGCGAAGTCATCGCGATCAACGACGGCGGTATCGAAGTGAAGCTCGTCAACCACGAGGACATCACTTCCTTCATCCGTCGCGCCGACCTCGCCCGCGACCGCGACGAGCAGCGTCCTGAGCGCTTCTCGGTCGGCCAGACCGTCGACGCCCGCGTTACCAACTTCTCCAAGAAGGACCGCAAGATCATGCTGTCCATCAAGGCTCTGGAAATCGCGGAAGAGAAGGAAGCCGTTGCTCAGTTCGGTTCGTCCGACTCGGGCGCTTCGCTCGGCGACATCCTCGGCGCGGCTCTGAAGAACCGCGGCGGCGAATAATCCTTCGCTGATCCATTGAAATGAAGAACCCGCCGGAGCGATCCGGCGGGTTCTTTCGTTTTGGGAGATTGTCTAGGGCTCTTTGTACCCACGCAATTCCGGACGCAAAACCGCTGCACACTTTTGCTGGAATTGTTCCGGATTATTCCCAGCCGACCATGCGCTGGTAGAGGGCATAGACCGGGTCGGTGACCGTTGCCGGAGCAGTAGACGGATCGGGATCAAACATTTTCGGCTGGCGCCGCTCCTCCCGCGGGGCTTCCTCCCCGCCGGCCTGCTGCTCGTCGCCGCCCTGACCGGATTGCGGCTGCTGTTGCTGCTGATCCTGCGAGCCGCCGTTTTCGTGATGGCGACGAGGGGGGTCATCGGCCTTGGTCGCCTTATATTCATCGCGGGCGAACTGGTAAGGCGTTTGCGCGTAGGGAAGCCCTTCCGGCATGCGGGCTGCGAGCGGAACATAGGAAGGCGTCTCGACAACCGGGATGGGAACCGGCTGCGGCTGTGCGGCGATTTCTCTGACGGGACGCGCCGTCTGGGCAGCCGCAGCGATTTCTGCCTGAGATGGGCGAGAAGCCTGCGCGGCCTGGGCAGATGCAGGCTCGACCACATCTTCCGGGGTTGTGCGAACCAGGCTCTCCGTCGCCTCGCTGATGACGGCCTCGTCCAGCATAGCATCGATTTCGACGGCGGCTTCGACAGGCGTATCCGTCAACAGGACAGTTGCCTCCTGCGCGCGGATGATCGTTGCGATCATCTGCGAAACCTGTTCGGTCATGGAGCTTGCGATGCCGGTCCAGTTGCGCGGAATAACCGGATCAGCCTTGGCGGAGATTGTCTGCTGCTCGAGAGCGGGTTCGGCCTGTTCCGGCTCGACCACTTCCTGGTCTACCGGTGCAGCCTGGACTTCTTCTGTCTCTCTCGGCGTAGTTGCCTGCGATGAAGCTTCATGCGCCGCTGCCGTGGGCTGACTGCCAGTCTTCTGATCCTCAACGGTTGGATCGGTCGCCACGACAACAGTCGCTTCGGCCGGAACGATTTCTTCGGCAGCAGGCATCGCTACATTTTCAGCCGTTTTTGCTGCGGACTGACGTGCAGTGGGCAGGTTTTCTCCCTGAAGCTTGATTTCCGGCCGCGGCTCGGTGCGCGGCAGCGGCGCGGCATCGTTCTGGCGATAAGAGCGGACGACGGCGCGGGCTGCGAGATCCCTGTCCTTGTAGCTGATAATCTCGAGATAGGCGATGACACGGGTGGCCTCCGGCCCGGTCGGGTCCTTGAGGGCTGCGGCGATCATTCTCAACGGCAGGCTATGTCCGTCATCGGAAAGCTGGTGCTCGACCGCATCGATCTCGGCGTCGGGCATGCGACGGATGGCATCAGCGACACGGGCGGCAAAGGCCTGATCGGATTCACCTTCACCACGCTGCAGCGCGATGGTGCGTCCCGTAGCATTGATGATGTCGAGAAGCGCTTCAATCATGCGCTGGCGCGCGGCGATGAGCAGAATATTGAGCTTGCCGGCAATCGCGGCATTGAGGTCTGCTGCTTCAACTGCATTTACCGGGGTGGGGGCGACCACCGAACGGCCGAGGCCACCGGCAACGATCGCCGCCGTCTGACCCTGAGAAGAAAGGCTTGCATTGGACGCCGAACGAATGGGAGACAACACAGGCACGCTCCTTTCGCAAAGTGGCTATGAAAGCAGGTCGTACAACGAGACCGCGCTCATCCGGCCCCTTGCATCCCGGCAGATCCTCCTGTCCGCATCGGCGTATTTCGCGCCGTCGAATGCATAAAAATTAAGAATAATGTTACTGAAAATACCTTAACGAATAGCTAACGGCCGAAGACGCCCAGTCTACGACCTTGCCTGCATGTCCGATAACCTCAGCTATGGGCGAAGATATCCGCCTCTTCCCAGCCGAGAAGATCGAGCTTGGCGCGCGTCGGCAGGAATTCGAAACAGGCCGTCGCATGTTCCAGGCGGCCGTCGCGAATCAGGCGCTCATTTAGCTTGTCGCGCAACGCGTGCAGGTAGAGCACGTCGGAGGCGGCATATTCGAGCTGCGCCTGCGAGAGTGTTTCAGCAGCCCAGTCGGAAGATTGCTGCGTCTTGGAGATATCGACGTCGAGCATTTCCTTGAGATTATCCTTCAGGCCGTGGCGATCGGTGTAAGTACGGATGAGGCGCGAGGCGATCTTCGTGCAGAAGACCGGCGTCGCGGTGACGCCGAACGTATGGAAGAGTACGGCGATATCGAAGCGGCCGTAATGGAATATCTTCTGGCGCGACGGATCGGCGAGCAGCGCGGTAAGGTTCGGCGCTTCCTTCTGGCCGGCCGCAATGCGGATCACATCGGCAGAGCCGTCACCCGGCGAAAGCTGCACGACGCAAAGGCGGTCCCGGCGCGGCACAAGGCCCAGCGTTTCGGTATCGATCGCGATCGCGCCGGTGTAACGGGCGGCATCCGCCGCGGAAATATCGCCCTGATGATAACGGATGGTGGCCGCCATGGGATGTCTCTCGTTCAGCTTCGTCTTTCCGGGCTATATCGCAAAGGGCGAAAGCGCGAAACCGCTTTCCTGCTGCAGGCAGCCCGCAGGCACCGCCGAGCACAGCTCGGCGGCATGGCCGCTCAGTAGTGCGGCGGCTTGGTGATCGCCGGCGCTTCCAGCGATTGCTCCTCGAGACTCAGAAAGCGCTCGGTCAATCGGTCAAGCTTGGCGCGCGTCTGCTCCATGACCTTCCATTGTTCGGCAAGCTGATCGGAAAGCTCATCGATCGTCTTAGCCTGATGGGCCAGCATTTCTTCGAGCCTTGTAAGGCGGGCTGCCTCGTCGGACATCGGTTTTCTCCCCTGATATCAGGTGGTATTCCAAAGCCGAAATAGGCGGGGGCGTCAATGGTTTCGAGCCCCCATAAAAACGATTCCGAAAGTGGACCGTCTGGTTACCAAAAGCCCTTGCCGCGTCTAATGATGTGGGGTAGGCCGTTATCCATCAGGGAGGAAAACTGATGGATGTAAGCAATGGCTTTCTTCATCCGGACCGGCTCTTTCCCGCCGATCCGGCAACGCGGACAATAGCGCGCGATCTCTATGAGACGGTGCGCGCTCTTCCGATCGTCAGCCCGCACGGGCACACCGAACCGTCCTGGTTCGCTGACGACAAGGCCTTCGAAGACGCCTCTTCGCTGCTTGTCATTCCCGATCATTATCTCTTCCGCATGTTACACAGCGCCGGCACCAAGCTTGACCAGCTCGGTGTACCGCGTCTCGACGGCAAAATGGTTTCGAGCGGCCGCGATATCTGGCGTGCTTTCGCCGCCAAATACCATCTTTTCCGCGGAACCCCGTCGAGCCTTTGGGTCGATCATGCCATGTCAGCCGTGCTCGGCTGCACCGAGCCACTGACGACTGATAACGCAGATGCGCTCTACGACCACATCAATGCGCAGCTCAAGCTTCCGGAGTTCCGGCCGCGGGCACTGCATCAGCGTTTCGGCATCGAAACAATTGCCACGACCGAAGGCGCGCTCGATCCGCTGCCGCATCACCAGAAGATGGCGGCGGACGGTTGGATCGGCAAAGTACGCACGACCTACCGGCCTGACGGCGTCACCGATCCCGATGCCGTTGGTTTCCGCGACAATCTGATCAAGTTCGGAGAGATCACCGGCTGCGACATCACCAAATGGGATGGCCTCATCGAGGCACATCGCAAGCGGCGCGCCTATTTCCGCCAGTTCGGAGCGACGGCGACCGACCACGGCGTGCCGACCGCCTTTACCGCCGATCTACCGCTTGCCGAGAAGCAAGCGCTGCTCGACAAGGCGCTGAAGGGACCGCTTTCAGCCGCCGATGCTGAACTTTTCCGCGGGCAGATGATGACGGAAATGGCCGGTCTTTCTGCCGAGGACGGCATGGTGATGCAGATCCATGCCGGTTCGCGCCGCAATACCGACCGCGAGCTTTTCGAGACGCGTGGCCCGAATATGGGCGCCGATATTCCGACGCGTACCGACTGGGTTGGCGGCCTCAACGCGCTGCTGTCGAAATACGGCCATGCACCAAGCCTGCGCATCCTGCTCTTTACGCTCGACGAGACGACCTATGCCCGGGAGCTCGCGCCGATGGCCGGCCATTGGGCCTGCCTGATGATCGGCCCGCCTTGGTGGTTCCACGACAGCCCGCTTGGCATCCGCCGTTACCTCGACCAAGTGGTGGAGACGGCTGGCTTTGCCAATCTCGCCGGCTTCAATGACGATACGCGTGCACTGCTGTCGATCCCCGCCCGCCATGATGTCTGGCGCCGCGAGATCTGCCGTTTCCTGGCACAGCTCGCCGTCGAGCACCGGATTTCCAGGAAAGAAGCCGAGATCGTCGCGCGCGAACTTTCCTATGACAATGCGAAGAAGGCCTACAAGCTGTGAGCGACAAACTGCAGAACGTGACCGGCCTTGCGCCGACAGCGAAGCTTCCTGCCTATGACCGGAATGCGCTGAAGGCCGGCATCCTGCATCTTGGCCCCGGCGCCTTCTTCCGTGCGCATTTCGCGCCTTTCACGGATGGCGCTCTGGCTGCTGCCGGCGGTGACTGGGGCATCGAAGTGGCGAGCCTGCGCACCCCCGATGTCGCGGATAATCTGTCCGCCCAGAACGGGCTCTATACGGTGCTGATCCGCGACACCTCGGGCACGACGGCCCACGTCGTCGGCTCGATCCTGAAGGCGCATGTGGCGCCGCGCGATCCGGCGGGCCTTCTGGCACGACTCGAAGACCCTGATATCCGCATCGTCAGCATGACAGTGACGGAAAAGGCCTATGGTTTCGATCCGGCAACCGGAGGGCTCGACCTCAAGCATCCCGATATCGTCGCCGACCTCGCCAACCGGCATGCGCCGCGCGGTGTCATCGGCTATCTCGTCGAGGGTCTGGCACGGCGCCGGCAGAAGGGCATAACACCCTTTACGCCGCTTAGCTGCGACAACCTGCCGAGCAACGGCGCGGTGCTTAAGCGTCTGGTGCTGGAATTCACTGCCCGCATCGATCCGGAACTGCATGGCTGGATCGAGGCGAACGTGCCCTTTCCTTCGACGATGGTCGACCGTATCACGCCGGCAAGCACCGATGCGACCTATGCCGATGCCAAGCGGCTGACGGGCCGCACGGACATGGCAGCAATCGAGACGGAACCCTTTACCCAATGGGTGATCGAGGACCATTTCGTCAACGGTCGTCCGGCCTGGGAGAAGGTTCACGGCGCGCTGATGGTCGAGGAAGTCTCGGCCTATGAAAAGATGAAGCTGCGCATGTTGAACGGCGCGCATTCGCTGCTCGCCTATCTTGGCTATACAGCAGGCTATGAATTCATCCGCGACGTCATGGATGATGCAGGACTTTCAGCACTTGCGCGCCGGCACATGAATGCGGCAGCGGCAACGCTGGATCCGGTTCCCGGCATCGATCTCGACACCTATGCGGACGAATTGATAGCACGCTTTGCAAACAAGGCGATCGCCCACCGCACCTATCAGATCGCCATGGACGGCACGCAGAAACTGCCGCAGCGTCTGCTGGAACCAGCAACGGAAGCGCTTGCCAAGGGCAACAAGGCGGAGACCTATGCAATCGCCGTCGCCGCCTGGATGCGCTATGCTATCGGCATCGATCGCAATGGCGAACGCTACGAACTGCGTGACCCACGGGCGGGAGAGATTGCAGCACTTCTCGACGGTGTGCCGCGCAATGGCGGAGCGGTTTCGGCAGCTCTGTTCGGCTTGCCAGGCTTGTTCCCGAAGGCGCTTACCGGGAATGTCGCCTGGACGGAAGATGTGGCGAACAAGCTGGAGATCCTGATCCAGGACAACAGGCTGCCGCTATATTGAAGGGTTAGCGAAACTTCCTCATCCCTATACGTGCCACAGGGATGAGGAAACATCCGGGGAATTTTCCCCCGTCACAAGCGTTCTAGGCCCTTATCCTCTGCATCTCGGGGTCATAGAGTGGTTTCAGGCTAACCTTGCAGGACACGCGCTCGCGGGCGACATCCAGTTCATAAGTGCCGGAGAGGACAAAATCCTCCGTTACACCATCAGGGTTACGGACATAGCCGTAACCGATCGGCCTGCCGAGGGTGTAGCCGAAGCCGCCGCTGGAGAGCCAGCCGACACGCTTACCGTCACGATAGATGGTTTCGCGGCCGAGCAGAACGATATCGGGATCGTCAGGCACGAAGCAGGCGAGCATCTTTTTCACACCGCCTTCGAGCTGGCGCTCGATCGCCTCGCGCCCCTTGAAGGGCGTGTTCTTCCGCATCTTCACAGCCCAGCCGAGACCGGCTTCAATAGGCGTGTGGTCGGGGCCGATATCGGAGCCCCAGGCGCGGTAACCCTTTTCCAGGCGGCAGCTTTCAATGGCACGGTAACCGGCATTGACGAGGCCGAACTGCCCGTCCGCCGCCATCAGCGCATCATAGACGGTCGTCGCATATTCAATCGGCACATGCAGTTCGTAGCCGAGCTCGCCGACATAGGTGATGCGCAGAGCCCGCACGGGGCAACCGGCAATGCCGATGGTCCTGACGCGGCTGAAGGGGAAGGCAGCGTTGGAGACGTCGCTGGTCGTGACCTTTTCCAGGATGACACGGGAATTCGGCCCCATCAGCGACAGTACGGTGTAGGCCGAGGTGACATCGACGAGTTCGGCGTGAAGGCCATCCGGAATGTTGCGCGAGATCCAGTCGAAATCATGCGTGGCAAAGCCGGTGCCGGTGACGATGTAATATTCGTTCTCGGCGATGCGGGCGCAGGTGACGTCGCATTCAATGCCGCCCTTGTCGTTCAGCATCTGCGTGTAAATCAGCGATCCCTCGGGCTTTGCCACATCGTTGGCGGCAATCCATGACAATGCTGCTTCTGCATCCCTGCCCTTCAGCACGAATTTGGCGAAGGAGGTCTGGTCGAAGATGACCGCTGCCTCGCGCACGGCCTTGTGCTCGCGGCCAACGGCATCAAACCAGTTCTGGCGGCCGTAGGTATAGATATCCTTCGGCTCTTCATTGGCGAAGAGATCGGCAAACCAGTTCGGCCGCTCCCAGCCGAGCTTTTCGCCGAAGCAGGCGCCCTGCGCCTTCAACCGTTCATAAAGCGGAGACTTGCGGCAAGGGCGGCCGCTCGAGTATTCCTCGAAGGGGAAGGCCAGCGTGTAGTGTTTGCCATAGGCCTCCAGCGTTCTCGTGCGAACCCAGTCCGTATCGAAATGCGGGCGGCCGAATCGGCGGATATCGACCGGCCAGAGGTCGTAGGGCGGCTCGCCCTTCGTCACCCATTCGGCAAGCGCCATGCCGGCACCACCGGCCGAGGCGATACCGAAAGCGTTGAAGCCGGCGCCGACGAAGAAATTCTTCAACTCCGGTGCCTCGCCGAGAATGAAGTTGCCGTCGGGCGTAAAACTCTCAGGCCCGTTCAGAAGCTGCTTGATACCAGCATTTTCGAGCGCCGGGACGCGGCCGAGAGCCTGCTCCATGATCTGCTCGAAATGATCGAAATTGCTGTCGAGCAGCGTGTAGTGGAAACCATCAGGGATGCCGTCCAGCGCCCAGCCGATGGGGTTCGGCTCGTAACCGCCCATGACCATGCCGCCGACCTCCTCCTTGTAATAGGTGAGGCGATCAGGATCGCGCAGGGTCGGAAGATTGGAGGGCACGCCGAAGGATTCGGTGATGATATATTGATGCTCGACGGAGACGAGCGGGACATTGACGCCGAAGCGGGCGGCGAAACTGCGGGTCCATTGGCCAGCGCAGACCACGACCCGTTCGCATTCGATGCGGCCTTGTCCGGTGATGACGGCGCGGATCCTGCCCCTGTCGATTTCGAGATCGAGAACTTCAGTGTCGTCGAAGATAGAGACGCCGGCCATGCGGGCGCCTTTTGCCAGCGCCTGAGTGATGTCGGAGGGATTGGCCTGACCATCCGTCGGCAGATACGCGGCGCCGACGAGATCGTCTGTCGTCATCAGCGGCCAGAGATCGAAAGCTTCCTGCGGGTTCAGGAGATGCATTTCTAGGCCGAAGGACTGAGCCGTGGTCGCCTGACGCTTGACCTCCGTCCAGCGCTCCTCGTTACAGGCAAGCCGCAGGCCGCCATTCATCTTCCAGCCGGTGCCGAGACCTGTCTCGGCTTCGAGCTTCTTATAGAGATCGACGGAATATCCCAGAAGCTGGGTGATGTTGGCGCTGGTGCGCAATTGGCCGACGAGGCCGGCGGCGTGGAATGTCGTGCCTGACGTCAGCTTCTTGCGCTCAAGGAGCACCGTATCGGTCCAGCCGAGCTTGGCCAGATGATAGGCGGTCGAGCAGCCGATGATGCCGCCGCCGATGACCACGGCCTTTGCCGTCTTCGGTAATTCCTTCGTCATTCAATGATCCTGTTCAAATGCCCGATAGGCGCGCTCGAAGCGGGCGAGATTTTCGGCGGTATAGGCAGCGTAGTCGAAATCGATGGTGGAATGGATCTCGGAGATCATACTCCAGAGCGTCTCGCGCAGCAGCGAGGCGCATTTCATGGCCCGATAGCGGCGGCTGAGATCATCCGTCAGCGGTCGATCGAAATAAGTCTCCAGCATGAGGCGCTCCGCCTCGCCCGAAAACTCGCTGTTGGAGGCAAGACCACCGAGATCGAAGAGCGGCGTGTTGAAGCCCGCATAATCCCAATCGATCAGCCAGAGCCGCCGGCCATCGTCGAGGAAATTAGTGGCCAGAAGATCATTGTGGCCGAAGGCGATTTCGAAGGGACCTGCCGCCGCCTCGAGACGCTCCGCCTTCTCAAGCAGGGCGTTCAGCAACGGCACATACGGACTGTTTGCGGCCCTCAGGTTCGCGACATAATCCCGGATTACATGGAAGACCCAGAAGATCATCGCCTGACCACGGAAATGGCGGGCCATGTCGTGATGGCAGGCACGGATCAACAGAATGACACGAGCAAGCGTTTCCGGCTTGCGGATGCCCTCGGGTGACAGCGGTGCGGCATCGATGAAGTCGAGAACCAGCACACCTGGCACGTGATGGATAACGGCAGGCGAGATGCCGGCCGCATGGGCGGCTCGGCTCGCCGCAAGCTCGTTCTGCCTGCTGATATGATGGACCGGAATATCATCGCCCAGACGGACGACGCGCCGCAGCGCGCCATCCCTCACCAGGTAATTCCGGTTGGTGAGGCCGCCGGTGATCGGGGCTATGTCGATCGGGCCTTGCCAGATGCCAAGCGCATGAATCCTCTCTTCAGGCGTCACGCGTATCCCCCTCTTAGCCCTCAATGAAATGATGGGCTTGAGAGGGATCGGCTGTCAAGCCGGGCTGATTTAGATCGTCTTGCCGGCATCATCAAAGACATGACACCGCGCCGGATCGAAGGAGGCCTTCACATTGGTGCCGCGTTCGACCTTTTGCTGGCCATCGAGTGCGATGGTGAGCGGCTGATTGTCCGGCGTCGTGGCGTATAGCATCGTGGCACCGCCGAGATTTTCGACCAGATCTACATTGACGGTCGAAAGGACGGCGCCGCCCTCCGCCAAGGAAAGATGCTCGGGGCGGATGCCGAAGGTGACGTTCTGGCCAGCCTGACCGGCAAGCCTGCGACCGAGCTGAATGGAATTGCCGCAGACATTGACCGTCGAGCCAGTGTCTGTGACGCTCTCGATCTTTGCACTCAGGAAATTCATCTTCGGGCTACCGATAAAGCCGGCGACGAAGCGGTTGGCGGGGTTGTTGTACAGGTCGAGCGGGGCGCCAACCTGTTCGATGCGGCCGGAATTCAGGACGACGATCTTGTCGGCCATCGTCATGGCCTCCACCTGATCGTGGGTGACATAGATCATCGTGTTGCCGAGGCTGCGGTGCAGGCGGGAAATCTCCACGCGCATCTGCACGCGCAGTTCGGCATCAAGGTTGGACAGCGGCTCGTCGAAGAGGAAGATGCGCGGCTCGCGCACGATGGCGCGCCCGATCGCCACGCGCTGGCGCTGGCCGCCTGATAGTGCCTTCGGCTTGCGCTCGAGCAGCTTCTCGATCTGCAGGATCTGCGCGGCACGGCGCACCTTCGGTTCGATCTCGGCCTTCTTGTAGCCCGCGGTTTCCAGGCCGAAGGCGAGGTTCTTGTAAACCGACATGTGCGGATAAAGAGCGTAGGACTGGAAGACCATGGCGATGCCGCGCTTGGCGGGCGTCACTTCGTTCATGCGCTCATTGTCGAGCAGCAGCGCGCCGCCGGAGATTTCCTCAAGGCCGGCGATCATGCGCAGCAGCGTGGACTTGCCGCAGCCCGAAGGGCCGACGAAGACGGCGAATTCGCCGGGATCGATCGTCAGGTCGATGCCGTGAATGACGTCGAGCTGGCCATAACGCTTCTCGACCTTCTGAAGAACGACACTCGTTGCCATGTTCCGAAATCCCCTCTTATTTGGTTCTTGCACGCCAGTCGGCGTATTTCGGGCTGTCAGGACCGATCGGCAGGGCGACATCGGCGCCGCTATCGGAGGATTGATAGATGGCAGTGACCAGCTCCAGCGCGCGCCTTGCATCCGCGCTCGTCACCGGAAGCGGTCCTTTGCCCATCAGATAATCGTGGAAGCGCAGCATCTGCGTGTTGAAGCGCAGCGGCACGGGCTGCCAGTCGGCGATGACAGCATCGATCTCCGCCTGTACTTCATCGTCGGCAGCGATGATCTGCCAGGGATCCTGGCCGGGCGCATAGGCCTCATGATTGCTTTCGAAGGTGATGTTTTCGAAATGAAGCCTGAGCCGGCTGATTTCGTTCTGCGAACCGAGCGTGCAGGACAGCGAGACGAAGGCGCCGTTCTGCATCTGCAGGCTGACGGAGGCGCAATCTTCCACCTCGATCTCGTTGACACGGGTTGCCACGCGGCCGAACACGCGGGTTGCCGGGCCGGCGAGATAAAAGAGCATGTCGTGCAGATGGAGCGCATGGGTGACGAGTACGCCACCGAGTTCGGTTTCCCATTTGCCGCGCCAGGGCACGGCATAATATTCCGGCTTGCGGCGCCAGAAGGTCTCGACCGAGCCCATGTAGAACTTGCCGGCGAGACCGCCATCGATGATGCGCTTGGCCTTCTCGACGCCATCGCCATAGCGATACTGGAAGATCGGCATCAGTGTGCCTTTGGCAGTCTTTTCTGCCGCGATGATTTCGTCGGCACTGGCGAGCGAGCCGGTGAGCGGCTTTTCACAGACCACATGCTTGCCGGCGGCCAGGGCGGCTATGACCTGCTCCTTATGGATGCCGGGCGGCGTGCAGATATCGATGATGTCGATGCTGTCATCGGCAAGCAGTTCATCGAAGGAGGTCGTGCGCCATTCGATGCCGAATTCGTTGCCGACCGTCTTCAGGCGCTCCTCGTTCAGGTCGCAGATCGCCACGACCTTGAACTTGTCCGGATGCGGCAGATAACCCTCGACGATGTGAGAGCGGCCGATACCGCAGCCGATGATAGCGACTGTCTTGATGCTCATGTCATTCTTCCCTGTCTTGCTTTCCTGCCCGACCCATCAACGCTTCATGCCGGTCGTGGCGATGCCTTCGATCAGCAGGCGCTGGAAGAACAAGAAGAAGAAGAAGACGGGCACGAGGGTCAGCGTCGACATGGCGAACAGTCCGCCCCAGTCCGATGCGCTGGTGGAGTCCACGAAAGTGCGCAGGCCGAGCTGGATCGTGTAAGTGTTCATGTCGTTGAGGTAGATCAGCGGACCGAAGAAATCGTCCCAGGTCCAGATGAAGGAGAAGATGGCGGCTGTCGCCAGAACCGGCAGCGACAGCGGCAGCATGATCTTCCAATAGATGCGCCAAGCGCTGCAGCCATCCATCATCGCCGCTTCATCGAGTTCGCGCGGGATGCCGCGGAAGAACTGCACCATGAGGAAAATGAAGAAGGCGTCGCTGGCCAGGAACTTCGGCACGACCAGCGGCAGGATGGTGTTGACCCAGCCGAGATCGAGGAAGAGCACATATTGCGGGATGAGCGTCACGTGATAGGGGATCATCAGCGTGCCGAGCATGATCGCGAACCAGAAGTTCCGGCCGGCAAACCGCAGCCGCGCGAAGGCGAAGGCCGTCAGCGAACAGGCGATGACATTGCCCGCCACTACAAGCAGCGAGATGACGAGGGAATTCCAGAAGAAGCGGCCAAAGGTGATGTCGAGGCCGGTCCAGCCGCGCACATAGGAGGAAAAATCGACCGACGATGGGATGAGCGAGGTCGACGAGAAGATTTCGTTTTCCGGCCTGACCGATGCCGACACCATCCACAGAAGTGGATAGAGCATCAGCAGCGAGGCGGCGATCAGCAGCGCATGGATGATAATCGAAGCCGGGAGGCTGCGTTTGGTGATGTCCGATGGCGGCCTGGCCGCGGTGACGGAAGCGGTCATCTCAGTCATCGTAGTGCACCCAGTAGCGCGAGGTCAGGAAGGAGAAGGCGGTGAAGATCGCGATGATCACCACGAGGATCCAGGCGAGCGCCGAGGCATAGCCCATGCGGAAATTGCCGAAGGCTTCCTGATAGAGATAGAGCGTGTAGAACAGCGTCGAATTGATCGGACCGCCCGTACCGCCGGAAATGATGAAGGCGGGTGTGAAAGCCTTGAAGGCATCGATCGTCTGAACGACAGCATTGAAGAAGATCACAGGTGTGAGAAGCGGCAGGGTGATCTTGTAGAACTGGCGGAATTTCGAGGCGCCGTCGAGGCTTGCTGCCTCATACATATCCTGCGGGATCTGCCGCAGGCCGGCCAGGAAGATGATCATCGGCGAGCCGAACTGCCAGACGGAGAGAGCCACCAGCGTATAGATCGAATAGCTCGGATGCGAGATCCAGCTCGGGCCGACGATACCGAATTGTGCGAGCGCGGCGTTAACGAGGCCATCGCTGGCAAAGAGCTGGCGCCACAGCACGGCAATCGCGACGCTGCCGCCGAGAAGGGACGGAAGGTAGAAGATCGCACGATAGATCGGCAGGCCACGCAGACCCCGGTTCAGGGCAAGTGCGACGAGCAGGGCGAAGGTCAGCTTGAAGGGAACCGACAGCACGACGTAGGTCAGCGTGACGGACATGGCCGATGCGAATTTCGGATCGGCCGTGGCGATGCGCACGTAATTTGCGGCCCCTACCCATCCCGGCGCCCTCAACATGTCGAAGTCGGTGAAGGAGAGGTAGAGCGAAATCAGGGCCGGGCCGAGTGTCAGGCCGAAGAAGCCTACCAGCCACGGAAGCAGAAAGAGATAGCCGGGAGCATTGGCATTCCACAGGCGCCGGAAGCGTCCGTCAGCCTTTACTCCCTGATATCTTTCCACGGTTACCGTCCCTGCGGACGTGCGCATCGCATTGGTCATATAAGATTAACCCCGCGCGAGAATTCGCGTGATTTCATCCACGAGCTGCTTGCCTGCATCAGCCGGAGTGACTTGGCCAAAGGCCACCTGCTCCGAGATGGTGCGCAGCACGACCTGGCCTTCGCCGGCGCCGGTCGGCGGCGGGGGCGGAAGCGGGCCGGCGAGATCGCCGAGACCGGCGACATATTCGAGCGGGATCTTGCCGGTTTCATCGAGCTTGCCGGCGACGACTTCGCGCATCGCCTTCGATTCCGGAATGCCGCGCTCGACATCGAGTATCTTGGCGGCATCGGGGTTCTTGACGAAGAAGTTGACGTAATCGACAGCCTGATCGATCACCTTCGACTGTGCAGAGACGGAGAAGAACATCGAAGGTTTGCGGTAATGGCCGCCCTTCGAGTCCGGCTTGATCCGCAGGTAGTTGCTGAGCATCAACTTGTCCTTGACCATCGCCTGATAGCCAACGAACTGGTTGGAGTGAGCATAATCGCAGGCAGCCTTGCCGAGGGTCAGCGGGCTGGTGTCGATCGTATCCTTATAGAGCGCCTGAATGTCAGGCGTTACGCAAGCTTTAGCTTCACGGAACTTGGCCCACATGTCGAACCATTCCGCGGCGTCGTCCGCGCCGAAAGCGATCTTCGAATCGGCCGTGTACAGCGCCTTGCCGCGCTGACGTACATAGTTTTCGAAGAGCGGTTCGCCGCCGCTGCCATCAGCAAAGCCGAAATAGCCCTTGCGCTTGCCGGCCTTGGTGATTTCAGCACCGATCTTGCCGAATTCTTCCCAGGTCGTCTTGTTCGTCGGCACATCGATGCCGGCTTCCTGGAAGGCGACGGTGTTGATGACCGTGGCCGCCGAATTCGCGCCGAGGCTGACACCGTACAGGTGGCCATCGACCTTGCCGCCTTCGATCTGTGCCGGATCGAAATCATCGATCTGCAGCTTCGACGGCATATAGGATTCCAGCGGGGCAAGAGCGCCGCGCCGGGCGTATTCGACAATATAGCGGTAGTCCATCTGGATGACGTCGGGGGCGTTGCGGCCAGCCACCTGTGTGGCCAGACGCGGCCAGTAATCAGCCCATCCGAGGAATTCGCCGGTGATCGAAACACCGCTGTTCTTCGCCTTGAAAAGGTCGGAGACCTTGTTGGTGCGGTCAGCGCGCGGCTGAGAGCCCCACCAGATGAGGCGCAAGCGGTTCTCCTGCGCGAAAGCGCTGTTTCCGAGCGCCGAAAGCGAAAGGAGCGTTGCTCCGCCCGCCATGAAATTACGTCTGCTTACACGAAAAGACATATTGGTTTTCCTCCTCCCAATAGGAAGCGCCTCCACACGCTTCCCAACTAGCTATCTTGCAACAAATAACTAATTGGTTACAAGCTATGTTCAAAGCCTCCGGGCTGTCAAGCGGTGTTGGTGGCCCGGTTGCGTTTGCAAATTCGGGTTTTTACATTCTTCCGCTTAAGCTTTATGAGCGCAACATGGGAAAATAGGGGAAATCTGATGAACGACACCGGGGAGAGCGCAAAAAAGAAAATCAAGCGCCCGTCCGCCGAGCGAACCGCCCAACGCGATCCGGAGCGTACCCGTGCGGCCATACTTGAAGCCGCGACGCGGGAATTTGCCGAAAACGGCATGGGTGGCGCGCGTGTCGATTCCATCGCCGAGCGCGCCGGCACCAACAAGCGCATGCTCTATCACTATTTCGGCGACAAGGAGCAGCTCTATCTGCGTGTGCTTGAGGAAGCCTATGTCAGCATCCGCACCGCCGAGCGCGCACTGAACATCGGCACCCGCAGCCCTGAGGAGGGCATTGGGGAACTTGCCCTCTTCACCTGGCGCTACTTCCTGCAGCATCCGGAGTTCCTCAGCCTGCTCGGCACGGAAAACCTGCATCGCGCCCGCTGGCTGCGCCAGTCCGTGCGGCTCAAGGAATTACATTCGCATCTGATCGGCGAGCTTTCGCAGGTGCTGGAAGAAGGCAAGAAGGCGGGAGTCTTCATCGAGACCGCCGACCCGCTGCATGTCTATCTGACGATCGCCTCGCTCGGCTATTTCTACCTCTCCAACCAGTACACGCTTTCCACGATCTTCGGCCGCGATCTCATTACGCCTGCCAATCTCGAAGCCTGGGAACGACATATCGTTCACGTCACGCTCGCCTCGATAAAGCGCTGATTTTCAAAAAACCGAATTGGCTATTGACAGCAATATTCCTCTTCTGCCATCAAGTAACTGTTTAGTTACCGGCTCGGGAGGGCCGGGCCCGGCTGCCCGCTCCCGACGCATAAAAGCTTCCAGGGAGGGAACAATGGCACGTTTGGGGATCATTTTGCACGGCGTTACCGGCCGTATGGGCTACAACCAGCACCTCGTTCGGTCGATCCTGGCCTTCCGCGATCAAGGCGGCATCACGCTGAAATCAGGCGAAAAACTGGAAATCGATCCAATCATCGTCGGCCGTAACGGCGCGAAGATGGAGGAGCTTGCCCGCAAGCATAATATCAAGCGCTGGTCGACCGATCTGGATGCCGCGCTCGCCAATCCCGATGACACCATCTTCTTCGATGCCGGCACGACGCTGATGCGCGCCGAGCTTCTCACCAAGGCGCTCGATGCCGGCAAGCATGTCTATTGCGAAAAGCCGATTTCCGACGATCTGCAGGTCGCGATCGACCTTGCGCGCAA
This sequence comes from Rhizobium sp. KNZ14-9A, assembly GCF_056755015.1. Taxonomy (NCBI): domain Bacteria; kingdom Pseudomonadati; phylum Pseudomonadota; class Alphaproteobacteria; order Hyphomicrobiales; family Rhizobiaceae; genus Rhizobium; species Rhizobium sp. KNZ14-9A. Next base: position 3,763,747 of record NZ_JBPGXB010000002.1, read on the forward strand.
GGCGCGTGCTTCGGGCCTCAAGCACGGCGTGGTACAGGACAAGCTGTTCCTGCCTGGCCTGCGCAAGCTGGCGCTGCTGCGCGATTCTGGCTTCTTCGGCAAGATCCTCTCAGTGCGCGGCGAATTCGGCTACTGGGTCTTCGAAGGCGACTGGGGCGTTCCGGCGCAGCGCCCGTCCTGGAATTATCGCAAGGCCGATGGCGGCGGCATCATTCTCGATATGCTCTGCCACTGGCGCTATGTGCTCGACAATCTCTTCGGTGAGGTGAAGGCCGTTTCCTGCCTGGGCGCGACCCATATTCCCAGCCGTATCGACGAACAGGGCAAGCCCTATAATTGCGACACCGATGATGCCGCCTATGCGACCTTCGAGCTGGAAGGCGGCGCGATCGCGCAGATCAATTCCTCCTGGGCCGTACGCGTTCGTCGCGACGACCTCGTGACCTTCCAGGTGGACGGCACGCATGGCTCGGCCGTTGCCGGCCTCACCAAGTGCTGGAGCCAGCACCGCGTCAATACGCCGAAGCCTGTCTGGAATCCTGACCAGCCGCAGACCATCGACTTCTACAAGACCTGGGACGAAGTGCCGGATACGCAGGTCTTCGACAACGGCTTCAAGGCGCAGTGGGAAATGTTCATTCGCCACGTCGTCGAAGATGCTCCCTGGCCCTACGGCCTGGAAGCCGGCGCCAAGGGCGTGCAGCTTGCAGAACTCGGCCTGAAATCCTGGGCCGAGCGCCGCTGGCTCGACGTTCCCACGCTGGAGTTCTGAGCCGTGACGACGATCAATCTCCCCCTCGACGGCAAGATCGCTCCTTATACACTGACCGGCACGCCGATCGAACTCACGAAGCGGGAAGCCAAGAGCTTCCCGCGTATCGCCTTTGCCGCCGCCCATGTCGTGGCCGATCCGCTCGCCGACAATGATCCGTGGCTGACACCGGCGATCGACTGGGAACGGACGCTTGCCTTCCGCCATCGGCTTTGGGACCTCGGCCTCGGCGTGGCCGAGGCGATGGATACTGCACAGCGCGGCATGGGCCTCGGCTGGCCGGAAGCCCGTGAGCTGGTCCGCCGCGCGCTTGGCGAAGCAGCCGGACGCAAGGACGCGCTGATTGCCTGCGGCGCCGGCACCGACCATCTGACGCCCGGCCCCGACGTGACCATCGATACGATCATTAGGTCTTATGAAGAGCAGATCGAAACGGTGGAAGCTGCCGGCGGTCGCATCATCCTGATGGCAAGCCGGGCACTGGCCGCCGCCGCCAAGGGGCCGGATGACTATGTCAGGGTCTATGACCGCATTCTTCGCCAGGTAAAAGAACCTGTCATCATCCATTGGCTCGGCGAAATGTTCGACCCGGCGCTTCAGGGATATTGGGGCAATGGCGACCATCTGAAGGCGATGGAAACCTGCCTGCAGGTGATCGAAGCCAATGCCGCCAAGGTCGACGGTATCAAGATCTCACTTCTTTCCAAGGAGAAGGAAGTCACGATGCGCCGGCAGCTGCCGAAGAGCGTGCGCATGTACACTGGCGATGATTTCAACTATGCCGAACTGATTGCCGGCGACGAGCAGGGCCATTCGGATGCGCTGCTCGGCATCTTTGACGCCATCGCGCCTGCGGCTTCGGCCGCACTCGACGCGCTTGGCCGTAAGAGCAACCACGAATTCTTCGATCTGCTCGAGCCGACAGTTCCGCTGTCGCGCCACATCTTCAAAGCGCCGACCCGCTTTTACAAGACCGGCGTCGTCTTCCTCGCCTATCTCAACGGCTTGCAGGATCATTTCACAATGATCGGCGGCCAGCAGAGCACGCGCTCGCTCACGCATCTGGCGGAGCTTTTCCGCCTGGCCGACAAGGCCCGGGTTCTGGCCGATCCGGACCTTGCAACTGATCGCATGAAGCAGGTGCTTGCCGTCCACGGCGTTCACTGAACGTCAGCATGGCAATGGGAGGGGAATGACATGCAGGTCGAAGGACTTTCGATCAACCTTGCGACAATCCGCGAGCAATGTGGCTTTGCCGAAGCCGTCGATATCTGCCTGAAACACGGCATCACCTCGATCGCGCCCTGGCGCGATCAGGTCGCCAAGGCCGGCCTCGACGAGGCAGTGCGCATCGTCAAGTCGAACGGTATCAAGCTGACCGGACTCTGCCGCGGCGGCTTCTTTCCGGCGGCAAACGAGGCCGACTGGCAGAAGAACCTCGACGACAACAGATGCGCCATCGACGAGGCGGCAGCGTTTTCCGCCGATTGCCTCGTGCTCGTCGTCGGCGGTTTGCCTGATAGTTCGAAGGATATCGTCGCGGCCCGCCAGATGGTGTTCGACGGCATTGCCGCCGTGCTGCCGCATGCGCAGGCCTCGGGCGTGAAGCTCGCGATCGAGCCATTGCATCCAATGTATGCGGCCGACCGGGCTTGTGTAAACACGCTCGGCCAGGCGCTCGATATGTGCGAACAACTCGGCGAGGATGTCGGCGTCGCCGTCGATGTTTATCACGTCTGGTGGGATCCCGATCTGGCCAACCAGATCGCCCGCGCCGGACGGATGAAGCGCATCTTTGCCCATCACATCTGTGACTGGCTGGTGCCGACCAAGGACATGCTGCTCGACCGCGGCATGATGGGCGATGGCGTCATCGATCTCAAAGGCATAAGACGGATGGTGGAAGCCGCCGGCTTCTTCGGCGCGCAGGAGGTCGAAATCTTCTCGGCTGAGAACTGGTGGAAGCGTCCCGCCGACGAGGTGATCGCCACCTGCGTCGAGCGCTTCAGGAGCTGCTGCCAAATCTGATTCTAGAGCATGTCCGTTTTTCTTCGAAACACGGACATGTTCTATCTCTTTGTTTTAACGCAATTCCGGACGCAAAACCGCTGCACACTTTTGCTGGAATTGCTCTAAAGTCCAATCGTTTCATCACGTATGAAGGAGGAATCATTCGATGGAGAAACGCCGTTTTGCCCTGATCGGCACCGGTAACCGCGGCACCACGATGTGGGGCAAGGATCTCTTGGCCGGCTGGCGCGAGCATGTCGACCTGACTGCGATCGTCGAGAAGAATTCGCTACGCGGCGAGCGCGCCCGCACCATGATCGGCAGCAATGCGCCACTCTATGAAAACATCGATTCGATGCTCACAGAGCAGAAGCCGGATCTCGTCATCGTCTGCACGCCCGACCATACGCATGACGATATCGTGGTTAGGGCGTTGGAATCCGGCATCGACGTCATCACCGAAAAGCCGATGACCACCTCGGTCGAGAAGATTCGCCGGATTCTGGATGCCGAAAAGCGCACCGGCCGCCGGGTCGACGTTTCCTTCAACTATCGCTATGCGCCGACGGCAGCGAAGATCAAGGAACTCCTGAATTCCGGCGAAATCGGCCGCGTTACGTCGGTCGATTTCCACTGGTATCTCAACACCAAGCATGGCGCTGATTATTTCCGCCGCTGGCACGCCTATACGGAAAATTCCGGCAGCCTCTTCGTTCACAAGGCGACGCATCATTTCGACCTTCTGAACTGGTATCTCGACAGCGATCCTGACGCCGTGACCTCTTTTGCCGATCTGCAGAATTACGGCCGCACGGGTCCCTTTCGCGGCCCGCGTTGCAAGCTCTGTCCGCACACGCAGGAATGCGATTATTACCTCGACCTCGAAAAGGATCCCTTCCTCGACACGCTCTATGAGGATCCCTCAAGGATCGACGGCTATTTCCGCGACGGCTGTGTCTTCCGCGAAGACATCGACATTCCCGATACGATGGTCGCTTCGATCCGCTACCGAAACAATGTCCATGTCTCCTATTCACTGAACACGTTCCAGCCGATCGAGGGCCATCACCTCGCCTTCAACGGTACCAAGGGCCGTATCGAAATCCGCCAGTATGAAGCACAGCCTTGGGAAGAGCCGAAGGAAGATACGATCCTGCTGATCCGCAGCTTCCCGCATGGCAAGGAGGCCGTCGAGCGCATCACGGTGCCGCATTTCTCCGGCGGCCATTACGGCGGTGACGACCGGATGCGCAACATGATCTTCAAGCCCGACATGCAGGACAAGCTCGCGCAGCGGGCCGGCACCCGCGCCGGCGCCATGTCCGTGCTTTGCGGCATTGCGGCGCTGACGAGCTCGCGCACCGGCAAGGTCGTCAGTATTTCCGACCTGATGCCGGAGCTTGCCAATGACGGTTCGCCGAATTCGCTGAAGGCGTCGTAAGGCACCTCAGGCGGTATTTTCCAGGTTTTCGAGGGTGAGCCGGTAAAGCAGGGGCTCGCCTTTGATGAAGCGTTCGGCCTCATCCGCTGCCATTTCACCGAGGCGGCTGCGCTCGAGGCCGACAGCACCGGCGATATGCGGTGTCAGGAAGACGTTGGGCAGATCGTAAAATGCCGATTCCGGTCCCGGTATTTCGGGATCGGTCACATCGATAATAGCGTCGATACGGCCGGTCTTCAGCACGTCAAGCAAAGCGTCCTCATCGATCAGCGCGCCGCGCGCGGTATTGATCAGCGTCGCGCTATCCTTCATCAGCGCCAGTTTTGCGGCATCGATCATATGGTAGGTGGACGGCAGTGATGGCGCGTGGAGGGAGACGATATCCGAATGACGCATGAGATCGTCGAGCTCCACCTTGTACACGCCCATTCCACGCGCCTGACCGGCATCGATGGTCGGATCGAAGAGCAGTACCCTGTAATCGAAGGGCTTCAGCAGATCGATGACGCGGCGACCGATGCGTGACGCACCGATGATGCCCACCGTGCGGCGATAATTGCCGATGGCCTCACGCTGCATCGGATGGGTGCGATCACGATGGCGGTCGCCGACATAGAGGTCGCGGAAACGGAAGACATGTTTGCCGGCAAAGATGATTGCGGCGAGCGTGAATTCGGCGACCGGCACGGCATTGGCCTCGGCCGCATGGCTGACGACGACGCCGGCCTCGAAAATGCCGGCATCGACGAGGCCCTTCACCGTTCCCGCGGCATGAACGACGAGCTTCAATTTCGGCGCACGCGCCAGAACCTCGCGGCCGACATAGGGCGCGCCCCAGCCGGTGATGAGGATTTCCGCCTCGGACAACAGACGCTTTGCCCGCTCGTCGTCGAAGTGCTGAAGCGGTTCGGCATCGAGCAGGCGTCCGATGCCGTCCAGCCGGCGAAGGACCGCCTCGGGCAGCACATGCTCCGTGCGGGAAGGCTGCATGGCGAGGACGATGGCAGCACGGCTCATGGCATATGTCCTGGCGCTTCGATGGCGCTGACGGTCACGCCCTTCTCGCTGACCAGCTTCCGGAGCGCAGCGATATCAGGTGCTTTCGGCGGCGTAGTCCATGCCCCCGATACGGCAGCCGGATCGTTCAACGCGAGTACAGCCGTGACCAGAATTGTTTCGCCGGCCGGAATCTCACCGCGGAGCTGGGGCACGAGCGTCTTGGCAACGATCAAGTTGGTATTCGGCAGCGCCTTCTGGGCAAGGCCGCTTCTCTTGATCGAAGAACCTAGGTCGACGATGCCGGTGAAATCCAGTTCGCCGATCGCATGGGCCGAGCCTTCGGCCGCCGAAAGCGTGTCCGCATCAAGATCGCGTTTGGCAATCGCGAAGCCGCCTTCCGCGGTCCGCAGCGGGCGTGGTGTTGTGATGCGGTGGACGCGGATATGCCACGGGGCCGATGGCACGAGCCAGGTTTCGACCTTCACGTCCTTGAAGGCTGACCATCTGGAGTAAAGGATGTTGCCGGCGATCTTCGCTTCTTCATTGGTTTCGCGGACGCGGTAATGCAGGCCGTCATCGCTGAAGGCGAGCGCGGAATCGAAGGCGCCAAGTGCGAAGGCTCGCTCGTCAGCCTCGACGCTGAAGCCGTAGCAGGCAGAATAAGCGAATTTTGCATATTTCTCCGTGCCGAAGCGCATCTGCAGGTTTTCCTGGCCAGACGAGAGCGCCACGACATCATTGCCGGCACGCATGACCACCATGCCCGGATGACGCTGCGGAACGACCTCCGGCGTCTGTTCAGGCGCCTTTTCCTCCGCGGTCCAGAAGGGATGATCCTCGGCAATGGCGAGCGGCAGGAAGACCTTGAAGGCCCAGTAAGGTGAGCCGGCAGAATTATAACTCTCCGACATCAAGAGGTTCGGATAGCCGAAGCCAATGGAGAGAACACCATCGTGGCTGGCGATCGGCTTGTCCCGCCACCAGCGCAGATGCTCGAGGCAGAGATGCTTGACCTCGCCCCAAGGCAACGCCTCCAGATCGGCGAAGGCGAGCGCCGACCAGAAACCGGCACAGGCGAAACGATAGGTGAGGCTGCGGCCGAAGGGGATTGTCGCGCCATCGGGCGCAAACCAATGGCGGAAATCCTTGGCGAAGAGCACGGCGCGCTCGCGATAACGCTTGGCATAGTCGTCGTCGACCAGCTTGGAATAGATCAAGCCGTAGAAATGCATTGCGAAGGGAATGTAGTGGTCGATGCGGCGGATATTGCCGTCACGGTACCAGCCGTCGCCAATGTAGAAACCTTCGAGTTCCTCAAGATATTGCTTGGTCAGACTGCGATCGAAATCGGCGCCGAGGCGGTCGAGAGCGATATCGACGAAGATCCGGAAGAATTTCCAGTTGTTGTCAGCATAGTCGAACTGCCGGACATGCTTGAAATAGGCGATGATATTGTCGCGAGAGCGCTTGTCGAGCGGCTCCCAGATCTTGTCAGGCACCAGCGCCAGGGCAAAACCGAGGGCGGCGAGCTCCACCATGCGCTGGTCGCGGGCATTGACCGTGCCCCAATATTCGGGATGGGTCGGATCACAGCCATTCGCAAGCCCTTCGGCAAAGCGGTGCCAGTGATCGAAAGCGTTCTTGCCGGCGCCGAGCGGTGCAAGACCCCAGAGCGGACGAGCGAAACCTTCAAGATCAGCAGCGGCCCGGTCGAAATGAGCGCCGGCGCCATCGAGGCGAACACGGGCATTTCCATCAGAGAAGAAGGGCAGCAGCGGATTGAAGAGATCGTTGACAGCGCGGATCATGTCGGCGCGGGTCTTCAGCGGATTGCCTGCGAGCGGATTGGCGCTGGCGGGATCATAGGTCATCGGCATCACTCACAGCTTGTCGGTATCAGGAACAGTGCCTCCTGCAACGGGAACGACCGCCTGGCAGATATGGCGGGCGGGCGCGGTCCTGTCGCGGTAGCGGGAGATCAGAAGGGAGACGGCCTCGCGGCCAAGCGCCGCGCGGTCGACGCGCATGGTGGAAAGCCTGGGATTGGTCATGACGGCACAGGGCAGGTCATCGAAGCCGACGATCGCGAAATCCTCGGGAACGCGAAGGCCTGCTTCGGTGACGGCTTCAAGCACGCCGACGGCAATGAAATCATTCATGCAGAAGGCCGCCGTGTATCCGGGATCTTCCGCGAGCATCGCGACCGTGCGCTCATGCGCCTCGCGGCTGGCGCTGCCCTGGAAGGTAAGCGGAACGAGCCGGCCTTCGGCACCGGGAATCGCGGCAATCGCTGCCTCGAATCCTCGCACACGTTCGCGGATCGTGTGGCGATGCGAGCCGGTGAGATGCAGGATACGGCGATGACCGGCTGTCGTGAGCCGGCTCGTCGCCTCGTAGGCGCCGAAGAAATTGGAGGGCGAGACGCCATCGAGGCGCAGGCGTGGATCGGTACCGTTGACGAGGACGGTCGGTGTTCCTGTCTCTTCCAGCCAGGCCCGCAACGTATCGCTGGGATCGATGCCGACGAGGAAAAGCCCTTCGGCTTCCGCCGTCTGCATATATTCGCCGACAACATCAGGCGTCGTGCGGTCCTCGCGCACGAGCCGCACTTCGAAAGGCATGCCGGCATCGGCGGCACCGGCGCGAAGGCCCTCAACAATCGATTCGTAGAAGACGCTGAGGCCACCGGTTGCCCCGTCGCTGGCAATCAGGGCAAGCCCGCCCGGAACGCTTTCCGAAACAGTCTTCACCGGATAGCCATGTTCGGCAGCGACCTTCAAAATGTGCCGCCGCACGCTTTCGCTGATGCCCGGTTCATTGGCGAGCACCCGCGATACCGTGGAAACCGAAACACCGGCCAGACTGGCAATATCGGCCTGTCGCGGTCGCCTGGTCTTGATCTCATTCATTTTAATCTCGTTCATGTGGCAAAGATTATGCAAATTACGCAAATTTGCAAGATAATCATAAATTCTTGCAAAGAGAAATTTTTTGCGTACTCTAGCCTCCGGCACGCCTGGAAAGACCATTGGAGGATGGCACCGGGCATCGGACACAGGAGGAAATCAATGCAGGTCAATCGCCGTTCATTCTTGATGGGAACCGCGGGTGCCGCGGCCGGCCTTGCCTTTGGCGCTGGCAGCTCGATCCCCGCATTTGCCGAGGACGCTTCGCTTCGCGCCATGTGGTGGGGTTCCAACGACCGTGCCAAGCGCACACTGGATGTTGCCAAACTCTATCAGTCGAAGACACCGGGTGTCACTATTGTCGGCGAGTCGCTTTCGGGCGACGGCTACTGGACGAAGCTCGCAACGCAGATGGCCGGCCGCGCGATCGCAGATGTCTTCCAGCTGGAGCCGGGCACGATCTCCGACTATTCCAAGCGCGGCGCCTGCCTGCCGCTCGATGAATTCGTACCTTCGACGCTCAAGGTCGACAGCTTCGGCGCCGATATGCTGAAGCTCACCACCGTCGACGGCAAGCTCTACGGTGTCGGCCTCGGGCTCAATTCCTTCGCGATGTTCTTCGATACCGTCGAATTCGAAAAGGCGGGTATTCCGCTGCCGACGCCCGATCTCACCTGGGATGAGTATGCCAAGCTTGCCGTGGAACTCGCCAAAGCCTCCGGCAAGGGTGGCGGCCCCTATGCGGCGCGTTACAATTATGTCTTCGACGCCTGGCTGCGCCAGCGCGGCAAGAGCCTCTTCGCCAAGGAGGGTGTCGGCCTCGGCTTCACGGTCGACGACGCCAAGGAATGGTTCGACTACTGGGAAAAGCTGCGCAAGGCGGGCGGCACCGTCGCCGCCGACGTTCAGACGCTTGACCAGAACACCATCGACACCAATTGCCTCGGCCTTGGCAAATCGGTGATCGGCATGGCCTATTCCAACCAGATGGTTGGTTATCAGCTTATCATCAAGAACAAGCTCGGCATCACCATGCTGCCACGCGAGAAGAAGGGGGGCCCGTCCGGTCACTATTATCGCCCGGCACTGATCTGGAGCGTGGGTGCCACGACCAAGCAGGGCGAAGCCGCCGCAAAGTTCATCAGTTTCTTCGTCAACGATCCGGAAGCCGGCAAGATTCTCGGTGTGGAACGTGGCGTGCCGATGTCGCCGGCGGTTCGTGAAGCTATACTGCCGCAGCTCAACCCGACGGAGCAGGAAACGGTCAAATACGTCAATCTGCTCAAGGATCAGGTCGGCGAATATCCGCGGCCAGTACCGATGGGCGCGACCGAATTCGACCAGCGTGTTCTTCGTCCGACCTGCGATGAGCTCGCCTTCGAGCGAATCTCAGTAGCCGATGCCGCAGCCAAGCTCGTCGAAACCGGCAAGGCCACCATCAAGGGTTGATCATATCCCGCATATACCGACAAAGGCCCGCCATCGGCGGGCCTTTCTTTTGACCCCAGCCTAGTTGCTCGCGTCTTCAATAACCCGCCAATCGGGCCGGCCGAGATTGAACGGCCAGGTGTGTACGTCTCGGTCATTGAAGTAGACGACTTCCTGCAGCTCCGGAAAATCACTCTGCTTGAGCGTTGCTGTTTCCATCCACGGCTTGATGTATCCATCACTGCCCTCATAGCCGAGTTCAGCCACCCAGACCGGCTTGTGATACTGGGCGACGAGGTCGTAACCCGGCCTCAGCGCCTCGGAAAAAGTTCGCGGCCCGTTGTGAACGATCCGGTCGTAAGGTTCCAAACCGAAGACCGAGAGGCCGATGAAGTCGACATAGGTGTCGCCTGGATAATAAGCATTAAGGCCCGCCTGTCCCTTCGGCGACCACATGAGTTTCGTATCGGGCGCCTCCTGCCGCACGATATCCATCATGCGCCTGTAGGCGGTTATATATTCAGAAGGATTCCAGCCGGACCACGAAAAGCGGCCGGAGTCGTCTTCCATTTCCTGTCCCCAGCGGACGATGACAGGGCTTTTCAACTGGGCGATCATCCTGGCAATTGCCCGCATATTCGCATCGTAGTCGCCGTGAAACAGCTTCCAGCGAAGTTCATCTGACGTCAGCCGCCAGTCCACATCCCACGACCAGGGTTCCACCGTGATCAGCAGGTTGCGGCCTCTTGCCAGCGCATAGGCATCCGCCACACGCAGCGTTTCGAGATCGACGTCCTCCCATGGAAGGAAGAGGTGCTCTGTCGTCACGCTCTGCTGCGCGCCGAAATCGCCATGCGGGTCGTAGGCACCAAACTTGATGCCATTGGCATGAATGGCGGGCCGCTTGTCGGTGATCGTCTTGTCGGTGATCGTCTGGGCACCCGCATTCATGACGGCGGCGTTCTGCGCCTCACTTCGGTGCGACAGATCGGCAACGCCGAGCAGAAGCATCGCGATTGTTGCCGTCGAGATTTTCTTCGCCAGAGTTTTCATAGTCTTTTCCTCCCCTTCGGCTATTTATTGGTCGCGAGAACCTGCTTCAGCTCTTTGGCTTTCAAGCTCACCGTGTCTGCCGGAACCAGCTTCCGGAACTCATCATCGGCTTTCGTGGAAGCGTGCCGGAACACGTACCAGTCCCCGCTCGGCTGACGCCGCTGATAGATCGTGTTGCCGATCTTGCGGTGGCCGAAGCAGGTACTGGCACGTGCCGCCCCCTCATTATTGGTCCAGGTCGCGCGCATGCACATCTGACCGAGATCATCGACGACCCAGCGGCCCTCGGCGAAAGACTGTTTGCCGCCATTGTCGACCCAGGCGACGAAATGCCTACCCTCGCCAATGAAACGTCCGCCACCCGTGTCCCAGGTCCAGGTCTTGTCGGCGTAGATGACGTAGAGTTCGCCGGCACTCAGCGGCGTCGGCGTCGGTGCTTTCGTCTTTTCTGATGCGAGCGCACCCATCGGGAGGATGAGGCCGAGGCACAGAGCCAGCACTCCTCCCGTCAATCGTATTGTCATGCTCATTTTATCCTCCTCACGCATTTCTGCTCTCCCCACCATCCCTTCGTTCACGGCCGGCTTCAAAACCGTGCCATTTGAGACGGAATTTCACGATCCTGGTCTTGCCTCCGCCGAGCCCTGCACCCGCCACAGCAAATTGCAACTCGGTAAAGGTGACGAAGGGCTGGCCGTGCGAAAGCGCTTCCATGGCAGCTAGCCCGTGGTTGCCGAGTTGCGCCCCGCCGACCAGGCAGGCGACGAGACCGGCGGAGGCGGTAAACCGCAGGCCGTATACTTGCGGCAAAAGGGACTGACCGTTCTCCACTGTGTGACGGACGACAACCAGGATTACGAGCGATACATAAATCAACAGGTTGATCGCCGCGAAGATCTGGAAGCCACGCGCACCATCGCCATCGGCAGCAAAAGCCATGGCCGCAGCACAAATGCCCAATAGTGCGATGTATGGTGCCATTATCCGCGCCGGCAGTTTGCGCTGTCCTTGATCACCCTTCGGAGTGATGCGGAAATCCACGAAGGAACCGGTCACGTGATCGCGTGCGGCAGCGAGGGTGCCGGCAAGCGACCAAGGCCAGCGCAGCAGGATGAAAACCACCCCTTCCCAGCCAAAGAGCTTTGCATCGTATGGCCTGAATGTGCCTGATGCGCGCCAGAAGATGGCGAATACCGTCAGCACGATCGAAAGCGGCAGAGAATGCAGCAGGAATGCCGGATAGGTGACGTTGACGAAGACATGGCCGGTGAGCAGGGCTGCGACCGGCAGCAGGAACATCACTGCCATGAAAGTCGAAAACAACGGATACCAGAGCTGCGAAAACAGGAACTGGAACTTCAACTTCAGCGGCAGCCGGGCGACATGCCGGCGAGAATGATGCAGGAGGATGGTCACTAGGCTGCGGGACCACTGGAATTCCTGCACCACCAGATCGGCAAAGGTCGCCGGCCCGTCGCCATGGGCGATGGCATTGACCGCATGGACCCCGCGCCAGCCGCCGGCATTCATCATCAGCGTGGTCGAATGATCTTCCGCAAGCTCGGGACCGAGCCCGCCGATCTTCCTCAAGGCGGCCGTGCGAACGGCATAGTGCGAGCCGATGCAGAGCGGCGCCCAGCCATTATTGTATCCTGCCTGCAGCGAACCATGCAGGCTCGCTTCGGCATAGAGCCTGCCGCGGGCGGCCCAGCTTTCGGCCGCATTGGCATCGCAGATGCTGGGTGCCGAGACATAGCCGACTTCGGGATCGGCGAAGGGCCGCAGGACCTCGCGAAGATAAGTCGGCGTCGGCACATGATCGGCATCGAACTGGGCGACGAAATCATAGCGTTCATAGCCGAAGTGATCATAGAAATAGGCGAGATTGCCTTCCTTGCAGCGCGTGCGGCGCGGCCAGACGGGGCGGTGATATTCGCTGACGCCCTTGCGGGTTGAGATCATGACACCATGCTGCCCGCACCATCTCTTGGTCTCCTCGGACGGATCTTCATCGGCGAGCCAGACATCGAACTCGACACCCTTCTGATCGAGCATCGCAAGAAGCGTCTTGCGCACGACGGCGAAAGGTTCGGACGGTGCCTTGGTGACCACCATCGCGACGCGGCCCTTTGGCAGGTCGGCGGATGATCTGACCTGCCGCGCATCCAGAAAGATCAGGATGAAATAGGCCGGTATCAGGGTGACCCAGGCAAGGATGAGGGTGACGAGCAGGAATGACGGCCATGAAACGACATGAGTGGGCTCAGCCCACCAGAGCCAGAAGTAAGCGAGTGCTGCCAGCCAGCAGACGATGCCAAGACCATAAGCGGCTCGATTCCAGCCGGTAAAGACAGGCTCGAACATCTCGGATTTGGCGGCAGAAGACTGATGTGCGTGGTCGATTTCGGCTCTGGTGCTCATGCGATCACCTCCAGTCCGAAGGTCGGGCCAGCCGTGCGGATGATCGTATCGATATCCGAAAGCGTCGGCATGAAGTCGAGCTCCAGGCGAGCCCTTTTCGTATCGGCGAAAAGCACAGGCGGATCGCCAGCGCGGCGCGGCTGACAACGGATCGGCACCCTGTGGCCGGTCTTTCGTTTGACGGCATTAAGGATCTCGCCGACCGACGTGCCGCGGCCGGAACCCAGATTGAGGCTCAAGGAATTGCCGCCGACCAGAAGGTGACGAACCGCGGCGAGATGCGCCTGGGCAAGATCGCTGACATGGATGTAATCCCTGACGCAGGTGCCGTCATCCGTCGAATAATCGGTGCCGAAAATGTCGAGGCTCTCGATCCGGCCGCTTGCGGCGAGAAGAGCGCGCGGGATCAGATGGGTTTCGGGATAGTGCCGCTCGGCAAGCTGGCCTTCCGGATCGGCGCCGGCCGCGTTGAAGTAACGGAGTGCGGCGAAGCGGATACCATAGGCGGCCGCATAATCCTCCAGTGCCATTTCGAAGATCAGTTTGGTTCTGCCATAAGGATTGACCGGCTGTTGCGGCGTTTTCTCGCCGATCGGCAGCATCTCGGGAATGCCGTAGGTCGCGCAGCTGCTGGAAAAGACGATCCTGTCGATACCGCAATCGAGACAGGCGTCCAGCAGCGACAGGCTGCCGATGACATTGTTGCGATAATAGATGCTCGGCTTTTCGACGGATTCACCGACATAGGCGTTGGCACCGCAATGGATGACACAATCCGGCGAATACTCGGCCATGACATGCCGCAACCTTGCGCCATCGGCGATATCCGCCTGGATCAGCGGGCCCCACCGGACGCTGTCGATATGTCCGGTGGAAAGATTGTCATAGGTGACCGGAACCATTCCGGCACACGCAAGCGCCTTGCAGATGTGGCTGCCGATGAAGCCGGCGCCACCCGTAACCAGGATGTAGCGTGGCATCTCATACGGCCTCCACCACTTCCTTGCGGGCAAGCAGCGCATCGAAATAGGCTATCGTACGCTTCAGCCCGGTCTTCAGCTCCGTCGTCGGCCACCAGTTCAACTCTTCTCTGGCTCTGGAAATATCCGGACGGCGCTGCTGCGGATCGTCTGCCACGGCCGGCAGGTAAATGATGCGCGAGCGCGAATTGGTCAGATCAAGGACGATTTCGGCCAGATCCCGCACAGTGATCTCCGCCGGATTGCCGAGATTGATCGGACCGACGCAGTGTTCGCCGGCATCGGCGAAACGCAGGAAACCAGCGACGAGATCGTCGACATAGCAGAAGGAGCGGGTCTGCCGGCCATCCCCGTAGATCGTTATGTCGGTGTTGGAGAGCGCCTGGACGATGAAATTGGATACGACGCGTCCATCATCAAGGCGCATACGCGGGCCATAGGTATTGAAGATCCGGCCAACCTTGATATCGACGCCATACTTGCGGTGATAATCGAAGAACAGGGTTTCGGCTGACCGCTTGCCCTCGTCGTAGCAGCCGCGCGGACCGATCGGGTTGACATTGCCGAAATAGGTTTCGCGCTGCGGATTCTCGTGCGGATCCCCATAGACTTCCGAAGTCGAGGATTGGACGACCGTTGCGCCGCTGCGGCGGGCTGCATCGAGCGTATTGACGGCTCCAAGCACATTGGTCAGCAAGGTGCCGACGGGATCACGCTGATAGTCCGGCGGCGAGGCTGGCGAAGCAAAGTTGAAGATGACGGAAGCCTCGACGTCATAGGGCTGGCGCACGTCATGTTCCAAAAGCCGAAAACGGGCATTCTGCAGCAGATGCTCGATATTGACGTGGCGGCCGGTGTAGAAATTGTCGAGACAGATGACCTGATGGCCGCGCTCGAGAAGTCGCTCGCAAAGATGGGAACCCAGGAAACCGGCGCCTCCGTTGACCAGCACGGTTTTTGACTCCTGGCGTGGCGATGCGAATGCAGATCCTGAATATCCTTCGGTGGGAATACTACGCACTACAAATTCCTTCCCATGTCGTGTGGTCTTCATAGACCCTTCTATACTTTAGGCTCCCTCTTGATCCGCCTCGATAACTTCAACGCGAAGTGGTATCTATGAAATAACCGACTCGGTTATTCTTCGGATAATTGTACCTATGCTCAAAATGATAAGAGGATATCAGTGAAGGTCAACTTCAAAACACGGGAGCAATTCTAAATAGCTATAGTATTAAACTTCGGAATTTGCTTGATTAATCCCTCTCAATGACTATGGTGCCATGCTTTCTGTCCGGCCGCTCCAGCTTCAGTCAATGAAGCCAATATAAGGAGTGGCCAGCCATTGGTGTGCGAGGGCGCGTCGCTATTGCCCTGATGATAGAGAGGGTTTTTTAATGACGACTCATGATCGCATGCATGGCAGAGCGCCATGCAGCTTCAGCTCTCTAGCTTTGGCTGCGACGATCGTTCTCTCGGCCATCGGACCGATCTCATGTGCGGTCGTCGATACCGCGATCGTGGGAAGCACGGAGAAGAATGTCGTTGTGGCAAGCGTGCCACATGCCGCGAAGGACTTCGCCTATGCTGCCGAACCGAAGACCGCTTCGGCTAAAGTGAGCGCCGCGGTCTATCCCGGTTCCGCGCCTTACATCTGTTCGCCGAGCGGTTTCGGCCAGAAATCACACTGCTTTGCCCGCTCGTCCCGGATGGATTGATGGCCTAGTGCGGCCATCTGCCAGAGAGATCGCCACTGTCCGACGTATCGTTGAAGAAACGTGAGGCCGCTTCAGTGCGATTTCTCACATTCATCTTCTTATAGATATTGCGGACGTGAACCTTCACCGTGTTTTCGGACAGGTGAAGTTTGTCGGCGATGATCTTGTTCTGCGTGCCCTTACAGATGAGGTCGAGAATCTGTACCTCGCGCGTGGTCAGAGCCGCCATGCTATTGCGGCGAAGCTTCAGCGCGTTGGCGCGCGCTGCGTCGACGGACTTCGTCTGGTACAGCGAGGGCTCGAGCTGCGCCGTTGCCCGGTTGGACAGACGACCCAGAAGCGCGGATGGAAAATGTTCGCCGCCCTTCATCAGCAGATCGATTGCCGCCATGAAGACATCCAGACGCAGATTGAGCGGCAGGACGCCATCGACGACACGCGCCTCGACAAGACGGCTGATATAGGGCTCCATCATATCGATAGCTTCGACGACAAGGCCGATGGATGCGTCCGGACGGTTTTCACGAACGACCTGCAGCGCATCGTGCAACTCGGCGCCGGCGACATGATAGAACAGGACAAGCCGCATGTCGTGAATATCCTTCTCGGATATGGACTGCGCGCTCGATACGCTTACGACATCAAAATTCGGGAATTTCTTTGCCAGTGCCTCAACCATGCACTCGGAGAACAAGTCCGCCTTGGCGATTACCAGGACTGTTTCTCCATTCGGACCCAGTCTTCTTGCCTGATCCGAATCTCCTACTTCCGACCCAACCATGAACATATACGCCTCCCCTAGCGCTACACTATACTCAAACAAGGAGCTTCTACTCCCATTGGCGCGATGGCGGGTATTACATGCCGACGAACATTGCCCCTAGGCATGTGGCCGCCTTATCTTTTAGGCATTTCTTAATTATGGTAATATGGATTTCAAAGGAAAGAAATGGCCCAAATGGGTTAGTTGTCACGAAGTTATATTTATTTTTTGCCACTTTATGGTTGCATTTCCGACAAGAAACATACTAGCGGGCGGTATTTCAACTAGATCACGGTATAACGCAGCATGTATTAGTTCGAGACATACAAAAGCAAAGCGGTAATGGGCAGACGATATTTCAAAATAAGACGGAGAACCTTTCGAGCTTAACTTCGCGATACCGCAATCAGTCGAACCTTCCGGATTCCGAGGTATGGGGCGCCGTCCCGAATTCGCACACAGCCTTCTCCGAGCCCGCGATCCGGTATTGGCTTAGCTGGAGTATTGAACCGGACTTCAGATGCCTTAGCCCGAATTGATATCTATCGGGACCCATTTTTTTCCATCAATCTGCAACGGTTGCCAAAGTGGCGACGTGAAAATCAAGTATCAGCATGTGTTTTTGATACTTGGTCTTCTTTCGAGGGAACTCAAAAAGAAGTTCGACTGCCTTGCTCGCGCTCATATCGAGTCCGGGACCGGATTTGTGCGTCTTTGTACTGAATAGGCACAATCCCAATACAGAATTTGGCCAACAAATCGCGATGAAGCTGCAGGTGAAAAGGTATCGAGTCCATCTGCCGATGTTAACGCATTGGAGCAAGCGCGAGCAAAGATCCCATTTGAGATGAGAGGGACTTCGAAAGCTGCTCCAGTTTTTTTCTGGAGGAAACGTAATGCCTTATGATCCGAAGCCCGGTCCGCAGGGCTCAGACGACGACACCGTCAAGGTGGGCGCCCTGGCCGATGGCCTTTCCAGCGCTATCAATTCAACCGAAATCGATGATGATTCCACAGGTTACGTCGGCGGCATCGCCAATGGTGACAATCGCAACAACACCGACAACAGCACCGACGTTGACGTCAAGGCCAATGTAGATCTCGATGTGAAGACCGACAACGGCGACAACCGCGACAACGACTACGACTGGAGCTACAAGTCGGACGACGACACGAACACCAAGACGACCACCATCAACGATAACGACACGACGACCACCACGAAGTCGGACTACGACTGGAGCTATGACGCCAAGTCGTACAGCGACGACGACGTTGACATCAAGACGATCACCGATAACGACACGACCACCAAGACGGACACGGATATCGACACCGACATCAAGACGATTACGGATACCGATACCAAGACGACCACCAATAGCCACAATACCAGCGACAGCTTCAACAAGACGGACACGGACTTCGCCGTCATTGATGATGTCAAGGACTTCGGGAACCTCGGCGTAGCCGGCCACGACCTCACCTTCGACATCGGGGATGACTTCTCCTTCACCCTCAATATCGACAATATCCTCAACGGTTCACTGTCCGGCGAAGGCGCCGACTCAGTCTTCAGCACTGTCCAGGCAAACCATCTCGCAGACCAGGATCAGGCCTGGAACATCACGATGGAGAACGGCGGCGCTCAGAACCACCTGAGTGCGAATGCCGGCACAGCGCACGGTGCTGACGGCATGGATATGGACAGCAAGGGCTGGGATCTCAAGGCAGGTGACGACGTCACAGGCACTTCGACGGCAGATGCTTCGGCAATTCTTGCCAATTCGGGCTTCCATATGGAGCTCGTTCAGGGCGCGAACATGCTCAGCAACGCTGTGGACTCCAGTGTCATCGGCGGCAACTCACATGCTTCCGATGTCGGCGAAGATACAAGTGGGCACTAACCTCCAAGACAAGAAAGGGCTGCACCGGCTTCGGCCGGTGCAGTTTGAATGCTTGCGTGCGAATTGACGAACAGCGCGGCTCCCTCAGAAGGATGTCGCATGGCCGGTCGTCTCTTCGATAAGGGAGGCCAAGGCAATGCAAATCGAGAAATTCTCAGAAATCATCGCCCATTTCATCGGCATATTCGAAACGACGACCGATGAGATGAGGCTGCGTGCGGGGCTGACGGAGGGTACAGGCCCTGCCGAAAATAATCCGGCGCTTGACGATCTGGTCGCCAATACGCCCACCTTCGCCTCCGATCTCGCGCTCCAGGACTACGATCCTGATGTCAACTACAGAAGCGTCAGCTATGAGATCGCTTATGGGGGCGCACGCCGCTTCGGCCGCCCCTTTGAGGAAAGCATCGAAAAGCTCTCCGAGATTGCCCACCGCGATGTGTCGTCGCTGCCCCGGTTCGGCAGCCCACAGGACATCGATATCGAAACCGAAGAAGAGCTGCAGGTTTTCGACGGCCCCGGCTCGGTGATCCGCTTCACCACACAGGTCAACATTCTCTACGACGACGATTATCTCGATATGACTGGTGGCAATCATGCCCCGCGCGATACGAGTTTCGTCGTTGAGAAACTGGCTGAATTCAGCGCCAAGGCCGAGATTTTCTCTCCCTTTTCCGACCTGCATCGGACCGACACCCTGGAGGGGGTCAAGCAGATCGCCGGGGATATGGAAACCTACATCCAGGGAGTAAGGGATTCCGGCCAGACATCGATCGGAACGGGCGAGCCGCCGGCAGACAATCCAAACGATCAGGCACATGATTTCGTGCTGGCGGGTGACGAGATCACCGGACCTTATATGAACGGCAAGCACGTTTCCGGAATTCCGGCGCTCGACGACCTGCTGCCGGACCGGGGGCTCGCCAAACTGCCTGAGGAACCGGACGAAACCCAGACATCCGTCGAACAGCATGACCCCGCTGGAAACAGCCTGGAGGTCACTGCGGGCGCAAACCTCGTCGCCAACATTGCCTCCGTCGTCAATACCGCAGTGATCTCTTCCGTGACGGCTGTCATGGGCGACTATCACCAGGTCGATGCGATCACCCAGGTCTATGTCTACAGCGACAATGACAGCATCGCCTCGGTCTTCCATTCCTCAGCCGATGCAACCGGCGTCACCGCCTACAATATTGCAAGCTTCGAACGGGACACGTTCCAGTCAACACAGCCGCAGACAACGGTGGATGTACATGGCGACCCCATCTTTCCGATGGCCTGGCGTGTCAGCGTCATCGAGGGCGACGTCTCCTTCGTGAGCTGGATCGAACAGTATCATTTCGTGACCGACAACGACACCATGACCGTCACGACGAGTGGGTCGGAAGCGACGGTTCTGACGGGCGGAAATACGACGCTGAATTTCTCGTCCTTCTTCCAAATGGGCCTGCAGTACGATCTGGTGATCGTCGGCGGAAATGTCTACGATATCAACAGCATCACGCAGATTTCGCTTCTCTACGACAACGACTGGGCGCGCGCCGAAGACGGTGTAGACGGCGGTGCCACCATCCAGTCCGGCAACAATCTCATCTGGAATCTTGCGGCGATCCACAATGTTGGAACCAACGACCGCTTCGAGACCATGCCCGACTATATGCACGAGGCAGAGAAGGGGATCCAGGAGCGCGATCCGACAATGCCCGAGGGCTTGTCCACCGATTCCAATTTCCAGGGCTATGTCGGCGTGAATGTTCTCTACATCACAGGCAATCTCTACGACATGACGATCATCAAGCAGGTCGCGGTGCTCGGAGATTCCGACGACGTGACCCAGGCTGCAGCCGAGCTTCTGAAGAACAACCAGGACGCCGTGATCACGATCGATACAGGCAGCAATACCGTCGCCAATATCGCTGAAATCGTCGACTACGACAGCTTCGGCAACACCACCTATGTTGCCGGTCAGCTCTATTCCGACGCCATTCTCATCCAGGGTGGTATCATAGAACACGACACCACCCAGCCCGAGACGGCGGGCGAAAAGCTTGCCAATGAAGTCATCGCCTTTCTCGATGACGATGCCCCCCAAGGCGCGGACAGCGGCGACGGCATCATCAACGGCGGGCATGATCTTTCATGGTCCTCCGCTCACCCCTCAGATGTAATGCAAGCCGTGGTCGCGTGACCTGCGTATCTTGGGAGAGACCGCGATGAATCAGATTTCAAAACAGATTTTTGCAAATAGCAGCGCGCTTGATCTGCGTGGCGAAAAGCCGTCCTCTACGGCGGCAAATCCTCAGGATTTTCTGACGGAGACCTGCGTTTCGGCGATCGACGATGCGGTGGACCATCTTCGCCAGCTGACGCGCAAAGTGTCTTCCTATCCCCATGAAGTCGAGGCTGTCGCTGAAGAGAAGGTGGATGACGTGCAAACCGTGATGCCGACCGAACAACCTACAAGGCAGCTTTCCGGCCATGACATACCCGTCGTCAATGTCGTGGAGCCGGAAACAAAGCCGCAGCCGGCTGAAGAACTGATGGCGGCGCCCGTCATCGAGGCCCGGCGGATGCCCGGTGAAACCGACGAGCTCAAGGCCAAGCCGGATATTCCCTTTGCCAAGACGATCGATGGCGACACCGGTCCGGTGAAGGAAAATGAGCGCCGCCTGCGCACAGGCGACGGCGGCGGGGGCGGCAAGGAACCGGATTTCGGCGGCGGGGGCGGCGGGGGCGGCGGCGGAAACAGCGGCTTCCACAAGCGCAGCGAGCCGGTGAATTTCGCTTTGAGCCTTGCGCGAGGCATCGCGGTTATCAGGCGCAATCTCGCGATCGTGATGGTCTTCACGATCGCGATCAACGTACTCCTGCTGGCGATCCCGCTCTACCTCTTCCAGATTTCCGACCGTGTCCTGACCAGTCGCTCCATCGACACGTTGGTGATGCTTTCCATCGTGGTGGTGGGCGCCGTCCTCTTACAGGCCTTCCTGGATTCTGTCCGGCGCTTCATCCTGATGCGGACTGCCGTGGAACTGGAAGTCCAGCTGGGCGCGCCGATCCTCAGTGCCGCCGCTCGCGCCTCGCTGCATGGAAGCGGCAAGGATTACCAGATCCTGCAGGACCTTCAATCTCTCCGCAGCTTTTTGACTTCAGGAACGCTGATTGCTTTCCTCGACGCGCCGCTGATGCCGCTCTTCGTGATCGTCGTCTACCTGGTGCATCCGCATCTCGGCATCATCATCATGGTCTGCTGCGCGGTGCTGTTTGTGATCGCTTTCCTGAACCAGAAGTTCACGGCCAAACAGTTCGCCGAATCCAACAGCTATCTCAGCCGCGCGAATTTCCATCTCGATTCCATGTCGCGGAATTCGCAGATCATCAACGCGCTCGCGATGATCCCCGAAGCAGTGAAGATGTGGGGCCGCGAAACCGCCGGCTCGCTGAAATCCCACGTCCAGGCGCAGGACCGCAACATCATCTTCACCGGCATTTCCAAGGCCTGCCGCATGATCACGCAGGTCGGGCTTCTCGGCTGGGGCGCGCATCTGTCGCTGTCAGGAGAGCTGACGGGCGGCATGGTCATCGCAGCCTCAATCATTTCTGGCCGTGCGCTGGCGCCGATTGAAGGAGCAATCGAAGGCTGGCATCAGTTCAACCGATCGGCCGCAGCCTATGGCCGCATCAAAAACCTGCTGCTGACCTCGCCGCTCAACTTTCCGCGGCTGCGCCTTCCCAATCCGGAAGGCAGGCTCGATGTGGAGCGGATCCTCTTCGTTCCGCCGCCGCAGAAGAAGGTGATCCTGAACGGCATCTCCTTCTCGTTGAGGAAGGGTGAATCGCTGGGGATCATCGGCAATTCCGGTTCCGGCAAGACGACGCTCGGCAAGATGCTGGTGGGCTCGATCCTGCCGACCTCCGGCAATGTGCGCCTCGACCTCATGGATCTGCGCAATTGGGACCAGCGGCAGTTCGGCGAAAGCATCGGCTATCTGCCGCAGGATGTGCAGCTCTTCCCGGGCACCATCAAGGCCAATATCTGCCGCATGCGCGATGACGTCGAAGACCGGCAGATCTATGAGGCCGCCGTCCTTGCCGACGTGCATGAGCTGATCGCCAGTTTCCCACAGGGTTATGAGACCGTCGTCGCGTCCGATGGCGCGCCGCTTTCGGGTGGCCAGAAGCAGCGCATCGCACTGGCGCGCGCCTTCTTCGGCAATCCCAAATTCGTCGTGCTCGACGAGCCCAATTCCAATCTCGACACCCAGGGCGAAGCCGCGCTCGCAAAAGCACTGATCCACGCCAAGAAACAGGGCATCACGACAGTTACGATCACGCAACGCCCGGCACTTCTGCAGTGCGTAGACAAGATCATGGTGCTCAAGGACGGCACGGTCGCCATGTTCGGCGAGCGAATGGAAGTCCTGCAGGCAATATCCAAGGGCAATGGCCGAACTGGCCAACAGTCACCGCGTATCGAAGGATGAAGGCCATGGGAAAGAAAAAGCAGGAATCCAGCGGCCCGGTGCAGCTCGAATGGTATGGCGACGTGCCACGCTCCATCCGTTTGCACAGCTTTGTCGGCCTGGCGGTCCTCTTCTGCTCGTTCGGCGGTTTCGGATACTGGGGGGCAACCGCGCCACTTGCCTCCGCCATCATCGCCCAGGGCAGCTTCGTGGCAACCGGCAACAACAAGGTCGTCCAGCACCTTGAAGGCGGCATCATCAAGGAAATGCTCGTCAGCGAAGGCGAAAGCGTCAAGGAGGGCGACGTCCTGGTGACGCTCGACCAAACAGCCGCGTTGACCAACGAGCGGATGCTGACGCTGAGGCGGCTGCGTCTGGAAGCAGTCGTTGGACGTCTGAGGGCCGAAGCACAGGGATCGCGTGAGTTCAAGCTTCCTGACATCGTCATGGCAGAGGCGAGTGACCCCGATATCAACGCCATCATCCAGAGCCAGAACATCGTCTTCCGCAGCAAGCAGGTCAAACTCGAGGAGCAGCTCAACCTTATCGAGAAGAACATCAAGTCGCTGGAATACCGCTTCGAAGGCTACAAAGGCCAGCGCGAGTCCTTCGAACGGCAACTGGCGCTGCTCTCGGATGAGCGGGACTCCAAGGAACGGCTCGTCAAGGTCGGCTATATGCGCAAGACCGACCTTCTGGCCATCGAGCGCGCCATTGCCGATGCGATGGGCGATATTTCGCGCCTGAACGGAGAACTCAACGAGAGCGAGGCGGAAATCGCAAAATTCCGTCAGGAAGCGGTCATCGCCGTCAACTCCAACAAGCAGGCAGCGCTTGATGCGCTGGAGACCGCCGAATCCGACCTCGACAGCGTGCGTCAACAGCTGCACGAAGCTGCTGGCGTTCTGGAGCGTACGGTCATCCGTTCGCCGGTGACTGGTACCGTTGTGCGCTCCTACTACCACACCGCCGGCGGCGTCATCACCACCGGAAAACCGATCATGGAAATCCTGCCGGCCCACGTGCCGCTGATCCTGGAGGCGCAGGTATTGCGTACCTCCATCGATCAGCTTCACGAAGGGCAGACGGCGGCAATCCGCCTGACCGCCCTCAACAGGCGCACCACGCCGGTTCTGGAAGGCAAGGTCTTCTATGTTTCGGCCGACTCCATTGAGGAAAATGCCGGCCTGTCCGTGAAGGATGTGTACATCGTGCGCGTACAGATCCCGGACTCGGAAATTGCCCGCGTTCACAACTTCCATCCAGTTCCCGGCATGCCTGCTGAAGTGCTGATCCAGAGTTCGGAGCGCACCTTCTTCGAATATCTGAGCAAACCGATCGCCGACAGCATGTCACGCGCCTTCAAGGAGCGCTAAGCGCAGAAATGGCCGAAGCGTTCAACGAAATGATCTGATATAGTCCATGTATTATCAGCGTTGAGCCGAGGGAGTTCAGCATGCCGGCCATGTCAGATGTCTTGTTGAATGTTGGCCGGTTAAACTATGTCTGGACGAATACAGAAAGCCTGCTGATCTATATTATCGCCCATCTTCTCAAGGTGGAGAAGGAGGCGGCGATCGTTGTCTTCCTGACGCTTAATACGACACGCGCGCGCATAGATCTCGTCGAGCGTCTCGCGAAGCTTCCTTCGACGCCGGCTGCGGACCGCAAAGCCGTTCTTTCAGCCATGTCGCGCCTGAAGAAGGAATCGAAGATGCGCAACAAATACAATCACTGCATCTATTCCTTCGACGAGAAGGGTGAAATCTCCAGCACGCAACTCATGCGCCTGGTCGAGGACGACAAGGAAATTCGCTACGGAAAGATCGAACAGATGGATGACCGGGAATTGGAGCTTCTGGAAAAATCGATTGGCGAGATCGTCAATATCAGCAAGGCGCTCTGGGCTTTCATCCATGCAAGTCCACGGATTGTCGCGCTCTAGTATTGCAGGCCGAGAATGGCTGCGTTGGGCTAATCCGATTTCGTCTCAAGGAATCACCCGGACGGTTTATTTGAAGATCGATGTTTCCCATTAGACTGGAATTTCCCGAATTAGGTATGGAGTATTGGGAGGGGGGCATGCGCATCGATGTCATTGATACCATCGCCGGTTTTGACGCCGTTCGCGACAATTGGGATCAGGTCTATCGGGATGATCCAGACGCCCAACATTTCCTCTCCTGGACATGGCTCAGAGACTTTCTTGGGCACCGCGGCCGATGGTTCGTGCTGGCGCTGCGCGAGCGGGAGCCGAATGCTCCCTATGTCGCCTTTTTGCCGCTGAGATTGCTCACGAAACTTGATGAGCAGTGCGGGCTTTTCTACGATGAAATCGTCATGGGCGGGAATTATTCGGCTGACTATACCGGCCTCATCGTCATGCCGGGTTACGAGCAAAAAGCCATCGCCGGTTTTGCTGCTTATCTCAAACAGCAGAACTGGACGCATCTCAGGCTGGAGCATTTCAGCGGGCCGCCGGAACGGCGGGAGAAGATGATCCTGGCGCTGCAGGGGCCGCTTGTCATGTTCCGTGACAACGTGCCCACCAGCCATGATAATATCGATAATACGATCTGCCCGGTCGTCTCGTTGCCGGCAAGCTGGGACGACTATCTGGAGCAGACTTTGAGCAGTCAGACGCGCCAGAAGCTGCGCCGCTTCCTGCGCAAGCTCGATGGCGACGAAGGCTACCGAATCACGATGGCAACGCCCGAGACCATTGACCGCGACCTCACTATTCTTTTCGATTTCTGGCGCACGCGATGGACGGAGCGCAAAGGACCGGAGCGGACGGAGCGGCTCATCAATTCAACGCGTGAAATGCTGATGGACTGCTTCAAGAGCGGCACGCTCGACGTCCCGGTCTTCTGGTTCGGCGAGCAGCCGCTCGGCGCCCTCGCCAATATCATCGACCACCCAAAAAAGACGATCCTTTTCTATATCACCGGTCGTGACGAGAACTGGAAAACTCCGTCTCCCGGTCTGGTTCTGCATGGATACTGCATCCGCCGGGCGATCGAAGACGGCTTCCGGTTTTATGATTTCCTGCGTGGAAACGAATCTTACAAATATGTCTTCTGCGCTGACGAGCGGCGGATCAGCTATACGCTCTTCAGGACCCGCGACGGACGCAATCTCGGCGGTGTTCTGCATCCACGCAGCGTCAAATATGTCTACGAACAAGCACTCGAAATGTATCGAAAGGGTGAGAAGGGAAAAGCCGAGATCGTCTTCACCCAGGTTCTGCAATCCTCGCCGGGCCATGTCGGTGCCGAATTTGGCCTTGCCAACCTGCTCTTCGATCGGGGAAAGCTGACCGAAGCCCTTGCCGCCTATCAGTCGCTGCTGGAGCGCACCGCCGAGCCGCTGCCGATTGCACTTCGCCTTGGAGATACGCAACTGGCGCTGAAACTCTATGAGGATGCAGCCGTAACTTTCCATCGCATCGGCGAGCAGGCGCCCCATGTGGTGCAGGCCCGCTACAAGGAAGGTGTGGCCCTCATCGCAACACGCCGTCTCACCCAAGCCGAGACAGTCCTCGCGGCGATCCAGGATATCCATACCGACGATCCGGCCGCCATTCCCTATACCGAGCTTGCTTCCGTGGCGCTCGAGCGTCTACGCCAGCACAATGCGGCATTGGCAGCCGACGAACAGATTCCTGAAGGCATGATGGGATTGCCGGGAAAGCGCGGCGGCGAGAAACGCCGCCCGCGCATGCACTAAAGTCTTTGTTTTCCCATGTGATTACCGCAAAACCGCTGCACAATTTCGCGCGACCTGCTCTAGGTTTGACGGAACTCAGGCCCCGGTTTCGGTCTGGTGCCTGATATCATCGGCGAGAGGATGCAAGGTATCGGCTGACAGGGCACCGACGAGGCTGTACCCCATGCCGCCGGACGCCCAGCTCCAGCCCTCAACATTGCCCTGCGCATGCGGCGCCATGGGTTTGTTCTGATCGGCGAGCATTGGCCGCGTCAGCATGACGAGACGCGTTCCCCGATCATCATCATACATCAGCATCAATCCGGCGCCATGCGACGTCGAGATCATCCTGCCGCCCATCAGACGATAGCCCGACTTGGAAAGATCCGGCAGCACCGGCTTGCGGCCCATGCGCTCCGTTGCCCAGTCGACGAGTTCGGCCATATTGTCGGCACGGAGCTCGACCGGCCTCACCTTGTCGGGCGCGTAAGTGGCGAAGCTGTTGGCAGCTTCATCAGCCAGCGCTACCATGCCCTCGTTTGGCTGCCGGTACATACCATGCAGCATCCAGCCACCGGAACCGCCGGCGACGAGAAGAACGACTGCAGCGGCCGCGATACGCCAGAAGGGCAGCCGGCCTTGCTTGGGCACCTCCAGCAGGTGGCTCAGGTTCAGTCGGCTCGGGATTGGTTCTTCCGCGACAGAGTTGAGCGCAGCCCGCAAATCGAGCCGCTGCCTGCCATAGCTGTCGATTCGCGCGGCGATTTCGGGATGGGTTTCAAGATAGACGGAAACCTCGGCTTCACGCGCCTCATCCAGCGCACCGTCCACAAAACCATGAAGATCATCCTCGGTGATCGGTTTTACGCTCATTTTACTCTCCGAAGATGGGCGGCTGGCCCCTGTGTTGTCTGCCCCGAGTTCTCCAATATCTGCCGTAGCCGCTCACGCGCCCGCGACAGGCGCGACATGACGGTGCCGATCGGGATAGCCAGGACTTCCGCTGTCTGCGAATAGGACAGATCCTCGACCGATACCAGCAGCAGGACGCTGCGCTGCTCCTCCGGAAGTTTCTCCAGCGCCTGAATGATATCGCGACGCATCAGATTGTCTTCCTGTGTCGGTTGCCGGGCAAAGGCACTTTCATCCACCTTCTCAAAGGGCAGATGTTCGCCACGGCGTGCGGTCTGTTTCAACCGGTTGACCGCGAGATTGTGAAGGATAGCGAAAATCCAGGTGCGCGGATCGTCGTTTCGGCGATGATGCCAATGGGCAATAACCCGCTCCAGGCAATCCTGAACGAGATCGTCGGCCGCCGTTGCATCTTTCAACAATCCACGAGCGTAGCGGCGGAGTGCCGGGATCATCGGCTCGACAAGCTGCAGAATGTCACTCATGAGGCTTACCTTCAGGAGCTCGCCCGCCACCCTATCACAGGCGGCGGGCGGAAGAGATTTACTTCGCTTCGATCTGGACGACTTCGCCGGACCCTTTATCTCCCGCCGCGGTAATGACGAGATAGCGGCGCTCGGCCTTCTCTCTGGTCTGGACGATCTGCCTTATGGGGCCGACGGTATTGACGATCGCCGAACCAGCCGGGTTTGTCATGAATGACGCCAGAGGCTGGAGATCGCCAGTCCCGTCAGCTCGCATGGAGAGTGCAAGAATGTAAGGCTTCTTGGGCTCCAGCCCCGTCACGGAAGCCTGCAGCACCTGTGACAAACCCTGATCGAAAAGGGAGACACTCGTCGGTGCAACGCCATCCTGCTTCGCCTTCGGCGCGCGCAGGACAAGATGCGCCACCTGGCCAGCGACGCCGAGCGGTTGGAGGTTCTGCGTGCCGTCGCCCTCTGGGACTGCATCGGGGACATAGTTGACGGCCTGCGGTGCCTGGCCGATCGGTATCGTAGCGATCACCTTGTTTATCAGTGTATCGATCGCTGCCAGCGCATCGGCGTTTTCGAGACCCACATAAACGCGCGTGCCATCGCCTGATGGCCAGACGCCGTGCGGAAGATTGCCGACGGGAATTGTCGCGACCTGTTCGAAATTATCCGTGCGATAGACCTTCACCTCGTTAAGGCCACCAACGGAGATATAGGCAAATTCGCCGTTGGCGTTGTGAACGATGTTGACGTGATTGGTGATTGGCCCGGTATCGATCGTCCTGATGAGATCAAAGGGGGCTTCAGCGTCGAAGACCTGCGTCTTCCCGATATCCTTCAGCGTAAACCAGACCTGCTTGCCATCAGGCGCCGCGGCAATGTTGGGGCAGAAGGGGCTTTCCTGCTTGATGTGGCCGACGATCTGGTGATCGGCGACGGAAACGACAACGGTCTCGGGATTGAACGAGGAGCATATATAGCCGTATTTGCCATCCGGCGAGAAGATCTGCATGCCTGGGCCGGCCGGCACCTTGATCTGCAGCTTCTCCTCATAGGTATGCGCATCGATGACGGAGATATAATCCTCTCCGCGAACGGTGACCCAGACTTCGTTACCATCAGGCGTAAAGAATGCCTCGTGCGGCGAACGGCCCACATATGTGGTGTGCTTTACGGCATTGGTTGCTGTGTCGATGAACGTCACCGAATTCGAGCCGATCGAAACGACAGCCAATGTCTGGTGGTCGGGCGAATAGCCCATGCCGTGGACCAGGACCTGCCCGCGATAGAGCGGGCTGAGATTGCCCGGTTGCGGATCGCCGAGACGGATGACGCCGAGCAATTTGTTAGTGGATGGATCGGTGACCGAAACCGTGTTGGAGAATTGTTCGGCCGCGTAGACGCGATCCTTGCTACTGATCGGGATGTCAGGATCAGAGGCCGCACCCGGCGCCTGGCCGGCGAAACTTGTTAAGGGCGCCAGCATCGTGCCGGCAAGCAGGCTGAGGGCGAGAAGGCTAGACTTCATGACGGGGTCCTTTCAATTGCCCATTTTCATGTTCGGATCCATGGCCGGCATCATCGACATGCCGGCGCCGGAAGAGAGGGAGTTTTGCGGGGAAACTTGTGTCGGTGCCGGCTCCGAAGGCGGAAGAGGATCGCCGAGAGCCAGCCGCATCGCGGCGATTTCCTGCTGTTGATCGACGATGATTTCCTGGGCAATGCGTTTGAGTTGCTCATTGCTGCCATAGCGCAGATAGGCCTGTGCCATATCGATCGCGCCTTGATGATGAGGGATCATCATCTCGACAAAATCCCTGCTAACGTCGCCTGTCGGCTTGACCGCCATGTCGCTCATCATCTTCGCCATGGCTGCATCGTTTTCCTTCAGGAACGGCGTCTCGTCAGTAACCGCGGAGGTGGTGTGTTCATGCGATGCTGGATCGTCCGCAAACGCCGAAACGGACAGGACCACCAAGATGGATACCGCTAGCGGAAGGGAACTTTTTCGGGGAAAGACGTTCATGCGGGCTCCTTGTTTTGCAGAGCGGTTTCATGAACGTTGACAACGGAGCTGCCGATTTATTCCGGCTAGCTGTGGTTTTTGCGAGGATGAGATAAATTTTGGCATTGTGGCGGGCTGCGGTGGCTGAAGACGATGGGCGTAGCCGCTTCTCGCGCCAATAAAAAAGCCCGCTTTGCGGCGGGCTTGTTTAATTGGTTTCGTTTGCAGGCTTTTTGCCCTGTTCGGGTTTCTCACCCATGCGGTTATGATGAGTATTGGGGAACGAGGAGCGAGCATCGCTAGCGAAGACGAAGTCTTTGCGGCAGCGATAAGCGGCGTGCGGTTAGATTTCGGGGGAGGTTTAGTAAGGATTTGGTTGCGGGGGCAGGATTTGAACCTGCGGCCTTCAGGTTATGAGCCTGACGAGCTACCGGGCTGCTCCACCCCGCGTTACCTAGGTAAACTGCAAAGCAGTTTATCCGTCCCGCGACAAATCCGTTTTGGATTTGTCGCTGCTACGTAAATCGCTTTGCGATTTACGGATCTGTGCCGAGCAAATTGCGAAGCAATTTGTCTCGTATCATATGGCACCAAACACAAAAGGCCGCTTTGTGAGCGGCCCTTTGATCGGCTTTGGGCCGTAAATTTCGTAATGAGAAGATTTACACGAGTTGCGTTTTGCAGACCTGGCAGCGACCGACTCTCCCGCGTCTTAAGACGAAGTACCATAGGCGCTGGGGCGTTTCACGGCCGTGTTCGGAAAGGGAACGGGTGCAGCCACCCCGCCATGACCACCAGGTCAGCGAAGCGCAACTTGTGTTGAGAAGCTGGTGGATGTTTTCACATCCTTTTTATTTGAACACGTCTTTGAACCTTTCGCGAGGCACCTTCGGCCAGAAGGCCGCAAGCGCAAAGCGCGTCGCCGGTTGTCCGGCGCGCCGTCCGCAGCGCCATTGGCGCGTGAGGACAAAAGGTCAAGCATCATCAGGCAAAGCCTGATGAGCATAGTCAATGAGAACGATCAAGCCAATCGAGCTATTAGTACCGGTAAGCTTCATGCGTTGCCGCACTTCCACACCCGGCCTATCAACGTGGTCGTCTTCCACGGCTCTGATAGGGAATACTCGTTTCCAGGTGGGTTTCCCGCTTAGATGCCTTCAGCGGTTATCCCGTCCATATATAGCTACCCTGCTATGCCCTTGGCAGGACAACAGGTCCACCAGAGATATGTCCATCCCGGTCCTCTCGTACTAGGGACAGATCCTGTCAATATTCCTACACCCACGGCAGATAGGGACCGAACTGTCTCACGACGTTCTGAACCCAGCTCACGTACCGCTTTAATTGGCGAACAGCCAAACCCTTGGGACCTGCTCCAGCCCCAGGATGCGATGAGCCGACATCGAGGTGCCAAACAACCCCGTCGATATGGACTCTTGGGGGTCATCAGCCTGTTATCCCCGGCGTACCTTTTATCCGTTGAGCGATGGCCCTTCCACGCGGGACCACCGGATCACTATGACCGACTTTCGTCTCTGCTCGACTTGTCAGTCTCGCAGTCAGGCGGGCTTATGCCATTGCACTCGACGACCGATTTCCGACCGGTCTGAGCCCACCATCGCGCGCCTCCGTTACTCTTTCGGAGGCGACCGCCCCAGTCAAACTACCCACCATACACTGTCCCGGACCCGGATAACGGGCCGCGGTTAGACATCCATGACGATAAGGGTGGTATTTCAAGGATGGCTCCACAGAAACTGGCGTCCCTGCTTCAAAGCCTACCACCTATCCTACACATGCCGACACGAATGCCAGTGTAAAGCTATAGTAAAGGTGCACGGGGTCTTTCCGTCTGACCGCAGGAACCCCGCATCTTCACGGGGAATTCAATTTCACTGAGTCTATGTTGGAGACAGCGGGGAAGTCGTTACGCCATTCGTGCAGGTCGGAACTTACCCGACAAGGAATTTCGCTACCTTAGGACCGTTATAGTTACGGCCGCCGTTTACTGGGGCTTCGATTCAAAGCTTGCACCTCTCCTCTTAACCTTCCAGCACCGGGCAGGCGTCAGACCCTATACGTCGTCTTGCGACTTCGCAGAGCCCTGTGTTTTTGATAAACAGTCGCTACCCCCTGGTCTGTGCCACCCCACAATAGTTGCCTACTATGGGGTCACGCTTCTTCCGAAGTTACGCGTGCAATTTGCCGAGTTCCTTCAACATAGTTCTCTCAAGCGCCTTGGTATACTCTACCTGACCACCTGTGTCGGTTTCGGGTACGGTCTATACGGTGGAGCTATTTCCTGGAACCGCTCCGCTGCCCATCCAATCCAATAAGAATGAACAACTTGTGCGATCCGTCACTTCCACCAGGCCCACGAATATTAACGTGGTTCCCATCGACTACGCGTGTCCGCCTCGTCTTAGGGGCCGGCTAACCCTGCTCAGATTAACTTTAAGCAGGAACCCTTGGTCTTTCGGCGAGAGGGTCTCTCACCCTCTTTATCGTTACTCATGTCAACATTCGCACTTCCGATACCTCCAGGAGCCCTCACGGGTCTCCCTTCATCAGCTTACGGAACGCTCCGCTACCACTCCTCAAAGAGGAATCCTCAGCTTCGGTGCATGGCTTTAGCCCCGTTACATTTTCGGCGCAAAGACCCTTATTTAGACCAGTGAGCTGTTACGCTTTCTTTAAATGATGGCTGCTTCTAAGCCAACATCCTGGTTGTTTTGGGATCCTCACATCCTTTCCCACTTAGCCATGACTTGGGGACCTTAGCTGGAGGTTAGGGTTGTTGCCCTTTTCACGACGGACGTTAGCACCCGCCGTGTGTCTGCCTGGTAGTACTTCCCGGTATTCGGAGTTTGGTTAGGATCAGTAAGACGGTGAGTCCCCATAGCCCATCCAGTGCTCTACCCCCGGGAGTATTCGCCAGACGCTCTACCTAAATAGATTTCGCGGAGAACCAGCTATTTCCGAGTTTGATTGGCCTTTCACCCCTAGCCACAAGTCATCCCAATCTATTGCAACAGATGCGGGTTCGGTCCTCCAGTTGGTGTTACCCAACCTTCAACCTGCTCATGGCTAGATCACTCGGTTTCGGGTCTAATGCAACAAACTATATCGCCCTATTCAGACTCGCTTTCGCTGCGCCTACACCTACCGGCTTAAGCTTGCTTGTTACACTAAGTCGTTGACCCATTATACAAAAGGTACGCCGTCAGGGTTGCCCCCTCCGACTGTTTGTAGGCATCCGGTTTCAGGTACTATTTCACTCCCCTTGTCGGGGTGCTTTTCACCTTTCCCTCACGGTACTTGTTCGCTATCGGTCATGCACGAGTACTTAGGCTTGGAGAGTGGTCTCCCCATGTTCAGACAGGATTTCACGTGTCCCGCCCTACTCTAGGACATTAATGATATCTACGCGTACGGGGCTGTCACCCGCTACGGCCGCACTTTCCAGAGCGTTCCGCTTTAATCACTAATGCCACTGGCCTGGTCCGCGTTCGCTCGCCACTACTTGCGGAGTCTCGGTTGATGTCCTTTCCTGCAGGTACTTAGATGTTTCAGTTCCCTGCGTTCGCTTCTTACCCCTATGTATTCGAAAGTAAGATACCTTATAACAATGCTTGGAAACCCAAGCCGACCTTGCAGTCAGTTTGGATTTTCCAAGCATTTAAGGTGGGTTTCCCCATTCGGAGATCCATGGATCAAAGCTTATTCGCAGCTCCCCACGGCTTATCGCAGCGTAACACGTCCTTCATCGCCTGTGCATGCCAAGGCATCCACCAA